>NZ_CP108106.1:0-2400000 GCF_041435195.1 Streptomyces sp. NBC_00224
CTACGCAGACATGACGCGCCGCCGCTACGCGGCGGGAAAGATGCCGCGCTCCGCGCGGCTAATTCCGGCTTCGCCGGAATTGCTGCCAACTCCGTTGGCAGCGGCACGAATTGCTCCGCAATTCGGCCTGCGGAATTCGCTCCGCGAATTCCTTTGTCTGGCTGGGGGGTTAGGGGCGGGCCGTTTTCCGGCTCCCTCTGCGTTTTTGATGATCCGTCAAAAACGTGTGATTCAGATCTGCTTTGCTGTTCTGATATCCCGTTCTGCCTCTTCTATTTGGTCAACCAAACTGCCTCGTGTGAGGATTCGCCCGCTCAAGCGGCTACCTCCATGCCCCCTCCCGTGGCCCTGTGGGCCACGCCAACGGCCGCGCGGAGGCTCTGCCGACGCGCAAACCCACGAAGCCCGCCCCGATCCCCGAGGCCGCCGCGCAGCCCATGCCCGCCCCACCCTTTTCTCTCATTCGGGCAGGGAGAGCGGCAGCAGAGGGGATGTCAGCACCCCAACCACGGGTGAATGGGCTTCTGACCTGGGGCAATCGTAGGTGGGTGGTCTGGCGAGGTCAGGAGATCGTTCAGGGGATAGCGCAGGGGATTACGCAGGGGGGTTCCCCCAAGAAGCAAGACACACTATTATATGAAGTCCTGGGGGAGGCGACCCCCTGGGCCGCAGAAGTCCATCGAAGGGGAAGACGTGGAGATCAAGATCTCTGACGGAATCGTCCGCCGGGTGAAGGGCGGTACGGATGCTCCGATGACCGGCCCGGCCATTCAGGCCCGCACGATCGCGAACTTCCTGCCCCTGATCTGCCAGCGGGCAGGAGCGAGCATCGTGCACAACGCCGACGCGAATTACACCGGAATTCGGTTCGAAACCACGGCGGGTGCGGTCGTGCTCGAAATGCCGACCGGCGACCGTCCCTACCGGCTCGTTCACCAGCTGCCGGAGCCCGACGCCATTGGGCGCACCGAAGTGGAGATGCGGCGGTTCCCGCAGATCTACAAGCCGCGTGGGGTCGCGCACATTACGGCTGAATTCCTCACCTCTCGCGGGTTCCTGAAGTAGGCGCAAGCATTCTCCCCCGGGGTTTGGAAGACCTTGCTGTTCGAGCCCCGGGGGGCTCCACGCACCGTGATCGGAAAGGGGACTGATCATGAAGCTCGTGTCGTGTGTGACCGGCGAGGAAATCCCGGCGGGCCGGACCCTTCGTGGACAGGCGGGGGCGGCGGCCGGACAGGCGTGGAAGTTCGAGCGGATCTCTCAGCGGGCCGATGGGACCCACCACGTCCACGTGTCGCGCCCTGGGGGGAAGTTGGGGCGGATCCATCGTGAGTTCCATCCGAGTGCTCTGGGGTGTGAGATCGCGGTGGACATCACGTGGCGCAAGAGCATGGGGCACGCGGCCTACCGGACGTGGTCCAAGGTCGACGACTACCTGTTGGCGGGGATCTTCGCGCTGGTTCCGCTGGCGTTCTTCGAGCATTACCACTGGTCGGAGTTCATCGTCTCCATCTTCTGACCGGTCAGCCACCACGGCGGAGTGGGGCCCGGAACGATTTCGCCTTTCCGGGCTCCCTGTTGGAGGGAAGAGGGATCATGGAAGAGAGCCAGGTGATCGACCGCACCGGCGAGCCGGTGACGCAGGACGAGGCCGAGCAGGCTGAGCACGCACTACGGGAGTGGGCGCGCAGCCGGGGTGTTCCGGGGACGCTGCGGGTGCCGTTGGAGCAGTTCGACGCGATCCTGCCGCTTTTCGTGCTCGGTTGGGCGTCGGCAGTGCGTACGGGGCACACCGCCCCGGCAGTGGCGGGTGTCCCGGTCGACCAGGAGAGCGTACGGCGTGCCTTCCGGCGGCTGAGGTCGGGGCGGGTGGGTGTTCGGCAGTCCGAAGGGCCCACGCTGTGGCAGCAGGTGGACTATCACGGCAGCGTGAGGCGTTGTCACGGCACGTACTGGGTGTGCGCGATCCACACGTACGCAGACCCGTACGGAGGTGTGCCGGAGTTGCGGTACGACCTGTGCGAGGAGGTCGATGTACTCGGGGGTGTGCCCGTGCCGGTGGTGGGGTCGGTGCGTCGTTCGAGCTTGACGCCATTGCCCGTTCACCGCATCCCGGTCTGAGTGTGCTGGTCAGGGGTGGGTTTACCCACCCCTGCAACACACTATTATTGGATTTGTGCGGGGGCCGGTGACCCCGGGCCCCGCACCGCAGAAGCCAACACGAAGGGGAGAACACCGCATGACTCAGCAGTTCGCCGAGCGCGCTATGAGCGTGGCTCCCATGGGCGCCCGCAACGCCGACACGGGCGATCTGGTCCGGATCCTGGAGGACCAGAACCGGCGCAAGCTGGACGTGATCGTGTCCGGGTCCGCGCTGCGGTTCCGTGAGGGCAACGTTCACGTCGACGGCATCGAGTCCCTGATCACCGAGGACGGTGTGACGGACGTCGACGGGATCTACCGGCCCACCGCCGTGGCGGACGAGGGGATCGCGGACAAGCTCCGCATCCCGCTCGCCTACCTGCGCCGCATGCGTACCGAGAACGTCCCGCTGCTGGACGAGAACGTGAACACGTGGCTGCGTGAGGAGCCGGACCGCCGTTACATGCTCCGTGCGTTCCGGGGCGACAATGGCCCCGGCATGGCGCCCAGTGAGGGAGTGGCCCGCGCGCTGCTGTCCGACAGCTACAAGCGGATGGACAACCTCGACATGCTGCTCGCCGCGCTGGACGGGGTCCAGCAGTCCGGCCACCCGACCCGCATCACCGGCTGCGATCTGACGGACCGGCGCATGTACGTGCGCGTCGAGTCCGAAGCGGTCGCCGTCCAGGCCCGCGAGTTGCTGCGCGGCTACCGCTCCCCGTTCGACGAGCGCAGTGGTGACCAGCTGCCGGTGGTCTCGGCCGGTTTCGTGATCACCAACAGTGAGGTCGGTTCCGGGGCGTACACCATCACGCCGCGCGCGGTGATCCAGGTATGCCGCAACGGTCTGACCATGACGCAGGACGTGATGCGCGCCGTGCACCTGGGAGGCAAGCAGGACGAAGGCGTCGTGTCCTGGTCCGGCCAGACTCAGCGCAAGACGCTGGAACTGATCACATCCAAGACCGCCGACGCCGTGCGCACCTTCCTGTCGCGGGAGTACGTCGAGGCCAAGGTCCGGGGAATGGAGGATGCGGCCGGGAAACCGCTGGCCGAGCCGACGAAGACGATCGAGCACGTCACCAAGTCGCTCAGCATCGGTGCTGAGGCCAAGGACAGGATCCTTGCCCACTTCATCCGGGGCGGTCAGGTCACGGCCGGGGGCGTGATGCAGGCCATCACGTCGACCGCACAGACCCTTACCGACGCCGACCAGGCAGCCGCCCTGGAAGCGCTCGCACTGCCCGCGCTCACGGCGGCCGCCGCCCACGGCTGACAGACCCCCGTGCGGGCCGGGCACCTCCCCCAGCCCGGCCCGCACGGGCCTATAGTCCGCCCCGCACCGGTCGGGGCGCCCCAGGCGTCCGGGCGGGCACCGGCCGGCGCCCAGCGCGGAGCGCTCCCCGCCCCTTCCTGAGAGCGCGGAGCGCGCCCCCGTCCCCTGCCGCGTAGCGGCAGCGCAACCCGTCTGCGGAGCAGAGCGCGCGCCCGGAAGACTCCACCGCCCCACGGGCGCGGCCCACCGCCCCCGGTGCTCACCGCCCGTCCCTTCACAAGGAGGACCAGCATGCCCGCACGCCCGGAACTCACCCGTCCCGACGACGCCGCCGCGGCGGCCGCAATGGAACGGTCCCTGACCGCGCTCGCCGCTCTGGTTCTGGCCCTGGGTGACGGCGAACACCAAATCAGTCTCGTGGCCGAACGAACTGACGGGGCGTTCCTGCGGGGTCACGTCGACCTGTCCATCGGCAATCTCTGCACCGATGACATCCCGGTGCGCCTTGCGGTGCTGGACGACGAAGCCTTCTACGCCCTGCGCATCCTGCTCGTGTTCGCGCTGGAGGGCAGCACCGTCCGCAGCGCCGTCCTGGTGGCCACCACCGCCGCTGACCCCCGCCCCCTTGCGTGCGGCTGGACCATCGAGAACGGGTGGCTGCACCCCATCGACACGGCCGAGCTCAAAAAAGCCGTCATCCCCTGCCCCGGCGCTCCCGCCGTGTGGCGAGAGGTCTACGACGCACCGCTCTTGCCCCAGTTCACCGCCTCAGAAGAGGAGGAGGACCGTGGCTGACAGGCCCACCATCACCGTGTACGGCTACCGCACGCGCACCGAGCAGCGCGACGGCATCCGCCGTCGGCGAGCCCAGGCACGCCCCGAATCGCGGGAGTCGGTGTGATCATGCGCTGGCTGATGACCTTGGGTGAGCGCTGCCGCCCCGGCGCCCCCGCCTTCGCCGAGTGTCCCAACCCGCACGAGTCCCGTGCGGTCGCTCTGGTCGACGACGTCGGGCAGCTCTTTCCGGTCCTGCTGGAATGGCAGCGGCTGTTCGGCGCAGAGCTGACAGGCTGGGCTTGCCAGGTTGAGGCGGAAGACATCGAGAACCTTCCGCCGGACGTGGTCGAGAACTGGGGACCCGACCAACTGCGCCTGGACACGATGCCGGGCGGCTACGTGAAGGTGGCCGACTACCGCGACCACCAACCACCGCCCGCCCGCCTCACTCCTGGCTCTTCTCCACTCCGGCGCTGAACCGTGCCTCCCTCAAACCCCAGGTCAAAGGCGGGTTCACACCACCCATGACCACACTATTATGAGTGTTATGGGAGGGGGTGTCCCTCCCACGCACCGCCCCCTCCGGCACCCCGGAAACGACCGAAAGGACCGTGATGATCGAGGAGTTCATGTTCACCGCCAATCCCGGTTCGTTCGGGTACCGGGTCCTCGACCGCCACGACCGCAGCACCAGTTATGGAGTCGTCTGGCGAGATCCCGCCGCATGCAAGTGGGTTGCCGAGTACCCCGCCAGCCATCCGGGCAACGGCGGCGGAATCCCTGGTTTCGCCAGCAGGGAATGGGCCGCGCGCTTCCTGTACCGCTACCACAAGCCCCGGCCCTCCGGCCGCCCCTGACCAGCCATCCGTCCGCCCCACCCCGCTGGTGCAGAAGGGACTTGCCATGGCCACCTTCGGCCACATCACCCCCGAACGCTGCGCCCAGCTCGGCCGCGCTCTCACGTCCGCCGGCCTGTCCTGGCAGGACAACGGCCACCAGGACCGCCCCGAGTTCCTGACCTACACCGCCACCGACCCCCACGGCCGCCGCTGGACCATCAGCCCGGCCACCAGCAACCAGATCACCCCGTCGAAGCCAGCGAGCCTGTGGCAGGCGCGATGCGCCGAGAACAGCCACTCCAGCCCCGTCAGTTCCGCCCGGGCCGTCGCCGAGCACATCCGCTACTTGCCCGCATGACGGGCGCACTGCGCCCCTGGCGCCCAGAGGACTTCGATGATTGGTGCGAGACATGCGGCGCGCCGCCCGGCCAGTTGTGCAAACCACGGTGCAGCACCGGTTACACCGCCGAGGACTTCCGCCGCGACGCCGAGCGTCGGGGCCAGAACGCGGCCGCACCCGCGCGCGCCGATCCCCCTCCACCCCGACCGAAGGAGTGACGTCGTGGCCTCGCCGCAGAACCTGACCACCCAGTCACAGTTTGACGCGTTCGCCGACGAGGTGGCGCGGGAGTTGGGCACGCATTGCCGCACAGCCCCGCCGCCGGTACCGGGAAGGGGTCTGGTCCGCCTCATCGTCGACGGCGACGGCCGCGCCCTGAGTTTGCGCCAGAGCAACCGGCAGCCCGGCCGCCTGACGATCTCTGCGGCCCTGCCGGACGGGTCCCAGGTGAGTCCGCCGTCGATCGGGGTCACGGCCAGCAGCGCCCGTCATGTGGCGCACGAGATCACCCGGCGGCTCTACCCGCTGCACACGCAGGCCGTTGAGCGCGCCGGGGAACTCGCCGCTCTCAGGCAGCGGAGAGCGATGCCCGGCGTACCGTCGCTGACGCCGTGGCCGGTGCACTTCCCGGCGCCGGGGTCACCGAGCGGCATCGGAGCACCAAGATCCTCTGGGAGCACGCGTTCCGCCCGCCCGGGCACAGCGGTCCCGCCTTGCTGGACAGCGTCTTGGTCGTCATCGGGCCCTCGGGCAAGGAGGTGGGCGTCGACGCGTCCGGCCGCCCCGACTGCATGGTCCCCATGCTGGCGGCGTTCGCCGCAGCCGTACGGGCGCGAGACCGCCAGGTCAGTGGCGGGTTCCCCACACCAGAGAACACACTATTATAACTGTTGCGAGGGGGCGTTCATCCCCCTGCGCCGCAGGGCTGCCGCCGCCCTCATGCGACGCGGGCATGCACAGACCGCCGAATCGCGAGCGCTCCGTCGCCCGTCCTCTCCGCCCGCTTCGAGCCCGGGAGTTGCCATGCTCCGCGTACTGCGCCGCCTGGTGCGGCCGTCCCACCTGCGCCTGCCCGTCCGTCCCTTCGGTGCCGGAGTCACCGCGCTCCCGCCCACCGCCCGCGAAGCACTGGGCACCGGTGTCTGCGCCGGGGAGGCCGTGGCCTACAACCGCAGCCGCGTCGCCACCGCGACCGCTCTCACCCTCTATCGCAGCGGCGTCACGCTGCCGATGCCCGACGGTGAACTGGACACCGCCGTGCACGCCCTGGCCTTCCCCTACTCGGTGCCGAGCCCGCAGACGCGTGCCGCGATCCGTGCCGCCCTCGCCGTCCTGGAAGCCGACGACACCCTCACCGTGACCACCGACTGACCAGCAGTCGGCCCGCGCCGTGGGGCTGCTCTCTTCAGGCAGCCCCGCTACGGAAGGAGACTCCTGTGTTCCTCGTGGTACCCGACCCCGCGCACGGACTCGTCGCAGCCCCCCGATGTCCCGATGACCTCACGCCCGACACCGTGGCGATGCTGACCGGCGAGGGATTCGTCTGGAACGGCGAGATCGAGGCGTACGCCCGGCCAACCGGCGACGGCCCCGAGGCCGTGGAGCGCACCGCCGGCGCGCTGCGCGCGCTGGGCCACTTCGTCTACTCCTCCTACACGCCACTGCCCGCCCGCCGAGGACCGCACCACGGCGAGGCCGGGCCGCACACCCCGCTTGTCCGCCCTGTTGCCGCAGAGGGAGTGCCGCCATGCCCCGACGCCGAGCCCAGCCGCCCGTGAGGTACACCGTGGCGGAGCACGGGGGAGTCCACGAGGTCGTGGACACGCTGCACGGGTACGCGCTCAGCAGCCACGCCACCCGCCCGGCAGCGGAGGCCGCTGCGCGGGAGGTGGCTTCCAGTCCGACGGCCGCCGTCGCGGCCGTGGAGGCGCTCGACATGGCTCAGAGCGGTCCGGCGGCCGCCGAGCGGCGGATTCTGCGCCGGTACGGGTATGCCTGGAGCCTGCGCCGGGACGAAATGCTGTCCCTGACGCGGGAGTCCAGCCACCGCCGCCTGGAAGCGCTCGTCCGCGACGGTCATCTGGCCATGGTGTTCAGTCCTGCCTGCCAGCCGTTCTCCACCACACCCGAGCGCTTCGGCCAGTTGTCGCCCCGCTGGGTGCGCGACGCGGACGTGTCCTTCCCGGTCGCCGACCTTGCCCGTCTGGAGCGTGAGCGCCCTGCGCTCAAAGCCCTGCCCGAGCGGGCGTGCTGGGAGCCGTGCGAGCTGCACGGTATCGTGCTGCGGCGGTGTCTGCTGTGCGGGCCGCGCGAGGCCTTCGAGTGCCGGTGGGGCGAGTGCACCGCCAACCGCATCACCGCCTACTGCGAGCGGTGCGCACGGATCGACCCCCGGCGCAGCTTCCCTCTCCCGCCCTATCCGGACCGCGAATAGCGGCAGCTCAGAGGTGGGTTCACACCCCCAAAATACACACTATTATTTTATGTAGTGAGGGTGCGGGCGCACGGACGGCAGGACCGTCCGCCGCGGCCGCACCCCAGGAAGGACACCGCCCGTGAAGCCCGCAGAACTGGACGAACTCCTGACCGCACCGGCCGAGCCGCCCATGCGCGACGCGCTGCGCCGCCTCTCACCCAGGGCTCTGGACGCGCTGATCGTCGAAGCCCTCTTCGCCGCCGAGGAGGGGTGGCGGCAGGTCGTGGTCGACCGCGTCATGGCGCTCGCTGCCCAGCAGCCCGATCAGGGCCGCCCAGTGATCGCCGCCTACATCACAGCGACGGAGCAGCGCACGCCGGAAGGCATGTGCGTCGGCTGGAGCCCGCGCATCGCGGCATTCGCCAGCACCGACGAGGCCCCCGACCTCACGCACAGCACGACCACGGTGACGTTCGTACCGGCGGGCGGGGAGTCCCTGGCCGAAGAGGCGGACGCCGATGCGGAGTTGGCTGAGGCGCTCAGACGGCTGGCGGCCCTGGACCCGCCCGGACACGAGGACGTCCTGCACGTCTACCTGCCCGCCCGGCTGGTCACCCACCTCAAACCCTGACCGCCGGTCCGTGCGGGCGCTTCATGCGCCCGCACGCCGCGCCTTGCCGGTTCCCCTACCCGGCCGGTGCACCAGCGCGCCGAGGAGGTCCCGGCGGCTGAAGACTTGCCGGCCACCACGGGCGCCGACGGACGGGGCCCGCGGGTGCTGTCCGGCCAGCAACTGGGCATTCTCACCCGGGCCATGGACGTGCGGTACGCGCTGCTGCCTTCGGCCGCCCGGCAGCGCCCCGGCTTGGAGGCCGAGACCCGCGCCGCCCACCGCCGCAGTCGGCACCCGAGCCCGGCACCCGAGGAGACCGCCCGCACCCCGCGCCCGAACACGCTCCACACTCCCGGCAGTTGAGTCCGAGGGCGGCAGGCAAATGCGGGATCCCCGCAGGTCAGCGGGTATCTACCCCTTTCAGACTCTCACACTATTATTTTATTAGTGATGCGGGTTGACCCCCGCCGATACGCCGACGCGGCACGCAGAAGGAGCACCCCATGGCTACCGCCGTCCTGACCCCCACCAACCCCACCAAAGAGCACGTCGAACACGAGGAAGACGTCCGGCAGTTCGTCCTCCTCGACCCGGCGCTGCTGGTGCGTGACGAGTGCAACGCGCGCGAGACCGACACCGAGCCGGACGACAAGCTCATCGCCTCGGTCAAGGAACTCGGCGTGGAAGAGCCCGTCAGCGTCCGGCCCCGGCCCGACGGGACCTACAGCGTCTTCAAGGGCTGGCGGCGCGCCCAGGCCGCGCAGGCCGCCAATGCGACCGCCGCACAGGACACCCGCCCCGCCCGCCCCATCAGGGCCTACGTACGCGAGGACCTGGTCGGCCGCGACGGCTGGACGCGGTTCCTGTCCCTGGTGGAGAACGACCACCGCGAGGGCATGAGCGAGCGTGACACCCTGCGGGCCCAGGAACTCTCCCTGATCGACATGAGCGAGGTGGACCAGCGCCGGGCCACCAAGGCCCTGCGCGTCAGCCGTAACGCCGTCCGGCAGGCCAAGGTCGCCCAAGCACTCAACGACGCGACCCTGCGCCGTACGGCGGCCGCAGGCATGGACCTGGAGCAGACCGCCCAGCTCGCCGAGGTCGAACCCGTGCGCGGCGCGGAGAACCGGCTGATGCGGGCACTCCAGCGCGACCAGGACGAGGGGGGCGGCGGTCGCGGCCACTGGGACCAGGAGGTGGCGCTGCTGCGCGCCGAGCAGGCCGACGCCCAGACCCGCGCCAAGGCCGAGGAGGAGCTCAAGGAGGCCAACATCCCGCTGCTGGGCCGGGTGCCGTCCTACGAGAAAGACCCCTCGCGCCCCCTGGCGGAGCTCACCACCGGGCTGGGCAACCCGCTCACCGAGGACAACCACCGCAACTGCCCCGGCCACAGCGCCCGCCTGGACGACGAGCACCGGCCCGTGTGGCACTGCGCCGACCCGGCCGCCTACGGCCACAAAGTCCGCCCGCAGCCCAAGAAACCCCGGACCGAGGCGGACGAGCACAAGGCCGAGGAACGCCGCAGGGTCATCTCGTGCAACCGGGCGTGGAAGGCCGCCGCCGGGCCGCGTCAGCAGTTCATCACCCGGCTCGTGCGCATGAAGGCCCTGCCGGACGCGGCCCGGGTGTTCGCCCAGAACATCCTGCTCACCCTCCCCGGCTTCTACAGCTCCTGGGCCGACAAACGGGAGACCGAGACCGTCGCACGCTTCCTGGGAGTCAAGGAGCCCAAGGCCGACCTCGCCGAGACGGCGGTGCACCTGCCCAAGGCACGCCTGGTGAACGCTGTGTTCGCCCACGTCGCGGCGGCGTGCGAGTACGACATCCGCGAGCCCAAGGCATGGTCGTCCCTCACCGCACCCCAGGCCCGCTACCTGCTGCTCCTGGAATCCCTCGGTCAGGCCGACAACGGCAGCTACCAGCTCTCCGAGGTCGAGCAGCAGGCCCTCACCAGCCACCGGACCGCCGCCGCCTGACCATCCGCCCCTCCCCCTCACCACCCCTGCGGCCGGGCACGGCCCGTGCCCGGCCGGTCGTCCACCTCCGCACAGAGAGGCGAACCAGCATGCCCCCCACGATCGACGACGTCCGTACCTTCATCGGACAGCTGCCCGACGCCGCAGCCGTCGCACAAGTCCAGGAAGCCGCCGCACAGCGACTCCGCGCCATCGACAAGGCCGCCTTCGCCCGCATCCAGTCGGGGCGCCGCGCCCGCATCACCCCCGCACTGCGCTCCAAGCTGCTGCGCGGCAAGACGGGCACCGTGCAGGAACGCAACCGCACCGGCACCCGGGCCGGTTTCCTGCTCGACGAGGAATCCACCCGGCAACTGCGCGCCGACCCGCGCAACAGCCACTACCGCGTCCCCGAGAACGTCCGGCGCTTCCGTCTGCCCGGCAGCGGCGTCCCGCTCTCCTGTCTGGAACTGACCGAGAGCTGACCCCCGGGCCTGCGTCGCGCCGCCCGGCGCGACGCAGGCGCCACCCCGTCCCCACTCCCCAGCCGGGCGTCCCCGCCACCCGGCCCGCGCCCGAAAGAGGCAGCCATGAGCGACTCCCCGCAGGCGGCATCCCCGGTGGACGCCGACGCCCGCGACCAACCCCTCACCCTGGCCGTGCTGCGCCAGCTGCTCCGCAACGACTGGCGCCGCCTGCCCGGCAGCACGCTCGTGGTGCTCTCCGGCGACGCCGAGGGCAACACTTTCTCGCCGTTGGCCAGCTACAGCCACTCCCGGTACGCGCCGACCCTGAGCGGCCTGGTCGGCGACGTCTTCCGCCTGCCCGAGCAGCTGGCCAAGGACCCGGAACTGCGCGAGCTGTTCCCCACCGTCCCCGACAGCGCCGTGCGGGCCCTCGTGCTCTTCCCGCTCGGCTGACCGACCCCCGCACGCGGCGGGGCAGCCCGCCCGGCTGTCCCGCCCTCTCACAAAATCGACGGGTCACCTGCCATGTCCGCTCCCGCACACGCTGCCCCGGACCCGCCCCGCCAGCCGGTGCTGATCATCAGCGACCGACTCGACCACGACCCCATCGGCCTGCTGCCCTGCCCCGTCCCCCTGCACCACTCACCGTCCGCCGTGTTCACCCGCGAGGCCTACCACAAAGCCCCCCTCGTCATCCTGGACGATCGCAGCTACCCCCACTTCTTGCTCCGCCACATGCCCCACCGCCCCGGCCTGATCCTGGCCGCCACCGACCCCGACGACGCCACCGCCTATCCCCGGGCCGCCGCCATCGCCGCCGAAGCCGTCCTGCACGCCGGACAACCTCTCGGCTGGCTGCACCTGCGCCTGCACACCGCCACCGACTTCCGCCACGCCCACTGGGACACCCTGCTCACCACCCCTCCCCCACCACAGAGCAGTTGAAGCGACGCCACGGGCCAGGCGCGCAACCCCATCCCCGCGATTCGAAGGAGCCAGTGATGCCACCGGTCCCCCAACGCTGTGCACGTCGACCGCTGGCCGGCGGGCTGGTCGTGCCCTGGGTGTCCCTGATCCATAACGGCCACGCGGCGTTCGGGAGTCTCGACGCCGAGCGGGCCCGTGCCGCCTTCCTGCACTGCCTGTGCCAGATCTGTGGCCAGTCACTCAACGAGCGGTGCTTCGTGATCGTGCGCCCCGCCGACGTGGCCCAGGGCCATTGCCCGGAACCCGCGCTGCACCCCGAGTGCCTTCCGTACACCGCCGCGCACTGCCCCATGCTCAACGGCACCGCCACCCGCTACCGCCAGCGTCCCGTCCTGGCCAGCCACGCGGCCGGACGGCCCTGCACCGATCCGGCCTGCCCCTGCCCCTCCCTCGCCCCCGACCACGGCGACGCCGCCCGCAACGGCCAACCGGCCGACCGCTACGAGGCCTGGATGATCCACACCCACACCTACCGCCTGGTCTTCCCGCCCGGCCAGATCGACGCGCCCTCGGGCATCAGCCTCGACGTACCCGTCCTGCGCACCCGCGTCCTGCGCACCGCCCCGCTCACGGCCGAACAGGAGCGTCTGATGGCGCTGGTGCACGACCTCCTGGACGGCACACCGTGACCCTTCCCTCCCTGACCATCCCTTCCCAAAGGAGCCTTTCCATGATCACGCCTGACCCGGCCACGCCCGAGGGCGCGGCCGTCATCGACCTGCACGAGCAGATGACCGCGCTCCACGAGCGCGCGGGCGAGTGGCCCGGCGCCGACACCGTCGGCATCCTCGACGCGTGGCTGGCGGGGTTCGACTTCACCAGCCCGCCCGCGCCGTCGCGCACCATCGTCGGCAGCGCCTGGGCGCCGCACCGCGAGGACCGGAACGGGCAGGAGGTGACGCTGTGGGCCGACGAGAACTCCGCGCTGGCCTGCCTGGCGCAGCGTGTGCGCAGCAACTGGGACAACGTGGCCGGGGACGACCGCATCCCGCACTGCCCGCCGATCAGCGACCGTGCGGCCGTCCGCCTGCACTACGGGCCGCGGGCACAACGAGCAGATGAGCGCTACTCGTTGTACGCCGACGACATCGAACTGCCGCTACCGGCTGTCTCCGGCCCCGACGGCTTCCGCTTCCCGGGCGAAGAGATGTGTGCCGAGGCCAACAGTGCGGCCGTCTTCCACCCGATGACGGACCGCGCCGACGAGGGCCTGCCCTGCCTTGAGGTCGCCAAAGTCCTGGTCTTCGCGTACCTGGACGCGGACCGCCGTGCTATGCGGGTCTCGGTGCATCTCGATGCCGCTGACGAGTTGATCGTCCAGCCCAGCGGCACGGTTGCCCTGCTGGTCGAGGTCGGGGACTCCACCGTGTTCTGCGGCGGTGCCGCGCCGACACACGCAGTTCCACCACGGTTGCGGCGATGACTGCGGCGGCTGGTCCGGCGAGGAGGGCCGGCCAAGGGGGATTGACCCCATCCCAACTCACACAATTATTTGGTATCGGAGGTGTTCCCGCATGTCCCCGCCGACCACGCACGTGTCCGGCACCGTCACCAGCGACGTCGAATGCCGCTTCACCGCATCCGGCCTCGCCGTCTGCCGCTTCCAGCTGGCCCAGACCTCACGGCAGTGGGACCCCGCCACGCAGACGTGGCGGGACGGGAACCCGATCACCTACATCTGCACCGCATGGCGGAACCTCGCCCGCAACGCCACCGAATCCCTCACCCGCGGAGTCACCGTCCTGGCCACAGGCCGCATCACCGCGACCAAGGACAACTCCATCCACCTCAGCCTCGACGACCTCGGCATCAGCCTCCGCCAGCGCATCGCCTACACCGAAACCAGCCTGCCCAGCCCGGCCGCCGCCGCCCCCATCACCGCACCCGAAGCGCCCCGACCCGCACCGCCACGGGCTGCTCCCGCTGCGCTCAGCCAGCCGGGCCGCCCTCCCGCCTGGTGGGAGCAGCAGCGGTCTTCCGGCTGGTGCAGCACCACCACCGCGACGGACAACGGCACTTCCCCCCCCCCCCCCCCCCCCCCACGTCGACATCTGACAGCGCTCTCCCGCGCTGAGCTGACCGCCGGCCCTGACTGGCCTCTGCGTGCCGCGCCCGCCACCCAGCATGTGCACACGGACCGCAGTGCCTCGCGGCACGCCGTCCAGGGCACGCACCCCTGCGGCCGCCCTGCCTCCCTCGTCAACAGCCCTCCCCTGCACGGCGGCCCAAGCCCGGGCAGGCAGAGAGGAACCCGCCACGCCTCAGCACGCCGAGTACGTCGAGTTCTTCGACGCCGTCGTCACCGCCCACACCGACGACGAAGACCACGCCCCGCTGCTCCGGATCCCGCGCTCGCGCGGATGGCCCGCGCCGGTGACGTCGCCGACGGCGACCTGACCCTGCCCGCCGTATCCCCGCACGGAGCGGACTACTTCAACGCCTGCTGCTCATCATCCCCGCCCAGACCCGGCCCGGCCCGGCCGCGAAGGAGCCCGTGCCATGCCAAGCACCGCGTACAGCCTCTTCCTGCCCGGCCTGACCGCCGACGACGACCTGGACACCGTCATCAACTGGGGGCTCGGCGCCGACTCCACCGCCTACCTCGCCCGCATGCTCACCGACCCCGCCGCCCACGGCATCGACCTCCAGCGCACCGCCGTCCTCTACATGGCCACGGGCAGCGAGTGGCCCGAAACCCGGCTGCTGTGTACGGAGTTCATGCTCCCACTGCTGCGCCAGCACCGCGTGCGGTTCGTCCAGCTGGCCCGCAACAGACATCTCAAGGCGGACGGGATCACCGTGCTGGACGACTGCCGCCACCCTGAGCAGCTCCACGCCCGTGGAGCGTGGACGCTGTGGGAGGAGATGGAGTCCGTCGGCACCGTTCCCCAGCAGGCCGGGGCGCGCAAGTGCAGCCTCCGGGCCAAGGGCGAGGTCGGTGACCTGTGGCTCGGCCGGGTCTTCGGCGGCCGCCCCTTCCGGCAGATCCTGGGCTTCAACGCCGACGAGCCGGGCCGCCTCTTGAATGACACCACTCACTCGAAGATCCCGGGCCGCACCGGGGTGTTCCCGCTCATCGAATGGGGCTGGGGCAGGCGCGAGGTCGAGGACTACCTCCACCTGCGGTTCGGCGTCCACTGGCCCAAGTCGTACTGCACCTTCTGCTGCTTCCCCGTCTCCATGGGCGCGCTGCCCGCCCACCTGGAGCGCATGCGCACCCACCCGGACATCGCCGGACAGGTGCTGCGCCTGGAGTACACCGCGATGAGCCTCAACCCCAACGCCACGCTCTACGGCAGGACCGGCAGCCTCCTGGACATGCTGGACCCCTCCCAGCTACGGGACCGGGCCTGCCTGGAGGCCTTCGCACGCGAACTCGACACGCCCTGGGCGCTCTACCACGTGCGCCGCCTGTTCCTGCTGACCGCCGACGGCCGACGCCGCCCCGTGATGCGCTCCACCGAACGCGTCGACCTCGGCCACCCCCAGCTACTCGCCCGGCGACTGACCTCCCTCTCCCAGCGGCACCGCGTCGACGTCGAGCACGACCGGCTCTACGGGCGCGCCCGGGCCTGGGTCCGCCCCCGCCAAGACGGCTGGCCGATGGCCGAGGAACTGTTCTGCACCGCCCCGGCCCACGTGATCGACAAGCAGGACGGCGGCTTCGACAAGGCGTGGGACGCCCTGCTTTCGGGCTCCGGCGCGCAGCTCCAGCTGCCCTGACGCAGCCATCCACCTCTCTTTGAAGAGCAGGAACTTCGACGTGATCACCGTGACCGACTTGTTCTGCGGCGCCGGTGGCTCCACTCTCGGGGCCGAGCTGATTGACGGCGTCCGCGTGCGGATGGCGGCCAACCATGCCCGGCACGCCATCGACACCCACCAGCACAACCATCCGCACACCGACCACGACTGCGCCGACATTTCCCAGGTCGTCCCGGCCAAGTACCCGCGCACCGACATCCTGTGGGCGTCACCGGAATGCACCCACCACACCCGGGCCCGGGGCAAAAAGCGCTGCTACGGGGAGTTCAACGACGGGCTGTTCGCCACCGACGGCACGGACGAAGCCGCCATCCGCTCACGGGCCACCATGCACGACGTCGCCCGCTTCGCCGAGCACCACCGCTACCGGGCGATCATCGTCGAGAACGTGCCCGACGCCCGCTGGTGGGGACCCGCAGATGCTCCGGGGTTCGCGTTCGACACCTGGGTGCGCAGCGTCGCCCTGTGGGGCCCGTACCTGTACCGGATCGTCTACCTGGACTCCGCCCATGCCCAGGCCGCCGGTCCCGGCTCCCGCTCCCGCCGCCCGCGGATGTATGTCGTCTTCTGGCGCCAGGGCGACCGCGCGCCCGACTTCGACAAGTGGTTGCGCCCCTACGGGATCTGCCCCGCGCACGGCCGTGTCCATCTGATGCAGTCCTTCAAACGGACGCGGGTGTGCAGCCCGGAGCGCCCCTGGGGCGTCTACGGCGTCAAGACGGGCCAGTATCTCTACCGCTGTCCCCACGTCACCTGCCGCAACCAGGTGGTCGAACCGCCCGTGCGCGGCGCGATCGAGGCCCTGGACCTCACCCTTCCCGCCCAGATGCTCGGGGAGCGGCTCAGGCCTCTGGCGCCCAACACCATGCGGAAGATCAGCGCAGGGTGGGACAGGTACCAGCGGGTGCACGGCCCAGGTGCCTTCATCGAGCCGTACATGGTCGAGCTGCACGGCGGCGGCTCCACGCACCGCCGGGCCAGCGAGCCAATGTCCACGCTGACCGCCGGTGGCATCAACCACGGCGTCGTCTACGCCGATCCGGCCTCCCACGAGCTCCTGCCGTACTACGGCAACAGCACGGCGCAGCCCGTGACCCAGCCGATGCCCACCCTCACCACCCACGACCGCCACGGGCTGATCGGCTACGCCACCAGCCTGGAGGAGTGCCGGTACCGGATGATCCGGGCCCGGGAGGCAGCACGGGCGATGGAGTTCCCCGACACCTTCGTCTTCCTCGGACGGCGCGAGCAGCAGGTCGAGATGATCGGCAACGCCGTCACCTCCAACGCGGGCCGGGACCTGGTCGGCATGGTCGTCGAGGCCCTGACGGGCCAGGACACCGTGGCAGGGGCAGCGGCCCCGCACAGCCAGCCTGTGCAGGAGGCGGCGTAATTGAGGCGGCCCGCGCAGGAACCGCTGCCCATCGCGAACGCGCCGGAGGCAGCACCGGCGTCGTCTTGGTGCCAGCGCTGGCACCGGGGCAGGCATTCGTGGCGGCACGTACGAGAGGGGGCTTCGACCGCCGCGACTACCACGTCGAGGTCATCGCCGAACTGGAGCAGGCTAAGAGGTCCTAACAAAGGCGTTGGACGTGGCGGTGGGTGATGAGGCAGGTGGCGAGTCCGAGGAAGGCTTCGTGGATGTCGTCGCGTCGTTCCCAGCGGATGCGTAGTCGGCGGAAGCCGTGGAGCCAGGCGATGGTCCGTTCCACAACCCACCGGTGGACTCCGAGGCCGGATCCGTGCGGGACGCCGCGGCGGGCGATCACCGGTTTGACACCCATTGCCCAGACGAGACGGCGGTATTTGTCGTGGTCGTAGCCGCGGTCGCCGAGCAGGCTGTCGGGGCGGTTGCGTGGCCGTCCGACGAGGCCGGCAACAGACGGGATCTTCTTCAGCAGGGGTATCAGCTGGGTGATGTCGTTGCGGTTGCCGCCGGTCAGCGAGACGGCGAGTGGGATGCCCTGGCCGTCGACGATGAGGTGGTGTTTGCTGCCCGGACGTGCTCGGTCGACCGGGCTGGGACCGCTTTTGGGCCCCGTCGAGCTGCCCTGACGTGGGAGGAGTCGATCACCGCCCTCGACCAGTCCAGCTTCTTCGCGACCCGCAGCTTCTTCAGCAGCACCAAGTGCAGTTGGTCCCAGACGCCGGCATCGTTCCACGCTGCCAGGCGCCGCCAG
This sequence comes from Streptomyces sp. NBC_00224, assembly GCF_041435195.1. Taxonomy (NCBI): domain Bacteria; kingdom Bacillati; phylum Actinomycetota; class Actinomycetes; order Kitasatosporales; family Streptomycetaceae; genus Streptomyces; species Streptomyces sp. NBC_00224. Next base: position 17,758 of record NZ_CP108106.1, read on the forward strand.
CAGGTCATACCGGATCCGAACCCCAGCTCCTGCGGCAGGTACTCCCACTGGATCCCGGTATGCAGCACGAACAGGATCCCGCAGAGTGCCTGCCGGTCCGGTACCCGGGGGCGTCCCTCCACCTGTTTCGGCGCCGGACCCGGAAGCAACGGCTCAATGAGCGACCACAGTTCATCCGACACGATCCAAGGCCGCGACTGACGTTTCCCCACGGCCAGACCAACGACCATCCGAACCAAAAGTCACATGATCAACAACTTCTGTTAGGGCCTCTAAGCTTCGCTTTTATCCCTGAGAGTGGTGGATCGTAGGTCATGCGGTTGTTTTGACTGCTGGATGGCGGGGTGCGGGGCCTCGTCGGCTGCCTGGTGGTCGGCCGGTGGAACGTCCGCAGGGTTGTGGTGGGTTGGTCAGTGTTCCCACTGCTGCCTGAACATGACGAAATCGTCGACGGACCCGGCCAGGTGTGAGCCGATTTGATGGCAGTGGTTTCTCCCAGGGCAGGCGGTGGTCGGTGACCAGGGGGCGGGCGAGGCGGAGTTGGGTGTAGGCGACGAGCACGATCCAGGTCCATCGGTCGGCCTGTTCCGGGGTGCGCGGGCGGGGCAGGGTCCAGTTCAGTGTCTGGCGGGCGAAGCGGAAGGTGTGCTCGATGTCGAAGCGGCGGGTATAGGCCCGCCAGAGCAAATCCGGATCGGGAACCTGGCCGGAGGGTCCCGCCCACCACAGCCACAACGTCTTCGGTGCCCTGGCCCGGCCGGGCAGCCGGTCGACGCTGAGGCGGACCACGGTGCCCGGGACGACAGGGCGAGGGCCACGGCTGCCATGCCCGTCATGCTGCTGGGTCTTGGCGTGCAGGCGGTGCCAGAGCTGCACGGTGACCACGCCGTACTGCTCGTCCGCACATGAGTGGACGGAGTCCGGGGTCGGCCAGGTGGCGGGATCGGCACAGGTGAACTTCGCGCCGTGGCGCCGCGGCCGCCCCGCGACCGTCGTCCTGCGGGGTGGCGGGTCGGCGTAGAAGCACCGGTCGGAGCGGACCCGGACCAGGATCTGAGCCGGACTGCCGGTGAGGTCGAGCGCGAGGCGGACGGAGTCGTACCCGCCATCGAAGACGAACAGCGGGCTCCGAGCGCCCAGTTCGGGACGCCGTTGCAGCAGGCCGCGGATCTGGCGGGCGGCGATGGTGCTGGGGTTCTCGCCCGGGAGCAGGCGCCGGGCATCGACCGGAGCGCTCCACGAGTTCGTGCTCAGCTCCAGGCCGGCCAGCCAGGAATAGGCCCAGCCTGCCACGATCGGCTGGCCCGCCGAGTGCCTGGAGGGGTGGTAGTAGTAACCGCGGCCGGGCGAGCACTCGGCATCACTGCGGACCCACACACTCACATCCACCGCGAACACCGGACACGACACACCAGGCAGCGAGTCGGCCAGCAACTCACGTGCCGCTTCGGGATCCACTCGGCCCTGGGCCAAGGCGGCGTAGGTGCTGCCGTGACCACGTCGGTGCAGCCCGTCCAGCGACAGATACGGCAGCGAGACGACCGGCCCGGCCGCCAGTAGAGCGTCCGTCAGCTCAAACAACGCATCCGCGCGCCGGACCAGACAGGCATACCAACTCCTACGAAAGCGCATCAGGTTGGCTTGCCCCTGGCGGGACATCCCGGGCCCGAGCACACTGACAGCGACGGCCATCGCGTCCTCCCCTGGTCTTCACCTACCTGGAGAGTCCCGCGATGGCCGTTCCATGTCCCACACATCACCCAACCAACCATGCAGGCCCACGGCGCAGGGATAAAAGCGAAGCTAAGGGCCGAATGCGCGGACTCGCTCCGGCTGATGCGCCTGTTCAGCATCACCGATGCAGACCGCCATGCGCTATGTCAGCACCGCCTGCCGGAAGCGCACCGCGAAACTACCCAGGTAGCGGGCCCACCCTGAGCCCGATACCGCTAAAGCCCGTGGCGGGTGTAGCAGCGGATCCGGCATCATCCCCATGTGATCGTGATGCAACCCGTTCTGGAGATCCTTACTGCCGACGACTTCGCGCTTTGGCCGGTTGGTGAGCGCGACTTCTACGGCTACCTCGTACTGGACGGGAAGCTGACTCCGGCGGAGGTCGGCACGGCCGTCATGCGAATCGCCGACTGCAATGACTTCGAGCCGGAGGAGGAGCACGGGCCGTGCCCGACCGACCCGCTCGGCACATTCCTGCACGGACTGCTCACCATGCCTGATCTGTTCGCCGCCGGAGGGTTCCGGGTGACCGACAACGCCACCGTCTTCGTCGAGCCGGGCTGCTGCAACGGCCTGGAGACCTGGCGGGATTGGCTGGAGGTGCTCGACGGCACCGGCTGCTCCTCCTTCGGTCACGATCCGTCCTCGGTGGCCGAACGCGTTGGCGACATCGTCCGGCCGACACTCGACGCCCACGGGACGGACGGCAGCCCAGTGATCGAACTGTCAGTAGACCAGGTACGCAGGCTCGTCTCGGGCGCCCAGCAGGATTTGCAGGACTTCCTCAGCCTTGCCGGAACCTGGGCTGAACAACACCTGCCGGCACACGCTGCCGCCGTCACTGCCGCCCTGGCACGGGCACTGGACCTGGCGCCCCCACAATGACCAGTTTCCTGACCCACCGAGCGCGCGTGCACGACGCCTGCCTTCCCCTCCGCCGCCGGCACAGTGCGCTGCGGACCTGCATCACCCTCTTTGCTCCGTACGGCTTCCGGGCGACCTACCACCACCTCACGCTCAGCGCCGCGATCCCTCGGCGGCTGGAGGCGGACCCGGACGCGCTGGTGCGTGCGGTGGAGGAACTGTATGAGGCGCGGGTGCTGTGGCTCGCGCGGGCGGAGAAGTACGCAGCGCAACGCCGGGCGGAGAAGCGGGCCGGGCGCCGGGCTGTAGTGACCCCGCGACCGTGGTGGCTGCGGAGCTGGTGGGAGGCCCCGAACCGCGCCTGGTACGAAGACCCGTTTCGCCATCCGTCGCTGCGGCTGCCCGAGTACGTCCGGCGACAGAACGCGATTCTGGACGGCGCCGATCTCCCCGGCTGCCCAGCATGCGGCGACGAGAGACCGCTGATGTCGAACTCGACCGGGCACGGCTGGGTGGAACTGTGCCGGGGGTGCGCGTGGGTGCTGGCGCCATGTCCGTGCGGGCAGCGGCACCGGTTCGTCCCGGAGACCCCGTTCAACTGGAACGGGATCTGGCAGCGGGCGCACATGCGCGATGACGGCATGCCTAACCCACACTGGCCTGCGGGCTAGCCAGTTGGATGCGGCACGGGGGGCTTGAGTGTGGCTGATCAGCCGGGTGGCACGCGCTCTTCAAATCATTGCCCGCCGCGCAGGTGATCGTTGCCCGGCACTCCTCGTAGCGAAGGGATATCGCGGACGCTACCGAGAGGGTGCCGGCCGGTCACCACACGTCGATGGACCAGACGTCGCCCCTCTGGTGTCCGTCTGGATCTGGGTCGCCTGACCCGTACGGGTCAGGGTCGGCGACCACGTGGATGCGGGCGGCGGACCCGGATACGCGGTAGCAGTCCATGTCACTCGACGTGTTGTGCTTGTCGAGTTCGATCGTGTGGCCCAGGGCCAGGATGGCGGCCTGCAGTTCCTTGAAGGGGACTCTGGGTGCGAATTCCCCGTACTCCCGCGAGAGCGGGGACGGCACGGTGTTCGGGGACTGGTCGTACAGCAGCCGTTGGATCTTCACGCCGAAGCCGAAGCACGACATCTGCCCTTGCCACCCTGGCTGGTCCGGCGAAAAGTTAATTTCCACGAGCCCGTAGTCCCGCCGCAGTAGGCCACCACCGGGAACATCAAGGCATCTCGCCCCCAGGGCGGCCTCCCAGGCTTCCGGGTCGGCACCGAGGCCAACTCCCAGGACCTCACCGCAAACGGCGACGTGAGCGTAGAAGCCAAAAGCGGACACCCGTCAGCTCCCTCAACTATCCGGACAGGACACCACCTGCTGATCTCGGCACAGGACAGGCGGATCACTTCCCTGCATTCGGTGATCGTACAGAGCGGCCAGTCATGGCAGTCGCCGGGTAAGTTCGTCGCCGTCGTCGAAGTCGAAGTCCCAGGCGGGATGTGTATTTCAGATCAGCCGTGGTCTTCCCATTCCTCCTGGCAGAACCGGGGTTCGCTCACCATGTCCCGTCAGCTAAGCCGGAACCCGCACGTGGGACCGCCGAGCCATCAACAGGCACGCAGGTTTCGGCTTACCAACGTTCAGGATTCCGGAAACCGGCGCGCTTCCGGCCGGACGGCACAGAAGATCCGCCGCCAGGAGCAGGGCCACCAGTACACGGCCGCCAAGCTCACCGCGCTGGGCTTCGCAGCTGCGGCCTGGCGGGGACCCGACCGCGTGGCTGCACGAGGCGCTGGCCGCAACCGGTGCCCGCAGGGTCCGGCACCGCGGTGTTCACCGTTTCTGCGGACAGTTGCTGCGTGTTGCCGCCTGGCCTGTGACGGTATCAGGATGAGAGGGTTGCGGCCGATGGCTGCCGCCCGAGGCACCCTTTCCTGCCGACATTCGCAGCTATACGCTGCGTCTACTCAGGCGCCGGGGAGGAGTTGGGCTTTGGTGGACCAGGGGCAGGCATTCACTGTCTGGTCGTATCGCGGTGCGTATGAAGTTCGATGGATCTCGCTGAAGCGTGCCCTTCCGACGGGGCTGTCCGCATCGGACCGGCTCGTAGTCGACGCCACCGTGCTGGCAGGACACCCGGAAGTTGGAACACTCGCGTCTACCGCCCCCACGCTGCCGGTCGTGGCCGAGGAAGACCTCAAGTCACTCGAAGGCGCCCTGCTGGTCGTGACGTGGCTTCTCGATTCCGGCTTCGACCGCGGCGGCACGCTTTACGTGATCGGCGGTGGAACGGTTCAGGACGCCGCCGCGTTCGCAGCCTCCATCGTCCACCGCGGCGCCCGTTGGGTGTTCGTGCCGACCACTCTCCTGGCCCAGGGCGACAGCTGTATCGGCAGCAAGTCGTCGATCAATCACCGGGGTTACAAGAATCAGCTCGGCACCTTCCACCCGCCGGCCGAGGTCATTGTCGACGACGCGTTCCTGGGCACTCTGGCGCCGCGCGATGTCCAGTCCGGCATTGGCGAGATGCTCCACTACGCCGCTCTAGGAGGCGACACGGTATGGGCGGCCTTCGAGGCGGAACTGTCCGGGGGTTGGGAGCGGCTCAGCACAGCGGACATGTCCGCCCTGGCCAGGCGGGCCATGACGGTCAAGAAGGACTTCGTCGAAACCGATGAATTCGACACCGGACTCCGCAGGAACCTTAACTTCGGGCACACTTTCGGCCACGGGATCGAATACGCATCGAAGGGCCACATTCCCCACGGGATCGCGGTGGCCTACGGCATGGAGTGCGCGAACGCCTACGCCGAGAAGCTCGGCATCCTGGCCCCGGAGGTCCGCGCACGAATCGGCCTGATCATCCGCGGCCTGGTGGACGGGAGCGAACTCCGGGAGGTCAGCGCCTCCCAGATCGTGAGCGGCATGGCGCAGGACAAGAAGCGAGTGGGCGATGAAGCCGAGCTGATCCTCCTGGAGGACCTGGGGCGGCCGGTCAGGGTGAGCGCGCGGCTGGACGGGCACCTCGAACGGTTCCTCGAACACGTCCTTGACACTTGGTGAGCCGAGCGGGCCATGACCGGTACCGCCGGCAGCCGCCGAAACGGAGTGCCCGTGGACCGTTACGCCACTTCTCACGCCTCCTACGCCCGGACCAGGCGTTCACTGGCCCGGGGCGTTTCGTCGGCCATGAAGGCGACACAGGCCCCTGTGCCCATCACCGCCAGCCGGGGCGCGGGCAGCCGCATCTGGGACGTCGACGGAAACGAATACGTGGACTTCACGCTCTCCTTCGGCCCTATGCTCCTCGGCCAGTCCCCGGACGTGGTCAAAGACGCGGTACGAAGCCAGCTGAACCGCGGTATCGGGTTCGGCGCGGGAAACCAGCACGAGGCGCCGTTTGCTGAACTCCTCTGCGAGGTCGTGCCGTCGGCAGAACTCGTGATCTTCAGCAACACAGGCACGGAGGCGGTCCAGGCGGCGCTGCGCGTCGCCCGGGCGGCGACGGGGCGGAGCAGAGTCGTCAAGTTCCGCGGTCACTACCACGGATGGCTCGACTCCATGCATATCGCCATTCCGGGACTGCAAGGGGACGGCCCGGGAACCGCCGGACAGGATCCCCTTGCCGCGCAGCAGGTGACGATCTGCCCGTGGAACGACACCAGGGCACTCGCCGCCGCGCTGGCCGACGACGTGGCCGCCGTCATCATGGAGCCCCTTAACATCAACGGCGGCTGTTTCGCGCCCGAGCCCGGATACCTGGAAGAGGTTCGGCAGCTGACCCGGGAGGCCGGCGCTCTGCTGATCTTCGATGAGGTAATTACCGGTTTTCGAGTGGCGCTGGGCGGGGCGCAGGAACTCCTCGGGGTCGTACCGGACCTGACGGTCCTGGGCAAGGCCCTCGGCTCCGGGTTCCCGATCAGTGCCGTGTGCGGGTCCCGAGACGTCATGTCGGTGGTCGCTACAGGTACCGTTGCGCACATGGGCAACTTCAACGGCAGCCCGCTCGCCGCCGCGGCTGGATTCGCTGGCATCAATCACCTGCGCGAGCACCGTGAAGAGGTCTACCCGAGGCTGGAGTCCGCGATGAAGGTGATCGCCGGAGCGTTCGAGCGAGCCAACTCCGAGCATGGACTACCTGTCCAGTTCAACCACACGGTCGGCGCCGGCTTCGGCTTTGTCGCGGAGCAACCGGTGCGCGAGCACGGCGACCGCCTCCTGTCCGACGCGCAGGCCTACGGCAGGTTCGCAGCCCGTCTGCTCGACAAGGGCGTGTTCGTTCCGGCGCGGGGGCTCTGGTACGTCTCGACGGAGCACTCCGCGGAGGACCTCGCACGCGCCGCCGGCGCCGTACTCGCCGTCGCCGCCGAATTCACCGACATGAGGGGAGACGACCTGTGAAGGCCGTGGTCGCCACAGCGCCCGGGCCCGACCGGGTGGCTCTGCTGGATGTCGAGGAGGTGGCCTGCCGACCCGGGCACGTCATCGTGCGGGTGGAAGCGGTCGGCATCTGCGGGAGCGAGATCCACATCCAGCAGGGCGACGTCTCCTGGGACATGACCTACCCGGTCACCCTCGGCCACGAGTTCTCCGGAGTGGTCGTCGAGGCAGGGGCCGGAGTGACTTCGTTCGCGGTGGGCGACCGCGTCGTCTCCGAGACGGCCGCCGAGATAGACGCCGCGTCCGAATGGGCCCGGACCGGTGTGTACAACCTCGATCCGAACCGTCGCGGTTTCGGCGCACGGGCGGACGGAGGCATGGCCGAACGGGTGGTCGTTCCCGAGCGGTGCCTGCACCGGCTTCCGGACAATGTCTCCTTCAAGCAGGGGGCTCTGACCGAGCCGGTATGCGTGGCCTATCAGGCGACCTGTGTCCGCACGGAGATCCGTCCCGGTGATGCCGTTGCCGTCGTCGGGGCTGGCACTATCGGGCTGCTCAGCGCGTGGCTCGCCACCCTCGGTGGGGCCGGCCCCGTGGTCGTGGTGGGGCTGCCTGGAGACGCCTGGAGAGCCCCGACGATGCAGGCGATGGGGCCGATACGGTTCGCCGCGTCCGTCGAGGAGGCGCGCGCTGCCCTGGAGCGCCGCGGTCGGGCCGGAGCCGACGCTGTCATCGATGCTGCCGGGGCCAGCGAGGCGCTCCGTACCGCTCTGGAACTGGCACGGCCCTTGGGCCAGGTGACGAAGGTGGGGTGGGGGCCGCAACCCTATGCATACTCGCTCGATTCGCTCGTGGCCAAGCAACTCACCCTTCGCGGGAGCTTTTCGCATACATGGACCGTGTGGGAGCGGGTGCTGGCGCTGCTGGCGGACGGCGCCGGCGAGGTGGTCGAGCGGATTGTCGGCTGGGAGGGAACTCTGGACGACTGGGCGACCGGCTTTGGACTCCAGGCCGAAGGAGCTGTGATCAAAGGGATGCTGCTGCCTCGGTCCTGCCCGGCAGGGTGACTGCTGGGCAGGCGCTCAGCGTCCGCCAGCCACGTCCAGAACCGAGCCGACGCAGTACGAGGCGGCGTCGCTGAGCAGCCACAGCACCGCCTCCGCGACCTCGTACGGCGCTGCGGCGCGGCGCAGCGGGATCAGTGGCTCCATAGCGCGGACTCGTGCCGACTGCCCGTTGCGCTCATGGATCTCCGTCAATGTCGTGCCCGGCCGGACCGCGTTCACCCGAATCCCCTCGGCCGCGACCTCGCGGGAGAGGCCAGTCACGAGACTGTCCACGGCGCCTTTGCTGGCCGCGTAGTCGACGTACTCGCCGGCAGAACCGATGCGGCTGGCCGCTGAGGAAACCAGCACGATGGAGCCCCCGGCGTGACCGTCCGCTGTAGACATCCTGCGTACGGCCTCACGGCAACACAGAATAGTGCCGAGCACGTTCACGTCCAGAACGCGCCGAACCCGCTCCGCAGTAAAATCCCGCAGCCGCGACGGCGGGGCGACAACGGCCGCATTCGCGACCAGGCCGCGAACGGGACCGAGAACGTCCGCCGCGCGGAAGAGCGCCAGGACGTCGGGCTCCTGCGCGATGTCCGCCCGCACGGCGACCGCCCGCCCACCGGACTCGCGCACTTCGACCACTAGGGCGTCGGCTCGGTCCTCCGCCTCGACGTAGCTGAAGCAGACGTCCCAGCCGCTCGCCACCGCGCGACGGACGGTCTCCGCGCCGATGCCGCGGCTGCCGCCAGTCACGACCAGGACGCCCCGCTCAGTGGGCACTGATGAACCCCTCGGGCAGGCTCGACGATCCCTCGTACATGAAGGAGCAGTACATGGCGTGCATAACAGCCGAGGCCACGTCTTCCGCGATGCCGGGTTCAGCCGATCCGAGCAGGACCGGATGGTCCGCCAGCCGGGCGGCGGTGCTCCCCGGAGTCCCCACGAGGGCAACGACCGGCATACCGGCTGCCCCGGCTGCGGCGATCGCCTGGTTGACGTTAGCGCTCTCACCGGACACCGTGAACGCGCACAGGACGTCGCCAGCACGCCCGTTGCATTCAAGCAACGCCCTGAGGGCCTCACGGGAGCCGAAATCGTTGACGGCTGCGCTGAGCGCGGCGGCGTCCGCGCTCAGGCACACCGCCCGGAACGGCCTGCCCCCCGAGCGCCGTGTGTTCAACGTCAGTCCGATCGCCAGATGCGAGGCAAGAGCGCCACAACCGCCGTTGCCCACCGTCCATACTGTCGCGTCGCGCTCCCTGGCCTCGGCCAGCACCTCCACGGCCCGCTCGACCGCCGTGACGTCGACAGTCTCCGCCACACGCAGCCACGCATTGATGTATTTCGCCGCGAAACTCACAAGCGCTGCCCCCTGGCCCCCATCCCGGTCGTCCCAGACACCGCAGGACCGGAGACAGCCATGTTAACCACTGATCAGATTCGCGGGCGGGAGTCCTTGAACTGACCGAACATCAAGACCGATCACACAGCCGCCGCGTAGGGTTGGCGGAGCTTCTCGTAAACGGCGCGGAGGAGACCTTCCGGTCCCGGGTGCTACGGAGGAGGACGCGAGATGGCAGCACGCGACATCTACGTTCCGCCTCAGCGCATTGGCATCAGGGCGCTCGACGCTTCCGAGGCGGCGCACGCGAACTCCCTTGCCCGTGCAGCCATCGCCGCATTCAATCTGGATGGCTACACCGTCGCAGAGTTGGTCAGGCATTCAAATGTGACGGCCCGGCTGGTGTCGGCCGCAGGCCCCGCGCTCGCGCTCCGCCTGCGGAGGGGGCCGAGCGTCGACAGCAGGACCGAGTTGGCTTGGCTGAGCGCTGTCCGACGAGGCACCGAGGTGCGGGTTCTGGAGCCCTACGCCGAGGAGTTCGACCGGAACACCCGCACCGTCGCGAACCGCGACGGGACGCCCGTCGAGTGCAGCCTGTTCTTCTGGGCGGACGGGCGACCGCTCGCCGCCGACCTGACCCAGCTCAACTACTGCGAGCTTGGCCGGATGACCGCACAACTCCACGAATTCGCGGCCAGCTGGCAGTCCGCCCCGGGCCTCAAGCCGCTGGTGTGGGACCGAACCATGTACTACGCGGGCACGCAGCTCGTGATCACGGATCCCCGCTACGCCGAGTTCGTCCCGGCTCGGCACGCGAGAGTGGTCGAATCCGTGGTCGGGGAGGCCGATGCCGAGCTGGGCCGACTCACCCGTGCTCCCGACCGCATGTTCCTCCACGGCAACATCGAAATGTGGAACGTGCTGTCCACCGGCCCAGGCGAGCTGAGACTGCTCGACTTCGAGGACGTGATGGTGGGTCCCCCGGTGCTCGATGTCGCGATCACCCTGTTCTACGGCCGTGAACGAACGGACTACACCGCCCTGGTTGAGGCATACGGGGCTGGTTACCGCAGCGTCCGTCCCTGGCCCGTACGCGACTCCCGGCAACTAGCCCTCCTCACCGCCGCCAGGGCGGCGATGCTGCTGAACCACGCGCTGCTGACCGAACGGGACAGGCAGTCGGTGACCGACCGGCTCCTCCCGCTGATCCTCGATGCGGCCCGGTGAAGACCACCTCGAGTGCGCAGACGCCAGGAACGCCCCTCCTATCCCGGTCGCCCAGCCCCTGACGAGTCCTGACGCCGGACTGCCGACCGCCGCACGGTGAGCCAGCATCATCAACTCACCCAAATAGCACTGTGCAAAACAGCCCGCCTCGCGGCGCGAGCCGTGCGGGCATCCCTCTACGCCTCACCGCTCGCCAGCACCGACGGAGTCACCATCATGTTCCCTCGACCCTGCCCGTGTGCTCGCCGCGAGGAAGTCGACTACCTGACAGGCGGTAGCGTCGGACGGAGGGACCTCGCTGTCGGTCATCCTCGCCCAGGCCACGGTCCAGGAGGCAGCATTGGTGAGGTCGAGACGGTGCTCCCAGCGCAGCGATCTCGCGGCACGCCCTCCGTCAAGCCTCAGAACCGGCTCTTCAGGGAAATCGACCTCGTCTCGGCCGTCACTCACGAGAGCGCCGGGACCCCACTCGCGGGCCAGTTCGGCAACGAGTTCACCCGCCGAGCTCGCCATGCTCGGGGGAGCGAAGTTCAGCGCGCGGCCACTGTCGATTTGGCGGAAGAGAAGACGGGACGCAAGCGTGGCCAGCCCCCACACGACGTCGAGCACATGCTGGAAAGGTCGTTCAGCCGCCGGGTCGCGTAGGCGGAATGCCGTCCCCGAACGAAACGCCCGCAGCGCGTTCGGCACGAGCCGGTCCGCTTCGTCGCCGCCGCCGATAACGTTCCCCAGCCGCACCGACGCGATCGACGAATCTGCCGGGACCAGCGCGCGAAACTCGTTGAACAGTGCCTCAGCCATCCACTTCGACGCCGGATACGGCCCTGCTCCGCCGAGCCGTGACCCCTCGGTGAGGGGCGGCGCGCCCGCACCAGCGGGCGCATAGCACTTGTCGGAGGTGACATGCACCAGGGCCCGAACGGCGCCCAGGCGGACGGTCTCAAGGACGGACAGCGATCCGTTGAGGTTCACGTCGAATGTCAGGTGCGGTTCCGTGAACCCGCGGCCGAGAAGGGGCTGAGCAGCCAAGTGGACCACAACGTCGGGCTCGAAGACGCGGGCCGCCGCGACGACCGAGGCGAGGTCGCGGACATCACCCCGGACATCGGTCACTCCTAGAAGCGTGAGCCACTGGGCGCGCGTGGCGCTGGCGGGGTCCTCGGACAGGGAGTAGCCGACCACATCGGCCCCGCACGCGACCAACAGGGAGCAAAGCCACGATCCGATGAAGCCGGAGTGCCCGGTGATAAGGACGGTGCGTCCGCGCAATGCCTCCGGATCGCCTACCACCCCCGGGATCCGTCCGCTGAGCGCGAGTGGCGTTCGTCCAGACGAGAGGGCCGTAGCAGCCAGTCCGCCGTGCCGACGCTCCAGCCGGCGATCCAGGCGAGTTCGCCGAGAACGCCGAGGCGACCACCCTGGCGCATGCGACTGGCCCGGCGCTTGAGCGCATGGACGAGTTTCCGCAGCATGAACCAGTCCCCGCGGGCGAGGTACTTACCGTAATAGCCGCCTTGGCCCCGGCCGTAGGCGAAGCGGACAGCCAGGTAGTTCCGCTCGGTCCGCCAGGCACGGTGGTGGACGAGCGCCGCCGGCTCAAACACGATGGAGTACCCCGCCAGCAACAGGCGATAGCCGTAGTCGTTGTCCTCCGAGGACGGGAACCGGGTGCCGGGGCCGATCCGGGAGTCGAAGGGCCCGATCTCGGTGAAAGTCTCCGCGTACAAGGCGAAGTTGAAGGTTGCCAGCGGATCGATGGTGATCCGGCCGGTGAACTCGGCCGCTTGGTCATCGGTATGCAGCGAGGGCGCGAAAGCACCCTGCTCCTCCGCCGCTCCGGCGAGGACTCGGCCCGTCACCACCGCTCTGGGGCCGGCCTGGAGTAGTGCTCGCACGATCACCTCCAGCCAGTCCTTCGCCACGAGGCAGTCGTCGTCGATGACGACGATGACCGGATGGGAGGCGTATCCGAAAGCCAGGTTGCGGCTCCTGCTGATTCCTCTCGTGTCCGACGTGATGTAGCGGAACACGACTGTGTCCGGCGTCTGCAAGCTTTTCAGGGCCTCGTTCGGTGCGTCGCTTTGATCGACCACGACGATCTCGTCCGGCAGGGTCGAGCCATCAAGCACCGATCGAACTGCGTCGTACAGGAGCCGTGGGCGATTGCGCGAGCTGATTAGCAAGCTCACCAACGGTCGCTCCATCGTTGCCCCCACCTCGTTGGCCGACGGCACAGCGTAACGCTCGTAGGTGCCTGAGTAACGGCGAACGGGTTGAGCCGATGCGGAGGTACTGAGGTCCTAACATCACATGGCGACATATCGGTTGCGTTGGCCTAGAAGGCTCGAGCTGGGGCGGCGGACAGACAACGAGGGGGTGCGGTAACGCGGCGGGGTGGCAGGTCGTCGTGCTGCCGGCCACCGCGTTGCTGGGGTAATGCCCGCTCTGGTCTTGGCCACCGAGGCGACGGCACAGCACGGCACCCGCCGTCGATTGACGCCAAGGTCAGGGACGACGCCGCCGGCTGAGATCGGGGACCGAGGCCTGGGCGGCCACCTGCTGTTCCAGGGCCGCGTTGGTCTCCTTGAGCTTGCTGTTCTCGATCTCCAGGACGTGGACGATCCGAACCAGGAGCTGCGTCTGTCCGCGCAGATCGTCGCGTTCGGCGCGGACGCGGGCCAGGTCCTGTTCCTGCTTGGCCGCGCGGGCTCGCGCCGAGTCGGGCAGCGCTTCGGGGACGGGGGTGCGGGCCTTGACCAGGGCGTAGAACAGGTCCTTGAGGCCGGTGTGCTTGTGGGTGAGCTTGTTGCGGCGCAGTCCGGCCTCGATGGCCAGGGAGACGATGGTCAGTTTGCCGTCGGAATGCAGCGGGGCGCCGATCAGCAGGCGCACCATGGCGTCGGTGATGGCCTGCGCCTCTGCGGCGTCCTCGGTGTCGGCGTGGCCTTGGACGTGGGTGAGGGCCTCGCCGACGAGCTGGGCCAGCGCCGCGCCGTCGTGCGGTCCGGGGGCGGCAGCGGTGGGGGTGTTCATCGTCGCTCCTGGGCGTGGTTGCCGGCGGGCTGCTGCGCGTCGTGGCGGCGGATGATGGCGGTGAGGTGATCCTTGCGCTGCTGTTCGCGGGCGGCGATGGGGTAGGGGTCGAGGCCAGCGTCGGCGTCCGCGTCGATCCGCGCGACCTCGGTGCGCAGGGCGGTGATTTGGCTGTCGGTGCGGCTGATGTTTGCGCACGCCGGGTGGCAGCGGGAGTGGTCGGGGGTGCTGCGACCGCCGTCGCCCGCCCGGTCGCGGTCGGGGTTGCACAGCGCGGTGAACGCGTCGTGGTTGCAGGTCAGGAACGCCTTCGGGTCCTCGTAGACCTGGAGGCGGGGGTTGGCGACCAGCGCGCGCAGTTCGCGTCGTCCGAGGTAGGTCCCGGCGTAGCAGTCGGAGAACTCGGCGGCCGCAGCGCGGTAGCGGTCGGCGGCCGGGCCGCTGACCTTCTCGCCGGCGGCGAGGCGTTCGCTGGCCTCGGTGAGGGTCTCGGCCAGGGCCAGACCCTTCTCCTGGTCCAGTACCTCGAGCATGTCGGCCTTCGAGCGGCCGGCGTAGGACTCCGACATGGCGGTGGCCGCGTGCCCGTACTGCACCGCGAGCGCAATCCGGCCACCGGGCTGGCGGTAGATGAACCAGGCGATGGTGCGGCGGAAGCGGCGCAGGGCGACGGCGCCGTCCGGGTCGTCCGGGATCAGCTCGTGGGGGCGGTCGTGGGCGGCGGCGAGCTGGTTGGCCCAGGCGGTGAAGGCTCGGATCCGTTCCACGGCTGTGTCGGAGGACAGGCCGGTGCGGGGCATGCAGGTGCCCTTGGCGTACCGGTAGAGGGTGCGGGTGAACAGCTGCTCGCCGTCTTCGAGTTCCTCGACGACGGCGATGGCGCGCGCGACGGGCTCCAGCACGATCCACGGGTCCGCTCGCACTTCGCCTTCGCCGATCGCGTTGCCGTCCTCGTCCAGCACGCCCTTGAAGTGCCGGCCGCGGACCTCGAACCGTACGGTGCCGTCATCGCGCTCCACGCGCGTGCAGCAGCCCCGGCGCAGGGCCAAGACTTCCTCGGGCCGCATGCCGGAAAGGTAAGCGCAGCAGATCAGGGCGGCGGTGGACAGGTGCAGCACCAGCACGTCCACGTCATCGAAGCCGATCGCCTCTCGCCACGGGACTGCGCCGATCCGGGCGGCGAGCTGAACGTCGAGGCGCGGTGCGGGGCCGAAGTCGTTCGGGGTCAGCTCGCCGGACAGGATGCCGCGGGCGCGCGCGACCTGGGAGGTGGTCACGCCGAGGGTGCCGGCCAGGAAGGTGTTGGCCATCGGTGGCAACGCACCGCCGTAGCGGGCGCGTACGGCGGTGGCGCCGGGCGCACCGCTGGAGGGCAGCTTCTCGCTGGCCGCGAGCAGGCCGCGCAGGTAGGCCACCGTGGTCTCGGTGCCGCCGAGCGGGGCGCGGGCGGGAATGGCGGCGAGCAGCCGACGGTGCTCGCGGGCGGCGGTCAGGATGTCCGGTGCCAGGTCCAGGACCGTGCGAAGCGCCCACACCAGCAGTGGGGCCATGACTGCCGGGTGCACGATCGCGACGCTGTTCTCGCCGTCCGGGGTGTCGTCATTGGTGCCGAGGAAGTCGGACATGACCGCGCCCGGGTCCTCCCAAGGCGGCATGACCAGGCGGTCGCTCTCGGGCAGGTAGGGGGCGTATGCCCATAGCCGTGAGATCACCCAAAGGGCCTTGGCGTCGGTGCGCCACCGGCGGCCGAGCGGGCGCAGCTGCTCGGCGTAGGCCTCCAGGTCGCCGGTCGTGACCTGTGCGAGTTCGGTGATGCCGCGCCCGTCGAGCCAGGAGGCGAGACGGATCCAGATCTGGAAGTTGTGGCGCAGGGTGCCCGGTTGGGTGGTGGAGCGCGAGGCCCGCTGCTGGAGCAGCACCGCCGGGGTTGGGACGTTCAGCTCGGCGAAGGCCGCGCGCATCACGCCGGGCCGCAGCCCGGCGGGGCAGCGGCTCCAGTCGATGACCAGTGAGCGGTTCGACTCCCTGGGGCTGATCAGCGCCAGGCGCCAGGCCAGATCGCGAAAGCGCGGCAGCTGCTCGGGGTCGAAGCCGGGCCGCAGCCGGTTGAACGGCAAGACGAAGGCGTCCGGGGCCGGGTCGACGACCTCCGGGCCAGCGGGCAGGGGCGAGGAAGCGTTCACGGGTCGAGCCTCCGTTCCAGCATCGCGTGGATCAGCTCCCGCTCGCTGTCGGCCACGGCGGCGACCAGCTGGGGCCGCGCGTCGGTGGTGGTGTAGGTGGTGAGGAAGTCGCCAATCCGCGCGTGGTGTGTCGCCCAGTCCGCGGCCCACACCGTCGGCGTCACGGCCGAGCGCAGGGACTCCAGCGCCTGGTGCAGGTAGGCGATGCGGGGCAGGTCGCGGCCGGTGGCCACCGCGTTGCGGCAGGCGAAACACAGCAGGAACGACACCGCGCACGGCATCCCGGCCGTGGTGTGGTCGGAGTTGAGGAAGTCCGCGCATGAGGCGACCGGGGTGCGCAGCCGGCCGGCCAGGATCCGGCGCGCCACCTCCAGGTCGATCCCGGCCTCCTTGGCCACGAGCTCGGCGCTCACCTCGCCAGCGGCGTCGACCTCCTCGACCAGGCGCATGGCGACCGTCTGCCGGGCGGAGGCCAGAGCCTGGGCCAGTCCGAGCTCCACCGCGCCGCGCGAGGCGGTACGGACGTCCTCGTCCTCCAGCTGGTAATCCCGCTCGTGGGTGGCCTGGGTGTTGTTGCGGGCACGGCCGTGGTGCGCCTGCGCGCTGTGGCGCAGCGCCTGGGCGTGCACCCGAGCGGGCAGGTCGACGCCGCCGTCGCGGACCTGCTGCTGCCAGCGCCGGATCGCGCCCTCCAGGGCCTTGCCGACCTCGTGGTCCCGCAGATTCTCAGCTCCACCCAAGCCGCGGTGGCCGACCAGCAGCTTCGTCGCGGGCCGGCCCAGCGCCTCCAGGGTGACCCGGGCCGGCGCGGTCAGCTCCAACACGTGCCGCAGGGCCCGGCCGCTGGACCCCTCCCCGACGTCGACGAGCATGTTGCTCGCGTGCCGGCGCCGTCCGCGCCGGGCCTTATCCGTGTCGACCTGGTGCACGGCGGGGTCTTCGCGGTCCGCGTTCGGCCACCAAGTAGGCACATCCATCTTCTTGAGCACCGACTGGTTCCACGCCCCGTGCGCGATCAGCAGCACGGCCGCCGCCCCGATCTCCGCCGGCGTCGGAAAGAGTCGGCTCAGCGAGGCGGCGTTGCCCTCGAAGCCGCACGCGCGATCCGCGTACGCGGTCACCGCGCGGTCGGCACTGTTGGGGTAGCGCGGAAGGTCGCCGGTGCGGGCCAGCACGTCCAGCACCTCCCCGAGGGGCCAGTCGCCGTCCCAGCGCTCGATCGCCCCGGCCCGCCACCGCTGGAGGACCGCGGTGTTCGCCGCGATCCGCAACCGCCCTGCACGTACCGTCGCGGCGGCCGCGTCCCTGATCCGGCGCAGTTCCTCCCTGGTGTGCGCCTGCTTGCGCGGCCGTCCTCGCCGGGCCGGCGGCCGGCGCCGCGGCGTCTGCAGGAACACCCGGGTCGCCTCTGGCACCCCGGGCGCCCGCCGGACGACCGCGGCCAAGACCCGGCGGACGTGGATGTCACCGGTCCACTGCTTCCACCACTCGACCGTGATCTGACTGGTCGCGGCGACGGGTGGCTCGGCCGCCGCCGCGTCCTTGAACAGCAGCCTCAGCGTGCTGGCGTTCGTCTGGTAGGTGTCCTGGCTGCCCCAGCCCCGTCCCTGCCCGGCCAGCCCGGCCACCAGCGCCTGCCGGAAGTCGACGGGGCCGGGGCTGTCCCGGAAGTCCCACACACCCAGCGGCTTCCCGGCACCGCTGACGGGGCGGATGACCAGGCCGTCCGCATCCAGCACCGGCGCCTTGCGGTAGTCCGTCGGCGGCAGCGCCGCCCGGCGCCCCCGCCCGCTCACGCCACGTCCAAGATCAGACCCGTACGGGCCGCCAGCTCCGCGATCCTCTCCGCGTTCACGGGATTGTCGTCGTCGCCGAGCAGCGACTCCAGCTGCAGCCCACGCACCGGCTCCAGGTACACGTCCCGCGTCACCTGCTCGCTGCGGTGCCCGAGCATGTCCTTGACCATCAGCCAGACCTGCCCGTACACCTCCTCGTAGTGCAGGCGCTCGGCGGGCGTCAGCCCGAGCCGACGGTCCAGCGCGTTGTGCAGCGCGATCAGCGTCCGCAGAGCCATGGAGTGCCGCAGCATCTTCGGCGTCGCGAAAACGTCGAGCCCCGCGGCCGCGCACCGGTCGCTCGCCCGCTCGAAGACCTTCGTCCAACTCGTGTACCGCAGCGGCAGCCCGCTCTCGGTCAGCCACAGCATCGCCGGCTCCAAGCCGTCCTCACCCTCGACGAACAACCGCATCCGCTCAGCGGCCGTCAGCCGCCCCAGCGCGCTCTCGCCCGCACGCCCGTCCCGCCCCTTCCACTGCACACGGCCCGCCCGGCTGACCCCCTGGATGATGCGCAGGCCGGGCAACCGGTCGTAGACGCCACGCCGCCGGGCGCGGGCCACCGCCAAGGCGCGCGTGCTCACCCGGTAGCCCTCGACACGCTGAAGCGCCGGATGACCGACGTAGAAGGTGTAGCCGGCCCGCTTGGCCACGGCCTGGCCCACCCGCCCCGCGTAGTAGTTCCGTCGCCCAAGCGCCGGGAGCTCGCAGAGCAGCACGGTGCCTCCCTCGCGGCGCCGCAGGCCGCTGGAGTACATCAGGTCGGCGTACGCCGTATCCCGGCCAGCCGACCGACCGCGCCACGCCTCGTCCTCCAGGCCGTCCGGCAGCATGCCACCGAGCCCGACGTTGCGCCACAGCCGAAAGGCCCGAGGCGACAACCACTTCACGTCCGAGGTCTTCACGTCCGACGGCGAGGCGAGCGTCACCGGGTTCGACGGAACGAGACCGCGCTGGGCCGCGATGCCGTACAGCAGCTTCAACGCCGCCTGCTCCTTCGCCCACGTGCCGCCGTCGACCGGCGCCGGATTCGCCGCCCCTCGTCGACGCCAGTCCTCCCAGTCCTCGACGTCATCCTCCGACGCCTCGTCCCAGTCCAGCCCGCGCTGCCACAGGAACGTGAAGAACAGCCGGTAAAGCGGGGCGTACGTGACCTGCGTTCCCTGCGCCTTGGCCGAGAACGCCGAGCGGCGCAGGCACTCACTAAGAGGTGCTAACAAAGGCGTTGGACGTGGCGGTGGGTGATCAGGCAGGCGGCGAGGCTGAGGAAGGCTTCGTGGATGTCGTCGCGGCGTTCCCAGCGGATCCGTAGGCGGCGGTAGCCGTGCAGCCAGGAGATCGTGCGCTCAACGACCCAGCGGAAAACACCCAGGCCGCTGCCGTGCGGCTCACCTCGTCTGGCGATCACGGGCCGGATGCCGCGTGCCCACAGCAGACGACGGTACTTGTCGTGGTCGTAGCCGCGGTCGGCGAACAGCATGTCGGGCCGGTGCCGGGGACGTCCGACCGTGCCGGCCACAGACGGGATCTTGTCGAGCAGGGGCAGCAACTGCGTGACATCGTTGCGATTTCCACCGGTCAGCGAGACCGCGAGCGGGATGCCCTGGCCGTCGACGATGAGGTGGTGTTTACTGCCCGGCCGTGCCCGGTCGACCGGGCTGGGACCGCTTTTGGGCCCCGCCGAGCCGCCCGGACATGGGAGGAATCGATCACCGCCCGCGACCAGTCCAGCTGGTTCTTCGACCGCAACTCCCGCAGCAGTACTGCGTGCAGACGGTCCCAGACACCAGCCTCGTTCCACGCGGCCAGGCGCCGCCAGCAGGTCATGCCCGAACCGAAACCCAGCTCCTGGGGCAGGTACTCCCACTGGATCCCGGTGTGCAGGACGAAAAGGATCCCGCACAACGCCTGCCGGTCCGGCACCCGAGGCCTGCCCTCGACCTGCTTGGGACCTGGCACGGGCAGCAACGGCTCGACGAGCGACCACAGTTCGTCCGACACCACCCACGGCCGCGACCGACGGTTCACCATGACCAAACCAACGAGCCGACAAGCCAACAGTCACATGATCAACGGCCTTTTGTTAGGGCCAGTAAGTCGAGGATCCACCCGGCCATCCGGCGAGACGAGGATCGGCTGCCGCTCGCGCAGCCCGAGCACCCGCTCCCGCGCCTCCAAGTCCTCCCAGCCAGGGACGGGTCGGCCTCCGACAGGATCGCCCCCGTCACCAACCCAGAAAAGCCCCCATTCGTACGCCACTTGACTCCCTCAGCCGCAACACGACATGAGGCAACACAGCGTATGTCCACAGAACACCGCTTCGTGTTCCGGCTCGGCCGGGCCCGCCGCGAACGGGAGGAGATCGGCATCGGTCTGCCCGTCGTGCGGCCGTACCCCAAGCGGGCCGACTCCCAACCACCAGCAATGTGAGCCGCCGCCCTTCCCCTCCCCTCTCACCAGCCACCCATGGCCACCATGGAGCCGACATGCCTGCGCGCCCCGTCAACCACCCCTCCAGCACACCCGATCTCTCGTCCTATGACCTGCTCGCTCCCCAGCTGTCCGGCGGCAAGGACAGCGCGGCCATGATGGCCGTGTTCATGGACGCCGCCCAGGCCGCCGGGGTGGAAACCCGGGTGATCTCCTACCACTCCAGCCTCGGCGCCCTGGAATGGCCCCCCGTCGTCTTCGACGGCACCCGCTACCCGGGCGTGTCCGAGCTCGCCGCCCTGCACAGCGCCGCCTTCGGGCTACCTCCCGACCGGCACCTGGAGGTCACCCGCACGATGGCCGGCCCCGACGGCACGCGGATGCCGCGCGCACTGCTGACCGAGATCGCGGCGTACGGGCGCTTCCCACGCCTGGGCAGCCCGTACTGCCGCAAGAGCGCCAAGGAGAGCGTGGTCTCCAGCGCCTGGACACCGATCGTCCGCCGCCTGCGGCGCGAGCTCGGCCGACCGGTGCGGATTCTCAAGGTCATGGGGCTGCGCAGCGACGAGGGGCCCGACCGAAGGAAGCGTGCGGCCTGGCGCACCGTGCAGGCCAACGGCGCACGCGTCGTGGACGAGTGGCTGCCCATCAAGGACTGGCCGACCGCCGCGGTCAAGGCCTGGCACAGCGACGCGAACGTGCCCTATAGCTGGACCTACGACTCGGTGCCCGGCGCGGGCGACTGGTCCGGCACCTCCCGCTGCTCCTGCTCACTCTGCGTCTTCGCTGCCCGCCGCGACGTGCTGCTGGCTGTCGCCCGGCGGCCGCGGCTGGCCGACCTGTACGCCGAAGTCGAGCAAGCACGGGGGGACAGCTTCCGGCCCGACTGGCGCATCACCGACCTCATCCGCCACGCCCGAACCTGCGAGGCCCCCGAACCCGGCGTCGTCTGCCCGGACGACGGACCAGAGTTCACCTCCCTCCAGCAGCAGGTCCGCACCGCACTCAACAGCACGCCCCGCAAACAGCCCGACCTGGCCCGGCACACCCAGCACACGCCATGCGACGGCTGCTCCCCCAGGCGACCTCCCGCAATCCCCCGCACTCCGGGGTGAAAGGCATACTGCTGTCGATGACGACGACCACGCAGCGCATTCTCGACCTCGCCGCAGCCGCACCGGCCCGCCACGGCGAGGACCTGGAGCTGCTCCTGCGCGAAGCGAGCGGGCTGTACGAGCAGGGCTTCGCCGACCTGCGCGACCGCTTGACGGCCCGCTTCGCCAAGACGCCCGGCCGTGATCTGCTGGCAACCGCGACGGCGGCTGGCATGCCGTGCGACGCGGACCAGGACCGCGACGAGCTGATCCTGCTGCTCGCCCTGGCCGAGTGGGCGATGACGCCGGCGGCCCTGGCCTATACGCAGATGGCCGAAGACGCGGCCCGCCGCGGTGTGTGCCTGATCCCCGAGCCATAGCGCCCTCCCGAGGCTGCCTGGGAAAACCTGGGCAGCGCACTGGACCCCCACCTTCACTCCTGCCATTATGTGAGTTGTGAGCCGGACGGGCCGGCCCGCCTCCGACCGGACGGAAGCCGTGCCATGACCTCGCGCCGCGCGCCTCGCCTGGCCGACGCTGCCGAGATCGCGGCCGAACAGGGCCTCACCCCCGCACGGATCAGCAGCCTCTACAACGACCGCGCTGAAAACGGCTTCCCCGAGATCGCCGGCATGCGCGGGCGCGCCCGCCTTTGGGACCACGCACAGGTCACCGACTGGTTCACCAAGCGGCCGCAGGCACGACTGCGCAAGCACACCCCGCCCGCCCATGACCCGCAGGACCTGCTGAACGCCGCCGATTCCTCAAGGTTCCTGGGCTACAAGAACCCCAACCAGGTCACCACCTTCGTCCGCGACCACCCCGGCTACTTCCCCGACCCGGACGTCGTCGAAGAACTCGGCACCCCCGAACACCCCTACCTCCGACAGTGGTGGCGCGTGCAGACCCTCCTGGACTGGATGGCCACCCGGCCCGGCCGCGGCAAGCGCACCGGCGCCCAGCGCACCGCACCCGCACTGCCCGACGTCCCCCGCGACGGCGACCCCAACGAGCTCCTGGGAGCGACGCAAGCCGCGGCACTGCTGGGATTCAAGAGCGTCAACTCCTTCTCCAGCAGCCTCTCCCAGGGCAACCTGCCCCTGCTGGAAACCCCCGACGCGATCACCGACAAGGGCGGGCGCCGTCAGTGGAAACGCAAGCGGCTCCTCGCGCAGGACGCCCAGCGACGGGGCAGAACCCAGCAGTGAGCACATCTGTGCCCACTCCCCCCTAGACGCGGCACCCGGTTACGGGCCGTTGGTCCCTTGCGGGCCGGATGCCGCACGATGGCCGGCACGGCGCGGCTCGCCACCACGCCCCGCAGCAGCCCCGGCTGCTGCGGACCGGCCATCCCCCTCGCTGACGGTGGATTTCAGTCAGTGGGCCGTGCTTCCGCTCAGCTCACCGCCGTGGCCCGGCTAGCGTGGGGTGTGCCGGGTGCGGACGTTCCCCCGTCGCCCGCACCCGGCGTCCGGTGCCCACACCGGCCTCTTTGATCTCGGATGCCGAACGTGCGTCAGGCCTGTCAGGCGAGTGCCCCCCAGGTGTCCGCGCCTGCCGGATATCTGGCGTTATGCAGACGAGTGGGGCACGTACGGGATGAGCCAGCCGCCCACCTTTGCGGATCCGAGAAGAAGTTCCGCGACCTCATGGAATCCGCACGAGCTCCGGCACCCGCCAGCAGCGACATGGCGCCACTGCTGGCGAGGCATTAGGTCATCGGGCGCTTGCGCGCTCCAGCGCGGCGGCAGCCGCACGGGCGATGTCCGGACTGGCGAGGATCGCCGCGGTCACGTCGTCGGCTGTGGGCCCGGCCGCCTGGGCCGGCAGGACGACGCACGTCCGGCTCTCCAGCTCATCGAGGAAGGCGATGCACTCATCGAATTCGACAATGCCCTCCGTCAGGTCAGGGTCAGTCGGTTCATCGGATTCGGCAGCGTCCTGCGTCAGGTTGCGGGCAGTCAGTTCGACGCACAGACCGGTGAGCGCTGTACGCAGGCTCGACAGGACTGTTTTCATCTCCTGCGGCTTCCTGGCGGTGGCCAGGCTCGGGTACTTCTTCGTCGGCTGGTACGCCTCGCTCAGGCGCCGTGCGACGACTTGGACGCAGGAGGCCGTCTCGTAGAGCAACTCGTCGGGGTTGCCGAGGGCGAAGAGGGGGCTGTAGGCACGGCCATCCGCGTCCTTCGCCATCTGATTGCCGATGCCCAGGGCCCGCATTCCGTGGACCTGGGCCAGCAGGTTGACCGCGTGGACCAGCGTGCGGCTCGCGTCCGTGATGGACTGGACCATGCGGCGCACGGTGCCCTGGCGCTCTTTGGCGGTGGTCTCCTTCTCCTCTGCCGTCAGGGCCTGGTGCTCGGCCCCCAGACTCTCGAAGGCCGCCACGAGTCCCATCGCGACGGTACGGAGGTGATCACCTTCGGCGCAGGGCTGCTCGGTCATCGCAGGCCTTCCGGTTCGTTGATGCGACGCAAGCTCGCCGTGCCGCACGCGGTGACGCGCCAGATGGTCGCGCCGTCGCATACAACGGGTCAAAGGCCGAAGGGACACGCGGCACGGGAGGCTGCGCCCCCCGAGTTACCTTTCTCGTGGCTCCGCAATGCCGACGTCCCCTTCGCGATGCTCCGCGACGGGACCTTATACAAGCCGGAACCGGCTGCGGCCAGGTGAGGAGTCCAGACCGCTCGGTCAGTCCTCCGGCCGAAGCCGCTGACGAGCGGCCTTAGGTCGCTGGTCATAGTCAGGCGCGAACAGATCAGGAAGCGCCAGGGGTGCGATGATTCGTTCGTGGTGACAGATGACGAGTGGGCTCGGATTCGGAAGAACCTGCGCTTCGGACAGGTCTTCGAGGGAACGGTGGTGAAGGTTCCCCGACCTGGTGCGATCGGGATCTTCGTGGATATCGGCCTGAGCGTCGGAGGCTTCGTCGACGTCTTGCTGCTACCGGAGGAGAGCGAGGCATGGCCGGTGGAAGGCACCGTTGCCGATTTCGAAATCTGGTGGGCTGACAGCCGTCAACAGATCCGGCTGAAGCCGACCGATGCCCGGTATCTGCGGAACGACTTCACGAATTTCGTCGAAGGGTGGCGTCCCAGTTGGTCATCCGACGTAGGCCAGCCCGTTCGCGATCCGGGACCTCCGACCCTCGACGAGCTGCAGTCCGCGTTTTCGCTCTGACAGGCCGCGGCCAGTTGACCTCCCCACAGGTCAAGCAGAGCGTGACACACAGCCTCTTCTAGCCGCCGTCCCCGGTCAGGGACGGCCAGCGAAGGCGGGCAGAGGCTCACTCGGGGCTCGCAGCCACGTGTGCTGGCCGTGGCAGTCAACGGTCAGGCCGAGCTGGCCGAGGCCCGGCTCGCCGTGGTCGCGCCACCAGGCATGAGCGCGCTCGGCCTCATCCCACAGCCGGCGGTCGCCGTACTGGTAGACCGTGGACGGTGCTTCGTCGCCGTCGTCGCGGAAGAGGACACAGGCCCACGACCGGTCCGCGCCGAGTCCGCACAGCCATACCGGACGGCGGCCGTCTTGCGGTGAGTCGAAGAGGACCGTGCAGGAGGGGATGAGGAGGCCGAGGACGAACCGGCCGATGTCCCACTCTGCTCCGAAGCTCTCGTTCAGCGTGAGCGTGGTGGTGCTCTGTTCTGCCTTCTCCCGGGATTCGGCGGTGACATAGTCCCCGTAGGCGGGTTCGGTCTGGCGCTGGGCTCGCAGGCTCATGAACTGCACCAGGCCGGTGAACAGCCCGCTCGCGCTCTGGCCGTCCTGGGAGAGGGTTAGCTGGGCGGTGGCCTCCAGGCGGGTGAAGGGGGTGCCCCAGGGCACCACGATCCGCCCGCCCGGCCGGCACTGCTCCAGCCAGGCGGCCGGGACGGTCCGTACACCGCAGGTGGCGACGATCCGGTCATACGGTGCCCCGGGCCGGTATCCGGCAAAGCCGTCCCCGCGCACCACGCTCACCCCACCCAGACCATGCCGCTCCAACGACATGCGGGCCATGTCGGCGAGAGCCGGGTCCACCTCAATCGTGGTCACCGCCCCGGCGCCGAGCCGTTGCGCCAGGAGTGCGGCATTCCAGCCCGTGCCGGTACCGACCTCCAGGACTCGCTGGCCGGGCCGCACATCGAGATCCTTCAGCATCGCGGCGACGACGGAGGGGGCGGACGCCGATGACGACGCCGTCCTCCCCTGCTCCAGCCCCTGGTGTGTGCCGTCGTCCCACTGCGTCACCAGCGGGTCAGCGGAGTCGGCCGCAGCAGTCCACCGTGCCGGCTCCACGCTCCGGTCGACCGCCGTGACCGTGCCCGTGGCCACGTGGTGCTGCCACACCACATCGGGCAGGAACCCCTCCCGCGGCAGTTCCTCGAACACCGGTCGCCATCCTGGCGACAGCGCACCATCCCCGGCGAGGCGTGCAACCAGCTCCCGCCAGCTCACTTGCCGTGTTTCCCGCCGCCACCCGGGGCACCACCATCCGTGGTGGGCGGCTCTTGCGGCGGGGTCCACGGCTGCCCCGGCAGCTTGTCGCCCTGACCGTCGTCCGGCTTCTCGTGATCGCCCACAGCAACTCCCCATGCCGACCTACAAGGCCCGTCACCATATTGGCAGGCGACTGCTCGGGACAGACCACGTTCAGGCCATGACCGCGAGCCTGGCCAGCGGCTGACCATGGATTGGCACCCGTCGCTAGAGCTCGTAGTCCTGCGCCAGCTCCTCCCAGCGAATGCTGCGCAGCACAAGGTCGGCGTCCTCGCCCGACGGAACCTCCAAGCTGGACTGGAACCAGACCATGGTGAGAGCGGAACGGTGCAGCACCGGGTCGAGTTCAGGGGCGACCGCTGTCGAGCGGAAGGCCCCGATGCAGGCCACGGAAGGCAGTACCTCAACGGGGCCGAAGGCCCTGGCGGTCTCGTCCGGGTACTCGCGGGAGGGGGCAACCAGATGGACCGGTGTGGAGGGAAACGCCCGCTCAGCCTGCCACTGGAGGCCTCTGACCTTCATGTCATTGATGGGCTTGCACGGGTAGCCCTCCAGCAACCCTCCGTACGTCGAGGACATGCCCAGCTCGGTGAGCTCGATTGAGCGTCCGGACGAGAGGGCTATGTGGCTCAGCGACATTGGTAGTTGGAGGCGCGGTGCTCCTTGCGGGCCCGTTTCCTCCGTCCCCTTTCAATCCGTGCGTGCGGTTTTCCCGCACACGGCTTACCGATGATCTTCTTGGTTGTGTTACGCGGTCTTCGGGTATCGGACCGTGCCGCGAAGGCGGTACAGCCCATGCCCGCGGAACCAGTCCCCAGTCCATTGCCTGATCTGTCCGGCGCGGAGGTTGCGACCTCTCTTCTTGACCATCAGGCCGAGAAGCCGCTTCTCCACGTAGGCGTCAACCTGGCGGAACTTGGTGGCTGCGTTGCCGGTCCGGAAGTAGCCGCCCCAGCCGCGCAGGACGGGGTTGATGTCCGCGATCACGTCACGGATGTCCGTCCCGCATCGGTTGCGGCCGGTTCGGTCCCGGACCTTCTCCCGGATGCGTTTCATCGCCCGCTGGGACGGCCATCGGTGCAGGTAGTAGCGCCGAACACGCTTCTGCTCCCACAGCTTTCCCGACATGCGGGCGCGAAAATGACATCCGAGGAAGTCGAAACCTTCCCGGCCCTCCCTGAGATCGATCACCTGGGTCTTGTCCGGATGCAGTTGCAGTCCGAGACCGCTTAAGATCTCGCGGGCCGTCTCCAGCGCCGCCTTGGGGGCGCCTGCCTCCATCGGGTTTGGGGATCTCCACGCGCCTGGCCGGCGCGGGGCGATAGGAGCCGTTTTGCAGGGCGTCACGGAGTTCGTCGAGGAACCGGTGTACTCCGTATCGCTCCACTTCCTCCAGGGTTACCCGATCCACCCCGGCGGCCCCACGGTTCTCACGCACACGCACCCATGCCCGCCACAGGACGTCACCCCGGTGGATACGGTCGAACAAGGCATGGAAGCGTCTGCCCGGAGACTGCTTTGCAGCAGCCCATAGCTTGCGTTGAAGTTCTCGCACGTTGTCTCGGACGGGTCCTCGTGCACACTGCGGGTGCCCGTCGTCGGGGTGGTTGGACCGGGCGGTCCCGGTCATGCCCTTGCGCTTACCCTCTTCGCCAGCGCGATCAAAGTGAGGGCCCTTCCCTCCCGGCGCGTTATGTTGCACGCCGATCGGCGGTACTACGACCCCCTCGGACTCCCGCTGCACTCCGGAGAACTTCACCATCGGCTTATATCTCCGGTCTCTGCCCTGACGACGGGCGCGCACAGACGGGTCTCTCCTGTTCCCCACCAGGCCATGAACACGTGCCACTCCCCTTACCCCGGGAGAACCCGACGGGCTGACCCCGGAACAGGGCCCGCCGGACATGGCCTTCGCCGTGACATGAGCGGCTCGGCTTCTCCATCGTGAGTGTGACGAGGCTGCAGGATTCGCTTGACGCTGCGGCCCGTGTTCTTGCTCCCTCCGAAGAGGCTCTTGACACCCCGCTCGGCCCGCCGGATCTCTCCGACGAGCTGGGGCCTGCTACCGGGCGCTCCGGTGCCTACCCGGGCGGGACTCGCACCCGCAGGTCTGATGGAGCTTTCAGGACGCACCATGCCGACACCCTACGTGCAAGATTCACTTCCGATACACGGCCCAGGAGTTCGACCAGTCCTCGAACATCCATGCCTCCCGAGCGACGCTCCTGCGGAATCCGGCCGGCGCCTTCACCCCTGCGCCGAAGCCCAGAAGTCAGCCCAGAGCCGGGAGCCTTCGGTGACCGACTCGACACCGGGCACGCCGTCGTCGTTGAGATCCTGCCAGCGGCGGGCTTCGGCGTCGGCCAGGAGATGCGCGGCCTGGGGTGAGGCGGCGGCGAACGCCGGGATGCGCTGGGCCTGGTGGCGAGCTTGTTCGGGGCTGTGGCCGCCGTCGGAGATGAGCCGCATGGCCCACAGCGCGCCATCCACCCACGGCGGCCCGACCGCTGCCCATGACCAGTCGATCAGGTGGGCGCGGTCGGTGCTGTCTACCGTGGTACTCCTGAGCCTGTGGAGGTCTGCGCAGCCAGGACGCGGCAGCGACGGCGCAACGCAGACCGGCCAGAGCCGACCATCTGCCGTGGTGGGGGTCATGGTGCGCCCCACCATGACCCCCACCACGCCCCTGTGAGGCTCGGCCCCATCCGGACTGCGCAACGGCGACGGCGCTTGGCACGTGTGACCGAATGCGCAGTCGGAGCCACGGTCCGCCCAGCAACTGCGCACGGCTCTCTTCTCGCATCACTGCCGCCACAGCACTTGTTGCCCCCGCCGGACGAAGCCCGCGCGGCGTGGTGGGGGCATGGGTGGGCCCCCATGAGCCCCACCACGGCTTTTGTGTCCTGTTCGTGACTGTGGTGGGGGTCTGGTGGTGGGTGGTGTGGTGGGGGTCGGCAGGTTTTCTCGAGGTCAGTAATCACCCATTCTGACCTGGGAGTTCGAACATGTCCTCTGGCATGCAGCAGGCCCCGCTGAGCGCGGCTGCTGCTCCGATGGCGGGGGGCGCGCGGCTGGAGGCGATGCGGCGGCGTGTCCGCCTCTCGCGCCTCGCCCTGTGGGGCGTTATAGCCTCCGGTCCCGTCGCCCTGGCGGTCGCCGTCGCCTCCAGCGCACCCACGGTGAAGACGGCCACCCCGGCGAGCCCCGCGCCGTCGCGCAGCACGACGACCGCCGCTTACGCGGCCCCAGCGGGCTTTGCGCAGCTGTTCGTCGGCGCGTGGCTGCGCAGCACGACGAGTGATCCGTCGAGTGCACAGGCGCGGCTTGCGCAGTCCATGGCGCCCGGCGTCGACTTGCCCGAGTCGGCGGGTGCGCAGTCGGCGCCCGCGTCGGTGACCGCGCTGCGCAGTGCGCAGCGCGCCAGGGGCATGTGGTCGGTGACGGTGGCCGCGCAGTACGCCGACGGCACGGTGCGCTACTACGCGGTCCCGGTTGCCGCCGATGCCTCAGGCTCCTCGTTCGCCGTGACCGGTGCGCCGGGTGTGGTGGCCGGACCGGGCCGGGCCGCGATGGCGAAGTCGCCGTACGGCGTGTCAGTCCCGGCCGGTGATCTGACTTCCGCCATCGGGCAGTTCCTCGGCGCCTACCTCACCGGGGCCGGCGAGGTCGAGCGTTACCTCGCACCGGGCGTGAAGTTGAGCGCTGTCTCCCCTGCCCCGTTCCAAGGGGCAACGGTGCAGCGGATATCCGCCGCCGAGACGGTAGCGGCAGCTGAGCGTGTTCCGGCGGACGGCACCACGGTCCGGGTCCTGGCGGCGGTGGAGGCCCGCGACCGCGTCGGCCGCTGGCCGCTGGCGTACGAACTGGCCCTCAAGGCCCGCTCTGGCCGCTGGGAGATCACGGCATTGGACTCCGGGACCGCCCAGGACGGGGGTGCCCGGTGAACACGGTGCACAGTCTGATGCTCGCGGGAGAGCTCAACGATCTCGGTGACAGCTGGATCAACATGTTCAAGGAGTGGGCGACCAAGGGCCTGCAGGCCGGCCTGGTCTGCCTGGTGGTCGTCATCATGATCCAGAAATTCAGTCTCAAGGCCGGGATCGGCGCCCTGCTGCTGATGATCATCGCGCTCGGGCTGTACAACTCGCGCGACAGCCTGGCGAAGATGTTCGAGGACGAGGTGAACAACCCCTCCAAGGGCGCCCCCTTCCCCGGCCTCGTCCAACAGGTCGACCCCACAGCGTCCCGCGCACATGCGCCGAGCGACGGAGGCTCGTTGTGAGCGCGACCGCCGGGCGGGTGGGTCGCTTCTACACCACGGCACGCCGCCACCCCTGGGTGCTGGGCAAGGTCGCCGACTGGCGAATCCCCCTCGGGCCGTACACCCCGGCGCAGATCACGGTCGCCGTCGGCGGCGGCCTGCTCCTGGTCAAGACCATCAGCTGGTGGTCGTGGATGGGGCCGGTGCCGATTGCGGCCTGGGTCCTGGCCGTCTGGACCGTACGCCGGCCGAAGATGAGGGGGCGCGCCCCGCTCCAGGCCGCCGTGGGATGGATGCTGCTCGGCTGGCAGCCGCGGGGCGGGCGGATCGGCGGGCGGGCCGCCCGCGACCGCGTGCCACGAGCGCTGCTCGGCGGCTTCAGCATCGAGGCCGGGTGCGCCCCGGTCGCATCGGCCGCGTCGCTGGGGGCGGCTCCGCCGTCCGCGCGGGCGCCCCGCCGGAGCAGGTCCGCACAACCTCCGTCTTCGCCCCACTCTCCGGTCCGGACCGCTTCTGCGGGTTCTCCAGCTCCGGTGCGGCCGGTGTCGGCTGTGCAGCAGTTGCTCGCACTCTCCGAGAGCGGGGGTGTGCGGTGAGGGTGCCGATCCGTCACATCGCCGGGCACCTGGTGTGGTCGACACAGGGCAGCGTCTGGGCCCTCTACCGCCTGCGCCCCGGTCCCGACACGCAAGGCCAGCACGCCGAGAGCGTCCAGGGCACCTACGTTCCCGCCGCGGTCCGCGACGAACAGCTGGCCCACGTCACCCACTTGGTCCGCTCGCTGTCCGGCAGCCCGCGTCTGTTCGGGCTGTGCGCTCAGGTGGACCCGGGGGAGGTCGCCCACAAGATGATCGAGGGCATCGAACCCTCCGGGCAAGGCCCCGATGCCGGGCCGCATCCGTGGGTGGAGACCATCGAGGCCACGCTGGACCTGCTGGACCAGGAGGAGATGCACCGCCGCACCCTGTGGCTGGCCGTGCCCCTGCGCACCGACGCCGCCCGGCTGCAGGTGTCGGCGCAGCTGGGCGCGGTGTGGGCGGAGATTTCTCCGAAGCTGGGCCTGCGCCCGGTGCCGGTGGCGCGGCGCGAGGTGATGGCGTATCGCGAGCAGGCCTCCCGGGTGGAGTCAGCGCTCGCCGGTGGGATCGCGTTGCGTCCGGCCCGTCCGGCGGAGGTCGTGTGGATGATCCAGCACGCCCTGCACCGCGGCCTGCCGGAGCCGCTGCTGGCCGAGGCCGAGAGCAGCGATCTGTGCAACGGGCAGATCCGCGATGGCGTGCTGCGGTCGCCCAGTTATGCCGACCTTGGCCAGGTCCGCCTGCACGAGGGCGGCATCGACCCGGTGCTCGACGACGCCAGCAAGCTCACGAACGCGGGCGGCCAGGTCACCCGCTCTGGCCGTGGGTCCTGGTGGCGGCTGAAGACGAGTTCGCCGCTGAGGCGGCGGTGGCTGCAGGTCGAGTCCGAGACGGGGGTGGGCTATCAGGCGCACCTCGCGCTGGCCGAGTGCCCGCCCGCGGTCAGCCAGGGTGCCGCGGATCTGTTCGCCCAGCTGGAGAGCCTCGACTTCCCTATCGACTACACCGTCGACCTCACGCTCGTGTCCGCGGAGAAGGCGCGTCAGCAGGTGCGCCGTAAGAAGACGGAGTTGATCGACCAGGCCGAGCAGTACGACGTCCGCCCGACCGGCATGCCCGCTTCCCTGCCGGATGCGGCCCGCGACCTGGGTGAGCTCGATGCGCGTCTGTCCCGCACGTCGGTCGAGGTGGAGGTGCAGTCGGTCACCGTGCTGAGCGTGTGGGGGCCCACCGCCGCCGTCTGCGACGCCCGCGCGCGAGCCCTGGCTGCCCTGCTCGGGGGTGCCGACTACCGGGCCGTGCGCCCAGCCGGCCTGCAAGAAGCCCTGTTCACGCTCGGCCTGCCGGGCACCGCCCGGCCGGGCCTGGTACGGGAGTTCACCCAGCACCAGGTCTCGGAGGACTGGGCCTTGAACGGGGCCCTCACTGTGAGCGAGGTCGGCGACCCGAACGGGATGTTCCTCGGCATCGACCTGGACTGCGGCACCACCCGCCCCGTCATGATCAATGTGGCGGATGCGCCCAAGGTCGACGCGTCCGCCTCGATGGGCATCGTCGGGGACCTGGGCGCGGGCAAGTCCGTGCTGCAGAAACTGATCGCGGAGGCGGTGTGGGCGCGCGGTGGCTGCGCCATCTGCATCGACCGCACCCCCGTACGCGAGTGGGCTACCTTCGCGCGCACCGCCACCGACGGCCGTGCCCAGATCATCGACGCCGCCGAAGCAGAGGTGTCCATCGACCCGCTGCGGATCTTCGGCGGGCCCGAGGGCCGCCACTACGCCTTGTCCTACCTCACTCTCCAGCTCGGCATCGGTCCCATGAGCACCAGCGGTGAAGTCCTCCACCACGCCGTCGAGCAGGCCGCCGCCAGCGACACCCCCTGCATGCAGCAGGTCGTGGGCGTCCTGGAACAGATGGCCACCACGGGGTCCGGTAAGCGGCAGGACGCGGCCGCCACGCTCGCCGGGCTGATCCGGGTCGTCGCCACCAACCCGCTGGCGCGGATGGTCTTCGATCCGACGTTGGCGCCGGTGCGCCTGGACGCGTCCAGCACCACCGACATGATCGTGATCACTACGGCCGGTCTGACGCTTCCCCCCAAGGCGGCGTTCGACAAGCCCGAGGTTCTGCACCAGCAGCCGCTGGAGGCGCTGATCGGCCGCGCGGTGCTCTACCTGATCGCAGCCCTCGCCCGCCAGACCGCGTTCGCGGACCCTGATCGGTTCACCGCGGTGGTGCTGGACGAGCTGTACTGGCTCACCTCCTCCGCCGAAGGCACCGCCCTGGTGCACGAGATCCTCCACGACGGCCGCAAACACGGCGCCGGCCTGCTCGGCGCCTCCCACGACGCCCTCGAACTGGGCCCCGACCGTGGCCTGATGGCCTACCGGGCTCTCGCCCGCACCGCGGATCGCGAGCGGGCCCGCCGGGGCCTCGAGTTCGTTGGGCTCGACCCCAACGACGATGCGCTGCTGCGGCTGGTCACCACCGGCCTGTCCCCCGTCGGCCATCAGGGCCGCGAAGGCGAGTTCCTGCTGGCCTGCCCAAGGCAGAACACCGGCCGCGTCAAAGCCGTCATTCCCCGCATCGCCCGCATCACCTCCTCCATCACCACCACACCCGGCGACCACCGCCCGGGGCCTGCCGCGCCGTCAACGCCGCAGCCACCCGACCCCCAGGCGACCGGCCCCCATCCGAAGGCGGCCTTCCAATGATCGCGTCGCCCTGGAGCCGCATCCGGGAGGGCGCAGTGGCCGCGAGTGTGGCCTTCGCTCTGATCACCATCGCCTGTGGTGTCATCGCCCTCACGGTCGCAGGGGGCGTGCCAGCGGGATGGTGGCCCCGCACCGGGCGGGCCTTTGACCCCGCCCCGGATCTTGTTCAGCAAGGCCCGTGTGCGGTGAACGTCGGCCTGGCCGACGCGTTGGACTCGGCCGGTGTGGGTGTGGCGGGTGTGGGTGTGATCGGCCTGGTGGTGTGGCAGGTGGGGTGCCTGCCTGGGCCGGGGCGGGGCTGAGATGCTGCGTCCCCACCGTGCGACGTGGCGTTCACTCGGCTTCGTCGTGCTGCTCACCTGGGTGTTCGTCGTGGTGAACACCCAGGTCGTCTACGCCGCCAGCAGCAATGCTGAGACCGGGGATCTGCTCGCGCCGCTGAACATCGCCTCGTCCGAGGGGGTGCCGATCGACGGGTACGAGCTGAACGCCTCCGGCGGCTCCATCGTCGCCTTCAAGAGCCAGGCCCTCGCCTTCGCCCTGTCCGGTCTGTTCACCCTGGTCCGGCTGCTGGTCGGCCTCGCCGGATGGGCAGTCGAGGTGGCCTTCCGCTTCCCGCTGCTCAAGATCCTCACCCGCCCCGCGCAGAAGGCGGCCGACACCTACGACAACGTCGTGGTCGACACCCTGGGGTTGAAGGGGCTGCTGCTGGCGTGGGCATTCGTCTTCGCCGCCTTCATGCTGGTGCGCGGCCGGGTCGGCCGGGGGCTGGGGGAAATCTTCCTCACCCTGCTGATCGGGGCGATCGCCGCCTCTGCGCTCATCCGCCCCGACACCCTGCTCGCCGAGTCCGGGCCGCTGGGGCAGGCCCAGCAGGTCGGTGCCGAGGTCGCCCAGCAGAGCGTCGGCGCCTATGACTGGGGCGGCAAGCTCGCCAGCCGCGGCCCCTGCGATGCCATGACGGGCAACGGCGAACGAACCTGCCTCGCCCAACCAGGGCACGAGCCTGCCGCTGCCGTGGCGGTGGCCCGCCCGCTCCAGGACTCGCTCACCAACGCTCTGATCGTCAAGCCCTTCATGCTGCTGCAGTACGGGCGCATCCTCGACCCCGGCAAGGCATCCGACCGTGCCGCGTATGCGGTGCATCTGAAGTGGGTCACCGGCGGCTACAAGCCCAGGGACGATGTGCCGGGCGGGCCGTGCAGCCTGATCAAGGGCCCCGCCAAGCAGTACTGCCTGGCCGGACAAGGCGGCGCGGCACCCGACCGCCGCGACGTCCTGCCGTCCCTGACCGCGGCCGGTGACCTACTCGATTCGCCCCATCCGGTGCTGGGCGAGGACGACCAGGAGTTCGCCGCCTTCCTCACGGATCTCAAGAAGACGGGGCCGGTCGGCAAGGCCTGCGCCGCCTACGCGGAACGGCCCACCTGGTGGCGGGTCGGCGGCGCCGGGCTCCTCCTGGTCGCCGCACTGTTCATCTGCGGCATGCTCCTGTCCTCCGCGGTCGTGCTGCTGGGCACGCAGGGCGTGTGCGTGGCGGCCGCGGCCGCCGGCGGCATCACCTTCGTCGCGGGCATGCTCCCGGGACCGGCCCGGCAGTCGGTGTGGAAGTGGCTGTCCCTGTGGGGCATCGCGATCGTCGCGGTGGTCGGGATCTGCGCGTTCATCCCGTTCTTCGGGATCGCCATAGATGCCACCGTCACGAACGGCCCGGACCTGATGGTGGAGCGGATCCTGCTCATCGACGTCCTGGCCATCGCCGGTACGGCCGGGCACCGCCGCCTGCTTGGCGGCATCAGCTCGTTCGGGCGGCGGATGGCGATGCGGATGCGCTACGCCAAGATCGGCGGCACCCACCTGCCGGGCGACACCTCCGAACTCGGGGCCGCGCTCGCCATGAACTCCCCCGCAGCGCTGGGCGGATACGGCGGTGGGCTGCGCCTGTTCACCGGCACCGGCGGCCGGTACGGGATGCTCGGCACCCGCCAGCGCCTGCTGGGCGCGCTGAGCTCCCTGGCCGACGGGACGGGGATGCCGGTGGACACCGGCGCGATGCTGGCCGACGCCAGTGCCGAAGTCGGACGCGGACTCGCCCCCCTCACCGCGGCCGCCGCAATCGGCGGGCTCGGGGCGCGGCTCGGCGTCAGGGGCGGGCACTGGCTGCTGATCGGACGACGGCCGGACAAGGAGCAGCTGGCCAAGTGGCGCAAACCCACCGCCGACACGGACACCAACGGTGGCGGACCGTCGGGTGGCGGGAGCGATGGCTCGGGCGGCACCGGTCCGCGTCGGCCCGGTGGGCCACCGGACCGCTACCGCGACGCCGACGGCCAGATCATCGACCGCAACAGCGACACGGTGCTGCACGACCAGCACACCGACCGCACCCTGCTCTCCACCCGGGCACACAACCGGCTGGTCCGCTACCGCGGTTACCGCATCCTGCACCGTGGCGGCCGGACCGCTTACGGGGCGACCGTCGGGCTCCCGGCCAACGTCCGCCGGACCCGCGCGGGCGACACCGTCGCCTCGCGCTACACCCGCGACGCCCGCCAGCAGGTGCGGGTGTGGGGCAACACCTGGCGCGAGGACGGCCGCGCCTGGCACGACACCGCACGGCACGCCTCCCATGACGTGCGGGAGAACACCGACCGCGGCGGCCCCGGCCCGTTCCCCAGCCGCCGCCTACCGACCACAGGCACATCGACAGTCACCTCCCGCCCGGTAACCCCGGCTCGGCCAGCGTCCCCCGGACGTCCTGCGGGCCCTCCGGCCCCCGCCGGACGGACCGCCCAAGCAACGGGTGCCCCCTCTACAACCACGCCCCCGGCACAGCCGTCGCACCCGGACGGTCCTGGGCGCCGCGCTCGCCCCGATCTTCACCAGGCCGTGCTTCCCGGCGGCGGGAGCGCCCGCGGGCAGGCGCGCCAGGAGGCGCGGGCCCGGATGCAGGAGTTGATGCGCAGGACCGCCCCCGAAGCCGAACGCCTGCGCCAGCAACGGGCCCGCCGGCGGAACAAGGGCGGCGAGCAAGAATGACGCGTTCTGGACGCCGCGTCCGGCGGTGGAGATGCCTGCTGGCGCTGCTGGTGTTCGCCGCCACGTGCTGCGCGGCCCCCGTATCCAACGCGATCAGCGCATACGTAACGCTCAGAACACGGGCGCAGGACGACGGTGGCCTCGTTGAGGGCGGCAGCGCGGCGGACATCCCGGCCCGGATGCTCACCGCCTACAAGAACGCTGCCGAGCACGTCGGCGCGTACGTACCGAAGTGCCGGGGGATGCGCTGGCCCGTCCTGGCGGGGATCTCGAAGGTCGAGTCCAACCACGCCGTCGGCCGGACCATCGCCGCCAACGGCGACATCCGCCCCCGGATCTATGGGGTCTTGCTCAACGGCTCCGGGCAGGGCGGCAACACCACGACAGTTACCGACACCGACGGCGGCAAGTGGGACGGCAC
Source organism: Streptomyces sp. NBC_00224 (assembly GCF_041435195.1). NCBI lineage: Bacteria > Bacillati > Actinomycetota > Actinomycetes > Kitasatosporales > Streptomycetaceae > Streptomyces > Streptomyces sp. NBC_00224. Next base: position 54,430 of record NZ_CP108106.1, read on the forward strand.
CTCTCAAGGTGAACGTGCGGTCGGTCCTTTCCAGTTCCTGCCCTCCACTTGGGAGTCGACAGGCAAGGACGCCAACGATGACGGAATAGCCGATCCGCACAACGCGGACGACGCCGCCCTCGGCGCCGCTCTCTACCTCTGTGGGAACGGCCGTGATCTGGCGCAGCGTTCACAGCTCGAAGCGGCGATCTGGCAGTACAACCACTCCACCGCGTACGTGGCGGAGGTGCTGGGCTGGATCGACCAGTACACGGCGGCGGCCGCCGCCGGCCCGGCGACGAACCACTTGACCGGCACGGTCCGCACCGTCATCCAGGCCGCCCTCGCCCAGAAGGGGGTGCCGTACTCCTGGGGCGGCGGCGATGCCAGCGGCCCCACCTACGGGATCTGCTGCACCCCCAGCGGCAAGAGCGGCACCAGCATTAAGGGCTTCGACTGCTCCGGGCTCACCGCGTACGCGTACGCCAAGGCCGGGGTGCGCCTGCCGCGCACCGCAGCCGAACAGGCTGGGGTGGGAAAGCGGATCCCGGCCGGCCTCGGCACCAGCGCTCTGCGCCCCGGGGACCTGACCTTCTACGCCTACGCTCCCGGGCGCGACGCGACGATCTACCACGTCGGGATCTATGTGGGCGGCGGGCAGATGGTCAACGCCGCCCGCCCAGGGACTGTCGTGCGCCTCGACGCCGTCACCGCCATGTCCGGCTACGCGGGGGGAGCCAGGCTGCTGTGACCACCACACCGCGCTCCCCACGTCTGCTGTTGCTGAGCACCGTCATGTTGGCCGTCGGCGGAGTTGCCCTGCTGGGCGTGCCCGACCGGCAGGAGCCTTCATCCCCGACGCCAGCGCCGACCGAGCACCCCACCACCCGTCAGCCACCGGTCCACAGTGCTTCTCCCTCGACCCCACTGGCCCCCGACACGTCTGGCGCCGCGACGCCACCCCAGTCGTCGCCCACGGCCACCACCTCCGCTCTGCCCCCGCGCGGCGACGGCCTGGGCGGCGACGCGGTCATTCAACGGAGCCTGGAGGCGGCCTGGCCCGCCGACCTTGCGCCCGCTGATGAGCGGGTATTGCTCGACGCCGGCCGCGCGCTACTGCGGGCGGATGCCACCGGCGTCGGCCGCGCGCAGTGGCCCACCGTCTTCCCCACCTCGGGCCAGGCGCTGGCCCCGGCGTTCTCTGCCGCGCGTTGGCGCGTCCAGGCCGCGGTCGCCCGCCGGGAGGGGGCTGCTGACCGGGCGGTGGTGCATCTGGTGTGGGCGGGCGCTGATCGGGGCGGCGCCTACGCGGAAGGCCGCATCACCGACTGGCACTTCGCCCGCACCCTGTCGAAGAAGGAGGGCATCACGTGGATACCGCGGCCCCGTACGTGACCGGACCGGCAGGCGAGGCGGCGTCCGCGCCGTTCCTCGGGCTCGTGCTGGGCGTCGTGCATGCCGTGGGCTGGGTGATCACTTATTGGTGGGTGGTGGCCGCGGCCGCCATCAGCCTGTGGGTGGCGGGTGAGGTGGTGGTGCGCCGTCTGGCGCGTAAGGCCTCGGCGCAGCGGATGGCGCTGGAGCTCGTGCCGTCGCGGCATTTCGATCCTGGTATCGAGGAGATTTTCCGCCGGGGTGTCCAGCTCGCCCGGGCCTCGACCTCCATGCCGTGGTGGGCGCCGCGGCGCTCAAAGACGGTGCAGATCCGGCTGCGCGCAGACGGCTCCAGCCCGCTGCGCTACCGGATCGAAGGACCGGCAGGCGGTGAACGCCTGTTGTCGATCACCCCGTTCGGCCCCGGGGTGACAGTGAACAGGGCCGGCTCGCTGACGGACAAGCCGCGCACCCATGTGGTGCGGGCGGAGTTCATCCTGCGCGGCAGGCCCACCGCGCCGCTGCGCGAAGTACCCCTCTCCCCCGACCCGCTCCAGCCGCTCGTCGATGCTGTGTCCGACCTGCGGGCCGACCTGGGTGACCTGGCCGAGATACGGCTCGACATCCAGCGCGCCCCCAAAACGTCGCTGCGCGCGCGACGTCTGCAACTGATGACGCAGGCGCGCCGCATGGAACGGCGCGAGGCCCAGCGGGCCGCCCGGTGGATACGGCAGGACGCCTTGGGGATCGAGGACTCGCTGGCCTGGCAGGTGCAGCAGCTGGTGACCGGAAAGAACAGCGGTGGCGGGCGGCGGCTGGTGATGCCGCCGGTCCCCCGCCGCATCGATCCGGCCGACGCGCTGGGCAAACTCGCCGACGACGACCACCTGGTGCGGGTGCAGTTGCTGGTGATGTGCGCCTCCCACACCAAAGGCCGGGCCGAGGCCCGGCTCGCTCAGCTCCAGGCGGCGCTGGATGTGTTCGGCGGCGGGTCACGGTGGGCGATGCGCGGGCTGCGGGTGGGTCCCTGGCGGATCGGCGCGGACCGCTGGCCCAGCCGCCGCGCCTTCGAACGCCGCTGGAATCTGGGGCACTGCCAGCCGCCGCGCGCCAACTGGGTCCAGCTGGACGAACTGACCGGTCTGCTCAAGCCTCCCACCGTGCACTGCCGCCTGCCCCTACTGGCCGGCGACCTGCCGACCTTCGCACACGGCAATCCCGACCTGCTGTTGCAGGGGATCTACCGCGGGCCGGACGGCCGCCGTCGCCTGGTCGCCACCTACGCGCGCGAGACGCTCTTCGAGGTCGGCGTCGGCAAAGCAGGCGGCGGCAAGACCGAACGCGCCTTGGCCCAGGCCATCGGCTGGGCCCACGCCGGCGGCGGACTCATGTTCGTCGACCCCCACCGCGACTCGTGGCCGCGCGCGCTGCCCTTCTTGGCCCACGACCATCTGATGGAACGGATCGCGCTCATCGACCTCAACGCACACGGGCCGACTCCGCAGATCAGCTGCTGGAACCCGATCGGCATGCACCAGGGACAGGTCGCCCACGAGGTCGTCGAAGCGACCGCCGACGCGTACGCGTCCGTGCTGGGCTGGGACGATGCCACAGCACCGCGGGCACTGACCATCTTCACCGCGGCACTGGCGGTGCTGGTGGCCGTCAACGAGGCCGCCTGCCACGCCGGGAAGCCCGAGGACCAGGCCACGATCTTCCACACCCGCTCCCTGCTCACCGACCCCGCCTTCCGTGCCGCAGCCCTCACGGCGGTGGAGGGGTGCCTGGACGAGGAGACCCGCTCCTGGTGGCACACGGTGTTCCCCACGCTTCCCGCCGACGCGTTCGCCGTGGTCCTCAACCCGATCGCCCGCCTCGCCGCGAACCCGGTGACCCGCGCCTTCCTCGGACAGCCCGCCGGCGTCTACAACATCCGCGCCGCCATGGACACGAAGATGATCGTGTGGGTGTGCCCGGGCGGCAACGGGCCCACCGACCGGCTCATCACCGCGCTCCTCGCCCGCGACCTGTTGCGCGCCGTCCGCTCGCGCCGCGACACCCCCGAAGACCAGCGGGTGCCGTTCCGCTCCTACTTCGACGAACTGATCACGCTGACCGGCGCGGCCCCCGAGACGATCGCCGCGATGTTCGAGGACTTCCGCAAATACCGCGTTCACGTCCACGGCATGACCCAGCTCCTGGGCCGCCTTCCTATGCCGGTGAAGCTGTCGCTGGTGCAGAACGCCTCGACTCTGGCCTCGACCGCGGGCTCGCAGTCCGCCATCACCCCGATCACCGCCGAATGGGGCGACCACCCCAGCCCCGAAGTCGTCGCTTCTCTGGACCGGTTCGAGCACTACATGTCACTGACCGTCGAAGGCCGCCGTGTCGGCCCCGTCCGCATCACCGGCCCGCACCTCGATGACGTCTTCGCCGACTACGCCCGCCCCCACGAGGCGGCGGCAGTGGAGCGCGCCGCCCAGGCCGCGGCGGGCGCCGCACCCCTTCCGCAGCTCACCGACCGGGCCGAAAAGCAGCTGACCCGTGTGACCCGCTTCGTCACCCGCCACGCCGCCGCGACCGGCCCGCGTACCCGGCCGGGCAAGAAGAAGAGGTATCAGCCGTGAGCACCCCCTTCGAGTCCCCGCCCACTGGAGGTCGGCCGAGTCCCGGCGAGACGCTGGCGCATCAGCTCCTGGCTGCGCTCGCCCAGCACCGCATCGCGACCACCTCTCAGCTCCATGAACTCCTCCGTCCCCACGCACGGCTGCAGACCCTCTCCGCGCCGCTGAACAAACTGCGCCACGAAGGCCTGGTGGATGCCGCGGTGCTGCCCGCCTCCAACCGGTCCCGCCTGTGGTTCCTCACCCGCGAAGGCGCCCGCCTCACCCGCGACTTCCCCGCCCTGCGCGGCCGGCCCCCCTACCCCATCACCACGGCGACAGCCGCCTCGCTCAAAACCCCGCACACCCTCACCGTCCTGCGCACCCACCTCGCCTTCGTCACCGACGCCCGACAGCGCGGCGACGAGCACGGCCCCTGGGACTGGACCCCCGAGGTCTCCCACCCCCTCGGCGACGGCGAGCGCCTCATCGCCGACGCCCTCATGCACTACACCCTCACCACAGACCACCAGCGCACCCAGCTCCGCGCGTTCATCGAAGTCGACCGGGCGACCATGAGCAGCGAGCGCCTCGCCACCAAACTCATCGAATACGCCCGCCTGTGGACGTACGAACCGCAACTCGTCGGCCGGCCCCGCACACGCCAGCCCACCCCGGGGCCGATATGGCTGCGCTGGTACCCCGTCTTCCCCCGCATCCTGTTCGTCCTGACCGGGGCCTCCCGTACCGTCCTCGGCAACCGCATCAGCGACCTGCAGGCCATGGCGGCCGAACACCCCCTCGTCGCCGCACTCGCCCGGCAGGTACCCATGGGCGCAGCCATCCTCGACGACCTCGAAAACCCAGGCCCCACCGGCAACGTCTGGAAGCCTCTCGCCGGGGGCAAAGCACGGCCGTGGACCGAGTTGTGACGCAGCCGCCCGGGCAACAGCGGGGGCGCAGCAGGCCCCGGAAAGGCTCCCGAACCGCGCTGCGCGCCTGCGGTTTCGGCATGCGGTACGCACGGCAGTGGGCGGGCAAGGCTCGGACTGGAACGTCACCGATGGGAGCCACTCCCCTCTCACCCTGGTCGAGGTATCCGCCCAAAGCCCGCCCAGTCTGCTGCGGCGACGACATCATCGTCCCGATATGCCTGGCAGAGCCCTGCTTGGTGTTCCTATAGTTCTGCCTCGATGAAGAGACGCGTGCAGTTTACTGAGCAGGCCGGGCGGTTCCGTGACTACCTGCCAGCCGAAGATCGCAAGAAGTTGGTACGTCTTGTCGACAGGATCGCAGCGGAGCCTGAAGCCGCTGCCAGTCACCTTGCTTACACAACCGACTCTGTGACGCGCTCATTGTGGGAAGACCATGTGATGGTCAACTACGTCGTGACCGCCTTTTACATAGTGGTCATCGAGGCGGACATCTACGACGCCTCGCGTGGCTTCAACGAGGTGTAGGCACCTTGCTGGGCCGCTGCCAGCACAAGATTGGCGGCCGCACACACGCCGCTGCCCAGCTCAGCCGCAGTCACCGCCTTCCTCGCGGGCGCTGCCGGTCTGTCGGGGGAGAACGGATGGCACTGACCACCGCCTCGGTGCAAGGCCGTGCGACTGGATACCCTCGCCGCAGCCTGGGCACACCAGAGGGAGACGGTGGGTCAACTACGGACGTCAGCGGGCCCGGACCACGCTGATCTGCTCGTCGGGACAACCCGCCAGCGTCTCACTCAGAGCGGCTTGCGCGGTCGGGTCGATGCTCAGTCCCCCAGCGGATCTTGTCGGCCACCCAGTCCGTGACGTACTGGCTTTGTTCGCGAGAACGGGCTCTGGTCCACTTCGTGTGGTCGCGTACACAGGGGTGACTGTTGGTCTTCGCCTAATGGTGGTTTTGGTGGTCGTAGCCGGTCACCGCGCGCATGACTGGTTGGCCGCGCATGAATCTGGCTCCACTCATCAGGCCCCCTGGGAATCTCATCTAGTCTGGCGTGGTGACTGATGAGCAGGAGCGGGTGCAGCCGTCGGGAGTGTGGGCCACGGCGGTGGGGGTGGCCAGGGTGCGGGCTTTGGAGAGCGAGCGGGAGAACGCGCTGTTCCGCGACCCGCTGGCACAGGCCTTCGCCACCGCCGGCGGCCTGGGGCCCTCCTCGCCGCCGCTGCCCGACGAGGCCGCGCACCTGCGCCGACTGGCCGTGTCGCACTCCATCGTCATCAGGACGAAGTTCCTCGACGACCTGTTGCAGCAGGCCTGTGCGTCCGGGGTCCGCCAGGTCGTGCTGCTCGGCGCCGGCATGGACAGCCGGGCCTTCCGGATGGACTGGCCCAAGGGCACCCGGCTGTTCGAGGTCGACACCGCCGCCCCACTCGACTTCAAGGCTTCGATACTGCGCCAGGAGCAGGCCGTCGCACGCTGCGAGCGGATCACCGTCGCGGTGGATCTGCGCGAGGACTGGGCAGCCGCGCTGGCCGCCGCAGGACACGACCCTGCGGTGCCGACCGTATGGATCGCCGAAGGACTGCTGATCTACCTCCCCGAGGAAGCGGTGGAACTGCTGCTGGCCCGGATCAGCGCGCACTCGGCGCCGGGCAGCCGGATGGGGCTGACGCTGAGCCCGCGCGGCGTGATCGAGCGCTTCCGCGCGGACGCCGAGCCGGGATCGGCGGCGTCCATGTGGCTCTCGGAGATGCCCGACGACCCGGTGGACTGGCTGGCCGGGCACGGCTGGGAGGCCACCAGCCACACCCTGCGCGAGCGCGCCGCCGCCTACGGCCGCCCGATCACCACCCCGCCGCAGAGCGAGGAGCGCCCCGGCGGACTGATCTCGGCCGTCCGCCGGTAGAACGCCTCCTGGTTCCCTAGGCTGCCCAGCCGTCAAACGGCAGACTGTTAGGCACTGTTTCTCGGATCATGTTCGGAGCCAGATCATGAGGGCTGTTGGGCAGTCATGCGTACCTTGATCACCATCACTGCCGTTGCGGCAGTCGCCGCTCTCGCGGGCCCGGCCGCCGCCCTCGCCACCTCCGGCAGGCCGCCGGCTACCCGGGTCACCGCGGATTTCCACTCGTGCGGCTACTACCCGACGGGCCCGGTGCACCTGCGGTCCGGGCCGGGCACGCGGTATCTCACGCCTCCGTGCCGGGATCCTCCCCGGATGCCCAGCGCGCGGTCAGTGGAATGACGACAGCCGCGCCCACCAGGACCCCCACGGCGGCGCCGCCGAAAAAGCCGAATGCGGACGACGCAGAGGGAAAGTGGCTTCCGTCGGCCCAGGCCGCGACGGTGGGGAGGCCCAGGCCGAGAATCACGCCCGCAGAGTTCAGGAATAGTCCAGCACAGGGCTCATCACCCCTATGCCCGCCGACCGCCATCGCACGAGCCCGCCCGCAGCCGCAGCCGCCATCAGCGCGGCAGGGAACTGCCAGGTGAGAAAAACATCGAATCCTGTCATGGCCTTCCCCTCGACGGTTAGAACGCGTCTTTGACTGAGTCCTCGTTGGCTTCGTGGTGACCGTGAGGGCACTGCTACAACGGAGCCGGGGGAATGGACGGGCACGTTCTGTGTCAGCGTGGGAAACATGAGCCAGCCGAAGCAGATGTACCCCCGGTCCGAGGCGCGCCGCCTGCGCGCTCACCCCTGCCCCGCCTGCCGGACGATGAGCCATCCTCGCATCTCAGAACTCCCGAGCCTGCAGCCTGATCTGGACCCGGACGTCCTGGTCACCTGGCTCTGTCCAGACCCGCTGTGTGAGCAGCACGACGGGTTCTGGATCGCCACCAGGTAGCGGCCGACGCCGAACGGCGCCAGGGAGCCTTGCCACGGGCCGAGTTGCGTGGTAGCCACCCCGTGGCCAGGGTTAATTGGAGACCTCTGTTGTATCAGTCGGTCGGACACTAACGGCCGGGCGTCCGTAGCGCTTGAGGTGTACAAGCCGGGGATCGGGCTGCGGATACTTCTTGCGGCGGTTCAGGCACAACTCTCCTGCCTGCACGCCGCACTGCGGACACGGGAAGGTCAGGGCCTCGCGGCGCCTTTGCTCCTGTTTCCGGCGCTGCCGTTCCTGGCGCTCCGCGGGCGTCAGGCTACGGTCCCGGATCTCCTGGTCGGCGCAGAACCGCACATGCAACTGCGCGGCGTTTTCGGCGTCCTTGCGCTTCGGCTTCTGGCATGCCCAACCGCAGTTCGGGCAGTGCGTCACGTAGAACGCACGGCCTGGACAGCGTGAGTCGAGCGGGCGTTGAACGTGCTTACCCTTCCCCGTTCGCGGGCACCGGGACCCATCCGCATGTTCCGCCGTCAGCCTGGGGCGGAATTGGCTGAAGATGATTGGGTCCACGCGCGACATGATCAGTGCCCACCGGTTCATGTGCACGACACCGCCCGGGCAGGGCTCTCCTTCGTCGGCGCCGCAGTCCGGGCACGGCACCGCCGTGGGGGCCATGTCGTCCCACTTGCGGATCACGTCCGTCGTTTCCGTCGTCATGGCGTACCAGTATGCGAAGCTGCCGTCCGGCCAGAACGCAGCGACATGCACGGACAATCGGGCCTCGGCCGATACCGAGGCGCTCCGGCCTCCCTTCGTTGGAGCCTTCCGAACTTCACGATCGCTCCAGCAGCGGCCGCGGCGGCGGCGGAGGAGGATGATGGGGAGGTGCGATTCCCAAGTCTCCGAGAGGGGCTGTCGCGTTGAACGACTTTTCCGATCATGAGACCAGCCCGTACGAGGCACTCCGGCAGGGCCGGACGGCGGCGGATCGTCTGATGACGCGCATGCTGGACGCTGGCGGAATGTTCCATGAGGTGGCGGCAACCCAGGTGCTGCTGTCCACCGCGAGCCCACGCATCCAATTCGTCGAGACGGCTGGCCAGGAGAAGGAGAACGGAGCCGACTGGCTGTGGTGGTGGGTGGACCGGGACGGCACCTGCTACGGGCTCCTCGTCCAGGCAAAGATCTTGAAGGTGCACGGCACGCGCTGGAGCATCGATTTCACCTACAAGACGCCCGGCGACAACAGGACGCAGCTCTCCAAGCTGATCGGGGCGGCAAATCGCTTCCAGGTCCCTGCGGCCTACATCCTGTACTGCGGTGACTCGCAGTACAGGTCGACGCTGAACTGCGATCGCACCCATGATGACGCTCTTTGCAAGGAACGCGACCGGGCCGGGGTGTCCATCGTCTCTGCCCTGGTGGCGGAGACCGCAGTCGGTCTGGGCGGGAGAAGTGCGGGCGTGATGGCCTTCCACGACGCGACCCCTGTCGAAGACATCGCCAGCCCCGACCACCTGGACGCGCCGATCGTGCCTCTCGTGCGCAGCCTGGACGAAGGCCTCGACCGCTTTTTGCGGCAGCCGCAGCGGGGGTCTCGCCGGGTGGCAAAAGAGCTTCTCCGGCCGGTTCAGCAGATCAGGTACGGCCAGTTCGCCGGTGCGGCGGTCATGGACCGCGCCGCTCCTGTCACCGGCGCCCTTTTCGAGAACGTCCCCAACGACTTCGGGCACTTCTCCGTGCCTTACCTCGCGCACGCGCTCCGCGGTCTGCGGGCGGAGGCCCCCGACTACGTGCGCGACGTCCTGGAAGGCCGGACTCCTCCGGCATGGGTCACTGACCACCTCGGCGGGATCGTCGTGATCCCCGACGCGGACGCCCCGACCACGGCATCACCGGCCCGGGCCGGTGGCGCATGACCACGGCCCCTGGGCAGGCCGCGTGAGTTCGGTGCGGCGTATCCGGCACTGACCCACCGACCTGAACCAGCCGCCAGGCTCACTCCTGGGGTCTCGGGGGCGGAGTCATCCGCTCCAGGGGACTCGGGCGAGAACCAGTCCCCGGATGTCGGCGGCGCCGGTCGCCCGGAGCCGGAGCGCGACGTGCTGGAGCTGCGATCCGCTGGTGAACACGTCATCGACGAGCAGGATGGTGGCTCCTTTGATGTCGCTGGTGTCTCCGGTCCAGGTCAGGGCGGCGGCATGCGCGGTGGCGGCCGTGCGCTTCTCGTCCAGCGTGCGGTTCGCGGACCGGGCCGTCTCGGCCTGCTTCACCAGCCGGTGTGCGCCCGGCGGGCTGAGTGGGAAGGCTCGGGTCACGTCCTCAGTGTAGGCGGCGTCCATGATCGCCTCGATGTGCTGGATCGGCTGGCGGCCGGTGTGGGTGGGGTTGCCGACGACGTGGTCGACGCCCCGCATCTCCTCGGGGTGGCTTTCCATCCAGCCGACAAGGAGCCGCCCGAAGATCATCGCCCAGCCGGCCTTCCCGTCGTACTTCAGCTTGTGGATCTTGTCGCGCAGGGCTCCGGAGTACATGGCCACTGCGTCGACTCGGGAGAACCCCCGCTCGGCTTCCGATAGCGCGCACACCCGGTTGCTGCACTGCCTGCCGGGCGCGACCACCTGGGAGCAAACCGGGCAGTGGGGCTCGGCGACCGGCTGGAGGGTGCGGCCGGCGCAGTCGGAGCACAGGCGGGCGGTGCCGGTGATGCGGTAGGCGCATACGGGGCAGTCGGGGAAGCCTGCCGGATCCGGGAGGCCTGCCGTCACAGGCCGGCCAGGGCGAGCTGCTGGCGCTGCTGGCCGGCGGCCTGGATGTCCGTGGCCTGGCCGAGGCGGTTGGTGATGTCGCTGGAGGCGGTGACCAGGATCGCCCGGTCCTCATCGAGCATCTTTTTGGCCCAGGGCTGGGTGTCGGCGAGGGAGCGGATCAGGAAGACGAGTTTGCCGTGCTCGGCGGCCAGGCGGGCCTGCATCTTGGCGCCCGACGTGCTGGAAGCCTCGATGACGACGCTGCCCAGGGTGGTACCGGAGGTGACGACGTTGCGGCGCGGGAAGGTGTACTTCGCCGGGGGGCTCGTGGGCCAGAACTGGCTCAGCAGCGCTCCGTCAGCCGTGAGGATCGCCTTCGCGAGGGGCCGGTTCTCGGCCGGGTAGATCGGGGCGGCGATGCCGGTGCCCATGACGGCGAAGGTACGGCCGCCCGCAGCGAGCGTGGCCCGGTGGGCTGCCGCGTCGATGCCCTTGGCCAGACCGCTGGCGATCACGACGTCGTGTTCGACGAGCTCGCGGGCCATCCGGCCGGCTCGGCGCAGCCCGTCCTCGGAGGCCTGGCGGGTGCCGACGACGGCGATGGAGCGGGCGTCGCGCTGATCGAGCTCGCCGTGGTAGAAGAGGAATGGCGGCAGGTTGCCGATCAGCCTCAGGTTCGCCGGGTAGTCCTTGTCGAGGACCGTGACCAGGCGCGCGTCGGCGTTGCTGGCCGCGGCGAGCTCGTCGTCGACGCGGGCACGGGCTTCGTCCAGGCCGGCGGCCAGGGCCTGCTGCAGCAGGGGGCGGTTCTTCGTCGCGGCACGCGAGTCCTCGTGCAGCTGTCCGTCCATGAGCGCGGCCAGGCCCTCGGGGCTCTGGGCGCTGCGGGCGAGCAGGCTCCAGTCCAGGGAGGTGTCGCCGATGCGCAGCGCGCACAGGGTCAGCAGATCGTGCTGCTCAGCGGTGATATTGAGGTCCATCGGGTGTCCTTCTACTCGTGGCCCCGGGATGTTCGAAGGATGAAGCAAGGTTCTCGGGCCACCTCCATCATGGCGTACGCGGACCCCGTACGGGAGGGAAGGGTGTGGTCGGGTCGATCGTTCGGCTCAGGTTCTCCCCGAGCCGCGTCGGCTCGTCCGAGGGCCGGATGATGGGCACAGTCACTCGGAGTTCTGCGCGGCGGCGATGAAGTGGGACATCGTGGCCTGCAGGGCGCTGTCGGGGCCCGGGCCTGAGTCTCCGGTGACGGGCGTCGTCACAAAGTTCCTGGCTGCCAGGTGGTAGCTGACCTGGTAGGGGTCGATCGTCGTTCCGGGGCGCAGCTGGTAGGCGGTGTGGCGGGAGGCGCCGTACTTGCCGATGGTCAGGGCGATGACCTGTGCCGCGTTGGCGCTGGTCAGGAGGGTGCGGGCCCACTCGATGGACTTGCCCTCGGTGGTGAAGTCGTCGAAGACGATCACCATCTTGCCCTTGAGCTTGCCCTTGTACTTGGGGTTGATCCGGACGGTGCGGGCCTGGGCGCCGATCGAGATGTCCGCCGTGCTCGCCTCGCCCCGGCTCCGCTTCCACCGTTCCAGGCTGGTGTCCGGGGCCTGGCCGGTGCGCTCGAGGAGGTCCTCGCGGTAGTAGGAGCCAACCATCACCTTGGCCTTGGTGAGGAAGCCGGCGAGTTGCTGGCTGACCCGGCCTGGGGAGCTGCTGGGGTAAACGCAGAAGAGGCTGCGGTGGGGCAGGGTGCCGTCGAGGTATGCGGAGGAGAGCAGGCGCAGCATCAGGATGTCGCGGGCGTCCTGGCTGCCGACGGTGATCGTGCGGCCGCGTGTGAAGACGTCTTGGAGCTCGAAGGTCCGGCCGGCTTCCCGGGGGAACCGCACGTTGGGAGGCAGCAGCGAGCGGATCTTGAAGGAGCGGGCGTCGTCGTCGTGGCTGAAGGCCCAGCGGGGTTCATCCAGGAGGAAGTGCTCCAGGAGCTCACCGACGTCCGCCGGCTCGTCAGCCAACAAGGTGAGCATGCCCTTGTTGTCGCGGACGTGGCTGGCCCAGCGGGCGTGGACGTGAACGACGCCGGCGTTGATGCCGGTGCGCCAGTCCCACTCCGAGGTTCCCACCAGGACGATCTGATTCGCGCGCAGCTTTAGGCGGTCGGCGACCGTCAGCAGCCAGGCACCGCTTCCACGGGCCGGCCTGCCGGGGATGTCGTCGCGGCACAGGTGGAGGGCAGGCGCGGGCAGACCAGCAGCCGTCAGGGCGGCTTCGGCGTCGAGGGAGTCGGTCGTGAGCAGTACGAAAGAGATGCCGTGTTCGTCGAGCCACTGAAGGAAGTCGGCGATCCCGTTGTGGGCGTGCCCAGGCGAGCGCAGGACCGCCTTGTAGTCGATCACGACCGCCCGCACCGTGCTCGTCTCGTCCATCGCCGCCCCCACTGCTGTGCCATGATCATGCGCTGACCCTCTCGCCATGATCTCAGCCGGTCTGACCGCGCACCTGCGGTTTCCGAATCCCCCGGTTCTGGTTTCTGCGGCTGCCGCCCGTACGGCTCCGTCAACGGCGGACTCGCCGTCCCAGGCGTCACATCCGCCTCAACTTAGTCAAGTAACCCACTCCTCTGTCCCGCGAGGCTTGTAGGGCACAACCACCCGGCCCCCGGAACGGGGGCATGGACGGTGGAAGAGCAGAACGCCCGCGCGGTGACCGTCGACAAGATCGTGGTGGGGCTGGCCCAGCGGCCTGGGACGGAGCCGCCATGTGCGGGCCGCCCTCAAACGCCTCTACCTCACCACACTCGCCCTGGTCCCCACCGGACGCGGACGTCAGCGGTGGAACAACAAGTGGAAGACCGCGTTGAACGAGTTCGACCGGCTCTTCGACGGCCGCCTTACGGCCGGACGGGTAACAACCCACAAGAGAACTACTAGGCCAAACCAGCGAGAAACACCTAAATCATGATAGACCCGGGGAGTCGACCGTAGCCAGTGGTTGGCTGGCGATCGCCAGTGTTCGTGTCCATGTTGCGGCGTACTGGGCCTTGTAGTGGATCTGGCCGGGTTCTGGTCGCGTTCTGCCGAGATCCAGCGTCTGGTATCCAGAGCGTTCCAGGTCGGCGGTGAGATGCCGCAGGAGGGCGTGTCCAGGCGCCAGGGCGCAGGCGGTGGGGTTCATGGCGGCGAGGGCGGAGTGGACACGGTGTCCGCGGTGCAGGCACAGCTGGGTCGCGACTACGTCCTCATCGAGAGTCAGTGTGGCGATGAAGGCTGCGGTGCTGCAGCGTTCGAGGACGGTGCGCCACGGCTGAAGGCCCTGATGGAGTAGGCCTTCCGGCTGGTTTGGCCGCCTCAGCCGGTGCAAGTATTCAAGGGTGGGAAGGGTCTCCAGCAGTTCGGCGGTGCTCTGGGTGCGGCGGTAGCGGACGCGGTGGCCGTGCTCGGCCAAGTTGTCCCAGACGCGCTGGCGGCGCCGGTGGCCGCGCTGCGTTGTCCGGGAGAGGCCTCCATAGCCGACCGGCAGGGCGATCATGGCGTAGGGCGTCTGGTCCAGGGAGCCGTTCCATTGCACGGCCAGCTGGTGAGCGAGAGCACTGTCGGCCGGAACGTCCGAAAGCTCAACCTGCGTTCCGTCGCGGGCCAGTCCGACCAGGCATCGCACCAGTGCGTTCGCGACGGCCAGGTGTTCACTTCCGGGGCCGACGGCGCGAATGCATTCGGCGGCGGGTGCGGACAGTGGCCGCATCCGGTCATGGCCGTCGTCCGTCACCTCGTATGTCATGGCCATCGCCGCGACAGGTCCACCGCTGTCATGGGCGATCACCATGACTGGGGCGGCCGTGAGGGGCAAGTGCCGTGCCCAGCCTCCCAGCCAGGCCCTGGACTGGTACGGCGTGCTGTGCGGGTCGCGGGTGTAGAGGGTGGGCCAGCAGCGGTCGAGGAAAGCGAGGGCGCGCCGGTCACTCAGCACAGTAGTGCGGATGCCCTGGTGATCGGCTCTGCTCGAGGTGTCGGTGTCGGGGACGGCAGTGGTCATGGCGTTGGACTCCATGGAGGCGGCTGGGGGGAGGATGCGCCCCCGCAGCGCGGCCTTCGGCGTGCGGTCGGGGGCAGTGAGCGCAGCGGTGGCGTTGGAGTCGCTGGTGTAGGCCAGAGGCGCTGCCAGCGCACGAATCCAAGGGATGAGGTCCGCGGTGACGCCGCCGTGTCACACAGGCGGTGTCAGCCCGTGGTCACAGGGTTTGCGGGTGGGCTGCTGCGCAGCTGGATGGTGTGTCCCATCGCTCGCTGTCCGGGAAGTGGCGCTGGTAGGCCCCCAGCTGCTGGTCGTCGTCGGCGAAGAGGTGGTCATCGCGGGCCATGCGGCGGATGACGATAAGCGGGGCCGGCGACCGGTTCACGGCGAAGAAAGCGTTGTGCACGGCCGTGGCCGGGCAGCGCGGGTGGAAGCGGCTGATCATCAGGCCTCGCCGCATCACGTCTGCCTTGACCTCGGCGTGGACGCGGTCGAGTTCGCCCCAGTGATCGGGGGCAAGGCCCTGGAGCAGCACGACGAGGCAGTGCAGTTGGCGTGCGTGGGGAGGCCAGGGGTGGTGTTCGAAATCGTCGACCGCGGTGCGCAGGACTGCGTGGAGCCAAGTCCGGGCCTGGGCGAGGCTGGTGTGCTGGCGGTCGCGGGGTACCAGGTCTCCGGTCGGGGTGTCGGTGGCGGCCCGTACGCGGATGACGCCGTGGCGGCGGGCTGCGGTGACGTAGGGGCAGACGGCGCCACTGCGTCCGAGGAGGGGATGGGCGCGCATGATGTAACTGTCGAGCCAGGTGTCGATCATGGTGCGCTGGGCGGTGGCTGGGCGAGTGAGAAGGATGCGTTGCATAGGGATGTTCCTGTCGCGTGGTTCGGCCTCGTGTCAGGGGGTGCGCAGGTCGCGGCGGAGGGCATCGATCGAAGTCCGTGTGACGTGGCCGGCGGTGACCAGGCGGGCCAGCTGGCCTTCGCAGACGAGGTGCCACTTGCGGGCGACCCGTTCGGCGGGCCGGTCGAAGCAGACGGTGAGGGAGTCGGTGGTGCGGGTGGGGTGAACGCCGGCCAGGGTGAGCTGCTCGACGGCGTACTGGACGGTTGCCAGGCAGCCAAGAACGTGGGCGCGTAGGCCGGAGTGCCCGATGCGCCGCAGCACACACCAGAGGAGCAGGGCGGCCAGGCCGCTGCGGGAGTGGCCGTGCTTCTGGCTGGTGGCCTGGCCGTAGGTGCTGGCCAGCAGGGGCGCCGCGACGTGGTGTCGGCGGGTCAGGACGACGCCGCACGGGATGAGGGCGTCGAGGATTTCGTGGCCGCTGATGGAGAGGGAGTCGACGCCGTGGGCAAAGTTCCAGCGGGGTGCGGAAGGCGCGTGGGCGGCGATCAGCCCGCCGCAGGCGGCGTCGGCATGGACATGGACACCCCCCGCCGTTGCAGCCGATTGACGGAGTTCGGTGACGTCGTCGTACGCGCCGCGCATGACCGTTCCGATCGTTGCGACCACGATGGCTCCTGGGCCGCGCCCGGCGTGGGGACGGATGCGGCGCTGGAGGAGCGCCGCGCTCTTCAGGGCCTGTGGGTCCATTGCCCCGTCACGCGTGGTGGGTATGGTCACGAGCTTCATGCCGAGGAGGTCCGCGGCTGTGGCGACGCTGTCGTGGGCCTGGTCGGAGGCGTAGACGGCGGCGTCGGGCAGCCGACGGCGGGCGGTGGCGAGGCCGAACAGGAGTCCCTCGCTGTCACTGGGCGTGACGTAGCCGAAGGTGTCCTTGGGGCGCGCTTGGGCGGTCTGGGCGATGAAGCGGACCACGGCCTGCTCGTAGGCCCTGGTGTCGATGGTGCAGGCATCGTTGTTGATCGGATCAACCACGCTGTTGAACAGCGCGCCCGTGGCGGAGCCGAGGTCGGGGGAAGCGAAGGCACGGTTGCCGGCGAAGCCAGGGATGCGCGGTGTCTTGGCACGCAGTGCAGCGATCAGAGCGAGGACTTGGACAGCGTCGTCGAGCGGGTCCGAGGGGAGTTCACCGACGTACAGTGCGGTTTCAGCCGGGCATACCGGCGTCCAAGTCGTCCTGCGCTCCGGCATTCCCGGTGCGGCCGGTTTGTTGGCACATATGGGATCGGGTGGCGATGTCATGCGGTTCGCCCGTACAGGCCGAAGTCCTCGGCGGCCCGGATCGCCTGGTAGTCACGGTTGATGGCCCGCATGTCCTCGGCGGCGAGCAGGAACCAGCCCGCCACCTGACCGGCGCTCACGGCGGTGCCTGCGATCAGCGGGGTGTGGGCGGCCACGGTCGGAAGGCTGGTGAGGGTGTGCAGCAGCTCCGGGTTCACCACGCCGTCCTGGCGGGGCAGCAGCGCGACCTTAGTCGTGTGTGCCTGGCGGACCGGGCGGGCCTCTTCGCGCCGGCCGGTGAGAATCAGGTGCACGGTGTCGGCGACCGGGTCGTGGCCGGTCGCCGCGCGGAGCGCCTCGGGCGCGAATTCCGTGCCAGCATCGGTGCGCAGGGCGGTGAGGGTGGGGCCTCGGTCGGGTGTGTAGACGACGGTGACCTGGGCGGGGCCGTAGCGCACGCCCAAGATGGTGAGGGCGCGCTGGGTGTAGCGGGTGAGCGCGCGGGCCAGGATGCCTCGGCGGCTGACCAGGTCGGCTCGGTCAATCTGCCGTTCGCGCGTGTGGCTCTCGCACCAGATGGCGGTGACGGTGTGGGCGTCGTTGCCGTCGTGGGAAGGTCCGCTCATGGTGTGGATACGGAACTGGGTGCCGGGGTGGTGCTCGCGCAGGACGAGCGGCTGGCTGTCGCGGTGTTGCTGGCGATGCCAGGCGGCACGGATGTCGGCGGGTGTGCGGCAGAGCGCCCCGGGGTGTGTCCGGGCGGGGTCAGGGTGTTCCACGACGAGCTGGGGCAGGCGGGTGAACCGGGTCCAGCGCAGGGCCTCGCCGAGGCTGGCCGTGCGGATGAGGCGTGGGGCGCTGAGCCCGGCATCGCGCAGGGTCGCGCTGGTCCAGGCGGTGTCGCGGCGCAGGTCGGCGGTGGCGGGGGCGTTGCCGGGCAGCCCGAGGCGGGCGGCGAGACGGTCGGCCAGCTCGCATCCTGCCGGTGAGCCTGCCACGACGGCTGTGGTGCCCGCGTGGGCGAGGTCACGTGCCGTCCGGCGCAGGCTGCCGGTGTGGGTGATCTGGTTGATGAGGCGCGACGGAGCGGCGCCGGCCTGGAGCGTCCCGGGCAGGGTGACGGGGATGCAGGACCAGCCGTGCCGGGCCAGGGCGGGTGCGTAGGGGGTGCCGGTGTCGGCGGGGGCGATCACGGCGGCGACTCCCGCGGCGGTGGGGGCGTCCGGTCCTGTGGCGCTGGTGCGGGTGGGGCTGAGAATCATGGCGAGACTCCTGGTGGGTGGTCAGGCCGTGCCGGGCTGGATGTGGATACCGGTGCGCTCTTCGACGAGCTGGAGTCGCTTGCGGCAGGAGGAGGGGTCGCCACCGGTGACGACAGCCAGGGCGGTGCGGTCTCGGATGCTGGCGTGGGGCGGCGCGCAGACGTGTTCGCCAGGCAGCGCGGTCCACACGAGCCGTTCCAGCCACGCAGCCTGAATCCCGCAGTGCACCGCGGTGACCTGACCGGTGACGCAGGGGTAAAAGAACCGTACGGCGGCGCATCGGCTCTGGCGGGGCACCAGATCGAGGTCGGCGCCCGTGGCAAGATCGGCTGCGATCTGCGGCAGGTTAAGGCCCGTGGCCAGGTACACAAGGTGGGGAATGAGATCGCTGGCGAGAGTGGCGCCGATCTCCGTGATGCGCGGCCCCTGGTGGGTCAGCCGCATCTGGACGTGGACCACGCCGCGTGAGAGGCCCACCACGGCCACGGCCGACGCGGCGAGCTGGCCGATCCGGGGATCGCGGAGGACGGGGTCGGTGGCGTCCACGAGATGTCCGGTTTCCAGGACTGAGGGCTGATCCTCCGTGAAGGTGCGGCTGACGGCTGCCACGTGCACGGTGTCGCGGTCGAAGACCACGCACTCCACGCCGATCTCGGGGCCGTCCATGTACGCCTCGATCAGCGCCCCGCCTCTACCGGCGCACTGCCCTCCCGGCTGGTAGGAATCCCGGACGGTTACGAAGGCCTCGCGTATCTCGCGAGGGCTCTGGGCACGGTGACCCCCCGCATAGCCGCTGAGAATGCGGGGTTTGAGGACGACCGGTCCGTCGAGCGCGCTCGCGTGCTCGACGGCGGCGTCGGCGTCACCGGCAAGGGCGGGGGTGGTAGAAGGGATGTCGACGCCTGTGAGCAAGGACTGGGCAAGGTGCTGGTCGCGGCAGGCGGTCGCCGAGGTGGGAGTGTTCCCGGGCCCGGGGAAGAGGTGGGCCAGCCAGGCTGCGAGTTCAACGTGCTGGTCCTGGTAGGTAAGGACCCCAGCGACCCCGCGGCCCGTGGCGATTGCCTCTACGGCCCGGATGGCGTCCTCGTCAGAGGCCAGGTCTACCTCGACCGTCACAGCGCTGACGTCACACGCCCACTGCCCCGGTTTCTTATCGAGCAAGGCAATCGGATAGCGGGCAGCAATGTGCTGGAGCGCGTATCCGCAGTAGACGCGGTCACCGGCGCCCAAGACGACGAGGAGCGGCGGGCCGGGGCGGGTGTCATCGGAGAACACAGAGGCGTCCTGACGTGAGGCGGACAGGGCCGGGCGACGCCGGGTCCCTGAGTCGTGGTGGAGGGGGCACAGAAGAGTGATGTTGTCCGGGCGCGCGCGAGCACTTCGGTAGGCGGGCAGCGCCGTTGGTGTCATCCCGAGGCCGACCGGTCCCAACTGGCTGCCGGGGCCGGCGGGGTGGGGTGCCGCTCGGGGGCGAGCGGCACCCCGGCAGCCCCGTCCGTGCGACCGCGCGAGGGGAGATCAGCGTGGTCGCTGTTCGGGGGCGAACTGGACGGAGCTGCGGCATGAAGACCACCAAGGCGCCTGTGGCTCAGCGCGCCGGGAACCCAGGAAGGTCAGGTCCCGCAGGGCTCGTGGTCTATCGGGGGCAGTTCTCGGGGATACAGGTGTGCCCGCCTTCCCCGGGCGAGTGCAGCAGGTCGCCGCGCACCCACCCGACGACGCCCGTGCGGTTCACCCGGATCTTCGCCCATTGCGTGTCGCCCGGGTAGGAGTAGTCCAGGGCGGCACACGACCAGCCCTTGTAAGCGACACCCACCGCGACAGCGCGGGTAGTTGCCTTCGCGCGGACATTGGCCGCGGACGCGGTGATGTAGCAGCGATTGTCGACGGCGTGAGCGGACGTGGCGGTCACGGCAGCAGCTCCCGTGACGGCCACCGTCAGGGTGAACGCGGCAGCAGTGCGGCTTAACGGCTTCACAGCAAAACACTCCATGATGGGTGAGAGGAGAGGTAGGGCCGACGGCGCGGCGAGCGGGCGCAGACAGTGCCCAGTCCACAGGGCACGGCGCGGGCCCGCCGCAGCAGCGGGTCGACTCCACAGGCGGTCAACGCCTCAGTGGACATCCGGTAGTGCTGGTAGTGACGTGGCTGAACGGCGGTGTGCTCGGATCCTTGGATCCCGGCGACAAACCGACGGATGCGGGGATTGCCGTGGCTCGAGGTACTCAGCCACCGCTTCGCCCGCATCCTGGCCATCGGCGGTCGGCTGACTTGTAAAGGAACTTAGGCGGCAGACACCGCGTGCCGCCATTGACTGAGTGCACCATCTGCGAGCCGCCACCTGCCAGTTCTGCACTACGGGCCCCTGTGGGCTTACTGAGGTGCACTGCCGTCGCTCGGGAGGTTCCAGAACTGCCCACTGAACAAACTCAGTGACGTGGCGCCAGGCCTGCCCATCCGCCGCGCCAACGTGGTTACTTCTGGGCACGTCAGCGCTAGGCAGGAAGGGGAATGCGGAGCCTGACGAGTCCCTTCCTCCGTGCCCTGCGGGCAGGCGTGGGCCACTCGGGCACCTGGCCGGTCGGGGCCTTCGGCGCGGAGCGAAAGGCAAGCTATGCCGCGTCGGCGATCACTCAGCCGCCGCCTGGTATCTCCAGGCCATCGGTCACATCTACCAGGGGGATCCCCAGTTGGCCCAGATGAGGGGCATCCCGGCTGCACGGTCTATGGCAGGCCGGCGCGGGCGGCTGGCCAGTGGCTCAGGCTGACCTTTCCGCGACACACTTCGGCGCTGGCCCGCCGGTGAATGGGAAGGCGGGGCGTATGCGCGGGGGGGGCGGCTTTCCTGGTACGTGATCATCCCCACGAGATCCGTCGCCGATAGCGGCAGCCGGCAATCTAGGACGTAGCCGTTGCCGCGTTCCTCCAGCGCGGCGCGCAGCCTCGGGTTGCCGCCGTAGACCTCGTCGCCGGCGGCCCATGCGGCCCGGTGGCCGGCGTCCAGGAATCGCGTGACCATGCGGGCGGCCAGCTCTGGCTTTGTCGCGAACTCCGTCTTGTCACCGAGTCCGGCGGCTCAGCAGCGGTCGGGGTCGGAGTTCCAGGAACGCGGAACATAGAGTTCCCGGTCGATCGCCGCGTGTCCTCGCGGGGTCGAGTAGGCGAGGTAAACGGCTACCTGGCTGTTCTCGACGCGTCCGGCGGTGCCGGTGTACTGGCGCTGGACGCCGACCGTGTCGGTGCCCTTCTTCACGTCGCCGGTCTCGTCGACCGCCAGTACCGCCTGGTCGTCGTGCAGGTGGGCCACCACGTCGTCGCGGACCTGGTCGGCATCCCACTTGGCCCGGCCGAGCAGGTGCTGCATGCCGTCCGGGGTCTTGTCCCCGGCCCATTCGGCGATGGTCCAGCAGTTCTTGCGGGCAGGTCCGACAGCAGTCCAAGCACCAACTTCCGGACTCAGAACCGGGGTTCGACCGTGTGAACCGTCCCGCTATCCGGCTCATCAGGCCCTCGAACGCCTCCTGCCAGTGGGCAGGGTTTACGCTGTGACCTGCGGCCACCGCGTGATCGTTTGTCTTCACACACCGATGATCAACGGGTGGCCACACCCGTCTCCACAGCGCGTCAGGCTCGCGCAGCGTCTGTCTGCCGTTCCTGTGTCAGGAGGACTTGTGCAACGTGGCGAAGTCTGGTGGGTCCAGTTCGACGAGCGGCGGCCGGTCGTGCTGCTGTCGGGAGACGACGCGTCCGGGATCCAGGTGATGCAGGTCGTCGCTCCGGCGGGCGTCGACATTAGCGGTCTGGGTATCGAAGTGATGGTGGGCGCCGGTGAAGGGCTGCCGTTCGAAGGCGTGCTGCGGCTCGCGTTGCCGCGTCCGGGCTTCACCCCTTGCACGTGGCTGACCACCGTGTCCCGGGACGACCTGATCGAGCGAGCGGCCGTCCTGTCCTCCGCGAAGCTCAGCGAGATTGAGAACGCCCTCCGACTCGCTGAACAAGCGCAGGAGCAGACCCCGGCGACGACCGCGAAGCTCAGCGAGATAAGGAACGCCCTCCGTCTCGGTGAACTCGGGTAGAGGGAGAAGGAGCCGACGGCGTGGGCGGTCTCGGCCAGACGGTCGACGCTGTCCGACTGTCGCCTCGGCGCCCCTCACCATCGAGATCACGATCTACGGCTGGAGTAATTACGTGAACCTACCCCCGGGGAATAACGGGGCTCTGTCGCTGATCTTGTGACCCGGCTCTGGGCAATCGCGAGCACTGCGGGAGTCGAGACGCCGTCATGCTGATGACAGTCGGGATCCTGACCCGGTAAATTAGCGATCTTCGGCTGGCGCAAGCTCCCGGAGTCCCCAAAGGCAAACGCCCATGATGAACCTCGATCAGCCCCGCGCACGAATTCGCCTCGACGCCGCGCTGGACGGACTGGCCGTCACCTTCCGCGGGATGACCGCTCACCCCGACGAGTCCAACTGCGAGTGCCACTGGGGCAGCGCGGAAGACCTCGCGCAGCTCAAGGTGGCGGACTCGGAGCTGGACCCCGATCTCCTCCAGCGCACATGGCAGGCCATCGACTGGAGCGATCACGCCTCCGTGCTGCGCCGGATCCTGCCCCAGTTCGCCTCGGCCCTCGTCAGCGGCCTCATCGAGCCCCTCTTCGGCATGGAGGAGGTCGGGCGTTCATTCGCTCTCGGCCACTGGCAGCAGTGGCCTGCCGAGCAGGCCACTGCAGTGGAGGAATTCCTGCAGGCCTGGTGGGCCTGCACCCTCACCGATCCGGATCCCTCCATACCTGCGCATGACCTCCTCGCCCTCAGTGCCGAGGCCACGGGCACGCTGAGCCCGTGGCTCAACACCTGGCAAGCGCTGAGTGACCCTGTAGCCGACCGACACCTGGCCGAAGCGGCAGCGCACTGGGAGTACGAACTGCTCGGCGACCAACTTCCCTGGCGGGCTTGGGAGAACGAGGAAGAGATGCGCGCCGAGCTGACTGCCTGGCTTGTCCGCCACACGCCTGCCCGGCTTCGTGCCTGTGGCGCATCCGAGGATCTACTTCACCGGATACGCCTGCTCGGCGTCACCGGACCCGACCGCTGGGAGGACCCGCACTGGCCCGGCCACCGCTACTGATCCACCGAACCGCACGGTGCTACCTGCCCACCTACCCAGGCACGTGGGCCCAAACAGGCCGCGTCACAAGATCTGCGACAGAGCCGAATAACGCGATCGTCCACACACGTCATCCTCGAGCCGAAGCCGAGCTTGTGCAGCAGGTGTTCCCAGGCGATCCCGGCATGCAGCTCGAACAGGGTCCCCTGGAACACCAGCCGGTCCGGATGCCGCTTTCGCCCGGCATGACGGGCTCGCCGCTCAACCTTGGGCAGCAGCGGTTCGACCACCGCCCACATCTCGTCGTCGACATCCCACGGCTCCGGCCGAGCCACCCCCCACCCCCACCCCCAGGATCAACAGCCCCGGAGTGATCCAACCGCCTCGAAGATCATTTAGTGAGGGATTGCAAGAGCAACAGTGGCCGGTGTTGGGTTGTTACGCGGCGCAGGAGACGCGTGTGCCAGGCGCAACGACGGGGGTTCCGTTGACCAGGTGGAGGGCGTAGAGCAGATCGCGCATGCCGCAGGGCGACGTCAGGTCACGGCTGATGAGGTGCTCCAGAGCCCGCAGCCGGGAGCGGACAGTGGCCTGGGAGATTCCCAGTGTCCGTGCGGTGAGCTCGGTGTGAGCATCGTGGGTCAGCCAGGCCTCGGCCGTGAGGAGCAAGGGGCGCCGGTCCTGCTGCGCGGGGCGCAGCAACGACGCGGCCCACGCCGCGACTTCGGGGGCGGCCAGGAGCGACAGCAGGCTGGGCGGTGTTGCGCAGACGTGGTCCGGTACGGACTGCTGGCGCCGGGTGACGACCTCCAGGGCCAGGGCGAGGGCGATGCGCGTCGTCAGCGTGGCAAGATCCATGTGCAGCAGCTCACTCGCCTTCCCTAGGTGGCGTGTGACGGTGTTGCGGTGCAGACCGAGTCTTCGGGCTGCCTCGGAGTGAGAGTAGGCAAGGGCAAGGGGAAGCGTGTCCCGGAGCTGCTCCCAATCAGCTTCCGCGCGCATCAACGGGCGCAGCAGGCAGCACGCCCAGGCGTAGGCCTCGGGCTGCGGCAGGAGGTCGATCAGTTTGGTCTCCTGCGCGGACAAGGCGACAGAGTCCGGCAGGTGGCGGGCCAGAGCCAGGGCGCCGATGGCTTCCTGGAGTGCGTCGGCGAGCAGTCCCATTGAGTAGACGCCACTGCCCCCAAGGCAGACTGAAGGGCCTAACTCTCGCACAAGCTCAATGAGTTGCTCAGACAGTGCGTCACCCGTATCGGCGTCGGGCCGGACGGGATGGACGATCAGAGTCCGGCAGGCCGTGCGGGGGTCGGGTACCACGAGCGCCTTGCTGGCCGTCAACCCCTCGCAGCGCCGTCTGACCCTGTCGTTGTCGGCCGGGTCAGACTCGAGGACGAAGACCCGGGCGGTCTCGGGGTCGAGCAGTCCCGGGGTGAGCCCGTCAATGATGCGGCGGGCCGTGGCGACCTCGGACTGGAACAGGAGTTCCGCCACGGCTGCGCGCGCGGCCCGGGTGGCGTCGGCGACCCGCCCGTATTCCCGTTGGGCCTGGTCGACCAGGCCGAGGAGCTTGGCGGCATGGCGCAGCATCTGCATCTCGTGGCTGGCGAAGGGGGTGTCTCGGGCGACGGCGAGAACGGGTTCGCGGCCGCGCACCACGCCGAGCGGGACCAGCTGGCTGTGGCGGGCTGGGGATGTCGGCGCGGTGCCGGTGAACGTCTGACGGATGACCAGCGGAGCGAGGTATTCGGCGGCGCTGGCTGGCGATGCCGCATGGACGCGTTCCGGATCGCTGACCATCACCTGTGCGCGCAGGCTCGTGGCGAGCCAGTCGACAATGCGCTGCATGGCCTGGCGGTCGGCCAGCTGTGCGGGGAGTTGCCTGACGAGCGCCGTCATCTGGGAGGCCGTACGCTCGGCGGCAGCCACTCTGCCCTGCTGGATGGTCTCGTGTACCCGGCGCCACGGGTAAGCCGGGGCGGTGGAGACCATCAGTACGATGGCCAGCTCGTCCGCGAGGTCACGGACCGCGCGCGGGAGTACCAGACGCGAGTCGCGGCTGATGGTGAAGACGAGCGCGACGGCGTCGTGTGCGGACATGTGCCGCAGCAGCCGGTCCACCGCCGCCAGGTCGCGACTGTAAAAGCGCCCGGGAGCTCCGGTCAGGACAACGATGCTCCCGGCGGGAACAGGCTGCAGCGGGCGCCCCTCGAGGAGCCGGGCGAGCGGCAGGACAACCAGGCCCGTGACCGGCACGTCGTGGTAGGGCTTACTGCCGCCAGGGATCAGGAATGCGAGCCGTGCTTCCGGGTGATTGGTGGAGAGGGAGCCGAGAGTCGGCATGCGGCACTCCTCGGTAGGGGCCCGTCTCGGCGGGTCGGTCGGGCAGGCAGAAACGGGTGAGAGTCCCTCCACGTGCCGATGGTCCCCGTGCGCTGTACGTGCCGAAGTGCGCGTGAACGGGCGGCTGGATGAGAGAGCGCCGGCGAAGGGCGGAACGCGCCTCGAGTGGACCGTGCGCGTGGACGCAGCATGCGCCGGTTCCCGGGCGCCGGGTCTCACAGGCGTGATCCACTGAGGCGCGGCCGGCTGTGGCGCCCAGGATCCGGGCGGGGCCAGGGTGTCACCCCCCTGGTGAACAATGCCTGCGTTGAACGCGCCAGCGGCGGACCACCCGGGCACACATGTGGGTGCAGCTCTAGCCCGACTCGGCTGTTTCCCTGCCCGATAGCCCCTAACAATCCGTTCCATCACGTCCCCCCGTGGTCTGGCTGGCCGGGTCGATCGCAGCGGACGAGCACAGCGGGCCAGCGCTCGGCACCGGGGTGCACCCGGGCTCTACCTGGTCCGACCGAAGGCCCACCGCTGGTCCACAACGGGCCCCCAACTACTCAGTAGCTGCGGCAGGTTAGACATCCTGTGGGGTTGCGCGCAGAGTATGCAAGGTACAAGGTGGGCACTACCCGCAGGTTGTGCAAAGTGTCGCCGAAAGGGGAGTTCGTGGCACGGGAAAGGTCTGGCCGGACCATCGCGCACCGCGTGCTGGCCAACCGGCTCCAGACCCTTCGGGAGGCCGCCGGGTTCTCGCGGGCACAGGCGGCCGACGCCCTGGGTGCCCACCAAGCGACCATCCGGCGTATCGAGTTGGCCGCGACCTCACTCGACGAGGGCCAGGTCCACACCCTCCTCAAGGCCTACGGAGCCGGGCCCGCCGAGATCGACGAGTTCCTCAGCGACATGGCCTGCGCCAACCTGCCGGGCTGGTGGCACCCGTGGCGTTCGGCGATGGAACCCTGGCAGCAGGACCTCATGGGTATCGAGTCCGCCGCCGAAATGATCCGCGTCTGGGAGCCAGCCTTGGTTCCGGCTCTGCTGCGCACACCCGCCTACGCACGCGCCGTGGAAGACATCCGCCGGTCCGACCTGTCCGCCGCGGTCAGGCAGGCACGGACCGAACTGCTACTGGAGCGCCAGAGGCGCCTGCGCGAGGCGCACACCAGGATCTGGGCGCTCATGTCGGCGACGGCCCTGCACACACAGGTTGGCAGCCCGGCCGTGATGGCCGAACAGCATCGGGAACTGTCCGCCGCCGCGCAACGCGGCGACATCACCTTGCAGATCTATCCCCTCGACGGCCCCCTGCATGCCCTGGCCGGGCAGCCCACGCTGCTGCTCTACCGGGTCAACGTGCCCGAAGTCCCTGACCACGTCGTCCGCGACGGCGGACTGCCGGGAACCGCCGAGGTCTCGGACGAACTCACTACCGTCACGGCGTATCAGGTGCGGTGGGACCACGCCTGCGTGCTCGCCCCGCACCCCAACACATCGATGGAGGCACTGAGATGACAGAGCCCACCCCCAAGTCGACCACAATCGACACGTCCGTCGCGCACAGCGCGCGGGTGTGGAACTACTGGCTCGGCGGCAAGGACCACTACCCTGCCGACCAGGCGGCCGGAGACGCCTACAGCAGCAAGTACCCCAACATCGTCCCGTTCGCCGGGGAATCACGCGCCTTCCTGCGCCGCACGGTCACCTACCTCACGAAGGAAGCGGGGATACGCCAGTTCATCGACCTGGGGGCCGGGCTGCCGACCAGCAACAACACGCACGAGGTGGCACAGCGGATCGCGCCTGAGTGCCGAGTGGTCTACGTCGACCACGACCCGATCGTGCTGTTACACGTCCACGCGTTACGCACCAGCACCAAGGAGGGAGCCACCGCGTACGTCCAGACCGACATGCGCAACACCGAAGAGGTGCTGGCCGGGGCAGCCAAGACACTCGACATGACACAGCCCATCGCCCTGGTCATCAACGACGTCCTCGGCCACATCGTGGACTGGCAGTCGGCCCTGGGCCTGGTACGCCGCTTGGTGGACCAGCTGCCCGCTGGCAGCTACCTCGCACTGAGCCACTCCACGGCCGCCGACGACCTTCACCGCAAGGTCCAGGAGGAGTACAACACCAGCGGCGCGATCCCCTATATTCTCCGCGAACCCTCCGTCACGGTGCAGCTGTTCGACGGCACGGACCTGGTCGAGCCCGGTTTCACCAGCTGGCCCCGGTGGCGTCCGGACCCCACCACCGGCACCCTCACCGACCGCGCGGGGTGGGGCGGCGTGGCCCGGATCCGGTGACCACAGGTGGTGGGGCACTCCCGCCCTCCCCGCTGGGGAAGGCGACGCCGTACCAGCTGGTGCGGCGGCTTCAAAGGGCGGCCGCCCACTCAGATGCGCAGCTGATTGCGGAAGTTGCCGCCGTGGCCGAAGGCTGGGCGGTCCTGGTCAACCGCGGCGGCCGCGCGGTGCACAGCAGCCCGCCCGACGCCGCCGCGGAGGGAATCCGCGCGGCGGAGCGCCCGTTGGCCTACCGCCACCTCATCGTCCGCAAAATGACCGACTCCACCCTCGTCATCAAGCCCGGCTCCGCCACCCCGCGCAAACGCGTCGCGCTGATCCAGTCGACCGCAGTCGACCTGCTAAGGCTGCGCGCAACCACCCGCCAGGTGGAGGAGAGCCACCGCCTTGAGCAGCGCCAGCACCGGGCGGTACTGGCGCTGCTCCTGGCGGGCCAGGCCCGGCTCGCTGCCGAGGTACTGGGCTGCAACGCCCTCACCCACGCGACGGTCTACCGGCTTACCGGGGAAGCCGCCGAGACCGCCTACCGCGACCTGTGGCGCACCGTGCACCCTCCCGGTCCCCCCGCCTCGCCCCGCACCCTGGTGTGCCTGCAGGGCACAGAACTCACCGTCATCGCCCTGCACGACCGCCACGGCGACTCCCACCAGCGGTTCGCCCTCATGGCGCGGATCGCTGACCAGCACCGCCTGGCGGGCGGCACTGCGGAGCCGGTGCCGCTGGACATGCTCCCCACGGCCTGGGCAGAGGCCGCGACGGCGCGCAGCAGTGCGGCCGGGGGCTGCCTGGCGCCTGCCACCGGCTTGGGCGCCTACGAACTGCTCCATGTGATACCGCCCGACCGGCTGGCCGTCTGGTCCGCGCAAGTCCTCCACCCGCTGACCCGCGAGCAGCGCAAAACCCTAGAGGCCTACCTGCGCGCTGGCTCTGCGGCCGGCGCCGCATCGGCTCTCGCGGTCGCGGAAGGCACGGTGCGCCTGCGTCTACGCAATGCCAGCACCGCCCTCGCCGTGGAACTCGACGATCCCGGGACCCAAGCACTGCTCCTGCTAGCCGTCCGGGCACCCGCCTCGCACCCACCTCCCTCGGCTACCCGGCGGCTGCCAAGCCAGCCGTGTGTGCCACCCGAGCTTCTGCGGCCCGAACGCGCCCGCCGCTGGGCATCACAGCTACTGGAGCCCCTGGACCGTCCCTTGCGCATCGCGTTGCGCTGCTGGCTGGCCCACCGCGGCCGCACCGCCCCGGCGGCCGCCGAGCTGAACCTGAGCCGCAGCACCCTGACGCAGTGGCTAGCCCGGTGCAGCGAGGCTCTCGGGCTGGACCTGGCGTCGGCCGCCGTGCGGGCCGAACTCCACCTGGCCGCCGAAACACTCGCCACCGCCGATGACAACCCGGCCACCCTGCCCCGACGCGGCGGCCGCACCTATCGCACGTGAGGACCGCGACCCTCGTGAGAGAGCATTGCTGGGCGTCGACCTCAGCGGCCCACAGAACCCATTCCCCCCACCGGGACCTCATCGTTCGGCGCTAGCCATGGCGTGTCCCTCCGCACCTGTGGCGCCCTGCTCGCCGAGGCCAGCGCTCGCGTCGACCCGCATCCAGCGCTTGTCCTTGAACTGGCCGCTGTCCTGCGGGGCGATCTGGTAGTGGCGGGCCCCTTTCACGAACAGCATCCGGGTGGTCGGCGCCGAGCGCAGGTTCTTGATGCCCGCGCTGGTGGTGTTGATCTGCGTGTCGAACGCGGTCTGGGTTCCCCACGTGTACGTGCCGGTCGCCTCCATCGGCGCCGGCTAGCCCACCCCCGTGATCGTGGCCGTGATGACCGCCGACTGGGCCCGCTCCGTCGTGTCGCTGGTCCGCGCGAGCGCGGCCATCACCGCGCCATTGGCCTTGTCGGCCGTGTCCGCCACCGACTTCGCGGTCTCCTTGGCCTGCTGGGCCGAGCAGGCCGTCAACCCCGCCAGGACGATCGCGGCCGTCATGCCGACCGCCACCTACCGCTTGCTCATGGAACCCACCCCCTGGAAATGCATGCGCCGATGCGCATCCTGCTTGATCACTTCAGGCATCGTTCGCCGTCGTGAACCCGAGCCCCTGCCCCCACCATGCAGGCCGGTCAAGGCTCTGTGTATGGTGCGGAAGAACTATGGCACGGTCCGGACCAATCGCGCCCCTATGACCTTTTTCCTGGGGGAAAAACCATGCGTTTCATCCAGCGTGGCCGCGCCGTCAAGAGCGCGCTCGCCGCCACCGCCATCGCCGCAGCGATGGCCGCCACCGCCGGTAACGCGTTCGCGGCCGGGAACCCGGCCGATGACGCCACCAAGGGCGCCCAGGCCGCCGAGCAGCACCGTGCCCCGTCCGCGAAGGGCAAGCTGGCCGCTCCGCGTGCGGCGGTCGGCGGGGAGCGGACGGCCACCTTCCCGATGGCGGCTGTGGAGCGGGACGGGTGGTTGAACTGGTACTTCCCGGACGGCCGGGGTGGCTTCGAGGCGTCGTGGCCCACGGCCGCCGACTTCAGCGCCTTCAAGCACTACATCCAGGTCGACCAGGACAAGGACGGACAGAAGGACGGTGCCTGGAGTGTCCTGAAGGACGGCCAGCTTCTGTACACCACGGCCAAGCCCAACCAGACGGCGTCCACGAAGGCGATCGGCGGGGGCTGGCAGATCTACAACAAGGTGCTCTCCCCCGGCAACCTCGCCGGAGCCCGCGAGTCGGACCTGCTCGCCGTGGACAAGGCGGGCGTGCTGTGGCTCTACCTCGGCTACAACGACGGCCGGGTCACCGCCCGCACCAAGGTCGGCGGCGGCTGGGGCCAGTACACCGAGATCGCCGGCCAGGGCGACCTGAACGGCGACGGGTTCACGGACATCGTCGCCCGCGACAGGGCCGGCGTGCTGTGGCTCTACGCCGGCAACGGCGACCGCAAGGACCCGTTCAACAACCGCGTCAAGATCGGTGGCGGCTGGAACACCTACAACCGCCTCCTCTCGGTGGGTGACCTCGACGGCGACGGCCGCAGCGACCTTGTCGCGCGCGGCAACGACGGCACGCTGTGGCGCTACTCCGGCAACGGCGACTCCCGCGACCCCTTCGACAACCGCGTCAAGATCGGCTGGGGCTACAACTCCCTTAACCTCATCTGACCGAACGCCACAGACCGGACCGGGCCGGCGCCGGTGACGCGCCAGGACACCTCTCCAGGTGTCCTGGCGCCCTGCGTAGATCTGCTGGACTCTTTCCACGGAAGTTCGCGCGACCCGGGAGCGCAACGCTGGTGGTCTCCATGAGCCCTGGATGACGATCGCCGGTGGCGTACGGCCCGTCACCCTGTGCGCGGCCACACCCGCACGCCGGTGGGGGGGATGGTCCGACCCGCATGTGGCACGCCCTGCTGCGGGCTGTTCCTGGCTTGGACTGTTCTGCGCCGCAGCTTGCGGCCGGGTGAGCTACAGCGACCGGAGAACGGCGACGACCCGGCCGAGGATCATGCCGTCGTCGTCGAGGCTGATGGGGGAAAAGGCCGGGTTGCAGGGCATCAGCCACACTCCGTCGTCCGCGATCCGGAGTTTCTTGACCGTGGCCTCCCCGGTGCCCAGCAGCGCGGCCACGATGTCGCCGAGCTCGGCAGCACGTTGACGCCTGATGACGACGATGTCGCCGTCCCGGATACCTGCGTCGATCATGCACTGGCCAGTTTCAGTGCAAACAGGTCACCGTGGCCAACCAGTGCAACTGGCATCGGGAGCACATCCTGGACGTCTTGCTCGGCAAGCATCGGTTCTCCTGCCGCGATCCGGCCGACCAGCGGGACCTGGACCACGCCGGCCACGTGCTCGGCCTGGACGACCCGCGCGGCCAGGTGCGCGTCGGACGAGGTCGGAACAGGCGCTGCAATTTTTTGGGGACTCGGCGATGCCGGGTATCGCCCGCCCCCGGCCGGGGCGCGCCGTGGCCAACGGGGCGTCGCCACACGGGCGTTGATCGCGCAGGCGCCTCCCCTGGGGGCCGTCACCAACCCGACCAAGGCGTCCGCGCTGGCCAGAGCTCCGGAGAGGGGTACGGGAGCTGCCAGGCCCGTCGATGGCGTTACGGCTTCGCGGACCCGGCCGGCCTCCCGGCGCCGGGCACGGTGCGCCTTCTGGCGGCAGGCGGGGTGGTCGAAGACCGCGTCACGGCGGTGCCCGTGCCCCCAGCGCGAAGCGGGTCCCGCACACCGGGCAGCGGACCACACGCTCGTCCTCCTAGCCGAGGATGACCACGGCGAGCGCGCGGGGCGCGATCGAAGCCGTCTGGCGCCTCGTTCAGGCGCTGGCCGACACGACGGCGGATTAACCCTGCGAAAACGCCGAACGCCCCCGCTCCCCCAGCGGCGCCGTGGAGGGCCGGGCGCTGGCACGGCAGGTCAGGTCTGGCACTGGGAGGTGGCGGCGCTGGACCAGTTGCTCCAGGCGCCGCCCGCCGGCCGGACGTGGACGCGGACCGTGATCTTCGCGTTGACGACGAAGCAGACGCGGGTGGAGCTGGCGATTTCGATGGGGCCGACGGTCGAGCGGCGCTGGACGAGGGTGCGGCCGCTGCCCATCTTGGTCCAGTCGTCGCCGTCGCCGGCGACGTGGAGGAAGGCTTCGTACTCCACGTAGGAGGCGTGGGCGCGGGTGTTGGTGATGACGGTGTGGGCCTTGATGTCGCGGAAGAAGACCTTTCCTTCCTTGAACTTCTCGGCGCTGATGCAGCCGTTGGCGGCGATGCCCTGGGTGGAGACGGAGCCGCCGCAGGCGACGGCGGCGGCGTGGGCGTCGGCGGTGGGGATGAGGACGGCGAGGGCGGTGGCCGCGGTGAGGGCTGCGGTCTGTCGCAGGCGCATGGAGTGTCCTTGTCTGTCGGGGGTCTGAGGCTATCCAGGAGCGGGGTGGGAGCGCGTCGTCCCCGCGAATATTTCTCCCCGGGCCCACAGCAGCGCACCGTGCCGCCGCGGCGCCGGCCGCGAGGACTTCGTGATGGAGCCCGTCTACTGGGACGCTGGCACCGCCCGGCTGCTGCCCCGCCTGCTCCAGGTGCACCTCACGCCGCGCGATCAGCCGGTCGATCGCCATCTCGCCCTCGAAGGCCAGACCTCCACCCGCAGGGCTTCACCGCACCGCCGCTGCACCAGCACCGCCACTCGCCCTTCTCCGGCGGGCTCTCAACGACGACTCCCTGCCCCTGCGAGCCCGGGGTGCCGCGGCGCTGGTTCTCCTCTACGCGCAACCCGTCACCCGCATCGTCCGCCTCAGGGTCGACGACGTCCTCGACGGCGGGGCCACCGTCGCCGTCCGATTGGGAGATCCGCCGTCCCCGCTGCCAGGGCCCGTCGCTGACCTCATGCGGGCTTACATCCAGTCCTGCCAGCACCTGCCCTACGCCAGCAGCAGAAGCTCACAGTGGCTCTTCCCTGGTCGCCAGCCCGGACAGCCGATGAACCCGGTGAGCCTCCAAGTCCACCTGCGAGAGATCGGCGTTCCACCGCAACGCGGCCGGACCTCCGCGATCCGCCAACTCGTCCTCCAGACCCCGGCCCCCGTCATCGCGAAGGCCCTCGGCTACCACGACAAGACAGCCACTCGCCTGGTCACCGAAGCAGGAGGAGCCTGGAGGCCGATATGCACCCGGCGACCACACACGCTGACGGGAGCAACGTGGCTGCTCTGATGGGCCAAGCTCCCGCGACCAGCCCGATGTCAGTACCAGCTGGCAGGCTCTGCCTCCATGAACAAGCAGCAGTTCTGGCAGCTCATTGAGGCGGCCCGCAATCAGGCGACCAATCCGAACGACGGCGAAGCGGTCGCTCGCGAGGCGGCCTCGCTGCTGGCCTCCCGGCCGGCCGAGGAGATCCTCGCAGCTGAGCAGGCGCTGTGGGACCTGATGGTTGACTCCTACACCAATCCTCTGTGGGCCGCTGCTTACGTTGCCAACGGCGGGTGCTCTGACGACGGCTTCGACTACTTCCGCGGCTGGCTGATCGCTCAGGGCCGTGAAGTCTTCGAGCGCGTAGTCGCTGATCCCGATGCCCTGGCAGAACTGCCCATCGTTCAAGCCTCCGCAGCCGACAGCGTCGACCTGGAGGGCGAGGACATGCTGGGTATCGCCTGGAACACACACATCTCGGCGACCGGTGATCAGCTCCCCGCGAGCCCACCCATCATCCGCTACCGGGAGCTGGACCCCACCTGGAACTTCGATTTCGATGACCACGACGAAATGACTCGCCGACTGCCCCGCTTGGCAGCTCTCTATCTGGAGTAACGGAAGCTCGCAGTCACAAGACGAGGTCAAACAGCAGAGAGCGAGACGCCCGGACATCACTGTCCGTCACCTCCACAGGCCGTGAACACGCCTCGGGGGCCGACACAGACACTTCCCGCGCAACCAGCCAGCACCCACACGTCACCGAGCGGCTGTGGCCTCCCACGCTGCGGTGACGCAGCCCTCCTCCCAGTGCCACCACCCCTTGGCCTCACCGTGCTCCAGGAGCTTGCGGATCCGCGGCAGGTCCGCGTCCGGCGGAACATCCAGCGCAACCATCCGGAACTGCTCGATCCCCTCACCGGTCGTCCCGAGCTTGTGGAAGATCTCGAGCACACTCTGCCGGGCAGCAGCCGAGCCGCCGTCCTTCAGCACGATCAACCGGATCGTGCAGTTCTCCGACGCCCGCACCGTCTCGCCAGCCCAACGGACGCCTTCATCGTCGGCCTCCACACGGATGACGTCGCCGCTGGCGACCCCGCGTACGAACCAAGGCGTATTGTCCAGCCGCACCGTGCCATCGCCAAGGTCCACCGCCCACAGGCTCTCCACGCTCGACGGCGGCCAGCCGTCCTCATCTATTTGCATCCGGAAGCAGACCTTCACGTGGTCATCGCTGATGCTCGTCACCGGACCATCATCCACACCGTCCTGGCCGCACCCGCCCGCCTGAATCACGGGAAGCGATCAGCACGCTCGCGGGAAACGATCTGCACGGCCCTCCATTCCCCCAGCCCAGGCCCACTCGTGAACAGCCCCTTTGGCGACGGGCTCGAAGTCCTCGCCGCAGTCGATGACGCCCTGGTTCCGGACTGTTGCACAGGGAGCGGATCTGCTCCGCCGTGACGATGGCCTCCATGGCTCGTCCCGTTCACTCAGCACCAGTTATGTAGCGCTCTTGATGTTCATCGTTGTCTAACCCGTACGAGCTGGTGCCCCTGGGCGTTGGTTCCTGGCTCACCGACGGCCCCGACGGTCACCCCGTCCGTTGGTTTCGCTCGCTGCGGTCGCCCGCACCACCGCACCCGACAGGATGAAGGGAGGTCAACGCCTTGGGCCGGGTCCGCGTGCAGCCGATGGGGAGTTGGACCGTCCGACACACTGCGCCGCAGCGCCGCCCAGCTGCCGGGCAGCACCTGAGAATGCGTACTCATGTGCGAGCCCCCGCCTTCCCTCACGGTGGGGGCGGAGGTGCGGACATGGAGAGCATCGCGGCTCGGTGGCGCCAAGGTTGCCGGTGGTGCGCCCGAGCGGGCGGGCTACTGGTGGCGTTCCCTCTGGTGGGGCTGACGGCGGCGTGCTCGCGTGAGCCGGCAGCAAAGGACCTGCGGACGCAGGACACGTCGCCGCAGGCCGCGTCCCGCAGAGCAGTGGAGGAGCAAGGGATGCGTGCCGTGCTCGCGCGCCTGACCGCTGTCGAGGGCCTGGAGCACGTGCTCACGCGCTTCCGTGACTCCTGCGCCAGGCCTGCCAAGCGCTCGGTTTTCGAGAACAATCCGTCTCCGTACGTCCTCGAGTGCCGCATGGAGGTTGATGCTTACTTCGGTGTCCGGGGGGACATCACTGATGTCCTCACCCGCTTCGAAGCAGCCGACCTGCCCGTCGCGGCCAGCAGCGTGAGGTACGCACTCGACTTCCAGCGTGCACACGGACGGATGCCCGACGGCTCCCTGATGAGCTGGCCTGGCCTCGAAGCCGCAGTAATACGGATCGAATGGGACCGGCCAGATCCGCTCCCGAGCCAGGTCGAGGAACCCCTCCCGTGCTTCCCGCCCAAGGACGAAATCTACGAGCGCTGCTCGATCACCCCCCAAGCCCCGATGAGTGTGGCGACCGCGCGGGCCCGCTACGGCACCGTCCTGGCCCTCTACCTCAGCTCATCGGCCTCCAACGGGTACTACTTCACCGTCCCCCGCAAGAAGTGACCCACCGCCCCGGCAACTCGGCCGTGCTTCAGAACGGGCCGCGGCGGCCCTGGTGGGGCGGGAAGAAGCATGATGATGCCTGGCGCCATTGTCCGTCCCCGAAGAGGCCAAGGACCGCCTCGCGGCGATCGCGGCCGCCGAAGAGCCGCGCATAATGGTCCGGAACATCGGCAGAAAGCACGCTCCGGCTCGGCTCGCTGGCGATCCATCAAGCCAGGAGACAAACCTTGAGTACCGATAATGCTCAGCTGGGCACGGTCGCGCCCGTCCATGTGGCCTACCAGGCGACGGCCGCGGAGTTCCAGGAGGCGATGCGCGTCCTGATGAAAGCCTCTCCCGCTGGCCGGCGCAGCCAGTGGGCCGTTACCGGGATGGGGCTGGTGCTCCTCGCGCTGGGCCTGCGGGTCGACCACCCGGGCAGCGAAGTGGACTTGGGCCCGCTGATGTTCGGCTCCACACTCCTGACGTTCTTCCTGGTGATCGTGCCACGCATGCGGGCCCGGCAGGCTCACCAGCACGGCCAGGCCCAAGGACAGCGCTACATCACCGTGGATGGCTGGGGAGTGACGGCCGCGACCCAGCACGAACGCCAGTGGACCGCCTGGGCCATGTTCTCCCGCTACGTGGAGACACCGAACCTGTTCGTGCTGCTCAGCGCCGACCAGAAGTGCATGACCCTCCTGCCCAAGCGGGCATTTCACGAGCCCGGCGACGCCGACCGGCTGCGGCAGATCCTCCACCAGCAGCTGCCCCCAGCCGCCGCTACGTCTGCCCGCTGAGCGGCGGCGCCCCCACCCCGCTACCCGGCAACCGTCTCCAGGGGCCACCGTATTTCACTGCCAAGGCCGCGGTTCGTCGGCCGACGGACTGCAGGCAAGATCGGCTCAGGAATCCGTCAGGCCGTCAAACTGGGCGGCATCTCCTGGTCTCCCGTCCCTGCCGCTGCGCCGGCCACTGCCGCGAAGGCCTTGAGCGCGGCGAAGTCGCCGTCCAGCAGCCCGATCTGCGGGTCGACCCGGCGCAGCAGGGCGGGTCCGGCGTGGTGGGAGGCGACATAAGCCTGGTCCTGACTGGTGATTTCGTCGTCCGCCCATGCGAAGGCCTTCCCGTTGGCGTAGGCCACCAGAGGTTCTGTCTTCCAGTGCAGCCCGTCAGGCCGTGACCGGGCCTC
The DNA here is from genome assembly GCF_041435195.1 of Streptomyces sp. NBC_00224. NCBI lineage: Bacteria > Bacillati > Actinomycetota > Actinomycetes > Kitasatosporales > Streptomycetaceae > Streptomyces > Streptomyces sp. NBC_00224. The sequence continues at coordinate 91,407 of NZ_CP108106.1, forward strand.
CGCCGCGTCGCTGAAATCGATGTACGGGAGGATGGGCAGGCCCAGCACCGGGCTGATGAAGTCGTTGGCCTCATCCCTCCAGGTTGTTGCCCAGATGAGGGTGTAGCGGTCGGCGAGTGCCAGGAGAGCGGGTCCGTGGTCGGGGTTGAGCCATACCCGCAAAGGCTTGCGGCGCCCGGGAGGCTTGTGCGTCTGCCTCAACTCCCAGCTCGGCGGCATCACCCGGTGGGTGGTGTACCCGGCGGGGCGCCGGTGGGGCTTGGCCGCATAGGGGTTGAGTGGCCCGTCGACGTCGAGGAAGCACAGCAGACTGCCAGATGAACCGTCCACAGCCGTCACCTTCCGTCATCCTGCCGCCCTGGGCGGTGCTGATGGTTGCGCGGACGGGGCGGTCCCTGGTTCCCCATGGCACGCAGCCCGCGCCGGTGGGCCCTCGTACCCGGGCGCGGCGACCCCCAGATGCCGCTGCCGGAGATCGGCGTGCTCTGACGATAACGGCCGTACCCGCCAACATCCTCTCGTTTTCTCCACCATCTCCCTGAGAAGAACAAGCCGGAGGGCTCCCGCCAACTCCCAGGACCCGTCTTTCGGCTTGGCCAACAGGCGCCTCCAAGAATGTCTCCAGGCCCTGGCTACGTGGTATCTGCACCCTGGCTGGACCGGAAGCACGCCACCGCCGCCAGTGTGACGGTTGCTTTGCTGGGAGCGGCACCGCCTTGAACCAACTGGCCTGTCAGTGGGCGCGGTTAGGGTCGAGGCTGGAAGCAACAGGTGGCTGAGCGGGCAGGGGGCGGTGTTGTCATGGAGGACGGTATTCAGTGGCTGGTCGACCTGGACGATTGGATGTCCAGTGTCGTGTTCGCGCGCGGGATTTCCCCGCGGGAGCTGGCGGTGCGGATGGGCGGTGCTGCGGATGCGGCGAGCAAACCGATCACCGACGCCGAGGTCAATGAACTCGGCATGATCGGATACCGGCCGGACGGGGACGGCGACGGCGTGGTGCGGGTCGGGGCGTGCGCTGGCTGGTCGTTCGCCCTGGAGTACGGCGACTCCACCGGCGGCGAGCTGCTGGTGGAGATCTCCCGTAACGGCGTGGAAGTCATCCATTACCTACCGATGGGTGAACGTCCACCTGCCACCGTCCGCTATGCCCGCGATGGCCGGTACGTGTGCGGTTTCGGAATTAGGGAAGAGAGGCACCGCTGGGGTGCGGAGCCGGATCTGCTGCTGGCCGAGCTCGTCGCAGCAGGGGTGCTCGCGCCCGACGGGTATACGTTCTGCGCGCCGGAGGATGAGCATTACAAGATCACCTATCGGCGCAGCCTCGCCGTGGTCGAGGCACGGTTCGGCCTCTCCCTCTCCCCTGCCTACCTCAATGAAGCCCGCCTGCCCGCCTATGCAGTCCGGGGGACCCCGCGCATGAACACCCAGGCAGACCCCGACCTGGACACCATCCGGAGCTGGGCCCAAGCCCAGGGCTACACAGTAGACAGGATTGGCCCCAAGCGGGTCCCGGCCGACATCCGTGAGGCCTACCACCGAGCGACTGGCAACTGAGGCTCGACCGCGTCACTGGACGCTGCTGTCATGGAGCTGAATATCCTTCCGGCGGCAGGCCGTCTGGCCGCCGTTGTGACGAGGGCGCGCGCGTGTGCGGGCTTGTCAGTGAGTTGCCCAGGCTGCGGAGCAGTTGTTACGGTCACGCTGGCGCGAGAGACACGTGATCAGCGGGACAGGGAGGTTGATGAATATGGCTGCCGTCGGCCGTCTTCAGCATGCCCTCGTCCGGCCCGCGCAATAGCAGAGCGCGGCCCGGGTCGTTCCAACGACCAGGAGAGACACGTGTCTTCCTCTTCTTCACCCGCCCACACCGACGTGATTACCAAGCGCCTGATCCTGCGGCCCTGGACCACGAACGAGGCCACTGCGGTCCTCGACGACGCCAGGCCCACGCACTGGGCGGGCGACTTTCCCGCCGAAGGCGATCGCGTGGTCGCGGGCCTCTTCGGCCAGCACCCCGCCTGGCTCGACGCATATGGTCACCGTTTGATCATCGAGCGCGAGAGCGGCTTGGTGGTGGGCTCGATCGGCCTGTTCTGGCCGCCCAGCGAAGGCGTTCTCGAAATCGGATACGGCATCGTGGCCTCCCGCCGCGGCCGGGGCTATGCCCCTGAGGCCACCCAGGCCCTGGCAGAGTTCGCCCTCACTGCACCTGAGGTCCACACCGTGTCCGCCGATGTGGAACTGTCCAACCCGTCCTCGGTCCGCGTGCTGGAGAAGGCCGGCTTCCATCGGTGGGCCACCGAAGAGAACGCGGAGAACATGGCCCGGTTCAGGATCACGAGTCCGGACCGCTCACGGCGATGATCCCCGGGGCCGTGGAGGCGATGCCTCCACGGCCCATCGTGGTGGCGGAGCCACGAGACAACCAGCGTGATCGGAGAGACAGAACCTAGCCCGCGGCAGGCGGGGCGGGAGCACCCGGTCGGCGAGGGTGCTCCCGCCCCGCCTGCCGCGGCGCTGAGTGACCGAGGCTCGGTGCCTACCGCGCAGGCCCACCGCGGAACCGGCTGCGTACGTCACCGCCGCAAGCGTTGGCCGCTTCCGCTGCGAACACCCGTCACCCTGGTCACCCTCGGGTAGATACACCGGTAAGCCCCTGCCCTGGTGGGGAGAAGCCCCAGATGTGGTGAGACGGGGACGGCCCTGAATTCCAGGCGCCCCAGGGCCGCCGGATGTCGGGCGATTGTGCGTGGTGGCAAGTACTGCCCGATGTCGTCGTGCATGGTGGTTCGCTTGGAGTACCCACTGCTGCTGGCGGCTCAATGTCAGTGCCGGGTGCAAGGATCGTTGCATGCCTATGTGTGACTACTTCTCGGCTCCCGATGACGAAGCGGCTGTCGGCGTTCTCGATCAGATCGGTGGACCCGACGCTTCGGGATTCGACGTGATTTCCCTCAAAGGGATTGATCCGAGCGTGACGATGGCCTCCCTCGAAGCAATCCTCACCCGCTGCAGCTACGACGAAGCATCAGCACGGCCGCGCGCCGGCCAGATTCTCTCGTCGCCCGATCACGAGAGCGCGTTGATCATCAGCCTCTCCGACACCCTGCAGGAGGCTCTGGCCTCAGCCTCGCACGAGCGGCTGGCCGAAGCCGGCGGCGCGTGGGCTGTGACGGATGAGCTCCAGGCGTACGGAATCACCGCCGACACCGCGTACGAGGTGCTGGTCCTGCTGTCGGGCCTGGCCAACCGTGCCAGCGATGGGCGGCGCCTGTACTGCTGGTGGGCCCTGTAGGCGGGATGAGCGCCATGGAGATGAGCAGGACAGCAGCGGTTGCCCTGGTACAGCGGATCATGGAGGCGGACTTCGTCTCCGAGGCGGAAGCCGACAGTTGGCTGGAGATGCTGGACCGGGCGTTGGCGTGCCCGACCGGCTACGTCAGCGACCTGATCTTCTGGCCGCCGGAAAGGGAACTCTCGGCCGACGAGGTGGTCGATACAGCTCTCGCGTATCGACCGATCGCCCTGTGAGACCCACGGCTGCAGGCGCGCCCAAAAGCGGGAGCCGCTGTGTGTCCGCGGGTTGTCCCCGGCGTCACTCGCTGGTTGATCAGCTGGGTGAGGAGTCCCCGGGGATCTCGCCCATGGTCGATCGATCCGACATCGCGGCCCCCAGTTCCGCCTCGTGCTCGTGCTGTGTCACGTAGCCGGTAGAAGGTGCGGGTGTCAGGACTGAGCGGGAGATCGGGGCGGGCTCGGGGCATGGCGACGGTCGTAATCGCCGAGGTTGTTGCCCGCGCAGACCGGTGGCCGGCAGTCGGCAGTTCCGTCATCCGGCTGTCATGCGCAGGTCCGGCGTATCCAGCCATGTCCACTGATCGGTGGACGTGATGGTGATGCCGAAGCGAGTCCGTACGGGCTCTCCGGCGCTCTGCCACCACCGCATCGCAGCCTCGGCTTCCTCCCACAGGCGGCGGGGCCCGAACTGGGCCGTCTCGTAGGTGGCGGCGCCGGGGGTGTAGTCGATGCTCGCCCAGGAACCGGTGCGGTGGTCGGCGAGCCAGAGGGTGAACTCGTTGTTCGGGCCGTGCCCGACGCTGTAGCGGCAGTCGGGGACGAGCAGGCCGGTGACGAATGCGGCGTTCTCGTCGCCCAGCACGCGGCGCGGGTCCAGGCCGGTGTGGCTCACCTCGGCCGGATCATCGTGGTGGATCACGGTCGTGACGTCGCGGTGCACCGCTTCGGCTCGGTTCCACATGAACGCGCAGTCACCTATGACCGGCCCCGAGGCGCTGCCGTCGGCGTGCACGTCGAGGCGGAGGAGGACACCGTTGTACAGACCGGTGCCCCACGGCAGCACGATCCGGCCCCCGGGCCGCGTGTGGTTGACCAGCGCGTACGGCACGCTGCCCAGGGCGCAGGTGACGATGACCCGGTCCACGGGCCGCTGGCCAGGGGCAGCGGTAGTGCCGTCACCGGTGATGACATTGGGGTGGTGGCCGGCCTTCGCGAGGCGCTCGCGGGCGGTTTCGGCAACAGCGGGGTCGATCTCGATGCTGGTGACCCGTGCATCGCCCAGCCGGTGAGACAGCAATGCGGCGTTGTAGCCGGTGCCGGTGCCGATTTCCAGCACGCTCATGCCGTCGGCAACATCGAGGGTCTCCAGCATGGTGGCCACGACGCGCGGCATGCTCGACGAGCTCGACGGTACGAGCGCGAGTCCGTTGTGCTCGTCTTCGACCTGGGTGACGAGTGCGACGTCGTCGTACACCAGCGAGAGCCACCGGCCGGGATTCTCATCACGCTCAAGGCGCCGGTAGCCGTCGTCTGCCTGTACCCAGATGCGGTCGGGAATGAAGTCCTCACGCCGGACGTAGACGAACGGCTCGTACCAGACCTCCGTGAGGTAGCCGTCCGCGCGCAGGCGGTGGGCGAGTTCCTCGGGCCCGGTCACTTCGGCTTTTCGGGGCGCTTGGGGTCGGGGGGCGGGATGGGCCGGCCGGGCTTGTGGCCATCGCTCTCCGATGGATCGGGCTTGCCTCCGTGCCTGCCCACAGGAAGACTCCCTCCTCGTCGCTGTGCGTGCTCGGATGGTAGCGGGGGCCGCCGCAGAGCCAAAAGGGCACCGCGAGGCATCGGCGGCAAAGGGTGCTTGAAGTGCGTCCGCCTCCCGGGCAGTTCCCTGGTGAGAGCAGTGGAACGAGCGCTGGGTGTCGTGCTACCGCGCGGCGTAGCCAGGTGAAGCGCTTCGTTGCGAAGTCGCCCGGGTTCCACCGCCCCGCCGCCCTTCGGTCAACTCCTTTCGCAGGATGGCCACACAGCCCCTTCAGCTACGAGACACAGGCCAGGGACCGGGATCGCGATGTCGGCGAGAGGATTACCCGGCTGCTGCGCCTCGGGCATGCTGCCCTTCACGACGCCAGCGGCGAGGACGAGCAGGTTGCGCTACGCGAGCTCATCAGCCTCTACAACCTCCACCAGGTCTAGCTGCGCCGGGCGCTGCCGGTCGACTCGGTCCCCAGGAACCGGGCGGCCTGAGTGGTCGTCCACAGAGTCCCTGCTTCGGGCTCGATCACCGGTCCTCGTCGTGGTCGCTGCCCCGCAGATAGCGCCCAGATTCCAGCGTCGCCCTTTCCGCGCGCTGAACAGGACGGCAGGATCACTCACATGAGGATCCTGGTCATCGGCGGCACGTGGTTTCTGGGTAAGAGCACCGTGGAGGGAGCGCTCGCGCGGGGCTGGTCGGTCACTACGTTCAACCGTGGGCGCTCCGGCCGTGATGTTCCCGGTGTCGAGCCGGTTCATGGTGATCGCACCTCTCGTGGGGACTTGCACCGTCTCGCCGGGCATGGCCCTTGGGATGCCGTGATCGACACATCAAGTTCTGACTTTCCGCCGCGGGACGTGCGTCTGGCGGCCGTGGCCCTCCGACGCGCGGCCCGGCGGTGGGTGCATATTTCCACGGTGTCCGTCTATAAGGGGTGGCCTCACATGCCTCTGACTGACAGTTCGCCGTTGCTGGAGTGCCCGCCGGACGCGGATGAGTCGTTCGGATACACCGGTGAGGACGGCAGCCCCACCGTGTACGGGTTTCAGAAGGCCGGTGGCGAGCGGGCGGTCCACGAGGCTTTCGGTGAGGCGGCGGTGTTCCTTCGGCCGGGGGTCCTGCTGGGGCCCGGGGAGTACGTGGGGCGGCTGCCGTGGTGGCTGTCGCGGGCCCAACGCGGGGGGAGGATGGTGGCGCCGGCACCGCGTGAGCAGCGTATTCAGCCTGTTGACGTACGAGATGTCGCGGCTTTCGCCCTGGACCAGGCGGTGGGGACGGCGGGCGGTGGCTTCACTCTGGCCCACCCTGACGGCATCTCCTTCGAGGACTTCCTCCGTGAGTGCCTGGTGGTCACGGGCGGCGCGGGCAAGCCGGTGTGGGTGGAGCCGGAGATGCTGGCCGGGCACGGTGTGAAGGAGTGGACTGAGTTGCCGTTGTGGCGTACGCACGCGGGTGCGTGGTCGGTCGATTCCAGTCGGGCGGTGGCGGCTGGCTTCCGGTGCCGGCCGGTGGTTGAGACCCTGCGTGACACGTGGGCCTGGCTGGCCGGTGACGGACGCCCGGTGGAGCACCCCCGGTGGAAGGAGCACGGTATCGCCGCGGACAAGGAGGCGAAGATTCTCGCCGCCTTGGCCCCGTCATCCTTCGAGCTGTAACAGTGCCGATCCGGTCAGCTGATGGGCGCTGGCGGCTCGGGTGAAGTCCTCGATTTGTTGGCGAAGTTGTGCGGGCTGCACGGCTCCTCGGAAGGCCGGTGAGGTGAGGAGGTGCTGGATCTGGCTGGTCCGGGCCAGCACGCCGGTGACACGTTGGTCAGCTGGGATGTTCCACAGCGGCAGCAGGGCTTCAGCGGCGCCTTCAACGTCGTCGCTGAGCAGGCGTGCCATGCCAAGGTCGGCCGAGGCGCCGCCCAGGACGTGCGCTGAGCGGGTCTGGGCTGGCTGCTGGTCGATGAGCTGCAGTGCCTGGAGTGCCGAGATCTCGGCCTGATTAGCGTCGTGGACGAGTAGCGCTGTCGAGCTGTTGGACATGGCCAGGCGGTCTGCCGGAAAGCCGAATTCTCCTCCGACGCCGTCGTGCAGGTCATCGCGCGTGCCGTCATCGACGTCTTCGGCCAGCCTCAGGGCATGCATGGCGGCGTCGCGGTCACCGAGGTGGCCGAGCGCGCGTGCCTCGATGGCGAGCAGGCGCCTGCGGGCGACGTCACCAAGTCCGCCGTACGTCTGGGCCCGGCGGGCTTTCGCGACGGCTTCGCCGGGCATCGAGGTGAAGTAGGCGATGTAGGCGAGGATGCCGTCGGCGTAGGCGCGCAGGGGCTCGAAGCGGGCAGTCTCGGCGTAGAGGTCGGCTGTGCGGGCCAGGCGCCGGGCGCCGGCGAAAGCACCGAGGTCGAAGGCCGCTACGGCAAGCAGAGCCATGGTCTGGCCGGAGAGCAACAAGAGCCGCTGCTGCTGTGCGGGGACCCGGGTGTGATCACGCTGGTCTTGCAGTCGCGCCTGAAGAGCGTGGCCGCGCTGGAGGGCGGTAACGGGGGCGAGGCAGGCGTAGTCGTGCGCGAGCCCTGCCACATCGTCGGTCAGCTGGTCCAGGCTGGTGTCGGAGATCGACGCCGCGGCGGTCGCGCTGGCGTCGTGGTGGGCGTCTTCTGCCATCATGTTGATCTTTTGCTCCAGGTCGAACGCGGTGGTACGGGCATCAAGCTGTATGGGTGGCCCGAACAGTTCGGCAACGGGCTGGCCGAACATGGCCTGCAGAACGCGGCAGGTGTCGGAGCTCAAGGAGAGCGGATCGACGTTTCCTGCTCGCCATCGCTTCGCGGTGCGTTCACTGCAGGTCGGATCGTTGGAGCCCTTGCCAATGATCTGGGCGGCCGTGGTCGAGAACAGGGCGACCATCTCCGGGACACCCAGGCTGCGTTCCATGCACAGCTGCTTCAGCAGGGTCGGCGGTTGTTGCCTCACGTGTTTGTAAGCACTTCTTTGGGCTCCAGTGCACGGATCTGAAGTGGCCCCGTGGGGTACGAAGTTGATCTGGCTCCACCTGGCGAACACGTGCTGTGACGTGCCCTCTTTGGAGTGAATGCACTGCTCTGTCCGCCCGATGACGGCAGGGTGTGTGCGTCGATCACGGTCTTGTCGGAGGCCGTGTGTGTTGATCACGGTCATGTCGGGAGGCCGGGGTGGGTTTGTCGCGCGCTGAACTGTTCGCCGCGATCCGGAGAGACAGACGTCTCGATCCGGAGCTGTCGCAGCGGGCTCTTGGGGAGAAGTACGGAGTGCACCGCAGGACGGTCCGTCAGGCCCTGAACTCCGCGGTCCCACCGCCGAGGAAGAAACCGGTGCCGCGGGCGACAGTCCTAGACCCGGCCAAGGCCTGGATCGACGCGATGCTGCGGGAGGACCTGACCGCGCCACGCAAGCAGAAACACACGGCCCGGCGGATCCATCAGCGTCTCGCCCAAGACCACGGCTTCGACCAGGCGTCGTACTCGACGGTCTGTGACTACGTCCTGATCCGGCGCCCGCAGATCGAGGCCGAGGCCCGGGAAGGGCACCGGCACATGAACGGGATGGTTCCCCAGGTGCATCTTCCCGGCGAGGAAGCGGAGGTCGACTTCGCCGATGTGTGGGTTCGGCTGGCGGGCGAAGTGGTCAAATGCCACCTGTTCACGCTGCGGATGTCGTACTCGGGCAAGGCCGTCCACCGGGTCTATGCCTCACAGGCCCAGGAGTCCTTCATGGAAGGGCATGTTGAGGCGTTCAACGTCCTGGGCGGAGTCCCGGCCCGGCACATTCGTTACGACAATCTGAAGCCGGCGGTCAACCGGATCTGCACCGGCCGCAGCCGGGTGGAGTCGGAACGGTGGGTGACCTTCCGTGCCCACTACGGCTTCGACGCCTTCTACTGCATCCCCGGCCAGGAAGGCGCCCATGAGAAGGGCGGCGTCGAGCACGAGGGCGGACGTTTCCGGCGCACGCACCTCGTTCCGGTTCCCGACGTCGCCTCGTTGGCCGAGCTGAACGAGAAGATCACGGCGATCGACGCGGCCGAGGACACACGGATCCTTGCGGGCAGACTGACCACCATCGGCTTCAACTTCACCATCGAGAAAGACGAATTGCTGCCGTTGCCGTTCGAGGAGTTCGAGTGCGGCATCACGCTGACGCCGAAGGTCGACCGCAGCAGCCGGATCACGGTCCGTCAGTGCCACTACTCGGTGCCCGCCCGTTTCATCGGGCAGAACGTGCGGGTGCTGCTACGGGGCAACGAACTGCTGGTGTTCGAACGGCGGACGATCGCCGCCCGTCACCCCCGGCTGACCCGGCGGGGCGAGTTCCGCGACGAACTCGACCACTACCTCGAGATCCTGCTGACCAAGCCCGGCGCCATGGCGGGCTCCACCGCATTGGCAACCGCCCGCCAGAACGGATCGTTCACCGAGGTCCATGAGGCGTTCTGGGCCGCGGCCCGCACCGCGCACGGCGACGCGGCCGGGACCAGGGCCCTGATCGAGGTCCTCCTGCTGCACCGGCGGATGCCGGCCGAGGCGGTCCAGCTGGGCATGGCGGCCGCGATCCGGGCCGGTGCCGCCACCGCAGACGTCGTGGCCGTCGAGGCCCGCAAAGCCGCCGCGCAAACACCAGAGGTGGCCGAGGAAGGAGGCGACGGAGACGATCCGCCGCCGTGGGCCAAGCCCAGCGGGGTGGTCTCTTTGGCGGCCCGCAGAGCCCAGCTTCCCGAGGACAAACGCCCGCTGCCGACCGTGAGCCACTACGACCAGCTCCTGACCCGCCGACCGAAAGGCCTTGCATGAACACGACCGCCGCACCCACCCGCCAGCACGTCCCTGGACCCCGCCGGGACGCCGGACCCGAGGAGGCCGTGGACACGGCCATCGACGAGGCATGCCGCAGCCTGCACCTGCCCACCATCCGCAGCCGGGTCTCGGAGATGGCCGAGGAGGCGATGCGCCAGCGGTCCAGCTACAAGGACTTCCTCGCCGACCTGCTGGAGGCCGAGTGCGCCGAACGCGAGGAACGGCGCAAGCAGCGGCTGGTCAGAGACGCCAACTTCCCCCGCCCCAAGCGGCTGGAGGACTTCGACTTCGCCGAGAACCCGAACGTCACTCCGGAACTGGTCGGCACGCTGTCGGACCCGGCCTGGGTCAAGGCCGGGCAGCCGCTCTGCCTGATCGGCGACTCCGGCACCGGCAAGTCCCACCTGCTCATCGGGATCGGCACCGCCATGGCCGAGGCCGGGCTGAAGGTCCGCTACACGACCACGGTCAACCTGGTCAACGAGCTCGCCGAGGCCGCCGACGAGAAGAAGCTGGGCCGCACCATCGCCCGCTACGGCCGCGTCGACCTACTCTGCCTGGACGAGTTCGGCTATCTCGACCTCGACAAGGCCGGAGCGAAACTGCTGTTCCAGATCTTCACCGAGCGCGAAGAACGCAGAGCCATCGCCATCGCGTCGAACGCCCCGTTCTCCGAGTGGAGGCAGACGTTCACCGACCCCCGGCTCTGCACCGCGATCGTCGACCGCGTCACCTTCAACGCACACATCGTCGAAACCGGCACCGACTCCTACCGCTTCGCCCAGAGTCAGAAGAAGCGACGCCGCTGACCTCGAACGACAACCGCGGCCGGCCTCCCTCACGGGAGGCCGGCCGCAGCCGTTTCGGACCCAGCCGCCAAGTCCCAGTGCCGACCAGGCCATCGCCCGTTCTCGTCCAGCTGCCACGGGCACTGGGCGGCCCGCAACCTGAGTCGAGTCGGGTCGGCAGCCCTCCACGCACCTGTCGGGGGCACGCTTTCGGAGGTCTGACCGAGACTCCAAAACTACCGCGCCGACCCCCCGTCCCGGCCAGCAGAACCACTCGTTCGAAGTGGGGCCAAATCACCTTGCCGCAGGGGCGTGAATCACACCAATACGCGCCCCCACCGGCCAGCCAGTGGAGCCAAAAGAACCCCGTGCACTGGAGCCAAAATAAGTGCTTACAGACACTCACGTCTCCCCCAAGGGGTTCACCGGTCAAGGGACTCGTGTCATTCCTCTGCACGAAAGGGGATACCGCACTCGGCCCCCAGTTCAACACTTGTGCAGAGATTGGCACTTGAGTGGCCTGGCGACGTCCCCGGGCCCTGGCAGGGGCCGCCCATCTGGCACCCGCACGACATGGCGCTGTCACTCCCCTCGGGGCCAAGCTGATCCCCCTCACAGGCAGTGGACGATCACTCCGTGAGCGAGCCTTTCAAGGAGAGAAGACCGTCATGGGACGTACGAACGGGACCTCTGACAGCGACCAGAGCGAGGAGGGCGACATCCACGGCGCCGGACAGGGCGACACCGGCAACGGGCAGGGTCACGGTAGTGACGAGGACCGCATGGGCGGCGGCGCCCCCAGCGACAGCTGAGTGCGGCAGAAGGGGACGAACCCGATGGACGAGCAGCAGCACATCACCCGGTGCATGGAGATCATCGACAGCTACCGGGCCGGCTACTTCCAAGGCCGCTCCTGGCTGCGCAAGGCCTTCCGGTCCGTCCCCCGTGCCCACTTCGTTCCCGACCTGGTGTGGTGGCCCGAGCGGGACAAGGACGGCCTCTTCCCAGTGATCGACCGCACCGCTGAACCCGAACGCTGGCTCGAAGCCGTCTACACCCCGCGGATCGCGCTGATCACCCAGATCGACGACGGCAAGATCACCCCGCAGGATGGTCCAGCCCGATCGAACGCATTCACCTCCTCAATCTCCTGCTCCGCCGTCGTCGTGCAGATGCTCCATCACCTCGATCCGCAGCCGGGCGAGAACGTGCTGGAGATCGGGACCGGCACCGGCTACAACGCCGCCCTGCTCGCTGCCCGCGTCGGAGCACACCGCCTGACGACAGTAGAGATCGACCCGGCCACGGCCGATCGGGCCCGCACGGCACTGCACACCCTCGACGTCGCCGCCCCCACCGTCGTCGTCGCGGACGGGGAGGCCGGCTACGCCGCCCGCGCCCCGTACGACCGGCTGATCAGCACCGCATGCGTGCAGCAGATCCCGCCCGCATGGATGGAACAGATGCAGCCCGGCGGAACGATCCTCACACCAGTGGCCACACCGTTCGGCGACGACGCGCTGGCCCTGCTCGTCGCCGACGGCCAAGGCCACGCAAGCGGGCAGCTGGTAGCGGCCGTGAGCTTCATGCGCACCCGCTCCCAGCGCAAGCCCCGCCCCTGGCGCGAACTCGGATGGCCCCGCCTCCCAGACTTCGAACTCGCTGCAGGGCCCAACGGCCAAAGCGTCCGCCAGCACTGACGAGCCTCCCCTCCACGAAGGACCCGGTCATGACCGACTTTCCAGCCGTGGGGTTCGCTCCCCCGGAGTTGGCCCAGGTGATTCCGGAGGCCTTCGATACGGACGAGGCCGCGCCAAGGCCCCTTTCTGCCGCACCACCACGCGCGCGCTCGTCCAGATCACACACAGCCCGGACGTCTGCCCACACCGAGGAGGAAATGATGGCCGACAGCAAGCACAAGGGCGACCCGGCACCGATCAAGCCGTGGACCCCGCCGACGCCGAGCCCTGACGGCAGCGGCGGAGGTTCCGGCAGCGGCGGACGCGGAAAGTAGGCGCACCATGAACTACCGTGCACGCGCCGCGCGGGAGCTGGACGCCATGGGGGCCTTCCGGTCCCCATGGCTCCGTCCCGCGTTCGATGCCGTCGACCGTGAAATGTTCGCCCCCGCTCAATTCTGGACCCTGGCCACCGACGAGAAGGGCCTCCACCCCGTCATCGACCGGTCCGCCGACTTCGATGCGTGGCAGGCAGGGGTGTGGGACACCCACAATTCGCTGATCACGCAGATGGACGACGGCCGCACCCCCGCCGACGGCCCCGCACGAGGCGACTACACCAGCAGCATCTCCGCCCTCGACATCGCCTTCGAGAAGCTGAACCAACTCGACGTCGAGCCCGAACACCGGGTCCTCGAAATCGGAACCGCCTCCGGCTACCACACCGCGCTCCTTGCCGAACGCGTCGGGGCCGCACAGGTGACCACGATCGAGATCGACCCGGCCCTATCAGCGTGGGGCGCGGACAATCTCGGCAAGGCCGGCTACGCCCCTTATGTGGTACGCGGGGACGGGCTGGCCGGACATCCCGAGAGCGCTCCCTTCGACCGCATCATCAACACGGCCTCCCTGCGCCGCATCCCGGCCGCCTGGCGCCGGCAGACAACCGACGGGGGCATCATCCTGACCCCGTTCAACACGCTCTACGCCAACGGCGGGCTGCTGAAACTGCGCGTACATGACGGCATCGCCTCAGGCCCGTTCGTCGGCTCTGCCTCCTACATGTGGGCCCGCTCCGAGCGACCACGCGAGCCCGCCCGCAACCCGGACACCTACGCGCTCACGTCTTCGCCCATCGACCCCGCCCAGGTGCTGGACGGGACGTGGGCCCAGGACTTCGCCATCGGTCTGCACGTGCCCCACATCGCCATCGATCGGCAGCGCGACGACGACAGCACCCGCCGAGCCCAGATCCGGGACGACACGGGCGCTTCCGTCACCGTCGTCCGCTACACCGACTGGTGGGAGGACGGCGCGGTGACCGTCTGGGGAGAACGCGATCTGTGGGCCGAGGTCGTCACGGCCTACACCGCATGGCGCACAGCCAGCCAGCCTCACGTGACCCGTTACGGCCTGACCGTCTCCGACGAGGGCCAGCAGGTGTGGCTCGACAAGCCGGACCATGTCCTCCGACGCTGACAGATCCCTCCGGCACGGGCAGAACAGGTAGCGGTCGGCGGGGTGATCGTCGCACCGGTGACCACCCCGTTCGGCACCGACGCGGTCGCGGTCCTGACCCGCCAGGAGGACGACACGGTCAGTGGTCCCCTGGTCGCCGCCGTCGACTTCATGCTCGTGCGCGGCCAGCGCGCACGCAAACGGTGGCCCGAACTGGGCTAGCCCCGCCTTGCGGACTTCGAGTTCACCGCCGGCCCCCACGGCCAGACCGTCCGCCAACGCTGAGCCCTTCGTTCCCGGAAAGGATCTGCTGTGTTCTTCGCCGCCGATACCTGCCCGCCGCACCCGGCGTGCGGGGCACCGATCGAAGTGTCATCGCCGGTTGGGACGCTGCTCTGCCACAGCGCGCGGTTGCCGGTGCGCCCGTGGCCCCGGTCGGGTGCTGCCCGGCGCGGAGCAGCGTCGGCGGGCGAGCGCCGTGGCGTCTCCCGGCAGTGCCGCGGGGTATTACAGGATGTTCCACCGCAGTTGCCTGTCGTGGCTTTGGAGGGCTGCGATGCGCCGTTCGACTTCCCTTTGGCTGCTGGGGGCTTGGGGGACCTTGCGTGCGTTGGTGGTGATCATCCGCAGTTCGCGGATCGCGGCCAGGATCGGGTAGCCGGGCCACCGGGTGATGTCGAAGCCGTAGGTGTCGGCGAAGGCCTGGTAGTGCTGCTGGCCGTGTCCGAATCGGCGGCAGTGGATCTCCACGGTGACCAGATCCCATTCCGGTTGCCCGCGCGTGACGGTGTCCCAGTCGCAGAGCACGGCCTCCCCGTGCCCGGTGTGCAGGGCGTTGCGGTGCTGCGGGTCGCCTTGGATCACGCCGTCGCGAAGGGCGAAGTCCACAGTGGTGAGCGCATGGGCGAGCTGGTCGGCGTAGTCGTTGAGGAAGGCGAGGGTTCGCCCGGGCAGCCAGCTGGTGGTCGCGAGGGAGCGGCGGATCGCCGCGAGGTTGTCGTGGCGCGGCAGCGTGAGAGGTGGGGCGGCCAGGGTGTGCAGGGCGTGCAGCGGCCTGGCGAGCTGCGCGGCGGTGACGGGGTGCGGAGGCTGGGGCAGGTAGTGCCAGAAGGTGGCGGCGTGCCCGTCGATGATGACGGGCTGGCCAATGGGGTGCAGGGCGACGGTGGGAAAGCCAAGGTCCATGAGGTGGCGGACGAAGGCGACCGTACGTACGACGTCCTCGGTGCGCGTTCCCCGGCGGGCGATCTTGACGACGGTCTGTTCGCGTTCCAGGAGGATCACGGCGTTGGTGTGTCCGCGCAGCAGCCGGGCATCACCGTGGTCGAGGCCGACCACGGCGCAGGCTTGCTGCAGGACCTGCTGCATCTCGGACTTGTCGAATCCGCCGGGAGCGATCACCACGTGTGTCATGGACTCCACACTCGCCGACCGGGCGCGTGCCTGTCACGTGGGTGCGGGAGCAAGGGCGAGGATCTCACGCAGTTCGCGGGCGGGCCGGCTGAGCTGTGCACCGGGTGGGAGTGCCGCGACGATCTCGCGGGCCCGTTCCTCCACGATGGGTGTGCGGTGTTCGGCGACGATCCCCAGGAAGGTCGTCGCGGTGAGTTCGCAGGCGTCGGTAAGGCTGCCTTCGTGGGCCAGGCACAGGGCGGCCTCGAAGTGGAGCAGGGCGGGGTCGATGCCGCTCGTCCGGGGGTAGAGGCGCAGGGCTGCCTCTTGTACGCGGCGGGCCTGGCTGGTGCGGCCGAGCGCGGTGAGGGTTCCGCTCTGATACAGGCGGAAGCGGCGCTCGGGGAAGCCGAAGGCGTCGTTGTCGGCCAGGTGTTCTTCTCTGCTGTGCTCAAAGACGGTGAGCGCGTCGCGCAGTGCGACTTGTGCGGCGTGGGTGTCGTGCAGCTTGGCCAGGGCGCGTGCCTCGGCCACGGCGGCGAAGGCGGTGGTGCGCACCGGCCTTGCCCGCAGGATGGTGCGGGCCTGCCGGGTGAGCTTGACCGCTTCGTCCAGGGGGCCGTAGTAGAAGGGCAGCATCGCTGCCTGCACCCGCACCCGGGCCCGGAGCTCGCTCGTCCCGCTGTCATCCGCAGCCGTACGCGCGGTGTGGTACCAGGTCCGGGAGCGGCTGAGCTGTCCCAGTTTCATGAGCGCGTCGGCGACGAGCGTGGCGAGCATCGCGGTGAGCTCGGACAGGCGGACCTGCACAGCGGCGCACTGGCGGTGCGCCGCCATCGCCTCAACCTCCACGAGATGGTCAAGGAGCACAGTGATCATCTGTCTCGGTGGGGTGAAGACGTACTGCTGGCGGGCCCGGAAGATCTGCTCTTCGACCAGCTCCAGCTGGGCGGCGCTGACCGAGCCGGTGGCCAGGGTGCGGTCCACCGAGCGCCGCACCGCATCAACTGTCCCTTCCAGGGAATCGACCGCCAGACAGTCGGGCGCGGGCTTCGTGCGCGAGCCCGCAGCGATCGGCCTCGCGCCATCATCCCCGGCCCTCGCGTGTCCGAGTCCAAGGTCATGGGGAGCGCAGTCGTAGAAGTCGCACAGCAGCCCAAGGGTCGCCGCGCGGGGCTGGCGCCCGGTCTCCCAGTGCCCCAGCTGGTCACCGTCGACATGAGGAGCAGCCGCGCGCCCGGTTGCGAGCGAGTTCAGTTCCTGGGCGGCCTGCTGCAGGGTCAGCCCGCGGGCAAGGCGGTGGGCGCGAAGCAGCGACACCCCGCAGTGGTCATGGATCACCCGGGCGATCCGGCCGACGCTCTCTCCGTGGGCGAGCGCTTCCTGCCGGATCCGCCGCGCACAGGACGGACCGTGCGGTGTGTGGCCCATCAGTACCTCCCAAACACTGTCAGCACGCTCGACAGCCTAGTGACGGCCGGTCAAATCCCTGCAAGCAGCAGTGACTTACTCCTCAGATGCAATCGCCCGAAGTGACTGCTCGGCGTTCAAGTGACGGATCAGTGGACTGCCTGATTGCCGAGCCTGTGCACCGCAGCAACGCTTGCCCACCCCGGGGCGCCCGCGCAGGGCCGTCGGGGATCCCCTCGCACCAGCTACCCCCTTCTCCCGACCCTGGAGCTCTGATGCATACCCCGTCGTCCGCCGTTGCGGCCGAGGTGCGTCGCACGCCTGGCGCCTCGGGCACTGCGCCCGATCAGGCACGGACTCCCGGCCGCCCGACGACAGCCGTACTGCAGCACGTCCTGGGGGCGCTGCACGGCACCGCGCGCGCTGATATCGCGGCGGGGATCCGGCCCGTCCTGGCCGCCGCCGTCGACGAGGTCGCCAACGGCCCGTCTCGGCACGCGCAGAGCACGCTGGCCGTGGCTCGGGCGGCGCTGCAGTGGCCGGCGGACGCTCGGCAGCTGAGTGTGCTGCCCGAGGCGGCGCAGGCTCTGGAGCCGTTCCTCCTCAATCCCGCGTACGAGCCGCCCACGGAGGCTGTGGCCGAACCTG
Organism: Streptomyces sp. NBC_00224; assembly: GCF_041435195.1. NCBI lineage: Bacteria > Bacillati > Actinomycetota > Actinomycetes > Kitasatosporales > Streptomycetaceae > Streptomyces > Streptomyces sp. NBC_00224. The sequence goes on from NZ_CP108106.1 coordinate 108,648, forward strand.
CCGCGGTCTACGCCCACTTCAGGGACACGGACCCGCGGGTCGTGCGGACCTGGATGAGCCGACTGCGGATCCTTAGTGCGCGGAGCGGTGGCGAAGTTGTCGTCGATGCCTATGACGTGGGGTCCCCTGACGTGCCGCTCGCACAACGTCCGTACTGGCAGCAGAAGATCGTCCCGCGCATCGCGGCAGGGTTCATTTGTCAGTTGGTGATCTCCCGCCCCGAGGAACTTCTCTCACCCGCCACGTTTGCAACCAAGCAGGCCTACGTGCAGGCGCAGCAGTACATGGCCGCCTGGTTCGCCGAACGCAACGTGCGCCTGGTGTCCCTCGCGAAGGAGCCGCGGCAATGATCCTCGGCCCTACGCGAGCGCCTCGCTTCACCGCTCACGAGCGGCGTGTCCTTACGCTGGTGGCCCAGGGCCACGACGGCCGAGCTCTTGCTGAGGACGGTCTCTATCCCAGCGATGCGGCCGCCTGGCGGGGTGTGGCGGATCTGGGCTGCGCTTTCAGTGGCGGGGAGTGCATCCGGTGGACGCGCATCGTGCACCTGACTACCAGCCGTGGTGTGGTGCCTGTCCTGCACAGCAGGACGCTCGTCGTGCCGGGCTTCCAGCTCGACCTGCTGCGGGCCCTTGCCGCCGGATGCGAGCTGACGGAGTACGCCGACAAGAGCCGCGGCGCGGTGACTCTGACCGAGGTGCGGGAACTGCTGGTGCTGCTGTGCGGGCGCCTCGACGCAAGGAATGCGCAGCACGCCGTGTACCGGGGCCACCAGGCTTGCCTGCTCACCGCCAGTGATCCGCTGCCGGTGGCCTTCAGGACGGCGGTGCTGGCATGAAGCTCCTGGCATGCGCGACGGCGTCCGTTCGGCCCCCGGCCGAGCCGGGCACGTGGGGCGGCCTGCCTGCGGCGTACCAGCACGTGGGGTACGTCACTGGCCGTGGGTTCCGTCGCGGTCTGTGCCTGACGTCCAGCTGGTACCGCTTCCCCGCTGGCGGGTGCTCACAGGGGCACCGGGATGGGCGGGGATACGACTCACATGCGGTGTTCGGCGGGTGCCCAGTAGTGGGTGAGCATGTCGCCGACCCATTCCGGGACGTGGACGCTTTCCTGCGGGCCCATTTGCGGGAACCAGGGGGCGAGGTCCAACACGGGAGTTCCGTCGACCGCGTCGAGCCCGGTGACGTGAATGTCGCGGCCTTCCACGCGGAGCACGCGGGGGTGGGAGATGGCGAGCTGGTTGGGGCGGCGGTGGTTGCGGTGCACGAAGGTTCCGGTGGCCGGCCACGCGGTGTTGCCTCGGGGGCTGCGGGCATGCAGGGCGACGTCCTGGGGCGCCGCCAGGTGCATGCGCCACAGGACCTCGATGTGGGAGAACTCCTCCAGCCCCTGGAGGGTTTCGAGGGGGTACTCCTCGTTGAGGCGAATGACGGACTCAACCCCGCCCTGGTAGTCGTCTCCTGCCGTGAGGTGGCCGCCGACCACGGTCGCGATGGCCTTCACCTGGAATGTTTCAGACATGCGTTTCCCCTCATTCGCCTCGATCGGCGAGGCGTGGTGCGGACCGGCGGCGTCGTGGCACCGTCACCCTACGCCGCGCAGTACGGCGGCTGCCCGCTGGTCGACTTCGGCAGCGGCGCTTCCTCCTCGGCCGCGGACGGGGGACAGCGCGCGCCGCATGTGGACCACGGTGTCGCGTACCCGTCCGGACTGGATCCCGTCGATCACGTCGAGGGCCTGGGCCCAGGTCTGGCACGCGGCGTCGAGGTGTCCCTGGCGGACCTGAACGTCGCCGAGGTAGCCGAGGGTGACGGCGTGGGTGCGCAGGAACGGCTTGCCCCGGGTGCGGACGCTGCGCTGGAACTCGGCTTCGGCGCCCTTGAGGTCGCCGAGATCTCGCAGTGTGCAGGCGGTTTCATGGGCGAGGGCAGCCTCGCCGAAGAAGAACACCCGGCTCGGTTCGAGGTCCTCTCGGGCCCGGCCGAGGTCGTCTTCGGCACGCCGCAGAGCAGCCAGGGCAGCCTGTTTGCGCTGTGCGGCCGCCAGGGCCCGCGCGTGGACCACACCGAGCAGGGCCTTCTCCCGGGGGCTGGCGAGTGCGTAGCGGCTCTGGGTGAGCGAGCCTTCGGCGATGTCCAGGGCGCGTTGGGGGTGCCCGAGGTCGATGGCCTGGTGGGCGGCGGCGCGCAGGATATGGCCCCCCAGGGGCGCGTCGTCGGCTTCGGCAGCGATGCGGAAGGCGAGGGTGAAGCACTGTTGCGCCTGTCCGTGGTCCGATGCGTCAAAGCTCATCCAGCCCGCGAGGTAGACGAGTTCGGCCGCAGCAGAGAAGAGCTCGCGGCGCAGGCCCTCGCAGGACACGCGGCGCGAGAGGTAGTCGGCGACGTCGTGCTGGAGGTAGGCGAGCAGCGCGGCCCGGCCGGCCTCGCCGCCGAGGCGCTGGTCCTGCCGGGAGTAGTGGTGCATGGCGTCGCGTACGGCTTCGACGTGGGCGGGGCTGATGGTGCGCCGGGACAGGGAGCGGCGCTCCTGGGCCCGTTGGGCCCTCTCTCGCCACCAGGGCTCGGCCGGCAGGGCAGCGCCTGCGGCCGAGTAGCCCAGAAGTTTCCTGCGGGTGAGGTCCCTCATGCTGTCGCCCCCGATATCCACCAGTTGCACCACCGTGTCAGCGTCCCAGTCCCAGGTGGTCGGCGGCACCGTTGCGCTGGGGGCGAGCCCGATCTGCGCCAGGGTGACCACGCGGCCCAGTCCTCGCGACAGCGTCTCGCACAAGATATCCGGCGCGGGGGCGCTGGGGCGGCTGCCTCGCACCCACTGGTTGATATGCGAGCGCGTCACGGTGAGGAGTTCACTGGCCGCGTGCTCGGCGGCCGTACGCCGAAAATGGGCCGCCACCCGCTCCTGGGACCAGCCCAGTTCGTTGATCACAGACTCCAACAGCGTGTTGCGTGTGCGCGCCACAATGCGCCCCTGTCACCAAGTCGATCTTTACCCGTGTTACCCGTGCCCGTGCCCGCGCTGGGGTGTCTGCGAGAGCCGTCGCGCGGTTGCCTGGGCACGACGATATTCCCCAACAGCCCCTGCACGATGGCACATCGACGACACCTCACCCCGGAAGGCTGCCTGTCCGCCGGTGGATCCGCAGCACGGCGATCCCCTCTCCGCCCCGTCTCCGTGGAGCTCCTGATGCCCCCCACCACCTCGCTCATGCAGAGTTCCTTGCTTCACCTCCTCGGTGAGCCTCCCGCTGCACCCGCACTCGTGCCTGCGCCCTTACGCACCCAGCTGGCCTGCTGGGATCCGGAGTCCGCCGAGCGCGTCTACAGCCGGGAGTTGTGGTTCCAGCGCACCACCCCGCGAGCCGACGTGCTGGCCGGGCCGGACGCGCAGTGGCCGCAGCGGTGCAGGGCTCTGGCGGCACAGTCTCTGCTCGCCTGGAGGCTTGAGACCCTGGCCGATGATGTGGTGCTGGCCGGGGCGGAGTTGGTCACCAATGCGCTGTGCCACGGCGCCGGGAAGATCACCTTCCGGCTCGCGCGTACCCGCACCGATCGGGGTGTGCTCGTCGCTGTGGCCGACCAGTCACCGGCCCCTGTCCGCCCGCGCCGTCCTGAGCCTGGGGAGCTCAGTGGCCGGGGTCTCCAGCTGATCGAGGCACTGGCGCACCGCTGGGGTGTCGCCCCGCGCAGAGACGGTGTGGGCAAGTGGGTCTGGTGCTACTTCCAGGACCTCGACCCCACGTGGGATGTAAGTCCCCAGCACGCGGGCGGTGCACGGTGACCACCGCGCGGGTACGGCTGGTCGACTCGGCGGGAGCGGTGGCGGGCGGCGGGGAGCCCGGGCAGAGACAGCGCCTGACGGCCACCGCGGAGCCGCATCCGGGCACCGAGCGCCTGGACCGCATCCATGCGGAGCTGGTCGTGACCTCACTGGCCCGGCGCGGACTCCAGCAGTTCATCGACGTGCGCCTGCCCATGCTGCGCGGGTTCGAGGATGACCTGCACCGGATCGCTCGGCGGATCCAGCCGCAGGCCACGTGGCTCTGCATCGACCACGAGCTGCCCTCGCCGCGCGCCCGCCGGACCCCGAAGGCGATGCCGGGTGGGGCGCCGGTGCTGCGGGCACGGTTCGAGGAAATGGAGCAGCTGCTGGACGCGGCCGAGGCGCGCCTGGAGCGCACGCAGCCGATAGCCGCCCTGCTGCACGATGTGCTCTTCCAGGTCCGTGATGCGCCCGCCCGCGCGGGGATGGTCCTGCTGCGCGAATGGCTGGCCGCGGGCAGCGCCGTCTCGCTCACCCACCCCACTCCGGACCTGATCAGGCGCGCCCGCCCGGCCGATGTGACCGCCCGCCCCGCCCCGCTGTTCCAGGGGCGCAGACGGGCCCAGATCGCCGCACTGCTCGACGGCTTCCACCAGGTGGGCCGGATGGTACCGACACACCAGTGGCATCCCGCCCATCCCCACCGGGGACAGCCCGGCTGGGCCGCGGGCAGCTACGCCGCGCTCGCCTTCACACCGCACCCGTCGGCGAAGGAGAACGCATGTACGTGATGCGTCTGCTCACCGCGGCCGATAGGCAGGCGGCGGTCACCCTCGTCCAGGAGCGGATGAGGGCACTGGATGCCAGAGCCCCGGGCAAGGCCGGCTCCGCCCCGCTGCACATCGCCGCCTTCCTTGGCACACCGCCCAGCCCCGGGGAATGCGTAACCGGCCTCTTCGAGGGCGACGTGCTCCTGGCCGTGTTGGTGTTGGCCCGCTCCAACGGTCTGCTGCCCAGCCCGCCGGCCGGGCAGCACACGCAGGCGGAGCTGGTGGTGGTCGACGCATACACCCACCCCAGCATGAGGGAGCTGCGGCTGGGGATCCTGCTGTCGATGTGGGTAAGCGACCATGCTGCCCGGCTCACCCCGCCGGCGTCCCATGTCACCGCGGTGGTCCGCGACCCGTATCTGGCCTCCTACCTCTGCCAGATGTGCGCCTGGGTCGAGGACCGGCACGTCCAGGAGGCGGGCCGCCATGAGATCGTCCTGCACCGGCCCGCCGAGGAGCTGCGCAACCTCAACCAGGCGATCACCACCGAATCGGCGCTGATCACTGTCTTCAACCACTGCGGCACGGCCGGTGACGATGTCCGCGAGGCCCTGCCTTCCGGGATTCCGCCCCTGAGGGGGGCGCTGTGATGGCGCGCGGAAGGGGTGTCGGCGAGGAGAGCATGGTGCCCGTCTATCACCCGGCTGGATTCGACGGTCCGCTGCGCACGGCGCTGGAGGAGATGGAGGCGGCCCGCTGGGCCGGGATACGGGATCTGCTGCACGCCACCGGCAGGGACTGGGATCTGCGGACCTCCCGCAGCCAAGTGCTGGCCGCGGCCGCGGCGCGCACCGACCGCGATGTCGTGGGGGCCTGGCTGTATGAGGAGCCCGACAGTGTGGACGGTCACGTCATGCACGCCCGGGTGCTGGTGCAGCGGGCACTGCACGCCCACCGCCGCCGGCAGGCGAATACCGCCGCGCTCGTCGAGGCGGCGCGTGCCAGCTGCCTGCACGCCCACGAGCGCGCCCCGGACGATCCAGTACCGCTGATCGCCCTGCTGGCCCTCGGGGTGACCGACGTCCACTTCCGCTACCCCGACTACTGGCAGGAGGCAGGCGAACTGATGCTCCCGCCGGGTCCCTGGGGCCTGTGGGCGGCGATCTGGCAGCGCCACCCCTACAGCCGGGAGGCCGGGCACCAGATGCTGCGCTGCGTCACCCGCCCCGGCACCGGGGCCGCCCCCAACGCATTCGCCCGCTGGGTGACGTCGTGGGCGCGGCCCGGTAAGGATGCGGCACTGCTGATGCTGCCGCTGTATGCAGCCGTGGACATCTTCCACCACGACGGCGGCCGCGATCCGCTGCTGCGCCGCCAGTGGAACCGTGACCCGCTGCGCCGCGACGTTCTGCGGGCGTATGACAGCGCGGACCTGCGGGTGGATGCGCACGTCTCCGTCTCCGACCTCAACTACCTGGCTCACGCCATGTTTTGCGCCCAGGAGTACGAGAAGGCCGGGCAGGTCTTCGCCGTCCTGGACTGCCACTTCACCCGCGCCCCCTGGGCCTACCACACCACCGATCCGTCCCAGGACGCCTTGGCCGCCCACGAGTTCTTGCGCGTGCGCGGCATCTGCCTGTACACCGCCCGGCGCGCCCGCGCACAGGACATCCCTCCGCCCGGCCCTGCCCGGCCCTGACCGCCCTGCCCCTGCACGTCCCTTGCCCGTTTTCTTCCGATCTCTTGGAGGTTGTGTTGCCTGCGATGCCCCCGCCCACTCCCAGACCTCGGCCACCGCTCGATGACGACCGTCTGCGCGAGCTCGGCTACACCCCTCAGCTGGCCCGGCGCATGGGCCGGTTCGGCAACGCCGCGATCAGCTTCTCGGTGATCAGCATCCTGTCCGGCTGCATGACGATGTACGGCTTCGGCATGGGCGCGGGCGGCCCCGTGGTCATGCTGTGGGGCTGGCTGGCCGTCGGCCTCATGGTCTGCTTCGTCGGCGCTGGCCTCGCCGAAGTGACCAGCGCCTACCCCACCAGCGGCGGCCTGTACTTCATGGCCGACCGGCTCGGCGGCAAGAAATGGGGCTGGTACACCGGCTGGCTCAACCTGCTCGGCCTGCTGGGAGGCATCGCCGGGATCGACTTCGGCGCCGCCCTGTTCACCGGGGCCTTCTTGAACCTGCAGACAGGCTTCACCCCCACCCCCGGCAAGATCATGGCCACCTACTTCGTGATCCTCGCGTTGCACGCGGTGCTGAACCTGTTCGGGGTGCGGCTGATATCCGTCCTCAACGGGATCAGCGTGTGGTGGCACCTGGCGGGCGTCGCCCTCATCGTCGGCGCACTCACTCTCGCGCCCACCCATCACCGCTCCCCGCACTACGCGTTCACCGAGTTCGTGAACACCACCGGCTGGTCATCGAACGGCTATGTGGTGCTGCTCGGGCTGCTGCTGGCCCAGTACACCTTCAGCGGCTACGACGCCTCCGCGCACCTGTCGGAGGAAACCGCCAACGCCGCCGAGGCCGCGCCGCGCGGCATCATGAGCGCCATCACCTGGTCCTGGGCAGCGGGATTCGTCCTTCTGTGCGGCCTCACGTTCGCCCTCCACGACTACGCCGCCGTCCAAAACTCCGCGCTGGGCGTACCGCCCGCGCAGATATTCCTCGACGCCCTGGGAGTCGGCTGGGCCAAGGCCCTGCTGCTGGTGGTGATCGTGGCCCAGCTGTTCTGCGGCAACGCCGAAACCGCCGCCTGCTCCCGGATGATCTTCGCGTTCAGCCGGGACAACGCCCTGCCCGGCTCCGCACGGTGGCGCCGGGTTCATGCCCGCACCGGCACCCCGCGGGCCGCCGTCTGGCTCTCCGTTGCCGTCGCCGGCCTCCTGGCCCTGCCCTATCTGTACAGCCCCACCGCCTACGGAGCGGTCGTCGCGATCAACGTCGTCGGCATCACCCCCGCCTACGCCATCCCCATCTATCTGCGGGTGCGCCAGGGCCGCGCCTTCCAGCAGGGTCCCTGGAATCTTGGCCGCTGGGGCGGGCTGGTCGGGACGGTCGCGGTGGTGTGGGTGGCGTTCGTGACGGTGGTGTTCTGCCTGCCCCAGAGCCGTCCGGTCACCGTGGACACCTTCAACTATGCACCCCTCGCCCTGCTCGTCGCACTCACCCTGGCCGCTGTGTGGTGGCGGGTAGCGGGCAAGGACTACGAGCTGCCGCCGGTCGCCGCCAGCGGTGACCTCGCCCAGATCCAGGATGAGGTGGTGTGAGTGCCTCCCCTCTCCCGATCCCGCGAGGGCGCCGAGCACCCCGGCGGCCCCACCTCCTCCCCCGCCCGTACGAGCATGGCCGCTCCACCCCGACCGCCGGCCCCAACGCCGCCCCTGGAGACGCTGAAGAAGGCGGTCAAGGACGGCACCGTCGAGACGGTGCTCTGCGGGATCGTGGACCCGCACGGGCGTCTGGCCGGAAAACACTATGGCGCACGGCACTTCCTCATGGACGTAGTGCCGCACGGCGCCGACATGTGCGCGTATCTGCAGTCCAGCTCGATCGACATGACCCCGGCCCCTGCCGGATCGGGCCTTGCCTCCATGGAGGGCGGGTTTCCCGACTTCCGTGTGGTGCCTGACCTGTCGACCCTGCGGTTGGTGCCCTGGCTGCCGAAGGCTGCGCTCGTCCTGGCCGATGCCTTCAGCGACGACGGGGAGCCGTCCGCCCTGGACCCGCGGGAGATCCTGCGCCACCAGCTCGGCCGTCTGGCCGCCCACGGACTGCGCGCCGACGCCGGTCTGGAGAGCGAATTCGTCCTGTACCAGGGCACTTACTCCCCCGCCCGGACGGTCGGCGGTCCCGCCCTGCCCCCGCTCACCCCGCAGGGCGGCGACTACGCCCTGCACCAGTCCCCTGCCGTTAGCCGCTACCTCCACCGCCTGCAGCATGCGCTCGCAGCCGCGGGCATGCCGGTGGAGGCGGTCAAGGGCGAGGCGGCCGCCGGGCAAATCGAGGTCACCTTCCCCTACGGGGACGCGCTCAAGGCCTGTGACCAGCATGTCGTGTTCAAGCACGCCGTCCAGACCCTGGCCCGCAAAGCCGGGGCGGAGGCGACGTTCATGGCGGCGCCACAGACCGGCGTCGGCAGCGGCCTGCACCTGCACGTCTCCCTCACGCGCAGCGGCAGCCCCATGTTCGCGCACAGCGAGGGCACTGTGCTCTCGCAGACCGGCGAGAAGGCGATCGCAGGGCTGCTGGACGTGCTGGCGGAGCTGGCTGTGCTGTATGCGCCGAACACCAACTCCTACAAGCGGTACGTGCCCGGCTCGTTCGCCCCCACCCGCATGACCTGGGGGCTCGACAACCGCACCTGTGCCGTGCGCGTCGTCGGCCATGGCTCCAGCCTGCGCGCCGAGATCCGCGTCGCCGGGGCAGACGCCAACCCCTACCTGGCCCTGGCCGCAGTGATCGCCGCCATCGTCCACGGCCTTGAATCCGATCTGGCCGCGCCGCCGCGCTGGGTCAACAACGCCCACACCGCACGCGACGAGCCGGCGCTGCCCGCCAGTCTCGAAGAAGCGCTCCGTCTCCTGGAGCACAGCGCCTTCGCCGAGAAGGCCTTCGGGGAAGAGACCGTCGGCGTGCTGATCCACCTCGCCGCAGCCGAGATCACCCACCAGCAGGCCACGGTGACCGATGCCGAACAGGCCCGCTGGTTCACGCAGGCCTAGCCCTCGCGGCCCGGTCGGCCCACCGCCACCGGGCCGCCCGCCCAGGGATCACGAGCAAGGAATCGTCATGGAGTTATGTCTGAACCGGGGGGCGATCGCCCCTCAGGCCCCGCACCACGAAGTGGTACGCGCAGCCGCTGACCGCGGGTTTCGTCAGGTGGAGATGTCCGCTCCGCACTGGCTCACAGCCCTGGACAGCGATCCGGGCCTGCACGCACTGATCGTTTCGGATGCGCTCGTCCCCATCCATGGCTCCTGGGGTCTGCGGCTGGGCTGGGACGATGACCGCTTCGAAGCCGGGCTGCGCCACGCGCGCGTGCGGATGGCGGCGATGGCCTCCCTCGGCAGCCGCAGCGGATCACTGGTCCTGCCCCGCTTCGCCCCTGGACGCACATCGATCAGCCCAGCTCAGCTCCAGGACCGCATCGGCCGCACCGGTGCCCAGGCCGCCCGCAACGGCCTCGACCTCGTCCTGGAATTCATCGGCGTGGGCAGCGCGACGGACGAAGGAGTGCGCAGCCTGCCGGAGGCGGTCGCCTGCGCCCAGGGCCTGGGCTACAACGTCGGCGTCCTCCTGGACACTTACCACTGGCACGCCAGCAACGGCACCCTGAGCCAACTCGCCCAGATCCCGCCGGACATGCCTTTGATCGTGCAGATCAGTGACGCCCTCGGCCTTCCCCGCACCCAGCTCACCGACGCCATGCGAATGCTGCCCGGCGACGGTGTCATCGACTGGCCGCCCTTGCTGACCGCGTTGCACGAGCGTGGCTATCGCGGCCCGCTGTCCATCGACGCGCACACGTACCTGCACGGCCGGTCCCCCACCGATGCGGTCCTCGCGGCCCACAGGGCGGGGCAAGCACTGCTCACGCGCCACCCCCTCACCGCCGGGGCGGCCTGATGACGACTGCCCTGACGCACCGACCCCCGCCCCTGGACACCGAGGACGCGGACCCGGGGTGGGACCTGCATGCCGCCGCCGAGCACCCGCCGACCGCTGCCCGCCGCCTGCCCTCCCCCGACCATGATCCTGCTCCATACGTTTGTCTATGGCGTCATCCCCGCGTACGCCCTCGTGCTGGCCTGGTCCGTAGTGAAAACTTCTCCCCCGCGAGCCAAGCCGCAGCGCGGGGATGCGGCATCGTTCTGGCGCGTCTACTTCACGGGGTACGCGACGTTCCCGCTGCTGTGCCTGCTGCTCATCGCGACGATCCCGCTCTTCCCCGGCCGTGTGCCGTGAACACCGGCCCTCACCTGCAAGTCCGCGAACCCGGGCCGGTTCGGAGGCAGCCGTGACGCCCCTCTACACGCTCCTCGCCCCCGCGGCATTCGCCGTGGCCATACCCGCCCGGCTCCAGGCCGAGCCGCCCCTCTCCGTACTGTTCCCGCCGCAGGGGGGCGAGACGGTCATCGGTGAGACGTTCCAGGTGGTGATCACCGCGGCAGGCCCGTTCTCCCGCGCCGTGCTCGAACGCGTCGAAGAGCTGCAGCCGGCGGGGGCCGGGCCGGTGTTGGCCGACCAGCAGGGCGCCTTCTGCCTGTGGCTCATCCCTTCCGGCATCGCATGGGCACACCCTCACGGGTTCTGCAGGTCGAGGGGACGCAGCGACCTGCCCCCGCTCGACCAGACCGAGCCGCCCGGGACGTACTGGGTCAGAACTCCGCGCGCGCACTGGGTGGGGCCGCTCACCCTCGCCACCGCTCTCGACGACATCGCACCACCCCCGCCACCACTGAGCCTGGTGCTGCTGCCCCCGAGCGCGGCCCCGGCACCGCCCACGACGCGGGCGGCGCGATGACCAACACCCGCCTCGCCCGCAGCGCTCACCTGTCCGCCCGCCTCTGAAAGGTTCCCCGTGAACGAGAGTGTGTCGTCCCTGTCTGTTTCCGCCTTCACCGACGAGCCCATCCCTTACATCGTCGCTGTCGTGCACGGTGGCGAGTCCGCCGAGGCGGCCGTGCGCTCCCGCCGGTGCGCTCAGGCGGTGGCTGAAGCCGTGATCGGTCAGGGTGGCGAAGCCCGCCTCACGCTCGCGGACGGCGTCTCGCTCCCGGCGTTCGTGGACGAGACCGGCGCCGAGCGGGCCATCGTGACCATGGGGGATGTGCCGTGCGACGCGGGCAGCCTGCAAGGCCTGCTCAACTCGCTGGAGGTGGACTACGTCGGGTCCGGCGTCGCCGGCTGCACCCTCGCCGCCCGGCCTGTGACCGCCCGCACCCTCCTGCGCGCCGCCCAGGTTCCCGTGCCGCCCCATGGCCCGGTGGCGGCGCACGCCGGGCTGCGCGCCGAGGCTCTGCGGATCTGGGGCGAAGCGAGCGGTCGAGTCCGTGTCCTGCCCGTCCTGCCCGCACCGGTCCCCCTCGGAGCGGAAGGCGACACCGTTTTGGCCTGCGCGGGCGCCGCCGACACGCTGGACGCGCTGACCGACCTGCTCACCCACGCCGCCCCCGCAGCCCCGTTGATGTGGGAGAGCGACATCGCCGGACAAAGCCTGTGGATCGGGATCCTCGACGACGGCCAAGGCGATCCGTACGCGCTGCGGCCTCTGCCCTGCAGTGGCATGCCGCCCGCCGACCGTGCCACCCTCGCTCGCGCCCGGCGCCTGGCCCTGCGCGCCCACCAAGTCCTGCTTCTTCGTGGTCTGTCCCTGCACCGCTTCACCCGGTCCAAAGCCACCCAGCTGCTATGGCGCGAGGTACAGACCCAGCCCGACCTGTCCCCCACCGGCCTGCTCCCCCAGATGGCCACCGCCCACCACCAATACGCCTACGCCGAGTTCATCTACAGCCTCCTGGACAACAGCGCCACCGATCGCACCGCCTGGCGCCGCACCCTCACACCCGCCTGACCTGCCAGGAGCCAGCCCCCTATCCCCCTCCACGACCTCACGGAGAACGCGATGTACGTCATGCGGCCCGCCAACTACGCGGATGAGAAAGGCATCACGCAGGTGATCGTCGACCGGTGCACCCACCTCGCGGACCGCCGACGCATCCGCCACGCCCGTGATGCCGTCCACTCCCTCCTGACCCGCCACCCCACCGCATCGGATCAACTGTGGGTGTTCACCGACGAAACGGCCGCTCCCCACCCCGGCAGCCGCAGCCACGACGCCCCTATCGTCGGCTGCCTGACCCTCACCGCCCGCCTGCCCCACACCCCGCTGTGGACGCCGACCGAACACGCCGAGGCGTGCCTGAGCCTGGAACACCTCTACACCCACCCTGCCCCTGAACATCGGCGTGTCGGCTGGATGATGACCTGCTGTGCCCTCGACCACGTCGCCCGCACCTTCCCCCGAGCGCACTGGGTGCGCTGCGCGGTGCCGCACACACGGCTCCTGCACCACCTGCGCGAGCAGTGGGGGTGGGAGCACGTCCGCAGCGGACCCGGTCAAGACGGCACCGATGTACATCTGCTCCAGCACCGGCCCGAAGCAAAGCCTGGCCTTCCCACATTGATCGCCACCGGCCACCCCGCACCGAAGAAGGAAAGCCGTGACTCCCCGGGCAGCATCAGAACTGGGCCGAGGACAGCCCCTGGCATCGAGCGGTCGCCGCCGCCGGGTTCGCTTCTCCTGTGCCCTACCACCATCTCAGCCAGGCGGCAGGAGAACTCAAGCTCTCCCCGTTGAGGTGCCCGCCACCCGCATCCGTGCCGGATCCGTGGCACGGCAGCAGCCACCGCGCCACCGTCCAGTCATGGCGAGGGCTTCGCGGAAAGAAGTCCCTCCCAGCCACCCCCACCCCACCCTGTTTCCCACCCGTTCGTGGAGTTCTTGATGCAATCCGGTCCCTACACAGCGACGGGCTCACTTCCCCTGCCCGCTCAGGAGGTTGAGGAGTGCGTCGCGGTCATCTACGGCGCCGCCTTCCGCCGCGATGCCCGCCGCCTGCAGCAGCACGCCCAGGAGATCGCTGATGCGGTCGGCAGCCTCGGACGTAAAGCGTGCGTGGTCGACGCAGATGACGGCGTCGTCGCTGGAACGCTGTGGGAAGCGTCTGCCGAACGGGCCGTAGTCGTCACCACCCCTCACCCCGACGCCGGCTCACTCCAGGGCCTTCTCAACCACATGGGGATCCCGTACGTGGGCTCCGGTGTCCTGGGCACCGCTCTGGCCGCGCACCAATACAGCGCCCGCCAGCTCCTGCGCCACGCCGGAGTCCGAGTGCCCCACCATGTGCTGATCAACGCCCGCAACCAGCCGCGTGCCGAGGCCAGCCGCATCTTCAACCAGCTGCCCCTCAGTCCCGTACGGATCCTGCCCGTCACCCCACCCACGCAGCCGCTGCCCGCCAGAGCCGAGGAGGAAAGCGAGGAGTGGCGGTGTACCGGACTGGCCCACAGCCGGGACGAACTCGCCGACCTCATCGCCCGCCACCGCTCACGGGCCGCGCTGCTGGCCGAAACCGAGATCCCCGGCAGGGGTCTGTGTGTCGGGATCCTGCCCGAGCGCAGCGGCCGTCCCCGCGCACTCACCCTTCCCGCCCAGGCCCACCCCCTCGGCGACGAGGCACTCAACCACGCCCGCGACATGGCCCGGCGCGCTCACCGCACCCTGCACCTGCGCGGACCCGCCGTGCACCACCTCACACTGGAAGGCAGCACCCGCCCGGTGTGGCTCAGCGTGGAGACCCACCCCTGCCTGTCCGGCGACGGACTGCTCGCCGGCATGGCCGCCAGCCGCTGGGGCCTCAGCCACCCCGAGTTCATCGGCCAACTCCTCCAGTCAGCCACCACCGACGCAACCGCACACACGGACGCTCTGCCCACCCCAGCGGCCGCGAATATTGCGCTGGTGAGCGAGAGGGAGCGACGTTGAACGGCCGACGGCGACAGCCGAGCAGTCGTGCACCCCGCGTACACGATGGACGGGCCGGTGGGCATGTCGCACCACAGATGCTGCCCGGACAACTGGCCGAGTACCAACCGACGCACCACCCCTCGCGGAGGGGGTGGACACTCATCTTGCGCGGTGCCCCACGCCAGGCGGTATGGCGAGCCACCAGGCGCCCGCTGCCCTGGCTGCCGCCTCGTGCGGTGCTGCCTGTCTGTCACTTTACGGACCGCTCACCGAGAGACGGATCGCCGTGCTGCTGCGTACCGACGCCTCCGTCCGCAGGAGCCCACTCACCACGCCCCACCTGCGAGCCGTCATCGACCGGCACCAGACCAGCCTGCCGCTTGCGCTCGGACAGGGCTGCCTGCTGGACAACTCCCGCTGGCTCCACGCCCACACCGCCTTCCCGGGTGACCGTCTGTGTTGGCGAGCCCGGGGAGAACCGCGAATCCGCACTTTCCGCTCGCGATCCGTTTGCCGCTGTCCGTGTCTGTTCCCCGTCCGCCGTCCCTGGCCGGAGAGACCGATGTTGATCAAGGAAAGGCAATCACCGGTCCGTGTGACAGTTACCGCAAGAGTGGATCGAACGCAAGATCACGCCCCACCGGCCCGGAATCACGGGCCCATCGCCTCTAATCGAATGTTGTGGCGACGCTTCGCTCTCGCATCACCGTTACGCATGACCCGTCGGACGAGTTTCCCGAGCACCTGTCCGTACTGATGCCCCCGGAGGAGCTCCATGCGAACCCAGCCCAACATCATCGGCGTTCACCTTGTGTTCGAGCAGAACGGCCAGGTTCTCCTCCAGCATCGCGCACCGCGGTCCGCGTTCGCACCGCTGGAGTGGCACGTGCCGGCCGGACACCTGGAAGCCGAGTCGGCCGAGGAGTGCGCCGTACGGGAGGCCGGCGAAGAGCTCGGGGTGCTTCTCGATCCCCATGACCTCCGTCTCGTCCACGTGCTCCATTACCGCGACCGCACTCAGCCCATGCCACGCCTGCAGCTGTTCTTCCGCGTCCTCGGCTACCGGGGCACCCCCAGGATCTGCGAACCCGACCGCTGCATCGCGCTGGGCTGGCACCCGTCCTCGTCGCTGCCCACCCCGCTCGTCGACTACACCGCCGTCGCCCTCACCGCCATCGCCGCCAACCGGCCCTTCTCCGCCATGGGGTGGGGCGCATGACCACCCACAAGCCCCAGCGTGCGCTGGTCGGATCAGCCGCCGCCTCCTTCATCCAGCGCAACGACGGGAAAGTCCTGCTCGTGCACCACGCGGGCACCGGTCACTGGGTCATGCCGGGCGGCAAGACCGATGACGGACCAGGCGGCGGGGAGACCCCGCGCCAGTGCTGCGAACGCGAAGCCCGGGAAGAGACCAGCGCTCCTGTCACGGCAGGCAGGCTTTTGGTGGTGCAGTGGCTACCGAGCGGCCGCAACGGCCGGTACGAGGTGAACCCGTGCGCCTGCCACCTGTTCGTCTTCGCCGCCACCATCCGCCCCCAGGACCACGCCCGCATCCGCGTACCCGACGCGGAGCTGCTCGGATGGGGCTGGTGGGATCCCACCGAGGCCCCAGCCGTGATGGACGCGACAAACACCCATCTGCTCACCGCGGCGCTCCGCGCATCGGCGGGCACCGGCCCGGCGCCGGCCTACCTCGAAGAACTGCCCCCGTACGCACCGGCGGGAGGGGACGTCGCATGAGGCGGTGGCGCCGGCACAAGCCGGTGGAGGAGACGGTGCGGTCGGCCTCCGAGGAGACGGTGCGGTCGGCCTCCGAGGAGACGCTGTTCGGCGGGTCGCTGCGCTACGACCTCGGCTGGAACACACACGATGACGCCTTCCTTGAGCTCGGGCTGCGGGCCATGGTGATCCGGCTGCCCAAGCTGATCGCGTTGACGGTGAAGCTGGCGTGGCGGGCCGACCGCGATGCCCTGCGCCTGGTCACGGCGGCCGAGGTCGGCCGGGGCATCTGTCAGGCCGTCGGGCTGGTCGCCGTCAACCGGATCCTCGCGCATCTCCTCGCCGGCGGGACCACGGCTGAGAAGCTCACCGCCGCGAGCGGAGCGATCGGGGCAACTGCGGCCGCGGCGGGGATAGGGGCCGTGCTGCGGGCTCTGTCGACTGCCGGGACAGGGCGGCTGGAGCCGAAAGTGGAGCGGGTGGCGACCGAGCAGTATTTGGCGCACACCTCCACGGTGGAGCTGGCGGCGATCGAGGACGATGAGTTCCACCGCCTCCTCGACAGTGCCTCCTACGGGGCCGGGTCGGCGCGGCGTCTGGTCAAGTACGTGCAGAACATCGTCACGGGCTTCATGTCGCTGGCCGCTGCTGCCTCCGTCCTCGCGGTCCTGCACCCCCTGTTGATCGTGTTGCTGGTCGCGATGACGGTGCCCAGTTCCTGGGCCGCGCTGACGGTGGCCCGCCGCCGCTACACCTCCTTCCAGACCTGGGTCCAGCATTCGCGTGCCGGGCAGCTCATCAGCCGGCTGCTGATGTCCACCGAGGCCGCCGCCGAGATCCGCGCGCACCACATCGGCCCCTACCTGCTGCACCACTACCGGCAGATGTCGCTGGACCAGGAAGCCGAGCAGCACCGGCTTGCCCGTCTAGCCGCGCGCACCGGGCTGATCGCCGCCGCGTGGACCGGCCTGGCCACCGCGGCCGCCTACGCCACCCTCGGGGGCCTGCTGTGGAGCGGGGCGATGGCGTTGTCCGTGGGAGGAACAGCCGTCCTCGCCATCCGCACCGGCTCCTCCAGCCTGTCCAACCTGGTCCTGCAGATCAACTACTGCCACGAGGAATCCCTGTTCGTCGCAGACCTAGACCAGCTGTGCCAGCAAGCCACCGCCCGGGCGATTCCCCTCTGCGGGCAGGCGCTGCCCGCAAAGCCTCGCGAGATCCGCTTCGAGGACGTCTCCTTCACCTACCCCGGCAAGGACAGCAAGCAGGCCCTCAACGGCGCCACCCTGACGATCCCCACCGGCAAGATCGTTGCCCTGTGCGGGGAGAACGGCAGCGGCAAGTCCACCCTGGTCAAACTCCTCGCCGGCCTCTACCAGCCCGACACTGGACGCATCTGCTGGGACGACGTCGACACCGCCACCGCCAACCGCGCCGAACTCGTCTCCCGTCTCGCCATGGTCGGACAGGACTTCTACCGCTGGCCCTTCACCGCCGAAGTGAACATCTGCATCGGCCGCTCCACCATCCCCGTCAGCATCGAGCGGCGCGACCGAGCCGCCCGCTACGCCGGCGCCGACACCCTCATCGCCGACCTGCCGCGCGGCTGGAAAACCCTCCTGGCCCGCGGCTACAAGGACGGACACAACCCGTCGGGCGGGCAGTGGCAGAAACTGGGGATCGGCCGAGCCCACTACAGGGGCGGGGACATTCTGATCGTGGATGAGCCGACCTCCGCCCTCGACGCAAAGGCCGAGCAAAGCCTGTTCGATGAGTTCCGCAGCCTCGCCGACGACGGCCAGACCGTCATCCTCATCACCCACCGGCTCGGCTCCGTACGGACCGCCGACCTCATCTACGTACTCGATCACGGACGTGTCGTCGAAAGCGGCACCTTCACAGAGCTCCTCTCCGACACAGCGCCGGGACCGAAAGTCTTCCGCAGTCTCTACGAACTCCAGGCCGCCCAGTACCAGCAGCCCAACGTCACGATCCCCCACCCCACGACCCCAGCCGGGTCCGGCGAAGGGCGCACCTCATGAGCGCAGGCGCACTCCACCGCCGTAGCCGTCGGCTGTACGCGATGAGCGGGTGCCGCCGGTCAGGCGGATACCCTCCGCCCCCTTCACCATCCTCGCCACAACCAACGTACCCCTCCCTCTCCCTTCGACTCCGCCCAGGTGAGACACGATGACCTCCACATCAAACGATCCGCCCGTGCGCCTGCTGGTCATAGGCTCCAACCTGATCCACATGCGCGACCTCCGCGGCATGAGCCTGGCCCAGGCCGCGAAGGCCGCGCGCGTGGGCCCAGACGAGCTCACAAGCTGGGAATCCGGCAAGATACCGCCAGGCGAGAAGAGCCTGACACGATTGATGCGCCTGTACCGTCAGCCCTCCGAGGTCCACCGGGTCCTGGCCGACTGGGCCACGAGCATCAGCGATGACGGCACACGGCATGTCCTTCCGGACACCGCCCCCGAGGCACAAGACCGGCTCGTGGCCTTCGAACGGTACGCGGTCGGCGTCCACGCATACGGCAGTCGCACCTTTCCCGCGCTGGTGCGCAGCAGCACGTACGCGGACAGCCTGGGACCGATGCGCTCCCCCCTCATGATCGGCTTGACAGGCCCAGGTCGCTGGCGCCGCCCCGTCGTCACCGGCCTCCACTCCTGGGAACAAGTCGACGTCGTCCTGGAAGAATCGCTGCTCCAGCAGCCATGCAACAGTGACCCCCGCATCCTCGCCGACCAACTGACATACCTGTGCGAAGTCGTCGACAAGGGGCTCGCGGACATCCGCATCATCCGCACCAACACTCACACCGGGCTCTATAGCGGTGATCTCCTCGGCCTGACCATGCCCAGCCCCCACAACTCCACCGTGTGGATCCACACAACTCCCGACTCCGCCACCTACATCAACGGGAGCCCCGGCCGGGAACACCAGCGCGGGTTCGATGCGACGAGCGCGCGGGCGGAGCCCCTGGGCCTCAGTGCGGATTTGCTCCACGAGGCCGCCGCCGCGTGTACGACGCGAGGGGCGGAGGCACAGTGACCAGTCAGACCTTCACCACTTCCCCTTCCCTCTCAGCTACCCGCAGGTTTAACCAGCCGGACTCGGTAACAGCGATCCAAAGGGCCATCCGACTGCTGTGCGCCCGGGCCACCGATGGCAGCCGACCGCTCACCGCGACCCCGCCGATCGACGCCCCCACTGCCTCCCACGGCGTCGTTGAGCAGCCAGGCGCCAGGCCGCGCTCGACCTCAACATCGCGGGGGTGCTCTCCAGCCCACCTGCCGCCGCTGTGGTGGCCGACCAGCACCCCCGCCGAAAGGTAGCCCCATCCCGGGCCGACGCCACGGAACACACCCACACTGCTCCCGCGTGCGGCACGCACCAGCTGCGCACCGCGTCGCCCTAAAGCTCGGTGGCGGCACGGAGTTCGTCTCCGCTGCCTGCACGCCACCACCCTCATCCCCCAGACCCGGCGCCCTCTGAACACTGGGCCAGAGTCCACCGCCTCCGGCTGAACAACCCTGGACAGGTCGAGCAGCCGGGGCGGGCATCACCGAATGGGGGCACGGCCAGATACCTCCGGCTTCGCTCGCCTCGCCCCTCCGTTTCTTCTCATCTCAGGAGTCACAGGTGGTTTTACGGATCAGCCCGTGTTGCTGCCGTCGGGCCGGGTCAGTGCAGGACGCCGCACCGTGCGGCAAGACCGCGCAGCTCGCTGGTGGTACGCCCGGACACCAGCAGACCGGCGACCATCGACTTCACCGCCGGGCGTGTGTGGGTCTCTTCCGGCGCGTGGTGCTCGGCTGCCAGCAGCGCGCGTACGCAGTCGTCCCGGCGTCCCCAGTGGGCCAGCGCGGTGGCGACGTCGGTGTAGTAGCGGGCACGGCGCTCTACGGTGGGCAGGGCCTGCGGGACGATCCGGCGAGCGGCGTTGAGGGCTGCCGATGGGTCTCCTGCAGAGTTCTCTGCCGACACGAGGTGGAGCTGTACGGTGACTGGCGCGAACCCGCCTCCGTGATCACGCAGCATGGTGACGCCGCCCAGCTGTCTCGCAATGGAGAGGGCTTCTTCGGTCAGTTGTCGCATCCCTGCCGGGTCGCCACTGCGCGCGGCCGTGTAGGCAGCCGACTGGATCAGCAGGCCGCGTTCGGCTTTGCCGTCACGTCCTGCCCGCGACAGACCGGGGTCGTCGGCGGCGGCCAGAGCGATCGACATAGCTTCGGTGTTCCATCCGGCTTTCCGCGCAAGGACTGCCAGGTTCCGAGCGGCTTCTGCCATGGCCAGGACGTTGCCGGTGGATTCGGCCAGCTGCCGGGCACGGTCGGCGGCCATCCATCCGATCTGCTGTTCGTCGAGCTTGACCAGCAGACGCGTCGCCAGCGTGTACGCCTGGGTGAGGATCCCCTCGTGTCCCACTCCAGCGCTATGCCCGGACCTGATGAGGCGGGGCAGTCGCACGGACAGGCTGGCGTACTTGCAGGCGTGGAAGTCTGTCATGGCGCGGGACAGTTCGACGTCCAGCTGCTCGGAAGGCCGCAGCGGTTCCGCGGGACCAATGCCGAGCATCGCGTCGCGCAGCCGGCCGACGAGCAGTTCCCCGACGGCGGGCTCTTCCGGCTGCGGCGTACTGCCCGTCAGGGGCGCGCCTGCGGCGGCGGCTGCCGTGACCGCCAGGTTCGCCAACAGGTTTCTCCGCCGCACCGGATCGTCACCGTCCTCCCACCCAGGTCCCACCACAGTAGAGGCGGGCAGCTGGGGGTAGGCCGCGATCGGGGCAACCGGCTGGCCGTGTCGGACATCGCGGCGCCCCGGGGGCGGCGACAGTCCCAGGGTCTGCGGCGGGATGTCCAGCGCCCTGGCGAAGCCCCACCGCACGTCCATGCCCATCGAGGAGACGCCGCGCTCGTATCGGGAGACCTGGGCGGCGGAGTACCCAGTCACCTCCCCCAGCTGAACGAGCGTCAGACCCCGAGCCTTGCGTGCCTGCCGTACCACCTCACCTGGGATGACCTTCATGGTGGAACCCGGCGTTGCGCTGACGGCATCCATAGCCCGCTCCTGACGATGGCCGGGGCTGCGCCGCGTCCACCGTAGACCTCAACTGCCCTCATGGGCGGGACTTTTGCATCACGTGCAAACACATTTGCGGACCGCGTCAGTGCCCCTGCCGCAGCAGCAGGGGCGCGTTGTTCCCTCCTTGTAACGAAGGCGACGGGACTCCCGCGAGACTCCCGTCAAACCCTGTGGCTGCACGCACAGTTGCTCGACACCCGATCACCCCAGCGTCTGCGCGGGACGCCATCGAGACCGTTCACCTCCCGCGCCCCTCGAAGGATGTCCCGTGAAGCCCATGCCCGCCCTTCCGGTCCGTCGACGCAGACGGATGCCTCGCACCGCCTCGATGCGAACGACACCCCGAACACCCCAACACATAGGAGGCTCCGCGTGTTCATCGATATCCCGAACGAACTCGAAGCCGCTCTGATCGACCTTCCTCTCCCGACGTGGGCACTGGACGGCTCGTTCCTGGCGAAGGCCACCAGGAAGCGGTACCGGACCGAGCTGACAGCCACCCCGCGGTTCGAGGAGACCGCCGCGACGCTGCGGCAGGCACTGCACGGAGAAGGCGGCGGATACGCCGTGCTGCGGCTGGGAAACCTCGCCAAGGCGCTGGGGGCCGACGACGACCGGTTCCTGCGGCTGGCGACGGGCTTCGCGGCCGAGGTGGCCCTGCCCTTCTCGCCCTTCCCGCGGTGGCCTCTGTGGAAGGACATCGGGGTCAAGGTCGACAAGGACCCCGGCAAGTCCAGCGGCATCGGCTATAACGCGTTCCACATGGACCTGGTGAACGGGACCCTGCCCCCGGACTACACCACGCTCCTGTGCGTTCGACCCGACCCCCTCGGCGGCGGCCCCAGCATCCTCTCCGACGCCCACGCGGCCGTGGCGCGGGTCTCGCAGGACAGCCGCACCCTGCTGGCCGAGCCGGCCTACCACTACGGAACATTCTTCGACCTGTTCGGCGTGGGCGAGGAGTGCAAACCGTTTCCGATCCTGGACGGCTCCGCCCCGGGCGAGGGGTTCGTCCGGTTCACCGCCAAGATGCTGGAGAGGTCCGAGCTCCGCCAGGCGCACGCGGATGCCGCCAGGGAGCTCGCCGAGGAGCTCGTCCGGGGTCAGGTCTCCTTCATGCTCCAGCCCGGGGACTACCTCATCGTGAAACAGCGCCGCTTCCTCCACGGCCGGGAGGCGCTCCGCAGCGGCCAGGAGGGTGTCCCCGTCGCCGACCGACGGCTGCTCCTCCAATTGTTCCTGCGGGCGAGGGCTGGCGATGGCTCCACCGCGTAGCCGGCCGATGGGACCACTACCCCGCCGAGTCCCGCCCACGGGTCCAGCCGCCGAGCACGCGGCGGGGCCACGAGGCGGAGCCCTGCCGGCCACCTCCGGAAACGGTCGCGCACCGGGCTCACCGAGCCCGTGCACGGATCTAGATGCGCGAGTTGCGCATGGACTGCCACACAGCGCCGGCCAGCGCCCGCGTTGCCCGCGGGACCGACAGATGCTCGTGCTCGCGGTACAGGGCCCAGTTGTATGGCACGAGCGACAGCTTGTTGGAGGACAGCGATCCCGCCTGGTGGGCCCTGTAAACCGCAAGCGGCTCAGCCAGGCCCCGGGCGTCCGCGCCGTCCCGCATGATCGACAGCCACAGGGCGTAGTCCTGGCGCTTGCGCATTTCCGGCATCAGCCTCGTGCCCAGGACCTTACGGTCGTACATGGCGGTGAGAGCACCGATGTGGTCTTGGACCAGCATCGCGCGGTAGTCCACATGCTCCCGCGCATGGACCACGCGCCCGTTCGGGACCCAGCCGGTGCTCTCACCGTGATAGTCGGCGTCCATCTTGAAGTACGAGGTGAACGTCAATGGCGCGTCGCCTTCCGCGGCGAAGACGAGCTGCCTCTCGATCTTCTCCGGCAGCCACATGTCGTCGCTGTCGAGAAAGGCGATGTAGTCCCCGCGGGCCCGCTCGATCGCCAGGTTGCGGGCCCGGCCCGCACCGCCCCGTTCGGGTGCCGCCTGCGGCAGGACTCGCTCGTCCTGCTCGGCGAACTCGCGCAGCAGGTCCATGGAGCCATCGCAGGACTGGTCGTCGGTGACCAGCAGCTCCAGGTCGCTGTGGGTCTGCGTGAGCACCGATCGCACGGCTGCGCCGAGCGTGGCTGCTGAGTTGTACACGGGCATCACGACAGACACCAGGGGCACAGCGCTTCTCCTTGCCAGACCAGGACCGAAGGCCCATTCAAGCACCGCCATCGAGTAGGAGCTGCCATGCAGATAGTTGTCGCTGGTCAGGGCTACGTAGGGCTTCCCCTGGCCGTACGCGCCGCAGAGGTGGGGCACTGTGTCGTCGGCTACGACGTGGACCCGCACCGCGTCCAACAGCTCGCCGCCGGCCAGTCCTACGTGCAGGACGTGGCCTCCGCACGGCTGCGCGCGGTGCTGGATTCCGGGGCCTACTCGGCGACCGCCGACGCCGGCGCGCTGGCTGGCTTCGACATCGCGGTCATCACCGTGCCGACGCCGTTGCGGGACGGCGTGCCCGACCTGACCTACATCGAGTCCTGCGCCCGGACGCTGGGTGAGTACCTTCGTCCCGGCGCGACCGTTGTCCTGGAGTCGACGAGCTATCCAGGCACCACCGAGGAACTGCTGCTGCCGATCCTGGAAAAGTGCTCGGGCCTCAAAGGCGGGGTGGACTTCCTGGCCGGATTCAGTCCCGAGCGCATCGCCCCGGGGAACCAGAGGTGGTCGTTCGAGGGGACGCCCAAAGTGGTGTCCGGAATCGACGCCACATCCCTCGATGTCATCAAGGGCTTCTACGACGGCATCTTCCAGACCACAGTGCCGGTGTCCGGGCCCAGGGTCGCCGAGCTGGCCAAGCTGATCGAGAACACCTTCCGGCTCGTCAACATCTCCATGATCAACGAGTTGGCGACGCTGACCGGCCGCCTCGGCGTGAACATCTGGGAGGCGATCGACGCGGCTGCGACCAAGCCCTTCGGGTTCACGCGGTTCACCCCGGGGCCGGGCATCGGTGGGCACTGCCTGCCCGTCGACCCGTTGTTCCTGGCGTGGAAGATCCGGGAAGACCTCGGCGTCCCCTTCCGGTTCGTGGAACTCGCCGACGACGTGAACCGCCATATGCCCGACTACGTCGTCCGGCGTGTCGTGGAAGCACTCGCCAAGCGCGGCACGACCATCACCGGATCCCGGATCCTGCTGCTCGGGCTGACCTACAAGTTCAACGCCACCGACCTCCGCAACTCACCGTCGGCACGTGTCGCCGAACTCCTCATCAGCCTCGGCGCCGAGGTCCGCGGCGCCGACCCCAACATCGCGGACGGCGCCGGTACCGAGCGGGCCGTGTGCCGGGTGGCCGCGACTCCCGAGGAGGTCGCGGCCGCTGACGTCGTGGTGCTCCTCATGGACCACACACGCTTCGACCTTGCGATGATCCAGGAACACGCGCCCTGGGTTCTCGACTGCCGAAACCGCATGTCCGGAGCGAACGTCGAGGTTCTTTAGCCTCTCGCGATTCCCCCGGACCGGCTGCCGACCTTCCATCCCCAGGAGTTCCTTTGCGCGACGAATGGGAATACGCCCACACGGACTACACCGTGCCCGCCCAGCGTCGCATTCCTGCCTCGCTGGCCGACAGCGAGGGCGACTGGCGCCACTACTTGGAACGCTCGACCCCCAACGGGTGGCTGATACGACACAACGCCATGACCGAAGCGCTCGTCAGCGGACAGCCGATGTACCTGCTGCACACCACCAAGGACATCGACGCCATCCGCACCAGCCGGGAGCTGCACGTCTCCACCGGATGCCTGGTCGGAGCCCTGTACTGCTCGCCTCTCACCAGCGAGCCCAAAGGACTGCGCCCGCACAACCTCGGCGCCTACCTGATGCGCACGAAACCCTCCACCACGCCCATGGTCTTCGAGGTCACCCCGGATGCCCCGATCCGGCCCAAGGGCCTCGACTACCTGCATCTCGGCGCCATCCACCTGCGTACCTACCGGCGCTACCAGAGCTTCCTCACCCCGGCCGAGAACGAACAGCTCGACCGCGCCGTGCTGGCCGGGCTGCGCGCCGCAGCCATGTTCCTCGACGTCGCCCTGCGCAACGCCGCCGGCCATGCCACCCCGGCACCCGAGTTCATCGACCAGCTGTCCGACGCTGCGGCCCACGTGCCGTTCCTCGGCTACCTCTACTTCGAGGTGCTCTCCGAATACCTGATGCTCCACTCCACCACTCCCGAGACCAAGGCCTGTGCCCATGCGGGAGAGCTGAACAACTGCCTCTACAAACGACTCAGCTTCGCCGCCGTGGACGGCATGAACCAGTTGTTCGACCTGGCCCGTTTCCATCCGCGCCACCACCGGCTCGTCCAGCTCATCGACGGCATCGAACCGGCTCTCTGCCCGGGAGCCGCCGAGTACGTCCGGCGGCGGCTGTCCCACCTGTTCGCCCGGACCGCGCTGCACCCGTCCCAGGACGCGGCATCGGTCGCCTTCGAGGGCGCTGATCTCCCGACGATCCAGAACGCCGCGCCTGGGCTGATCGGCCAGATGATCTTCCGCGAGATCCGGTACATGTCCCGCTACCGGCAGCTGTACCACTGCTTCGAGAAAGCCAAGGCTCTTGAGGCATGGGACTACTGGAACAGCGAGGGAATCCCCACTCCCTTCAACGGGATCCTCCCCAAAGGAGAGATAGGGATAAATCCCGTCTACCCCCGATCGTCCGTCAGGGCGTGGACGGCACAACAGGACAGTAAGGGCTATCTACATCCGGCTGAGGAGGTCACGGCCGTCTTCACGCCGCACCTGGCTTCGTGGTGGGCGCCACCCCGCCAGCGCGCGACGCAGAACGCCACCGATCATGCACCAGTTCATCCTGCCCAGGGGGCCCGGTCTCCGATTCCCACCAACCGGCTATCGATGGACGGAGTCTCCGCATGACCACCCAACTCCTGAGCATCCTGACCGGCATCAACCGCACCTGCGTACCCTCATCCGGGAGCATGATCCTCGCCAGCGATCTCTACGGCGCAATGCCTGGATTCCACACGACCTTCCTGGGCAGAGCACCGGTCGCCCCGGCATGGAAGGCTGCATTTGATCGGCTGATCACCCTCTCCACGGCGAAGCGTCCCCACGGCCCGGACTTCGCCCCCTACGTTGACGCGTTGACGCGTGAGGTCGGTGCGCTCGTCAACGAGATCCAGCCGCACGCCATACACGCCCAGAACCTCGGGTTCGCTCTCAGCCTGGCCCTCACCCGAACTGCCGGCAACATCCCGATCATCGCCATCGCCCACGGCCCCGACGTGATGGCGGCCGAGCGCAGTCCATCGGAACGCGAGGGCATGAACGAAGTTGCTGCCGCAAGCGCGGCGATCGTCGCCCCGACCTCCGCGCTCGCCGATCGCATCGACCGTCTCACCCGACACCGATTCACCGATCGCCTCACCGTCATCCCGTGGGGCATCCGTTTGAGCGATGCCCGGGTACGCAATCAACCGCCCACTGGCATCGGCCCCCTGTCTCTGGTGCACGCTGGTCGTCTGGACGACAACAAATCCACGATCACCGCAGTCAAAGCCCTCGCTCTAACCGATCAGCCGCACCACTTGACCGTGATCGGCGAAGGAATCCTCCGGGAGCATCTGGAACAGCGGGCTATCGAACTCGGGCTGCGCGACCGGGTTCTTTTCGTTCCGTTCCTGCCCCGCACCGAACTGTGGCGCCGCTTGCCGGGCTTCGACGCCTTCGTCTTCACGACCAGAGGTCTGGAGGCTTTCGGGCTCGTCCTCATCGAGGCCCAGGCCCACGGACTTCCGGTCGCCTACTCCGATCTTCCTGGCGTGAGGGATGTCCTCGGGAACGGTGGCGTTCCCTACACCCCTGGCAACCCGCACTCGCTGGCCGAGGCCCTAGACGAGATGGGCCGGGACTTGCACCGGCGCCAGGACCTGACCAAAGAGGCTCTCCATAACGCGCGCCGATACGACATCACTGCCACCGGCCGCCAGCTGCGAGAACTAACGCTCCGCGTTGCCTCCTCTGCCGCGGCCCCGAGCGCCTCCGCCGGGCACGCCACGGCCGGAAGAGTCCACAAGCCCGAGCCTGCACTGAAGGCCGACCGCGAACCCGCCGACGCCGACCTCACCTGCGTCAGAAACGGGGGCGGCGCGGCGGATCCCCTTGTCACACGCGTTGCGTGCCGTCCCTGATCCTGCCCAAACGGACGCTGGCCGCGACCTGCTCGAAAAGCCGGTGCCCGACCCTGCCCACGCCGCCCGGCGCAGGCAGGAGGCGCTGGCGTGCCGCCGCCCCACTCCAGGGCAAGGGTGGGCCCGCCCCATGCTGGGGCTCCGCCCACCGGCGGTCCGGGGCAGGGGTGTTCGATGTCGGAGCACCGTGGGTGGGTTGGGTCTGTCATCGCTCGCACGCTGCTTTGTTGTCCAGGAGTGAGGGGCGAGGGCGGCGTGCGGCTTTTTCGGTTCGGTGGAGTGGGGGATTTTCCATGCGTAGGCGTCTTGTGCGTACAGCGGCTCCTGCAGGTGTCTCGGCCGGCCTCGCGGTGCCGTTCATGGTGTCGCCGTCGGCGGCCGCCCCAGTGCCGCCACGGTTTGAGGCGCGAGCGCCCGAGGTACTGCCACCCGGCGCACTGTGGGCGGCGGATGTGCTCACCACGGCCGGACGACGGCCAACATCAGAGTCATCACCACATACAAGGGAGAAGAGCAGGTCACCCGTGTACGCACCGCATCCAGCCCTGCCGCATGCGGTTTGGACCCGGCCAAGGGCGAGGAGTACCTGCTGTATCCGCGGGAGATCAACCTCGGCATCGCGGACGTGAACGTATGTGACGGGAGCCAGCCGTTCAACAACGAGCCCCCGGTGATTCCTGCGGAGGGGCCTGCTACTGCCGGTGTGGGAGCCAGGGGCAGTGTCTCGCTCCTATGACGTGTTCCGGGTCCCCAGTGGTGCCGATGCGACCGGGACCCCGGATCTCGTCGGGGCGCCACGTGTAGCGCACGGACACTGAGGGCGAAACGGCGTACAGCTCACTCAACAGATCTTCTATACCGACGAGTTGACTCCCTCACCCTCGTGCTGCACCGGAGACCCTGCCTTCATGCACCCACCCGGCAAGATCACACGCCCGTGTTCCCTGTTCGACCAGCACCGCCCTCATGACTGATAGGAATACGGCTTCTCAGCCGCCGTGTGTGCGTGCCCCACCACCTGGAGCACGGCCGACCGGATGCCGGGTGACACCTGGTGCGCCGCGTCTGACATGGTGGCGTGTGTGATGATCTCATCGACGGCAGCCGGCGGAATGGCCCTGGTCGAAC
The DNA here is from genome assembly GCF_041435195.1 of Streptomyces sp. NBC_00224. NCBI lineage: Bacteria > Bacillati > Actinomycetota > Actinomycetes > Kitasatosporales > Streptomycetaceae > Streptomyces > Streptomyces sp. NBC_00224. Next base: position 136,881 of record NZ_CP108106.1, read on the forward strand.
TAGGAATGGCACTGACGCCGGGCCCGAACATGGTGTACCTGGTGTCTCGGAGCGTCAGCCAGGGACGCATGGCTGGGCTTGTCTCGCTGGCCGGGACTGCGGCGGGCTTCCTCGTGTACATGACTTTGGCCAACGTGGGGTTGGCGGTGATCTTCGTTGCCGTCCCGTGGCTGTACATCGGTTTTAAGGCTGTCGGCGCGGCCTACCTCGCATTCCTGGCCTGGCAGGCACTCAGGCAGGGAGGCCGCGGGTTGTTCGAGCCAAGCAGCCTCCAGCGCGACTCGCACTGGAGGCTGCTGCGGATGGGGCTGATCACCAACCTGCTCAACCCGAAGGTCGCCATCTTGTACCTCGCCCTCATCCCGCAGTTCATCGATCCCGCACGCGGCCACACCACGGCCCAAGGGTTCACTCTCGGCGCTGTGCAGATCGCGGTGGGCCTCACCGTGAACGCGCTGATCGTGCTCGCAGCTGGATCAATCGCCAGCCTGCTCAAGAGCCGCCCGGCATGGGCCAAGTGGCAACGCTGGACCACTGGGAGCCTTCTCGGTGCTGTCGCGATCACTCTCGCCCGGGAGGTACCCGCCCGCGCGCGGGCTTGACCTCCGTCCAGAAACCTTCTTCGCACCACTACCTCTATGGGCTTCTCGGTCTCCGCGATCCTCTTGTTGAAGGCCATCACCTTCCCTGCTCAGGGAGTGCACCACGTGGGCGGTCATGTCCTTGCCAGGGATGGTGGCGTGCTGCTCTTCTGCGGCCCGGACGGCTTTGGCTGCGAGTTCGGCGGCGCTGCAGACCTTGCGGTTGTGCAGCCAGGCGGCCAGACGCCGTCGGCCGGTGCGACGGATGGCGGCCGGGGTCTGGTAGCCGGTCAGAAGTACCAGGGAGCCGAGGTTGCCCAGGTCGAGTTCACGCTCCAGCCCGGGGAAGATCTCGGTGAGGTGGCCGCGGAGCCGGTTGATGGCCCTCCTGCGCTTCATCAACGAGCGCCTTTCCCCCAATGCCCAGGTCATCTACACGACCCACTCACCGTTTACACGACCCACTCACCGTTCATGGTCGAAACAGCCGGCCCGAGCGCGCGGGCAGCGGCCCCGACGCCCGATGGCGCCCCGTGCACGCCGCCGCATACGCAAAGACGCTCGGCCGGGTAGTCCCGGTCGAGCGTCGTTGGTGTGTCTGCTACCGCTGGTGGCTTAGTACCAGTGGTGGGTCTGCCAGAAGTTCCAGGCGCCGACGGGGCTGCCGTAGCGGTCGTTCATGTAGTCCAGGCCCCACTTGATCTGGGTGGCCGGGTTGGTCTTCCAGTCCGCACCGGCCGAGGCCATCTTCGAGGCCGGCAGAGCCTGGACCAGGCCATAGGCGCCCGAGGAGGAGTTCGTGGCGGTGTGGTCCCAGCCACTCTCATGGGAAACGATGTTGTTGAAGGCCGCGAACTGCGCCGGGTCCTTGATCATCTGCTGGGCGATCGCCTTGGCGCTCGACGGGGCCGCCTGGGCGGGAACCGTGGCGAGCATGGAACCGGCGGCACCGAGGGCGACGACGGCACCCGCGAGGGTCTTCTTCGAAGCGGCGATGCGGCGGATGACGGACTTCGACACAGGCAGGCCTTCCAACGGGGACAAGGACGGTCGCGGCACGCCACAGGCATGCGTGAGCCACTCACACGAGGGAGAGGGATTCGTCTGCGGCGGGAAGAAACACCCGGGCCGCTCGGCGACTCATCCAGTTCTACCGGCGCCCCAACGGCCTGGCAACAACCCCACCTACTAGACAGCCTCGCAGCCCACGACCAAGGCCCCCGCCCCGGCCGGAAGGTGATTCATGCAGGTGGGAGCCCGCCTAGAGCGCCGGTACGGCGACCTGCGGAGCTACGATCCTCGCTCGTACGGTGACGTAGGTCCTATGGGGCGGCTCACCTTCGAGACGCCTCAGCATCACCAAGAGTGACCGATCCTACCCTTCCGAAGCACCAGCGGTACGTAGCAATCACCTCGGAATCAGAGGAAATCGACCGGCTGCATGCCGCACTCGCCAGCCCGGCACCCATCGCCCCATCCCGATCGGGACTCCCTCTCCCCCGCCCCATGCACAGCACTCACGGCACAGCAGGTGTCCGCCCTCCAGGAGGCCGCGGCTACCGGTCGACAGCACGGGGCCCGCCCTTGCCCGGGCGAAGACCCGGCACGCGGGCAGGGCCGTACGAGCTCGCGCTGACGTGCCCGGGGCGGAGGCCTCGCCGCCGACGCAGGGAACTTCACGCCCGTCACGTCGCTCTGATGGTCAAGGGTGCCCGTGCCCGTCGTCACCGTGGCGGACCATGGTGAATCGCTGTCCTCGGTCCAGGTCTGGCTGGAGGCGGGGCGCGGCTGGCTCGACGCCCTGCACGAACGGCTCGGTCAGGTGCGCCTGACTTGGCCGAACGGGGTGGTGACCGCGCCGCGCCCGCGTAGCTGCCGGGCCGCGCAGGACGGATGGCTCGGGCGAGTACGTCCCGGGGCCCCGGCAGAGGCGCGTTGTTCTGCCGGGGCCCGTGTGATCGAGGTAGCTTTCCCGAGGGTTACGGGGCGGGGCTGAGTCGCTTCCACGGCTTGCCGCCGTTTGCCTCGGCTGTGCCGGGTTCGGCGGTGGTGTACCACTGGGCGTACCAGTAGTAGCCCTGGTGCTTCACGAAGGCCGCTGTCGAGGCCTTCGTGTCGCCCGCGAGGATGTGTGTGCCCTGGTCGGTGGTGCCGCCCGCGACCTCCAGGTCGTTGCCGCCGGACAGGGAGCGCAGCTTGAAGACGCCGTTGTGTTTGGGCGCGCCGGGTGCTCCTTCGCTGCCGTTGTCGGCGATGGGGACCAGTTTCCACTTCTGCTCGGCTCGCCCGTCGCAGCCGAGTGAGGCGATGTCCTTGCGCGCAGCGGTCGCGGTCATGCAGCGTTCACCGCTGCTGACGGTGTAGGTGCCCTCGCCGGCGAGCTGGATCTTCCAGTACTGGTTGGGGTTCTGTTCCATGGCTTCCACGAGGTGCACGCGGGACTGATCGGGGTTGTTGTCGATCATCATGGGGTTTCCGGGCGGGCTGTCGCCGTACTCGAACATCCAGCCCTTGTCTCCCTTGTCGTACATCCGCCATAGTCGTCCGCCGTCGGGCCGGTAGACCTGCCCTTGTTTCCAGGTGGCGGCCTGGCATTCGGATCCCGTACTGGGGGCGGGCGGGGTGGCCGCCGAGACGTCGCGGCGCCGGTCGCCGGTGGAGGCGTATTCCTTGCCGCCGATGGTGAAGGTGACGTTGGACGGCCCGGTGATGGGCAGGTAGTACTTGAGGTCGATGTCGCGGGATTTGCCCGGTGCCAGGTCCTCGCAGTAGCCGAGGGTGAGGGTCAGGCGGTGGAAGTCGCCCTTCAGGCCGCCCACGTTGGGGCCGGTGTGGCCGGGGGTGAGGCCCTTGATCTCCTTGTAGTCGTTGTCCTTGACGACCGGCGGTGTGGAGGTGGGCAGGTCGAGGGAGATCTGGGTGCCCTGGGCGAGGGTGACGCCGGTGTTGTTGGTGATCCGCAGCTTGGGCTGGATCGGGTAGAAGTCGTCCTTTCCGGTGGGGAAGTCGACCAGTTGCGCCGTCACGTCGATCACCTCTCTGGGCTGCTGCTGGCCCCCCGCCTTTGTGTTCCCGTACGCGCCGGCGCCCTTGAGGGCGTTGTCCAGCCGGGTGGTGAGGTCATAGCCCATCCCCCACTCCCCGCCCGGGCGCTGGGTGTAGTCGCCGGCGAGTTCCCAGATCATCGCTCCGCCGATGCCCTTGTCAGTGATGTATCTGCTCTTGGCGTCGATGGACTTCTCGTTCTCGGTGGACAGGAACACTCGCTTGGACGCGTTCCACAGCCAGGGTGCCTGGAGCGCGTCCGAGTACTTCTCGGCATACGTGCCGCTCAGCTGGCCCTCGGCCCTGTCGGTGTCGACGCCGTAGGACGTGAGGTAGCCGGGCGTGATGCCCGCCTGGAGGTTCTTCGTGTGCCACAGCGGGTTCGACCCGGCCCCGACCTCGCGCCCGTTCTCCGTGTCGTGCCACACGTTGTCGATGCCGACGGCGCCGAGCCCGCACGCCTGGGCGTTCGCCGGGCCCCTGCCTCCGGTGCCCAGGGGGCACTGGGACTGTTCCGGCATTGTCGCGGTCCCCCACAGTCCGTCCGAGCCGCCTTGGACGTCCCGCCAGCCCCGTGAGTAGTAGGGGATGCCGAGGTTGATGCGGCCGGGCGGCAGCGCACCGCGGTAGTAGTGGTAGGCCCAGTCGGTGTTGAAGTAGCCGTGTTTTTGGAAGTCCTTCGTGTCGGCTGCCTGGTCGTTGTAGATGCCGGCGTCCGCGAGTTCGTGGTCCTTCCCGTCGTCGTACAGCGGGGCCTGCGGACCGACGTACTTGTTCCAGGAGCCGTGCAGGTCGTACGTCATCACGTTGACATAGTCCTGGTACTGCAGCGCCTGGCCGGCGTCCAGGCCGCGGACCAGGTAGCCGGAGGAGGAGCCCGCGGAGGTCAGCAGGTAGTAGCGGCCCTTGTCCGCCCCGGCCCAGTCCAGTTTCTCGCGCAGGGTCTTCATCAGCGCGTTGTATCCCTGCTGCAGCCCCTTGCGGCGGGGGTTGGAGACGTCCCAGTCCTTCGGGTTGCCTGTGTTGGGCAGGGCGGTCGGGTACTCGTAGTCGATGTCGACGCCGTTGAAGCCGTATCGGTCCAGGAACTCCGTCACCGAGTCGGCGAACGTGTCGATGCCGGCCTGGTTCACCGAGCCGTCGGCGTTCGTGGTCATCGCGTAGAAGTTGCGGGTGTCCGCCCAGCCGCCCACCGAGATCAGCGTCTTCACCGCGGGATGCTTCTTCTTGTAGCTGTTCAGCAGGTTGAAGTGCCCCTTGTACGGCAGCGAGCTGTCCATGGCGTTCTTCTCGCCCGGCCAGGTCATCCCGGTCGCTGGGTTTTGCGGGTCGCTCTCGTCTCCGATGCTGATCCGGTTCCCGTCGACCTTGGCGAACGCGTAGTTGATGTGCGTCACCTTCGACCATGGGATGTTCGACACCAGGTACTTCGGGTCGCCGTTCACGCCCGCACGCCACCCGGTGAAATAGCCCACCAGGCGCCGTGTGCGGTTGTTGCCGACCCACTCGCGCCCCGAGCTGTCATACGCGTCGCAGTAACGCGCCGCCACACCCTGGGTCTGCGCCATGCCCTCCGGGCGGCAGTCCCCCGTGAAGGCGGGTTTGGTACCGCGGTCGTCCAGGGAGCCGTCGTACGGATCGCCCGCGTCGCCGCCGTCGGGCTGGCCGATCGGCGGGGCCGACATCTGCCATTTCTGCGCGTCGCTGCCGTTGCAGTTATAGAGCTGCAGCGCCCGGGCGGTGTCCGATCCGGGGACGTCCAGGCACTTGCCGGAGCTCGGGTTGCGCAGTTCCTGCCTAGCGCTGTACACCCACCGCTGGGCAGCACTGCCGTTGCACGCATAAAGCTGGACCGGGGTGCCGTTGTCGGCGCGCCCGCCGTCGACGTCCAGGCACTTCGCCAGTGTCTGGAGCGTGCCGTCACTAGCCGCCGTCCAGCCCTGACCGTCCGACCCAGCGCAGGTGGCCAGACGGATCGGCGTACGGTCGTCGCGGCTGCCATCGCGCGGCTCGACGCACTTGCCCTCAAGCCCCCTGATTGTGCTGACCGGCATGGCGGTCCCTGCCTCGCGGAACTTCCACCGCTGCTTTGGACTGTCTGCCTCGCAGGCCGCCAACTCCAGTGGCTGCTCTGCCTCTCCAGCACTCAGGCAGCGCCCGTCAGCGCCACTCACCAAGGTGTACCAGCCTCCGCCTGCTGCCTTGGCCTGCCACACCTGGTTGGCGTTGCCTTCCTGGGTCTCGACCAGATGCGTGCGGTGGGGTCCAGGATCGTGATCGACCGCCATGCCTGGCTTCGCGGCCGCGGTGATCCGCCAGTTTTCTCCGCCCAGTGACCGCATCACCCAGCGCTGTGCCTCTGAGTCGTTGGGCTCGTACGCCTGCACGCTGGTGCCGCTCTCGGTGCTGCTTCCCTTCAGGTCCATCACCGTGCCGGTAGCCGACCTCAGCTCCATGCGTCCCCCGTCGCGCGGCTCCGTCCCGCCAGCCGGGTCACGCGGGGTGATGACCACATCGGCCGGGTAGTCGATGTACCAGTACTGGTCGTCCATGACGTGCGGACAGGGGTCGTGGCTGACCCACTTCTTCCCCTTCGACTCCTTGCCTGGATCCTGCGCCAGACAGGTGCTTGCTGCCCGGCCTTGGTCCAGGGACAGTGCGACCCGGCCGTCGTCACGACGTGACAGGAACCAGGCTTTCTCCTTGCCGCCCAGATAGGTCCAGCTGTTCCAGGTGTCGAGGTAGCGGCCGTTGTGCTGTGCCTGCAGCGAGATGCGACCCGTGCCAGCGTTGCGCAGCAGCCACCGCTGGCTGCCCGAAGCCTTATCCGGGGACGTGATGAGGTAGTCGTCCTTGCGCGCCCCTGCGGCGTCCAGGACCTCCCCGGTGAGTGCGTTGCGCAACCGGACGACCCCCTCACGCTCGCCCCTCAGCGGGCTGGTCTTCGTGCCACCGTCCACTGCTCCGCATTCGTAGGCGGCAACGTCGTTCTGCGCCAGCGCCTGACCCAGCCCGGTCAGACACGATGCCAGCGCCAGTTGTCCAAACGCGTTGGGGTGGATCGCCTCCTGCTGATCCCCCTGCGCCTTCCCTTCGAACCACGCCTTCGTCCAGCTGGCGAGATACGGGACCCAGCGGACCCATTCGGCCTTCTCCGCCGGCAAGGGGTTGCTGTTGTTGTTCGCGCTGGTGGCCTGTTCCGCCGACTTGGCGCACAACTCGTGCCCGGCAAACGCGTTCTGCACGTCCAGGAACTTCGCCCCGGCAGTCCCGGCGGCAGCCCGCAGCATGCTGCTGATGCGGGGTACGACGGAGTCGCGGGCCCAGTCGGAGTCGGTGTCACGGAACGGGCATCCGCCACTGGTGTACCGGGGGAAGCTCAACGCACCTTCGCCGTAGCGGTAATCGGAGCTCTTCGGGAGCACGTTGGGATACGACTGGAGCACCAGGCGGTAATCCGACTGGCCCGCTGCCCTCATCGCGCTGCGGATATCCATCAGGTTCTTGGTCACCTTGGCCCGGACCCCGTCGAGCGCATCGGCAAACGCCTTCTCCCGGGTGCTGGAGCACTGCCACCGGACGGCAGGATCGAGGTTCCCGACCGAATCCTCCAGATAGGATTTCGCACACGCCTGAACGATTTCACTGAAGTTCAGGTCGTTTCCGCCGATGGACAGCACGACCATCCGGATGTCGTACTCCCGGGCCAGGTCTGTGAGCTGCTGAACCTGTGGCTTCTTGTCCTTAAATGCTGTGGAAGTGATGTTCTCGGTCGTCGCCCCCGAGCAGGCGAGGTTGAACCGGCGCTCTGCGGGAATCCCATCGAACTCAACTCCCTTGATGGGGGCCACGTCCGACCGGTCGCAGCGGTTCCCCCCGACATAGGACGTCGCGTCGTAGACACAGTCCTGCCCGCTCTGGCACCTCGACTTCCGGTCGGTGCCCCACACGTCACCTTCCTCCTTGGTGAGCGCGTTGCCCGCCCATCGGCCGCCCTCACCGGAGAGGTAGCTGTCGCCCATCGAGACGATGGCGGACGGCCTACCCGTACACGCATCACCCACCGCGCGCGCCTTCGGCCCAGCACTCGACCTGGCAACAGGAGCGCAGTCAGTGCCGAACCGCACTGCCCAGTGGTCGGACTTGAGGTCGTCGATGCGCTTCGGATGGACGCCTCGACTGGTACCCGTGCCCGCGATCATGTAATCCAGCACCTTATCGTCACGGGTGGGCTCGGTCGTGGCTATCAGACGAGCCCCCAGCGCGTCCAATTCGCCCTGTGGCCACTGGTCCGACTCCCGGTTGAAGTCCCCCATCACGGCCCAGTCGCCAGTTCCCGCGTCGTCGTGGGCTGCTTCAACCAGACTGGACGCGTCGCCGCCCCCGTTCTCCGCATGTGCGCTGTACAGCCAGGTACCGGCCACCCGGATCCCCAGCATCGGCTTCGGGCTCTTCTTACTGTCACCGATAGCACCCACCCGGCCGATCACGTGGACGTTCGTATCGTTCAGAGCGATGTCCCTATCGACCAGAAACGCAATATTTCGCGTACGATTCTTGGCCACCCTGGTTTCGAGGAAGTAGTAGAAGTAGTTCCCGACGGCCGTGCATTTGATCACCGTATAAGGAATCTGCTCCTTCGGTCCTCTGCTGATGAAATCGCGATTATCGCCGCCAGCACACTGATAGCCGGGCGGTTCGCTTTTTTCAACCTCTTGCAGAGCTATAGCTTGTGGAGCGTTAGCTTCTCCTAGTAGTTCCTGGACCTCCCCCCAATACTTGGGAGAATTCCACATATTGAACGTTGCCGTGCGAAGGCCGGACACCGCCGCCTGGGCAGCGGGGGCGCTGGCACCCATCACCCCGAGCAGTCCGGCCATCAGCGCGGCGACGAGCGCGGCGGACACCAACCGCACCCTCGGCCGTATCCGGCCCCTTCTTCTTTTCATCCGGCACCCCTGGACTGGCCGCTACTTGACCCGCCCACCCCAGCACATGCGACTCAACAGGCGATAAACACTCGTTCATCGGCAGTCACCGCCCGGCACTTGCGCCCCAGCGGCGGGCGAGCGAGTGGACCCCTGCGGAGGACTTGGCGGCGCGGGCAGACCCCTCTCCCGGAGCAACGCGCACCCTCCTTGCCGCCCCGGGCACCGCCGCGCAGTGAAGGTCTACAGATCAACACCGACCCTAGAACACCCAGAGAAGTACTGATTTGACCTAAAAGTCTCAAATGTTAGTCGGGAAATGGGGGCGTATCTGCGTAGCCTGGCGGTGGCGCAAGCCCGCCACCGGGCCGTAGCTCTGAGCCCTGCATGCCGAAATCCAAGGACAGCGGCCGACCGCACCGCGTTCTACGGGAGACCACGTGACAGCTCCACACCCCCCCTTATCTGCACACACCGTCGCTGCTCGCACCCGAAGACAGGGCGCAGCAATGCTCCTCGCCGGGACTCTGCTGGCGCTGGCCGGATGCAGCGCCAACAACTCCCCCGCATCGTCCAAGCCCCGCCCCGCCCCAACGGCTGTCTCTCACTCTCCCAGTTCGACCGCTGACGCCGCAGACGCGACCATCATCGCGGCATACACCAGCTCCTGGGACGCGCAGACCAAGGCCTACGGCAAGGCCTCTTCTGCGGGCACCGACCTGCAGAAGAACACCACCTTCAAGGCGCTGGCCGACGTCGAGAGCGACCTGGTGGCCATGCGGAGGGCCGGGCAGGTGACCACCGGCAGGCCGGTGACCCGTCCGAGGGTCGTCACCGTGACCCACGGCAGAGTCCCCACGGCGACGGTCGTCGACTGTGTGGACACGACGAACTGGACGCTGGTCGACAAGGCCTCGAAGCGGAAGACGCCGCTGCCCACGACGCGGCTCATCAAATACGTCAGCACGGCAACGCTGGAACAGTGGGGGACAATATGGATGGTCACCAAGCTGACCGCTCAAGAGCAGTCCTGTTAGCCGGACCTCTCGCCGCCGTCACCGGGGCCCTGGTCCTGGCCTCGGCTTCCGTCGCGCACGCCGACCCTGATCCTGATGTGCGTGCCGGGACCTGTCAGTCCGTCAAGTTCTGTGTCGGCGTTGGAGTCGGTGGCAAGACCGGCGGCGCTACGGGGCAGGCGGGCGGGTCAAGCGGCAGCAGTGCCAGCGCCAGCAAGTTGAAGTGCCAGTACACCAAGGTCGAGGCGAAGCCTCCGCCCGCACACCCGGCCTGGGAGGGCAAGGACCCCGCGAAGTTCGAGATGTATTTCATGTCGTGCTCGGACGGCGGCCTGGACAACCCGGACGGTTTCATCGTCGTGCCGCAGGGGCAGCCGCCCGTGCCGCAGGTCGATCCGCGGGAGCTGGCCCAGCGCGCGGTCGACTCCATGACGCTGCTGGGCCCGGACATCGCCAGCCCAAGGGCGAGCGGACGCTACACCGTGGGTGTCCCGATGTGGATGTGGGTCAACCAGAGAGCCACCACCTACGGGCCGAACTTCGCGTCGGCATCGGCGGGCGGGATCACCGTCACCGCGACCGCGAAAGTATCGAGGATTGTGTGGGCCATGGGCGACGGCGCCACCGTGACCTGCAACGGGCCCGGCACCCCCTACACCTCCTCCGGTGCCATGGCCCCGTCTCCCACCTGCGGGCACCTCTACTCCACCACCTCGGCTGATGCCCGCAGCAGTCGGTTCCTGGTGACCGCGACGTCGACGTGGGCGATCACCTGGCAGGGCGGCGGACAGGCCGGCCAGCTCACGGAAGTCCGCCACAGCACCGTGCCGGTCACGGTCGGCGAAGTCCAAGTCGTCCGATAGCGCCGCCGGAAGGAGACAACGGTGAGTAAGACCGAACAACATCCCGGCGCCGCTGGCGCGCACGGTATTCCCCAGCAGCGCGCTGTCGGCGGACCGGTGGCTCCGCCCCGGGTCTCGGCGCGCAGGCGGCGCCCCGGCGTCATGGCGCTGTCCCTGGCGCTGATCGCCGCCGGGGGTGCCGGAGTTGCGGTCCTGCTGCTGCAGGTCGGCCACCGCACGGAGGTGGTGACCGTGGTCCGCGACGTCCAGGTCGGCCAGGTCCTGAGCGAGCACGACCTGGGCAGGGCGTCTCTCGCCCTGGACCCGGCCGTCAAAGCGGTGCGCGCCGACAACCTGGCATCGGTGGTGGGCCAGCGGGCCGCCGTCGAACTGAGGCCCGGCTCCCTGCTCGCCCCCACCCAGGTGACGAAGGACCTGCTGGTCAAGCCGGGCGAACAGCTGGTGCCGATCGGTTTGGAGCCCAAGCAGATCCCCGCCACGGGGTTGGTGGCAGGCCAGAGGGTACAGCTGGTGCACGTCCCAGCCCCGGGCACTGCCGATGCGGGCAAAGTGTCGGAGGCCGCGCCGAAGACCCTTGTGGGCCGGGTCGTGAAGGCCTCGGGCGCCGCGCCCGGCACGGGGATCGTGGTCGTGGACGTGGCCACCGCCGCGACCGACGGCCCCACCGCCGCCGCGTGGGAGGCGGCCGGCACGCTGCGCCTGGTGTTGGCCGCTGCGGAGGGTCCGTGATGGCGGTGATCGCCCTCGCGGGCTGCAGCGGGGCGCCCGGCGTGACCACGACCGGCCTGGCCCTGCTGCTGGCGTGGCCGCTTCAGGCGGGGCGGCGGATGATCCTGGCGGAGTGCGACCCGGACGGCGGCGCCGTGGCACACGGCCTGCTGCAGGGCACGCTCGGCGACCGCTACGGGCTGCGCAACCTCTCGGTGGCCGCCCGCAAAGGGGAGTTCAGCGACGCCTTCTGGCGCCAGCTCATCGACCTGAGCCGCACAGACGGCCAGGGGAAGTCGCCGCGCGAGCGGCTGCTGCTGCCCGGCATCACCGACCCCGCGCAGGCCGCGAGCCTGGGACCGGTGTGGACGGTCCTGTCTGAGATGTTCCGGGGCATCGACACCATGAGCGGCCACGACGTGCTCATCGACCTCGGCCGACGCGGCGCGTACGGGCCGAGCGGGGTGCTAGCCGAGCAGGCCGATACCACGGTCGTGGTGGCCCGCAACACCCTGCGCGGTCTGCAGGCAGCCCAGGGCCGGGTGCGCGCCCTGCGAGACCACCTCGGTGACGTCAGCGTCCTGATGATCAACGAGGGGCCGTATCCGGTGGGTGAAGTGCGGCGCGTGCTGCAGGTGCCGGTGACCGCCACGCTGCCCTACGCGCCCGTGGAGGCCCGCGTGCTGTCCGACGGCACCGAAGCGCCCCGCCGGTTCACCAGGACGGCGCTCATGAAGGCCGCCCGCACCACCAGCCAGGTACTCATCCAGCAGGCCGCCCTGCGCCGGAAGCGCCTGCATCCACGCGACCCGCGCGCAGCGGACGGGGAGGCAACCCATGCACGCTAGGCCCCTGCACCCCGACCCCACCGTGGCACCACTGCCCCAGGAACACACACGCCAGACCAGCGGCACACCCGCACCCGCGGGCTCCGCCTCGGGCACGCGGCGGCCCGGAGCGGCGGCCCCCGCCGTCACGGTCGACTACCGGGTGGTCCGGGAGATCGGGTCGCAGGTGGCCAAGCACCGCGAGGAACTCCTCAAGTCCCGGCCGGACATGGACCGGGCCAGCGAGGAACAGCGCTGCCTTCAGTGGATCGCCGAGGCCGTCGCGCTGTGGTCAGACGCCCAGGCGATGGCACCGGCGCAGGACGAAGCGCTGCGGCGCGCCGTGTACGACCTGCTCTTCCGCGCAGGCCGGCTGCAGCCCTACCTGGACGATGACCGGGTCGAGGACATCCTCATCCAGGGCCCCGGCGAGGTGTGGCTGGACTACGGCGACGGCGAGCGGCGCCGGGTGGGGCCGGTCGCGGACTCCGAGGAGGAACTGCTGGAGCTCTTGCGGGAGCTGGCCCGCGGCTCCGGGCACAGCGAGCGCACCATCTCCACCGCCAGCCCGACGCTGGCTCTCTCCCTGGGGGACGGCTCCCGCCTCCAGGCCATCACGGGGCTCGGGCCGATGACGTACGCGGTCATCCGCCGCCACCGCATCTCCCACGCGGATCTCGACGACCTGGTGCGCATGGGCACCCTCGATACGGTCCTGCGTGACTTCCTCGGCGCCGCCGTACGGGCCGGGAAGAACCTGATGATCGCGGGGAAGCAGAAGGCCGGAAAGACCACGCTGCTGCGGGCGCTGCTCAAGGAGTTCGACCCGCACTGCCGGTTCGCCACCATCCAGAGCGAGGACGAGCTGTTCGCCCACGCCAACGGCTACCACTCGCAGGTGGTGTCGTTGGTGGGCCGCGAGTCCAACGGGGAGAAGGACGTTGCCGGGCGCGGCGCCGGTGAGGTCACGCTGCTGGACTTGATGCATCCCGCTTTGCGGATGTCGCTGGAGCGGATCGTGGTCGGCGAAGTCCGCGGGCCCGAAGTCGTCGCGATGATGCAGGCGCTGACGAACGGGTCGGGCGGCAACTTGTGCACCATCCACGCCCGGCGGCCCAACGTCGTCTTCGACCGGATCGCCGAGCTGTACGCGCTCGCCCAGGGCAATCTCTCCGAGCAGCTCGCCTACCGGCAGACCGCCAACGGCCTCGACTTCATCGTCTACGTGGACATGACGGACGAGACGCAGATCGGCGGGCGCCGTCACCGCTACGTCTCCCATGTCCTGGAGGTGACCGGAATCGGTGAGAACGGGCGCCCGGCCACCAATGAGGTCTTCTCCCCCGGCCGCGAGTGGGGCGAGCTGCGGGCCGTGCCGAGGATGGCCCCGGGCTGCATCGACGACCTGCGCCGCACCGGCTTCGACTCCGCCCTGCTGCAACAGCCCCACGGGGCCTGGGCACAGCCACTGGCGCTGACGCTGGGGGCGACCCGATGACCTGGTTGTTCGCCCTGCTCAGCGGAATGGCCGCCACCAGCGGGCTGATCGGCGTTGTGGCCGGTGCCACGGGCACCACGGCGCCTCGACGGGCCCCGCTGCGCCAGCGCTGGCAGGCGGTGCTGCGCGGCGGACGCCCTCAAGGCGAGGACGCCCGGCTTGGCAGGCGCACCCTGATGGCCGCAGGGGGTCTGATCTGCGTGGCCGTGTGGCTGATCAGCGGGAACGTCGTCGGCGGTGCGCTGCTGGGCGCGGCCGTCATCGGCGTGCCCTGGCTGATCACCCCCGCGCGGATGGCCAAGGAGCACATCGGCCGCCTTGAAGCCCTGAGCGAGTGGACCCAGCGCCTGGCCGGTCTGCTGCGGCTGGGCATGGGCCTGGAACAGGCGATGATCACCAGCCGTCAGGGGGCGCCGGACGAGCTCACCCCGGAGATCGTCGCCCTGTCCGACCGGCTGCGGCTGGGCTGGCGACCTGAGGGAGCGCTGCGCGCGTTCGCCGATGACCTGGACGATGTCACTGCGGACAAGGTGAGTGCCGCGCTCATCATGTCGGCGGGCGACCGTGGCCCGGGCCTGGCGCAGGCCTTGGAGGACCTGTCGGGCACCGTCCGCGAAGACGTCGCGAAGAAACGTTCCATCGAGGCGGACCGGGCCAAACCGCGCACCACCATGCGATGGATGACGATCATCACGCTGGGGGTCGTGGTGGCGGGGTTCTTCGTGCCGTCCTACACAAGGCCCTACTCCACGCTGCTGGGGCAGCTCGTCCTCGCCCTCCTGACGTGCGGGTTCGTCGGCGTGCTCGCCGCGGCGCGGCAGCTCGGCTCCTTCAGGCGTATCCCCCGCTTCCTGGTCACCGACCCAGCCAGCACCGTCCGCCTGCCGATACCCGCACCAGAAATACCGGAGACCGCCCACACGCCAGAAGGAGCCGCCCCGTGAACCTGCTCCCCGTCGTGGTGAGCGGCGGTACGGTCGGCGCCGGCCTCGCGCTCCTGGTCCGCGAACTCCTCACACCCCAGCCCGCGCTGGGACCAGCCCTTGAACGCAGTGCCCCGGCGGACCTGACGGCGCCGGAGCCGCAGTGGGACCGCGAGGAGAGATGGGGCCGGTGGCTGCTGGCCCGCCTGCAGCGGCTGCCGGGCGTGCGGGTCCCCGCCACCGACCTGGCCCTGCTCGGGCAGGGGCCGGGCCAGTTCATGCTCAAGAAGACCGCACTCGCCGGCTTCGGCCTGCTCGGCCCGGCGATCGCGACGATTCCTTGGATCATCGCGGGCGTGGGCCTGCCGTTCTATGTCCCCGCAGGTGCCGGACTCCTCGCCGCGGCCCTGCTGTTCCTGATCCCCGATCTCGCCGTACGCGACCAGGCCAAGCGGGCGCGCGAGGAGTTCGCCCACGCTCTGTCCGCCTACCTGGACCTGGTCGCGCTCAAGCGCGCCGCCGACGCCGGCCCCGCACAAGCCCTGGAGAAAGCCGCCACAGTCGGCGAAGGCTGGCCTTTCCTGTACCTGCAGGGCGCGCTGCGCCGGGCCCGGCTGGAGAAGATCCCGCCCTATCAAGCACTCACAGAGTTGTCCGCCCAGTACCGCCTGCCCGTCCTGGACGACATAGCCGACATCATGCGCGGCAGCGCCACCGACGGCGCCGCCGTCTACAAGGCACTGCGGGCCCGCAGCGCCGCCCTCAACGCCGAACTCCTGGCCGCACAGGCCGCCGAGGCGAACACGGCCAGCGAGAAGATGACCGCGCCGGGCGCCCTGCTCGCCGTCCTGGTGATGCTGCTGATGGCGTTCCCCGCGGTGATCCGCATGCTCGCCCTCTGACCACTCCAGCTCGTTCAACGCTCCAAAGAGGTGGGAACCATGACGCACATCGCAGCCCGCACCCGCCGTGCTGTGCTCCAGCTGACCACGCACGTGCGGGACGGCGTTCGCGAGGGTGGCGGCTGGCCGGACCGGGGCGACATCTCCATCACGACCGTCATCATCTGGCTGGCCGCTGTCACCGGCGCCGTCCTGGTCGCCGGGACCATCGCCGTCGTGATCGCCAAGTACAACGGCAGCCTCGGCGGCCTGTGATGAAACACCCCACGCGGCTGACAAAAGGGTGGCAGGGACGACGTTGGCGCAACGACCGCGGCGATACCAGCATCCAGATGTCGATCATCTTCCCGTTCGTCCTGCTCGCCACGCTCGCCGTCATCCAGGCTTCCCTGTGGTTCTACGCCCGCCAGATCGCGTTGACCGCGGCCCGTGAGGGCCTCACCGCCGCCCGCGCCTACCAATCGCCCCCCGCCGATGGAGCGGCCCGGGCGCGTGGCGTGCTGGGGCGCAGCGCCGGGGACAGCCTGCGCGGCTACAGCGTCGTCGCCACCAGCAACGGGCAGCGGGTGCGGGTGCGGGTATCGGGCACGGCCCTGTCGATCCTGCCTGGTCTGCCGGGTCTCCGGGTGACGCAGTCGGCGTCCGGGCCCCTGGAACGCTGGGTGGCGAGACCGTGAAACAAGGTCTATGCGCGGCCCGTTGGGCCCGCCAAGGACACGGCGATGAGGGCAGCGCAGCGATCGAGGCGGCCATCATCCTCCCGGTACTGATCATGTTCTTGTGTCTGGCTGTCGCGGGCGGCCGGATCGTCACCTCCGGCGCGAAGCTCGACGCGGCAGCCCAGGACGCGGCGCGCGAAGCCTCGATCCACCGCACAGCGGCAGCGGCCCAGAGCGCCGCGCGGTCAGCGGCTGATGAGTCCTTGCAGGACCAGGGCATCGCGTGCGCATCGACCAGCGTCAGCATCGACACCGGCGGTCTGCGCGTGCCGGTCGGTCAGGTCGGCACCGTCACGGTCACCGTGACCTGCACGGTCCCCCTGGCCGAACTCCTGCTGCCGGGCCTGCCAGGAGCCAAAACGCTCACTTCGACGGCGACTTCGGTGGTGGACCAGTACCGGCAAAGAGCTCTTGGGTTCGCGAATTCTGAAGTGCCGTGGAGTACGAACCGAAGTGCGGGTGCTGAGCGGTGAGCGCGCGAGGGTACTTGGGTTCACGCTCCGCGCGTCGAGCGTGCTCGAGCTCTTGCCTGGCAGGCGGACCGTGCGGTGAGCCAGACGGTCTCAAACTCTCCGACGGTGAGTTCCTGCGGATCGTGGGGCTCCCACTCATGGACGGGAACCTCCGCCGTGACACCGAAGGTCGCCTCGTAATCTGCAAGGGTTCCGGCCTGTTGGGCGGCTTCCCACTCGGTCAACGAGGCAGCGGCGATGGGCTTTTCGAGCGGTCCTTGGAGTTCAACCTGACGGGTGACCCAGCCGTCGGCGTCGACCTCAATGTAGAACCAGGTGTCTTCTTCAGCCCAGTGGCTGCGAAACCAGCGCGTCATGACGTCATTGTCCGTGATGGCGCCTCGGTTGCCTCTTCACAGATCCTGCGTCCAGACCCCGACGGGGTGTTCGTCGGGACGCAGCGACAATTGGGGTTGGCAGTCCAGGAGGTCTTCTCCTCCAGGCTGCCAGGGGAAGGCTCCGTCACGGTTGGGCCAGACGGCTTGGAGGAACGGGAACGGCGGCTTGCGGTAGTAGCCGATTGCGGTACCGAAGAACGCCTTGTACCAGCGGTAGTCGACGCCCTTGAGGACGACCCGGACATTCGCGATGTCGTACAGCTCCTGGTCAGCTTCCCAACGTTGTCCCTCGACAGCCCGTCGGGCGAGGTCGTTGAGGAGTGTCTGCATCCGCGAGATGTCCAGGCCGAACATCGCCAGCTCGGGTATCCGGTGCTGGTGCCACAGGCCGATGGTGTACGCCCAGCCGGGTCCCTGGTCGTCGGCGGGGACCATCGTGACCTGCCACCCATGCTGATGAATGATCTCGGCGGTCGACTGACTGCCGGGGTCACGTTCCTTGATGTCCTGGCAGACGATGCAGTGGCAGGCGGCGCGACCGATGGACATACCCGGGAGGTTACGGGAGCAGCGCGGCTTCGCGTCCAGCGGGAGTGGCCGGGCAGACAAGGATGCCCTTCCCCACCGGCGGGGCCATGGGCTCTCGCCGTCGTCGATGTGTCACCCGCTCCGGCAGCAGCGGTCGTTGCCCATCCGGCCTCTCTTGCGCGACGGGGTGAGTGAGGATGTCTCGTTTGAGGCGTGTACGCCGAGCCCGGCGGGACGACCGGGGAGGGGTCACCGTGTTCGTCGCCGTGTGCGTCATCGCGCTGATCGGCATCATCGGCGTCGCTGTCGACGGCGGCAGCACGATGCGTGCCATCGAGCGCGCGGACTACCTCGCAGGCGAGGCCGCCCGGGCGGGCGGGCAAGCCCTGAGCCCTGCCGATGCGATCAGCGGCAGAGCCATCGTCGTGGATCCGCAGGCTGCGGTCGCGGCAGCCCAGGCGTACCTGCGCTCCGCCGGTGCCACTGGGACGGTCAGCCTGTCCAGCGATGGCAAGTCGCTCACGGTCACGATCACCGCCTCCTGCCCCACGAAATTCCTCACCGTGGTGGGCATCGGCTCTCTGCCGGTGGCCGGCCATGCAACGGCCACCCTCCTGCATGGCGTCGAAGCCCCAGAGGGGCAAGGAGAATGATGCGCACCACCAGCTCCCTGCACGCCGCATCCCCGGGCCGCACGCTGGCGCGGGCCCTCACGGCCGTGCTGGGTCTGCTGGCCCTGGTGGTCACGGTGATCGGGCTGCCGATCCTCCTGGCGTGGGCCACCCCGGCCATCTGGGCTGCCACCCACGACGACGTCGTACACCTGCTGGACCGACAGGACACCGGCGCAGTGTTCCTTCTGCTGCTCGTCACGGCCGGCTGGGCCGCGTGGGGGCAGTTCACGTTCTGCACCCTGCGGGAACTCATCGCGCAGGTGCGGGGCCGTGCCTGGCATGTCCCGCGTGGAATGGGCGCCTCTCAGCGCGCCGCAGCCCTGCTGGTCGGCAGCATCGTGGTGCTCCTGCCCACCAGCTCCGCCCTCGCCTCCACCGCACCCACCGGGCAGAGCACCACGGCGGCCCGCCTGCCCGGGCAGACCCTGCCACCGCAGGCCACCCAGACCGAACACGGCACGCCGCCCGCAGCGGCAGCCGGAACGACGTACACCGTGCGGCAGGCGCGGCCCGCCCAGAGCCTGTGGGGCATCGCCGAGCAGCAGTTGGGCGACGGTGAGCGGTGGCGGGAGATCGCCGAGCTCAATGAGGGCCGCACTATGGCCGACGGCACCCCATTCCGGACGAACGGCTTCCTCCAGCCCGGCTGGCAGCTCCGAATGCCCGGGACCAGCGCCGAGGAAGGCACCCGTACGCACCGAGGGGATAGCACCCCTGCTCATGTCCAGGGCGAGCGCGCCGTCACGGTCCACCCGGGCGACTCCCTGTCGAAGATCGCGGCGGAGGAACGCGGCGACGGGAACCAGTGGCCCCGCCTCTTCGAGTCCAGCCGGGGCACACCACAGCCCGGCGGCCTCCCCACGATCACCAACCCGGACATCATCTACCCGGGGCAGCAGGTGACCGTGCCCAGCGCCCCACGCGCCCAGCCTTCCCAGCACCATGACCGGGACGCGGACACCGGCAGTCGACAGGCCGCTCCCCCAGCCACCCAGAAACCCGAGGGTGCGCAGAAGCCGGGCCAGAGCCCAGGCGACGGGGCCGGCCGCGCGCCGAGCCAGACCAACATGCCTGCTCCCCACGCCTCGAACGCCAGCCCGCCGTCCCCTCGCCCGGCGCAGCCCGGGCAAGAGCAGGCATCGCCGCCCACCAACACCTCCACCGCGCCCCGGGCCAGTACAACGCCCCCGACCGCTACGCCGCTGCCCCCAGGTCAATCGTCCAGCACCCCTACATCCCCGCCCGCCGCTCCCGGCCAGGGCACCCCGGCGACGGCTTCCGCCGGCAACCCGCTGAACCAACGCACCGTGCTCGGCGCCGGCGCACTGCTCGCGGCTGCTGTCACCGGCGCGCTCGGCCTGCGCCGCACCCTGCAGCGCCGGCGCCGTAAACCTGGCGAGACGATCGCCATCACCCCTCAGACATCCACTGCCGAGGCCCAGTTGTCGGCAGCCGCCGACACCGACGGCGCACCCCGTCTGGATACGGCCCTGCGCACCCTCGCCCACCACCTGGCCCAGCAGCACGACGACACCGCCCCGCTGCCAGTGCTGCGAGCCGCCCGGATCGGGACCCGGACCATCGCAGTACTGCCCGAGGACCACGATCAGGAACCGGTCGCGCCCTTCACCGCCGGGCAGGACAGCTGGTGGGTCCTGCCCGCTGACGCCCCCCTCCTGGACGAGGAAGCCGCCCAGGACATACCACCGCCCTATCCCGCACTGGTCACCATCGGCAGCGCCACCGCGGGCGACCTGCTGCTTCTCAACCTCACACAGTTACCCGCCCTGCTGCTGGACGGCGCCCCGCTCCACATCACCGAGGTCTGTACCTCCGTCGCCCTCGAACTAGCCATGAGTCCCTGGGCCGCCGACGCCGAGATCGTCACCGTCGGGTTCGGCGACGAGCTACCGCAGCTGCTGCCCACCGCACGGATCACCCACCTGCGCCAAGCCACCCATGCGCTGCGCGACTTGAGCGAATGGCTGCTGGAAACACACCAACTGCCGGACACAGCACATCATCCCTATGTGCTGCTGTGCGCATCTGCGCTGGACCCGGACACCTCTTGGCAGTTCGCCGACCTCCTCGACAGAGCCAGCTCCCTCCCCGTCACACTGATCGCCCCGGCGAACACGGCCTCCGGCCACTTCCCCCAGGCGGAAACGCTCAACGCCTCCCTCGACGAACCCCAACCCCTCGACTGCACCGGCACCACGATCACCGTGCAGCGCCTCGAACACACTGCCTACCAGCAGATCGCCAACGCCCTGAGAGTGTCCGGACAGCCGCCCCACCCGGCCGAAGGAGCCTGGCAGGAGGTCCCGGACGAGCCCGGCGGACACCAGCAGACCGACCCGACACCCCCTCAGAAACCCGCTGTGCCCACAGCCGCCGCTCCCCCAAGTCCGCGCCCGACGGCGGCCACGGAGACGAACGGCGAGGTGTTCCCCGCTCTGCTCGCCGCCACCACCGATCCCTCCGGACTCCGCCTACCGGCCACCCCCGCCGCGCCGCCACGCGGTGCCGAAGCCGACCACGGTGCCGCAGCAGCAGATGCCCGGGTCCCGGCATCCCTGGCGGCCGCGACTCCCCGCACCGGACCACAGGCCACGGAGAGCCACGCCCCCGTACCCTCCAGCACGGAGGACAATGCTCCGACGGTGGGCGACACACCGGACCTGCACACCCCCGAAATCCGAGTCCTGGGCCCCGTGGAGGTGGCGGGCGTGGACAGCGCCGGCCACGGCCCGAAGCTGAAGCAACTCGCCGCCCTGCTCTACTTCCGGCCCGGGCGCAGCGCGGAAGTCCTGTGCGCCGACATGGACCCCGCCCACCCGTGGTCCACGCGCACCCTCAACACACGGCTCCAGGGCCTGCGCAGCTGCCTGGGCAGCGACCCCTTGGGCACCCTCTACGTCCCCCGACGCAAGACCCGCGACGACCCCTACCAACTCGCCCCGACCGTGCGCTGCGACTGGAGCCACTTCCTACACCTCGCCCAACACGCCCTACCGCGCGGCCCGGCAGGCCTCACCGAACTCGAGACGGCACTCACGCTGGTGCGGGGCACGCCGTTCGCCGGCCGGCCACTGCCGTGGGCCGAGCCCCTGCAACAGGAAATGCTCACCCGGATCATCGACATCACCCACACCGTGGCAGTCCACCGCACCGCCCCCGGCCCCCACCACGACCCAATCGCCGCACGCCACGCCATCATGACCGGCCTCAACGCCGACGAATCAGCCGAACTGCTCTACCGGGACTGGATGCGTTTGGAGGCTGCCTGCCGGAACCGTACGGGACTCAATAGCGCCATCACCCGCCTGCAACAGGTCAACCAGACACTCGACTGCTCCCCAGAAACGAAAACAACCGAACTCATCAACGAACTCCTCAACGCCCGCAAGGCCTAACTGATCGTTTCAGAATGAGGTGCGCAGGCGGCGGAGGCACATGAGGCTGCAGGCGGGCAGCTTGCCGTCCAGCCAACTGCGCGCGCTGCCCTGGGTACCGAGTGTTCAGCCTCGTCGCCAGTTGCCGGCGACACGGGTGTTGTCGACGCCGGAGAGAAAGCAGAAGTAGTACTCGCCACCGCTGAGTTGGTACCGGGCCAGTGCGGACGGGATCGCCACCACGTTTCCGACCTTCCGGTCGACGCCCCAGGTGACGTGGTGTGCAGCACCATCGCGGGCAACCCGAAGGACAAGGCAAAGCAGATCGACCTCGCGAACCAGCGGTTCACCTCCCCTACCCATCCGAGCGGGTTCGGCAAAGCCAAGGCCACCAAGATCAACTAGGTTGTGCGTACACACCTGTGCCACACAACCTAACTTCACGCCGAGAGCCCGACAGCCCCTTGGCTGCCGGGCTGCCATCCTCGGTGGCTACACAGGCCACACTGGCTGATCAACACGCGACCGCACGCCATGGTGGTCGAACTGCCAGTTCTGGCCGTTGGCATCGGTGAACGCTAGTACCGGCGGATAGTTCGCAATGTGGGTGGCCACGCCGGGGGTAAGAAAGAACGAGGACGACCGTCCGGGACCGATCACCGCAACGGGAGCCGTAACGCGCTGCGGGTTCCCGTCCTCGGTGCGCCCCGGGGTCATGTCCCAGACAGCGTCTGCCAGGTAGGGGCCGCACCGGACGTCGACATCGCGAATCACCTCGTCGCTGTTGTTCTGCACAGAGACTTCCCAGCAACGGCTGTTCTCGATGCCCGGGTACAGCTCTTCCGGCCCTGCACGCATGACAGCCAGCATCGATACTCGCTGGGCCTGCATCTTTGCTCTTTCCTCCGCCAAGGCGACCAGCTCCCGTTCCTGGAGGCCGAGCACCTCTGACTGTCGCTGAATGAATGCCCTTTGCTCGCCCATGAACTGAGACTGCTCGTCAATGAACGTCCGCTGCTCACCGATCTGTTGGCGCTGACTAGCGAGAGTCCAGATCGCCCCGACCGCAGCAGCGCCAGCGAACGCCGCGCCGACCCAGGTGGGCGCATCGCCCCAACTGATCGTCATGCGGGTCACCTTACGGCCGGGCGCCGCTGAGCGCCGGGAGTCAGACGGATTACAGACGCCGACCGTGGAGCGATGCCCACTGGCTACGACTCACTTCTGCTGCCACTCCCTACGGAGTCGGCGCACGGCTGTGATGGCGCGAATGCCCTTTTCAGCAAGCACCGGCACTTGATCGAGAATGTAGCCAAGGACGAGCACGCAACCCCCCAGGGCTGCCACCGTCGCAGTAGCCCAACCAACAGTCTCCACGGGCCGAGTCACCTTTCGAGCCTGGCGATCGGCACCGAGTGCGGGCAGCCTCGGCCCGACCACATTGTCTAGTGGTCGAAGCCGAGACCGCCTGTCGCAGAGGCAACGTTGTACACGTCGGGTCTCGACCCGCACCCAACCACGGTGCGCGGCGCTCATATCCAGGCAAGGCCACAAGACAGGGAGCTAGCCCCTGGCCTCTGGTCCTGCCTGTGGCTCCACAGAAGGCCGGACGTACGCGACAGCGGCCCTTGGTATTCGTGAAGTGGAGCGTTCTAACAGCCTGGCAGCTGCCTCCGGGGTTGGGGCGCCACAACAGTTGCGCCGTTATCGTTTCGTTACCTAATCCGGGAGCGCCTCTGCCGCACCCGGAAACTGCCCCCTGACACACGCCCGGTCGTCCACAGCTCGGCGGGGGCGCCAATCCCGTCAACGCCCGAGGCACGCCTCACCGTTGAAACCCGAACGCCAGGCTAGTTTAACGATTGCGGGGGCTGCCTGTCGGACTCATTCGCTTGGGGTAGTCGCCTCATCTCCTGGACCAAGGTTGCGCAGCTCTCGACATAGCTCTCGACGGTAGACACGCTCAAATCGGACTTGGCCCTTGCTAGGTGGGCCATTCTCCGCAGCTCCGTATAGAGGCCAGCGCTTAGTCCCGTCAAACCGCGTTCTACCAACTCTGCTTCTGGGCGCCACACTTCGCCACCGGCAAGGCGCGGCAGTTCTTCTCCCAGCACCTCCGCCGCGACTGTCTGCACATAGGACCACGCGAGCGCCATCCCTGCGATGGGATTCGTCGCAGCCAACTCGCGCGCCTGCGCCAAGACGTCGGGAGGACTCTCCTCTTCCTTGCGCCCTCGATGAGGTTCCTCGGGCAGCCGGCCGCTCGTGCCAGAGTCCGACCCACCAAGTTGCGTTTCCTGTTCCTCCCTGACTTTCCTCGTAAGGTCAGCGCGCCCCTTGTTGGCCTGATTGAATGCCATGCGAGCGCCAAAGCCTTCGAATGATTCAAGCCGAGTCAATAGTCCCCCGATCTGTTTTCGAAAGATCCAGACAGCCGCAACAATAAGTGCTGGCCAAATTACGGCTTGCACATATTGCAACACCACGTTGGCTGTGCCCATATACCTAGCGTGCATCCGGCCTTCCGAATTCGCCTGTTGACCGACACGCCGGAGGTGAGGCCATGGCTGGGCCGATCCGTGAACTGGATCGCAACCGCGTCCGTGAGCTGCATGCCGAGGGCAAGTCACGCAACGAGATCGCCCGCACGATCAAGCGCAGCGCGGCGACCATCTCAAAAATCGCCGGCGAACTGGGCCTCTCATTCAGCGGGGGTGCCCGGGTAGCCGCGGCCATGGAGGCTCGACGAGCCGACGCTGCCGTGCGACGCGAGCTGCTTGCCGACGAAGCACTCGACGGCTCGCTAGGACAGGTCGCCAAGGCCACCGTCGCCGAGACGGCCCGCGAGGCCCGCGACCATGCCACCGCCGCCCGCGCGCTCACCGAGGTGCACGCCAAGGTCGCCGAGCTCGCCCGACCCACCAGTACCGGCCGCGCCGGGGGAATGCTCGACCGCCTCGCCGCGCCCTGCTCGGGCCACCGGGAGGTGATGCGGACAGGGGGTGATCACCTCGACCCCGTCCTTATCCGACAAGCAACTGTGCTCGATCCGCGAGACGACCGCTCGCATCAACCTTTGGCACCGCAGCGTGCGCAGCGGGAAGACCATCGCGTCCTTGCTGCGCTTCCTGTTCGCGGTGCGCCGAACGCCGGCCTCTGGGCTGCTGTTGATCGTGGGCCGCTCGTTCGCGACGATCGAGCGCAACGTCATCGAACCGCTTCAAGACCCGCTGTTGTTCGCGGGCACGGCGGCCGAGGTTCACCACACCCGGGGCGCGACCACCGCCGTCATCCACGGGCGCACCGTGCACCTGATCGGGGCGAGTGACGCCCGGTCCGAGGGCAGGCTGCGTGGTCTGACCGCGTTCGTCGCCTACGCAGACGAGGTGACACTGCTGCGCCACGAGCCGGGCCGCATTCTGCACGGCCTCTACCAGGGAAGCCCGGACCGGCTCGGCACCCGGGTGCCCCTGACCGAGCATCCCGAGGCTGCCGTCTCGGCTGGCTCGCTTGGCCCCGAGGGCGACGCGATCGAGACCGGCATACCCGAGCTGACCGCCGCCTACGTCCCCAACATCCGCCCCAACCGCAGGCACCGCGGTTCGCCGTTCGGCCGCTCCGACTACGCCGCACCGCTCCATGACCTCATGGACGCGCTCGACGAGACATGGTCAAGCTGGATTCGCGATATCCGCCTCGCCCGTGGCCGGCTCATCGTGCCGGCCGGGTACCTGCGCGACCAAGGACCCGGCCGGGTCGCGACGTTCGACGACGACCGGGAGATCTGGCAGACCCTGAACATCCCGCCGACCGAGTCGGCCGGAACGGGGATCACCCTGTCGCAGTTCGCGATCAGGGTCGCCGAACACCAGTCGACAGCCGATGCGATCGTGCAGCAGGCCGTACGCTCGGCCGGTTACTCCGCGGGCCTTGTCCCCGAGCGGCCCCGGGTGAGCTTCGGCGACTCGGTCAGCGAGGACCCGGCGAGCACCGCCCAGACCCTCTCCCTGCTGCAACAGGCGCAGGCCGTGAGCACCGACACCAAGGTGCGCACTCTGCATCCCGACTGGGATGACACGGCCGTGCGAGAGGAGGTCGATCGCATTCTCACCGAGACCGGCCAAGCCGCCCCAGACCCGATGCAGCTCGGCGCCCTCCCCTGACACGGCCGCCGACCTAGTGGTTAGAAGAGCCGCCGAAAGAGCCGCTCCGCCCGCGCTCTGACGTCAGGGTCAGGATGCGCGAGCGCCACCGCGAGGAGAAGCACGACGACGAGTAAGGGCCCGGAAGCAGCGAATGCCTGCGTCAATTCGTTCATGGCCGAGGAGATTACGCGAGCCTCCACCGAGGCGCCCGCACCGGATTAACCCTTAAACGTTGCCTATTCCGTTTTCGCTATGTAACATTAAAAGGGTCACGCCGCCATAGCCGCAGGTCAGGTGACCAAGAGCCGCAATCACCGGCGTACCCCCAAAGGGGGCCCGTCCACTCAGGCAGCGCACTCCCGTGATGCACATCACGCGAAATTCCTTTTACTCATCTCCGAGTTTTTCGACATTTACTCGAAATGTCCTTGGGGGGTGGGCGTGCCTATTCACCAGGGAGTGGTCGAGGATCTGTCGGCCGGAGTCCGTGACCTGTACGCGGATGCCGAGCAGCGTCTGCTCGGCCTCGTGGCAAGGCAGCTCGCCGACGGCTACGAGGCCCCGGGCTGGGCCACAGCCAAACTGCGCGAAGTTCAGGCCCTGCGCCGGGGCGCGCAGGGGGTTGTCGACGCACTCGGCACGGCTATGCGGCTGGACGTGTTCGACGCGGTCGCCGAGGCGTACAACACCGGCACCCGCTCCGGTCTCGCCGAGCTCGGCGCGCTGCACGACGACGACCTGCGCCGCATCGCGGAGGTGACGCCGAACACGAGGGCGGTCGACCGGCTCGCACAGGAAACGGTCGACCTCCTCACGCAGACGCACCGCGGAATCCTGCGGGGCGTCGAGGACGGATACCGGCAGGCCATAGCCGAAGTAGCCGCAACACCGCTCCTCGGCATCGACACCCGCAGACAGGCAACCCAACGCGCGATGGAGAGATTCAGCGACCGCGGGCTGCGCACGTCCACCGACCGGGCCGGCCGCTCGTGGCAGATGACCTCTTACGCCGAGATGTCCACCCGCACCGCCGTCGGCCGCGCTGCCGTCGAGGGACACGGAGACCGGCTGCGCGCGGCCGGCCTCGACCTCGTGATCGTGTCCAACGCTCCCCATAACTGCCCGTTGTCCGACCCGTTCGAGGGCAAGGTACTGAGCCTGTCGGGGCCCGACGGGCACCGCACAGTCGAGGCCGAGCACGCCACCATCGACGGCAAGCTTGTGCGCGTGGACATCCACGGCAGCGTCAACGAGGCACGCCGCCGGGGCTTCCAGCATCCCAACTGCCGCCACAGCCTCTCGGCCTACCTCCCGGGGTCACCCGGGCGCCGGTCGAGCACTCCGAGGACCCCAACGGCTACGAAGCATCGCAGCGGCAGCGCGCGATCGAGCGCGGCATCAGGAAATGGAAGAACCGCAGCGCCGCCGCCGTCACCCCCGAGGCCAAACGCGCGGCCGAGGCGCGCGTGCGGCAGTGGCAGGCCAAGCAGCGCGAACGCCTGCGCCAGCACCCCGAGTTGATCCGCCGCCGCGAGCGCGAGCAGATCGGCGCCGGCAACCTCCCTCCCAACGGGGGCACAGCCGGACGTACCGGCTCGCCAATCGGCCCGGGGTCGGACCCGTTCGAGGCCGCACGCGTGCGCTCCGGCGACGCGCGCACCCTGCCCGAGATGAGCGAGGCGCAGCTCGGCGCCGCCATCCGGCCCGGGGTCCTCGATCAGCGCGACCTTAACCGCATACGTGCTGAGGGCGACCGGCGCGATGGGCAGATGCTGCTCGGCCGCATCCGCCCGAACGGCAAACTCGCCACGCGTCTCACGGATTTCAGCGATGACGAGCTCGCCCGCTTCTCGGGGCACCTGGGCGACGAGGACATGCTGCAGGTCATGGCGGAGATGGACCGCCGCGACGTCGACGCAGCCCTGCCCGGCATCCGGCGCGACCTCGTCGGCCTGTCCGAGCACGACCTCGCCGACCGGGCCAGGCACGTGGCGGACGACCGCGACGCGATCGGCGCCGAAACGCACCGCCGCCGTCTGCTCGCCGATCTGTTCCCCGCCGGGCGCCTCGCCGCCGACCTGTCCGCGATCGGCGACGACGTGCTCGTGTGGGGCGTGCGGTACGCCGCCCCCGAGGACGCCGCCCGGATCACCGCCGAAATCGACCGCCGCTATCCCGCCCCGCCGCCGGCGGCCGCGACCGGGGCCACGGTCGCCGACACGCTCGCCAACCGGGCCGCGCTCGATCAGGCGATGCGGCCGGTCGCCCTCGATGCCCCGCCGCCGGCCGATCCCGACGAGTGGGGCGCCTACGGCCGCGACATCGAGAAAGGCCCGGACGGCACCGAGCCGAACGCTGGGCGTACGAGAAGGAGCTCGCCGAGCGCCAGGGGCAGACTGCGTACACCCGCGAGGAGATACGCGAGATGTACCGCGAACACGTCTATTTGCAGTGGCTCGCCGCCGAGGACTACACCCGCGGGCACATGCTCACCAAGCAGGCCGAGGCCACCGGTGTCGACCCCGAGTCGCTGTTCTCCGGGCCCGCGCACGTCGCCTACGCCCGTGCCTCCGAGGACCTGATCAGGTTCTGGGAGGACGAGAGCCCGCGCGTCACCCTCGCCGAGTTCACCGAACAGATATCCGGCCTGCGCACCAAGGAGGCCGAGACCGCCCGCCACTCGCGCGAGAACCAGCGCCGCAAGTTCTGACCGGGGGTGATCGTGGGATTCCGCGAGGACACCGTGCGCGCCCGCCAGGCCGGATACACCGCCGCTCGCGCGGGCCGGCCGCTGACCGACTGCCCGCACAGCGCCGACTCCTTGCTGCGCCTCGCGTGGGTCCGGGGATACAAGGCAGCCCACCCGCCCTCGGTTGAAGTCACCGACTAACCCTTTGGCTTCACTTCAGACAAGCTCCGGATTTACGGATTGCGGCTACGAAATTCCTTCCGAGCTCGCCCTCTTTAGAGTTAAGAGTCTGACATAGCCGTTCGTCACGGAACGCATTATAGATGGACTGACTCCATGCGGCCCAGTCATCACATTCCTCTGTATCTTCCCGAGAGCCACGCAGGATTAAATGCCCGTCATCCGGGAAACAGCGCACAAGACCCGGAAGGGTCGCGTACGCATAATCCCAGTAAGTCAGATTCCACTTGAAGCTCGATTTCATCCGCTGCCGCTCCGCCGGATCCTTAACATCCTCAAACGGAACATCCCCGTTGATATAGAGATTCAGCTTTGCATTTTCCGCCGAGAGTAGGACCTCGTCCTGATTGAGGGACTGCTGATATAGCCCATCCAGCCTGGCCGCTGAGACCTGATTTGCAGCCTCTTTCGCCTGGCTCATGGTGGCCACGGTTTGAAAGGACACGAAGACTAGGGTGGCGAGCGCCAGGGCAGCCAGAACTATCTCCAGAATAAACCTGCGCCGCTCAAGGGGTGCCATTGGCGGAATTACCACAGGGGTTGGCTGAGGAGTGGGAGCGCTCGGCGGGTTGGGGGCAGGGGATCCCGAAGAGGGCGAGACGCTACCTGCCATACTCCCCACCCTTCCCGAATTCTCGGGCCGCGCAGAACTTCCTGCCCCCTGCTCGCGTGTCCCACCATATCCGCGCAGACAGCGACACGGAAGAGGGAGGCCACATAGAACGTTCGTCCATTAAATCAAGTCACACGACTCCTCTTACATCTCTCTTTTCTCGTCACTTTTCCATTCGGAACGAGGCATTCAACGCCATGCCAGATACCTGCGTCGTCGACTCTTTGCCGATCCACACTCGCACGGGCGATACCGCTCTCGGATTCCGGCGCGATGGCCGCCCGATCTGGCCGATCAGGGGCGGTTCCGGGGAGAGGGCGACCCGGGCGGCCCAGCGTCACCCAATGAGCAGGCCCAGCCGCCCAGCGCACCGGCCACGCGCACCCCGTCGGCCCCGGATCCAACGGCCGAGCAGCAACTCGCCGACGCCACAGCCCGCGCCGAGCAGGCCGCCGCCGAGCTCGACGAGCTGCGCCCCGCCCTGGACGCGGTCACCAAGGCGCTCAGCCCGAACGGCGCCGAGCCCGAGCAGGACCCCGCCGCACTAGCCGCCGCAGTTGCGGAGCGCGACCGGCTGCTGAGCGAACATGCGTCCGAGCTGCGGACCGCGCGCGTCGAGCTCGCCGTCGCCCGCGCCGCCGCCGACCAGGGCGCGCGCGGCGACCGTCTGCTCAACTCGCGGTCTTTCCTCGCCTCGGTCGCCGGCTTCGACCTGGTCGACAAGGAATTCGGCGACAAGCTTGCCGCTGCGATCAAGGCGGCCGTCGACGCCGACCCCGACCTGTACCGAGCGGTCCCGACGGGCCCGGCGCGCGGCGGCGCCGAGTTCCACGGCGCCCCAGCGGGCGAGCGGCGCCCCGCCACCCTGCATGACGCCATCGCCGCCCGCCTCGGCGGCTGACCCACTTCTTTCTGACTGGAGATCCGCCTATCGCAATCACGCTGGCCGACGCCCGGCTCAACACGCAGGACGACATCGACCTGACCGTGATCGATGAGTTTCGCAAGTCGTCGTGGCTGCTCGACAACCTCACCGCCGGCGTGCACATCCTGCTCGGCTCGCTCTGGTCGGGTGTACTGATCGCATGCGCCCGGGCCTTCCGCGCCGGCCTTCAACGGCCCTCAGCGCGCAGGATCCTCGACCGGATCAGCGGCACCGTCATCGCCGGCTTCGGCATCCGCCTCACCCTCGGCAACTGATCACCACCACGTCCCGGGGGAACACGACCACACCACGGACACCACCACGAGACCGGTCCGCCAACAGCAGGCCGGCAGACCAGGCGGCTGGCCGGGGGCCGAAGCGGTGGGCGGCAACGGCCTCGCGGGAGACGGAGCGGCCGCCCGCCCAGCCCGGCCGCGACGGCACGCAGCGAACTTCACCGGCCGCAGCTGGCTCACTGACCGGGCTCTACCCTGCCGCCGATCCATTCAAGGGACTTCCTCCACAGGCGTGTTGGGCTGCCGTCAAGGAGTCGGCGGACGATCAGCCGGATCCGCAACCGCCTGGCCGGCCCCCTGAGGGGTCGGCCCCCTCGCTGCGGCCGGCCAGCACGGATCCGGTGGCGAGCCGGGGGCCGCCCCCGTCGATGACTGTGGCTGCCGGGTGGGCGACGTCCGGTGCCGCGGCGAGGAGATGAGCGAGACGGGTCCGTGGTGCAGAACGGAAACCGGCCTGCGGCGCACGGTGCAGGGGCGGAAACAAAACGCCGCTTCCTGTGCACAGGCGACAGACCAACCACCCCAGATGGTGCACCGGGACCATACCTGAAGCACCACCGGGGCTCCTAGCGTTGCCGACCATGACAGGCCAGCTGACCTGGACCCACACCCCATCAAAATCCCGGAACACCACCCCGCACCCCCCTGCCCGCGGCAGCGGGCTGACCACTTCACCCCAAGCCTCGACAGCCGCCCCCACCAGCGAGGACCAGCGCCTGCGGCCCCCGCCCACCCGACGGGGACCGCTCAACGCTCACCGGCGTACCAGGCCCGCTGATCTGCTCGAACCGCTGGGCCCGTTGTCCCCGCGCATCCACCAGCTCCTGACCGAAGGTGACCGGCACGGCACCTACACCAACGCTTCCCTCCAGCGCGGCGGCCACAACAGCGCGGCCTCCGACCACGCCTGGGCCCTCACACGTGCTGTGGCAGCGGGTGCGGTGCAGGCGGGCTGGAGCCGCGCCGCGTTCGTCCAAGTCCTCCTGGACGGCCCCTACCCAGCCGGACAAGCCGCCCGCGCACTCCAGCACCGGCGTGGTTACGACAAGGCTGTCGCCTGGCTGCACCGGGCCTTCGACGGCGCCCGCCACTACCTCCAGACCCGTGACCCGCTGTGTGGCCGGCAGGACTTCCACGCCGCCCTCGCCGCCTACCGCACCCGCATCGAACGCACACCCTGGCCAGGCACCGCCGCCAAAACCGACCTGCGCAACCTGATCGCCCGCCTCGACATCTGCACCCGTACAGGAGGCTGGGACCACACCGTCTCCGAACGCGACCTCTCCGAACGCATGGGCTGCGCCCGCACCACCACCCACCGCTCCAACCAACGCCTCCTCCGTGCACGGCTGCTCCGCCAGCTCGACCACGGCACCCCCACCGAAGGCGCCCGCTGGATGCTCCTGCCCCCCACCGGCACCGGCCCCCTCAACCTGTCCCACGGTGAGTCCACCCCCCAACGGCCCCAGGCTGGGGGGGCCATGAGTGGACCCACCATGAGACACACCCACCACAACACACACCACAACACCGAGGGTGACGCCGACCTCGACTCACACACTGCCGCGCGATTGATGGGCCTGGATGCCTTCGCCCACCGCGGGCTCAGCTCCAGCGGACTCGCCATCCTCGCCGCACTCGCCGAACACGACGGACAAACCCTCACCGAACTCCAGGCATCCGCCTCCATCTCCCGCGCCACCACCTACCGCCAACTCACCACACTCACCCACCTCGGCCTCACCCAACGCGAAGGGGAACTCCTGCACTTGGCTCCCGCAGCGCTCGCCGGAACAGGCCAGCCCGGCCCCCACTGCGAACAGCCCACCACCGACTGGAGCGACGTGGCAAAGCGTCTGGGCGTCCACGGCATAGGTGAACGCAGACGACAACACCACCACACTGAACGCGCACGATGGCACCACACGCGACGACTACTGGCAGCCCGGAACAGACGAACGCAACCACCGCCCCATCCGATGCCACCGGTTCACTTCACACAAGCAGCCAACACCACACACGCCGCTCCCACAGCACCAGAACATCCCACGCCTCCAGAACACATCCCCCACAGCCCCCACCATCAGAGAGCCCCCTCTCCAACGCCATCCACGCACACAGAACCCGCGCACCGCTCACCCGTCCCCTAGGGACCAGAAGCTGAGGAGGCCTTCGGGGCGGGGCGAACGCACAGCCGGGCAGACCATCCCCGCCAACCTGTGCAACAGCCGCGAAGAAGTCAGACGGCCCCCGGCGCCCTGTCCCGGCCGACGCCCCCGACTCCGCCCGCGCACTGCCTCAGCAGCGAACCACTCACGACAGGCGATCGGTGTGTCAGTCATTCACCGCCAGCGTCTCGCCGCTGCGCCGCACGGCTGATTCCCTCCCGAAGAAACCCCGACCGTGGGGGGCGAGCGGCGGGTTGACGTGCGCGGATGACGTGGCGGGTTCAGGGTGGTGGGGCTGGAGTGGCGAGTGCCTGGAGGACCTCCGCACAGCCCGATGCAGCAGCCCGGCGGCGAGAACAAGCAGCCCGCACGCCGACGGATACGACCGTGGCTGACGCATACGGCGGCGGCCACGGTGGGGCTGCTGATCGGAGCGCTGGCCGCCTCCGTGGACCGCTCGTCCTCCCACGACAGCGCAACGCCGACGGCAACGGTGACAGCCACGCGCACCCAGACGACGGCGCCATCGCCGGCGACTGCTCCGGCACGCTCCCAGCAGGCAGGACGCGTCAAAGCCGGGCAGATCCCGGGAGACGGCGTCTTCCTCATCGGCCGCGATATCGAACCCGGCACCTACCGCAGCGAAGGCCCCCAGGGCGACCCCATCACCTACTGCAACTGGGCCCGACTGAGCGGAACCAGCGGCGAGAGCAAAGACGTGATCAGTTCCGACTCTTCCAAGGGTGCCGAGACCGTCACCATCGCCGCCACCGACAAAGCCTTCCGCAGCAACAGCTGCCAAACACGGAAGAAGACCAACTGAGCAACATCCTCGACCACTAATCATGAGCCACCAATCCGCTGCCATTCCCGGGCGAAGGCGGCCTCATCCGCGCTGCCGCCCCGTCAGCAGGCCCACGACCTCACGGCCCGTCGCGGAGACAGGGCGCAGACCACCCAGCCCGCGCGAGGACCACCACGATGACCAGGCCGCCCGCCGTACGTACGGCGGTTCACCCCCGCCTGTGCGGGGACCACTCGCCCTTCTTGCCGATCGCGTGGCACAGCTCCGGTTCACCCCCGCCTGCGCGGGGACCACAGCAGCCGGTCCTCCTCCGAATACACCGCCACCGGTTCACCCCTGCCTGCGCGGGGACCACGCGAGCTGGTCGTTCAGGCGCTCGGACTCGGTCGGTTCACCCCCGCCTGCGCGGGGACCACAAGTAGATCGTCCCCCGGCCCGACGCGTTGAGCGGTTCACCCCCGCCTGCGCGGGGACCACGCCCGGTGCGCGCGGTTCTCGACCTGGTGAAGCGGTTCACCCCCGCCTGCGCGGGGACCACGATGAGGAGGTCGTCGGGCATGGCGCGGGCCCCGGTTCACCCCCGCCTGCGCGGGGACCACACGGTGTCGCCGTCCGGGTGCGCGGTGTGCGGCGGTTCACCCCCGCCTGCCCGGGGACCACCGCTGACGCCACGGAACCCCTGCGGCCTGCTTCGGTTCACCCCCGCCTGCGCGGGGACCACGGCGTAGGGCTTGTGGGAGAGGACGCACCGGTCGGTTCACCCCCGCCTCCGCGGGGACCACCCGGGCACGCGGCGCACCGTGTCGACGTGCGCCGGTTCACCCCCGCCTGCGCGGGGACCACCCGTCTTCGGCCCTGATGTATAGGAATTCGTACGGTTCACCCCCGCCTGCGCGGGGAGCAGTGGATCGTGCCCGCGTACGCCAGGCCCACGTGTGGTTCACCCCCGATCGCTATCACCCCATCTCTCGGACATGCTAGGCAACCCTTCGCCGTCCCGGACTGCGGTCCCACCGTAGAGCGAAAGACTTAATTGAGTCCGCCGTGAACACAGGGCCCGCACCGATGCGCCCGATCGGACGCGGGAAGTCTGGATGACCTCCGTCCAACTGAGCCACCCTCTGCCTCGACACTCCCAGTGCTGCGGCTGCTTCCCGATACCCCATCAACTCTTGCGGCCCTGGGTGATCCCGTTCAGCATCAGCTCGTTCCGCCGTGACCACGCGTAGATCTGTGAGAACGGGAATCTCTCCGAGCACAGACTCAAACGCCTGGTAGGCGGCCGCAAGGGCCCTCCGCGTAGCGCTCGCCAGGTCGGGAGCTGCCAACCTCCATACCAACAGGAGGTGTCGGTTCCCTTCTTCAAAGCGGACGAGTCCTGGAATATGCCGGTGTAGCTCCTCGTACTGCGCTTCGTCCGGGACGTCGACTGCATCAGCGTTGACCGACGCCCTCCACTCCTGATCCATGCCCTTCTCCTTCTGCCTGAGGGGTGCTCGCATGACGGTGACGAACGGAGAGAGGCGGGGGCCTGGGCGGCTCCTGACCCCCGCTAACGCGCGGCTAGTCCTTCGCTGGAAGGACCAAGCCTGCGCCGCTCAGCAAATTGATCAGGTCCAGCCACTCGCCGAAAGTCTCCGGCGTGCGGTAGGCCGTGATCATGGTGCCGCCTCGGGAAAACATCCACATACCGCTGCCGGTTTGCCGGCTCTTGAAGCCCTGGGCCTCTAGAGCCGCGAGAAGCGCGTCCATCCGATCCGTCATTCCGATTCCACCCCCAACCCTTTCCAAAGTCAAGAGATTGAGGAGGCACCGTAGCGTCAAACCTTTCCATGAGCAAGGTTTCCAGGTCAGGGCGTTATGCCCGTCTCACGCCCGGAGAACTACTCTGGGGCAAGGGCTCAAGGCAGCACCCCGACGGTTCACTCCCGCTTGCGCAAGGAGCTGTCCATTGCGTCCCGGTCGCTGCCGAGCGAGTCCGGTTCACCCCCGCCTGCGCGGGGACCACGTGCCCCGCCACACGGGGGCGACGCCGATCTCCGGCTCACCCCCGCCTGCGCGAGGATCAGTCATTCCCGCCCGTCCCGCCGCATCAAGATCCGGTTCACCCCCGCCTGCGCGGGGACCGGGGTCCAGCAAGCCCGCAGAGAAGGCCGGTACGTGGATTCCTCCCGCCGTAACTACGGCTTCTCGGAAGACGTTCAGGTCATCTTCGGGTCCATCACTCACGACCGCTGCCGTATGGGCGCAAGTGTCAGCAGACCGCATCCGTATGCCTTGCCCCGGCCGATACCTGCCGCGAGTTTCTCGCGGAGTAGGTCGGCGTCGAGGACTCGGGCCATCCCGTCGAATTGTGTGCGGGAATGCTGAATTTGCTGCTTTGCGGCGGCACCTTTGGAACCTCGCGGACCGCGTACCGCGTCGAGCGGCTGGGCGTTGACGTGCAGAGGTTCCAAACCAGCGGCGGTGGATTGGCGTTCCCACCATTCAACGGCAGCATTACCGCTCAAGGCGACGACCGGAGGGAGGTTGTACGCCTCCCGAGAGGTGACCCCTGGTTTGCGCACGGGATTGGCCACGCAGCGGTAGTTGACGATTTGCCCCTTGTGCAGCTGCGCCAACAAGTCGTCAAGGATGCGCGTTTCGACTTCTCCGTAATCCGCTGGCAGGCGGGAGGGAGCCGGCTCTAGGCGACTCTGCAGGAGGATCTGCGGTCCACGCACGGTTTCCTCAGCACGGAACAACACTCCGAATGCCGCCCGGGCCGGGCCTTCGACTCCGTCGGGGAACAACTGCATCACACGTTGGTGCAATCGGATGCCCTGGGCATTGCCGCTGAGATCTCGGCGGGCCTCGGCAGAAGTGGGTGAGGGCAAGATGCGGGTCAGCCACACAGTCACCAAGTCCTCCTCTGCGGATGGGAGATGTGGGTATCGATATAGCTCTGGAGCTTCTCCAAATAGCCGGTGCCGAAGCCTTCGTATCTTGCATCCGGAAGGTACGCGGCACGCCGGTACAGCGGCCGGGGCCGGTACAGACGCTCCAGCGGTGCGAACGACATCGGCTCGTCGGTGACTTCGCCGCTGTGGTGGTCACCGTCACCGCTGTCTGGGGCGTCGGTGTTCACGGGGAGCACTCCGAGCGGTCTGTCGCCGTAGAACTCGATCGGCTGCGGGCCGCCGCGCGGTCTTTTGGCTGCCAGCGGCATCCGGACCAGGTGCTGCAGCGGATCGTCCACGGTTCCCAGCAGTACCGGACCCTCTGGCGGGCAGGACCGGCGGCCGAGAAAGAGGGGCCAGTGCGGGTCGCGCAGGGCACTGGCGCATGAGTGAAGCAGTTCTTCATCGTCGGACGTGAGCGCGAGGGTGAAAGCGGCGTCGGCCAGATACTGGCGCTTGGAGACCAGAGTGCCCTTGCCCTTGGTCCTGCGTTCCCCATCAACGGTGATCACCGTCTCATCGGCGGGCAGCCCACCGCCTACGGTGTGGAAGTCGGACAGCACGACGCCGGGTCGGTCGACACGTACCGTCATCGACAGTTCCGTGAGGTCGTCCAAGGGTGCCTGGCGCTCCCGTCCGAGACCTGCGGCGAGCAAGCCCACGACGCCGGACCGGGTGGGGAATCGGGCTGTGTCGCGGCGCAGGAATTTGCTGTGGGTGCCCCAGGACTGGAGTGGGCCTGCCAGGCGCAGCAGCAGACCGCGGGCGGGGTTTTCGGTCACTGCGGCGCCTCGGCGAGAGCGATGCCGATGGAGGTGGTGACGAGTGCTTCGAAGGACGCGTGGCGCTCGCCGAGGTGCTCCAGCTTGTCGAAGTGGAGGGAAGCGTGTGCCGCGTGCAGGACCCGCTCGGGGCCGAGGAGTGTGTTGGCAGCCTTGGAGTAGGCATCGACGCTTTGCACGGAGCGCCCGACGTAGCCGCCGTGTTCGGCAGACCGTACGGGCTCTTCGAAGGCTGCGGCGAACGACAGGGGCCGGTCGGAGCGGACGGCCACGTGGACCAGGTGAGGGAGCGTGTGCGGGGCCGTAGAGTTCTTCTTCGCCTGCGGTAGCGATTCGATGAAGGAGAGCAGGAACTGGCCGGCGAGCTCGCGGGCCGCCTCCAGGACCATGTCTTTGTCGTCGCTCAGGTTCTTGATGAGTTCCTGGAGATCAACGGTGGCGAACCGGTAGAAGGTGCCGGTGCTGAACTCGGCGGTGCCCATGTGACCGCTGCCGGTTTCGTCGCCCCTCATCGCGGTGACGTCGTCAACGGCCGCGAAGTAGTCGAGTTCGATCTCGGTGGTGTGCGTGGTGAAGGCATGCGCGACCTGGACGGCACCGTCGACATCGGCCCGGTCGACCTCGGCGAGCATGCGCCCGAAGAGGTTGATGACGCCGTTCCTATTGGTCAGGACCTTGTCGATCTTTCCTTTCAGAGCGCTCTCGGGCTTGGTCTTACCCCTCCCGGTGAAGTCCGTGGTGAGCGTGTCCTTGTGGGCTTCGGCGATGTCAGCAAGTTCCTCGACAGCGCTCTCGGCGAGGTAGACAAGCGCGTTGGTCAGGACCTTGTTCGTGATGGGCTGCTTGTCTTTCCCCTTGGCCACCTCCCACTTGATGCTGCTTCCCGCCGCAACATGCGCACCCGCACGTTCGGCAAGGGCCTTCTCCCATCCACGGCTGCAAAGCACTTCGGCGACCCGCTCGCCGATGCGGCGTGTGCGCAGCGCGTTGTCGCCGAGCGTGTCCTGGAAGTGCTCGCGGATGGCCCGCTTCCAGGACTGGCTGGAGATGCGGGTACGCAGGGCGTCGCCGTAGAGCATGGTTTTCACCGAGTTGGTGTCGTCCCGGTTCAGGTTGGCGTAGGGCACGGGTTGGACGACGTGGATGTCGATGAAGCGTGGCTTGCGGTCCATCGCGATCTCCTGTGGTGAGGGGTTCAGTCCTGATCGGCGCGGGCGGTGATCCGGTAGAAGTCCTGCAGCCAGCGGCGGCTGATGCGCCCGGACTGGTAGGGCCAGTCGACGAGGTCTGTCAGCAATTGGCCCCAGTCGATGGTGGCGTCAGTGGTGCGTACCTGGTTCACCGCGGCAGGGAGGTGAAGGTGGATGCCGCGGAGGCTCTGCCGCGTCAGGAGATTGAGGCGGCTCTCTGCGGCACTCATCCGCATGGAGGCACCCTTCGCCATGACGGCATGGCCCAGCGTGGCGCCGAACGAGGGGCCGTAAGGGGCGGGCTCGGGCGCGGCGGCTCCCTCGTCCGCTTCTCCGTCCTCCTGAAGTACTTGCTGCGCCACCGCTCCCACTTGGTCGGCGGTGTCTTCGTCGTCTTCCTGGTCCGTCGCGAAGGCGTGCCGGGGCTGGGCCGCGATCAGGGCGGCCACTGTGTAATGTGCCTGCGCTGATCTGTCGTCGCACCCCTGCGGCAGTAGCGGCGTCAGCAGCCGGTGCATGGCGCGGGCGCGCGGGTGGTTCAGATCGCGGCGCAGTCCCGCGCGCAGCGCTGCGCGGGCGCCGGGGTCGGTGCGGCACAGGCGTTCGATGTGCGCGGTGAATGCGGCGAAC
The DNA here is from genome assembly GCF_041435195.1 of Streptomyces sp. NBC_00224. Taxonomy (NCBI): domain Bacteria; kingdom Bacillati; phylum Actinomycetota; class Actinomycetes; order Kitasatosporales; family Streptomycetaceae; genus Streptomyces; species Streptomyces sp. NBC_00224. The sequence goes on from NZ_CP108106.1 coordinate 175,760, forward strand.
GCAGCACGATTCCTTGGGTGCTTGTTCGCTTCAGGGGCTTGGAAGGTCATGCCTGTCCTCGGGTCGGCGGACGACGGTCACGACTTCTTGGCCGCCCGTCTCGTCTGCGGTTGCTCCATCGCCTTGTGTGGGTCTTTCAGGGCGGCTAGGAGGATCGCTTTCGCCCTGGCGACGGCCTTCGCGCCTCGTGGGGTGCGCGTCACGGAGTCGGTCACCGTCTCGTAGGCATCGAGCGCGTGTCGCCCGAAAGCCCTGCATGTGGCGTCGAAATCGAAGCCGGAACCCTCGAGACCGTCCAAGCGGTTCAGTTGCCGAAATCGTGACCAGAACTCGTCCTCCGCCGACGGCCAGTACCGTGCCGTGACCGCGTCCAGCCATGCTCCCGGATCATTCTTCTTGTCAGCCGTGTACTTCAGCCAGGCTTCCTTCGTGGCCTGCTCCAGCCGGCCTCCGAAGAGCTCGCCGAGCTCGCGGAGCTGACGCACGGGCAGGTCTGTGTTCGCCACGTCTTCCTCCACTCGGGTAAGGAGGACCGGGGTCGTGGAGTCGACGTATTGATGGTTGGCCGCCTGGCTGGAGTCCTGTTCGAAGCCGAGCGCGCGTACGCGCAAGTACTCGCTGACGTCGAAAGCGTGGTCCATGACCCTCGGCTGGATGGGGCTGGAGTCATCCAGCTGCTTGAGCAGAAGGGCATCGATGTCCCGCCACAGAGATCGGGAGGCGCGTGCGGGCCGGGGGGAGCTCTTCCCCTCCTTGTCGATGTCCCAGATCAGGTAATCGTCTTCCGGCCGGATGCGTTCGGCGTTGTAGGCCCAGGTGATGTACGCGTCGGCGGTGTGCTGGCCATCCTCGTCAGGGACGAGCAGGAGAGCGTGCTGTGAACAGGCGGTGAGCCGGGAGCAGGGACCCTGTGGCTCGGGCATCGGCTGGAGCGGGTCCGGGAGGTCATCGCGCTCCCAGGGACACAGGTCGCTCATTCGGCTGACGTCGCCGTCCGGCGGCGTCAGACCTGCCAGGAGCGTGAGGAAGAGGTTGTCGCACTCCGGGTGATACGACAGCGCAGCGCGCAGTGGTGAAGCCTTCGCGTAGTGGTGGCTCACCTGGCCGACCGCACGCCTCGAGAGGCCGCCGGGAGATCCCCAGTAGTGCCAGGTCAGCAACGACAGTGCCGCCTGCGAAAGGTTGGGGAGTACGAGCTGGTCATGGCTCCAGTGCCCGAACCAGGAATGGTTGTTGCCCGCTGACCGGCTCATGACCAGCTTGTGGACCCCGGCGGTGCGGTTCCTGTCGCACTGGTCGGAAAGGCGAGGGTCCTGAAGCCAGGGACGATCGCGATCGAACAGGTCGAATCGGTGAGTCCACTGGTCGAAGTAGCCGGCGATGCCGGCCTTGCGGCCGTCGGGGAGTTCGATGCTCTGCTCGGGAAGACCCTGCTCAAGGATTTCCTCCCGCCGGTCGCCCCAGCTTCCGGGACCGGCCTCGTCCAGCGCGGTGATCCGGGCCGTGAGCGCGTACAGCAAGCGCAGCATCGCAGAGTGAGCCGGAGCCTCCGGAATCAGCAGCGTGCGGATCTCTCGGGCCTGCAGGAACAGGCTCCTGAGGCCCACGTGAGATGGGCCTGACTTCCCATCCAGCCATGCGACCGGAATCCATGGCTGTTCGATCAGATTGGACGCAGGCGTGGACACGCCCCTCCCCCCGTGGCCGGACTTCCTCCGAATGCTAGAAGGACGTACCCGGGCGGCGTGGGCGGTTACGGCAACGGATCAATTTTCAGGCCAAGTTCACTTATGCAGAAACGGTGGGTCGGGCTGACGTACACCCATGCACCGTCTTCCCGCCTCAGGTTCAGTCGGAGAACATTCTGGAGGGCGGCCATGTCGCGCCAGGCGGCGTTGGCATCGCCCTCCACACCCTCGACAAGTCGCTTCGGCACCGGTATCAGATAGGGGACGAGCTGGCCTGGATTCGGTCTCCTCTTAGGGCGGCGTTGCTCAAGTTTCTGCTCCAGGACGCCGTCCTCCAACAGGTACACCGTCTGCCCCTGCTTGTCGGGCCCGGGGAAGAGGCAGACCACATGCACCACCTCCTCACCGAGCACAGACGAGAGCAGCTCGGGCTCCAAACCGGGGTGGCAGCGGCTGAGCAGACCGAGGTCACCGTCGAGCTCCCGCGGTCCAGGCACCGCCAGCCAACCCGCAGTACCCCTGGCTCTGCGTTCCCGCACCGCGCGCCGGTTGTCGAGCTGCTGGAGCTCACGCGCCGCGGACTCCCCCAACCCGTCGACGAGCTCGTCGGCGTACACCTCATCCAGCAGCAAGGGCAGTTCTCCAGGCAGCGAAATGGTCCTGCCGGCCCCCAGGATCAGGTCAGTGCGCCGCACCAGCGCGGCCTCGTCCCGTGCGGACACGTTGTCCGCTCGGAGCACCACCAGCCTTGGCCGATCACTCACGCTCTGCGCCGCGCGGGCCAGCAAGGCCGCGAGCGGTGCCAGTCCAGAGATGACGAGGTCAAAGTGCAGACCCCGGACATGTTCCAGCATCGGCGTTGTCACCAGCACGGAGGGCCTGGAGACTCTACCGTTGGGGGCGAAGGCGTTCCGGCAGGCTGCAAGCCGCTTCCATCGGTCCTTGTTGCGCATCTGTTCATGGATCAGGGTCACATCAAGGCCGGGCAGATCCTGTGTGAGCTGATGGAACGTGCGGATGGCTTCCGCCGGCGTCGACCGGTAGACGACGGCCCGTCCGCTGCCTTCTGTGACCACCGGTGCAAGAGCCGCCCGGATCTCGGCATACGGCGAACCGTCAACGACTGTGATGCCGAGCGTGCGGCCGCGCGTGCTGCCGGCAGGCTGCTGAGGCAAGTGCCCGCCTCCCGACCGGGCATCCACGAACGACCACCCCGGCGAGCGGCGAGGCTGGGTCACCGGCTCCTGACCACCACCTGCGCCCCGGCGGTAGGCCGCCAGCATCGCATCCACGGACGTGTCCGCAGCCGTCGCGGCCAGGACAACCGGTATCCGCAACGCAGCAGCCCACTCCAGGAACCGGAGCATCAGCTTCTGCCCCCAGGCGCCACGGGCATGGGCTTCATCCACCACGACGACCTTGCCGGAAAGGGCAAAGAGCCTCATGACGTTGAACTTCACCGGCATGACAGCCTGCAGAAGCTCGTCCACCGTCCCCGTGCCGAGCGCAGCCAAGAGCGCGCGGTGATGGGAGTTGAGCCAGCTGTTCGCTGTCAGGGCCCACTCCTCACCAGGCTCCGCGCTGACTCCCCCGGCTGCGTTGGCGTGCGCCCACTGCTCCGCGGCTTCCGCCGGCTTCAATCGCGAAGAGCTGTGTAGCAGCAGCGACCGCCAGGGCCCGGTCAGCGCCTGCCCGGCGAACGCGTGCACCTGCGCCATGTGACTGTCGGCCGCTGAACCGGTCGGCACGGCGTAGAAGAGGCCCCGCGCATTCGCTGCATGCCCAAGGACGGCCGCTGCGCGAAGGACCGCTTCGGTACGGTCCTCTGACGGCGAAGCAGTCACGACCACCAAGCCCGGCCCATGTTCGGCTACCAGATCAGGCAACTGGCGAGCCATGCTCACCCCAAGACCCGTCTCCCCCACGCCCTGTGCAGACTCTGACGGCCGGGCGAAACCCGTCCCGAGCAGGTCCGCCTGCTGCACCAGACGGCGAGCCGCCGTGCGGGCGATCTGCCAGTAGGCGTCCAGGTCTTCGGGAGTTCCAGCCCATCCCTCGTCCCTGAGCCGGGTCAGGATCTCCTCTTCGATACTGGCCAGCCAGTCCGACAAGGTCACCAACCCCGTCAGGACAACAGCCGCCTCCGGCGTCATCCGCCCCTGCGGAACCCAGGTCGCCCCGACCACTCTGCGTACCTCCTTGAAGTGGAGCCGGCGCTGCTCCTCCCAACTGCCCGCGCCCATACCGGGGTGACGCGCAACGGGGCACCTCGAGTCCTTGTCGTAGACCACCGGGTGGAAACGGCCACCGTGCCCACCGAGGAGCTGGGCCACCGCATGGCTGAGCCGGGACTGCGGACGCCGCCTCGAGTCCGGATAGCCGCTCTCCCTGAAGGCCCCCACCAGCCACCAGTGCGCCGCCGCTTCGTGCGACTGCCTGTCCTGCGCGGCACCAGCACCGAACCCGTACCCCGGCTCACCCCTCAGCTCCTGGGCTTGCAGCCTCTTGTCCGCGTGTTTCGGTCCATTCGAGTGCAGTTGGAACGGCACACTGATCTTCCCAATGTCATGCAGCCCCGCCCAGAATGCCGCGAGCGCACGCGCCTGCCCAGGCGAAACCTGCAGCGACTCCACCACCATGCTCCGCTGGTGCGCGGTCAGTAGTTCATCCCAGACCAGCTCGGCGACGGCCGCCGTGTCCAGCAGGTGACAGATCAAAGGATGCGTGTGATCTGCACCGCGAGCGTTCTGGCCCAGTCCGGCATGTTTGCCCCACAGGCGGGCATCCAGGGGCATAGTGCTCCTTGTCACAGGTTCAGTGCAGGTGTGCCTCAGCAGAACGCAACAGAGCGACCCTTGCCTGCAACATCGCCTCGCCCTGCCGCGCCCCGCGAGGACCGACGGAGGGGAATTCAGTCAACCGCAGGCACTCGAACTGGTCCTGCGCGTAGAGTACTTACTGCTGCACGTCTCCCTGGGAGGTGCGCGGAATCCCATTGGCTCTCCCGCCGACGGCACACCGAGATGAACGCACGACCCTCTCGAGGGATGTGGCGCAACCTCGGCCCTGTAGGCGCTATGGAGAAACAGTGTCCAGGTTCCCGCAGAAGTTCGTCCAGCGACGCGAGGTCCTCCTCGAGGTCTCCCGCGTCGTGGTCAGCGCGGTACTCCGTGTCCTGATCAACGAACTCGTCAGCTGGCTCTTGTGAGCCAACGGTGACGGACCCCAGGGGTCCGTCACCCCTTTGCATAACGGCGATGCCCCGCAGGCTGGCCACTCTCCGCACACCCGAAGTCGACCCAACGCCTAGGTTCACCCCCGCCTGCGCGGGGACCACTTCAGCTGTCGCCTGTAGTCGGTGAGCGTGGCCGGTTCACCCCCGCCTGCGCGGGGAGCGGACATCCTCAGACAGGCGGCGCGTGTACGTATGCGGTTCACCCCCGCCTGCGCAGGGACCACAGGGCGATGCACTGCACCAGCGCGGCTTCCGTCGGTTCACCCCCGCCTGCGCGGGGACCACCGGTGCAGGACGCCCGTTTCCTGGTCCGCGCCCGGTTCACCCCCGCCTGCGCGCGGACCAGAGTAACGACGCGGTAGAACGCCGTCTCGGTCTTCCCCTCCCCCGTCGGCGCCGTCACCACCAAGATCCCCGACCATCAATCGCCCCGGACAGCCCCGCCTCCACGCTCTTCTGCAAGCCGTACGGACGCGCGATCTCAGGGAACAACTCAGCGAAAGTGCCGCTCCGCAGGGCCGCCCACCCCAGACCCGCTTCCTCCTACAAGTCCGGTACTCCACGCATCAGAGCCCGCGCATGGCCAGCCAGTGACGCACGGGAACCCACATCCGCTTGGCCAGCAAGGCGTATTTACTGCCGGAGGATGACGTGCTCCTGGCTGGCGATCCAGTCCGAGACGATCACCATGCCGGCGATGACCACAGCCACCTCCACCGGCAGCGCCCCGCAGGCCGGTACCGCAGGCCCACCCAGCACCTCGTGCAGCGCCGCCACATGCTCCCACCGCTGCTCAGCCCAGGCACCGGCCCCCAGCTCCCGTGTCACGCTCAGCGGGTCCTGCAGATCACGCAGCTCAATCCCCTGCGGGTAACGGCCGTGATGCCCGCCCAGCAACTGCGGCACCTGCGCGAGCAGCAGCCGCGCGAGCCGCCCGCCCGACTGCGGATATCCCAGCCGTGCCAGCAGCTGCGGCAGGGCGCGGTGAGTGGCGTACTCATGCCGCACAACCCCTGAACCGCCCCCGGACAGCACGCCCGTCCGCATACGCCGCCTCGTCGAGGAAGCCGCAGGCAGCCGGCCTGGTCCGAGCCGCGAGCCGCTGGAAACCCGGCGTGATCTTCCCCAGATCGTGCAGACCCGCCCAGAACATCACCACGCCACGGGCCTGCTGCGGCCCGAGCTTCAGCGCCTCGGCGACGCGACGCTGCTGGGCGGCCGAGAGCACCGAGTCCCACACCGTCCCGCACACCACCGCCGTGTCCACCAGATGCCCCGCCAACGGATACGGCATGGGCAGCCCATCAGACTTTCCCCATAAGCATGTATCGACCATCACTCCCCCACCCCGAGCCCAGCAGCAGGGCAGTACTCCACCACACGCCACAGACAACGCCACAACACACCAGGCCAGACCCCCCACCGACAACACGCCCCGCCCCCAGGGACGTTGACGAGAACACCAGCCACTTCCCCCCACACAGCCGCTCACCGCAATCCCGCCCCGAACCACTACCGCCTGCCGCTACCACAACACCGCCAAAGCGCCCGCGCCTGGCCCGATCTGGCTCACCCCCACCTGCGCGGGGAGCGGGGCGATCTCGCAGAGGCGAGCCACGTCCTGAGCGGTTCACCCCCGCCTGCGCGGGGACCACATCGGGCAGCCGTCGTGCCGCCACGTGGAGTCCGGTTCACCCCCGCCTGCGCGGGGAGCGGACCCAGCTCAAGACCCAGGTTCGCCAGACCGGCGGTTCACCCCCGCCTGCGCGGGGAGCGGGCCTGCACGGCTTCACGGAACCACGTGAAGTGCGGTTCACCCCCGCCTGCGCGGGGAGCAGGTCGCAGTGAAATCGTCGCGTCGTTCCTGGCGCGGTTCACCCCCGCCTGCGCGGGGAGCAGGGCCGGCCGCTGGTGACCAGCGAGTCCTGCGCCGGTTCACCCCCGCCTGCGCGGGGAGCAGGCGCACAGGCGGTGGGAGTCGGGGTGATGGAACGGTTCACCCCCGCCTGCGCGGGGAGCAGTAGTTCGAGGAGCGCGGCGAGGTCGGCTGACGCGGTTCACCCCCGCCTGCACGGGGAGCAGGGCGCACAGGCAGCCGTTGAGCCAGAGGGCGCCGGTTCACCCCCGCCTGCGCGGGGAGCAGGCCGAGCTCTACGCCCTGCGTCGCGAGTACTGCGGTTCACCCCCGCCTGCGCGGGGAGCAGGGCCTGCTGGCACGCCGAAAGGTACTGCCCGACTGGTTCACCCCCGCCTGCGCGGGGAGCGGGCTTCCTGACCTGCGACGCTGAAGACCCTTTGCAAGTTCTTGACGCATGCCACTAGGGACCACTGGAATCTCCTCACTCACTGACGAACTGCACCGAGGCTCCAGCATTTTAGACAGGAAGTCTCGCGAGCCCAGCCGACCGCTCACCAACGGCGGATACCTGTAGAGAGGCAAAAGGGGCGCGAGGGTGCCGGCGAATGTGAGCTCAACAGCACAGCCCAGGCGCCCGGGATCAGCACCGCGTCCACAACGCCTGCTCTGCCACGTTCGGTTCACCCCGCCTGCGCGGGGATCAGGTCCTGGTCACCGATTCCGTGGATTTCCTGGGCGGTTCACCCCCGCCTGCGCGGGGATCAGCGGCCCGAGCGGTACATCAGATCCACGTAGCCCGGTTCACCCCCGCCTGCGCGGGGATCAGACGCTCCTCTTGACTGATGCGGACATGGTGGGCTTGGTTCACCCCCGCCTGCGCGGGGATCAGGGCGAGCAGTCTTCGCAGGGCATCCGCCCCTCCGGTTCACCCCCGCCTGCGCGGGGATCAGCTTCCCGCTGGCCGCGCCAACTGCCGTGCGGACGGTTCACCCCCGCCTGCGCGGGGATCAGGCTTCCTGAGCTGCTACATCAAGACCGCTTTGCCGTTTCTTGGCCAGCAAGTCCCGGATCGAACATCTCCCCCCTCACTCCACGGCTCCCACCATCTCACCCATCACCGCTGACGTCAGAACATCGCCAACAGCCTCCGCTCCAACGGCGCTCAGCACCGCCAGCACTCGACACCTCCCCACCGGCCGTACGGGCCAAGCCCGACCAAGCTGCTCGCACGTGCCTCACAGTGGGGCGGTATTGCAGGAGAGTGCGCAAAAGATCACGGGATCGATGCGAGATGGCTGCCGCGACCAACGCTTCAACGGTGAGGACCAGACCTCGCTGTAGACGACGCCCCCGGTGCACACCACGGTAACGAAATACAAGATGCACATCTCCCGGCTCCGGTACTGCCGCAGCCGGGGGCCACCGTGCCGCCGAAGAGCCCCCGCCGGCCTCAGGGTCGACGGCGAAGACCCGCGGTTGAACGGCCCAGCGGGGGCCAGGATCACCTGCCAAAGAGTCCATACGGCTACCCGTGCCGGGGAGCGTTGCCGAGCGGGTACCGAAGACACCGTGCGGCCAGCCGGCGCGGGAGCTCCGCCGGACGCGATGCAGGGCGTGGCCTGGAAGTCCTTCTCACCGCGCAGGCACCAGCCATGCTGCACCCCGCCGTCCCCCGACTTCACGCCAGTGTCGGCGCTGCCCCTGGCAGAGGCTTTCGGCTCCGAACCGATACCTGCTCCCCTCGACAGTCTCAACACCAGCCTGTGACGGGATGTTGGTCACCGCACCCGCGTCTCCTCGCTGCGCCGGATGGCTGTTTCCTGCCTCACAGGAACCCAGCAGTAGTGGCGCTGCGGCGGGTTGGCGTGCGCGGGCGGGGTGGCGGGTTCAGTCTGTGGGGATGGAGTGGCGAGTGCCTGGAGGGCCTCCGCATGGACCGATACAGCGGCCCGACGGCGAGGACGGGCAGCCGAGGAGCAGGCGGATCCGGCCGTGGCTGACGCATACAGCAGCGGCCGCGGTGGGGCTGCTGATCGGAGCGTTGGCCGGCTCGGTGGGGCACTCCTCCTCCGACGGGGGCGCCTCCCCCACGGTGACAGCCACGCGCACCGAGACCGCCGCGCTGCCGCCGACGGCAGCTCCGCCACGCTCCGAGGACGCAGGCCACGCGAAGGCCGGGCAGATCCCGGGTGACGGCATTTCCCTCATCGGGCGGGACATCCGGCCCGGCACCTACCACAGCGAGGGCCCCCAGGGCGACCCCATCACCTACTACACCTGGGCCCGACTGAACAAGACCAGCGGCGAGGGCAAAGACGTGATCAGCGCCGACGCATCCAAAGGAGCCGAGACCGTCACCATCGCAGCCACCGACAAAGCCTTCCGCACCAACGGCTGCAAGACATGGAAAAAAACCAACTGACGCGCATACTCCGACCGTTCAAGCCCAAGCACCTCACGCCCATGCACCCGCCACCAACCAGTACGCTTCCCCCTTCACCCCCGCCTGCGCGGGGAGCGGTGAGCCGTGTAGACCCGGGGGTCGATCCGGTTCGGTTCACCCCCGCCTGCGCGGGAAGCGGCCCACCGATCCGATGGGCATCGACGTCACCACCGGTTCACCCCCGACCTGCGCGGGGAGCGGTCGCGGATGCCGCCGTCCGCGTACGACAAGCCCGGTTCACCCCCGCCTGCGCGGGGAGCGGTTTGCCACGACTCAGATGGAGCTGTCGTGGATCGGTTCACCCCCGCCTGCGCGGGGAGCGGAACGGGCGCAACCTCGGCGTCTACCCGATCGCCGGTTCACCCCCGCCTGCGCTGGGACCACTGCTCGTGTACGGGCCAGCCGCCTCCTCGGGCCGGTTCACCCCGCCTGCGCGGGGACCACATGGCCACGGCGCGCTGCCGCTTTGCCTCAGCCGGTTCACCCCCGCCTGCGCGGGGACCACGTGACCAAGATCGACCTCATGTAGTCGTAGGCCGGTTCACCCCCGCCTGCGCGGGGACCACCTGGACCGCCCCTCGATCCAGGGAGAAAAGCGCGGTTCACCCCCGCCTGCGCGGGGACACGAGCGAGGGAAGGTCTTGACCGCTACGGACGACGGTTCACCCCCGCCTGCGCGGGGACCACTTTGCCCGTCAGGTGGGTATAGGCGATCGGATCGGTTCACCCCCGCCTGCGCGGGGACCACGCTCATCCCGGTGCTCCCCTAGAGTCCAGCGTCGGTTCACCCCCGCCTGCGCGGGGACCACTTGCCGGTCTTGCCGACACCCTCCCCGAACGTCGGTTCACCCCCGCCTGCGCGGGGACCACGCGGTGTGCGGGACCGCCGCGAACCGGGGCGGCGGTTCACCCCCGCCTGCGCGGGGACCACCTGACACCCCGCCCGGCGGTGCCCTACCCTTTCGGTTCACCCCCGCCTGCGCGGGGACCACGCTTCGTGAGCTGGGATTCTTAGGGCGGTTTGCAAGTTCTTGACCATTCTGGATACGCACGAGGCAGCGGGCGCAGGATGTCCGGTCTCAGCACGGGCCAGTTCCCCTTCACTTCCCGATCCCGCAGATTTCGATCATGATGTCACCGGCCCTGGCCGGGAACGCTCTCGCCACAGAACAGGCAATCGCCCCTCCGTCATCTCCAGCAGTCAACGCAGGGTAGCGTCCCGTCAACGCGGCAGCCACAGCCGCAAGTCAACCGGCCGGCTGGGGGGACTGCGCCCATTCCAGAAGGGGGCGGACGGCACGAAACTCAAGGCGACAGGTCACGGCTGGGGACTCGTAGCCTCGGCGTGGATCACCTTGGGCGGGATCTACGGGCAGCTCGCCACGATCGCCGCCAGGATAATCGCCGCACACGCCAACCGGGGTATCAAGGTTTCCTGTGCTGTCGCCTGGGGGCAGCAGACATGGCCGTCGGCACGTACACAGTGAAGTTCGTCCGCAGCACGCTCGCCATCGCCCTCGCCCACACACCACCCGCGACGAACAGACGCCGCGACATCCCCCTCCGCAACAGTGCAGCCATCCGCTTCCCCAGGGAAACGGCCCTTGCACGCCACGATCCGGCACCCCCGGCCATGCCCGCCACACCACCCACGTCAGCCGCACTCTGACCCATGATCAGATAGCGCACACTGCCCTGCCCCCGTCTTCAGCCGGGAGGAGCACTCTCGTCATGCCGCCTCATAATGGTGCGCCCGGCCGCCCCGCCATTCGATCATCACGGAGTTCCCGGCGACCATGTCCTCGGCACTCGTCTCATCCAGGCCCGACTGCCGCAGGAACTCCACCAGGTCACGGTCACTGTGGGCGAGGCCGATGATCTGTCCGCGCACGGTGACGCGCCGGCCGCCACTGCCGCGCGGCCGGTGGACGACTATCGGCGCTTGGTCCATGTCTCCAGGGTGCTCCGGGCTGCTCATTCCAGCATGCCAAGGGCGGTGTCGGGCCGGCAGAAGTCACAGGCCGGGGCGCCTTCGGCGAGGGCGGCGAGGGCCTGCTCGCGGCTGACGGCCGTGGGCTGGCCGGGCGCCATCGAACACCCGCCGACATGGACGCCTTCCGGCAGCCGGGCCTTGCCGGCGCCTCGCCGTACGTAGGCGATCACCCAGTCCGGTGGCGGCGGGAGCGGACGGCGGGCCGCTTCCTCGGCGGCGCGCTGCCGCTCACTCTCGATCCAGCACCGTGTCCGGGCCAGGTCGTCCAGCTGCACACGCTCCAGGAAGAGCAGAGCGGCGAGCCTCGGAGACACACTGTCGGACATACGTTCGAGTATAGATCGCATCGCGGCGCCCCGCCCTGCGCTCAGGGCCCTCTCCCGGGCCAGCGAACCCTGATCGTTGACCACCGAGTACGAGCGACGGCGGTTCCTGATGTGGGCGTGTGACCGCCCTGAGCAGCGGTGCAGCTGCCCCCATGACCAGGAATGGAAGCCGTGGCGATAGTCGTCCTGGCTCACGGGGCAGTGGTCCGAGCCGTTTCGGAGGAGTTCCTCGTACCGCTGCGCACGGAAAACTGACTGATCAGGATCCACTTCCAGAGGCGAGGGGCCTCTTCGCTGGTCAAGCTGGCGGGGTGACGGGGTGAGCGGCCCACAAGACTGCTGGCTCATGCCCGACCCCGCCCTTCCTGCGCTGCACCGACGCGGCTTGAGCTGCCGAGCGTCGGCCGCCGCGCATCTCGCACGCGAGCTCGACGCTCCGGTCGCCGCCGGCCACTGATCCTGGAGCCCCGGGGGGAGCGTCCGGTGAACAACCAACAGTTACTTTCCTGTCGCCCGGGATGAGTCAGGGCCTGTCCGGGAACTCCGTGGTGGACGGGCCGATGATGGAGAGGGGCTATGGGGGCGGGAACTGTTGCGGTGTTGGTGGCCGGCATGGGGGTATTGGGTACGTTGCTCGCGCCCTTGGCCGCGGCGTGGGTGGGTGCGCGATCGCGGTCGCAGGAGTCCGAGTTGCGACGGCTGGCCGACCAAGACCTGCGGCGCCACGAGGCGACGGCAGCCGACCTGGAGCGTCGGCGGGCGACCTACATTGCCCTCAACACCAGCGCCCGCCTGTGGCGGATACGGCTGATGGAGGACCTGAACCGGTTCCCCGACCAAGCGGGGCCGTCCTCGGAGACGGAGGAGGCGCGGCTCGCGTTCCAGAACGACTTCGCGCAGGCGCAGATGCTGGTACCCGACACTGTGCTGGACGCCGCCAACCGCGTACGGATCGCTCTGGCCGACGCCTACAAGCGGTTCGGGCACCTCGGCGAGGCATCGGCAACAGACGATCACGCGGGTGAGGAGCTGCGTGCGTTCCTGCTGCACATGTGGGACGAGATCACGCAGATGCAGGCAGTGATGCGCAAAGATCTGGGGGTAGGTTCCGGCGTCCCCGTGCCCTCGGAGCGGCCAGGAGCCTACCGGCCACCTTGGGCCTGAGGGATCTCAATGAGGCGGGTTCAGCGTGCAGTTGCGGTCCAGGAATGCCACGTCGCCGCGGACCTCCCTGTCGACTCGCCGCGCAGGTCATCGCTACCGGCTGGAGGCCACGTCACGGGCTGCGTAGGCGAGCAGTTCACCGATTGCTGCCTCGTCGGAGCTCGGAGGCCGCCGACGCCACTGCGCCAGCGTCTCCCGCACGGTGCGCGCCACAGTCTGAACGTGTTCCGCCAGGTCGTCGTCGAGTGCTGCCGCATCCCCGTCGGCTGTGCGGCCGGTGACGACGATGGTTCCGGCCAGCGGATACACGGCGACGCCCCGCCAGGCACTCGCCAACGCCCAGGCGGTCAGATTCTGCGGGAGACCGAGCGTGCGGCCGCTGCCATGGATGTGCAGCACCGCCCGGCGGTGGTAGACGCCCTGGTCGACACAATCGGGGGAACCTACCTGCTCACCGATCACGCAGAACGCGTCCTTCCGCGGCAGCAAGAGCTCGGTGACAGTGGTGTCCGGGTCAATGCGCAGGGCGCGCATGGTTTCTCCTCCGTCAGGGGTGCGGTTTATGGCGTGCCTGGGGTGGGTTGGTGGGTGAGTGTCTGCCAGCGGCGCTCGAAGTCCTCGCATTCCCCGGCGACCAGCGCGGGGGTGACCGGCTTGTTGTACTGAGCGGTGATCCCCCGCTCCCCGCACACCCGCGCCACCTCCACGGGCGCGGGAGTGCCGGTGTGTAGCCGGTGTTCGGCCCACACCTGGTATATGCGCAAGCGTACGAAGTGGCGGCGCACGTTGCCCGCGCTGACAGGTTTGCCCCCGCGGCCCAGCAGGCCCTTCGTAGCCAGGTAGGTCGACAACTCCTCATCGGTGGGTTCATCGCCGTTTTCCTCCTGGTACTCCCTCCACGCGAGGTAGTACCGGTCAGAAGCATTCAGGACACCTATCCCACTCCCACCTCGATCCTGGGGTGAAGGTGGCTCGTCGAGGGGGGCATTGACCCGCGGGCCACGCTGCTGCCTCGCGCCCTGCGCGGCAGCACCGACAGGCACCGCCCGCGCACCCTCCCTCTGCGACAGCGGCTCGTCGGCTTCCTCATCCCCGGTATCGGCAGCATCCCCGGCAGGCGACTCCCTGCGTTCCCCCTGCCCCTCCGGGAAGCGCCCGACGACGTCCACGGTGTCTCCCTCCCTGATGGGCTCGCTCCCCTCACCGGTGATGAGATCCCGCTCGTCCACATCCGCCGTGACGTCGCCTGTAACGGGGTGGGAGGCGTGTTCCTGCTCGTTGCTACGCCAGGTCCCGGAAAGGTCGCTGTCCCCGGAGTGGCCGCCCGGTAGTGGCGGGCCGGAAGCTGCCCGCCGGTGGGGGTGCGGTGTGTAGCGTTGACGGAGGGCTTGGAGCAGGGGCTGCACCTGCTGCTCGGAGAGCGGTTCGCCCGAACCCGTGGCGATACCGAGGACGTCACGCAGCCACACGGCCCACTGCGTGGCGGACGGCTCGAGGCGGAACTCGGCAAGGAACGCCTCATAGGCATCGGCCAACCGCCCCGCCGGGACCATCACCGGGGTCGGCTCCAGACCCTCGACATACTGGGGGTCATACGTGCCCGCGTACGCCTCCTGATCCAACTGCTGGGCGGCGAACCAGGGACTCTCCAGGGACACAGCCTCGGACGGCTCCTCCTGGACGAACTCCGGCTCCGGCGCGGGCGCCGGCTCGGGCTGGGGCTGGGGGGTCGCGCTCACCACGGGCGTGACCGGCGGGGCAGTGGGCAGCAGCGTCGGCTCGATGCCCGCCGCGGCGAGGCCTGCGGGGCCGGTGTCCGCGAGCGGGACGCCGAACTTGGCCAGGCGCAGCGGCATCAGCGACTCGACCGGCGCCTTGCGGCGCCAGCCGCGGCCGTAGCGGGCCTGGAGGCGGGCGCGGTAGACGAGGCGGTCCTGCTCCAGCTTGATGACCTGCTCGTAGGAGCGCAGTTCCCACAGCTTCATGCGGCGCCACAGGCGGAAGGTGGGGACCGGCGAGAGGAGCCAGCGGGTGAGGCGGACGCCTTCCATGTGCTTGTCGGCGGTGATGTCCGCGATGCGGCCGACCGCGTGGCGGGCGGCCTCGACGGCGACGACGAACAGGACCGGGATGACCGCGTGCATGCCGACGCCGAGCGGGTCGGGCCAGGCGGCCGCGCCGTTGAAGGCGATGGTCGCGGCCGTCAGCAGCCAGGCGGTCTGCCTCAGGAGCGGGAAGGGGATGCGGATCCAGGTCAGCAGCAGGTCGAGCGCGAGGAGCACGCAGATGCCCGCGTCGATGCCGATCGGGAAGACGACGGAGAAGTTCCCGAAACCTTTCTTCTCCGCGAGCGCGCGCACCGCCGCGTAAGAACCCGCGAACCCGATCCCGGCAATGACCACCGCACCCGCCACCACCACCCCGGCCAAAACCCGGTGCGTACGGCCGAACACCACCACCTCATCGCCCCGTACTGACACCAGCAGCCGCTCCTCCCCCGGCACCAGACCGCCATCCAGCCGTAACGGTCTCCACTGCCTTCGTAGCCACAGCCTGCCACAATCAGCGCTCCCTGCCCGAACGTGTTTTGCGCGACTGCCGCGTCCCTCCTTGCCCTCCCGCATCACACTGCTGGGCCTCACAAGCAGACAGGACACTCCTGAGACTCATATCCGGCCACTACCGCTCGCCGATGACTACCAGCAACGGGTGTAGGTCTCTGAAGGGAAGGGCTCACTGATCCACGGCGCTGTTGCCCATCACGCTCATGGTGGCGGCACGTGACCCGGTGGAAACTCCCCAGGTTCGGGAATCACGGATGGGGGCGCTCACGTAGCGGATTCACCACCAGGCTGCATCTGGCAGGCTGACCCACACCCGCCCCGTGAACGCCCTCCGGCGACCCGGCGCGGGCGACGTTCGACCACGCGCGGGCTCATCAGCTCGGGTGGGCCAGTTCCGACAGCTCTCGCTCGTGAGAGTCGGGCCGGAGTTCAGCCCGACCAGCCCTCGGGCGGCCGGAGGCGGCCCCATCGGACGTTGGCGTCGCTGAACTGTGCGTCGGCGAAGGCGACTCGACCCCCGTTCACCTGGGCGCGGACGAAGGAGACCATGCCACCGCTGAACCGGGCGCGGCCGAGCGAGACGGTGCCTCCGTTGAATCTCCCGTGATGGAAGGTGACCGTGCTGTCGGTGAACTGCCCGTAGTCGAAGGTGACGTTTCCACCATCGAACCGCGCCGCGTAGAAGCTCACCGTACTGCCCGTGAATTCCGCGTCGTCGAGGGCGAGAGTACCGCCGGTGAAGTGCGCGTGGTCGAAGCTAAGCGTGCCTCCGGTGAATCGTGCGCGGCGGAAGGCGAGCGACCCGTCGGCAAGTCGGGCCCGGTGGAAGGTAACCGTAGCGTTGCCGAACTGCGCGTAGTCGAAGCCAACCGTGCCACCAACGAACCGTGCCTCGTCTAAGGTAAGCGTCCCGCCACTGAGGCTCGCGTGGTGGAACGTGATGTCGCCGGCACCGAGCAGCGCGCCGCGGAAGGAAAGCGCACTGCCGCTCAACCGGGCCTCGTCGAAGCTGACTACACCGCCCTGGAATTGCGCATCGTTGAAGGTGACCGCACCCGCACCGAATCGTGCGCCGTGGAAGGTGACCACGCCGTCGAGGAATCCGGCTTCGTCGAAGCTGATCAGGTCACCAACGAAGTCGGCGTCGGCAAAGGAGACACTGCCGCGAAACCTGCAGCCGGAGAAGTCGCCTCCGTCGAAGGTCGCGCGAGTGAAATCAAGAGCGCAGGTCGACCATGAAGACTGCTCCAGCGGCTCCTGGAGGTGATCGCGGATTACCCGGATGATCGTCTGCCGTACCTCCAGTTCTCCCTTCCTGTACTGGTCGGACTCCAGGTTCCATTCGTAGGGCATGCGCAAATAGGCGCACAGGACATCCACGCAGACCTGGCGTTGCTCCACCCAGTCATCGGCCAGCCGGGCCATCGCATATACGCCGGCGAGGCGTACGGCCGGTCCTTCATGACCCAGCTGGCCGGCCGCCGTGCTGTAACGCTCGGCGAACTGGGCCGCGTCCGCCCGGTGGGCGTCCCCTTCGGCGATGCGCTGCCTACGATAGGCGTACACACCGGCGAGGACCGCACCGAAGACCGTCAGGATGGCGATGCTGAGCCTGATGCCATCGGGAACGTCCAGGGCCCCCGTGGGTTCCGTCAGCCGGCGGACGAGCCAGTACGCCACGACGCCGACGACGCAGACCACGACCACAGCCAGACTGGCCACGATCCACACGGGCCAGAGGTCCGGCGCGTACCGACCACTCTTATGCCGCCATCGGCGCGGCCACCAGGGTCTACGGGCCATCGATTTCAGCTCGCCCGACCGCCCGTGGCGGAAATCAACTCCGCCACGAACTCCCGGCATGAACTGTAACGATGCTCCGGTTCCTTGGCCAGGGCCTTCGTCATCACGTGGTCGACGGCCGACGGGAGACCCGGGCATCTCGAGGAGAGCTCCGGGGGTCGGTCATATCGGTGCGCCCACAGCAGTGCCATGTCGTCGTCACTCTGGAATACGGAGCTACCCGCAAGGGCCTCATATACGACGCAGGCGAGGCTGTACAGATCGCCCCGGCCATCTACGGGGCGCCCAGAGATCTGTTCGGGGGACACATAGTCCAGGGTGCCCACGAACTGCCCCACCGAGGTGAAGGACACCTCCTCCAGCGATGGTTTCGCCATCCCGAAGTCCATGAGATACGCATGGTAGGGATCGTCGCCGACATCGCTCCTGGCCAACAGGATGTTGCCGGGCTTTACGTCCCTGTGTACGAGACCGAACTCGTGCGCGGCGTCGAGCGCCGACGCCACCTGCCGAGCGATGCGCATCGCACTTGTCACCGATAGTGGACCATCCCTATCCAAGAGAGCTCCCAAGGTCGGCCCGGAAACGTAACGCATGGCGATGTACAGGACCCCGTTGGCCTCTCCGGCTCCAAAGATCGGCACGATGTGCGGATGATCGATCGCAGCGGCCATGCGCGACTCATTGAGGAAACGTCGACGGAAAGCGTCTCTGGGCGTCAATTCAGGGGCGAGCACTTTCAGGGCTACGACACGACCCAGCCGCAGATCTTTCGCGAGGTAGACAACGCCCACTCCCCCGCGACCGATCTCACGCTCCACCTGGTATCCCGCGATCTGCGCACCGAGCTGAATGGGGTGAAGTCGGGTCACCTGCCGAAATTAGCATCCGGACGCCCCGGGCTGATGGATATCCGTGCGGACGCTGCGTCGCGATGTGGGGTGCCGGCCGAACCGACCTCTACGGCCGTCGACTGATGTCCACAGCCGTAGCTGAGATCGTTCAGGCCGTCAGGCGGTAATCGACCCGGACGGGCCAGGGATAGAGGCGCGTGGGCTCATTGCGCACGTGATAGCGCCACAACGCTGAGCGGTCGTGGCAGGCAGTCCCATCCTCGTCTCCGGCGGGGCCGACAAGACCGTGCGCCTGTGGGACCTGGCGGCCCACCGCCAGATCGGGTCGAACTTGACCGGCCACACCGCGACGGTCAACGCCGTCGCGTGCACGAGCACCGATGGCAGGCCGCGCGCCGTCTCCGTTGGCGACGACGTTGGCGTTCGGCTGTGGGATCTGGCCGCCCGCCGACACCTCCCCAAGGTCTTACCAGCCATACCGCGCACCGGCATGCACCGCAGCACGCAACCGCGCGGCCGAGTTGATCACCGCGTACAGGCCCCGGGTGGTCATCGTCCACTCCTTGGGTCCAGTCGTCGCCTGCGAGGCTCTATGGGCCCATCCCCAGCTCGAAGGAGAGCTGCTCGTCACTCTCGGCTCGCCGCTGGCACTCCCCCATGCCGTGTTCCACCGCCTCCAGCCCCCGCCTCTGTCGCTGCGCGGGAGACGACCGCCCGGAGTGGCCCGCTGGGTCAACCTCGCCGATCCCGGCGACCTGGTAGCCCTGCCACCGCACGGCATCAAGCGGCAGTTCGACGGCGTGGACGCACCGCAGCCGCTCGACGAGGCCATCCACGCCTTCGACTTCCACAAGACGGCCAACTACCTGGCCACTCCACGCCTGCGCACCCTCTTGAACGAGCTCCGCTGAACGTGGCGAGGCGCTGCTCGGCTCTCTGCTCGCCGCCGTACGGGGCGTCTCCCCCTTGAGGTCGACACCGCAGACAGGCGCGAGGTGATGTTCTACGGGCCCGGTCCGGGCTACGCGGGCGGCGGCAGGCTCGTTCTCACCGCCGCCTTCCTCGGCGCCCATCGCTGACCACCACCCTGGCTGACTCGTCCCGATATCACGTGCACGCGAGCCCGGCGCCTGACACCCTGTGACCTGATTCACGGCTCAGCGGCAGGAGTTCAGGCTTTGATCATCACCGATTCGTGCGTCCTCCGGGGCATCTCGCTGAGCGACAGCAGCGCCGACCTTCTCCGTACCATCCGCGCGCTCGGCGTCGAACGGGTGGGTGCCCCATGGATGGTCGTGGAGGAACTCATTGCGCAAGAGGCGGTGGAGTACCGGCAGCGCCATGAGGCGGCAGCCCGTGCGCTGAAGTCGCTGAAGAAGGCCACGCCTTGGAACAGCGACGGGGTACCGCTCGGGCCGTCCGAGGAGGACCGTGTACGGGAGCACTGGCGGACTCAATACGCGACCGTCGTCGAGGAGGTTCCGACCAGCGAGACGGCCCTCCGGGAAGGCGTCTGGCGTGAAGCGAACTCCTTGCCTCCCTGCAAGGCGACCGAGGGCACGAAGTCGCTGAAGGTGGGAGGCCGGGATGCCGCAATCTGGCTGTCCGCCATCGAGTACGCGCATAGGCACCAGACGGAGACGGTCTACTTCGTCAGTGCGAACACCAAAGACTTCGGAGCTGGCTCGTCCTACCCGCCGCCCATGGATCGGGACGTCGACGGCCTCGGCGACCGGTTCGTACATCTGACGAGCCTGGACCAAGTGCTCGCCCGGTTTACGCAGCAGACCAAGACGGATGACGCCCTCGTAGCCGAGATCCTCAATGCCCCTGCGGTGCTCAAGGCGATGAAGAGGGAAGCAAAGAAGCGGCTCGGTGAAGACGGGGCATTCGTGTGCACGACGTCCGTCGGGGAGCTGGAGCAGGAGGTAGCCGTCGCCTCCGCCTTCGGCTGGCTCGCCGCCAAGGCGACCGTGCACTCCATTGAGAAAGTGCAGACGTACCGCATCGGCGAGCACGAGTGGTGCACCGGTGTCGTCCGGTGGCACATCGGCGGGATGGCGTTCGTGGCAGCGGAAGAGCCAACCCTTGGCGCAGCGGGCTGCTCATGGACGACGTCCGTCCTCTTCACCTCAGACGTGGAGAACCCGCGGCTGACGGTCCTGCGTCACAACCTCGCGCGCCCGCTCACGCGCGAGGAGTTCGCCGCCCTTGGCATGGCCAAATCCCCGCCTGTGTCGGCCATGCCGCTTTTCGATCTGATCAACAGCCTTGGCATTCCTGCGGATTCGGCACGCGGGCTGCCACGGGCGTACGAGGGAGCACTCGTGAGGAACGCGGCCAAGATCCGGCGTAGCGCCATCGGGGAGCAGGTAGCTGCTCTCCTCGACGCGGCCGAGGCCGACGACCCTGATGAGTAGGCGCGGCCGACGAGCCCCGTCGGCCGTGCCCTCCTTCACCTCGGGCGCGACGCGGAACTTCAACACCGGCCAGAGGCCGCCGTGATCCGGGGTCACCATAGGCGTCGGCGAGTTCCTCCAAGGCCCTGACCCGGACTTACGTACGCACCCGGGATCAAATGGAGGCCTCTGGACGGCTTCTACGACATTTGCCATGTAATACCGCAGGATGTCCCCTGACTGGCACCACACACCGAGAGCCGGACCAGGTGCGCACCAACTCGGCTTCGCATCAGGACCTTCTACCCACTGTCGCAGGTCAGAAGCGAGGGAGGCCGTGCACCCTTCCTGAGCCTGAACTCGTGGAGTCGTTGGGCTGATGGGAGACGATGGGAGTTTCAGCGGGCCCGGGTGACGCTGATCTGCTCGTCGGGACAGCGCGTCAGGACTTCGTTGAGGGCGGTTTGTTCGGCCGGGTCGATGGTCAGTCCCCAGCGGATCTTGTCGGCCACCCAGTCGGTCACGTACTGGCAGCGGTAGCCCGCGAACGGCGGCAGCCACGTAGTAAGGATCCTGGTCTGCTTTGCTGCGATTGGACTTGGCCGACACCGCGATCAGAGCACGCTCGTCCGCCAAACCGTTGGCGTAGTCCTCGGGCTCACATGATCGCGAAACGGACGTCAGTCAACTACGCCGAAGCCCTGCTGCGGAACCGCTCGCTCAGGTGACCCGCGCGGCCACCAGGGTCTCGAAGGTATAGGGCCGCAGGCCATCGGTACGGCCGGCGAAGTACCGCTGCTGGAGGTCTGCACGTGCGGGGTGGTCCACGACCTTCAGCCCGCACCGGCTGACCAGCCTCTCGATCCCGGATACCGGCCAGCCAGGCTGAAGAGGCTCACCGACAGAAGCCGCGATCGGTGCGTAGATGCGGGCATATTCCGTGCAAGTTAGACCGGTCCCGACCCGGCCCTCGGCGGGCGAGGGTGAACTGTCCAGGGCTGTCCTCGGCCAGCCAGCCCCGCTCCACCAGCCGCTTCAACTTGCTCCGGGTCCCCTCGATCTTCCCGGTCGTCGTCGGCAGGCCGATCCGCGGCACAATCTGCTTGGCCTGCACCGGCCCCGGGGCATCAGCGATGACTTCCACGATGTCCCGGTACACATCCGGCAACACCGCCACGACGAAACCCTCCCGCCAGGGCGGCACCATCATCACCCCGGTGCCATGAGGCACCAACGTCTCACTCGGTTCCGGCGCATTCCCCGCCGCAACGTCCGGATCAGCCTCCGCGGCCGACAACTCCGCCAGGACTTGCGCAACCGTCTCCCGCGTGATCTCCAACCGCGAAAGGTCCTCCCTTGCCCTCTCCAGCCGGACGGCCAACTCCGCAGCCTCAGCCTGGAGTTCCTCCACTCTCTGCCGAGCCGCGGCCTCCCGAACCCGAAGCTCCTCCGGCAAAGACACCATGGCACCCCACCTCCACCCCACCACGGTAGAAGTCCTGCGGCACCGACCACACGCAAATCAGCGTCTTCCCCGATCAGCCATCCCTCAAGAGGATCCGCACCCAATTCAGTTCCAACAAGCGGGTCACGCACGACCTGAACGGCCAAGTCGCCGCGCCTTGTCGGTTCCAACTATCGTGTCCCGGCACACGGGATTGTGCTGGCCAGGGATGACGAACTCTGCGCGTCGGCCCGGCAGGCAGTCCCAATGAGTGATCATTACCAGCAGCTGGCGGCCCTACGGACGCGACGGAACCCCCGTCGTTCCTCTGCCGGGGGTTCCGTCGCGCCTCACCTTGGAACGATCGCCGGATCGTCTCCGTAGACCTGCTGCCGTGTAGCAATCTGGTTCTTGGGCACGTGGGGCAGCCCCAGGTTGCCGCACTGATTGGTCGGGCCGCTTCCCGGCAGTCCAACGACTGACAGCTGCGGCCAGGTATCGCTGACAGCAGCCCTGTGACCTGCGCTTGGCACCGCGGCCTGGCCGAGAACGGCAAGGCGGCGGTGCGAGAGCGTCATGGCTGGTGAACGAGCGTCAGTGCGGGGTGACGCAGGCAAACCAGTCCAGCGGGGCTCCGGCGCGCCTCGAATCTACGGACGTTGACCCAATCACCCAGTTGGCCACGCGATCGTGATCCGGGACGAAATCGGCCGTATTCGCCTCCCTTTATCGCTCCGCGGGGCCTTCCCGGCACTGCTCCTAGCAGCTCCCGTCGGTGACGGGGATGACCTTGTCGTCGTCCGGCGCGGCGTCGCCGGTACCGTCCTTCTCGAACCAGAACACCTCAGCCGTCGCCGTGCAAGACGAGGACGCAGTCCTCAAGTTGAGTTCCTGCGCGGGGCGCAGGTCGTCTCCGGTGGCTACCGATCCGTTGCCCGTGGCCGCGCAGTGCACCTCGGTGGCGCTGTCCACGGTGCAGGTCCCCACGCGGGTGCCGTCGTGGCCCTTGACCAGGGTGAAGGAGGAGCCAACCGTGTTGAGGAACTTTGCGTTGGAGAGGGCAGTGGCCGACAGTCGCCAGTTCGAGTCGTAGGTGCACGGGCCCTGGTCGCAGACGACCCGGGGCGTCCAGGCGACTTGGGAAGCCGCCCCGTACACGCCTCCGGGAGAGGGGATGTACCAGTTCCCGCTCGCCGCCGATGCCGGCCCCTGGGTGAACAGCAGAGCCGCCGCGGAGAGCACCGCGACCGCCAAGGACCCATGCCGGGCCCGCCTGCTCCTGCCGTACATATGTGTCCTCATCTGGAGTCGCCCTTCATGATGGTGAACCTGTCGCCGGGGAGGCATCCCCAGCTGCCACGCCTTACCCGGCAGCCGTACGGTCACGGTGTCGGCTCGCAGACGACGGTGGCGGGGGCCACTTCTCCGCGATCCCGCCGTCTGCGGCGCGCCGATGGCGGCCAGCAGTCGGGCGTCGGCGCGTACGGCGGCCATGGAGGAGAGAACGGCGGACAGGTGAGAGCGAGCACGGGAGACCGCGCTGCAGCGGGTTCTCGATCACGAACCCGATATGTAACGGCCCGGCGCCCCCAGCGACAGGCTGCGGGGTGCCAACTCACCCGACTGGGTGACCGGATTCACCGCATAAACGATCAGCCTCGTAGCCGGATACTGCCCTTGGCGAACCTGGCGGTCTGCTCGCCGGTCCGGCATCACGTCAGCGGCCTTGCCCCCAGAGTTCGCCTGGCCAACTATCGCTGACACCAGCGGCCAGATGCAGCTGACAGACGCCCCGTCACCTGGCGCTTAGCAGCGAGGGCTGGCCAGCTACCGATGACCGTCACAACCCGTACGGGCCGCTGTGGTCGTATGCTCGACCACTGATGTGAAGGAACCGCCAGGCCCCCCTTCAGTCGTCAGATCCCTCGGGGACCCAGCTCAGCAAGAGGTGACAGAGCTCGCGGAACTTTTCCCGGCCGTACGCGCCGATCTCCTCCGTGAGCTCCAGGACGGGGCGGTCGGCGCCCCCGTAAGTAATGGAAAGCGCGGCAGAGGCTCCAACTTGCGCCTTGGCCGTCCGGAGACGGTGAGTGGCCTCGTTGCGGCTGGTCTTGAGGTTGTCGTACTCGGGGGTGTTCCGCAAGGCGGCGGCCGGTGCCGTCTCCCAGGTCGCCGACCAGGCTATGACGGAGATCAACGGGCGTCCGGGATTCGCGACACTGGGTTCTGTCGCGCGAAAGCTACAGAACGCCAAACGCACGTACAACCAGCTGGGCTGTGCCACCGCGCCGACGGCACCGCAGACCCGACACGCCTGCCTGGCTCCGGCCGCGGTGGTCGCGCAGGGCTTCGACGATCTCCGAGACGGAGCCAACCTGGCCCTGGCCGGCAAGTGATCCCAACACACGACCACCACTGGCCGTACGCACCACCCCCGACTGCTCATCCATCTGCCGCCGGTACGACCAGGCGGCCGGGCTGCAATCCCGCGGTGCCCGCCCTGCCGGTCGCCATGAAGGCAATCTCCAGCGCAGCGCATCTCACGTCTCACCCGCGCAGCGGTAGGGCGTGCCGACGGGCGACGCCGCGCCTGCTGGTACGGCCCTGGCTCTGCGGGGTGCTTGTGCTGTCGTGCGCACGTGCTGCCCGCTCCGCGCGCTTGAGGTCGGCGACCAGGAGCGTGGCGTACGCGCGGGCCTGCCACTGCAGAGAGGTGAGCCAGAGACGCCATGCCCTGTGGCGGCCGGCTGTACACCCTGTTGGCTACGCATGCACGGTAAGGCGCCCCGCCGCCAGGCGGCCAGTGGCCGGTGATGTGCGGCCAGGGCGGCGTCATCCAAGCGGCAAGGGCCCTGCAGCGCGGGGACCGGTGTCGAGATGGGCGGCGATGCGCGCAATCGTCCGGGCGTTGTCCTCGAACAGATGCGCCCGCATGCCAGCAGCCTGGGCGGCCTCGACGTTCACGGCGTAGTCGTCGATGAACAGACAACTCGATGGCTTTACGTCCAGGCTGGCGCAGGCGGCTTCGAAAGCGCGTGGGTCCGGCTTCTCGATGCCGATCTCGTGCGAGTAGACGATGTGTTCAACGAGTTCGTCGAAGCGGTAGCGCGCTGTTTCCCGCTCTCTGGCGCCGACGAAGCTGTTGCTCAGGATGCCCAGTTTGCACTGCCCTTGCAGCGCTCGCACGTAGTCGATCAGCTCCTCGTTCGGCGTTCCCAGGTATTCCGTCCACAGATCAGCCACGAGTTCTTCGACCTGCTGCGCGTCAAGACCCAGGCGTGATGCCAGTTCCCCGTGCACGTCTTGCTCGCTGATCCTTCCAACGCTTCCAGCACGCCACACGTCGTCCATCCGCTCGTGCACGGTGCCCGGCGGCAGTCCCAGCCGCTCTTCCCACCGTTGCACCCATCCCGTCTGCGGCGTGATCTCCAGCACGCCGCCGATGTCGAGAATGACGCAGCTCTCCCTCACCCGAACTTTCCCTCCTCGTCCTGCCCAGTCCGCGAACGTACGCGGCCCCGCTCGTGTGATCTCTCGAGACACTGTGGCTCGTCCCTCCGGAGCAACGTCAAGCGATCTTGGAACGCTGTGACAGCCCTGTCCACGTGGTGTGACAGTCCTGTCGCCGCGCGGATCCCCTGGCACGCGGCAGCAGCAGGATGCTGCTCCGCTCCGCTACGACGGGACCGGCAGCTTCGCCGGCCGGGTGCGTATCGGAGGCAACGGGACCACCTGATGCACAGTTGCGACCAGGTCAAGCGCAGCCAGAGCATCATCAAGCGGAACCAGGCCGCCGTCGAAGCCACCGGCAAGTCTCCGCGGTCGTGGCCTTGGAAGCCTCGGCGGAACGGCTGGGCGGCGTGGTCGAGTCCGGCGAGGCCGGCGTCGGCGGGGAACTCTTCTCCTGGAACTGAGTCGAGCTCATTGCCAGGACGCCGTCCACACCTGCCGACGGCCCGCCACGTGTGGGTAAACAGCCATCGGACCGGGTTGTCCTGGGCACCACGGTGTCGGACGCGTCCTGAAGATATAGCCCGACGGCCCCGCCCTCCGCCTTCCCTCAACCACTTGGACCACGTTCGTCGGGAACATCAAGAACGCAGCTCGTTCAGAAGGGCTCAAGCGCGGTACAGCCAGCAGCCACCGGCACCGGCACCGGACTGGGCAATCGAATACGCCTGGCGCACATCCAGGCAGCGCAGCCGGACACCGGGCTGCCCCGGATCCCGTGTCGTACGGTCTGATGTCGCCCGCAACGGATTGCACCGAACCCGGCGGAGCCGCCGGTACGGCTGAAAGATCTGAACCAATACCGGGAATCAGGCCGCGACGAGCTCCTGCTCGCGGTCCGGTGTCTTGACCTTGGGCTTCTTGTTCGGCAGCGAGAGCCGGAAGACCTTGTGCCACGCGGAGAACACCTGCTTGGGCAGTGGCCCGGTGACGTACTCCAGCTCGTACTTTTCGAACAGTGCGCGCACCTTCACCGCGACCTCGGCGTACCGGTTGCTCGGCAGGTCCGGGAACAGGTGGTGCTCGATCTGGTGCGAGAGGTTGCCGGTCATGAAGTGCATGGCCCTGCTGCCGCTGATGTTCGCCGAGCCCATCATCTGGCGCAGGTACCACTGGCCGCGCGTCTCGCCCTTGATCGACCGGCGCTCGAAGATCTGCACCCCCTCGGGGAAGTGCCCGCACATGATCACCGAGTGGGACCAGATGTTGCGGACCAGGTTCGCGGTGAACGTGGCGGCGAGCGTGGTGAGGAACGACGGGCCCGACAGCAGCGGGTGGATCACGTAGTCCTTGAGCACCTGCTTGCGGATCTTGCGGCCCACGGCCTTGGCCCGCGCGCGGAACTCCGGGTTCTTGCGGCGACGCTTGTTGAGGTTCTTGCCGAGCTCCAGGTCGTACGCTGCGATGCCGTACTCGAAGAAGCAGGCGTTGAGGAAGTTCCACAGCGGCTGGCCGAGGTGGACCGGGTGCCACGCCTGGTCCTCGTCGACGCGCATGATGCCGTAGCCGAGGTCGTTGTCCTTGCCGATGACGTTGGTGTAGGTGTGGTGCAGCTCGTTGTGCGAGTGCTTCCACTGCTCGGACGGCGAGACGTGATCCCACTCCCAGGTGGTGGAGTGGATCTTCGGGTCCCGCATCCAGTCCCACTGGCCGTGCAGGACGTTGTGGCCGATCTCCATGTTGTCCATGATCTTCGCCACGGACAGCCCGGCGGTGCCGATCAGCCACGCGGGCGGGAAGAACGAGAACAGCAGCACGCCCCTGCTGGCCAGCTCGAGCTTGCGCTGCGCCGAGATGACCTTTCGGATGTAGGCGGCGTCCTTCTCGCCCCGGCTGGCGATCACCTCGTCGCGGATCGCGTCCAGCTCGCGACCAAGCTCCTCGATCTGCTCCGCGCTCAGGTGGGCGGTGGGGTCGATGGCGGTCAAGGTGCTCCTACCGTTCGATGTCGCAGGGGCCCGCCGCGGCGGACACGCAGGTCTGGATGAGGACGCCCGGCCCGGCCTCGGTGATCTCGCCGGTGCGCAGGTCGCGGACGGCGCCGTCCTTGAGCGGTGTGACGCAGCCGAAGCAGATGCCCATGCGGCACCCGGAGGGCATGAGCACGCCGGCCTTCTCGCCGATGTCCAGCAACGGCGTGGCGCCGTCCGCTCCGACGATCTTGCCTGTGGTGCTGAACGTGACCTCGCCGCCGTCGCCGGCGACGACGATGCTGGGGCGGAAGCGTTCGGTGTGCAGGCGCTCCGGTACGCCGTGCTCGCTCCAGTGCTTCTCGGCGGCGTCGAGCAGGCCCGCGGGCCCGCAGGCCCAGGTCTCGCGCTCGGCCCAGTCGGGCACGAGTCCGTCGAGACGGGCGATGTCGAGCATGCCGTGGGTGTCGGTGTACACCTCGGTGAGGCGCAGCTTCTTGTCCGCGACCAGGTCGTGCAGTTCGTCGCGGAAGATCACGTCCTGCGGCTGCGGCGCGGAGTGGATCATGACGACGTCGTCGAACTCGGTGTCGCGCAGCATGCCCATCACGGGCGTGATGCCGCTGCCGGCCGTCAGGTAGAGCACCTTGGCGGGCTTGGCCTGCGGCAGCACGAAGTCACCGGTCGCCTGGTCGAGCTGGATCAGCGTGCCCGGTTTCGCTCTGCGGACCAGGTGGTTGCTGACCTTGCCGTCCGAGATCGCCTTCACGGTGATCGTGACGCGGCCGTCGGAGCGGTTGGCGGGCGAGGTGAGGGAGTAGGCACGCCACAGGCGGACCCCGTCGACGTCGACCCCGATCCGTACGTACTGACCGGCCGTGTGGCCGCGCCAGCCCCGTCCCGGCCTGATCACGATGGTCGCGGCGTCACCCGTCTCCGGGTGCACAGCCTCGATGCGCCCCCGCAGGTCGGCGCCCGCGCGCAGCGGGCTGACCAGGTCGAGGTAGTCCGACGGCAGCAGTGGCGTCGTGACCATTTCCAGCAGTTTCCACGCCCTGCTGCGCAGGGCTGTACTCGTCATGACCCCAGCTTGCTGCGTCTCCAGGCGTAAAGTCCTGACCGTAGGACGTGAATTTGATGGTTGGGATTGTTCGTAGGGAATAAAAACATGAGTCATGCAGTCCAGCGGGCCAGCGAGCTGGCCCTGGATGAGACGACGGTCACCGCTCTTCGGGCCGCGCTGAAGACCACGGCCGACGAGGTCGTTCAGGCGATCATCGACGAGGTCCCTCCGTACACCAACGCCCTGTCGGGCCACATGGGCGCTACCATCCGCCGCGCCGTCCGCACCGCCCTGGGGCACTACCTGGACCTCGCGAGCGGGAACACCATCAGCGGCGACGCCAGTGACGCGGCCTACGAGCTGGGCCGGGGCGAGGTGCGCGACGGCCGTTCCATGGACGCCCTGCTCAGCGCCTATCGCGTCGGCGCCCGTGTGGCCTGGCGAGGCCTGGCGGCGGGTGCCGTACCCGCAGGTCTGCCCGCTGCCGAAGTCGCCAAGTTCGCCGAGCTGACCTTCGCCTACATCGACGAGCTCTCCGCCGCGAGCGCCGCGGGCCACGCCGACGAACTGGCCGCCCGGGGCCGGGCTCACGAACGCCATCTGGAGCAGTTGGCCCGCGACCTCCTCGCCGGCGCGAGCCCGGACGTACTGCTGGCCTCCGCTCAGCGAGCCGGGTGGCAGCCTCCCGTTTCCCTGACCGCGGTCCTGCTGCCCGCCGCCCAGGCCCGACCCGCCCACCGCACGCTCGACCCGAGCACCCTCGTCCTGGACGATCTGCCGGACGCCACCGGCGTGCTGCTCGTCCCCGATGCCGACCGATCACATCTCCTGCGGCAGCTGACCGACCGCACCTCCGTGGTCGGCCCGGCCCGGCCATGGACTCGTGCGTCCGCCTCGTACGCACGAGCCGTACGCGCGCGCTCCCTCTCCTCCGATATCCGCGACACCGAGGACCACCTGCCCGAGCTGGTGCTGAGCGCCGACGTGGACGCGTTCGCAGACCTGCGTACCCGGGCCCTCGCACCGTTGCGGACCTTGCCTGCCGCGACCGCACGGCGGCTGGAGGAGACATTGCGGGCGTGGCTGTTGCATCAGGGCAGGCGGGACGAGGTGGCGGCAGCGTTGTTCGTCCATCCCCAGACGGTGCGGTACCGGATGTCGCAGCTGCGGGAACTGTTTCCGGATCTCGCATCGCCACACCGGGTCCTTGAGCTGACGCTGGCGGTCGGTCTTCGGGGCAGCTGACGCGTACTTCGACCGTCCACGACCGCGTCCGAGCGGTCCAGGAATCGTGCCTCGTTCTCGGTGCCATCAGCTGGCTCATGACAAGGCCTCGGGAAGCCCGTCGGGAACGCTGTCTCCGAGAAGCGCGGTGGCGGATACGGCTCGGTTGGATCCGGTGGACGATGCGCACCGGCCCACTCGTCGACGCGCTCATCGAGCATCTGGTCGGCGATCTGGGCCACCATGCCCTGGAAGACGGCTTTCATATCGTCGTGGAAGGCGCGCTGTCCTGGCACGAGCTGACCCACGGGCGCGCGGCAGGCTGCAGCTGGATGACCGGCGGGGCGGCCAGGCCGGGTCACCAGGGCGGGGCCGGGCCGCTCGCGCCGGGGACCCCCGTTATTCTGCGACGGCCCCGCGCCTCCCTTCCGACAGGTCAACCGGACGACCGACCGGGCCGGCCCGGCACACCGCGCGAGGGATGATGGGGATGGAACGACGGAACATGAGGTCAGGAGCATCCATGGCGAACCGGGTTCACCGACCCCGTGAGGACGCGGAGTTCAATTTCATCCTCGGGATGAGCGGAGTTCCGGTCCTCGCATACTTCACCGGGACATGGCCCAAGGCAATCGAGCCCTGCCGGGTGATGGACCTCGTCGTGGGTGGCATCGCCGACGACTACACGGGCCGCCTGACGGCCATCCGCGCCGACATCACGCGTTGTCCGGCCGCAACCGAGCGATACGGGATCACCGGAGCCCCGTCCTACGTCCTGCTGAAGGAGGGAGAGGCGGTGGCGCACGGCACGGGGCCCATGACCATCACCGAGGTACGGAAGTTCCTGGACGGCCACCTCTGAGCGGCCGCTGCGGCACGTGGCCGCGACGCCCGTCACGTCACGTCTCATCTATGGGAGCTGCGCCGCCTGCAACACCTTGGGGCTGAGACACCCCCACAGGTCACGTAACCCTGTCGAAAACGGTGCCCTGCGGCAGATGCGCAGCCGCGCGCACGATCTCGGCGAAGGTATCGGCCAGGGTTCCGCCGCTGCGCGAGCGGAGCCTCACCCGGCCCTGCCGCCCGTGACTCGCCAGCGCCCGGAAGTCGTCCCACTTGGGTTCAGCGGCATACCCGGGCGGGAGCTTGGGCTTCTCGCTGGCGGCCGCCAGCGTCGGCTCGGGCAGCGACCAGGAAGAGGGCATGGTCGAGTCCTTCCCTCATGCGCCTTGCGCACTGGCCCAGCTCCCCGAGTTGCCGGGCGGCCTGAGGGGCCTGCCCCGCAGACTGTCGGGCTGCCCCCGACCACCTGCCCGTGCGTACTGCGGCGACGGACCGCGCAGGGCGCTGGAATCCGCTACGCGGGTGAGATCAGGCATCATCCGGACCGACCGCCGACGCCGCGGTAGCCAGCCATACCTTGGCAGCGGGGCGGTGCCGGTGCCTCGGGGTCCGGCTGTCCGTGAAGCAGGCGGCGGCCGGTCAGGTCACCCCGGGAGGGGCCGCACGGATCCGCTCGCGCCGAGGTTCTGGCGTGCCTGCTCGATGTATTCCTGTCGCGCGGCGCGATAGTCGGCATACGCCCGGTCCCAGCTGCCGCTGTGGTCCTGGCCGGGAGTTGCCCGGGCCAGTGCTTCCAGCAGCCACAAGCACTGGTTCATCCGTTTCATCGCGGCAATGGTGTGCCTGTCTGCCAGGAGGAGCAGGGCTTCGGACAGGGCGGTGCGGTGGACTTCCGCCTCACCCAGCCTGTCAAGTACCGCCGCAGTAGGCTCCAGCGGGTGAGGACCTGCGGTCAACCCCCGGGCCACCGCGATGCGCCGGTACTGGTAGGCGAGATCCTTGACAGCATGCGCGTATTCGGCATAGGCCGTCAGGCGCTGTCCGTCCCACCGCACGGATTGCTCACGCCGCCACTTGGCCCGCTCGTTCAGACTCGTCACCACAAAAGACATGGCGGCTCCGACAGCGACACCGGCGAGCGGAAGGATCTGACTGGCCATGTCCATGGATCCCCCGATCACGCGACACCAGAACTCCATTCTCCCGCCGCGCCCCGGGCCGAACCAGAGACCGCGCAGCAAAGACAGGCACCGCCCACGGTGAGCGGGGAAGCCACGGCGCACAAGAGACCGACCCCCACAGCGGCTACCGCGCCCTGCCGGCCCGCCCCAGAGAGCAGCCCCTGGGCGAGGTGACCGCAGTGCGGGCCACACAGGCGGAAACACTCAACCCATCGTTACCGCAGGCCCCTTTGGCGGATACCCGGTGCAGAACGCGGACGCCGAGCGGCCGGGCCCCGCGTTCCACGGACCTGTCCTGATCCCCCGGAGAACCTGGCCGGCCCCTCCCCCGAGTTCGCCAGGACGCTCGACCGGCTCGGGCTCCGTCGCGCTGCCAGCCCCACCGGGATCTGTTTCGACAGCGCAATGGCCCCGGGCCTCTGACTGACCGGCAGCAATGGACTGCC
This sequence comes from Streptomyces sp. NBC_00224, assembly GCF_041435195.1. Classification (NCBI taxonomy): domain Bacteria; kingdom Bacillati; phylum Actinomycetota; class Actinomycetes; order Kitasatosporales; family Streptomycetaceae; genus Streptomyces; species Streptomyces sp. NBC_00224. The sequence goes on from NZ_CP108106.1 coordinate 207,708, forward strand.
GATCGCTCAGCGCGCGAGTTTCCATAGGCGGATCGTCTGGTCGGCGCTGCCGCTGGCCAGCAGGTTTCCGTCCGGGCTGAAGGCCACGGAGTAGACGGCGCCGTGGTGACCGGTCAGGGGATACCCGATGGCGACCGGGCCGGTGGATTCGCTCACGCGCCACAGTCGGATCGTGTTGTCGCTGCTTCCGCTGACCAGGACCTGTCCGCTGGGGCTGAAGGCAACGGTGTTGACGGCGTCGTTGTGTTCGGTGGCGTTGCCGAGGAGCACCGGGCGCGCGGGGTCGGTGACCTTCCACAGGCGGATGGTTCTGTCACCGCTGCCGCTGGCCAGCAGGTGGCCGTTCGGGCTGAAGGTGACGCTGTAGACGCGGTCGGTGTGGCCGGGCAGCGCCGGGCCGATGGGTGCCAGAGGGTCCGCCACGTTCCACAGCCGGACTGCGTGGTCCGACCCGCCGCTGCCCATGACGCTCTCCTCGTGGCTGAAGGCCACCGACAGGACGGCATCAGTGTGCCCGTAGACGGGTGTGCCGACGAGTGTGGGGTGTGCGGAGTCGGTTACGTTCCATAGTCGGATCGTGCGGTCGCCGCTGCCCCCGGCCAGCAGGTCCCCGCTGGGGCTGAATGCCACGGAGAAGACGGCGTCGGTATGGCCGGTGGTCGGTCGGCTGGCAACGGCTGGTTTCGCGGGGGCGGTGACGTTCAGCAGCCGGACCTTCTGGTCGGCGCTGGCGTCGGCGAGCAGGTTGCCGCCGGGGTGGAAGACCACCGAATAGACCGTGTCGGTGTGGCCGTCGAGAGGGAGACCGATGGGCGTGGGGTGCAGCGGATCCGTCAGGTCCCAGAACCTGACGGTTTGGTCGCGGCTGCCGCTGGCAAGGACGTGGCCGCCCGGCCGGAAGGCAACTGAGTAGATGCGGTCGGTGTGGCCCAGGAGTGGCTGTCCCAGCGAGGCGGCTGCCGCGTTGGACGTCCTGCCCGGGGCTCCGCGATCTGACGTCGTCGCCGGTCCGGTACGACGGCGGGTGAGCGTCAGGACGGTGTTGGCGGCGGTCAGTCCGGCGGCGCCCACAGCGCTCAGCAGCGTGCGCCGGTCCAGCAGGGGCAACTGCCCGGCCACAGGTTGCGCGAATGGTTCCGGCGGTTTCCTGGGGTGGTCAGGGTGGGCGGCGTTGCGGGCGAAGAGGAAACCGTGAGCCCCTCGGGCTCCGCTTTCCACTGGCTCGGGTAGTCCCGCGTCCCGTAACCGGGCGTGTAGTTCGAGGAAGATCCGGTCCAGGCGCAGGTGCGGCGCCGACACCTCGCGGATGCCGTTGCTCACGATGTCCAAGAAGGCTTTGGTGAAGTAGGTGAGTGTTCCGTTGACGGGCGTCTTGGCCTTCTTGGTGCTGGCGCTGGCACCGATGACGTACAGGCCCTCAACCGGGTGAGCCTCTTCGACGTCGGCCGACTGGAACACATGATTGGACTTGGTGGCGAGTTCGGCATGGCAGCAGTCCAAGAGGACGAGCTTGGTCTCCGCCCGGCAACCGCGGAGAATTTTCGCGAGACTCTCATAGAGCATTGCGGTGTAGGGCAGCGCTCTCCAGCGTGGGTCGGTGTCGCCCACTGTCAGGGCGAGTTGCCCCTCACTGGTGCGCAGTCCGTGGCCGACGTAATACACCAGAAGTGTGCCTTGGACGTCGCTGACAGCCTTGATCACTTTTCGGGCCAGGGCGTCTGGCGACGCCATGTCCACCAGGCACGTCACGCGCTCTGCCGGCCATCCGCACAGCTCGCTGGTCAGCAGGTCGGCTATCGCGCTGACGCACTGGGCGGCAGGTAGATTCGGGAGTCCTAGGTCCGCGTAGACTCCGTTACCGATCAGGATGGCGCGGGAGCTGCTCAGGTCACGCTCCACCTAGCCATTCCTCCAGCACCGGGCGGGCCTCTTCGAAGGTTTCGGCGGTGATCGTCAACCGGACAGTGCCGTGCCGCACCTTCATGACGAAGCCCGGCCCCCTTGAGTCCAGCAGCGACTTGACGATGCCCAAGAACACCGCGACAGCACCGCCCGACGCACAGGCTGCCGTCAGCAGGTCCACCGCTGTGCCGAGGTCCTCGGGCTCCATCGGCGCGGGCACGGCATCCACCGCGATCCCGCTGCGGCCTTGCAGCTCACCGAACAGGATGTCGAAATCGTCCGGATCCTCTGCCGAGATCTCGACCGTACCCACCCGCGCCCCCTTCGCACCTGGCCTTCGGTCCGCCAGCAAACGTCAACAAAATGCCGCCGCCGATCGCCGCCCTGACCCTGGAGACCCCAGACCGACATATCGGCCCATCCATCCGCCGTCCGCGCCCGGAGATGCGGATGAGTCCTCGACGATAGAGGTGCCGCGGTCACCGTACGCCGCAAGGACAAAACCGTCCATGAATTGTCCGCACATGACTGGCGGCGATGCAGAAAAGCGCGGTTCTGATGCTTTCCGGGAGCTGTTTCCGATCTTCAGCTGGCACGTCGCTCGCTCGGCGACGGGACGTTGCTTCACGGTGGGGGTGTGCTCCGGTCGGGGATCGGGAGGTGAGGCTCTCGGGAGGCAGATGCCTGCACGCAGTCGTCCCGACCCTTCACTCTTCCATCTCCGCTGCCGGCAGGGGCCTGGGGACCGGACATGTCTCCTGAAGTGGTGAGCCCGGTCGAGACCGCGGTGTCACACGAGGCGCCGGGTCACCTCGACGGCGAGGACGAACCTGTGTCACCCACAGCCGACGCCGCCGCTCTCAGCGGGCGCTGCGCGGCGGCTCCCGGAGGGGTTCAGTGGTAGACGTCGACGACGACGCGGTTCGGAGAGGTCAGGGTGAAGATTTTGCACTGGGAGTGGTCGCCCAGCGAAAGGCCGAACGTCACGTTGCCCTCGTAGCCCGCGGCCAACTCCACACCCTTGAGGGAGGGCAGGGAAACGGACTGCACCCGGGGGGTGGCGTAAGCGTCAGGCCCGCTGGGGAGAGCAACAGCTCCACCGGAGACGTCGAGGAGCAGGTAGGACTTCCCCGAGATCTGCAGGTGTCTGATCTCGTCGTCACCTGCCGTGTGATACGTGCCGTCCGCGCTCGCGGTGGCCCGCACCTGGGGCAGGCCGGTGCCACTCAGGTCGAAGACCAGACGGTCGAAGTCCGGGTGGCCGCCGGCGCGGGCATCCAGAACGCAGATGTTCAGGCAGGAGGTGACGGGGGATGTGGTGCTGGCCTGGGCAGGTGCGGGTCCAGCGAGGACGAGGGCAGCGGCCACGGCGGCACCAGCGGCGGATACCTGTCGGATGATGCTGGTCTTGGGCATAACGGTTCCTCACGTGTGCAACGTTTTGTCGTGCTGATGGCACGCGGTGGACGAAGCCGGCGGCATCACTGGATGCCGCCGGCTTCCGGTCACGGGGTCTGTCTGGGCCCTTGATGGTTGCGGGGCTTGACTGGTGGCAGTGGTACGGGGCGGTGGGGCCGGGCCGACGCCCCGGTGGTCACGGCGGGCCGGGGCGGGCACAGTGGGGCACGAAGACGATTCAGGTTCTGTCGCCGGGGTCCACTCCGGCTCGATGGACACGATGACGACGGTGGTCGCGCCCAGGGAGATCCCGACCAGGGTGCCCACCAGCAAGGTCGGGTGCCATGGACTCGGCGAGGAGCAGGAGGGCGATCGTGCTCGCCACTCGCGCCCCAAGGGCGCAGCCCGGCCGAGTTTGTCGCCGACCGCCGTTCTCAGGCTCTGAGGTACGGGGGCTGGGGGCTGGGTGGGTCTTGAAGTAGTCGGACCGCTGAGTGGATCTGGCGGCCGCCCAGTGACGAACGCGCCACGATGCTCATCTCCACCCGAGTGGAGCAGGTGGCACCGGTACGTCTTGCTGGGCGATGCCGGGCACGGTCGAGTGCCGGGTAGCTTCGGGAACCATCCTCGTTCTGACCGTGATGGCTGATCAAGTCGCCATCCGCAACCATGGCTTACAACTCCAGGTGCCAGTTCTGCTCGGCGGGGTCTCCGCCGGCGCACGTCCACAGGGTCACCCAGGTGCCGTTGCCGAAGTTCCCCCCGTAGTTGGTGAGGCACTTGTTGGAGTGGCTGGTCTTGATGTTCCTGAAGAAATCCAACTCGGACTGGTCGAAGTCCTGGCTCTCGGCACCCGTACACGGCCACAGGGTCAGCACCGCACCGTTGGAGTAGATACGGTCGCCCTCCGGGGTCAGGCACTTTCCGCTCTGCTCGTGCACGATCCTGTCGCCGCTCCACCTCCAGACCTGGGCGTCACTTCCCGTGCAGTCCCACAGGGTGATGCGCGTTCCGTTCGCGGTGCTGTTGCCCTGAGGTGTCGCACATTTGTGTGGACCGGAGGGAGGGATGTTCATCAATGGCATGCCGGGAATCTCGCCGCCCGAGGCTTCGGCGTGGGCTGAAGAAACACCCGGCAGAGCGAAGCCGAGCAGCAACGCGGCAGTGGCCGCAGCACGTAGCGCGCGAGTGCGCATGATACGAGTCCTCCCATGGTGATCGCCTGATCTGAACAGGGTGCTGGAATGGCCGCCCGCCGAGCGCTGCGCGCCACGCGGGCCCGCATGGTCGGGGTGTACAACGCTCACGCCGAGACGGCGTCCCCGGCGACACCGAATCTAGGCCGACGCGGTGCGCGGGAGTGTGCGTGGCGTGCCGAGCCTCTACGCAATGCGTGCACAACCAGGTATGCAACAGGCACACCGGAGGTGTCCCGGCCGGGGCCTGACGTCGATCGCCGCGTCCGCGCCGTCAGCCAACCGGCCCCGGAGAAAGGACAGCCCGGCCGCCATAGCGCCCCTGTCACCGGTGAGCGCGATGACGTAGCCGGGTGCGTCGGAACACCGACGGCAGCGGTAGCAGTGGGCGACTGCACGCCCCTCCCCGGCCACGCCTGCCCCCCACACGAGGCCCAAAGCGACCGAAGCGACCGGATCGCAGACATGGCCTGACCCGGTCCGGCCAAAGTCCGTCTCCTGTAGAGGCCTTGGAGGAAGTGCCGGACGAGGCGGGACCATGTGGCGTTCACCGTGGGCTCAGCTTCATGGCCAGGGCCGAGTCGCTTTACACGGCGCCCCGCCTTTCCTGCGGCCCCGACGAATCAACCGCTGTGAGCATGGAGGAACGGCAGATCACAGGACCGCTCAGCTACCCAAGGCTTGCCAAGCGCGGCGACGTGACGGGTGGGCCGGTATGAGGCGGGTCACGGAGATCTCCCGGTGGGTGGGCGTGCGCCGCCGGGCGGTGCCCCGGCGGCGCACGCGACAGGGACCCTGCTGGCGGCCGGTCGCGGCCGCGGTGAGGGTCTGGTGGTCAGTCGGAGGTCGGGGGTTGTTTCGGTGTGGCTTTAACGGCTGGTAGCGGCTCCACTCTTCCAGCCTGAGCTGGCTCCAGCCGAAGATCGATCGGGCGAGAGTTCCGGCTTGAAGCGGCTCCGGCTTCCGGGGCCGGATGGCCCCGGAACATCCAGTCTGGAGCGACGGGTCACGTGCTGTTCTTCTGCTGCTTGGCCCTGGTCTGAGCCAGCCGGTAAGACTCGGTGCCGGTCTCGATGATCGCCCCGTTGAAGGTGAGCCGGTCGACGATGGCTGCGCAGAGCCTCGGATCGGTGAACGTCCTCGTCCAGCCACCGAACGATTCGTTCGAGGCGATGGCGACGCTGCTCTTTTCCTCACGCTCAGTCAGAACCTGGAAGAGCATCTCAGCTCCGCGGCGGTCGAGCTCGAGATACCCCAGCTCATCGATGCAGAGCAGGTCAACACGCCCGTAGCGGGCAATCGTCTTGGTCAGCTGCTTCTCGTCGGCGGCCTCCACCAGTTCATTCACCAGCTTCGCAGCCAATGCGTATCGGACTCGGTAGCCGGCCATGGCGGCAGCGGCACCGAGGCCGATCAGCAGGTGAGACTTGCCAGTTCCGGAGTCACCGATCAGGCACAGAGGCTCGCCCTTCTTGACCCATTCGCAGGTGGCGAGGTTATTGATCAGTGCGGGGGTGACGTTGGGGTTGGCGTTGTAGTCGAAGTCCGACAGCCATTTCTGGCGGAGAAACCCCGCCGTGCGAATACGCCGTTCCGATCGGCGGCGGTCACGGTCTTCGCACTCGGCCATGAGCAACTCGGCGAGGAAGCACCGGTAGGACAGGTGCTCGCGTTCGGCGCGGGCGACTGTGTCGGAGAACTGAGCCCGCATGGTCGGCAGCCGCAGCACGCGGCAGGCGGTGTCGATCGCGGCATCCGAGGCGGGTTCGGTCAGGGTGTGATGTGGGCCGGTCATGGCGATTCCTTCCTCGAACGGTTCAGTAGCTGGTCCCAGTTGCCCAGCACAGGCAACTGCCGACTGTCGACGGGTAAGCGGGCGGCCCGGCGCAAGGTCAGGCTGGTGACCTGCAGGTCCGTCGGCTCCGGCGGGACAGGGGCTCGTGCCCGGGGCGCAACTCCCGCTCCGACGAATGCGAGCCTTCGCGTGCGCTGTGCCATCCAGACCTCGTGGACGATCGATGCGACGCTTCGTAGAGGTCCTGTTCAAGAATCACGACAGCAATCCTCGCCAGAGCCACCGCTGTCCGCACCACGATCCCGACATCGACGCAGATCACAGCGACTGAGACTCCGCGCGTGATGTCGCGTGGCGACAGCGTCCCTGAGCTTGGAGTCTTGCCAGCCGTCAGGCGACATGACGCCGGGATCATCTGTAATGCGCGAGTGGATAACCAGGCTTGTCCGCGGACAACCCCGCTGCGTGGCCGTGGACTCGGGCACACGGAGTCTTCCTGGCCACGGTCAGACGCGTGTTGCTCGGCAGCGCCGCATGACCAAGCGAGCCTCCGTCCACGCCGCGGTCTTGGCCTTCATCGCGGTCCCGTCTCGTGATCTCCCTCTCACGGGTGATGATTTGTCACAGCCAGGCAACTGCGGGCGTGATGTGGCTATGTGGCTGGGATGCCCCCGTTCTCATTGGAGCGCGCTTTGGGGGCGATATGGCACTTCAGGATGGTGTGGACGGTGCGGAGTCGAGATCGCGGAGGCGTCGTCGTTGGCCGTGGATCACGGGCGGCATCGTCGTCGGGTTGATCGTCATCGGTACGGTGACAGGCGGCGGGAAGAAGGACGGCGACGCGAAGAACCCCACGCCGTCGTCGGCTGCAGGAGAGCCGTCCAAGTCGGCCGACTCGTCGAAGTCGGTGTCCGCGGCCAAGCCGAAGGCGAAGCCGGTCGCGGAGACGGTGCTCTCGGAGTCGGGCAGCGGCATCAAGTCGACCGCGAAGTTCAAGGTCGACGGGGACTGGGACCTGCGCTACTCCTACGACTGCTCGGCGTTTGGGATGCAGGGCAACTTCATCGTCCAGGAGGGCGGTAATCCTCTGGGGGCGATCTACCTCAATGAGCTCGGCAAGTCGGGGGCCGACGTAACGCATCTGCATGATGGCGGGACACGCTTCCTGGAAATCAACTCCACCTGCTCGTGGAAGATCAGCGTGATCGACGTGCCGTGACTGCGGCCCGGACATAGCGAAGTGCCCCGGCCCCCATGGGGGCCGGGGCACTGTCGCGTTTCTACGGCAGCTGTCCTGCGGCCGGCGGATGCGACGCCATAGCCGTACGGGCCGGGAACACTCCTGTCGGGACGACCGCACCCGGGCCGGGCGAGTGCACGTCACACTCCCGCGTCTCCCGCGTTATGCTCGGCTCCGCCCACGTCAGGGTTGAGAGGGCAGGCGGCGAGCTCCGCCCAAAGACCTTGCCGACGAGTGAGCACTGTGCATGGTGATGTTGCTGGTCACGGGTCTGGTGTGCACGGGGTTCGGGATGCTCGTACTGGTCGTGGGTAGACGACTTCGGCGAGGATCGTTGACCACCGGGGCCCTTCGTGATCACCGGGGCCCTTCGCGGTTCGCTCTCGGGGCGGGAATCGGAGTCGGCATCGGCATCGGCTTCACGATGTGGCTGCACACCCCGGCCGATTCGCTCCGCTCCCCGACACCCGGCGCCGTGCTGCGCGGCGACAGGATAGTCAGCTCCATGCGATTACTGATCGAATCATTCGGATCAGGACTCCTCACCGGAGTCCTGGTCGGACGCCCCGGCTTCGGTCTCACCTTCGGTGTCCCGACCGCCCTAGCCTTCGGCTTCGGAGGCGGCTTCACCATCGGGCTCATCAACCGCTTCACGCACAGCTTCCGTACGCCCGGACACGTAGGAAACACCAGTGGCTGGTTCTTCGTCACCTGCGCCTGGTTCGCCTTGCGCGGCCAACTCCCCTGGCGCCTGATGCAGTTCCTCGACGACGCGCACCGCAGAGGAGCCCTGCGCCAGGCGGGCGCGGTGTACCAGTTCCGCCACACCCACCTACAGGACCGGCTGGCCGATCCTGCACCCCCTGCCGCTGCCCTCAATCCGCTGCCGGGCACCGTTGAGCGATGCCCTGCGAGCGGCAGGCGCCTCCGCGCCCTACGCGTCCACCGTGAGGGCGCCCACCAGGCCGAAGTCGGTGATCGTCTTGTCGAGCTACTCAACCGCCGTGTGCGCTTGGGAGGTTCGCGGTGATCCAGGTCCAGGGCGGTGCGGCCTCGCGTCGATGGTCGGCGACTCCTCACTCTCCCCCGTCGGCGGAATGGAGCTGGAAGTCGACAACGACGCAGCCAACCTGTCCGTCATCGGTGCGGCCGATCCAGACGGGATAGGCCCCGTCGCCCCGGCCGGCACGAAAGGCGATGAGGTTCGGTTCGAGCTCCGTGCTGGGCAGTTCGACGGTGAAATGGCTGTCGAGGGGTATGAACAGGTCCTCGTCCAGCTGGTCTTCTGTCACGGTCCGAGTGGCATCCATGAAAGCCGCTGTGCCGGTATCCACGCCAACCCCGTAGAACTGGCCCTCGCCGAGCAGCCCCAGGTCCTCGTCGGGCAGAAGGGCCAATTCCCACTCACGAGGCGGCATGTCCAGGAATTTCACCCTGGCAGCGGCGACACCGGCCCCGCGTGTCGTGCGCAAAAGCGACAGCATGACCGGGAACTCGCCCAGTGGCACAGCGACGGTCCGCGGGGTCTCTCCGATCCAGCCGGGGTCCGAGACCACCAGCTGCCCTGACGTGATCCGCAGCCGCCCGGCACCAACAGGCTCGACGACGGCCGGCCCCTCCGGGGTCTCGCATGCGCCCGGACTGAACAGCTGCTCGATCCCGGTAGCGCGCAGCGGTCCCGATCCTTCGTCCACCGACACGTCGCACAGGACTACGGTCGTGGCGGGCTCGTGGTTCTGCTGGGCGAGGAACGGCACGAACACCTGCCAGTCGCCGAATTCCGGTACGGGGCACAGGAAGCTTTCGACGGACGCCCGGAACTGCCGCACGGAATCGCTCGACGGGCCGGATGTTCGGGCGTGCAGCGGCTCCGTCGACGCTCCCCTGGGCTCGGCGAACTCGGACCTCACCTCCACCTGCCCGTCGGCCGAGACGGTCGTGGTCTCCTGGACATCCCACTTCCAGGACGAGTGCTCCTGCTCGCTGGAGAACTGCCATCGGGTGTTCTGGTGAGCCAACAACATCCCCGTACTGTGCGGCTTGAGGTCGATCATCTGCATGCGCCAGGACCTGTCGTCGAACAGATACACACGCCACATCCGGCCCGGCCAGTATTCGACCAGCGCCAGCGGCCGCTCCCGCGCGGACAGCAGAACCGCGTAGTCCATCCCGGCAGCGTGTCTGCGCGCCGCGACCGCGCGCGACATCGGGTCCGGATGGGTCATCCTCTGCTGGGAACCCCACATGTTGCCGTACGACACATCAAGACTGTCGAAGATCACAGCCGCGCATCTCCCCCGTAGTGCTAGGCCCCCCCGGGCAGTGGCGCGCGGCGAGTGCCCCTGCCGTATCACCCCGCCGTTCCAGGGCTTCGTTGTGCAGCCAGTCTGCCACTGAGGTGTGACACACAGGATTACGGGAGGCCAGCAACCTGGGGCTACCGACCAAACGGGCCGACCCAGGTGACGACACACAGCCGGGTCGGGCCGTCGGCGATGGGTGGTTGGTCTGGAAGGGGCCCCTGTTCATCTGGCAGAGCCTAGAAGCCGGGGTGTTCCGCCCGCCATCCGGCGATCGTCGGGTGCATCCCCGCCAGATGGCGGGGCCCGGAGCCGGGCACAGCGGAACGCCGCCCTCCAACCGTGAGCACCGGTCAGGAGGGCGGCGTTCTACCGCTGAGAGCGCATCGGCTCATGCGTCACATGTGCGTCCGCTCCGGCGTTGGCGTCAGGACGGGTCGCCGTACTGGAGGCCGCGTCCGTTGGTGCCGACGTATACGCGGCCGAAGGTGTCGGGGTCGCCGGTGACCACGCCGACGCCGCCGATGCTGCCCCACTGGTGGGAGTCGTCGTTGACGCGGAGCCAGGTGGCGCCCTTGTCGGTGGAGCGGAAGACCCCGGTCACGTCCTTGACCGTGCCGATCAGGTACAGGGCCTGGTAGGAGGTGCCGGGTGCGGCCTTGCCGAAGCCGAGGGCGGAGGCGGACCTCACCGTGGTGAGCGTGGTGAACGTGCGGCCGCCGTCGGTGGAGTGCAGCAGCCCCTGGCCGCTGTCGGTGATCCACAGGTCCCCCGCGACGCCGGGGACGGCCGTGAGCCGGCCATCGGCGGGCAGCTTTGCAGCCCGGGCGGTGAACGTCGCTCCGCCGTCCGTGCTGGCGTAGAGCGTGCCGCCGGCCAGCGAGTAGAACGTTCTGGCCGAGGAGCGGTCGGCGACGACCACCGAGTCGGTGCCCAGCCCCACTACCTTCGACCAGCTCGCCCCCTTGTCGGTGGAGCGGTACGGAACCTGGCCGGCCTCGGTCCAGACAATGGAGGAGCCGTCGGCCGCGAGCGCGACACACCCGTCCTGGGCACCGGCCACCGGCTCTGCCCTGAAGCCGTTCCAGCTGATGCCACCGTCGGTGGAGTAGGCGCCGTCCTGCGCGCCGCCATGGCCGACCCGGACCATCACCGAGGGGTTGGACTGGGCGAAATCGATATCGGTGCTGTTGGTCATCATCGGGTTGTTCAGCCGCCCGGCGGGCACCTTGGTCAGGTCGTCGTGGCGGAAGCCGCCCTGGTCGCCCATGGCGGTGATGACCGTGGCACCGCCAGGCGGGGCGATCGCCTCCATCAGCGCCGTCTCCTCAAGTCCCCGCGCCCCCACGGTCCAGTGGCTGGTGCCGCCGCTGTCGGTGGCGTTGGCGTCCTTGCTGCGCCAGATGCCGTTGCCGGTGCCGTACAGCGCGTGCCCGGAGTCGAAGGGGTCGATGGCCAAGGCGGTCATCCAGTGCCCGGTGTGGGTGCCGACGTACGGAGCGGCCGAGGCGTCGCGCACCGATTTCGCGGCCTGTGCCGTCCATGTCGAGCCGCCGTCCGTGCTGCGGTAGATCTCGTCCTCGGGCCACCAGCGGTCGAGGGTGGTGACCATCACCGTGGACGGCTTGCGCGGGTCGACGGCCAGGCCGGAGAACCCGTAGCCACCGCTGGACGGGGAGACGTTCTTCCACACTCCACCGGCTGGTGTGTACTTCCACACCGAGCCCCCCGTCACGCCGTTGGGTCCGAGGGCGTCGGTGTACGTCAGGTACAGCGAACCGTCACCGGAGAGCACGCCGTGCTGCGGCAGTTGGCCGGTGGGCTGCCGGGACACTGCCTGCCAGGTGCTGCCGTCGTCGGTGGAGCGGTACAGGGAGGTCGACCGGTCGGCGACGCCGACGTAGACCGTGTGGCTGCCGGCCGGGCCGTACGTCACGAAGGAGATGCCCGCGCCGCTGCTCGCCCCGTCCTTGACGGGGAACGAGGAGACCTGCCGCCAAGAGACACCGCTGTCCGTGCTGCGCCACAGGCCGTTCTTACGGGTACCCAGCAGCAGAGTGCGGTGGTCCGAGGGGGCGATCACGAGCCGTTCGCCCGCCCCGCGTCCTCGTTGCCGCCCAGTTTGAACGGCAGATCGGTGCGCTGGAAGGTGCGTCCCCGGTCGGTGGACCGCAGGATAGCGCCGTTGCCGCCCCAGCTGTTGGTGTAGGTGCCCGCAGCGAGGTAGAGCCGGTCGGGCTCGACGGGGTCGGTGGCCAACGCGTCTATGCCCAGCAGGTTCCAGTCCTTCTCGCCGAGCCAGTCGGTGAGCGGGATCCACTGCTCGGCCGCGGCGTCCCAGCGGTAGGCGCCGCCCATGTCGGTGCGCGCGTACAGCAGGCCCTTCTCCCGTGGGTTGAACACCAGCCCGGTGACATAACCGCCGCCCACCACCTGGGCGTTCTTCCACACATACGAGCCCGCGGACGGCTGGGGACCGGTCACCTTCACCAGTCTCCACTGCTGGTTGGTGCTGCCCCTGCCGGGATACTGGACGATCGCCGCGCCCTGCGCCGTGGAGCCTCCGGAGACGTCCAGGACCTGGCCGCTCCTGCGGGAGGTGAAGGTGACGGCGCCGGAGCCGCTCACGTCCTCGATCCGCCACTGCTGGGAGGCGGAAGAGCTGTCGGTCTGCTGCTCGGCGGCAGCCGACTGGGCCCTCGAGCCACCGGCTATGCCCAGTACCTTGCCGCTGTTGCGGTTGACGAGCGTGTAGTAGCCGTCCCCGGTGGCCCTCAGTCTCCACTGCTGGTTGACGGTGCTCTGGTCGGTCCACTGCTGAATGCGGGTGCCGTCGGCCGTGGAGAAGGCGTTGACGTCCACCGCCTTGCCGCTGCGCACGGAGACCAGCCGGTAGTAAGCACTGGCGTCGACCGTCGCGGCCTGCGAGTCCTCCTGCGTGAGCAGGAGATACGGGATGCCCGCCGCGGGTACTCCGAGCAGCAGAGCGGTGGCGCTCCAGCGACGGCGGTGACGCCCGCGGCGCCCGCCGTTCGTGCGGTTGTTCATAGGGGGGTGTTCTCCTTGTGTGTCACCGTGGATCGGGCAGGTCAGCGCTGCAGGGTGAGGAGACCCGGCCGGTACGGCAGTTGGTCGTACGGGCCGGTCGCGGTGGGCGACTTGCCCTGGTAGAGGAGCTGGAGGTGGCAGGGGTCGACGGTCATGGTCTGGTCGGGGTTGGTGCGGACCAGGTCGCCGTGGCTGATGTCGTTGGTCCAGGTGGCGCCGCTGTTGGCCTTGCCCGCGAAGGGGTTGCTCTCGCTGGCGGCCTGCGGGGTCCAGGAACCGTTCAGGCTGGTGGCCGTGAACGAGCGGAAGTAGCGCTGCTCGTTCGCACCCCGGGCCTCGACGATCATGAGGTACTGGTTCTGGCCCTGGACCTTGTAGACCTGCGGCGCTTCGAAGAGGTTCTTGACCGTGTCGCTCATGACGGTGGTGTACGAGGAGCCGAAGCTGCCCGGGAAGTTCCCGATCGGCATGCTCGCCCGGTAGATCTTGCCGTTGTCACCGGCGAAGAACAGGTACATGTTCTGGCCGTCGGCGATCAGGGTCTGGTCGATCGGGGCGGCGCCCGGGATGCTGCCGGTGAACAGGGGCTGCGGCGCGGACCAGCCGTTGGGGTTGGTGGGGTCGCTCGACGTGCGGTAGATGAAGGGCCACGCGCCCCACTGGTAGGCCAGCACCCAGACCTTCTTGGGAGCGAAGTAGAACAGTGTGGGAGCCACCGCGGCCTGTCCCATCCCGGTCTGGCGGGCCGAGGACATGTCCGACCAGTCGGTGAAGGGCGCGAAGGCCATCGAGCCGTACGACGACCCCGACACGTTCGAGGCATACACCAGGTGCTTGCCGTTGTACATCACGTGGGTGAAGTCCTTCACCGACCTCCACCCGTTGGCCGGCTGCGCCAGCGCTCCGGTCGACGTCCACCGGTAGCTCGACGGAAGGGCACAGGTGCCGCCCGTCGGCGCGGGTGACGTCGGGGCCGGTGCCTGGGAGGGGCCGGTCCACTTCTGGTTGGCGCCGGACCAGCACGAGTACAGCTGGATCTTGGTGCCGTTGGCGGTGGCCGCGCCGACCGCGTCGAGGCACAGCCCGGACCGGACACCGGCGATCGTACCGTCGGTGTTGACGTTCCACCGCTGGTCGGCGCTGCCGTCGCAGTCCTGGATGACCACCGCGGTGCTGTTGCCGGTGCCCTTGGCCTTGGCGTCCAGGCACTTGTTGCCGTAGACCATCAGCTGTTTGTCGGCGGTGTGGGTCCAGCGCTGGTTGCGCTGCCCGTTGCAGTCCCACAGCTGTGCCTGGGTGCCGTTGGCCGTGGAGAAGCCATTGATGTCGATGCAGCGGCCGGACGGGACGCCCTTGATCTCTCCGCTGGCGGCGGACCCGCCCGGGGTGGGGCCGGTTCCGCCGGTGGGGGTGCCGGACCCGCCGGGCGTCGGCCCCGGGGCGGACTTGAGGGCGTTCATGACGGCGGTGTAGGCAGGCTTGGGCTTGCCGTCGTTGTCGAACAGCAGCGGACTCTCGCCGCTGCGCCAGGAGTCGCGGTCACGCACGCCCCACACCGTGATGCCGGTGCACCGGGCCACGGACAGGCAGGCGTTGACCGCGCTCGCGTAGTGGGTGGGCGACGCACCGGCGATGTCCAGCTCGGTGAGCTGGACGTCGACGCCGAGGGCGGCGAAGTTGGACAGGGTGGTCCGGAAGCTGGACGGCGGGCCGCCGGCGCCGAAGTGGCTCTGGAACCCGACGCAGCCGATGGGCACGCCGCGCGACTTGAAGTCCTTCACCATGCGGTAGACGCCCTGCGTCTTGGCGTCGGTCCAGTTCTCGATGTTGTAGTCGTTGTAGCAGAGCTTGGCCGAGGAGTCGGCCGTCCGAGCGGTACGGAACGCCTCCTCGATGAAGCCGTTGCCGAGCACGTCCTGGAACACCGAACCGCGGTGCTGGCCTGAGCCGTCGGCGAACGCCTCGTTGACCACGTCCCAGGCGTAGATCTTGCCCTTGTAGTGGTTTATCTCGGTGGTGATGTGGTTCTTCATCACGCCGCGCAGGGTGTTCGCGTCGCGGATGGAGCGGACCCAGGCGGGGAGCTGCGAGTGCCAGACCGTGGTGTGGCCGCGCAGGCGCTGGCCGTGTGCCAGGGCGTGGCTGACGACCCGGTCGGCGGCTTCGAAGGTGAACGTGCCGCGGGACGGCTCGACTGCGTCCCACTTCATCTCGTTCTCCGGGGTGACCATGGTGAACTCCCGGTCCGCGATCGCGGCGTACGCCGGGTCGCCGAGCCGCCCGGCGGCCACAGCGGTGCCGAAATACCGGCCCGAGGGCGCCGCCTGCGTACCCAGGGCGGCGGCTCCGGCGGAGTCGGGGAGCAGCGTCATGGCACCGGCCACCAGCGCGGCGGCCGACACTCCTGTCACCACGAAGCGGCGACGCCGGCTGAGCCGGTGCAGGCCCTTCATGATGTTCCTCGTGGGCCTTGGATGTGTCGCGTCATAGAGCGGCTTCCTTCGGGAGATACGTCAACGGGTAAGTCGGGGTCCCTCCACCGCCGACCCGCCCAAGCGAGCGGCGGGAAGAACACCCCACACAAGGGGAGGCTGGCGAACGCGCGGTCCCGTAACGGAAAAGTGGCGCCGCCCGGCGGATTGCCCGGTGATGCATCTCGCAGGAAGAAAGCGTTACGCGAGGCCCCGCGATCTGGTCGTCCCGGCGGGAAGGGCATGCCTCGTTCTGGGGTGCCTACAGGTGGCGGTCGCGGCAGCGCGGCCGTCGTCCCGCCTGCCCGTGCCGTCCGCTCAAGGAGCGGTTCCTCAGGCCCAGGCCCTGCGCACGACGAACGAGGCCTGTCCGGCGAAGGCGCGGGTGCCGTCGGAGCCGTCGAGCCAGATACCGCCGTCGCGCCGACGCAGGACCGACCCGGGGTAGTTGTGGGCGTGCAGGGTCACCGACCCGGCGACCGCCCCGGGGCTCGCGCAGAAAGTGGCGTCCTCGCGGAACAGGGCGCTGCCGTCGCTGCTGCTCAGCCGCAGCCTCAGTTCACGATGGCGCAGATAACGGCCGTCGGCGGCGCGGAAGGTGACGCACCGGGCGTCAGCCAGGCCCCTGATCACCGTAAAGGTGACCCGCCGCCGTGTCTGGGCGTCGCTGGACGCGGAGACCCGGCCGAGCGTCGCGAAGTCGCCGGAGTACGCGACGTACCGGCCGGGGGCGTCCGCGGACTCCAGCGACTGGGCGCCCAGCGGAACCGTACCGATCGAGGACGCACTCGCCGCCGGGGACGGACCGGCCGAGGGGGTGGTGCGCGACGGGCTCGGCGCGGCGGAGCGCGAGGGGGTCGGCGCCGACTGGCCGAGCGCGGGCTTGCTGGCCCGGGGCTCGCCGGCTGTGGGAGCGGCGCTGACCCCGGGCGCCCGATGCGTAGGCTCGGGCCAGGCCACGTAGACGGCGGTCCCGGTGACGAGCACCGCGCCGGTGGCGACGGCGAGCAGCGGATGCGCGGTCAGCGCGGAGAGTTTGCCCACCAGCGAACCGTGCAGACCGCCTCCCCCCGCCGCCGTGCCGAAGGCGACAGGGGTGGCGGCCACTTGGGCGCCGCCCACGGCCGTACCCGACAGCAGCCCCTTGGCGGCCAGCGCGGCGACGAGCCCGGCCGGGACCGCCAGCGGCGCGAGGCCGAAGAGCAGGAGTTCGGCCGGGACGCGCGTCGCCGTCGTCGCCCCGCACAGGGCGCATCCGCGCGTGTGCCGCGCGATCCGCTTGCGCCACACCGAGGTACGCGCGCCGTCCCACCCGGCGGCGGTCTCGCCCAGCCCCGGGCAGCGCGGGTCGGCCTCCAGCGCGGCGACGATGGTCCTGCTCAACTCCAGCTGCTCGCGCATGCGTTGTAGACGCACGCCGACATGGGCGGCCGAGAGCCCCGTCGCGGCGGCGATGTCGTCACGGCTCAGCAGGCCGGCGCGTTCCTGCCACCACAGCGACAGCAGCACCCGATGGTCCGTATCGAGCCACCGGGTGGCCTCGACGACCTGCCGGCGCTCGTCGGACATCCGCAGACGCAGGATCGTCATGTCCTCGGGTTCGGCGCCCGCGTCCGGTATCTCGCGTGCCTCGTCGATGACCGTGGTCCGTCCGGCGAAGGCGCGTTGCCGGTGGCGGTGGGTGCTGATCTGCCGGATCGTGATCGACACCAGCCAGGACCGGAAGCTCTCCGGGGCGCGCAGGGCGGGCAGGTCACGCATCGCGCGCAGCAGGGTTTCCTGGACGACGTCGTCGACATCCGCATGGCCGCTCAGCGCTCGCCCGACGATGTTGTAGAGCAACGGCAGGTACGCGGCGATGAGTTCCTCGCGCGCACGGTCGTCGCCGGCCTGCGCCTCGACGACGAGCCCCGTGTGGTCCGCGTCCATGAATCCGCCCTTCCCCACCTCCCTCGGGGGAGCGACCCGCCGAGTCCGGCGGCATACCTTAGCGTCGGCAAAGCGATACGGCCAAAGCGTGCGGCACACGCGAGGCGGCTCCCGCCCTGCGGGAAGCGCCTCCCTCAGGGCCCTCCGCCATCACCGCGCCGCCGTCCACTACCGGTCCGCCGTTGTCCTGGGGCAGCGTGCGGCAGGTGTACGCACTGGGCGTCGGGGCGCGGGCTGGGCTGGTTCAGGTGGCGCCATGAGCACCCGCGCGGCTTTGCGTGCCTCTTTCCTGCGGCCCCGCCGAACCGACAGCTCCGAACAGGGACAAACGGCTGATCACAGGACCACTCAACGGCCCAAGGCTTGCCACTGCGGCACCAGCACCGACCAGACCTCGGCGTCGTGGCGGACGCCGCGGTAGAGGTAGGTCGCCACAACTGTGACTGAGCACCGTATCTGGCCTCTCTGGCCAAGTATCCGCTCAAATAGGCTCAGCGCGAGGAGCCACAGAAGGCCCTCGATCCACTGCGCGCTACCGCTTGCCGATTTCGCCCATCAATCGGTCGGTTCTGAGAGGTTGTTTTCTTCCGCTGTTTCATCCCGGAATGCCAGGATGGTTCAGCTTTGGCGGGTTGCGCCAGGAGATGGCGTTTTCGTGGGTGAGGCGGCGGGCCATCAGGTCGCGAAATCCTGGGCTCGTTGATCGGGAATCTGCAACTGCCCTTCGTGCGGGTGCTCCCGAGGTGACAATGATGCGTGGTGTCGTGGCTACAGGGGGTGGCGCATGATCGATAGAGTGCTTGAGATCTTCACGCAGATGGCCGACGGTACGGCGGTTGCTGCCGGAACCGGGGTAGGACAGGCGGTCTCCGACGTGGTGCGGGAGCGGCTCGCCACAACAGACCGCGGGCGCACCGCGATGCGTGCAGTCGCCGACGGCCACCGAGACCCGGATACCGTAAGTGAACTGCGCACGCTGCTCCAGGCCGCGGTGGACAGTGATCCGGACTTCGCCAGACGATTATCCGAAGCAATGGCCGGGCCCCGACCCGTCGACGTCCCCCGCTCCACGACGCACAGCATCACATTTGAGGGTACGACGGTACGCGGCAGGAACACGATCTCTTTAGGTCCTGTGACGTTCAACAACACTCGAAATACCCGGTTTTCGCTGCTCGCTGCCGCCCTGGCTCTCATCGCCCTGGTGGCCATCAGCATTTACGGCGGTGCACGGATGATCACAGGTGACGGCCCGGGACAGAACCAGGCCGTGACGGCGCTCAACAGCGATTCCCTGCACCAAGTGCTGCCCACTCATGGGAGCCTGCCCGCGAAGTGGACGCAGCCAAAGCCGGCCGAGACCCTGACGGCGGCTCAGGGACCGGGATTGATCGTCGCGGCATCCGCCGACTATCTGATGGGGACCCCGGAAGCCGAAGTCTCCTTCATGGCCGCGGCTTGCATCAATGCGGAAAAAGCGCATGAATTCTTCAACGCGGTGAAGAAATCGCATGATGGTAGCGGCCGGGCGGAGGCAGACGGCTTGACTGTTCCGATGCCGAAGATCGGCGACGAGCAGTGGGCCGTAACCGGACCTGCCACCCAAGACCGCCCTGGCGGAGGCTTCATCACTCTGCGCGTCGGCACAATCGTCCTGTCCATCCAAGGAACCGATACCGATCGCCAGTCCTTCGCCACATCACGTCTGGAAGTACTGGCAAAGATGATGGCCGAACGAGCCCAGCAGGCGCAAAACGGCCAAACACCGTCAGCCTACGTACGCGATGCCTGAGCACACAGCAGCGGTAGAACCCGCCGCGCCTCTCACGGGATAGGTCAAAGTCTGGAGAAGGACAGACTCCGAATGGCGACGTAGCGAGCACCCCTCATCGCCTAACGCACAAACCCCAGACCGACGTCAGAACACGTCCGGCCAGGGACATCTGGCTATGGCGTGCGCGGCGCCGGAGCGGCACCGCCCCGGGCGGGCGGGCGCCGGCCGTGCCGGGTGCTCGGTAAGCGACATAGCGGGCGTCGTCACCGCTCCTCTCCGCCCTCCAGGTCGCAGCGGTCTGCCCGCTGAAGCCGAGCAGTCGGTTGAAGACGAAGGCGGCAAGCTCGGTGGCGAGGTCCATAAGAGGGGCGTTTCTGGTGGGCCGGGGCCGGCTGCTGAAGTCGGCGCCCACCGCGCTGCTGACGCGTCCATCCCTCCAGCACCGCCTCGAAGACCGCGTCCTCGGGACGCAGCAGGGACACGGGAGGCAGCTTTTCGGGCCGCCGACCTCGCCGTTCGCCGAAAGGCCCGTTCAGTGACGGTCCGTCACCTGGGGTGGCTTGCGTGAGCGTCCGCCCGGGCCCTCGCCACCGCTCGTTCGTCCCCCTCGGCAGACGCCTCAACGAACGTGCTCCGGCTCACGCCCCGAGCGCGACGGCCCCGGCGCCCGACCATGATGCCCGCGTTCCCCGGTGGACTCCGTGTCCGGCACATGCCGCCGAACGCGCTCAAGAGGTACGCCCTTTCGGAGCTGGTGCACGGATCGGCATCAGCTGCGAACTGCGGGAGAAACCCGCGCGGCGACTTTCTGGGCAGCCTGGTTGAAGGCGTGGATCTGAGGGGCGGTGTTGGTGACGAGCCAGGTGGGCACCCATTCCAGGGGCGGTGCATCGCTCAGCGGAAGATACGCGACGCCGGGGCGCGCGTAGAACCGCGACACCTGGGCGCCCATCACGAAGGCCCCTTCGCCGGCATCGATCAGGGCCAGGGCCTCCTGGAGCGTCTCGAACTGCGGGCCCGGCTCGACGGGGCGACCTGCGGGCGTCACGTGGGGGGTGCGGTCCGCGCGCCAGTAGTCGGAGAACGCTCCGGCCACCTGCAGCATCTTGATCTCAGCCAGGTCTTCCAGCGAAACGCTGTCACGGCGCGCGAGCGGGTGGCGGGACGACACTCCCAGCACCCGGGGTTCGGAGAACAAGACCGGCCCGGTGACCATGTCGGGTTCGTGGTGCGGCAGGCTCACGACCAGAAGGTCGACATCGCCTGCGCGCAACCGCCCGAGGCCGTCGACGATCTGCATTTCCCTGGGCCGGACCCGCCAGCCGGGGTGTCGTCGGTCGAACAGCCGGGCGGCCTGGACCATGAGCTGTCCGGCGGCGGCGCCGAGGAAGCCGACCTGGAGAAGGCGGTCAACGCCGCGCGCGGCGTTGACCGCCTTCTCCAGCCCAGCCTCGATCTGGTCGTAGGCCGGGCGTACATCGTCGTGCAGCAGCCTGCCGGCCTCGGTGAGGCAGACGTGACGGCTGCTGCGTTCGAACAGCGGCGTACCGATGTGGCGTTCCAGCCGCTTGATGGTCTGGCTGATCCGGGCAGTGCTCACGTGCAGACGTTCGGCCGTGCGGCCGAAGTGCAACTCCTCGGCCAGCGTCAAGAACGCCTCCAGCTCAAGCCGCTCCAGCACTCGTTCCTCCGGACGTTAAATCCACCTTAACGATCCTTGCACTATGCCAGCTTGTTCGCACATCAGTCCCGTAGCAGTCTGAGCGAGCCGACATCATCCGGCACTTCCACCTCACACCCGAGGGCTTTCCACGGGTGGACTGCCCTCTGGCTGCCGGCAGAAGCAGTGAGGGTGAACCGAACCCACCCGCATAGCCGGACCATGACGGACGGCGTGCCAGACACCAAGGGATCATCACGATGCGTGCCATCGGCCAGGACTCCTTCGGCAAACCGGACGTCCTGAAGATCATTGAGGTGCCGCGCCCCGTGCCCGGCCCCGCCGAAGTGCTCGTCCGGGTATGTGCCGCAGGGGTGAACCCGACCGACTGGTGGCACCGGGCCACCGGCGGGCTGGCGGGCGATGTTCCGATCCGCCTGGGCTGGGACGTATCCGGTGTGGTCGAAGCGGCCGGGCCGGGTGTCACCTTGTTCGGACCCGGCGACGAGGTGTTCGGCATGCCGCGCCAGCCGGCTCCTGCCGGGACCTACGCCGAGTACGTGGTCTCCCCGGCCCGGCACCTGACTGCCAAGCCGCCGGGGCTCTCCCATGTGGAGGCCGCCGCCCTCCCCCTGGCCGCGCTCACCGCGTGGCAGGCCCTCGTCGACACCGCCGATGTTCGCCCCGGGCAACGCGTGCTCATTCATGCCGCAGCCGGTGGCGTCGGACACCTGGCCGTCCAGATCGCCAAGGCGCGCGGCGCACATGTCATCGGCACCGCTCGCGCCACCAACCACGACTTCGTACGAGGACTGGGCGCCGACGAGGTCATCGACTACACCCGCACCGACTTCGCCACCACAGCCCGCCACATCGACGTCGTGATCGACACCATCGGTGGCGACTACGGGCCGCGCTCCCTCAACACCCTGCGCCCGGGCGGCATCCTCGTCTCACTCTCTTCCCCCGCCGAGGCGCACCTGGCGGCCGAGGCCCGAGCTCTCGGACTCCGCTCCACCTTCATGATCACGGAAGCCGACCAGGCGGGCATGAAGGAGATTGCCTCCCTCGCCGCATCCGGCCGACTGCGGGTGCGCATCGACACGGTCCTGCCGCTCGAACGGGCTGCCAAGGCACACGAGATCGGCGAGACCGGCCGTACCGCCGGAAAGATCGTGCTCACCGTCTCCGCCTGACCCTCCCCTTGCCACGAGCCCCCTTGTCACGAGAGCAGGACCATGCGTTTGTTCCTTTCCTCCTGGAAACTCGGGGACACCCCCGCATTGCTGGACGACCTCGCCAAAGACGCCCGAACCGCAGCCGTCGTCGGCAACGCGCTGGACGCCCTCCCCGTCCCGCAAAGACAACAGGCCACCGGCCGGGAGGTCGCGATGCTGCGCGACCGCGGCTACCGGGCAACCGAGATCGACCTGCGGGACCACTTCGGTGATGCGGGCACGCTCGCCGAGCGCCTGTCCGGCTTCGGCGTCGTCTGGGTCCACGGCGGGAACCCGTTCGTCCTGCGGCTGGCCATGGCTCTCAGCGGTGCTGACGAGCTCCTGACCGGCATGCTGCGCCGCGACGCCCTCGTCTACGCCGGCTGGAGCGCCGGCGCCTGCGTCCTGTCGCCCAGTCTGCGCGGCTTCGAACTCGTCGACGACCCCGCCGACGCCGTCACCGCCTACGGCCTGCCGGCGCGCTGGGATGGTCTCGGCCTCCTGGACTACGCCTTCGTTCCCCACTTCCGCTCGCCGATCCCCGAGAGCGAGCCGATCGAACACGTCGTGGAGCGCTACGAGCGCGAAGGAGTGCCCTACCGCGTCTTCCGCGACGGCGAGGTCGCCCTCGTCGATCAACCGTCGACCGCTGCAAGCCGATAACCCACTCGAAGGAGAATGCCATGACGTCCGTACGACTACCGGTGGACAAGCTGGCCCCGCACATCAACCGCGCCCTCAGCTCGCTCGACGCCGCCTCCCGGAAGGTCAGCCTGGAGCCCGCGCTGCAGGAGCTGGTATGGGCACGCGTCTCCCAGCTCAACGGCTGCGCCTACTGCGTCGATCTGCACACCCGGGACGCGCGTACGGCAGGCGAGAGCGAGCGCCGCCTCTACGCACTGCCGGTGTGGCGCGAGACCCCGTTCTTCACCGACCGCGAACGGGCCGCCCTGGAGCTGGCCGAGGCGGCCACACGTCTCACCGACGGCCCCGTCACCGACGAGGTCTACGGCCGGGCGGCCGCGGAGTTCACCGAGGTCGAACTCGCCGAGCTGATCTGGACCATCACCGTGATCAACGCCTGGAACCGGCTGGGCGCCAGCGCCCGGCCCTGGCCACTCGACTGACCGACGCCACGACCGGGTCAACGGGCAGCCGACAACGGACGCTGCCTGGTGTCGGCTGTCGTGGACCGGTACTTCCATTGTCAGAGGCTGCTGGCAGCATCGCCGCTATGAATGTCGTCCGTACTACCCCGCCGCGACCGCTCGACGTCGCGGCGGTCTTCCCCCAACTTGCCCCGCTGGCACGCACGGCGACCCGGTTGCATCCCCGCCGCGGAGCTCCTTCGTTGCACGACAGCTCGATAGGCGGGCCACTGCTGTGGCCCGCCGACGAGCCGTGGCCGCACTGCGACCTCCCGCACGAGGGCGGGGGCTACGCGCTGGCCGAGCTGCGCCTGCAGCAGCGCATCCGGGCGAGCGAGGCGGTGCACCCGGACGGCGAACCACACGTTCCCCAATACACGTCTGAGGAGCAAGCGGTCCTGGAGCGGCTCAACTCCGACGACACGTGGCACGACGACACGTGGCTTGCGGGCCCGGTCGCCATGCTGCCCTTGGCCCAGTTGTACGCGCGCGACATTCCCACCCTGCGCCCGCCCGGACAGGCCGGGGCCGATCTACTCCAGGTGCTGTGGTGTCCCTTCGACCATCCTCCGGAGAAGTACATGCCGAGGACCGTGCTGGTCTGGCGGTCCGCGGCCGCCGTCACCGAGATCCTCACCTCACCCCCCGAGCCGCCGCTGGTGGTCGAGGAATACGTGCCGGAGCCGTGCGTGGTCGCCCCGGAACAGGTCACCGAGTATCCCAGCCCCATGGAGTTGAGCAAGGAACTGCGAGAGCGGATCGGGAACTGGAGCACGTGGCAGGCGGCCGACGCCGGTGTGGACAGCGTCTACGCCCCCTACCCGGATTCGTTCTACGGGAGCCACCTGTCCGTCGCCCCCGGCTGGAAGGTCGGCGGCTGGCCCATGTGGGGCTACACCGATCCCGCTCCCCAGTCCTGCCCCGCCTGTGACACCGAGATGGACCCGCTGCTGACCATCGATACCTTCGAATGGGACAGCAGCAACCGAAGCTGGATCCCGTACGAAGACCAAGCGGCTGCGTCCTCCCCCGACTCGCGCTACCGCGACCTGCGGCAACCGACCGCGGTCCAAATCGGCAGCGGCTACAAACAGCAGATCTACATCTGCCCGGCTGCGCCGGAGCATCCCCACACCGAGCTGATGCAGTAGCCGGGCCCCACCAATGTGCAGGAGCGCCACCACGAAGTCACCTCCCCGGCCGGCGACTACACCGTCGAGGGTGCCTGGTGACCTGATTCCCTGCGCGTCCGCTCGCCCAGGAACCGCCGATGCTGGAGAACCACTCCGACCCCGGCCTCAGAACCGACACCCGGTGGCCGTACGCAGCGATGCGCCGCCGATGGCGTGCCAGTGCCCGCCCGGGCCGACGTCATCGAGGAGAACCCGGGGCGGCGGTAGGCGGCTGCGGCCACCGGGAGGTTGTCTTTCTTCCCACTCCCGCCATCCAGCAAGAAACCTCATGGTCCAGCAGCGGGCTGCGGACCCATAATCCGGATGTGGACCTCTCGGATGACGGCCCGGCCCTGGATGACAGATGGGCGCAGAGCGACAACAACCTGTGCGGGCTGCTGCCGGACAGCCGGAACGCCTCGCACATCGCCGAGCGCTTCGTGCGAGCCGGATGGCGGTCCCGGTCGTCCTCCTGGGAAGGCTACGAAATCGAGACCAGCTGGTGCCGCATCGAAGCCGACCCCACCGACAATTCCGCCACCCTGCTCAACGGCGTCATCGACCCGGACCGGCTCGACGACCTCGCCGCACTGCTGACACGGTTCGGCCTCCGCTTCCACCTTGAGCTCTACGACGACGAGCGCGACCTCATCCGGGAGATCAAGGGCTGACCGGGTCGGGTGACGCTGCATGCGTGCGAAGGCAGGCGCGGGCCGTCCGGCCACAACTGGAATGACCGGATGAAGCAGATCACCGCGATGGTCCTGGACATCACCACGTGGTTCGACCGCGACCGGTGGAATGCCGCGCTCCACGAGAGCGGCTTCAGCGTCGAACGCCGCTGACCACGCGGCGAGGAACACAGCCCGAAGACAGGCAGGCGCGGTGCACCCACCTGCCTCGGATGCTCCGGCCTGCCGGTGGCCGCCTGCTCACTGGGCGGCGAGGGTGCGCCGGGCGAGCGGCGCCATCGTCACCGCCGCCTCGCTGACCGCCCACACATGCCCGCGGCGCACCGGCCCCGGATCGCTGGGACTGCGGGGGCGGTAGCGCAGCAGGTGGTGGCGCTGGGCCACGTGCGGCAACACCAGCTGGCCCCACTGGATCGCGGCCCTGCGGTCGCGCAGCCGGGCGCCCAGTCCCCCGCACCGCACAACGAATCCGCCGGGCCGTGCGGTCGTATGTCGGACGGTCCGGAGACGGTCGGAACTGTCCGGCCCGGTCAGAAGGGGCGTCAGACGAGGTACTGTGCCTCGCCGTTGCCCAGCGACCAGTCGGCATCGCTGTTCTCGGTCAGCACAACGAACATGTTGCGGGGTTCCGTTCCGGCATGTTCCTGGGCGAGTTCGGCGATGCGCCGGTACAGCGCCTGCTTCTGCTCTGCCGGACGGCCCTCCCGCAGGGTGATGGTCACATAGACGATGTCGTCGTCCCGCCGCACCCCGAGGTAGGTGCCGTGCCGCAGGAGGCCGCTCTCGCCGTCGTGGGCCGTCAGGATCTGGAACCGGTCGTCGTCCGGGACCCCCATCACCTCTCCCAACGCCTCGTGCACGGCGCGCCCCAGGGCAACCAGGCGCCCGGTGTCACGGCCCAGCACGTCGATACGTACGAGCGGCATGCGTCCTCCAACCACGGGACCAACAGTGTCTCAGCCCAATCGTACATACCAGTAGGTACAGAGTAGGGTGCGGGGCCCGGCAAGCATTCAGCAGCCGCCTCAAGTGACCCCGTTGCCCTAAGAGTTGCCCATAGGAGTTACCTATGGGCCCCGCTGACATTTCGTCTTTGCCTCCCGTTCCTCCTCGGTCCTACCGTGAAACCAGTTCACAACAGAAAGAAAAGGACCAGCGAAATGACCAGCATCGAAAACGGATCGACGACGCGGGAGCTCAAGGGAAAGCGGGCACTGGTGACGGGCGGAACCCGAGGGATAGGAGCGGCCGTTGTCCGCCACCTCCTCGACGCAGGCGCCGAAGTACTCACCAGCGCCAGGTCGGCCACGGTCCCGGTGCCGGAAGGAGCCGCCTTTGTGGAGGCCGACGTACGGACCGCGGCCGGGACCCAAGCGCTCGCCGAGGCCGCACACAAGAGCCTGGGCGGCGTGGACATCCTGGTCCACAACGCGGGTGGAGCGCAGCCGTACGAGAGTGCCTCGGACATCCCCGACGAGGTGTGGCAGGACGCGCTGGACCTGAACTTCCTGGCCTCGGTGCGGCTGGACGCACTGCTGGTGCCGGGCATGCGGGAGCGGCACTCGGGGGCGATCGTGCATGTCTCCTCGGCAGCGACCCTCGCCCCGGTGGGACCGTTCCTGCACTACACGGCGGCCAAGGCGGCCCTGGAGAACTACAGCCGGGGCCTGGCCCTGGAACTGGCTCCGGCCGGCATCCGGGTCAACACCGTCTCTCCCGGCAGGGTCGCCACCCCGGGCGGCGAGGCGACGCGGGAGCAGTGGGCGCAACTGAACTCGGCGGCGGGCCGGACCGGCGCCGAGGGCACCACCCCGCTGGGACGGGACGGCCGCCCCGACGACATCGCGCACACGGTCCTGTTCCTCGTCTCCGACCAGGCGGGCTGGCTGACCGGCAGCAATCTCTACGTGGACGGCGGCGAATTCCCCCGCAACTGACGTTCGGCGGAATTCCGGAAATACTGCTTCCGGACATCCGTCAATGCGAAATCAGCGGGGGCCAGTTCTCCTGGCGCAGGAATGCGAGTAGCGCCGTCTCCGCCGGTCCCGCACCGGACCGGAGCACCGCGATCACGGGCTGGGTGACGGCCGGGAACACCGGCCGCACCAGGTGTTCGTGCCCCGGGGGCACGGCGGAGGCGGGGACGAGCGTCGCGCCCAGTCCGTGAGCGGCCCAGCGAACGGCGGTCGCGGCCTGCGACACGCGGGCGGCCGTGGCCGGGGCGAGCTCGTTGTCCCGCAGCGCGTTCACCGCGACCTCCGCCTCCCGCAAGAAGGCACGCCCGACCACCGTGGGAACCAGTCCGCTGGGCGTACGGGCGAACAGCTCCACGCCGAGGTCCCGCTCCAGGCCGCGGATCTGCTGGGAGACCGACGGCTGGGCGACGTGCAGCCGCTCGGCCGCCGCGGTCACCGAGCCCGCCTCGGCGACGGCCAGCGCGTACTCGAACTGACGAAGACTCATACCCGTACCCTCTCGGCGACGGGCCCCGGATCAGCCCGTCGGCATAGCTGTCACAGTCAGTAACTCCGGCCCGTTGCGTGGGATTCCCGTACGTCCGGCCTCGGCCGACACTCGCGGACGTTCCGGCCGAGCCGAGCTGCCGCGCGGCGAAGGTCCTCGCCTAGGTGCGTGATGAGCTGACACTGCGGAACCAGCGGCAGTTGGAGCACACCCACTTCCACGTCGGAGTGGCTGCCCGGCAGCGGGACTTTGCCGATCTGACGCAGCGGGTGCCCTCGCCTCGGACACCTTGCTGCTGTCGCACAGGGGACAGGGCACTTTCATCCAGCTCGGCGCCGTGGAGCGAGGGCCCGACGGCCGACCGGGACACGGTCGTCGGAGGCGCCGACGGTCACGTGGTCTGTACACACGCCCATCGGCCATCGATTTCCTGATACGTAACGGCTGTGCCGTCGAGACAGCAGAAACCCGGCCCGCGTACACGGAGGTAAATCTCTGGAACACCAATTACGTCAACGGCAACTGGCACGGCGGCTTGATCGACGTGAAGTTGACCATCAACTCGATCGCCGACTCCCGCGCGACGGGGTACAGAGCCGCCACGGTCTCCTCGGCCGTGGCAGGTCCCGTGGCGCCCTTTACCGCTTCATGGGACCAGTTGGCCTCAGCGGCCCTCGCGAGATCGTGGACATGGTGTGCAAGGTCGGCCCGGAACTCCAGCACCAGCGTGCGTACACACTCCCCTCGCCAACCAGAGAGTTACCAGCACCTCAAGAAGAGCCGCGCCGTCCATAGCCGCATCCTCGCAGGAGCCCGGCCTTCCACAGGGTCAGGCCGCCAACGGCACTCCCACCCGTATCTCCCCGACGACACCTGCGGGGACGTCCACGCCCGGCGGCCCCACTGCAGGCCGGACGCAAACAGCCGCCAGGTGACTTCGACCGCCCAACCGACCGCTTCCTTGTTCCTAGTCGTCCCCGCCGGTGGTCCCGTTCACCTGCCGGCGCCGGTTCTTCCCGGAGCGACGCACCAGCTCGCCCGCCGCGAGCGTCATAGCCGCCACCACACGGGTCCACCGGGGCCCACCACGCTCCGCCCACACCACACATGCACACCCGCCCACCGCGAGCGCCAGAACACCAAGCAACAGCAGACCGATCATGTTCCCCACCTCTGCGTTCGTTCGTACGGTCCTGCTGATCGTCTCAGGCCGACGAAAACGCTGACATGCCTTGGCTCACGCTGCGAGGGAGGAGCGCATGCGGTCCAGCCCGCGCAGCACCTCGTCGCGGTTCTTCGCCTGCTTGATCCACCCGGGAAGGCGCCCGAAGAGCCCCATCTTGCGCCAGGGCTCATACCAGGGGTCGTGCTCGCGCAGTGTCGCCCGCACGTACTGGCGCAGCAGATTGAGGTGTTCAAGGTTGTACGCCCACAGGCGCCCATGCCTTGCATGGGTCTGGAGCGAGAGCGGCTCACGGAAGTAGGGATCGAGCATGTCCGGGCCGCCGCCCCACGAGAACACGACCGGAGCGTCCTTCTCGCGTTGCCGTGACAGTCCACAGTGACGGCACACGAGCCGCCGCGGCACGTCCCCACTCGACACATTGTCCAGGGCATTGCGGGCGGCCGTGGCTATCTGCGCCTGCCGTGCGCACCGGGGACAGCGCACCAGTAGCCAGCCTGAGACGGCGAAGTGATGCTTCCCGTATCCGGGATCCCGGAAGCGGGCAGGGTAGAATGTGGTCATCACCCCAGTATGCGGGTGGGGGCTCTCGGACTCGCGGCAGTATCGGTCAGGACGACTCGACGATCCCCCGGACCACCCTGATAGGGCTCCGTTAGGTGCTCCTGTTCTCGCTGTTCGGGAGCATGTTGGGTGTGTGGGCAGGCGGCAAGTTGAGGATCTGCGTGCCGAGTTGGCGGAGTTGCTGGCCGATGTGTTCGTGTCGGTTCCGCGGCGGGACCAGCGGGCAAAGGGTGGCTGCTGTCTGCGGGGGCTGATGCTGGACGGGCGGCGCAGTCCATCCAGGCGATGGCTGGCTGGCTCGCTGGACGGCAACGAGCAGAACCTGCAGCCGGTTCAGCGCCGCGAGCTCCCTACATCCACCCTTGTGGCCGGGGTCCGACCACCTCAACAAGGCAGTGCCCACACCGGCATCGACGCACCGCGTCCGGCTCAGGCGCTGCCGGCAGTGATCTCCGCGCAGCGGGTGGCCACGGCGCCGAGCGTGCCCTCCGTACGCAGCAGCCCGCGCTGGACGCGCGCCCCGTTGCCGTGCTCCCGGAGGCGGGCGATGCTCTCCCGGACGCGATCGTCGTCGCCGTGGTCGGCCAGGGCTTCGCGCACATGGGCGTAGAGCGCCTCGACGGCCCACTCCGGGGACGTCTCGCGCATCGTCTGGGGATCGATGAGCGGGCCGTCCAGCCCCGAGCGGCCGGCGCGCCAAGCCGCCAGCCGCAGCAGGCCCGTACCGACCCTGGCCGGAGGCTGTCCGTCCCGCCAACCGCGGGCGGCGGTCTCGACCAGGCCGCGTACCAGGGCCGCCAGCAGGACCGGGGTCGACGCCTCCAGACAGACGTCCGCGACCCTGACCTCCACCGTGGGGTACGCAGCGGACAGGCGGGCATCGAAGTACATCATCCCCTCGTCGCGCAGCACCCCGATGTCGAGCATCGCGCGCACCTGCTCGTGATAACGGTCGGCGGACCCGAAGACGTCCGTGGGTCCGGCCGAGGGCAACCGGTTCCACACCCGGCTGCGGTAGCTGCCGTATCCGCTGTCCTCCCCCTGCCAGAACGGCGAGTTCGCGCTCATCGCCGTCAGCACAGGCAGCCATGGGCGGATCCGATCCAGGACCGCGACGCCCTCCTCGTCCGACTCGACCGACACGTGGACGTGGCAGCCGCAGGTCAGCTGCTCCTGCGCGGTCAGGCCGAACTGCTCGCCGACCCACTCGTACCGCTTGCCCGTGCTCAACGAGGGCCGAACCGGCAGCGGGGAGGTGCCGAGGGCCGCGACCAGCGCCCCGGCGGACGCAGCATGCCGGGCGGCTTCCATCCGCCAGCGGGTGATCTCCTCCAGCAGCTCCCCCATCTCCGTCACCGGTTTGGTGGCGAACTCCAACTGCTCCTGCTGCAGTTCCTTCTCGAAGATGTGCCCCTGCGGTCCGCCGCCCTCCGTCCGCTGTCCGACCGACCAGCCCGCGGCCGCCAGCACGGCCCCCGACAGGGCCAGCGGCTCACCGCTGCGGGCGTCCACCAGCAACAGCTCCTCCTCCAGGCCTACGCTTCGCATGCCGCCGCCCATCGGTCCGCCGTCCACATCGCCTTGCGCCTGCCCTGCCCCACCCAACCATGCGGGTGCCGACCAGGGCGGTCGGGCGGGCAGGCGGCATCCTGCGGGTTGAGGCGCCGGGTGCGGGGCAGGCGCGCCGTCGGTGGCGGCGCTGCCCGCCCCCCGGCTCATGGGCGGATTCACCGGAGCCGTTCTCGCCGCCCAGGGAACCAACACGACGCGAGCCGGACCGTCTCGTCTTCTCATTTCGCCGGATTCGCCGAGGTGCTCAGGACGGCAGCGCCCGCGCATGCACCCGCCGGGCCGGTTCCTGGCCGCCGCCGCTGGGCAGGACGCGTCCACAATGTCCTGCCCCGGCTCGGGACCGTCCTCGAAGACCAGCTCGTACCTCTGAGTGGGCATCGTCTTCCATCCGCCCTCGGGGGCGTCGGGCAAGATGCTGCGAGCACATCGGGCAGCGCTCAGGACCATGCTCGGCCGCAGCCCGAAGGCAGGCATCTTCCGGGTGCCGGACGGTGACGACCAGCCGGGCCGGTGATGCATGCACGAGGGGCCGGGGCGGCCGATCCGGCCGTGCACCGTAGGCGCCGCAAAGGCCGCGCGCGGCCTTCCGCAGCGGGAGTTCACGCATCTGCGCACCGCCGCCAACCGCCGACGGCTCATACGTAACGGCCACCACCGTCAAGCCACAGCCGCACTCGCACCCCCTCCCGGCCGCACCTGGGTACCAGCACCACGCTCAAGAACCCTCGCCACCGCACCGGTCGCCAACCTCATCGACCACACCCCTGACGTCATCCGCAAGGCCATGGGCCAGCCCGACCCCGCCTGCCCCAGGCCCGCGACGCCGATCCCGGCGCCATGCCAGCGGGCGCCCAGGCAGGCGAGGAGAACCGCAATCCCGACAGGGACCAAGTAGTACAGCCCATGGACGACCACCCCATCCGGCCCAGCACGGTGGCCGCGACGACGAGGAGAGTCCGGTGCCTCTTCGGTCGGTCGACTTGCCTCAGCGGCGGGCCAGTTGACGCTCACCCGACATACCGGGCTGGTAGACGAGGCCGCAATACTGGAAGATCTCCGACTCCTGCCCGGCGGGCAGCACGTCGTCCGTGCCGATGGAAGGGGCCTCGCGCACCAAGGACTTGGGGTAGGGCACCTTCACATACCCCGGGCCCACGACGGCGTCGGCCACCGGGACGAACAGCAGCCGGTACCGGGTGGGAAGGCCGCACCGTACGGTGGCCATGGCGGGCCTGTCGGTCATGGTGTCCACATAAATCGCCTCCAGGACCTGGATATACACCCACGACCGGCTCAACCTCAGTGATACCACACGACGTTCGGACGGACCGGGCAAAGCCGGCCCCGGCGCTGCCGCCTCGGCGCGGTGCCCCTGGTCCAGGATCGAGATCGTCACGCCGCACGATGCTCGGGCCCGCTTCGCGCACGGTCCGGGCAATGAGGCCTGGATCAGCTACAAGAATCACCAGACCGAAACCTGCGGCACCGATATGCCCAGCGTCATCGTGCACTCGGCGACACAGGAGGTCCCTGAGGACGACCTATCGGTCTTCGAACCGATCCACCGGGCACTGGCTCGACGCGGTCTGCTGCCTAGCGAGCATCTGGTCGACGTCGGCTACGTCTGGCCACACGTCGCCCTCCAAGCATCCGCTGCCCACGCCGTCCCTCTGCTCTGCCCAGGCGGAGGCGCTCACCGCGGACACCCCAACATTCCAGGGTTCTCGCGCTCCGGTCAGTCACCGGATCACCCCAGGACCGCCGTCCCGGCCTGCCGAACTCCGGGTCCGCGGTAGAGGAAGAGTTGGCAGGCTCTGCTCAAGCCCCGTCCATCACCGTCTGCGCGCTCACGGCCTCGGCCTCGCGCCGGTCGTACTCGGCGCGAGCGGCGCCGATCTCGTCCTGGTGGTCCTCGGTCCAGGCGACGAGCGTCTGGATGGTGTCGTGCAGCGTCACGCCCATCGGCGTGAGCTGGTAGTCCACGCGCGGAGGGACGACCGGGTGCACCGTGCGGCGCACCAGTCCATCGCGCTCCAGCTGGCGCAGTGTCACGGTCAGCATGCGCTGGCTGATCCCGTCGATCTCGCGCCGGAGTTCGGTGAAGCGCAGGGTGCGGCGGTCGAGCAGGGCGATGGCGAGCAGCGACCACTTGTCGGCTACACGGTCGAGGATCTGACGGACCTCGCAACCCTCTCGGGTGTCCCACTGGCGGGCCTGGTCGGTATCGGTTCCCGTGCAGTAACTCGGTGACTTCAAAGTGCCTTCTTCCATGGTCCTCCAGGATGCACCAGGCTCAAGTCGGTAACAAGAAGGAACCGACTGGCAGTTCGGTAATCGCCTGCGACGCCTTCGTTCTCCCATGTCTCCCTTCCCCGATCACGTCAAGGAGCAGTCCTGTGTCCACGTCGTCCATGTCACCACCGTCGGAGCCCGGCGCTGACCGCCTGAGCGGGCGCGCTTGGGGAACGCTCTTCGTACTGTGCGGAGCGATCTTCCTGGAAGGCATCGACGTGGCCATGCTCAATGTGGCCCTGCCGTCGATCCGTGCCGACCTGGGCTTGTCCACTGGTGAGTTGCAGTGGGTGATGAGTGCATACGTCGTGGGCTACGGCGGGTTCATGCTGCTGGGCGGACGAGCCGCGGACCTCTTCGGCCGTCGGCAGATGTTTCTGTTCTGGCTCACCGTGTTCCTGCTCTTCTCCGGCCTGGGCGGTCTCGCCGACGACGGACGCACGCTCATCGCCGCCCGCTTTGTGACGGGGGTCGCCGCCGCATTCATGACTCCTGCCGGGCTGTCCATCATCACAACCGGCTTCGCGGAGGGACCGCAGCGCGACAAGGCCCTCCTGATCTACTCCGGCACCGCGGCCGGGGGTTTCTCCATCGGCCTGGTCGTCGGAGGGCTGCTCACCTCGGCCGACTGGCGCTGGGTGTTCTTCGCCCCCGTAGTCCTGTCGCTCGTGATCCTGGTCGCCGCCCTCACCCTCATCCCCAAGTCCGTGCGGCCCGAGCGCGCCGGGCAGCGTGTCGATGTGCTCGGCGGGCTCACCATCACCGGCGCGATCGTGCTCTTCGTCCTCGCCGTCGAACGCGCCACCCACACCGCCATGGGCCAGACGCTGGGCACCCTCGCGGCGGGCTTCGCGCTCCTCACCGCCTTCGTATTGACCGAACGCCGGACGGCCGCCCCGCTCATGCGGCTGGGGATCCTCCGCAACGGCTCCCTGGTGCGCGCCAACCTCGCCGCCCTGCTCTTCTCCGGTGGCTTTTTCGGCTTCCAGTTCATCGCCGTGCTGTACCTGCGGGAGCTGCGAGGCTGGTCCACGGTCCAGACCAGCCTCGCGCTCCTGGTCATCGGCATCGACGCCGCCCTCTCACCCACCCTCACCCCCAAGCTGGTCCACCGATTCGGCAACGCCCCGGTCATCTTCGGCGGCATGGTGCTGGCTGCGCTCTCGTACGCTCTGTTCCTGCCGGTCGGCGCCGACTGGACGTATGCGGCGATGTTCCCCAGCCTCATCACCCTCGGTCTGGCCTTCTCCCTGGCCTACGGTCCGCTCACCATCGTCGCCACCGAGGGCATCGACGAGGAGGAGCAGGGACTCGCAGGAGGCCTGCTCTATACCTCCTTCCAGTTCGGTGCCGCCCTCGGCCTGTCCGCCGTCACCGCCGTCAACGTCGCCTCCACCGATGACGGCGGATCCCCCAAGTCCCTGCTCGACGGCTACCACGCCGCCCTCCTCGTCCCGCTCATCGCAGCCGTCCTCGCCGCGCTCGTCAGCGCGTTCGGCCTCCGCGATCGCCCCCGTGCGACGGATGACGATGTCCCGCGGGCCACGTCGGCCACCGCCGAAAGCGCTGCGACAGCAGGGGCAGCGGCGATGAGCCCCACGGAGACGGACGTGGCGCCATGGCGCTGAAGTGCCCTCCTTCCGCAGGGTGGAGGAGGCGTTCCTCCAGTACATCAGCGACATCGAACAATCGATCAAGGGAAGCCCACCCGGGGCCGCCTACGACCCTCGCGGCTACTGGCCCGGCAGACATACGAACCCGACGCACTACGTGTTGCGCATCGAGCCACGGCGGGTGCAGGTACTGCACGGAAGGGATTTGAGCAACCGGATCTGGACCAGCGAAGGCGGGGCACAGGGCCCCTCAGTGCGCCCCCGACCACGACCAGGGGCGCACCCCGCACGTTTCGACACTGTCCGGCACATCGTGTCCGACTGCCCGCCAGCCAGCCCCTCGCCGAAGCTCTCCGGTGCCCCTGGGAACGGCCGACTGAACCCGGTCGGTAGACCCAGGCCCAGCTCCGCCGCAGCGGGCGAAACGGGTTTTTCTGGCGGTGGAACCGAGCTGGCGTCGTCACCTACATCCGTGATCAGCTCCGGCGCCGGATCCGTGCTAATGCCGCATCAGGCAACGTTCGCCCTCTCGACGGGCGTGACTCCGTCTCGTGTGGAGCAGCAAGTCATGCGCGATGATGCGACGCGGCTCAGGATCGCTATGTGAACAGGCGGACGTCGCCGTCGCCTGATTCCGGCCCAGACGTGGCAGCCCCATGCCGCGTCTCCGCGATCTGGAAGGACCCAAATGCCGATCGTCCTCATCTCCCCCGAGTTCACGCAGGAGCAGTACGAGGAGACCAACCGCAAGTTGACGGGGGGGGGGCAAGAACCGGATGGAATCTCCAGCCGACTGGCCCGTAGAAGGTTTGCTCGCACACATCGCGGGACAGGGCGAGAGCACCTTCCGCGTCGTCGACGTCTGGGAGTCCGAGGAGGCCCTCAACCGCTTCGCCGAGATCCTCATTCCGATCCTCCGTGAGGCCGGTGTCGAGGGCGACCCGGAGGTGTATCCGGCACTCACATATGTGTCCGTCTAAAGGCAATGCCGTTGCGTTACGGGCTTGCGGGTTGGGGTCTTGTGATGAGGACCGCTTGAGGTCCGGTGCGGGTCGGCTGTGGCCAGGAACGGTGTTCAGTTCGCTTGAGGTGGTAGTTGGACATCTTGCGTTTCACCACGCGGGGCTGGCTGCGGAGGCGTCTGACGGGCAGGAGCCGCTCCAGGAGGTCCTGCTCGAGCATCACCAGTGCTCTGACCAGGAGGGCAGGGGGAAAAACTGCCCGGCGTGACGGTCACGCTGCGCCGGGCAGAGCGCAGGGTTTCGGTGAAGGAGACCCGGTCAGGGTCCAAGCCACGGGTGACAGCCGTTCTCAGCATGAGTTCCCGCAGAGCGTGGTGGACCAGCAGGTGTGCCCAGATCTGCTGGTGAATACCGTCGGGTGTTTTGCTGCTGAGTACGACGCGTGCGCCACGCTGATGGGTCTTGATCTCGGCGAAAACGGACTCGATCTCCCAGCGTTCGCGGTAGAGCGCGGCCAGCTGCCGGGCAGGATACCGTCGGGCGTCCAGCAGGCTGGTGACCAGGCGATAGCCGTCGGTCTCACCCTCACCAGCCCGGTCCCTGAGCCCGTAGGCCAGGACACGGACCACAACCGGCTCCTTGCGGGCCGGGCTGCTGCTCGCTCTGATGTGTGAGAGCCATGACCCGTCGCGGAACTGTTTGGTGACGGGCAGGACGCGGTTGGCGGGCACCCGCCACAGCAGGTCGGCGCCGGTGGCTGTGAACGCCTGCCACAAAGGGACGCCGAGGAACTCACGGTCGGCCAGTACCAGCTGACCTGGGCTGGTCGAACGCGGCAGGCGGCCTACCAGAGTGACTTCCCCGGTGCGGCAGCCAGCCAGTTCCGCGTCCAGCACTGCATGGCTGCCGATCTCCACCAGAGCTGCCATTCGCACTTGCGGAAACGCGCTCCTGCCCGACCCGCGGCCACTGCCCGGACGTCCGAAGGCAGTCTCGTTGGCTTCACTGTCCGCGACGTCCCAGCACGTGCCGTCGACGGCGAGCAGCCGCAAGCCCCGCCAGAACGCGCCGGGCGTCGCCTCGGTCGCCATGGGCTTCGCGGTCGTGGCGAACAACACCCGCAGCGGCTCGGAGCCCAGCCGCTGCCGGGCCCTGAACAGTGAGGACTTCGCCGGAACACGCCAGTTGCCCAGCAGCCCCGAGCTCCGCAAGCCATCGACGAGATGGCGCATCACTTCCAGATACGGGGCAGGTGAGAACAGGGCCAACGCCAGCACGAAGTACACCACCAGCCGCGCGGGAAGCAGCCGCTGACGTCGCTCGGCACGTCCGCACGCCGCCACCACCCGGTCCACCAAACCTGGCGGATACACCCAGGTCAACAGGCCGAGACCCGATAAGTCAGACACACTCGCAGCCATCCGAACCACCCCCGGGACGAACTGCCAAGCACAGTACGCCTACAGCGAAGGCAACGGCATTGCGTCTAAAGGGTGTTGCACAAGGCTCTGAGCTGGGCATCTCCCGTGTATGGCTGGGGTGTTAAGGGCTAATCGGGTGTGGGTGGAGACGTTCACGGGGCTGCGGTTGACGCAGTTCTCGGGTCTGTTGAAGGTGGTGCGGGAGCGGGGCGGCAACGGCACCCTGCGGGGCCGGCCGTGGTCTCTGCCGCTGGCCGAGCGGGTGCTGATGGTCGCGGTGTACTACCGCACGAACTTGACCATGCGGCAGCTGCGCCCGCTGTTCGGTGTCTCCTCCTCCACTGTGTGCCGGGTCGTCCAGCGTCTGGGTCCGCTGCTCGCGATCGAGCCCGCCGGCCGCCCGGTGGACGCGGCGGACCGGTTGTGGATCGTGGACGGGACGCTGATCCCGGTGCGGGACCGGAGTGTGGCGGCCTCCAGCCGCAACTACCGATTCTCCGTAAACGTGCAGGTCGTCGTGGACGCTGATACCCGGCTGGTGATCACGGCGGCGCGGCCGGTGCCGGGCACCACCGCGGACGCTCACGCCTGGCGGGCGTCCGGGCTGAGCCGGCACTGCCGGGGTGTGACCATGCTGGGCGACGGTGCCTACCTCAACTGCGGGATGGCGGTACCGCACCGCAAACGCCCGGGACGGGCTCTGCTACAGGCCGAGGAGGACGACAACGCCGAACACCGCAAGGTCCGCGCCCGCGTCGAGCACGTCATCGGCCGGTTGAAGAACTACAAGATCCTGCGCGACTGCCGCCAGCGGGGCGACGGGGTCCGACACGCCATGCTCGGCATCGCCCGACTGCACAACCTCGCTCTCACGGGATAGCTTCTGCCGCATACGAGACCTGAGAGGTCCCCGGGAGACGGCTCCCCCCCTCGCAGTCTCGGAGGAGAATCAGGCGAGGCAGAACTCGTTGCCCTCGATGTCCTGCATCGTGATGCACGACTCGTTGACGCCATCGGCGCGCTGCGTCAGCACGTGTTTCGCGCCGAGCGCCATCAGCCGTGCGCATTCGGCCTCGAGTGTGGCCAGGCGCTCGTCACCCACGAGCCCTGTGCCGACCCGCACATCAAGATGCACCCGGTTCTTGACGACCTTGCCTTCGGGAACTCGCTGGAAGAGCAGGCGCGGGGCCACACCCGAGGGATCAGCGCACGCGAAGTAGACCTCCTCCTCAGGCGGCAGCGAGTGGTGGTACTCCTCCCACGTGGCAAAGCCCTCCGGGACTGTCGGTACGACGTACCCCAGCACCTCGCACCAGAAGGCGGCGAGGCGCGCAGGTTCCGCACAGTCGAAGGTCACTTGGAACTGCTTGATCGTTGACATCGGCGCACGATAACAGGGGCCCCGCTCATCTCCCCGGGCGGGTGGATCCACACGTTGCCGGGAAGACAGCCCCTGCCATCCGCTGCTGTGTCGTGCGGTCACAGGGGTGAACCGAGGTCGGCGCCTCTCCCAAAGGGTGGGACCCAGGATCCGATCTCAGCCTGAACGAGGCCACCCAGGGGTGGTTCAGTCGGCCTGATTGTTGGCCTGCTTGGGCAGGCAGAACATCAGGCCCCACATCAGGGCGAGGAGGCTGCCGACCCACCACAGCACGGTGATGAACGCGTCGCGGTTGAGTCCGGCGTCAGCAGAGCCGCCGGTGGTGGCGAAGAACACCAGGGCGGTCAGCGCGGTACCAAGGGCGATGCCCAGGTGCATGACGGTATTGAACAGGCCCGAGGCCGACCCGGCGTCCTCGTGCGGGACCCTGGCCAGCGACATGTCGGCGAGCGGGCCGCCGACCATGCCGAGGCCGAAGCCGATCAGTACCACCGGAGCGGTCATCGCCAGCAGGGTCAGGTCCGCCTGGCCTGCGTCGACCTGGAGCCCGTAGGCAGCCATCGAGGCGAGCGTGATGAGGGCTCCGGCCTGCGGCAGGCGGCGGGCGAAGCGCCCGCCGCTCTTCGCCGTGACCGTCGCGCCAGCCAGCTCTCCGAGGGAGAGCAGCACGAAGGCGAGGGCCGCGTGGAAGGGGCTCATGCCCAGTCCGCGCTGGAGGTAGAGCGTCCAGGTCATGAAGAACAGCCCGCACAGAAGGCCGTGCACCAGCTGCGCGGCCATGCCGCCGGAGAACTGCCGACTCCGGAAGAGGGGCAGGGCCACGAGGGGTGCGTTGTTCTGCTTGCGCTGCTGGTGGCGCAGGAAGACACCGAGGACGAGGAGCCCGGCGGCGAGCAGGGCGAAGCACCACAGCGGCCAGTGATGGAGGTGCCCCTCGGTGAGCGGGAAGACGATCAGGACGATTGCCAGTGCGGACAGCAGCATGCCGGTGAGGTCGAGCCGGTCGGCCTTCTTCACGGTCGACTCGGGGATGAACGTGCGCCCCAGGAGGAGCACGGCGAGGCCGACGGGCACGTTGACCAGGAAGATCGGCCGCCAGGACAGCCCGAACAGGTCCGTCTCGGTCAGCAGACCGCCCATCACCGGGCCCAGGACGTTAGCGAGCGACATGACGGCCCCGTACAGACCGAACACTTTGCTGCGGTTCTGCCCCTCGAAGGTGACATGGAGGGTGGCCAGGATCTGGGGGATCATCAGGGCCACTCCCGCGCCCTGGAGCATGCGGGCGCCGATCAGCACGCCCGGCCCGGCAGCAAGGCCGCACAGCAGCGAGGCCGTGGTGAACACGACGGTGCCGATGAGGAGGATCTTTCGCCGGCCGTGGAGGTCTCCGAGGCGTCCGCCGGTGATCAGCCCGATGGCGACGGGCAGTGAATAGCCAGTGGTCAGCCACTGGACCGCGTCCGGTCCGGCGCCGGTCGACTCCTGGATCGCGGGCAGGGCGGTCAGGACGACCGACTGGTCGATCATGTCCATCAGTTCGGCGCCCAGCAGCACCAAGACGGCGATCCAGGCAGCCAAGCCCATCTTCGACAGCCTGGTTGCTGGGTGGGTTGGGGGCTGGGTGGTGTGCTGCGGCTCGTTGTCGAGCGCGGAGGAAGACACGACAGGAAACTCCTGATCCAAAGGAATCGGGGAGCCCTGCCGACAGCCGCACCGGGGCCGGAAAACACGAAACCCGGGGCAGACGGCAGAGCTGCACCCGGGAAATGACAGAAGACTGCAGGGATGGATGACGCAACTCAGGCCAGCGCGACGTCCGCCCTCGGACACGTGCGACACAACAGCACGCGGGGAACACGGACGACTACATGGCCTGGTTAATAGGACGTCACCTCAAGATCGACACAGAAGGAACAGGAAATCCGGTCACTGCCGCCGAAGCCTCCGGCGCAGGACCTCGTCTACGGTACGACACCCCCGGGCCCTTCGCACATCAGATACTGCGTCTCCATCCCTCGCCTACGCCTGTCGACCTCACGCATCCGTTTCCGCCACGAAGCTGAAACATCCCCTGACTGGCACGCGGCTCACGCCCCCAGTCGCGGTGAGCTGATCCTGAGCATCGGATTTGTCCGCCCGGGCCAGATATCGCGCTCAGTCACATATCTCCGTGACGACCGAGCGTGAGGGGCAGTCCAGACCGTCCGCCCGCGAGGCTCGCAGCGCAATGCGGAGTTCCGCCGCGACTGCCGTCATGGCCGGCCGCGCCGCCACCGGGGAACCGTGCCACGGCCCGGCTCAGACCCCGTTCGATGAACGTCCGGCGCCCGCCTGGGGTACTGCCACCGGCGCGGGGCGGGCTGGCCGGTCTGGGTCAGGCGGTCGTGACGTGCGAGGTGGTCCGGCACGGCGGAGTCTGGAAATCATGCAGCGCAAGGGTGAGCAGGCAGGCGCAGGCCATGACGTGGAAGCGGTTCTCGACGAGCTGTACCTCACACCACCGCCCGCCTTTGTGGTCCGCCGTGAGGAGCTGGCTGCCGCGGCGCAGGCGGCAGGCGGCAGGCGGCAGGCGATGTCAACGGTGCCCGCCGCATCCACGCCGCCCGCCGCCCCACACTCGCGGCCTGGGCCGCGAACCTTCTGCTGCGCACCCGGCCTGAGGAGAGCGGGCGTTTCATGGAGTTGGGGCGGGCGCTGCGGGAGGCCTACGAGTCCATGGACGCCGACGGGATCCATGAGCTGTCCCAGCGGCGCCGGAGCGTCGTCTCGGCGCTGTCCCGGCAGGCGGCCGAGCTGGCCCAGGAGGCGGGCCACCGGCTGTCCGATACGACGCAGCAGGATGTGGAATCCACCCTGCGCGCCGTACTCGCCGATCAAGACGCGGCAGACCAGTGGGCCACGGGCCGCCTGCAGTCATCGCTCAC
Organism: Streptomyces sp. NBC_00224; assembly: GCF_041435195.1. Taxonomy (NCBI): domain Bacteria; kingdom Bacillati; phylum Actinomycetota; class Actinomycetes; order Kitasatosporales; family Streptomycetaceae; genus Streptomyces; species Streptomyces sp. NBC_00224. The sequence goes on from NZ_CP108106.1 coordinate 249,028, forward strand.
TCCCCCTTCAACCTTTCCCTCACCCACGACCCCGGCGGCATCCTCATCGGCCAAACCGTCCCCATCCAAGGCCTCAAGGTTGGCTTCACGCACACAGGCGAAGGCCGAACGCGCCGACCGGGGCCGACAGCGGCACGAAGAACTCGCCCAGGCCAAAAAGGCAGCCGAGGCAGCCCAGCAGCGCCTGCGTGACCAGCGCGCGAAACACGCCCAGGCGGGCGAGATCCTTCAGCGGGCACGCACCCGCCACGACCAGGCTCGCCAACAGGCATCGGCCCTTGAACAGCAACTTCAGCGCGCACAGGCACAACTCCAGCGCGCCGAACACGAACACCAGAAAGCCCAAGCACGGCATCAAGCCACCGCCGACGCCCTGGCCGAGACCGAGCAGTCCGCACGAAAGGCCGCCCAGAGAGTCGAACACCTGACTGCAGCGACTAAATAGGACAGTGCGCCGACAACAGCACGATCAGCCATTCGCGCCAGCCGCAGGCACTGGACGCGGCTTTCGACGCGCAGGCCGGGCCTGTCCGGCGTAGAGGTGACCGTGTGGTCCTCAACCCTCCGATCGAGCCGATGCTTGCCCAAGCCCGGCGGGAACTACCACCCGACGGGGCGCTGCCCGGCACGCTGCAGTTCGAGCATAAACCAGACGGATTCCGGGCCGTCGTCTTCGCGCGCACCGACCTGGTCCGGGTGCAGTCCCGCCAGGGCACGGATCTGAACCCCGCGTTCCCCGACATCGCCCAGGCCGCGGCACAGCTTGGCGAGGACCTTGTCCTGGACGGTGAGCTGGTCGTGGCCCACGAGGGGCGGCTGGACTTCGGCGAGCTGCAGCGCCGCGCCCGCCGCAGCGGCCGCAGCGCCGTCCAGGCGACCGCCGAACACCCGGCCTATCTGATCGTGTTCGACGTCCTGGAGGCCGCCGGAACCGAACTCGTCGCCCGGCCGTACCGAGAGCGCCGCGCCCTGCTGGAGGACCTCTTCGCCTGCGGCGTGCTCACCGCCCCGTTCACGCTGTGCCCCGCTACCGGGGACCGGGCGACCGCCCTGGACTGGCTCGACCCGGCCTGGGGCGCGGCCGGCATCGAGGGCGTCGTGGTGAAGGGGACCGAGCAGACCTACCAGATGGGCAAGCGCGGCTGGCTGAAGGTCCGCTCCCGCTCCACGTCCGAAGGCGTGATCGGCGCAGTCACCGGGGCGACGACGTCACCCGACACGCTGCTGCTCGCCCGCTACGACGCGGCCGGAAAGCTCCGGCTGATCGCCCGCACCACCCCGCTGGCCCCCGCTGTCCGGCGTGACCTGGGAGAGCGGCTGCGTCCCGCCGGGCCCGGCCATCCCTGGCACGGGCGCCGCTTCAGCGCCGGCTGGGGCGCCCGTAGCGAGCTGGACTTCCATCCCGTACAGCCCGACGTCATTGCCGAGTTCATCGCGGACACCTCAGTCGACGCCGGCTGCTACCGCCACCCCGTGCGATTTCTGCGCATCCGAGCGGAGTTGCATCCGATGCATGTCCCGCTCTTCGGCGAGGAAGACGATTCGGCTGGTCGAACCGGCAGCCAGTATGAGGGATAAGCGGTCCTGAGCTGGGTCTTTCGGTGAAAACGGCAACACGATGCATCGATGTTGCCGCCCACACCCAACTCCGCCTGGCCCGGCCCCTCGCCGAAGACCTCCGCAAACTCTGGGAACGGCCCGCACGCCAAGTACGCCTCACACCCGCGCGCGTGCGTAGAGGATTTCGCTGCCTCCACGGGAAATCGCCTCAGGCGGCCAGCGCACCGAAACCACCACTGCAGGCCCCGGCCGGCCAACCGGCATGAAGAACAGGCACCGTGCACGTGTGCACCCCGTCGGCAAACACGACACACCGACCCCCCGCGGCAGCCATGACAAGCCGCACAACTGCATAAACGCCAAGCTCAGGCGGCAGGCGGGATGATGAGAGAGGTCCCCGGGAAGATCCAGTGACCGTTGTCACTCGACGCGAATCCGTGATCCCGCGCTGCCTTCTCGATCACTGCCCGGTTGGCTTCGTACAGCGCCTCCCAGGGCGGGCCGCCGCCTGAGTACCTTCTCGCCAGATCCAACAACGTGTCGCCGTCCGCGCCCACCACTTTGGTACGGCCAGAGAGAAGCCCCGCACCAGGAACGGCCTTGCGCGCCGCCCATTCGGCTGCGCTCTTCGCCTTCTCGCTCTTCTCATACGCCGGGGGCAGGTGTTCCTTGTAGTAGGCCTCTATATTGGCGCACTCAATGTAGTCGAGCCTTTGGCAGGCAAGCCACTGTGTCATGGCTGGGCCAGGAAGGTACTTGACCGCGCCTGAGTCGCAGAGGGGGTCGCCTGAGTTGCACTCGTACTTGATGCGGTCAGCGTATTCGCTCCCCACCTTGTACTTATTGCCCACTCCTGGCCACTTCGTTGGGTCCGCGAACATCTCGATCGAGACGATCTGGCTTCCCAACTGCGTGGAGACTCCCCCTTCACTGAGCGCCCGCTGAATGACGACGACCCCCGTCGAGTAACCGATGAGCGCAAGGCACACATCCTTGGGGCGGGTCTTGCTCAGAACGTTCAGGCGAGCCACAAGATTGTCGCGACCTTCGCCTGTAGCTTTCTCATCGCTCGGCACGCCCTTGAGGCCTGTGCGCCCAGGGCTGTCGTACAGAGACTCATAACCCACCTGGACAGGAACAGGAGGAAGAACCTTCAAGAGGTTCTTCCTGAGTTCGTCCTTGAGAGGGAGAGCAGCCCAGCCCCCGCCGCTGGGGTCGTTGTACCCACCGACGTAAATTATCTGAACGCCTCCAGCGCATCTGCGGACTGGTTGCGCAGGTGGTCTGGTTGATGGGGCGCTGGATTGCGACGGCGACGGTGAGACGACGGACGGGCTCGGCGTCGACGTCGTGCTGTGAGTCGGCGTCCGCGACGTCGTGCTGTGAGTCGGCGACGGCAACGTCGTGCTGTGAGTCGGTGTCCGCGACACGAGGTGCGTCACCGGGGGTTCCGCCGTGACGAAGGGCGAAGGCGTAGGGCTGGGGGATTGGGCCTGGGCCTCAAGGCCTGAAGAGAGGGCCAAGCGGCCGATGGCCAGACCGCTGGCCGCTATGACCGCCATTCGGCGGGTCGCCCGTATTCGCGGTTTGGTACGCCTCAGTAGCTTGATTCGCACGCTGGCCTCCTAAGAGTCGCGTAGCGGCACTGGCGGTGACGCTACGCGCCGGCTGTCAAGATCACCCTTGGTGCTGGGCCATGCGGGTCATTGTGGTTGTGATGCCGGACTCACAGGTTGGGCAGTGAACCTCTGCACCCTGTGGTGTGGGAGTGAAAGAGGCTGGTCAGGATAGGTGACATGGCGAAGCCCCTCGTCGTTGGTGTCGTGATCTCACTCAACACGCCGACGGCCGGGGGGCTTCGTTGGTTCCGTATCCTTCCAATACGGGGTATCAGCCCGAACCGAAGGCTCTGAAGGGGCCCCGCGGAAGGCCGGCTGTTCGATCGAGTGCAGTGGCTGCAGGACTTCGGCGGATGCTTCGTATCCTCCCGGCTCGGTGAAGCCCAAGCATGGACTGGCACCTCTCGGTGATCTGTGGCTGCTGCCCTCGCTCGAGTGCGATGGGGCCGTGAGTGCCGGGGTGGACGCTTCGACTACTTTCCGGTTCGTGAAGCCTCTTGTACGGACCGGCGCCTCGTGGCGCTCTCGGATCTGACATCACCCGAATGGGCGCGTGCTCGTTGGTGCCTGTGATGCGAGCCCGCTGCGCGGTGAACCCCTCGAAGCTTTCGACGCCAGATGCCTCAAGACGGACCGGGGCCCGCGCGGTGCGCTGGTGCCATGGGCGGCCAGTGAGAGGGAGGGGCGTGACCCGCTTGGGCTCCTGACCAGTGCAGACGAGACGAAAAAGGGTGGGGCCAGTCGGCCATCTTCTGCGGGATCGACTGGGCGGAAGGGCACCATGACGTGGCCCTGACGGACGACAGCGGGAAGCCGATTGCCAGGCTCCGCATCGACGACACCCTGGCCTGCTACCAACAGCTGCTGGAGCTGCTGACCGAGTACGGTGACAGCGAGCTGTCCCCGATACGGGTAGCCATCGAGACCGGCCGCGGTCTGCTCGTAGCCTTCCTGCGGCAGGGAAAACGGCGGGCCTATGCCCTCAACCCCATGTCCGTGGCCCGCTATCGCGACCGACCCAGTGTCTCGCGCAAGAAGTCTGACACTGGCGATGCCCACCGCCAAGCCCCCGATGCAGGAGACGCCCCTGGCCACCGGCCCGGACCGCCCAGCCCCCGAGCGGCCGAGCATACGGTCCCGTCACCGTCGGCACGCCGGGGATTTCGGGCGGGCTCCGACGGGTTTCGCCACCACGCAGGCGATGCCATCTGCCCGCTCATAGAGTGCAGTCTCCGAGCCAGGTCAGGACCGGCCCGACCGAGTCAGCGGGAATCCGTTGCGTCGTCCTCGGCCGGGCCGGGGGCTGCCGTGCTGTCGGCGGCCTGGCCGGCGGCTCGTTCCGCGCGGAGTTCTTCGGCGACCTCGTAGGACCGGCCCGGGTCGTAGACGGTGACCGAAGTGCCAGGGCTGTACATCGCGGCGGCCCGGGGCGTGTACCCATAGGTTTCGACGCCGCGCTGGGCGGCTATGCCGTCGACCTCGCCGACGGGTACCCGCCACAGCTCGGCGGTGTGGGACGGGGTCCACCACTCGTCCGGACGCAGGAAGTCTCGCCTGACCTCGCTCTGGCGCTCCACCGCCACCTGGACCCGGCCGAGTTGCTCGGTCAACCAGTCGGTGAGCGCCTGTGCGTCGACCCGAGAGAGCGGTGCGGACGTCGCCGGTTCGCACTCCACCGTCTCGCTGCCGGTATGCAACACCACCTTGATCGACTGTCGCTGCCCCAGACTGAGTCGCTCGATGACGACGACTCGCTGCAGATCAGCCATCGCCATAGTCGACGAACGCAGAAAACGGGCGATCACGACCTGGGCCGGAGTTCCCAGGGGGCGGAGCTCGACCCACCGCACCGTCATGGAGACCGTGACGTACATCATGGCCACGGCGAGCAGGATCACTGCGACGACCGTGAGCGCCAGTAGGACCCAGAAAATGCCCCAGACGAGTGAGTTCCCCGAGATCACGGCGGCCACCAGAGCGGCCAGCACAAGTGGGGCTGCGACCACCGGCGGGACCATGACGCTCCCGCCGAGCGCGACGGCCAGCTCGCGGGCCCGGCTGGGCACGAACAGCAGCCGCCATCCGGCCGTCACGGGTGACACAACTTCCGCCAGCGGGCCGGGATGCTGAGTTTCCATGACTCAAAGGTAGGACCCTGCAAAGGAGTTCGTAAGGCCACAGCGAGCCGCACATTCTCGAGGACGGGAACCGCAGGCGACAGTGCGTCAGCCGGCCAGGCAGGTGCAGAGGCCGGCCACGGCTTGGGGGCCCGGGGAGGCCGCGAGTTGTTCCAGGGTCAGCGGCTGGCCGGCGGGGCCGGCGATGAGGAGGCACCCATTGGCGTACTCATCGAGGTGCCGGGCAGGTTCTGGGGGCGCCGTTCTCCAGGACGGGCAGGGCACGCTCATCGCCCAAGGCCCGCTCCCGAAGCTCGCGCAGATCCCGTACAACCGCCAACACCACCCACCCGAGCCCCCTCACCCTCGCCCAGACCGCAAAACAGTCGGACAGGGTCAGAACCATTCAAGAATCCCGAAGCTACGTCACCTGACCGCCAAGCCCCCGACGCAGGAGACGCCCCTGGCCACCGGCACGGACACTCAGCGGGGCTCAAGGGAACTCAAGTGAAGTCGCACAGAAGACGATTGAGCCTTCAGCGGGCCCGGGTGACGCTGATCTGCTCGTCGGGACAGCGCGTCAGGACTTCATTGAGGGCACTTTGTTCGGCCGGGTCGATGCTCAGTCCCCAGCGGATCTTGTCGGCCACCCAGTCGATGACGTACTGGCAGCGGTAGCCCGCGCGGCAGCCACGTAGAAGTCCTGGTCTGCTTTGCTGCGATTGGACTTGGCCGACACCGCGATCAGAGCACGCTCGTCACCAAGATCGTTGGCGTAGTCCTCGGGCTCACATGATCGCGAAACGGACGTCAGTCAACTACGCCGAAGCCCTGCTGCGGAACCGCCCGCTCAGGTGACCCGCGCGGCCACCAGGGTCTCGAAGGTATAGGGCCGCAGGCCATCGGTACGGCCGGCGAAGTACCGCTGCTGGAGGTCTGCACGTGCGGGGTGGTCCACGACCTTCAGCCCGCACCGGCTGACCAGCCTCTCGATCCCGGATACCGGCCAGCCAGGCTGAAGAGGCTCGCCGACAGAAGCCGCGATCGGTGTGTAGATACGGGCGTATTCCGTCCCCGCGTCGTCGAGCACAGCGTCCTCGGCCCGGTAGGAGAACACCACCTCAGACCCGGGAGCAGCCGCCGCGATCGTGTGCAACGTCGACTCGATCGCCTGTGCCGTCAGATAGGGGGCGACGCCCGTCCAGCAGAACATCGCCGGCTGCGCCCAGTCGAACCCGGCCGCGCCCAGAGCATCCTGAACCGGTCCGGCCTCGAAATCAACCGGCACGAATACCTGCGAGGCGCTGAGCGGCAGGCCGAGATCTCTGACCCGCTCGAGCTTCCAGGCATGGGAGGCAGGGTGATCAACCTCGAACACCGTCAGCGAGCCGAGCAGATCCGGCCGCCGCCACGCGAACGAGTCAAGCCCCGCGCCGAGAATCACGTACTGCGTGAAGGCACCAGCAGCCAGCCGGTCCTCGGCGTACCGGCTGCGGGTGCAGACAGCCGCACGGGCCTCGCGACGGACCGGGCCGGGGAACAGCGGATCGAACTGGTCTCGCAGCTGCTGCCATACCGGGCCGACAAGCACCAGGGCCAGCACATCGTCCAGTACCCACGGCGACGCCGTCTCCAGGCGAAACAATCCACGCGACACAGCCGCAAACATCGCCGTCCTGCTCGGCGCGCTTTCCACGCATCCCTCCTTGCCGGCCAGACCCCAGCATGCTGGCCACACCCACCCACTCCGCGCACTTCACAGGATGCGCCTGAAGCGCCCTGACGGCCATAGCCAGATCGCCTGGCAGCCACGATCTGCACGCCATCGGGATCCTCCAAAACGGCCGGGCACGCCAGCATCACAGCCGCCTGCACGCCACCACGCCCGGGACGCCACCAGCACCCCCGAGACTCTCCGACTCGACCCGGCATGAATAGACCGGACATAACGCGACTATGCCGAGGCCTTGCTTGAAGGGCGAGAAGGAAATTTCAGCGTGCTGGCAGGAAATTTCAGGGCGCGCCGCCGCAGCACGGGATAGCGATCGGGGCTATCGACCAGGTCTCGCCGCTATGCGACATGGCATGAATGAGAAGTGGGCAGCCATGTTCGAATTCATTCAACTGCTGACACAAACAGTGGAGTTGCACTCCCCACCGGAAGCTCGCCGTTACAACTGCGGGATGGGGGAATTCCTTGCCCGCACCCTGCTCGGGGACTTCGCAGAGTGTCCGCTCGGTGACCTCTCCCTCTGGGCCAAACAGTCCGCGCTCTACCTGAACGCACACGAGGAAGAACGCCTGAGGAAGCAAGGCCTGGATCCCTGGACAGGACAACCTGACCCATACGCCGGCACCTACGGCGGCTCCTAGAAAAATGCGGGCGGTGGTCCTGCTGATGCGTCTCATCCGCCAGACCGAGGTTCCGACGCTCCCCAATGGATCTCCGGCACATTGGCAGGACCACCACGCACGCAACCAGACGGGCACCTGCAACGTCCGAGCCTGGCCCCAGACGCCCACCCCAGGCTGTCCGGTGCAACAAACACAAGCTCAAAGCCGCGTCCGCTCAGCGCCCTGGGGTCCGGGTCCAGCGCACACCAGGCGGACTCCCCCGGCCGCCTTCAGCTCAGCGTTCCAACGCCGCCAGCAACCCGAAGTCCTTCACCGTCACCGTGGTCACCGCCAGACAGCATTTGCCTGCAGCACCCATGGTCCTGGTTCCCACTGCCCTTTTCGCGGGCGTTTCCAGCGGCTCGTTCACGGAGATCCGGTCACCACCAGGGCCCCGTCGCTCGCCCTGCGGGTCCCGCTGAGCTTCAGCTGCGGCGAGGCCGATAAAGGCCAGGTAGTTGCGGGGTGCCTCCCTGGCCACCGTCGCGGGCTTCGGATTCACCCGCGTCGGCGAACAGGGGAACGAGAGCGACGGGCTCGTGATCGTCTTCGAGGTCCCGGCGGACGCGATTCGGACCGCGCAGCTTCAGGGCAAGGGCGAGCATCGTGATCGTCCCGGTCGGGCCGTGGCGGAGAAGGGCCGCACGGGTGGGCGTGTTCCGAAGTCGGCCGCCGCCGGGGTCCCGATCAAGGCGACCGCCTGCCACCATGAGCCGGTGACGACTCAGAGGTGCCAGGCGTCGATGGGGAGGGTTCGATCATGCCCGCTTTCGGGAGAAGGACCAGGCGCGCCGTGTCGGTCATCGGGTCGGCGGTGTCACTCGCCGTCACGCTGACCCTCGCCATGCCGGGGACGGCCTCCGCCGCCGAAACCGCGGCGACGCGCCGCGACCGGTTCGCCAACTTCGAGTACAAGCAGTGCATCGAGGAGAACTCCTACTTCAACTTGTGGGCCCAGAGCTGCAAAATCAACTACCCGGGTCAGTACTGGTGGTGGGTCGGCACCACCAACACGTCCTCGACACTCAAGAACTACACATGGGACCACTGCCTCGACAGCAACTCGGCCGGAGACGTCTACGCCATCGGATGCAACGGCGGGAACAACCAGCTGTGGCAGATCATCCAGCCCGCGCCGGCGAGTGCCGTCATGCTCCGGAACACCGCGACCCGCCTCTGCCTCTACCAGACCTATGACGGCCTCTACCGCACGACGGTGTGTGACCGCAACGCACGCACTCAGCGGTGGACCATCGGCTGAGCTTGGTGGTACTGCCGGAGAGTGCCTGTCTTCGGTCCACGCCGTCACCTCCGTCCAGGCACCCTCCGAGCAGCGGGTGTTCAGGTCGTACGCGCCGCTTGGGCGGCCGATGCCGCATCGGTTTCGCCAGTCTGCGTGTCCGCTTCCGTATCCGTGTCCACGTCCGTGTCCGACAGATCTCGTTGGCGGGTCTCGCTGGCGCAGCCGAGGGCGATAATCGTGAGCAGGGCCGCGGCCATGACGTAGAGGACGATCGGTGTGGCGTTGTCGTACTTGGAGAGCAGGGCGGTGGCGATGAGCGGGGCCGGGGCGCCGGCGGCCACGGAGGAGAACTGGGCGCCGATCGATGCTCCGGAGTAGCGCCTACGGGTGGCGAACATCTCGGAGAAGAACGCCGCCTGCGGGGCGTACATCGCGCCGTGAAAGAGCAGGGCCACGATGACGGCCGTGGTCATCGCCGTGAAGGACTGCCGGTCGCCCAGAGCGAAGAACGGGTAGATCCACAGGCCCATGCCGAAGGCTCCGATGACGCACCCTGGCCAACCGGCACGGTGTCTCCTGCCGAACCGTCCGGCGACCCCTGGCCGCACCACAACCCCGCACCCACGAAGTCATCCGCAGACGCGTGCCCGCGACCGATCCCGTCAAGGAGCTCATCGACCCCCTGACCGAGGAAGGACTCACCATCAAGGAGATCTGGGATCGCCTCGTCGACGAACACGTCATCGCCCTGTCCATCACCGCGATGACGCCCTACGTCAGAACACACCAGCTCGACCGGAACCACGAACCGCACCCGCCGCCCGCTCCCACCTTCTAGAGCCAGCGAAACTCAGTAGCTGTTCGAGCCCAGCTCTGCATACCTTCGGCCGCATGGCTGACGACTCCTTCGCGCATCCACGGCTCGCCGCGATCTACGATCCGCTCGACCCCGACCGCAGTGATCTCGACGCCTACCTCCGGATCACAGAAGAGTTCGAGGCACGCCAAGTGCTGGACATCGGCTGCGGCACAGGGGTGTTCGCACTTCTCCTGGCTGACCGCGGGATCGAGGTCGTCGGCGTCGATCCCGCCCTGGCGTCCATCGACGTCGCCCGGACCAAACCGGGCAGCGAGCAAGTGCGCTGGATCTGCGGTGACGCGACAGCCCTCCCCCCGCTGCAGGTCGACCTCGCGACGATGACAGCGAACGTGGCCCAGGCCATCACCGACCCACATACGTGGCACAAGACGCTGCGGGGAGCCTACGAAGCACTACGGCCCGGCGGACATCTGGTCTTCGAGACCCGCGCCCCTGCCAGACGCGCCTGGGAAGAGTGGACCCGCGAGAACTCCTACCGCGTGACAGAGATCCCAGGCGTCAGCTCCGTCGAGAGCTGGGTCCAGCTGATCGAGGTGAGCTTGCCCCTCGTGACATTCCGCTGGACCTACGTCTTCGCTGCGGACCGACAGGTGCTCACGTCTGATTCGACGCTGCGCTTCCGAGAGCGAGAGGACGTCGAGCAGGACCTGGTCGCGCACGGATACGTGGTGGAAGACGTTCGCGATGCGCCCGACCGCCCAGGAAGAGAGCTCGTCTTCCTGGCACGACGTCCGTGATCTCCAATGATCCACACCACTTAAACTTGCGCTGCCCGAGCCCAATGTCCCCGCGCCGCGGGTGGTCGGCGTCGACGAGTACGCCACCCGCAAGGGCCGCCACTACGGCACCGTCCTCGTCGACATCGAGACCCGCCGCCCCGTCGATCTGCTGCCGGACCGGGAGGCGTCCAGCCTGGCGCCCTGGCTCGCCGAACGGCCGGGCATTGAGATCGTCTGCCGCGACCGTGCGCCGTTCTTCGCCGAAGGCGCCTCCGCCGGCGCCCCGCAGGCCGTCCAGGTCGCGGACCGGTGGCACCTCTGGCACAACCTGAGCGAGGCCACAGAACGGACCGTCGCCCAGCACCGCCACTGCCTGCGAGCCCTTGTCCCGGCCACCCCCGAACCCGAGCCTGAGCCCGCCCCGGAAGAAGAACCGTCCGGTTCCCCATGGCCGACCGGGCACCGGGTCGCCGACCGCACCAGGTCCCGGCACGCCGCCGTTCACACACTCCTGGAGGCAGGACACAGCCTGCGTTCGGTCCAGCGGCAGCTCGGCATGGCCTGGCACACCGTCAAACGGTTCGCCGATGCTGCGAAGCCGGACGACCTGTTCACCGGCCAGTGGCAGAACCGGACCTCGGTACTCGATGACTACAAGCCCTACCTGGACGACCGCTGGAACGAGGGCTTCACCAACGCCTGGAAGCTGTGGGAGGAGATCGTGCCGCTCGGCTACAAGGGCAGCTACCAGCGCGTTCGCGCCTACCTGTACAAGAAGCGCACCTCACCGCGACCGGTGACCGCCCGGCCGCCGTCGCCTTGAACGGTCTCCGGATGGATCCTCAGACGCCCGGAGACCCTCACCGAGCCCGAACAACTCCAGCTCAAGACCGTCCGCACCCAGTGCCCCGAACTCGACGCACTCACCCGACACGTCCGGTCCTTCGCGGTCATGCTCACCGACCGCCAAGGCGAACGTCTCCCGGACTGGCTCGACGCCGTCCGACAGGACGACCTGCCCAGCCTCCACACCCTCGCCGCCGGCATCGACCGCGACATCGACGCCGTCACCGCCGGACTCACTCTGTCCTGGAGCTCAGGTGCGGTCGAAGGCCATGTCAACCGGATCAAGATGCTCAAGCGCCAGATGTTCGGGCGGGCAGGCTTCCAACTCCTCCGCAAGCGCGTCCTACTGGCATGACGGAGGGGCGCCGCGTCAAGGACGACGAGCCAGAGTCTTCGACGCGAACAAGACCAATGGGGTCAGGTGTCGGCGCATTCGTCGATGACGGCGCAGGCGAGGCGACTGCCGCCCAGGTAGGTGGAGATGCCGTCATCGCCGTGCATGTGGGGCGCGTCCTGGAACCACTGCCGCCACAGGCCGCCCTCCTGGAGGAAATGGCTGGCCCGGTCGCTGTGCAGGACGGAGTCGGTGTACGCCAGGGCGCCCATGGCTGTCGGCTGGTCGTAGGCGAGGTCGGGCCGATGCAGGTAGCGATCCAGGTAAGCGGCGAGCAGGTCGGCGTCCCGTGCGGTGCCGAAACTCGCCAGTGCCACGCAGTAGGCCCCACCCGCGCAGCAGACCTCGCTCTCCAGCAGCAATGCTCCCAGACGCCCGCGGAAGTGGTCACGGCGCGAGACGGCGGCGAGCCATGCCGCGGTGCGCCGCTCGCGCCAGCTGCCCTCGAAGAGGATGGTGAGCTCGGCGTCGGTAACAGCCCTCGCATCACGGGCCAGAGCATGAACGAACGGCTCGTACTCCTCGCGCGACATGCGAAGTACCACTCCGCCAAGCTTCAGGTAGCGGCGCGCCGGGAGGCAATAGCGGCGATACAGAGCCTGTATCTCGGGGTCGTAGCGGATCACCACCCCATCCTCTCGCGACGAGCACGCAGCTGAGGGCGTGGGGCGGAATACGCCTGCAGTGTCCCCGAGACGGGTGGGACGCCACCTGGAACCCGGGTCGGGTGAGCAGGGTTCCGTCAGCACGCAGCGTTACTGCTCCACGAAGTTGAGCCAGAGCCTGAGAACGGACAGCAGATGTGCACGAAGCCGGGAGGCGTCTGGCCTGCGGAGGAATCGCACTAGAGCCTGTCTCTCGGAGAGGTGGCGCGGGTCATGCGGAACTGGCCCCCGGCTGGTGCCGGGGGCCAGTTCGTTGTCGGGGGCGTCGAACGGGGATGCCGGGTGAAGTCAGCTCACGCGATGGTGTTGAGCATCGCTTCTTCGACGTGGTTGGCGGCGTTGCGGTGGCCGAGGGCGTTGGGGTGGACGAAGGACAGTTGGTCGGGGAGGGTGACGAAGCCTTCGACCCACTTGGAGTTGTCGCAGACGCTGTGGTGGGTGGTGGAGTCGTAGAGGTCGACGAAGGTGGCGGCGTCCTGGGTGCCTGTGGAGTCGTTGATGGCCTTGTTGAGGGGTTCCAGGACGTCATCGCGCAGCCAGTCCAGGTCGCCCTGGGTGATCGTGCCGAACTGCGTCAGTTCACCGAAGCTGCAGCTGGAGGCGTCGCGCGGGATGATCGTGGGGTAGCCGACGGTCAGGATCTTCGCGTGTGGGGCGAGCTCGTGGAGCGTTTCGAGCATCCGGTCGTAGTCCTGGCGCACCTTCTTCAGCCGGGCCGGGATGCCGTCGCCCAGGGCGTCCTTGCACGGGGTGCCCTTGCCGCCGCTTTCGCCGCCCAGCCCCGGGCACTTGGCCAGGATGTCGGCGAAGCCCAGGGTGTTGCCGCCCGCGCCGACGGTGATGACGTCGGTGCCGGGGCCCACGGCCTCGGACTGGGGCGGCACCGGGGGGAAGGGGTAGTCGGGGTCCTCGGAGAGGGGCGGCATATGGCGGCCGATCGGATACTGGGGGGTGTCGGTGACGTGGTCGATGGTGGCGGCGCCGCAGCTGGCGTTGGTCAGGTCGAAGAGACCGCCGAGGTCGCGCTTGATGACCTGGGGGTAGGAGCGGTCGGTGCGTTCGCAGCCGTCGCGCGGGATTTCGAAGGTGTCGCCCGCGGCCTGGATGACCCCGGCGGTGTAGGAGTCGCCCAGAGCCACCCACTGCTTGGTCGCGGCCGCAGCGGCGGGCTGCGCGCCGGCGAACTGCGCGGGGACGAGAGCGCCGGCGGCCAGAGCTGCGACCGATCCGAGCAGGGCCAGACGAGTACGGAAACGTGCCACGAATCCTCCAGGGATACGGCGTTGACATCGCTTTCACCCTAAAGAGACAGTTACTCAGTGCACTAGATCCAATACGGACAGTCATAGGTGAGTTGGGGAGCCCGCCTCTGTGGGGGACCTGCGTTCCGCGTGTCGACCACTCGCCCACCACAGGCGACCGCTCCCATGTGGCGTCTGCGTAACATGTGCCAGTTTCTGATCGATTGCAGGGCCTCGGCCGGTCACCCTTCTCACGAGGACTGGCCTGTTCTCGATCGCCAGCACGCTCGACCCCCAGCCGTTCAGAGCCACGAGGAGGCGCCTTCCGACGGGCAGACGCGTGTTCGGCGGACCGGCCGTCCGCCCACCTCCGGGAACGGAGCTGCCGAGTCCGTTCGAACAGCCGGAGCTGGGCGGTGCAGTACGCGGTATCAGCGCCGCGTGGTCGCCGAGCGAACAGTGAACATGGCAGGGATGATCGTCGACACTTGTTCTCCCGGGCTGGTAGCGGTGACGCACCAGCCTCGGAACCGTCGGGCATGACCGCAGCCGCGCCGGGCCCAGTTGCCGTTTCGCGCTGGCACCACGGTGGCAACGCGCCACATCAACATGGCCGTTGACAGTCGACTGCAACCGCCGTAGCGGTCCCAGGCCCACTCCCCCTGCATGCCCAGCGGACTGGCCCCGGACGGAAAGGTCCGGAGCCAGAATCCCCAAAAACTTCAGTGATCTTCTATGGCCGCAGCACGCCGTCGAACTGGTCCCAGTTCGACCAGCCGCTGCCTGTGGGGACCTGCCAGCGGTGATAGACGTATCCGCCACGGTTGACGCCGAAGAGCTCGACACGACCGTCCGCGTTGGTCGCGGCGGCAACCTGGGTCAGGCCACCCTCGAACTGTGCCCAACTCGACCACGCGCCGCCGATGGATGTCTGCCAGCGGTGGAAGACGGCGTCAGCGCTGTTGGCTCCGAAGATTTCCAGCCGTCCGTCTGCGTTGCGGGCCACGGCGATCGACGTCAGGGCGCCGTCGAACTGCTCCCAGCCCGACCATGGCCCGCCGATGGACGTCTGCCAGCGGTGGTAGATATTCCCGGCGCTGTTGACGCCGAAGAGCTCCACGCGGCCGTCCGCGTTGGTTGCGGCGGCAACCTGGGTCAGCGCACCGTCGAACTGTGCCCAAGCCGACCACGCGCCGCCGATGGATGTCTACCAGCGGTGGAAGATGCTTCCCGCACTGTTCGTCCCGAAGAGCTCCAGTCGTCCGTCCGCGTTGCGGGCCACGGCGATCGACGTCAGGGCGCCGTCGAACTGCTCCCAGCCCGACCAAGAGCCACCAGCGGGTGTCATCTGCCAGCGGTGGAAGATGCTCCCGGCGCTGTTGACACCGAACAACTCCATGCGGCCGTCGGCGTTGGTTTCGGCGGCCACGGCACGCAAGGCGCCGTCGAACTGCCCCCAGGGCGACCAGTTACCGCCTTCCTGGCCGGTGGAAACGATCAACACGAGCCGCCCCTGACGCCACGCCGACACAGGCTGTCACCGTCACACGTGTGTATTCACGCTGCGTGAGAGGGCTGGTGGCCAGGTGGGGCAGGAAGACCAGACACGGCTTGAGCGGGCTCAGGCGATCGGCCTGTTCCGCTACATGCTGATCAGAGAGGCCGCCGACCCGACACTGTCACGTCGTCAACGCGGCTTCCTGGTGCGGGAGTTGGCGGCTGTTCCGCATACCGATCCGGACGGGCGGTCGGTGCGGATCACCCGGTGGACGCTGGACCGCTGGATCCATGACTGGCGGACGGGCGGCTTCGACGCCCTGGTGCCGTCCCCGCGCCAGTCCCGGCCCCGGACGCCGCCGGAGGTGATGGAGCTGGCCGCGTCGCTGAAGAAGGAGAATCCGTCACGGTCGGCCGCTCAGATCCGCCGGATCATCGGCGCCAAGCTGGGCTGGGCGCCTGACGAGCGGACCATCCAGCGGATGATCGTCCGCGAAGGGCTGACCGCCCTGCAGGCTCCGCTCACCCCCGCCGTGTTCGGCCGGTTCGAAGCGGATGGCCCCAACGAACTATGGACCGGCGACGCTCTGCACGGGCCCATGGTCCAGGGCCGGAAAACCTATCTGTTCGCCTTCCTCGACGATCACTCGCGGGCGGTCATGGGGCACCGCTGGGGCTTCGCCGAGGACACCGTCCGCCTGGCCGCCGCACTGCGGCCGGCCATGGCCGCCCGGGGCGTCCCGCGCTACATCTACGTCGACAACGGCTCCGCGTTCGTGGATTCGTGGCTGCTGCGGGCCTGCGCGAAACTCGGCGTCAAGCTGGTCCACTCGACCCCCGGCAGGCCACAGGGCAGAGGCAAGATCGAACGGTTCTTCCGCACCGTGAACAGCGAGTTCGTCATCGAGATCGCCTCCGGTGACGGCGAACCGGGACGGCGCATCGACAGCCTGCTGGAGATGAACCGCCTGTTCACGGCCTGGACCGAGAACGTCTACCACCGGCGAGTGCACTCCGAGACCGGTGCCGCCCCGCTGGCCCGCTGGATGGGCGACCGCCCCCTCGCCGTCCCGAACCCGGCCGACCTCGCGGAAGCCTTCCGTTGGTCGGAACACCGCACCGTGTCCAAGACCGCGCTGGTCTCCCTGCACGGCAACCGCTACCAGGTCGACCCCCAACTCGTCGGCCAGCGGGTCGAGTTGGTCTTCGACCCCTTCGACCTTTCCTTCCTGCGCGTCCGCCTCCAGGGGCAGGACATGGGCACCGCCCTGCCTTTCCAGGTCAGCCGGCACTCCCACCCCAAGGCCCGGCCCGAAACCCCGGCGGAGGAGCCCCGCACGACGACCGGGATCGACTACCTCGGCCTGATCGGCACCGCTCACACCGCCGAACTCGCCGACAGGGTCAACTACGCGGCCCTGGGAGATCCGACGCCGACACCGGTCGTCGACCTCACCGACCTGCCCGGCGCATGACCCCGCACCGCCAGCTGCACGGAGGATCAGCGTGATTGAGAAACTCCAGGCCCACTACGGATTCAGCCGCATGCCCTTCGGCCGCGACCTCGCCCCCGGCATGCTGCACCGCCACGCATCCCACAACGAAGCCGTCGCCCGCATCACCTGGTGCATCTCCGAACGCTCCATCGGTGTCGTCACCGGCGAGGTCGGCGCGGGCAAGACCGTCTCGGTCCGCACCGTCCTGCACGGCATCGACCCGTCGAAACACACCGTGATCTACTTGCCCAACCCCATGATTGGAGTCCGCGGCATCCACGAAGCGATCGTGACCGCCTTCGGCCAGCAGCCCTCCCACCTCGGCTCCCGCCTCACCGCCCAGACTGGCCTGGCGCTGGCCGCCGAACGCGAGGAACGCGGCCGCACCCCCGTTCTGGTCCTGGACGAAGCCCACCTGCTGTCCTACGAACAGCTCGAAGCCATCCGGATGCTGACCAACACCGCCATGGACCAGGACTCGCCGCTGTCCTGCCTGCTGGTCGGCCAGCCCACCCTGCGCAGAACGATGAAACTCGCCGTCCTGGCCGCCCTCGAACAGCGGACCGCCCTGCGCTACACGATGCCGGGCATGACCGCGAGCGAGACAGGCAGCTAGATCAAGCACCACCTCGGCCTCGCCGGCCGCAGCGACCAACTGTTCACCGACGACGCCGTCACCCTCATCCACACCACCTCCCGCGGCTTCCCCCCGCGCCGTCAACAACCTCTGCCTCCAAGCCCTCGTCGCCACGTTCGCCGCAGGTAAGTCCCTCGTCGACGAGAAAGCCGCCCAGTCCGCCGGCACCGAAGTCCTCGACTGAGAAAGGCCCGTTTCAGGCCATCCGAGCAGTATCAGGACCGCTGATGACCGCAGTCTCGGATCATGTGACCGTTCCGAGTGCAGCAAGGAGGATTCCGTGCAGTTGCGCAACGTCACACCGAACGACGTCGACGCCTACGTCCGGATGCGGTGCGACCCGGTCATGATGGCTGATCTCGGCGGCCCGCTGCCGCGTGAAGGGATGCCCGACAAAGTGCACCGAGACGCCGCTGAGGCAGCCGACGATGTCTCCTGGATCAAGATGGTCATTCCCGATCCAGACACCCCCGACGTGGTGGCCGGGTCGGTGACCATCTGGTCACACAACACCGACGACGGGGCCGTCTCTGAGATCGGATGGATGATTCTTCCGCAATTCCAGGGCCGCGGCCTGGGCAAACAGGCAGCCCGGACCCTTCTCGAACAGGCGCGGGACGAAGACCGCTGGGGCGTCGTGCACGCGTTCCCCGCAACCAGCAACGCAGCCTCGAACGGTATCTGCCGGTCTCTCGGCTTCCGCTTCATCACCGAGCAAGACGTCACGTTCGCGGACCGGGTCCTGCGAAGCAACCACTGGGCCATCAACCCGCGCACCGACCTGAAGCCAGCCTGAGATCCGCAGACCACATGGCAGGCGATACATGCAGCCTGCACGAACGGCCGACACCATGCCGGCCACGGCGACACCTCGCCCACAACCGCCCCGCTGGAATCACACCAGCGGGGCGTTCGCGTCCCCTGTCATCGGCATCCTCAGTGCCGCAGCCGTCGGCATTTTCAGCGTCGCCCAACAGTCTCCACACGGCGTTTGCGGGCACTCGCCTGCGATGCCACGTCACATTTCCCGCCTCGGGACTGGTGGGCTCGCATGTTGAAGCGTCGCGTATTCCTCGATGAGTCAGTCGTGGTGTCACCGTGTGTGGTCGCCGAGGGTGCCATCGTTTGCCGACAAGGCCCCGTGTGGAACGTCGCGTAATTCTCCAGACTGAAGATCACGAACGTCCCCATGGGGAACGCGGAGTTGCTCCGCGATGACCAGGAGGACAGCGTTCTTCCCCGGGCCGCCCGGCAACCAGCCGATCCTTTAGGTCCGAGCCAGGCGGTCAAGGATGAGCGCAGCTCATCGTGGTAGCGACGCCGAAGGCGTCCTTGACGGCCTGGCTCGGACCGGACACTTCACAGCCGGGCGGCCCGTCTCTCTCCCGCTCACTCAGATCGCACGAACGAGCGGCGACGACGGAGCAGGTCTGGGGAATTGCATGGTTCAGGCCGCGATTCCGTGAATCCCCAGGTGGATGCGTGAGTGCGGGAACGTTTCTCGTGGGGATTGCCCCGGTATGGGAGCTGTGGCGATCGAGGATGTGCTGTTTCCCGGGATCGATGTTCAGGTCACGGCGGTGCACGCCGCGATGGACGGAGTTGTCGTCGAGGCGGAGGCGTGCGGGAGTCCGCCGAGCTGTCCGAGCTGCGGCTCGTCAGGACGTCGCGTGCACTCCCGCTACCGGCGTCGATTATCCGAACGCCCGGTGGCGGGACGGCCGTTGATGGTCTCCTTGCGGGTACGGCGGTTCTTCTGCGACCGGCCCGGGTGTCGACGGCGG
Organism: Streptomyces sp. NBC_00224; assembly: GCF_041435195.1. Classification (NCBI taxonomy): domain Bacteria; kingdom Bacillati; phylum Actinomycetota; class Actinomycetes; order Kitasatosporales; family Streptomycetaceae; genus Streptomyces; species Streptomyces sp. NBC_00224. Next base: position 268,120 of record NZ_CP108106.1, read on the forward strand.
ACGTTCGTCGAGCAGGTACCCGAGCTCAGCGAGCGATACCGGCGCCACAGCGTCGGACTGCGGCAGTGGATGCGGGCCGTCGCGACGTTCCTCGGCGGGCGCCCCGGTCAACGGCTGTGCCAGAGACTGCAGTTCCCCACCCGGTCGCACCCACCTGCTGAATCTGCTCACCGCGCCGGCGATCCCGGCCCGGGCACCTCAAGTGCTCGGCGTCGACGAGTTCGCCTTCCGCAGGGGATGGCGCTACGGCACCGTGCTGGTCGACGTGGAGGCGGCCCGGGTGGTCGATGTCCTCCCCGACCGGGACGCGGCGACCTTCATCGCCTGGCTGCACCAACACCCCGGCGCCGAGATCATCTGCCGGGATCGGGCCACCGCCTACTCCACCGCGATCCGCGAAGCCGCCCCCGACGCCCAGGAGATCGCGGACCGCTGGCACCTGCTCCATAACCTCTCCGCCGCGGTCGAGAAGACCTGCCACCAGCACCGCCCCTGCCTGCGCAAACGCGCCGACGAGAACGAGTAGCCACACCCCGGAAGATCATCAATCCGCTACCGCCGCCCGCTCTGCCGCCCACGAAGATGGCCCTCCGCACCGTTGACCGGTACTCCGACATCCACCGCCTACTCGGCGAAGGATGCTCCGTCTCCGAGACCGCCCGCCGCCCGCATCTGGACCGCAAGACGGTCCGCCACTTCCGCGACACCGACCTCGACACCCTGCTCGCCTCCTCCCGGATGGGGCGACCCAAGGGGGTACTTGAGCCCTACACTGCCCACCTCACCGAGCGGTTCACCGACGGCGTGACCAGCCCGATCGCGCTCTACCGCGAGATCAGGGAACGCGGCTATCAGGGCAGTGATATGCCCGTGCGTACCTACGTCGCCGGGCTGCGGACGGGCACCGTGGAACCCGCCCGCGGCGCCATCCCCCGCCCACGCAAGATCACCACCTGGATCATGCTGCCCCGCGGAGCACTGACACGCCAGGAGGAAGACGAACTCCTGGCCATACGCCTGGCCTGCCCCGATATCGCCCGGGCCTGCGACCTCGCCCGCACCTTCCACGACCTGCTCCAACACCGCCGCGGCCACCAGCTGTTGGCGTGGGTCCGCGAAGCCGAGCGGGACGCACCGCCGCCGATCGTCGCCTTCGCCCAGGGCCTGTGCCTCGATCTCGACGCCGTCACCGCCGGCCTCACCCTCCCGTGGAGCTCAGGCATCGTCGAGGGCCACGTCAACCGCATCAAGACCATCAAGCGACAGATGTACGGCCGAGCCTCATTCCGACTCCTCCGCACCCGGATCCTGCTTCGATCATGACCTGGGGATTCACGGAATCGCGGCCTGAACCAATTGCATGACCGCTGACACCCCGGTTGTCCGCTGCCTGTGCGCCGTTCCGTACCGGGGCCCCGGTAGTTCTCGCCGGAAAACAACGCTAAAGGAATGGTCCACAGGTCAGCGCGTAGGTTCCACAGGGCGTGCCAGAGCTCGTTAGGTGCGGCCGTAGCGTCGTGCCCGACACGAGAGCCGGGCCCTCAGCCTGCCCCAACCCTCAAAGACCTCATCTCGCAAACACAGAGCGTCAGCACACCGGCGAGGCTCATGAACGATCGAGGCTAGCTTTCGGACGATCCCGGGTTGAGGGGGGATCGGCACCGGCGGGCTATCGGGACACCTCGGTTTCTGACGGCCGACGTGGAGGGAATGTCAGCTCCCCGTCACGGGTTACTCGATCCGGCGTACATGCCGGCCGAGAGGATTTGTGGGAGGACGGCCACCGACGCATCGGCAGTCTCCAGCAGCGCCAGCCCTACTCCTGACATTCCCTGGAACAGGCCCGGCGAATTGACTGAGGCATACATGCCATGGACATGCCGTTCACTCATCGTCCGCCGCTCGAGCGAGAGCGCGGCATCGAGCCACGTATGCTCTCCGAGCTCAGTTGCTGCTACTCGGAGGATCACAGCGCGTCCAAGGTTCCCGCAGCAGAGCGAGTCGGCCGAGAGCGTTGCGTCCGCGTCAGCCGTTGTGACCAGGGCGGTTAGCAGATCGGCTGATGTCTTGGCATCTGACGCGGCGGTCTGTCGCAGGCACATCCGGGCCAGAGCAATTCCTGGGGCACCGTGGCACCAGCTCACGGCGGAGTTCGTGCGGTTGGCCTCGGCGGAACGGAAGTCCGGCCAGTTTCCGTGGATTTCGTCAAAGGTGGTGCGTTCATATGCCAATGCCCGCCTCGCGCCCTCCGTGTACTGGAGGTGTCCAGTAGCGTCAGCGAGGAGCGCCAGCGCCGCAGCTATACCGCTGGCGCCGTGCGACAGGCCAGTGAGCGGTATGCTCCCGGGCCCGTCCGGGAGCCACCCGCCGGAGGAGTGCTGGTGCTCCAAAAGCAGTTGACCAGCGCATTCAGCGAGTGACACGGCCCGCGGGGTACCCAGACGCAGAAGGGGCCCGATGAGACCGGCGGCACCGAAGACGAGGTCAGTGCGTCCGTCCAGACGCAGTACTGCCTCGTCGCACCCGGATAGCATTTCGTCCCAGCCCTCAGGGCACGCCACCTCGGGCAGGATCTCCGAAACGAGCGACAGCCCCAGGATGACTCCAGCCGATCCTATGATCCCGAGCGGTTGGTCGCGCCACCATCGTCTTTTCGTCTCGGCAGGGCACTCCCAAAGACGGCGTGGCACGTCGGCCAGCGCGCGCCGTGCGAGACGTCGGTAGTCTTCCGAGCGGGGCAGCTCCTGGAGGGACAGGGCGGCCAGGAACAGGGCGATGCCGACCCGTCCGCCGTAGAGCGATAGCCCGAGTGGACCGAACCGCTGTGTCTGGAGGTCCTGCAGCACTTCGGTGCCCAACCACTCGGAGTAGTCCGATCCATCGTCGAACGCGGTGTCAAGGAGGAGGTTGCCGATTCGCTCTGCCTCGCCGACCGAATCGAGTACCTGGTTCGACCGTGGTGTCAGACGGATAGCCTGCGATGTCGATCCGGCCGACTTGTGATGCTTGGCAAGGACTGCACCTCGCACCAGTTGGGCCTGGAAGTCGATGGCCTGCTGATCGAGGCTCGCGACCTTGCGGCGGGCTGTGTCACAGCCAGACGCGCCCAAAAAGTCGGAGATCTCAGAACCGTCGGGGAGTGGGAGGCGAACATCATCGACGGGCATCTCAAAGAACGGCACGTCCAGCTCGTACATTTGCGCCACTTCGGCGTGGAAGAGCCGCCAGTTCGCGGGGCGCTCGGAGCTGCGCAGGTAGCTTTTGGCGAGCGTCTCAAGAACCAGGCGTTGTCGCAGCCAGGAAGTCAGCGCGACAGGGTCGGCTTGCTGCTCGCGCAACCACGCGTAGATCCAGGTGGGCCTCACCACCAGGCGTCGGCGCAGGCCAGCGAATCTGGATAGGTGGCCGCTGACGCCGACCCAGCTCTCGCGGTCTGCTTCGGCTGTGTGCAGCTGATCGACGAACCCGTCGATCAGCTCCTCGACGAAATCGGCAATCCGATTGCGGTCTCCGGGCTGTGCGGGTGACGACGTCGGGACGTTGGCCGCCCGCTCGCAGGTGCCGACGAGCATTGCGTCGGTGTTCCCGTACGTCCACCCCTGCGCCTTTGACTGCTCGGCAGCCGGAGGTTCGATGCCCAGGGCACTGACATCGCGCGCGAGTCGCCGTCGTCCGACGACCTGCCACTGGGGCAGGATGCCGAGGGCGGTCACAGAGTTCGCAACCCGTGCAGCAAGATCAGAGTCGTCGTCACTTCCCCAGCCACCCAGCAAAGTCTCGGCATCCACGAGGTGCAGCTTGTCTCCGCGCGCGATGAGGTTCTCGTGGTGGCAGTCGTTGCAGCCGAGAAGGTACAAGATGGCCGTGAGCCGGCCGGCGTTCCGGTAGAAGCGGCTCAGTTCGGCGTCGTCGGCTGACGGCGTGTGTGAGACATACTCCATATAGCCATACTCAGGGCGGATCAGAACCGTCACACCACCCAGGGTGGCGTCGTCCGGCCTCGGCCGGGGGAGCTCACGAAGGAGATCCTGGAACACTTTGTCAATCGTAAGGTCCTTGGGCTTGTAGACGACAAGGTGCTTACTGCCTTGCGTTGGCGAGACCAGCTCTACGACTGCCACTGTCTGGCCTCCCCGGTGGGGATCGCTGAGGCCCGGTCGAAGCCCCCGGACCTGGACATCGGCGGGTAGTCCGAAGGCTGCGATGAGATCCCCGAAGTCTGCGTGAAGCCTGGAGAGGAACCGAGAGAAGTGCACAGTCCACTGCTCCACTGTCATCCGAAGGTGCTCGCCGAACACCGGATAGCGCTCGATGAACGATCTGAAGTCCTCGGCGCGAATCTCTTCAAGTAGCGTGCAGTAGAGGGTTCGCCGAGGACGCCCCTGCCTTGTGGGGTCCCCCAAGTGGGCGAAGACCACGTCGGACGGCGTACGACGGGACGTGAACTCCTTCCACAGCACCTTCTCCCCCACCCCGGCCAGCCGAGAGACGAGGTCGCTGATAAGAGCCTGTCGGAAGGGGTCTTCATATGTGCCGGTGGGTGGGAGATCCAGCCCCAATCCGGCGGGCACGTCCTCATCAAGAGCGTCGAGGAGGCGGATCAGTGCTCCGTCCGCGATCCCGAGCCAAAGGTCGGCGAACGGCACGGTCGCCATCTCTCCAAGGTCTGTCTCCTCGGTGAGTGGCGTCGCAGGCACAAGCCACCGACGGACAGGCCGGCCGAAACGGGCCAGTGACTCAGGGGGACGCGAGAAGACTGCCGCGGCTTCAGCCGGTGAAAGCTTGTCCCAGGCCAGGCGCCTGTCCAAGAGCGAGGGCTCCTCGACTCCCGTGACGCGAAGCCACTCTTGCCGCCACTCCTGGGACGTTTCGTCTGAGCAACACCTGTCCGCGGCGTGCTCACTTGGCCACGCTCCGGCCACATCAGCCCGCCGTTCCACGCCGCTGCTCCTCTGCTCGACCCGTCGTGTTTGAATCAGATAGGGACGGTACCGGTACCACAGCCTGGGCCTTCAGCCGTCAGGCCCTCCGTGTCCCAGACTGAGGTCTCCACCCAACAGCAGGTGAGCAGGCAGCAGGCGCTCTCGATCTCCTGGTGACTCGGCGTGACGAACCGATTGAGCCCGGCCTCGTCGAGCGTCAGGTCGAAGCCGTATTCCGCGGCAATGCCCTTGAGCGACTCAAGGTTCTCCCGGTTGGCCCGTCCGAGCTCGCTCTTAACCTCCTCTGTACGGGCAGCCACCTGTTGCTCGGCCTCTTCAACCCGACGTCTCAGCTCCTGATCGGAGTTCAACCGGGCTACGAACTGATCCAGCTGAGTCATGACATCGGCCTCTCTCATGTGAGAACTGCCCTCTCAGACCACCGTAGATCCAATCGCTACGGCTCGCACCCGGCCGGATCACCTTCGCCGAACGCAGGTACTCGCACCCCAGCCGGAACAGCAGGCTCGGCGCGTCGTGCTCCATCGCGCGGGCCAGCAAGAACTCGTCCAGCTCCTTGAGCTCGATGGTCTTCGGTGGCTTCCACCCCAGATACTCCGCGATCTCCCGCAGGTGATCGGTACGGTCTACTCACGCTCGCCGTAGCCCGCCAGATAGGCGACGCCGAGCCCAAGCTGGCGGGCGAGCCGGCCGACCGCCGCGAGCGGAGCGGCGGGCACATCGTCGGGAACGAAGCCCAGCCAGGGCAGGACAGACAGCTGCACAGCGGCGCCAAGCACATACTGGGCCCGCAGGAACGCCTCATCGGCCGGGGTAAGGGTGAAGTACCGGATCAGCTCGTCCTTGCCAATCGACGGGAACGACCGCAGGGCCTCCAGCTCCTCATCGCTGAAAACCCTCGTCGCCATCCGCCCGCCCTCCCGTCACCATCACCCGGTCAGCCCAACGAGCCACCATGCGCCCAGCAACGGGCCACGGCCCGTCCTTCCCCGAGATCACCCCAGATCAGGCGGAGTCTCGCGGGCTTAGCGTTGTTTTTTCGGCGCGAACTACTGGGACCCCGTACCATCCGCTGGTGATATTCCGTCCTCTCTCCACGCCACGCCTAGTGGCAGCCGTGCTCACCGTGACGGCCGCCATCGTCGCGTTCGGGTCGTGGGTGCCGTGGCCGGTCTACGACTCATCGTGCGTCGTCTACTCCGGGTCCTACGTCCCTATGAGTGCGCCGAAGGCCGAGGTCGACACCGCCGTGCAGCGGCGCTACGACGAGGCCCTCGGCGACGGCGCGTGCGGGCCCAAGCGGGCGCGCTTCCACAACTGGACTCGGTGAGGTCGGGTCTGCTGCAGATTTAGGTGACAAGTGTGGTCACGCGGCCTGGACGGCCGGTGTGGTCATGACGGTCTCGAATTCGACGGGGGTCAGCCGGCCGAGCGAGGCTTGTCGGCGACGGCGGTGGTAGGTCTTCTCGATCCAGGTCACGATCGCGATCCGCAGTTCCAGGCGAGTTGCCCACGTCCGGCGGTCGAGAACGTTCTTCTGTGGCAGGCTGACGAAGGACTCCATGGCCGCGTTGTCGCCTGCCGCACCGACCCGCCCTATCGAGCCGACCATCCGGTGGCCGTCGAGCGCCCGGACGGACTTCCGTGACCGGAACTGTGATCGGCGATCGGTGTGCAGGACACACCCGGCGACACCGTCACGTCGGGCAACAGCGTTGCCCAGAGCCGCGACGGCCAGGCGGGACTTCATCCGTGCGTCGATCGAGTAGCCCACGATCCTCCGGCTGAAGACATCCTTGATCGCGCAGAGATACAACTTCCCTTCCGCTGTGGGATGTTCGGTGATATCGGCGAGCCACAGACGGTTCGGTCCGGCCGCGGTGAAGTCACGCTGGACGAGGTCGTCGTGCACCGGCGGGCCAGCCTTCTTGGTCCGGCCACGTCTCTTGCCGAACACGCTCCACCAGCGGTTGTCCCGGCAGAGCCGCCACGCGGTCCGGTCCGCCATGACCGCCCCCGCAGCGCGGGCTTCGTCGGCCAGGAACCGGTAGCCGAACTCAGGATCGTCGCGGTGGGCGTCGAACAGGGCATTGGCGCGAGCGGCCCGTTCGAACTCGGCCTCGGTCACCGGCTTGTCGAGCCAGCGGTAGTAGGGCTGTCTGGCCAGCTTGCGGACCCGGCACGTGACCGTGACGGGGATTCCGCCCGCGGCCAGCTCGTTCACGAGCGGGTAGATCCTTTTCCCGGCAGGTGTGCCTGGGACAGGTAGGCCGCGGCCCGGCGCAGAACCTCGTTCTCCTGCTCCAGCAGCTTGATCCGCCGGCGTGCTTCCCGCAGTTCTGCGCTCTCCTGGCTGGTCGTTCCGGGCTTGCTCCCGTCGTCGATGTCCGCCCGGCACATCCACTTCCACAGCGTCATCGCGTGAACCCCGAAGTCGGCGGCCACCTGCTCGACCGTCACGCCCGGGCCGCGGTTCCTCGCGACCCGCACGACGTCCTCGCGGAACTCTTCCGGACAAGGCTCGGGCACAGCGACATCCTTCCCACCCACCCCACAGGGCAAGCCAGTTCAGATGTCACCCGATCGTGCAGCAGACCCGTCCGGTGTGGCTTGAGAAGCGATTCCCAAACCGAGGGACACGACCGTCGCTCGAACTTCCGTGTGCATCAGGCTCGTTCGGGTGATCGCTTCGTGGCCGGCGCATAGAAGAAGGGCTCCTGCACAGTTCGGTGATCTCGAGTCAACGAACCATCAGGAGGCCCTGGTGTCCCACTGTGCCGTGTTCGCTCCGTCCGCGTCCAGCTCCGGCATGTCGTGCGATTGCATCGCACACCGGCTCGGGAATGCCGCTGACCAGCCCGACCGGACCCGCCGCTACGGCTCCGACCTGACCGACGCGGAGTGGGTGATCGTGCGGCCGCTGCTGCCGGTCCCGTCCTGGCTGAACGGACGCGGCGGCCGCCCGGAGGGCTATTGCCACCGGCAGATGATCGACGCCGTGCGCTACCTGGTCACCGAGGGTGTGCGCTGGGTCAGCCTGCCCGCCGACTTCCCCAAGTGGCGGGCGGCATATCGGTTCTTCCGCCGCTGGCGCGACAACGACTACATCAAGGAGCTCTACGGCCGACTGCGCAAGATGCTGCGCGAACTGGCCGGCAAGAAGGAGGATCCCACCGCCGCGATCATCGACTCGCAGTCGGTCAAGGCCGACGCCACCGTCGGCGCCACTACCTGCGGCTACGACGCCGGAAAGAGGATCAACGGGCGCAAGCGACACATCGCCGTGGACACCCTGGGCCTGCTGCTAGCCGTGATCGTCACCGCCGCGTCGGTCAAGGACAACGACGCCGGCCGCGACCTCCTTGAACAACTGCGCGCCGAACACCACCGCATCACCCTGGTCTGGGCCGACGGCGGCTACACCGGCTGGCTGGTCGTCTTCGCCCACGCCGTCCTGGCCCTCGCGCTGACCGTCGTCAAGCGCAGCGACGACGCCAAGGGATTCGTTGTGCTGCCGCGCCGCTGGGTCGTGGAGCGCAGTTTGTGCGCCACGAGGCGCTCTGTTGTATCCCCGGATTATCCGGGAGGAACTCGGAAGGAGGTTCCTGGGCCTATGACTTACCTGGAGCCGAAAGGCGAAGGGGACAAGAGCATGTCAGGAAACCAGTGACCGGGCCCAGTTGTCAGGGACGGTGCGCTGGGTGGCCCGCGCGATATGGCGAAGACTGAATTGTTTGAAGCCCAATCTCCAGCAGATGCAAGTTCCCATCCGTCGGAAAGACAGCCGAAACCGACGCCGCGATCTGCCCTTGCTTCTTTTGACTTGGCAGGGGCAACTTCCGGTTCACGGAGCGATGCCCAACGAGGGTATTCAAGGAGATGAGTGGGACGCCTACGTCGCGCTATGACGTACAGCAGAGACGAACGTGGGATCGCCTACGGGACGCGAGTCCTATGGCGACGGAGGCCCCGTAGTAGTCGCCGGAGCAACGCCCGGCCAGGGAGGGCGGGAAAGCCGTCCGCAGGGCGAAGGGGGCCAGGTGGTTCGGACACCCGAGACTCGGGAGGTATGCGAAATGCAGAGCGCCGCAACGGTGCTGGGTGTCCTGCGTGAACGCGGCAGGCGTGGCCTGCCGTGCAGTGAACTGTATCGACAGCTGTTCAACCCGCAGTTGTATCTGTTGGCCTACGGGCGCATCTACGCCAACCATGGCGCGATGACGCCCGGGGTCACGCCGGAAACCGTGGACGGCATGTCCCAGCGGAAGATCAGCCGGATTATTGAGGCGATGCGTCACGAGCGTTACCGCTTCCGTCCGGTCCGGCGCGTCCATATCCCGAAGAAGCATGGGAAGACGCGTCCGTTGGGGCTACCGACCTGGTCGGACAAACTCGTGGGCGAAGTGGTTCGCCTCCTGATGGAGGCGTATTACGAGCCGACGTTCTCCGATCGCTGTCACGGATTTCGCCCTCGTCGTGGATGCCACACCGCTTTGCGGGAAGTGGGACACACCTGGACCGGGACGGCCTGGTTCATCGAGGGCGACATCGCTGACTGTTTCGGCAGTTTGGACCACCAGGTTCTCCTGGCGATCCTTGGCGAAAAGATCCATGACCAGCGGTTTCTGCGGCTGGTGCGGAACATGCTGACAGCCGGATATCTGGAGGACTGGAAGTGGGGAGCCACGCTCTCCGGAGCACCGCAAGGCGGAGTGGCCTCCCCGATCCTGTCCAACATCTACCTGCACAAGTTGGACGAGTTCGTAGAGACAGTACTGATTCCGGAGTACACCCGAGGGGAACGTCGGGCCCGAAACCCGGCGTATTTGGAGTTGCAGAGTCTGCTGCGGACAGTCCGTCAGCACGGCGACCGGCCTTTGGCTCGTGTCGTGCGCCGGCGGATGACCAGTCTGCCGAGCGCGGACCCGAATGATCCGCACTACCGGAGGCTGCGTTACGTCCGCTACGCAGACGATCATCTCCTCGGTTTCACCGGACCACGAGCCGAGGCCGAGCAGATCAAACAACGCCTGGAGGCGTTCCTGCGCGAGGAACTCAAGCTGGAGCTCTCCCAGGAGAAAACTTTGATCACTCATGCCCGTACCCGGGCAGCGAAGTTCCTCGGCTATGAGATCGCGATCCAGCACAACGACACGAAGAAGACCGGCCGTTACCGGCGCGTCAACGGCCAGGTCGCCCTACGTGTTCCCCGGGACGTGATCAAAGCCAAATGTGCCCCCTACCTCGCCCGCGGTGATCCCGCGAAGCGAAAGGAACTCGTCAACAGCAGCGACCATGCGATCGTTGCCACGTTCGGGTCCGTCTATCGGGGCATCGTCCAGTACTACCTGCTCGCCGGGGATGTCTCCAGGCTGCACCGGTTGCGATGGGTCATGGAGACTTCCATGCTCAAGACCCTTGCGGCCAAGCACCGTTCGAGCGTGCCGAAGATGGCCGCAAAGCATAAGGCCAGAATCGACACCGAGAAGGGCCCACGAGTCTGTTTCGAGGCCCGCATCGAGCGGAAGAACAGGAAGCCGCTGGTGGCACGGTTCGGAGGAATTCCCCTCTATCGGCAGCGGTCGGCGAAAGTAGTCGACCGACGGCCGGTCTGGGTTGACTATCCGCACAAAGAGCTGGTCACACGGCTCTTGGCGGACACCTGTGAGATCTGCGGGAGCAACGGTGATGTCCAGGTGCATCACATTCGTGCTCTTGCTGATCTCGCCCATGCCGGATGGCCGCCGTCCGATTGGGCGCGCGTCATGCTCGACCGGCGCCGCAAGACAGTTGTGGCCTGCGACGCTTGCCACGACCGAATCCATGAGGCGCAAGCGGCCAGATCATTCACGTTGTGATCACTGGAGAGCCGGATGATCGGGAAACCGTCAAGTCCGGTTCGGCGGGAGGCCGCGAGGAAAAGGACCTGACCACAGGCACCTCGCCACGCGGCCGACCCAACCTCCTGGCTGATCCGGGCCCGGCGCCTGGCCCGGGGCTACGAGACCCACATCGACAGTGCCGAGGCGATGGCCTGGTGGGCCGCGAGCATCCTGGCCACCCGCCGCCTGGCCCGCTCCGGCCGACCCGCGCCCCGCCGGGTCAAGCAGTCCGCGGCCTGAACAGCCCCGGCCGCCCCTCGGTCAACCAGCCCCACTCGACCAGCCGCTTCGCCCGAAACCGCGCTGCCTGCTCCCGCGCGTCACTGGCCGACCAGCCCAGATGCTCGCGCATCGCCCGTGCCCGCACTCTGTTCCCGCCACCGGTGGCATCCTCCTGGACCAGGGCCACGATCCGCGCGCACTCGGGCGGCAGCACCTCGATCCCCACCCCCTCGCGCCATAACGGGACCTTCACCCGCGGCCCAGCAGCACCCGAGGCCTGCAAATCCACCGACGCACCGACCACGACGGCTTCCCCGGCCGCCTCGGCCAGGGCCTCGACCGTCTCGTCGCGGGCGGTGACCGCGCGCCGCGCGCCTCATCCGCCTCGGCCACAGCAGCCTGAAGCCGCTCCAGTTCGGCCCGCAACTCCTCCGCCCGGGCCAGCGCCACCCGCTCGCGCCTCTCCAGCACGCCCCGCACCGACGGCATCCGCCACCTCCCAGCACGCCCCGCACCGACACGACGCTTCGAGCATGCCTACCGACCGACGGCCACACCTCACCTGGGAAAACGTGACCCTACCTTCGGTTTGGGACTCGCTTCTGAACGGCTCTGTCGCACATTCGGTGGTGACGTAGAGTCATTGCTGCTCGGGTGTCACGGCGTTGGGGTATTCGCGGACGAGGCCCGGGCCCGGGTTTGCGCCTGCTGGCCGTTCCAGTCCCGCGGCTATGCGAATCCCGCAGGCCGAGGCTCCGAGTGCACGTACCACCGTTCGGGTGACCAGGACGGCGAGCCGGGCCGGGCGGCCCGCAGGTGCCGCATAGCCGCGCGGGTCTTGGCTCGCACTGTGGCACCCCTCGTTCCCTGTTGAATCAGCGTGTTGAAGCCGATCCAACAGGGGTGGTTCTGTGCCAGGTTGGCGTACGTACTGGGCACCCGACACCGGCCGAACGCCGTGGAGGCAGCGGCTTTTGACCTCGGGTAGGTCAGCGGGCGGGCATTTGAAGGTCGTAGTCGCGGAAGTCGACCGCATACCAGGCGACCATCTGCGACGCGATCTTGAACATCTGGCTATGGGTCGAGGCGAGGAGCGGGAACTTCTGCTGGACCTCGTAGGCGGGACGGAACAGGTACGGGGTGAGCGTGGCGACGGCGGTGTCGAGGGGTGGGTTGGCGCGGATGTGCAGCACGTCGGCGACATGCGCGTCCATCATCCGAACCATGGACGCTCCGACGGCAGAGGCGCCGGGGAAGATCTTCCGGTCCATCCAGTCCAGCATGTTGCTCGCCAGCTTGATCCCCTCGTCGGACGAGGCTCGGTGATGCGCGGCGGCATCGGCGAGGACCAGGTTGGCTTGCTCCATGGACTGCGGGTTGTACTTGTCGTCGATACCCAGCAGCCGCCCACCGATACGCATCGTGGCCGTCAACTCGTCGGCCTGTCGCGCGGTGATCTGAACGTCATACTTGGCCGCCAGCTGGACGTTGTAGGCGCCCACATACATGAGCTCCTCGACCTTCAGGCGCTGGCTGATCGGCATGCCGTCCCGGGTACGGTCCCAGCCGTGCGCCAGGGCCATGTGACGGGCTGCGGCGTGCACGAGCCGCAGCTTGACCAAGGTGATCAGCGCACTGCCCGACGGATCCCAGCTGTTGCCGCCGAGCATGTCCCACATGGTGTTCATCGTGCGGGAGAAGCGTCGGCCGATGTCCATCACGAGGTCGAACTTCGCGGCCCATACCGATTTGGCCAGCAGCGGGTCGGCCAGCGCGGCGAACAAGCCACCGAACGCCTCGGCCAGCGTGAAGGCTTCCATGTTGGACTGGATGAGCTTGATTGTGTCGCCGTGCGCCAGCCGGTCGACGGTTGATTTCTCTTCCGCGGTCAGCACGGTGTTGCGTTGCAGGAAGTCGCGCAGCACCGGCGGTGCCTCGGCGGGCACTGGCTGGTCGTTGCGGGTCCAGGCGTGGAAGACCTGATTGGCCAGCGCCATCTGGCCTGCGCGGACCAACTGCTCGATGACCTCATCGGCTTCGGGGTCTCCCTCCTTCACCGCCTGATCGCCCGGCAGCACCCAGGCCGGCTCGGGGCCCGCAGCGGCAGCGGGGCTGCGGCTGTCCTCCGCGTGGGCAGGAGTGGCGCTGGGCAGGCCGGTGGCCACACCGGCGGCCAGGGCGGCAAGAGCGGTCCTTCGGGTTACGGATTGGGTCATGCGCCTCATCGTGCCGGGTCGCTTCTCGGCGTTTCCAGTGATCATCGCGGAGGTCACTCGGATGGCTGATCCAGCGTCAGATCGAGCGAGCCAGCCGCTCACGCCTTCGGCGTCCAGGGCGGCAGCACACCCGGTGTCGACGCGGTGACGGCCCAGCGGTAGGTGAGCTGGTCGGGCCGGGGTTCGGTCGACAATCCGGTGACAACGAGCTGCCGGTACGGCGCGGAACCTCCGCGAGCACTTCACTCACTGCGATTCGAGCCATGACTTGAAGTAGGACACGCTGCTGAAGAGGGAAAGCGAATCGGTCTCGCCACAACCGCTGCCGCCGGAGATGATGCCGACGACCGCGCCGTTGATGGCGGCGGGGCCGCCAGCGTCGCCGTTGCAGATGGCCCGACTGCCGTCGGCGGGGCCTGCGCAGAACCTGCCCGTGGTGTCGAAGGCCGCGCCGGGCTCGCTGTAGGCGGCGGCGCAGGACTGCCGGCTCAGGACCGGGAGTTTGGCGGTCTGAAGCCGCGTGGGCAGGCTTGCGCTGTTGCGCTGGGTGCGCCCCCAGCCGGTGACGGTGACATTCGCGCCGGCGGCGGGCTCACTGGTGGCCAGTCGGGCGTACTTCACGCCGCCGGTCTCAGAAGCCGACTTGGCAAGGGTTACAACCGCGACGTCGTTGGCCAGGGTGCCGTAGTCGTAGGACGGGGGGACGCTGATCTTGGCGACCGGGCTCGTCTGGGGCAGCTTGTTACGGTCCAGGCCGCCCCACTGGACCTCCAGTTTGGAGGCGGTGGCGCCGTCCACGCAGTGGGCGGCGGTGATCACCTTGTTCGCGCTGAGCAGGAAGCCGCCGCACACGTGGGATTTGCCCTTCCAGCCCTCCATTCGGACGCTGACCTGATAGGAGGCGGTTTGCGCCGCGGCGGGACTCCCACCGACGATGGCGGTGGCGGGCACCACGTTCAGGGCTGCTGAACCCAACACAGCCACAGCACAGACGGCGACCTTGCGCAACATCAAAAGATTCCCTTTCAGGCAACACAGCGGTGACGATTCTCAACGCGAACCGACAGCAGCTCTAACGAACCGCGTTGCGTGAGGTTGCGACACGGACAAACTGTCACGAACCACCGCGCTTCCCGATTTCGGTGACAATCCACCCAACTTCGCTGTCCCAGGTCAGTTGGCCTCGCCTGGCCCGCTCAGGCCAGCCGGCACCGCACCGCGTCAAGCAGTCCGCGGCCTGAACAGCCCCGGACGCTCCTCGGCCGACCAGCCCCGCGCCACCAGCCGCTTCGCCCGGAACCGGGCCGCCTGCTCCTTCGCCTCGGTCGCAGGCCAGCCCAGATGCTCACGCATCCGCCGTGCCCGCACCCCCTCCCCGCCAGCCGTGGCCTCGCGCTCGACCAGGGTCACGAACCGCGCGCAGTCGGGCGGGAGCACATCGATCCCCACCCCTTCACGCCAGAGCGGGACTTCGACTCGCGGTCCGACACCGACCGCAGCCGACACCGCCGCCGGCACATCGGACACCACGGCCTCATCGACCGTCTCGGCCAAGGCCGCGACGGTCTCCTCGCGAGCGATGACCGCGCGCCGCGCGGCCTCATCCGCCTCGACCACAGCAGCCTGAAGCCGCTCCAACTCGGCGCGCAACTCCTCCACCCGCGCCAGCGCCACCCGCTCGCGCCGCTCCAGTACCCCCAGCACCGACGGCATCCGCCACCTCCAAGCACGCCCCACACACGACAGTCCGAGCATGCCTACCGAAAGGCGACTACACACCTCACCTGGGAAAACGTGACCGTACCTTCGGTTTGGGAATCGCTTCTCACTGCAGCTGATCGTCAACCCGGCAACGGACCGCCCCTCTCCTTGCTGCACCAGTGGCCGGGCACGGCACTCGGCCACGAGAGTGGGAACACACCCACCAGCTAGGGCGTGGCGGGCGGTGTCGGGGCGGGGCGGTTCCACTCCTGGGCGATCCAGGCGTCCACGCGCGACCACTGGTCGGTCAGCCAGGACTCACGGGCCTGGTCACCGGCTGGTATGGCGTGGTTGGGCACACTCCACCACGTGGCGCGGACCGCCGTGCGCAGGGGGATCGACTGCCACAGTCGGGCCGGCGAGTCGATGCGGTCGAGCCCGGTGTGCGCGACGAAGGCGACTGCCGCTCCGGCATCCCCCGCCCCGGACAGCGCCGCGAGCGAACCCTCCATCCTGGGCGGCAGGACGTGCCGCTGGCGGCGGGCGCGAGCCGCGCGCCGGACCTGGCCGGTTCGGTTGAGCCAGCCGATGGCCCGACGCCTGCGACGTTCCGTGAAGTTGCCGCCCTCGGGGAACATCACCAGCGCCTCCCCCGGGCGTAACGCCGCCGCCAACCTGTTTCCCGCGCGGTGCCGGCGCCCGGACAAGGGGCCCAGACGAGGAATCCGGCTGCGGACGGACGCGGAGCGGCCGTCGCGGTCAGCGCGAACGCTGCCCGGTGAAGAGGCGGTACAGCAGGAGCACGATCACCGAGCCGACGATCGCGGCGATCCACGTTGAGGGGTGGAAGAAGCCGTTGACGGAGTGCACGCCCAGGATCGCCTTGCCGAGCCAGCCGCCGAGCAGACCGCCGACAATGCCGATGAGCCCGCCGCCTCGAGCTCCAGCAGCCGCGCCACCAGCACCGGCCTGGACACCCCCAACCCCAACGCGGCCTCACCACACCCTCCCGGCTCTCCCATCCCACACCTCCCGACGCCCGAACTCGACGCCGACCACCGTGCCCCCGACCTGCCCCCGAGGGGTCAGAAGTGCCGTTCCCATGACAGCGGAACAGGAAAGGGTGTACCTCCCTATGACGGCCACCACGGCACCACACACCGTCCCATGTCAGTGACTCCCCACACTCAAAACCCCACCACCAGCGAGCACACGCTGACCTGACATGCCGTCACTGACACCCACCACTGACGCCAAACCGGCACGTCGCAGCTCGGCTGGCGCCAGCGTGGAATCACACCGTGGTCGGCGGCCGAGCTCAGGCGACTGGCTCGGCACTGGCACATCGATCCGGGCCTGATGTTTCTCCCGGCGGGCCACCAGCCGCAAAGTTCGAGGACCCCAAGCTGCCCGAACCCCAAGGCTACGGCCCCACCAGACCCTTGTGGGCATCGTCGGCAGGCCGACGTCGCGCGTGCCCTGCGCGACCCCAAGGCCGGCGACCTTCTCCAAGCCCTGTCGACCGACTGACCCGACTCCGCACCCTCGCGGCGGCCGGGCGTTCGCGGGCACGGTGGGCTCCCGCTGGCCGGGCGCCTCTTGCCCCCAACTCACCGCACCGGGTTCAGTTCCCGGCCGGACTGGCACCGGCCCACACGGGCGCTCGCCGACGCGTCAGGCACGGTGCCGCAGCGGAAGGGTGGCCCGCACGACCGTGCCACCGCATGCGGGGGCGGCCACAAGGAACGTTCCGCCGTACGCCTCACACCGCCAGCGCATCCCTTGCATGCCATATCCCCGCGCTTCGGCCCTCGGTGCGGCGCCGGACAGACCCACGCCGTCGTCGCGGACGGTGATCGACAGCCGGTCGTAGCTGTGGACGAGAGCGATGTCGGCCCGCTCGGCCCGGGCATGCTTGACCACGTTGGTGAGCGCCTCCTGCACGATGCGGTAGGCCGCGAGACTCGTACCCTCGTCCACGACGGCTTCGTCCTCGCCCTCGATGGCGACGGTCACGCGCAGACCGTTCTCGTCCGCGACCCGTCCGGCCAGCGCCCGGACGGTCGGCGCGAGCCCGAGCCCGCGCAGAGTCACCGGATGCAGAGTCGCGATGATGCTCCGCAAGACCGTGGCCTGATCGTCGAGACGGTGCATCGCATCCTGTGCCGCCAGCTTCAGGGCATGCGGATCGGACGAGGCCCGCGCCACATCAAGCTGACGGCTCGTCAGGGCTAGCAGTTGCAGGACCTCGTCGTGCAGCTCCCCGGCGATCAGCGCCGCGTAGTGCTCCTGTCGGGCGATCAGGGCCCGTGCCCGGCTCTGCCCGAGGAGCGCTTTGCCCTCCGGCCAGGCCCGCACCGCGAAGACCGCCGCTGCCAGCAGCAGTGCCGCGCCCACGTAGGCCGCCCGCCCCGCCGCCGGCCCTTGGGACAGGGCCAGCGTCACAAAGGCACCGGCAATGAGCACGAGGACGGTTCGTACGCGCGACCTGGGGCCGGCCAGGACGGCCAGGACTGCGGTGGCCATGGCGACGGCCGTCGCCGCCACGGGGCGGACCGGAAGCGGGTCGTGCGAGAGGAGGTCCGCTCCGTACGCCATCGCCCCCACCAGGCTCAGCGCCAGGCACAGGTTGCGAAGGAGCGCGACCGCCTGCCGCCGGCGCAGCGTGGGCCGACGGAGTTCGGCCCTAGGCACGGACGTCGCCCTGCTTCCGCGCGTAGGCGACGAGGTCCGCGCGGGTGACCAGGTTCAGCCGGCCGCGCAGCGAGGCCCGCACGTTCTCGACCGTGCGGATGCTGACGCCGATGCGCTGGGCGACCTCCCGGTTGGTGTGTCCGGCGGCCAGCAGTTCAAGCACCTCGCTCTCGCGCGGCGTCAGCATGTCCATCTGCTGGGCCACGCCCCCCAGGTCGGCTCCGAGCGAGGGCTGTACGTAGCGTCCTCCCGCGGCCACCGTCGCGGCCGCCAGGGACAGTTCAGTGACCGAGGTGTTCTTCAGCAGGTATCCGGTGGCGCCCGCGGCGAGGGCCTTGCGGACCAGCAACACGTCGTCGTGCATGGTGTGCATCAGGATCGTCATCCCGGGGGCGGCCGCGAGCAAGCCGGGGATCGCGTCCAGCACGGGGCCCGAATCGAGCACCATGTCCAGCACCAGCAAGTCGGGGCGCCGGCGCGCGACCACCGTCTCGGCCTCCTTCTCACCGGCGGCCTCCCCCACCACCGTGAAACCGGCACGTTCGAGGAGTGCCCGGGTGCCCGCCCGCACGGTCACATGGTCGTCCGCCAGAACCACGCGCACGGAACCTGTCAGCACGGAACGAGACCTTTCGGACTTGCGGGGAGCGGTCGGCGTGCCTGCACCCGGGGACCCGGGGTTCCGCACACCCGGGTTTCCGGGGATCCGGGAACCCGGGGGGCTGAATTCGACTCGCCGATGCACGGAGCGGAATTTCTCTCCACTCTCCGATGCCTCACGAGGCTTGTCAAAATCGGGACAGACCGTAATCGGACCGTCGCTCGGATCGGCAGGAGTGATCAAGGGAATGGTTGATGCGGTAAACCCACATGCGGCTTGCGGACTTGCACGGATGTCCCCGGTGACGGGGCCAGCGACGATGAAACGGTCCGCACGACAAGAAGCGTCCTCGCATTCGCCGCCCATGGGCGACGGCCACAGCGCGCCTTCCCTCAACGCGCCGTATCGGCTCGCTTCGTGTCGTGAGTCCAGATGACGCAAGGAAGACATGAGCCACCTCACAAGACGACGTTCCTGGCTTGTCCGTGCCGGCACGCTGACCGCCGTCGTCGCGGTCACTGCGGGATCCGGCGCGCAGCTGGCACTGGCCGCTCCCCTGCCGACCGCCGCCGAGATCATCCGGGAGCCGAAGCCGGGCCTCACCGGCTATCACGGCGTAAAGCCCGGGGACCTGGAAAAGATCCTCGCGGGCATCAAGCGGCCCGAGGGCGATGCGGGAAACCACATCGCCGACTGGAAGGGCTTCTACATCGCCGAAACGGTCAATCACGCAGCCGGGTACGCGATAAAGGGAAAGAGGGCCGGTGGAATCGTCAAGGTCACCCTGCCCGTGGACATCACTATCGCCACGGTGAACATCAAGAAGAATCCAGGTGAACTTACCGATGATTTCAAGGCGCGGCAGGTAAAGCGCATCAAGGACGAGTTCGGCATCCCGGCGGACGCGCCCATGATGGATTCACTGGCGAAGGACCGCATAGTCCTCAAGCTGCCGGAAGAATCCGAGTTCGGAGGGTTCGAGTACGTCGTACCGTGGAAGTTGGCGGAACGCGGAACGGCGACGAAGGAAAGAGAATTCGCCCCGCGCAATGAGGGTGTGGACGAGGCGTACGCCTTGTCGAACGCCGCGCCGGCCGTGGCGGCGGAGGGATGTGCCCCGCCCACTGCTCGCGCCAAGCGGTCCGCCAGCCGGTGCGCGGATCTGGACTGGGAAACCGTCCGCGACGAAGCGAAGAAGACCGTCGGCGAAGTCGTCCAGGACACCGAGCACCTGGCCAGCCTCCCCGAGCGCACCCTGCAGGGCCTCAGCAAGGCGGAGGCCCATACCGTTGCCGTGCGCACGCAGGCCAAGCTCGGCACGATGAGCGGGGTGAGGACGGCCGCCGAAGCAGCCGGCGTCGCCGCCTGGGCCTACGGCATGGGCGTGGCCTTCACCGACCAGCGGGCCACCACCCTGGACAAGGTGGCGGCCACGACCGCCATCGTGCCCGGCGTGGGGAACGCTCTCGGCATCGCCGACGGCATCGAACACCATGACCCCGAGGCCGTCGCGGCCAACGCGGTCGCTCTCGCAGCCCTGGTGGCGGCGCAGGCCGTGCCGGTGGTCGGCGAGCTCGTCGACACCGCTCTGCTCGCCGAGCAGATCGTGGACGTCGTCATCGACATCTATCAGCGCACGGCGGCAACACCGAGGCCTGCCACCCCGCTTCCCTCCGGCGCGCTTCCCCTCCTGCCGCCGGCCAAGCCCTCGCTGGACTGCAGCGTGCTGGCCCTCGACATGGACATCGTCTGGGACACGACCGTGTCCGTCCCGGACAAGACCCAGCTGGTCATCAAGGAGCGGGGCGGTAAGGAATTCACCTACCCCGCCTCGGCCGGGAAGGCTCCCGGCTGGCTCATCGCCAAGGGCATCGGCCAGGACCGTACGTTCGACGTCTTCTACCGGGTGACGAACGACCAGGGCAAGACTCTGGAGTCGAGCAGGCGTGCCGTGGTGAAGCAGACCGTCAAGGACGCGGGTTTCTACTGCACGGCGACGGTGTCGCAGGAGAGCTGGTGACCGGCCGCCCGCACCGAGCGGCTGTCGGCGACGGTCGCCGCCGGATCCCGGCGGCGCCCTCCGTCCCCCGTACCGACACCGCACACCTGACTGTGCGGACGCCCTGACCGAGCGGGGGGCGGGGCACCACGTCCCGCCCCCTGTGGGGCAGTTGGCGCGGCGCGCAGTCCTGCGCCGCGCGCCGCCGATGGCGCCGCGCGCTCACCCGAACGCGGCGCCCCCTCCCGATGCACGTCGTCGTCCGGCAGGCCCCGGCGGCCACGTGCCCCTGCCCCAGACCCCGCTCCGGCCCACCCGGAACCACCGCAGCGCACGGCCATCCCGCGCCTGCCCCTTCGAGAGGTATTCATGACATCCCCGCTGACCCGCCGAGGCCCGCGATACGCGGTCCTGGTCCCCCTGACGGCCGTCATCGTTGTCGTCCTGGCAGCCGTCGCCCTCCTCGGAACCCGCACCATCCTGTTCTGGTTCAAGGAGCAGACCGGTCAGGGCGCCTGGCACCTCACCTATGAGGGAACGTCCAACGACGGCCGGGGCCGGCCCGCGAAAGAGGTCCGATACGGGCACGATGACTATGCCGAGCAGCGGTACAAGGAGGAGAGAGCCGCCCCCGTGCGACTGCCCTGGCGCCAGGAAGCGGTGGTCGACACGGGCAACGAGGCCCGCGTGGAGGTGGTTCCCGGCACGGACGGCGTCGCCTCGTGCCGCATCCTGCTCGACGGCGTCCGCGTGGTCGCCGAGGGGACGTCACCCGCGCCGGGCAAGCCCGCGGTCTGCCGGGTGACCACCCCCACCACACCGGAGAAGTGGCCCTGCGGCAAGAGCGTCAACACCGCAGGGTGCGGCGACGAGACCCACGCGGGAGCGCGGACGCTGGGCGGTGAAGATCTGCCCGTAGTGCGCGGCCATCACATCGGGGTCGGTGGCAAGGGTGCGGGCGGGGGGTCGTTCCCGGCCAGGCCGAGCCGAACGGGGCGGTGACGGCCAGGCATTCCTCCGCTGCGCGTTGGTCGTCGTCTTCGTCAGTGCGGGCACCTGACGCCCGGGTTCGGATGGTTGTTCTGATCGGGTAGTGAGAGCGCCTTGCCGGTTCTGGGCTGATTCTGGTCTTGGGCCTTTCAAAGGCCTCACCTAGGTTGTTCGTATGGGGCAATCATCCGAGGACGCTGCGCGGCGTCGAAACATACCTGCCGCCGTGGAGGCAGCTCTCTGGGCTCTCAGCAGCGGCCGCTGCTACGCGCCTGGGTGCCCTTCCCCCGTGATCTATGAAGTCCGCCCTGGCGTCTATCAAAAGAACGTCCAGATCGCCCACATCATCGGAGTCAAACGCGGTGCCGCCCGTTACCGCCCCTGCCTTCCGAGGAAGAAGCACGGGACCGAGAGTCATTCAAGAATCTGCTACTGCTCTGCCTCGCGCACCACGCCGAAGTCGACGACAAGAACCATGGCGAGGAGCTCTACCCACCCGAGCTCCTTCGCAAGTGGAAGCGTGACCACGAAGGCAAGAACGGCGGGGGATTGGACCAGATCGGCCCGATTAGCGAAGACCGGCTCACCGCCCTCCTCACCTCAGTGTTCACCCCACCGGTGACGCGGTTGGAGAGGATCGCCGACCAACTGGAGCGGACGGGAACGCTCACATCGGAGGCTCTCAGCGAGCTCCGCAACATCGTCACTGTGATGTCAGACAGTCCCGGAAGCCCTGACGTGCACACCGCGCGGAACCTGGCGTACGCGGCAGAGGTCTTCAATACCCGCACCCTTCAGACTTCCGCACAGTCTCTCGCGTACGCTGCCGAACGCCTCCCATCGG
Source organism: Streptomyces sp. NBC_00224 (assembly GCF_041435195.1). Lineage (NCBI taxonomy): Bacteria > Bacillati > Actinomycetota > Actinomycetes > Kitasatosporales > Streptomycetaceae > Streptomyces > Streptomyces sp. NBC_00224. The sequence continues at coordinate 290,212 of NZ_CP108106.1, forward strand.
TCTTGAAGCGGCTCGACCAGCGGATCAAAGCACTCGGGAATTACACATAACGCTGGTACGACGCGGCGATATCACCCCCCATAGCGTCTGTGCTCCGCAACCTGCCGCATCGCGGCGGCGGCGGACACACTCCCGCGTGCCTGCAGCGCCCCGGTGCGAAATGACCGACCAGGTGCGATGCCGGGTTCGGTGGGGTGCGCAGGAGGACCCTCCTTGGCCTTGACCGGTCTATCCCCGCACCCGGCCAGCGTGGGCCCCTGATCCCTGTCGATCAGGCCGGACGCCGAAGCGGGTGTACGTCCAGCCTGCGGGGATGGACAAGTTGATCGAGCTAATGAACAGCTCGCTCATATCCGGCGGGGTCATTGCCGTCCTGGCGTCGTGGCTGGCCAACCGTGCCCGTACCCGCCAGGATCAGCAGACCAAGATCGGGGCCCTGCCGGTACACGCGGATGCGGTGACGGTGACCGTGGCGGAACTGCAAGCCTCGGTCTCCGCCAGCCAGCTGTTGTGGGAAGGCCCAGTCGAGCACGCGGTCGGGGCCCTGCTGGCCGTGCTGGTCTCCACCGCCGATACCGCCCAGGCCCGGATCAACGGCGAAACGGACACGCAGAGCCTCCGAGTGGGCCTTGGGCCTGCGGTCGAACGGACCCGCCGCTGTGCCGGGTCAGAGGACCGTGCAGTGCACGGGCGTGACGGTCCCCGGACATGCCGTAGCGCGATTCAATTTATTTGATCTTGTTCGCGTCCGTGGGGCACCATAGTTGACGACAATCTCCAGTCGGGCTAGGGGCACCCGGCTGGAAGTCATCCGGTCCGAGGCCGCAAGTGCCCCCGCTCGCATAGCTTTACGAGGAGCTTCATCTTGAACCGCAAGCGCACTTCGTTCATCACCGGCCTGGCGTTCGCGGCTTCGGCCGTCACCGTGACCCTCACGGCTTCCCCGGCGTCTGCCAGCAACCTCGCGAACACGCTCGTCAACGCCAACAGCGGCAAGTGCCTGGAGGTGGAGAACTCTTCCACCAGCAACGGCGCCCGCGTGCAGCAGTGGGACTGCAACGGACAGCCCAGCTCGAAGTGGAAGGTGATCTGGGCCGGCGGTGGCGGCTTCAACCTCGTCAACATACACAGCGGCAAGTGCCTGGAGATCGAGAACTCCTCCACCAGCAACGGCGCCCGCGCGCAGCAGTGGGACTGCAACGGACAGCCCGGGGCCAAGTGGACGGAGGGGGACGGCGGAAACGGCCACCACGTCTTCAAGAACAAGAGCGGCAAGCTCCTGGAGATCGAGAACACCTCTCACGACAACGGAGCCCGCGCGCAGCAGTGGAGCGACAACGGCCAGCCGGCCGCCCGTTGGGACCACTACGGCCCCAACGCGTAGGGCCCCCTGCTCCCGACCTGTGTAGCCGAGGTTCTGTCCGGCCAACGCCGAGCACGACCTCAACGCTTTGGGGGGATGCGCTGGTGACGAAGCCCGCCGGCCCTCGCACTGACCGACACCACGACACCGCCCAGGGCACCCCGGCCACACAGCCCGGGGACACCACCATGCCACCCGGCAGGACACGAAGAGCGGGGCCGCTGCCGTGAGGCAGCGGCCCCGCTCTTCGTGTCCTTTGAATCTCTGAGGGCCACGGCTGGGCAGTCCTGTTACAGGGGCTGCCCAGCCGTGCTGATGAACCATCGGAGACCTACGGGTTCACGACATTGCCGTTGCGGGTGTGGAACAGGATGTTGCCGCTACTCAGGCTCTTTCCGCAGGAGAGATCGTCTTCAACGGCGGCACGGGACGGGGCGCCGCCGAACGGGCTGGGAATGACGTGCACGTACGTGTACTTGAAGTCGAGCACCAGCGTGTTGCCCTGGCGCGCCGATCCTTGGACGATGCGCTTGCCGGTGAGGATCGTCGAAATCGTCGGATTGGTGCCGGTCCAGTCACTTCCCTCTTCGCAGTTGACCCAGTACTGGAGGCCGGTCGTGCCGCCCGCTGCTGCGGCTCTTGCGACAGTTCCCTCCGGGGCGTGAGAGGGGGAAGCGGTGGCCGTTGCAGTTGATGCAAGCGTGGCCAGAGCTGCCGTACCGAGAACGGCCCCCACGAGCCGCGTTCCCTTCCGGGCAATGGACATGGTGATCTCCTCGTATCTCTGTGCCGCTCTCGGTCGGACCCGAGAGGTGGACAGAGACCACCTAAATGACCACGAGTCAAGATTCGATCAACATCTCCTCAATGCGTGGAAAGAACTGGTGAGGGTGATGAGTGACCGGCTCAGGCGAGCTTCGCTGTGTTGAGGCAGGCATTCGTAGTCCCTCATTGCGGCGGGTGCAGCCCAGCGCGGGCGCGATGACCCTGCCGATGGACAGGACCGGATAGACCGAGCCGAGCAGCCGGTTCTGCCCGACCGTTGTCGTCCTCCCCAAGCTGGTGGGGCCAGGGGGCGGGGTGCGGGGTGCGGGGTGCGGGCTGGTCACTCACAGGCGACGCCGTCGCCGTCGCGGTCGAGGTGGGATCCATAACCGGGCTCTCCCCGATGGATCGGAGCTGCGCCTGCCTGCCTGACGGCGGTGCAGTTCCGGTACGAGACGCTGCCGCCACCTCCCCCGGTGCTCGAGCTGCCGCCGGATGACGTTCCCCCACTCGCTGGTGGGCCTGCGGGGGGCCTGGCCTTGCTGTCGTCTGCTGCCGACGGCTGCGGTCGGCTCGGCGGCTGCTCAGGTACTTCCTGTTGCGGCTGCGCTGGGGCGCGAACAGGTGGGGGCGGCGGTGGCGTCGGGGTGGCCGCTGTGCCGGGAGTGGAGGAAGGGGGCGCCGGTGTAGCCGAGGAAGCAGGGACGGAAGCTGGTGGAGCTGGGGCCGCCGCGGTAACGGTGACGGTGGTGGCCGGCTGCGGGCGGGGCTTCGCGTCGTCCTGCGTGTTCTTCGGGCTGGAACCGGCGACGACCAGGACCACGAACCAGATCGAGGCCAGGACCACGGTCACCGCTTTGCCGGTCTTTGCCCAGCCGACCATAAACGCGAGTGCGGCACCCAGCGGGGGCATGACGAGCGTTGCGGCGATCACGGCGGGAACCGCCAGCAGGGGATGCCAGCGGCGCGATGGAAGTGGCTGGAACGGGGCGGCATCAGGGGGTGGGTACACGGAACTCCAGACCGGTAGGAGACGAGGCAGGCACCGCGTCGTACCTGCCGCACAGCCATCCGGTGTCCTGTCCAAAACCTGGCGAGGATGGGCTGCAAGGGGGCGGCATGCCGCTACGGCAACGATCGCGGCACCAGCGCGGATTCACCCGTCCAACGCCCCTGCGAGGCAATGGTTACCGGCAACATGCCCCCGACGACGCGCACCACCTCCTCGGCCCGCTGCCTGAACTTGGCGAGGCCGTCCTCGGTGACCGGCCGCCCCTGGAACGCCTTGCGGACGCCAGAGATGACCTTGGTGCGCGAGAGGGATCGGCCGAACAGGCCGAACGCCGCGAAACCGGCAAAGACAAGCATCAGAACGAGCAACGAGCAACGAGTGATCACATCAGGTGAGAACAGGGCTCGCATAGCGGCGGCAGGGCGCAGGCTTGGAGCAGGGGCTGTACCTGCTGCTCGGAGAGCGGCTCGCCTGAACCCGTGGCGATGCCGAGGACGTCGCGCAGCCGACCGCCTGCGCCCTGCGGGCCTGGCCCGCCCCTTGCTCGAGCTGGCGGCCTTTCTGGACTCCGAGGGCATCCCCGACTCTGTCCTGACCGGCGAACGGGCCCTCGTCTACATCGCCCACACCGCCGAGGAAGCCACAGGCGCCCGCTACAACTATGACTTGGTCACGTCCGAGCAGGTCCGGCTCGCGCTGCGGGCGCTGTATCGGCTCAGCCTGATCGACCACAGTCCCGCCACCCCTGATCAGGCGGTGCGGGTTCACCAGCTGATCCAGCGTGCCGTCCGCGACAGCCTCGCCCCCGACCGGCGCGACAGGGCCGTCACGTCAGTGGCCGACGCTCTCCTGGATGCCTGGCCGGCAATCGAATACGACACTGCCTTAGCCTGACGCGTTCACCGGGCAAGTCCGGATCTTGATGTCGGAACGCAGAAGTGCTCCCTGAGTTGTGGTGATCCGACTTGTCGAAGATCAAAGCACCGCAGCCGGGAGCAGTTTCACGTGAACGCCACAACGTCTCGTTCGAGGCTGTCTAATGCGCTCGGGGTTTGACGGAGCCGGGATGCTGGACACTTGTTGGTCAAGAACCTTGGAGGGCTCCGTGTCACGCAGCTATCCGCCTGAGTTCCGTCGCGAGGTTCCTCGACTCGACCTCGTTGCTACGGGACGCCTGGCCGGCACGTTGTCCATCCCGCGACCGACTACCGCCGGAGGAGACCGTCAGTTGGTGGCGAGAAGGTGCTCCAGCCAGTTGCGGCGTGCCGCGACAGCGGCCTTGCTGATCCGCGCCTCGGGGGCTTTCCGGTCGAAACCGTGGATTCCGCCGGGCCACACGTGCAGCTCGGCTTCGCCGCCGGCCTGCCAGATCCGGTCGGCGTAGGCGAGGATTTCATCGCGCAGGCACTCGGCGGAGCCGACGTCGAGGAATGTGGGCGGCAGGCCGGCCAGGTCAGTGGCGCGGGCGGGCGCAGCGTACTGCGGCACGTCAGCTCCGCCCTGGACGTCGCCGAGCAGCGAGCTCCAGGCGAACCCGTTGCGGCTGCGGTCGAACAGTTCGACGTCGTCCATCTGCAGGGCCGAGGCGCTGTCGTTGCGGTCGTCGAGCAGCGGGGCAATCAGCAGCTGGCCGAGCAGGCGGGGACCGCCCTTGTCGCGCACGGTCAAAGCGAGCGCGGCGCTGAGGGTGCCGCCGGCGCTGAAGCCCGTGACGACGATGCGCTCCGAGTCGATGCCGAGCTCGTCCGCGTGGTCGGCGACCCACAGTAGACCGGCGTAAGCGTCGTTGATCTGGGCGGGGTAGGGGTGCTCGGGCGCGAGCCGGTAGCCGACCGAGATCAGCGTGGCCCCGAACCGCTCGGCCGTCTCGAGTATCTGGTCGAGCCCGGTGCGGTGATCGCTACCGTAGAAGCCGCCGCCGTGTATGAAGTAGAGCGCCGGCCGCGATGCGGGCGCGCCGGAGGGTGTGCACACCAGCAGCGGGATCTCGGGGGCGCCGTCCAGGCCGGGCACCGAAGGCTGGAAGACGGTGAAGCGCCCGCCATGGCTGAGGTCCTCGAGCACCGCCACTGCGGCGTCGGCCTCCGCGCGGATCACCGACAGCTTCTCGAGGCTCATCGGCGCCAAGTCTGGTTCCTCCGCCAGGTAGGCGTCATAAGCGACCTGAAGTTCGGCATCGAGAGGAACGGGAACGGCGGGCACGGTCTTTCCAGGTTCAAGATCCATGCGCGCACGCTAGCGCCCCTGCTCCTTTCGCATCATCCGGTTTTCAACACCTTGCCGATCGCGCAGCAGGGCCGGGCGGATCAGCGGCGTGGGCCAGGCGTGGGCCAGGCGTGGGCCTGCTCGATCTCGACCAGTCTCACCGAGCAAGTCCGGATCTTGATACCGGAACACAGAAGTGTGCCCTGAGCTGCGATGATCCGACTTGTCGAGGATCAAAGCACCGCAGCCGGGAGCAGTTTCACGTGAGCTCTACAACGTCTCGTTCGAGGCTGTCCGTAACGTCCGACGGGCGAAGTGTCGTCTCGCATGCCGGGCCCGGCTGCTGGCCGATCTGGCGGAGGTGACCACGCTGACCAGTGTCTTCGGTGACGCGCTGGCCGGAGGACGACAGCGCACCGGCGGCCACGATCCGGGCCAGGTGATCACGGACATGGCGGTGATGCTCGCCGATGGTGGCGAGACCATCTCGGATCTCGCCGTGCTGCGGGACCAGGCCGAGCTGTTCGGGCCGGTGGCCTCCCCGGCCACGGCATGGCGGGTGCCGAACCGAATCGACGAGGCGGCCCTGGGCCGGATGCGGGCGGCCAAAGCTGCGGCCCGCGAGATCGCCTGGGCGCAGCATGCCGACACCCATGAGAAGTTCCCGCAGACCAAAGCCGCTGGGCGGGCGATACCGGGGCAGGTGGTGGACATCGACGCCACCATCGTGATCTGTCACTCGGAGAAGGAGCAGGCGACACCGACTTGGAAGAAGACCTTCGGCTATCACCCGATCCTGGCCTTCCTGGACAACACCGGCGAGGGGTTGGCCGGGATCCTGCGCCCCGGGCGGGCTGGGTCCAACACCGCCGCCGACCACATCACCGTCCTGGACCACGCGCTTGCCCAGATCCCCGACGACCGGCGGTATGGGGTCGCGATCCTGGTCCGCACCGACACCGCCGGCTGCACCAAAGCGTTCCTGGCACACATCAGGGCACTGCGCGCCGACGGGGTCGACGCCCGGTTCTCCGTCGGCGCCCCCATCGACGCCGAGGTCCGTGACGCCATCAGCGCGCTGCCGGCCTCCGCGTGGTCGGCCGCGATTGACTCCGACGACGAACCCCGTGACGGCGCGCAGGTCGCCGAGCTGACCGGTCTGCTCGACGCCGCCGGGTTTCCCGAAGGCACCCGGTTCACCGTGCGGCGAGAACGCCCGCACCCCGGCGCTGCCCTGGATCTGTTCGACACCGTCGAAGGCTTCCGACACCAGCTCATCGCCACCGACAGCCCTCCCAGCACCGGACCTCTGGCCTTCATCGACGCCCGCCACCGCGCCCACGCCCGCGTCGAGGACCGCATCCGGTGCGGCAAGGACACCGGGTTCGGCCGCTTCCCGTCGCGCCAGGCGAACATCAACGCCGCCTGGCTGGAACTCGCCCTGGCCGGCATCAACCTCATCGCCCGGACCCAGATCCTGCTCCTTGACGGCGAACTGGCCAAGGCCGAGCCCAAGCGACTGCGCTACCGACTGTTGCACACCGCCGCTCGCATCACCCGCGGCGGCAGACGGACCTGGCTGCGGATCGCCGAACACTGGCCCTGGGCCCGGGACCTCGTCACCGCCTTCGCCCGCCTGGCCGCGCTGCCCCGTCCGGCCAGCCCGCGCCTCCGCTGGCGCCCGGCGGTCGATCCGCTCCCATCCCGCCGGCACGACGCCCTGATGTGCCCGATCGACAGGGGGAACGCTCTGTCGACTCGCTTTACACAATCCGGCGAGCTGTAACAGCCGCGGTGTTCCTCGCTGGCGCCCCAGGGGTTCCCTGCGGTAATTCTCCGTCCTGTCGGGGGAATTACACTCGGCGCGCTGCCGCGTGTACCGGGCCAGGTCGCGACGGGCCAGCAGCGCGTGCAGGTCCCGGCGTTGGTCGTCACTGTGGCCTTCCCGCGGCGGTGAGGGTGGTGGAAGCCAGGCCGCCCTTCGCCTGCCTGTCCAGCAGTCGCGGTCTGGATTCTCCGGCTCCGGCAGGGCGTTCGGGCAGAAGAGCCTAGAGTTCACGGTCCCATGTCACGTCCGCAAGTCGTCGATCACGTGGAAAGGCCGCCCGGTCCGAGGTTGACCAGTGACAGATCCACTCAATGGAGGGGCGGTCAGCCGAGACCGCCCACCCCACTCGACACCTACACTCCCAACGAAGCCTGTGACCAGGTCAGACAGCAAAACGCTGCTGGAGTTCCAGGTCGCCCGTTCAGTAGTACATGAAGGTCGGGATCAGGCCGCCGCCGCTGGCATTCGGTATCGTTACCAGCCCACCGGAGCCGACGCCCCTGCTGTTCGCGACGTTGACCACGTCGTAGACCGAGCCATAGTTGCCCATCCAGTGCCACGAGGGGTCAGACTTCTGAGTCTTGCAGGCGCTGACAAGCTTGATGCCCTCCTGGGCAGTGAGAACTTGGTCAGCCCGCGGGGTGTAACACCTGGCGTTCGGCGTTGTCGGCGCCTGCGGCGCAGGTGCGGCGGAAGCCGGAATCGCCAGGCCGATCAGCAATGTCGCGGGTGCAGCCGCGATGGCGAGGGTGCGCAGTCGGTTCATGGTTGACCTCCCTGGCTAGCCACCTGTCTCGGAACCGAGATCTGAACCGACCGTAGAGTCGCCAGGCCCAGTCCCGCCATTTGGGTGCGTCCATTCGGGTGATGGCGAGGTGTCGATTCGGGGATTCTGTTATTCGGTGCGGGGGCGTCTGACCTGGAGCGTTTCACATGTAGATCGTGAGAGTGAGGATCGCGGCGGCGACTGACGTGAGCTTGTTCGGACCCAGACGGGCTGATATGGGCTTGCCGCAAAACTCGCCACTGCCTGGTCTGGGAGATGGTGCGTTCGACAGGGGCCCGGAGTGCCACGTGGACCTTGTTCGAGGCCTTGTGCTTGTCGGAGAGTTCGGCCATTCGGCGGCGCTTGACCGGCGTGATTACGGTGTCGGCGCTGCGCTCGTCGGCCTCGCCGACGAAGCCTTCGTCCACGCCATTCCTCCGTCGCCAGCTCTTCCGCTGTGTGCGTCGGCTGGATGCGAAACCAGCTTGGGTGCGGAGGCGGCGGAACACTAGGGTCAGTCCCGTGCCTCAACCGAGACGAAGCCTTCGACGCGAGCTCGCCCGCCGCGGCGGCGCCACAACAGCCCTTCGCTGACGGCTCACCCGGCCAGCCATCCACACGGCGTGCCGACGGATGCGGGAGGAGTCCTTGGGAAAGCAGCTCTCCCGGTCGTTAATCCAGAGGCATCCAGGACACAGGTTGCCCGGTCTCCGCGACGAACGGCGTTGCCGCATCATCAACGACCGCGGCACACGACAGCCCCAGAATGTCCGGAAAGTCCGGGTCGCGCACGTTGGAGGGCAGGAGAGGCACAGGAGTGCAGTACGACGAAGACGACTACCGTGACGAGCTCGACTACTTCGTCCGGCACGCCCACGAGCACACCGCGCACCTCCCCCTGCTGCACCAGACAGCTCAAGGCCTCCTGGGCGAAAACGCATCCCGCACGCTGATAGAAGAACTCACCCTGCACGTGATCACCGACATGTTCGAGCAAGGCGTGAAGCCCGGCGACGATCCCGACCCGGCCGACTTCACCCCTGGAACCTCTCCCCCCAGGCCGCCCTCGAACAGATCCGACACAGGATGAGTTCCTCCCCACAACCCGAACACGAACTCGCCGCCTGGCCCCGCCACGCCACAAGCAACTGACAGCTCCACGTACCCAGACAACAAGTCGAGCGACCAAAGACCGGCGCTGCTTGTGCTGCGGTCCCGTACCGAGACGGCACGCATCGATGCCTATAGCGACGCCGTGTGGCCGCACGAGGCGGTGTCCTTCTACGAACGTGCACGGTCCATGGGCCGGGACACGGTGGTCCGTGGCGCGCTCCCCACCACGCGTAGATCCGTGCCGTGCTCAAGGCGTTGATGAACTTCTGCGGCGAGCTGTAGCTCACGTCACGCGTCCAAAGCCTGGCGACAGTTCCGTTCTCCGCGCCGGCATTCCCCTTCGGGGTGAGGCACTTGCCGCCGGCTTCGCGGTAACCCGAAAGCGGGTGTGCACGCTCCGCGCGGCGGGTCCGCGTGCCCGCCGGGGTCCGCAGCTCCGGCCGACGCGCCCGCCTGTCGCCGCCTGATCCGTCAACTGCGCGCCGAGAAGTGGACGTTGTTGGGCCTTCACCACACGATTTCAAGTCATTCACGCGACGATCACTTGATCTTCACATGGCATGTGCAATATCACATGTCATGTGAGCCCATCGGGATCGCCCGACGGCCCCTCCTTCCAAGGAGATTGACCATGAAGCGTTCGACATTCCTCACTGCCGCAGTCGCAAGCCTGAGCCTCGCCGCCCTCACCCCGGCGATCGCCGTCGCCGCCCCCGCGAGCGCCACCGAGACCGTGGTCTCCTGCGGCAACTCCGGCCTCCAGTCGGCCCTTTCAACCCGCCTGTGCGCCGAAATCACCGGCAACACCGTCACGTTCGTCGGCAAGGTCAGCCTTGCCGGCCCGCCCTCGCCGGGCAGCCCGGCCCCCGCACCGAAGCAGCTCACCACCACCTTCACGGCCACGGTCGACGGCGCCCCGCTGCCGAATGTCACCAAGTTCGCCCTCTTCAACAACACCAACCTGGACGTCCCGGGCCTGAGCGCCAACGCGGCCTGCGGCTCCACCATCCGCGCCACCTTCGGTGTCACCAGCTACCCCTGGGCGGCGCGCCCGGTCTCCCACGAGGTGACCGTCATCTGCTGACCCGCCCCTCCAGCCCGTCAACTCCTGTTTAATCACCTCATGTCCGAGTCGAAGACGTCCGGTCTGGTGGCGTTACGCAGTCGCCACCGAGAGCTCTACTGTGCTCTGCGCGACACCCGGAGTTCCGAGAGCGTCGACGCCGCTGTCGAGTCCGCGGAACAGCTGACGGCACACGGTCAGGCGGGGCCGGAAGACCACTGGAGTGCGGGCCGGACACTCCTTCTGTCCTGGCACGTCTCCCAGGACCGGGGCCTCTTCGAACAAGCCCTCCAAGCATTCCGCCGGGCCGGCGCACAGGCGCTGGACGACGACACGCGCGCGGCGGCGGCTCTGTCGGTGGCAAGGGCTTGGTATGTGCGCATCGGCGTCGACCCCGACACCCTCGACCAGGCGATTGACGAGGTGACAGTTGCCGTACGGTCCGTCGGCGTAGCGCACACCGAGCTCGCGGAGCTGCTCACGGCCCGCTTCGCGCACAGCTTCCGGCCGTCCGACCTGAATGCGGCATTGAGCCTGTACTCACAAGTCGGCAGTCTGCCCGCACCCGTTGCCCTCAAGGTGGCCGCCCTACTCTCGGAGCACTTCGAGTTGACCGGTGACGACGACGGTCTGTACCTGGCCATCGAGTTGACGGCCCAGGTCGTCGTGGGCGACCACGACCCGGAGGACCCGGAACACCCTCAAGCGGCCGGGCTGTTCCTGTACCTGCTGGGCAAGCGTCCCCGGACGAGCGAGGCGGGATCACACACCGCGACGGCACTGCTGCACGTGATCGCCGAGGCGGAGGATCCGCTGGGGGCGCGGCGATTTCTGGTCGGCGCGCTGGAGGCGGTGTTCCAGGCGACCGGATCGGTGGCGGACCTGCGTGCGTTACTGGACGTTCTGGGCAACGGCTTGGCCGAGCCCGACCTCGGTCTCCCGCCGCACGGGATGGCCCTGGCATGGCTCGAACACTCCACGGAACTGCAACAAGAGGGAGCGCTCGGCACCCATGAGCTGGACGGGGTCATCAAGATCCTCGTCCATGCCCTCACCGACCACAACACCCTGCCGTCGGCACTGGACTCACTCACTATCGCACTGGCCCAAGCCGTGGCGGCCTGGAACGAGGTCACCCGGGAGCCTACCGTCGAGCAGTTGGAGCGTGTGCTGACGCTCACCGAGGCAGCGGACGAAGTCCTCGGGGAGGAGCTCAAGTCAGCGCTGATAACCACTACTTCGTTGCTTTACCTGAAGCGGTCGAACAGATCCGGCAGACACGACCATGTCGACGCCACCGTCAGGGCCTACGAGCTTCTGCACGAGCGTCTCGAAGGGCCGGAGCTGATCCCGGTGAAGGTAAGTCTGGCCAACGCCTGCGAGGTCCGGTACGAGAAGCTCGGGGACCCGTCCGATCTCGAACGGTCCATCACCTTGCTGGCGGAGGCTCTGGCCGCGGGCGGCGAGGACGACGGCCCTGTTGCCGCCTCGACTGCTGCATCGCTCGCCAGCAGTCTGCTGCTGCGCTTCAGGAGAGGGCAGGGGCATCCGGAAGCGGACTGGTACCGAGCGGCCGAACTCCTGGAGTCCGCCTTGGCCACCGAGCAGACGTATCCATGGCTGCGCAACGGTCTGGTGTGGGGAGTTGCGGATCTCTTTCTGCACGGTGTGCTGCTTCGCCGCCACCCAGGTCCGGAATGGATACCGCGGCTCCACGGCCTGTTCAACAAGGCCGTGCCCCTGGCCGACACCGATGGCCTGGTGTCGGAACTCGCACGGGCCTCGACTGCGCTGACAGGCCATTTCACCAGGGGCTTCTCCGGGAGCGCCCGGCGCCACGGCGGCATCGAACCGCCGGAAGCCGCCGTGGCCGACTGCCTGGCAGGTATGAAGCGCGCTCTGGCAGCGGGCGACGCCACGTTGTTCCGCGAGTGCGACGAGGAACTGCGGCAGACATTCGTCCGTGCCTCCACGGACGAGTACGAGCTGAGTCGATGGGCGACCACCTACGAATCCCGTTACACCACCGCGAAGTCGGTAGACGATCTGTGGTGCGCCATCGCAGCCCTGCGGTCCTGCCCACGCGGAACGATCAACATGACCACGTTGGCCCACCTGTTGACGGACAGCTACTCGATCACCGGGCTCGTGGCGTACCTCGATGAGGCCATCGAATTGATCAGCGAGCAGCTCTGTGGCACTCCCGGTCACGCGCAGCGCCACGGTCTGTTGAACGATCTCTCCGGGGCCCGCTGGCTTCGCTTCGAGCACACGGGACGTGCCGCCGATTTGGATGCCTCGGTGAAGTCCATGCGGTCCGTGCTGGAGATCACCCCGGAGGAGTCGGACAGCCGAGCCCTCTATCTGAGCAATCTGGCGGGGAAACTGGACACCCGTTTCGTCGCACTGGGCAGCCGCCAGGACCTGGACGAGATCATCACGCTCTGCACCGAGGCCGCACGGCTGGCGGGAGCCGAAAACCCCGAGGTCCGCTCTGTGGCCCTGAACGGGCTGGGCGGCGCATACCGTCGCCGCTACCAGCTCGACGGGAACACCGACGACATGCGGCTGGCCATCGACACCCTCAGCACCGCCTTGGCCGGACTCGACGCGGACGACCCGGCTCGCCCCAGGGCGCTCACCAATCTGGCGGCCTGCACACTGATCTGCGGGGTGCGTGAGCCCGAGGTGAACACGGATCTGGACGAGGTCGTACGCATGCTGCGTACCGCGATCGCCGCGACCGGCGCGCTGGACCCGGTCCGCACCGGCCGACTCTTCATGCTCACCCAAGCGTTGCTTGTCAGAAGCAGCAAGACCGGACACGCGGGCGACCGGGAAGAGGCACTGACCATCCTGCGCGGGCTGGTACCCGGGAACCAGGCAACGCATCCGAACCAGATCGATCCCGCCGAAGCACTGGCCCTCGAACTCCGCTCCGAAGACCCGCAAGCGGCCCGTCAGCTCAGTCGCGGGACCGCCCGAGCCGTGTTCGCCCGCGCTCCCATCAGGATTCAGGCCGCCCTGAGGTGGGCGGTCCTGAGTGCCGTCGCGGGTGACGAGGAAGACGCGCTCACCGCCTGGCAGACGGTCCTCGACCTGTTCGACGTGGCCGCCTGGCGCGGAAAGCCCAGGCACGATCAGGAGGAATCCCTGGCCGAGCACCAGGGGGTGGCGAGCAGCGCCGCGGCGTATGCCATCTCCGTGGGCCGGCCGGCCCACGCGGTGGAGTTGCTGGAGCGCGGCAGATCCGTGCTGTGGAATCAGGTCCTCGAACGGCGGGCAGACGTGCCGGGCTCGCTCAACGAGCGACTGCACACGATCGCCGAGAGCCTCCAGCACGGCGGCAGCGTCGATCAACTGGTGCGGCTGGGCCGGGAATGGGACCGGCTCAAGGCCGAGGCGGCTGCCGAGTACGGGGAGTGGAACCCGTTCGCCGCCCCCACCTACGAGACGTTGCGGCGCGGTGCGGGTGACGGCACCGTGGTCGTCAACGTGGCCCCGCTGCGCTGCGACGCGCTGGTCATGGCCGACGGCGCACCCCGGGTCGTCGAGTTGCCCGGTCTCGATTTCGCCGAGACGGCACGTCAGGCCGCCGCGTTCCTGCAGGCCGTCCACGCCCCCGGTGCGGGAGTCGGTGGCCACATCACCGCCCAGCAAACCGCCCGGGGAGTGCTGGACTGGCTGTGGCGCGCGGTCGTCGCCCCGGTCCTCGACGCCCTGGGCGACATCAAGCGGATCCGCTGGTGCCCGACCGGGATGCTGTCGCTGCTGCCGTTGCACGCGGCGACCGATGCGACCACGGGGGCGAGCGCCCTCGACCGGGTGGTGTCCTCGTACACCCCCACACTTCGCGCCATGGCCTCCGCAACACCACCCCACGATGCCGGTAGGCCCGTGGAGCGGCTGCTTACAGTGGGCGTGGCGGACTATCTGGACCACCCTCCCCTGGCCAGCGTGGACCGGGAGACCGAAGCGGTGCGCCGGTTACTGCCCCACGCCCAGCACACCTCCCTCATCAATGCCAGAGCCACCGTGCAGGCGGTCCGTGCGGAGCTGCCCGGCAGCCCGTGCGTGCACTTCGCCTGCCACGGCATCCAGGACTTCGGCTCTCCGTCCAACGGGGGTGTCGTGCTGGCCGACGGCACGCTGTCCATCCTCGACATCGCGCGGCTGCGCATCGAGAACGCCGAACTCGCCTACCTGTCCGCGTGCCAGACCGCGACGGGTGGCACGCGGCTGCCCGACGAGTCCCTGCATCTGGCGGCGGCACTGCACCTGGCCGGCTTCCGCCAGGTGGTGGGAACGCTGTGGCCGATACGGGACACGCTCGCCGCCGACGTCGCCGAGGACTTCTACTCGGCAATCGGAGCGAAAGGGCTGGACGGCGCGGCGGAGGCGATCGCCGGGGCGACCCGGAGGCTGCGCGATCGCTATCCTCTGGAGCCGCTGCTGTGGGCGGGCTTCGTCCACATGGGTTGACGGGAGGGCCGCGTTGTCGACGGACGACTACTTCGCACTGCTGGTCACACCGGGCGCGACCGCCACGGTGCTGGAACTGCCCGAGCAGACGCGGGCCGCCACGGCGGCCGAGGTGGTGGAGCAGCTGTTCGCTGTGGAGGCATCGCTGAACGAGGTGACGCTGCGCGTCGGATGCCGCGAGTACGGGATCGTCACCCGGGCCCGGCTGGCCGAACTCCGGGGACACGCGCCACGGCAGGTGGGTGACGGCGACCACGGCCGACTACCCGGCCCCGGCACCTTCGTCCTGCTGAGGTTCGGCTGCACGGCCTGCGGCAAGGAAGAACTGCGAGTGCATGTGGACGAGGGGCGGCTGCCGCGCTGCTCGGAGCACGGTGAGATGAGGCGCGAGGCGTGACAGAGCTGCCCCTGCAGCTGGGTCTGAGGTTCTTCCTGGTCAATGTGGTGCCGACGGCGGCTGCCATGGCGTTTGTGCTGGTTCTGATCCGGGCCGGGGCGCCCGGTGACCATCTCGTCTTCGCCGACGCGTGGCACAGCGCGGCCCGTCTGTCCCTCGGCAGGACAGCGCTGCTGGGACTGGCTGTGCTCGTGGCGGCAGTGGCACTGCACCCCCTGCAAGTGGCCCTTGTCCGCCTGTACGAGGGCTACTGGCCGCGGCTGCTGCGCGGGCCGGCCCGGCTGCTGTCCGGGCGGCAGCGGCACCACATGGGCAGGGTAGCCGAGAAGGTGTCCCGGGCGCTGTCCGCGCAGGACGCGCAGGCCGCGGGGGAAGCGGGCGAGGTGCTGCGCTCGTCGTTCCCAGATCGTCGGGCCGTCTTGCCGACTCGCCTGGGCAACACCCTCGCCGCCACGGAAGAGCGGGCGGGTGCGGTGTACGGCTGGGACGCGGCGGTTGCCTGGCCGCGCCTGTACCCGGTACTCGGCGATGCCTGCCGGCAGCAGGTGGACGACCACCGCAACTCGCTGGACTCCGGGGTCCGGCTGGCCGCCACCGGTACCCTGCTGACCCCCGCGACGGTGTGGCTGCTCTGGGGCTCTGGCTGGTGGCTGCTGCTGGCCATGGCTCCCTCCGCCCTCGCCTGGATCTCCTACCGGGGCGCGGTGCAGGCGGCCCTCGGCTATGGCCAGGCCGTCACCGCGGCGTTCGATCTGCACCGCTTCGACCTGCTGACCGCGCTGCACCTCCCGCTGCCGGCCGACCGGGACGCGGAACGCGCCCTGGCGACGGAACTGTGCACCATGTGGCGCCAGGGGGCGCCGGTGGCCTTGCGCTACGACCATGCGCTCTGAGCGTGCCGGGCCACTACGTGTCCGCTCCGCTCAGCCTTCCCTTCAGAGGAACGGCCGCGCCCAACCGTTATGGGGCACCGAGCCCTTCCCGGCCAGACCCCGAACGGCCTCAGGGGCGCCATGGCGGGGCGGGGGCGTTCCACTCCGGAGCACCTTCGTCATCGGGGTTCCTAAGAGTGTGTTGCGCTTCAGGTACCGGGCTGGTCCTCAAGTCCATGGCAAGGCTGGCGAGTTGCTCACGGACTACGTGCGGGCAGGGTTCAATGGGGGCGCACGGTTCTGTCGGAGCCCCCTGGCGGGGCAGGCCGAGAGGTGGAGCAATGGCAGGAAAGCACGGTGGGGAGACGGACGACAAGCCGTGGACGCCGCCACCAGAGCCGCCGAGTCCTGATGGCTCCCGTCCGCAGAAGTAGGCCCGGTGGGCTATCGCGCCGTATGCCGACGCGCCCTGGAGGCGAAGGCGTGCTTCCGTGCCCCCTGGCTGCGGGAGGCGTTCGACACTGTGGACCGGGAGCTGTTCGTCCCCGCGCGGGCCTGGGCGCCCGAACGGGACGAGCACGGGCGCTGGCGGTTCCTCGACCGTGATGTGGACGAGGATGCGTGGCGCCGGGCGGTGTGGGACTCCCATCAGTCGGTGATCACGCAGCTTGACGACGGCCGTACCGGGCCGGTCGGGCCTGCCGACGGCGACTTCACATCCTCGGTGTCCGCCCTCGACATCGTGTGCACCAAGCTGGAGCAGCTCGGCCTGGATGCCGGTCATCGGGTCCTGGACATTGGCTATGCCTCCGGCTACCACACCGCGCTCCTGTGCGAGCGCACCGGCAGCGAGCGGACCGTCGGGATCGAGGTCGACCCTCAGCTCGCGGCGTGGGGTGCATCGAACCTGAAGAGGGCTGGGTATGCGCCGGTGCTGGTGTGCGGGGACGGCATGGCCGGTGTGCCGCAGCATGCTCCGTACGACCGGATTATCAGCACCGCCGCGGTACGGACCGTCCCGTGGGCGTGGGTGCGCCAGTTGGCGCCCGGCGGGTCGATCGTCACGCCGTTCGGCACCGCGTACGCGAACTCCGGGCTGCTACGGCTGACGATGCGCGGCGAGAAGGCACGTGGCCGCTTCGCCGGGAGCGCGGCGTACATGTGGATCCGCGGCGAGCGGCCCACCCGTGCGTTGAACGTGCCCGAGGAGTCCACCGCCCGCTCCTCCCCACTCGACCCGGCCGAGGTCCTGGAAGCCGGCTGGGAGCAGGACTTCGTGATCGGACTGCACACTGCGGATGTCGCGTTCTCCCACCGGGGCGACGGCGCCGACCGCCGCGTCCAGTTCGTCGACCAGGCCGGCACGTCCGCGACCATCGTGCGCTACCGCGACTGGTGGCAGGCCGACGCCGTCAAATCCTGGGGTCCCAGAGACCTGTGGGATGAAGTCGTGGCGGCATTCACCTGGTACGCGACACAAGGCCGCCCCGCGGTCACGGAATTCGGCCTGACCGTGGACTCCTCAGGACAACACGCCTGGTACGGCAACACAGGCCATCCCCTGAACACCGACCACGCATAAGGACTGTCCCGATCGGCTGGCACCCGGCCTCAACAATCCTGGGCCTGGGCGGCTGGGTTGCCCCGGACAAGGGCGACGAGGGCTGCGCAAGCAGGGCGTCGCGGAGGGCGTCCCTGGCGCCAGGGGATCCGCGTGAGGGCCGCACCAAGCCCGCTGCCGATGCCCACGGCCAGGGCACTGATGCCGCCCAAAGCCCCCCGCCCAGAACCCGAACCCGCTCCTCGCGAAACGCCTTCCATGGCGTTGGTCTGCGCCCGCATCAGCGAAGTCCAAGAGCGGCTCGAAGGCCTGATCCCACGGCTGGAACGCATCCTGGACGCGCAACCGGCAACGGCCGTTGCGGCGGAGGAGGGCGGGGATCCCGTCGCTGAGATGCGGGCCGCGCTGCGTGTGATGGGCGGGCCCGCTCTGGAGGCAGTCGAGGACCACTTCTTGCGGTACGTCCTGGCGAGTGCGCCGGCGCCGCCCGGGCTGCGAGGGGAGGCAAACGTGTGGGGGTGGGATGACGCGGAGGTGCGCGGCCGTCTCGCCTCCCACGTCGCGGCGGAGCTGGTGGGACGGCGCTGGCCGAAGGAGACGGGCGGTGCGGCTGTGGAAGCCTTTCTCGGTGAGCTTCTGGCCGCCCACCGTGCGTGGTGCGACCGCCGCCCCGGCATCCGTGGAGCCCCCGCGCACAAAGGCAGCGCCGGGTCCTGAAGTCGCCCGTGCGACAGCCTGTACCCGCAGGTTTGGCCATGGCCAGGCAGCGGGATCCGTCGCGGCAGCGCGCCCGATGCTGCGGCGCTGATGCTGGCTACGGCTGTCTCCTGTCCGCAGCGCCGTACCTGTGCGCCAACCGGGCTTGTGGTACTTGGAGTTACGGTTGGGGAAGTGCCCGGTCGGCGCGGCCGCGGGAGATCCTGGAGGAGCGGATGGGGACGCATGAGCAGGGGTTGTCGGTTACCCGGATCGAGTTGACGGGGGTGCCGCAGGCCGTGGATCGCCTGATGGCCGCCCTGAGCGCCCATGGCGAGATCATCTATGACTCGCGGTCTGATCTGGATGCCCGTGGCGAGGTGCACTGCATCGCGGAAGCGGTACTGCCCGGCGAGGATGCTGTGCCAGGGGCGCAGGGTGCCACCACGGTGACGGTGCAGGCGGTCCTCGACATCGATCGGGCCGCCGGCCCCAGCCTGCTGGCCGCCGCAGGGCGCGGGCAGTTGGAAGCCGACGTGGCCGCCCGCCTGGAGGGGCTGTCGCACAGCTCCGGGCCGGCACGGACGCGGGTGGTGTCCGTACGACCCTCCCGCGCCCCTCAGGACTAAGCCGTGGCAGGTTCCCGGCTCGCGGGGCAGTCGCCGTGGCTGGCAGCTCGCCAAGGCGACCAGGAGCACCACCGGCCAGGGCAGCAGGTGATGACGGCCGCGAGGGGATGCCGGCTCGGCCGTTACGTTCCCTCGTCGCTCCCGTGGCTCTGCACGGCGCGGTCCCGCCTGCCGTGACGGGCCGCGCGGCCCCTCTGGGCCTGTGCGTTGGCCGCATAGTACGCGGAGGCAGGTCATGGACGAGGCGGGGGCGCAGGCGCGGCTGGACGGTTCGGGGCTGTCGCTCTGGCTGACCGACTGGAAGATCACTGCGGGCACCTGGCGGAATCGGCGCGTGATCGCGCTGGACGGTGGCCGGTTCGCGGCGGGGAACCTGGACTTCGAAATGCACCCCAGCGGGCGGGCGTTGACTGTGTCCATGGTGACTGTCGATCCCGGCTACGAGCGCCGGGGCATAGCCTCGGTCCTCATGGACGCCCTCTACGCGGCCTACCCGAGGGCGTGGATCAACCATGGAGGGCGCACCGCTGAGGGGGCGCTGTGGTGGAACGGCTACCGCGATCCCGGGCCGCATCGCAACATCCATAACCGTGCCCCGGCCGAGTAGGCCGAGTACTTCGATGCCCGCCAGGTCGGCGCCAACAAGGCCCGTCGCTCAGCTCGCGCGCGTGGTGGGCTTGGATCTGCTCGGTGATGACGTAGCCGGCGGTCGCTCCGATGATGGCGGGGACCATGCCCCAGCCGATCAGGAACCCGTTGAGCACGTACAAGGCACTGCATACTCCCAGCACGATGGCGCCCCGGCTGAGCAGCCAGTAGCCGAACCGGGGCAGGGCGTGTCGGTCGGCCCAGCGTGCCCGCAGCCGCTGCCATCGGCCCGGTGGCGGGGGCCCGCCGGGTGAGGGCGCAGGTGCGGAGGACACCTTGCCCACGGTAGGGGGCGGATCGCCTCCCGAGCAGGTGAACGGCGGCTTTGGTCGAACCCCGGCTCCTTGAGTTTCAGTGCATCCTCGAAGTGGGTGCTCGCTCTTTGCGGGGACGGCCCAGCCCGGCAAGGTCCCGGGCGGAGACCGCGCGGGCACCAGCGTGCTGGGCGTGGCGGCGGCCCCCGGAAGGTGCGGCGGGTATCGGCGCACTGGGCTGGTCCGCGTTGGACATCTTCCCCCCCCGGGGGGCCGTCGAGCGGCACGCGGTCAGCGGATGGTGGCGGTCCACTGGCCGCGCTTGAGGCGGATGGTGCCGTCCGGGGCGATCCTGGCCCTCGCTCCGTACACCGGCAGACCGCCCTCGCGGTTGAGCCGGTGGCGGATGCGTTCCAGCTCGTCCCACAGGGGGCGGGGGCCGCCCTGGTGAACCTCGGGCGAGTCGAGGTAGCCGTCGGCGGTGGCGCGAGCCCATGAGCCGTCAGGGTGCAGGAGCCATACGGTGCGCGTCTTGTCGTCCTGGTCCCAGCGGTATTCGATGCCAGGGACGGCCAGTTCCATCATCGACCACACCTCCCAGGCGTCCGGGACGTACAGCAGTGGGTAGCGGCTGGTGGTGACGCTCTCGCCCTGGGCATCCTGGACGTGCCGGAACAGCTCGTCCGTGGCGTCGTCGGCGTAGTCGTCGCCGTGCCGGGTCTGCATGAACGCCGCTTTTTCCTCAGAAATGAACCCGGCGGCACCGCCGTCCTCGGTCTTGTCGGCCACCAGGAGCAGACCGGTTTTGGCGATCGTCGTCACCAGTCGCCCCCCGGGGCGCAGTGCGGCCAGCCAGGACGGCGGGATGCGCTGCACGGAGACGGTGGAGACGATGCGGTCGTAGCGGCCGGGCAGTTCCCCGGTGAGGTCGCAGACGGCCAGGTGCGGGTGCAAGCCGATCGATTTGAGGCGCTCCTGGGCGGCCGTCACGAGGTAGGGGTCGACGTCGACGCTCGTGACCTGCGTATCGCCGAGGCGCCGGCAGGCCAGGGCGGTGCCGTAGCCGCTGCCGCAGGTCACCAGGATGTCGCTGTCGTCGGTGATCATCGCGTGCCGGTACATCATGACGACCAGCGTGGGCAGCGTGGAGGAACTGGTGGCCCTGCCTGGGGTGACGGTGCCCGGTTCGTTGGTGTCGGCGTGCAGCGGCCCGAGGCGGGTTACGAGGGTGTCGTCGCTGTAGGCCGTGCGCAACCACGTTTCGGTGTCGGCGATGCCGTCCCGCACGATGCGCCCCTCCTTGACCCGCTCCCACCAGCACGGCACGAACAGATGCCGGGGTGTGGTGGCGATCGGCTGGTACCAGCGGGAGGAGGGATGAACGGTGTCGGCCGCGAGACGCCGGGCGTGGGTTTCCCAGTCCATAGTGGGTGCGCTCCTGTTCGATCAGTCTTCCGCCGGTCCGCAGGTTCCGCCGGATGAGGGCTTGCAGGTGTCGTTGTTCGGCGAGCAGTCCGGACCGCAGGGCGCCACCCCCGGCGAGGGCATGCACGAGTCTTCGTCGGGGGTGCAGCCGCGTCCCCTGCGCGGCGGGATCATCGCTTTGATCTGGGACCATTTCTCCCCGGCGAAAATCGCGGCCAGGCCCTCATCCTGCACCTGTCCGGCGGGCAGAAAACGCCCCAGGACGCACGGCGTTACCGAACCGTCCGGCATCACCGCAGCCGTGTTCCGGGCGCAGTTGCCGCACAGCTGCGACACGGACGGCGCTCCGCTGCCCCGGGCCGCGTTGCCGACGCCCCGGACGCGGTCGATGTGCACATCGGTGATGCCGAGCGTCGCGAGGTCCGCGCGGGCCTGTTCGACGCGCTGGCCGGCCAGAACATCAACGATGCCCACCCGCAGGGGGATGCCCCGGCGGTGGGCTTCGATGATGTTGGCGCGGATCGCCGTGTGGCTGCCTGCGCGGCCGGTAACGGCGTCGTGCCCGTCGTCGGTGTCAGCGTAGTAGGACGACGCCAGGCTCACCCCGGGCCGCGTGAACAGGCTCCAGTGCGCGAGGCGGACCTTGTAGAGGTTGCTGTAGACCTCCACGCCGAGATCCAGGCCCAGGGCGTGCTCGACGAGCTCGGCGAAGGCGGGGTGCAGGGTCGGTTCGCCCCCGATCACCTGGACCTTCTTCACGCCAATGGCGGCAGCCTCGCTGATCACCCGCTTCCAGTCCTCGCCGGACATGGTGCCGTGACCCTGGGTCGGCCCGGCCTCGGCGTAGCAGTGCGAGCCGCAGGTGAGCTGGCAGCGCTGGGTGATCTCCAGCTCAAGGAAGCTGGGTGTTGCGGGCGCCTCGGGTGCGATGGTCATGATCAGTTCCCTTCGGTTGATGCTGCAACGCTGCCCTTCCCGTGCTCCCCCGGCCGGGCTTCCCTGCCCGGCCGGTCGGCCCGTCCCGCTCGTGGCGCCTGAGCCGTTGGGCGTTGCGGTTGCTGCTGCTGCTGCTGCTGCTGCCGAGGGTGGCGCCGGTGACGGTGCCCCGGGTGCTGATGAGGGGCGCGGTGTAGCTGCCGGTCTCGGGCTCGGTGCTGTCCACGGGCTACCGCCACGAGTCGGCCGGCCGGGGTGGTCCGTCGGCCGCACGGGGCGGTGCAGGCTCCCGTGCGGCCGGTTGGACTCCTCTATGACAGCGCGGGGCAACGCGCCGCGACAGATGAGGAGTTGGGGACTTTCTGGTTCACGGGGTAGGACAAAACTGGGTTCCCGCTAGGAAGTGCCGCCGTCAGCCGCCGCTCAGCAGGTCGAGGACAGCTTGGTGGTAGACCGCGTACACCTGCGGAAGTTCGGCGAGGTGGGCGCGCTCGTCGATCCCGTGGAGCCCCACATACGGCACTCCGAAGCCGGCGGTCGCGGGAATGCCTCCTTCTGCGGCGAGGAGGTTGCCGATGTTCGACGGGCCCGCTGTCTTGGTCCGCACGGCGATCCCCAGGGACGTGGCGGCCTGGATCAGCGCGGCGGCAGGCTGCTCATCGTCCTGGAGGCGGAACGGTGGCCAGCAGGCGATCGGCTCGACGCGGGTGGGAGCGGGGCCGGGGAGCTCGGCGTCGAGCTCGTCGACGGCCTTGCGGACCAGGGTCTGGGCATCCTGGGCGTCGAAGGCGGGGGTCGTGCGGATGTCCAGGTTCACCTCGCACCGGTCCGGGGACACGGAGAAGCCCTGCCCGCCGTGGATCGCGGTGACGGACAGCTTCGGCGCCAGCGGGAATCCCGAGCCGTCGTTTGGAGGGCCGGGCAGGTCGGCGGAGTCGAGGAGCTGGACCAGGCGGGCGGCGCGGGAGACGGCGCCGAGCACGCTGCGGCTGGATCCCGAGTGCCCGGACGGCGCGTAGACGGTGATCGTGGCCCGCCACAGGCCACGGCCGCCGACGACGACCTCGTCCATGCCCGGGTAGCCGATCATCACGCCGGCGGGCCGGGCTGCCTCGGGGTCGGCCAGGTAGGCGCGGGCGCCCCCAAAGTCCCCCGTGTGCTCGTCGACGTCAAGCAGAACGGCCAGGCCACCGTGGAGCGATGCGGCGCAGGCGTGAACGTCCGCGGCGATGTGCACGAAGACCGAAGCCGCCAGCTTCGAGTCGGCCGCTCCCCTACCCCGCAGCCACCCCGACTCCACGTCGCCGACCGTGGGCGGGAACGACCAGGCGCTCTCGTCACCGAAGGAAGCGGTGTCCACGCAGGCATCCAGCGTCCACCACGAGCCGGGCCGCCCACCCTCGATCTCCACCAGCAGGCCCACGAGTTGACCCTGCTCATCGTGCAGTCGCCGGTGCGGCAGCGCCCGACCGGACAGCCAGCCCTCCACAACCCCGAGCACGGGTGCGTAGTCGTCGATCCCGCCGCGGCTTGGCCGACGGATCAGTTCCTGGGCCAGTTCGATGACGGATGCCGATCGCTGGGCGGCCCGCGCCACCAGGTCTTCGCTCACGTGTCTCCTCGCCATGACGTTCCGCCGAGCCCAACGGGCAGGGCGTGAACGGCCTCCAACGTCTCCACCGGCCGTGCGGACGCACACGCCTCCCGGCCATGCTGCACCAGTCCGACGGCGGCTTCGCGGCCCAGCAGAATTCCGCAGTCGAAGCCCTCCGCGCCATGAAAAGAGGGCAAAGGGACGACGGCCGCGCTCCCCGAGGCCACGAAGTACCGCTCCATCGCCTGCAGCGGCTCCACGATCCCGATGTGCAGGGTCTTGACCCCGTTGCGCCGCTCGCCTGGATCACGAAGTTCCAGAAGCCGCACCAGATGATCCGACAGCGCCAGATGACGCGGCGGACCGTACAGAATCCGGTAGTGCACAAGATCAGGGCGCTGGGCCACCGCCGTCTCGATCGCGGCCAGATACGTCTTCTCTCGACTGCGTGAGCCGGTGACGACCAGATGCTCCTGCGCTCCAGCGACCACCTCGATCATGGCCTCGACGAGGTCCCTGTACCGGGTGAGCACCCGCACCACCACACCTGTGCCGGCGGCCTCCAGGTCGCTCGCACTGTCGGTCCCGTCCTGATGCGCGAAGAGGATCTCAGCGCGCTCGCGGTAGACCTGGCTCAGGCCACGGCGGTTGCGCGCACCCGTGCGCTTGCGCCCCGCCTCCCAGGCACTGATCGCACTGCCGTCCGTCGAACCGCCGGTGATCGCATTGAGCTCATCGGCAGCTTCCTCCTGCGTCAAGTTCCTTGCCAGGCGGGCGCGTTTGAGTGGCGAGTCCCCGCGCGTGGATCCGGTCACCGCTACCCCCAGGAGGTGATGGGCCCATCCGCGCCTTGCGACCGCGCCGACCCGCGATCTAGTTGTCCCCTGACACACCAGCTTCAGCGGCGCGACCCGCGGAGCCCTCGGCTCCAAGCCTGTGACCAGCAGAGGTAGTCCACCACGTACGCCCGGTGCTTCGACCATGGGACACTCCACCGCTGCGTCGCGCAAGAAGACGCGTTCTGCCACCACGGCAAAGCATCACATCCGAAGGCCGACAGCCGCGGCAACAGGCTTACCAGACAAGATCATTCCTCTGGCGCGGCGTATCCCGCCCGGCCCAGCAGGCAGGCGAAGCCGGGTGAACCGTGAACGGGCTCAAGGGGGTTCCCTCTTCACCGGACGGGCACCCCGCCCCGTGCCTCCGGAGCGATTCAGTTCAAGGTGGTAGCCGGGCTCACCGGCCGTGGCCCGGGTGGCGGTGTCGGCCACTGGAAGGCAGCGCCCTGCCCCGGCTCCGGTCTCGACCGTGTCTGGCGGCGGAGCGCGAACGGCCCTCTCGCCTTCGCGCGAGGCTTGTGCTGGACTGTGCACCATGATGCGTGAGCGACGACGGGGTGACCACGATGCCTCTTGAGGGCGAGTACGAGCCGAGTCCGGCGCAGTGGGTGCGTGAGCAGGTCGAGCTGTACGAGAGTTCGGGCGGCGCACAGGGAACGACGCTGTGGGACACGGGCCTGCCCGTCGTCATTGTCACGATGCGCGGGGCGAAGAGCGGCAAGATCCGCAAGGTCCCGTTGATGCGTGTGGAGCACGGGGGGCGGTACGTGGCCGTGGCCTCGAAGGGCGGCTTCCCGCGTCACCCGGTCTGGTACTTCAACCTCATGTCCAACCCGCACGTGGAGCTCCAGGACGGGCCCGAACGCCAGGACATGACGGCCCGTGAGATCACCGGGGACGAGAAGGCCGAGTGGTGGGAGCGCGCGGTCGCCGCGTATCCGCCGTACGGCGAATACCAGGAGAAGGCCGGCCGTGTGATCCCCGTCTTCGTCCTGGAGCCCGCGTCTGCGGGGACGGTCGACGCCCCAGCGCCGTCGACGAGGAACTGAACTCCAGGCCTCACTTCTGAGTTTGCGGTCGGGGTGACGCTGAGTTCGTGCGCCTGTTCGCGATCGATTCCAAAGGTGCGCCAGCACGGGTTTGTTGCCTGCGAGTCCAGCCACGTCCAGCGAGGACCGCTCCAGGAGCCGTAGCTTTCCCGCGGCCGTCCGGTAACGCTCGACGAATGTGCCCTCTCCAGTCTCCATGAGGTCGCACAGGGCAGCTTCGCCGATCCGGGATGAACAAGCGATGAACAGCGAGCGCGCCATGTCGAAGTCAGGCGCGGCCGAACCGCACAGGTGCTGTGACAAGTGGTCTCGGACCTCCCCGGCCGTCTGCGCCCTACGGTGCGACCGGTGTGCTGTCGCCTCGCCGGCTGGCAACCAGATACGAGCCAGACGCAGAGCGGTGTCCAGTGCGGCGCGTGCCGCTTCCGCGGTTTCCTCCTCGTTGCCGCCAGCGCATGCCCACATCGCCCAGTCGCACGCCGCGGCGAACCGAGACTGCAGATCACCTCTGTCGAGATGCGCGCAGATAGTGCGGTAGAGGACGCTGGTTCGTTCGGCCTCTCCGGCAAGAGTCAGTGTCATGGCGGGGGTCCGTAGTTGAGCGGGCAGCCGTTTCGCGCCGGGCGCCACAGCGTACGTATTCTTCGGTGGTCGGGTAGCCCTAGGTGATCGCGCCCTCGGGCTACCCGACCTTCTTCGATGCGGGACTTAGCGATGCGGTTACGGCAGACCCGCTGCCCGTCGAGCGGCATGTCAGGTTGTTGGCCATCTACCAAGCGGTCACGATGATGAGGATCCGCCGGAGCCCTCGTGTAGTTCTACGATCCGTGCTGGTCATGGGGCGTGACCGGCAGCGAGCGCCGGTGCTCGCGGCTGGTTGAGATTCCCATCGGGTGGGTACCAGTGTCCAGTTCGGCGTGCACGTGCAGGCTGGCCGGTGCAGGTCACGGCGATGGGCCTGCTCGCAGCCGTTGACGTACATCAGCTGGCCGCACAGCGCGACGGTGGCCTCCAGGGCGGCGCCGGCAAGGCCCATGCGGTCCCAGACCTCCAGGGCACACGGCTGGATTCCGGACCGCCTTGGCGAGCTGTCCGGCGGTCGGCTTCATGCGGGTCTTGCACCACCACGGGCCGATCATCACTCGCTCCCCGTCCACCTCGATCCCTTCCCGGGCCCCGGGCGGGCGGCCGTAGCGCTCGATGAAGGCGCGCAGCAGTTCGGCGCTCTGTGTGAAGGCGCGGCGGCGTGGGGTGCTGGTCTGTGCGGGCGGCTGCTTGGTCGTTCGCCGGCTGTGGTCGGGGGCCGCACCGAGGCGGGTGAGCAGTGTGCGCTGGTCTGGGCAGCCGAACATGGCCACTTCCTCCCGCCGGCCACCGCGGCGTGGCAGGGCTACCCCATCGGGGTGTGGGCCAAAAACCAACGGGCGGCGGGAAGGAAAGCCCTGGTGAACATCGTCTGCCGGGAAGCCGGGATGCCCGTAGACGCGGCCGGTGCGATGCCGCAGACGCGACTGGACGCCCTCGACGACATCGACCCCGGCTGCTGCCCCGCATGGGACACCAACTGGCAACGCAGCTTCCAACTCACCAAAGCCCATGTCGATGCCGGCGAACCGCTGCCCGCCCAGGCAGGCGCCGTCATCGTCCAGGGCGAAGACCTCGGACGATGGGTCACCGCACAACGGCGCGGATGGCACCAGCTCACTGTCGGGCAACAGGTGTTGCTGGAAATCCTCGGACTCGAGCCCGCTGGCCCCAGGATCAGCCCGTCGCTCCCCCCACCCGAGACGACAAATGGGCCCTCAACCTCGCCGCCGCCCGCCAGTACCACGCACGAGAAGGGCATCTGAACGTACCCAGGAAACACGTCGAGCGACTCAAGCGACCAGAAACCGGGGACGGTCCCACCGGGCTCCAGGCAGGCGGTGACAGCCCCGTAGAAGTCAAACTCGGCACCTTCCTCGACAACACACGACGCAGGGCCGCGAAGCTGTCGGTGGAACGGCGAGCAGACCTCAACGCCCTCGACATGCGCTGGTAACGCGGACGTCTTTCTCGCGTACGGGTGTTCAAAGAGCGACGCCGCCTCGGCCGTGTCCAGCGCGGCCGAGGCGCATCAGGAGACCGCGGCTACTTGGCTTCCTCAAACGTCCAGCCACGGTCCCCGTCGGAACCGGACGTCAGCTGGAGGAAGGGCGGGAAGATCGGAATCGGCGCGATTCCGATCGCCAGGGGCTCTCCCCCACCGGCAACAACGATGGTGAAGGTTCCCGGCTGCGCACCTTGGGTGATCTTCCACTCGCAGGGAGGGAAGTCGCTCACCCGCACGCGCACCCTCGTGCCTTCATACGGGGCCGCCGGGGCCCCGTCGTAGCACACGAACGGGCTGGGCCAGATCCTGGAAGACTTAGAGATGGCGTAGTTGTCCTCGCGGGTGCGCCTCACCTCAAACGTCTGCCCTTGATCCTGGGCGGGCAAAAGGGTGACGGCCCCTTCTTCCCCGACGGTCAGGAATTGATCGTTGTTGAATTTGATGTGATAGGTGCCGTCGGGAACGCTTCCCATGGATGACTCCCTCGCCTGATGCGCGCCGCGGCCGCGGCCGGCTCTGGCCGTCAGCCTCCTACAGCCGCAAACGGGCCGACAGAGCGCACCCCGGCCAATGGCCTGAACCGCACCGGACAACGACGGGGGGGAACGGGGCGGTACTGATCACGGATACGGCCGGAGCCCGCCGCATCGGCCAGATCCTCGACGCACGCAAGGAAGCCAAACACTCGTAACACCCCCCAAGCCCCGGTACAGCCTGTGACGGCTGCCACCTGAGCCCCGACGCCGTCGCGGTCGGCAGCGGCGAGTAGGGATGGCGCGCATGGAGCGGGTACCGGAACACGCTCGCCGGGATGCCGAGCCCACCGAGCCAGCCGGCGGTCGGCTCCGCTTCGTGTGCCGTGTGCTCCGCGTACCCGCCGCCGGGGAGCACGATCAAATGGAGTGCCGCAGGCCGGGCCGCGCCGGCGGCTGCGCGGCGGCACCTCATCGATTCGGGCTGGCTCCTCACCACTGAACCTCCGTATGCGTCCGTGGACGGCGTCGCCGCCCTGCTCCCGTGAGACCGCATCAGGTCATCAGTCGGCCGAACGCCCTGGCATCACGCGAAGATGTCAGCGCGCGGATCTGGTGCACGGCGGCCCGTCGGAGTGCCCGCTGCCGACGCTACGCCCGTGCGGCGCGATGCCGGCGTCGGCGTCAAGAACCCCAGCGGGAGGCCCGCGCCGCGAGTTCGAGGGCGGTGACGGCGCCGGGTTCGCCGCGCTCGCGGAGGAATTCGCCGGGGACGGTGTAGCGGGCGCCGGCCTGCGGGGAGCGCGCGGCCTGCCGCACGACGTCGTCGACCAGCACGGTGGCCATGTCGAGGCGCGGGTAGCGGCCGTGGAGCGCCTCGCCCTGGGCGTCGGTGACGAACTCGGTTCCGAAGCCGATGTCGACTCCGATGCCCCGGCGGGTGAGGTAGGCCAGCACACCACGGCGCTCCGCGATGCCGTCCGAGGTGTGCAGGGCGATCGCCTCCCACACCGGGTCGGTCTTGTCAGCGCCATAGCCGTGCTCGGCGAGGAACCCGGCGGCCATATCGGCGCCTTCGACCTCGAAGCGCGCCTGGCCCGGGGCCGACGGCGAGGCCCCGAGGTCGTGCAGCACGCAGGCGTGGAAGAGGAGTTCGGCATCGAAGTCGATGCCGGGCTTCAGCCCTTCGTGTTCGGCCAGCAGCTCGGCGAACACGTAGCTGCGGATGCTGTGGTTGGCGACCGGCTCGCTCTCACGCGACCGAACGAGCTCGACGGCGGCACGGGCGACGGGAGTGTCCGGGAGTGCCGGCAGAAGGCGGGCTTCAGTGTCCATGAGGCGACCGTAGGCGCGTATCGGACCCAACCGTCAGTGGCACGGGTGCCATGGAACGATAGAATCGTGCCATGACGAGCCGGGCATCAGACGGGGCACACCACGTGGTCGTGGTGGCCCTCGAAAACGTCCTCGCGTTGGACATCGGGATCCCCTGGCAGGTCTTCGGGAGCTGGCAGAACGGCCCGTACACGCTCACGGTCTGCGCCGAACGGCCCGGCCCCGTCCCGATGCACGGCGGCCCTCCGCTGTCCGTCACGCACGGTCTGGACTGCCTGACATCCGCCGACACCGTGATCGTCCCGGGCTACCTGGAGCCGGACGTGCCCTCCGCCGAGGTGACCGCCGCACTGGCGGGGGCGGCAGCCCGCGGCACCCGCATGGCGTCCATCTGCACCGGCGCGTTCGCCCTCGCCGCCGCCGGACTGCTCGACAGCCGCCGGGCCACCACGCACTGGCTGTACGCGCAGGAGCTGGCCCGGCGATACCCCAGGGTGACGGTCGTGCCCGAGGACCTGTACATCGACGAGGGCCAGGTGCTCACTTCAGGCGGAGTCTCCTCCGGCCTGGACCTGTGCCTCCACCTCATCCGCCGCGACCACGGCCCCCGCCTGGCGAACCAGCTGGCCCGCCTGCTGGTAGCCGCCCCCCACCGCACCGGCGGCCAGGCCCCGTTCATCGACCTGCCGGTACGACCCGAGCCGTCCGACAGCCCCGCGCTGTACGACTGGGCCCTGCGCAACCTGCACCAGCCGCTCACCGTCGACCAGTTGGCGCGCCGGGCCGGCGTGTCTCGCCGGACCCTGATCCGCCGCTTCCACACCGACACGGGCCTGCCGCCCATGCGATGGCTGCTCGACGCCCGGCTCGCCCGCGCACGCGAACTCCTCGAATCCGGCGACCTCACAGTCGAAGCCGTCGCACGCCACTGCGGCCTGGGCACCCCGGCCAACTTCCGGACCCTGTTCAAGGCACACGTCGGAGTGCCGCCCAGTGTCTACCGCGCGACGTTCGTCGGCTGACGGACGCCCGGGCCGCGAGCCGGCGTCGACGAGACGCGCGCCCGCCGCCGCTGGTGTCGGCATCGGTCCGGATGCCTGGTCCATTCCCTGCTCACTGCGGCCCCGCTCACGAACATCGTGTAGACGAGTGCCGATGCACGCCTGCATGTGAGCGGGCCCCGTGGGCGCGCACGACTCCGCTGATCTCATAGGCACCAACACTGCAATCGTCGGCAGCGGCCGACACATGCCGTTGCCGGTGAAGGCATCGCTGCATTTCAGGAACCTGTTTCGTCCTGACCAACGATTGGTGCCCCGGACACTGCTGCTTGGACGTCGAGCGAACAGCTGGCCCGATGTCACATCCGGCGGCCGCACACTGCTCATGTGCAGCACAGTGGCCACCTGGTAGCCCAGCCCACTCCCGATCATTCCCAGAGCTTCCCAGCCCACCCCCATCCCCTCCACCCCAGGACTGCCCGGACCAAGATCCGGACCATTCCCGGACCAGCCCACGTCAGGTATCCGCACCAACTGCCGTTTCCGCTGGTCAGCATGGGCGTAACTGGTGTACCACCAGCAGACGAAGAACCTGCTCGTGTCGTACTCGCCGAAGAAGCTCGGCTTCCTTTAAGGGGATGAGAAAAGGCGACTGAACTGAGATTTTACCCATCAGCCGCCTTCCGCTTGGCTGGCTCAGAGCAAGAACCGGTCCATGCATATCTGCCGCTATCTCCCACCGCCGCCCCGCTCCCAACCAGTGCTTCCGGACCAGTCACGGACCAACACCCAGCTCACCAGCAGGTGCCGGGCATGACTGGCGCGGGCCCAGTCCCGCCCGGACCTCTTTCTCGTGTGTGGATCGAACCCCGAGGCAGGCTACGCTGCGTTCCCGTTGCCGCGCAGCAGAGGCGGGCTGAGCAGCCATGCGCTCCCCCGACGGTAGAGGTTGGCCGCCCACACAATGCTGTGGCGACAGCGGTGTATTCGATCTTCCTGCGGATCTCCTCCAGGGCAACCGAGACGATGGCGAGATGATCGAAGGCCAACGCCTCTGCCTCATCCACCAGTTGTGAGACAGGAGCCCAGAACCGCCAGAGCGCCCAGCGAGACCGTGGCAGCCAGCTGACCGGTCACCGGACCGTACGCCGAGACCCCGCTCGTCAGCTTCGGATTCGAATCGGCCGTATGGGCCACCTAGGAGGCGTATTGACCTGGCGGTTGCTTTCACGAGGATTGGCGGAGGTTTCGCGCCTGTCCCCGGCGCTCGGCCGAGCGCCGGCAACCTCGTGACCCGGCGGTCCCGCCCCGCATCCGATCCGAGGCGGGCGTCAGTCCGCGGAGTCCCTCTCCGGCGTCCCGTCGTCCACGGTGTCCGGATGTGAGACGCGGCTGGCGGACTGGTCGTCGGTGTGGTCCGCCCCTTGCGGGTCGATCGTGGCCGCCCAGCGTTCCGCCCAGCGGGCGAGGGGGTTCAGGGCGTGGCGCGCCTCCTGTCCCAGCGAGGTGAGCTCGTAGCGGCTGTCCGGTAGTTGGTGAATCACCTGGGCATCCAGCAGTTCGGTCAGGCGCTGCCGCATCACGCTGGAGGACATGTCGTCGCACCGCTTCTGCAAGGGGCGGAATCCAAGCGGGCCCGCGCGAAGCTCCCACAGGATGCGCAGACTCCACCGCCGCCCGAACAGATCGAGTGCGGCCATGAGGGGGCGGCCGGTGGTCGAGCCGCGAACAGGATTGCCAGGTCTGGGTGTTGCCATGTCGGGATGTCCAGCTCTCCAGGGTTGATGCTTCGAATTCCGACACGCTAGCATCAGTGACCGCTTCGGAAATCGAAACGGAGGAGGCTGTTGTGGCACCTGCCCCCGACTACCTGGGTGACAGGCGTTCCTCAAAGCCCGTGTAGACGGAGGCGAGACCGGCCGGGAGGACCGGTACGTGCGCATGGTGCCCCGAGTTCGGCGTCGGCGCCGAGTCGCACGGACGGCTCACTCGGAACCTGTTCGTGGCGGGGGGACGGGTGACCGGCACGTGGGAGATCGAGTACAGGATCCACCAGGCTGCGAACCGGCCCAGCGGAACTTCAGTGCTGCCTCGTCGGCAGTTGCCGCCACCAAGCCAACATCCACTCAGAGCTGGAGACCAGATGACCACGACCGAGTTTCCCTCGGCGGCAGCACGGGCCGCCGCCGCTGCCGCCCTGGCCGAGGACGCGTCAGGCAACGACATCACCACCGTGTGGAGCGTTCCCGAGGAACTGGTGGCCACGGCCGAGATCCGCACCCGGCAAAGCGGCATCGCCGCCGGCCTCCCCGTGGTCGCCGAGGTCTTCGCGCAGGTCGACCCCGAGGTCAAGGTCGAGCCGGCCGTCGCCGACGGCGCCCGACTGTCCGACGGCCAGGTCCTGGTGCACCTATCCGGTTCGGCGCGCAGCCTGATCACCGGGGAGCGTACGGCGCTGAACTTCCTGCAGCGCATGTGCGGCATCGCGACGCTGACCGACCGCTACGTCCAAGCTGTGGCAGGGACCAGGGCGCGCATCCTGGACACGCGCAAGACGGCGCCGGGCCTGCGCGCCCTGGACAAGTACGCGGTCACCGCCGGCGGCGGCCACAACCACCGCCTCGATCTCGCGGCGATGGTCCTGCTCAAGGAGAACCACATCGCCGCGGCGGGCGGGGTGACCGCCGCGATCGAGGCGGTCAGGCGCGGGATGGCGCGCACCGGGCAGACCATGGAAATCGATGTCGAGGTGCAGACCGTCACACAGGCCGCCGAGGCCCTCGACGCCGGAGCCCGCTGGATCATGCTCGACAACATGCCGGTGGCCGGCATCGAGCAGGTCGTGAAGTTCCGGGCCGGGCGGGCCGACGCTTCCCGGATCCTGCTGGAAGCCTCGGGCACCATCCGCCTGGACACAGTTCTCGACATCGCCGGGACGGGCGTCGACCTCATCTCGGTCGGGGCGTTGACGCACAGCGCGCCCACACTGGACCTGACCATGCTGCTGACCACCGGCCCGGTGCCATGTCCGAGGTAGCGCTCGTCGTCGCGTGTCAGCGAGACGGCGCGGGTGGCAGCCCGACCGCCGTTCTGGGTGATGCGGCGTTCACCGAGGAGGAGCGATGCCGCATTCCCGCGGCGTTGGGAACATCGCACGCCGTCTTCCTCCGCGCGACCGGAATCGAGCGTCGTCGGCCCGCGTACACACTGCGGTTCTTCACCGCCCAGGGCGAACTGCCCGCCTGTGGACACGGCACCGTCGCCGCCCTCGCCGTGCTCGCCGAACGGGAAGGCGGCGACCACGACTACCGCGCCGCCCTGCGTACGGCCCACCGCAGCTTCACCGGTCGGGCAAGCCGAAACGATGCCGGCCTGACGGCGTCGTTCGACCCGGGCCCGGTCAGCCTGCGTAGCACCGGTGGACCCGAACTGAGGGCAGTCGTAGGCGGCCTCGGACTGACAGAGGACGCGGTAGCCGGCGACGCCTGCGTGGCGTCGAACGGGCGGCCGAGGCTTCTGCTGCCCATCCGATCCCGCGCCGCACTGGCCGAACTCACGCCGGACTTAACCCTGTTGCGCGCAGCCTGTGACCGCTACGGTCTGCTGGGCTGTTACGCCTACTCGCCCCCGGACCGACACGGCCGAGCAGCAGCCCGGATGTTCGCCCCGTCGATCGGCGTCCCCGAGGACATCGCCAACGCCAACAGCACGGCCTGCCTGGCAGCCCATGCTGCCGGGTTCGGCACACACCGCCTCGCTGTCGACATGGGTGATCACCTCGGCAGCCCGTCCACCATCACAGCGACCGCCCACCGCGACCGCACGGGACACCGGATCCGAGTCGGCGGCCAGGCAGCGATCGTGCGCACGGTCATGCGATGAGGCCTGCGCGCCTCAAGGCGAAGGTGCCGGTCCGCAGCAGCTCCTGTGAGAGCCCGGCCAGTTCTGGCGGCATCTGTGGCAGGGGCTCAGGGTTGATGGCCGATCACGTCGTACTGGTGCGACTCGCACCTACCTGTCGGCTCCTCTCCGTTCCAGTCCGGGCCGCGGCCCTTCCGGCGAGGCCAGTCATCGACTCGACCGGCTCTGGCTCGTCCTCGCCCGCCGACGCCCACCCGAGACCAATCCGATCGCAGCCCCCGGCCGGTTGATCGAGGCCGTCCGGCTTCGACGCCGTCTCCGTCGGCTCGCTGACCCACAGCGCGCCGGCCATGGATCTGAGCATGCTTCTGATCATCAATTCCGAACACAGGAGATACCGTGGCCAAGGGCTACTGGGTCAGCGTCTACCGCACCATCGCAGACCCTGAGAGGCTTGCTGCCTACGACAAGCTGGCCGGTCCAGCCGTCAAGGCCGCGGGCGGGCGGCTGCTCTCCCGCGGCAGCCGGGTCGTCGCACACGACGCCGGAATCGCCGAGCGCACCGTCCTGATCGAGTTCGACAGCTTCGAACAGGCGGTCGCCGCACGCGCGAGTGCGGCCTACCAGGAGGCACTGGCCGTACTTGCTGACTGCGTCGAGCGCGACTTCCGCATCATCGAAGGCCTCGACTGACGACCGATGCCGCGTCAGGGAGGAACACCGACGCCGAGGACGATCGCTTGCCGTGGCCCGCGCACAGGGCGGGGGCGAAAATGCTGAGGTCTCCGCCGACCTGCGCGGGTTTGCGCCACATCCCGTTCTCCAGGCAGCTCCACATCACCGCCTTGTCCTTGCGGACCAACGCGACGTGGAGCCTTCCGTCGAAGGAGGCCAGAGCGGGCGGGGTGATGCTCTTCCGCGGAAGAGTGATCAGCACGCTCCAGCGGTTACCGGTACGCGCGGCGTATTCGAGGGCCAAACCAGCTATTCCCGCGCAACACCCGCAGCCTGGGCCACTTCCCGCCCGGAGCCGCGCACTGGCTCACCCAACTCGACGACGGCACACTGCCACAAGAATGCAGATGGAGGGTGGCGCCATCCGACAACATCGCCACGGTCAACTGGCCGTACCCAAAATCGTCCAAGAGAACGACATAGATCGTCCGGACGGAGCGGGACCTCGACTTGGAGAGATCGACTTCCAAGTTGTACCGGCCCGGTCGGCAAGGTGCACAGGCCAACGGTCCGCGGAACGGCAGGGAGACCGCTCGGGACTCCCCCAGGGCAGCGGACAGGACGACATGCCCCGTCGAGACACTTGCCCTTCCGGTGGCACCCAGTCCGCGGCAGACACGCTGGCCGGCAGTATGAAGGACAACGTCAGGGAAGGACTCCGCGAATCCGGTGCCCGGCCGGGCCAAGGGGCAGCCTGCACGCCGGCTACCGCCCCTGCACCTGCTCCAGTCGAGCCTCGTACACATCAACGCACTGCTGCTTCAGCAGGTCCTCGCCGAACCGGCCTGGGCGAAGAAGCTGAGCGACGAGGACCCGCGTGGGCTGACCGCGCTGTTCTGGTCGAACATCAACCCGTACGGCACGTTCCGCCTCGACATGAACAAGCGCCTCGGCCTGTCGGGCGTGACCATTCCCGGTCAGCGTGCCGCCGTGAGCGAGCGAGCCGAGGCGGCCCCCGCCACCCGCTGAGGATTATGATCACTCACCAATATGAGTAGACAGTGTCTACTGTGCACGGTAGACACAGTCTATGACTGATGAGAGCTCCCTTCGGGAGCGGTTGATCGATGTCGGGGTCGACCTTGTGCTGACCGAGGGCTCCGCGTCCGTGGGCCTGCGGGAAATAGCCCGTCGAGCGGGGGTGTCGCACGGGGCGCCACGCCGGTACTTCCCCACGCACCACGCGCTGCTCTCGGCTATCGCCCGTCGCGGCTTCGAGGATCTCGCAGCCAGATTCGAGGCCGCGGTCGCCCGCACGACCACACCGCGCGGCCAGTTGGAGGCTCTCGCGCGGGCGTACGTCGGATACGCACTGGAACGCCGCGGCATGTTCGAACTCATGTGGCGGCACGACCTGCTCGACAGCGCGGCGCAGGCATCGGACCAACCGAAGCTGCGCGAGTCGACCCTCCCGCTGTTCGGGCACATCACCGGACTCGTCGCCCGATGCCGATCGGAGCGGGATGCCGCGCAACGCACCGACGGGCCGAACGAGGCCGCACCGCCGCCTGCCGTGACCGCCGCCGCCCTGTGGTCAAACCTGCACGGCATCGCCCAGCTGTGGGCCTGGGGCAGCCTGCAACTCGCCCTCGGCGCCCCACCGCTGGACGGCGACCCCGGCGACAACCAACGCGACCGGCTCATCGCGACAGTTCTGGACGCCCATCTCGGCCCGGCGACCTCATGACCGCACCCGCACAGCGCCAGATGGCACTTCTGGTCAGCGTGGTCGGCGCGATGATCGTCGCACTGGACGGAACCATCCTGCTCATGGCGCAGCCCGGAATGCAGCGTGATCTCGGCGCGAGCGTGGCGCAGATCCAGTGGACGAGCACCGGCTATCTGGTCGCCGTGGCCGCGCTACTCGTGATCGCCGGGCGCCTCGGGGATCGGTACGGGCACCCCCGCCTACTGTTCGTCGGCGTCCTCGGTTTCGGGGCTGCCTCGGCCGGGATCGCGCTCGCGCCGGACGTCGGCTGGGTGATCGTCCTGCGCGCGGTGCAGGGCGGGTTCGCCGCGTTCCTACAACCTGCGACGCTCGCGCTGCTACGGCTGGCGTATCCCGCGGACCGGCTCGGCACGCCGATCGCCATCCGCACCAGTGCGATCGCGGTAGCGGCAGGGTCCGGTCCGCTCCTGGGCGGTGTTCTCATAGCTCATCTGGGATGGCGCGCCGTCTTCTGGATCAACGTGCCCCTCGCGTTCGTCATCGCCGTCCTCGCCCTCGCCATACGGGCGCCGACACCTCAACGTGCCAACTCTCCACGGCTCAACCTCACCAGCACGGGCCTGCTGGCGGTCGCGCTCGCAACCCTGGTCCACGCCTTGTCCGATGTACCCGCGCGGGGGTGGACCGCCGCGCCGACGCTGCTCGAATTCCTCGCCGTCATCGGCGTCGCAACGGTGCTCACCTGGCACGAACGCCGCACCACGCACCCGATCGTTCCACCAGCCGTAGCGCGGTCCGTACCGGTGACGGCGTCGATGGCGATTCTGCTGGTCACCACCGCCGGCGTGTTCGGCGCGCTGTTCAGGGCCACGTTCTACCTCCAGGACGTACTTCGCCTCGACCCACTCGCCAGCGGTCTGCGCGTGCTCCCGCTGACCGTGCTCATGGTCCTCGGCTCA
Source organism: Streptomyces sp. NBC_00224 (assembly GCF_041435195.1). Taxonomy (NCBI): domain Bacteria; kingdom Bacillati; phylum Actinomycetota; class Actinomycetes; order Kitasatosporales; family Streptomycetaceae; genus Streptomyces; species Streptomyces sp. NBC_00224. The sequence continues at coordinate 327,834 of NZ_CP108106.1, forward strand.
CCCGCCGCGGTCGCCGCACTGCGCCGGTACGGTGCGCGCCGCACCGCGGTCGCCGGTACGGTCCTCGTCGTGGTCGGCATCGCGGGGCTGTCCCGGCTCGGTCCCGCCAGCACATGGATGGCCATGGCTGCAGTCTTTGCCGCCATCGGTGCCGGGTTCGCCGCCGTGATGGTCACCGCCACCGGGACCGTCGTCGGTGACGCGCCGCCCGGGTACGCCGGAGTCGTCGGCGGGCTCAAGCAGACCGCCATGAACATCGGGCCGACCTTCGGCATCGCCGTCGCGGCCACCGCAACCGGCTCGGCTGTTTCAACCATGAGCTCCACTCTGCTGATCCTGGCCTCACTCGCCGCGCTCGGCCTGCTGCCCGCGTCGCGGCTGCCCCGGCGGCCGGCCCACCAGGAAGGAGACGACACGACCGCCTCACGCCCGGCGCAAGCACCAACACCACAGGCGGCACCCGCTCGACACACAAACAGTTGAGCAAGCGGCGAACACACCCAGGCTGATCCGGCTCGACCGGCACTCCCGCTCCGTGCTCCACCTGGTGACGCTCGGCGCTGACCTGCGCGAGCGCGGCATCGGGCTGCACGTGATCGAGCAGGGCATCGACACGTCCACGATGGAGGGACGGGCGATGTTCGGGATGCTGTCCGTGCTGGCCTAGCTCCAGCGCGAACTGATCGTGGCGGACACCAACGATGGGCTCGCCTCCGCCCGCGCCCGGGGCCGGGTTGGCGGACGCCGGTCGAAGCTCACCGAGGACCCGGCTGCGCTCGCCCAACGGCTCTACGACGAGCAGGAGAAGACGGTCAAGCAATCGCCGACATGTTCGGCGTGCCGCGGTCGACGGTGTACGGGCACCTCGACAAGACCAAGACCGTGCCCCGCCAACCCAAGAAGACCGCGGTCACGAAGTCCTGGCGGTCCATATCCTGCACGCCTCTCACCCACCCGTGCCGCGCGGACGAAACTGTGCGCTGGCTGACGGACCCGGTGGTCGCCCTCTCCCCCCGCATCCGCGTCGTCGCCCTCGTCGACGCACCTCTCCCAGTCCTGGAAGCGGTCGTACGGTGCAGCCGGTCGGCGCGGGTAATGCCGGAGACGTGCCTACTCCACCGCACCGCCCCCCCCACTCCCCCGGCACGACAACCCCCCGCAGACCCGCCCCGCAGTTCCGCAGGACCCAGCCACGTCACCGGCCTCTCCACGATTCCGGCTCCTGGGATCTCACGAGTCGCGAGATCCCAGGAGCCTGCCTGAATTCAGTGGAAGATCGGCTCGCCCAGCGGATGTGCCGACGGAATCCCTGGCCGCCGCGCGTCCTGGCGGTCCCGGAGCGTTCCCGCCCAGCGCCATGGCACTCAGTACAGCTTGTTCACCGCTGTCCGCAGGGTGTTCTTCCACGCGGCCACGGGCGGATCCCCCCAATAGCTCGACCACAGGACCAGCGTGACCGTGTCCCCGTCGCGGCCCACACCCCACAAGTAGTTGAAGTCGGGGCGCTCAGGGTTGTTGGCGTTGAAGGTGTGCATCCCCTGGAGGGTTGCCCCCTCCTCCACGTCCACCACGCCGTGGTCGTAGCCGGTCGCGGTCACGCCGGGGGGCTGCGGGCGGTTCATGCAGTCGACGTAGTCCTGTCGGGCCGCGTCCGCGAACGCGACGGCCTCGGCCTCCGTGGGGAACGCCACCACCTTCTGCCGGGCGAACGCGGTCTCCGCGGTGGTGAAGTCCCGGTGCCAGACGTTCACCTCGGCAGGCCCCGCCGGCCAGCCCGCCGGGCAGCCGTACTCCTCGCCCCACCCCCGCGAGACCGGTGCAGCGCGCCACGACTCGGTCGTGGGCAGGTCGGAGATGTACAAGGTCCCCGGCCTCGGCCGCCACTGGTCGGCACTCGTGGCCGGGCCCGACGCGACCACTACCGCCAGCACCGCAGCCCCCACCACGACGACGCCCCCTCGTATCCCTCTACGTACCCTCATGGTTTCCCCTTCCCCCTGTGCGTCTCGATCGCGATGCCCATCTCGGCCGGGCCGGAACCCCGCTCCAGCGTGGGGTGCCTGCGTCCAGGAGACCGGATCTTCGATCACAATGACCTGAAATCCGCCGCCACTGACCGGAAACGACAAACGCCACTAGAAGGGAGTCGCGCACTCCGGGTTAGGCAAACCCGTGAGGCGGGCTCGACAACCCATGCGTCGCATGCACCTCAGAACAACGGCTTCGGATCGGAACTGAAGAAACAGGCGTACAGCGTGCCGACACTGCGCCGGGGCGGAGCTATGCCCAGCTCGGGGAACCCGGGGACGGAGCGCGGGGGGCGGGTGCGTCTAGGCATGGGACCTCCAACGCGGGAGCTCGGCTGAGTACCACAGTCGTGGTCCAGTACGGATCGGATTTGGTATATCGACTTCGGATGGCACGGCAACGGTGGTAGCGACAGCAGAGCACCTGCCATGAACGTGCTATTTGCGAATAGTTTCTTACCCTTTCGGTCATGCCGTGTCCGCCCCGCAACACCGAGGTTTAGCGTCCTCCCTCAGTCGAGGAGAAAGGCGCTAAAAATGCCGAACAGTAATAATCCGCCACAGTTCGAATTGATCTGCGGACCGGTGCACTTGGTCATTGAGCGTGTACCTACATGGCTCGTCACGCTGGTGACGACAACGGCCACGGGAGCGGGGGCCGCCTGGTGGGCGAGCCGCTAGGACTGTCTCAACAGACCCAGCGGGCCTGTAGCGTTGCCCTTGCTCGTTGGTTGAGTTGGGGTCAGGCCGCCGGTTCGAGTCCGGCCGTCACCGTCTCCGCCTCCTTGCTCGTCATGCACACGTTCGAACTCATCTGGCACGTCCTCTCGACGAAGGCACGCCGTTGGTTGACGGAACACGTAAGGAAGGGGGTGCGGAGCATGGTCCATGTCAACTTGTCCGTCTTGGTGGCGGGGGCTGGTGTCGCGGGAGGGGCGTACCACCTGGCCCACAGCTGAACCAACGAGCGTCACACAGTGGATCAGTCCGCATACGTCGTCCGCTCGCGCATCACAGCCTCTCGCCGAGAAGGTGCCTGCCGGGAGTCTTGCTGGTGCCGTACTCAGGGTGCATTGCATCAGCTGCGCCGCCGGGCGTGTCTGCGTCGCGGATGGCCAGGCCGACCGGCTTGCCATCGGCTCGCACGACGCTGGTACGGACATTGATTGCCGCTGCGGTCCGGTGGCAGCCGCCGCGAACCCGAGCGCCATGGCACTCCCCGGATACCGGGGTTGAAACTGCCGCTGCGGCAGCTTCTACCGTTGCGAACAGGGCCGGAGAGACCGGCCCGGTGGAAGGATTCGTGAGGGAGACGGCGATGGCGTGGCCGACCGCGGAGGTCGCCCGGATGTCGGGCGTCACGGCCCGGACACTGCGGCACTCCTGGCGGATCGCCGACCGCTTCCCCACGTCCGAGCAGGCGGCAGCCGCGACGGGCGACGCGGCCCGCGAGCTCGCCCGCCCCGTCGCGCGGCGCGCCCTGAACCAGCTGGTCACCGTAGAACTGACAGCGGGTGGCGCCGTCCGCTGGCAGCTCTCCTGGTCCCACCCGGCCGCCCCGCGCTACCCGACGGACGGCTTCGAGGACCTGCTTGAGGCGGCCCTGGACGCGACGATCGCCGACCAGCCCGACACCGAACCCCTGCCAAAGCTGGTACTTGCCCGGGCATCGGTCTGATCACCCTCGGAGTCCCCCAGGGTTCACGACTGTCCTGCTGGAGCGACGGACACTCGCCCAATGAGCCGCAGCACACCGCCGGGCAGCTGGTGCTGCCCCTGGTTCCGCGTCCACACAGAGCAGTTCGAGGCTGCGTTCCTGCCGAATGCCGGCGAGAACGTGGAGGCCGTGGACAACGTCGACGTCCTCGTGGACCTCAAGGACGGCTCCCGGTGGAGCGCAACCGTCATCACCCCAAAAACCAGCTGCGCGTGTCCACAGTGACTGCTGAGGGGTGCCCTGCAGGGTGTGCCACTCGTCGGCGCCGCGATACGAGATGGCGAGCCATACCCGCCCGGCCGGGGCATGTCGGCCTTAACGCTCTGACTGTCCAACACCCCCGCACTCGGGGTGGGTTCAGGACCTGCCCTGTGCGTTCGCGAACCCGCAGGGCGGCGAGAATTTCTTCCCAGCGGCCTTCAATCCGCCACATCCGCCAGTAGTGTTACACCGTCTGCCACCGTGGGAAGTCGTGCGGCAGCAAACGTCAGGCGCAGCCGGCCCGCCGCCAGTAGGCGAGGGCATCGATGAGCTCAGGCGCTGGTGCGTGGGCGGACGACCACCCGGCTTCGGCGGCGGCACCAACGGCGCGAGCACTACCCACTCAGCATCGGACAGATCCGTCGGATACACACGCCTACCAGCCATCTCCACCTCCCCGACATGCAGTAACCCTCAAGTCACCTGCCCTGAACGAGGCTTCTCAGACACCCACTGCGTCGTCGGCGCCCGAACGGGCAGTGCGTCGGACAGTGGTCAGGACCCGGGCAACCGAACGGACATGAAGGCTCCTGTACGTGAACGCCGACTGCACCTCAACGGCGCCAGAGGTGCAGCCCGGCACCGCCGGACGTGACCTTCAAGTCGTTGAAGGTCACGCCGTCCTCATAAGTCCGCAGTCGCCGAGCCGCGCGTTGCTCCCGCCGGACAGGGCCGTCAGCGGGCCACGAACTGCGTGAGGATCGCCTGCACCTCGTAGATGTCGACCCCCTTCGTGAATGTCTTCTGCAGTGGCGTCGGGTTGCTGGAGATCCAGATCTTCAGCTCGGCGTCCAGGTCGAAGTGCCCGGCCGTCTCCACCGCGAAGTGGGTGATGCTGCGGTACGGCACCGAGTGGTACTCGACCTTCTTACCGGTGATCCCCTGCTTGTCGACCATGATCAAGCGACGGTCGGTGAACAGCATGGTGTCGCGTATCAGCGTGTACGCGGCGTGCACCTGCTCGCCGTGGCCGAGCAGCCGCCCGTAGTCGCCCTGCGCCTTCGCCGGATCGACGGTGTGCGCGTTTCCGAACAGTGCCATGTCAGGCCCCCCACTCGACCGATCTGCAACCCCCGCATCCCTGGTGAAATGCCGGATCTTGACCACTGTATACGGGGGCAGGTGAGAGGAGTCGAAGGTCCGTGCGACTTGGAGACCTCAGGAGTCGTACGGGAACCGCTCCGGGCCCGGCTTGCCCGCCCCACACGCAAACGTCCGCGAACTCGGTCCCGCCGAGCACCGCCCGCGTCGCCGTCGTGATCCGGTTCACATCCCCACCTCCCCGAGGGCGCATCCACTACCAACTCACCTTCCCCGAAAAGGACTTCTCAGACACCCTCTAACAACTTGCGGAGAACCATGTCGTCAGCAGGGTCGCGTTCGGGCATTCCGCGAGAACCGCCAGGAGGTTGCCCGCGTGGTCGCGGTCGTCGTGGGTGAGGAAGATCCACCGTACGTCCAGAGGATCCACGACGGACCAGGCTGCCTCCAACCACTGGGAACGCACTGCGGGCGCCCCGGTGTCCACCAGGACCGGTTCGGCTCCCCGAATCACCATCGAATTCATCGGGAAGTGACCGACCGGCGGGGCCTCAAGGGCCCACGGGATGACGAAAGTCTCCTCTGCGATCTTGTACGGCTTTGGGCGGCCCGCCGTAGGCCCTTTATGTGCTCGCACGTGCCGGTCAGTCTTGGGCGCTTCGTGTCACCAAGCATTCCAGAGCCCGCCGTGACGGTGGCGGACCGGAGGGATATCTGCCTCGTCAAGGTCGTGGCCGGCGTAGTGCAGTCCGTGGATCCTCTGGGCTTCAAGTCGCCCCTGAAGCCGGGCCCGGCTTTCAGCCGTAGCGATCTCGGCAGAGAACGAGCCCTTTCTGCAATAGAGCACCATCCACTGCCAGGAGGTGACCCGGCGCAGCATCTTCGTAGGGATAGGGCGACGGCCTTCACGGGTGGCTTGGGCCAGTTCAGCGTGCGTGTAGCGCAGGTCGCACAGGGACATGGACTCCGAAGCGCCGTCTTGGACGCGGAGTTTGCTGGGAGTTGTGCGGACGGTTCGGGACATCGAGAGCCTCCGTAGGTACCTCTGGGCTTTCCAGAGGTACCTACGGGGGGTGCGTAGTGGTCAGCACGACTCAGCCCTCTCGTCGGTCGGACGATCTACCAGCAGGACAGTAGTCGCGCGGAGGTATGGAGACAGGGGTTTCCCTCTCGCCGCGTTGCCAGATCATGCCGCCGTCCGCCGTGCGTTCGGCAGCGTCGCGCCAGTCCTCCGCAGGAAGCGCGACCCGCTCAGATGGGGTACTCGGCCTGGGCAATGCACCGGTGGCCACCCGCTATGACAAGCGCCGCTACGTTCACTTCGGCACCGCAACCGCCGCAGCCCTCACCATCTCACTCCGAACTTGATCGGCCGGTCACGTCCCTGACTACTGCGGGCCGTTCCCCGCCTCCCCTGCCCCGACTCCGGAGGCCGTCGATCAATTGCCTACCCGGAAAACCTTGCCTGGCTGGATCGAAAAGCGCATGACCGAGAACCGTGAGGAGATCAGGCAAGGAGGCTACGGCCGGTCTCGTACAGGAGTTGCGCGACGCCGTCGGTGGAGTGCTGCAGAAGGGTCTCCATCAGACCATCCAGGGCCCGGCGTACGCGGCTCGGTTCAGGGGCGGGGCTGGTGCTCTCCTCTTCGAGACGGGAGGCATCGCGGACAATCTGGCCCCTGAGTTCCTCCGCGATCTCTACCCGCGGTGCGGCTGCGAGGACCTGGCGGGCGAAGTCGACGAACTGAGAGGGGTCGAAGCCAATGTTATTGTTCTGGGTGTTTTCCGAGCCGACTTGAATGTTGTGACCGCCATGAATATTGGTGGTGAAGGTCGGGAGATGGCCGTTCTGCATAAGGAAGTCCTTCACGAGGAGTGAGCTCTCGGCACACTGCACTCCTGTTCCAGTCAGCGTCAAGAGAGCCTTGAGCGGATACTGAGCGTTCCCTTCCTGAAGGGTAGCCAAGCCCCGCTCCATCAGAAAGGCCGCCGCTGCGCGCACCTCGTCGAGGGTCAGGGAGTCGCCGTACAGTTGCGATTGCGGCATCGCGAGGAACGCCTCGAGACCGACGGTGGGACTGTAGGAAGCGCGAAAGGCCGCGGCTATCAGGCCGTTGTGGGCATGCTGCTGGCGCCCTTCAGAGTCACGTCGCAGGTACAGGAGCCGCTGTGCTTCCAACTCACCGGCATGCGTCAGGCGATACGGGTCACCTCTGCGGAATACAAAGTTCCGTTCCAGCTGGTCTCGGCGAACCAGTTCGTTCAGGTCGGCCCGAAGTCTGAAGCGGTTACCCCGTCTCCACTCCACGGGAAATCCTCCGGACCAGCAAGATCTCCCATTCCCTGGGCACTGCGCTCGTACATCCACACCAGCAGGTACGCATCCGCCCCAACTCCCGTCATAGCCAGATGCTACGGCCGATCGCGTCTGTACAGACTGCTTCCGTGCAGTCCGGCCCCACCCCCAGCTCCGGTCCACTGCCGGCGGCCGCGCGCAGCGCCACGAATGATGCTGCCCTGCCCGTAGAGCACGTCCTTCAGGCCGGCATCGCATCCCTCCGCCATCGGCGGTGTACACCAGGGTGCGGTCAGCAGTGCTTCGGCAGTGCTAGAGACGCTCCACGTCCGAGAACCCGTTGTGCGCCAGCCGGATCAGGACACGCGGCCATGCCTTGATCCCAGCGAATTGACAGAACGTCAGCCGTGGCCCGCGCCACCGCGCGCGTCGCGCTCCTCGATGACGCGCGCTCCACACAGTCCGCCTACGTCGACCTGGACCGCCTGGCCGCCGTGGGCAGCGGCTTCTCGCTCGGCGTCAAACGGTGACTCGACCAGAACCTCACGGCGCGCTACGACCTGCCGCCCTCGCCCTGGCGTTCCAGGTCAGCACCAAGACCATGCTGCGCCGCTTCCGCGACGAGGCGAGCCAGACGCCCCTCGCGTATCTGCACACCGCCCGGGTGCGCCGGGCCAGGCAGCTGCTGGAAACGACCGAGAGGACCGTCGCGAGCATCGCCGCCCGGTCGGGTACCGCGACGTCGGGACGTTCGGCGCCCTCTTCGCCCGGCACACGGGACGGCAGCCGAGCGTGTATCGCGCCACGTTCCGCCGCCACGACGCACCCGACGGCTGAGCGCGGCGTCCCCCACACGCACCCCCGCCGTCGCTCCGGCCGCATCCGTGCACAGTTCTTCGTTCCCGCGCACCGCACGGAAGCGGCAGGCCTTATGCTCCCGTTCAGATGGCAGCGGGTCACGGCGAGTGACCGCTCGGGGGCGGCGGGGGGACGGGACCACATGACCGTCGAGGAGTACTGGAGCAGGAGCGACGACGAGCTGTACGCCTTGCTGGGGGCGGAGCTCCTGGGTGAGGGCGTGGGGCTCTCCCCCGCTGACGACGAGGACAAACGCCGGTTCGGGCAGCAGTGGTTCGCCAACAAGCACCGGGAACTGCAGAGCAAGATCTGTCATCACGAACGGGCCCAGGCGCTCATGGGCACCACCGGTTCGGACCGGCTCCTCGACGCCTACGCCCTCCAGGAACTGCTCCAGCAGTCCATCGGCGACCCCACGACGGCCACCCTCATTGCCGTCCTCGTCGCCAGGGTGGGACTCGGCACCTTCTGCCACAACGCGCCCGCGCGCCCATGAAGACCCTGGCGGACCGCAAGCGTGCGCTCCTCCAGGCGGACCGCGAGGCGGCGCTGGCGGAAAAGCGGCGGCAACTACAGGAACTCGGGGCCCACGACCTGCTGCGACAGCTCGACGACTACTCCACCAAGCCGGTCACCGACCTGTCCATCGCCTTCGTGGACATGGTGAGCGAGGAGTTGAGTGCCGCGATGGCCGACCTCGGGGCGAGCGCCGCCCGGCTCGACTCGGTACGCGTCGTCACCACGCTCGACCAAGCCGTGTCGGCCCAGATGACCCCCTTCGACGACGGCTCGGGCCTAGTCATCGTCGCCGACGGGATCTTCGGCATGTGCTCCAGTTACTGCCAGTACCTCGCTCTCTGCGCCGACAAGAGGTCCCACGCCGCGTTACGGCCCACGGCCTTCTGGCGGGTGCTGCGCGACCTGGGCAAGGGGGAGGTCTTCGGATACGAGGACGTGCTCACCGCCCTGCTGCGCTACCACACCGCCCATCAGCGGGCCTTGGCCGTGTCGACGCAGTTGGGGGTGCGGCTCAGCCCGGAGGGCGAGCGGTACGCCTCGCAGCTCAGTCACCTCGCCTATCGCTTCGTCGTCGGCCATGAGATGGCCCACCACGTTCTCGGGCACTCCCAGGGCCCGAACGCGTTCGCGCCGGGCGAGCACCTCCCGGCCTGCTCCGCGGACGACCGCAGGGAACGGGACGCAGACCGGCTCGCCTTCCAGGCCACCAGACGAGCCAGTGATAAGCAAAGCCGCAGCCGGTTGGAAACAATGGTGATGCTGGAACGGGCCACCATGGCCGCGCTGATGGCCATGATGGCCCTGCACGTGGCGGAGCGGACGCTGTTCATCCACCGCGGTTGCACGCATCCCCCGGCCGCGGTCCGGACGGGCTGGCTGCTGGAGCAGCTCAAGCCGGGCAAGCAGCTGTCCACACGCCGTCTCCTGCGCGTACCAATGAAAGCCACGGAGGCCGCCACCGATCTGTCAGAGCACGCCCGGCCCTTCTCCTGGCAGGCGTTGGACCCGGAGCTGGTGTACAGCCCTATGCCCCGCTCGCACCTGGAGGCGATCGGCGAGCTCGACGCGCTGCAGTGCGAGACGGAGGCCTTCCACGTCGCCTGGCTGGAACGGCACGCCACGGCCGACACCGCCTGGCTGGGCGAGGGAGCGCGGCTGGCCGCCGCCGGGGAACCGGCGCCGGCGCTGCGGCGCTGGGGCGTGGACGAAGGGACTTCCCGCGCGCTGTGCAACCCTCAACGGGCGCTCACCTTTTTCACATTGAAGGAGTATATCGCCCGGTCCTTCACCGAGCGGGGCATCGCGGAGCCGTGGGTGGCGCCGCACGCGCTGGTGGCGGGCATGCTGATCGCCAGGCGCGTGCAGCCGCATCGAGCCCACCTCGTGCAGGGCCCCGACGGCCGTCCGGCTTGAAATACGTGAGTTGGGCCTCCGGCAAAGCTGCGGACGCACCGGATCCGGCTTCGACAACGCCGCCGCGGAGAGACTCTGGGCCCTGCTCAAAGAAGAGATCGGCACCCGAATCTGGCCCGACCGGGCCACCGCCCGCGCCGAGGTCTTCGACTTCATCGAGACGTTCTATAACCGCCGCCGACTACGCAAGCATAAGGTCTTCGGATACCTCACCCCAGCCGAGACCCGGCAGCGCCACCCACACGACCTCGCGGCATAAAGATCGAGTGTCCAAGATCACGGGGAAGCTTCACCTGCGAGATGTTGACGCACCAATGTGGCCGCTGGGATTCGACGGGAGCCCGTCATACGGATCTCATCCCTGGAAGCCTGCCTCACTACAAACACGCTTGCACCGAGCGCACCGTCGCGCCGCCTCAAGGCTGAGATCCGGCGCGACGGGGCGGCGGGGATGCTTCAGTTCCCGCTTCGCCGGCAGTCGAACTCAGTCGCAGACCGTTGCCGGGCGAATGGCATCGACGATTGCCCCGCTGGAATTCGGCGTGTCCTTCATGATGGCGTAGACTTTTCCGCACCCTCCCCGCGCACGGTACACAGGGCCCGCGTATTGCGTGAAGTAGCCGGAGTCCTCTGCACATCCGTCGGCAATCCAGTTCGAACACAACTTGAGTTTCATCCATTTGCGCACACTCAGATTGTTGTCCATGATCGCGCAGGTCGGCTCGTCGTTCGGGTTACCGCCTGTCGGTATGCGATAGGTGAACAGGGTCGCCAGTCGCTGCTCATTGGTCGGGAGCCGATAGCCGTTGTCGAGTACGTATCCCTCACCGCACACCACGGCTGCCGCACGCACCTCCCGAGGGTGGGCGGCCGCGAGGGCCCGGGTTTCGGCGTTGGCCCCGGCCGTGACCTCGGCGGCACGCGGCGACGGATCGGCGTGAGCCTGCGGTGCCGCCACGCCCAGTGCGGCAATGCTCGCCAGCGCGATCAGGAATCTGGAAGGCCTGATTCCCCGGATCCCCATAGCGATTGCGGTTTCCGTGGACCGCGTACGGCTTGGCGCGGCAGCAGGTGACATGAATCCTCCAGGTGGGTGTCACGGGCTGGTCCGGGTGCCGTCTCACCGTGTGATGCGTCTGGTTGTCCGTCAACACAAACACGCGTATCCGCAGGTGGGGCGCGGACAAACACATTGTCCGCGGACAAGGGTCGAAGGGGGACGGCACCGCGAGGGACGACCATGGACGGGCGTTCGAGGAGCATTGCGACGCCCCCGGCCGCCGGGGGTGGGCGGGGTGACACCTCCGGCTGCCGCTTCCCGAGGATGCGCCCACCCGTCCGGTCCGGCGGCGAGCGTGAGTTGGATCTCGGCATCTCAACTGCCCAAGATTGTCCGACAATCGCTGGACCAGCTATCCGATTCCTGTTCTTCTGAGGTTGGAATTGACGGCAGGGCGAAGCGGTGTGCGCCCATGAACACCAAAGGGGTTCAAAATGGGCAGGGCGGGACGTCTGCAAGGAGAGCCCAGAGGCGAGACAGCCCAGGCAAACAAACTTGCTGTCTTTCTTCGGGACATGACCAAAGGGCGTACAGTCCGCGAACTGGCCAAGTGTTACGGGAGCGGCAAGAGCACCTGGAGCGACTATCGTTCAGGCCTTAAGATCATTCCGCTCAACTTGCTGGAACGCGTGGTCTTGAGTCAATACCGGGACGAGCGCAGCCGAGTGGAACTCATCCGCCGGGCAAGGGATTTGCACGCCGCCGCCTGTGACGCGGAGGCGGGGAGGATTCCCACAACAAGCGGAAAGACGCCGCAGCCTGAGGCTTGGGACGCGATCAGGGAGGCGCAGCGTCGAGCGCAGGCGGAATTGGCGGAGTCGGAAGCGGTCGTGCGTAGCCTGCTTGCCTTGACCGCGAGGCTGCAACACGAGTTGGGACAGACACTGCCGCCGACTCACAGCCACGCGACCGGGAGCACGGCTACGCCCGCAGGTCGGATACCACCGGCGCCGCTCGATCAGCATGACGAGCCATGGAACACCTCAAGGCAACCCCTGGACGGCGACGCCGAGCAGACGCAGGAGTCTGCTTCTTCAGACGACATGAGCCACCAAAGGCGCCGTGTGCTCCTGCCTCGGGACATCGAGGAGGGGCGGCGGGAAGGTTTGGTGAGCGCCGTCATACAGCTACGGCGAAGATACCTACCTGCCACACGCGGTCTTGCCGCGTTCGGGGATGCGCACTCCCCCGGCGACGCGCCTCAGGCTGCGGTCTGGCTGCCTGCCGAGGTCCACCGGTGTGAGGCGCATCCGCTCCAGCCCTACCGGCAGCAGAGCCGAGCACTGAGTCGTTCTGGTGAGGCAGTGGTGCGCGGACAGGTGGTCCGACGGCGCGACTCGATGAGAGGCGCGGGGAGACTTCCGGTTCTTCCGACTCGCCATGGTGGCACCCCTGTCCGGCGCGCAACAAAGTGGGCGCGTCACGGGTTCCTGCTCGCCTTCACCGTACTGATCATATTGGTGTCCGCCGCACGCATGGAGGGGGTTCGACAGCCCTTCGCCTCACCTCACCCCCCTCCGCCCCCGCGCCCTGTCCAGGGATCCGGCCCGCAGGAAACACCCGCCAGCTCCTCGCCTCAACCACCCGCTTCACCGGTCGCCACCGGCCCGCGGGCCGCTCCGTTGCCCGGCGCCTCCCGGCCCGCACCCGCTGCGTCGAGCCCGTCCGGATCGGATCGCACAGCACCGCCGCCTTCCACCACGGTCGCGGACCGCAGGTCGCCGGGGCAGCAGCCGTCGACCGTCGTCCCCGCGCCGGCCGACGGCGGTGTCTATGCCATCTCCGAGAAGGACAGCGCCGTCTTGGAGTGGAGCGGGAGAGGAACCGCATGGACGAAGATCGGCGCGCCGGCCACGAAACTCTACGCCGGAGCGCCCGGGTTGTTCGCCATCGACTCGGGCACACGTGAGTTACTGAAGTACGGTCAATCGCCCGGAAGCTGGGCGAGCATCAGCGAGCCCGCCGCCGAGTTCGCCATCAGCGGGCCCGACGTATTCCGCCTGGCTCAGGACCGCAGCGCGATCCATCGGTGGGACGGAGCTCGGGGAAGCTGGACACGTGTCGGCGGACCGGCGGGACGAATCTACGGCGGTGGAGCGGGCCTGTTCGCCACCGACCCGGTGGACGGCAGGATCTTCGCCTACCGTGGCAAGGCGGAGGTTTGGACGTACGCCGGCGGTGCCGGCGCCGACTTCGCCGTGACGGACCACCACTTGTACGGCCTCAACCCCGAGCGCACCGCCGTGTTCCGCTGGAACGGTGAGGGTGGCGACTGGAGCCCTGTCGGCGGTCCGGCGGCCGCCCTCCACGCAAGCCCCTCCGACGTGTACGCCGACAGCGCGGCGGACGGTGGGCTGTGGCGCTACCGATCCGGTGGCTGGACCCGGGTCGGTGAGACGGGGGCGGCTTTCGGTACCCGTGGCGAGCGGCTGTACCGGCTGGACAAGAACCGGTCCGCGGTGTGGGAATGGGCCGGCGCCGACTGGCATCGGATCAGCGGGCCCGTCGGCTCACTCGTGGTCACGGGGTGAGGGGTCGCAGAATGCGTTGATGCCGCCCGACGCGGGCTTCGTCCTATGTCGGCCTGCTTCGAGGGCCTCCCGCCGCGTACCCGGCGTGGCCGTGAACACGGCGGGAGGCCCCGGCCGACCTTCGCTACATCACCCAGCCGTTGACGGCCCATTCCATGGCGTCCGCGTAGAGCCGGGCACCGCTGATCTTGGGATGGAAGGACTGGGCCGACAGGCCGTAGTCACGCAGGAGCGGCCAGTCCTTGACCGGATCGTCGCTCTTGGTCAGGGTCTTCACGATGCCGTGGATGTTTTCCGGGCTGCCGCAGACACCTTTGCCCTTGAAATTGGGGGTGGGGTCCGCGAACCGCGCGTCGATTCCGTCGTCCCTGGCCATCTTCGCCGCGGTCGCCATCTCGGCGGCCAAGTGCTTGGCCAAGAGGTCGAGCCAGTCGTTGGACGCCTTCGACATACCGATGGTCAGGGGCCCCACCCGCAGACAGCTCGCGTCGTCGGAGATCAGATTGGGGTATCCCATGAGCAGGACCTTGGCGTTGGGCGCCTTGGCGTGGATGCGCTGCAGGACGTTCACGATGTCCTCCCGCACCACCTCGCTGATCAACGCGGGCACAGCCTTCACCATCGGGAGACCCTGAAGGTGCTTGTCACGTTCCGTATTCGTCCTGCCGTCCCCGTCGGTGTCCCGGTCGATCTTCTCGTCTCTGCTGTCGAACTTCCCGCTCTCGCAGCTTCCGTTTCCGATGGCGATCAGGCATTCCTGGATGACGTCGGAGAACCGTGAGTCGTTGCCGCCGATGGAGATCGGCACGAAGGTGGTGTTCTGGTCGAGATACCCCTGATCCAGTTGCGGCAGTTCACCGTTCTCCGGATATCTCAGGATGTTGTAGGTGCGTGCGCCGGAGCAGGCGATCAAGTGGTAGTCCATGACGGGGTCCTGGGTGTCCGCGAGCTCACCGACCGAGGTATAGGTGCCGGTCAGCTGTGCCTGGCGCGACCACGCCTTGTCGGAGCGGTGGCAGGCATTGCGCGTGAAACTGTTGTTCTTGTCCCGATAGTTCGACTCCGGATAGTAGTTGTCGTCTCCGTTCGAGGCGCCCTCTCCGGAGGAGAAGGAATCACCCATGGCCACGATCTGGTGTTTCGGCTTGCCGGGCAACGGCTGGAACGCAACGGAGTCCCACGCAACGTCCTCGTCACCACCACCGTCAAGGGAGTGGGTCGACAGGGAGACCGACGGCGTGCCGGTGAAGCGGAACACTCCCAGACTCATCCAGCGGTTCTCGCGTGCGCGCTGCGGCACCACCCGCACCGGCGAGGTGGAGTCCGTGCCACCGACGACATAGGTGGCCTGTCGGGTATGTGCCCCATGGTCAGGGAGGTGTACCAGGACTCTGGACCAGCCGATGTTCGGCTCGCCGAGTGTCCAAGTGCCGGTGATGAGCAGCCGGGTGCCGTCGTTGGTGCCCGGCTGGACGTTCTCCTTGTTCCGCGTATGGGAGAACCAGAAATGATTGTCGTTGCCCGCACCTATCTGATGCAGATCCATCTTTCCCGGATAGGTGTTGTTCCAGTTGGCGAATTGGAACCCGAACGTACCGGCCGAGGCGGTTGCCCCGCATGATCTGTTCGCACTGCCCGCCGGCGTCGAGCCGTTGGGGGTGTTCTCGACCACTTTGGTCCCGGCGGGAAGGCCGCTCAGACCGCACACCGGAGGATAGGAGGTGCCGTCCGGCTGCTCGGGGTAGGTGTCGTTGAACCGGTGGATCGCGTTGCCGCACTGCGCACGGGCCTTGCAGTCTTTCCACTGCACGGAGGTATTCCACCAGCAATGCAGCCAGTGCGGGTTGACGTTCTCCGGCTGATCGAGGGTGCAGGCTCCCTGACCCGGTTCGTTGGAGTCACCGTCCTTGATGCGGCCGGCGTCGCAGTTGTTGTCCTGCATCGTGCAGAAGAGGTCGATCGGAGGTTTCGCCGACGTACGGTCCTTGTTGGAGGACCACCACGCGGGCCGGTACCCCGGCTGGGTGTCTCCCGGGCTGAACAAAGCGGCCAGCGGACGAGCGGCCCAGCCCATCACTTTCTCCTGGTACGGCCAGTCCTGGGGATGCGCCGCGTGCGAGTAGTCGTCGGACCCGTCCGACTTCTCCAGGAACGGCGTACGGTTGTACTTCCAGAGGGGGTTGGCGGGATTGTTCGTGAATCCGACTCCCCAGTGCGCGTCGCCACCCGCCGGGTCGCTTCCCTTTTCCTTGAAACCGGAGTTGTAGGCCCACAGGGCGAAGAACCAGTTCTCCAGGTACTTCGGATGCCCGTCATTGACGGTCAGCCCCGCCCGCGCCGTCTGGTTCCACTTCTCGACGAGGATGTTCGCACCGGCGGCGATGTTCGCCGTGTAGTCCAGTGCTATAGCGTCCTGTTGCGTCGTGGTCAGCTCAATCCCACGATCGGCAAGCCGCATTCCGTCGGTGGCCTGGGTGATGCCGTACCCGCAGTCCGACTTGGCCCAGTCGATCGCCCATGGATCCATCTGCTGACCGTCGGAGTAGTAGTTGACCCCATAGAAGTTGCCGATCAGCGAGTTCGCCGTCACCCCGGGCACGGCGAACCGAGTGGCCTGCCACATGTTGGATTCCTGCGCGGTGATTCCGAGCAGCACCTGGGCGGGGATGTGCCAGTCGTCGACGCGGTCCGGCACCCCGTTGGTGTCCCCATACATCAGATGCAGCGGAAACAGGGACTGCGGCTGGTAGGCCGACATGCCCATGCCCTTCCAACCGTCCGACCGCGAGACCTGCTTGTTGAGCGTGCCGGCCACCGCCTGGTCAACGGCCCATTCGACCTGGCGGGGAGTCGGCTGGAAAGCCTGTTTGCGGATGTCGTTGCGCGGCACAGCGCACGTCCGCTCCGCTTCCACCGGGTCGCTCGGGGAGCCGGCCGCCGAGGTCTTCGCGGTCCGCGTGCTCCTTCCCGGCCCGAGCAGGGCCGGGGAGGTCGCCGTTCCCCGGGAGCGTTCCTCTGCCCTGCCGAGCGGGTGCCCGCCCGGCAGAGTCTCAAGCTGGGTCTTTTTCCCGGTTCCGAGCAGGTGCAACTCGGTCCGGATGACGCGGCCCTCCCCCTCGGCCTCGGCCCTTAGCGGGGACTTCTCCCCCGCGGCCCATGCCGTGCTCACCGCGGTCGCACCCCGGGTGGAGATACGGTCGTCCTTGGAGAGGTCACCGCGGTTTTTCACACTGCTCGGCAGAGTCCCCTCGGTCTTGGCCTGGCCGGTGACGTACACCGTCCCGTCGGCCGAGGACGCCAGGTCCCAGTCGGTGAGTGGGCCGCGTGCCAGGGTGGTGGGTTTGGCGTTGCCCTTCATGATCTGCTCGGCGCTGACCCGGCGGGCCTGGCTGTCGCCCTCGTCGGCCTTCGGCGTGGCCGGTCCGGGAGCCCTGTCGATGAACGTGACGCCCCCGTCCTTGTCGGCCCGCAGCTGGAACGGCACGCCCTGTGTCCGGGCGATCGTCGTCTGCTCCCCCGTCCCGCCGATTCTGACCAGCCGCCCGCCGGAGGCCGCCACGATGCCGTGCGCCGTCGGTACGGCGGAGGTCACCTGACCGTTGAGTGGCAGGGGTGCACCAACCTCGCGGCGCGCGAGGTCGACCGATATCAGCCGGGTGCCGACCTCCTTGTCCCCGTCCTGGGAGAGTTGGCTGAAGACGGCCTCCTCGCCCGTCCCGCATCCGGGAGAGAAATACGCCAGCGTCGCCTGGCGCGCAAGCTTGGTGACCTCCCCCGACTCCAGGTCCACGACGGCGGTGAACGCCCCGCGCACCATCAGTTCCGGCTTGTTGGTGAAAGTCCGGGGCGCATAGGCGACCGCCGCGCGCTTGCCCGACTGACTGACGCAGGCGTTGCCGATCCAGCTGTCTGCTTCGAATCCTGGCTCCGACAGTGTCGCGGCGGTCTTCCACTCGTATCCATGGGAGGCGTCGGCCACCATGACGTGGAAGCCCTCGGCATCCCCGGACGTGGTCCATGCCACGTCCTTGGAGGAGGCATACCCCTTGCCCTGCATGGCCTCGCGCTGTGTGGCGGGGATGGCCCCGGCGGGCTCGCGCGCGGCCTTTGATGTCTGGCCGGTTGCCTCGGCCGACCATCCCTGCGTGCTGCCGTCCGGGATCTTCGGGTCTTCGGAGGCGCCGGCCTGTCCGCACAGCGTCACCAGCAACGTCATCGCCGCCCCGACCACTACGGGCACCCGCGCCCGTCGCTGTCTCGTTCGTCTTCTCAAAACGTGCTTCCTGCCCTCCGTTCGAAGAGAGCCGGGGCACAGCCGGGCTGAGCTCCGACCCCACGGCCCGCAGCCGGGGCCATCACGCATCAGTGGACACGGGCGCTCTCTCCGAACTCTCTCCAACGCCACTCACCGAGACATCCCGCGAACACACGACGTTGCCCCCCGCCGCATCCCGTCCGTGGACAACGCCCATTGTCCACTCGCCACCTGCCATTTCTCCGAGCTGTGTTGACGGACAATCTCCCAGTTCCAGACGCTGAGGTCCCCAGTGATAACCGCACGATCGGCCTACGCGGTTCCCGTCCACGAAGTCCGCTCCCACATGTACTGGAGGAACCTTGAACGCCATCGGCATCGTGAAGGTCCGGCTCCTGGGCCCGGTGGCCCTGGTGCACGACCGCACCCCGGTCCTGGTGCGCGGGCAGCGTCAGGTCAGATTCATCGCGGCTCTGGCGCTCAGACCAGGACAGGTCGTTTCCAAAGAGACGCTCATGGCGGAGTCGTGGGACGGCGCACCACCGCGTACGGCATCGGGTCAGCTGCAGACATCCGCCTGGCGGATCCGGCAGGCGCTCCAGCAGGCAGGAGCCCCGCCAAGGGCACTGGCCTCGCACGGCTTTGGATACCGGCTGTTGACCGCACCAAGCGATGTGGACGTCTTCCAGGCGCGAGAGGCCGTCCGCAACGCCCGGAAATTGTTCGGGCGCCGGGAGTACGAGAGCGCGGCCCGGGAACTGGATGTCGCACTGGAGTGGTGGCGTGGCCCGGCGCTTGCGGGCATCTCCTCCGGCCGCCTCCGACACCGTGCGGAGGCTCTCGACGCGGAACGCGTGGCCGCTGTGGAACTGCGCGCACTCATCGACGTAGAACTCGGCGGGTTCGACAGCGCGGTCGAACGGCTCACCGAACTCATCGAGCAGGAACCACTGCGTGAGGACCTGTATGTGGGCCTCATCCGCGCCTACTACTCCATGGGCCGACAGGCAGACGCCCTGCACACCTTCCACCGCGCCGGCCGTCTACTGCGCGAGCAGATCGGCGTGGCCCCGGGCGAGAGGCTCCGCCGCGCGATGCAAGCCGTACTGCGTCAGGACGCCCGAGCGCTCAAGGAAGCCTGACCGACAACCTCGGCACGCCCTGTGCCCGCGCTGGCACTCGCCAGTGCTCATGAGCCTGCGGCCTGGGCTGTTGTTGGATCAACGGCGAGGTGCTCGCGCCGGATGCCGGATTCCCTCCTGACGGTGGGCCGGGGCGGCGGATTGGTCTGGACGGGCAGGGTGGCGGATTTGGCAAGGCATTCGTCGTCCAGCGAAAGCCCGACTCCCGCAGTGACGGTGACCCACCCGTACGGAGAACGCCTCCCTGCCACCGTCGTCGGCCCCAGCACGCTCCACGGAGGCCGGGCAGGTGAAGGCGGGACAGATCGAGGGGGACGGAGTCTGCCTCGTCGGGCGGGACATCCGGCCCGGCACCTATCGCAGTGAGGGCCCCCAGGGCTACCCGGTCGCCTCCTGCAACAGGGCTCGGCTGAGCGGGACCAGTGGTGAGGCCAAGGACCTGATCAGCGCCAACGCCTCCATGGGCGCCGAGACCGTCACCATCGCGGCCACCGACAAGGTATTCCGCACCAGCGGCTGCCAGACGTGGAAGCTGTCCGACTGAACCACGCACACCTCTGGCTGCGGTAAGCCCACTTCGACCGCCGTCGGCCCGTCCACGCACAGAGCCCGGCCGTCGGGGCCGCCCGTGTGGACGGCCTGCGCCGACTCGTTTTGGGAGTGGCGGCAACCCCGCCGTGCGTCGCACGTCGTAAAGGGGTGAGGGGCGTTCCCCCGTCCTGGACGGCACCTTTTGTGTCGCCTCAGCAGCCCTCGGAGGTTCCCGTTGCTGCATTCCTCTTACCCGCGACGTCGTGGCCGCAGGGCTTGGACGGCCCTGGTGGTGGCGGCCTTGGCCCTGGTCGCCGCGCTCCTCCCGGCGGATGCGGAACCGGCCGCTGCCCGTACGACAGCCAGCCTCGCGGAGTACGCGCAGGGGTCCGGCGCGCCGACCGTGTCGCAGGCGGAGGTGATGCCGCACCTGCGCGCACTGCAGCGGATCACCGACCGCAACGGCGGCAACCGCGCGCACGGCACTCGGGGTTACGCGCAGTCGGTGGCGTACGTGCGGCACGCGCTGGAGCGGGTGGGCTTCCGCACCCAGCTGCGCCACTTCTCGCACGCCGACGCGGACGGCTACAACCTGATCGCTGACTGGCCGGGCGGCGACCCGCAACACGTCCTGCTCACCGGCGCCCACCTCGACAGCGTTCCGGCCGGTCCAGGGATCAACGACAACGGTTCCGGCTCGGCGGCGGTCCTGGCCGCCGCACTCAAGGTGGCTGAGTCCCGTCTCAAGCCCGCACGGCACCTGCGTTTCGCCTGGTGGGGAGCGGAGGAGGCGGGGCTGATCGGCTCCGCACACTACGTTCAGAGCCTGTCACCGTCCGACCACAAGGCCATCGACCTGTATCTCAACCTGGACCAGGCGGGCAGCAAGAACACCCGACAGTGGTTCGTGGTCAACGACGCGCAGCACGGCGAGAGCGCCGGATTCCAGGCGTTCCAGGCGTGGTTCGCGGCGCTGGGCCTCGCCACCTTCGACGTCGGAGTGGGCGGTTCGGACCACGAGCCGTTCGGAATCGCCGGCATCCCCTCTTCCGGCCTCAGTACCGGCATCTCGGACTGCATCCACAACGCGTGCGACACCCTCGCCAACGTCGACCCGCCGACACCCCCTCCGCAGTACATCGCGGACTGGATGATGCGGCAGAAGTCGTGGGACGGCACCGTAGAGGCGTTGAGGCTGGGGTATCTGGCTGTCAGGGTCGACAGGGGGGCGGGACCGAAACTGTTCGACAGGGTCGGAATCTGCAGCTCCACCTGCAGGGCGCGGGTCAGGGCGTACATCGTGTTCCAGCCCACTTGACCATCTTCGTCGATGGTCATCCTGATGCGGTCGCCGTACATGGTGTTCACGAACCGCTGGGCACGCACCACCATTTCGTCACTCATGGCAGGTCCTCACTCCAGCGCGAGCGAGGGCCACCAGGAACGTGGGCCTGTCACCGGCACCGCACCTTGCTGCCGTGGTCGCTGAGCAAGTCGTGACGGATCCACCCCTCGACACCCGTGCTCACGTTCCGCACGTACGTCCAGTTGTAGTCGTCGTCAGCCAGGGGGTTGGCGAAGCAGTGGTAGTCGAGGGCCTGGCCGGGATAGGCCACACCGTTGATGGAGCACCCTGTGCTGGCACCCGATCGCATGTTGACTGCCTCGTGTGCGGTGGCGTACCACCCGCCGCCATCGATGTCCTCTGGCACCCATCCGCAACCGGCCAACGCGGAGGCGGATGTAGCGGATGCGGAGCCAGCGAGGGCTTGTGGGGCAGCGAGTGCGCACAGTGCTGTACTGGACAGGAACAGCGCGACGATGCGTCTGCGCATGGATAACCTCCGATGGATGGGGTGAGGAACGCCTGAAGGCACGGGGCGACATGCGGGGCAGGGCAACGCGGCCTACGCCGGTGCCCCACCCACTGAGCTTGTCGACGAGGGCTCCGTCGGCTGCCTATCAATCGTGGTAGACCAGAGCCCCGCAATCTAGGGTGCTAGCCGGGAAGTTGAAGTACGTACCGCAGACTCGGTAGTAGGAGCCGTAGTTGGTGCCCACCATGTTGGACCAGTCCAGCTGCCCCTTACTCACGGCGACGAAGCGCTCTTCCTGGACGTCGACACCGCCGCCGCCGTCGAGGAGAACGCGCTGGATCACCGCACTGGCACCTGCGGCGCCGGCACCGGAGGCGCGTATCCATGCGGCGTGGCACGTGTTCGACCACCGCAGCTCGTAGTATCCGCCCTTCAGTACGAAGTCACGCAGGTTGAAGGCGTTGGCGTCGCAACCGGTCCCCTTCGGCCCCTTGTTGGAGCACGTACTGCCGTAGCAGGACGCCGCGTAGGCCGCGGGTGAGGCGGCGACGGAACACCCGATGAGGGCTGCGGCCGCGATGGTGAGAGAAACGACCCTGCGTTTGAGCACATTCACTCCTATCGATGGAAGGTGCCGGTCGCGTCGGCGCCCTGTCTGGTCGACCACCGGGAAACCCTGGCGGCCCCCTGCGGGGCAGGCGGGCGCCCCGTCGGCACTATCGAGGCTTCCGCTTCATGCCAGGCGACTGGCGGTCACCTCACGCTGGATCGTCGCTGATTGTCCGTCAACCAAACTCGCCGAAAGCCCAGTTCAGGCGCGGACAATCCCGTTGTCCGCGGACAAAGGGGATTGCCGGAGACGGTGGCCACCCAGGGGCAATTGACCACTACGAGCGAGCGGACAGAACCCCCAATGCGTCGCCAGTTCGATCCCGCCCGCTCCCACACACCTGCGCGACCCTTGTCCAACCGATAAATACGGTCGCCCTGGCTCCGAACCCCGCTCCGGCATCTCCGATGCGCGACCAGCCGCCCGCCCGGTAGCGCCACGGGCCGACGTCCGTCTCATTGGCGGCGTACAGGTCCAAGGGACCCGGTACAGAGCACCAGTCGGCCCGCCGACCGCGCTCCGCTCACCCGGCTTGCCGCTCCAGCGGAACACCCCGCTGCGCACCGCAACCAGCTGGTGGATCGCCGGGGACCTGGCCGGAGTCGTCCCGCTGTACTGAGCTCCGCTGCAGGACGGCATCTGGTGGGCGACCGTGGCCACTCCCCTCGCGGCACTGGCCGGCGCCGAGCCCGACCTGGCGTGGCTCTTCGCCGAGATCACCGTGACCGGAGTGGACCTGCGGCGCGGAAGCTGCCACTTCACGCGACTACATCAAGCACTTGCTGGGCAGGGTGACCGTCTCCACGATCCACCAGCGCCTGCGTGACCAACACAAGCTGAAGGTGTCGATCTCCTCGTTCCGCCGGTGGGTCCACGCCACGCTACCGGACGAAGTGCGAGATCGCAGGTCACCGTCCTGCGGGGCGAGATCGAGCCGGGCTCGGAAGCCGGAGCTGTAAGACGTTCGGGTCTTCCAACATCTTCGTAACCGTTGATCGCGTGAACTTGCCTGTGGTGCCGGGGTGTTGACGGTGGCACGCTGACAGTACTGGGCTTGCCCCGGCCGAACCGCTGGTTCCACCCCCGCCGCAAGGCAGCACGAGCCCAACCGTTGATCTTGTAGCTTGCAAATAATCTTGCAGGTGTCAGGTGCACGGCATAGCCTCCGATGGTCAACCTTCGCACGCTTGAGCGATTTGCGCGGGCGCCGGGCCAGGTCTGCTCCCAGCCGCACTGCACACCATGAGCCCTCATAACCGCCATTTCGCGATAGGCAATTAAGAAAGCGACCAGATGCGCAAGCTCTCCGCTGTTCTCACTCTGTTGCTCACGCTGCTGGGCATCTCCGCCATCTCCACCAGCCCGGCCAGCGCCAGCGTCAGCAGCTGGGGCATCTTCGACAACACGAACGGCTGGTATCACGCCTGCGCCACCCCGCAAGGCAACGGGACCGGCAACGGTACCGTGATCACCACATGGGACTGCACGGGCAGCGACCTGCAGCAGTGGGGATGGGACCGCAACCACCTTGTCCACAAGGTGAGTGGCAAGTGCCTGACCCCCTCGGGGAACGGCAGCGATGTCAACGGCGCTGTCCTGACCCTGTGGACCTGTGACTACTCCTACGGCTCTCCGCAGGAGTTCGTGTCCAGCCAGTACAACACCTATACCGTCTTCGGTGGCAAATGCATCACCAACAAGGGCGGTTCTCTGACCAACGGCACCTGGCTCACGCTGTGGTCGTGTGCAGCAGACAACCCGCAGGAGCAGCAGTGGTCGGGGTACTGGATCTAGCAGTTCCCCCCGCCGGAGATCTGGCACCGTGAGGCTCACGGCCTACGCCAATGAGCAGTCCTTCGCCCTGGGGCCTCAATTGCGGTCCCAGGGCGAGGATCATGCGGCCAGGGCCCGGCGTTGAGCATGACCTGCCGGTCTTCGCCAGTCGATCCACGGTGATCGCAGCGATCTGCAGGAGCACGAACCCGATGGCCGCGGCCAGGGCCAGCCAGGGCGCCCTGCCGGTCGCCCGTGGCAGTAGCAGCCCCGCGGCACCCGGAACTTCGAGCGTTCCCAGCGCCCTGACGGCAGACCAGCGGTATGCGGTCCACCCAAGCCATCATCGGGCCGAGCAGATCGCGGCTGCGGACCACCTTGGCCATGCCCGCGTAGAGGTAGAAGGAGGCGAGCAGTCCGGCAACCGAGAGGTGGCAGCGCCTTGGCCGTGCCGGTCCGGCGGCGGGCAGCCGGGAGATGTCCGCTCGCTGTCTTCAGATGAAGTCGGTAGCGGGCTCGGTAGCGTAGCGGCTCATCGTGTGGAGGGCAGCCTGGCGGGCAGCGGCCTGCCGCCGGTGCTCATGCTCTGGAGGTCTCGGAAGCACGGCACGTACAGGTCGGGGGTGCCTGGTTCCAGGGCCAACTCAACGTGTTCTACCGGCGCTGATCGACGCCGCCACCGCCCGGCGTGGGAGCAGATCCTTGATCCGCTCCCACGCCGTGTCGGTCAGCCCGCAGTACCCTTCCATGGCCGGACAACCGGGTTGATCGAATTCGGTCCGGCCGGCCGACGCTGAAGCGCCCGCGCCGACGATCGCGGTCCCGTCCGAGAACACGACACCCGTCGGAGCTGCGAGAGACGCCGATGCGGTGTCCAGGAACACGTACCTCCTACGCACCGCACCATCAGACGACGACGGCCGGCCCACCATCAGGTCTCCGTTCCCCGCTCTCGCCGAAACCGCCGGTCGCAGGCAGATGTCCTCCGAGCACCTCGCCGACCGCACAACCGGTCAGGCAGTGTCACGGTCCACGCAGCCCGTGCGCCAAGTGGCCCCGTCGGCTCTCGACATGACTGTGATCGCAGGTGGCGAGGTGCTCATGACGTCAGACGTGTGCGGAGGGGGTCATGAACCGCTCTCCGTCGGCAGTCCCTGTTCGAAACGCAGGTAGCGGTCTACCGACCTTGCCAGGACCTCGTTGCCGTCGGCAGTGACGACGCGGTCCCACCAGGCGCCGTAGATCCGGTCGAAGCGGTACCCGGCGAGCAGTTTGCCGGCGGCGCGGACGGCGTCGGGGCGCTCAGGGATGTGGTTGGCGTAGCTGTACATGATGCTGACCCAGCGGGGGTCGGGGCCGACGTTGACGATGTCGCCGGTGAACAGGGCACCCTGGCCTGCCTTCCAGTGCATGACGGTGCTGCCCGGGAAGTGGACGCCCGGGTTGATCAACGTCAGTTCGTCGGTCAGCCGGTGGGTCTGCCCGCTCCAGTAGCGCAGGGCTGGGTCAGGGCGGCCGACCCAGCGGCGGTCAGCCTCGTGCAGGTAGACGGGGGCGTCGAAGGCGTGCGCCCAGTCGACCATGGCCGAGTAGAAGTGGGGGTGGCTGATGGCGATCGCGGTAATGCCGCCGAGCTCCCGTACCTCTCGGATCACTGCGTCGTCGAGGTAGGGCACACAGTCCCACAGCACGTTGCCGGCGGCCGTGCGCAGCAGCAGGGCACGCTGGCCGATGGCGAACTCGGGGGTGCAGCCGATCCCGAGGACGTCCGGACCCTGCTCCTCGAAGCGGCCCTGGTGACCTTCGGCGCGCAACTCGGCGAGGCTGGTCCACTGCTGGCCGTCGCGTCCCACGTACTGGCGCTCGTCCAGGCAGACCGGGCAGTCGGGGCGCGGGATGGCGTACTGCGTGCGGCAGATGGGCAGCGTCGAACCGGTGAGGTCAGCCACGGTAGCCTCCGGCCAGCTCGGTCAGGACGGACGGGCGGCTGGGGCGCCAGCCGAGTTCGGTGACGGCACGCTGCCCGGACACCACCTGGTTCAGGCCCAGGGCCTCGGCGAAGGGGCCGCCCACGGCCTCGGCAGCCTCCTCCAGCGGCCAGGGTTCGGCCCGGCCGGTGCCGCCCGCGGCGACGTCGGCCGCCGCAGCCAGCGCCGCGACCGGTACCGCCTCGTGTGCCACGCCGTGCAGCACGCTGCCCGAACTGGCCTTGGTCACCGCCAGCACGAACAGGTCGGCGAGGTCGTCCACGTGGACCATCGGCCAGCGGGTCGCGGCCGATCCGACGTAACGGCCAGTGCCGTGCTCGCGCGCCCAGCCGGTCATCAGCCCGGGAATGCCGCCGCCCCGGCCGTACACGATGCCGGGCCGCACAACGACGGCTCGTACGTCCTCCCCGCCCGTGGCCAGGACCCGCTGCTCGATCCGCGGACGGTAGCCGACGATGGCGATCGCATTCGTGGGCGCGTCCTCGTCGACTGCCGCGTCGCCGGTGGCGCCGAGCACCCACACGCCGCTGGTGTAGACGAAGGCGCGTCCGGAGCCGCGCAGCCGCTCGGTGAGCGCGTCCACGGCCGCCGTGTCCACTGCCTCGTCGCCGGTCGGCGTAGCGAGGTTCACCACGGCGTCGATGTCATCGGTGACAGCCGCCCGCAGCGAGGCCGGGTCGGTCAGGTCGCCCACCACCATCGTTGCCTCGGTCGGCGGCCGGCTCGCGTCCTTCATGAAGTGGACCACCTGGTGGCCCTCCGCCGCGAGCCGTCGCACCACGGCCGACCCTATGTAGCCGGTGGAACCCAGCACCAGTACCTTCACGCCCACTCCCCTTTTGCTCCTCGACAAGCTGAAGCGGGTGTTTCCCGCCTCACCAACGACAATCGAATCTAGGCGCGCACGGTCGGCCTTGGTCGCCGCAGCGTGCAGGATCTCTCGACTCCACGTGCAGAGCCGGGACCCAGCGCGTGGCCGCGGTACTCCCCCGGAGTGAGACCGTAGGCCTGGCGGAAGGCGCGGCCGAAGACGGTGGCGTTGGAGAAGCCCCAGCGGGCGGCTATCACCTGAACGGACAGCCCGGACAGCTCGCGCCGCGCGAGATCGGCGCGGCAGCGCTCGAGGCGGCGGGTCCTGATGAGGGCAGCGACGCCCTCGGGCTCGTCCCCGAACAGCGCGTAGAGGCCGCGCAGCGAGATGTTGTGGTGGTCGGCGACCGCTCGGGGGGTGAGCTCGGGGTCACCCAGGTTGCGTTCGATGAAGACCTTGGCCCGCTCCAGAAGAGCACGGGCACGGATCTCGGGTGCAGTGCACTCCAGAGTGCCGAGCTGCTCGGCCAGGTAGGCCGTGGCCATCTCCAGGGCCACCCGCCCGAGAGCCGGGAGCTCCTCGCTCCGGCAATCCGGGCCGTTGTCGCGAAGGCTCGTCAGGAAATCGGCCAACACCGCCCCGAGGCCGGTGCGGGGAAGCCGACGGGCAACGAGGTGGTCGGCGCGGCTGGCTCGCAGGGGCAGCTCCGATCTCGGGATCTGAAGGACGATCACGCGGATCGGTCCGCCCTCGCGGTCGGTGTCGCACTCCAACGGGGCCGAGGTGTTGGTCACGATGAAGCCGTCGACGACCAGGCTGGAGTCCCGGCCGAACTGGCAGGCCTTCAGCGCATTGTCCTGAACCAGCGCGAGTTGGTACTGCTCGGGGTCGCCCCGCCTGATGTGCGCCTGAGTACGGCGCGACCATACGGGCGAGAACTCGAGCGTCGACACCGTGAGCGCGCCCAGCTCGACTGCCCCGATGTCGGCGTGGAAGTCACGCGCCCGATCGGTTTTGATCTCCACGGGCAACAGGTCCGTGGACACCGTCTCGGTGAACCAGTCGAACCTCTCGGCCACCGGTACCTCACGGCCGGACGCCCATGTCCACGTCCGATTTCTTGCACTCACAGACATTGATGACTCCCCCGATGTGCTCTTCGTGAACGTTGATATGACGGATCTGAAGGTCCGCGGCGTGTCAGAGATCCGTCCCTGCTTCGTCCTTGATGTGGGCAAGGCCAGGTGCCGGCCCTGCCGGGTGCAGCGAGTTGCACCACGAGGCGCTGCAGAACGCGCGCGGTGCAGATCCCGTTGTCCCGGCCCGGGTGGCAGCCGGTCGTGCCCCCGACGTACTCGCCATTCAGGAGCCGCTGGCGCATCGGACGCGGCCACGACGCCCGGCGGCGGCGTACCTTCCCGGGCGGACGGCCACCGTGCGCCTCATCCCGCCACGAGTGGCCTTCCTCGGCCGACCGTGTCGCGTAGCAGCTTCCCGGCCACCGTCGTCCCGTCCGTGCGGATCGTGACCGCCACGGCGTCCGCTCGTGCCCGGGTCCCGGGGTTCAGGGCCGTCCTGAGCGCGACCCACAGGGACTCGTACGTCAGCCCCGGTCCGTCGTGCGCTGCGCCGATGCCCAGGTCAACCACCCGGCTCGCCCAGTACGGCTGGTCCGCCATCTGCGGTACCACCAACTGCGGCACGCCGGCCAGGGCGGCCGCCGTCGTGGTGCCCGCGTCCCCGTGGTGCACGACGGCGGCTACCCGGGTGAAAAGTGCCTGCAAGTTGGCCTCACCGACAGCGAAACAGTCGCCCTGGCCGTCAGTCACCGCCGGGTCGGGCCAGCCGCGGCCGATGACGACGCGCCGGCCCTGAGCACGGATCACCTCCACAGCGGCCCGAGCGGTGCCCTGGACGTCACGCACGGGCATGCTCCCCAAGCCCACGTACACCGGTGGTGTGCCGGCCTTCAAAAACGCGTCCAGGTCGGCCGGGAGGGGGCGGTCGTCCGGCCGTATCCACACACCAGTCTGCACAACGTCGAGATCCGCCGGCCGCAGCCACGGACTCAGGGTCGCATCCGACACCAGCCAGGGGCGGCCGGTGAGGACGTGGTCGCGGATGTCGTCCACCGGCGGCAGGCCGATCGCCGCCCGGTGGGTGTTGACCCCCTCGCCGAACAACGCGTTCAGGTGCTCGCCGTTCAATGCCCACAGCACCCGGTTGTCCGTCACCTCCGGCGGGTGCGGGCACCCCGGCCACGCCAACGGCGGGTGGTGCGGTGACGGCAGGTACGTCGGGGAGTGGGCGACGAACACATACGGGACGCCCAGTTTCTCGGCAACCGCCCGCGCGGCGGCCGCCGCCGGGATCAGACCGGCCGTCACCACGACGTCGCATCCGTCGGCCGCCGCGGCGAGCAGGTCGTACGTCGCGGCGACCATCCGGGCCACGCACACCGACAGGTTTTTCGTCGGCCGGTCCTCCGTCGTTCCCGTCACCGCGGCGTTCGCCATCGCGTGCGGCGACTGGCCGAGCGGCGCCAAGGGGATGTCAATCCCCTCCAGCAGCTCCACGAAGTCCGGCGGGGCACATACCTGCATCTCCTCACCGCATGCTCGCAGAACCGCCTCGAGCGCGAGCATCGGCTCTACATCTCCGCGCGAACCGTACGCCACCAACAACACGCGCACGTCAGGACGTCCTTTGCTTTCCGTGGATTTCGGCCCCGGCCGACGGGAGGTCGCTGGTGGTCTTGCCGTAACCGAGGGACTCGACGATCAACCCGTCCCGTACGAGCACGAGCGTCACGCCCCGGATCGAGTCGGCCGGTCCATCGCCGAAGCGGTACCGCCAGCGCACCGTCGCCCGTTCACCGGTGACAACGACGGCCTCTGGGTCGAACCGGCCCGTACGGTCCTCGGCGAGTGCCCGGCAGAACTCCAGGCACGCGGCGCGGCCTTCGTAGCGGGTCCCGTCGGGGGCCGGCTCTTTCGCCTCCATCACGCAGTCATCGGCAATCAGGCCGGCGAGCGAGGAGGTGTCATGGTCGATGAAGGCGCGGTTGAAGCGGTGGACGACCTCGGCCGTGGTACGGAACGACATGTCGCGACCCCCTCGGGAATGAAATGATCGGTCCGCCCTGCCCCGTCCGGACCCCGCCAGATGGCCGGTCTTCCCCGAGGGTGCACGTGCCGTCCTGGTGACGGCGCCTGGCACCCCCGGTGGCCCGTAGGACCTGGTCCGGCCCGAGCCTCGGGGCCGCCGGTTCATCGCGTTTCCCGCTGCGAGCCGGTCTCCCCATCCGCGACTGCGGGCGCGGGAATCGCGTGTTCGGCGGCACGGCTGGCGTGCTCCCACGCCGCCCAGGTGTCCATGCGCGTGTGGGCGATGTCGAACGCGAGGTCATAGACCATGCTCCCCAACAGAAGACGCAGCGGCGGATCATCGCTGCCGACCAGCTTGAGCAGCGCCGCCGCAGCGAGCTGCGGATCGCTGTCGACCGCCCCCTCGGCGAACTGCTTGGCCAGTTCCTCCCGCAGCGGCGCGTACGGCTCCATGGGGCTGGTGCTGCGCATGGCGGTGTAGAGGTCCGTCCAGTAGCCGCCCGGCTGGACGATGCTGACCTTCACCCCGAAGCCGGCAGCCTCCGCGGCGAGGGCTTCGCTGAGGCCTTCCAGGGCGAACTTGCCGGCGCTGTAGAGGCCGGTGCTGGGGAAGCCCCCCAGAGCGGCGATGCTGGAGACCTGCACGAGGTGGCCGGAGCCCTGCTTACGCAGGACGGGCATGACGGCCTGGGCGACCCAGAGCGCGCCGAAGAAGTTGAGGTCCAGTTGGGCCCGGGCCTCGGCCTCGGTGAACTCCTCGACCATGCCCATCGACAGCATTCCGGCGTTGTTGACGACGATGTCGAGCCGGCCGAAGTGGCCGACTGCCTCGGTCACGGCGGCGAACACCGCATCGCGGTCGGTCACGTCCACCCCGAGGGGCAGGACCTGCCCTGGGTAGGCGGCCGCAAGCTCCTCCAGCGGGGCCGCGGTGCGGGCCGCGCCTGCGACGCGGTCGCCGCTCCTCAGCGCCGCTTCGGCGAAGGCGTGGCCGAGGCCCCGGCTCGCGCCGGTGATGAACCAGACGCGGCTCGTGGTGTCGGCTGGGGTGTGCATGTGCGCGGCTCCTGTCTGGGAAGTGAGCTGCCCGGGCTTGGTCCGCCGGGTCTGGTGTGCCGGTGTTGCGGGCGGGTGCGTGCGGGGGCGTGCCCGCTCCGCCGGTCAGCTCCTGCGCGCGCTCCGCACGGCCAGGGAGGTGAGGAGGGTGAAGACGGCCCCGGTCGTCAGGACACCGTTGAGGGTGAGGCGGGTGGCGACGATGGCTCCGAAGAGAGCGCCGAGTGCGATGGCGAGGTTGTAGACGGAGGTGTTCAGGGCGGTGGCTGCCTCGGTCGAGTCGGGTGCCGCCTTGAGAATCCACGTCTGGACGGCCACCGGCACGCCGCCGAAGGCCAGACCCCATCCCATCAGCAGCAGGGCCCCACTGACCGGAGTGCGGCCGGCGAAGGGGAAGACTGCGAGGATCGCGGTCAGCAGGACGCTGACGGCGAGGATGGTCATGCGAACGTTCCGCTCCGAGGCCGCCGCGGCGAGAAAGTTGCCGAGGATGCCGGCGACTCCGAAGCCGAGTAGGAGCGGGCCGATCGCGCCTTCGCCGATCCCGGCAGTGGTGCGGAGGATCGGGCTGACGAAGGTGAAGGCGGCGAAATGACCGCCGACCAGGAGGAAGGTGGAGAGGACGCCGGCGCGCACCACGGGGTTGCGGAACTGCCGCGGCAGCGTGCGCAGTTGGACGACCTGTTGGGCGGGCATGGGAGGCAGCAGGAAGAGCAGGGCCACCAGGACGACGAGCCCCAGTGCGCCCGCGGCCACGAAGGCCGTGCGCCAGTCCGCCAGCCCGCCGATCAGCGTCCCGGCCGGTACGCCGAGGACATTGGCTGCCGTCGCGCCACCGAAGACGAGCGAGACGGCCCGGGGCACGGACCGTTCCGGCACCAGCCGCACGGCGAGGCCCGCGGCAAGTGCCCAGAAGCCGCCGATGCTGATTCCGACGAGGAAGCGCGAGCCCAGCAGGACGACGAAGTCGGGCGCTACGGCCGACAGTCCGTTGGCCAACACCATCAGGGTGACCAGGCCGATCAGGGCGGCCCGCCGGTCGAGCCGGCCGATCACCACCGGGAACAGTGGCGCCGTGACGGAGGCGACCAGGCCGGGTACCGTCACCATCAGCCCGGCGGTCCCCTCGGAGACGTGGAGGGCCTCTCCGATGAAGGGGAGCAGCCCGACAGGCAGTGATTCGACCGTAACCAAGGCGAACGTCCCGACCGCCATGGCGACGACGGCGAGCCATCTGGTGAGCGGTACCCCCTCGTCGTCGCGCGTGGCGGGTCTCTCGGCGGTGTCTGCGACGGTCATGAGTGTGCTCCGGTCGGTAGGGTTTGGTCCGCCTCGAAGGCGTCGTGATCGATGGAGGCGGTGCTCTGGGCGACGGCGATCCGCCATCGGCCGTCGTCCTTGGTCAGGACGTACACCGGGGTGCCGGGTGCCACGTCGGGGTGGGCGGCCACCACGAATGCCCATCGGCGCTGTGCCGCGCTGGGTCTGTCGCACCGCCTGCTGCGCAGCCCCGGGCCGTCGTGACCGCGGAGCACCTCATCAAGGCGCCGCCCGTCACGGGTGATCGGCCGCTGACGGATCTTGACCGCCGCGAGATCGGGCCGGACGAACACGATAGACTCGGCTTCACAAGTGACG
This sequence comes from Streptomyces sp. NBC_00224, assembly GCF_041435195.1. Taxonomy (NCBI): domain Bacteria; kingdom Bacillati; phylum Actinomycetota; class Actinomycetes; order Kitasatosporales; family Streptomycetaceae; genus Streptomyces; species Streptomyces sp. NBC_00224. The sequence continues at coordinate 360,285 of NZ_CP108106.1, forward strand.
GTCAGCGGCCGGTGGACCGTGCCGGGCAGCGACCTACGGGCGAAGGCACTGATCGCCGCCAACCCGGTCAGCGGGTCGCCGTGCGGAACGGTCCACACGGCCTCCTGGCCGAACAGCTCCGTGAACGCATCCGGCAGTCCGTTCTGCTGGGCGTATTCGACTTGCGCGACGAGCCTGACAACGGCGCTCACGTCCTCCTCGGGAACGGCGACGCCGGCGACTTGCGGCTTCATGATGGCTTTCCTCCCTGAGTGTGTGGGCGTGCGGGGGCGTCCCGGTACAGCCGGGACTTGTCTCCCGTCCGGGCACGCTCCAGCGGCCGCCAGCGGCCCGCTGGCAGTGCGGTGTCACCGGCACCAGGCAGCGGCTCCGGGCCGCTGTCGATCCTTCAGCTTCCTGCCGCGCCCATCAACATCGAAGATCAGTAAGATCCGATAACTCAGGCTTATGACGGGGGTCGGCTACACGTGGAAGTACGTGACATCGAGATATTCCTGACGCTGGCGGAGGAACTGCACTTCGGCCGTGCGGCCGCACGGCTGCACCTCACGCAGGCACGTATCAGTCAGGCGATCGGCCGTCAGGAACGCAAACTCGGGGGCTTGTTGTTCGACCGCTCCAACCGCCGCCAGATCCGCCTGACGCCGCTCGGCAGCCAGCTGCGTGCCGACCTGTTGCCGGTCTACGCCAACCTGCGCGACAGCCTCGAACGCGCCCGGATGACCGCCCGCGGCAAGTCCGCCCGCCTGCGCGTCGGCATGATGCCCTTCAACGTGCTCGATCTGCACCACTTCTGGAAGACGTTCCAGGCCCGCCACCCCCAGTGTGAGCTGCAGATCCGCAGGGCGCCCTACGTCGACCCCTTCGCGAAACTCCGCGAGGGCGACGTAGACGTACTCATCACCTGGCTGCCGGTGGACGAACCCGATCTCACCGTCGGCCCGGTCCTCTTCCACGACCGTCGCGTCCTGGCCGTCTCCGCGGTCCACGAACTCGCTGACAGAACCGTCGTGCCGGTCGAGGCACTGGCCGACTTCGCCCACGCCATGCCCCCCGGGATGCCCGACTACTGGGAGGACGGCTACCTGCCGTTCTACTCACCCCGGGGCAAGACGCTAGAGCGTCTCGAGCAGGTCACCAATGCCGACGAACTGATCCACCTGGTGATCACAGGCGAGATCGTCCACCCCTTCCCCTCACACGTCACCCTCTACTGGTCCATGTTGTCCCACATGCGCTTCGTTCCCGTCCCCGACATGGGGACCATCCCCTACGCCCTGGTGTGGCGCAAGGACGCCGAAAACGAACTCATCCGGGCCCTCGCCCAGACCGTCCGCGACATCGGCGCCGTGCGGTTCTGACGACGCCCGCGGACGACCGTCTGTACTCGGCTTCGGCGTCCCCCACTGCGAGGTCCACCGACACACGGCGTCCCCACCGGGCTCCACGGCTGGGGTCGGCACCATGGTCACAGAAGTCGGGGGAACGACCTGTGGGGCGGTGCGGCCCGCGTCGTCAGCCCGGTGAGCACCGCCAACACCTTGGCCGCGGCAGGGTGCTGAGGAGCGGCAGTTCGAGACAAAGCGCAACTCGGAGGAAAGGGTCGACATGGAGACCTGCGGGCGGGAGCGGGCGATGGCCACGTCGCCGCCGTGCGCACCGAAGAGCCAGAGCTGAGGCGTCTGATGGGTCGTCAGATCGGCGACTCGGTCCGTCACAAAGTCACCAGTTCGGACATGCCGACCGTACCGTCGCCATCCCGGTCGGCCTCGCCCGTGCGCAGTCCTTCCACCAGCACCCCGGTGAACAAGAACGGCCGGAAGCACACGCGCTGCCTCCGCGCTGGGCACTGGCCCGCCACCCTCCAATGCGTACTGAATCGAGCTGGAAGCCGTGAAAACAGCTCGCCCTCGCCGCGTACCCATGTGATCGAGCTCCTGGAAACTCTCCTCGCCGTGGGCGTCCGTACCGGAGCGAATGAGGAGCCCACCCGCGAAGGCGCCCGCGTAGCAGCAGTCGAGAAGGAGCACTGCCCGCTGCGCACGGCTCGCCGGCATCAAGCAGTGCGGGCGCGGCGGTGAGAGTCACGAACAGGGCGTTCACCTGCTCCAGAATGCTCGACCGGGCGCCCGGCGGGCAGGCCCAGCGTCCGGCTTTGTGACGTCCTCCACGTCAAGCTGGAGGAGGTCCTCCCATAGGCCGTCCAACTCCCAGAGCAGTGACTCGACGTCTTGGCCGGGCTGCTCGAACCCCTGGACCTCTATGCGCAGCTGTCCGATCATGGGTGCCCCTCATTTCTCAGTTCGGCACTGCCCGGCCGCTTCCGCCCCATGGCCGCAACTCGACATCAGAGACCCCAGGCACTCCGCGCGCGCCCGCACAGAGTGCCCCGAGCAACTGCTGGATCCGCTGATGCCGTGCGGCCGCTACCACGCCATCAACTACACCGCCCGCGCCACCAGGCTCCCCCCCCTCGAACCGGGCGCGCCGCGATTCTCCGACTTCGCCGCCCCGGGCAGCGACGACATGTGGAGGGGTGCTGCGTGGATTGTGGAGAAACTCTGCACGCCTCGCACATCCCAGCCCGCCGGGCGTGGCTAGATTCACCGGTGTTGCAGACGGCATATCTCCCTGATGAAAGGCGTGTCATGCGCAAGCCAATGGCGTTTCTGTCGGCGGTCTTCCTGGCGGTGGGCTTCCATGCGGCCATGGCCCCGCAGGCCTCGGCGGCCGGCCCCAACTGGGGAGAGCTCATCACCCCGGTCGGCCCCGGCACCTGGTACCCCGCAAAGTGCGCCACTCCCAAGGGCAACAGCACGGCCAACGGGACCATCATCACCCTGTGGACCTGTACAGGGGACGAGCTCCAGAAGTGGGACCACGACGGCTACCAGATGGTTCACAAGGCGAGCGGGAAGTGCCTGACCCCGCAGGGCGACGGGTACAACGTCAACGGCGCGGTGCTCACCCTGTGGCCGTGCGACGACAGCGGCAACAACCGCAGCCAGCAGTTCTGGTCGAGCGACTGGTCCATCAAGACCAACTACTCGGACAAGTGCCTCACCAACAAGGGCGGTTCGTCCGGCAACGGCACCTACCTCACCCTGTGGACCTGCGCCTCGGACTTTCCGCCGGAGCAGCACTGGCAGATGCGGTACTGACGGGCGGCACCCCGGTGGACGGGGCCCCGGCCCGGTGGTCGGGGCTCAGCGGGCACGCGGGTTCAAGGACGGGCTGTCAGCCGGCAGGGCGTGATGCCGCAACGCACAGGTGCGGCAGGGGAAATCGCCCGCTGTCCGGCTGCTGTGGGCTGCGGGACAGCAGCGCTGGCCAGGTCCGCTCACGCGGCATGTGATGCCCTTTCGCGCGACCGGTCAGAGCAGGTAGACCCCCTGCTCGGCCGGTGCTCCTGGCTGCGACGGGCCTCATGACTTGCGGTATGGGCGGGGGTTTTCCAGCTCCGCCGAGACCGCGCATACCGGTGGCCGCCGCCCGCAGGTGTGCGGGGCGAGCCGTTCATCGAGATCTGTTGGCCGCACCGGATGTGCGGACCAGCTGAATACACGCCCGCACTGGCGGGGGCAGCCCTGTGAAGGCTTGGTCCCACCGGCCGGGTGAACCCGGCTGTGCCCGAGCAGGCACAGCCCCTGACCGACGAGATACGGGGGAGTTCTCTCTTGAGATCCATCCAACGGGCATCCGTGCCGGTAGCCGCGCTGGCTGCCTGTGCGGCCTTGACCGGGGGCTTACTCCAAGCCGTTCCTGCGGCCGCCGCGCCAACGCCCTCCACCGGGGGTGCCCCGCCACCCGCCACGTCCGGACGTGTGGACAGTCCGGACGAGACGCTGGGCAAGGGCTGGAAGACCTCCGAGGACCGCGCGGTGACCGGCGCGGCCGACGCCAAGGCCTTCAAGATACTTGTCGCCGACGAGGCAAAGGCGTACGAGTGGAAGACGGTCGCCGCGCTGGCGGAGCCGGGAGTGCCCGCCGACTCCTGGATCGGCAACCAGTGCGTCATGGACGACTCCCATGTAGCCGCTGTGTATGCCCCGCGCGCGTTCACGAACAAGCCCGACCTCATGCAGGGCGGCGCGTTCACAGCGATCGTGAACACCAGGACGGGTGAGGTGACGAAGCTGCCGTTCACCGCCACGCTCGCCTACTTCGACCCCACCTGCAACACCACCACGCACACGGCCGCCTTCACCCAGTACCGCGACATGAACGACATGGCGCAGGTGAAGACGCAGGTGATCACCGTGGACACGGCCGGCACCACGGTCGTGAAGACGGGGGAACTGCGCGGGCAGGTGTCGTCGGCGGCACCGGTGAAGGGCGGTGTCGTCGCCGGTCTGGGCCGCGATCTCGTCCAGATCGACGGCAAGGGGAAGATCCGCCGACTCGCCAGGGGCGACAGCATCCCCTTCGACATCCGCCCCATGACAGGGGACCGGATCGGCTTCGTGGACCGCAAGGACACGAAGACGGCGCAGGCGAAGGTGTACGGCGGCAGCGGTGAGCCGCTCACGGTCGCCACCGGGCCCCTGGGCGACCTGGAGCTGGTGCCCGGCGCGCAGGGCCGCGTCTTCCTCACCGGCCGTCCCCAGAACGTCAAGGTGGAAGGGAGCGGAGTCACCCGGCTCAACACGCCGGCCGACACCGACGTCTCCTCCCACGGTCGCCTCGCCGTCGCTCCCGTACTCACCCCCAGTGTCCGCGCCGGACTGACCCGGATCAAGGCGGCCGGAAAGGACTTCGACAGGCCGGCCGAGCCCGAGGCGGGTGTGCGTTCCCGCTCCGGGACGGCCCCCGAGACGTCGGACGACGACACCGCGATGACGGTCACGTCGACCGTCACGGCGACGGGCAAGGAGGTGCGGCAGCAGGTCGCCCCGACGCGGCAGAGCCCCATCGAGGGTCTCTCCCCCGCCCTGACCGGTGACGCCAAGCCGCGTACGCTGCCCCGTGCGGCCGCAGCCGCGCCCGACTCCCACGACCCCCGTGACACCGACCGCTGGTGCTCCGTCTCCCGCAACGACATGAGTGTGCAGGCGCTGCAGCCTACGTCCAACCAGGTCGAGTGGGCGGTGGACATGGCCGTACGCGGCGAGCTGCGCAGCAACTGGATCCGTCAGGGCGACTACCGCGGCCAGGCCGGGCTCCTGACGACCGACCCCCAGGGCCTCTTCCCCCGCCCGGAGCTGAAGGGAGGCGGCCGGATCCCCGCCAACGTGCTGCTCGGCATCCTGGCACAGGAGTCCAACCTGTGGCAGGCCGAATCCGGCGCGGTCCCCGGCCAGATGGGCAGCCCGCTGGCGGCCGTGGACGGCTACTACGGCCACAGCGCGAAGGACACCCTGCTCGGCTACTGGCGCATCAACTGGGACAAGTCCGACTGCGGTTACGGCGTCGGCCAGGTCACCGACGGCATGCGCCTGAAGGGGCACGAGAAGACCGGCGAAACCAGCCTTGAGCCGGCGCTGCAGAAGGCGATCGCCGTCGACTACGCCACCAACATCGCCGCCTCCATGAAGATCCTCACCGACAAGTGGAACGAGGTGCACGCCGACGGGCAGAAGATCACGGTCAACAACGACGATCCCTCCCGCGTGGAGAACTGGTTCACGGCGGCCTGGAACTACAATCTCGGCTTCAACCCCAAGTCGGCGGCCGGACAGAACGGCGGCAGCTGGGGCCTGGGCTGGTACAACAACCCCGCCAACCCCATGTACAAGAAGGGTGCCTGGGACCACCCGTTCATGGATGTGAGCCTCAACACGAACAACATCCGTGACGCGGCGACCCCGCAGTACTGGCCGTACGAGATGAAGGTGATGGGCTGGTCCGCCTGGTCCATCGACTCCGGCTTCTCCTACGGCACGGACGGCCGCCAGGACTGGAAGGGCGAATCGGGGTTCAACTCCGCCGGCTTCAACCCCGCCTGGTGGACCACCGTTGCCGACCGCTCCCGCGTCAGCCCGCCGATCAGCACCTTCTGCAACACGAAGAACAACTGCAACCCCGCCAGCCCGGTCGACTGCCCGGACGAGGCCTGCTACCGCCAGTTCTGGTGGAACCAGGAGAACGCGACCTGGAAGCCCGACTGTGCGCAGACGTGCGGGCACGAGAACATCAAGTACCAGACCCTGCGCGCCGAGCCCGGCCGGGGCTACCGGCTGAAGAACGGCAGTCCGGTGTGCGCCGGCGCCCCGGCGGGCTCCGACGTCGTCACCTCCATCCCCACCGGCACACCGACGTGGTCGGCCTGCGGGGCGGCGGCGTCGACGGGCAGCTTCCAGTTCACCTTCCATCCCGACTGGGACCAGCACTACGAGGCGAAGGCCGATCTGCATTCGATCGGCGGCGGCCACGGCGGCCACTTCTGGTACACCCACACCCGTGACGAGAACCACCTCGGCGGCGACGGCAACCGGATGACGATCGGAGGCGAGTGGACGGCGGGCAAGACGTACGACCTCGCAGCCGTCTACGCCTACATCCCCGACACCGGAGCGCAGACCAAGGACGCGAAGTACGTCATCAGCGGCGCTGTCGGCGGCCCGTACGAGCGGTACGTCGACCAGGACGCGAACAACGGCCAGTGGGTACCGCTGGGCGCCTACAAGTTCACCTCCACGCCGAAGGTGACACTGACCAACTACTCGAAGGGCGCCACCGCCGACCGCGACATCGCCTGGAACTCCGTCGCCTTCAAGCCGATCAAGGGCAGGTTCGTCCAACGCTCCCTGACCGCGGCCGCGATCTTCGACCCGAACCAGGAGCTCAACTCCAACTGGCCGGTGTCGACGGAGATCAACTCGCCCGTGCGGTCCATGAAGTCCCTCTACGACTGGGGACTGGGCCTGGCCGACAAGGGGCCGCTGTGGAACAACCCGGAGGGAGCCGACGCCCACGGCCTGTCCTCCGAGGCGCGCTGCCCGACGGCGAAGGCCGTCGGCGAGTGCACGGGGCAGCAGACGTGGGACGCGGCCGATCAGTGGGCCAAGGACATCAGGGAAGGCGGATCGGCTCCGCGCACCGACGGATCCGCCCCCGCGATGTCGATCCCCGTATGGATGGCCATGTCCAACCTGCGTCCCGACGTGTCCAAGCCCGCCTCCGAGGCGTACCGGGACCCGAACAGCTACAAGATCAAGTCTGATGTGAACGTGACGTTCGTGGTCGGCGAGGACGGGAAGATCGTTGACGGCAGCGCCGCGTCGAACTACCGGGCCCGCGTCGGCAACGCCCACCTGCCCCACTTCGTCACCAAGATCATGAAGACGATCGAGGCGGACTACGGGATTCCGGCGCCGGACATCGACTACACCACGCAGGACGCGCTGGAGTACGGCAACGTCCACACCTCCCACCCCTACACGGACGGGGACACTCCGGGCCAGGCGTACTTCCCGCACGTCCGCGGGGCACGCATCGACGACGCCAAGCAGTGCGTCGACTTCCGTGCCATCGGCGGCGGCGTGCACGGCTACCGCGCCATGATCGGCCACAAGTCGATCAACGACAACGTCAAGGCGTGGGTGGACAAGGTCAACGCGAGCCTGCAGGCCAACCACGCGGTGAAGCGGTTCGCCGGAGACGTCTACGCGATGTTCTTCAAGAACTCCGGATCCTGGAACAACAACATGGGCGGCTCCATGATCGGCAATGCGCCTCCGATCTGGCAGGACATCGCCGCGGCCTTCTGCGCCGACGGGTCCGTCAAGCCGATGCACCTGCAGAGGAACGGCGACGCGACTCCGTCCAACGGCATCGTCTTCCAGTCCTACATGCCCGACCTCTACCTGTACGTCGACGACCAGCTCACCGACAACCTCGGCCGCCCGTCGAACCACCGGATCAACGGCGGAGACTGGAGGAACTTCTCCAATTTCCCCGCCACCGCTCCCAACGGCAACGCCTATGCAACCTGCTCGGCGGCCACCCGCGGCAGCGGCGGCAACCCGTGGGGGGTCGACGCCCCAGCACCGATCATCGGTGACGGCCCGGGAAACCGGCCGAACAAGGTGGTCCACTGCGACGACCCGGCCAACGAGTTCACTGCCCCTCTCACCCGGTGACCGCGTCCGCCACCGCGTGATGTAATGCGAGGAGAAGGGGGGCGGCCATTACAAGCCACCCCCCTTCTCCTCGCGCACACCATCGGAGAACTCCTCATGGGCATCCTGTACGTCGCCTTCTTCGCCGCGATCCTCTACCTCGTGCCGGTGACCCTGCTGTGCCGGAGGATCGCGAACAGGACCACGGCGCGGACGGGCTGGGCCATGGCCTTCCTGCTGATCGCCCTCCCGGTCATCCTGCTGACGATCGGCGCGATGATCGATGCGGCAAGAGCTGCCACATGACTGACTCACCTTGCCAACCCGGGGGTCAATTCAACGGCTGATCCTGGTTGTCGAGGTTCAAGTTGCTGGTCGGGGTGAGCCGGCTCTCGAGGTGAGCGGCCACCCTCATCAGGCGTGCACCCCGGGCAGACGCCCGCGGACTCCTACCAGCTGATCGGCTACACCACGAAGAGGGGCACGATCGGCGGCATGCCACCTCCCCATCCGCCGCCCGAGCGGCCCGCGTCACGCAGCCCGGGCCACGTCCGCGGTCCCGGCCTTCCTCCGCCGCCGTGGCGGCACCGCACTCAACCCCCCTCGCGTGATGCGCTCACTGTGTCGTCACCTGGTTGGAGGGGCAGCCGGATCACGGTGATGCGGGTGCCGCTTGGAGCCGCCTCTTCGTTCCCGGCCCGGCCGGTCGCGGTCGACGTCAGGCGTGCAGGACTGCTGAACACCTGGTGCCGTACTCAAGGACCGGGCGGCTGCACGGTGTTCGCCGGGTGTGATCCCGTACGCGTTCCGGAACGCACGGCCGAAAGCGGTGGCGCTGGCGAAGCCCCAGCGCGCCGCGATGGCCTCGACGGTGCGGCGGCTCGACTCGGGGCAGGCCAGCTCGGCGTGGCAGCGGGCCAGTCGGCGTCGGCGGATCGTTTCGGCGACACTCACCGGCTGGTCGCGAAAGAGTGTGTAGAGGCCGCGCAGGGACATGTTGTGCCGGTCGGCGACAGCTTGGGGCGTCAGCTCGCGGTCGCCGAGGTTGTCGTCGATGAACTGGAGGACGCGCTGGAGCATCGCCTGGGCGTGCGCCTCGGCCGGTGTCTGAACCGGTGTCTCGTCCCGGGCCTGGGCCTCGATCCGTTGCGCCAGGCACGCGGTGGCAAGGTCGAGGGCGACTGAGCCCAGGCGGAGCAACTCCTCGGGTCCGCAGCGGGGGCCGTGGTGGTGCAAGGAGCGCAGGAAGTCGGCCAGGATCTTGGCCGTCCCTCCGTCGGCTCCCGCATGCACGGGGCCTGGCTGTGCGAGGATGCGATCCACCCTGTCGGACCGCAGGGGCAGGACCGTACGGGGGATCTGCAGCACGATCGCCTCGACCGCCCCGTAGTCGCTGAAGCAGATGTTCTCCATCGGGCGTGAGGTGTCCGCCAGGACGAGACCCCCCGCCACCACGGACGCATTGCGCAACCGGGCGATGTTGAAGGCACCTTGGGTGGCGAGGGCCAGTTGATACGACCCGGGATCGTCCCGCCGGACGGGGGTCGCCGCCCGGCGCGAGCACACCCGCGAGAACGCGACCGATGAAACCCTCACCGGGCCGAGGTTCAGCCCGGTGTGCCGGGCGTGGACGTCTGACGTGCGCTGGGTGCTGAGTGGTGCGGGCGTCAGCTCGCTCGGCACCATCTCACAGAACCAGCCTGACCCGTCGGCCGACACCATTGTGTCGGCAGTGACCGCGGACCGTCCCATGGCATCCCCCTTGCTGGCGGCGCGACACCAACCGGCTGGTCAACCGGCGGACGCGCAGCCACACTTCCACTCGAAGCAAAAAATCGACTGTCCGTCACCAACCCCGTTCCGGGGCTCGGCATTCCTTGTTGGAGCGGAGCGCGCCGCGGTGTCGTAGGGAGAGAGGAGTGGATGCCCGCGGTGCAGTGACGGGGCTGCTGCCGTCCTCCTTGTCGCGCCCGGCCCGGTGCAGTGCGGATACGGCTGCGGCGCGCGACCACGATTGGCGGTGGTGCCGCTGGGCCGACGACGCCGCGTCGGGCGATCAGGGGTTTGATGACGCTCCCGGCCCATCGACGCTGTCCACGAAGTCGGCGATGAGCGCGAGAGCGACCGTCATCGCGCGCGGTTCGCTCTCCGGCACCGGCCCGGCCCCGTCCCGCCAGGCCACCGGATCGCCGCCATTAAAGGACACCCGCACCGCCTGGGCCACCATCGGCAGGTCAGCCGACTCCACGAAGTCGCCGTCCCACTGGCCCAGCTCACCCATCAGCTGACCAGCCAGCGTAGCCACGCGGAGCACACGACAGAGGGGGGTGACGAAAGCAGACACAAAAGAAGCTCAACGCAGCGAAACGCACCCATCTCGCGTTCTGGCCCCCGGCAATCGACGGGGCGGCGACTTCGACTCGCAGAGACCGCGTCAGCGCGGCCTGCTCCCCGACGGGAGGAGCCACGGGTTGGCCGATGGATGCCCCCCCGGGGCAGACCCGCGTACTCCGGTCATGCGACCCTAACGTGCCGGGGCCCGGTGGACATGACCCGTGCACCCGCACGAGCCATGGTCGTGACGGAACTCCGGGCCCCAGCACACCCCACCGCGCCTCCTGATACTTCTCCACGCGGACGGCACCAGGGCCACCCCAGGCACCTATCCACCCCTGGAACATGTCCCGGCTCCCCCGAAAACCCCTCTTTGAACCTCGGCCGGGGGCCGCGTGACCGGCCAGGCAACGGCCTGAAAGCAAATCCCCACCCAGCGCAGTAAGCACACCGCCTGACAGGCAGGACCTCCATCATCGCCTTCGGTACCGGTAGGACCCGGAGCCGCCATGGGCGCGGATCTTGAAGTGGGCTGCGCGTCCTACCTCCCGGTCGGTGTGCCGCAGCGCGGGCCGCCCGGGCCGTCGAACTGCAATGAGCTGAAGAAGTCCCGGTAGGCAGGGAAGAAATTCCCCTTGCCGGTCGGGCCGGCCGACGTGACAGACGTGCACCCGCTGTAGTTCACGTCGGACCACAGGTAGATGGTCGAAGGGGTCCGGTTCCAGTCCGACTTGGCCCGGTCGTTCATGCCGAGCGCCGTGAGGTCCGGCGTGTTACCCCGCAGCTTGATCATGTCGCCGGTGCCGTCGAGACCCGAGAACATGCAGTAGTAGCCGTCAGGACACCTGTCATATCCGTCAGCCGCCTGGGCAGGGGAGACCGGCGCCATGCTCAACGCCGCCACGGCGGCGACCAGCCCGGCAAGAATCCGCTTGGTGTGGTTCATGCCCAGCTCAACGATTCCTCCCACCCCGGGTAATCGCACAGACGCCTTCAGTCAGCGCGGGCGCGCGACCATGACGCATGACACGAGAGGGCTCGATGCCCAAGGCGTAGTCGACAGTCGCGCGGGCACGGTAGACGTCGGCGTCCGAGACGGATTCGTCGTCCTCCACGTCGCTGGGCCACTGCGTGACTTCATTGGGATGCCAGCCCTCATGGCCCACCGGGATCTCCACGGACGGGCGCAGGACGCCAGTCGCTGGCGCTGGCCGGTCCGTCTGCATCGAGCATGGGCTTGTCCTTGCTCATCGGTCGTCTCTCTTCTTCTCGCCGGCCTCCGTGGCGTCCAGGTCGACACCCAGCGCGGTCGGTCGCCGAGTAACCGCCCACCCTGGCCGACTCCGTGACAAACGTCGGGAACTCCCTGTGGGCGCGGCCGTTGTGACCCTCGCGCGCACCAGCGCCCACCGGGCCGCAGGAGGTCTTCGAGCGGGGACCGCCGTGGGTACCTAGGTGTGCTCCCGGCGCGGCCCGGCACCGAGGTTGACGTCATCGCCCTGCCCGAACGCCGTATTCTGCCGTGGATCGCGCTGCGCCCGCGTAGCGCGTGAGCAGCGCGTGGCCGCCTTTGAGGATCCAGCGTTCGGGCTGGGCCTGGAACACCCGGGCGACCAGGCGGCCGAAGTAGCAGGAACTCAGCAGGTCGGCGACGCCCATCCCGCTCTGCCGGGACAGGAGATGGGCCTTGTGCTTGAACGCGCCATAGAAAGCCGTCGGGCTCGTGTACACGTCCATCTGGCTCCTCGAACAGCGGTGGTCGGCGGCCAGGGTTCAAACTTACGGGCGGTGACCGGGTATCCCGACAGCCGTGCCCACAAGGGCGGCGGGGTGCGACGGCGCTTCTGGGCTCTGATCGGGTCCGGACGTCAGTTGTCGTCCGCGCCGGGCGCCAGGTGCTGAAGGAGCTGCTGGCGCCACGGGGCCGGGAGGCGGGACAGGGCGGCGGCGACGTCCTCCACGCGCGCCTGGACCAGCAGCCGTCCCACCTGCTCGGCGCCCACACCTTCGCCCGCCTGGGCAGTGAGATGGTCGATCAGGTCGTGGCCCGTGGCCGCGTGGGGCAGCCCGTAGGCGTGGGTGAAGGGCTGGAGATGAGGGGCGAGGGTGTCGGGCCCGACCAGGTGGCGGCCGGCCGCGTCCGCGATCACCGCGCCGATGTGCGCGCCGTCGACTCCGGCATGCAGCAGGTCGGTGATGGTGCGCGTGGGTGTGGTGACGGGCAGTCCGTCCACGAGTGCGATGTGCCCGGGATCCAGGACCGGCCCGTCATACAGGCGCCGGCCCGGCGCCGCGCCGCCGGTCCCGGGGGGCACCAGCATCTCCACCACGGGTGCGGGCAGATCACCGAGCTGGTGCAGGCGGCAGGCGGAGGCGTGGGAGATGACCGCCCCCGGGCGGGCGGGCGGCAGCCTGCGCCAGGCGGGCGTCGGCGGATCCATCGCGAGCCAGGCGGCCTTGATGTCCCCGTGCCGCGGCACGGGCGCCCCCGCCAGCTGAAAGACCCCGTCGTCCACCGCCGTCAGCAGACCCGCCTGTACCAGCCCCGTCAGCCGGAACGTGCTGACGCCTTCGATGGCGGCCTGCGCCTGCGTCACCAGGCCCCACTGCCCAGCCGTCCAACTGCCCAGCCTCACCAACGCGTCCACGTGATCCACCCTCGCATCATCCCAGGAGGCCCCGGGTAAAGGAGAGCAGTGGCCAAAGCCGCCGAGGACGAAGCACTGGCCCTCCCTGCCTCGTCGAAAGCTGCCTAAACAGTCGCCGCATAGATCACGCTCCGTCAGACCGCGGGAGGTCGCACCCAGGGCGCGAGCCTTTCCCCGGCTGCCAGCTCGCGCCAGTATCGGAAAACGGAGCCCTGAACGATGTCGAGCTGTCCTGCAGCGATCAGGCACGAAGCCTGGTTTGTGCCGCCTGCGTCCGCTTCGAAGGCCAGGACGACAGGGGGTGTTTCCCCGACCTGGTCGACAACCAGCCGCATCTCGTCCGGCGTTGGTGCACGGAAGGCCGGATCCTGGAAGCTGGAAGGGCACCTGACCAGGACCGGGTCAGCGAAGACCAATTCCAAGTGGTGAGCGTAGGAAATGTCGTGCCCGGCGCCCAGGCACAGCCGGCCCGCGTTCCACTCCACCACGTCCCAGTCCCACCAGGACCCTTCGGGGAGCTGGATCACCTCGTGTCCCTGTTCATCTGAGGCCCTCCCTTGCGCTGCTAATCGAACAGTCAGCAAAGCTACACGTGCTCCCCAGTTCACCCCCTTGACGGCCTGGGGCCGTGAGGCGTCTGGCCCCGGCCGAAGGCAGCGGTCCCGCGATGGTCCTCCTACCTGCCGGGCTTCGGGCGAAATCCCCATCGGTACCTGCCCGGCCCCGCCACCCCGGGGCAGTTCGTCACCCGGCCGGTCAAAGACGACCACCGTCCCAGGCCGTAGGCCTCACCGGTGCCCGCCGCGGGCATCTCCCGGCGGGCGGACCAGGGCAGGCGGGTGAGCCGGGTCGGGGCGGAAGCCGAGCCGCAGGTAGGCGCGTTCCAGCTCGGGGGTGCGGGCGGCGGCCACCAGGCCGATGCCGTGGGTGTCGGCGTGCCGCAGCGCCACGCGCACGAGGCGGCCGGCGGAGACGGCATCGTTCTCGGCCGCGGCCAACTGCCCCACTTCCCACCACGTGCCGCCCGCCCTGCGGTGCGCGTGGCGGGCCCGCGTCACGGCCACCGAGCTGGAGACGCCGCGCAGCGTGCGGGCCATCTCCGCCATGAGAAGGACACCGAAGGTATGGCCACGCTGTTTCCGGCCAGCGCCACAGGCACCCCGCAGACCGCCGCCAGCAATGCGGCGGCGGCGCCCAGACCAAGCGCGAGCAGTGCGAGCACCAGGGCGGCGGCCATGCCGATTGCGGCCAGACGGCGCCGGGGACGGATGCGCGGGCCCTGGACGGCTGATCCGGAAAACAGAACATCATCGAGCGATTCAACCCCCATGCGCAGGGTGTCCCACAGGGGAACGTTCCTGCATGCCGCCCCTGACCTGGGCATTCACGGAACTGCGGTCTGAACCTCTTTCAAAGAGGCCACCCACGTTACGAGCCGGGCGGCGTGGGCAGCGTCTCACGCTCGTATGAAACAGCCCTCCGCCCACAGGGGCAGCCCGCTCTGGCAGCTACCACTCAGGTTGACCGAAGCTCACCCACGCAGAACGCGGTCCGGGTGCGCTGCCAGTGCGGCGCCGCACTCTGCCCGCCCCGCGGTCGCATCGGCTCGATCTCCAGGGCGCGGTCCCCGATCGTGAACTGCCCGCGTGTCTGCTGTTCGACCACGTCCCGCAGCTTGCTCACGATCTGCTCGTATCGGGACTGGCTCACGTTTCCGACGTCGGTGAGCTCCTCTGGCATGGCGTCTTCACCATCCAAGTTCGGTGCGCAGAAGGGCACTTCGGTCCGCAGGAGGCCGGGCTCTGCTTCCAATACGGAGAGGCAGAGCCTGTTACCCCAACCAGGCGTTGCTCGACGACATGAGCACGCGCTGTACCGGAAGCCTCAGGAGTCCAGAGCAAGTTGTGCAGGTACGACTGGGCTCCTGCCCCTTGCGACTCCGGACCCCCGCCCGTCTCAGACCTCGCGTTCGCGTAAGCATCCAATCGACGCTTTGCTCCGGCATCACCAACGCCCCGTTCAAGACCCGCGTCAAGATCGGCGGCGGCTGGAACACCTACAACACCCTCTTCTAGGCGCTGCACCGCTGTTTTGGGTCGTCCACCGCCACAGCGGCAGGGCGTGCCCGAGGGTGACGCCGCGCCTGCTTGCTGGTACGGCCCTCGCTGTGACCGGAAACGTTCGCCGGCCCGGGGCCCGGGGCATCCACCGGATTGTGTGACACGGAGGGTTTGCTCGTTCCGTTAGGGTGCGCCGAATGGACGACAGCACTTCATGGCAGCACTCAACGGCGACTCAGACCCTGTACTTCCATCCCGACTATCTCGATGCAGTACGCGCCGAACAGAAGACGACCACGGTACGTTTCCATGACCCGGTGGAGACGGGCCCGGTGAGCCTGGTGTTCGAGTTGGACGAGGAGGTAGCACTACCGGGTGTCGTCACGCAGGTCACCGCTAAGACGATTGCCCAGCTGAGCGAGTCGGACGCCCAAGCGGACGGTTTCCGTAGTCTCGCCGAGCTTCACGACAGACTGCGGTTTCACTACCCCCAGATCGAGGCGACCGACACCATCGCCATCGTGCACTTCCGATTGGCGAAATGAGTGAGTGACCTCAGGCATCGACTGCAGTGCATCCCTGCGTGATCACGCCGCTTCGGGACGTGGGCGAACCCAGCGCTGCTGACGTTCACCGCGGATGCGGGCACGCTCACGGCGCTGGGCGGCCAGTATGTCGAGCGGGCGGGCATTGCTGTTGCGCCAGCTCAGGTAAGCGTGCAGGACCCGGGTCTGGACGGTGTGGCCGGGCCCGCCCCCTGTTTCTGCCTGCAGGAGCCGACGGTGGGCGGCCCGAACTCGTCGAAGGCGAACGTGCGGTCCGGCGGTTCCCGGCAAACCTTCCCGGTCGCAGCCCTAGTAGTGCTTTGTTACTGACCTTTCCGTTGGGTTGTCGGGGGTGACGCTGACGGGGCTTCGCGCTATCTCAGTGGTATGAGGTATGCGCAAGGGGGTGGGCTCAGGCCCCATGAACAAGCCGCCCGGGAACGGATAAGGATGCTGGCGGCAAAGGGCTTTGAGCAGGGTGAGAAGAACTCCGTGATTGCGAAGGACCTTCGGGTGAGTGTCCGTTCGGTCGAGCGGTGGCGGCGGGCATGGAAGGAGAACAGTGCTGCTGGCCTGCGCTGTTCAGGACCGGCCAAGAGCCCGAAGGTGGGCTCCGAGGAGTTCGCCGCCGTGGAGCAAAGGCTGCTGCTCGGGACGGTGTTCCATGGGTGGCCCAATGAGCGGTGGACCCTGTCCCGGGTGCAGGTGCTCATCGCCGAGACGCTGGGTGTGTGCCTGTCCGTCCGTGGAGTGTGGGAGTTGCTGCGGCGTCACGGCTGGTCCTGTCAGCAGCCCGCGCGGCGGGCAGTGGAACGGAACGAGGCGGCCGTTGCGGGCTGGGTGAAGGAGACCTGGCCGTCGGCAAAGCCCCGCGGCGGCGCTCGGGGCCTGGCTCGTCTTCGAGGACGAAGCCGCTGTCACGATGACGTCGCACCATGGACGCACCTGGGCGCCGAAGGGAAGGACCCCTGTGATCAGGTTCAACGGCGCCTCCCGCGGCCGGGTGACCCTGGCCGCGCTCGCCTGCTACAAACCCGGCGAACGCAGCCGGCTCATCTTCCGGCCCCGGATCCAGGGCCACCACTTGGGCGCTCAACGAGGCTTCACCTGGCAGAACTACCGTGACCTGCTCGTGCGTGCCCATCTCCAACTCGGCGGCCCCATCGTCGTGACCTGGGACAATCTCAACGTCCACCGCAGCACCGGAATCCGCGACTACGCAGCCGATCACGACTGGCTGACCATCATCCAGCTGCCGTCATACGCACCGGACTTGAACCCTGTCGAAGGGATCTGGTCTCTTCTGCGGCGGGCCGTGACAGCGAACACCGTCTTCGCCAACCGAGACCACCTCGTCCAGGCCGTCCGCAGCGGCCTGCGACACATCCAGCACACACCAGCCCTGATCAACGGATGTCTGGATGGCACCGGTCTCTCCCCCGTGACCTGACACCGCCCGACAACCCAACGGAAAGGTCAGTAACAAAGCACTACTAGGGCCTGTCCGACGGATCATTTCGGGCAAGTGCAGGCACGCCCGACGCGGCGGAGCTGAAGGGCCGCAGCAGTCACGTGAACGACGGCCACCGGTCGGCGGCCCACTCCCGCCAGCCCACCCAGCCGGGTGGCGGGCCAACGACCCTGCGGCCCTCCAGCTCCGCCGCGTCGGGTTCCTCAAAATGCGCCCACCCGTGCAGGATGTCGGCCTCGGACATCGGCAACGTCTCTTCTGGGGTGGTCGCCCAGCGATGGGCGATACGGGCGCGTTGGGTCCTATCGTCCACCGGCAGGTAGACCATGCGGAAGCACGCATCCTCGGCCTCCACAAGCCAGCGGATCGCGGACCGTTCGTCCCGTGACCAACAGCCGAAGTCCACGACGACGTTGGTGCCCAGTTTGACCGCCTCCAAGGCGAGCCAGAGCATGCGGCCCTCCAGCACGTCGCGCTTGCCGTCCGCCTCCGCCTCGCCGAACAGGGGAATCATCCAGTCGTCGGGCGTCAGGCGCAGCGCACCGTGCTCCGCAGCGAGCTGCCGAGCCCGCGTGGTCTTTCCGGCCCCTGGCAGGCCGACCATCAGGAACAACGTGGTCACACCCAGATCATGGCAGGGAAGCCAATCAGACGACCACCGCTTTACCTGCCCGCCCGATCACGGGCTGAGCCACAGACGGATGGAGGCCAGCGTGCAGACCATCCAGGCCCGCAGCCCAGCCGTGCACCTCGTCAACCGTGACATCCCCACCCATGACTGGCGCAACGAGCGGCTCGCGGGCAGTCACGTCCACTGCGGCTGCAGTACTGCCTAATCAGCTGTCCGGAAGAAGTGGCGGGGCAGGGGGATCAGCCACCTGAGCCATCAAGGGCAACCGGCGTGAAACCATCCCTGCCCCACCCGCGCAGTCCCAGAGTCGCGAACTCGTGGGACGCACCCAAGAAGGTACGGCCGCGTGCTCAAGCTGTGGTTCCGGTCCCGGCAGAGAATGCAGACTCAGCCCGGCCCCGGCTGTCTCCTGGTCCTGCCCCCCCCGGAACCCGACTGGGTACGTCTGCCCCTCCTCCTGTCTCTGCGCTCCTCGACAGCGAGCGGCTTCCCGGGTGGGCTTGGCTGTAGGCAGACGTCAACGGCCTCAGCATCAGGAGCAGGTATGCCCGAGCGTGAACGCAAACCCGACAGCACACCCCGTACGCCTCACACCCCGCTGCGAGAGGCCACATCCGCACGTCTGCCAGAAACGGCCCTGGCCATGACCGCCCACAACGCGCCCAACTCCGTGACCCATCCGCCTGGCCCGGGGATGCACGTTCTGCAGCGCGCCGCCGGCAACGGCGCACTGGCCAAGGCGCTGGCCGCCCGCCGCTCCGCATCCACGCGTGGCGCGCCCACCCCGCCGACGGTCCAGCGGGCCGGGGCCGACAGCACGGACGCCGGTCCGTCGGACGCCGTCACCTACCGGCTCCAGATCCAGGTCAAGAAGCAGCGCCGGATGGTCGATCCCCAATACTGGGACGGTAACGATATCGGCCACGCCTGGGTGGTCCTCTACACCAAGACCGGTGGCTCCACCTCGTACAAGTCCTACGGCTTCTTCCCTTCCAGTCCCCTGGACGGGCGCCGCGAGGCACTCAGTACCGTGCCCGGCGTCGTGAAGAGGAACTGGGACCTGCCCGAAGGGGCCACCTCCGCGTTCGAGACGGACCTGACGCAGGAACAGGTCCTCAAGTTCAAGGAGTACATCGACCAGCACGAGAACGAGAAATACAGTCTCCTCCGCTACAACTGCGTCTCCTTCGCGCGCGGCGCCTTCAAGGCCGCCACCGGCAAGAGCGCTCCCGGCCTCGAACTCCCGTTGCTGGAGAACCCCAACCTTCTGCAGGACTTCATCAAGCGGACCAACGAGAAGCAGGGCAAGCCGAGGGCGGGCGAGCGGGTCGCGGACGCGTACGCCGGCGACCCCAGCCCCACCAGGTCCGAACGCGTGGCGCTGGAGGCCGCCAACGCTGCCGGCTCGGACTCCGGCGGGGAATGGGTCCCGGGTCACGAATCACCGGCCTCCGCCGCCAACAGCCCCGCCCTCCCGCCCCAGCAGCACACCCCCGGGCGGATGCTGCTCGAATCCGAAAGCGACTCCGACGAATCCGCCCGGGGCCGGCCGACCGCCCCTCCCACACAGCCCGCACAGAGGCGCTTCTCTCTGGACTGACTAATCGATTCAGAGACTCTGACCCGCAGCGTCGCCGCTCGCCTGGACGCCCGACACCAATGTCGCCCAGGTCCCCGCCGACGGCCGGGGCTTCCCTGCGCGGCCGAGAGGATCAGCTGAGGCCGCCTGCGGCGGCAGCAGTCGCCGGGGGGCGGGTTGGTCATCTCCATCAGGAAGTCCTGGTCAGCGGCGCCCGAGCAACGGACCTGATGCCGATCGCCGTCGACATCGACGTGATGCCGGACAAACGCAAGATGTCCGTGGGCGAACTCGCGGACCGCATAGGGATCACCCCCGCCAACCTGGCGGTACTCAAGAACGGCCGCGCCAAGGCGGTGCGCTTCGCGAGGCTCACCGCGCTCTGCGAGGTACTCGAATGCCAGCCGGGCGACCTGCTGCGCTGGGAGGCCGAGGACACCGCGGGCCGGTGACGCGTGGCCGCCGGTAGCCTACGTCCGCGACGTGTCGGAGAAGATTTCGAGGAAGGCCCGCCCCATCCGCACCCGACGGAGGGCGGCGACGCGGGCCCCATCTCCCCGGACCGCTCCTAAGCGGTCACAGGAGCAGCCGGATCACGGTGATGTGAATGCCGCTTCCGGCCGTCTCCTTGTTCCCGGCCCGGTCGGTCGCGGTGGACGTCACTTTGTACGTACCGATGCCGCGCGGTGGCGCCACCTTCCACGTACAGCTGTGCCGTGAGGCGTCCGTGCAGGTCACCGCCGCCTTCGCGGACTGCGTTTGCCCCAGCAGGGTCGGTGTGAACGTCACGGTCACCTCGTCGACACCGGCCGCGGCGTCGGTCGCGGTGCCCGTCACGAACTGGGTGTCCGGGGCGCCGATGTCGACGGCGATGAAGATCGTGCCGTCCGCCGTGGTGAACCTGGACGCCGCCGGTGTCTTGTCGACCCGTACGGTCAGTGTCCTGTCGGGCTCGGCGTTCCCGGCCTTGTCGGTCGCGTGGAAGGTGATGACGGTCTCGCCCTCCCGTGCGATCGTGAGCGCGGCCGAGTCCCCGGCGACGGTGGCCGGGGGCGTCGTCTGCGCGCCGGACGTGGAGTAGGTGATGCTCGCGACCCCGGAGCCCGGCACCGGGTCCGTGGCGTGCAGGGTCACGGTCCCGTCGGCGGCGATCCAGCCGTTCCCGTTGGCGGGCGGCACGAGGGCCGCCGTGGTGGCCGGCGCCTTCGTATCGATCTTGAAGGCCTTGCCCCGGATCTCCTCCAGGTTCCCCTTCTTGTCCTTGGACCGGTACGAGAAGGTGTAGTCGCCGTCCGGCAGTGTGAACGGGCCGGTGTACGGCAGCCAGGTCTGGCCGTCGTAGCTGTACTCGGTACGGTCGATCCCCGAGCCGTTCGCGTCGTACGCCGTGAGCGTCGCGGTCACGGGCGACACCAGCCAGCCGTTCTGGCCCGGGGTGCCGCCGGTGGTGGTGAGCCGGGTCAGCGGCGGCTGGTTGAGGGTCGGGCAGATGTCCAGGCCCGGCAGGTTTCCGCCGCTCGCCGAGCAGAGCGCCTGGAACTGCGCGTGCAGCCGGGCGAGTCCGCGCGGATCGGGTGCGTGCGACACGGTCGGCACGCTCGTCGGGAAGGCAGGCGCGGTGCCGGTCACATAGGCGGTCGCCGTCGTCTCGTCGTCGACAGTCTTCGGTGGCCTGAGCTGCGCGAACATGTCCTTGGCCAGGGCCTGTTGGGCGGGCGTGAGCGCCTCGAACGCCTTGGAGATGCGCGCCTCCGGGTCGTTCTCCTCGCCGGGCTCCTCCGCGACGAGCCGCGGGCTCTGTGCGGCGGTGGCCTTGGGGGCCGGGGACGCGGTCGGGGCGGGTGCGAGACCCGTACCCGTCCAGTTCAAATGCAGCTCGCCGACCTCCCACGGCTTGTTCTCGCCGTTGGGCAGCGTGAAGGTGACCTGCACCCCGCCCTTGGAGTTGTGGACGGCGGGCGCGCTGCGGGTCCCGTGCGCCAGGAACTCGTTGTTGCCGACCAGCGAAGCCGTCGCGTTCGCGGGCACGCCGGGCGGGCGCGGCACGTCGACGGTGATCGAGTGCGCGTCCAGATAGTGCTGCTGGGAGCCGCACTCGCCCTCGTTGCCCGAGTTGCGGACCATGAACACCCAGGCGTCGTTCGCCGTGTTGATCGCGCCGGGCGCACTCTCGCGGATCGCGAGGGTGTGCACCGGGTGGATCTCGGCGCCGCCGGGCGCGTGCACCTGGTCGATGCCCATCAGGCCGGTGACCACGGCGTCGTGGTCCTTGACCATCCGGTCGATCCGGCCCCGGTCGTCGTCGTCGACGGCGTCGTGGAACTCGGCCCACCACGGCTGGTGGTCGAAGTGGTCGACCGTCTCGTCCGAGTCGAACTCCAGCTTCACCTCGTCCGGGTTGCCTGCGGTGGCCCCCGCGGGCCCGGTCCCCTTGAAGTCCCTGGGTTTCAGGGCCATGTTGTAGTCGTCGTCGCCGCCGATCCCGCCCGCGTGCTCGTCGAAGTCGATCGAGCCGGTGTAGGTGACGTCGAACCAGTTGCGGTGCCCGGTCGGCGGATCACCGCCGCAGAGCCCGAAGATCTCGAACAGGTCCCAGCCGATGCGGTCCTCGTCGGTGGTCTGCGAGGTGCAGGGCACGCCTGTGTAGCACTGCCTGACGTAGTTCCCCTCGTTGCCCACTGTCCCGCCGTTGGCCTGCCAGCCCCACACCGGGTCCCGGAACAGCAGGTTGCTGTCGTACCCGGTGGGCACGAGGTCGAACGGCTTGGGGTGCAGCGCCGGCATCGGTCCCGGCGTGCCGTGGTTGACGGAGAGGGTCAGCCAGGCCGAGCCGCCGTCGTGGTCGAGGGAGCACTGGTTGTCGTTGCCGTCGTCGTGGTTGTAGTAGCCGTTGTCGCCGTACTCGTCGTCCGTGTAGCCGACGATCAGGTCGAGGGGCTGGACGAAGTCGGCGGGGTCGCCCAGAGCCGCGATCTTGAGGGTGTGCTTCCCGAAGACGATGTCGCCGAGCGGGACGTGGGTGACCGGCTGCTCGGGCTTGTCGGCGTAGTACGCGCCGGGGATGGTGACCCAGCCCCAGTACAGGCCGGCCGGGTAGCCGCTGCCCGACCCGCGCGGGTCCAGGTACCGCTTCCAGGTCTCGCCGCTGCCGCCCGTCTGCACACAGCCGCCGGCGTCGATGGTGATCTCGTCGCCCGGCTGGAAGACGATCCGGTCGTACTCGTAGCTGGGACCGGCCACGAAGGGCTGGTCGATCCGCATGTGGGTGGCGTCGGTGGTGGTGAGGGTGCAGACGGCGTCGCGGTCGCTGGTCGACCCCGGCCCGCAGTTCGCCGTGTCCGCGGCGTGGGCCGCGCCGGTCGGGACGAGTGCGGCGAGCGGGACGAGCAGTGCGAGCGCGGCCACGCGGGCGAGGCGCCGCCGCACTCCGGGTAAGACGTCGGATCTGAGTCGCTTCAAGGGACCCTCCCTGTGACGGACAGGACGGGACACAGAGTCCATCCGCGCCCCACCCCGGGACAAGGGGTGGAGCGCGGATGTGACAACTGCTCCGCACAACCAATTCAGCCAGCCACTCTTCAACGCCAAGCCCGCCGTACCACGCGAAGGGGCGGCCCTGGCCTCCCCGTCAGCGGCCGCCCCGCCACCGCGAGGGCGCAGTAGGCCCTCAAGGCACCGCAAGCGCGCCAGGCATGGCCATCGCTGTGGTCCTGGATGGCGCCTGGGCCTCGTCGTCGAGCACGGCAGCGGGGGCCCAGCCCGAGCGGGTGCCCAGACCCTGGAGCCACAAGCGGCCCCCGGCGCCGGGAGACCCCAAAGGCGGTTCCCGCCGTCTCTGTTCCGCTCCTTCCTGCAGAACCTCACGGCCACGTGCTCAGCCGACGCGGGCCGGACGCTCTCCGAGACCGGCCCGGTGATGGGGCAGTCAGCTGGGTCGGGCAATGGGTCCTCGCCGATGGGTTGATACAGCTGCTCCCGACGGCGATGGTCTTCCCGGGCGCCTGGGCGGTCGCCGCTACTGGGCACCAGGTCGGGCCTTGGCGATGCAGTGGCGCCCACGCCACGTCAGCGCCTACCCGACGGTGTTCACCCGAGGCACCCCGGGCCGCACAACGGAAACGTCCGGCTGACGACGAGGTTGGTGGTGGTGCTGCCGAACTCGGCCAGCTCGTCGACGATCTCCTCCAGGTGGGCCATCGACGTGCCCGCCACCTTCATGACGTAGCAGTCGTCTCCGGTGGTGCGCAGGCACTCCAGGATCTCCGGGCGCTCCTCCAGCAGCGGGCGCGATGCAGACCGCAAGGACGCACCGGTACCGTTGTGATCATGGTGATTGACCCAGGTTTGCACGAGGTTGCCGGCGCGGACATTCCCCGGATACTCGACGAAGTCGCCCGCCAGGGCGTGCCCGCCTTTACACTCTCCACCGCCACCCGTACCGACCAGGAAGCCTTCTTCAAGGCAGTGCAGGCGGCACTTCCCCTGGACCCGCCGCTCGGAACCGTAGGCATGGTGTGGGAAGCCCTCGCGGATTCCCTGTGGGGCGGACTCCATGCGCTCAACGCTCCCCGTGTGGTCATCGTCTGGCCCGATGCCCACCCCGTCGCGGGCGCCCAGGGAGACTTCGAGATCGCACTGGACATCCTCCGTGAGATGGTCACCAGCCTCGCCGAAGCCCACTACACCGACGGACGGCCCACACACGTATCGGTCTACATCGCACCGGCCACTGGCAGCAGGCAGCCCCCCGGGGCGTAGCGGCCACAGATCGAAGAGTCCTTGCACACCCCCGCCGCCGGGGCAACATCCGCGCCTGCCCGCAGGGTCAGGCCGCCGCGGGCAATCCCGCCCGTATCTCCTGGACGACGCCCGCGGGCACGTCTGCGCCCGGCTCCACCTCGACGACGCGCACCACAGTCCTGGTCCGCATGCGGCACGACCAACGGAACCGGGACTCCATCGCCAGACGCACCACCGAGGGCATGTCCACCAAGGACATCATGCGGTGCCTCAAGAGGTTCGTCGCCCGCGAGGTCTACAGGCTCTTCAGGAGCACAGGCATCCTGAACACGGCGGGCTCGGGCGGAGCCGGATCATGATCCCGACCGGCTGCCGTCCGCGTCATCGAGCGACGCGGCCGCGGCCAGCCGCTCGACGAACGTCTGAAAGTCCGTCGCCAGCGGGAGCTCCGTGTCGGTGTCCACGTCGAACCACGTCACGGACGGCTCCCCGCGCTCTCCACATGTCTGGTAGTCGAGGGCGATCCAGCAGTGGCCATCACCAGAGAGCAGAACGAGAGGTGAAGGAAGACCCCATTCCTCAACCAGGTAACCCGAGTCCAGCAACGACGGCTGGCCGTCGTGACGGCCAATGCCCATCATGTCGTCGAGCGGAACATGGTTCTCGCTCCACGACGTCGGCACATCGGTCGGAAGCGCGTTCCACAGCTCCGCCACCAGGCCGCCGTTCTGGACCCGCAGGATCTCCAGCAACGAAGCCGGCAGACGGACACCCAGCTGGCGTTCGGCATCCTGAACGACCGCGCCGGTCAGCGGTGGCTGAACCCCGAACAGGCTCTCACCCCAGAACGTCGTCTTAACCTCATCAAACCGAGCCACGAACGCATCCTATGGACCTCACAGCCCGGCTTGACGATCTATAGAAGCTTCACCCCGCCCCCGGCGGCGATGGTCCTGGTGCAGGCGATGAGTGACCTCGGCACCGGCTTTGGTCGTCGTTGCCGTCGCTGATCCGGTGAGCGGGTGGCACACAGCGGCAGCTGGGCGAGCACAGCCCGTCTCCGTTGCCTAGATCCAGTTCCCCCACCCAAAGGTGCAGAGATACGACCGACGCCACGCATCAGCCCCCCGGATACCGCGCAGGTACATCACCGCAACCGCCACGAAGAACAGCACCGCGAAGCCTGCGGCAACCAGGCCCCCGGCGACGGGACCTGCGAAACAGCCCACCACCACGCCGGCCACCACCACAACGGCCACACCGCCATGCGCGGCGGGCATGTCGGCGCGGAAGACCTCCCTCAATGCCGTCCGCGTCGTCCGCATGTCGGACTTGTACCGCTCCCGCGCCGCATCCTGATCGGCGCCAGGCCCTTCCGGCCACTGCTGCACCGTCATCCCCCTTGAGTCAGTCAAAGGCTATCGGCGTGAGGCTCAGAACCCGCCTACGTGCCTCGGTCCGGATACGACCTGTACCTCAACCGACTCGATGACGGTCAGGGCGTCCTGGAGACGGACGCGGCTGCCGCCGACCGTGCTCTGCGCGCCTGGCACCGCCGCGCCGGGGCACCGCCGATCGTCGTCAGCAGAGCGGATCGAACGCGTACTCCCCTTCTGGTAGGCGGGTCTGACAACCCGCCCCCGCCGAGGCGAGGGGCGGGACGGCGGGTTCGCCAAGACGGACCCAGCGGCGTGGTCGTACGGGGGCGGGCGGCTGGGGGGTGGCGTCAGCGCGCCCCACCCGGAACCTCTCCCGCCGCGGGTCATGACACCGGCGCCGCCACATGCCCCACAGCCACCAGCCCCAGGCCGACAACACACAGGAACGGAGAGCCCCAACTAGCCACCACGAGCAGGGCGCCCGTTCCCCACACCCGGGGACGGTGAACGTGACGCTGCAGCCACCGGCCCGGCAACCGGCCGAGCAGGAGCCCGTGCAGGCCCAAGACCGCCCCCATCACCCCCACCCCGAGCATCGCCAACAGCGCCCCACCCACGAACACACCCACCGCCATGAGCAGCCCCCAGCGACGGCCTTGCAGGACAGGGTGTTCCAGGAGGAGTACGGCGACGGTACCCAATACCGAAGCCTCAAGGACCTGTACGAGGACGAGGAGTTCATGGGGACCGAGGGCACGCATACAATCCTCGACATCGACCGTGTTGTTGCGACACAGTCCGGCACGGGCGACTACGGCACCCTGCGCCCTCTGGCACTCCGCGTAGTGCACCATTTCGGCACCGACCGGCCCTCCGTCGAGCACTACGACAAGCTCGTCACCGCCGCCCATGAGGCCACGAGCTATGAAGAGCACCAGCGGAGTCTGCTCGGCGAGTGCCAGATGCGATGGACCGGCTACTACATCGTCCTCTACACCGGCGACAGCCCGACCCACCTGGGAATCTTCGGATCCTCAGGAGACCAGGGCAAGAGAGCTGGCCCCCATCCGTGAGGATGAGAGCGCCATCCGGACCCTGCCATACGGCGTGAGGAGACCTCCGCCCATGAAGGATGATCACCGCGCCGTTACGGTGACGCAAGCCGCGCCCCACCAGACGCGCGACGGGAGGGAGCAGCAGATGATCCGCCACGACAGCGTCGGAGCGTACAAGGCGCCGACCGTGGGCAGTCGGGCGGCGCCCCAGGCGTGCTGCTGTAGCCCGGCCAGTGTGGGTGCATGGTCCATCTCAAGCAGCCGCAGCTGTCAGGACTGGGGCGGAAAAGACCGTTCAGAATGGCGGCCGCCAAATCTTCACGGTACTGGAGGGCGGAGTCGGCCGCCTCGCTTTCCGGTCATCCTCCGGCGGCCGACTGACGATCGAGATCGGCCAAGGCGAACCTTCGGGCCGGAATCAGAAGGCGGGCGCCCTCGGCACACAGGGAGCCGTCGGGGCCGAGGGGTCCAGGGCCCGCTTGACCAGTCCGATCGCACGCGGGCTGTACGACATGCTCAGATGGGCGGAGAAGTCGACGACGCAGCCCTCCTGCAAGGTGATGTTCTGCACCGTTGCTCCGGGGCCCGCCGCCATGAACGTGCTCTGCCAGGGGGTAGTGATCTCGTCGTACTTCGTGCCGATCACGGTGTACTCGACCCCGGGAACGGTGTCCCCGTCGGCATTGAGCTCCTTGATGAACTCGGACTTCTCATACTGCTGGACTCCCGCCTTCCCCAAGGGCTTCTCCCCGGGCCCCAGCATGTGGAGCACGTCGGCGAGAGTCTCGATGCCGCTCATGGTGGTGCCGTGGTTGGTCGCGCCGAGCTGGACGACCTTCTTGACCTTGTTCTTCGAGGGGTCGGTCGTGTTCGCGCCTCCGTCGGCCTTGAGATACCAGCGGGACAGGGTCCCGCCCTGGGAGTGGCCGACAAGGTCCACCTGGCCGGAGCCGCTGGCAGCGAGCACCTTGTCCACGAAGGCGGCCAGCTCCTTGGAGGACTTCCTGATGTCTCCGTAACCCTTGACGGTGGGAGCGAGAGCCACTCCGGCGTCGTCGGTGTCGCCGTAGTCGAGGGCGTAGACGCAGTAGCCCTGGGCCTTCAACTCGGGCGACATCCCGGCCCAGTTGTTGTAGCGGTTCTCGTAGGTCCCGTGCACCAGGACGACCGGACGCGGGTGAGCGGCGCTGGGACGGCAGGTCCAGTCATTGGCACCCGGCGCATCGATGTCGAGGTGGAGGATGGAATGGACCATGGCGGGAAAGAAATTGTCCTGCTCGGGGCCGGTCTCCGCGGCCGCGGACGTGGAGGTGGCCAAGACCGTCGCCGCGGCGGTGGCACAGGCGGCGGTGACGTATTTGGGTAAATGCAAGACGGCTCCTGAGAAGTGTGGAACTCGGGCCACGCGCGATGTTTCGTATGGGTGCCGGCCGAGGAGGGAACCTCGGGTGACCTCCTCCGACGTCCACCGGATGACGCACCGTCAGACCCCGGCCCTGGTAACGCCCGAGGACAATCCCGGACCGTCGGCCGCGTACCCCGGGCAACTTTCCGGGCCCCCAGTATGCACGCGAGGCGGGAGGTTCTGAAGGGAGGAACACAAACCTCGAAGGGGGGGAGTTCTGACGCGAGAGGCGTGCCGGGATCCTGGTTCCCGGCGGAATGTTGTGCCTCCCCATCACCCGCCGACCACGAAACTGCTGAGGCCTCGCCCGCGCCGAGCGTGCCTTCGATCGTCGGCCCCGTGGACTCCTCGGGGATCTGCTGGCAGCCAGCGAATCTGCCCCGGTTCGAGGGATACCCGAAGGGACGCTGGCACTGACCCGGGGGAATGCACGTTCCGATCCCCCGTCGCTGCGCAGATCCATGCGAAGGAGCTGGTGACGCACACGGGGTCGGGCGGTGGAGAGCCGAATTGTCAGCGGCCGCTGCTGTCATGGGTCGATGACCTCATCGATCCGCGTTACCGCGTGCTCCGGCGACATTCTCCAGGCCTATGTCAGTGCCCTGGTCAACCCCGTCAACGCGGTGGGGGTGATGGGCAAGGGCCTCGCCCTGCAGTTCAAGAAGGCCTACCCCGCGATGTTCGCTGCCTACAAGCAAGCCTGCCATTCCGGTGACCTTGCCGTCGGCAGGATGCACGTGTGGGATGCAGGCGCGGCGGCACAGCCGCGCTACGTCATCAACTTTCCGACGAAGGAACTCTGGCGCTCCCGCTCACGGATAGAAGACATTGACGCCGGGCTGATAGATCTTGTGGCCACCGTCCAGCGTCTCGGGATCGCGTCCCTGGCGATCCCCGCACTCGGCGCGGGGCTCGGGGGCTTGGAGTGGGCTGACGTCGAGCCGCGTATCCGGCGCGCCTTCGCTGATGCCCCAGGCGTCAGTCTGTTTCTCTACCCGCCCCACCCACCGCAACAGCAGCCGGTGCTCAACGGATCGTGATCCCCAGCCGTCGAGGTACAGCGGTGCAACGTCGGTATGTTTGCCATTGGCCAGTGCCGTTGCGTATCCAGTGGCTAGCATCCGGAGGCAACACCCTTGACGGAAGCGGGCCTTCATGACCGCCGAGCTGGGCAGCACCCTCCTCTCCGACCAGTACGCCGCGCGGGTCGCCGCCGACCTGGAGACCAACCCGCACGGACAAACCCGCATCCGGGGCGAGATCGAGGCCCTGCAGGCCCAGCTCGCGACCCTGGAGGTCGACAGTGTCCTGTTGACCCGCATACGCGACGCCCTCTCCTCCTCACTCCCCGCAGTGACAGCGGCCAAGGAGGCTGCTCCGGACCGCGTCAAGCCGTCATCGAAGGGCGGTCCGGCCGCGTCTTCCCCCGCTCAGCGCGCCCCGAAGCCCGGCAGCCCGGCGGGTCTGGGGCGGGACAAGAAGTCACCCGCGGCCCGCGCTTTGCGAGCCCGGGCAACGGCCGTCACCCGGCCCAGGCTCGGTGACCTGGTGCTGGCTCTGTTCACTCACCAAGAGCCCCGTACGGCCAGTGACGTAGTCCGCGAGCTCGGGGCAGCACACCCAGACCGGGCGCAGGCCAGCACCCAGGTGGTCCGCAACACCGTCGAGGCCCTCGTCGCCAAGGGCAAGCTGGCCAGGGAACGCACGCAGCGCACCGTGCACTACACCGCACCCCGCCCTGTCGCCACCGCTGCCGAGCCGGTGGCGGCAACGCCCGCTGCCGTCACGGACCTTCCTGCCTGATTCCGGGCGACGCCGCTGTCTGCGGCCCGGACCTGCACGACTGCGCGGTCCGGGCCTCTCGGACGGGCGCCTGGTTCGCTCGTTGTCGCCCTACCCCCGCCTCACCACCTTGCGCCCGGAGTGCCTGACGCCATTGGGGATCCATAGCGAAGATGATTCGGTTCTCCAGGATGTCCTGGTCCACGCTCTCCGGCAGTTGCCCCATGAGGCCGAAGCACAGTAAGGGGCCGCGGAGACGTCCGGCTGACTGGCCAGCTCTCACGGCAGGCCATCAAAAGACCTACTGCCATAGAGCGAAGCCGCACGGAACGCCCGTTCAGAGCCCTGTGTCGTCGGCGCTGGTTGGCAAGCGCCAAAGGGGATCGGTGTGGATATCCCACCACCGGTCCGCGACGGCACGGGCCAGCTCGGCGTCGTACTGCTCGGCGTCGAAGTGGAAACCCAGCGGCAACCGATCCCCGTAGGGCCCCTCCCAGCCGGACCAGACCACCATCCCTCCGCAGCGCTGCACCACAGCGGACAGGAACCCGCAGCAGCCGCCGGTGCACTCGGGTTCGCCCAGCCTCAGGCGGCGACCCGTGCGGGACGCCGCGAGCGGACTGGGCCGGTCCATCCGCAGCACGTCCCTCGCGAACGGCCCACGCCCACCCTCATGGACCGCCGCTTCCACCACGTCGCAGCCATCCACCCACAACCGCACCTGACAAGGCCACCGAGGCCCCGGTGGCAACACTGTGATCCCGAGCCGATTGAACACACGCTCACCCTAAACCGACCAGCCTGACCTCGTGCACCGTCTCCCGCCAGTGGCCACAGCGTCCGGTCAAGACGCCCGAATGGTTGTGCACAGGTACGCCGCCCCGCATGGTCGACCACATGAGTCGGGAATCAGCGGTCGAGAAGACATGGCGTCTGCTGGACGCCTGGAGCTCGGGCCCCGCCGCCACGACGGGGCCCGAGAAGGTGATCCGGGGCGGACCCCACGGATCAGGCGGTGCGTCGGTGCGTCAGAGGACGTTGACCGCGCTCCAGGCCGCAGCCACGGTGGCGTACTCGGGGCTGGTTGCGCCGTAGAGGTCCTTCGCCGCGTTCAGGGTCGCGGTGCGGGCGCCCTTGTAGTCCGTGGTGGAGGTCATGTAGACGGTCAGCGCCCGGTACCAGACGGCGGAGGCCTTCTGGTTGCCGATGCCGGCGACGGTGGAGCCGTTGTACGTCGGGCTGTTGTAGGTGATGCCGTTGATCGTCTTGGCGCCGCTGCCCTCGCTGGCGAGGTAGAACCAGTGGTTGCCGACGCCCGAGGAGTTGTGCACGTCCAGCCGGCCGACGGACTTCGACCAGTAGTCGGCGGAGCGGCCGTCCAGGGACGGCTTGTCGAAGCGGCGCAGCCACGGCGGGGTGGACTGGTCGCTGAAGAGGTAGTCGGGGGTGTCGACCGGGTTGTTGGCGTACCACTCGACCATCGTGCCGAGGATGTCGCTGGTGGCCTCGTTCAGGCCGCCGGACTCACCGCTGTAGCGCAGGTTGGCGGTGGCCGAGGTGACGCCGTGGGTCATCTCGTGGCCCATGGTGTCGAGGTCGACCTGCTCCGGGTCGGTGGTGCCGTCGCCGTCGCCGGTCATCATGCAGAAGCAGGCGTCCGACCACTGGGCGTTGTCCCAGTTGGTGCCGACGTGGACGAAGACGGTGGCGCCGCGGCCGTCGTTCTTGATGCCGTTGCGGCCGAAGGTGCTCTTGTAGTAGTCGTACGTCTTCGCGGTGTTGGCGTGCGCGTCGACCGCAGCGGTGGAACGGTCGGTGGAGAACTTCCGGCCGTCGCCCCAGATGTCGTCGGCGTCGGTGAACAGCGTGCCCGAGGAGCTGTTCAGGGACGAGGAGGAGACGTTGCGCGCATCCTTGGTGATGTGCTTGCGGGTCGGGTCGATCAGGGCGAAAGTGCCGTCGGCCTGCTGGGTGGTGTCGATGGTGATGTCACCGGTGTACTCGGAGTGGCCGGTGCCGGTCGCCTCATGCTCGGCGTCGTAGTTCTCGATCGCGGCGCCGGTGGTGGCGTCGGTGACGAATACCTCGCCGTGCGGCTGTCCCTTGTCGCCCAGACCCTGCACAGTGGTGCGCCAGGCCAGGCGGGGGGTGCCGTCGGCGGCCCACACGATCAGCTCGGGGGTGGACTTGGCGTTACCGACCAGTCCCTGCGAGCTCTTCAGGGCTCCGGCCGCGGCACCCTTGGAGTCGACCGCGGGAGTGACGGACTTGGGCGCCACCTTGTGAGCCTTGGCGTGGGTGGATCCCTTGAGCGAGCCGTCGGCCTTCTGGTGGACGACGAAGTCGCCGCCGACGACGGGGAGGCCCTGGTAGGTCCGCTCGAAGCGGACGTGCTGGGTGCCGTTGGCGTCGATCACGACATCCTTGACGTGGAGCGTCTGGCCCGCCCCAAATCCGAAGGTGTCGGCGTGCCGGGTCACGTTTGCCATGGCCTGGGATATCGCCGTGTCGCGGACGGAGGTTCCGTGCTGCACCGCATGGGGCTGCGAGTGCGCCGGTACGGACATCGCACCTGCGGTAATGACACCGGCGGCGACCATCGTGGAAAGGGCAAGGAAGGGACGGGGCATGACGGGGTGTTTCCTTCGCTCGTCGTGGGGGTGACGACGTCCTTGGACGTTGACGCGAAGTGTTCACCAGGTGACATGTTCCTGACGTGATCCCATGTGGGATACAACTGCGGAGCTATAGGGGGTGGGGAATCGCAGCCCGGCCGGTCACCTGTCCGCGCCGAGGGCGAACTCCTCGCCGCCGGCCTCCCACCAGGCCAGGTACTGCGGCCGCTGCCGCACCAGCGACAGATAGCCGGCCAACAGACGCTCGCCCACCGCGTCGGCGAGCTGGGGCGGCACCGATTCCGTGTTCCAGGCCAGCTGCAGCCGCCGGTGGAACGGGACGTCCACAAGCGGCCGCTGCACGGTGCCCGGGGCGGGGACATCGGCGGTCGGCCACACACCGCAGACGGCACGCCGGCCGGCGACCAGGATCTGCGCCACGGACAGGTCCGGCGTCACGTGCGCGATGTGCGGAGTGAATCCCGCCGACTGACAGGTGAGATGGAGATACGCGTGCACACCGCTCTCGTCGGCCTCCGGCATGACCCACTCCTCGCCCCTCAGCTCGTGCAGGCTGACCGTCTCCTGGCGGGCCAGCGGGTGGTCCTCGGAGAGCAGGACGAAGACCGGCTCGCGCAGCAGCGTGCGCGTCGCCACCGACTCGCCGACCGGAAGAGGGAAACCCGGGAACTCGCCGAACACCGCGATGTCGCATTTCGACCGGCTCATCATTTTCACCAGGGTGTGCACGGAACGGCGGGCATCAGTGGTGAGCCGGCGTTCCGGGACGAGTTCGAAGAGGGCGGAGATCAGCAGCGGCACCAGGGGGCCGGCGGTTCCGCCCGCCCGCAGCGGCGCGGCAGCCTCCGTGTCCGCCTCAGCGGCCGACCGCGCGTGCTCGCGCAGCCGGTCGAAGCCGACCACGAGGTCACGTGCGCAGCGCAGGACGTACTGACCGCTCGCGTTCGGCTTCACCCCCTCGGCGCTGCGGATGAACAGGGGGCCGCCCAGCTCGTGCTCGATCCGCTTCAGCTGAGCGCTCGTGGCCGGCTGGGAGAGCTGCAGCCGTGCGGCGGCTCCGCGGATGCTGCCGGCCTCGGCGACGGTGAGCAGGACACGGAGGTGACGGAACTCAAGGTGCATGAACATTCCCCGCTCAGCGCGGAGAGCCCTTGCACCCCCCGTGACCAGCAGTACCAGCTGCCCGGGGGCATGGTGACCAAGAGTCTGACGGACCTGTCGGGGCGGCAACCACGGGACGGCAAAATCTACGGGCGAACGCCACAGTCCTGCCTCCCTGCCGTCCAGCGGCTCCGGCGGTCCTCAGGAGGGAAGGTTCTGCTCCGCCCACACCACCTTGCCGGTCACGGTGCGGCAGGAGCCCCATCGGCGGCACAGCATGTTGATGAGCTGGAGGCCCCGGCCGCCCTCGTCGCTGAGATCCGCGTGCTGGATCTGGGGCAGGTCCGGGCCCGTGTCCGAGACCTCCACGACGAGTCGCTCACCGCGCAGCAGCCGGAGCCGGCCGGGCCCGTTGCCGTAGCGCAGGGCGTTGCCGACGAGTTCGGAGACGACGAGTTCGCAGACGTCGGCGAGCTCCGTCAGATCCCACGCGGCGAGCTGGTCCGTGACCAGACCCCGGGCGACGGACGCCGCACGCCCTTCCTGCGGCAGCTGCCACTCGCGGAGGCCGGCGGGGGTGGCAGAGGCGATCGTCGCGACGAGGAGCACGGCCTCGTCGAAACGGGCGGTGTCGGCAGGGGCGCATTCGATCAAGCCGCCGCCTTCCAGAACCTCGGGTGCCAGACCGCGCGCCGCCGAGCGCAGGCGTTCCAACTGGTGGTCCAGGTCCGCATGCCGGGACTTCACGAGACCGTCCGTGTACATGACCAGATTGCCGCCTGCCTGGACTTTCAGGCGGATCGGGTCGTACGGAATCACTCCCGCGCCGAGCGGCGCGCCGATGGGCAGGTCCACGAACTCGGCGGAACCCCGCCCGTCGAGGAGCAGTGGTGGCAGGTGCCCGGCGCTGGCCAGCGTGTAGGTGGAGTCGGCCGGGTCGAAGACAGCGCAGAGGAATGTGGCGACCTGCTCGTCCTCCAGGTCACGCGTGGCGAGGTCGAGCCGGGCCAGGACGCGCTCCGGAGCCATGTCCAGGGTCATCAGGGTGCGGGCCACCGCCCGCAGACGCCCCATGGTCGCGGCCGCGGGCAGCCCGTGGCCCATGACGTCGCCCACCATGAGGGCCGTACGTCCGCCGGGCAGGGCCATCACGTCGTACCAGTCCCCGCCCACACCGTGGTGAGCCGTCGAGGGCGCGTACTCGGCCTGCACACGCAGCCCCGGCGTCACCGGGGTCGCGCGCGGCAGCAGAGTGCGTTGCAACGAGACGACGTGCTCGCGCTCGCGCCCGTACAGCCGGGCGTTGTCGATGTAGACGGCGGCTTGGGAGGCCAGGTGTTCCGCCAGTGCGAGGTCGGTGGAGGAGAACGGTGGTGTTCCGGGGCCGCGTACGAAGTCCGCGCTGCCGAGCAGCAGCCCGCGGGCGATCAGCGGCACCGCGAGATAGCTGTGCACTCCGGCGGCACGCATCTTCGCCGCGGCGCTCTCCGTCGGCGCGACCTTGATGAAGTCGTCGTTCCGCATCCGGCTCACCATCACAGGCTTGCCCTGCCGCAGACAGTACCGATGGAGCAGTGTCTCGTGCGCCTGCTCCGTGCGGACGAAGGTCTCGCCCACCGGAGTGGGCTCCAGGGCGGACAGCTCCTCGATGGCGCACAGCGCCGTGGCCCGCATGAGCGGGACGCCCGTACCCGTCCACCGTGAGCCCTCGTCGCCCCGCAGGACGCTCTCCAGGATGTCGACAGCGGCCCCGTCGGCGAAGCCGGGCACGGTGAACTCGGCCAGCTCCTGGGCAGTGCGCTCCAGGTCCAGAGTGGTGCCGATCCTGGAGCCGGCGGAGTTCAGCCAGGCCAGTCGATCGCGCGTGGTGATTCGGTCGAGGGGGACCTCGCCGGTACTCCGGCCGAGCCGCCTGCGGGCACCGGCCGACCGGTGCGCCGCGGCCCCCTTTCGGGCCGAGGCGCGGCTGGCCAGGCGCCGTCTCCCTTTGCCGCCGTTCACTCTTTCGACCTCCCGCCAGGAACTCGATCCCTGTTGGTGCCCAGCATGCACCTCTCCCGGCCGATTGGGTCGATGCCGGCCGGACAGTCGGCCAGGAGCTCGGCCAGGGCCTGTCCGGCGGATGATGTCGGGCGGTCGGCGGTGGGTGGGGCAGGGGCCCCTCCGCGAAATGCCTCGACACGGGTCGTGGTGATCGGGGATGCTTCGCGCGATGACCAGAATCAATGACACACCGCCCGCGTGGGACGATCGCACCCAGCTCACCACGTTCCTCGACTACGCACGTGGCACCGCACACGCCAAATGCGAAGGCGTCTCTGAGGAGAACGCGCGCAAGGCGCTCCTGCCGGGCTCACCGTTGATGACCATGAGCGGTGTGATCAACCATCTTCGCTGGGTCGAGTACTACTGGTTCCAGGTGGTCTTCCTCGGCGAGGAAGACCGGGCCCCCATGACGGATGAGGACCCCGACCGCGAGATGCGTATTGCCGTCGACTTCCCGCTCACACAGTTGCTCGACGAATACGCCGAACAGAGCAGCCTCTACCGCGAACTGGTCGCCGGAAGCGACCTGGACAAGCAGGCTCAGCGCACGATCCGCAACGGCGTCCACGTCGACTTGCGCTGGATCGTGCACCACCTCACCGAGGAGACGGCCCGCCACAACGGCCACCTGGACATCCTGCGCGAGATGCTCGACGGCGCAACCGGCTACTAGATCCGGCGGAGATCACGGGCGGAGCCAGAGGCGGATCGAGGCCACGGTGACAGTGTCGTGGAAGGCATAGGCGCGCTGGTCGACCTTGTGGGTGCGCGACGATGCGCTATGGAGTCGAGTGAGGTGAGAGACCTTACCGCCAGGTTGTCGTAGCAATCCGGTTGAAGCAGGGGGCAGTTCGCCTCGGGGGATGCCGGGGTGTGCGGTAAGCAGCCCCGACAACGTCGGGACGAGCCGGTACTGCCAGACGGCTCAGGTCCGGCAAGCGAGACGGGAAGGTGTACGCGAGGAACCAGTGCCTGACGCCCCGTAATTTCGACATCGGCTCCAACCTGGCCGATGCGGGCCGGATGCAGCATACGACCACCGGTAGCGGTGGTCGACTCCGAAGCCGACTCCACGAATCGGTGGGGAGGCCGTGCCGAAGGGTGTAGCGGTCGGCGAGTGCCAGGAGTGCGGGTCCGTGGTCGGCGTTGAGCCATACCCGCAAGGGCTTGCGGCGCGCGGGAGGCTTGTGTGTCTGCCTGGCCTCCCAGCTCGGGGGCATCATCCGGTGCGTGCTGATGGGTACGCGGACGGGGCGGTCCCTGGTTCCCCATGGCACGCAGCTCGCGCCGGTGGGCCCTCGGTACCTGGGCTCGGCTGGAGAAGATCGGATTCATGCGGGAAGGAACGTTGCGGGAAGACTGCGTCGTGAACGGCGAGGTATCCGACTCGTGGGTCTTCGGGTTGATCAAGCGGGAGTGGCGGCCGTCGACCATGCTGATCCCAGCGCGCTAAGAGGCCGTTACATCCGTTTCTGGTACAGGCCGCGTCCGGGCTGGGTGAGCACGCCTTGGTGGGCAAGGCGGCCGAGGCGGGGATCTTCGCCTACCGCGACGACCTCAACGCGTGGATCCACGCTCTGATGTCCCTGCGGGACCCGAAGAACCGGGAAAGAGCCTCCCGCCGGGCCAAGGCACGATCCGACAAGCTCAGCGCGAACCCCGGTCTCGACGTCTGGTGCAACACCGTCGAGTCGTTGTGCGACCCAAGGCGCCGGAAGCTCTCACGTGTGGCAGGCCAACCGGAACACAACGGACACGTGCTGTAGCGCGGCCGGCCCGGCCGCATCGTTGTCGACGAGGGCGATGACACGGTTCATTACACCTGCAGTGTCGACCGGATGTCCGCTGCCAGGATCTCCCGCAGGTCGGCGAGTGCCGCCTCCACTCCTTCGGTGACCAGTACGCCCGCAGGGCTGAGGATGACCTCGTCCACTCCGCAGGCACGGTATTCCCGCAGGGACTCCGCGATCTCGGCGGGCGTTCCCACCACGATCCCTCCTGAGCGAAGGAGCTTCGCCGCTCCATCGGCCGGGTCTGCGCCATCGACGCTGATTCCGGCGCGCCGGAACATGTCGGTGTAGTGCGGCAGAATCAGGTTCGGGTAGGCACCGGCGTATGTGACGCGTTCGAGGTCGCGTCCCGGCAGCGCCACGGCGACATGCACGATCGTCGCCACGCGCGGCCGACTGCGGCCGGCCTCGCGCGCTCCGGCTTCCAGTGCGGGAACGATGTGGTCGCGCACGTAGTGCGGCGGGGTCATCAGGGTGATCGCCACCTCGGCGACGCGTCCGGCGGTGCGGGCCATCCCCGGGCGAAGGACGCCGAGCCCTAGCTCGACCGCGGGTGTCTCCAACGGTTCGAGATTGGCATGCAGGGTGAAACAGTCACCGTCGTGCCGAACCTTCTCACCGTTCAGCAGGGCGCGGGTGAGGGCGATGTACTCCTCCGCCGCGGCGCACGAACTGGGATAGGGGGTGGAGCGCAGTGCCCGCTGGGCTCCCGGATATGACGGGCCGTATCCAGCGACGTACGGCATTCCGGACAGCCGGGCCAGGGAGCGGGCCTGCAGCGCTGCCTCGTAGGGATGCCGGAGCAGCGTGATCGCGACGCCGGTTCCGAGAGGTATTCCTGGGAAGCGTACGGTGAGTGCGGCGAGGACTTGGTGGATCTCCAGCGCTTCCATGGACTGGCCGGCCCACAGGCGGTGGGCGTGGCCTTGGTGTACGAGCTGGGCGAAGGCGGCGATGCTGTCCAGCCGTTTCGGCTGTACGGGGAAGAACACCGAGGCGGGCGGTCGGCTCGGCATGTTGCGGGCTCCTTCGTTGATCCGGCGGCCGTGGTGGGGCGGGCGGGCACCGCGATGCTCGTCGCGGTGCCCGCCTCTGTTCTGTCCCGGTGTCTCACGCGGTTCCGGGGCAGGTCCACGCGCAGCTCTGCAGCGCGCTCTCGGTCTCTTCATCGGCGTCGAGAGCCTGCAGCGCAGTCACGTCGGCCTCCATCACCTTGTCGTTCTCCATGGGAATCACCTCCCTCCACACTCGCTACGTCTCTTGCGTCTCCGTGCCACCGAAGCCGACGCCGGCTCCGGCGGCACGGATGCCGTGGTGCGGCAGCCACAGGCGGGGACCGCCGTGGACCAGCCGCAGCAAGAAGGCCAGAACACCGGCGATGCCGGTGCCGAAGTCGGCCGCCAGACCGGTCGCGGTCTCGTCCGGGGGCAGCATGCGCCCGTCGCGCAGTGTGTGGCGCGCGAGGAGAGCCGTCGCGAGATCGGCCGCCCAGTCCCGGTAGCGTTCCTCGCCGGTCATCGCGGCGAGGTCCAGGAGGAACTCGCCGTCGCCGGAGATCCCGTGGCACTGGGTCGTCCCGGCTTGCCATCGCGCTCGGTGAACGGCGCCTGCGGCCAGAGCGGCGAGGTCGAGCAAGCACCGGTCACCGTTCTCCTGCCACATACGGACGAGGAAGGTGCCCACTCCGGAGGAGCCGCTGCACCAGTGTGTCCACTGTCGATCGGGGTTGTCGCCTCGGGCGTCTTTGGGCCAGTACGCCGCTCCGTCGCGCACCTGAACCACGGCGCGGAGCGAGTCGGCGGCTCGCGCGGCCAGCTCCAAGTAGGCGCGTTCGCCGGTGATCTGACCGGCGCTCAGCAGGAACGTGCCCGCGCCCGCGACCCCGTGAGCGAAGCCGAAGTGGGCAGCCCCGGCGAGACGTGACGAAAAGTGCCGTGGAACGGGCCAGAGCACGAGTCCGTCCTGCTGCTCGGCCGCTGCCGCCATCGCCTCGGCGGCCTGCCCGGCCCGGTCGAGGTAGGTCTCCTCGCCAGTGATCTCCCAGAAGCGGAGTTGGGTCAGTCCCGCTCCGGCGACGCCGTGGCAGACGTCCGGATTGGGCCAGCGCACCGGGACCGTCCTGGCGAGGTCCCCGGCGAACGCGAGCAGGTCGTCGTCCCCGAGGGCCGAGGCGGCTTCCGCGAGTGCCCAGGCCGTACCGGAGCGGCCGAAGTAGAGGCCGGGCAGCGCGCGTGGCTCGCGGGCGGCGCGGTGGCGGATCCAGCCTGCGGTAACCGTCATGGCGTCGCGTAGCGCGGTGTCCGGCCGGTTCCGGTACGCAAGGGTCAGGGTGCCCAGGATCCCGGCGGCACCGTGCTGGACGTTGCACGGATCGGAGGTCGCGCCGGATGCGCCGGTCGGCCACAGCCGCTCGGAACTGCCAGTATCCATGGTCGCCAGCAGGTGGTCGAGTGTGTCGATGAGCATGCGCTTCACGCCGGAGGTGTCGGGGAGCGGCGGGATCGATCGGGCTCGGCCGTCTTGATCGGTCGGGTCAGTGCGCGCGGCGAGCAGATGGCGGACTCTCGCGAGCCCGGGCCGCCGTCCGGGATCCTCGTGCATGAGCGCGAGGACGACATCGCCGAAGCGGCGTACGCCGGGGTTGCCCGCGCCCAGCTGGTCGAGCCAGTACGCGATGCGCTCGTGGTGCGAGCGCGTGCCCGGATCGTCGTCGGGGAGCAGCGGATCCGCGCCGCTGATCAGGTGGAAGAGAGTGGCTCCCAGGCTGTACAGATCGGCCGTGGGCGGTGGTGCGGTACCGATCCGGGGCGCAACGGTCTGTTCCGGCGCGGCATAGCCCGGCGTGTACCCGCGGACGACGGGCCGTGCTCCGGACCGGACCAGGAGCTCAAGGTCGATCAGACCCAGGGATCCGTCATCGGTGACCATCACATTGCCAGGGTTGAGGTCGCGCAGCACCAGCCCCTGGGAATGCACCAGCTCGACCAGGTCGGTCAGTTCGGAGGCGATCCGCTGGACGGCGTCCAGCGCTGTGCCCCATGTGCCGTCGTCGTGGAAGCTCGTGTTGTCCGACACCCAGCGACGCAAGGTGACTCCGGTGATCTCCTCCTGCACCAGGAAAAGGTCTCCCTGCTGCTCGAAGAGATCGACCAGCAGCGGTGTGACGCCCGACGAGGCGAACTGCCGCAGCATTTCCGCCTCATGGCGGCGCATGTCCCGGACATCGCCGCCCGTCGTCGTGGCCTGGGTGTGCTGACGGGCCTGCTTGACGATGACCGCCGCACCGGTTTGTTGATCGAGGGCTCGGTATACGCCACCTGTGCACAGTTGACGTACGGACGTACGGACCAGGTAGCGGTCCTTCAGCAGAACCGGGCGGGGCGCAGCCACACTGCCCGGTCCGGTCTGGGAGGTCTGGGAGTGGTTTCGGGCATGGGTGAACGGATCGCGCGGCCCCCAGTCCGGCGGGGAGAATCGCGCCGTGCGCCGGTCCAGCACAAGGGCCCCATCGGGTGCGACCAACATCGCCTCGTACTGACCGTCGTTCCCGAGCATCGGCACACCGTGGAACACCCCGAACCGGTAGTGCACCGAACTCCCCTGCCGGAAGGGGCGGTCGGAGAGGACGACCGGGCCCGGCAACCCCTCGGTCGCCCGGTCGAGTTCCGCGGCCAACGCACGCAGCCCGTCGTCATCGACCTCGGGATAGACAGTGATGATCTTGCCGGCGCTTCCGCGGTCACACTGGCGGGAGACCAGTTCCGTGACATGGTCGATGGTCCTGGCGAATTTGAAGTGACACCGGTGCTGAACCAGTACATCGGCCGCCCGCGCGAGCACCAGCGGCGCGGACAGAGGCGTGGCCGAAAGATGAAGCTTCCATCCCTGGACACGAGAGATGTCACCGGGGGGCTGGACATAACACCAGAAGCCCTTCGCCACCATATTCCAGTCCCGCAAGCCGTGATGCTCAAGTACCGAGCGGACACAGCCCACCAGCATGGTCGCGTCCGTAGCGGTGAACTCATCCCCCATCCCAGCCCCCTGGTTCGTGTGATTCCTTGCCGTGAATTGACGCTTGTGCTTCTCGTCAACGCCGGCTTCGTCTGATCGACTTTGGCACGACGAGAATCGGAAGTGATATCCCCAGCATTCGGGGGTTGACAGGCATGGCGCGGGCCGGAGGCCCCTGGAGAGCTCGATGCGAAGGCGTATCGCGCACCAGAGTTGCAGGAGCAGGCGTTCCCATCACGGGGAGGAAACGGTACCCAAACCGCATCCCAGGGGCGGAGGGAATGACGGTGCGTCAGCGCGGGCGAAACGTGCGCCGCCAATGCGCTCCGCGCCTCCTAATGGGTGCCTGAGAAGCCTCGTTCAGGAGTTCCTGCAGGATCCGCTGGGCCAGAACCCTCATCAACTCGATTCCGTCCGCCGTACGCAGTGACTCCATCAGGCGGAGTAAGTCATGCTGGGACAAGGCCATCGCGCCACCTCTCGCTTCAACGAGCTTCGTACCCGGAGAGTTGCGCGATGGCCGCCCCATGACCAGGGGCTATGCGGAGATCGCTGTTACACCACCCAACGGGACACCATCCAGGTCGCAAGCGACCTGCGCGACGGCAGGGACTGCATCACCGAGCTGATATGAAGTCTTTTTAGCTGATCTCCATCTGGCGCTCGTTCAACGCTGAACGGACAGCCTCCGGTCAGGCTGACCGCCCTGCTAGATCTCCAGCGGCAGGGCGGGCTCGAAGGCTCCTTGCCGGTCACGCGGCAGCCCTGGCTCAGGGGTTGCAACGTACGATGGATCCCTGGTTTCGGGGCAGGGCCTTGCAGACGTCGTCGCCCGCGCCGCCGTCGATGGTTGAGCGCACGCTGTTGCCGTCAGATTTGTCCGTCGTCCTGCGCCCGGCGACGGCGATCAGGATGTCGTTGCCGTCGTTCCCGAACATCCTGCCCAGATAGTTTCCGGTGCCGCCCTTCCCCTGGTCTCGGCTTCCGGCGCCTCCATCGCCGCCACCGGCCATGATGCGGTCGTTGCCGCCATCACCGGACACTGAGCTGCCAAAGGAACCCTTGCCGCCATGAGCTCCGTCAGGGTGCCCTCGAACTCGGTGACTTTCCGGCCAGATTCTCCGTGAAGTGTCAGAGCCACGTTCACGTGTATGCCGACACCACCCGAGACGGTCGCCGTGCCGATGAACGGGGCGTCCACGGCGCCGACGCCCGTGCAGTCGGTGAGCGCGCCACAGCAGGTGTCGGCCGCGTCCGACTGGGCGGCAGGTCCCGTGGCCATGGTGACGCCCAGAACGGC
The DNA here is from genome assembly GCF_041435195.1 of Streptomyces sp. NBC_00224. NCBI lineage: Bacteria > Bacillati > Actinomycetota > Actinomycetes > Kitasatosporales > Streptomycetaceae > Streptomyces > Streptomyces sp. NBC_00224. The sequence continues at coordinate 402,861 of NZ_CP108106.1, forward strand.
GCACAAGGGCAGAACCAGTGCGGCGATGAATGAGAAGCGCGCCGACGCCCGCGCAGTTCCTCACGTTCGGACTCGTCCAGCCTGCCCGCGGCCTCGGCATCCGCACAGACCTTGGCCCCATGAACTCACTCTGCAGCGTGCCCTCGTGCACGCCCAAGTCCCGCGCGACCTCTGCTGCGGACTTCCCCTCCCTCTCCATCACGATCCGTACCGCACGGCCTCCGAATGTCAGCCCCTCTCCTGCCGGGGCGGCGCATCCCTGGGGAAGGCGACCGTGCAACACCCGAGCAGCAGGCGTGCGGCGGCGCAGAGGGCCGCGGTGATCCACAGGCCGGTGCCGATGGGGCCGATACCGGCCAGGACGGGCCGGATGGCGAGCAGGAGGTAGGCGATGAGGATTGCCGGGAACGTGAGGGCTGCCAGTCCGTAGGGCACGCTCCACAGCTGGGGCAGGCGGCGAGGCTGCGGCGGGTGGCGGTAGAGGTGGTGGCCGAGCCAGGCACGGGCGTCGTCCATGGCGTGGTCCCGCAGGTGGGGGCGGTCGACCGTGGCCAGCAGCAGGAGGTAGCCGTCGAGCCTGATGAAGGGCAGCAGATTGAAGACGACCGTGGTGGTGTTGGCGAGGGCCAGAAGCCACCAGTAGGAGCGTTGTCCGCCGAGGTCGGCTGCGCCGGCCAGGGCCGCGCAGGCCCCGACGCCTGTGTTGACGATGATGCCGGCGAGAGCGACGGTGGCGCGTTGGCGGCGGGGCAGGCACCAGCTGGAGGTGACGTCGCAGAAGAAGGCCGGGGAAAGGTAGAGGAGCATGACGCCCATGCGGCGGGGGCGGCCGCCGAAGTAGGCCAGGGCGGTGGCGTGGCCGAACTCGTGTCCGACGTTCACTGCGATCATCGTGGCGTACACGAGGAGCCAGGTGACGGCGTTGCGGTGGGCGAGGGCGCTGTGCAGCTGCTCGGCGCAGAGCACGGTGGTGATGAGTCCCGAGCAGACAAGGACTGCGTAGAACACCGCGACGGGGCGGCGGGCCAGGTGTGTTCCGATCGTGTGCAGGATTCCTGTCAGGCGATCGGGCTGGTACAGGGTGAGCTGGAGCATCGCCGGCCTGCGGTAGACCAGGCGGCGCATCACAGGACGTCTGGCGTCTTGATGGGTTTCCAGCAGTCCTGCGGCAGCGAAACGGGACAGCGTCTCGCGTGCACGGACATCCCCGGTCACCCCTGCCCAGCTGGCCAGCACCGCCGTTCGGGGGCGTGTGCCGTCCAAGGCCAGCAAGAGGACTGCCGCGTCTCTGCCCAGGCGCAGGTACTGCCCCCCAGGCAGGCTCACCACTGCCTTGCCACCCTCCCGTTGGGTGACTTCCACGCCGCTGCGCAATGCCGGAAACTCCGGCTCCAGCACATCCGACGGGTTATCCGTGCGGCTGGCGCCGGGCGGTGGTGTCGTCTGCGGAAACATGATGCAACCTCACCCTAGAGAAGGCGCCTGGCCCGGTGGCAGACCCCGGTGCGCCACCCGTGCCACCGATCTCCCGCAGACGGGCGGGCAGTCCCACCATCAGCCCGAAAGGCAAAAGCCATCCGCCCGTCTGCCCCGTCCGTCAACCACACCGCACTCCGGCCTGGGGACTGTTTACCTCGGGCCCATCATCGGAGGCATCCCGCCCATGGGGGGCATCCCGCCCATCATCGGAGGATAGAAGTAGTTGTAGACGTTGAGCCCGAAGTGATAGCTGTCCTGGAGGAAGGTAAGGCCCGAGTGAGCCGCCATGAAGCCACTGTCGACGGCCATCTGGCCGGGTCCCGGGCCATCGGCCGGAGCATCAAGCTGCTCCAGAAAGTCGATCTCCAGATCCAGATCACACGACTCGCGTACGGAATCCACAGCAACACCTCTCTCTAGCTTTCACCGGGGCCCCGCAGCACGGCGCAACAGTCGGCTCCCAGTCACTCCGCGCCGACACGGTCATCCAAACCCTCATCACAGAGAGACGGACGCTGACGTCATACGACACGACGTACGAGCAGCCAAGCAGAACGAACCACCCCAAAATCAACCGCCGCCTAGCAACACCCACACCACTTCAGAAACCCTGACACACACCAGCCCGCGCTCCCCCCGCGCACGCTCCCGCGCACACACGCACGCCCCCGGCCCCGCCCCCACGCTCAAAGGGACTGCAAAGGCTTCGGCCGGGACTGTAAGACGTTCGGTGTAACTCCCGATCATGGAAGATGCATCGATGACCAGTGAGAACGTGTCCGAGTCCGGGGCCGTCGAGCCACCGAAGGCTGTGTCGGCGAAGGCCGTGGACGACCAGTTGATCGACGAGCTGGTGGACCGCGCCCAGGCCGAGGGCTCGCAGTTGACTGGTGAGGGCGGGCTGCTGCAGCAGCTGACCAAGCGGCTGCTGGAGTCCGCCCTCAAGGGTGAGATCACCGACCATCTCGGCTATGACAAAACACGATGCGGCCGGGAAGAACGGCGGCAACTCCCGCAACGGCAAACGCTCCAAGACCGTGCTGACCGACGTCGGCCCGGTGGAGATAACCGTGCCCCGCGACCGCGAGGGCTCCTTCGAACCAAAGATCGTCAAGAAACGGCAGAAGCGCCTGACTGGCGTCGACGAGATGGTCATCTCGCTGGCCGCCAAGGGCCTGACCACCGGCGAGGTCCAGGCCCACCTGGCCGAAGTCTATGGCGCCGAGGCCTCCCGCCAGACCATCTCCACCATCACCGACAAGGTCCTCGACGGCACGGCCGAATGGCAGAGCCGACCCCTCGACGCCGTCTATCCGGTGGTCTTCATCGACGCCATCCACGTGAAGATCCGCGACGGCGCGGTCGCCAACCAGCCCGTCTACGTGGCCCTGGCCGTCACCACCGAGGGCCGGCGCGAGATTTTGGGCCTGTGGGCCGGCGACGGCGGTGAGGGCGCCAAGCACTGGATGCACATCCGCACCGAGATCAAGAACCGCGGCGTGAACGACGTCCTCATGCTCGTCTGCGACGGGCTCAAGGGCCTGCCCGACGCGGTCGAGACTGTCTGGCCGAAGACGATCGTGCAGACCTGCGTGGTCCACCTGCTGCGGAACTCCTTCCGCTATGCCGCCCGCCAGGACTGGGACAAGATCGCCCGTCTCCTCAAGCCCGTCTACACCGCCCCCACCCAGGAGGCAGCCCTGGACCGGTTCGCCGAGTTCGCCGATGTCTGGGGCAGGAAGTATCCGGCGATCGTGAAACTGTGGGAGAACGCCTGGGAAGAGTTCACCCCGTTCCTGCGGTTCGACACCGAGATCCGCCGCATCGTCTGCACGACGAACGCGATCGAGTCGATGAACGCCCATATCCGCCGGGCGGTGAAAGCCCGCGGTCACTTCCCGAACGAGCAGGCCGCCCTGAAGTGCGTCTACATGGCCATCATGTCGCTCGACCCCACCGGCAAGGGCCAGGCTCGCTGGACCGTGCGCTGGAAGACCGCCCTGAACGCCTTCGACATCACCTTCGACGGCCGCCTCTCCGCAGCCCGTCAGTAATCCCAACTACCCCAGTTACACCACTCGTTTGCCAGTCTCCCTGCCACGTGAGACATCCTCTTATTCGGAGGCCAACCCTCAATCAGCCGCGTCAACAACCCCGCAGGGCAATACGCCTAGCGCCATACGGGTGAACAAGCGATCGGGCGGGGGCAGACAGTGACAAAACGTGTTCGACTGCTCACCGGAGGTGCCAAGGCCGGGCTCGGCAGACGCCTTGCGCCGGACATCGCTCCTGTACCAGCGAAGGGCGCTCGCCATGCTCCGTCCCTCCATCGCCAACGGCGCCGCCAACTCCCGCTAAGCGATCGACAACAACCTCATCGGTGTTGGGGGCCTGTCCGCCTGATTGGGCGGACAGGCCCCCAGCGGCCACCACGCCGTCGTAGATGGCAGGGCGTCTCCATCCCTTGCCATCTAACGATATCCAGCCTCCGCCGACTCAGAAGGATCCGCCATGCTCCCGTGCCGCCCTCACTGCACCAACGTCCTAGCCGTCAGCACCGTCCTCCTCGCTGGTGTCCTGTTCACCGCGCAATCAGCAGCCGCCGACGAAGGTCCGACAGCGTCTCCGTCCGTTGCAAGCCCAATCACTCAAGACGACCTGGTCAAGTCGGAGGCGGAACTCAGCGCACAACACACCAAGGAGAATGGCGCGCAGAATGCTGAGCAGCATGTCAACACCAACGCGTGCGGCGACTCAGTGGGCGTCCTGGGGGCATCGGTCCCAGTAGCGAACGCGACCGAATGCGCCGTGGTGCCGAACGACTGAGGGTCCACAGAGGATGACCGTGTTACTTCCCACCCTCTGAGCTTGACTCTGTCGGTGATCTTGGAGTTTCCCGGTGCGACGGCGTGATCAACAGGCATGCTCGGGGCTGTTCCGCAGGCCGATGCAGTTGTCGAGGTACTCGTTGTCACTCCGTCCCCGTTCCGGTGAGCAAGTCCCTTCTCTGACCGTGCAGATCGCGCGGGCGAGCAATCCGGACGGTACGACGGCAATGTGGGTGCGGGACCGGCTGGACGGGCTGTGGCACGACGAGGACTTCGCCGGCTGGTACCCGCGCGACGGCCGTCCCGGCCTTTCGCCCGCTCAGCTGGCCACCGTCCGCGTGCTGCAGTTCCTGCTCGGTCTGTCGGACCGTCAGGCAGCGGAAGCGGTCCGCTGCCGCATCGATTTCAAGTACGCCCTGGCCATGGAGCTGGACGATCCCGGCTTCCACCACAGCGTGCTGGCCGACTTCCGCGAGCGCCTCGCCCAGGACGACCGCGCCGACCGGCTCCTCGATCTGGCACTCGCCCGCTTGAAGGAGGCCGGACTCGTACGCGAGCGCACCACGCAGCGCACCGACTCTCCACCCACGTCCTGGCCGCGGTGCGCGACCTGACCCGGCTGGAACTGGTCACCGAGGCGGTCCGTGCCGCACTGGAGGAGGTGGCCCGCACAGCCGGGCATCTGCTGATCGGCCTGGTGGACGAGGACTGGGGGCGCCGCTACGGCCGTCCGGTCCGGCTGGGCAAGAACCTCACCCGGCCCAAGACCAGGATCCTCGCCGCCGGCGACGATGCCTGCCGACTGCTGGAACGCCTCCACCGGCCCGGTCCGCAGGCCGAGGCCCTGCGGCAGGTCGTCGTGCAGAACCACTACCGCGACGCGGCGGGCCGCCTGCGCTGGCGCACTGCCGACGACGGCGGGCTGCCGCCCTCCTCGTCGGCCATCATCTCCCCCTACGACACCACCGCTCGCTACGTCCGTCATGGGCACATCATCCGTTGGAAGGGGTTCGCCGCCCATCTCACCGAGACGTGCGCCCCCGGCAGCGTCAACGTGATCACGGACGTGGCCACCACCTCGGCCGCCACGAGCGACGCCCAGGTGCTGCCCGGCCTCCGGGCTCGGCCGGCGCGGCGTGGGCTGCTGCCCGCCGAGCACCTGGTCGACGGCGGCTACACCTCGCTGGTCCACCTGGAACGAGCCGCAGCCGAACACCAGGTCACCGTCAGCGGACCGCTGACGGTCAACCCCACCCGCCAGCACCGCCTGGGCGAGGGCTTCAGCCGGGACGACTTTCACATCGACTTCGACCGCCAGCAGGTCACCTGCCCGAATGGCAAGGTCAGCGCCGGCTGGCACGGCCCCTACCCGACCTCCGAGCTCGCCGGCGCACCCCTGATCGTGACCCGGTTCGCCAAGAACCAGTGCCAGCCGTCTCCGGACCCGCCCCGGTGCACCAGCGCCCCGGCCAGGAACGTGGGCTTTCCGCGAGAACTCCGCGACCTGCAGCTGTGAGTCCGCGCCGAGCAGCAGACGCCCGAGTGGAAGGCCCGCTACGCGGTCCGCTCCGGAGTCGAGGGCACTGTCAACGAGTTCGCCCACGGACACGGAATGCGCCGGTGCCGCTACCGAGGACAGCCCAAAGCCCATCTGCAGCACGTACTCACAGCCATCGCCGTGAACATCGAACGGCTCAGTGGCCAACCAGCAACCGAGGAAACCCCCGCAACGAGACCGCCGACCGCTTTCCAGATCTATCTCGACCAGCACGGGATCTCCCGCTCGAAGTCCTGGCGAACCCTGGGCACCTGACCTCAACCACCAAGATCACCGACAGAGTCAAGCTCATCGCGCGCCGCCACCGCGGCCGGGACAGCATGCTGGACCCCACCGGCTTCGGCGAACTGGTCCTCCGCCCGGGCCCGGTTCATCCTGCCGGATGTCGACGGTCCGCTCGCCGACATCGCCCGCACCGCCCGCCGCATGTCAGGCTCGGACCACGTCCGCCGGGGGTCCGTCGGCACTCCCTCGCCGACTTCCCAGAAGGAGGTGTTCCTGAACGAGGTCCCGGAGGAGCCCTCGCGCCTTCACGGGATTGGCCGATGAACCGCGACAGTCGACAAGCCTGGTGTCCCGCGCACGAACGATGCGCGGGACACCAGGCTCTCCTGGCTCAGTTCTTGCCAGTGGCCGAGGCCCCGGTCAGCGGCCGCTGCGGGCCGGCAGTTGGCCGCACTTGCCGCCGGCGCACGTGCTCAGCCAGTCGGCGAAGTCGGCGTCGTACTTGGTGCCGATGGTGTCGCGGAGCAGGCTGTGCGCCGCATCGTACTCGCCTGCGCGGTAGTGGCCGAGCACAGTGGCCACATCCGCGGGGTGCGACTGGAGCATGTAGCGGACGCCGAGATAGCCCCACTGGTAGATGCGGGTGGTGTCGGCGTTTGCATAGGTGTTCTCGAAGAGCTGGCTGAGCTTGTAGGTGTTCTTGCCCGCCTCCTCGATCGCCCTGTCGTAGGTGACGCCGCGGTACGCGTAGGAGATGTACTCCGCGAAGCCCTCGACCCACATCACGGTCGGCGTGGTCTGCCCGGCCGCGAAGTCGCCGTGCATGTCGTACCGGCCGTCGAGGTAGTGCGTGTACTCGTGGTTGAGGTTCCAGATCTGGAAGGCACCGTCCTGGGCCCGCTGCTCGTAGGCGATGAAGCGCGGCTGGTTGCCCTGAGCGGCCGGGTCGCCTTCCAGGTATATGCCGCCGTTGTTGGTGTCGACGCCGAAGACGACACCGGCGTAGGTCTTGTAGTCGGTACTGGAGTTGAAGGCGACGATCTCAATGCTGGTGTTGTTGTCGTCCTTGACCGGACCGCTGTCCTTGACGATCTTGTGGAAGAACGGGTCCTGCTTCAGGGTGCTCTCGCACATGGCTGACAGTTCGGACGCGGTCAGCTCCTGCGCGAGGATCTTCGCGCTCGGACCGCATGTGTGCTTGACCGTCAGCACGGCGTCGCGTACGCGGTTCTGCAGGTCACAGGTGTTGTACTCGGCACAGCTCGCCTTGTCGTACTCGTTCGTCATCTCGGCGAGGCCGACCCAGAGCTGGGCGGTGCGTCCAGTCATCTGGCTGCGGCCGAGCAGCTCCTTGACCAACGGCGTAACGGTGCCCTTGAAGTCGGCGTGGCGCAGGAAGCGGCCGAGTTCGCGTCCGGCGTTGGCGGTCAGATAGGACTTGTCGGTGCCGAGCAGACCGTCGTGGGCAACGGCGAAGTCGCGCAGTCCGGTGAGGACGCTCGGGTCCGCCTTCACGGCTGCCACGAACTCCGGCACCTGGTGGCCGCGGAAGAGGACGGTGTAGGTGTTGTTGACCGCCGAGACCATCCAGTAGAACGGGTCGTACGACGCGTTGTAGTCCTTCAGCAGACGCTTGACCACGCCGAGGAAGCGGGCGTTCTCTCCGGAGCTGTCGATCAGGGTGACCGTCTCGGCCAGGGTCTGTCCGTTGGCCTCGGTGACGTCGAAGGCGTGGGACGAGCCGAAGAAGGCGTCCAGGGCGCCCTGACTGGCGCTCTTCAGCGTCGGGCCGTATTCGCCGACGTTCTCCGGCTGGTTGTACTGGATGTAGTAGCCGGCGCGCAGGTACAGCACCACCGGGGTCGCGTACGTGCTGTTGTTCCCCGGATAGTTGGCCGCGACGTCCTTGAGCGCGTTCGCCACCGTGACCATCTGTTCCTCGCGGAAGAGAGCCTTGGAGTCCTGACCGGTGACGCTGAACAGCGTGTTGATACAGGCGGTTTCCGATTTCTTGATCTGCTCGACCAGGGCGGCGCCGGACTTCGAGGTGAAGTCGCTGACGTTGCAGCCCGCCGCGGTCTTCGCCGCCGAGTGGGCCTGCTTGCGCTCTGCGGCGTTCTGGGCTGCGGGGAGCGGAGGGCGTTGCGCGGAGTTCGAGGTCTTCGTGGCCGATCGCGCGGGGTCGGCTGCGTGTCCGGGAGCGAGATCGGCGGCAAGCACGGTGGCGGAGGCGGGCTGCGGGCCAGGGATCGACCTCGGTACGGGCTTGGGTGCCCCGGCGTCGGCCGGAGCCGCCGCGCCGTTGGGCGCGAGCATGGTGAGCCCCAGGGTGGCGGCAGCCACGGTAGGTATCAGCAGTTGGGCGAGATTCTTGAGTGTGGGGGGTCTGCGCATGGGGATGGCCTCCAGGCCGGTCGGCAGCCGTGCGTGGGGCACGGCAGTGGGGGGTGCGGACCGCAATGGCAACGGAAGTTGAGCCCTTCCGGAGCCGGCATGCCCGCGGAAAGTGTGACCGTACAATTTCACAGTTCACATGGCAGTTAAAGGGGGCTGCAGGCAACAGAAGAAACTGATGAGCCGTCAGTGGTGGGATTCTGTCCGGGATTTGGAGATTCCCGACGAAATCACATGATCATCAGACATGCCCATGCCCGCTTCCGGTCTCGACCGCCACCCTTGAGGTGAGCCGGCGTCCCTCCATCCCCCACTCTGGTGCGCGGATTCCGCCCCGGACCGCACGGGTGGCACGGCGGTACGGGTGAGCAACCCCGGTGGCACGACGGCGACATGGGTACGGGACCGGCCGGCCGGGCCGTAGAGCGGCGAGGACTTCACCGGCCGGTCGCAGGTGAAGCAGAAGGCCGCTGGACGACGCCGCCCGCGAGTCTGGCTTTCTCGGGCGGCTCTGTCAGCGATCACGGGGAACCCTCACGGGCGGTAAGGATCCTGTTCGATTCACAGTGCGAACCGGTGTGAACTGACGCTCCCTCATGTCCTGCGACAGAGGACTGGAGGCTCCTGTCCGGGGCGACGTACTGGGCATGGACGGACCTCAACTCTCCTGGCCGGACATGCTGTTCGCGGGAATCCCGGTGGTCGTCGAGGCGACCGTGTGTGCCAGGAGCCCGCCGGACTCCTCACCTGACCTTCGCCGAGCACGACAGCTACTTCCGAGGCGGTCACCCCAGGGCCGAGACAGGACACGCTGAACTCAAGACCCAGCCCACCGCGATCCCCGGAGACGGAGACGACGGCAAAGACGATCACTACGCATCGGAGCATGCAGCATGCCAGACCCTCATCCTGGCCACCTCCCCCGCACCGAACAGCAAGCTCAACGCCAGCCTGGCCTCCATTGAAGGGCTCGAAGCACCGACCCACGAAGTGTTCTGACCCGTCTGAGCAAGCTCTCTCTATGGCCTGACCTGTACCAAAGCCTGGGACCCACAGACCCTCCGGATCCGTGGACTATTCAGCAGGAAGCATGACGTTCAAGACCACTGACGAGGCGCGGTGTTCCTCGCAGACAGCCCACCAACTGTCGCCACCCTTGTCCTTCACATGGACGCTCCAAGTCGCTTCGTGGCTACAAGGAGCGCCCCAAGCGCAGCGCTGTTCGTGAGACTCCGTACCAGGAGCATGCTTCTGCTGGTCCCACCTGATCGGTTGCTCGACAAGTTCCACGAGACCAGTGAAGCGCCTCTCGCTGGCTGCCGCCGCTCATCGGCATGGGCGGCCAGCTTGCCATCCTCGACCGCGCCGAAGCCCTCACCCGCGACGTCCTGCTCGACGCCACCCGCTACCTCGACCTTCCCGTGGCAGACGAGAACGACAAGACATGGTGGCAGAGCCGTGTCCATTCACATTCGCCATGGACCCGGCATGCCCGTCGTCGCCGGTTCCGGTGACTCGCCGACTCACCGACTCGCGTGAGCGCATACAGGGACATTCCCCGGAAGAAGACCACGTCGGTCTCCTCGTTGTGCGGGAACTGACCGTGTACCCGGCCGAGGGGACCGGGTATCCAGTGCTTCATGCCGACACCGTAGAAGACCGCGCTGACACCGCTCCACAATTGCGACACCTAGCCATGCCGCGGCGAGGCAGAACCGCACGACTCCCGAGCGGTACGTTTCGCCGCCCCGCAGCGACGGCAGGAACTGAAGTGACGCCGTAAATAGGAGGGGTTGTGGTGCAGGACGACTTACTCGTGGTGGGCTTCGACCTGGAGACGAGGCGAGAGGTGCACGTCGCGGAGCGGCCACCAGAGCAGTGGAAGCGGCTTGGCTACGGCGGCACAGGCCAGCTGGTGTGCTTCTACTGCTTCCACGGGTTCGAGGCCGCCTCGGGCACCCGGGTGTCGCTGGTGACGCGGGGACGCCTGGGCGGCTCTTCTCCCCTGGAACGGCACCCGGGTTCTTGCTCGCGCCGTAGAACGCCACGTTGGTGAACCTCATCGATGTAGAGGCGTTGAGGTGATTGTAGAAGGCGAGCTTGCCGCGTCCGAAGCCGACGAACAGCCAGAACACACCGAGAGTGGCGGTGTTCTGCAGCAGGGACCGTCTCCCACCAGGACGGCATCGGCACGGGCCTCGACGCCCGGCTCACGATGAGCCCGAAGGGCCCCTCGGTCACCTTCATCGACGAGGCCGACGGCAGCCAGGTCGCGCGACTGGGCACAGTCAACCGCAGTCACCCCAAACTCCCCGGCTCGGCCGGTATCTACGCCGAGATCGTGCAGCCGTCCAGCTGGGACCCGCAGCTGAAGTCCAAGACCCAGGGCGGCCCCACACAGTACGCGTACACCGACTTCCCCAAGCTCCCCAAGGGCTGCCCGCTGTACTGACCCGCCCCTCCACCCGCCCAGAAGCAGCCCCTCCGGCCGGGAGCCACCGCGTCGCGGTGGCTCCCGGCCGCATCCGCTTGACGCACTGGCGGGTGAGCCGCCGGCGGCGAGGACACCGTCAACGGCGCCCGCGTGCGCTACTGGCGCGTCCACGACCGCACCGCCACTGAACTGTGCTCGATCACAGTCCGGTGGCCAGCCAGATGGTCACGGCTGCGGTGGCAATCAGGGCGAGGTTGAGTGTGATCCGGCGGTCGCCGATGGTCAGGTGGACGGCGACCGCACCGATTTGCAGGGAAACGAAGCCGATGGCCGCGGCTGACGCCAGCGAGGCAACGACACCCGTCAGCGGTGGCAGGATCAGTCCGGTCGCGCCGAGTATTTCAACCGTTCCCAACGCCCTGACGACGGGCAGCGGCATGCGGTCGACCCAGGCCATCATCGGTCGGAGTTGATCGCGGCTGCGGATCAGCTTCATCGTGCCCGCGTACAGGTAGAAGAGGGAGAGAAATCCCGCGGCGATCCAATAGGCGATGTTCATGGTTCCCGTTCATGGGCCACCGGCCAGCGGAGCCCCATCGATTGCGTCGATTGTCAAAGAAGCCCTGTCGAAGGCCCGGTGCGGCCGTCCGAGGGGCCCGGACGCCGAAAGGCGAGCCGCGCCGCGGCCCGGTCGGTCGGTCGGAGAGAAAGCCGGCGGGCCGTGCGGCCCGGCGGTTTCAGGCAGGCTCGGTCGCGTAGCGGTTCATCGCACCGATGGCGGCCTGTGGCGTCAGCCGTCGTCCGCCGGCGAGTACGTCCGAGAGGTCTCGGACGTACTGCGCGTACAGGCCGGGGGTGAAGGTGCTGAGCAGGACGGCCAGCTGGTCGGTCGAGGTGGCGTAGGGAATGCGGGGTACCGGGCAAGCCCATCATGAGCGTGCCCCCGGTGGCGTCGTGGTCCTCGCGTCCCCGACGGTGAAACGCACGGTGCCGCAAAGGCCGGAGAAGCCCTCGTCGTGTCGGGCGTGGCTGGGGCGGTGGCGGTCCCTGGGCGTGCGGAACGAGGACGGATTCGGCGATGGCGAGGCGGTGCCCGGTGCGGCTGCCGCCCTGTGGAACGCGCATGGGCGTGATGCCCACAACGGTCGTCTCGCCGTCGCTGGGACCCGCCACCGATACCGCGGTGTCGGCCTGCGGCCCGCTGGGCTTGGCTTCGTCGGTCATGCTCACGAGTGCACCGCCTGGGCCTTGTCCGTGTCCAAGACCTATCCCGCGACGCCGTTACCTGGTGGGTATCGTTGCAGCGTGGAGCTACCGACCTTGCGCTACTTCGTGGCCGTCGCCGAGGAACTTCACTTCGGCTGGGCTGCCACCCGACTGCACATGCCCCAGCCGCCGGGCCGGGCATCCAAGCAGTCGGAGGCCCATGTCGGGGCCCTGCTGTTCGCCCGCTCACCGGCCTATGTCACGCTCACACCGGTGGGCACGACCCCACCCGCCCCGTCAGGATCTGACACAGCGCCACCGTCCCCCACCCGTGACTGCGCCCCGCCACCGGCACCCCCGCCCCGTACCGTCACCGTACGCCCAGCAGCCCAGCGGTGACCGGGCACCAGCGGGGCTGCACAATCCCCGGCAGCAACAATCCCGGGGCACCCTGCCACGGAACATGGCGGGCGGAGCCTCGGGGTGTGCGGCCCCCAGGCAAGGGGCAACCTGAAGCCACACGTTGATTCTCTCCAAACCCCTCAAGCGCGGTGATTCCGGTCCAAGTGCGCACTTGGGCGACGACCGCGATGCTCTCCGCCAAGTCGGCGGACCCCAGCAACGGTGCGGCTATCCGCGGCCCTTGCCGGTGCGGCAGCGGCGGGCTGCGAAGCCTGAGGCACTGTCGCAGACAGTGGTCGCAACAGGCTCTGGTGTGGTGGCGTCTTCGCCCGTTTGACCAGTGATCGACATGCGGTTTCCATGCAGAGGCAAATCCGGAATCATCGCTATTGATCGTCGTTTTTGAGGGTGACGGCCGTGGCCAATGCGAACCCGCCGCGGTAGTCACCATCTCGGGCGAGCGAAAGCGTGTCGCTATGTCTGATGTGAAAGCAGTCGAACTTCAGTGTCCATTCCGTAAGCGCTACATGGGGCAAGGCGAGGTGAGCAACCTCGCCAAGCACCTCGAAAGAGATTGCAGCTCGATCAACAGGGACGGCACAAACACCCACCATTCAATCGCCTCGTGTCCCATCATCATCGACGTGGCGCCCGGAGGCGGCGGGTACGGCGTTGGGGTCTCCCTAAGGGCCGTCCCGTAAGTGATCTGGCCGTGGGATGATCACGGCCGTGGCTGGTGTGATCACGGCGTCTGAGCCGTCCTGGATAGCCCCGTGCGCCGGGCTAAGCCCGCGCGCCTTCGGCAAGTTGATGAGGCAGCTGCGCCGCGAAGGCGGAGACGCGCCGGGCCGAGGCCGACCCTGGAAGCTGTCCCTGGAAGACCGGGTGCTACTGGTGGCCGCTTACTGGCACACCAACTTGACTTTGCGCCAACTCGCGCCGCTCTTCGGAGTGTCGAAGTCCACCGCCGATCGCGTCATCGACCATCTCGGCCCCAGACTCGCGCTTGCCCCGCGTAGGCGATTCGCCAAGGACGCGGTGCTGATCGTGGACGGGACGCTGGTACCCACCCGCGACCACCAGGTCGCCGAGCAGTCGAAGAACTATCGCTACTCGACGAACCACCAGGTGGTCATCGACGCCGACACCCGCCTGGTCGTGGTGGTGGGCCGACCCCTGCCCGGCAACCGCAACGACTGCAGGGCATGGGAGGAATCCGGGGCCAAGGCCGCCGCCGGCCGAACAACCACGATCGCCGACGGCGGCTACCCCGGAACCGGCCTCGTCATCCCGCACCGCCGCCCCAGAGGCGGCGAACTGACTGACTGGCAGGCCGAACACAACCACGACCACAAACGGGTTCGCGCCCGCGTCGAGCACGTCTTCGCCCGGATGAAGACTTGGAAGATCCTGCGCGACTGCCGCCTGAGAGGCGACGGTGTGCGCCACGCGATGCACGGCGTTGCCCGCCTGCACAACCTCGCTCACACGGGATGACTCCCGCCGCATGCGGGACCTGAAAGGTTCCCGGGAGACGCTCCCCACCTCGCGGTCTCGCAGGAGAAATCAGGCGAGGCAGAACTCGTTGCCCTCGATGTCCTGCATCGTGATGCACGACTCATTGACGCCATCCGCACGCTGCGTCAGCACGTGCTTCGCGCCGAGCGCCATCAACCGTGCGCATTCGGCCTCGAGTGTGGCCAGGCGCTCCTCGCCCACGAGCCCGACGCCGGCCCGCACATCGAGATGCACCCGGTTCTTGACGACCTTGCCTTCGGGAACTCGCTGGAAGAGCAGGCGCGGAGCCACACCCGAGGGATCAGTGCACGCGAAGTAGATCGCATCCTCGGGCGGCAGCGAGCGGAAGCACTCCTCCCACGTGGCGAAGCCCTCCGGGACCGCCGGCATGACGTACCCCAGCACCTCGCACCAGAAGGCGGCGAGGCGCACAGGCTCCGCGCAGTCGAAGGCTACTTGGAACTGTTTGATCGTTGACATTGGCGCACAATAACAGGGGCCCTGCTCATCTCCGCAGGTCAGGGGGTCTGCAGGTGGTCAGGAGGAGGGCTGCCACCCGCTGTCGTGTCGTCCGGTCACAGGGGTGAACCGAGGCCACCGTCTCCCCAAAGGGAACCCGGCCAGCCACTCCCGTGCTGTCGAAGACCAGTTACGGGACAACCTTTAGGCAAGGTCGACGGAGAATGCGCCTATCAGTACGCCGGATCGCCATCCTGAACGGCTCGACAACCTCCCACTGCTCGTCCACAAAGTTGCCTGCGTATCACGCCCAACGCGCTACCAGACCCCACCCCCACACAAAATCCGGTCAACCAGGGCATCACAGGCAGATCATCCGAGTCATCCACGCCCCGACCGCACGGCTCCTCCGGGTCCTGGGCCTGGCGGGCTGCCACGACGACTCGTCGCCGCAGCCCGTCACATCCACTCACAGAGCCTCGCCCGGCTGACCGCCGGACGGGCCAGTCAGCCGGAGACGCTCGGGCGGCCGTTCTCGATATGGCCCATCAGGCGCCTACGGAACGGGCTCCCGCCATCTGCGGTCACTTCGAGGTCGTACCAGCCGTGCGCGTCGGCGGCCGAGTGCACCACGGCGCGGCTACGGCCCGGCTTGACCGTCACGGAACGCTCCCAGTCCCGCAGATCGGTCTCGTCGGCGTAGCCGAGCGGCCGCACGACGAAGGTGACGGGCCGCTGTCCGCGGTTGCGGAGGATGAGGTGGACGTCCCGGTCGTGGTGGTCCAGGTAGGTGGTCACCTCGGCGCCGTCCGCGTCGCCGGCGCCCTCGAACTCACGCCGGAAGCCGTTCGGCCCGGTCACCGTGAACCGGTAGGCGCCGGTCAGCGGCACGGTCCACTGGTCCTTGCCCCGTACGTCCTTGTGCTGCGGCGCGGCGAACTCCTTGGCGTACGGGTAGAGCGCGAAGTGGGCGCTGGCCCGGCCGGTGTTGCTGAGCTGCACCTGGAGGGCGCCGCCCGCGACCTTGGCATAGGCGTCCGGCTGGTAGGGCAGCGGCCGGGCGGGCCGGGTGCCCTCCTCCTGGACGGGCATGTGCTGCTGCGCGGGCGGCTCGGGACGCCAGCGGCCGCTCATCGGCGGAATGGGTCCCGGCCGGTGCACTGCGGGCCGCGGCCTGCCACGCCTGAAGTCGAAGGCCGAGGTCAGATCGCCCGCGACGGTGCGCCGCCAGGCACTGATGTTGGGCTCGCGCACCCCAGTCCAGCGCTCCAGGAAGCGGATGACGGAGGTGTGGTCGAACACCTCGGAGCATACGTAGCCGCCGACGCTCCAGGGCGAGACCACGAGCATCGGCACCCGCGCACCGAGGCCGGTCGGCTTGCCCTGCCACTGCTCGTCCGTCACCTCGGGAGGGGCCACCGGCGGCGGGATGTGGTCGAAGAAACCGTCGTTCTCGTCGTAGTTGATGAGGACGACGGTGTGCCGCCACACGTCGGGGTGCTTTCCGAGCGCGTCGAGCACCTTGTAGACGATGGTGGCGCTGTGCACGGGCGAGGAGACGCTCGGGTGCTCGGAGTCCAGTGCCGAGGGCACCAGATAGGAGACCTCCGGCAGGGTGCCGGCGGCAACGTCCTGGCCGAAGGCGTCGGCGAGCGTACCGGTCGGCACCCGCCTCAGCCCCCGCTCGAACAGGCTGCGTTCGGCCGTGGTGAGGGTGGCGACTCCCTGGTCGAGCAGTCCCAGGAGCCGCTGGCGCTCGGCGTCGCTCGGGGCGTCGCGCACGACGGAGTAGAAGGACTCCATGAACGTGTGCCCACCCGTCCTGGCCAGCGCCTTGCGCGCGATCGCCTTGAACGTGGTGAAGAACTCGATCTGGTTGTCGGTGAAGTTCTCCCACTCGGTGTACGTCTTCCAACTGCGCCCGGCCTTCTCCAGCCGCTCGGCGTAGGTGCCCCAGTCGTACCCGGGGTGGGTGCCCTCGTCGTAGGCGTCGTTGCCGACGGCCCGCTGGCCGCCCGGCTCGAACCCGGTCTTCCCGCTCCACAGGTGGTTGCGGTTGGGGCTGGTAGAGCTGTGGATGGAGGAGTAATAAGCGTCGCAGACAGTGAAGGTGTCGGCGAGCTCGTAGTGCAGCGGGATGTCCTGGCGGTCGTAGTACGCCATGGTCGCCGAGGTCTTGGCGGACACCCAGTTGTCCATCCAGCCGCCGTTCCAGGCCTTGGCCCCGCCGCCCCAGGAGTGGTCGAGGGCCCCTATGTACTGAAGGTCCTTGTGCTGGGTAGCGGCGGCACCGCGCACGGGGAAGGGCAGGACGGTGCTGCCCAGCGGCCCCGGCTGCTCGAACACGGGCTTGCCGCCCGGGAGTTGAAGGGCATTGCGATCACCGAAGCCGCGGACTCCGCGCAGGGTGCCGAAGTAGTGGTCGAAGGACCGGTTCTCCTGCATGAGGATCACGACGTGCTTGACCGCGCCGAGGCCGCCGGCCGGGGGGCCTGCGGCCATCGCGGTCTGCAGCGAGGGCGGCAGCAGGGAGGCGGTCGTGGCCGCGCCGAGGGCGCCGCCCCCCAGTGCGAACAGCCGCCGCCGTGAGATGCCGCCTGCGTTGTCCGTGGCCAACTGATCCTCCTGAGTCGTGTGAGGTGTGTACGGGGGAACGCTACTGACTCGGAGTGACCGCCAGAAGACCCCACCGCGCCCACCGGGTGAACGTCCAACCGTCCGCCCCAAAAGTCCAACAACGCAGCGGCCCGGCCGTGGGCGACTCGAAGGGGAGCACGAGGCCCGGGTACGGGTCGACGCAGGCAACGCCCCACAGGTGCACGGTGTTGATCTGAAGCGCACCACCTTCACAATGGCCACCAACGACCTGCCGTGCGCCTGCGCTAGCCAGGGACCTTCAGGGCTTCCTCTCCACATGCAGTAGATGAGCACCCCGCGGCCGCCGTAGCGCGAGTGCCACTCGGTGAACAGGTTCTGGTCGTAGGCACACACGCAGGTGGAGTCGGAAGCAACCGGTCGAGCCCTGGCCCCACAGCCCGGTACTGCGCGCGGCGAAGGTGGCGTTCGCGATCTGGATGGCGATGGCGCGCGAGCGGCCACGGCAGACAGATACCGGCGCCGGACGTATCGCAGTTCATCAGATGTAGAGGATGAACCACGCTCTGCCATCATGCTCTGGCACAGGCCCTGGAACGCGGCGGGCGCAACGGCCTTCCCACGCTGGCCAGCACGGTAACCCGCAGGATGGGCACGGCGGGTGGGAGCCTGAGGGATGCGCTATCCAGAGTCCGTGCGGCAAGATCTTGCAGGCGGTGCCTGGCGAGTTCGAAGGCGGCGGGCTTGATCTTTAATGTGCCCCCGACGGGGTGGTTGAACTGATAGACGATCAGCAGCATCACTCCGACGGTGATGGCTAGAGCGCAGACCGCGCCGGCGTGGACGCGGAGGCTGCCGACCTCGAAGAGGTAGACGAATCCGACGGTCATCAGCGCACCCACCAGGAGGGCGGCCCACAGCAGGGCCGGGACCCCGGCCGTGGCGGCCTCGTTCACGCGCTCGCGCCGCGCGTCGCCGAGTTGACTGACCGCGTCCAGAGCGGATTGGTAGCGGGCCTGGTCGGCGCCGGTCTCGGGCTGGCGGACGTTGATGAACCCCCGGCCAGCTCCTCAAACCGTTCAGCGGCGCTGTCGCCTCCCTTGCGCCACCTCCGCAGTACGTAGGCAGTGTCTGCCGCAAGATCGAGCCGCAGCTCAGGACCGTCAAGACTGCACAGCATCACCTGGCCGCTGCCGCTCATGTACACCCACTCGCCGAGCGGCACAAACTCCGGCCCTGGCTGGGGGAGGAGGATCGTCACGAACCTCCAGCTCAACCAGCACCTCGTGCGACGGGGCGTTGCTGAGAATCCTGGCCGTGCCGGCCCCCACCACCACCGAATCCCCGCCCATGGGGAGCTCGGTCCAAAACAGCTACTCCGGCTCGCCCGGCCTGCGCATTTCGTCCAGCCCGAAGACCGAACGCTCCACCGGCACGGTCCCCGCCACCTCGGTGACAGCACCTTCCGCCATGAACCCACCTTAACTGCAAGGGACTTCAGGCTAGGCCAGCCGTGAAGGCACGATGGGACAGTGCAGCGCCAAAGCACGGGACCACACGGAGTGCCCGGCTTCGCGGAGAGCGGTGGCCGACCCAACCGCCGGACGGTCGGGTGCCCAGTCGGCGTGCGGGATGCCCGGCGACCGGGCCTGCCATCCGGCTTCCCAGTGCCCAGCATCCGGCCCCCGCTACTGCGATAGCTGATGGTTCAAGCTGAGCTAGGACGCGGGGCCGACGCACGGCGGGTCGAGGGCATCCACGGCACCTATGGGCCGGTGGATCATCAAATCTCCCTAGCTGCAGTCATTTTGCGCCGCCGACCTTCCATCTCCGTTCCTACCGGTGGTTTGTTGACAGCGGACGGGTGTGGGAACAGACCGCAGGTGGGGGGTGTCAACTGCGGCTGTGGGAGGCCGAGATGACGAAGCGGCTGCCCTGTCCCCCGCGCCTGGCCCGCTGGGGGCCTATGCCGACCGGTTCGGTGCCAGCCAGGCACGTCAGTGTCTTGTTGCGGTCCCGTGGCAGCGGCAGTCCGGCCAGGTCGTCACGAAGCCCCCGCGGTCGCAGCTGGACCCACGGACTCGCTGCACAGGCCCCAGACACCCGGGTCAGCACCGCAGCTCTGCCGCTCGTTCGCACATCACCTCCACGGCGTCGGACAGCTGAGGGCGCGCCCCGGGGTGGGCCTCCCGGATGACCTTCACCGCGTGAAGCCGCCGACCACTCCTGATCAGCTCGTCCACCTCTTCCCGGACCACCGGCAGCAACGCGTCCCAGATCGAGTTCTCCATACACCCATCCAAGCAAATCGCTCTCGCCCACCGCCACCGCCCTTACGGTGCGCCCCGCACGGAGAGCCGCTCAGAGCAGGTCCTTAGCGATCGCCGTATTCGTCTCACCTCGCTCGAAACCCTCAGCTGCCCGCATCCCAACTCGTTCCCGAGCTGTCTGTGACCAGGCTGTCAGCCGTCCCCTGGCGTATACCGCACGCGCCGCTGGCATGGCGTGATCAGCAAGGCTTTCCCCATGGCGACCCTCCAGAAAGGTCAGTAGCACCTCCACGGAGTCGATGAGAGCAGACCTTGCAAGGTCACAGCGGCGGTCGTTCGAGGGTGCCGAGTGAGTGGGATCACAGCAGGTGCGGCGGAACGCCCTTGGATCTCTTCGCATCTGTTTGCCTGGAGCGGGGATTTCGATCGGCGTGTGTGCGGAGGTACGGCGCGGGTGTTCCCTTCCCGCCCGGTGCCGTCTTCCGCGGTGCACCGCCCTCGACTTTCGGAGTTTGTGTATGAAGCGCCTCTCCACGGCGTCGGCTGCGGTGCTGGCCGTGTGCTCGGCCGTGCTGGTTGCCGGTTGTTCCAGTGACAGCAAGCCGGTGAACTTCGGCAAGGACGACGCCAAGGGAGGGACGAACCGGAGCCAGGCGCCGAAGAACAGCAAGGTGCAGTTGCCTACGAACCCGCGCGAGTGGACCACCCAGCGCGAACTCAAGGACGGCACCAAGGTGGTGCGCACGACGCTCAAGGGCGGAAAGTCGGGCTTCGAGGGCAAGGTGTGGGCGTGGGCCCCCAAGCAGTACTTCGAGGACAAGTACAAGAACAGCGCCTTTCCGGTGCTCATCGCGCTGCCCGGCAGCAACGGCTATCCCAGCAACTACTGGTACGGCGGTGACCTCAAGCTCCAGGAGACCATCGCCGAGCAGGCGGGCAAGGGGAAGAGCCTGCCGTTCATCGTGATCATGCCGGTGCTGAACGCGGACAAGAAGAACTACTACGACGGCAGCGACATCCCCGGCCGGGCAAAGATGGGCACCTGGATGTCGGACGACGTCCCGGACCTGGTCCGGGAGAACTTCCGTACCTTCAAGGACCCCAAGGGGTGGGGTTTCTTCGGCTCGTCGTCCGGCGGATACGTCGGGATGAAGATGATGCTGCAATACCCGAACCGCTTCGGCGCCGTCATCGCCGGCGGCCCCGACACCCGCCCGGACTCCCCGATGTGGAACGGCCACGAGAAGGAGAAGCAGGCAAACAACCCGGAGAAGCTGGCCCAGAACCTGATCAACAAGGGCGGCCCAACGGTGAACCTCTCGATCATGCTGGGCACCAAGGAATCGGGGCAGCGCAATGTGAAGGACTTCCTCACCAAGTACGGCAAGGGTCCCATCAAGACCAGTCTGCACATGATCCAGAACGGTCAGCACAGCGGACGGCAGTACGCGAAATCCCTCGCGGACGGCCCGCTGGAGTGGATCAGCAAGCGGATGCTGGCGCCGTCGCCGTAACGGCCGCAACCTGCCACCGTGGGAAACCTCTGCAGCGCTGGGGATGAGTGCGGGCGCTACCGCAGGCTCGGCACCCTCCTGAGCGGGCTCTTCGTAAGGGCCTTCACCTACCGCGTCTGGGTCCGCTCCCAACTCCAGCAGTTTCTCAAGCCCCCCGAGCTCCCGGTCCGCCGCATGCTGCTGAACACTTATGTCGAACCTGCGTACACCGTCGTCCGCGATGACAGGCAGCCCGTGACGGTTCCGCCCGAAGAACGTACGTACCTGTGGCCTGACGACCACATGCCGGCGCTGCCGTCGGGCTTCTTCAACGACATCCCCTCATCCGCTTCGCCCCTCGCCCCAGATACCCCACTGCCAGTAGAGGTCATGGGCCTGCCCCGCCCGGGTGAATGGGTGCTCGTCCGCTCCCCGCAGGGCACCCTCGGACCGACCGGGCGGGCCAAACACTGCTACAGCTCCGAGATCAACCAGGCCATCCGCTGCCACCGACCGCTTCCGAAGAGCCCCCGCGGCAGAAACAGGCGACAGTAATCGCGCGTCCCTTACTGCACCGCAGCAGCCGGGGCGTTGGGGGGCCACATGGCGGCGTACTGCACCAAGCCCACCGGCGCCCCGAACGGCTCGCCTCGGTCACCGCCCCCGACCCCGGCGGCCTGGAGAACGCGGGCCCCGGAAACGCAGGCCGTAGCGTCCACCGCGAGCCCGGGTGGCAGCCCGAGCACGCCGCCCAGTGGATGGACGAGGCTCTCGACACACTCGGCCTCGACAGGGTCCACCTGGTCGGCTCCTCCTACGGCGGCTGGCCTGCTGGCGCTTCGGGTGTGCGAGCAGGCGGCGCTTGCCCATGACGACGCAGAGCCGGGGTCCGGAGGGATCGCAGCTCGTCCTCCCGGTCGTTGTGAAGATCCGGTCCAGGTGGTGGTAGAGCACCGCGATGGCCGACTCGGGGTTCCGCCGGCCCACGAGGATGCCAAGATGTCAGTCGGAACGCGGAAGCCGGCGAACCCGGACCTCTGCTCGCCGGAGCGGTGGCACGAGCGCTCCGGGCGGCTTGGAACCGCGGCTTCGACGCCGTTGCCGCCTGCAGCTTCGAGGACGAGCTCCCGGACCTCGGCGGACTACCGCGCTATCGCTGACCCACGCCGGATCCACAGGTATTGACCATTCCTCCAACGACAAGACTGGCCACTGCTGACGGCAAGCACCGTTGCATTACCAGAGCCTCTCTTTCAAATCATCCGCACGGGCGTGCGATAGGTTCCCCGTCATGACGGACCTCGGATCCGTCGCCTGGCCACCTGCCCCGATGAGGACCGAACGACTCGTGCTCCGCGAGTCCAAGGCCCGGGACCGTGCAGCGTTCATCAAGCTGTTCGCCTCGCCAGAGGTGGGCACCTACATCGATGGCCCTGCCCAGCCCCCAGCCGCCGTAGCCGCCTCAGTCCGTGAAGTCCAGTACCAGGTGGTCCTGGACCCGCCGGTACCCCAGCCGCTGGTACAGCGCGTTGCTCGTCTCATTGGCCAGGTCCGTGAACAGCACCACCTGCTCCGCCCCCCATTCCAGGGCCAGCCGAGTCGCGGCCGCCGTGGCGGCGCCCGCGAAGCCGCGGCCGCGCAGTGCGGGCGGGGTGTAGACCGGGCCGATACGGGACTGGCCGACCAGCACCCCGGAGGCGGCGGCCAGTGACACCGGGCCCTCGTCCGTCTCCCACAACATCAGCTGCCCGGCCGCCGTGCGCCGGAAGGCGGCCGCCGCCGCGCCCAGGCCGGGCGGCAGCGCCACCTCGTCGAGGAACGCGGTCAGCCACGCGGTGACCAGCGTCAGATCCGCCTCGGCCGCCAGGCGGGCGCGGCCCGCCACCGGTGCCGGGTCGGCGAGTTCGGCGAGCCGGAACAACCGCTCCTGACGGTCCACCCGGTAGGGCCCCCAGGCCTTACCGAAGGCCCGGGCGGTGGCGGTCGCGCCGTTCACCCCGACGAGGGCGTCGCCGCGCAGCGCCCCGGCGAGCTCCCGAGCCGCGCCGTCCGGCATCGTGCCGAGCACCGGCGGCATCCCCGGGGTCTGGACGTACGCACCGCCCACCACCGGGCCGGGTCCGGTCCACCAGCCGAACCGCGCGCCCGGCCAGTGCCCGCAGCGCGCCTGCTCAGCGAGGGTGAGCAGCACCGTGTTGCGGGCCGGGTCGGCGGCGAGGAAGGAGTCCGCGGCCGCCCGGAAGGCGTCGATGTCCTCGGTGAGATGCCAGGTCATGCCCGATCGTCGTACGACACCCGGCCCTGGCGCACCCGAATTTCCGCAGCCCTACGGGACAGCCCATGCACCCGAACCGGCACGGCGCAGGCCGCGGCCACCTCTCACGCAACGCAGACCTTCCCTCAACGTCGTTCTTCATGCAGCACCCATCAGCGCGATCAGCGCCTGCCGCCGCTGGTCGACCCCGTAGGGCTCGCGGACACGGACGAGGTCGGAGAAATGACGCTGAATCAGGCTGCCGCGCCTCGACTGCAGCAGCCCCGGCCGGGGCGGCGTGAACAGTAGCCGCCGGCAACCGTCGAACCTCACCTCGGAACACCATCCCGCGAGGCAGCGACTTGGGGCCGGAAAGCGTCTCGCGTGCCTAGGCGAGCATCGGCTGCACCGGCGGACCAAGCATCAACAGGACCTCGCCCACGGGTAGGGACTCGTGACGCTCACAGGGTGGCACGGCTCCCCGCCACAGGTCGCAACCAGCCTGGCCTGTCAGCGGAACCGGCTGCCCCTCATTTCTACGACCCGACGTCAGACCACGCGGCCGGGCTGAGCACGACCATACGCAGGTTCCCTCATACGGATGCTTATCGAGGCATCAGACAACCGCATCCGGTGTGGAACCAACCCTGGGAACATTGAAGATCCATGCACAGCACATCGACAAGCCCGGCCTGGCCGTCCTGGAGATGGTAGGAGTCGGCGGGCATGTGAGCGGGACACGCGCTCTCTCCTGTGAGATGGCCGGCTGGGCCGCCCGCGGCCGCGGGCGGCCCAGCCGGACGAAGAACTCGTCTGTGGAGGCTGTCCGTTGGCGGTTACCCGATGCATCCGGGGACAGGAGAGGGACTGTTGGTGCAGTTGGTGGGAGTGTTGGCGGTCACGGTGGAGGTGTTGAGGGTTACTGATCCGGCGACGTAGTAGATTCCGCCGGGGTTCACCATCGCGGTGTTGGCGGTGACTACGCTGCTCGTGATGGTGAGTGTTCCGTTGACGCTGGCGATTCCACCGGCCTGGTGAGCGGTGTTGTTCTGGACCGTGCTGCTGGTAAACGTGGCCGCTGCCGGGGTGCCGCTGCTGTAGAGGGCGCCGCCCAAGCCGTCGGCGGCGTTGGCGGACAGTGCGCCGCCAGTGAGGGTGACCGCGCCGAAGTTCAGGATGCCGCCACCGTTGTTGTGACCCGCGGCGGCCGCGTGGCCACCGCTGAGGGTGACTGCCTTGAGGGTGATGCCACCGGTGGAGCTGACTTGGGCGATGCGGAAGGCTGACGCCGTCCCGGCGCGGGTGAGGGTGTTGGCGTTGCCCTCGAAGGTGATGGGCGTGGTGATGATCGGCAGGCCCGCAGGGCCGTTGACGCCGTCGCTGCCGTGGGCTGCGGTGAGGGTGTAGGTACAGCCGGGTGTCAGAGTCACTGTCCCGCCACCCGCGGCGTTGGCTGCTGTGACCGCGGTGACCAGCGCTGTCTCGTCGCAGGCGACGGACGTGGGTCTGGCCTGTGCGGTGACGGGGAGGAGGACGGCCGTGCCAGCGGCCAAGATGGCCGTTCCGGCAAGGGCGAGAGTTACGCGACTGTGTCGCATGAGAGCTTTCCTGGAACCGAGGCCGACGGTAGTTGAGTGAGAGCTCAAACGTCCCGCAGAGGCGGTCGTCGGCGGCAAATGTGCAACCAACTCCTATACTACGTCGGTTTATCATAAATAGATAATTCAGTGCAGATTTGGCTGGTTTTTGTGGCGAGATTACCTCAGGGCCAGGGAAACCTCGCCACAGAGCCCTCAAGAGAGCGGGTTGGCCCACCAGTTGGGCCGGGAGGTCAGCCGGTGCAGTTGGGCACTGCCGGGGTGCTGCCGACGCAGTTGTTGGGGGTGTTGGCGCTGATCGGTGCGTTGGTGGTGGTCATCGTGCCGCCGACGCGGTAGACGCCGCCCGCGTTCAGCAGGGCGCTGTTCGTCGTCACGGCGGTCTGGGTGAGGGTGGTGGCAGTGGAGTTGACCGCGGCGATGCCGCCGCCTTGCGAGCCGGTGTTGCCGGTGACGGGCAGCGGGGAGCCCGATACGCCAGTGACCGTCAGCGTACCCCTGAGGCCGTTGTAGATGCCGCCGCCATCGAGCAGTGCGGCGTTGCTCTGGACCGGGCTCCGGGTAAACGTCGCGGCGGGTGCGGTGCCGGAGGGGGTGTCCGCGTTGGCCAGACCGCCGCCGTTGAGTGTGGCGGTATTGCCGCTGAGGCTGCTACGGGTAAGGGTCACCGCGCCGTGGTTCAGGATGCCACCCCCGTTACCGACGGCACTGCCGTTGGTGAACGCCACGCTCGTAGTCAGGGTGAGGGAGCCCGTGGCGCTGACCTCAGCGATACGGAAGGGCAGCAAGGAGGTGCGTGTGACGGTCGCGGGCCCGATCATTTCGACGGGAGTGGTGATGACCGGCAGCGCGTTGGTGAGACCGCCGTGAGCGGCGGTCATCGCGTAGGTGCATCCCGAGGCCAGCACGAGGGTGTCGCTGGTCGCGGTGGAATTGGCGAGGTTGATGGCCGCGACCAGAGCACCCTCACTGCATGCCACAGGAATGGTGATGGCCTGCGCTGCGGGGCTGTTGACGACCACGCCGACGGTTAAAAGGGTGCCCGTGGTCAGGGCCTGGATGATGGTGCGAGTGCGTCGCATGACGCCGCCTTTCCCTGAGCCGCGCGAACATCCGCACGGCGCGGCGCGCCGGGGCTACGGATCGCACGGTGAGACCTTCGCCCTGCCAATGACTATTCGCGTACCTCGCGCTCCCGCTTGTCCCGTTGGGCCTGGCGGCACCAACGGCCCTGGCGCTCCCGGCTGCAACGCCGACCCGTCCAGTCCTGTCGATCCCGGTACGCGCAGTACTCCGGGTTGCTTTCCAGGCCCCCGAGCCCCTGGTACGACCATCACGGCCGTAACGGACGAGAACGTAGACGACCAAGGCCGTGGCCACCCACCACACGGGATTCAGGAACGCGAGGCCGAACAGCACGACTGCAAGGGCGAGAAGCAAGAGCATGGTGGACCTCCGCGAGTCTGGCAGGGTGACCTGGGCCGCCCGCCCGGTTTGAGGCCGGGTGCTTCAGGATCGCTGCAGGGAACGGCGCCACCAGGAGCAGCCCGTCGCGGTGGTGACGAGTGCGGCGAAGCAGAGGTAGCGGAGAAGGCGGGAAGCCTGTGGGCATCGCATGCCTCCTGGGAGCGGAAGGAGCTCGCGCTGCCGGGGGCTGGGGCTTCATTGACCAACGTAGTCCTGTCTGCCCCCCGCTCATAGGGCCAGGGCTCAAGTCCGGGTCCCGGCGTTCAGGCGATGGCGACGATGTTCGAAGTAGCCTCCGCAGGCACATCAAGCTGCCCATTGGCGTTGTCGCCGCAGGCGAAGACCTTGCCGCTCGTGATGAGCGCCAGGCTGTGGGTCTGGCCGGCGGCGACGGCAGTGACGCCCCGGACCTGATCGGCCGCGATTTCCACGCGGACGCTCCCGGCACCAAGTTGGTGGGTGCACCTACCTCCCGGACGACCGAGGGCTGGCTCTACCTCGCCTGCTGGCTGGATCTGGCCATTCGCGAAGTCGTCGGCCACGCGATGGCCGACCACCACCGCGCCAACCTGGTCGTCGACGCGCTGAAGATGGCCCACGGCCGGGCCGCCCGGCAGCCCGGATGCATTGCGCACTCGGACCGGGGCAGCGGATACACATCCGCCGACTTCCACCGCGCGTCCGGCGAGTTGGGGATCCGGCGGAGCTGTGGGCGCACCGGATCATGCTTCGACAATGCCGCCGCGGAGAATTTCTGGGCTCGGCTCAAAGAAAAGATCGGCACTCACCTCTGGCCGGCCGAGCCACCGCCCGAGCCGAGGTCTTCACCTTCATCGAGACCTTCTACAACCGCGCCGCCTGCGCAAACACTAGGTCTTCGGCTACCTCACACCAGCCGAGACCAGCAGCGGCACCAGCATGCCCTCGCGTCGTAACGATCAAGTTTCCGAGACCACGGGGAAACCTCACCTGTACACGTGCCCCGCACACCGTTTGACGTGCTCCCCGCCCTGAAGGACGGGGATTCCAGCCTGGGCCGTCAGGCCCTTCTGGTGGCTTCCTGCTTCACGGCGCTGTGCGGGCACGGATGCCCGTCTTACCGGCGCTCCACAGGCGTTTAGCCGGTCCGCTTGTCCAGCGGCCCGAATGTTTTTGGCGGCGTTGATGTCGCGGTCGTGGACGGTCCCGCACTCCTGACAGGTCCACTCACGGACACTCAGGGGCTTGGGGCCGTCCTTGATCCCGCAAGCGGAGCAGACCTGAGAGGTCGGCTCGAACCGTCCGATCTTTGCGAAGTGCCGGCCGTGTTTGGCGGCCTTGTACTCCAGCATGTTGACGAACGCCGACCATCCGGCGTCGTGCACGGACTTGGCGAGCCTAGTACGTGCGAGACCGGACACCGCGAGGTCTTCCACGTACACCGCTTGGTTGTCGCGGATGATCTTCGTGGACTCCTTGTGGTGCCAGTCCCGCCGCCGGTCCGCCACGCGGGCGTGCTGGCGTGCGACCTTGATACGGGCCTTGGCCCGGTTCTTCGATCCCTTGGCCTTGCGGCTGAGGTCCTTCTGCAACCGCTTGAGTTTCTTCTCGGCGCGGCGTAGGAAGCGCGGGGCGGAGATCTTCGTACCGTCTGAGAGGACGGCGAATGCGGACAGGCCGAGATCGATGCCGGTCTCGGTGTCCAGTTCGGGCAGGAACTGCGGGTCGGTGTCCACGACGAACGAAGCCCAGTACCGGCTGGCCGCGTCCATCGTGACCGTGACCGAGGTCGGCACGGCTGGAAGCGGACGAGACCAGCGCACCCGCAGGTCCCCGACCTTCGCCACGTACAGCTTGCCGTTGTCGCGCAGGGAGAATCCGTTGGCGGTGAGTCGGATCGACTGCCGCCGGTCCCTCTTGGACTTGAACCTGGGCGGCGCGACCTTCGGCCCCTTGCGCTTGCCGGTGACCGAGGAGAAGAAGTTCCGGTAGGCGGTGTGCAGATCGCGAAGCGACTGAACCAGTACCACCGAGGACACCTCACCCAGCCACAGCCGTTCCTCTGTGCGCTTCGCGGCGGTGACGACCTGCTTTTGCAAGTCGGTGTCCTTGATGTACGGCAGCCCCGCAGCGTGTGCTTCCCGACGGGCCCTGAGGCCGTCGTTGAAGACCACGCGGGCGCACCCGAACGCCCTGGCCAGCGCGTGGCGCTGGGCGGGCTCAGGATACACGCGGAAGCTGTACCGAAGCTGCACGGCCGCGATCCTATCATTTGGTCTATGGCTACCGATGGCGAATACAGGCGTGGCAGGCACGTGGTGTCTGGGATGCACGTTCATTTGGTCTTCGTGACCAAGTACCGGCGTGGTGTGTTCAACGACGAGATGCTGAACGTGTGCGAGGCGACCATGCGGAAGGTGTGCGAGGACTTCGAGGCTGAGCTAGTCGAGTTCAACGGCGAGGATGACCACGTGCATCTGCTGGTGCACTACCCGCCGAAGGTAGCCGTGTCCGGCCTCGTGAACAGCCTCAAGGGCGTGTCCGCCCGAATCCTGCGCCGGGACTTCACCGGCCGAGTGAACCGGGCGATCATGCACGGCCACTTCTGGTCGCCCAGCTACTTCGCCGCGTCCTGCGGCGGCGCCCCGCTCACGGTGGTGCGGCAGTACATCGAACAGCAGCGTCGGCCGCTATAGCTTCGCTCTGCGGACCGTTCCGGCTTACCCCGCCCTGAAGGACGGGGCTTGCACCGCGCCCAAACGGCCACGTCGGCCTCGCCCGAAGCCGCGCAAGATGAGCTGTCGTTGCAGGCGCGGAGGCAGCAAATCGCGTACCTGTCCAGACAGCGGGTTCGCCAGCGGAGGCTGCGTCAGACCGGTCGGTGTGGGCCGCCGCCGGTCAGGCGCCGGTGGCGGCCGGGACGGGGTCCGGACCGGGTCCGGAGCAGATGATCTGTGCGAGCAGGTTGAGGCCGGGACGGTCCACGGGGCGGGTGTTGGCGTTGAGGATGACGACTGCGGCTCGGTGTTCGGGGGCTATGGCCAGCAGGCTGCGGTAGCCGCCGGTGCCGCCGGTCTGGAACAGGATCCGGTGCTGGCTGCGGGGCAGGTTGGCCGAGATCCAGCCGGGATGGATGGCGGCTCTGGCGTTGATGCGGTGGGCGGTGGTGTGAGTGAGAGCGATGGCTTCGGCAAGTTCTTCGGGTGCGGGGCCGATCTGGGCCCGGGCCAGCGTGAACAGGTCGGGCATGGTGGAGTGCAGGCCGCCGGCGCCGGCGAGGGCGGCCAGGTGCCAGGGTGGGCGGGGGCGGCCGGTGCGGGAGTGACCGACGGCCAGTCGTGCGGTGCGTCCGGGGTCGAGGGCCACGCGGGTGTCGGTCACGCCGAGGGGCCGACAGATCTCGGCCTGGATGAGCTTGTCGTAGTCGGTGCCGGTGTGGCGTGCCAGGGCGAACCCGAGCAGGCCGGCGCCGAGGTTGGAGTAGCGGAAGCGGGTACCGGGCACCGACCGCAGTCGGGTGCGCCGCAATCCGTCCAGCAGGAGTTCGCTCGTGCAGCCGGCGTAGGGGTCCGATCGGAACAGGCCTCGCGCCAGGAGACCTTTGGGCAGCCGGGGCAGGCCGGAGGTGTGGCAGGCCAGGTGAGCCAGCTTGATGACCTCACCGCCACGTTCAGGAGCCGTGATGTCGCGGGGCAGCAGGTCGCGAAGTGGTTGGTCCAGTCCCACGGCGCCACGCACGGTGAGCTGGGCCAGGGCCAGCGCGGTGAACGTCTTGGTGACGGAACCGATCTCGAACAGCGTGCCAGGGTCTGCGCCGTGCAGCGCGGACTGCCCGCCCCTGACGGCACCCACCGCGACGACGCCACGCTGTCGGGCACCGAGCCGCTCCGCCGTTCGTCGTACCAGACCATCGAGGAGCGAGGGCATGATCGTCAGGCCTCCGTCCGGCCGAACAGACGTCGGCCGCCGTACTTCTTGTGTACGGCCTGCTTTGAGACCCCCAGCGCCTCGGCGATCTGCGTCCACGTTGTCCCTGCCACCCGCGCCCGGTGCACGAGAACCTCTTCCTGTCCTTCCAGGCGGTGGCGCAGCGCGGCTGCCTCGCGCAGCGCCTCGATGGGATCGGCGTTCTCGGTGATCGACGAAATATCAACTTCGGCCATGCGTCAACTTTAGTTGACCTCCTCCCCGATCGTCAACCTAAGTTGACGGCATCGCCCGAGTGGTGAAGGTCGTGTCCCGCGTCGTGGCGTAGGGGATCAAGCGTTACGCATTCCGGTACAAGGCCCCTGCCGACCTCCGCAGAGGCGACCTTCCACGAAGCGCCCTGCTGAGGCGAGTTGAGCGCCGTTCCGGCGGAGCCGCCGCGCCCGACCTGCGGATTCCGGCGCCTTGATCGGCTACACCACCAGGCGGGACGTCATCGTGATGAATGTGTTGGCGGTTATGAACGACCAGCGTGGCGCCCAGGAGGGCAGCAAGCCCGGGGCGTTGGTACAACATCCGGACGGTGCTGAACCAGGCCGATAGCGGTCTCTCGGGGGCCAGGCTGACCAGTCTCGACGGTGAAGTCTCCGGCTCCGCGTCACAGTGAGCCCTGGGCGGCGTTTGCAGTTCGGAATGCACATGCCTCGGAGAGCGGCTGAGCGGCGACGCTCGGGAAGGAACGTCGCCGCTCAGCAGTATTTGTACGCCTGATAGATCTGCCCTCATCAGGAGAGCGTGGCGACCGCCGGGGCGTTGTCCGGTGCCGGAGAGCCAGGAGTTCCCGGAACGTCCGCAATCGCTGGTGCATCAGCCAGCGTTGCATCGGTTGTCAGCAGCGTGGCCGTGGCTGGTTGGCGGACCTGCTCGACCACTTCGGCGACGTCGACGTGGAGCTCGCCACCCTCGCTGACTTTCCCGAGCATGAGCATCACTTCGGCGTGCTGGTGATTTTCGCGCAGCATCGCCTCGGTGTGCCGGTTGCGCTGCTGCCGCGTCTCGTGAAAGTGGTGCAGCAGTACCGACCGAAGTGGCCGCAGCGCCACCAACAACGCGACCGCCGCTGACGGCGAATGCGGCCACCCACGGGACATCGGTGGTGAGCGGGACAATCAGAGGGGCAGCACCCACTGCCGCTACTCCGGCCTGGCGCCGTGTGATATCGATGGTCGGAAAATGACCCATCAGTAACTCCTCGACCTCCATGCGGCGCCCCGCGTTCGCGGCGTATGAGTCGAGATTGAGAGAGAAGGTCTGGACGGAAGAAGGCTCGCTTGCCACGGCCGCTACCATCCGTCGAAGCCGCCCATCTACACAGGCCACCCGATGCGATGAATATTGTGGATTGCCATTGACTCTGTCGGTCCAACGTGAACCCCTGCCCTTAACGGGGCTACGACTCAAGGGAGTTATCTTCACGCACGCATCGGATGCCACACCGGCTGAGTGGGAGATATGGCGACGCCAGGTCTCTGGCGACGACGACGAGGACCTGTCTGACGTCTTCAAACAAGTACGTCGCGACAAGACGATCGCCACCCAGGTGAAGTGGGCGCAAGACTGGCGGACACGGACGTTCTGCGATCTTGGATTGCGCCTGATCTACGGTCGCCATATCCGCGGAGTGCCCGCCGAGAAGGCGGACGAATCACAGCTCTTCGCCAACGTCAAGGCAAGCGACCTCAACTACCACGCTTCTCGTGGATTCTTCTGCAGCTCGGAGGCTGAAGCGCTCAGCGTCGATCGCTTCAACAGCACCTTGAGTCAGCAGGCCGCATTTTGTAAAGACTTGATCTCCTATCTCTTCCGGCCAGCTCCGTATCTGCGCCGGATCGCGCAGATGCGTCCGCAGTTGATCGCCAAGGCGGAGGAGCTGACGCTGGAGGAGTGGATCCGATACGTCTCGAAGACCGAGCTTGATTCAGTAATGGTCAACCCACTGGTGTCTCTGCACACTTTGGTCGAGACCGTGCGCCCTAACGGACCGGACGTTCGGGAGTACATGCACACCCTTCGTCGACTCAGGCTGCAGAGATGGGCCGACTTGTACGAGCGTGTGTTAACCGCCTACGGGGCACCCGCAAGCCCAGCCGTCAGGACGCGGTACTGGAGCAGGTCTTCGGCGCGCCGCTGGACGAACTGTACGAGCGGGCAGTGCACCCTGGCAGCTCGCCTGCGCTGGTCCGTGCCCTGGAGCTGCGTGCCTTCCTGGCGCTGGCCGAGGAGCAGGTGCTGCACGTGCGTGAGCGCATCCACGCGGCGATGGCTCCCGGCGCCGGTCTCGACAGCCTCGACGCGGACGTGCTGCGGTTCGAGACGCAGTGGCTGGAGGCTGCTCTCGCCGGCCGGTCCGGGTATCTGACGGCGCTGTCCGGGCTGCTGGCGACAATGCCCCCGCCCGCCGCCCGTCCGGCCGTCCGGCCGTGGTCACAGTTCCCGCCCGCCCTGCCTTGGTGAGCAGCATGCCCTCGCCTGCGCCATCCGGTGCGGGGGTGCCGACGGCTCGGGGGCGCTGAGTTGCCCGACCCGTACGCCGCTTCCCGCCAGGCGGGCGAGCGGATCGAAGCCCTCTACGCCCGCTCACCTGCCGGGAGGCGCTGGGGCACGAGGGCTCGATCGGCCTGATCGCGGCGGACGCGCGGATCCCGGTGCTGGCCGAGGCGCTGACGGCGGCGGGCCTGGCGTTGCCTGACGGTGGTCCACGCGGCCCCGCTGCCGCTCCAGGGGGCGGTCCCCGGTGGCGGTCGCCCCGCCGGCCCGGCCGGGCGCGCTCGCGGCGGCCACCGCACGCGCGGGCGGCCGCCCTTGTGCGGCTGTGCCGTGCGTCACCGGGACGCCTCTCTCACCCCTGTCGCGCACGTACGAAGATCGCACGTGTGATGGAATGAGGTGATGCGACCCCCCACACGCATGCCGTCCCGTCCCCGCAACCCCTACGACGAACTGGCGGCACTTGCCGACCCCGACCCCGATCTGGACCCCGCGCCCCGGCCCCGGATCCTCCCCCTCGACCTCGGCCGTCTGCACGCCGACGACGACGAGCCGTGGTCGCCGCCCGACCACCGCCGGTCCGGTAACGGCCGCCGCGCCAGGCGGAGTCGACGGCGCCGCCGCAGTCCCCTCGCCGCGCTCCCCCGGCTGGCCAAGCTGCTCTTCGCGCTGGTCGTGTGCGTCGGATTCCTGGTGCTCGCGGACCGGTGCGCGGTGATGTACGCGGAGAAGAAGGCCCAGCGGGCGCTCCAGGACGAACTCCACCTCGCGGCCGCTCCCCAGGTGGACATCCACGGCTTCCCCTTCCTCACCCAAATCCTGGACAAGCACCTGAAACGGGTGGACGTCACCGTGCCGCACGTGGCCGCCGACCGGGTCTCGCTCGCGAAGGTGCAGGCCAGCGCGCGTGACATCAAGCTGACCGGGGATCTGCCCAGCGACATCATCCGCAGCGCGGTCATCGGCGACCTCGACGGCAGGGTCACCCTGTCCTTCGACGACATGAACCGCGAACTCACCGCCTCCCGGCTCAAGTTCAGCCGGGTCAGCGACGACACGGTGGGCGCGGACGGCAAGCTGAGCATCGCCGGGCAGGAGCTGCGCGTACGGGCACGGGCCCAGGTGCGGCTGGTCGGCACCAGCGGGCTGTCCACGGACGTCGACGGCATGAGCCTCGACATGCCGGGCATCGCCACCTACCGCCCGGGACGAAACCGGGGGCTGACGCTGCACCGGGAGTCCGCCGAACTCATCAGCCGGGACACGGCACGCGTGAAGGCGCTGCTGTCGGTGCCGGCGGTGGTGCGGCGGCTCGGGGTGCCGGAGAAGGACGTACGGGCGGCGCTGCGGAGCGACAAGAAGCTGCACGAGCTGGTCGGCACGCCCCAGTTCGTCGAGCAGCTGACGCGGGTCAACCTGGTCGACGTGGTCGCCGACCACCCCTGGCTGCTGTCCAAAATCGGCATCGACCCGAAACTGATCACCGGCCTGCTCGCGATGCGCCCGCCGGAGCTCTCCGACCGGCTGTCCTTCTCGTTCACGCTGCCGAGCCAGGCGCAGGAGCTGCGGATACGCGATGTCCGCGTGGAGGAGAGGGGTGTCGTGGCGACGGTGTCCGGGGTGGAGGTGGGGGTAGGGCGGTGACGGGGTGCGGTATCCGGCCCCGGACCGTGCCGGACTGAGCACGGCCCGCGGACAAGGCTCACAGAGGGTACGGCCCGCGGACAGGACACCCCATGCAGCTATCGGGTCAAGCGGCGGTGGAGAGTTGGGGCCTTGCTGGCGGAGTGAAAGCGATGGTTTCGTCGAATTTCTGGCGGGTTGGCTGTGTTCACGAAAACGGGTTCTGGCTCACTTCCGGGCTCTGTCCCTAATTTGGGGGTAGTTGGGCAGCCATCCGATGTGATGGGTGGGGTGCAGGTAGCGGATCTTCTTCTGCGGGTTATCGCGGTGGAGGTCGACCAGCTGGTGTTGACGGATGCGGAGGTCCGGGTCGCCGTGCGGCCAGGGGCCGTGTCGGCGGCCTGTTCTGGATGCGGACAGAGATCTTCAAAAGTGCACTGCTACTACCAGGGACTCTGGCGGATCGTCCGGTCGCCGGCAGACGTGTACGAACCGAACTGCGAGCTCGTCGACTCGTCTGCGGGAACGATCACTATGCCCGTCGGACGTTCGCCGAGCAGATACCGTCCCTGACCCGTCGTCACGCACGCCGGACGGACGCTCTTACCGCCCAGCTCACCGACGTGGCCTTGTTCCTGGGCGGTCGGCCAAGCGCTCGCCTGTTCCGGCGCATAGCCATCAATACCTGTAAGGACACTCTGCTTCGGCTGATCCGGGCGCTTCCGCTCCCCTCGTCGGGACGGGTGCCGCATCTCGGCGTGGACGAGTTCGCCGTTCGAAGGGGACGGAACTACGCGACGATCCTCATCGACATGGCAACCCACCACCCGGTCGACGTCCTGGCCGACCGGGCCGCAGCTACCTTCGCGTCCTGGCTGCGGGATCATCCTGAGGTCCAGATCATCTAATGGGTCCTGAAGGAAGTTCATGAGCCTCTTCTTGGAGGGGCTCATGTCTCACTGGTACAGGGCTGAGCCCTAGAGATCATCCGGACCTTCGAGTCCGATCGGCAGACTGGGCCAGCCCTGCGCTCAGAACTCTTCGCTGCGCTCACGTAACGAGACATGGACAGATCGCGGTCAGTCACGAGTATCCGGATTCGGTATGGGGCATGCAATCTGGCATCAACGTGCCCAATCGCCGCACCGGTGCTGTTCTCTTTTCGTGGCCTGAGCCGATCGCGTGCCGTTGAGTCCGCGCAGGCAGGCGACGCGATGGCGGGCCTCGGTGGCGGTGTGCGGGTGGTCGATGGCGGTTTGGATGGCGTAGGTGGTCATACCCTACGACCGGACATTCCCCGCGTCGGAGTCGTCTCCTCGATCCGACTCTGGCCCAGGCCATAGTCAGCCGGCATCCAGGGCATCGGCCCGCCTCGTTAGGTCTGCTGCGATGTCGTCCCAGTCCGGGCCGTGCAGCCACAGGTTCTCGGCGGCCTCCCGCATTAGCACTGACTCGTTCGGCCGCTGCAAAAGGACTAGCCGATAGGACAGGTTCCGGACCCAGACGGGCAACTGTCCGTCGACCCCGTGCGGACAGAGCTCACGCAACATGGCGAGGATCGCATCCGCGTCGGCGAAAGTCAGCTCCTCAACGAAGTAACGCTCCTGGTGTTTCTGGTCGCACTCCGGTGTGGGTCGGTACTCGTCTCCGTATAGACACCGAGCGTGCTCCGTCAGGGTGCTGTGCATGTCCTGGAGCCTACGACGCGATGATCCGCCGGACAGGCCCGAGGAGCCTTCCTCCCTCTGCAGAAGGAGCAGACATCCGCCAGGAGGCTCGGCGAGAGTGCCGGTCGGTCGGGCCCGGCCGACCCGCGGGCGGCGATTCGGGGGGGGCCGCCGTGGCCAGCCTGCCAAGCCGGGGGCAGGGGCGGAAACCCGCCGACCGGCGGGGTTTGACGGGTTTCATGTGCGCCTACCAGATGCTTCGCACGGCCCCGTGAACGGCGCTGGTCGGTTCAGCCCACTCTGCCGACGACCTTGGTGAAGGCGCGCAGGTAGCCGTACCGCTGCCCCTCGGCGCTGGGGTGGTAGGACTCCTTGAGGGAGGTCTTGGGGGGAGTGTTCAGCCAGGGGGCGCCGGAGCAGACCTGGTGCCCGGCGAAGTACGGGTCGACTGAGGCGAACGTGAAGCGGGAGTGGCCCTTGACGCGGTTCTCGATCGTGGTGTTGAGGGTCTTGATGGTGGCGTCGATCGCGTCGTGCGTCTTCTTCTTCAGGCTCGGGTAGTGGCAGCCGGTGCCGTCGTCCTTGTAGAAGGTCGGGTAGCCGAGGACGACGACGCGGGCGTTGGGTGCTTTGGCTCTGATCGCGTCGTACACCGTGTCGAGCTTGTCGGGCAGGTCGTACGTTGCGATGCTCTGCGCGTTCGCGAGTCCTCTGGAGCAGAGGGCATCCACGGTCGTCCCGCAGAGCTCCCCGATGCGTTTGAAGCCGATGTCGTTGCCGCCGATGGTGAGGGAGACGAGGCGGGTGGCCTCGCTGAGGTTGCCGAGCTGCCAGTGCTGGCCGGCCCGGGGCTCCTCGTTGATCACGTCGTCGGTCTTCGCCCCCGAGCACGCCTCGAAATCGAGCGAGGCGTCGGGGTGGGCGGCGTGCCAGAGTGCCGGGTACGCGTTCATCGAGCCAGGGCGGCGGCAACTGTCCTCGCCGTCGGAGTAGGGGGCTCCGCCGGATCCCAGCCCGGCCGAGTACGAGTCGCCGAGCGCCACATAGTCGAAGCCGGTCCGGGGAGCTGTGTCGGTGTCGGCCGGCCGGGCCGTGGCGTCGGCCGTGGCTGTCCAGGCGATGGTGAGTGCGGTGGCCAGCGATATCGCGGACGCGTGGGCCGTGATGCGCGAGATCTTCATGTGAGGGATCCCTCGGGGAGTGGATTTCTGTAGCTGGAGGTACTACCAGCCGGCGGGAAGCAAGGAAAGGGGAATGTGCGTGATGAAACTTGCCGGCTTGGATTTACTGGGTGAGTTCTCGCTTCCGGCGGCCGTCATCCTTGTCCCAGCTGGCGAACGGTCTCCGGTCGCAGTGTGGAAAGCTCTTCTCTCGGCCGGTCGGGAGGAATTCTCCGGTGGGACCCGGACCTGTGCGCATCCTTCCTCCGGCTCGCGGTGGTGCGCTGCAGATCCTCCGGGCTGTAGCCGAAGCAGTGGGAACGACCTGCTGAGACGTTAGCGGAGGGGTGGGTTCCGCAATATCCGCCGACCGGCGGCTTGACTTCCCCATTAGGGGAGGGTGGGGATCTCTCATCCTCCTCTATCAGGCTGATAGGGGCTCTGAATTTCTTTGCGATCCGGGGTATGTGAGAGGAAGTTCACGAATGCTGGATCGGAGCGCAGGAGGTCGCTTAAAGTGCGTCGATACCCAGACCCGGCGGGGGCGGCCGAGCACCCTTAAGGATTAGTGCGGCACGGCAGGACGGTTCGCCGCGACCGCGCCTCGTCGTGGTCGACGAGGCGCTTTTGCGTTCGTCGCTGCCGATGATCATCAATGCGGCGGGGACATGCGGGTGGTCGCGTCCGATAGTGGCGTGGACGCCGCTGCCGTCGTCACCGAGCATTGGCCCGACGTGGTACTCCTCGATATCCAGATGCCGGACCTGGACGGCTTGGGTGTGCTGCGACAGCTCAAGGCACTCGCCAACCCGCCGGCCGTGGTGATGCTGACGTCGTTCGGGCCGAACGAGTACATCCACCGCGCCTTGGCGGGTGGAGCGGCCGGCTACCGCCTGAAGGATGCCGATCCCGAGTAACTCATCTATCAGATACAGGCGTTGGCGAACGGGGGCCGTCCGCCCGGCGCGGTGCTGGTCGGCGCACCGGCGGTCTTCGGGCTCCTGGTCGGCGCCCGCGTCGAGCTCGTCGCCGCGTGCCCGGCGGACCTGACCCGGCCAGGAGCGGGAGCAGGCGTTCCTGGTGGAGCGGGTGTTGTCGGCGGAGCGGGCGCGGCTGGCGCAGGAGACACCCGATGTGGTTGTTCACCAGGTGAGCCTGGTCAGTGTGCAGGCGGGGGCGTCGCAGATGACCACCGCCGATACGGAGGCACGGGAGGTGGCGCGCTTCGTGCTCAGGACGTCCGCGCGAGCGCTGGACGAGCTGCGCCAGATGGTCGGGGTGGTGCGCGCCTCCGGCGGTACGACGGACACGCTCGCCCCGCAGCCCCTCCCCCGTGACCTGCCCGCCCCATCTCCGACAGC
The DNA here is from genome assembly GCF_041435195.1 of Streptomyces sp. NBC_00224. Taxonomy (NCBI): domain Bacteria; kingdom Bacillati; phylum Actinomycetota; class Actinomycetes; order Kitasatosporales; family Streptomycetaceae; genus Streptomyces; species Streptomyces sp. NBC_00224. The sequence continues at coordinate 441,305 of NZ_CP108106.1, forward strand.
CAACTGGACATCGACGCCCGCCTGGACCTACCGCTCACCCTGCCGGGTGCGGACCCCTGACACGAGGCCGTGCTGCGGGCCGCCTACCGCACGGTGCAGGAAAGGCTGACCGACGCCCGCAAGCACGCACCCGGCGCCCCCATCCGCGTCCACCTTCACGACGAGGACGGCCACCTGCACGTCGAGATCCGCGACAGCCCACCCACCGCGCCCCCACTCGACCTCGGCCTCGCCCCCGGCGGCCACGGCCTCGTTGACCTACGTGAACGCGCCCACCTCCCCAACGGCATCTTGCGCATGAGCCACGAGTGCGACGGGGCCTCCTGCTGCACGCGGCGTTCCCGGCGAGCAAGCGGTCGCGGGTCTGAACGTGACCGGCGGCTGCCGGGCCTGCTGAGGCACCAACCAAGCACCCCTCCCGAGCAGACCCCCGCTGATCGGCGGGTGACGCGGCGGGGGGTGGCTGGGCCAGGATGACGGTACCGCAGGCCGAGACGATTTCGGGGGCGGTGCTCCTTCCCGCCCCGGACGGGTTCTGTGATTGCCTTCTCCTCTCCTTGCCAACTCGCCAACTCCCGTACCCCACATGCGTGTTCAGGGTCACTACCCGCGTGTACGGCTACGCGCCGTACGGGTTCGGGGATGCCTCCGGGACGGGCAGGCAGGCGGTCATGGAGCACGGCCCCACCGTCTCTGCGTGCGGATACCGCCCAACCCCTCTCATGCGTAAGGACGTTCGCGCATCATGCACTCTTCCCATCTGCGCAGACTGGCGATTGCCCTGGCCGTTACGACGGCCGCCACCATCGGCGCCGAAGCTGCGGCCACCGCGTTCCCGTCATCCGCCGCACCCCTGGGCGCGCGGACCGCCTCCGTCTCTTCCGAGACCGACCGGAAGGCGACAGTGGAGGCCGCCCGCGCGGCGGCCTACGCGCACTCCTCGGCCACTGGCGTGGGCAAGCACGACACGCTGGAGACGGCGGACGTGGTGGTCGGTCGGAACGGCGTGCAGCACGTCCGGTTCCTGCTGCATCACTACGGCAAGGAGGTCCTCGGCGGCGACCTCATCATCCACCTCGACGCCCACTCCGCCTACCAGGACGTGACCCGCGGCCTGAGCCGCCAGGTCGAGATACCTGCCACGGCCGCGCGGCTCAGCGCCGAGCAGGCACGGGCCAAGGCCGCCGCCCTGGCCCAGGGTGACGCGGGCGCGGCCCAGCTCGTTGTGGACGCCCGCTCGGAACGTCAGGCGCTCGCCTACAGGGTGTCCGTGACAGGTTCCCGTACGGCTGAGAACAGGGGCGGCCGCACGGTGGTCGTCGACGCCACCACGGGCACGGTGCTCAGCAACGAGGAGGACAGCGAGGCGTTCGTCCACCGTGCTCTGCGGACCCCGCTGCGCGAGCGCAACGGGAAGGTCGGCGCCGCCGGGCAGTCCACTGCCGGGGAAGTGGGGCAGGGCAGGTCCCTGTACAGCGGCACCGTCCCGTTGACCACCACCAGGACCGGCTCCGGCTTCACTCTCAAGGACCCCTCCCACGGCAACACCGAGGTCCGGGACGCGAACGGCCAGACGCCGAACAGGTTCACCGGCACCAAATTCACCAGCACCGACAACAAGTGGGGCAACGGCAGGACCGGTGACCGGGCCACGGCCGCGGTGGACGCGCTGTTCGGTGTCACCAGCACGCTCGACTTCTACCAGAAGACCTTCGGCCGCGACGGCCTCAAGAACGACGGTGTCGGGGTCCGCGCGCTGGTGCACTATGGGGACCACCAGGAAGGCGCCTTCTGGGACTCCACCTGCGGCTGCATGGTGTTCGGCGACGGTGGCGGAAAGGACTTTCCCACTCCGCTGGTGGCCTTGGACGTCACCGCCCATGAACTGACCCACGGCGTAGTCGCCCAGACCGCCCGCCTGCGGGCCCGCGTCGACAGTGAGGGCAGCCAGTACGGGGAACCGGGCGCGCTCAACGAGTCGCTGGCGGACATCTTCGCCGTCGGGGCCGAGTTCGCGACCGACAACCCGCACAACCCCCCGAACTACCTCATCGGCGAACGCCTCGGCATGAACAAGCAGAAGTTTCTGCGCAGCCTCGCCGACCCGGCCCTGGACAAGCTTGAGGGCGGGGTCGGAGAGTGGGATCCGAAGCAGTACGACTGCGAGGTGCACGCCGGGTCCGGCATCTCCTCGCACGCCTTCTACCTGCTCGCCGAGGGCAGCAAGCCCAAAACGATCAATGGGATCCACTACAACTCCCGCACCCGCGGGGGCATGAAAGTAGAGGGCATCGGCCGGGACAAGGCGCTGCAGATCTTCTACGACGCCCTGACCGGGCACATGGTCCACAACACCGACTTCCACGGTGCCCGCCAGGCGACACTCCAGGCGGCCACGGAGCGCTACGGCCAGGGCTCCGCGGAGTACGAGGCAGTGGACCGGGCCTGGGCGGCCGTCAACGTCACCGAAGCCAACACCCCGCAGCGCGGGGGGATCGGACACTAGGCAGTTCAGTCGGATTGTTCTGGCCTGTTCGGGTGCGGTGATGGACAACCGTTGTCCTCGTACACCTCGTGGGTGGCCTCCTGGGCGCACTTGCCCGCAGAGGTGGGGAACTGACCCCCGAAGAAGTGCCCCGGCTGATGGACCGCTCGGCCAAGACCTCGCATCCGCATCTCTGGGCCATCGACGACACTCCGAAGTAGCCCTCCGGCTGAGGTCGTGACGGCTCGCAACGCCTCGTACCGGCGAGGCGAGGCGCCCGTACAGGGTGCGGGCGCGCTGTGGCGGGAGATGGCGGGGCTTGGCTTCGAGCTGAACGACGGAGGACCGGCGGCCAGTGGCAGCAGCGGTGACCACGATCTCTCGCCACGTCCGGGCCTGTCCAGGTCCTGCCTCCCGCCACCGCCACACCAGGCCGAGTTGCGGCGACGCGCCACCCACCGGTCAGTCGGCTCCCACCCGCCAACCGGCGGATGGCGTAGGGAGCCGACCCTGTCCGAGACTCCGTTCACAGGCCTTGAGGGCCAAGTGAACTCATGGGGGAAAACCAAATGAACGGCACCACTGCCCACGCCATCACCTCTTTCCGTCGCCGCCTGACGGGAACTCTCCTATCCACCACGGTTGCGACCGGGCTGCTAGGCGTCGGCCGGAGCCGCGCATGCCGCCTCCGCAGTCGGCGGTGATGTCTACACCCCGGCCGGATACACCGCCTACTTCTGAAGAAGGCAGCCTCCGACCCCGAGGCCAAGGAAGTACTCAAGGGCTTCACAGCACTCTCGGCCGACAGCAAGGGGAAGTTCCTCAAGTCCCTGCGCGTACGCGGCGATCCGGCGTGACCATCGCGGCGGCATGTCGATGCGGGAGCTTGAGCGCAAGCACGGCGTGACGTGGCGGACGGTGCGGAAGGCGTTGGATTCGTCCTGGCCGGAGCCTCGTAAGAAGCTGCCTCCCCGAACCACGACGCTGGACCCGTACAAGGCGGTGATCGACGAGATCCTGCGGGCGGGATCTGGACGCGCCGCGCAAGCAGCGGCACACGGTCACTCGGATCTTCCACCGGCTGGTCGAGGAGCATGGGGCGGACGTCTCCTACGGCGTCGTGCGCTACTACGCTGCCGGCCGGAGGCCCGAGATCCTGGTCGAATCCGGCAAGGCATCGCTGGAGGCGTTCGTCCCGCAGACTCACCTGCCGGGCCACGAGGCGGAGGTCGACTTCGGTGACGTGACCGTGCGCCTGGCCGGCGAGCTGGTGACCCGCTACCTCTTCTCCTTCCGGCTGTCGTACTCGGGCAAGGCCGTCCACCGCGTGTTCGCCTCCTGCGGCCAGGAAGCCTTCTTCGAAGGCCACGTACACGCACTGCGGACCCTGGGCGGAGTGGTCGCCTTCCGCTCGCACTTCGGCATCGAGAGCGACCGCAGCCTACGTTCCTCGATGGCCAGCCGTCCTGGCGGACGCCTGGCCATCCCGCGTTTGCGGTGTCCCTGGAAGAGGTCTCAAGAATCGAGCACGGCGGCGACGGCCTCGATCTCGACGAGTTGGTCCTTGTAGCCGAGCACGGTGACGCCCATCAACGTGCTGGGAACGTCATGGTCAGCGAACGAGTCCCGGACAACCTGCCAGGCGGCCACCAGGTCCTCCCGCCGGGCCGATGCGACGAGAACCCGTGTGCTGATGACGTCCTGGAGTGACGCGCCTGAGGCAGTAAGAGCGGCCTGCATGTTCGCGATGGCTTTCGCCGCTTGGCCCGCGTAGTCCCCGATCGCTGCTGTGGAGCCGTCATCGTTCAGCGGACACGCCCCTGCAAGGAAGATCAGGCGTGACTCGGCGGGCGCCGTGGCCGCGTAGGCGTACTCGGCGACGTCGGACAGGGCGGTGGAGCGGATCAAAGTGATGGCACGAGCCACGGTCGTGGGGTCCTTTCCCCTCGGGTGTTCAGCGCGGACATCCTGCCAACGGCCAGTTGGCTCCGCCTTCCCTTTTCTCGCCGCCCCGCGAGAACGCCGTCACTTCTGCTCGACATTCACGAACCGCATGATCACCAACTGACTCCGGAACCAGTCGACAAACGCTGTTCTTAGACATCAACGAAGCCAGGGTGTTGGCGTGAGCATGGAGCGGGGAGATTTAACGCATGTGGAGTGGGCCCGGCTGAAGCCGCATCTGCCGAAGTCCGGGCAGCGCGGCGGCCGCTGAGCCGGCCACCGCAGCGTCATCAACGGGATCCTGTACCGACCGCGCACGGGGGTACCGTGCCGGGACCTAGTCGCCGGTCGTGCCGTCGAGCATCTCGCGCAGGATGTCCAGGTGGCCGTTGTGGCGGGCCGTCTCCTCGGTGAGGTGAAGGAGGATCCAGCGCAGGTCGACATGGAGGCCGTCGCGGATGGCTCGCTGGGCCTGCTTGTCCAGGCCATTCCCGGCGACCAGTTCGCGGTAACGGGCGCTCTGTTCGGCGTATTCGTCGAGCAACTGCGTGAGCGGGAAGTCGACGGCGATACGCATCTCGCGGTCGGGGTCCTCATCGGTCCAGGGGCCCCGGTCTTCCTCGCCGAGGAAGACCACCTGGAACCAGTAGTACTCGACCCAGCGAAGATGGTTGATCACTCCGCTCACAGTCATCAGCGGTGAGCCCGGCAGGAGCGCCTTGCGGGCGTTCTCCGCCGAGACGCCATCGCACTTGGCGCGGGCGGTGTCACGCGTGTAGTCGAGAAACGTGGCGAGCTGGGTGCGCTCGTCCCACGCGGGCGGCGTGTCGTCGATTCTGGTCATCGCGCGAAGCGTCCCCGATCACCGCGACCGCTGTCGAGGCATTTAACGGCGGGCCCAACCTGCCCCATCAGCTCCTGCCCGCTGGGTCGCCACAGCCAGTCAGCGCCGGTGGGCCGCCCGGCAAGATCCGCCGGACAGGCCCTGGACGTCATCGAGCGCGCCGAGGGGGGCGACCAGATGGAGTTCCTGCTTCACGTCCGGGCGCTGATGGCGGCCAGGGCCTTGCGTGTGTCGGTCAGGCTCCAGCCGGTCCACCACTTCAGGTCGTCGGCTGTGGCGGGCCCGAAGGCGGCGAGATACTGCCGCGCCAGCCGGGTCTTCGTGTCGGAGGCGGGGACTTGGGGCAGGGGGTCGGCGGGTGCCCAGCGGAACTGGGCGGAGGTCCAGGAGCCGGCGGGGCGAGCGCGGCGGATACGACCCTCGACGGCGAGGACGCCGAGGATCGGGGCGGAAACGCGTTGGCGGGATTCGTAGGGCTTGCCGGGGAGCGTGGTGATCTGCTCGCGCAGGGTGGGGATGTCAGCGGCCAGGTAGGCGGCGGAGGCCGCACAACTGCGGTGCCGTTCGCGGAGCAGTGCGTACCCGCCCGGCCCGAAGAAGAGGAAACGGCCACCTGAACGGTCACTGCGCGCTCAGCCCGTGAAAGCCCGTACGGCACAGCCTGATTGTCCGCCCGACTCCGCATACAGCGACTGCAACCTGCACGCGCAGACGACGTTTCTCGCTGTGGGCGTAGTCGGCCGGCCGCCGAGCACAGGCCGCCGCAGGTGGCGTGACCTCGTGGCACCGACGGGGCAACACCCCGCAGCAGGCCTATCGAGGGTGTTTGTCGGTCGACAGAACAACCGCCCACACCCACCAACCCCTTTGTCTCACACTCATGGTGTGATCGTGGCGTACCCCATGAACACATCGGCCGACGGTATATGGCACCCCATATGGCGGGGCTCGTCTACGGCTCGCGGTCGCAGGGCCACACATATACCTCTCCTGGAACTCCACTGCCCCTGAAGAGGGTTGCCTCGGAGTGCGAGAGTGTGTGCGCCCTTGCCAGCTCGGTTCAGGGTTGTTCACCATGTGCACACACGGTTTCTCTGGACCAACCTCCGTGCATCACACGAGGTTTGAGTCGAGGCCGCTGTTCATCCACCTCGCGCTGGAAGGTACCCCCGCCATGTCTGCTTCCACGTCTGTCCTGACCTGCCTGCCCGCCCGCCTGCGTGCCATGTCCGCAGCCGGTACCGTCGCCATCGTCGCGACGGCGGCGCTCACTCTGACCGCTACTCCCCCTGCCACCGCGGCCCCTCGCCCCGCGAGCACACCGCAGGTGTCCTCCCGCGTCCTGGACCAGTGGATCGGCAGGGCTCTGGCCGTCATGAAGGCCAAGCACATCCCCGGCTCCTACGCCGGCATCCTGCGAAACATCAAACGCGAGTCCGGCGGCAACCCCCACGCCGTAAACAACTGGGACTCCAACGCCCGCGCCGGCACCCCCTCCAAGGGGCTGCTCCAAGTCATCGACCCCACGTTCCGAAGCTTCCATGTCGCGGGCACGGCATGGGACATCTTCGACCCCGTGGCCAACATCGCCGCCGCCTGCAACTACGCCGCCCACACCTACGGCTCCATCGACAACGTCAATTCCGGGTACTGACCCCCTTCGATACGGGGCACCGCTGCGGAGAGCTGTGCCCCACACCCAAGCACGCCGGACAAGGCTCCAACGCACCGGAGGAGGCTACGTTTGAGCCGACCCCCAGTTCGGCGGCGTGGGTGTCACGGGCCGGGTTACTTCCGGTTTGGCCTGGCCTACCGCGTCGTGGGCGGCCAGGGCGGCGCGCAAGGTCAGGGTGTCGGCGCCCCGGGAGGCGTCCAGACCGGTGAGTTCGGTGGCCTTGCGCAGCCGGTAGTCGACCGTGTTCGGGTGCACCTGGAGCCGGGCGGCGGCCCGGCGCCGGTCGAGTCCCCGCGCCAGGAAGGCGCGCAGCGTGTCGAGCAGCTCCGGACGGTCGTCCAGCGGGTCGAGCAGTGCGGCCAGCCCGGCCCTGGCCGGGCTCGGCCGGCTCAACTGGTACTCCAAGAGCACGTCGTCGAGCAGGTACAGCCCGGGTCCCCGCCCGGACGCCTCCGCCACCGCGCGCACCTCCCCGGCGAGCCGGGCGGCCTCCGCGACCCCTTCGGGCGCCGCGGTCGTCGCCGCGGCCAGTAGCTCGGCGCCGCACATCCGGCCGAGCTGCTCGACCAGATCGGACAGCCGTGCCCGGTCCGCCCGGCCGAAGTCGTCCGGCGAAGTCGCGTACGGGATCAACACCAACCCACCCCCGCCGGACAGGACGGAGAGCGGAACGCCACTCGTCTGGCGCTGGATTTCGTTGCGCAACCGCCGGAGCTTGCGGCGGGCGGCGACCGCATGGTTCACACCGGGCACCAGCTCGTCCGGGTGCGGCCCCATCGCGATGCTCAGCACCAGGTAGCAGGCCGGCAGCTCAATACCGGCCCGGTCCGCCGCGCCCTGGGGGCTGCCACCCTCCAGCAGCCGCGACAGCAGCGACTGCAGCGCGACCTGCTCGTCACTCAGCGCGGTCTGCCGCTCCTGCACATACCCGGCGGCCACCTCGCAGCTCACCAACCGCAGATACGCGAGCAGTTGGCGCTGCACCATCAACACGTCGGCCAAGTCGCCCGGTTCGGCCGCCGAGAAGACCTGGGCGGCGCACTCCTCCGCGCCGAGGTGGTAGGCACCGACGACGGCCTCCAGCGGTACGCCCTCGTCGGCGCGCCGGGCCGACGACTCGCGGATGGCCGCCGCCTCGGCCTGCCCCGGCATCTCCCCGGTGCGCAGGACCCCAGCGAAAGTCCGTATACCGCGGGTCACCTGCTTGGCGATGTCGCCGCCGAGGTGCTCCGCCGGCAGCGTCCCGTACACGGGGAGCCGCTCGACCAGCCGGATCATCACGGCACGCTCCAGCGCGCCAGCTGCGTCCTGGAGCCGCTTGTGCACCGGCACACCGCCGAACCGCGGTACCTTGTTGCGCTCCACAGCGTTGGATCCGGTCACAATTCACCTCGCACATCTCTGTTCCCCGCCCCGGAGACTGGGCCGCCGACGAGCCCCATGATGTTTCCGGGACATCACCTACTGGTTGGTAACACGACTGGCTAGTGGATGGCCAGATGCGGCAGGACCTCGGCCGCATCGTTCACCGCATTCCCCTGCCGGGGACCGCCGCCCCGGCCGACCCGACGTGTCGCACACCAGCCCCCTGCCGACGCGTCGCTCCCCCAGGAATCGAGGACCGCATGTCCAAGGCAGCTGTTCGCCTGATCTCCGTCGCTGTCGCCGCCGCAGCCATGGCCGCCACGCCCGCCGCCACCGCCGTCGCGGCCACACCGGCCGCCGCGACGGCCTCGGCAAGCGACCCGTTCTACGCCTACACCGGCAGCGAGCCGCTGTCCTCGTTCGCGCCGGGCACCGTACTCAAGACGCGGACCCTGCAGTACCACGTCATCGGCATCCCCACGCCCCTCAAGGCGGTCCAGCTGCTGTACCGCACCACCGACGCCCAGGGCCGCCCGGCCGCCAACGTGACCACAGTGGTGCGCAGTCTGACCGGCGACAGCAGCAAGGCCGTCTCCTACCAGTCGTTCTACGATTCGCTCAACCCGGAGGACAGCCCCTCCCGGGCGATCGCCGGCGACGTCACCCTGGGCGGTGCCATCCCCAACGTGGAGGCCCTCTTCATCGCGCCGCTGCTGCTGCAGGGCTACAACCTCGTCATCCCGGACACCGAGGGGCAGCAGGCCAACTTCGCCGCCGGACCGGAGTACGGAACCAACACCCTCGACTCCATCCGCGCCGCGACGAAAGCGGCCGAGACGGGGCTCAACTCCACCACGTCGTTCGGCCTCATCGGCTACTCGGGCGGCGCCATCGCGACCAACTGGGCCGCCACGCTCGCGCCGAGCTACGCACCGGACGTCAACCGCCGACTGGTCGGCTACGCCGAGGGCGGCCTGCTCGTGGACCCGGCACACAACCTGAAGTACGTCGACGGCTCACTGGCCTGGTCCGGCGTCATCCCCATGGCCGTGATCGGCGTCTCCCGCTCGTACGGCATCGACCTGAAGAGCTACCTCAACAGCTACGGTCTGAGCGTCTACAAGGACCTTCAGCGCGGCTCGATCATCAACGCCCTCGGCCACTACCCGGGGCTGACCTGGAAGAAGATGGCGAAACCGGAGTACGCCAACCCCAATTCGATCCCCGCCTTCCTGACGGCGATGAACAAGCTCAACCTCGGCTCTGCCGCCACCCCGGCCGTCCCCGGGTTCATCGGCCAGGGCAACGGAGGCGTCCTGGAGGGGACCTTCAGCAACCGCCCGGGCATCGGCACGGGCGACGGCGTGATGGTCGCCGGCGACGTGCGCTCACTCGCCCGCCAGTACTGCGCCACCGGCAGCTCCGCAGTCAAGTACAGCCAGTACGAACTGCTCAGCCACACGGGCGCGACCCTCGCCTGGGCACCCGCCGCGCTGGGCTGGCTCAACGACCGCTTCGCCGGCCGCACAGCGCCGTCCGACTGCGGCCGGATCTCCAGCGGCAACTCGCTCGCCCCGGAAGAGCCCGTTCCGCTGTCGTGATCCGTGGCCGCCCCCTCACAGAGCCCGGCATCGCCGCGTTTTCCGTCGAGCGCGCGGAGCTCCTGTCGAACCGCGGCACTCACAGCCGACGCTCGCGCGGGGTGGATACACCGGGCCCCCGTGAGCGGCGGTGGCGGCCGGTCCGCACGGACGCACGATCTCATCACCCGATCGTGAGTTCCTGCGGCCGCAGACAGGGTGCGCCGCGGTTCTGGGAGTGATGGCATATGCCGGGCGCCCGCTCGGCCATGCCGCAGGTGAGGAGGTGCCAAGACTGGGGATACGGGACGGCACAGGGGCTTGGACGAGACGACGGTCCTGTTGGCGGCGGGCCTTGCCGACCTGACGGTGAGCACACTGGGCTCGGCCCTGGGGACCGTGTGGGCAGCGTTACACCGCTCGGACGCCGCCGAACTCGCGGCGGACGCCGAGCACGATCTGCTGGCGCGCGGCCGCCTGGTGATGGACCGGTACGCAGTGCACCGAGCATCTGGCCTCTTCTCTCCTGTGCGCGCCCAGGATCAGCAGCTGCAACAGAGGTTGTCTCACGTGGCAGGTTTCGCGAGCTTCTTGTAGCCGGTCAGGGCGGCGGCCATGGCCGGGCCTCGGCTCTGCCAGTCGTTGCGGACCACGTACGGGATCTTGAGACCACGAGCAGCCCATGGCAGGCTCATGCCGCATGATCGATGAATTCGCGAAAGGCAACCTGCACGGGAGACTGCGGCGGGACCGCAAGGCGCTGCTCTGGAAACTCGACGGCTTGTCCGAATACGACGCCCGCCGGCCTTTGACAGCGACCGGGACCAACCTCCTCGGCCTGGTCAAACACGTGGCCACCGTCGAGGCCAGGTACTTCGGCGAGGTCTTCGACCGCCCTTCCCCGCAACCGCTGCCCCGGTGGCAGGACTCCGACGGCAGCGATCAGTGGGCGACCGAGGACGAGACCCGCGATCAGATCATCGGGTTCTACCGGCGCACGTGGGAACACTCGGACGCGACGATCAACGACCTTCCCCTCGACGCCCCCGGCCACGTGCCGTGGTGGCCGGCGCCTTATCCCAACACAAACCTGTTCGCCGTCATGGCCCATGTCCTCGGCGAGTCCACCCGGCATACCGGGCACGCAGATATCCTGCGCGAGGGCCTCGACGGCCGGACCGGGTTGCGCGCCGAACACGAGACGCAGACCGACGAGGAAGCCCGTACAGCCTACTGCGCGAAGATCGAGCAGGCCGCCAGATCAGCCGCACCCATCAAGACTTAGAGGGTGTCTCACGTGACTTGATGTTCGTGCGCCATGATGCCGGTCGTGGGTGCTGATCGATTGAAGCGTCTGGTTCCTGATGAACTCTGGGAGCCGGCCGCCCCGTTGCTGGGGTCGTTCGCTGCTCGTCCGCAAGGTGGCGGGACCGCTCCGTGTGACGAGCGGGCCGTGTTCACGGCAGTGGTGTACGCGCTGACCAGCGGCTGTGCCTGGCGGCATCTGCCGCCGACATTCGGCACGTCGCCCGCCACCGCACATCGCCGCTTCACGGTATGGACCGAGGCCGGCCTGTGGCGTCGGCTGCACCGGGCAGTGCTGGACGAACTCGGGGCCCGGGGCGAGGTGGACTGGACCTCGGCGATCGTCGACGCGGCCTCCGTACTCGCAAAAAAAAAGGGGGGATCGCTGACCGGGCCGAACCCGGTCGATCGCGGCAAGAAGGGCAGCAAGCTGCACGGGCGGTCCGATGCCCGAGGCATCCCGCTTGCCGTCGCCGTGTCCGGCGCGAACATGCACGACAGCCTCGCCCTCAAACCGCTCATCCGCGGCATACCCGCCGTCCGGTCCCGCCGGGGACCACGGCGGCGCCGACCCGTCACGCTCCGCCCGGACAAGGCGTACTTCTCCGCCGAACACACCTGGCCTGGCTGCGCGAGCGCGGGCTCGTCGCGCGCATCGCGCGGCCCGGCACCGAGTCCGGCGAACGCCTCGGCCGACACCGCTGGAAGACCGAACGGTCGACCGCCTGGCGCTTCGGCTACCGCCGCCTCACCGTCCGACACGAACGTAAGGACTCGCACTTCCTCGCCTCCCTCGGCCTGGCCGCCGCCCTCACCTGCTACAAGAAGCCCGCGAAACTTGACACGTGAGACACCCTCTTATCGCCGGCGATTACCGACTCAGGAAACCGTGGCCGGCGATGAGGTGATTGAGGTACACAACGGCCGGATAGGTCGCGATGAAGATGACGAAGAAGCCGTTGAGGCCCATGAACACGGCGACTGCGCCGTGGAACAGCACTCCGAGAACAAGCAGTGTCCGCAGCAGCCCTGGCCCGGCGACAAGGGTCAGCAAGAAGCAGCATTCGAAGAGAATCACTGACCAGCAAACCGTGCTGGCGACGGCTGGTCTGGTTTGAAGGAACCGCCACAACCAGGCTCTGCCATAAATGCAGGTGCTCATGATGCCGGTCACCGCTTCACCTCGGCGCCACATCGGCCCCAAGAGCTTGACAACACCTGACACCGTATAGGCCAGTACTGCCTGGGCGGCGATGAAGACGACGCACAGCATGCTGGCCAGCGACCCGGCAGGCGCGAGGAAGAACAGCGCCGACGAGCCGAAAACGACCATGTGCATGTGGTGCGCACCATCCAGGCCGAACACGGTCCTGCAGTTCATCAGCAGCAGCCAGCAGAGCACGGCAGCCGTGAGCGTCGCGATGATGGCCGAGGCGTGGGGCAGGTAGAGCAGCGTGGCAGCCAGGCACAACGACGAGGCCAGCGCGAGTCGCATGATCCAGGCGAACGGGGCCGGGGCGAAGACGCGGTTCAGCACCCGCCACAGCGGTCGGGGTGTGCTCGGCTGGGACGTGATTCTCAGAACAGTCCAGCTCAGCAAGCCCGTGGGGGCGAACACGTCGCTGCGGCGCATGTCCTCGACCAGCGACAGCGAGACGCCCAGTGTCGCGATGAGCAAGACGGCCCGGATCGCCTCGTCGGGGGTGGTGAACAACTCAGTCATTACAGTGGGTGCAGTTCCGAGGTGAAGATCGGGAGCGCGGGCTGGTCGGCGTGGCTCTGCATGATGAGGAACTGCGTGGCGATGGCTCCGGTGGGGCGGGGGATCGACGAGATGTGATGGAGAAGGAGCAGGTACGGGGTGGACAGTTTGATCAAGTGCCGACGCTCGTCGACCTCGCTCTCCATGCGCAGCGAGGTGATGACATCGAAGAGTGCCTTTCTCAACCGCTTCGTCGGGTTCCAGGCGCACGACCAGGGGCTCTTGAAGCGGTCCATGCCGTGCAGCATCGTCCAGTTGCCGACGGTCCCGTCCGGGAAGACGTCGCGGTAGAGCAGGTACAGGTTGTGCGTTCCCGGATGCGGGGCGAAGAAATGCCACTTGGGCAGCAAACTTAAGGCTTCTAGCTTGCCGATAACGCCAGCCTGTTTCAGGCCCACGTTATAGAGGACGGTCAGCGTGAAATAGCCGCCCAGGGCTGCGACCACCATCCCGTTGGAGAGGACTGACAGGTTCATACTCTCCGAACCCACTCGGTTGTTCTACTCAAACCCCGAACTCATCGAGGATCTCCCGGCGCATCGACAGCAGATCGCGGGCTGAGGCCAACGACCCCAGCCGCTTGATCTGTTCTTCGGTGAGCTCCACCTCGTCCAGTCGTTCACGCAGCATCTTGCACCCACCAGCGCACGTGACCAGGGCAATCACGACGGCGGCGATGGCCACGCAGGCGAGTGGGCACATGATCGTGTGCGCGACGTTCATTTCCAGTAGATGCTCGGGGACGGCATCGACTGCCTGCCGCTCAACGGTGGACAGGTCAGGCGCCGTCTTCACGATCAGCGTGTCATACGAGGCGCGCTCGAAGTCCCGGTAGCGCTCGATGATCTGGAAGTCGGCATCTCGGAGTTCGCCTCCGTTGTAGGCAAACACCACCGCCCCGTAGTCGATCTCGTCGACCAGGGCGAGGCTTGAGGCTACTGTTCTGCTGCCATACATGACGTCGAAGTAGACCGGTGCGGAGAGAAGCTTCTCGAAGGCGACGTCGATCGGTTGAACCGGCCGTGTGTCCAGTTGTTCCTGGAAGTCCGCGCTCAGTTGTCGCAGGACCCTCTCATCGCCGGTCGAGTAGGCCTTCTCCAGCACTCCGATCAAAGTTGTCCCCGGCCGCGCCCAGAACAGCAGCACCGTGCCCTTGATCGGCTTCAGCAGATAGTCGGTCGAGTCCTGCAGCGCCGGGTGCGGGGTGACCACGACAGGGGCCCGGGTCTGCACGATACGTCGGTGCTCGTCGGCCCGCAGGCGTTGCACCTGCTGGGCCAACCCTTCCTTGGCGAACTCTCGCAGGATCTGTTCACGCTTGGGGTGCATGGGCGCACTTCCTCGATTGATCGTCCCGCGCCGGAGTCCCATCAGTCACCTAACGTCACGAAAGTAGCAGACAGCTACCACTCATCTGTATGACACGCCGTCCGCTGGCCATTCCAGAGCGACGCTTGCGGTCGCTCTTCCTCCGGGGCCGAGTAGCGAGCACCGAGGAATTGCGCATGGCCGGAATACCGCCTCTTCACCAGTACGCCGCGCCCGCCGACGGCCGTACCATCGCCACCGGGCTCGGCCGCCCCGCCCGCCGAAGACACCCCGGACAACGTGCACCCGCTCCAAAAGCGCTGACCCGCCGCACCCTCCCGCTCAGTCGGCGGACCTTCCGACGGCGGGGCAAAGCACTGCCCGCCTTGCCCTGGCCGCCGACGTTCCGGCATCAATCCTGGCTGAAGTCACAGGTATCAGCGTGAGCAATGCGACGCGGTGGGCAATCCTGGCCAAGCGCGACCGGACGGACTACATCGCCACCCGCCGCGACGACGCCTGAACTCGCTGAGAGGTTGGATGTGCTGCGGCTTCCCCCGGCCGTGACACAGACGAAGTTCCAGCTCGCTCAGAAGCCGAAATAGCCCAGCAAGGAAACAGCAGCCCTGCGCCAGTGCCAAGGCCCACTCTGGGCGAGCGAGACAACTACGAGCAGCGTTTCCGTCAACTCGTGTCGGCGCACTCATCGACGAAGGCGCAGAGCCGACGAATGAGGCTCAGGGAAGAGGGGGTGGGGTCCGTGGTGCCCTGCATGTGGGACGCACCTTGGAGCCACTGTTGCCACAGGGCGCCGGGGCCCAGGAAACGGGCAGCTTGGTCGCCTTGGAGATTCAGGTCGATCAACAGGAGAGCGCCTATGGCCACAGTCTGGTCGTAAGCGAGGTCGGGCCGGCGAAGATAGCGATCAAGGTAGGCGACCAGCAGATCGCCGTCGCGCGGCGTCCCAAAACTGGCCAGGGCCACGCAATAGGCCAGTCCGGTACAACAGACCTCGCTGACCAGCAGGAGCTCCCCGACGCGCTCACGGAACTCGGTCCGGCGGGAAACAGCCACGAGCCACGCCGCAGTCCTCCGCTCGCGCCACCCGCCCTCAAGGAGGGTGGCGATCTCATTCGCGGTGATGACTCCCGCGTCCTCGCTTAGCCGTCGCAGGAATCGGTCGTACTCGGGACTCTGCATGCGCAGCAAGTTGCCGCCGAGCTTCATGTAGCGCCGCTCGGGCGTGACATAGCGGCGAACCAGGGCCAACAGTTCGGGGTCCTCGTGGGCATGGCGCATCACAGGGCCGATCCTGCCTCGCTGGTGCGCAACGAGGCCACCCCCTTTTTTTGACGTTGCGCCGCTCGGCGACGGAGAGCGCGGCTACTTCCGCGCCTCGGCACAACCACCGCACCCGAACGGCCTCTGCGCTGCACCGGAATACGACACCTGCGGAACAAGTGCACTCCGCCAGTACCGCTCAAGACCTTGGGGTCCTGCTTGGAGTGCTACGACGGCACGCCCGCCGACCCCGCAACCTACATCGCTCCTCCGTCCAAACACCTGCTTGCCGCCTGATCCGAGAGGACGCCAGCCCAGCCGGGCCCGCAGGAACTCGCTCAGCCGGTTCTTGTCCATGCCTGTCAACGTAGAGGCCGGCACCGCCAACCGGGTGGCCCTGCCACACCCACCCGGAGGCGCCGTCCGCGGACAGCTTCGCGGGCAGCGGGGGCAGCTGTGCGGCGTCGGCCCAGGCAATGGGTGGCGACCATGGAGGAAGTGGGGGCTCCAGGTTGCCGCCTCAGCCTGGCGAGGTGATGCGTCCGCCCTCTCAGCCGGCCACCAGCTCTGCGGCGACCTGCGCAATACGAGCATCGCCCTTCCCCCACCGATTGAGGAGAAAAACGGAAGCTCTCCCGGAGTGGCCGACGCACCGGCAGAATCGGTCCCATCACCCGGCCGGGTCAGGGACAGCGCGGTCCCGTACGGCTGTTCAGCCCTGGGGATCCGCAGGGCGGTGCCCCGTAGCAGCCACGTGTACGCGAGGAGCACGGCGCGCCGGGCCCCCTAGCGCGTCGGCCTGCCCGTGCACCAGACCGCCCTCAGCGTCCTGCGTGAAGCCCTGCCACAATTCATCGCCGCCCTCGGCGTCACCGGCATCCTGACAGCCCTCAAAGCGACTGCTCCTCGCCGCTGGCCGCCGACGCGAGCAGCACTCCCGCACCCGCCGCGACGACGGACAGCCCTGAGTTCGGCAACGCCAGCCCACTCCCTCGCGGTGTCGGTCGCTGTCCGGACAGTTGAACCAGTTGCGGCACCACCCCCCTCCTGCCGGACTGCGCTGCCACAGTTGGTGGCGGGCGGGCGAACGGGTGCCCCAAGACTCGGAATACGCTCAGAACCTGTCAGCGTGATCGCTGCCTAACGAGCCCGTCAGCAGAGCGTGTACCGACATGCGGTCACAGCCTGGCTAGACCAGCACGGGAAGCGAGGCCAGCCCACGGACGAGACGGGTGCGCCGCCACTCCAGTCGGTCGGGTGGGAGCGCGAGGCGGATGCTGGGGAATCTGGTCAGCACCGCTCGTAGGGCGATCTCAACTTCGGCCACGGCCAAGGGGGCGCCGACACAGCGGTGGATACCGTGACCGAACGCGAGATGAGCAGCCGCGTCCCGGTCCAGGTCGAGGTGATCCGGCTCCGGGAACCGGGCCGGGTCGCGGTTGGCTGCCCCCAGCGCGACCAGGACCGGGACACCGGCCGGGATCTCGGTGCCGCCGAGCGTGACGGCCTCCGTGGTGAACCGGAAGGTGGCCATGCTCACCGCTGAGTCGAAGCGGAGCAGTTCGTTCAGCGCGGCAGCGACCTCGTCCGGATTGCCCCGGAGGCGATCCAGCACGTCCGGGTGCCGGAGCAGCGCCAAGAGGGCGTTGCCGAGGGCATTGGTCGTCGTCTCGTGTCCGGCCACGAGCAACAGCACGGCCAGGGAAACCAGTTCCTCCTCGCTCAGGCGGTCCTCTCCGTCCCGAGCCGAGACGAGCCGGTCCAGGAGCGAGCTGCCGGGGCCCAGACGCTTGGCGGCGATGAGGTCCGTCATGTAACCGGCCAACGCGTGTGAGGCCGCGTCGATGACGCAGGGCTCTCCCGCCGCGAACAGCTCCGCGGACCAGCGCTGGACCGCGGACCGGTCGGCCTGCGGCACTCCGAGCAGCTCGCAGATCACCATGACCGGCAGGGGGACCGCCAGGCGGGCCACGAAGTCGCGCGGTCCGCCGACAGGCCACTGGTCCAGCAGCTCGTCGGTGGCCTGGGCGATGAAAGGACGCAGTTGCTTGACGGCCCCCGTCGTGAACTCCTTGGTCACCAGCTTCCGCAGCCGGCTATGCCTAGGCGGGTCACTGGCCAGCATCGTGTGCGCCACCGCCGGATGCAGGCGGCGTCGCGACTCCTTGCCCGCGAAGAAGACGCTCGTGTCCTTCGACAGACGGGAGTCACCGAGGGCCTCCCGGGCCTCCGCGTACCCGGTGACCAGGTAGTTCGCACGCCCTCCAGCACCGGCAGGCACGGACTGCACGGGACACGCGGACCGCATGGCCGTGTACGTCGCATAGGGGTCCCGGAGGATGCGGGGATCTTGAGCCGGCCCGGTCATGGCCTCAGACTCCGACGGGCCATCGTGGGTTTCGACAAGACCCCCCACCTCCGCTGCTTCGTCGGCCGACCGCGGCACGACTCCCTTGGCCCGCGCTTCGTGCTGCACTGCCTCAGCCCCGACACCCCCTCCGTACGACCCGATCTACCTCCTCACAAAATAGCCGGTCAGCGCACACTTCCCCGCGCATCCGGAGCAGAGGAAACTCGCAGCCGCTGGATCGCCTGCGTTGCCCGGAGTTCCTGCCAGCAGGCGGCAAGACGGTCATGACGCTCCACGCGACCGACACTGCGGGCAATCCCGAGCCGGTCAGAACACTGGCCGCCCGGGGCGACAAGAGACCGCCCGCGCCACGGTTCGCCACCGCCGACGGCACCATCGTCATCGCAAAGTTGGCCAGCAGCCGTTGAGCGGTTCCGCGTTCTCGTCGGCAATCAAGGCCACGGTTTCCATGCACCGAAGGTCGGACGCGGTAGCGACATTGATCGAGGGGCGCGAGCCTCTCGACCGACGTACCGCGCACCGCACTCCATACAGGCTGGCGGCATGACATCAGCACCGATCGTCCGCCGGACCCTCCCTGCGAGGGCCGCGGCCTGTCCACCACCTGCACCGCCGACAACGCCCGTTGCCCGTACATCATCCACCGCTCCAGCGGCGTCGTCGCGGACCGCTGGATCACTCACCTACAAAGGCGTCAACTTCGATACAGACCGCGAGGTGTGGCGGCCGGAGTATGTGCGCCGGGAGATCGCCGCCGTCAGGCAACAGCTGCACGGCAACGCGGTCCTGCCGCTCGGCCACGACCTTGACCGGCTGGCGCAGGCCGCGGCGATCGCGGCCGCGCACGGCCTGTTCGTCTGGTTCGAGCCGCGTCAGTTCGACAAAGGCGCGGAGCAGACCCTCGCCTTCCTCGGCTCGTTGGCACGCACTGCCGAGCAGCTGCGCACCCGGCACCCCGGCGTGGGTATCGCGGTCGGCACCGAGTTCGGCTGCTGCACCTTCACCGGGGCCAAGGAGCAGGGAGGTTCGGGCTTCACGCGGTGGGCTGGGAGCGGCAGCCTCCACGGGTCAAGGACGGCTACGTGCGCGACGAACAGGAGCAGGCCGACGAGATCGGGGAACTGCTGGACCTCTACGCGGCCGAGCGCGCCTGCACGGCGCGTTCGTCTACAACTTCATCGCCCCCGACTCGCCCCGTTCCCCCCAGCGCCGCCACGACCTGGACATCGCCAGCTTCGCGCTGGCCAAGACCTACCCCACCGGGACACGGCGCGGCTACGCGCAGACCGGGCGGTGGGAGCCCAAACAGTCCTTCCACACCGTGGCAAGCCGGTTCCGCTGACACCTGCGGCCGGCGCTACCACCGAGCCTTCGCCCCCTGAGGAAACCGGGCCAGTACGCGCCGACACCGCCAGGGCGCGTATCGGAAGTGGGTCTTGAGCTATGAATGATCACGGTTCATGGCACGGGGAGATCTCACGGACGAACAGCGGGCGGTGCTGGAGCCGTTGTTGCCGAGGAGGAGGGCAGGACGGCCGCCCGGCCGACCAGCTTCGACGCCGAGGACTACGAGGCTCGGCATGCAGTCGAGCGGACGATCAATGCCCTCAAGAACTTCCAGGCTGTCGCGACGCGGTTCGACGACCGCGCCTACGTCTTCTACGGCACCGTCATTGTTGTCTCGATCCGGCTTTGGCTGCGGTCGTGATCCACCGGGGATCTAGTAATACCCCTTCGCCCCGTCGAGTAGCTCCCTCACGATGTCCGCGTGCCCCGCGTGCCGTCCGGTCTCCTCGACGAGATGGATGAGCATCCAGCGGAGGTTGGCGTTGCCGGAGCGGTAGTCGGGGTGGCGGCCGACGTCGTCCAGGGAGGCCGCGGCCACGATCTCGTTACTTCGGGCGCACTGGGCCTCGTACTCCGCGAGCAGCTGCTTCAGCGGGATGCCGTCAGTACGCCAGTTCGCGTCCTCGTCCGTCTCGTCAAAGGATGGGTTCTGCGTCTTGTCGCCGCCCAGGAACAGCACCTCCAGCCAGGTGTGCTCGACCCACCGCATATGGCTGATGAGGCCGGCCATCGTCATTGCCGGCGAGGTCGGGATGACGGAGCGGTGCGCGTCCGCCTCGCTCAGGCCATCGCACTTCCATCTCAGGATCTGCCGTTGCAGATCCAGCCAGCCGATGAGCGCGGTGCGCTCGTCGGCCTGCAAGGGGGGACGCTCAAGTGAAGGTGTCATGTGCGGACGTTAGAGCGCCGGTCTCCGACTGTCGCCTGATTTTCGGCTCAAGATCCGCCGGACAGGCCCTAACTCGCCGACGCCGACCTGCGCCGGGAGAGAACGACGGCCTGCAGGTGGCGGAGAACTGGAACTCCGCCAACCATGACCTGCTCTACGGCAAGGACGGCGACCTGACCTGCTCCGCCAAGGAGAGTCAGGAGGTCTCCATGCTCGCCTTGCGCCTGCTCCAGTCGGCGCTCCCCGGCCACGGTGAAGCAGGCTTCCGTCGGCACGAAAGAGGCCCCCTGCGAGTGGCAAAAACCGCGAACCCCGCAAGGCGCTGCGCCATCCTCAGCAGGATGGGGCCATGAACTATGGGCATGAAGATGCAGGCGGGCAACGGCCCCTGGTCGTGCGGGTCCCGGTGGAACCGGTGGAAGCAGTTGCGGAGGCGGACGCCGCGGATGCCGTCCGGCGGGCGGGCAACTTCGCGGTGCGCGGCCCTGTGTTCGGGGTGGCCGCGCAGGACGCCGATGACGGAGCACGGTGGCGGGTGATGGTCGCGGTGACCGCGGACAACCCGCAAGAAGCCCGCGACAGCCTCAACTCACTCCTGTGGTTCAAGGCGAAGGACGACGCCAAAGACCGAGCCGAGCGCCGCGGGCTACTGGCAGCGGTCGCCCAGCTGGAGCGCGAACGCGTCCAGGAACTCACCGTGCTGGGGACCCGCTACCGCATCGTGCGGGCCGAAGAGTACGCCGGTGAGGGCAGCGACGGCATCGAACTGCCCCGCCCCAGCGACCCGGAGCCCGCCGCGCCCGACTGGGATCCGAGGACCCCGGCAGCACGGATCGACGACGGCCTGGTCCTCGACCCCGACGCGCCCCTCACCCCAACCCAGGCCGCGGAAACCCTCGCCCTGCGCGACCTGACCTACACAGGCACGCGCTTCCCCACCCCCGTACGCAACGACTCACGCCGGGCACGGCAAACCCACCCCGACGTCATGCTGCTGCCCACCACCTACACCCTCGTCGAACGAAGCAGCACCGGCTGGACACCGGCCAGCGCCCCGCACCCCACTCCGCACGAGGCCCGCAAAACACTGGAGTACACCCTCCTGCAGTTCGAACCCCGACGACGCGGCCTCCTCCCCGACCTGCACTCCGACGCCCGCACCCTCCTGGCCTCCGGAGACTGCGACCCACAGACCGCCACACAGCTCGCCGCCTACGTCGCCGGCGCCGACCAACTCCGCGCCGCACCCATCAACGAACTGGAAGTCCACGGCATCGTCTACCGCATCGCCCGCACCCGCCGCATGCTTCGCTGGGGCCCCAACGGCCCCGAAACCCCACGCCCCACCGACTCCACCGGCCAAGACCCCTGCCCCATCCACGTACCCCTCGATGAAGACGGCAACATCATGCCCACACCCTCCGCAGGACCGGACACGGGCAACACCTGAACCAAGGCCCCCTGAGGGCAACGCCTCGACAGGAAGCGCCCAACCAGTCCATCCCGCCACAGCCTCGTCACTACCAGCCGTCTGGAACCAGCCTGCCCTGGCAATACGCCAGAGCCGACCCCCACCAGCCCCAACCGCTCCTCGGCACTGCCACCCAGCGGACGCACGTTCAAGCAGCGCAAAGGCGGCGGGCACGCCACCGCCGATCACCCCAGCCCTCAACCCACCCCCCGTCCACTGGGCAGCCCCCGCCGCTAGTGCAGAACCGACGACGCGGACGCCCCCGCGCTCCTCCCAGTTTCGAATCGGGCTCGAAGTCACCTCGGTCCCCCTCGGGAACCAGGAGCTCCCCCTCAGCCGGCTCCGCCCGTGAAGTCCAGTACCAGGTGGTCCTGGACCCGCCGGTACCCCAGCCGCTGGTACAGCGCGTTGCTCGTCGCATTGGCCAGGTCCGTGAACAGCACCACCTGCTCCGCTCCCCATTCCAGGGCCAGCCGGGTCGCGGCCGCCGTGGCGACGGCCGCGAAGCCGCGGCCGCGCCGCGCGGGCGGGGTGTAGACCGGACCGATACGGGACTGGCCGACCAGCACCCCGGAGGCGGCGGCGAGCGACACCGGGCCCTCGTCCGTCTCCCACAGGACCAGCTGTCCGGCCGCCGTGCGCCGCGCCGCGGCCGCCGCCGCGCCCAGGCCGGATGGCAGCGCCACCTCGCCCAGGAACGCGGTCAGCCACGCGGTGACCAGCGTCAGATCCGCCTCGGTCGCCAGACGGGCGCGGCCCGCCACCGGTGCCGGGTCGGCGAGTTCAGCGAGCCGGAACAGCCGCTCCTGACGGTCCACCCGATAGGGACCCCAGGCTTCCCCGAAAGCGCGGGCCGTGGCGGTGGCCCCGTTCACCCCGACCAGCACCTCACCGCGCAGCGCCCCGGCCAGCTCCCGGGCCGCGCCGTCCGGCATCGTGCCGAGCACCGGCGGCATCCCCGGGGTCTGGACATAGGCACCGCCCACCACCGGTCCGGACCCGGCCCACCAGCCGAACCGCGCGTCCGGCCAGTGCCCCTGGCACGCCCCCTCCGCGAGGGTGAGCAGCACCGTGTTGCGAGCCGGGTCGGCGGCAAGAAACGGCCCCGCGGCCGCCCGGAAGGCCTCGACGTCGTCCGTGAGATACCAGGTCATGCTCGATCGTCGTACGGCGGCACACCCGGGCGCAGCTCATTTTCCACAGCCGTACGGGGCGGCCCGGTGCGCCCGAACGGGCCCGGCGCAGGCCCGCGGCCACCGCGGGTAGGCAAGGAGGGGAAGGCAGGCGGTTCCTCAGGTGAAGGTAGGCGCAGCCCCGGCCGTACCGCGGTCCGTCACCGGCGGATGTTCACTGGATCGATGGATCTGCGGGCCAGATCTGTTTGTTCCTACGTGAGTGATGGAAGTCTGCCGAGCACGGATCCATGAGGCTTCCGTGAACCGCCCGCCGCACTATGCAGGGAGCCGGCCGTGAAAAGACTTCTCGCCGCCGCACTGGGTCTGGCAACCAGCTTGGCAGTCGTGTCCGCAGTCCCGAGCCACCCTGCGGAAGCAGCCATTCAGGCAAGTTTCGAAATCCGCAACCAGTACAATGACAACTGCCTTGACGTTGCCGGAGCCAACACCGGATCGGGTGCGGCTGTCCACATGTGGACGTGCAATGGCGGAGCCAACCAGCATTGGCACTGGGTAGGAGATCAGCTTCGCAGTGATCTCAACGACAAATGTCTGGATCTCGCTGGCACGAATCCCTACGACGGCGCCATGGTCGAACTGTGGGACTGCAATTTTCAAAACAATCAAATGTGGGGGTACAACAACCCGTACCTCTACAGCAAGCTGAACAGCAAATACTTGCTTATGGTGAACAACGGCCTCGGCTCACCAGTGGTGACCCAAGGAATCCCTTTCCCCCCGGACAACAGGAACGTTAAGTGGGAGCTCAGGCCAGTATAAGCAGCCGCCCGGGGGCGCGCCCGTACTCGATGAGCCACTCCGGTGCCGCCTGCTGATGCGCCATCACCGCCTGCCACGCGCGGGCCTGGGGTGTCATCGCGGCGACGGTGCCCCCATCACTGACGACAAGCATCCCCGGCGGCAACCCTTCCCCCTGTCCCCCGGGCGTGACGGGCCCTTGGGTGACATAGCTGCGCAGCGCCCCGACCAACGCCGGCCCGCCGTCGAGCACATCACCGACACCATCCACATCGAGGAAGGCGATGCCGCCCGCCCGCACGACATGCGGGTGCACGGCTCCCGCGACAGGCATCGGGGGAAGCGTTGAGGGAGGGCCGGGCGGCCCCTGTGCGGGTGGGTGCCGCCCGGCCCGGTGACCTCGTCGCCCTACGACGGGGTCGCGCACGCGGAGTGCTGGGCGGGCTACTCAAGCAGCTCCGCGTACGAGCCCATGGCCATGGCGATGTCCGCCTGGGCCCAGAACCGGTGATACGTGAAGGAGGGCGCCGCCCCGCCCGCCAGATACGCCTCGATCTTCGACCAGGCCGGGTCGTTCTTGTAGAAGGACCGCAGCGAGGCGAAGGTGGACGAGGAGTTGATCGCGTCGCCGTTCGGCATCTTGCCGCTCCAGCCGCTCGGCACGTACACCGTGTCACCGAACCGGCTGTAGTCGGCGCGGGTTTCGGGGACGGCGATGCCCAGGCTGTCCTGGTAGTTGTTCCACATGCCGTCAAGCAGCGCCTTCGCCGTCGTCTTCGCCGCCATGTCGCCGGACTTGGCGGCGTAGTACGTCAGGGTCTTGGCGAACGCGGCCGCCACGCCGACGTCGTTGGTGTAGTCGGCGACGGTGACGTGAAGTGCGCTGTTGGCGCCGGGGCTTGAGGCGTTCCAGACGTCGGGCTGGCCCGACCACTGGAGTGTGGAGGGGATCCGGTACGTGCCGTCCGGGTTGATCGTGGTCTTGGACAGTGCCCACTTGACCCACTTGTCGAGGACCGCCTTGGCACTGGCGTTTCCGGTCTGCTGGTAATACTCGGCGACCCGTTCCATCGACCATGCCTGGAAGCCGAACCACTGGTTGGACGGCGGGTCGTGATAGACGGGCTGCTCGTCGTAGTACATGCCGTAGAACGTCGACTTCCCGGCCGGCGGTGCCGCGTAACGGCCCGCCCAGCTGTTGGTCGCGCCGCCCGCGATGGCGCCCTCGTCCGACTGCAGCCAGCGGTAGAACTCCAGCTGCCGGGTCAGCGAGGTGCCCCAATCAGCCGCCCCGGAGGCCGACTTGGGCTTCAGGTCGGCGTTGGAGCTGAGCGCGTACGCGGCCAGCGGGTTCTGGTATCCGCCGTGCGCGTGGCTGGAGCCGATGCGCCAGGCCCAGCCGCCACCGGTGTCAGTGGAGCCGCCCCATGCGTAGTACCAGGACAGCAGGTACTGCGAGGCATCCTTTCCAGTCCCGGCAGGGCAGGTGGACGGCCCGACGCAGTTGCCGATTTTCTTGAAGTACTTGTCGTACATGGCGTAGCGCAGATAGTCGCCCATCTTCGCGGCCTTGCCGACGGTCGCGGTGACGTCGCCGCCCTTGCCCTGCGCCTTGGCCCACACGTTCGCCCAGTACGCAGCCTGCACCGCACGCGCGTCGGCGTCCGGGGCGTCCGTGTACTTCCACTGCTTGGCGTAGGAGTTGTCGCCGGTGAACAGGTCCAGGTAGCCGTTCTTGCCGCCGTACTTGAAGGCATCGCACGTCGGCTGAGGCACCGTCTCCCACACCGACTCCTGCGGGCCGCGCTGGAAGGTGTTGATGTACGACGGTCCCTTGGCCGTGGGGCCACCCTCGCATGTACCGCCGGGCGTGTCGCCGTAGCCGTAGACGTTGTCGACGTCCTGGAGCCAGTGCATGCCGTAGATGTCGTCCGTGCCGTACGCGGACTTCAGCTCGCCCGCGATCGGGTCCGATCCCACCGGCACCGACGTGTCCAGCTTCGCCGGGTACTCGTTGGGGGTGTCCTCCTCGGGTGCGTACGTCGCCGGCTTCGAGGCGTTGTAGAAGGAGTTGGTGGGCTGGTCCGCGTGCGTGGGGATCATGTACTTCTCCATGAGAGCCCACGCGCCGTTGAACTTCGACCAGTCACCGGTGACTTTGCCGTACGTCGCCTGCAGCCAGATGAGGTAGCTGTAGGCCTCCGACGTGGTCTCGTGACCCTGGTCCGGGGCCTCGACGATCAGCGTCTCGACCGAGTGGTAGGGGATGCCCTCGGGTGAGAAGTAGCCGTTCGCCGGGTTGGTGATCTTCCCGTAGAGATCCAGGAAGCGGGCGTCGTACGTCTTGGACGCGGGCAGCTCCGTCACCGTGACCGTCGCCTTGCTGTGTCCGGCCGCCGAGGCGGTGAAGGTCGCGCCGCCCGTGCCGGAGGAGTCCGCCGCGATGGTCACTGTCTGCGCGGTGCCCCAGTTCGACGGGGTGAAGGTCAGCGACGAGCCGCTGGAAACGGACAGGCCCGCGTTGCCGCCGGTGCGAGCGGTGCTCACCGTTACGTTCGCGCTCGGCTGCTTCGACAGCTTCACCGAGAACATGTCCGACTTGCCCTGCTGAACGGCGAGTTGGGTCGGCGAAGCCACGACCGCAGGTCCCGAGGCGACCATGATGCCGACCGGGGTCGACTCCGCGGAGGCATCCAGGCTGTCGTACGCCTTCGCCAGCAGGGAATGGCTGCCCACGGCCAGGTTGGAGGCCGAGAACGTGTAGGGAGGACTGGTGTCCGTGCCCAGCAGGGTCGTGTCGTCGTAGAACTCCACCTTGCTGACCGTCGCGTTGTCGGCCGCCGCCGCGGTCGCCGCGAGCGGGACCGCGTCCCCCTGCGTGTAGACCGCGCCCGCACTCGGACTGGTGAGCACGGTGACGGGCGGCAGGTGTGCGCCGGCACAGGTGGTGCCGTTGATCGCGAAGCTGCTGGGCGCGGTGTTGGTGCCGCTGTAGGTGAACTGCGCGCCTGTGGAGACTGCGGCGCCCGCGGCGATCTTCGCGTTGTACCCGGCGTCCTTCACGGTGACCGTCTGGCCGGCCTGGGACCAGGTGCCGTTCCAGCCGTTCGTGAGCTTCTGGTTGCCACCGTAGGCGTACGTCAGGGTCCAGCCGTCGATGGTGTCAGTGCCGCGGTTGGTGATGGTCAGGTCGGCGGTGAAGCCGGAACCCCAGTCGTTCGTCTTGTAGTCGACGCTGCACCGGACGGCCGCCGCGTGCGCGGCGGTGGTGCTGGTGGCGAGCATGGTCAGGGGCAAGGCGAGCGCGGCCAGGGCAGCGGTCCACCACCGCCGCACGGCTCTGCGCCTGTGTCCGGGATCCATGTACTGGTTCCTCCTTGCGGCTTGCGGCTCGGGAGAATTCAGGTCTTGAACCCAATGGGAGCGCTCCCATAGTGGGGACGACCCCGCGTGCGGTCAAGGTGTTTGAAGAGTCGAAAGCTTTCGCGCGCTCAATGAGACAAAGTCAAGTCACACCCCTGGGCATTTGCGCCAGCGGGCGCTACGTTCCTTCGCACCAATGGGAGCGGTTCCATTCAGTCGACGCGCCGGTCACGGCGCGCCAAGCTGCAAGGAGTCGCTCATGCGACACTCCCGTGTTCACTACCTTTAGCCGCCCGGTGCGCTCGCACGTCGGCTGCTCGGCCTGCCCGTGGTAGACGACCGGGGTCACCTCACCCTGCATGGTGGAGTGCTCGGCCACCGGCCCCGCTGGCGCTCTGCCGAACGCACCGCTGGTCGGGCACTGGGTTCTCCGCCCACTTCCAGCTGTTGACGCAGAACGCCTACCCGCCGGAGCCGTAATCGGCCGACCGGTTCCGCCGGGGCCAGTCCCCACCCACGGACCGGCCCCGGCGCTCCCACTCCTGCGCCCCCCACTTCGAAGAGGATCCACATGCGACCGTCACCACACCATGCGCGCAGCGCGCGGGGCCTGTTCTGCGCGCTGCTCACCGCGCTCATCTCGCTGACCGCGCTGCTGACCACCAGCTCGGCGGCACAGGCCGACACCACCCTCTGCGAACAGTTCGGGTCGACGACGGTCCAGGGCCGCTACGTCGTTCAGAACAACCGCTGGGGCACCAACCAGACCCAGTGCGTCACCACTACCGACTCGGGATTCAGGATCACCCAGGCCGACGGGTCGGTCCCCACCAACGGCGCCCCGAAGTCCTACCCGTCCCTCTACAACGGCTGCCATTACACCAACTGCTCACCCGGCACCCACCTGCCCGCCCGGCTCAGCACCATCACCAGCTCGCCCACCAGCGTCTCCTACAGCTATGTGAGCAACGCGGTGTATGACGCCGCGTACGACATCTGGCTCGATCCCACACCCCGTACCGACGGCATCAACCGGACCGAGATCATGATCTGGTTCAACAAGGTCGGATCCGTCCAGCCCGTGGGCTCGCCGGTCGGCACAGCGACCGTGGCCGGACGCCAGTGGCAGGTGTGGTCCGGCAACAACGGCTCCAACGACGTGCTGACCTTCGTCGCACCGTCAGCGATCGCCGACTGGAGCTTCGACGTCATGGACTTCGCCCGGGAGGCCGTCTCCCGCGGGCTGGCCCAGAACAGCTGGTACCTGACCAGCGTTCAGGCAGGCTTCGAGCCCTGGCAGAACGGCGCCGGCCTCGCCGTGACCTCGTTCTCCTCCACGGTCAACACCGGGGCCGGCAGCCCCGGTGACCCCGGCAGCTCCCGGGCCTGCAAGGTGGCCTATGCAACGAACACCTGGCAGGGTGGCTTCACCGCCGACGTGACCGTCACCAACTCGGGTTCCTCCCTTGTCGACGCCTGGAAGCTCGGGTTCAGCCTGCCCGCCGGGCAGCAGATCACCAGTGCCTGGAACGCGGACGTTTCCCCGTCATCGGGAGCGGTCACGGCGAGCGGCCTGCCCTACAACGCTCAGATCGCCCCCGGCGGTCACGTCTCCTTCGGCTTCCAGGGCCTCTACAGCGGCGGTTTCGCCGAGCTCGCCGGTTTCCGCCTCAACGGCACCCCCTGCCCCACCACCTGAAACACCCCGCACTCGTCGGTGATCCTGGGCGCCTTGGGACATGCGGGTCCTCCCCCGAGGTCTCAAGGGCCAGGCGGTGCCCCGCGAGCTCGCCCAGCCCGGCCCAGCCGTGGCGGAGTACGGCAGTTGCCCGCACCCTTCAGCGGAGTCCGGCAGTTGCCCGCCCCCTTCACCGGAGTGGATCAACTTCCTTTCCGTACCGCGCTCTTGACGTGTACTGCGCAAGGCTGGCTTGATGAATTGGGAGCGCTCCCATATCTCCTTCCCCCCAAGCCCCCCACCCCAGGAAGGTTCCACCAGTGCCCCCTGTCACCTCCGCCCGCGGCGTGCTACGTCATGCGGTCGCCGCGGTAGCCGGCCTCGTCCTGGCCACCGGCGGCCTGACCGCCACCGCGTTTCCGGCGCACTCCGCCGGCCCGGCCACCGCCACTGCCGCCGACGCCCCCGTCCGGGTCAACCAGCTCGGCTACCTGCCCGACGGCCCCAAGCGAGCCACCGTGGTCAGCTCCGCGACCGGGCCGCTCCCCTGGCAACTGCGCGACTCCTCCGGCACGGTGGTCGCCTCGGGCGCCACCACCGTGCGCGGCGCCGACCAGGCGTCCGGCCAGTCCACACACCAGGTGGACTTCGGCGCGTACACCGCTACCGGCACCGGCTTCACCTTGGTCGTCGGCGGCCAGGCCAGCCATCCGTTCGACATCTCCGCGGCCCTGTACGACGGGCTGCGCACCGACAGCATGTCGTTCTTCTACCAGCAGCGCAGCGGCATCGCGATCGACGCCGCCCTCGCGGGCGCCGCCTACGCCCGCCCCGCCGGACACCTGGGCGTCGCCCCGAACAAGGGAGATACCAGCGTCCCCTGCCAGGCCGGGGGGTGCGACTACCGGCTGGACGTGCGCGGCGGCTGGTACGACGCGGGCGACCAGGGCAAGTACGTGGTCAACGGCGGCATATCCGTCTGGGAGCTCGTCAATTCCTTTGAACGAGCACGGCGTTCGGGCGGTGACGCGGCACTCGGCGACTCCACACTGCGGGTGCCAGAGCGCGGCAACGGGATACCGGACGTGCTGGACGAGGCCCGCTGGGAGGTGGAGTTCCTGTTGCGGATGCAGGTCCCGGCGGGCAGAGCGATGGCCGGAATGGCCTTCCACAAGATGCACGACGCCGAATGGACCGCGCTGCCGACCCGCCCCGAACTGGACGACAAGCAACGCGAGGTGCACCCCCCGTCCACCGCGGCCACGCTCAACCTGGCGGCCACGGCCGCGCAGTGCGCCCGGGTGTACGCACCGTACGACGCGGCCTTCTCCGCGCGCTGCCTCGACTCCGCCCGCCGTGCGTGGGCGGCCGCCAAGGCCAACCCGGACGTGCTCGCCCCGGCGACCGACAACACCGGCGGCGGCGCGTACGAGGACGCCGACGTCTCGGACGAGTTCTACTGGGCGGCGGCCGAACTCCTCGCCACCACCGGCGAGTCGCAGTACCGGGACGCCGTGACCGCCTCCCCGCATCACACCAAGCCCGCCGACGGGTTCTGGTGGGGCGGCACCGCGACGCTCGGCCGGATCACCCTCG
This sequence comes from Streptomyces sp. NBC_00224, assembly GCF_041435195.1. NCBI lineage: Bacteria > Bacillati > Actinomycetota > Actinomycetes > Kitasatosporales > Streptomycetaceae > Streptomyces > Streptomyces sp. NBC_00224. Next base: position 471,503 of record NZ_CP108106.1, read on the forward strand.
CCACCGTCCCCGGCGTCGACCTGCCCACCGACGACCTGACCCGGGTGCGCGGCCTGCTGACCTCGGCCGCCGACGGCTACCTCTCCACCATGGCCGGCCAGGGCTACGCGGTGCCGATCCCCGCCACCGGCTACGTCTGGGGCTCCAACAGCTCCGTCGCCAACAACGCGATGATTCTGGCCGTCGCCCATGAGCTGACCGGCCAGCAACGCTACCGTGCCGGAGCGCTGGAATCGATGGACTACCTGCTCGGCCGCAATGCCCTCGACCTCTCCTACGTCACCGGCTACGGCGAGCGCTCCTCCGAGAACCAGCACCATCGCTTCTGGGCGCACCAGAACGACGCCTCGCTGCCGCACCCGCCGGCCGGTTCCTTCGCGGGCGGTCCGAACGCGGGTCTGGAGGACCCGGTGGCCAAGGCCAAACTCCCCGGCTGCGCGCCGGCGGCGTGCTACGTGGACGACATCGGCTCGTACTCCACCAACGAGGTGGCGATCAACTGGAACGCCTCGCTGGCATGGCTGGCGGCCTTCGCGGCGGAGCGGCGCGGGACCCCGGCGGTGCCCGAGGTGCGGGTGACACCGGCGGCGGTGACCGTCCCGGAGGGCGGCTCGGCGGCGGTGGGGGTGCGGCTCTCGGCCGCGCCGGCGCAGAGCGTCACCGTGACCGTGGCCCGGAGCTCCGGCGACCAGGACCTGGCCGCGACAACAGGTACGACGCTGGTGTTCACACCGGCCAACTGGGCAACCGCGCAGCAGGTTTCGGTGTCCGCCGCACAGGACGCCGACGCCGTGTCGGACAGTGCGACGTTCACGATCGGCGGGCCGGGGGTGCGGTCGGCGACGTTCACGGCGGCGGAGGTGGACGACGACACGGCGCCGCCGGCGTCCTGCGCGGTGACGTACCGGATCGACAATTCCTGGGGCAACGGGTTCACGGCGACGGTGACCGTGAAGAACACCGGGGCGTCGGCGATCTCGGGCTGGACGCTGGGGTGGAGCTTCGCGGGCGATCAGCGGATCAGCAGCGCCTGGAACGCGACGGTGAGTCAGTCGGGCGCCGCGGTGACGGCCCGCGACGCCGGGTGGAACGCCGCGCTGGCGCCCGGCGGCAGCAGGAGTCTCGGGTTCCAGGCGACGTACTCGGGTACGAACGCGACACCGACGCGGTACACCCTGAACGGCTTGCTCTGCTCCTGAGCGACGGACGACCACAGGAAGGCAGGTCGACGCCCGGCATCACTGCTGCGGGCGTCGGCCTCCCTCACCGAGTGGGGCTGTTACCTCAGAGCGGCGACAGCCCCACTCGGACCGCCTTCCTCAACTCACTGGCGCTCCAATGGATTTGGCGGTAGGCAGAACCTGTGCGGTGACGGTCGGGTGGAGGCGGCGGGTGTGGTCGAGCGGGCGGACCGGGCCGGTCAGGCGCAGCGGTACGGTGAAGCGGGCATCGGTGCTGGAGGCGGCGATGCGTAGTTCCAGCGCGCCCGGTTCGACGATCCGGTGGCCTTCGCGGCCGGTGAAGGAGGCCAGGTCGGCGGGGAGTACCAGTTCCACGCGGCACCCGGCGCCCGCGGCCAGGTCGATCCGCCGGTATCCGATCAGCCGCTGCACCGGCTGCACCACGCTCGCCACCGGGTCGTGCAGGTACAGCTGTACGACGTCACTGCCCGCCCGGCCGCCGACGTTGCGCAGTTGGAAGGCGAGCCGGAACTCGCCGTCGGTGCCGGTCTCGTCGGTCTCCACCGCCAGCCCCGACCAGGTGAACTCGCTGTAGCCGAGCCCGTGTCCGAATCCGTAGACGGGTGTCGGGTCGGTGCTGGAGACACCGCTCGCCTGGGCGAGCCGCGCGGCAAGATACGTCGACGGCTGGACACCGGGGTGCGTGGGGATGCTGACCGGCAACCGCCCGGACGGGTTGACCCGTCCGCTCAGCACGCCCGCCACCGCCTGTGTGCCCGCCTCGCCGGGGAAGAAGCACTGGACGATCGCCGCGGCCTCGCTCACCGCGCGCCCCAGCGCGTACGGCCGCCCGGCCAGCAGGGTGACCACGAGCGGAGTGCCGCAGTCCAGCAACGCGTCCAGCAGCTTGCCCTGGACGCCGGGCAATTCGAGCGATTCGGTATCGCAGCCCTCGCCGCTGGTGCCTCGGCCGAACAGGCCTGCCCGGTCACCGAGGGCCAGCACCACCACATCGGCCTGCCGAGCCGCACGGACCGCCTCGGTGATGCCGTCGGCATCCTCGCCGTCGACGGCCACCCCGCGCACCGTCCGCACCTCGCTCCCGGCGAACTCGGCCCGCACCGCCTCGCTCAGAGTGGGAAGTTCGATGCCGAGCGGCACCTTCGGATACTGGCCGCCCACGTGCACCGGGAAGGCATAGCAGCCGAGCACGGCGGTGGGTTCGTCGGCGTTGGGGCCGATCAACGCGATCCGGGCGGGGTCGCGCAGCGGCAGCAGGCCGTCGTTGCGCAGCAGTACCACGGCCTGTTCGGCGAGTTCGGCGGCGAGGGCCCGGTTGGCGGCCCGGTCGAGGTCGACCGTGCCGCGCAGCCCCTCCGGCTCGCTCGGGTCGGGGTCGATGAGGACGTCGGGCACGGGATCCCAGTCCGGGTCCAGCAACCCGAGTTGGGCCTTCTGGACGAGCACCCGGCGCAGCGCCCGGTCGACCAGCCGCTCCGGGACGAGCCCGGTGGCGACGGCGTCGAGCAGGGGCTGGCCATAGGTCTTCACGGTCGGCAGTTCGGTGTCGACGCCGCTGGTGAGGGCCAGGGCGGCGGCCTGCGGCCAGTCCTCGGCGACGCCGTGCAGGGTTTTGAGGAAGGCGATGCCGAAGTAGTCGGCGACCACCGTTCCGGTGAAGCCCCAGGTGTCCCGGAGCAGTCCGGTCAGCAGGGTCTCGTCGGCGGCGCCGGGAATACCGTCCGTATCGGTGTAGGCGTGCATGACCGAGCGGGGGCGGCCCTCGCGGACGGCCATCTCGAACGGCGGCAGGATGACGTCGGCGCGTTCGCGCGGTCCCATGGAGACGGGGGCGAGGTTGCGTCCGGCGCGGGAGGCGGAGTACCCGGCGAAGTGCTTGAGGGTGGCGACGATCCCGGCCGACTCCAGCCCCTGGACATAGGCCGTGGCGATGGTGCCGACCAGGTACGGGTCCTCGCCGATGGTCTCCTCGACCCGTCCCCAGCGGGCGTCGCGCACCACGTCGAGGACCGGCGCGAGGCCCTGGTGCACGCCGACGGCGCGCAGGTCGCGGCCGATCGCGGCGGCCATCCGCCGCACCAGTGACGGGTTGAAGGCGGCGCCCCAGGAAAGGGGCACGGGGTAGGCGGTGGCGCCCCAGGCGGCGAAGCCGGCCAGGCACTCCTCGTGGGCCAGGGCGGGGATGCCGAAGCGGTTGGCGGCGACGATCCGGCGCTGGGTACGCATCAGCGAGAGGGCGCCGAGCGCCGGGTCGACCGGTGCGGTGCCGAAGGGCCGGGTCAACTGGCCGAGCCCGTACGGCAACAGGGTTTCGAGGTCCGGCGGTTCCTCCATCTCGTGCTGGTGCGGGGCGACTTCACCGCCCTCGTCGCTGGCACCGACCCAGACGCCGATCAGCTGGGCGGTCTTCTCCCGCAGGGTCATGGCCGCGATCAGGGCGTCGGCCCGGGCCTCCGGGGTGAGCGTGGCGTCCCGCCAGGCGGGAACGCCGTCCGGGGCGGGGGGCGGGGTGGCGCTCATTTTCCTCCCACGCCCGTCAGGCCCTGGACGAGGGCGCGGCGGGCGAACAGGTAGACGACGAGGATGGGGAGCATGGACAGCACCACGGCGCTGAGCAGTCCGGGTACGTCTACGCCGTGTTCGGTCTGGAACTCGTACAGGCCGAGGGTGATGACCTTGGTGGAGTCGGACTGGGTGAGGATGAGCGGGAACAGGAAGCCGTTCCACGCCTGGAGGGCGGCGAAGACCACGATGGAGGACAAACCCCCCTTGGACAGTGGCAGCACCAGTTGCCGGAAGACCCGGCCCGGGGAGGCGCCGTCCATCGCCATCGCCTCGTACAGCTCGGGGCTGATGTCGCGCATCGCGCCGGTGAGGACCAGGGTGCAGACCGGGAGACAGAAGGCGGCGGTCGGCAGGATGACACCGATCAGGTGGTCGTACAGCCCGGCCTTGCTTATCAGGTAGAACATCGGCACGATCACCGCCTGGGCGGGAATCGCCAGGCCGAGGAGGAACAGCCGGAACACCCAGCCGGTGGCGCGGCCCCGGGCCCGTACGATGGCGTACGCAAGCGGCGGGACGACCAGCAGGACGAGGGCGACCACGCTGGCGGTGACGGTCAGGGTGTTGAGGAAGTCACGGCCGAAGCCGTTGGACAGGTCGGTGAGGTAGTTCCGCAGGGTCCACTGTGCGGGCAGGCTCAGCGGGCCCTTGGTGGAGTAGTCGGCGCGGGTGCGCACGGTGGCGAGCAGCAGCACGTACAGCGGCAGGCCCACCAGCATCAGCCAGATCAACGAGCCGAATCCGGCGAGGTAGTTGGGGCGTCCGCGCATCACAGGCCCTCCGCAGTGCCGCGCATGCGGTCGTAGCCGGAGAACTTGACCACGGCCAGGGAGATCAGGGTGGCGACGACCACCAGGACCAGGGCGATGGCCGATGCGGCACCGAAGTCATAGCTCTTGAAGGCCTTTTGGTACATATAGAAGGCGCTGACAGTGGTGTCGCTGCCGGGGCCGCCCTGGGTGAGGATCAGCACCGTGTCGAAGGTGGTGAGTCCGCCGACCACCATCAGCACCATCGAGGTGATGATGGTGTTGCGCAGTTGCGGCAGGGTGATGTGGAAGAACTGCCGGACAGTGCCCGCCCCGTCGACCGCGGCGGCCTGGTAGAGCACCTGGGGGATGGCCCGGGCACCGCCCTGGTAGATCAGTGCGTGCAGCGGGGTGAACTGCCACACCCCCACGAAGGTGAGCACCCCGAGCGCGCCGCCGCGGCTGCCGAGCAGGTTGCCGTCGCCGAACAGCCAGGTCAGTTGGGAGGGCACACCGAAGTTGGGATCCAGGACGGCCCGCCACACCACGGACACGGCGGTCGCCGACAGGAGCAGCGGTACGAAGTAGACCGCCGAGAGCACGGCTCGGTTGCGCTGGTGTCCTGCGGCCCACACGCCGAGCAGGAGGCTGACCGGGGTCTGGGTGAGCACGCCGAGGGCGGTGAGCAGCAACGTGGTCCAGACCGACTGGCCCATCACTGGGTCGTGGATCAACGCGACCCAGTTGTCCAGGCCGTTGAAGTGCGGCTCGCTGATGCCGTCCCAGCTGGTGAAGGAGAGCACGGCGACCAGGACCAGCGGCACGATGGCGAACAACAGGAAGAACACCGCGGCGGGCGCCGCCCAGACGAAGCCCGGGCGGGCCACGCCCGTGCCGGCCTTCGGGGCCCGCGTCATGAGGTGGGCAAGGCCTGCATGGCCTTGATGAAGGCGTCGGCATCGCGCTTGCCGTCGAAGTACTGCTGGATGGCGGTGTGCATCGGGGTGGCCGCGCTCGGCGGGTACGCCTGGTCCCAGGAGAGCTGGAACGAGGGGGCGGCCTTGACCAGTTCGTACTGGTACTTGGAGTACGCGGGGCTGGCCGCGGTGTCGAGGAAGTCGACGGTGTTGACGGTGGTGGGCAGGTTGCCCACGGCGAGCTGCGCCTTGACGAACTGTTCTGAGTACATCAGCTTCAGGAAGGCGGCTGCGGCCTCCGGGTGCTTGGTCTTCTTCAGCACCGAGTAGAAGTTGTTGGTGTTGCCGACCACGTCGGCCGGGTCGCCCTTGCCGCCGTTCAGCGTGGGGAAGCCGGTGTACCCGAGGTTCGACTTGGCGAAGTCCGGGTTGGCGTCCTGCTGGGTGGAGTAGTACCAGGAGCCCATGAGTTCGAAGGCCGCCCTGCCCTTGGCCACCAGGGCCGGGGAGCCGCCGTCGGTGAACTTGACGGAGTCGTAGTTCCTGCCGAACGCGCCGGAGTCGGCCAGTTCCTTGAGGACGGCCAGTGCCTTGCGGCTGTCCTCGCTCGCCCAGGCGGCCCGGTCGCCGCTCACCGCCCGTTGCAGCAGGCCGGGCCCGCCGATCCGGTCGTACAGGTACTCGAACCACATCAGGGTGGGCCACTGGTCGCCGCCGCCGAGCGCGATCGGCGTTTTGCCCTTGGCCTTGAGCACCTTGGTGGCGGCGACCAGCTCGTCCCAGGTCCGCGGCGGGGTCAGGCCGGCGTCCGCCAGCACCTTCTTGTTGTGGAACAGCAGCACCGGCTGGGTGCCGCGCATCGGCACTCCGTACGGTTTGCCGTCCACGACGGCCGAGTTGAACACCGACGGCAGGAAGTTGCTCTTCAGTCCCGGGTCCTTGGCGATGAAGCCGTCCAGCGGGAGCAGCAGGCCGGCCTTGACGAAGGGCTGGATGGAGCCGCCGCCCCAGTTGAAGAAGACGTCCGGGGCATGCGGGGTGCTGATGACGGTCTGCAGTTTCTGCTGGTAGTCCGCGCCGGGCACGGTGTCGAGCACCACCTTGACCTTGGAGGTCCTGTTGAAGGTCTCGGCGATCTGCTTCTCGACCTTGTTGGTGGCGTCGCCGTAGACCATCACGTGGATCGTCCCGGAGCCCGCGTCGGAGGAGGCGCCACCCGATCCGCACGCCGCGGTCATGCCCAGGACGAGTGCGGTGGCCGCGACGATCGCGGCGAATCTCGATCCCATACCCTGCCTATCATTCGAATGTTTCGGTCCATTTGGCGAATGTTGTGGGAAAACTAGGACCACCCTCGGCGCCCGTCAAGAGTTTCGGCGGGATCCGATCGGACCGCGGCCGACCGGCTAGCATCCGTGCCGTCGGCCACCCACACAACGGAGTTGCCCAGCAGGGCAGTGAGGAGGAGTTCGTGACCAGAGCCGCGACGCTCGCCGAGATCGCACGGGAGGCGGGGGTCTCGGCCCCGACTGTTTCGAAAGTCCTCAACGGCCGAGCCGACGTCGCCCAGGCCACCCGGGAGCGGGTCGAGGAGTTGCTGCGCCGGCACGGCTACCGGCGGCGGCGCGGCACCCAGAGCAGCCCGCTCCTTGAACTGGTCTTCCACGAGCTGGAGAGCGTCTGGGCGATGGAGGTGATCCGCGGCGTCGAGAACGTGGCGCGCGACGAGGGGCTGAGCATCGTCCTTTCGGAGTCCTCCGGGCGGCTCACCCCCGGCCAGTCCTGGGTGGACGGAGTGCTCGCCCGGCGCCCCACCGGCGTCCTCCTGGTCCTGTCCGGCCTGGACCGCTCCCAGCAGGAACAACTGGCCGGCCGCGACATCCCGTTCGTGGTGATAGACCCGGCCGGCGACCCCGGCCAGGGGGTGCCCGCCGTCGGCACCACCAACTGGGACGGCGGTCTGGCCGCCACCCGGCACCTGCTCGACCTCGGCCACCGCCGGATCGGCCTGATCGGCGGGCCGAGCCGGATGATGTGCAGCCGGGCCCGGGCCGACGGCTACCGGGCGGCCCTCGACATGGCAGGCATCGCGTACGACCCGGAGCTGGTCCGCGACGGCGACTTCCACCACGAGGCCGGCCGCCGGGTGGGGCTGGAACTGCTGGGCCTGCCCGACCGGCCGACCGCCGTGTTCGCGGGGAACGACCTCCAGGCCCTCGGGCTCTACGAGGCCGCCCGTGAGCTGGGGTTGCGCATCCCCGCGGATCTCAGCGTGGTCGGCTTCGACGACCTGCCGCTGGCCCGCTGGGTCGGCCCTCCGCTCACCACCGTCCGCCAGCCGCTGACCGAGATGGCCGAGGTCGCCACCCGCATGGTGATCGACCTCGCCCGAGGCACCCGGCCGGGCACCCTGCGGGTGGACCTGGCCACCAGCCTGGTCGAGCGGAGCAGCACCGCCCCGCCACAGACTCCGTCCCGAACGGTTGACGGAGCATCACCCCGCCTCTAGGGTCACCGACTGAATCGGCAGAGAGACCGAAACTTTCGAGTACCCGGTCTCTCCGCGCGGTCCGCGTTCCACGCCCCACCGCACGTCCGTCTCTTCCCTCACAGAGAAAGGACCACGCCGGTGCCAGTCCGGACGCTCCGCCTCCCCCGCCCCAGGCAACCCCGGCGCGCCCTCGGCGCCGCCGCCGTCACCGCACTCACAGCCCTGGCCGCCGCCACCCTGCTGCCCACCGGCAGGGCCGGCGCCGCGGACACCAGCCTGCGCTCGCTCGCCGAGGCGAAGGGCATCTACTTCGGTACCGCCATCACCCAGGGCGACCTCAACAACTCCGCACTCACCGCCGTCGCCGGAAGCCAGTTCGGCATGCTCACCCCCGGCAACGAGATGAAGTGGGACACCACCGAGCCCTCGCGGGGCAGCTTCAACTTCGCCCCCGCCGACAGGCTCGTCTCCTTCGCCCAGGCCAACTCGATGAAGCTGCGCGGCCACACCCTGGTCTGGCACAGCCAGCTCCCGTCCTGGGTGAGCAGCCTGCCCACGGCACAGGTGAAGGCCGCGATGGAGAACCACATCACCAACGAGGTCACCCACTACAAGGGCAAGCTCTACGCCTGGGACGTGGTGAACGAGCCGTTCAACGAGGACGGCAGCTTCCGCACCGACGCCTTCTACAACGCCATGGGCAGCGGCTTCGTCGCCGACGCGCTGCGCACCGCGCGCGCAGCCGACCCGGACGCCAAGCTGTATCTGAACGACTACAACATCGAGGGCCAGAACGCGAAGAGCGACGCCATGTACAACCTGGTGAAAACGCTCAAGAGCCAGGGCGTCCCGCTGGACGGTGTCGGCTTCCAGGCCCACTTCATCCTCGGCCAGGTCCCCTCGACCTTCAAGGCCAACCTCCAGCGGTTCACCGCTCTCGGCGTCAACGTCGCGATCACCGAGCTCGACGACCGCATCCAGCTCCCGGCGACCACCGCCAGCCTGGCCCAGCAGGCGAACGACTACGCCGGCGTGGTCAACACCTGTCTGGCCGTCACCGGCTGTGTGGGCATCACCCAGTGGGGCGTCGGCGACGCGGACTCCTGGATCCCCGGCACCTTCCCCGGCTACGGCGCCGCCACCCTGTACGACGCCGACTACCGGCCGAAGCCCGCCTACGCCGCCTCCGCCACCGCCCTCGGCGGCAGCACCAGCCCCTCACCCACCCCGGGCGCCTCCTGCAAGGTGACCAGCTCGGTCAACGCCTGGAACACCGGCCTGACGGAAGACATCACCCTCACCAACACCGGCTCTACCACGATCCACGGCTGGTCCCTGGGCTTCACCCTGCCCGCCGGCCAGACCGTGACCAGCAGCTGGAACACCTCCCTCACCCCGGCCACCGGCCGGGTCTCCGCCGCAAACCTCGGCTACAACGGCACACTGGCCCCCGGCGCCTCCACCTCCTTCGGTTTCCAGGCCACGCACACCGGCAACACCTCCCTCCCCACCCTGTTCAGCCTCAACGGCGCCCCCTGCACCACCGCCTGACGCCCCTTCCCCTCACAGACCCGGCACCGGCCCGGGGCTCGGGCATCTTCTGGGAGCGCTCCCACCTCCAGCCTCGGCAAAGGACCTCGACGAAGGACCTCGACCAAGGAGAAGAACGCGATGTTCACTGATCATCCCAAGGCTCGGTCGCACACCAGATGGCGCTTGCGAAGAGGGATCATCGGCCTCGTGGTGACCGCTCTGCTGGCCGGCCTGTCCGTCGCCCTCAGCGCGGCACCCGCGTCGGCGGCGACGGTCGACACCAACGCCTGGTACGTGCTCGTCAACCGGGGCAGCGGCAAGGCGATGGACGTCACCAACCGCAACGCCGACAACGGCGTCGGCATCCAGCAGTACACCCGCAACAACGGCGCCTGGCAGCAGTGGCGCTTCGTCGACGCCGGAGGCGGCAACTACCGGCTCCGCTCCCGCTTCACCGGCAAGACGCTCGACGTGTCGGGGGCCTCCACGGCCGACGGCGCCCGAATCCAGCAATGGGACGACACGAACGGAACCAACCAGCAGTTCGGCCTGGCGGACTCGTCGGGCGGGTACGTGCGGTTGATCGGCCGGGCCAGCGCCAAGGCCGTCTCGGTGGCGGATGCGTCAACCACCGACAGCACGCCGGTCGTTCAGTCCGCCGATTCCGGCGCGAGCAGCCAGCAGTGGCAGCTGGTGCGGGTCGCCACCGTCTCCACCTCGCTTCCGTCATCGCCGTCCTGGGTGTCGACCGGCGTCCTGGCCGGGCCGAAGTCCGACGCGTCACACAACCTCGTGTCGATCAAGGACTTCTCGGTCATCCGGCACAACGGCAATTACCACGTCTTCGCCACCACGGCGAACACGTCCGGGAGTTGGAGCCTGGAGCAGTTCTCCTTCAACAAGTGGGGGGACGCGTCCTCGGCCACCCAGCACTACCTGGACGCGTCGGGCATCGGCAAGGGATACCGGGCGGCGCCGCAGGTCTTCTACTTCGCCCCGCAGGGCCTGTGGTACATGGTCTACCAGACCGGCCCACCCACGTACTCGACGTCGACCGACCCGACGAACCCCGCCTCGTGGTCCGCGCCGAAGACGTTCATCGGCTCCGAACCACCGATCGTGACACAGAACAAGGGCAAGGGCGGCTGGATCGACTTCTGGACGATCTGCGACGCGTCGAACTGCTACCTGTTCTTCAGCGACGACAACGGCCACCTGTACCGCGCGCAGACCACGCTCGCGAACTTCCCCAACGGCTTCGGCAACACCACGATCGTGATGTCGGACTCCACGTACGCCCTCTTCGAGGCGTCGAACGTGTACAAGGTGTCCGGCACGAACCAGTACCTGCTGCTCGTGGAGGCGATCGGGGCCAACGGCCGGTACTTCCGGTCCTGGACGTCCTCCAGCCTCACCGGCAACTGGAGCCCTCTGGCGGCCTCCGAGAGCTCCCCCTTCGCGGGCAGGGCCAACGTCTCGTTCAACGGCTCCACCTGGACAAACGACATCAGCCACGGCGAGATGGTCCGCTCAAGCAATGACCAGACGCTGACGATCGACCCCTGCCATATGCAGTACGTGTACCAGGGCCGCTCGCCGGATTCCGGCGGCGACTACTCCCAACTCCCCTACCGCATGGGTCTGCTCACACAGGCGAACTCGAACTGCTAGGGAGGCGTGCCCCCACCCCCCAGCCACCCAACCACCTACCCAACCACCCAACAGCGTACGGAGAACCATGAAGCACCCGCACCGATCCAACTCACGCCGCGCCTGCCTGCTGGGCTTACTGGCCGCCGCCACCCTGGTGTCGATCGGCACGGCGACCGCGACTCCCCCAGCCCCCCGGGCCGCCACCCTGGGTGCCCAAGCCGCCCAGTCCGGACGGTACTTCGGGACCGCCGTGGCTGCCTACAAGCTCAACGACCGGACGTACACGACGATCCTTGACCGCGAGTTCAACAGGGTCACGCCGGAGAACGAGATGAAGTGGGACGCCACGGAACCGTCCCGGGGATCGTTCAACTTCGGCCCCTCCGACCAGATCGTCAACCATGCCCTGGCGCACGGGCAGAAGGTCCGTGGTCACACCCTCGTATGGCACTCCCAACTACCCGGCTGGGTCGGCGCCATCACCGACGCCACCACCCTGCGCGGCGTGATGAACAACCACATCGCCGGGGAGATGACCCACTTCAAGGGCAAGATCCATTCCTGGGACGTGGTGAACGAGGCCTTCGCGGACGGCGGCAGCGGACAGCACCGTTCCTCCGTCTTCCAGAACGTCCTCGGCGACGGCTTCATCGAAACGGCCTTCCGCACAGCCCGCACGGCCGACCCGTCGGCCAAGCTCTGTTACAACGACTACAGCATCGAGGACTGGAACAGCGCCAAGACCCAGGGCGTCTACCGCATGGTCCGCGACTTCAAGGCGCGGAGCGTACCCATCGATTGCGTCGGCTTCCAGGCCCACTTCGGCACCAGCGGCCCGCCCGCGAGTTTCGGCACCACGCTGGCGAACTTCGCCGCGCTCGGCGTCGACGTACAGATCACCGAACTCGACATCGCCCAGGCGCCACCGACCGCATACGCGAACACGGTGCGGGCCTGCATGAACGTCGCACGCTGCGCCGGCATCACGGTATGGGGAATCCGGGACACGGACTCCTGGCGCACCGGAGAGAATCCACTGCTCTTCGACGGCGGTGGCAACAAGAAGTCGGCGTACTACGCGGCGCTCACCACCCTCGGCGGCACTCCCGCTGGGCATAAGTGACGCTGTCCCGGGTGTCAGTTCTTGCCCTGTAGTCGCCATATCTGCTTCTTCTTGGTGCCGAGGGCGCTCGCCGGGTCGCAGGTCCACTGGTGGATCAGCGACCCGGCCGTGGTCGAGACGTTGCTGACGTCGACGCACTGGCCGCTGTGGACGGCGACCAACTGGTAGTCCTTGCTGTTGCCCAGCGCCGTGACGGGGCTGGACGGGGCTGAGGGGCCCCGTGACGGCCCGGCGGCCTACGACGGCTCGCGGGCACCTTCGCCGCAGAAGCGGCCGTCGGAGCCTACAAGGCTCACTACGACCGGCCCATCGTCCTCCCTCTCCTCGGTGACGTACATGGCCGGTGGTCGCCGTCGGTCGCGCGGGCCCGGCCACCTTCGAGGCGGCGGCCTCGCTGCTGCGCGGCAACATGGCCCGCGCCTACTCGACGGGCCCCCGACCTTTCACGGACCCAGCGCAAGCCACGGCTTGGGAAACAGCGCCCAGTGGCCGTTGACGAAGACCAGACCGTCGAAGGCCATCCCATAAGGCTCACCGGGCTCCGTGTACTTCCAGCGGTAGATGACCAGCCCGGGCCTGAAGCCGTCCTTGAGTTTCGCATAGCCGCCCGGAAAGTACTTCAGGGCCGGCGCCGTCCCGGCCTGGATTTCCTCGGTGGTGGCCTTCCACATCTGCAGGACCGTCTGCTGGGGTTCGGCCCAGGGCCCGGTCGGCCAGAGCGCAGAGGCCTGGTAGTACCGCTCGGCCTGTTCCGCGAAGCCCGGCCGGAAGACGGCTTCGTAGTCCTCGTGCCTGGGCCGCAGTGCCTCCACCAGACCCGCGTCGGCCCCCGTACCGGCCTTTGTCAGCAGGGACCTGGCGCCTCCGTCAGTCGCGGGATAGGCGCTCGCCGACGCGACGGGGCTCCCCGACCGCCCCGCACCACCGTCGGCACCCACGCGGATCACTCCCGTGGCCGCGAGAGCGGCGACGCACACGGCAGACACCCCCACAGCCGCGACCTGAACGCGGCGCCAGCGCCGACGGCGTTCGCTGCGGCTCAGGAAATCCTCCGCGGGCGCGGGCAGTCCGAACTCAGCGCGCCAACGCCGTCCGAGCTCCAGATCGGTTCCCTGCAGGAGGTCGCCCCCTTTCCCGGAGCCCCCCCACCTCCCGGCCCGCTCCAGCGCGTGATCCAGCCACATGTCGAACTCGGCGTACGCGGCTCCCCACCGACGCAGCTCTGGCCATTTGTCGATGAGGAGGTCGTGAACGAGCTCGGCCATGGGCGGACCCGTCCCACCGGATTCGTCCGACGAGCGGACGGTGATGATCCGCTCGCGGGTCAGGACCGTCAGCACCCGGTCCACCGCCGCCTCGTCGACAGCGGGGCCACAGGCCAACGTGCGAAGCGCTGCCACACTGCGCTGTCTGCGCGTATCCAGACTCTTTCCGCTCTGGTCATGGCGCACCAAGAGGGCGAGGACGCGTTGGGCCACCGGCTTGTGCCGCTCGTCCAACTGCCCCAGGACAGCGTCCTGCCACTGGGCCAGGCTGCCACCGAACCTACCGACCTTCGCATAGGCGTCGCACGTCAGAAGGTTGTCGGCGCGGTTCTCCCACACCAGGGTCAAGGTCTTCTCCAGCAACGGCAGTACGGTGGCGCGGACCTCGTCGGGGTCCGTGTCGTACCGGCCGCTGGCCAGGACCTCCGAGAGGATCGTCTGCGGCAGCCCCTCCTCGAAGCGCAGAGCGGCGTCCGTTGCGGGCTTGGTGATGATGTCGTACAACTCTCCCGACGTCAGCGTCGGCGGCAGATCGACGACGGGTTTCACGGCCTGCAGCAGTTTCGGCGCCCGATCGGCCAGACTCGGGTAGAAGTCGTTCCGCATGACGAGCAGTACGGTGACGGCGGCACAGGACTCGACGACCTCGGTGAGCTGGCGCAGCACGACGAGGTCGTCGTCCGGCACGGCTGAGCCGTGCCCTGGGCCCGGGGAGGTGAGCAACTCCTCGAACTGGTCGATCACGAGCAGCAGACGATCGGTGCCGCTCGACTCCGCGAGAAACCTCTCGGCCGACGCCAGGATCCCTCCACCGGCGGCTCCCGGCAGGCCCGCGAGTTCCAGATTGGCCCCGAGACCGCGTGCGGGACGAGCAACCACCGACCGCCACCCCGACGGCAGTTCGGGCAGCACACCTGCCTGGACCAGGGAGGACTTGCCGGACCCGGAAGGGCCCTGCAGCAACACCCCGTGCCGCCCGCCCACCAGGTGCCGCAGCAGTTGCTCCTTCGCACGGTCACGCCCGTGAAACCATCTCGCTCTCTCATACGTGAAAGCTCGGAAGTCCTGGTACGGGCAGACATCCAGTGGCTTCAGCGCGGGCCAGACCTCGCGCAGGATCTCGCCGGGCGTCGCGTAGGCGGTGTTCAGGCCCCGTTGGTGCGGATCGGCACCCGGCAGGGACGTCACCATCCCGATCACCAGGCCGGTCTGGGTGTCCACGACCGGTGCGCCGCTGAACCCGCGCGCCACGGTGTTCGCGTCGTGCAGTTGAAGCACCCAGTGGTCCAGGACGCGCAGCGGACCGCCCGCCGTCGCCGTGCCCTCGTGACCGCCGTCGAAGGTCGAGCTGGGAAACCCGAACGACCACGCGGGCCGACCCTTCGCCCCATGAGCGAGCCCTACCAGCAGTTCCGGCACCAGGGGCGGGGCCTGGGCGAGCTGGATGACAGCCGTGTCCTCACGCTCCGGCCGGCGCCACGGCCCGGCGAGCACTCTTCCCCGGGCCTTCGGAGCCCCCATCGCCTGAGGGAAACACACCTCCACCTCGTCACCAGGCCCATGGCCCGCGTCGCACACGACATGGGCGCAGGTGACCACCACCCCGCCCGGCACGAGGAAACCCGCCCCGGTCGCCACGCCCGCACCGGTGAGGATCTGTGCCACCGCGCCGGCCGGACCGCCGAGTTCCGAGGGCTTCGCCGCGACGGGATCCCCATCTGCCGATGACGTGACCAGGGACTCCATGTCAGTTCGCGCTCTCACCGCCGTCAGCGACAGGGCTGGCGGCGGCGTTCCAGGTCACGGTCACCTTCAGATGACAGGCCGCCTCGCTCTTCGCGATCACTGCCCCCGCCTGCGCTGCCAGGTCGACGCCGAACTCCACCTCGACGCCGTCGGGCCGCACCCGCCGGAACTCATCCAGCACCGCCCGCGCCATGCCCGCGACGGGGCCGATGACGCTCTCCAGACTCTGCGGCAGATCACGTATAGCCTCCGAGACCCGTCCGGCCATGACCGGCCCGGCCGACACCTCGACGGGATCCGCCTGCACAAGGATCGATCCACCGCAATCCAGAGGCATACGCACAACCGGCCTCGCTGACATCAGCGTCCCCCCGCCCGTCGACTCCCCCCGCCATCCCCAAGAGACAGGGGCGAGCACTCACCGTAATGCCTCAAGTACCGCCCCGTGGCCGGATTCCCATGAAGTCTCGATATGCCTCAGAGACCACTCATATCGGCTGCCCCGGCTACTGCCAGGCCGCAGGACCGGCCGGATCCTCACCGGAACGGAGCACGCCGCCATGCATGAGCCGAGGGCGGGCAGGCGGCTAGGTGTTCTGTCCCGGGAGGTTGTGGACGGGTGAGCCAGGTCTCGGCTGAGGGATCTTGAAGGGGTGTGACCCAGATATGCCAGAAACCCGCCAGAACTTGATCTTGTCCTGCTGAGTGCCTGACGGTGTCGGGGATCTTGGCGATGACGGTCGGCCATGCCCTCGACATCTAAGTCTCCAAGATCCCCGACCTCGTCACCCGCGATCAGCTCTGCGTCTCCTCGCGGCGTCCAATAGCGGCCGCATCGGGTATGACGAGCAGCTTGCCGGTGGTACGCCGAGCCTCCAGATCGCTGTGAGCCTGGGCGGCCTCGGACAATGCGTAGCGGCCCGTTACGGTGACCTCAAGCGCCTTGGAGCGCACCCACTCGAACACATCGGCGGCCCGTCGGAGCAGTTCGGACCGATCGGCGATGAAGTGATCGAGGCTGGGCCGGATCAGGGTCAGCGAACCGCCGTGGGCGAGCCGAATCGGATCAAACGGCGGCACGGCACCACTTGCCGCGCCGAAGAGCACGAGATGGCCGCGGGTTCGCAGGCTGGCGAGGCTCGCATCGAAGGTGTGCGCGCCGACGCCGTCGAAGACAACCGGCAGTCCCTGACCGCCGTTGAGCCGCCTCACCTCGGCTGCGAGATCGTCGACTGCGGAGGAAAGGATCACCTCAGCGGCCCCGGCACGCTTCGCCAGCTCGGCCTTCGCCGTGGTCGACGTCGTGCCGATCACCCTGCCGCCGAGATGGGTGATGAGCTGGGTCAAAAGCAGCCCCATGCCACCAGCAGCCGCATGCACGAGCACCGTGTCGCCCCCCTGAACCGGGTAGGCGTCCTTGACGAGATAGTGCGCGGTCATGCCTTGGAGGAGCACGGCGGCGGCGGTCTCGAAGCCGATATCGTCGGGCAGCGGCACCAGCCGGGAGGAGTCCACGACGGCCCGCTCGGCATACGTGCCGGGAATCTCCACCCAACCGACCCGGTCCCCGACTGCGACGTCAGCGACGCCGGGTCCAACTTCGACGACCGTGCCGGCGCCCTCAGCGCCCGGGGTGAAGGGCAGGGGGAGGCTGTACCGGCCTTCGCGGTGGTAGACGTCGAGGAAGTTGACCCCGGATGCGGCGACCTCCACGACCGCCTCGCCCGGACCCGGCCGCGGCTGGTCCACCTTGGCCTCCTGCAGCACCTCGGGACCGCCCACTTCGTACACCTGAATCGCTCGCATGTTCCTCCAATTAACGGCTCATCCCCACCAACCCCGTTGATGGCTCATCCCCCACCAACCCCGTTGATGGCGATCCGATTCCCGGCAAGCAGACCAGCCCGCCGCCCCCGCCGAGAGCTGGGACGCCTGCTTTGCACCCGGGTCTGGGACAGGAGACCGAGGCCGTCAAGGGTCGACGAATGCACCACCCGCCGCTTCCGCACCGCCGTACGGCCACCCGCCATAACCGGCGTAGCCTCCGGCAGCTCCACCGCGCGGCGCACGAAATCGACCACCGCCTCCGGATACTCCTCCGGCCTCGGGAACCGGCAATCCGCTGTTACGACTTCAACGCCAGCAGCAGGGCCAGCTGACCTCCATCCGCTCCGCCGCCCACACCGCCTCCTCCCGCGTCGGCGCGAAGAACAGATGGCGCCCATGGGTACGCATGGCGATGGCAAGGGTGGCTCGGACGGCGACAAGAAGCAGTCGCCCAAGGAGGGCGACGGGCAGTGGACCAAGCCGATTCCGCCGAAGGCGGAAGTAGCGCGGTGAGCACGCCACGGCGGCTGGCGGAGATCCTGCAGGGCAAGGGCGTGTTGTCCGCGCAGTGGAAGGATGCGGTGGAGAACGTCCCCCGGCACTTCTTCCTCCCGGACAGGGTGGAGGCGGGGGCCTGCGTCATCTCGCGTGCTGGGGATCCGGAGTCATGGCTGGCCGCCGTCTACGACGATGTGGCGATCACGACGCAGGTCAACTTCGGCGAGACAACCGATGAGGGGGACTACCGGCTGCCGACATCGAGTAGTTCCATGCCGTCGATGATGCTGCAGATGCTGCAGATGCTGGATCTGCTGGATGTCCAGGACGGGCAGCGCGTGCTGGAGCTGGGGGCGGGGACGGGATGGAACGCGGCGTGGCTGGCCCACCGGCTGGGGGACGAGGCCGTCACCTCCGTCGACATGGACCCCGTCCTGGTGGAGCAGGCCGTCAAGAACACCCAGGCCGCTGGCTACCATCCCCGTCTGGTGTGCGGCGACGGGGACGCCGGGTGGCCTTCATCGGCCCCCTACGAGCGGGTACTTGCCACCTACACCGTCTGCGAGGTGCCCTTCGCCTGGGTGGAGCAGGCACCCGGTGGGCGGATCGTCGCGCCTTGGGGCGGCAGTTTCCTCAGCCACTCCTTCGCCGTCCTCGACGTGGAGGACGGCAGCGCCCGGGGGCGGTTCACCGGGTACCCGTCGTTCATGCGCACCCGTAACCACCGGCCCGAGCGCGGCTACCTCTCCGGCTTCATCCACCATCGCGACGAGGCCGTCCGGGCCCGCAGCGATTTGTCGCCCCTGGCCATCGCTTACGACGCCGAGGCGCTCTTCTTCGTTGGTCTGGCCCTGCCTACCGCGTGGTACCTCCCCGTGGAGGCCGAGGACGACAGCGGAGAGGTCACGGTCTGGTTCCTCGCCGATGACCGCTCATCGTGGGCGGCGGCCGACTACTCCCCCAGCGGCGAGTACTGGGTGACCCAGTACGGCCCCCGCCGGCTGTGGGACGAGGCCCAGACCGCCTACGTTCAGTGGCGGGCATGGGGCGAGCCGACGCGCGACCAGGCCGGAATGACCGTGGACGCCACCGGCCAGAGCGTGTGGCTTGGCTCGCCCGACCACGTCATCGCCTGACCAGCACAATGAGCGGTCGAATCGCCACACCTTGCCCGGCACAGGCCCTAGTGCGAGTGCCCCGGCACCGGGTGACGTGAGGTCACCCGGTGCCGGGGCACTTGTGTGTGATGGCAGGGGTCTGGGGTCTGCCCGCTGCGGGGTTTAGTACACGTCGCGGTAGGTGTTCCAGCCGCCGCCGAGCTTCACGCGGGACTCGAAGCCGCCGTAGCCGTTGGAGGTGTAGCGGAACAGCTCGCCGCGGGAGTTGGTGGCGAGGAGGTCGGCGCGGCCGTCGCCGTTGAGGTCGCCGGGGGCGGCGAGGTTCTTGAACTGCTGCCAGCCACCGCCGACGTACACGCGGGACTTGAACGGCGAGGTGGACACACCCGTTCCCGGGTAGAGGTAGAGCTTGCCGTCGCCGGTGCGGGCCACGATGTCCGCGAGGCCGTCTCCGGTGAGGTCACCGGCACCGACGATCTTGTCGTAGGCGTTCCAGCCGCCGCCGACCTTCAGGCGGGAGGCGAAGCCGGTGCCCGTCCCGTTGCCGCGCTGCAGCCACAGGGTGCCGGAGCCGTCGCGGGCCAGCAGGTCGCCCTGACCGTCGTTGTTCAGGTCGCCGGGACCGATGACGAGGTTGTAGCGGCTCCAGCCGGCGCTGACCCCGTTGCTTTCGTTGTAGAGCCAGTTGTCGGCGATCTCCAGCAGTTCCGGCTGGCCGTTGGCGTCGAGCGAGGAGGCGAACCGGATGTCGGCGCCCGCCCAGCCCCCGCTGTCGCCCGCCTGCTGGCGGCTGCCCAGCTGGCCGTTGTTCAGGGCGGGGTAGTAGAACAGCGTGCCCTGGGTGTTGCGGGCCAGGATCTCGCTCTTGCCGGTGAAGGGATTGGCGCTCGACGTGTTGAACGAGGACGCGATGTTCCAGCCGTCGCCCCACTTGCGCCGGTCCTGGAAGTTGCCCTTGCCGTCGGCGAGGTACATGTAGGCCGTGCCGTTCTGGGCACGGCCGTAGAGGTCCGCGTGGCCGTCACCGTTGACGTCGTCGATGCTGAAGAGTTGGTTGTACGTGTTCCAGCCGCCGCCGAGCTTGACCCGGCTCGTGAGCGGGGCGGCGGCGTTGCCGGTGCCGGCGTAGAAGTACAGGTCTCCGCCGGGTGTGCGGGTCAGGACGTCGGCGATGCCGTCGCCGTTGACGTCGTTCGCGCCGAGCAGCTGGTCGTAGGCCTGCCAGCCGCCGCCGACCTTGACCTTGGCGGCGAACGGGTCGCCGCCCGCGTTCCCGGTGCCGGGGTAGAGGTACAGGTCGCCGCCCGGGGTGCGGGCCAGCAGGTCGGGCTTGCCGTCCCCGGTGACGTCGCCGGGGGCGATGAGCTTGTTGTACGCGTTCCAGCCGCCGCTCGACCAGCCGGGGATGCCTGCGGAGGTGGTGGTCGCCTCCGCGTACAGGGCGATGGTGCCGTTCGACGACAGCGCCAGCACGTCGGGGCGCCCGTCGCCGGTGAGGTCGCCCGGTGTGATGACGTCCTTCAGCCACTCGTTCTCGCGGTACGGGAACGCGTATTCCGACTCGTCCGCCCCCTTGAACTGCTGCAGCCACCACTTGCCGCTGGGCGTGCGGTAGAGGAGCTCGGAGACGCCGTTGCCGTCCAGGTCGAACCGGGGCTTGACCGCGCCGACTGCTGCCGCCCCGGTCAGGCGGTGGCCGGTCCTGCCGGGGAGGGTCCCCGAAGGGTGGGCGGGCTCGGGCTGGGCGGGAACGGCTGCCGTGTGAGGCGCCACCGGTGCCCCATCGGCCGACGCCGTGCCGGACAGAAGCATCCCGGCCGACAGGGCGAGGGCGGTGCAGGCCGCGAGACGGCCGGTGCGCAGGGCGCGCGAAGAAGACAAAATTTCCCCCCAGGGAATACACGGGTGAAACCGGGTCGGATCCGCCACGGCTCACGAGGCGAGCGGAGCGCACAGAAGCACTCCTGGCGGACCGCATGGCGCGTCGCCGCAGACGCCAGGTCCATGTGCGGCCGCGCGCAGAAATACCAAATCCCCCCGGAAATGTGAATGCAGCATACAGCCGACACACAGGTAGTTGAAGGGAATACCGAGCCGTAAGGGCCGCACGGCCGGCGAGGACCGCCCGGAGGGCACCCGGCCAGGATATTGGGGGTATCGCCGGCGGGCAGGGCGCCCGGGGCGGAGTCGTAGAAACTGATGCGGCTTGGCCCAGCGTTGCGTATCCCGGCCACGATCCACCACGGGCGCACGTCATCCTCCTTGGCCGTGCACGCTGCCGTACGACGGCCTCCGCCCTGGCGACCCCTGCCGCTCTGGCGTGTTCGCCTGCGTGAACATCAGGGAACCCGTGTGTGTGGCACGTGAAGGCCCTGTATAGAGTGCACGGCGTATAGCGCGGTACAGACCAATCGCGCCCATTCACGACAGCCGGGGGGCTTGTTCATGAAGTTCATTCCACGCGCACTGGCCGCGACCGCCATCGCCACGGTGATGGCTGCCACCGCCGCTACCGCGTTCGCGGCCGGGAACCCGACCGACGCCAGGGAACTGCGCGCCCAGGCCGATGCCCAGCACCGCGCCCACGGCTCCCAGGGTCTTGCCGCTCCGCGCGCCGCCGCGAAGAAGCGTGTGGAGACGCCCACGTTCTCGATGACGGCCGTCGACAAGAAGTCCGGCAACCTCTACCTGTACTTCGCGGACCGCCAGGGCGGCTTCGACAAGCGCTACGACGTCGGGGTCGGCTATGACTTCGAGGCGTTCCAGGGCCACGTCGACAACGACAAGGACGGCTACGGCGAGAGCACCTGGCACGTCGACAAGTCGGGCCTGCTGTCGTACACGTACCACGTCTCGGAACTGACGCTGGACACCAAGGACATCGGTGGCGGCTGGCAGATCTACGACAAGGTCCTCTTTCCCGGCAACCTCGCCGGTGCGGGCGAGGCCGACATCATCGCCCGTGACAAGGCGGGGGTGCTGTGGCTCTACCTCGGCTACGCGGACGGCCGCGTGACCGCCCGCACGAAGATCGGCGGCGGGTGGGGGCAGTACACCGAGATCGCCGGACAGGGCGACCTGGACGGCGACGGTTTCACCGACATCGTCGCCCGTGACAAGGCCGGTGTGCTCTGGTTCTACAAGGGCAGCGGCGACCGCAACGACCCGTTCAACCAGCGCACGAGGATCGGCGGCGGCTGGAACACCTACAACCGCATCCTCTCCGTCGGCGACCTCGACAACGACGGCCGCACCGACCTCGCCGCCCGCGGCAACGACGGCACGCTGTGGCGCTACTCCGGCAACGGCGACAGCGCCGACCCGTTCGACAACCGCGTCAAGATCGGCTGGGGCTACAACATCTACAACCTGATCTGACCGGAGTGGGCAGGTGCCGTGCTGCCACGACTTCACCGGCGACGGCCGCGGTGACCTGCTCGCCCGCGACAGCAGCGGAACCCTGTACTGCTACGACGGCACCAGCAGCGGCCAGCCCGCCTCCCGTGCTCGGATCGGTGGCGGCTGGAACACCTACAACACCCTGTTCTAGACGCTGCGTTGCAGCCGGCGGTGCGCTCGGCCAGGATCCGGCTGGGCGCACCGCTGTTTGCAACGCGCCCGTCGAGCGGACGGAGACGAGCGCTCCGGCCTCCCGGCGACCGTGCCGAGTCCGCTGCCGAGCCGCGCGGGCGCCCGGCGAACACGACGAAGCGGACGGCGGCGCCGGGAAGTGAAGCGGCGATAGTCGGTGGACCGCCGTGCCCGTCGGTCCCGGCGGCAGCTGGGGCGGTTCAGACAGGCAGCTGCCAGCGAGGCCCGTCCGGGGATCCCAGCAGATGGTCTGCTGCTCTGCAGTCGCGGTCATTCCGAACTCCGTGAGCTCGGGTACTCCTGCTGCCTGCCAGGTCTACAGCGCTACTTCGACCTGGTCCCGCAGGCGCAGCAGGCCGTGCTGGTAGACGGTCCATCCGCCTGTTGTCTTGAGTCCATGCCTGTGATCCGGTGGCGCCGTCCCGCAGGATCACACCGCTCCCACTGCGGTTGTGTTCCAGGCGGCACGGCCTGTACATCTGCCAGCCGCCGATGTTGGCGGGCTATGACCACGGCCCTGCCCTGGAGGTCCGCAAGAAGACGGCTGCGGACTTCCTTCTGGGAGATCAGCGCGTCATCGCCCTGGTCACGATCGCTCGCGGCCGCCAAGGCGGCCGGGCACGCACAGCGGCTCCCCCGACTCCCGTAGCCGGGGCCCGGAAGACGTGCCACAACAGTGCATCGCCGTCTCAGGGCATCAGCGGGGTACACGGGCGTCGTTGCGGATCCTGGCGGCAGTGTCGGCGTTCTCACCGAAGCTGACCCCGGTGCCTCCGTTGCGCAGTGCCCCGGGGTCGAAGACGGCGACTTCGCCGTAGGTGTAGTGATCGGCCCACACGCAGATGGGAGTCGTGATGATGTACTGATTCGCGAGCTGTCTTCGCGAAGTGCGAAGCTAAGTCTTGATTGGTGCGGCCGTCCTGGCGGCCTGCTCGATCTTCGCGCAGTGGGCTGTACGGGCTTCCTCGTCGGTCTGCGTCTCGTGTTCGGCGCGCAACCCGGTCCGGCCGTCGAGGCCCTCGCGCAGGATATCGGCGTGCCCGGTATGCCGGGTGGACTCGCCGAGGACATGGGCCATGACGGCGAACAGGTTTGTGTTGGGATAAGGCTCCGGCCACCACGGCACGTGGCCGGGGGCGTCGAGGGGAAGCTCGTTGATCGTCGCGTCCGAGTGTTCCCACGTGCGCCGGTAGAACCCGATGATCTGATCGCGGGTCTCGTCCTCGGTCGCCCACTGATCGCTGCCGTCGGAGTCCTGCCACCGGGGCAGCGGTTGCGGGGAAGGGCGGTCGAAGACCTCGCCGAAGTACCTGGCCTCGACGGTGGCCACGTGTTTGACCAGGCCGAGGAGGTTGGTCCCGGTCGCTGTCAAAGGCCGGCGGGCGTCGTATTCGGACAAGCCGTCGAGTTTCCAGAGCAGCGCCTTGCGGTCCCGCCGCAGTCTCCCGTGCAGGTTGTCTTTCGCGAATTCATCGATCATGCGGCATGAGCCTGCCATGGGCTGCTCGTGGTCTCAAGATCCCGTACGTGGTCCGCAACGACTGGCAGAGCCGAGGCCCGGCCATGGCCGCCGCCCTGACCGGCTACAAGAAGCTCGCGAAACGTGCCACGTGAGACACCCTCCAAGGCATCACCGCCATTCTCGCCGCCACGGTAGTGCGGTTGCCCCGCCCAGTGGAGCAGCAGGGCAACCGCCGTGGAAGGGTCAGCGCCAGTCGAAGGAATAGCGGTTGGCCACCCGGTCGAACGATGCGTCGATCCGGCGCGGAGGAAGACTGAACTCTTCCTCGGCCCAACGGCACATCGCCACCGGGACACCCTCCTCCTGGAAGTCCGACTCGACGTAGGACATCCGGTGGATGACTACGGTGGCAGGGGCGCCCCCCACGCTGTCCGACACCTCGGAGGCGACCGCCGCGAGGCCGTCACGCAATCCCGTCTTGACGGCTTCGTCGAGTCCGGAAGCCGTTTCCTCGAAGGCGATCCACACAGGCACCTCGGCGGACACGCGCTCGCCTTCCGACGGCTCTCCGTGGACAACCTGCGCGGTCAGCGAAATCCTGACGCCCCAGGGCCCTTTCAGGAGCTTGTAGATGTAGGTTCTGGATTCTGTCATCAGTCGAATTTCAGGATGAGGAAGACCGTGGACGCGAAGTAGTTCTCCGTGCCCTTGGCCGTCGGTCGGGTGATGTAACTCAGGCCGTGGTTGGGTTTCCCGTCCCACAGGAGACTGTACTTTTCCATGAACTCCGTCGCGGCGTCGTCCGACATAAGGCCCAGGTGGGCCTGCGGGAGCGTGGCCAGGGCCACGTTGCTGATCGTGAACCGCATGATCTCGGAGCCCGGCTTGTTGGCCGCGTAGGCCACGGCCTCGGCCCGGCTCCCCCATGCATAGACGCCGGGGCCGAAGTGTGCCCGGTGCGGCTCGGTCGGGAACGGGTGGCCGCCGGCCCGGAGTCGAGCCGCGTCGGCCTTGTCCTGGACGGTGAAGAACTCGGTCTCGCCGCACACGATGTCCTTCACCGCGTCCTTCGCGCCGCCGCTGCGGGTGAGCCTGGCGACCCCCTTGCCCTTGGGCTTCGGCTTGTCCCGGTCGCAGTCCGGAATCTTCTTCTGCACCCGCTCGACGGCTTCCTCGACCTTCTTGAACCGCTTCTTCGCCGCGGCGATCTTGTCGAGGAACTTGTTGATGCCCCAAATGGCCTTCGTGATCTTCGGGAGCTTGCTGCCGATCTTGAGCAGCTTGCCGGGCCCGATGTTCTGGACGATCGCCCAGAGGCACGTCGGGATGTCGGGGTCGTCGATGCACGCCTTGATGTCCTCCAGGAAGAGCTCGACCAGGAGCTCGGCGCCGTTCTCCATCAAGTAGTCGATGAGGTCCTTGCCCGAGAGGTCCTTGGCCTCCTCGTACTGCTCGCGGGTGAGATTGAGCTCCTTGAGCGCCTGGTCCAGTTCCGAGCCCGACGCGGGCACGTCATGGGCCTCCGAGGCCTTCCGGGCGGCTTCCTCGCGAGCCTTGCGCTCCTGATCGCGCTGGTACTGCTCGGCGTTCTTGGCCGCCTCGTCGGCTTCCTTGGCGTAGGTGTCGGCGTTCTTCGCCGCCGTCTCCGCGGACTTGGCGTGCTCCTCGGCGGAATCGGCCAGCCTGCCCGCGTCGGCGGCGTCCTTCTCCGCCTGCTTGGCCGCGCCCTGGGCGATGGCCGCTTGCTTCTCCGCCGTGGTGGCGGCGCTGTTGGCGGCGGCGGCCTCGTTCTCCGCCCGGGTGGCGGCGTCGCGGGCGCGCTGGGCCTCCGCCTCGGCAGTGGTGGCAGCGTTACGGGCCGCGTTCGCGTCCGCGTACGCGTCGTTGGCCGCCTGGCGGGCGTCACGGGCGTCCGTTTGCGCCTGAGCGTCTGCCTCGTTGGCGCGGGCTGCGGCCGCACGGGCCTGCGCTGCCTCCTCGGCCGCCTGGGCCGCCGACTTGAGGGCGTCGGCGGAGGAACGGGCCGCGTCCGCAGACGAGCGCGCCGCGTTGGCTGCGGCCTTGAAGGCCGGTGCCACCTGGGCGTTGGCACGGCTCGCCGCCGCCTCGGCGGCCTCGGCGGCCTTGACCGCCTCGTTCGCCTTGGCCTCGGCCGACTTGACCTGCTCCGCGCCCATCTCCAAGGCGGCTTTGGCCACCGCTGCGGCGAAGTCCGCGTCGAGGTCCTGGCCGGAGAAGGGAGCCGTCAGCTCGATGGCCGAGTTCGCCGGATCGGCGATACCCGCGGCCGTCGAACGCGCCGACATCGACGCCTGAACCGCGACCGTGGCCTGGATCTGCGCCATCGCCGCCTCACGGTTGGCGCCATCCGCCTCGTCCTTCGTACGGTTGGCCGCCTGCAGGGCACCATTCGCCTCGACTGCCGCGAGACCCGCCAGGCGGGCCGCTTCGTGCGCGGCCATGCCCGCACGGGCTTCCTGAGCCGTCGCCTCGGCAGCCTTGTGGTCGGCCCGCAGGGCGGCGGCGTGCGTGGCCGACGCCTCGTAAGCGGCCTTCGTCGCGGCCTGATTGGCGGCGGCAGCGGCGGCCTCCGCCTTGTTCGCCGCCTCGTTCGCCCGCGCGGCATGCGCGGACGCCTCGGCGGCCGCGGCCCGCGCACGGGCGGCGGCACCGTCAGCCGCGATGGCGGCGGAGCGCGACCGCATGGCCGCACCGCTCGCCTCGTCGGCGGCGGTACGGGCCCGCCCGGCAGCCTGGCCCGCGGCATTGGCCGCGGACCGCGCCTCGGTCGCGGCGGTCCGTGCGGCCGCGGCGTCCTGCGTGCCCTGGGCCGCGGCGGCGTACGCCTCGGTCGCCCGGGCCCGGGCCTCCTCGGCCTTGTGCTCGCGCTCGGCGTCGAACGCCTTGTTCCGCGCCTCGCGCGCCTTCTCCTCGTCGCCGCGAGCGGCTTCGTCCGCGGTGGCGGACTTGCCCTCCTGGACGGCGGCCCGCTCCCGCGCGGCAGCGGCGTCAGCGGCGGCCGCCTGGGCCTCCGCACGCTTGGCGGCGGCCGTACGGGCCTCGGCCTCGGCCCGCGCCCGCGCCGCGGCGGCGTTGTTCCGCTCGCGTTCCGCCCGCGCACGGGCTTCCGCGGCCAGGGCGCGCTCGTGCTCGGCGATCGCCCGCTGCTCCGCGGCGATCTTCGCCTGGCGCTGCGCCTCCGCGCGGGCCTCGCGGGTCTTCCTGGCGTGCTCCCAGGCTTCCTGCTCGGCCTTCTCGGCGTCGATGCGCGCCTGCCTGCTCTTTACGGCGGCGTCAGCGGCGACCTTCGCCTGACGACCGGCCGCATCGGCCAGCTGCGCCGCGGCCTTCGCGTGCTCCTCGGCGTTCGCACGCCACTGCTTGGCCTGCTCCTCGTGCAACTCCGCCTGGTTCTTGGCCCCGAGACCTGCCGCGTCGGCAGCCGTCGCGTCCACCGCGTGCTGCGCGGTCTGCGTGGCCTTGACCGCGGCAGCCGCCGCCGACGCGATGCCCTCGGCGACCTCCGCCCACTGCACGCCGCGCGTCAGACCGGTGTCCACCAGGACATCGGCCTGCGTCTTCGCGCGGCCCGCGGCGACCTGGGCCTGCTTGGCCGCCTCGTCCGCGTTCTTGACCTGCCGGGCGATCTCGGCCTTGACCGGACCGTAGTCCGACGACCGCTTGCCGGCCCGGTCGGCAGCCAGCATCCGGTCGGCCTGACGTGCCTGTGCGGCCGCCGAACTCATGGCGTTCGAGGCGTTCTTGAGGGCCTTCACCGCATCGCCGTGGGCGGCGATCAGCTTCGTACGGGCCTCTGCGGCGCGCGCGGTGTTCTCCGCCAGCTTCCGCAGCTTCTCGGCGGCCTCCTGGGCCTCCTTCTGGGCCTTCTCCTCGGCGGCCCGCCGGTCGGCGTCCTTCTGCGCGGCGACCTGGTAGCCCTTCTCCAGGAACTCCGCGATCACCTTGTCGTCGTTGGAGGCGAGTGCCGCCAGAGCGGCCTTCTTGACCTCCGGACCGCCGGACGCCACCAGCATCTCGACCCGCTTGCGGTTCTCTTCCGCGCGCTTCTTGTCGTTCTGCCCGGTCTGCTTGTCCCGCTGCCGCGCGATCTCCGCGCCGAAGGCGATGAAGTCGGCCCGGTCCTGCCGCGATCCCTTCAGAACACGGTCGATCTCCTGCTCCAAGAAGGAGCCGCCCGTGCCGCGCATCGCCTCGATCGTCCGACGGTTGTCGGCGTCCGCGGCGTCCTTCTTCTCCTTGGCGCGTTGACGGGCCTCGGACTCGCCGTGCTCCAGGAATTCCCGGATCGCATGCGGGTCGGTGCTCTCCAGAGCTTTCTTCGCGGCCTCCTTGACCTCCTCTTCCTCATCGAACTGCGCATAGATTTCGACCAGTTCACGATCACGGTCGTCACTCGCCTGCTCGGCCGCGGTCCTGGCGGGAGCGGCCGGCACGCTTGCCGTGCGCTGGGCCAGGGCCGACAGCGGCCGCGTCGCGGGCTGGTCGGTGGCGGCGATGGCCTGCTGCACCGTGCCGCCCAGCAGCGCCACGACGACCGCCGTGGTCACGGCCCTCCTCGCCACCGCGCCCGCGGCACCGCGTCTTCTTCCGGCCCACGGCCGTAATCTACCCATCACGGAAAATCCTCCTGAAAAAGGGAAAAAGAAGCCCCTGCCCGCACACACGGGCAGGGGCATGGGGAACGAGAGAAACCGCAGGCTCCATCACGGGGCCCGGGCGACGGGACACACCGCCGACCGCGCCTCGTCAGCCCTTGACGCGGCTCTCGCCGTCCTGGGCTCGGTCGTACATGTCCTTCCAGAACGCCGCCGTACCGGCCGCGTCCGCCTGTTCCCTCGCCCAGGAATCCTGGTTGGCCTCGGCCGGCTCAGCGATGTGCTTCCAGAGGCTGTCGGCACTCTCCCCCGCCACCCTGGCGATGTTCCGCCAGCTCTCGGCCTGCGCCCGTGCCTCCTCCTGCTCGGCCAGCCACCTCTGACGAGCCGTATCGGAGTGGTCGGCCACCGCCTTCCACGCCGCCTCCGCCTCGACCCGCGCCCGCGCGGCGTCGGCCGCATCCTTCAACGCGGCCTCGGCAGCCACGGCCTTCTCCACCAACCGGGACAAGGTGTAGTGCCGTGCGGTCTCAGCCTCCGCGCCCCGCAGCCGGTAACCCTCCAGATCCAGGGTCGCGCCCGACGCCCAGCCGTACCCGAAGAACTCCGTGACGTCCGCATCGGTCGCCGACGGCCGCAACGCCCATTGCGCCGCGACCCGTACGTTCTCCCCCGGGTCCCGCTCGGCGACATCCCGTACGAACTCCCGGTCCTTCGCCACGACTTCCCGCCGGTGCTGGGCATCTGCCTCCCGCACCGCCCGGTCGCGCTTCTGGGCCTCGGCATAACCGGACTTGACGAAGGCCGCCCGGTCCGCGTCCGATCCCTTGACGGCGCGTTCCGCGGCCGCGTGCACTTCCGGGGCGAAGGTCGCGGTGTGGGTCCGTGCCACCCGCTCGCAGAACGCGCGGTTACGGCTCCGGGTCTCCTTCATCCGCTGCATGGCCAGCTCGAACCCACCTCCCGGCGCCAGCCACTCCGTGATCGCCTCGTCGCCGCGCGAGCTGCGCAGCGCGAGCCAGGCCGACACACGGATCTCGGACGGCAGATTCGACATCGCCATCTTCAGAACTCGGTCCCGGGCCGCCTGGGCCGCCGCGGACCTGACCGGCGAGGGCTGGTCGGCCGCCCCGTCGTCCGCGGCGGTGACTACGGCCCGGGCCGACGCGGTCCCGGCGACCACTCCCCCGCCCGCCAGCAATCCGGCCGTCAGCACGGGCACGAGCCACCGATGTGCACGGCCGGTCACTTGACCACCTTGATCTGCCAGAGCTGGGCATCGCTCTGGTTGCAGGACCACGACTGCGCGCCCACGCCGTTCGTCCGCACACCGTTCTGGAAGCCACCGTTGTTGATGTCCAGGCAGCGCTCGGTCGTGTGGGTGACCCGAAACTCGTAGCTCCTGTTGGTGTAGTCGACCACGGCGGCCTGCCAGCGCATCTGCTTGCCCCCACTGCACTCCCACACCTGCACAGCGGCTCCCACCTGCGTACCGCTGTTCTCGACTTCGAGACACTTGCCGCTGCGCACCGACCGGAGTTCGAAGGAGGAGTTGTCCACGGGGACCATGCGCCACTTCTGGGTGTCGGACCCGTCGCAGGCCCACTGGATGGCCTTCGCACCGTTGTCAGCGACACCCGAGATGTCCAGACACATGTCGCTGCCCACCAGCTGGAGGTTGACGATCGTGTCAGCGGACGCGGGCGCGCCGGTGCTCGCCGACGCGTGTGCGGTGGTCGCGCCGGCGGCCACCGCGGCGACACCGGCACAGACGGCCAGCGCGCAACGGAGAAGTTTTTCCATCGTGATTTCCGTTTCTTCTCGGCGGTGGGCGTCAGGCCGGCAGGAAGCGCCAGCGGGCGAGGTCATGGCCGCACTCCCAGGTCATCGCGCGCGTGCCGTCCTCCTCGGGCTTCCAGAAGTCGATGTTCAGGCAGCGGTCGGGAGCCGACATGGGTCTCAGCTCGTACAGGTCCTTGGCGACCTCGACCAGCATCAGCCGCCAGCGCTGGCTGGAATCGTCGAAGCACCATTGCTGCCCGACCTCGATGTCGGAGCTGGCCAGGCACCGGCCACTGTGCTTGGCCCGCAGCTCGAAGGTGCCCGACCCGGCGGGCTTCAGACTGAAGAGCTGGTGGTCCGCACTGGCGTCGCAGGTGGACTGCACCGCGTAGGCACCATTGCGGATGGCGCCGTCCTGGATGGTGAGGCACTTGCCGCTGTGTTCGACCTGGAGCCGTACGTATGACGACGCGCCGGCCGAGGCGCGGGACGTGGACGGGTCCGCCTGGGCGGTGGTGACGCTGCCGACCAGGGCGGCGACGCTGGCGCCGACGGCCAGCGCGGCTCTGACGGTCCGGGACATGTCGAGTCCGTTCATCTCTGTGGAGGGTTCGGGGGCAAGAGGAAGGAAGCGGTCAGTCCGCGTACGGAGGGATGACCATCCAGGTGGAGTCCCGGTCGAAGTCCGTGCCGTACTGGGTGATCGCGTAGAGCCGCCCCTGGAAGTTCCGCAGCCACACACCCGGCTTGCTCGCGAGCTCGAAGGACTTCCCGTACCCGTTGAAGCCCTTGCGGGGACACCAGGAGGCGTCCGCCCGGAACTCCGCACTGCCGTCGTCCCCGGCGACCAGCACGTTCTCGCCGATGTGCTCGTTCCTCAGGTAGTAGCCGGGCTTGCTCACCGACTCGAAGGAGAAGCAGCCCGGGTTGCTGGCCAGCGCGGGCACGATGACCCAGCTGGCGTCCTCGCGGTCGGCCTGCTTGAACCCGTAGCTCATCGGGGCGATGAACGCCCCGTCGCCGTCGGCGGCGTTCCTGCGGATGTACCAGCCCACGTCGGTAACGTAGGACGACATGAAGGACTGCCGTCGCGCCCGGTGCTGGTTCTCGTCCTTGAGGAACGCGGTGACGTCCTCGTCCGTCCCGGCCAGCGCCTTCTTCGCCGCGGCCACCAGGTTGGGGTTCACACCGCCGTTCTCCGCCGCGGCCTGGATGCGCCGGGCGAGCTGACGGTTCTCCTCGGCAATCTTCTTGCGGCGGTTCTCGTCGTCACGCTTGTACGCCTCGTCGGCCCCGGTGTCGATGTACTTCTTCCACGCGGCCGGGTCGGAGCTGAGCAGCGCCTTCTGGGCGGCCGCGAGGAGTTCGGTGCCCTTGACGTCGGCCGGGGCCGCACGCAGCAGTTCGCGGATGAAGTTGTCGTCGGCAAGGCCGAGCATGGCCTCGGTCGGCGTCACGCGGAAGAGCGCCGCCACGTTCTTGCGGGCGGCCAGCTGCCGCTTGCGCTCGGCTTCCTGGCGATTCCTCTCCTCGATCTCCTTGAGCTCGTTCTCGACGTCGCGCTTGTGGGCCTCGCGGGCACCGTTCACGATGAACTCGTGCCAGGCGGGCGCGTCACCGGCCAGCGCGCGGGCACCCGCCGACCGCACCTCCGGCCCGGAGGCCGGGTGCCTCACGATGGCGCGGACGAAGTTGTCATCGCTGAGCTCCAGCAGCTCCGGGCTGCTCGGGATGCCAACCGCCAGCAGGGCCTGGGACTTGGCGAGCCTGGCCGCACGGTCGGCCTCCGCCTTGTCCCGCTCGCGCTTCTGGTCGATCTTGCGCGCCTCACCGATGCCCGTCGTGATGAACCGCACGTGGTCCTCGGGCTTGGAGCTGAGCATCGCCTCCTCCGCGGCGGTACGCACCGTCGCCATGCGGTCGCCCCCGTCCCTGGCCTTCTGCCACAGCACGTGGATGAAGTCGTAGTCGTTGAGCAGGAGCACCTCCGACGGCGGATCGAAGTCGACCTTGGACGCCGCCTCGATACGCTGCTCGGCAGTCGTGCCCACCGCACCGGCCTGGGCGCTCGCCTTCGCGGGCTGCTCGGCGGCGGCGGCCGGTACGACGGCTCCGGTCACGGCGGCCAGCGCGGTGGTGGCCACGATGCCGCGAGTGACGATCTTCCGCACACGCGCGGAGGTGATGTGGCTGTTGTGCATGCTGTGTCAGTAACCCCTCTGGTACCCAATGCTGGGTGACCCGATATATGGAGAGCGGTCATGGCGAAGTAGGCGCTTCACCGGTGCCTCACCGAGCGGAATTCGTAGTTCTCGAACGCGCGGTGAAATCAGCCCTCGCGACCAGGACACGTGAACTGATGCCAGGAAGGCCTGCCGGACCGCTGAGCGATGTTTCTCGCCAACGAGAGAGCGTTTCAGCGCCTCACGGGGTATCGAGTACTGCAGCCCGGACGTCGCGTGGGCCGCTACTGACGGCGCTCGTGTTCCGGGCCGACAGTCCAGGACTCTGCCTGGTGAGCATGGCGTGAGTGCGATCGATGCTGGCAGACAGCCGATTCCGAATGCCTTCGGCCACGGCACTGACCTGCGGGAAACCCGAGTCCGGCTGCAGTACCCGTGCGGCAGCAGCAGCCACCGCACGCATGGACTCCCGGTCCACGGTCATCCCCCATACCCCCGTCAACGAACTTCAGGACGGGCGCACACGGCATGAAGGGGCACAAACGCCCTGCTCACCCCGTACCCCCGTCGACTGGATGAACCAGTCACCATGACCGTATCCGCCATATGTCGAATAATGATCTTCTTTTGGCCAGTGGAATCCCCCATTCCAAATAGAACATGACGGCAGCTCGACCAAGCGGCAGGGCAGACAATCAAAGTCCCATGAGCAGCAAATGCAAGAGTCAAGTGAAGGAAACGTAAAGTGAGTTGAGTAACGGGAACGCTCGCGGTGCGGAACCACGCGCCACTCATCACCCAGCCCCGCCCAGCCTCAACAGAGACGTAGACAGCCAAGGCTGTCACTCCAGAGTGATGACTCATCTACGGAACGAATCCACTCGCTTGGCTGGATCGGCCCAGCAATCGCCAGCAGGGGAACGCCCTTCCCTCGCTCGGCCGGCTGCGCATCGGCACCTGCGCCTCTTCACGCCGTCCCGCGGTGCGCCCCGCCGGGTGCCGGGCCCCGCCCGTGGCGCTTCGCGTGCGGGCGTCGAGGCCGATCGCAGACTGTCCGGAGACGCGGACCGCACCGTCCCAAGGGCACTTCCCGTGAACGAGGTAGAACGCCGCCCAACTCCCGTCGGCCTGCCTGTACCAGCACGGCGGCACGGGACCCCCTACTGGGATTGGGACCAGCATTCGCTGCGGCTCTCGCTGACCGCGGCCGAGCTCGATGTGCCGTGCACGGTCCACCCCCTCGGATCATGGGCGTGCGGCACGCTCGGGCTCGGGGAGGAGGTCCTGATGATGGACCCCAACCCGCTCCCCGTATCCTCGACGGCACTTGGTCTCCGTACGAGCTGGTGCCGCTGCCCTGCCGAACCATGGCAGTTGGACGTCCCGTTTCCACAGCGGGCTGACCCGACGGTGGCGCTGGGCGCATGGCACGGCACCTGTCGGACCACCCGCGCGGGGTGACGCCGGGACATGACTCGGACGGAATGCCGGGCTGCGAGCGTAAAGGCGGGCCCCTTCGCTCGTACGGCGGCGTCGGCACACCTCACGCGGCCGACGATTCGCCCCCGCGAGAGACCGAGGGCTACTTCCACACGGCCCCGTACCTGTCGCAGCCACCGGAAGACACCGCGGCATTCCCGTTCACCACACTGACACAGGCTCCCACCCAAGCCCCTTGCCCGACGAAGCGCTGAGCACCGCAGGCGGCCCCGGTTCTGATTCGCAGTCACACCGCGGCGGGGCGCCTGCGCAGCCCCAGACCTGCGCGCCTCTGGCAGCGCACGCAGGTGCCAGAACACCGAGCGAACCTGTGAAGGGGGGCGAGGAGCTGGCTGACCACGCCCCGGGTACAGCGCCGCTCGCCCCCCACTTCCCCTCGTGGAAACGCGTCAACGTGGGTCATGCCGCTCGGAGCGCGCATCTAGACCTTCGCAGAGGTGCCTTCAGCCAGCCGGGTCGGCATCCGCACGCTGTGCCAGCGTGCCGGTCGCCACCCAACAGGCGGGCAGACGGGAGACCGTGCGCCCGTGCCCGATGCGGGGGTCGGCTCCGCTGTAGACCTCAGCATGCCAACCATGGCCTGCCAGCCACGACTGCAGGTCGTCCCGGGCGGACAGCCAGCGGGCACCCTGCGACGCGAGCCGTTCACGGGAGGGTTTGCCCTCCTCCCCCAGCATCACCGTCGCCAGCTGTTCCAGCATGATCCGACTGCCCGGCGCAGACAGCGCGGACAGCCCGGAGAGCAGGGCATCCCCCGCTTCTTCGGAGAGGTACATCAGCAGGCCCTCCACCAGCCAGGCGGTCGGCTGGTCGGAGTCGAAGCCCGCTTCGCGCAGCGCGTCGGTCCAGTTGGCGGTCAAGTCCGCGGCAACTCCGCGGCGTTCGCAGGTGGCGGCCAGTCCCGAGTGGGCGATCAGCGCGTCTTTGAAGGCCATCATGTCCGGCAGGTCGAGCTCGTACCACTGTGTTCCGGGCGGGCAGTCCAACCGGACGGTCCGTCCATCCACTCCAGCAGCCAGAGTGACGACCTGGCGGACCCCGGCGCGCATCGCGCTGAGCAGCTCGTCGTCGAAGAACCGGGTGCGCACCGCGAAGTACGCGGGGTATTCGCGCGTGCTGCTGCTCGCTCGGGTGACCATGTCAGACACCTCGGTGAAGGACTGATCCTCGGCGATCGCGTTCAACAGCCCGTCGGCGAATGGGTCTTGGAACAGAGCGTCGGGTCTCTGGCTCTCCATCTGTCGCATCCAGGCCACGACCAGCGCCGTCTGCCCGACGCCTTCGGGGACCTTCAGACCGTCGATCATCGAGATTCTCCTGAGTGAGGGGGTGGGGATGGTGGGTGGAGTTCCTGCTTCCGGCCCCGGGGCGGCGGAGAAAGTGCTGGCACATCAGTGCCCCGGGCGCGTATCAGTCGGAACCTCCGCAAGGGGGCGAGGAACTCACAGGCCGACGCGATTATCACTGGTTTGAGTCCCCGTGATCACGAACTCCACCGTATTCACGGACTTTTTTCCGCCGCAGACACCAGCCTGGGTCCTGGACACAACAACCCTTCGGGAAACCCGACTTCCAAGGGACCTGACCCGACGCCGTCCGGCGGAGGGCAACTGGGCCGCGTACCGGACCGGCACGACAGAAACCCGCTCCCCGCCGCGCCGGACACCTGCAGCGGCCGAGGACGCACAGCCGGTGGCAGCGCGCAGCACTCCCCTTTGACTGGTCAGGGGGCACGGCGGGTGCGCCAGCAGCTGGTTCTGCGGCAAGAGCAGCCGACGCAGCAGGCGGTCCGCGAAGCGTGTACGCGCCGGAGCCTGGGGAACAGCGTTCCCCAGGCGTGATCCGCGCTCACCAACGCCTGGACGAGCGTGGGGTGGTGAACGATTGAAATGCCGTGTCAGCACCGGTGGAGTGCTGGTCCTTGGCCGTGTTGCACGGCCAGAGGATCACCGCCGCCGAGAGCACCCGTCCCTGTCAATGGTGGTAGTCGTACGCCTTGACGTCGACGGTGTGGTGCCTGCCCTTCTCCTGCGATGACGACGCCCAGACCCTGGCCGACCCGGTACCCGCCGTTGGAGTGGATGGTGAACCACGCATTGCCGGGCTTCTTGCAGTACTGGAACCGGGTGTTGCCGGTGATGGGGATGCACTTGCGGCTTTCGACGTTGTACAGCCGCACGCGGGCCTTGCCGCCATCCCCGCTGTTGTAGCAGTTGAAGTTGATGTCGGTCCTGGCCGTGTCCGGCGCGAAGGTCCCCGACACCCAGCGTGTGTGGTGGTTGAAGTCGCTTCCGGCCCCCCGAAGACAGGCAGACTTGTCGCCGTTCACATTGACCACGGCCGCACTCCGGCCTGCAAGGCCGTACTGGCGGCGGACACCGCGACGGCCACCTCCGAACCGTGGCACGGCTCGGCCCAGCAACCGGTCTCAGCGGGAGGACCGGACGGACCGGCCCTCCCGCGTTGATCAGTTGCAGGTCATGTTGGCGGGGGCGTGGTCGGGGTCGGTCCGGTAGCAGGAGTGCTGCGCAGCCGTCAGGTCGCCTACGCTGGTCTGCCACACGGCGCCCTGCCACAGGGCTTGCAGCGAGTCGGGCTTTTCCAGGAGGCGCGGGTAGCGCAGGACTTCCCAGGACGGGAACTTGTCCTTCACGGTCTCGACGTCGAAGCCGGTGAAGTTCCTGTTGTTGCCGTCGTATCCGTGCGGGTACACGTAGAACGTCGCGTTGATCCGGCCGAGGTCGGCGACGCTCGATCCCGGTACATCGGCGAACGAGTTGACCGCCGACACGTCGACCCGCATGCCGCCGTCGCCATAGGGCTCCACCCAGTACTCGTTCTGCGGAGTCCGGTCGTCCTGGACGACCTTGGCGTGCTCGGTGCGCACCAGCGGTTTGGCGTTGCGGCACGGCAGGTCTCCGACGCAGGAGTGCTCGACGTAGATGCCGACCTGGCCCGTGGCGGTGTCCCAGGCAAAGGCCACCTTGGAGCTGACCTCGGGCTCGGTGCTCCACAGGCGGTGGTTGCCGATGGAGTGGTTCACCGGATTGCCGTCGTCGCCGATGTAGCCACGTACGACGACGATGCCGCGGTCGGCGCCCTTGGGCAGCAGCGTTGCGCTCTCGTCCAGGTCGCCCGGGGTGGGTTTGCCATCGAGGAGCTTGGCTTTCGCGCGGGGGATCAGCGGGTTCGCGGTCTCGTTCGGCGACCACCGGAGGGGGCCGTGCTCGAACATCTGGGTGACGCCCTCCTGCGGGAGCTCGTCGGTGATGGGGTAGCCGTACACCCCGCCTTCCCAGCCCGCCTGTCCCCAGCGCTGGCCGATGAGGCCCAAGACGGGGTGGACGCCGTTGGAGCGCGTGGGGTGCCAGTAGAGCGAGCCACCCTGGAACACCTGACGCTTCCCGGCGCCGTCGGGCAGGGACAGTTCGTCGCTGGTGGGGTAGCCGAGAGAGCCCTTCTCCCAGCCCATGGCGGCCCACTTGTCGCGGATGAGGCCCCAGATGGCATGGGCGTCGGTGGAGGGACTCCAGTAGATCGAGCCGCCGTCGAAGACACTGAACCGGCCCACCCCGTCGGGAGCGGTCTGCTCGTCGGTCTGGGGGCAGCCGAGCGTGTCCCGGTACTCCCGGTACTTTTCCAGGATGCGGCCCTGGACCGTATGGCCACAGATCTGTTCTGGGTCCTGCCCGGCGGCGGAGGCCGTCGCCGGGAAGAGGACGGAGCCGGCGAGAAGGGCGGTGAGCAGGAGCGAGATTTTCGCTCCCCGTCCGCGGGCTCGTCGGCGGGACGTTAAGTGTTCTCTGATGGCGTTCACCCGAGTGATTTTCGTGCACACGCCAACGAGAGAGACAGTGTTCGAAGATCCAAGGAATGGGCAGGTCCACGGCACAAGCACACAGCCAGGCCCTTCACGAGCCGCGAGAACTACTGGGGCCTCCGGGAACTGGGCCTCTCACCCGCGAGAACCGGAGGTCAGGTGATCGTCTGCGCATGGCCGGCCAACTGGGAGTCGACATGGCCGACGATCGGTCGATGTCGCCTGGACAGCTGCCGCGCGGGGCCGCGCCGCCCACCTCACGGGCCATGGCGGTCAAGGACCGTCGCAGTCGCCTCCAGTCCTGCCGGGGGGACGAGGTCCACATCGCGAAGTCGCCGGGGCTCAGACGGGTTTCGTTGCGCTCCTGGGTGACACGCATGGCGCCTTCGAGGATCAGGGTGAGCGGCGCAGCGTCACCGCGCACGCGCCAGCGTGCTGTACGGCCGGTGGCTCGCCGCGCAGGCACGGGCAGCCGGCGTAGCGGTCATCGCTCCGCGTCCGTGGCAGGACCTGGCCGACCGTGTCGCCGATGCGATAACGGGCACGGGGCGCCGCCGTCTGCCGCTGCGTGACTGAAGCGGGGCACCGGCCTTCCTCGGCCGCCGACACACCAAGGCAACCGGCACCCCATACGGACGGCATGCACCCGCGATAATCAGGTCCGCCCCTTCCCTGCCGGCCTGCGCGAGCCTCTGGCCCGCACCGACCGGGAGAGCCGAGAAAATACAACACGGAACCTGAGACCCCGTCGGATGGCATCACCTGAGACACCGTGAGAACACCCAGGTCACAGGCCAGCAGATAGCGCGGGCCGTGTGTGATCCAAAACTGATGTTCATCGTTGACACCCTTTGCAGGCGGTGCGCCGACTGGTCGAGCTCTAGCGTACCGACGTTTTTCTCGCGGTATCCGTTTACTCGTGTCCAAGCCAGCATGCGAGAGCATTCGGACGGCAACTGGAGAAAGCCATGATTCAGATCGATGTGGGGATCTGCTACGGGATGGGAACCGCGCTCGCCCTGTCGCACGCCCGCCATCTGATCGTCGCGCCCGAGAGCAGGGGGGAACTCGATGCCCGTCGGTCGGCCGTGGTGCTCTTTGCCGCTCTCGTCGTCACCCCTGTGGTGGTCTTGACGCTGTGGCTGTACCCCGGCTGGGAGACGATGTGGGTGGTGTCCGCACCATCGGTCTGGCTGGTGGCGGCAGTGGTGCCGGGTCTCGTTGGGGCCGCTTCCGCCGGATATCTCCTGACCTGTGAACTGCTCGTACGCAAGCGGTATGGCGCGGCCTGTGCGCAGTGGCACGCAGCCGTCTTCGTGACAGTTTTCCTGATGTTCCACGGCTGGGACGGCACGGGGTACCAGCGCATGCTCTCGCCTGACTCCGACGCCTTCGCCCTGTGGGCTCACAGCTCGGTGGTGGAGAACGCGGCCGCGTGGCTGCTGTCACCGGTAGCGCGGCTGGTAGCCGTTCTGACGGTCCTGACTGTGATCGCGTTCTTCCTCATGGCATGTCGTTGTGAAGGGCTCTCGGCAAGCGGGGGTC
This sequence comes from Streptomyces sp. NBC_00224, assembly GCF_041435195.1. Lineage (NCBI taxonomy): Bacteria > Bacillati > Actinomycetota > Actinomycetes > Kitasatosporales > Streptomycetaceae > Streptomyces > Streptomyces sp. NBC_00224. Next base: position 510,689 of record NZ_CP108106.1, read on the forward strand.
CGGGGTGCGCAGGACGGGAGCACGGGTGGCTGGCGGTGCGCCCGGTGGCAAGCGCCGGCTTCGCCGGGTGTGCACTCGCCGCTGTGGGGGTCAGTACGGTGGTGCATCTGGTCGGCTGGTTTTGGGCGGTCCTCGCGCTGTCTGGCGGAGCTGTGGCGTTGGGTTCCTGCGGGTTGTCCGCCGCCTGGTACGCCCCGCTCGACCCGCGCCTTCGATCAACGCGGGAGGGCGGTTGAATCCCTATGGGGAGGGAGTGCGGTGCGCGTCCCCCGCCGTCTGCGGCCGCGCCACCGGCTGCCACCGTGAAGCGACCGGCGTGAGCTGGGCGACGCCGAACTTGTCCATGGTGCAGCCCGGTCCACCCACGGTGTACGTGCGGACCTTCGGCAGCTCGTCGAAGAGTGAGCGGCGCCGGGGAGGCGCGAGACGCAGCAGCCGTCCACGTGCCCACAGGGCACTGTGTGTCAGTGCGGCGACGCCGGTGGGGGCGCCGGGGTAGCCAAGGGCCGTACGCAACGGTTTGTCCAGCACGCTCAGGACCACGGGCCTGACGAGGGGGCGCAGGGGCCGGGGGAACCAGCCGCACATCGCTTTGAGGGCATGGTCGGCGACGCGGCGGCCCGCGTCGGTGCGACTGAACGCGGTGCGCTCGTACTGCTCATTGAAGTCCTGGAAGTCCTCGTAGCGCGAGGGGATGTCCTTGACCCCCAGGCGCAGTCCCACATTCCGATAATACCAGAATGCGGCAAGTTTCTCCTCCCCCAGCAGCGGGCGCCATCCATGTCTGCCGATCCATCTGATGGGTTCGTAAATGAACGAGGAGAGCGTATAGAGCATGTCGTCGTTGCTGATGCGGTACCAGCCGTGGGCCCGGTTCACCGTGCGCAGGGCGGTTTTCCCCTCTGGTGAGTCGTAGCCGTAGCGGGCGAGCGCGCCCATGAGGATGAAGGTGTCGTCATAGCGGCGCTGGGCGGCACACTCGAACTGGCCCGTGGCATCCAGCAGTCCGCCGATGCTCGGCACGGCGAAGGTACGCAGCAGGGCGATCTCAGTGGCACGCAGATAGTCCCAGGGGAATTCACAGCCGGAGCTGATGCGGTAAATCTCCAGGTGGTCGCGTTCGGGGTCCAGGGTCTTGATGTGCCGCATCCGCGCGTAGCGGTTCCGGACGGGCCGCAATACGGAAGGCCGATTCATGCTTCTGGCCATGTTGGCGACTCCTTGTGTCGTTGGCTCGCGGCGCGCGGTTTACATCGGGCCCAGAAGAAGAAAAGGCCTGAGGCGGCGAGACCACTGGCCCAGGTGAGTTCCGCCAGCAGTTCGGTAACGGGGATCCGCGCGCCGAAGGTGCCGCTGACAGCGGTCTGCATTCCTCCGTACATGGGCAGGAAGGACACAAGTGTCCGGTCTGCTGTGGGATTGAACATCGGATTCTGGAGGCCGGCGTCGATGAGGCTGATCATGATGATGGCGAACATTCCCTCAAGCTCGCCCGGGAGCAGGGAGGCCAGCGCCATGCCCAGGCCGCCGTAGGTAAGACCCGCGCTCAGCAGGCCGAGAGCCACCGTCCAGGGGCTGTGCAGGCTGAGGTGCACGGCCATCACCGCCGTGGTGTAGGCGGCCGTGCAGGCGGCGGCGAGGTTGAGCGCCACGATCTTCCCGGCGAACAACCATCCGTGAGGAAACCCTGAGCGCACCAACCGCCCGTCGAAGTACCGGCAGCGGTAGGTGGCCGTGAACGTCATGAACCCGATGATGAGCGTCACGGCGTTGGCAGCAGCCAGGATCAGGGTGAGGTCGTTGCCCGGCACGGTGAACGGGGGCTGATGCCGGGCTGGTGTGAAGACGACGAGGTCGGCCGGGATGAAGAGTTGCTCCAAGGTCAGCCACAGCGGGACGAAACCCGCGATCATGCACAGGCCAAGCCGGTTGCGGGCGTGCTCCAGGAGCGCGAAACGAGTGGCCACGGACAGGACGGACGATGGGGCTGAGGAGGTCGTCATCGGCGACCTCCTCGGTCGACCGGCGCCACGAGTGCCGACTCAGGGCCGCAGGAGCGCAGGCGGCCATCGACGAGTTCGTACCGGAAGTCGAACCGGCTGACGTCAGGGGCGAAATGAGAGACGACCAGTACGGTCCTGCCGCGCTCGCGCAACGTGTCGGCCAGATCCCAGAACCGCAGGTACGTCTCCCAGTCGAAACCCTGGTACGGCTCGTCCAGCAGGAGCAGTTCCGGATCGTGCATCAAAGCCAGGGTGAGGTTCAGCTTCTGCTGGGTGCCGCCGCTGAGGGTGCCCACGGTGCGCGTCCGGTAGTCACCGAAGCCCAGCTGCGCCACGAGGTGCTCGGCATGTTCAAGGCTGGGAAGGCGGTAAGCCGCCTGGAAGAACCGCAGGTGCTGGTCCACCGTGAGGCAGGGATTCAGCACCGGAGTCTGCGGGCAATGTCCCATCGTTCCCCGGTAGCGGATCTCGCCCTCGTCCGGGGACAGTTCACCGCACAGGAGACGCAGCAGCGTTGTCTTCCCCGCCCCGTTCTCGCCGAAGAAACCGACGATTCCCCCGGCAGGCAGGCTTACGTCGACTCCGGTCAGGACCGGCTGCCGTCCGAAGCTCTTACGCAGCCCCGCGACGCGCAGAGACCACTCCACCCCTTGTGTCGAGACCTCCTGGCACAGCGCATGGCCTGCCACGGCCGGGTACCCATCGCTTCTGTCGGGCCGCGCGTGTGGCGGCTTACGCCGGTGAACCACCGCTTCTCCTCGTTCGCCGGGGGCTATGGTGTCTCAGGGACGCAAGGACAAGGCGCAGCGGCGCAGTTCGCCGTCGGGCATGATGGTCTCCCGGGCGAAATCGATGAGCGGACCAGCCTGTTCCGGGCTCCGGCCGAGCCGCCGTACTGCATCGGCCGCGTCGCACAGGTGCTGTTCGGCGATGGCCAGGGTCTCCTCGACGGCTCCGGAGTTGATCACCATCCTGCGGATGTTGTCGACCGCTTCCTCGCAGAGCGGAGCCGCGAGGTGTTCGCGTACCGCACCATCGCGCTGCAGCGCGCGGATCACGGGAAGGGTGAAGATGCCCTCCAGCAGGTCCTTGCCCACTGGCTTGCCCAACTGGACGGAGCTTGCCGTCAGGTCGAGGACATCGTCGACCAGTTGGTAGGCCATCCCGAAGTGCCATCCGAAGCGCGCCAACGCCGCGCGTGTGGCCGGATCCTTGGTGGCCTGCATGGTGCCGAGCTCACAGCACAGCGACAACAGCGCCGCAGTCTTCTCGCCAATCACCTCGAAATAGGATTCCGCGGTGCGGTCCAGGCGATGGCGTCCGGCAGTCTCCGTCACCATGCCCCGGCACATTTCGCGCCCCGCGCGGGCGGCCAGACACGCCTCCTCCTGCCCGAGCCGGGCGACCAGTTCGATGGCATGCAGGATGATGTAATCCCCGGCAAGGATGGCCATCTCGTTCCCCCACAGCTGGTTGACGCTCCCCCGCCCGTGCCGGCTCGGTGCCTGGTCAACCACATCGTCGTGGTACAGCGTCCCCACATGAATCATTTCCATGGCGGTGGCGGCCTCGATCGCCCGAGAACGCCCCTTCTCGGCGCCGTCAGCGGCGAACTGGTGGCACAGCAGCGTGAGCCGAGGCCGCACCCGGCGCCGGCGCCCGCCGACCTGGTAGCCGATGACGTGACGGAGGTCGTCGCGGCCCGACCGGCTGATCTCCAGCAATCTGTTCTCGACATCCGTGAGAGAAGCATCGGAGGAAGCGACGCCAACGCCCTCTTCTGTTTGAGATTTCACGGAACTCCTCGGCGAAACGCGGCATGCAGTATGGAACTGTTCGACTACTAGAAGTATGTCTAAATGTTTGCAGACTTCCGGAAGACGGGGTACGACCGGCGTGTCGGACATCACGGCACGCCAGCGTTATACGTTTCGGCTGCACTGCGTCGAGCAGCGACACCCGATATAGATTGCCCATCAGACACGCTCCCGTTGTGACTGGGCGCTTCCTGTCCAGAAGGAACTTTCGCGTCGACGATACGGATGACCTGAATCACCCAATCGGAAAACTAAGGTGCTGTGCAGGGCGCGGGAACGGAAACTCGGACAGGTCCGCTCGCCCAGCCTGAGAGGAGAGCACTGCCGTGGAATCGCCGAAACGGGCCGGCCCATTGGCTGCGCTAAAGGGGAGCGTATGCCTGGTCACCGGCGGGGCTCAGGGGATCGGCCTGGCGATCACGCGGGCTCTAGCTCACCAGGGCGCACAGGTACACGTCGCTGCGATCTCCCCGGACAGCATCGAGTCGGCCAACGCGGAACTGGCGGCAACCGCGACGGGCGCGTCCGTGACCTTCCACTTGGTCGACGTCAGCAACCGAGACGCCTTCGAGGAGTGCATCGCGCAGGTGCACTCAGCCAGCGGGCGATTGGACATCTTGGTGAACAACGCCGCATTCACTCAGTGGTGTGATGTCGCGGATATGAGCATCGAGGACGCCGAGCAGACGATGCGTACCGGCTACAACGCCATGGTCTACGGTGTGAAAGCGGCACTGCCGCTGATGCGTGCCGCCAACAGCGGACACATCGTCAACATCAGCTCCGCTGCCGGAGTAATCTTCGTCAGAGGCCCCTCCGCTGCCTATGCGGCAGCGAAAGCAGCCATCAACGCCTACACCCAGATCCTCACCTGCGAACTGGCTGACACCCCGGTCCACGTCCTGCTGGTGCGGCCGGGTGCGGTGGGCGGTACCGAGTTCTTCGGCAAATGCGTCCCCTCCAGTCGGATGCCGCGTGTCGCCGACTTCCTCCCCGTCTCCACCCCCGCACAGGTCGCCGCCGCCATCGTGAACGGCATCCTGCGCCGCCGGGCCGTCGTCGACGTCCCTGGCTATCTCCCGTGGTTGTACCGCGCCTACGCCCTGACCCCACCGCTCCTGGCAAAGCTGGCCGCCCTCGGCGGCCCGGCACACCGCAACTTCGCCACTGTTACCGCCCCGTCGGTAGCACCCAGTGCGCACGAGCCCACGCTGGCGGGAAGGGCATCCGCCGCGGCTGCTGTGAAGCGGCTGGCCATGCGGCTGATGAACAAGGCCGGCCCCACCGTAGGGGTGAGTACAGCAGGGCGGTTGTTCCTCGCCCCGATGGACACCGTGCTCCAGCGCTACAGCGTTGGGCGGTGGAGCGTAGGCCGCGGGCTGGGCGTGCCCTCGCTGCTGCTGGCCTCGACTGGCGCCCGCTCAGGACAGCCGCGGCAGTCCCCGCTATTTTACGTCGGGCACCGCAATGGCTTCTGCGTCGTGGGAACCAACTTCGGACTCGCCCACCACCCCGCCTGGACAACCAACCTCCTGCACAACCCGCACGCCGTCGTCATTACGGCGGGACAGCGCATCCCCGTTACCGCACGCCTGGTCGAAGGCAAGGAGCGCGACGGAGTCTGGGCCCAGTTCCTTGACCTTTACTCGGGCTACCAGACCTACAGCGACCGCAGCGACCGCCACCTACGAATCTTCCACCTGCAGCCCTCCGAACCCATCTTCAACGGCCCCCTCGTGCACGGCGAGATCAACACCAGCGACATCACCGCCGAACGGCCTCAACAGCACCCATCCGCAGACGGGCCCTGACCCTGAATCCTGGACACGGGTAGGACTCCGTTAGTACTGCAACGGTGCTTGTCGTGACGGGTGGGCGGCTTTGTCGTTGGTGTGGGTATGGGCGGGGATCTCGCTGATGTCAAGTTGTGGGCCGGGGAACTGAGTGCGGTGCACGGGCGGTTCGTGCACCGGTTCGGCGGATTCAATCGATCGTCGCAACGCCTTGATCGAGCGGTGGAGCGATGGGCGTCTTGGAACGGCAGCAGCGGGTGCGCGCGTATCGCGGGCAGATCCCGTCACCGGGTAGGCCGACACTCCCGCCTCGGTCAGCGGTCTCCAATCGCCTACGAGATCGACTTCCAAACAACAGCAACTACCCTGACCCAAGCCGCATAAACGTGTTCAAATCCGGGGTCAAGGCCCGATCGCCTCGGCTGAGGCCATCGAGCAAGTGGCTCCGACATCCACGAAGTCTTCCTCACCCTCGGTTGCGCACTCAGCTGCTGGCGCCGGCTCATGAACCACCGTTTGTGACACCGCCGCGCGAGCGGCCGTCTACAGCGAGACCTTCCGCTCTTCGGCCTTCAGGCCGCGGAGTGTCCAAAGCCCGTACAGAGCCAGCAGCGGCTTACCAACCAACCACTCGCCAGGGCGGTAGTCATCCGCTCGCACGAGCCTCTCAGCAAGATCAGGGCGCTGCCGCCGCACGTACGCACGGGCCTTGAGCGCGTGAGCCGGTTGGGAGGCAAACTTGATCCGGTCGACATCCTCAAGCAGCGGGATCACGTTCGTGATGTTCTCCCATGTCGTCGCGCTCCGGTCTTCGAGAAGCACCGTGCCGTCGAACCCAAGCACCGACTTCGCGTAGTCAGCCATCAACTGCGCCTCCGCAGCTCCGTTGCTGGTCGCACCACCGCTGAAGATCACACGAGTGCCGCGCGCACCGTCAGCGGCAATGGAGCGGATTCCAACGCGAACTCGCCAACGGTTGATGAAGTTCACCGTCGATTGTGGGTTCCGGTAGCCCAACACGACCACGGCTTCGGACGCGCCCACTCTGCTCCCTACGAGGGATCGAGACCAGCGCCAGTTCAACCACTCTCCCCAGGCCAGAACTGCAACCCCAGCTATCCCCAATCCTGCCCTTCGTCGCATGCGGCGACTCTAGAACACCGCGACATCGGGCAGCAAAGACACCAGCCGCCCTACAGAGGGCGCATTCTGTCAAGGCTTCTACTGAGGGTTTTCGTTAGCTCTGCGGCGGTTGGGGATGAATGATGAGTCCGGTGTGGGTGAGGAAGGACCACGGGAGTTGTTCGTTGGAGCAGACCCGGTGGATGCCGCGTTCGGCGGCGTCGGCGACATCGGCGAGGTGGTTGCCGGCGAGGTTGGCCAGCTCGCGGGTCTTGATGGCCGACCACAGCAGTTCCACCGGGTTGAGTTCGGGTGCGTAGGCAGGCAGCCACTCCAGCGTCAGCCAGTCCTGGCCCGCTGCCCAGGCCCGCAATACCCCGGCTCCAGTGTGCGGACAGTCCGTCCCGGACCAGCACCACCGGCTCACCGGCTCACCGGCTCACCGGCGTAGAGGGTTTTGACCTGTTCCAGCACGTCGATCAGGGAGGTGGTGTCGTAGCTGCCCGGCCTGAGGTGGAAGCAGAGTCGCGGACCACGCCCAGGGTCGGCGGCGTGATAGCCCAGCACGGCGGCCATCCCGGCGCGTTTCCAGTTCAGCCGGTGCCGCAGTGTGGGAGTGCGGCCGCGGGGTGCGTAGGTGGCGCGGACCTGGGACAGCAGGGACACGCCCGATTCGTCGAAGGACACGTTCCACGCACGTTTCTTCACCGCCCCTTTTTGATGCGTGGCCACTCCTGGGCGACCCATCGGGCGAGCTCGACGCCGTTCCGCTCGACGGCCTGGCGCCGGGGCCGCTGCAGACTCCACCCCAGCCGCCCGGTCAGCAGGCGCCGCACCGATGCCCGCGCCAGCCTCACACCGGCCACCCGATCAACCACCATCCCCACCCGCTCCAAGGTCCACAGATCGGCCTCGAACCCATGCGCCTGAGCACTCTGCTCCAACACGGCCCGAACTACCTCGACTTGAGCCTCATCCAGCTTGGGCGATCGACCGGTGACCAGCCGCCGCCGCAGCGCCAGAGCCCCGCCTCGCTCCCACAGGCGTTTCCATCGACGCACGCCATCTGGATGGATCCCCACCATCCGTGCGACCTCGGAATCAGCACGTCCCTGCTCGAACAACTCCACCGCGCACACACGCCGGGCCCGGCCAACTGCGGTCGCATCAACGGTGGAACAGCGATGTCCGACACAACAGACACAGGCTCAGAAGACACGCCAGCATCCTCACACTGCTACAGCCCCTGCACCCACAGAACTAATGAAGAACTCAGCAGAAACCCACATGGTGCAGAAGTCCGGTCATCGGCGAGAGGGCCTCGTGCAGACCCCCCAATAACCGCGGTGAAAACCTTCCCACCGCCCAGTTTCTTGATCAGTTGGGCCGGCCCGAATTTCACGGCGTGCAGGGCGGCGCCGCCCAACGCATGCTCGAACTCACTACTCGTCCACCCATGGCCGATGCCCCTGAGCAGCGCGTTGAGCATGGCAAAAGCCATGGAGACGAGATTTGCCTCCATGGCCAGCAGCCCCTGAGGGTTCACTGCGGTAGTGACCCTGCGGCCAGAGCCTTCCGTGCTGCTGCCTCGAACTCTTGCTGACGGAGGCCAAATGCTTGATTATATTCGCGGAACCTCAACGATGAAGAACTCTGCTCTGCCGGACCAACAGTGCGAGCCTGAACGTAGCGGCCTTGCTCATCAAACATCGCCCCGGCCGATTGAATCAATGCACCTGCCGCGCGGGCAACCCCCTCGGGACCTTCCACCTTGACTCGTGCGCACAGGGTCACAGCGAGCTTCCAGTCTGCCAACAGCTGCTCTGCGGAACCCGACTGTTCAGGTGGCAGAGTTCCATCAGCTGTTACGCGCTCCAGAGAGAGTTGCCGCTTCAGTATCTCGATAGTCACGGTTGTCATCTGATCCAAGAACTCGGTGTACGCCTTGGCCCGGGGTTCCCGCTGATGGATCGTCCACTCCAGCTGACGCTGCCCTTTGGCGTTCGAACGACCGAACCAACCATTGACGACGGCGCCAAGGACGGCAGAAACCGCACCGATGGCAGCGCCGACGAGACCCACAACCCCCGCATTCATGGGGACGATTGTGCCGCAAGAAGGCATCGCCGAGATCACCCGCCACCTGCTGCAGGTCGGTCTTGCCCGTCACACCTCAGATGTCCTGGGGCCCTCCGATTCTCACTCACAGCCGCTACACGCAAGGCAGCGAAGAGCCGGTTGGCCCCAGCCCGCCCACAGCCACGGCTGCGCGTCGCAGCCAACACCTGAGCCGACAACCTGCCTTGGCGGGCGGCATGGTGGGCCCCACCACGGCCCCGTGGGGAGAGAGGCAGCCTGAGTCGCACTACTCCCACGCGCCGTGTCGACCGATCGCGCCAGTGCCTGTACGTTCCGTCCAGCCCCATCTTCTGGCCGTTCTCGGGATCGCCATGTCCCGGCGCTACGCGTTCCAGGGCGGCCCAGACCTCGCCAGTCGACGTGACGTCCCAGCCCGACGCCAGCGACGTGGCCCTGCTGCGCCTGGTGGCGCAGCAGCTCTGCTCCAGGCCCCTTCACTCAGTCAGCCAAGGGACAAAGCAGACCGGACAGATGCGGCTCGTCGTTCAGGTCCTCTCGTGTGAGCCGGATCCCGAAGGCGTTCTCCACCAGCGCCAGGACACTGTGGACGTCGTGTTCCAGGCCCGGGCCGAGTCCGAGTGGCCGCATCTGTTCGTCCAGGCGTCGCGGATCGGTCCCTGTCGGGTGAATCTCCTGCAAGGTATCGAAGGCGACGACCACTTGGCCGTCGACGGCCTAGGCGAACGAGTCCATCTTCTCGTTGTGGTGCAGGACAACGGCCTCGGTACCAATGGACACGGCCCGCAGGATGGGCGCGTGAAGGCCGTGGACGCCGCCCTCTTCCCAGGCCCAGGACCAGCACCGCGTGGTGCCGGAGCTGACCACAGGCTCTATCTCGTCGGAAAAATAGTCCCCGAAGTCGGCCGCCAACTCATCCATGTCGCGCACGGCCACGGTCGAGGGGTCTGCCCCCATCCGCATCAGCAGCTCGGACGGTGCAAGATCCCGTACGAAAGTGACCGTGTAGAAGGGGAAGTCGCCCCGAAGCAAGTCCAGGCCTCGTCCCTCAAATCGCCCTGTCATGACGCGGATCCTGCCACGCGCCACTGACACCATGTTTTCGCATACCAGTCGGCGCAGGCGGATCCTCTCAACGGAGTGGTCCAACCCCACCAGTCGCTGCCGGGTGCGCCAGTGCCGCACCCACTGCCCGGCCACCCTGCGCCCCGCCACACCCTCCCGCCCGCCAGATCCACCCACCAGATATTCCTCGTCCGCCGGGGGCCTGGGGCCATGGTCGGATGGCAGCGGCAGCGGGCCTAGATGGAGGTCTTCTCGTCGATGGAGACGACGTACTGGTCCTCGCGCAGCGGGACACCCTCGAACGTACGGGCGTACAGATCCAGGACACGCTGAGCCTTGGCGCGGAAGTCCGGGTCGCGGATGAAGATCCAGGACCCGTACTGCCAGGGCTTGAATACGTCCTGGCGCAGCCAGCGGCGCACAGCGGACGGCGAGACGCTATCGGTGACACCGCGCGCGTTCAGCTCTGCAGCCAGTTCCGGGGAACGACCAGCGCGACGGCGGGATGCCGCCTCGGCCGGGAGCTGGCAGGCCAGGGCTTTGTCCTCGGCGACCCGCACGGGGGTGAAGTGGGCGGGGCACCCGGAACGCTTGCGGTCGGCCAGGGCCGGCAGCCCGCCGCGGGCGAACCGGCCGCGCCAGACACGAACCGTGTCCAGGTGCAGGCCCGTCTCGTGGGCGATACGCGCGTTGGAGCGCCGCCATGCCGCCCTTAGCACGAGCGATGCCCGCTGCCTGTGGCCTGATATTCGGTCTTGCGACCGTAGGCCATCGTTTTCAACCGGCGGCGCTCGGCGACGGTCAAGGTAAGAGCCACGGCCCGGGCCACGGGCACGGGCACGGAGGACAACGGCCAATCTCGGAAAGATCATTCAGGACGGGTCAAGCACACTGCGCCGCACGCCGTCCGCGCCGTGTTCAAGGGCGCCTGATCAGGGAGGTCCGACAGTCAGCCGAGGAAGTCGACGCGGTCGATCAGGCCGTCGCGGACCCGGTAGGCGACCAGCACGCGGAGGGGGTCGTCCGTGATGCCGTGGGCGATCTCGTGGTCCACCACCCAGTCGCCCTCGGTGAGGCGGCCGACGATCTCAGCCCGGCAGCGACCCTTGGCGAACTGGTCGGCGTACGCCTCCCGCACGGCGTCGCGCCCGAGCAGGCGGTCGCCGCTGCGGCGGTTGATGCAGACGTCGGGGGCGTACGTCGCCGCGAAGGCTTCCAGGTCATGGCTGTTGTAGGCGGCGAGCTGGCGTTCAACGATGGTCTCTGGGGTGATCACCAGTTGATCATGCAGAGTGTTCCCTCGCTCGTCCAGGGAAATCCGGGACTACCTGCCGATCGGGACATTCCCACCTCGCACGACCTCCCGTTCAGCGGTAACTCTCCAGAGTGAGGACGGCTTTGGAGGCATTGGTGAGCAAGTTCGGGCTGCAGCGGGCATGCCGGAAAATCCGCCAGGTCTTCAGGCGGGCGATGCCCCGTTCGACAGGGTGACGCAGCCGGGCATGGGCCCGGTTCAATGACCGTTGGCGGAGGTAGGTCCTGTCACGCGCTCGGACCCGGCGGGCGCCGGCTCCTCCCCCGCGTCGGCCTGTTGCGGGGGTTCGGGCACGGACGCGGGGCCGAAGACCAGGCGTCCGGGCGGCAGGATGAGCGCGGCCGGGGCGGCCAGAACCCACAGGATCACCACGGTCACCAGGCCGGCCACGGCCGCGTCCACGGGGTTGCCGTTGTCGTCGAGGTGCCCGAAGAACACCGTGCCGACGACGGCGATGCCGGTGGCGACGCCGATCTGGATGGCCGTGTTCACGAGTGCGGCGGCGGCTCCCGCGTGCCGGCCCGGCGTCTTGGCCAGGACCGTCGTGACGAGCACGCCCGAGGTCATCGAGACGCCGAGGCCGGCGAGCAGCAGTCCGGGCAGGATCTGCCAGGAGTGCAGGCCCGTCTCGTACCGCTTGAACGCCGCGAGGACCAGGCCCATGCCGCCCGCCGCGAGCAGCGAGCCGACCACCGCGACCGGCCTGCCGAACTGCCGGATCTTGGGCGCGAAGGGCGTGAACAGACCCACACCGACCGCGAACGGCACCATGCTCAGCGCGGTGTGCAGCGGCGAGTAGCCCAGGCCGCTCTGGAGGTGAACGGTGATCACCAAGGTGTAGCCGGTACCGGCGAAGAACAGTACGGCCACCAGGAGGCCGCCCAAGGGGGCGCGTTCGCGCAGGAGTTGGGGGTCGATCAGCGGGGCATGGCCGCGGCGAGTGACACCGCGTTCGTACCACGCGAACACCCACAGCAGCGCCGGGCAGGCTGCCATCAGCGCGAAGCTCCACCAGGGCCAGCCCAGGGTGCGGCCCTCGACGAGCGGATAGAGCAGGGCCAGGACGGCGGTGGTGGCGATGGCCAGGCCGGGGATGTCGGTGGTGGCGGCGTGCTCGGCCCGCGAGTCGCGGCACAGATAGTGCGTGGCGATCAGCGCGGCGATGCCGATGGGGACGTTGACGAAGAAGATCGGCCGCCAGCCGAGGTCGAAGAGGTCGGCGTTGAGCAGCAGACCGCCGATCAGCGGGCCGCCGACACCGCCGATGGAGAAGTTGAGGCCGAAGATGGCCGCCGCCTTGGACTGCTCGGCGGGCGGGAACTCGACGCGCAGCATGGCGAGCACCTGGGGCACCATCAGGGCGGCGCAGGCACCCTGGGCGATCCGGGCGGCCACCAGCATCTCGGGGTTGACCGCGAGGCCGGTGAGGGCGGAGGTGACGGTGAAGGCGGCCAGGCCGAGCTGGAAGATGCGCAGCCGGCCGAACCGGTCTCCGAGGCGGGCCGCGGTCATCATCCCGGAGGCGAAGGCGAGCACATAGCCGGCGATGGACCATTCGAGCTGGGTGCTCGACGCGTGCAGTTCCCGCCTCAGCGAGGGCAGCGCGACATTGATCACGGTGGTGTCCACGAGATCCATGAAGACCGCCGACAGCGTGACGATGAACGCCGCCCACCGCCGGGGGTTGAACTCGGGTGCGGCGGTGGCGGGAGGTGAGGCTAAGGACATGGGCCATCCCTTTCCTGAGCAGGCCCGGAGCGCACGTGTCCGGTAGGGTGGACGAACAAAGAGAGAGTTTGCTTTGAAAGCAAAGCTATAAGGGGGTCGGCGGGATGTCAACGGAGCGCGAGGCGGAGCAAAAGCGGCAAGCCGCCCGGGAGACCGGGATGAGCAGGGACGACGCGATCCGGGCCATGCTCGTGCTGATGCCGCGTGTCGCGCAGCGGCTGAAGCGCACTACCGTGCCCGAGCAACTGCGCTCGATGAACCTGGCGCCGCGCCACCTTTCCCTGCTCTCCCACCTCGTCTTCGACGGCCCGGCCCTCGTCAACGAACTCGCGGCCCGCCTGGAGGTCGCCCCCACCACGGTGAGCCTCATGGTCGCGGACCTGAACCGCCAGGGCGTCGTCGAGCGCAAGGCCGACCCCTCCGACCGGCGGCGCACGATCGTCTCCCTCACCGAGGACCCGGAGACCCGCGAGGCCATCAACAGCTGGCTCGCGCGCGGCGCCAACGCCTGGGAGAAGGCCCTGGACCCGCTCACCCCGCAGGAGCGGGCCATCTTCGTCCGCACCATGGAGGCGTACGAGAGCGGGGCCTCCGGCGCGACGGAGTGAGCCGAACCCCCGCCCAGCAGGCCGAACGACCCTGCGGCAAATCCGCCTGAGCCCGGCTCCGGTACGACGGGGCCGGCGACCGAGCCGTGCTGCAGCGGGATTCGAGCCCCCGCCTCTGAGCTGTGCGCGGGAACGGGCACCCCGCCCGATCCCCGGACGCCGGCAGGGAAGAACCTGTGAGAAGGCGAGGATCAGGGCGGGTGCTTCTCACTCAGCCTCGCGCAGCCACGCCAACAGCTGGTGGCCACAGTGGCGCTGGAGCAGCCGTGGAAGGTTCAGGCGAGGTAGCAGGTTCGGGCGAGTTCGGGGCAGGCCAGGCGAACGGCCCTGGAGTGCGTGTTGGACAAGACCGCGTATCGGGCAGGGCCATACCCCGGCCGTGAGCACAGCGGGGCCACCGGGGTGGGCCAGGGGCATAGCGGCCGTCCCGGGCGCGGGAGCCAGGAGGCGTTCCCCGGCAGCCGACAGATGCTCAGTCCTCGCCGACTTGCAGGAGCGCGACCACGAACCCGCCTCCCCGGCAGGCGACTACACCGTCGAAGGTGTGCCTGGTGACCGGATTCCATGCGCGTCCGTTCTCCCAGGAACCGTCGATGTTGGCGAACCACTCCGACCCCGGCCCGAGAATCGCTACCGCCTTCACCGCGGCCCCGCTTCGCGGCAGGTGCACTGAAACGCGGGAGTGCTGAGCTCCGGCCCACGGATTCGCGTCCCGGGGCCGGAGCCGGGACGGGGTCAGAACGTCGTGCAGATGGACTGGACCGTGAAGGTCTGCGGGGAAGCGGTGTTGTTCTTGCCGAACACCGTCCACCCCTTGTTGGGGCCCGTGCCTTCGGGGAGGCCGCGCGAGGAGCTGATGACGACACCCGGGGCGCCCGTGGACCCGGCCGCGTATCCGCCGCCGCCGCTCGGGCGCTGACCGTCGGCGCAGGCCGCGGTCTCGTGGGCCTGCTCGCCGACCGCAAGGACGCGGCTCGACTCGCGCAACGTCACCGGGGCAGGGGTGCACAGGACGAAGGCGGAGACGGTCTGGGCGGCGCCGTCGTTGTTGGCGACGGTGACCTTCCAACGGCCGGAGGGGTCGGTGTACATGGCGCTGGCGGAGAGGAACCCCCGGCCGGGAACGAATCCGCCGCCGGCGGGGTGCTCGCCCGAGGGGCAGCTCGCGAACGCCGTGGCGGTGCCGCCGGCGGGCACGGTGACGGCCGGGCCGGTGACGCGGGCGTGCGTGTTGTGGGTGCACAGCACGTACCCGGCGGCCTGCTTGTTCTCGCCGGTCAGGTTGCTGACGGTCAGGTTCCAGCTGTTGCCGGACGGGGCCGAGCCGGAGATGAGCGTGCCCTGGCCCGTGGTCCCGCCCCCACCACCGCTCGGTTCGGTGCCGGCGGGGCAGTCCGCAGTCGCCACGACCGTTCCCCTGGCGGGGACGTCGATGATGCGTCCTGTGACGCCGGTGTGGTCGAGCGGGGCCCGCGCGGCCGGAGCCCCGGCTGCGGGTGCCTGGGGCGGCGAGGCGGCGGTGACTGTGGCGGCGAGTGCCACGGCGGACAGCAGGGCGACGATAGGGACGCGAGCCACGGGGGGCCTCCGGGGGCGTTAAGTGCACTGGTACGTGGATGTGGTCCATGCCCTCCCCCTCGCCCCCCGAGACGAGTCCGCCCATCCGAGCACTCACCTGGCGCAAGGCGGATCGATTCTCCGCTCCCCCCGACGGCTGAACGGGCAGGCGGGCGCATCGGCGGGCACCTGCCCGTACGCTGGACGACCCGCAGATGGCCGCGAGGGAACCCGCTCGCTGACCTGCGGATCATTCCCTGGCTTGACTCTGTCGGGGATCTTGGAGGTGCCGAGGTCAGCTGCCCAGGGTTCGCCAGGACTTCGGCCGAGGTATCTCGCGCTGGTCGAGGTAGTTCTGGAAGGCAGTGGGCCGGCGGGGTGGGTGTGTTTCCTCGGTTGGTGGCAGTGCGCTGAGGCGCTCGATGTTGACGGCGATGGCGGTCAGGACGTGCTGGATGTGGGCCTTTCCGTGTCCTCGGTAGCGGCAGTGGCGCATGCCGTGTCCGTGGGTGAACTCGTTGACGGTTCCCTCCACTCCGGAGCGCACTGCGTAGCGGGTCTTACACTCGGGTGTCTGTTGCTCGGTGCGGACGCGGAGTTGCAGGTCGCGGAGTTCGCGCGGGGGAAAGCCCACGGTGCGGGTGCTTTCGCAGGAGGTGGTGCACTGGGTGCGGGCCGGGCAGGGCTGGCACTGGCTCTTGGTGAACCTGGCCACGATCAGCGGGGCCGCGGTGGGTGAGGAGGTCGGGTAGGGGCCGTGCACAGACGGTAGCCAGTTGAGCAGGTGAGAAACCCGGACGCCCGTCCCGCAGGTACCAGTCGGCGAAGTCCCCGTCGCACCACAGCCCATCCAGCCGGTCGCGCACCCATATCGGCGTCGTGCCGCCCGGGTTGCTCGCCCGCGCGACGTGCGCAGTCAGAGGCAGGACATGCTCACCGGAACGTGGGAGGAGGGACAACAGACACCTCGACGGCTGCATCGGTCATCGGAACCACCCGAGCATGCCCGTTGACCATGCTGCCGCACCGCGAAACTTCAAGATCCCCGACAGAGTCAAGCTCAGAGGCCCGTGTAGGTGAACTCGTCGGCCGGGCTGGTGGCGGAGGTGACGTCGCCGACCGTCACGGTGATGTCCACCGTCTGGTTGTCGTCGATCTGCGGGGGCGCGGTGGCGGTGAGCTGGGTGTCCGAGACCCAGGTGACCGACTTCGACGCCTGGTCCTTGAAGTTCACGCCGACGCCCTTGGGGAAGCCCGCGCCGGTGATGGTGACCGTGGTCGTCTTCGCCCGTCCGCTGGTGGGGTTGACGCCGGTGACCACCAGAGGTGCCGGCCCGTCATAGGCGAACTGCCCGAGCGGCACGACGGGCGACGTGCCGAGGACATTGGTGACCCGGACGTCCGCGATGCCGACGCCGTCCGGCACCGTGGCGCTGATGTGGTTGCCGCCCGGGCTGATGGTGAGGTCAGTGCACGGGATGGGACCGAAGTCGAGGAGGCTGCCCGGAGCGAAACCGCTGCCCTCGATGACGACCGTGGACCCGCTCTTGCCACAGCTGGGACTGACGCTGGTCACCATCGGCCCGGAAGGAGAGAGCAGCGAGGTCTGGAGCAGGCCGAGGTAGGTGTTGTTGGCGTGCTGGTATGCGACCTGCCCCATGAAGTCCGCGAGAGTGCTGTTGGTCAGCGCCGGGTCGTACGTTGAGTAGTTCCCGTCCGATGGCAACTGCTGCTGCACACCGGGCTGCACGTAGACGTTGCCCTTGGGGAGCCCGTTGAGTACGTCGAACAGGCGGTGCACAGGGATGTTGCCTGCCGGGCCGGGTGACGGGTACCACTTGTCCTGCTTCACCTCGTCGAGGCTGCTCCAGGCCAGCGGCACCGCGTCCCAGGCGTTGACGTGGTGGTTGTTGCTGAAGGGCAGTCCGTTGACGTAGGTCGCGAAGCTCTGCAGCCCCGCGGTGGGCGCCGCGAAGGTCTCCAGGGCGAACTGCGGGACGTTGGTCCAGGTCTGCGCCTGCGTGTACAGGTAGGGGGCGAGCATGGTGGCGATGGAACCACCCAAGCTGTGACCGGTCACGTACACCGTCGGCTGCGGGGTAGTGGGCGCCGC
Source organism: Streptomyces sp. NBC_00224 (assembly GCF_041435195.1). Lineage (NCBI taxonomy): Bacteria > Bacillati > Actinomycetota > Actinomycetes > Kitasatosporales > Streptomycetaceae > Streptomyces > Streptomyces sp. NBC_00224. Next base: position 527,907 of record NZ_CP108106.1, read on the forward strand.
CTGGACCAGGCTGGCCAGCGCCTGCGCCAGTGTGGCGCCCTGGTAGGCGAACGCACCCTCGGGCACCGGCACACCCAGCACGTCCCCCGGCGGCGGTGGGATCGAGACCATGGTGGCGACCTGGGTGAACGCCGTCATGGCGCCCTTGGAGACGGTGACCGGCGTCGGCGAACCGCTCGCGGTGAACGGGACCACGGTGCCGACGTCGAGGTCCTCCAGGATGTCGGTGATGTTGCCGGTCGTGCCGCGCGCGACCACGGCGAACTGGTTGGAGCCGCCGATGCTCTTGGCGATGTACACCATGTTGGCGTCGTCCGGGCTCAGCGCGAGCCAGGCCAGCTGCCAGCTGGCCCGGGTCGCCAGCCAGATGGCCCTCAGCTGCTGGGAGATACCGGCGGCCACGCGCCACGTCTGCTGGTCCCGGGTCTCCCCCGACGGTCGCGGGGTCGCCGCGGTGGCCGCGAGGGCGGACAGCGTCATGCAGACCTGTGGCGGGGTCGGCGTGGTCATGATCACTCCTGGGGTGCTCACCGGACCGGCGATGGACCACCGTGGACGGTACGTGCCCGGCCTGCCGATCCGGGTGCCCCACCGATCGTCAGACACCCGGATGGGCTGCTGGGTTGACGCTTGCGGACCAACGTCGGGCTCAGTGGGGCAGCAGGCACCCGGAAGACGTGCGCAGGTCGAGCGGCGGACGCGGGCACGCCCCGACGAGTCAGCCAGGCGTGGCCGGCCATGGATGTCGACTTCAGCAGGCGATGTTCCCCCAGCGGGTGCGGCATCGGCTGCCGTCGCCAAGGCGTCCCATAGCTCAGCACGATGCCGGCCGACGATGCGCCACACAGCCTCGGCCAGGTTGTGGAGTACGTGCCACATATCGGCCACCTACTTTGCCTGCGGTGCTCCGGCGCAGCCTCCGTCGCGGACGATCTCCAGCCGCACTCCGCACAGACATCCCCATGCCCCGGGCCCGAGCGGCCACGAGCACTTCGTCCTGGATGAGCGACAACCACTCGACCTCAACAGCCGCACCGGGGAAGAGAAGATAAGCAACACTCACGACCCCGTCCATACCCAGGTGATGCCCAAGCCGTGATCGCAGTCGCTGCCCCCAAATCAGCGGCAGAGCCCAAGATTTTCTGTGCCAGAGCCCACTGAGCAACGTCACAGCCAGCCTGCATGCCTCTACGCCCGACGGCCCCGCTGATGACGGCGTAGACGAGCCGCCGGACAGCCGCTGCGGCGCGAACGCGGCAGCAGCCCGTGGGGAATCGCAGGCCAGTTGGCGTGACGCCGTTCGCCAGTGATCGTTTACTCGGGGTGGAGTGTGTGATCGGTCCAGGCGGTGAAGAGCGGAGGCGTCTCAGTGGCGTCGCCTCCTCACGGCGTGGTGCTGGGGTGGTGCTCTTCGCCATATGCCTGTGGGGGCTTCTTGCCGCCCTGTATGCGGGGGGCATCGGTGGTCGGTTGTCACCCGAGACGCTGACGCCGGCGTCCGCCGAATCTCTCCGTGCCGACTCCGTGCTGGCGTCTCGTTTCGGCGCTGGGGATCCGCACCTCGTACTGCTGGCCGAAGCCCCTGGTTCGGTTGATGAACCTCTGGCCGCGAAGAGCGGTCGGGATCTGACGCACACGCTCGCAGCCGATCCCCGGACCGCCTGGGTGCGCGGATACTGGCCGTACCGCCTCCAGGAGTTTCGGTCCCCCGACAGGCGTCACGCCCTGGTGCTGGTGCGGTTCCGCGGGGACGAGCGGGCGGTGCGTTCCGCTGGTGACGACGCGATCGCCCGGTATACGGGGACGGTCGGCCCGCTGCGGGTCGCTGCCGCAGGTGAGACCGCCGTTCTCTCCGAGACGGAACGCCTCAGCAAGCGCGGCCTGCTGCGGGCCGAGATCGTCACCGTCCCCCTGGTCCTGCTCATCCTGTTGTGGACGTTTCGCAGCGCCTTCGTCGCGCTGATCCCGATGGTGGTGGGCATCCTCGCTGTCGTGACCACGACCGCGTTGCTGCGCCTGCTGACCAACGTGGCCTCGGTGTCGGTCTTCGCCTTGAACGTCACGACGGCACTGGGTTTCGGGCTCGCCGTGGACTACAGCCTGCTCCTGGTCAGTCGCTACCGGGAGGAACTGGCCCGGGGGAACGCTCCTGGGCCGGCCATGGAGGCGATGGTGCGGACGGCCGGGCGTGCGGTGGGGTTCTCCGGGGCCACTGTGGCGGTCGCCCTGTGCACGCTGCTGGTCTTCCCGCTGCCGCTGGTGCGGTCGGTTGCCTACGGCGGTGTCCTGGTCGTCCTCGCTTCCGCTGTGGGCGCGCTCCTGCTGGTTCCCGCTCTGCTGGTGCTGCTCGGGGAGCGAGTGAACCGGTGGGACGTCTTCGCTTGGCTGCGCCGCCGCAGGAGTCCGGAGCCTCACGAGGTGTCCAAGGGTGGCTGGTTCCGGCTGGCCGAGTGGGTGGCGAAGAGGCCGGCCGCAGTCACCGTCGGCGTGCTAGTGCTGCTCGTCCTCCTGGCCGCACCGTCGGCCCTGACGCGGTTCGGCCTGTACGGCGACAAGCTGCTCCCGGAATCCTCTCCGGTCACTCAGACCTCCAGGGAACTTCGCGGTGCTTTTGAAACGACGACATCGGGCGCGCCGTCTGTCGTTCTGCCCGGCCTGAGCGCAAGGCGCTCTGCCAAGTCACTCGACGCCTACGCCCGCCGGCTCTCCCTCGTCGCGGGTGTGCGCCAGGTGGATACGGCGACTGGCGCTTACCGCGGGGGACGGCGGTCGGCGCGCGCGACAGCCCAGTCGGCGCGCTTCTCCACCGACACCGACACCGATGCCTGGCTGTCGATCGTCCCCACCATGAAGGACGCCCTCACTCCGGAGGGAAGCCGGCTGGCTGAGAGGATTCGCCGCGTCCCCGCCCCGGTGCCGGCCCTCGTCGGCGGGCCGGGTGCCCGCCTGTCGGACACGGAGCAGGCACTGGTCGACCGACTGCCGCTCGCCGTCATCTTCGCCGCCTGCGCCACGGCGTTGCTGCTCCTGGCGTACACCCGCAGCGTGCTCATCCCGCTCAAGGCGCTCTTGCTCAACGCCCTGAGTCTGATGGCCACTTTCGGGATCCTGGTCGCCGTCTTTCAAGAGGGATGGCTCGGTCCGCGCTTCGGAACTCCGGCTGTGGGCGTTACCGACGTGATCGCTCCTCTGATGTTTTCGGTCGCGTTCGGCCTGTCGATGGACTACGAGGTATTTCTGCTGTCGCGCATTGTCGAGGAGCACCACCGGGGAAGCCCGACGTCAATCGCTGTGGCTACCGGTCTGCAGCACAGCGGACGACTGTTCACCTCGGCCGCGGTCGTCTTCGCCACCGTCATGGCCTCCCTGGCGCTGTCGGATCTGTTGCATCTGAAGGTGGTCGGGACCGGTCTGGCCGTGGCTGTCCTGTTGGATTGCACCGTCATCCGTGCCTTCCTCGTGCCTGCCGTCATGCAGCTCGCGGGACAGGCGAACTGGTGGCTTCCGAAGGCGTGGAGGGCAGCCCCGCGGGCAAGGGGCGATGCCGCACGCCGCGCCGCTCTCCAGGGCAGGTAGCCATGTGGGGCGTTCTCTCGCGACGATCGGGAAGCGAAGGTGGTGTGGCGTCGGTGCGGATTCCTCCGGCGTCAACTCAGCAGCACGGGCAAGGACTCGGCTCCGTAGACGATGGAGAGTTTCCGATACGGAATGTGCTCCGGATCGATCGCCAGACGCATGCCCGGAAAACGTCGTACCAGCGCGGGATAGGCCGCGCGCAGCTCCATCCGTGCCAACTCGGCGCCGATGCAGCGGTGGATTCCGTGGCCGAAGGCCAGGTGGGACGAGGAACGCCGGGTCGGATCGAACCGCTTCATACTCGCGCCAAGCGACTTGTCGCGGTTCGCGCCGCTCAGCGAGCACAGCACGAGGTCGCCCTTCCGCAGCCCCACTCCGGAGACCTCGACGTCTTCGCGGACGAACCGAGGGAAAGCGACCTGAACGGGCGACAGGTAGCGCAGCAACTCCTCCATCAATGTGTCGACGGAGTCGTCCTCGGCTCGGACCAGTTCGAAGGATTCCGGGTTCCTGAGCAGGACAAGGGCGCCGAGTGCCAACATGCTGGCCGTTGAATCCAGTCCTCCGGTCAGCACTCCGTCGGCAATTCCGGCCAGCTCCCTGTCGTCGATTTCATCGCCGTGTTCGCGCACAAGCATGCCGAGCAGACCGTCACCTGGTGACTCACGTTGCCGGCTGACGAGGTCTATCAGGCGGGACGTGGACGTCGACATGGCGGCCAACAAGCCGTCCGGCCCGCCGGACACATCGAAGTGGGCCGTGCTGAGCTGCTGGAACTCATGGCGGTCTGCGCGCGAAACTCCCAGGAGTTCACAGATCGTCAGGGACGAAACGGGTAGGGCGAATGAACGCACGAGATCGACCGGACCAGACTCCTTTGCCATCGCGTCCAGTTGCCCCTCGACGATCTCATCGATCCTCGGCGCAAGCCTGACCAGCCGCCGCCTGGTGAACTCGGGGGTCAGCAGCCGTCGCAGCCTGGTGTGCTCCGGCGGGTCGCTGAATCCCAGGCCCCCGGGGCTCGCCGCCGCGTCGATGCCGGCACTGTCCACCAGACGGGCGAAGCTGCTGCTGAACACGTCAGCCCGGCCCAGCACCGCCTTGACCTCGCCATGGCCGCTGACAAGCCAGGCGTTCACGCCGAACCACCTGGCCAACCTTGTCACCGGTGCCGAATCGCACCTCTTGGCCATGTCCGCCACCGGATCCAGCCCGACTCGCCGCAAGATGACCAACAGCGAGCCGGGGAGCAGTGCTTCCGGGGACGGGCCGGTACCTCTCCTGCGGGCGCGCGCGAAATACAGGCGGGTCAGGAGCGAACCAACAAGAGAACGAACATTCCTCACACCACCGACACTATCGGTGCCCATGTGGGCCATTCAGTCAAACAGGTGAAGTGAACCGTTCCGGATTCGGTAGAGACTCCGGACTGTCCCGAGTTGGGTGGAGTGGAGTCGATCTGAACCAGCCAGCCGAGAACACCGGTGCGTCCGCCCGGCCTGGACCCGAACGAAGACATCGTCGGGGCGTAGCGGCGGAAGCAGTGCAGCCCGCGCTCCACGATCCGTATCGCTCAGGCAGGTCGCGCCATGAGGGCTCTGTGCGGAGCTCCCCCACGTCGGTTGGGAGAGCAAGCCCCCGCACGTCTACGAGGGTGGGGCAGCAGGCCAGGTGTACTCCAACTCAGGCAGCTCGAAGCCCTGCTCGAACCGGCATACGCGTTCGTCGGTACGCAGAGCACCGTGCCGTTCATAGAAGGCGATGGCGCGGGTGTTGGCGCGCAGTACCTCCAGGTAGACCGCCTTGTCGGGATGCTCGTCGGCGGCCCATGCGAGAGCGTGACGCAGGAGCCGCCCCCCTGTCCCAGACCCGGTACGGCCCGGCCTGGCATGCAGGTTGTCCAGCAGGAGCCGACCGTCAGGCCGTAGCATCAAGTACGCGAAACCTGTCATTTCTCCCGCACTCTCCGCCACGAACAGCGCCGCCCCGGAAGGCGGTTCATGGAGCCGACCACGCCAAAGCTCCAGGCGCTCCTCCAAGAGCGGGCCGCTCAAGAAGCTGGCCGGCATGATCCCCGCGTAGGCTGCGCGCCAACTCTCCGCATGCAACCCCGCAACGTGCTCGGCATCGCTCTGTCCGCCCCTTCTGATCTCCATGGCGCCCAGCTTCGCCCATGCCCACGGACGATGCCACACCTGTGCTGGTGAGACGGCTAACAGGGGCCTTGTGAAGACGGACCCCGGGCGTGCAGGGTGCCGTTCATGACCGTGACGGCGTCTCCGGTGAGGTGGACACGGTCGCCGTGCATGGCCGTGCGGACCAGGCCGGTGCGCACGGACGCCTGAAGGCCGGTGAGCTCGTCCCGGCTGAGTCTCGCCGACCAGTAGGGGGCCAGCACGGTGTGGGCGCTGCCCGTGACCGGGTCCTCGGTGATGCCTCTGGCCGGCGCGAAGAAACGGGAAACGAAGTCGTACTCCAGGCCGGGCTCGGCTGCGGGGGCCGTGGTGATGATGCCCCGCAGGCCCTCGCGGCGCGTCAGGGCGGCTACCGCGTCCAAATCGGGAACCATGGCCCGCACGGTGGCCTCTTCGGGCAGGACGGCCAGTAGATCGCCGAGCGCCCCGGCGCGGAAAGTGGCCTCGATCTCGACCGACAGCGCCTCGGACAGCCCTGCCGGCGGGGGGACTTCGGTGCAAGGCGCGGCCGGAAAGTCCAGGGTGATACTGCCGTCCGCGTCGGCATGCGTGACGAGGATGCCGTACCGCCGGCTGCTGAACCGCACGGCGCCCAGGAGCCCTCGCTCGGTGCGCAGCACGTGCGCCGTGGCCAAGGTGGCGTGGCCGCACAGTTTGGACTCGACGCGCGCGGTGAACCAGCGGATGGCCCAGTCGGCCTCGGCCTCAACGGGCAGCGGGAGGGCGAAAGCGGTCTCCGAGTGGTTCATCTCGGCCGCGACCTGCCGCATCCAGGAATCCTGCGGCCACTCCCCGGCGGGCAGCAGGCACACACCTGCCGGATTCCCGGCAAACGGACGATCGGTGAAGGCGTCGACGACGTGCATGCGCATGTCGCAAACGTAGCGACGCCGATGGAACCACCCCTACGGCCAATCCGGAACGAGTGGCCCGGCCTGGGCCGGGGCACACGGGAACGGCCGCAGGGCCCCCGGGAGGCTTGGCTCGACAGGGGCCCCACTGACTGCCCAGATCCGCGACCACGTGGGTGATCCCGGCGCGCCTTCGAGGCCCCTGTGATCCGCGCACACGTAAGAACCCGTCTTTGGACCTCGATGACCTCGCGCGGGCGGGACGGCAAGCCGTAGCACACGATCGCGGAGGCGGCGCGGGGCGGAAATCCGCTCGCGCGGTGCTAAACGCTTTGGCCGCGGCTGGAGATGTACGAGCATGGACGTCTTCACATTCCCCGTGCGCGGGGTGAGCGTTTCAATGGGCGAGTTGGTTCGCGGAAACCAGCCACCGCCAGCGCCGACGCTCCGTGACAAGGGTGCCGACGGCCAGCAGGGTCACGGGAACCGCCGCCCAGGCAGGCCAGGCCAGCCACGAAGAGATCACAGCTGCGGCGAGTTGGAGCAGCACCAGCAGGATCGTGGCCCAGCCCGGCACCGCGATGATCACGTTGGCCTTGTCCCCCCGAGTGGAGAAAAGCGTCGGAAGGCCGATCAGGGCCACTACGGACACGGCGGCAAGCAGCCATGAGTGGCCGGCCAGGGCCCAGGGGGTGGCCACCCACGCGACGAGCTCCGTCGCGAAGCGCAGGGCGGACGCGGCGCGGTCGTCCGGTCGTCCCGAGGTCGTTTCTCCACCAGCAACGTCAGTCACCTGCGGACGATCTCACGGCGCGCGGCCGGCTGCCAGGGGTTTGGGGCGCCACCGTCGCACCACGGCTTCGAGACCAGGCCGGGACAGTTACCCGAAGCGGGCCCCGGGGCGGCCCTCGGGGCGAAGTCTGTATCGCCGGAGCCGATCCGGCCGTCAGCAGGTGTGTGGCGTACGAGGCACTGTTCGATGGGTCGTGTGACCAGGTCGGCAGTCGCATCGTTCCGGCTGGTGTAGGACGGGGTGACCTGTCGGATCGGAACTGGGCTCGGATTGAGCCGCACTTGCCGAAGAACATGGGACGAGGCGGTCGTTGGAGAACCATCGCAGGGTGATCAATGGCATCCTCTTCCGGCATCGGACCAATGGTCCCTGACGTGATCTGCCAGCACGGTTCGGGAGGTGGGCGACAGTGCACAACAGGCACCGAAGATGGTCAACGGAGCGACTGGCCGGGGTTGAGGCGGCGGAGGTTACGCCGTCGCCATCGACCGGGCCAGCCGCACCGCCTGCTTCCCGGGTGGCACACTCCTGCCGTGGCTGACATAACAACTCAAGTAGTGCCGGTGGCCTCCGCGCTTGCGGCAGTCGCTGTGACGCTCGCGGGCAACATGTATGTGGAGCGCAGCAAGTGGCAGCGGCCCCGGCGGGACGTCGTCGAGAGGCCCCACTTGGTGGGTCGCTCGGGTGCACTGAGGGGTGGTGACGGGGCGATGTGGCCCCAGGCCGGCTCTTGTGGTGAGACGGTTCCTGTGGATTCCGGCAGAGGCGGTGCTGTGGATGTCTTTATCCAAGCAAGAACTGTTCGACCGGATCCGGCGGGACAGCTGGCAGCGGCAGCCGTCGGTCCGGGCTCTGTTGCGTAAGTACGGCGTTCACCGTCGGCTGGTCCGCGAGGCTCTGTCCTCGCCGGTACCCACCCTGCGCCGACGGCCGGTGAGGACTTCACCGCGGATGGAGCCGTACACGAAGACGTTCGATGCCTGGCTGCGGGCTGATCTGGAGGCTCCGCGCAAGCAGCGTCACACCGTGCGGCGGATCGTGGCCCGGATCGAGGAGGAGTTCGGCGAGGCGATCCCGTATCCGACGGTGCGGGACTTCATCGCGGCACGGCGCAAGGAGATCGCAGCCCAGGCAGGGGCTCCTGTGGAGGTGTTCGTCACCCGACACAACGCGCTTGGCGCGGACGCCGAAGTCGACTTCGGCGACGTCTACATGGACATCGCCGGGCAGCGCACCCGTTGCTACGCGACAGGGCCCGGATCCACCTGGATCCGGGCCCTGCTCAACAGTAGCGGGGACAGGATTTGAACCTGCGACCTCTGGGTTATGAGCCCAGCGAGCTACCGAGCTGCTCCACCCCGCGTCGGTAAACCCCACCGTACGCCATCCCGACGGGCACCGGAGACCACCTCCAAGAACCGAGGCTCCTACGCGGCGAAGCCGACATCGGTGACCTACTCGCACTTACCCCACCAACTGCCCAGGCGCTACGGCGAGCGCTATTCGTGACCGAGGCGGCGAGCCTTGCGCTCATGGGCGGCACCCCCTGGACTGGCCTCGGCCGCCGGCTTCGCCTGGGGCTCCATCGCCGACAGCTGCGCCGCTTGCTGACCACGCTCGGCGGCCTGGGCGGCCTGCTGCTACTGGCTGCGATCACGGTTCTTGTTCTTGGCCATGGTGACGTCTCCTGCCACATCGAGAAGCTAGGGCCATTACAGGCTCAAACGCTCCACCAGACACCGCAGCTCGGTCGACCACCGTGCGTAGCCACCCGCCACCGCCGATACGAATCCGCCCCCTCCCGCAGTTCCAGGGCAGCAGCCTCCTCTGCCGGGGGTGGCGGCCGGGTTGGTGGTCAGGAGCGTTGCGGGGTGGCGTGGGCGATGTACAGCTCGTCGAGTTGGGCGGTGCCCGTAGTGAGGTGCCAGGGGCCGCGCCAGGTCAGGACGGCAGCTGAGGCCGTGGGCAGGACGAGTTCACTGCGGGGCAGGGCCCTGGTCAGCGCGCCGGTGATCTGGGAGTCGACCAGGCCGTGGAGGCTGGGGTTGTGGCCGACCAGCGCCAGGGTGTGGATGTGGGCCGGGGTCTGGCGGACGAGACCGAGCAGCGCGGGCAGCGGCGGGTGGTAGAGGCTGAGTTCGAAGCGGACCGGCGGCGGTGCGGCCAGTTCCTCGGCGATCAGCTGCCATGTCTCACGGGTGCGGCGGGCGGGCGAGCACAGGACCAGATCCGGGAGCCACTGGCCCGTGAACATCCAGTGCCCCAGGAGCGGGGCGTCCCGACGGCCGCGCGGACTCAGCGGACGATCGTGGTCGACAACCCCCGAAGGCCGGGTGGCCTTCGCGTGCCGGACCACGACCAGCCGCCGCAGCGGCACGGCCGGCGTCACGCCCTCACCCCACACACGCAGGACGCCCCAGATGCCAGAACGTTCAACGAGACCACGATACTCACCACGCCACGGACCCTAGAGCGTTGACCCGCCACGACACAGCAGCGCCCTTCGCGCCACCTTGCCCCACCGTGAAACCCCAACTGCCGCCCGCCAGACCCCCGAGAAGGCCGGCCCAGCCGGGCCGCCGACGCCCTCGGCGCCCCTCTCCACGCGGAAACGGGAGGCTGCTGAGATTGACATCAAGTGGATCCGCGACGCGCTCGCGAAGGAAGCCCCGCAAAGTCTGCGGGCCGCGCCGGACGACCCACGGTGATAGAGCTTCGTGAAGAAACAGCCAGGGCTGCTCTTCGTTCGCCACTCGGCTGCCGTCGGCAACGGGGAGCGGGGCTGCCTGCTCGTGGAGCGTGCGGGCTGTTCCGGGCGGTCAAGGTCACCGCGCTGCTCACCACGACCCTGTACGTCATCAGGGATGCCGACCGGCCCTTCGGCGGCATCGACGTAACCCCCACCGCCACCGCCGAGGCCGAACGCCAGGCCACTCGCGGTGCCCGGTCCGGGAGACAGCCGCACGACGAAGCCCAGGCCGATGACCTGGGGCTTCGTTGAGGGGCGAGGACGGACGGTATTCGGACCCGCGCCGAGTAAGGGTGCGGGTCCGGTTCCCACCTGAGAGGCTGTGCCCCTTACCGGTTGAGGATCTGCTCGACCTTGTCGGCCACCTGCTTGGCCTGGATGTCGCGGCCCTTCTCATTGGGGTGCGCGTACCAGGGGAGCCACTGGTCGCCCTCGCCGATCTGGGAGTTCTCCAGCAGGCCGCCGATGCCCCGGTTGCGGCCGTCGCACGCCGTGTTGCTGCCGGTCTGGTCGTAGAGGTCGACGAAGTCGGCGCCGGCGTCCGCGACGGCCTTCTTCATGGTGTCGTCCAGCCGCTTCTGGATCTGGTCCAGGACCGGCAGGGCGTCCTTGGGGATGTCGGCGAGCGGCAGCTCGGTCTGGCCGGGCGCCGGGGTCAGGCACTTGTTCGTGTCCTTGGGCACGAGCCTGGGGTAGCCGACCAGGACGGGCTTCGCGTCGGGGGAGAAGTACTCGATGCGGTCGAGCATCTCCTCCAGGTCCCATCCGACCCGCTCGAACTGACCGTCCAGCCACTGCTTTCCATCACCGGACTCGAAGAACTCGCCGCACGTGGCGGCCGGTTCGTCCCCGTCCACCGGTTCTCCCGGCAGCAGACCGTGATCCGGGCTCCGGAGCTTGTCGGAACACTGCTTCAGGATGCGGGTGAAGCCCAGCGTGTTGCCGCCCATGCTGCCCACGGCCAGCTGGGTGTTCTCCTTGAGCGCGTCCTGCTGCGGCGGGACCGTCAGGCTGGTGCCGGGAAGCGTCTCCTGCTCGTTCCAGAAGTGGTGAATGAGTGCGCCTCCGCAGGAGACGTCCGACTGGACGTCGAGCGTGATGCCCTTGTCCGCGAGGCGCCGGGTGGCGACGGTGGGATAGTTCTCCTTCGCCTGGAAGCAGAGGGTTCTGTCGCCGTCCTGGTTGAAGGGTGCGATGCCGAAGTTGGCGGTGTAGGAGTCGCCGAAGAAGACGGTCGGTACAGGGTCGGCGGGCGCCGCGCCGGCGCTTCCCGCCGGGCCGGCGAGCGCCAGGCAGCTGCCCAGCGCGACGGCCGCGGCAGCCAGCCGCCGTACCACCGGAGATTTCGTCGTCTTATTACGCATGGCCGAAGACATTCCTGTGCCCTTTCGTCGTGGTCCACGAGGAGAGGCGAGCGGACCGGAACGTTCCGTATTCACTCATGCGCGGATCGTGATTCCCTCAGGTGTGCGAGCCACACCCGGGTGTTCTTGGACAACCCCCTCGCTTATGTCCATCTCGCCTGCTCAGCAAGGGTTCTGAGGAGGCAGGGCCGGGGAGTCCGGATGCGATCACGACCCGAAAGAGGAAGAGCCCGCCCGTCCACCGCGCCTGCCCGGCAGCGCGGCCGTGTGCTGAAGGGGCGCAGGGCGTCTGGCAGGCGTCGGTCATGCCGTACAGGGGAGCGACTGTCGTAGAGGAGTTCCGTGGCCGACCCGGTCGCCTCCGCCTAATCGGCCAGAAGTCCGCGTGACGTGTGGGCGGCCCAGGCCGGCGGTCCACGCCACGCGCCGTGAAACGGAGCCGTCCGGACGAGGGTTCCCACAACCATGCCGATCTGAGTATCCGTACGTGATCACGGTGGCGCCCCGTGCTCATGGAGTCCATCCGGCAAGCGGGAAGGCTGGCGGCATGGACAACACAGGAGCGCGGGGCTGGAAACCGGAGAGCCACCACCGAGGGGCTGAAACGGCCATCCGGACGGTTGCCTTCGTTGTGGGAGGGATGCTGGCGCTGATGCTGCTCGGCATCGTCGCCGTCACCCTCCTGTACGCGGTAGCGCTCCAGTCCTGACTCTCAGATCTGGTGGGGCAGTCGACCCGGGCGGAAACCGAAGCGATGATCTGCCGGTGGGAGAAGACGAGTTGATCGCGCCCGTCCAGGCCGAGGCGCCGACGGGGAGCTGCCCAGCCAGGCGCTGCACCTTTCCCCGGGCGTATCCGTCACTTCCCGGTCCGGTGGGTGAGGGGCTGCTGTGAGGCGGTCGCTGGTGTGAATAGTGCCTGGACGGTTTCGGTGGCCAGTTCTCGCAGCCAGGTGTGGGCGCGGTCGTTGTCGTAGCGCTGGTGCCACAGCAGGTACAGGGGGACGTCGGGCAACGGGAGTGGCGGCGACAGCGTGGCCAGACCGAGTTGTTCCCGGGCCGTGCGGGTGACCGCGTCGGGGAGTGTGACGACCACGTCGGTGTCGAGGGCGAGTTGCAGTGCGAAGGCGGCGGTGGGCCCAGCGGCGACGACGCGTCGTTCGAGGCCGCGTGCGGTCAGGGCGTCGTCGATCGGGTCGCGCAGGCTGCCGCGCCGCGAAACGGTGAGGTGCTCGGCGGCTGCGTAACGCTCAAGGCTCAGCGGGCCTTCGGCGAGCGGGTGGCCCGGTCGGACGGCGATGACGAGCCGGTCCCTGCCGACGAGGCGGTGGCGGATGTCGGGGAGCGTCGGAGTGCTGGAGCTCGATTCGAGGTCGACCTCTCCCCGGCGCAGCTCGGCGTCGTCCGTCCCGGGTTCGGCGGACAGGCACAGTCGGACGCCGGGGGCCTGGCGGTGGACGGCGGTGATCAGGGCGGTGCCGCACGCGGCGGTCAGGGCGTCGTGCCAGCGCACGGTGAACACCCGCTCCAGAGCTGCCAGGTCGAGTTCCTGCTGCGCCGACAGAAGCTGGTGGGCCTGCTGCACCAGGGCGTGGACCTGGGCGCGCATGGCCAGCGCGCGGGTGGTGGGGACCATGCTGCGGCCGGTGCGGACCAGGATCTGGTCGCCGGTGGCCTTGCGGATGCGCCCCAGGGAGCGGCTCATCGCCGGTGGGGTGACGTGGAGGCGTGCTGCGGCGCCGGCGACGCTGCCCTCTTCCAGCAGGGCGTCCAGGGCTGTGAGCAGGTTCAAATCCAGTTGCATGGCAGTAACTCTACAAGTGACAAGCATGCACTTGTTGTTAATGGTCGGGCGGCCTACCTTCGAAGTGCGGGGCGAGACAACTCCCCCGCTTCCACTGAACCCCAGGGAGCCCGCCATGAGCACAGACATGCCTTTCGACGCTGGTACGACGCTTCTGTCCGACGTGACCGCTGCGGTGAAGACCGCCGGCGTCACGCTGCGCGATCGCTACACCTCGTACGCCCGGGGCGTGAGTCTGGACGAGGTCGTGGGCGAGATCCACGCCAACGACGACGCGGTGCTGGACGTGCTGCGGGAGCCGTTGCTGCGGGCCCGGCAAGGGTCGCAGTGGGCCGAGGACGAGCTGGCCGGCGGCGCGCTCCCGCCCGGGGAGTGGTGGGTCGTCGACCCCGCCGAGGGCAACATCAACCACGTCCACGGGATGGAGGACTGGGCCGTGACCGCCACCCTGGTCCGCGACAACCAGCCGGTACTCACCGTCGTCCACCTGCCGCTGACCGGCGACACCTACACCGCCGTCGCCGGCGGCGGTGCCCGCCTCAACGACCGTCCGCTGAAGGTGTCGGCCAAGACCGACCTGGGCGCCGCGCTGATCGGCACCGGTCAGGCCAAGCCCGGCGAGGACGAGCGCACCTTCCGGCGGATCGGTGACTCCGTCACCGCCATGCTCATCAACGGCCTGGTCGTGCGGGTGTCCGTTCCCGCCACGATGCAGCTCATCCACGTCGCCGCCGGGCGCATGGACGCGTTCTGGCAGTTCTCCGACGTCCGCTCCGGCCTGGTCGCCGGCGCCCTGCTGGTCTCCGAGGCCGGAGGCACCGTCACAGACTTGGCGGGCGCCCCCTGGACCACCGGCAGCCGCGACTTCCTGGCCGCCGCCCCCGGCATCCACGCCGCCGCCCTCAAGGTCCTCTCGCCGATCGCCTGACCGGAAATCTCCGCTCTTCCCCACCCCGATACCGCAAGGAGCATCACCGCATGACCAGCATCGGCATCCTGGGCACCGGCCGCGTCGGCACCAACCTCGCCGGCAAGCTCTCCGCAGCCGGACACCATGTCACCCTCGGCGGCCGGAGCCCCGAAGACACCGCCTCCCGCACCGCCGGACTCGCCCCGCGGATCGCCTTCGCCGACCAGCGCACTACTGCCCGCACCGCGGACATCGTGATCAACGCGACGCCCGGCGACAGCTCCCTGGACCGCCTCACCGACCTGCGCGCCGAACTCGCCGGCAAGATCCTCATCGACGTCTCCAACGCCACCCGCGACGACGGAGACGGCCTGCCCGGCGACCTCTGCTATCCCGGCAGCAGCCTCGCCGAGAAGCTCCAGGCCGCGCTCCCCGACACCCATGTGGTCAAGACCCTCAACACCATGCTTTTCATGGTCATGACCGCTCCGGAAACCCTGGCCACCCCACCGACCGCCTACCTCTCGGGCGACGACGAACACGCGAAGAAGACCGTCACCGGCCTGCTCGGCGACCTGGGCTGGCAGCCCGAACGGATCGAGGACCTCGGCGACATCACCACAGCCCGCGCCACCGAAGCCATGATCCTCATCGTGCCCCACATCCTGCGCCGACACGGCTTCAAGCCCTTCGCCATCTCCCTCGCCCGCTGACCCGCCAAGGCCGGATTGGGCCAACTTCAGGGGGTGTGTTCGGAAGATGGGTCTTCCAAGACACACCCTGGAGGAGTCACCCCAGGTCAGTGCCGTGACACGCAGGATGTCCGTGCCGACCTCCACACGCTCGACCCGCACCGCGAAGCCAGCTGCGGCAACAAGCCCTGCCGAGCCCACACCGGTGAAGTGCCGGTCAGGCGGCCTGGCCCGTGGGCATGATGGTGACCTGCTGGAGGTTCACCCGCGGCGGCAAAGTGGCGATGAAACCGACGGTCTCGGCGATGTCCTGCGCCGTGAGCCACTCCATCGTCTCCTTGGAACCGGCCAGCCAGTCCCGGGCGCCCTGGTCGGTGACGTGGCTCTGCAGCTCGGTGCCGACAATGCCAGGTTCGAGTACCGAGACGCGGACGTTCTTCGCGCCCAGTTCGGCCCGCAGGTGACGGGAGAGGTGGGTGACGTACGCCTTTGTCCCGGAGTAGACGGCGAAGTTCGGGAAGATGTTCTGCGCCGCGATGGAGGAGGTGTTGATCAAGTCGGCCACACCGAGCTGGGCGGCGGCCTTGACCAGCTGCGGGGTGAAGGCGCCGATCGCGTTCATCAAACCGGTGATGTTCAGGTCGATCTGCTGCTTCCACTGGTCGGTCGCCAGCTCCTCGACCGGAGCGGGAAGCATGACTCCGGCGTTGTTCAGGAGCAGGTCTGCGCCGCCGAACTCGGCCTCCACCCGGTCGGCGGCAGCTTGCACCGCGGCGGCATCGGTCACGTCGGTGGCAATCGCGACCGCGCTGCCGCCGTCCTTCTCGATACGGGAGACCAGCTCCTGCAGCCGGTCCGCACGCCGGGCCAGGACAACGACGCGGGCTCCCAGAGACGCCAGCTGCTCGGCGGAGGACTCGCCGATGCCACTGGAGGCGCCGGTGATGACGGCGACGCGGCCGGCCAGAGGGCGGGAGGTGGTGTTCGTGGTCATGATGCGTACCTTCCAAGCGGTAAGGGAGAGGGTTGGATCGCGGTCGCTGACTGCTGGCCGCACATCCAGAACACCACCCACGCCAGTGCTTCAGGACGCTATAACTGGCCCTGCCAGAACAGGTACTGGCAGGGCCACCCTGGAGCGACATGGCGCCGCTGAAGTAGTCACACTTGAGCCATGGATGGAACCAAGGAAATTTCCGGCTTTCTGCGTTCACGGCGCGCGGGCATCACCCCGGAAGACGCGGGATTGCCCTCCGACGGGCGCGTCCGCCGCGTACCGGGCCTGCGCAGGGACGAGGTGGCCCGCCTTGCCGGTGTGAGCACGGAGTACTACACGCGTCTGGAGCAGGGGCGGGCGGGCAACCCCTCCGCCGAGGTCATCGAAGCGATCGCCCGCACGCTGCGGCTGGACGAGACCGAACGCGAACACTTCACCGACCTCCTGCGGTCCGGCGCCCGGACTTCACGCCGCGCGCCGGCCAGGGCCCAGCGGGTCCGGCCGGGGCTGCACCTGATGTTGGAGACCCTCGACCAGGTCCCGGCCTTCATCCTGGGCCGGCGCACCGACGTGCTGGCCTCCAACCGGCTCGCCAGGGTCGTCCTCACCGACTTCGACGCCCTGCCCGCCACCCGTCGCAGCCTGGCCCGCTACTACCTCCTGGACCCGCAGGCCCGTGACCGCGTGGGCGACTGGGAACGGATCGCCGCGGAGACAGTGGCCATCCTCCGGCTTGAAGCAGGCCGCTACCCCCACGACCGGCAGCTCGCCGACCTCGTCGGCGAACTCACCCTTCAGTGCCCTGAGTTCACCGGCTGGTGGAACGACCACCGCGTGCTGCGCCGAACCCACGGTGCCAAGAACTACCACCACCCCCTCGTCGGCGGCCTGCACTTCTCCTACGAGTCCTTCCAGGCCCCCGGCGACGCGGAACAGACCCTGTGCGTCTACAACGTCGAACCGGGCTCCGAAACCGCGCAGGCCCTGCAGGTCCTGGCCAGCTGGACCGCACCCGAGATCATGACACCTGAGAATCCGCACCCCAGCTGACCAAACCGCCGGAGAACGAGTCGCCCTGGAAGCCGAAGATTCGCGATCGGCCCGCTCCAGGATCTCGGCCGTCCACCGTATGAACACCCCCACGCTAACCAGCCTCTCCAGCGTGGGTGTCGCGCTCCCGTCCTCGCCGTTGGCGACGGCGCCCTCGGCTTCTGGAACGCACTGAGCGAGGTCTTCCCCGAGATCCGGCACCAAAGATGCTGCGTTCGCAAAACGGCCAACTGCCTCTACAGCCTCCCGAAGTCAGCCCAGCCCGCTGCGGCGGGGTGACCCACTCGATGAACTGGACGATCACGCCGCTGGGGTCGGTGACCTGGAAGTAGCGTTCTCCCCAGGGCTCCTCGGCAGCAGCACGGTCATGTCGACGCCCTCGGCGCGCAGCCGCTTCTCCCGGCCAAGACGGTTGTTGTTGTCAACGGCTGTTCGCGGATGCCTCGTTCAAGTTGGTGACCGCATCTGGCTCGGTGGAACGTTGCGGCGCCGCGGAGCCTTCCGCGGGCTTGGACCTCGCCAGCCACAGGCCGGTGAACACGGCGGTGGCCAAAGTGACGGCGCCAGCCGCGACGAAGGCGCTGTTGAGGCCGGTCTCGAAGGAGGCGCCGCCGGATTGCCGGGTGCGGACGATGGCTCCGAGTACCGCCACGCCGAGCACCGCGCCGATCTGCCGGGTGGTGCTGCTGATGCCTGATGCGAGGCCGCCTTCCTGCGGGCTGACTGCTTGGATGGCGGCGCCTGTCAGTGGGGACAGGGTCAGAGCGAAGCCGATGCCGACGACTCCCAGCCGCCACCACACGTTCCCGTAGCCGGTGTCGGCGTGCACCATGCCGAGCGCCAGCAGTCCCAGGCCGGCCAGGGCCAGGCCGGTGGTGACCACGATTCGGAAGCCGTACCGGGCGGCGAGCCGGCCCGCGTACGGGCTGACGATCACCATGGCGAGGGATACCGGCAGGGTCTGCAGGCCCGCGCGCAGGATCGAGCTGCCCTGGACGTACACGAAGAACTGGGAGAAGAAGAACGACGAACCCATGAGCGCGAACCCCACCACGACCATGGCGGTGTTGGACACGCTGAACAGGCGCTGCCGGAACAGCCGCAGCGGCAGCATCGGTGCGGAGCGACGCGCTTCGACGGCGACGAAGGCGGCGAGGAGGATCACCGCGGCGGTGAAGCTGCCCAGGATCACCGGCGACGTCCAGCCGCGGGCACCACCCTCGATCAGCCCGTAGGTCAGTGCCCCCACCCCCAGAACGGACAGCACCGTCCCCGGGATGTCGATTGCGGGGGCGCTCGGATTGCGGGACTCGCCGAGGTGGCGCAGACCGAGCAGCAGAAGGACCACGCCGATGGGCAGATTGACCAGGAAGATGGCGGGCCAGCCGAAGGCATCTGTCAGCACGCCGCCGGCCACGGGGCCTGCGGCCAGGCCGATTCCGCTGAGTCCGGCCCACAGCCCGATCGCCTTGATTCGTTCTTGCGGCACGGGATAGGCGGCGGCGAGCAGGGCCAGCGAGGCAGGGCTCAGTGCCGCGGCCCCGATGCCCTGCAGCACCCGGCCGGCGACCAGCCAGCCGAGCGAGGGCGCGAGGCTGCACAGCAGCGACGCGGCGGTGAACACCACCACGCCGGTCAGGTACACCCGCTTGCGGCCGAACCGGTCGGCGAAGATACCGCCGGACAGCAGCAGCATGGCGACCAGCAGTACGTACGCGTCGACGATCCATTGCAGACCGGTCAGCTGAGTGTGCAGCCGGTGCTGCATATCGGGCAGCGCCGCTCCAACAATCGTGTTGTCGAGCAGGACCATGAATTGGCCTAGGCAAGTCACCGTGAGCAGCACGGCCCGGTTTGATCGACTGCCTACGGCCGCCGCATGCGATGCCGCCATGGGGATTCCTCTCAATCGTCAGTTGCGCCCGGCCACGGTCGACGCGGCTGGCGATACACCTGAGCGCTCTAAAGCAGTCAGCGACTGCGTTAGGCGACTGTAAGGAGAGCCGCCCCACAAACGCAAGTCACGGCTGCGTTAAGGTGGGGGCATGAACGAGCGACAGCCAGCCCGGCGGCCCGGCGGGCGCAGCGCCCGCGTCGCCGCGGAGGTGCACCGGGCGGTCACCGACCTGATCAGCGAGCGCGGCTACGGCAACTTCACCGTCGGCGAGGTCGCGACCCGCGCGGGCGTAGCCGACAGCAGCATCTACCGCCGGTGGGGCAGCCTGGAAACCCTGCTCACCGAGGTGGCGCTCGCCCGCCTCAACGCGCAGTCGCCGATGCCCGATACCGGGAGCCTGGTCGGCGACCTGCGCACTTACGCGGCCCAAGTGGCCCGCGAGATCACCGGACCTGACGGCCTGTTGTTGGTGCGCCTGGCCGTCGCCCTGTCGACCAACGGTCAGCAGGGCCTGCAGGCCCGTGACGACCTCCGCGACGAACGCACCCGGCAACTGCAGTCCATGCTCGATCGCGCCCGCGAACGCGGCGAGCACGCACCCGACGCGTTGGGCGTGCTGGACCACATCCTGGCCCCGATGTACATCCGCGTCCTGTTCGGTATGGGCCCGCTCACCCCGGACTACATCGACGGGCTGGTCGACCGATTGCTGTGACCTCAGCCTGGTCCCCGGGATCAGCCCTCGGACGCGGTGCCAGGGCTCCGCGGTGCCAGGGCTCCGTGAGGTGCTCGCCGACACGCGCCCGGCCAGCTCAGGCATCCGGCCCCTGGCCGGCTCACGTGGCCTGGCCGAATCCGTCGGCCGGCGGGCCGTCGCCGCGGATCGGGGTGAAGTCGACGTCCAGGTGCGGGTCGTGTACGCGTACTCAGCTACGCCACCCAGCTGGATCCCCCCCAGCCCGCCTTTTCCGCGTCGTCGAACTCGGCGCGGCCCACTGCCTCATGGCCGCGCTGGTTGACGTGCCTGAGGCGTCCGAGTCGAATTCGTCAACGAACCAGGACTGCACAAGGATCCGCACGAGCACGGCCGCCGCGGAGTCCGTCGGCGCGGAGGCCAAGAGATCGTCTCAACTGGCTTGATCACTAGGCTGACGGCCGCGATGGCGATGGTGGAGCGGCTGGTGCCGGACGGATTGAGGGATTGGTTCCAACGGGTGGTTCCGGCTGCTCCGGTACGACCCCAAGGTGGTGGCCGGTGCAGGTATGTGGATCGGCAGGTGCTGGCGGCCCCGCCGTCCAGGAGAGCCATGTCAGTGCCCCGCTGCATACTGGCGCCCATGCAGATCACGGAGTACACACTCAAACGGGCCTGGCACCAGATAGCCACGGGCTCTGACCTGCTCGACGACGCGATGCTCCCGCCCATCGCCACCTCACCCGGCCCCTACGCACAGCGCGCAGGTGACGGGGGTGGCCTCTTCCTGGTCCTGGAGGAAGACGGCACGGTGCGCGGGCACCACGGCTACCGGGAGTTATTCGCTACCCGGGACCTCGACCAGGTGCTGTACATGGTTGCCGAGGAAGCGGTAGCTCAGCTCGCCGAGCACATCGTGGCCCACTCCCCCGGCCGCGGGCCGGTCACCAACCTCGTCACCGGGCAGGCACAGATGCTGGAGCAGATCAACCCCGCCTGGGCCAGGAGATTTAGCAGCGGCGGTCTGGATGGCACGCCCCCGGCGCAGCCCTGCGGACGCGACCCTCTGGAGCGACTCGCCTGGATCGCCGATTCCTGGCGCGACCAGGACCCCTACACACACCTTGCCTTCTTTCGCGGCGAGGGCATCAGTGCCGAACAGATCGCCCTGCTCCACGGCGCCGATCCCGAACAGACCGCCGCCGGGACCTGCCTGTCGGACCTGCACGGGATGGACGGCGACGGCCGCGACTCCTGGGAAGCCGACTGGCAGACCGTCTGCTTCGGGCAGGCAGGCGACTGGGTGTTCCTGATGTACCACGAGATGCCGCCCGGCATCGGAGACAACAGTGTGGCGCTGTCCCGGCTCGGAGTCACCGAGACCGTGCGCCTGAGCGCCACCGCCGCGAAGGCCATCTACACCCTCGACTACACACGCGACGGCCGTCGCGTCGACGACGACTGGGGGGTCCTGGAACTGATCTGGTACCGGCGGGGCCGCGCCCCCTACTACCGGGGCGGCCAGCTCGACTTCCTCAACCAGGCCATCCGCCGCGCCGAACTGGACCACCCCGAACTGACCAGCGAGTTCGAACTGTACTTCCACGCGCTGGATGACGCACTCAACCTGCACCTGCCCCAGCAGGACATCCAGCAGGGCACGGTCCGGGCCGCGCAGTGGGCACGCGGCAACCCGGGGCAAGGCTGACAGCCAAGGCCAGGGCTGCCCTCTTCAGGGCCCGACCGTACGAGTCAGCAGCCCAAGTGGCGCTCCCGGCGGTGCAGTACCGGCTTCACGGCGCCACCGCCGGACCCCCCGCGTCGCCTCCACACCGCTCACCACCGCTGCGGGTGGCTACCTCTGCTTCGTTGCCTCCTTCCCCAAAGGGGAAAGTCACCGAACGCGTCCGCTTTACTGCCGTGGCTGCCGTCATGACGTGCCCGCCCACGGCTCACCAGTCCCCATATGCCCCTCCACACCAGCCGGGCCGCGGCTCGTCTTGAGCAGCCGGACGACCACCAAGCGCGGCACCCGTCGGCGCTGATGCCGATGGGCGCCGCCGCGGCGGGCAGCGCCTCCAGCTGCGCTGGGCGTACGAGGGCGTGATCTTCGGGCCATCCGGTGTCGCCCACTCGCCTGCCGCGGCGGGCGCTCTGCCGGTGCTCTCCGCACGCGACTGCACCCTTTGGACTACTGCGTTTCGACCCCATGGAAGACGATCTTGCGGCACCGCCGCGAGAGGCAGCAGCCCACGCAGATAACAATCTCCCTTCACACGCTGGTCTTCCCGCGGCACCGACGCGAACACGTCCGCCACCAACCTTGCCAACTTGCCCCGAACACACATCGCTTCGAGTGCGTCCACACACCCACCATGCCCCTGATCAGGACCGACCGAAGGACCTCACGGAGCCCTATCAGGCGAACCAGTCGGGGTGGCGCTTGCGGAGATCGGCCATGGCGGCGACGAAGGCATTGAGGGCATCGCGCATCAGCTTCCCGTGGAACGCCTCGAACACTGCCTCCTGAGCGCCGAAGCGGACCGTGGTGGTGACCACTTCGGTCTCCCCTCCCCACCCCGCCTGGTCGTTGCTGCCCGACCAGGTATCCCACCGGCTCGTGGAGGACACCGAGAGCGACGACAACTCCCGATAGGGCACCCGCAGCAGGTGTGTCGCGTCGAGCACGCACAGATGTGTGCTCGTATAGGCCACCGCCCATCGCGGGTCCACGATGCGGCCCGTCTTGACGTGACCGATCAGACGCTCCCAGCCTACGAGTTGGCACCGTTCCCGCAGATTGACGAATCTGCGCCCCACGGGCGTGCCCTCGTCGATGAGGGCGACCCGCTGCTCCCGCAGCAGTCGGTTCAACGCGACCTCGAAGTCGGCGGGTTCGGCAAGGTGGTGCAGGATGTGGGCGTCTACCTGCTGCTTGTCGTAGCCGATACCGCTCTTGCCCGACACCTCGGAGAAGAAAGGCGACCGGACCGGCTTGGTCCGCCGAGGGTCCGACACGAGGTCGATGACCTCCTTGAGGTGGTTCATGACCGCGCCGATGTCGTACCCGGAACCCTTCACCGGGTCGAATGGGTAGTCCGTCGAGGGCGCGACCACGACCGGCTCCGCGGCGGCCGCGGCGACCGGTTCGACTGCGGCGGGACGACTCGGTCTGGGCCCCGCCGGATTGAAGGCGACGACAAGGTCACCGATCGCGCTGTTGACGCTGAGGGTCGGCGTCTGGTCGGGCAGGATCCGCGTGACCCGGTCGCAGACGTCCCGGTAGAACTCCTCGGCGCCGACGCGACCGTCGCCGTCACGGTCGCCCGTGCCGTGGCGCAGCGACTTCACCACGGCCGAGGTGAAGACCGACGGCTTGGCCCCGTCGCGGCTGCGCTCACCGTCCTCGTAGCTGTACTGCAGCGAGGTCGAGGAGGTGATGATGAAGCGGCCGCGGCCGCCGAGGTTGCCCGCCACATCGATGGCATGTTCGCCCGCACGCGTGCGCATGCCCTTCACGAACGCGCCGCTGTAGCAGCAGTCGAGGAGCAGAATGATCTGTTGCGACGCGCTCTGCTCCATGCGGTCGTTGAGGAAGTCGGCGTCGACCGAGCTTGCTTCGAGCGTGTCGACCTCCGTGTCCCGAGCGGCGAAGTGCAGCCGGCCCCGAGAGTCCTTGCGGCCGTGGCAGGAGAGGTGGAGCAGCAGAAGGTCCTCGGGAGCCGCCGCGCTGAAGAAGCGCTGCACGCCCCGGGCCACTTCGTCGCGCGTCCGGTCCTTGAGGATGTCGACCTCGAAGCCCCCGATCGCCCCGTCACTCAGTACCTCGGAGAGGGCCACCGCGTCCGCGTTCGCCCCGGGCAGATGCTCCAGCCGCGGATCGTCGTAGCGCGAGGTCGTCACGACGAGAGCCCGCCTAGCCATGGTCGCCGGACTCTGCCGACCGAGCCGCGTCTCGGTCCCGCTCGACAGATGTGAAGAAGTGCTCGATCGCCTCGCGCTGTTCGGCGCGTCCGGTGGAGGTGAGCCGTAGTTCGTGCTCGCCCAGCTTCATCTCGATGGAGCCGGAGTTGCGGCGCCGCAGCCAGTCCTGAAGCAGCCCGACCAATGACCGCACCAGTGTCGGCGCGGTCCGCAGGACGATCACGAGCGCGGCGGCCTCCCATGCCTCGGCCGACCGGGTGCCCACCGGCGCCGGACCTGCCGACAGCGGCGTGACGCGATGCAGTGCGAGCCCCGCCAGCTCTGCCATCAGCGCGGCCGTTTCGGCTTCTGCCATGCGCATCCCAGTCGACTCGTCGTGCCAGAGTCGAATGGTCGCCTCGGCGAGATCCCCGTGACTGTCCATGTCCCGGCCCCCTTTATGGCAGTGCTCGAAGTGCAAGAAGGGTGACAGAGTGGCATGAACGGGCCCATCATCGGGGCGGTTTCATGGATACTCGCAGACCGTGTGCCGAAGTCGCCTGCGGGCCGCAGCAGCGCGACCCCGCTCACCAGTTGGCGTCTTGCCGCACCCGGCGCCGCGACGTCGATCCTCACCGGTCCACCACCCTCTGCCACTTTCGTTGGATGCGAGAAAACCGCATCAGACGCGAGTCGACGGGCGGTCCGTTGGTCAGTCAGTCGTACGAGTGACACCGGCTGGCGATCAGGCACCGTGAGTCACTACCGTCGCTGGCGTCTCCCCAGCCCAACATCGCTGGTCACGCAGGGGCATCCCGCACCAGGCGGCAGCCAATCTCAAACCGTCACGAGTCCGCACCCGATGCAATCGGCGGCCGGAGTCCCCCGCGCCGGCCGGATCTTCGGCGCACGTGAGGATGCCACGCACCGTTAACACCCGACGCGGCCCGGGAACTACCACCAGAGGGGCCGTGCGAAGCCCGGTCCTCGCGGGAGGGGGCCGGTGCCGGCCACCGCCTCCGCTTGCCGACCGGAATCGGTTGCCCGCGCGGCGTACAACCGGCGTGCACCCCTTCACGCCCCAGGTGCGGCCAGTGGCCTGGTCGGCACGGATGCCGACCTGGTCGACGAAGATCCCCTCACCGTCCTGGGCCTTCGCCGTCGCATCGATCGTCGGCCAGATCTTCTCCCGCCAGATGCGGACCGCTTCCGCGTCCTGCTCGACGGCCCGCTTGTCCGGACGCCTTGGCGACCTTGTCGTTGTTGGTGATCACACGGTAGTCCGCGTACACACCCACGCCGTGGGTTCATACCCTGCTTCCTCGCCGCCCGAGGTGGCAAGGACTTGAACGAGCTGGCCCGTCCACCAGCCCGGGAAGGTGGTGGCGATCACGCTCCCTCGGGGGCGGCGCGGCGGCATTTACTACTTGGCCGCCAGTACATCCCAAGACTCCACATCCAGGAGCTGGCTGCGCGGGTGGCCGAGCCCAGCGCCCATGTCAGTGCCTCACCGTAGATTCCCGGCCATGGGTATCTACTTGGTCAGTATCGGCTCCGAGGACTGGGACGACGAAGAAGTCCTCAAACCCACCGCCCGCGCCCTCACCACCGAACTGAGACGCCTCAAGCTGCCGCCGCTCACACCCCCGCCACCCCACGCCTTCGTCCCTGGATCGGGCACCACATTCGAAGAGAAGCTCAACCGCCCCATGGACAGCTTCAGCGCCCTGTGCCGCGCTCAGCCCGACGGCCAGGATCGCAGCGACGCACTCCTCGGCTGGGACCTGCTCCTGCCGATCACCCTTCCCGAGCCCATCGAACTGCGTGTCCCTTCGCCTCACGGCGACATCACGATCGCCCATTCCGCCGCCACCGTCCTTGCCGCCGCTCAGACGCTGGCCCGACAACTGGCACTTCCCCCGCAGACGCCGGCGTACTGCGACAACCTCAACCTCACCAACTGGTTCGACAGCCCCGAGGCCCAGCGAGCAGCCGAAACGCACCCGGGCCCCTGGCAGGACAACCTCGACGCCGCCTTCTACACAGCGATGTACCTCCGCGCCGCCGAACACAGCCTGCGCAACGCATGTCCCCTCCACTACAGCTGACCACCCCGAAACACAGTCCCAGGATGCAGCGAGCACCACCTCGCCCAGGCCGTCGCGTGCGAGCTGTGCGGGGCGGGTACGGATCATGTCCCGCGAAGTGGTGTAGTCAGCCGGGTTTGTTTGGTTCCGCCTGTCCCGGCTCGTCCGGGGCTGTCCGGCCTCGTTCGGGGCGGGGCAGAAGGCAGGTTTCGGCGGGGCAGTCGGGCACAGCAGCCTCTTCCGGTGGAGCCCGGCAGTAAGTCACGCCATCTCCTCACGGCCGCTCTCGTCACTGTAAAGGTCAGCCAGTCCTGACAATGGGGGGTTTCCCCCATCGTGGGCGGGACTGTGGCTGAGTAAAGTCGCAATGACTGATCACCGATCCAACTCGCTCCATACGGGGAACTTCATGCGACACCTACAGACGCGCGTCCTTGCACCAGTGGCTTTGGCTGCTCTCACCGTCGGCGGGCTCTCCGCCTGCTCGGCCCTCGACCAGAAGACCTTCGAGGACGATGCCGAGGTGCCCCAGAAAATCACCTCGATCCGTCTCGACAGCGGGAACGGCGGGGTGAAGGTGGACGCGTCGGCGGACATCTCAACGGCCTCCGTGCACCGAAAGGTCAACTACCGTGGTGACAAGCCCAGTGGCACGTCCTTCAGCGTCGAGAACGGCGTCCTGACGCTCTCCGGCTGCGGCAAGAACTGCGGCGTCGACTACGTCGTCAAGGTGCCCGCCGGTCTTCCGGTGACGGGAGGCACGTCCAACGGCAGCCTCACGCTGACCGATGTCGGCACGGTCGACGTGCACACAAGCAACGGCGAGATCGCAGTGAACAGCGCGAGGGGCCCTGTGAAGCTGAGCACGTCCAACGGTGACGTCAACGTCAAGGACGCCAAGGGCGGCGACATCGACACGCAGACGTCGAACGGCGAGGTGACGATCCAGACGGCCACCCCACAGAACATCAAGGCCCGCACGACCAGCGGCAGCCTCACGATCACGGCCCCGCCCGCCAAGTACCAGATCTCAGCGACCAACTCCCACGGCGACAAGAAGGTGGCGTTCAAGAACGACCCGTCGGGCAAGTACCGCTTGGATCTGTCGACAACGAACGGTGACCTGACTGTGGAGTCGGCAGGCTAGTGACCTTCTTGAGAGCGGCCAGCGCCGCGTTGCGCGCGGTGCGGACCGGGATGCCGTGCCGGTTGAGCTTCTGTGTCATGCCGTGCGTTGAGATCGGCTTGCCCGGGACCATGCCGGGGAAGAGCCACTGAGGGCCGGGGTGGACTCGCGAGGGCTGCGGCCGTAGCTGAGGCTGTTCGGCGAGGCGGCGGAGGAGCTCGGCGAGCCGTGGTGGTAGCAGGACGGGGTGGCGGCCCAGGATCAAGTGGGCGTGCCTGTCGTCGAACTTGAGGTGCTCGGGCGTCAGTGGCAAAGGGTGCGGTCCTTTCGAGGGAGGGTGGGGATCACGCGCCGAGGACGTATCTGTCCTGGTGGGGGGGGCCTGATGGACGCGTTCGTGTTCGTGGGCGACCTGGAAGGCCCAGTAGGCGGTGAAGTCGCCTTTACTCAACACGGCACGGAGTTTCAGGACTGCCTCGGCGCCGTGCAGGCCCCAGCCAGCCACCAGTACCCGCCGGAACACCGTGCGGGCGGTCCAGGGCGTTTATCCGACGTTCATGGCGTATGGAGTGTTGAGCGATGGGCTGACCGCGGTCGACGTGACCGACACCACCAGCGGACAATTCATCGTGTACAGGAGAGACACATGCCCTCTGTCAGACGCGCAGCCATCGTCATCGCCTCGTTGAGCATGGCCCTCGTCGGGACCACTGCCACCGCCCAGGCGACGCCCAAGACCAAGGCCGGCTCCCACTGCGTCGCCAACGTCACTACGCACAAGACCACGTGCTACGACAGCTTTCGCGACGTGATCGCCGCAGCGACCGGCGGCCGGGTCACCGACGCTCCGGCGACCCCGGAGCAGGCCGCGAAGGACAAGAAGTTCCTCGCCGAACTCAACGCCCCGGCCACCTCCCCTGCCGGCGCTCGGACCGCCGGCGCCGTGAACAAGGTCGTGGGCGCCATCCTCTACGAAGACTGGAACTACGGCGGCGCGTCCCTCACGCTGACGATCCCCGCACCGTGCGAGAACGACGGGCAGTGGGACTGGCAGTATGACACCCTCGACGACTGGAACGACAGTGTCAGCTCCCTGATCCCCGCGAACAACTGCTGGGTCGCGCTGTCCTCGGACATCTACCACAGCGGCACGCAGCAGGAGTACCACACCGCCACGCCCTACGTCGGCGACGCGATGAACGACCGAGCCAGCTCGGTCAGCCTCCTGTAGCGCGCGCCGAGCCCCGGCGCCGGGGCCATCACCGACCTGGAGATGTCGAAGCGGATGCGCTGAGCTGCCGGCGTGGTCCAGCCGGACCGCGGCGGCGTGGATCCGGTCGCCGCTCCAGGTCGGACGCTCGGGCCCGCTCCGGCGAGATCCGCTCACGCCGACGTGCGGCCCGGTGCCCAGCGGCCGGGTGCCGGGCCGGTCGGGCCGGTCGGCGGGCGGCTACCTGAGCTCGTACGAGGGCTCGCGCCGATACTCCGTGTCAGCGTCGTCCCAGGCCCCTGTCGGCGAGCCACCCGACCACATCCACGTTGCTACAGGCGGCGCGGGACCGGCATACGGGCTCTCCCCCGTGCGGCGCGTACCGGGGCGGTGGCGCTGGGAAGGTGGCGGGGCGACGGGTCGGCCAGGCCTCTCCCTGCTCGCCGAGCCGTTCCCGGAGCAGGGGCCGCCGCTTCCAGGACCCTGCTCGACATCGTCGGCAACTGACCAGCTGGCGAACTCATTAGAGGCAGTCATAGACGCCATGACAGCATGCGGCCATGCGATCCGATGTCACGCTCCGCCCCCTTGACCGGACTCTCCTCGCGGAATTGCTGCATGCCGCAGTCGAGGATGCCGATCCGCTTGAGGTGATGCCGCCCGTGGAGGAGCCAGGTGGATGGACGCCGGAGCGTCGGTCGGCATTCGTGCGCTTCCACGAGTCACGCTCGCTGGCGACAGACCCGGTAGAGACCACTTTTGCCATCGCCGCTTCACGGCGGGTTGTTGGAGCAGCACGGCTGTGCCCCGTGGACAAGCAGGCCGGGGCAGCGGAGGTCGGGGTGTGGATCGGACGGTCTCACCGAGGCGTTGGCGTGGGCGGTGCCGTGCTGGAGTTCCTTTTGAAGCAGGCTCGCACGGAGGGATTCACCTCTGTCTATGTGAGCACGACGCCGGACAACACCGCGGTGCAGACCCTCATGGCCCGTATCGGTGTGCATCTCGTCCCCGATGGTGAGGAACTCACGGCGTGCGTGAATCTCGCAGCTGACGATCAGTAACTACTTGCTCCAGGCATGCTCAGTTCGTGCCGCATCCGCCTTTGTGCCGGTGGTGGCGTGCCGCGCCGCCCCCCCCAGCGGGAGGATCGAGATCGTCGGCTGTACGCGGGTATGGCCCGTTGCGGGGCCGCATGCGTAGGGGCGGGGATCGTCAGCCACAATGGCGGGTCAAGAAAAGAACGATCATGGGGGACGGATGTCAAGGCTGCGCCCAACGGTGCTGATCGGTGCGGTAGTGCTCGCGCTCGTGGCTGCCGGACTGGTCTGGGGCGTGTGGCTGCGGGACGAGGGCGGGGACGACCTCGCCGACCGCTGCCAAGGCACACTCGCGGTGGAGGAGGCACGGGCGTACTTCGGCGCAGGAGAGCTCAAAGCACGCGGTCACACCGGTGACTGGGCCGGCCACGAGTCCCAGTGGTGCTCGGTGTGGCCCAAGGGCGACGACACCGGATCGGTTCTGCGCCTCCAGATCCGTCCCCGGGCCGCCTACCGGGCCAACGGCGCAGGTGACGAGGCGTCCGCGACGCCGATCGGGCACGGCTGGAACGGATCCTTCACCGACCGGCACGAGCCGCAGGCAGCCGTACTGGTCGACTGCGCGCCCCTTGCCGGCAAGGGCCTGTACGTCACGGCCGAGACGACCAAGCCCACCAAGGAGCTCTCGGCCGCTCAGCTCCTCCAAGTCGCCCGCCTCGCCACCGAGACGGCACGCAAGGCGGCAGGCCACTTCTCCTGCGAGGGCAAGCTGGGCGAACGCCCCGCGAGCGTCGACCGCACGGACTGGGCCCAGCGGCCCGTCGCACAGGCGACAGGCACCTGCGCCGGCGTCGTGGACGCCCGCGAGGCCGCCCATCTGACGGTCACGACCGTCTCCGAGAAGCCCGCCGGACGCGCGCTCACCGAACAGTGCTCGCTCAAGCGGGGCAAGCTGGGACTTTTCCACATGACCGCGTACTACGGCCCGTCAGCCGAGCAGGAGATGTACCTCGACGGCCGCTACCCCGGCACCGCGAAGGACGCCTCTACGCGGTCGGTGGCGTGCAAAGGCGCCATCGGGACCGCGTACTTCAAGCTCGTACGCACCAACGACCGCGCCCCGGACGGAACCTCCGGAGCACACGGCACGAGTGACCCGGCCGCGCTCAACCACCTGCTGGAGTCCTTCGCCACCGCGTCAGCCCACCGGCACGGCTGCCCCGCCACCTGACCGGGGCACACAGATGTGCTGCCGCAGAGACCCCGATCGCTGCCGAGCGCCCCGGCCCCGGAGCGACCCGGTAGGCGCTGGGGTGTCATCCAGGACATCGACCGCTCCTGCGGCGGCACTCTCGACGTGCAGCCGACGGCGATCACCGAGGCTGACCGCAGGCCACCCCGCCTTCACGACCAACCCCTCCAGCCGCCCAACTGCCCTGCGACGACCAGGACGACCGCCCTGCAGCCTGACTGCGGAGCCATGGCGGGCGCTGACGTCACAGCCGACCGAGGGCCGCTCATCCACTACGCTGCAGCCTCGTGACGCTACTTTCCGTGTCGAACGGGCGGCTTCGCACCGTTCAACTGGCAGGCGACGCGGCCGCCGCCCTCTTGCGCTCAGAGGGCTACCTGCCGCTGCCAGGCCTGCTGACCACAACAGGCCTGTCCGTGCTGCGTGAGGACGCGGAGCGCCTGGAACAGGCCGCCCGACGCCGGGACTTCACCATGGCAAGCATGGGCGGCTCTCCACGGCACATGACGACCCTCGGCGGCCACGACATCGCCAAGGCGTCAAACCTCGTCCCCGAGTTGTACGCCGACCCGGAGCTCCTGGCGCTCATCTCCGGACTGATCGGGCAGAGGCCGCTCCCGGTGCCCGACCAGGTGGAACGGCACGTGCTGAACATCCTCCACCGCGAGGGCGACACCCACGGCGCGCACACCGACGACTACCCCTACGCCCTCGTGATCTTCCTGGAGGCGCCGTCCTCGCCGGAGGACGGCGGGCTGCTGGAGTACGTCTGTGACGCCGCCTCCCTGCGGGACCTCACCGCCGGCCCCGCGCGCACCGCCCACCACCGCGCCGGCGACGCATACCTGCTGCGCAGCGACACCACCGCGCACCGCGTCACCCCGCTCACCCGCGCCGGAGTGCGGCGTACCGTCCTCAACTTCGCCTACACCACGCCTGGTGCCGTCCCGCAGACGACGACGTCGGCGCGCCGCCTGTACGCCTGACGTCCACGGGCCGGCCCGACCGCCCGAGTTCCGCGGCAACCCCGGCCCGCGTCATCCGGCCGTGCACGCGACAGAATCCGCCAATCCCGCACGGTGAGTGATGTTCCGGCGTTTTCCGGAGAACCTCCAGGGCACTGCTCGGCAAGGGACCTTGTCAGACGACGCCCGTGCCCGGTTCGCCAGCGACATCGATCCATGAGGAGCATCGTGGTGCGCCACGCCGAGGTCGCCGTTGTCGGCGCGGGGATGTTCGGTTCCGCGGCGGCCAAGTACCTCAGCCGCGCGGGCGCGGACACCGTCGTGATCGGTCCCGCAGATCCCGCGTACCGGACGACCGTCCGGCTGCCGGAGTTCGGCGCCCATCAGGACGAGTCCCGGATCGCCCGCTGTCTGGGCTGGGATCGGTTCTGGGGCACCGTGGACACGCGCTCGACCGCCCGGTACCGGGACATCGAGGCCGAGTCCGGCATCAGCTTCTTCCACGAGTGCGGTTCTCTCGCGCTGGCGGCGAACTCGCTCGGTGACCACACCCGGGACATGCTCAGCACCGGGCGGGAGGACGGCGTCGTGGTGGAGCGGCTCTCGGACGCGGAGGTGCGAGGGGAGTTCCCCGAACTGTGCCCGCCCCCGATCGCCGGCGGTGTCGACGCCCTCCTGGAGCGCAAGAACGCCGGCTACATCAATCCGCGGCGACTGGTGAGGTCCCAGCTGGAGCTGGCGGCGACAGCGGGGGCACGGCTGCTCCGGGGATCTGTGACCTCCGTAGGCAGGGACGAGAAGACCGGCCTGTGGTGCGTACGCGGGGAAGGCGCCGCCGGCGGCCCCTTCTGCGTCGGCGCCGAGAAAGTCCTCGTCGCGGCAGGTGCGCTGATCAACCACAACGACGCTCTCCCCCAAGGCCGCCAGCTCGACCTGCAGGTCTTCACCGAGCCCAACCTGCTGTTCGAGGTCGACGCGCCCCAGCGCGAACGTCTGCGGGACCTCCCCACGGTCGTCACCATCGACCCGACCGACTCGGGCGACGACAACATGTCGGCCTATCTGCTGCCGCCGGTCCAGTACCCCGACGGCAGGTGGTACTTGAGGATCGGACCAGCGATGCAGCCCCTCGTCGAGGAACTGCGGGCGGCACAGGAGATCCTCGCATGGTGCACGCGGCAGACCATCACGCCGCGACAATCCCAATTCCTCCTGCGGATGACACGCATGCTGCTCCCCCACCTGGAACCGGTCTCCGTCCGCGAGGCGTGCTGCGTCGTCGACAAAACCCCCTCCCGCTACCCCTACCTCGGTCACCTGGACGACGGCCTGTCCGTGGCCGTCGGTGGCAACGGCCACGGAGCCCGCGGATCCGACGAGATCGGCCGGCTCGCCTCGACCGTCGTACTGGGCGAACCCTGGGACTTCCCCCTCCCGCAGAAGACGTTCGCTCCCGCCGCCGCGCCCATGGCACAGCCGGACCGCCCCTCCTACCTGAAGCCGCCCTTCGGCCTGTGCTGACGAGTCCCGGCAGGCCACGGCAGCCGTCGCGGGGTCGCGGGGCGGGCGCCACGGCGCCGTACTGGCAGCGACCTCGGTGGTGCTCGCCGCCGGGCGGGTCCCGGGGCCGACCTGGGTGGCGGCCACCGTGGGTGCGTTCGTCGCGTGTGCGGCCATAGCCGGGAAAAGGGTCGTGAAAACTCTGGGAACACGGCTGGCCGAGCCCGTCGAACGAGTCGTACGCCGGTCCGCCGCGAGGAACGCGCTCCTCGGCCCACGGGTACCCACGAGCGGCAGCGACACTCGCGGACATCGAAATCGGCCCCGGAGAGCCGCTGCTCGCTCTGCTCCGGCGCGCACGGCCGCCGAGTCGACCGACGGCCCTCCTCACCCGCAGCCAGCACTCCCCGCGGGCCTCCTACGGCGAACAGTGCCTCGCCGACCAAGGCGACGCGACCGGAGCCGTGGAGTGGAACTCCCTGGCTGACAGGCATACTTCGCCCGGCTCGCTCGCTACGGCAACTACCGAGGAACACCACGGACGTTGGCGATCCTCGCGGCGCTGCTGGTAGCGCAGAGCAGCACTCGGGCGCTAGCTGGACGCTAAACATTCTGTTCAGCGTCCGTAGGGAGACATCACTCCTCGGGCAGTTCCACGATCACCAATGTGCCCCGGCTCCCGGGACGGACCGTGTGGGCAGCTCCTGCCGCCACCATGAACAGCTCGCCCGCCCGCACCGACACCGGCGTGCCGTCCACCTCCAGCTCCAGCCGGCCGTCGAGGACCAGCAGAGCCTCGGCGGCCCCATGGCTCTCCTCCTCGACCGGCAACTCATTCATGCGCAGTACCTTCACGCAGGCCGCCCCCACCATGCCCAGCTTGCGAGAACTCCACGCCTCCGGCAGACCGGCCGCCGTCTCCGCAAGGTCGACCGCACTCATGACACACCCCTCCTCACGGACCCGGCCGGTCATGCCGAAAGGGCCCGCACATAAAGATCAATGGATGCCTTGAAAACTACCTGACCAGGGAAAACAACTGGTCGACCGTTCGGTAAAACCTGTCGCCGGGGCCAGACCGAAGCCAGCCCCCGGCCCCCGGCCCCCACCAGAGGCTCATCCATGACCCGGTCAACGATCCGAGATGAACCACTAGCATCCCCACCCCCGCACCCGGGGCCGACAGATTCAAACGCAAGCCGTACAGCCCGGAGATCATGCGCTCGATGGCCCCGCGGAAAACCCAGGCCGCTGCCGTGTGGCTCACCGCGTCGGGCGATCATCGGGCGGATGCCGCCTGCCCACCGCAGACGACAGTACCTGTCGTGGCCGTAAGCGCGGTCGGCGAACAGCGTGTCGAGGCGGCGCCCGGGG
This sequence comes from Streptomyces sp. NBC_00224, assembly GCF_041435195.1. Classification (NCBI taxonomy): domain Bacteria; kingdom Bacillati; phylum Actinomycetota; class Actinomycetes; order Kitasatosporales; family Streptomycetaceae; genus Streptomyces; species Streptomyces sp. NBC_00224. Next base: position 561,932 of record NZ_CP108106.1, read on the forward strand.
GCGTCCGACCGTACCCGGCCGGGATCTTGTCGAGCAGGGGCAGCAACTACGTGACATCGTTGCGGTTTCCGCCGGTCACCGCATCGGCGACACCCTCGGGCTCGCGGAAGCCACCATCAGCGCGAGGACCGAAGGCTCACCTGTCCCGGTGGTTTGACCTCGGTCATGCATGGCGGGCGCGGCGGTCGAGCAGAACACCTCCTTGTGGAGATCTGGCTGTTGAACCATCTGTCCACCGCCTCCCTCACCCTGATCACGGTCGGCGGCATCGTCGCCCTGGCATTGACAGGCAGCCTGCTGACCTACCGTTTACATCCCGCAATCGCCGAGGGCGAACACAACGACATGATCGGCGCGGGACTTGGCATGTTCGCTGCCATTTACGGGATCATCCTGGCCTTCGTCGTCGTCACCCTGTGGACCCAGGCGGACGAAGCCGAGATGGTCGTCGCCAATGAGTCGGCCCACCTGGCGCAGATGGTCCGCGACTCCCAGGCCTTCCCGCCCGCCCAGCGCGCCGACATGGAGCACGCCGTCAGCGACTACGCTCACGCCGTGGCGGAGGTGCAGTGGCCCCTCATGCGAAAGGGCCGCCCCAAGTACGGCGCCACAGAACGAGCCATGGAAGACATGTTCGCCACGCTGAACTCATTCGAGCCGAAGACAGAGCGCCAGAAGGCTTTCTACCGCGAGACCATCAGCGACATCAACAAGGTCGTCGCTGAGCGCCGGGCCCGGATCACCAAAGCCCAGCAGTCGCTGCCGGAACTGTTCAAGATATTGGCGTACGGAGGCGCGCTCGTGATCATCCCGCTCACGTTCCTGTACGGCAACAAGAGCCGACGAGTACGGCTGCTGTTCGTCGGCTCGGTCGCCGCGCTCGTCGGCTTCACCCTGCTGCTCGTCCTCGTGCTCGACCACCCGTTTTCCGGGGACATCAGCGTGCAGCCGGACGCGTTCAAGGAAGGCGTGCTGGCAAAGTTCTGGTGATCGGCCGGCTGCGGGTGAGGTCCGGTTGACCGCTGCAAAGGATGGACAGGGGCTACTGATCCATCCGGGGCGGTGTCGGGCCCACCCCCCGCCTGGATCCGTATGGCAGCTCACTGCGGCCCGACGCGCGTCAACGAACGCGCCGGCACCTCGCAAGGGGGCTCGGTACTCGCTGTGACTTCGCCTTCATGAGCGGGCGTTGCGCGCCGGCCCCGTGACAGAGTCTTCCTCATGCAGATATCCAGGTACAGATACGTTGTCGCAGGCCTCCTCCTGAGCGCCGCCCTGGCCCTGACTGCCTGCGGCCAGCAGCGCACCGGCCCCACAGCGGCTGGCTCCGCCCTCTCGCCCTCGCCCACGGGCTCCCCCGTCGGCCCCGGGCGCGGAAACGTGGAACCCGACTCCCACGATGGAGCCCCGCACTACCGCGAGAACAACGGCTTCAAGATCCCCAAGGACATGTCCCCCAACAGCGAAAAGATCGCCAGGGCCGAGGCCGATCGCATCGAACCCGTACTCAAGCGCCTCTGGGACGACAAAGTCTGGGACCCGACGCGCGTGCGAGCAGCGCTGCTCCAGCTCGGCTACCGCAGCGAAGGCCCCGACAGCGAGCAGGGCCGTGGAACGCTCGTCGTGCAGGATATGGGCGAACGGCTCGGACTCACCGACACTCACCCCGTCAGGCCCGAGGGCGCCCGCATCGCCCTGCGAGTCCGCAACGACGCCTGCGTCACCGCGTTCACGCAGCCCACCAACTACCTAGTCAAGGTCAACGGCCCGTTCCTGGAGAGCGGCTGCTTCGAGCCACGCGGCGGTCACTGAGCACCGGGACGACGTGGGGGCGGGTGAGCCCCCAGCCCGGGTCACCCTGCGGGCCCCGCGACTTCCCGGAGAACTCCGAACTGTCGTGGCTGTGCAAGATCCACCAGGACTCTGGTGGCCATGAAGCTGATGCTGCGCATGGGCTACGTGTGCCAGCACTGCCAGCGCGAGCGCACCCGCCCTCGTCAGTGGCTCCCCGCCGTACCGGCACCGGCGGGACGTGCAGTCCCCCGAGCCGGGGCGACCTCCGGTGACTGGCCGGACGCTGAGCGAACCCTACTGGGAGTTGACCCGCAGGCTCTGCTTGGCCAGTTCGTAGGCCGGGAGCATTTCCTTGTGCTCGTTGGTGTCCATGCCGCCCAGGTGCAGGACCACCGCGCCGCTCGAGGTGATGACGGCCAGGGCGTGCTCCTGCTTCGACTCGTCGAGGAGCTTGCTGTACGTCTCGTACTGCGGGGCAAGCTGGAACCGCTGAGCGGGAAGCTCGTGAGGCTGACGGGCCGCGGATGGCTGCGTAAACTGCCCGACGGTCGGTTCACCACCCGCCGGTGAACCGGCACGCTGCCGTCCGGAGCGGTGCTGATGAAACTCCTTAATCGGCCGTCTGCCGGGCCGCTGGGCACCCTGCTGCCAGGCGAGCACACCAGAGCACGTCAAGTGCCCAACTCCTGTCATCCGTTCACTCTCTTTTGATGGCAAATGAACGCTTCAGGCTTAGATTGACACTTTGGTCCATTCTGTTCCAGGTGGAGTATGACAGTGTCATGCTGACGTCAACGACCGCTACGCACCAACTCACCTGACTCCTCAGGCAGCTGCACCCCTCGGCCCAGCCCCCGCCCGGCCGCAGCAGGCCCAAGTCGAGCCGTCACACGGTTATTGGCCCGTCGCGTCGTTGTCCGTACCACTGCGGATTCCCAGGGGGCTGCTGGTCCCCGCCGACACGGTGCGGACACGGAAAGGGGACACTCTGATGTCTTCCATCCTGCCCAGCGGCTTACCGCTCCACAGGCTCGGCCGCCGACTGAACGCCCTGCTCTCCGTCCTCGCGCTGCCGAACGGGAGAACACGATTGAACCGGCGAGGGGCCCAGCTCCACACCGGACAACTGAACGCGCTGCACCGGTCGCAGACCACGGGCCGCAACTTCGCGGCGCTGGTGATGGCACTGCTCCTGGCGGCGGCCTCCGCTCTCGCACTGCCGACGGCCATGGCGTCCGCCGCGCCGGTGACGGCGGCCCTGGCTCCGGGGCTGACGTTGGCGAAGTCGGCGTCGCCGACCACGGTCTCGGCCGTGGGTGAAACGGTGACGTACTCCTACGTGGTGACCAACACCGGCGACGAGCCCTTGACCAATGTGACGGTCACGGACACGCTGACGGCCCCCGCAGGCCCGCCAGTTTCCGTCACCTGCCCACAATCCACGCTGGCCGCAGGCGAGTCCATCACCTGCACATCCTCCCCCTACACGGTCACGCAGGCGGACGTGGACGCAGGCCAAATCAGCAACACCGCGGTCGCGGAAGGCACACCTCCCTCCGGCACGCCGGTCCAATCGCCGCCGTCCACGGTGACGGTGCCAGTAACGGCGACTGCGGGAATCACGGTGGCGAAGTCGGCGACGCCGACCACGGTCTCGGCCGCCGGTGAAACGGTGACGTACTCCTACGTGGTGACCAACACCGGCAACGCGTCCCTGACCAATGTGACGGTCACGGACACGCTGACGGCCCCCGCAGGCCCGCCAGTTTCCGTCACCTGCCCACAATCCACGCTGGCCGCAGGCGAGTCCATCACCTGCGCATCCTCCCCCTACACGGTCACGCAAGCAGACGTGGACGCGGGACAGATCAGCAACACCGCGGTCGCGATGGGCACACCCCCGTCGGGCACGCCGGTCACCTCACCGCCGTCCACCGCGACAGTGACGGTAACGGTGGTGACCCCGTCTCCGACCGTCACCGCCGTCAGCCCGACCTCCGGGCCCACCGCGGGCGGCACCATCGTCACCATCACCGGCACCGACCTGACCGGCGCCACCTCCGTCACCTTCGGACCCGGCAACCCGGCCACCGCCGTGTCCTGCTCGGCGACCTCCTGCACCGCCACCTCGCCCGCGCACGCCGCCGGCACCGTCGACGTGCAGGTCACCACCCCCGCCGGCACCAGCGCGACCAGCGGCGCCGACCAGTTCACCTACCTCACCCCCAACGCCGACCTCGCGTCCGCCGTCACCGACTCGGCCGACCCGGTCTCCTTGGGCGACCCCCTCACCTACACCCAGACCGTCACCAACAACGGCCCGGCCACCGCAACGTCGACCACCTCCGCACTGACCCTGTCCGGCTCCTCCGCCACGATCGTGTCCGCGACTAGTTCCCAGGGCTCGTGCACTATCAGCGCGCCGACGGTCAACTGCACCCTCGGTACCCTGGCAGGCGCCGCATCGGCGACGGTCACTGTGGTGGTCGAACCGCAGGCGACCGGTACCGTCACCGCCACCGGCGCCACCACCTCGGCCGTGGCCGACTCCACCCCGGGCAACAACTCCGACGTCGAGACCACCACGGTCAACAACGGCCACGGCTGCACGATCACCGGGACCAGCGGCAACGACACACTCAACGGCACCAATGGGGCCGACGTGATCTGTGGCCTCGGTGGCGACGACATCATCAAGGCCGACAACGGCGACGACATCGTCTACGCCGGGCCCGGCAACGACACCGTCTACGGCGGCAACGGCGCCGACACCCTGTACGGCGAAGCCGGCAACGACAACCTCGACGGACAGAACGGCAACGACACCCTCGTCGACACCTCCGGCACCGACACCCTGATCGGCAACCTCGGCAACGACAGCATCAACGTCCAGGACGGCACCGGCGGCGACACCGCCAACGGCGGCTCGGGCACCGACACCTGCACCGCCGACCCCACGGACACCACCACCAGCTGCTGACCAACGACAACACAACAACAAAGGGGCCGCCAGCGAACGCGGGCGGCCCCCGTGCATCCCCCCCATCGCGTGACACCAGCCCCCCAGCACCCCAGCCGCCTGCCGCCGTACACCAGCCGACGTCGCACCTTCCTGGCTTGGCCGTGTCCTGGTGTCCTGCGCCAGAGATCCGTTGGCAGAAGCGGGCGAGGGAGCCGAGGATTTCCTCGGCCGTCTTGGTCACGATGAACGGTTTGGGGTTGGTGTCCCACTCCTTGACCTGGTGCGGATGTCGGCTTAGAGAGTTTGCACGTTGTGGTGTGTGCCGCGGCGGATGTTCTGATCCGTGAGGAGGCCGGACCACCGCTCGCCCTGTGATCAAGCCCAGCCTTCACGAACGCTTCCCGCCGGGCATCGTGATCCACCACACTCATGGCAACGGCCTTCGTCCTGGTCACGCGCACCCCATGGTCGGAGCATCCGATCAGGTATGAAGGCCGCCCTCACGTCCGCTGAACTGCGGAAACGCCTCTCAAGTTCGAGTCACGTTCGACGCCGGGCGACATACCGCGCCGCAGGACCCGCATGTCCTCTACGGGCCCGTCCGCGCTCTTCGGCACGGTAGTGGCCTCTCCTCTTCGCCAGCCAGGGCCGACGGCGCGGTATGGCCCCCGCGGCAGCGGCGAGTTCCCCTCCGCGCCTGGCCTGCGAATGCTCGGCCTTGAACGGAATGCGACACCGTATTCGTAGGCACGGCCGCGCACCGGCGCCTTCGAAGCCGAGGCGGAGGGCGGCCTGGACGCCGTCGCCGTCACGTGACCGGACTTCGCTCCGCTGCTCCACGCGACCGTCGAAGGAACGCCGCCGCACCGCGAGCCGCTGCAGATCAGCGCCTGGTCGCACCAACGGCAGTGGTCGATCCGCGGTACGGAGTCGTTTCACGGCGTGGCCCTCATCGACGGCGAGACGGACGACCTGGCCCAGGTCGCTCGGGCCGTCCGGGCGTGGTGCGATGGGGTGGCCCTGGGGGACATCTGACAGGCGGCGCCCTTCGTGCACCTGACCGGCCGGTTCGAAGTCCCCGACAACGATCCCCCGCGCTCGACCGCCGCGGAAGTTCCGCCGATGAGTTTGCGGCGGCTGCACGGTCTACCCGTCGACGAAAGGAGCACACCATGCGCAAGATCATTGTTTGCACGTTTCTGACGCTCGACGGCGTCATGCAGGCGCCGGGCGGTCCGGACGAGGACGCTGAGAGCGGGTTCAAGCACGGCGGCTGGCAGAAACCGGTGGCCGACGACGAGGTCGGCACGGCGATTGCCGGTTGGTACGAGCACTCCGACGCGATGCTGCTCGGCCGCAAGACGTACGAGATCTTCGCGTCGTACTGGCCGACCGCCGATCCCGAGAACCCGTTCACCGATCGGATGAACGGCATGCACAAGTACGTGGCGTCCCGGACCCTGACGTCCGTCGAGTGGCAGAACTCCACGCTGCTGGAGGGCGACATCGTCGATGCCGTGCGCAAGCTGAAGGCGTCCGACGGCGGCAACATCAACGTCGTCGGCAGCGGAGACCTCGCCCAGACCCTCATGCAGCACGGCCTCGTCGACGAGTACCGGCTGACCATCCACCCGGTGATCATCGGCACCGGCAAGCGGCTGTTCGCCGACGGAACGATCCCCACTGCGCTGGAGCCAGTCAGCGTCTCGACGACGAAGGGCGGCACCATCGTCGGCGTCTACCGGACAAACGGTAAGCCCAGCTACGACAGCTACTAGTGTCATGCGCTGCGGGAGTGCCGCCGATGGCGACCGGCGGAACTCTCGCAGCGCAGCACGAGTGCTCCACGTCGCCCGTGCTGGCGGCCACCAGCACACTCCGGATCACCCCCAGCGCTGGAAGACGGGCTCGAACGCCCCTCCTCCCGCGCCGCCTTGAGCAAGCGGGCCTCCCACTCCTTCGCCCGCGAGCGGCGACCTCCTCCTCGCCCGGCGCCCCCGGCTCCCGCCGCCATTCAGCGACCATCCGCTCCGCCCGCCACAGCGACAACAGCTCGGACTCGATCTCGGTCTCGATCTCGGCGTGCAGACGGGCATGCACCGACAACTCCTGGACCAACCACACCTCCCGTCGCCCCTCCGACGGCGGCAGACCAGCCGGTACAGGCGGCTCCCCCACCAACCGGTTCACCACCTCGCGACCGTGATCAACCCCGGCACCGCTGTCCGCCCCTCGCCTGCTCGGACAGGCCACGGGTCACATGCGCCGCCAGGGCCTCCCTGGGTGCTGTTTCTCGGCGGTGAGTTCGGTGATGCGGAAAGCGCGTTCACCGCGGGAACTGTGGGGGGTGTCGAAACATGGCCCTTCGCCCCATGGCGGGCACGGAGCTGGGCCAGCGAATGACGCCAGCGGAGGGGTCCGCTGGCGGCAAGTCCTACTAGTGGTCGTCGGCGGCCTCGGGGCCGGTGCCCAGCGGGCGGCGGCCACTGCGCGCGGGGCCGGCCGGAGGCTGAACGGGGCTCCTGGGGCCAGCGGGCGCGCGCTCGACTGTGGTGCGGCGCTCGTCCGTGCGGGACTGCTCGTGGTCGGTGCGGGGTCCGGTGCCCAGCGGGCGGCGCGTGGTGCTCACGGGGTGGAGTCTTCCAGGGGCTCGGGGCTCAGCACGCCCCGTTTCCGGAGATCGTCGACGTCGGGGAGGTGGGCCTGGCCCAGGGGGCCGGTGTCCAGATCGGCCTGGGTTGCGTGCACGCGGTGGCGGGGCTCGGCGGGCGGCACCGGCGGCTGCGGTGTCTGCGGGCCGGTGCCGAGGGGGCGACGGGTGGAGGTCACGGCGGGAGTATTCCACCTGGGCTTTTGCCCACCAATTCGAACACGCGGCCCAATGTCATCATGGCGACTTTTCCCCTCCCCCATGATCTCGCGACAGACCAGGTGGCGCGGTACGACGCGTACCGGCGGCTGACCGATCCCGCGCCGGACGGGACCGCGGCCGCCCGGCGGAGCCTTGAGCGGCTGGCTGTCCTGATCGCCGCCCATCCGTACTGGGACCCGGACGGTCCCTCGGCCGCGGCCCGGACGGCCCTGCACGAGCAGGCGCGGCGGGAGGCGCAGCCGTGACCTGACGGGACAACGGACGGCCGTTGACGGGCTTAATTTGTTTGCCGCCGGCCGACCCGGTCCGATAGACAGCTCGCATGCTTCGAGGCAACAAGATCGGGCTGCGGGCCCGGCACGAGGAGGACATCCCCATCCTGCGGGCCGAGCTCTACGACGACGTGGCCAACGCCTCGCGGGCCGAGAGCGGGCCGTGGCGGCCAGTCACGCCCGGCTCGAAGGACCCGCGGCTCGTGGTGGACGACAGCCAGCATGGAAGCGTCCCGTTCTCCGCAGTGGAGCTGGACGGCGGCGCGCTGGTCGGCACCGCGACCCTGTGGGGCATCGACACCCACAACCGGACGGCGCACATCGGCCTGGGACTGCTGCCGTCCTCTCGCGGCAAGGGCTACGGCACCGACGTGGTCGCGGTGCTGTGCCACTACGGCTTCGTCGTGCGCGGCCTCCAACGGCTGGCGATCGAGACGCTGTCGGACAACGCCGCGATGCTCCGCTCCGCCGAGCGCAACGGCTTCGTCCGCGAGGGCGTGCTGCGCTCCTCGGCCTGGGTGATGGGCGAGTTCCTGGACGAGGTGCTGCTCGGCCTGCTCGCCCAGGACTGGAAGGCGGAGTCGAGGGCCTAGGCTGCTGCGCACGACTACAGGGCCCCGGCCGACGGTGACGTCGGCCGGGGCCCTGTGTCTGCATTCACTGCGTCAGTCGCGATCGGCTGACGGGATGTAGGCGCCCGGCACGTCCTCGGGCGCGTAGATCTTCTTCTCGCCGGGATACGGCTTCGCCCACTCGTGCGTCTGGTACCAGGTGAAGTGGTTCATTTGCGCGGGGTTGGCGAAGTCGGGCTTGGCGTCGGGTCCGGTGAGCCGCTGGTGCGACTTCCAGGTCTCCCATTGCGCCGCGAGCTTGTGCATGTCCGCGGGCACCTTCGCCGTCGGGGCGGCCGCCGCGGCGGGGTTCTGCGGCGCCGGGGCGTCCTCGCCGCAAGTGGGCGGGACCGTCAGACCCCCCGTCAGCGAGGTGCGGTTGGGCAGCGCGCTGAACGGGGTGAGGTCCGGCGTGGCGGTGAACGCCGCGGCCATCGGGCTGGCCGCGCTGTCCTTCTGGTTCATCGGGTGGATCCCGAGGATCTGCTCGATGGTGCGGATCATCGTGATCTGCGAGTAGTAGTGGCTGTCGACGACGCCGTGCTTGGCCCAGGGGCTGATGATCTGGATCGGGGCGCGGTGGCCGTCGACGTGGTCCAGGCCGGCCTGGGAGTCGTCCTCGACCACGAAGATCGCGGAGTCCTTCCAGTACGGGCTGTGCGAGATCGTGTCGACGAGCCGGCCGGTGGCGAGGTCGTTGTCGGCGACCTGGGCGGCCGCGTTCGGCGGTCCGCCGGTGTGGTCGCTGGAGAGCCAGAACATGTTCAGGTTCGCCGGCCCGTTCTTCTCGAAGTCACGCTTCCAGATCTCGTACCGGTAGATGTCCGGCACGCTGGTGTCGAACTTCGCGAAGCCGTGCACCGACACGTCGTTGAGCGAGGGGATCGGCGAGGACGAGACCAGGGGGTAGGCGGTGTCCTGTCCGGTCGAGCGCATGTTCTTGGTGTCGCAGTACAGGTTCTGCCAGCTCGCGCCCGCCGGCTTGGTCAGGAACTGCTGGAACTCGCCGAAGTCCCGTACGGACTGTCCGGCGGCCTGGGCGCCGGTCCACAGGAAACCGGTCCGCTGGTGGCCGAGGGCGTCGTCCTCGGTGTCGTAGCTGCGCGCGTACTCACCGGCCATGGACTCGGTGTACTCCGGGTTGTCGGCCTGCATCAGCCAGTTGTGCCCCTCGGCCGAGTTCGTACCGATGTCGTACGTGTTGTCGTAGAGCCCGAACTGCTTGGCCAGCGCATGCTGGTTGGGGGTCACGTTCTCGCCGAACTCGGCCAGCGCCGGGGCGCCGTTGCCCTGCGGCAGGTCCCCGTAGACCTGGTCGTAGGTCCGGTTCTCCTTGACGATCAGGAAGACGTGCTTGATCGTCGACGGGTCACCGAGCCGTACGGGGACGGGCACCGGCTGCGCGTTGCCCTGGCCGTGCGTGACCGAGCCGGGCGTCCAGCCGTTCTGCTCGAAGACCTTGGCCGTCTGGGCCTTGATGATGCTGTCCTTGGGCAGGAGGAACCGCTGCAGGCTCGATGTCGTGTCGTGGGTGCCGTGTCCGGCGCTGTTGGAAGGGCGGCGCGCGTCGATGCCACGGGTGTTGGAGACCAGCACCTCGTTGCCGACGGTGGTGATCTCCGCGGGGAAGTAGTCCGTGGGGAGCAGGCCGACATAGCTGACCGGCTCCTGCGGGGTGGTGTAGCGGTAGACGGCGACGGCGTTGGCCCGGCCGAGCGTCACCAGCAGGCGGCCGTCGCGGGAGAACGTCACCGCGTTGGGCTCGTAGCCCACGGACGCCTCCGGCCACGGCCTGGTGGAGATCGTCTGGACGACCTTGTCCTTCGCCGGGTCGATGACCGAGACGTCGTTGGTCGCGGTGTTGGTGACGAACACAGCGCCCTTCTTGGCGTACACGGCCGTCGGGTGCAGACCGACGTCGATGCTCGCGACGGCGGCACTCGGGTTCGCCACGTCGATGACGCTGACCGTGCCGGTGGTGGTCGCCGCGGTCACCGGGTCCGCGGGCACCTGGGTGTCGTAGGAGTTGACCGTGGTCTCGCCGGGCCGCGCCGGTCGGCCGCCCTCGTTGCTGACGTACAGCTTGGAGCCGACCAAGGCCATGCCGCGCGGGGCGTTGCCCACGGCCCAGCTCTGCTGGACCGCCCCGGTCGCCGCGTTGATGGCGGCCACCCGGTTCTGGCCGTTGACCGCCGCGTACACGGTGGAGCTGTCGGGCGAGAACGCCGCCGCGCCCACCAGCGCGTGCTTGGGGCCGTCCGCCGGGATCTTGACGGCCACGGGGCCGGCGAGGCTGCCGTCCGCGTTGACGGTGAACTTGGTGTAGCCGTCGGTCTGGCCCAGCCACAGCTGCTTGCCGTCGGGCGAGTACGTCGGGCCTTCCTGGCCCACGTCGTTGCCGCTGATGCGCAGGTCGGCCGATGCGGAGTTGCCGATGCGCTGCTGCAGCTTCCCCCTCCGCAGGTTCACGATGTCCAGCGCCAGCCCCCCGTCGGCGAGCGAGGCCGCGAAGTGGGTGCCGTCCGGGCTGACCGTGGACGACATGATCTTGCCGTTGTTGATGACGAAGCGGGCACCGAACGGGGCGATGAACTGGTCGCTGGAGATGACCTGGCCCTGCTGGGTGACCTGGCCCACCTGGGCCGTGCCGAACTGGTCGGTCCGGGCGAAGGCGGTGCCGGCCAGAGCGAGGGCAACGGCGGCGACGCCTGCCGTTGCCAGGGGGGTTCGCCGGCCGGGGCGTCTGCCGATACGCCTGCCGACAGAGCCGGAGCGCCTCTCCTCGGCACTCCGACGGCGACGTGTGACCTGCATGGAGTCATCCCTTCGGGGTGGCGGAGAGCAGCTCGACATTGCCGTCGAACTGCCAGAGCGGGTTCGGCGCGTCCCCAGTGGCGGTCCGCACCAGGAAGTAGCCGTTCACTTCCTTCGGCCCGTCGCCGTCGGCCACGAACCGCCCGTCCGCGCCGACATCGAGCTGGTACACGGCTTGTCCGGTGGCCTCGACACCGGGGAGGTGCCAGGAGACGACGCAGCGCCAGTCGTTGCCCGGCCCGTGGGCGCCGGTCCTGACGTTGCCCTTGGTGCACGCCGCCGTGGCCTTCAGCTGCGCCTCGGTGACGGCGGGCCGGTTGAGCTGCTCGGTCTGCGTGCGATAGAGGTGGGCGAATTCCGTGGCGAGCGAGCGCTGCACCTTCTCCTGCTCGATGCCGGAGCCGCCGGCCGTCGTCGCCGCCGCGACGACGGCCACCGTCCCGGCGAGCAGCCCGGCGAACGGCAGCACCGCGATGGTGAGCCCGCGACGCCCCGGGCCGTCGTGCGCCGGGTTGGTGAAGTCGCGGCGTACGAACAGGAGGTAGGCCAGCGCGCCGGCGGTCACGGCCCACAGCAGACTCACCACGACGCCGATCAGGAGCGGGCTGCCCTGCGCGGGGCTGGTGAACAGTCCGTTCCAGGCGATGAACGCGTAACCGGGCAGGGCCAGGCGTACGGCTACGGGCAGCGGCAGGATCTGGGCGAGCTGCATCGCCAGCGCGACGAGAACCGGCAGCAGCAGTCCCATCGGCGAGCGCCCCAGGGTGACGGAGCCGAGCAGTCCGATCGCGGCGAGGGCCAGCGTCGGGGCCAGCACGCAGACCCAGGCGAGCACGACCTTCCAAGCGGCGTCCGACGGTGCCACCGCGTGCCCGTCGAGGCCGACGAGTGGATGGTTGCCGACCGCCGCGAGCCCGCCGACCGTACTGGAACAGGCCAGGCCCACCACGAGCACCAGGATGACGCTGAGACCGGCCAGAGCCTTCGCCGCGAAGATCCGCCGGGGTGAGCGCACCGCCACGATGAGATGGCGCCAGGTCCCCAACCGGTCCTCGCAGGCGAACACATCACCGGCGACCACCGAGGTGAGCAGCGGCAGCGCCCAACTGCCGGAGAACCCGAGCGTCACCAGCGGTCCGGCCCACCCGGTCGCGTGCATCCAGCGGCCGAAGAGCGTGTCCGTGGGGAGCGTGCTCTGCTGGGCCACCAGGGCGACGAAGGCACCCGGCACGAGCCAGCAGGCGAGCACCAGCAGGCGGATACGCCACTGGGAGACGAGCTTGACCAGCTCGAAGCGGTATGCACGCGCCACCGGGACGCGGTGGGCGGCGGAAGCGTGGGGGGCGGCGACGGTCGTGGTCATTTTCCGGGCTCCTGCGGCTCGATCGGCTGCTGTCGCACGATCGACTTCTCGGTGAGCGGCTCGGTGAGCGGCTCGGTGAGCGGCTCGGTGAGCGGCTCGGTGAGGGAGAGGAAGGCGGTTTCGAGCGGCGAGGCCACTGGGGCGAGCTCGCGCAGCGCGATGTCCGCGTGGACGAGCCGCCTCACCAACTCGTCGAGGGCAGGCACCAGGGCGCGCACGACGAGCACGCCGGAGTCGCGTCGCCCCTCGGCGTCGTCGACGGTCCGGGTCCCGTCCGTCTCGTCCGCCAGCAGCCGGGCAGCCGACGGGTCGGAGGTGATGAGCCGGTAGTCGAGTTCACGGTTCTCGGCGGCGAGCTTGCCGAGCGGGCCGGAGAAGACGACCCGTCCGGTGGCGAGGATCGTGACCTCGGAGCACAGCGCTTCGACGTCGTCCATGCGGTGGCTGGAGAGCACGACGCTGGTTCCGTCGGCGGCGAGCCGGGTCAGGACACCGTGCACGTGTCTCTTTCCTGCCGGGTCGAGGCCGTTGGCCGGTTCGTCGAGGACGAGCAGCCGGGGCTTGGTGAGCAAGGCGGCGGCGAGCCCGAGCCGCTGGCGCATACCGAGGGAGAAGCCGCGGGCCCGGTCGTCGGCGACATCGGTGAGCCCGACCTCGTCGAGCACGTCGTCGATCCCCGCCGTCCGCGCGTCGTGGCCGCGCAGAGCTGCCAGGGCGGCGAGGTTCTGCCGGGCGGTGAGCGAGGGGTAGAGGCCGGGTCCGTCCACGAAGCCGGCGACCCCGTCGGGAGCGGCGAGCTCGCGCCCGACCGGCGTCCCCAGGATCTCCAGCCGGCCACTGTCGGCGACGGCCAGTCCCAGCAGAAGCCCGAGCAAGGTCGTCTTGCCCGCGCCGTTCGGTCCGACCAGGCCATGGATCTGCCCCTGCGCCACATCCAGATCGACGCCGTCGAGTGCGATGACGTCGCCGAAACACTTGGTGATCCCACGGGCCTGCAGCGCCGGCAGTGTGTCCATGAATCCCTTCTTCCAGAAGAACCCCCAACAGAACATAGAGACGACACAAGACGCGGGCAGGGTAGGCCAGTTGAAGCCACAAGGAACGGAAGGAGACCGGCACCTGACGCACCGACAGCGAACGGGATCCAGCGCCGGAGATCCCGCGGAACGCCGACAGTCCGCGGCCGGAACGACCACGGACTGTAGGTCTGTGCACGCGGGTCATGTGGGGACCCGCGCGGGAGGTACGGAGGTCAGTGAGCGTCTTCAGCGGTAGCCCTCCAGTGTGAGAGGTCGCTAAGTCCGATCTCCCTCGGTTCGTGATCGCTCGATCGTGGTACGGATCGTCGCGCAGGCCGCCTGCTGGGCATGTCCATGTTGAGGTGCGAGGCATGGAGCGAGAGCCGTACCTCAGCGACTTATCGGACGAGCAGTGGGCGTGGATCGAGCCGATGGTCACGGCCTGGAAGCAGGACAGGGGGGCGCGGTCGGCGACCGGGGGGACCCCGGGGCCTCCGATCTGAGGGAGGTCGTGAATGCGATCTTCTATCAGAACCGGACGGGCTGTCAGTGGCGCTATCCGCCCCATGACTTCCCGGCCTGGTCGGCGGTGTCCTACTACTTCGGCCTGTGGCGCGAGTTCGGGCTTGACCAGCGGATTCAGGAACTCCTGCGCTGCTGCCAGGTGCGGGAGAGAGCCCGGCGATTAGAGGACCCGTCCCCCCGTGATCATCGACACCCAGTCCGTGCGCGCGGCCGCGGGTGTCCCGAAGACCACGACGGGACTGGACCCTCGATCGCGAACATGGCCCGTCGTCTCACCACACCCGCCCCCACCTGGCGCGACAGCCTCGGGCTGGCCGCGTGAACGTCATCGAGCTCCTGGCAGACCTCCAGGCCCAGCACGACGAGACCACGGCGCGGGCCGGTGAACTACGCGACCAGATCGAGCACTTGACCGCCACCCTGGCCGAGGCCGAGGCCCGACTCGCGAACCTGGCCACCACCACCCGGAAGGTCATCGCCGAACGCGTCCCACCCGGGACCGAGCCCGACCCACCCGAGACAAACACCGCTTACCAGGCCATCGTGAACGTCTTCAACCAGCACCCCGGCCAGCCATTCAGAGCCCGTGAGCCGCACGAATTCCTCGGCATGCCCACCGACGAGGCGGCCGTCAACATCACCCGCAGCCGCCTCGGACGCCTCACACGCCAGGGCTTCCTCACCCAACCCGGACGAGGCCGCTATCAGAAACGGACTTAACGCCGCACTTCGCGGGCCGGAATCGGCCCAGCCGACAGCCGCCAATCTCGCCTGAGCAACCCGAAGACCCACGAGTCGGATACCTCGCCGTTCACCACGCAGTCTTCCCGCAACGTCCCTTCCCGCACGAAACCGATCTTCTCCAGGACCCGGGCAGATGCCACGTTGCGCGTATCGGTCTCGGCCTGAACCCGATTCAGGTCCAGCGTGTCGAACGCCCACTGCAGCACGGCGTGCGCGGCCTCCGTCGCGTAGCCGTGGCCCCACATCGCATCATCGAGGACATAGCCCAACGACGCACTGCGGTAGTCCGGGTTCCATCCGGTCAGACCGCACCAGCCGACGAAGGCCCCGTCAGAAGCACGGTCGATGGCCACCCGCGCCCCGGTGCCTTCGTCCGCCATCTTCCGGCACATGTTGATGAAACGATCGGCGCGGGCCCGTTCGGTCCACGGCGGGGAGTCCCAGTAGCGCAGCACGTAGGTGCTGCTGTGCAGCGCGAAGAGGGAGTCCGCGTCGGCGTCGGTGAAGGGCCGCAGCCGCAGGCGAGCGGTGTGCAGTATCGGGGTGGCCAAAGTCATGCGCACCATGTTGCGTCCTCATGGGGCGGGCAGAACACCGAATATCCGATCCCGGTCCGGTCCTCACGACCAAACACCTGCGCCGTGCGCCCGGCCACAAGTTGTGAGTACGCGTACTCGGGCTGAGCCTGTTCCGTAACCTCTGAACCCGTCAGTTCAGCAGGGCAGCCGTGAAAACATCGCGTTGAGCCACCAGCCACCCCTGGATGCGGTCCCAACGTTCCCAACCACCACGCTCGGACAAGGCCTGGGTGTAGACGGGGTCACCATCGGTCACTCGGTCGGCGACGAAGGCCCGGCAGGATGCGGTGGCCTGTTCGATGACGTCAGGCAGGTCAGCGCGCTCCTGCGGGGAGAGGCCGTAGCTGTCGGCGAGGATCCGCAGTCGCGTCGGGGCGTCCAGTCCCCCGGGATGGACAGCTGCCGCAGACGCGGGATCGAGCATCGGAACCCAGTAGCGGGCGGTCATGGCAACATCCCACACTGCTCGGCCGGGAGCCGCCAAGTCGAAATCGATCAGGGCTACGGCATGGCCATCGCGGAAGACGACGTTGTCCGGACACACATCGTTGTGGCACAGCATCGTTCCTCCCGCAGGGTCGGCCAGAGATCGGGGCCACTCGGCGCATGTGTCAACCGCGATGGCCGCGCTGGCGTCGTGCAGGCGCCGCAGCAGGCTTCCCACAGACCTCAACGCGGTCTCAGTCATCACCCAGCGCGGATACGGCGGTAGAGCGACGTTACCGGGGATGTAGGTCAGCTGCTCGCGGCCGTCCGCGGTGAGACGGACCGGCCTCGGCGCTGCGTCGAACCCGTGTTCTGCGAGTGCGAGGAGATGAGCGTGGAGGGCGCGCGCGGTGCGCGGCGCCGGGCGTTCCACCACGGCACCGTGGCGGAAGACCGCGCCCTCGTTCATCATGCCACCCACCAGCGCTTCGCCCTCTGCCATCTCGCCCTCAGTCGTCATGTCGATCACGCTACCGTCAGGTCGATCACGCGTGGGACGGTCCCGAAATGTGCTTCGAACTAGGTCGCTCACCTGGATATTTACCGGACGCCGGGGCGTCCTTCGCCTGATCATGTGCTCCGACCAAGGACACACGTGACCACGACGAAGGCCGTGAAGGTGAGTTTGCTGCTTGATCATGTTCCGGGTGAAGCGCTCGCGAAGGCGTCATGCTTCCGGGAGGGCTCATTCGACTGCCTGACCGCGCGCGGGGACGAACTGTTCGACCTCGCCGACGCGTTGCTGTGCGCGGACGGACCGGCTACGGCGCCGGTGGACCTGACGCTGGTGGCCGGACACCGGCGCGTGTCGGCGTACAAGTGAAGATTCGTTCATGTGTACGCCGAGAACCCCGACCTACAAAAGCGTTCAACACGGTCAGCCTCCCAGGCACCGCCGACAATCAACCAGCGCAACCACGCCACCCCGTCACGCTCCTGGAGGCGTACTTCCCGGTGCCGCCTCCCCTTTCGAGAAGCCTCGGCCGATCGGCTGGCTCGATCGGCCGACCGGGCGCTCGTGGCGGCGGTCCGGAGCGTCGTGCCCCGGCGGTGTCCGGCACGTGGGAGACAGTGGGCCCCATGCCAGAAGCCTTCGCCGGGTCAGGGGCGCCCCGCCGCACCCTCCTGACGGCTGTCGCCCTCACCCCGCTCGCGATGGCCGGCTGCTCCGCGGAGGGCCCGACCGCCGCCTCGGCCGACGGCCCGGAACCCGGGCCGAAGGACGCCCTGATCATGGTGATCCGACCTGCGAAGAAGCTGCACGCCGGGGACACCGGCGAGGACGCGGAGGGCACTGAGGACCCCGGATTACTGGCCGGTCGCGATCGGCGCCGGGCCGAGGAACTGCACGGGGCTCTTCCCGCCCGTTTAAGGCGCGACGCCGCCCCGCCCCGCGGTCGTCCTTCGCGACCGGCGGACCGGCCGGGGCCCGCGCCCGCTGCCTCCAGACGGTCGAACCGCTGACCGCCGCCCTGCGCACCCGCGTGCGCGGTGAGCCCGCCGTCGGCGCCGAGGAGGCCCTGGCCCGCGCCGCGCCAGCCGCCCCCGTGCCCGTCCTCGTCTGCTGGGAACACACCGGCAAGCCTCCCGCCTGATCCAGTCCCTTGGCGTCCACCAGGTGCTCGGCATCCCCGCCGCCTAGCCCGACCGCTATGAACTGATGTGGGTGTTCACCCGCCAGCAGGGCCGGTGGAGCTTCCGCAAACTCCGCAGCGCCTGCTGCCAGGGGATGCCAAGCACGTCGAGCGTCGTCCGACGTTCTCCGACCGGCAGAAGGGTGCAGGAAAATGAACGGTGGCGAGCCGACGGCGCCGGCCGAACGAAGGGGCCGACGCAGCATGGCGCTGTGGTGGGGACCGCGGGTCATGTTCGTCGGCGGCGCCGTGCTGCTCGTCGTGGAGTCGAGCCGCGGAGTGCCCCTCTCGGAACTGCGGCTGGCCCTGTACGTCTTCGGTGCCTGCAGTGCCGTCTTCATCGTGCGACAGCTGTGGGTCGGGCATCAGCAAGGGCCAGGCGGAAACCCCCCGCGCTGGCTGGTGCGCGCCGCCGCGTTCCTGACCGCCGCAGGAGTGCTGGTACTCGTCGCCCCCCTGGCGGGTTTCGAGGGGGACGCCCTGCCGCTGGTCGGCTCGGTCCTGCTGCTGCTCGGTCTGGGCTGGTTCGTCGAAGCGTGGCGGGGAGCCAAGCTCGGCCAGCAGAGGAACGCCCTCCTGTGGTGGGGTGTGGCCCTGTGCGCCCTGACCGCAGTGACGGCGATCTCAGCTGCCTTCCTGCTGCCCAAGGCCAAGGGCGGCCTCTTCCTGTCCCTGCTCATCGCCCTCGGCCTGGCCCTCTTCGTAGCTCTGCCGCTCGGGCTCAACGTCCTGTCCGAGTGGGGAGTGCGCCGACTGCGCCGGCGCAGCTCTGCCGCGGGAGACGACGCCGGTGTCGGTATCGTCGGGTACTTGGGCATTGCCGGGATCGTCCTGACCGTCCTGGCCGTCGCATATCTGGGGTATCTGGACTGGGTACTGGCCGCGGTCCTCGCCGCCATGGCGCTGGTGCTGGTGTTGGCCATCGTCTCCAACACGCACGCAGACATCGCCCTCGTCCTCGCGGCGCTCTGCATGCTCGCGGCGGCTCCCCCCGAGCACCCCACACCACAGGCCCTCCTTCCCGCCGGAGGGCAGCGCGTCCTCGTGGCGATCGGCGACTCCTACATGTCGGGCGAGGGTGCGAGCAGTTACTTCGAGGGAACCGACGACGGCGGCCGCAACGAATGCCGGCGCTCGCCTTCCGCGTACGCGGTGGGACTCGCCACGGGAGACCGGCGCTTCGACCGCGTGCTGTTCCTCGCGTGCTCCGGGGCGCGGACCTACAACGTCATCGCGAAAGCCGATGCACGCTTCCTCCAAGTGCAGGAGGGGAGGCCGGGCCCCAAGATCGAAGCGCAGGGGGACGAGCCGGGTACCCAGATCGATCAACTCACCAGTCAGGCATCCTCGTTCCACCCCGCACTCGTCATCGTGGCGCTGGGAGGCAACGACGCCGGCTTCGCCATCCTGGGAGAAGCGTGCATCGCGCCCGGCGACTGCGAGGACCAGGAGTCGGCGTTCACAGGCAACCTGCCGAAGGTACGGGGAGCCCTCGCCGCGACGTTCCGCTCGCTCAGGAAGGCCCTGCCAGCCGACGTGCCCATCGTGGCGGTGCCCTACCCGCAGCCGCTCGCCACAACCGGCAGATGCACCGGAGTGGCCCTGACGAAGACCGAACGGGGCTTCATCCACCGGTTCGTGGACCAGGTCGACAAGACGATGTCCGACGCCGCGACCGAGGCCAAGGCGGGCATCGAGTACCTGGCCGAGATGAAGGACAGCCTCAAGGACCACCAGCTCCAGCTGTGCCAGGGGAGGAAAAGCAAGGCCGGTATCAACTTCGTGGACATCGCATCGGTCAACGGCCTCACCTCACAGCGGTTCAGCCCGGCCAAGTGGATCCACAACAGCCTCCACCCGAACGAGCGCGGCCACGAAGCCATGCGCGACACCTTCACCACCTGGCTGAACAACCACCCCGGACTGCTGGAGCATCGCGCGCCCACGGCGCAGGGGCAGACCACGAACCAGGCCCTGCCGGCACCCGAGCCCGAATGCAGCATGACCCGCAACGCCGGGAACCCGCACTGTCAGAACCGGATCCGCGCCTGGGAGCTGGAGCAAACCCGCGGGCGCTGGCCGTGGCTGGTGCCCGTGCTGCTCGCACTGGCCGTTCTGTGGGTCGCGAGCATCGCCGTCTTCAGCCTGCTCCCCGGAAGGAAACCACCCCACAGGGATCCCGCCTCCTCAGCGCAGGCGAGGTAGGGAGCCGAGCAGCTCGCCCGCCGCCAGTGGACCGGCATCGCCGGCCACTTGAAGCGTCACCCGGCCACCCGCCGCGGCGTGAACTCACCCGCGGCCGGCAGCTGTGTGAGCGCCGTCAACCAATCCCGGTGACCAGCGAGGCCGAAGACAGGAACAACGCGCCCAGGGCCCCCACGCATCCGTAAACCCGCACTTCACGCCGGTCATCGTGGCGGCGGACATAGTTCGTGGCGGCCGCGGCGAAGGCCAGGCCGCCGGCAATGAACCACGGCCCCCACAGGTAGAGGTACCAGCGGGTCAACCCGGCCAGATCAGGCGCGACTGCGCGCGCCCCGGCCTCGACCAGCATTCCGTGGACAACGAACAGACATCCGTGCCAGACGAGCAGCAGCGTCGCGCCACCGCCACAGAACACCAGGAGCCGACCCGTCCACGTGCCGCGACGGCGCGTCAGGCCGATACCGACCAACGCCCCGAAAAGCTTCAGAAAACCGGTCACCCACAAGACGGCCAGGAACCACGTCACCCGGTCGTCAGCAAGCTTCACCAGCGACGGAGCCACCGTCGACCGCGCGCCGAAGGTGCCACCCAACGCCCAGAGGAAACTGGGGACCGCGAACAGAAACCCCCATGCCGCAACGGCGAACCCGGGCCACCTGCCCAGACGGAGGCGGAGGCGGAGCGCCCAGCTCGCGGCCGGACGCACTGGATTGTCCAAAGAATGCTTGCTCGTCACGGCTCCACCGTTGCCGAACCTCGATGACAGGGCGTCGTCCGCGCGAACGGCCAGCCCCCCGCCCGGGGGAGCCGCCCTTGGACACGCCAGCGACTGACAGTCAGCGCCGCATCGCCCACACCACAGTCGGATCGATGGCATTGCCCGTGGCCGGCTCCACAACTCACCCTGAACGGCTGAAGGGTCAAGGAACAAGCTCTGCGCTCAGGAATGGCGCTCACGACCGCCGCCCCCTGGACGCAAGAATCAGCAGCACAGCCGGCACCAGACCCAGCGGGAACCCCGACGGTCCCAGGATCCACCCGGCCAGCACCACCCAGCCCGCCAGGACCCATCCCACGTAGCGCGGGACCTCCTGGCCGGTGCGGGCCATCCGCGACAGCAGCAGGCCCAGCAGAATCAGCGGCACCGCGAAGCCGCCCGGCAGCGCCCAGAACAGACGCACCGTCTCGGCGTGGGTGTCGGGGTCCGCGCCACGCAGCTCGCCCGACAGCCAGCCAGCCCATTCCGACCGGGACTCGACGGCAAAGAGCGCGGTGTGGAGGCCGCCGATGGACACGGCACTGCGGCCTGCCCACAGGGTCAGGGTGCGGGCACGAGTGCTGCCGCCCGCGGAAGAAGTTTCGATACGTCCAGTTCCGATACTCATGGTTCCGTATGATGGGGCAATGCAGCCTCCGAAGCAACCCACCGGCCGCCCGCGCGAGACCCGCGTGGACGCCGCAATCCGCGACGCGGTACGCGAGTTGGTGCCACGCGTGGGATACGCCGGCCTGACCATGGACGCCATCGCCGCCAAGGCAGGCATCGGCAAAGCGGCCATCTACCGCCGCCACACCTCACGCGGCGAACTCGTCTTCTCCGTCCTCGTCCACGGGAGAAAATCGCAGCCCCTGCCCGACACCGGAACACTCACCGGCGACCTCACCGCGCTCGCGAACCTGATCCTGGGGATCTTCTCCGACCCGGTGACCGCCGCAGCCACCCCCGGGCTGCTCGCGGACCTGCAGCAGCAGCCCGACATCGCCGCGCGGTTCCAGGAGACCTTCATCGCCGAAGAACGCGCACAGATCACCGCGTTGCTGGAACGCGCCCACCAACGAGGAGAACTGCCCACACCGGCAGACCCCGTATTGGTGCACGCCGCCGTACTCGGCACCGCGTACGCCTGGTTGTTCCTCCTCGCCCAGCCACCCACCCCCGCCCTCGCGTCGCGCATCGCCGCGCTCGCCGAAGCCGCCGCTCGGGGCAATTGACCGACGGCGCTATCGAACGGAATCCTGGTCGCAGAGGGAGCCTCGGCATCCTCCCGGACCTGAACGATCAGGAGGATGCCAAACCCCAGGGGCGTGGTCTGCGTTGGTAGCCGTTGTCGTACCAAGAGGTTTGCCTGGTGGTCGAGCGAGGGTTCCCGGTCGGATGGTCTTCCGGTGGCACGGGCATGAAGGCAGGGCCTCCTGCACCGCTCGTGGGTGTCACCCGCCACCAGTCCCGAAACGTCACCCGGCCACCCGCCGCGGCGTGAACACCCCAGGACGCTCCTCGGCCAGCCAGCCCCGCTCCACCAGCCGCTTCACCTTCGACCGCACCCCCTCGACCGTCGTCGGCGCCACCTCCAGGCTCAGCCGTCCGGTCAACTCCCGGGCCCGCAGCCCGGCCCCACCCGCCTCCGGCACGCCCACCAGCCGCTGATAGTCCGGCGCGACCGCCTCCACCCCCAGGCCCGGCGCCTCTCAAAGAGAGCCGGCACCGCACGTCAGAGCCTGCCTGGTCCGGGCTCAGGCCGAGACGGATCCCGGCGACAGCGGCACCTACGGAGTGTCCACGGCCGTACTCGTCCACGGGGCGCGCAGCGCCTTCTTGTCCACCTTTCCGACCTTGGTCATCGGCAGCTGGTCGAGCAGGACCGTCTTGCGGGGCGTATACAGGTCCCCCAGCTCGGCGGTCACCGCGGCGCCGACCGCGTCCGGGTCGACGTCAGCGCCCTCGGCCGTGGCCAGGAAGATCTGTACCGCCTCCCCGTAGTCCTCGTCCGGCACGCCCAGCGCCGCCGCGTTGCGCACACCGGGGAGCGTGAGCAGGAAGTCCTCCAGGAGGCGGGAGTAGACGTTGTCGCTGGTGCTGCCGGTGACGATGATGTCCTTGGCCCGGTCGACGAGATAGAGGTATCCCTCGGCGTCGAGATAGCCCATGTCCCCGGTGCGCAGCCAGCCGCCGTAAAACGCCTCCGCGGTGCGCTGCGGGTCCTCGTAGTAACCGAGCATCACGGCCTTGCCCCGCACGCACACCTCGCCGATCTGCCCGGCGGGCAGCACCGCCGTGCCGTCTTCGCCGCGGATCTCGATCTGGGTGTCGGATATCGCGCGGCCGCAGCTGCGCCAGAGCTCGGGCCGGCGGGCTGCCTGCACGGCGAGGTCCTCCGCGTCGAACGCGGCGATGCCGAGCGCCTCCGACTGCCCATAGCCCTGGCTGAGCACGGGCCCGAAGACCTCGACCACCTGCTGGAGCCGGCTGGGCGAGGAAGCCGCGCCGCCGACGACGATCCGCCGCAGCACAGGCAGCGCTCCCACCTCGCACTGTGGGTGGTCGAGCAGCGCGTACAGCATGGGCGGTACGAACATGGTGGCGGTGATCCGCTCCTCGCGCAGCACCTCCAGGGCCGCGCCCGCTTCGAACTCGGGCAGCACGACAAGGGCGCATCCTGTCACCAGCGCCTGAAGCGACGTGAGGTGGCCACTTGCGTGCGTGAGCAGCGTGGAGACGAGTACCCGGTCCGTACCCGGGTCCATGGCCGGGAAGAACCCCACAGAAGGAGCGTTGCCCCCGTCGGCCGCCACGCCATCCATCAGCACGTCGTACAGCCGGTGGCTGTGGGCTGCGAGTTTGGGGCGGCCCAGGGTGCCGCCGGTGTACAGGACGGTGACGGCCTCGTCCGCTGCCGGGGCGGACACGCCCTCGGGACGCGTCACAGGGCACTCGGCCGCCACGGCCAGCAGATCCGTACACCGCTGCTCACACGGACCGACACTGAGCAGCACAGGTGCATGGACACTGCGGCCGGCCGCGTCAGCGGCACGCGCCGCGAACACCGGATCGGTCACCACAACGCGCGCCTTCGACTGCTCGACCAGCGCGGCGAGTTCACCCGGCCCCGGCTCGGGCGGCAGGAACACCACACGGCAGCCGATCAGATGCACCGCAAGCTGCACCAAGACAGAATCCACATGGTTGGCCAGGAACAACCCCACACCGTCACCGGGCACGAGTCCCTGCCGCCTCAACGCGTGCCCCAAACTGAACAGCCGCTGCCGAGCCTCCCTGCGGGTCAGCCGCAACTCACCCTGGACGAGCGCATCGGCGTCCTCGTCCTCGTGCCAGTGCTCCAGGATGTGCTCCAGGTACGTCCGCGCCCCAGATGCTTCCTGCAAATTAACGATCATGAATACATGCAAGCACGCCACCCAGGAGCCGTGACCTCGCAGGGAGCAACTTCAGCCATCAGCAACTGGAGCACTATATTCCGATATGGGACGGTTACTCGGCTCTCCGGCCCAGGGTGCTGTGCATCTGGCCTCAACAAGATCAAGACTGTTCGCGCAACGGTCATGCCACAGGAGGCAGCGGCGGCGCGCCACCCTGCGAAACCGCCACCCCACCGCCGCCCCCACTCTTGCCCTACCTATCGAATATCGATAGATTTACATCGTGATTCGATGGAAGGGTAGGTCGTGGGAAAGCTGACCGTACGTGCGCTGCGCGCCGTGCTCGTGGTGGTGCTCACCGGAACCGCGTTCGTACAGGCAATGATGGTGTGGACATTGGTCAGTGGGAGCGACCCGGAGGACGGGTCGCTCCCACTGACCGCGCTGCGCGTGATCACGATCCTGGGCATGGTGTCGGTCCAGGTCGCCCTGGTCTGCATCTGGCGACTGGTGACGATGGTGCGACGCGGAACCGTGTTCTCCCACGCCGCCTTCCGGTACGTGGACGGAGTGATCGGCGCGATCGTGGCGGCTGCCCTCGTATGGTTCGCCGTCACGGCCGTAAACGCACCGGGCCAGCGCGACGACCCGGGCGTCACCGTCATCATGGGCGGGATTGGCGTAGCCATCCTGGGGGTTGCACTCCTCGTGCTCGTACTGCGGATGCTGCTCGCCCAAGCCGTCGCGCGCGACGGCGAAGCGGCGCAGATGCAGGCCGAGCTGGACGAGGTGATCTGATGCCGATCACCGTCGACATCGACGTGATGCTGGCCAAACGCAAGATGTCCGTCGGCGAGCTCGCGGACCGCATAGGGATCACTCCCGCCAACCTGGCGGTACTCAAGAACGGCCGCGCCAAGGCGGTGCGCTTCGCGACACTCGCCGCGCTCTGCGAGGTACTCAAGTGCCAGCCGGGCGACCTGCTGCGCTGGGAGGCAGAGGACGCCGCAGGCCAGTGACGCGTGGACGCGCCGGTAGCCGTACGTCTGCCGCGAGTCGGAGAAGACTTCGAGGACAGCGGACCTCCTCAAGGGCTACTGGTTTTTCGGGGTGGGGTCGGTCGGGGTTGATGGTCAGGCCGGTGCCTGCGAGGAGGCCGTCGATGATGTCGGGGCGCTGCTCGATGCGGCGTAGGCCGCGGTGGAGGGTACGGATGAGATGGCCGATATCGGTGAACGCGGTGTTGGCCAGTGGCCCTCGTCGCAGCAGCGAACACACAGCTTCAGCCCACCACCTTGCGCTTATCACATAACTCCGGCGTACCGCAGGGATCAAGCCCCGTCACCACCCGACCCCACCCCGAAGAGATCAGTAGCCCAGCCGGCACGATGCAGGGCCGCCAAGCTCTCCAGCGAACGTCGCGTCGACCTTGAGCAGGTGGCCATGCGGGGTCAGGGAGGATCAGTGGGCGGAGTACCCGCCGAACCGCATGATCTTCTCGGTCAGATAGGGCGAGACCTCCGCCGGGTCCTCAGGTTCCACCTTCCAGCCCTCGGCCTGCAACTCGCGCACCGCTTGGGCGATGTCCAGGGTGTTCTGGAAGATCAGGCATTCTCGGAACTACGAGTTGCGATGATCGGGGCCGACGCCAGACCGACATGCCCGGTCACCCACCGATGAAGCTCACTGTTTCTGTCATGTCAGCCCGCCCGGTACGCAGCCGTGGCGCGCCCTCCTTCTCGAATCCCACCGAGACACCGCAGAACAGCACGAGCCCGTCATCGGCTCCGACGATCTGGCTGACGGTCTTGCGATACATCGTCCACATCACCTGAGGGCAGCTGTGCAGCCCTTCCGCCCTCAGTAACAGCATGACCGTCTGCAAATGCATCCCCGCGTCCCCCCACTGCCCGGGCCCCATCGTCCGGTCGAGGTAGCAAAACAGCACGACCGGTGCCCCGAACGCCTCCGAGTTCAAGGCGGCGATCTTCATGGGCCTGTCGGGGTCGTCGCGCTCGATCCCCAGCGCTTCGTACCGCTGGGCAGCCGCGGCGGAAAAACGGTCCACATACGGCGAGGTCAGTTCGGCCGGGTACATCGGATACTCCCGCTCATCCCCCGGGTCTCCCGCCAGTGCCCTGGTCGTTGCGCGCCTCTTCAGCTCGGCCAAGGGCTCGCCGGTCACGACATACAGATGCCACGGCTGGAGGTTCCCGCTCGACGGAGCCCGCGTCGCTGCGGCCAGCACACGTTCGAGTATCTCTTTGGATACCGGCTCATCGCTGAACGCCCGCACAGCCCGGCGACTGTCCACAGCTTCATACACATCCACGTCTGCTCTTCCCTTCACTCAACGCCAACCACCTCTCTACCGTCTTCAGCACGCACACGAGGCAACAGGTGATCCGGATCGCACTTCGGATCTGCGGCAGGCGGCAGCGCTGTTCCTCGGCCTGTCGATGCGATCGGCGGCAGCGGATGCAGGCGTGTTCGTGGATGCAGGGGGTGCCGAACGCGCGGCCGCATGCGCCGATGGAGACTTTGCGGCGCTCGAAGTGGCCGAGGAACTCCTGCCATTCCTCGTCGGTGGGGACGCGGTATTCCTCGCTCGGGCGAAGGGACCGGCGGCGGGCCAGGAAGGCCATGTGCGCCTGAATCGCCTCTTCGGGGTAGACGGCTAATGCTGGAGTCGGGTAATGGAACTGTCCGAATGCCTCAGCCATTGCGGACCCACGAGGTGAACTCGTCGGCGAGACCGGGCGGGTTGGCGGCCTCGGTCTGCCGGGCGACCGCCTCGTAGTACTCCAGCTCGTGGACGATCACCGGCACGGTTCGGCCGACAGATCTTTCGATGACGCCGGTCGTATGGAGGGTTCGGGCGAGCTGGCAGCAGGTCTGGACGAGGGCCGTCGTCCTCGTTGCTCGATGAGGAAGGAGACAGCGTAGTTGTCGCCGGCGCCGGCGGCCGGGATGTTCTTCGCGGAGGACGTGGGACTGTCGGTGGCGACTGTCCGGACGTACCCGGTGGGTGGCGACGAAATGGCCGACCGAGCGCCGGGTGGCGGGGGTGTCGTGGGAGGTCCACAAGGTCCTCGCCTCCGCTGCTGACCCGTTCGAGGTGATCGCGCATCCGCCGCCAAACGAGCGGACGGGCCGCCGGGCGTGGGACGGGGACGCAGCGAAACGGGCGGTGGGGTGGAAGGCGTCGGTGCCGGTGACGGTCGAGGAGAAGGTGGAGGCGGTCACCGAGCTGGTGCGGGACGAGGCGGTGGCCTGCCGTGTCGCGGTCGCCCTCCTGAAGCGCCGGAGGGTCGTGTTCGTGGCCATGCGGGACGGTTATCCGGACTACGGGCTGGCCGGCTGGCCGGCTGGCCGCGTGAGTTTAGCGTCCGGAGTCTCGCCCGGCGTGCATCGTCTCCACGGAGAGGACAGGATCAAGAGGCGGAACAAGGGTCTTGGTTGCGGCAGCGACGAGGTGCTCTGGTGCGGGGCCCGCCTGAAGGGCGGTCACGTATTCGATGACTTCGGCATGGGTCAGGCTCGGGACGCGTTGCCGTAGCAGGTGCATAGCGATGATCCGGCCTTGGTCAGCCGTCGCTCGGCGGAGTTCGTCGTGTAGGTCGTCGACGGCCGTGCGCGTGGGCTCCTTCCGGATGCGCTGGCGGTAGTCGGCCTCCCACTCGCCGGTGGCATAGGAGACCGGGCCGATCTGGTGGAGGCCACCGTCAATTCGGTCGACCAGATAAGGGCCGTTTCCGCCCAGAAGCTGTCCCGGGTCCCGGGTCCGGAGGTACTCCTCGGTCTGGTAGGAGACGATCCAGACCAGCTCGTGCGCTTCCACCCCGGACACCACCAGGCGCCCCGCATAACTGCGGTCCAGGTCTTCCTGGGCTATGCGCTTGGCGTACTCACGGTCGATCATGCCCGGCAGCATCCCGCATGGTTCCTCGTACGCCCAGTGGTTTCCGTGCTCGGTGGTCATGAGGGTGGTCGCGCGGCGACGGACACCCCGAGGTCAGTAACGCCGTGGCCGTCGCCGCGGGCGCGTCGCAGGCTTCGGTCGAGGGCGGTGAGCTTCACCTTGGCTTTGGTCAGATCGCCGCCCTCCAAGGGCACCAACACCTCGTCGACGCCCTCGCCTACAGCCCGGACCACACCCTGCTGAGCGGCAGCGACGACCATACGGCGAAGCTGTGGGACATCAGTCACCTCCCCCAACACCCTGAGCTGGGCGAACTGGCCAGACA
Source organism: Streptomyces sp. NBC_00224 (assembly GCF_041435195.1). NCBI lineage: Bacteria > Bacillati > Actinomycetota > Actinomycetes > Kitasatosporales > Streptomycetaceae > Streptomyces > Streptomyces sp. NBC_00224. The sequence goes on from NZ_CP108106.1 coordinate 590,216, forward strand.
CGCCGACATCGTCACAGGCGTCGCCTTCGCCTCCCATGACCACACGGCGGCAACCAATGGCGTGGACGGCGTGGTGAACATCTGGGACGTGACCGACCGCGCCCAGTGGGCCCGCCATTCCCCGGCCTCGACTACGCCCCGCCCTGCCCGCGCCGCACGTGACCCGGACCGGCCGCAACCTGGGAGCGTTCGAAGGGAAATCCTCAACGGGAGTGCCCTTGCCCATGGTGCCAACGCCACAAGAATCCGCCTACCCCGCCAACCCGCTGATCGGCCGTCAGGCCACCGCCTCGCGGATACCTCATACATCGGCTCTACCGCGACGACTGCCCCTGTCAAACTCCACGGCATCACGGCCACAAGCTCAGCAGACACTCCCTTTCGGGGGTCAGCCGACGATGCGGAACCGCAGTTTGAACAAGGTGAGCGCATCGAGCCCGAGCCCTTCGGTGAGGAAGGCGCCGAAGCTTCCGTAGTCGGCCAGCGCCTGCGCCCTGAACGCCCCCAGGTAGCTGCTGTGCACCTGAAGCAAAGGGTCAAGCAAGGCCGGGTCCTGCATGAACCCCGCGGCTTTGAGCTGACTCTTCAGCGCAGCGTCCGATGCCGCACGGAGTTCGTTGCTCAGGAGGTAGTCACCCTCGGATGTGGAGGCCGGCACGCCGACCGCGCGCAGGATCGTGTCCGCGAGGATTCCCGTGCGGTCCTTGCCGGCCGAGCAGTGGAACATCGACGGCTCGTTCGCGTTCGCCACGGTGCGGATCGCTGCCCCGAGCGCGGCTCGGTTCGCCGGGTTGGTGACGAAAGCACGGTAAAGCACATCCATCCTCGCTTCGGCCTTTCCTCCGCCGAGTTGCTGCTGCTGGTACACGGGGTCCTTGCTGCGCACCACCATGCCGATGAACGCGAACAACGACGTGTCGTCGATCGGCTGGACGATGGAGGTCACGTCGGCCGGAAGTCGGTCGGCTCCGTCAGCCTGCATCTCGGGCGCGGTACGCAGGTCGATCACGCTGCCCAGCCCCAGGGCAGCGAGCGCGTTCACGCCCTCGGGCGGCAGCTTCGACAGGGTCTCCGAGCGGTACAGCACACCCCAGCGGGTGGTCTTGCCGTCGTACGTGCGGTAGCCGCCGATGTCCCGGGCATTGACCGTGCCCGGTACCGCCAACACCCGCGAGCTCGTGACCGTGCTGTCGGCGGGGCGGGCGTGGTTCGCAGGCGGGGACGCCTGCGCCGTACCGGCTGCCAGGGGTATCACCAGGGCCAGGGCGAGCACAGACGTGCTGATGGCGCGTCTCATCGGTGCCACGAGAGGGCTCCTTCCATGGGGGGAGCCGGGAACGTAGCGCGTGGATCTTGTGCCTGGAAGGCTCACGCATGAAACAACAGCCCCGCCACGCGCCGTGACCACCCGTCAGTTCCGCAACGCACCGTTCCGGTTATGAAGGCAGCGGCGTCAGATACCGGCTGAGGACCTGAAGACGATCGGCCGACGGACATCAACCAGCTCGGCGAGGTCGCACCGGCGTCCGGCCAGCACGGCGCCACCTGGATCTGCCAGGTCGGATCCACCAACTCCGGGTCGCGCTCGGCACGGACGGCGCGGGCGCCACGGGCCGGCAGCCACCACGGCCTGGCCCGCTTGCCCAGGCCGCCGGCCGCGCCGGACGCGGGATGGCGATGCGGATGACCGCCGCGACCGTCGAACACAGCCGCGCCATGCCGCCCACCCCCATCGCCGAACCCGAAGCACCGTCCACCTCAACACCGGCACCGGAGCGGGCGCCGAACTCCTGGACGTCCTCGCCTCCCACGTCCTTACCCGCGGCGTCTCCCCCGTGGGCCGGATGCGCCAGGCACCTGCGCACGCGGACCGGTGGCCGGCCACCCACACCACCCCCGCCGCGGAAGTCCGCATCGCGCAGCTGACCGTCATGGAACCCGCCGGGACACTCTTCTACATCGGAACCATCGCTTCCCCGCCCCAGTGAACCGCCGCAGTCGAGCAGTACGGGTGGAACGTGCCGTACGTCGGGAAAATCGGACTCACCCAAAACCCCGCCGCCGACCAGAAAGCCAAGCGCCGTCCCATACGGGAAGCCGCCGCGAACAGCCGGTTCGTCAGCGCTCGAATCCTCGTCCACCACCTCGACTGACCGCATCACCCACCCACGACACGGCACGAAGGACAGCCTCCAGAGGTACTCGTGCTCCTTGGCCAAACGTAGGGCGTTGAATCGCGTTCCTACTGCAAAAGTCCGGCTGGAATTATTAGGGCAGGGAAGGAACAGAGTATCGACGCTATCGCCATCCTGTACCAGATGCCGATCTGCGCTAACCGTGCTTCCCTGGAAGGGATTGCCGCGGCGCTATCGATGGCCCCCTGTCGAGCTGGAGTCCATCAGCCACAGTCGCAGAGCCCTGGAGCGGGCCTGCTCGACGAGCCAACGTCTTTCTCACCTCCCTCGTAGAGTCACGAGAGGAGCATCATTATGCGCAAAAACAATCGGACTCGCCGTCTTTTGACGGCCTCGACAGCTCTTGTAGCCGGGGGCATCATGCTCTGGCCCGATGCCGCGGTTGCGCATCCGGCCTCTCCCGACACCCCGGCAGGGATAACGGGAGACTTCCAGCTCGTCAACGCGGGGACCGGCAAGTGCGCGACGGTTGCGGGCGGTGTCTCGACCGAAAACAACCTCGAACTCGTCCAATTCAACTGCGACACACATCCCTCACGCCGCTGGTCCATCACCAACAACAACGGCAACGGCAGGCAGTTCGTCAATGGAAAGACCCGAAAGTGCGCGACAGTTGCGGGCGGCGTCTCCACCGACAACAACGTCGAACTCGTCCAATTCAACTGCGACACGCACCCCTCTCGCCGCTGGTTCGTCACCAATTGGAACGGCAGCTCATACCAGCTCGTGAACGCGCAGACCCGCAAGTGCATGACGGTCGCCGGAGGTGTCTCCACCGACAACAATGTCCCGCTCGTGCAATTCACCTGCGACACAGACCCCTCGCGCCGTTGGATCCTACGGCGCGTAGGCGTGCCCATCGACTGAAGCAGCGCTGGCGTACTGGGCGAGCACCCATCGGGGCGGGTGGCCGGGGCCGGTCGGGCAGGTGAAGACGCGGAGGTCGCGGTCACGGTCACGGCCGAAGCGAAGCCGAGTGGGTGGGAAACAGGCCAGCCGCTCCGGATCGAGTCCTGTCCCCGCAGAGACGGGTCGCGATCCTCCAGCGGCATCCAGCTTTGCGAGCCGGCGTCCATCTCATCACCGACGGCCGTCAGCAGCAATCGCATGGGCGTTGCGCAGGATTCGCAGTCGATCGCCATCGGTCCTGTCGACGCCCAGCTGGGACAGCCCCCTACCCGCCGGCCAGGCGGGATCGACAAGTCGCCCTGGTAGCTGGCGGCATCGGCACCGTGTTCCAACGTCTGGGCCTCGGCCCACGCGTCGATGCGCGCGATCAACGGGGCAGGCCTCAAAGCCCTCGTGAAGACAGCCAACGCAGCCTGACCTGCAACAGGTGAGGTCACCACAGGTGGAGGAAGCTCCGGACATCGTCGTAGCCGTCGAGGGCCCGACCGTCCACATCCGACGGGTCTGCCTCGGCCCGCGCCGCCAGCGACTCTGCCAGGGCACGGGCCTCATCGCTGAGATGCCCAAAGCGTCGAGCGGTATGGCCCAGGCACAGCCCAGCCAGCCCGAGCAGCGGACTACCCGACACAGCCCGCGTCCCGACCTGCACGCACCAGTGCTCGATGAACCCCGCGTCGTCGTCGTTCAAGGCGGTGCCGACCAGGACTCCCGCCGCCTCGCCCTCGGTCGAGCGGTCACGCAGAGCCTGCTCCAACGTCTCGACCACCGCCCCGTGAGGCAGCGCGGGAGGGTTCTCGAAGCTCAGATGAGAATGCACCCCGCGAGACTACGCGGACCGTATCCAACGGCTGCCTGCCGCGGACCCGTTCGGCAAGACGGGGCGAACGTTGCTTGATGCGGCACTGGCTACCGCTGCACAGCTCGCCCGCGCACAGCACATCCGCAACATCGTCGCCCGCAAGATCGACGAGCAGCGGCGGGACGTCGCCTTGTCGTAAGGCGGCCACCTCGCTCACCCTGGCTGAACCCGTGTTCCGCTCAGTGGACCAGCCGCTGGACGGTCGGTCTCCGCCCCAACCACCATGTCTACATTGTTCGCGCACGCCTCGTGGTGAAAGGGCAGTGTCATGCGAAAAAGATCAAGAAGAGCGTACGAACGCATCGGTCAGCTGGTCAGGAATCTGCGGGCAAGTCTGGTGGCCTCTATGGCGATTGCGGCACTACTGGCCGCGGTGCCCGGCCCCGCCACGGCCGCGCCCCAGCAAGGTGTCGGCTACTTCGGCTCCTCGATTGCCGCGGCTCGCAACGCGGACGGCCGACTGGAGCTGTTCGGCGTCAGTAGCGACGGAGACGTTTGGCACCGCTCGCAGACCTCTCCCGGTGGCGGCTATGCGAACTGGGAGAAGTTGGGCGGCCCCTTCGTCGCCGTCGCCGCCGAGGCCAACGCCGATGGGCGGGTGGAACTGTTCGGCGTCAATAACGCCAGGGGTGTGTGGCACCGCTGGCAGACCTCCCCCGGTGGCAGCTGGTCCGGCTGGGAGCAATTCGACGGCGAGCTCACGTCAGTTGCCGCGGCTCGCAATCAGGACGGCCGACTGGAACTGTTCGGCACCGATCGCACCCATGGTGTGTGGCACCGCTGGCAGCGGTCCCCCGGCGGCGGCTGGTCCGGCTGGGAGAAGTTCGACGGCGGGTTGTCCCAGGTTGCCGCCGAGACCAATGCCGATGGGCGGGTGGAACTGTTCGGCGTCGATCACACCGAGGGTGTGTGGCACCGCTGGCAGACCTCCCCCGGCGGCAGCTGGTCCGGCTGGGAGAAGTTCGACGGCGGGCTCACGTCAGTTGCCGCGGCTCGCAATCAGGACGGCCGGCTTGAGCTGCTCGGCACCGATCACACTGAGGGCGTGTGGCACCGCTCGCAAACCTCCCCCGGCGGCGGCTATGCGAACTGGGAGAAGCTCGACGGAGGGTTGACCCAGGTTGCCGCCGAGACCAATGCCGATGGGCGGGTGGAACTGTTCGGCGTCGATCACACCGGGGGCGTGTGGCACCGCTCGCAATGGTCCCCCGGCGGCGGCTACTCGAACTGGGAGAAGCTCGACGGTGTGTTGAGGCCCTGACAAGGCTCGGGCTGCGTTCCTCCGGCCGGGCCTCCGCGTCCGGCCGGAGGAACGTTCACGCCCTCCCACTCGCCATCAGTCAGGTCCGCCCAACGGAGATCGGCACCGGCCAGGTGCAGTTCGCGGAGATCGATCTCCTCACGGCTACTCATGTACTCACGGGACTGGGGTCGGGAGCCCGTGAGCGCCGCCTGTGGGTCGGCGCTCGGCCGGACGGGCAGCGGCTCCTCGTCTGTGCGCGCAGACGAGGATAGAGTGCCGGGCGCGCGCTCGTGGATGGAGAAACCCAGCACTCACGCGGCGTCGGTGACCACTTGTTCCGGGGCGTCCTGGACCATCTGTTCAACGATGGTGTCCAGGACAACAAGATCGCCCTGGAGGGCGACGGGGCCCAGGATGCGGTGGGCGCGGCCTTCGCCACGCTCACCCTGCCCGACGCGAAGCTCCCGATCGTCACGCCGCGCTCACGGAACTGACCGAACGCATCGGGCCGGTTCACGGTACGTACCAGCCGGATGTCAGCCCCCTTGCCGTGGTCGTCGCGGACCGCCCGCGAGAGGGACACCGGTGCGCCGGGCCTGCTCAACGGATGCGGTGGAGCGGCTGCTCCGGGCGGCCTCCTGGGGGATCCGCGCGGGCTGCACGGGCTGGTCGGGCGGCGGGACGTATCCGGGCAGGCGCAAGGTGCCCCAGACGTAGGGATCGGCCTGGGCGCTACCGAACGGAGACCAGGCCAGGCGCGTCTGACCGGTGCGGTCCGCCGTGTCGGAGTCGTAGAGGAGGATATTGACCGCCAGGCGCTCAGGATCGGCGGGGGCGGGCAGGCCGTCGAGCGGAATCCTGACCTCGACCGCGTACCCCTTGTACGGATCGGTCACGGCGGAGGCGACGGCCAGGCCCGGGGCGGTGCGGCTCGCGGGTCCCTGCCAGTTGTCGGCGTCGCGTTCCGCGCAGGGTCCCCTGCTGTCCTTGGTGAAGGGCAGGATGCCCGTCTTGAAAGTGGTCGAGGTGTCGTCGGAGCGGCCTTGCGGGTCGAGGGCGATCTCGACGGCGTCGGTGCGCCAGTGGCGTTTGCAGTCGGCCGCGGCGTCCAGGGCGTACCCCTTGATGTCGTCGGCGACGCGGACGAACACATACAGGTCATCGCCCTGGCGCGAGAAGCGGACGTCCGCCGCGCAGTCCTTCTCGTCGGCACATCGCTCGCCCTCCCAGTGGGTGAGCCGCAGCGCCGGGCCGGGGTACTCCCCCAGTCCGGCGACACCGTCCACGACGGGAGCCTCGGCCACGGAGGGCACACTGGCGGAGGGGTTGGCCGGATACGCAGGCTGGGCGTCATTGGCGAGCCAGGGCATCCGCATCCGCCGGGCCCAGGCGCGGAAGTCGGCGTACAGCGGGCGCAGGCCCGGCTGTTCGCGTGTGACGGGAGTCTGTGGTGTACGGCTGTCGGCCAGGACGGTGAACCACTCGCAGGGCAGCTTCACCCGTGGGGTTTCGACCGTCGGCGGCAGGGAGGCGAAGCCCTGGGTGGCGTACTCGCGGGTGGCGTCCCGCTCGATCTGCGCCCAGGTCCTGCCCGAGTGTCTGCGCGCTGTCGTGCCGGTCCATACACCGATGACGGGGAGCCCGGTGTGCGGGTCCTTGGCCTGGTACTTGCCGCACTTCTCCCCCGCGGGCCCCGGGAAACCGCCGTTCGTGGCGAGCAGTCGGGACGGTTTCCAGGCCGGGTACTTCTCCCGGGTGATCTGCCCGGGGAACGCGGTCGGGTCGCCTGCGAGCTGGAACGCCTCGACAGCCAGCCGTGCCGCCTCCTGGTGTCCGCCGTGCTGGTGGAACGGGCGCGGATCCATGACCACCACTTCGCGCGGGGTGGTCGCCCGGATCAGCCGGACGAGCCGCGAGAGCGTGTCCGTCGCCGGCTGGGGCGACGGGTTCCAGACCGTGGCGGTCAGCGGAGCGGAGAGTGTGTACCAGAAGTCCGGCTTGTCGAGATAGAACACGTTACGGATGCCGGCCCGCCGTACGGCCTTGCGCTCCTCGCCCTCACGGATCAGGCCGAGAGCTGCCCCCTCTTCGGTGCCGACCGCGTTCCCGCCGCCCTCGCCCCGGGTGATGGTGACGACGCCGGTGCTCAGGCCTCGCCGCTCCTGCCACTGGCCGAAGGTGGCCAAGGATGACGACTCGTCATCGGGGTGGGCTCCGACGAACAGGACATCGGTGTGCGCCGGATCCGTCCTCCCCAAGGAGTCGGTCGGCACCGGACCCGCCCGTGCCGTGTCTGCCGCCAGGGGCAGCACGCTGGCGACCACGCCGAGCACCGTGCACCCCGTCCACAGCATCTGTCGGACCCCGCATCGCAGCAAGGCAGCCCTCCCTTCACCGGCAGTGTGCGACGAGCGGCGCCCGATGTCATCAGCGAACGCACGTCATCAAGCCAGCCTGCCAGTCAGCGGCTGCTCCCCCTCGCACCGCGAGTGACACATCCTCACGCGTCGCAGTGCGGGGACGCATTCGAAGCTGATCGAATCCTTCGACAGCGGACACGGGCGCACTGTTGAATAAGGGTCCGGCTCGTTTCGAGTGACTGGCTGAGCTGGGCTTTTGTGTGAGTGGGCTGGTGGCGGGGCCGGGGATCGGCATTCTCGGTAGCGTGACCATCTGCTGCATGGGGTGTCCATGCGTCCGGCTGGTCCGTGCGCGGGCTTTCGACGGAGAGTGATGAGGCTGCAATGAGTGAACTGACGAAGCCCGCGGTCGACGTCCCGGAGGGTGACGCTCCTACCGAGCTGACCATCCGGGACCTGGTCGTCGGGGACGGGGCTGAGGTGAGGCCGGGCATGGTGGTCAGGGTCCACTATGTCGGGGTGACCTTCGAGTCCGGGAAGGAGTTCGATGCCTCCTGGGACCGGGGCGAGCCGTTCAAGTTCGCCCTGGGCAGTGGCAGGGTCATCAAGGGCTGGGACCGGGGGGTGAAGGGGATGAAGGTCGGCGGTCGGCGCGAGATCATCGTTCCCCCGCGTCTCGGCTACGGCAATCAGTCGCCCTCACCGTTGATCCCGGCGGGCTCGACCCTGGTCTTCGTGGTGGACCTGCTCGACTCGTATTCCAACACGGCCGGGTGGAGCAACGCCTAGCGACCCAGGCCGCTCCTCCCCTGCGACGTGCTGCGTCGCCTCCAGGGTTTGGTACCGCCGTGCTCCTCGCTGCCGCTCCTGCTTCCGCCTGGAAGCAGGCGGCGTGGAGTCACATCCCCTGGTGGCGCACACCTTGGCCGAGAGCGCAGCAGTAGTCCCGCCCGTGCCGGCGGACGCCCCTGACGGGGCACCAGAGCGGTGCTGTACGGGCCATGGTGACATGCCGGGCTGCCCCAAAGGCTGCCCCCGCGGCACTGTCCGCTCGCAGAGCCGGCGACTACAACGGTTACGACAGGGAGCCGCGGCCGAACGCTGATCCCCTCACCGCGGTGCTGCCGGTACTGCTGATCGGCTGCGATTCGAGCGATCAGGATCGGGACATGCCATGCGCGCGCACGTAGAAGACCCCGGAGAGAAAAACGGGAGCAAGGCACGGCCTCCGCGCCGGGCGGTGTCCGTGCCCGGGAATACGGCACACGTCCCGAGGAGCGCCTCCGAGGTCACGGCACTGAGTGGCCAGGTGGGCAACCGTGTCGTCGCACGCCTGTTGAAGGAGGAGCGGCACACCCACGGTGCCGGCTGCGGTCACGACGGCGTCGAGGACGGTACTGCGAAGGCGCAGAGCGCTCTGATCGCCGAGGCGATCAGGTCGGAGAGCAGCCAGATCCCCGATCCGCTGCGCGGCAAGGCCGAGTCCTTCTTCGGCAACGACTTCTCCCGTGGCCGCCTCCATGACGGTCCAGTGGCCCAGCGCGCCATCGAGGCCATGGGCGCCCGGGCCCTGACCATCGACAACCACGTCTTCCTCCCTCCGCCCGGGGCCCGGGACTTGGCGCTCATCGGGCACGAGTTCAGCCACCTCAACAACAATCTCAACGGAAAACCCGAGACGGGCACCGACAACGGCGCCGGGCTCAAGGTCACCAACCCCAACCAGCCCTCCGAGCGGACAGCGGACACGGAGGGCGACAACTTCGCCGCGGACGTGGCCACGGCCCCCTCGGCCACCGCGCAGCGCTCGGTGGCCGCGGACTCCGGCGCCGAGCCGGTGCGGACCGAGCTCGTACAGCGCGCCGCGCGACCGCAGGGCGACGCCATGGACGTCGACCACTTCGGGTCCGACGAGGACTTGGACGAAGCCATGACTGACGCGTTCGACCGCCAGGACGCGGTCGACGCGGCAGAGCTGGACCGCCTCAAGAAGCTGGGCCTGGGGGGACGGCATCGAGAGTTCCTCCGGCTGTTGCGCGGCCATTTCTCCGCGTCGGGCGGCAAGTGGAAGATCGAGAAGTCGACGCCTGAGGGCGACTTCGAGGCCGCGACCAAGGAAAAGGGCAAGGTGAAGGCGCACAGTTACGAGGACCAGCCACAGGTCCGACGGCTGCGGTGGATCTCGACCGTCATCAAGGAGTATCTGACGACCGTGAAGCTCCCGCCGATCGAAGTGCAGGCGGCGATCGACGATTCGGGACGGCTCATCGTCGCGGCCAATGACAAGAGCGCCAATGACCACCTGGTCGAGCTGGCCGCGAACGGCGGCGCCACGGATTCCCTGGGGCACATGCTCGGCAACGCCGCGCGCCCCCAGGCGCGGGCGGGCAGCGCGATGGACGAAAGGGCCAGGGTCGACCGGGTCAACCGGCACTTCGACCAGGCGTCCGACATGCACAGCGGCGCGGCGCCGGTGCCCGCTGCCCTGCGGACCGCTCTCGCCCAAGGCATGGTGGTCGCCGCCGGAGGCGCGTCGGGGCAGCACGCGGAGCTCCGCATCTTCGCGAGCAACAACGGCAAGACGCCGCCGTATCTGGGCGGAACCAAGAGGCCGTGTGCCACCTGCTTCGCCGCCCTCTACCCCCATGGCTCGCCCAAGGGCGGCGACGGGAAGGAGCTCGTGCGCCCGGGAAGGTTCTATTCCAGGGAGGACGCCAACCGGACGGTCCCGGGATACAAGGACAGCACCACGGTGTCCCCCAAGGACCGGGCACAGCAGGTGTTCGCCTGGATCGACAAGTCCGTCGCTCATACGCATGACTCCTATGCGCGCAACAACGCGCTCCTTCGGGGGCAGGGCTCGGAGTCGGATTCGGACTGACCTGCGACAAGCGACACCGCGCGCCGCGGTCGCCACCGGTGACGACGGGACTGTTCCGGCAGTACGTCCGCATCTGGACGCGCCACTCGCAGCGCAGCGAAGTCGGCGTCAAGCAGCGCGAGTCGCGGGTCGATCCGGCGCGGCAGGGCGGCCGGTTGTGCACGGAAATCCAACCGTCGTGCGCGCAAAGTCAACGACGCCTCACGTGAAACTGCCTCACGTCGAGACGAGAACAGCACCCCACTTCGCCCGGGCGGGACTGCTGCACGGGGGACCATCGTGACAAGAGGATCGGTACACATGCGTGGAGTGAGAAAAGCACTCGTCGTTCTCGTGGCGGCTTCCACGGTAACGCTCATGGCCAGCACATATGCGTCTGCCGGTGACGAGAGATGGGAAGACGCAGGTTGGTACTCAACCGGTGCGGGTGCTCCGCAGGGCACGATGTACGGCCCGACGGATCTGTCCGGCAACCAGGCGTGCTTCCGCGAGGACGGCGACCAGCGGCGTTCATCAAGATTGCCGTCAGCGAGGCGGCCTCGGCCGTCACGGGGTAGAGCCACCTGCAGGCCCGGCGACCGGCGGTGGCGAGCAAGTTCACCTCGGAGGACAAGGCCCGGGTGGTCGAACTCGGGCCAGACTGGCGACCGTACGGCGACACCTTGACTGACCGAGAGGCGGCCCCATACGCCTGTGACAGAACGAAGACGTCACGGAGGACCGCCTGTGACTCCGTGCGAGATACAAATACTTCCGACCACATACACCGCGCCACTTCAGGGGGAACACCGTGAAGTACACCCGCAGCACCGCTCTCGCCGCCATCGGCGTCGCCGCCACCCTCTCGCTCACCGCCTGCGGCAGCGACGGCTCCGCGAAGGACTCGTCCTCCAAGGACTCCTCGTCCACGTCTTCTTCACCCGCGAACGGTGGCTCGCAGCCGGAGGGCGGCTCTAGCTCCCAAGGTTCGCAGGCCGGTGACGCGAAGTCGGGCTTAGGCGAAGACACCGAGTCGCGCCCCGGCGCCGCGAACGGCGCAACGAAGACCGGCGGCAAAGCGACGACCGGCGGCAAGGTCACCTTCTGCAAGACGAAGGACCTGGCCATCGACGCCAGCAACGCCGCGCCCGACAAGAACTCCGGCAGGATCGACATCACCATGATCAACCGGGGCTCGACCACCTGCTCGGCAACCGGCTTCGCGGGCGTCGACATCAAGGACGCCGACCACACCTCGAACCCCATCGAGCGCGGCCACGCCCAACCCCGTATCACCACCCTCAAGCCCGGCGACGCCGCTGTCTTCGACCTCGCCTACGACATCGACACCACCGGCCACAGCCTCGCGTCCCCGACCAACATCCTGGTGACGCCCCCGAACGAGACCCACACCGTGAGCCTGAAGTGGCCCGCGCGCGCGGGAAAGATCAAGGGCGCCTACACCAACGTTGAGGTCTACCCCACCCACACGACCAAGTAGAGGTGGTGACCGCGGCCAGCCCGGTGGCTACTGACCTTGGCGGCGCGCCAGTTCGGCAGCTGGTCACCGTGCTGCGGCGCAAGGGTGCGGACACGCTCTGCAGGGTCGGCCGTGGAGCCTTCCGCTGGAAGACCGGCTTCTGCTGCTCCCGGCTTACTGGCGAGCGATATTGACGATGCGCCAGCTGGCGCCGCTGTTCGGGATCTTCGAAGTCGGCAGCCCACCGGATCATCGACCGCCTCGGTCCTACGCTCGCGTTCCAGCCCCGCAAGCAGTTCGCCAAGGCGAGGGCGGGCGAGCCCCGGGCCGACGCCGCTGGCGGGTGTCCCAGGAGCGGGTTCCTCAACAGACCACCTTCACCGCAGCGATCGGCGAGACGGCATCGGTGAGATCGACGACGAGCGGCTCGTCGCCGGTGACCTGATTGCCGTTTCCCGTTGAGGAGTCCGCGGCAACTAAACGGGCTCGGCCGCCTGCGGCGTGGGCCAGCCGGCCATGACTGTGGCCTGTTGACTCCTTTCGGCGCAGGTTCGGGGACGGCATGCTCGTTGATCTGTGAACGGTATGCAGCGGACTCACCTCAGGATCTCTGCGCGGGCCGTGGCCGGGAGACCACGGGTGGAGCACTGATGAGGACGGAACACCGGGCCGGCGTCCGTTCATGCCTGGGGCAGGAGCGGGCGGTGGGCCATGGCGGCCTGCCGCGTCCAGTCGGCCCGAGGGGGGCCGCCGGGGCAGGGTCGTAGCCCTCATGAAAGGGGAAAATCCCCATGTCACACAGAACTCTTTGCACGAGCGAGAGCAGATGGTCGACAGCGCGGCTACGCCGGGGCGGCCTGACCAGGCGGCTGACCACACGGGTTCTGCCCGGCACGATGGCGCTCGCGCTCGCCGGCGCCGGGCTGGTCGCACTCGCGCCACCGGCGCTGGCGCTGGCCGCGACGACGGTCGCCTTCTCCTACACCGGCAGCGGCCAGTCCTTCACCGTGCCCGCCAGCGTGTACTCGATCAGCGTGGACGTCTTCGGTGCCCAGGGCCAGGACGGGCCCGAGGGCGGCAGCACGGGCGGACTGGGCGGGGAGGCCCAGGGCAACCTGACCGTCACGCCGGGACAGGTCCTGCAGATCAACGTCGGCGGCTCGGGCGGCTATGGCGGCGCGGGCGCCGCGGGTACGGGCGTTGAACCCGCCACCGGCGGCGGTGCCGGAGGAGGCGCCTCGGATGTACGCCAGGGCGGCAACGGCCTGAGTGAGCGGATGCTGGTGGCCGGTGGCGGCGGAGGCGGAGGCAACTGGATCGGCAGCGCCGTCAGCGGGGCCGGCGGCAACGGAGGCGGCGCCAGCGGTACCGCCGGCGGCAACGGGAGCGACGGGGCAGAAGGCGGCGGGGCAGGTACCGCCAGTGCCGGCGGTGGCGGTGGGCTCGGCGCGAACGGTGCCCCTACCGCAGCAGGCGGAGCCCCAGGCCTCGGAGGTACGGGCGGCGCCGGCGCCAGCGGGGCCGGCGGAGGAGGCGGAGGCGGGGGCTGGTTCGGCGGCGGAGGCGGCGGAGGCATCATGAGCAGCCCCTCCGCCACCGTCGGCTCAGCAGGCGGCGGAGGAGGCAGCGGGTACGGTCCGGCCGGCACCGTCTTCCACAGCGGCGTGCGCTCGGGCGACGGCTTGGTGAGTATCACTTACGCCCCAGCCGCTGCGGACATCGATGTGCACATCACAGCCCAGCCGCGTCTGGGCATCCTGGTGCCCTACCTCCGCTACACCCTGACGGCCAACAACACCGGACCGGACACCGCCACCTCGGCCACGATCACCGCATCCCTGCCCCGGGGCACGAGCGCGACCGGCCTGTCTGCCGGATGCACCACCGGCGCAGGGACCGTCACCTGTACCTACGAGGCCATCGCCAAGGGTGCCGGCACGGCCAAGTCCTTCGATATCCCCCTGCATCTGCTCTCCCTGGGCCGCGTGTCGGTGACCGGCACACGCACCGCGTCAACTCCCACCGACCCCAACGCCGCCAACGACAGCGCCACGGCCAACTGCACCGTGATCTCCATCCTCCTGGCCACCTGTTCCTGACACCGAAAGGCCGCGCAGGGTGGGCCCGAGCGAGGGCTGGGCCCACCCCCAGGCACGGGTGTGGAGGTGAAGGAGCCCACCGCCGCAGGCCTCGTGAGAACAACCATGCCAGCGGCCACCGACAACTCCGCCCAGCCTCCCGGGCCTACCACGCGACCTACGCCTCTCATGGCAAGAACAACAGCCAAGCCCCCGCCCATGGTGAAGGCATGGAGAGCGGGTGGTGATCGCACCAACCGCACGCCAGCGCCTGGCGCCCCACGACGACTCGCCCGCATCGCTCCTGGGCCACACCAGCCACTCGTGTACCGACAGCACGAGGGGAGGCACCAGTAGACGGCGTGGTCGACGCCCGCACCGCAGCCATCCACCGCCGCATCTCACGGGAGATCACAGGGGCTGGCCGGCGGATGCCGCCGAGACAGCCCGCCCGCTGGGCCGTACGACCCTGACGTGCTGAGCCCGGTGGGCGCTGTAGGGTCCCGCATCCCACGCCGGAGGCCACCGTGGCGACCTGGGGTTCTCCAACCTGTCTCACCGCGACCTCCACCAACATGCCCACGACGGCCACCTCGCCCAGTGGCCACCACGGCCGGACAGGGCAACTTAACAACTTCGCATGACAATGTCCGGACAACTGTTACATCGCCGATGGAATACCTACGTGCACTCCTCATAGCGTCAGCTTTGCCGCTCACGCCCAAGCGCCGCCCATCAGCTCGACCCACACCCGCCGGCCCGGGACGGGACAACGCCGTGCTGCGCCTCGGGCAGACCACCGTGCCGGTGCACGCCTCTTCCTGGAGTCGTGCTCGCCCGCGTCCCGCCCGTACGCCTCGCCCGCCCAGTCACCCGCGAAAGACCTCCCGTGCCGCCACAGCCCGCTCGCCGCGCCCTCATCGCCGGTTTCATAGCCCTTTCCGCGGCGATATCGGCCTGCACTCCCGCCTCGTCGACGCTTGCTTCTCCGCCGGTCCACAAGCGCGGCACGGTGCTGGCCGCCCGGGACGGTTCGAGCGGTGTCCGGGTCATGCAGATCCTCGCCCACCCGGACGACGACCTGTACTTCATGAACCCCGAGCTCCAGCAGTCCATCGACGCCAACGACCAGCTCGTCAGCGTCTATGTGACCAGCGGTGAAGCCGAGGGCTTCAACAAGATCCCCGGCCGCAAATCCCCCAAGCCCAGCGTCGCCAACTACTCCGGTGCCCGCCGCCAGGGCCTGCGCCAGGCGTACGCGTTCATGGCGACCGGCGACACCAAGGCACCCTGGGCCAGACAGGTCACCACCCTGCCCGACGGCACCCCCATAGAAGTGGACGCCCTGAGCCACCACCCCGGCATCCGGCTGATCTTCCTCGGTGTGTCCCAGCACTCCTCCACCCACGGCGCCCCCAACCGCGATCTGCGGCGCCTCTGGGAGGACCCCCACACGGTCACGCGGACCCTGGTGGGCACCGGCTCCCCCGTCCGGGCGTCGCACACGGTCACCCGCGCCGGGCTGATAGACGCGCTGGTCCACCTCATGGACAGCTACCGGCCCACACTCGTCCGCACGATGGACCCCGACCCGGACATGCAGGTCCGCGACGCGAAGCACCGCGCCCACCACGACCAGCGCGGCTACTCGGACCACCCCGACCACACCGCCGCCGCGCTGTTCACCTACGCCGCCCTCGACCGCTACAGGGCCCCCCACGCCGTCACCGCCTTCCGCGGCTACTACAACGAGCGCTGGCCGCAGGGCCTCCCCGCGCAAATCATCCGCGGCAAGGCCAACGTCCTCAACGCCTACGGAGGCTCCCCGCAGGGCTGCGACGACAAGGCGTTCGGCGGCTGCGGTGACTACGACGTCGGCCGGGACCGCTCGTACGGCACCGGCTGGCTCCAGCGCACCTCGCTGCGCTACCCCACCGCCGCCCCGCAGCTGCGGCAGGGCGCCGACGGGCGGCTGACCGCGTTCGCCGTCCTCGGCGGGCAGGCGGCCATGTGGCAGGAGACCGAGCCCGGCGGCGGACGGTGGACCGCGCCGAAGCTGCTGGCCGGAAAGGGACTGCTGCCGGGCCTGACGGCTTCGCTGACACGGGACGGCCGCTGGCAGCTGTTCGCCGAGCGCGTCGCCTCCCTCGGCGCAGCGGCGAAGGACAACCGGCGCGAGATCGTCATGACGGAACAGCCGCGCCAGGGCGGGCCGTTTCGCGCCTGGGTCTCGCTGGGCGCCCCCGACCGCGACCCCGAACACGGCCGCCGGGTCGGCGGGCCCGTCGTGACCCGCGGCGCCGATGGCACCACCTGGCTGTTCGTACGCAACTGGGCCAAGGGGGTCTCCGTCCGCAGCCAGCACGCCGGCGGCACCTGGAGCAACTGGTCGGACCTGGGCGGCGCCGAAGTCCAGGAGGGGCTCAGCGCCGTCACCGACGCCAAGGGGGTCGTCCATGTCTTCGGCGCCGGCCACCACACCGTTCGCCACTGGGTGCAGCGGAGCCCGGGGGGACCGTTCGTCCTTGCACCCACCGGGCTGCCGGCCCCAGCCGATCCGCCCACCGCGCTGGCCCGGCCCGACGGCTCGCTTCTCCTGGCCTTCCGCGCGGCCAGGACCGCCCGTCTGCTGGTGCGCACCCTCCCAGCCGGTGGCGGAGCATGGCGCGACGAACGCGTCGACCTGGGCAGCCGCGGCTACGGCGCGCTCGCCCTGCACTCCATACCCGGCGGAGTCCTGCTGGCCGCCCGCAACAACGACGGCGGTACGAGCCTGGTCACTCTGGGCACCGGGCGCCCCCCGCATTGGAGCACCGTCCCCGGAGCCGTCGTCGGCGCGGCCTCCCTGGCAACCGACTCCGCCAACCGTGCCGTCCTCGCCCAACTTGCCCCTGACGCGACACTCCACACCCGCGCCATACCTGACGGCATCCCTGTCGAGCAGGAAGACCGTCAGCGCGGGAAGTCCGTGGATCAGGCCGCGAGTTGGTAGTTGTGCTGGTCAGAGGTGGGATGGAGACGTCCGTGCTTCCGGGCGCGGTGGAAGGTCCAAGACTGATCGAAGCCACCGTTGTCGTTCAGGGCGGGGAGTCTGAGCACGGCCCCGGCACCGGCCAGACGCCCCGCACACGAGACTGGCCGTGCAGACGCGGAATCCCCCGGCAGCTCAGCCACCCGATCCCCCGGCGACCGAGGCCCCGGTGATGGACTGCATCACCTGCGCGATCATCTCCTGCAGCGGCACGCTGTCCCGGTTGCCTAGGACGACACCAACCCAGCCGGTGTACGGGTAGATGTTCCAGTTGGCGCTGACCCGCCGCTGAAGGGGACCTCATGGGGTGGTCCGGGCTCACCCGCGCCCGCTACCCCGACCCCGCCCACACCGAGCGGGCCTTCAACCCGATCGGCGAGGTCCACGCAAGACTAGTCAGTGACCGCCCGTGACTCGGCCCGGATGTAGGCGTTTCTTAGGTGGTTGCTCATCGCATCTCGGCCACGCATGGCGGCCCCGTACCGCGGCCTGCGCCGGCCTCGTCCATCCATCGAGCCGCACAATCTTCCCCAGCCCACCGCCGAGTTGGTGACCAGCGGGAAGGGGAAGACGGAGAGGGGAAGCATGGAGGATCTGCCCAGGTCGGCGACGGAGCCTGATGGCTGCGTGGTCGTGCGCGTGCTCAGTTACAACATCCGCTCGATGCGCGACGACATCGCCGCCCTCGCCCGCGTGATCCGGGCCTGTCGGCCCGACGTGGTCTGCGTTCAGGAGGCGCCGCGGTTCTTCCGCTGGCGCAAGGCCGCTGCCCGTCTCGCCCGGTCTTCCGAGCTCGTGTACGTGGCGGGCGGCGCCACCGCCTCCGGCCCCATGATCCTCTCCTCGCTCCGCGCCCACGTGGAGCACACCGAGGACATCCTGCTGCCCCGCACCCCCGGCCTGCACCAGCGCGGCTTCGCGACCGCCGTGCTGCGGTTCGGCCAAGCCCGCCTCGGCGTGCTCAGCTGCCATTTGAGCATCAACGACCAGGAGCGCTACGAGCAGGGCCAACTGCTCCTGGAGCGGCTGTCCGCCATGGACGTGCCGCACGCGGTCGCTGCGGGCGACCTCAACGACCGGCCCGACGGCCCGACCTTCGGCCTGCTCGCGGGCGCCCTGCAGGACGGCTGGGCGACGAAGCCGTGGGGACGGGAGCACACCACCCGGCTCGGCGACCCACTGCAGCGGATCGACGCCGTCTTCGCCACACAGGGGGTTCAGGTGCTGGGATGCGGAGTGCCGATGGGGCTCCCCGGAGTCTCGGAACGAGACCTGCGAGCAGCCACGGATCACCTGCCAGTGCTGGCCGCTTTGCGAGTACCCCCCGTCCTGCAACCCGACACGTGGCTCGAACAAGCCAGATCGGTCCCTGCCCCACACACCCAGCACGAAGACTGATTCGGTCAGGGACGCAGATCCGCAGCCAGGCGGGCCGAGCCTGCCACGAGTGAAGCGGTGAACTCGTGCCGCGGCGCGGTGAGCACCTGCCGTGCCGGTCCCTGCTCGATGAGCTCACCGCCGTCCAGTACGGCGATCCGGGCGGCAGCCGCTGCGGTGTCGAGGTCGTGGGTGATCAGGACCAGGGCCAGTTCGGGTCGGTCACGCAGCAGGACGGCGAGCGTGTCCAGGAGGCCGCGCCGGGTGACCGTGTCGAGGCCGGAGGTGATCTCGTCGCAGATCAGCACCCTCGGCCGGGCGAGCAGGGCCCGGGCGAGCGCGGTCCGTTGGAGTTCGCCGCCGGACAGTTGGCCGGGTCTGCGCCGCACCAGCTCCTCCGTGAGGCCGAGGCCGGTCAGGGTGTTCAGGGCCTCGGCACGAGCCTCTCGTCGGTGCGCTCCTCGCAGCCGTACCGCCGTGCGCGCCACCTGGTCGACGACCGGTCGGTATTCGTCGAACGCAGCCCTCGCGTCCTGGAAGACGTACTGGACCCCGGCCAGTTGTTCACGGGTCCGGGCGCGCAGACTGCGCGGGAGCGGGGTGCCGTCGAGCTGGACCTCGCCCCCGTAGTCCCGGTGGAGTCCGGCCAGGCAGCGGGCGAGCGTGGTCTTGCCGCTGCCGGAGCGGCCGACGACGGCCAGGCACTCGCCGGCGCGGAGGGTGAGTTCGGGGATGCGCACCACCTCGTTGATACAGGCACCGTCGCGGTGCCGGGCGGTGAGGCCACGTACCTGGAGTGTCGCGTGTCCATCGCGCGCGGGCGGGCTGTCACCCGTCTTCCCTTCCGCTGCCAGGAGTTCGGCGGTCCAGGGGTGTCGCGGGGCGAGCCACAGTTGCTTCGCGGGAGCCGCCTCCACCACTCGGCCGCCGCGCATGACCAGAACCTCGTCGGCAAGGGCCCGGACGACGTCCAGGTCGTGGCTGAGCAGGACCACGGCGATGCCCTGTCGGGTGACCGCAGCCAGCTGGTCGACGATGTGACGCTTCGTCAACACGTCCTGTCCTGTGGTCGGTTCGTCCGCGACCACCACCCTGGCGCCGAGCAGCAGTGCCTGTGCCAGGACGGCGCGCTGCTGCTGGCCGCCCGATAGCTGGTGCGGATAGCGGCGCAGCAGGGACTCGCCCTCCGGGAGCTGCGCGGCCGAGAGAGCGTGCAGGATGCGCGTTCGGGCGGCGGCCCGACGCTCACCTCTGGGCAGGCTCCGCACCTGCTCGCGGGCGATGTCGCGCAGCAGTGCGCCGACCCGGCGTGCGGGGTTGAGGACGGCGCCCGGGTGCTGGGGTACGTATCCGACGAGGCCGTTGGACACGCGGACGTCGCCGGTCACCCGGGCGCCCGCCGGGTACTCGCCGAGCAGCGCGAGGCCCGTGGTCGTCTTGCCGCTGCCGGACGCGCCGACGAGCGCGGTGACCTTCCCGGGCAGGACGTGAAAGCTGACCCCGTCGACGATCGGCCGGCCGTCGATCTCGATGCGTAGGTCCTTGACCTCAGCGACCGCGTTCACGCCTGTTTCCTCTTTTCCGGTGAGGTTTCTCCAGTACGGCGTCGAAGAGCAGGTTGCTCCCCATGGTCAGGGCGACGATCAGCAGGGCGGGAACCACCACGGCCCAGGGCTGGACGAACAGCCCTGTACGGTTGCGGTCCACCATCACCGCCCAGTCGGAGGCGTCCGGCTCGACGCCGACGCCGAGGAATGCCGCCGTGGCCACCAGGTAGAGCACGCCGGTGAGCCGTACGCCCGCGTCGGCGGCGAGTGTGCGCGCGATCGACCTGCCGACATAGCCGACCGCCATGCGCCACCACGTCTCGCCCTGCATGCGCAGCGCTTCGACGGCCGGGCGGGAGGCCGTCTCGGCCGCGGCCGCGCGGACGATCCGCGCGGCGTCCGGGAAGTTGACCAGGGCCACGAGCAGTGAGAGGCCCACCGCCCCCGGCGAGAAGGCGGCGGCCACCAGCAGGATCAACAGCAGGGACGGCACCGCGAGCAGCACGTCCACGGGCCGCATCAGCAGCTCTTCGAGCCATGTCCGGTGGGTGAGCGCGCTGACGAGTCCGAGCGGCAGGGCCACCAGGTAGGACAGGGCCGTCGCGGCCAGGGCGACGAGGACCACGGACCGCCCACCGAGCAGCACTTGCCGCCCTACGTCCCGGCCGACGAAGTCGGTGCCGAGCCAATGTCCGCCGCCGAGTGTGAAGGAGGGCGCTCGTGGCCCGGGCTCGCCTGCGAGGAGCGGCCCGAGCAGCGCCAGAGCGAGCGGTACGGCGACGATCACCAGGCCGAGCACGAAGCGTCCCGGAGGGAGTGCGGAACCCGGCTTCATGCCGCCGCCCCCGCCCGCGGCGCGAAGCGGTGGACGACCAGGTCGGCGCCCAGATTGAGGACGACGGCGGTCAGCCCGAAGATCACCGCGAGACCCTGCACCACGGGGACGTCCCTTTCCGCGACCGCATTCATCAGCACCGTGCCCAGCCCGGGGATCACATACAGCGCCTCCACGACGATGACCCCGCACAGCAACCAGTCGACCGTGCGGGCGAGTTGCTGGGCGGCCGGCGCGATGGTGTTGGGCAGCGCGTGCGTGTAACGGATGCGGGCGCCGGAGATTCCGTAGCGGCGGGCCTGGGCGACGTACGGCGAGGCCAGCGCGTCGATCATGCCCGCACGTACCAGGCGCGCCAGCGAACACACCGGCCGCGACAGCAGGACAAGGAGGGGAAGGACCAGCGCCGTTGGGTGGCCGAGCAGATCGGTGCCGTATCCGACGGCGGTCGGTGGCAGCCAGTCCAGACGCAGGGCGAACACGGTGACCAGCAGCGTGCCGAAGGCAAACTCCGGGACCGCGTACACGCCGAGTGTCACCGAGCTGACGAGCCGGTCCGGGAGCCGCCCCTCGTGGCGGGCGGCCAGCACCCCGAGGCCGACGCCAATCGGAACCAGCAGCATGATCGTGAGCACGGCGAGCAGCACGGTCGGCCCGAAGCCGTCCGCGATGTACGAGCTGACGGGCCGCCCCGAGGCCAAGGATGTGCCGAAGTCGCCGTGCAGCAGCCCGGCCGCCCAGTCCGCGAGGCGTTCGTGCGCAGGCCGGTCCAGGCGCAGCGTCTCGCGGATGGCCGCGATCCGCTCCGGGTCGGGCTGGTCGCCGGCGAGGGCGACGGCGGCATCGCCCGGCAGCGCCTCGGTGAGGGCGAAGACGAGCAGGACGACGGCTGCCGTCTGCGCCCCGCCGAGCAGCAGTCGCCGGGCGAGCCAGGAGCGTAGTGCGCTCACGCGAGCCAGACCTTGTCGAAGCGTGCCCAGTCGAGGGAGTTGGCGGGTGCCTTCTGCTCGACGCCCCGGACACTGCGGGCGGTGCCGAGGATCCAGTCGGCGAAGCCCCAGATCAGGAAGCCGCCCTCGGTGTGCAGGCGGCGCTGCATGCGCTCGTAGATGGCGGCGCGCACCTTCTTGTCCTTGGTAGACTGTGCCTGCTGGTACAGGGCGTCGAAGTCCTTGTGCCGCCAGTGGGTTGCGTTGGTGGTCGACCCGGTGAGCAGGCGCTGGGAGATGTGGGACTCGATGGGCATGGCGCCGGAGCGGTAGGAGGCCAGGGTCCCGGAGTCGAGGATGTCCCTCCAGTAGCTTTCCTTGCTGCCGGTCCTGATCTCGATGCTCACTCCGGCCTTTGCCGCCTGGTCGCGGAAGATCGCCGCAGCCTCCGTGAACCCGGCCGCGACCGGGGAGGTGTCGAGGGTGACCTTGAGCTTCTCGGCTCCGGCCTGCTTCAGCAGCTCGCGGGCCCGGTCGAGGTCCTGTTCACGCTGCGGCAGGCTCCCCGCGTAGTACTCATAGCCCTTACCGAACAGGTCGTTACCGATCCCTCCGGCGCCGGACAGGGCGCCGTCGACCAGTTCCTTGCGGTCGGCGATCAGGTAGAACGCCTCGCGGACCCGCGTGTCGTCGAACGGAGGCCGGTCGGTCTTCATGACGAAGCCCTGCATGGCGCTGTTGCGCAGTCGGACGATCTGGATCTGCCCCTTGTCCTCGTGGGCGCGAGCGGTGGCGGGGTTGAGTTCGTGGGCGTACTCGACCTGCCCGCCGAGCAGGGCGTTGGTGCGCGCCGACTCCTCGTTGGCGACGACGAACTCCAGCTCGTCGAGGTACGGGGCACCGTCCCAGTAGGCGTCGTTGCGCTTGAAGACGGCGGATTTGCCGGGCGCGAAGGACACGAAGCGGAACGGGCCGCTGCCGACCGGCTTCTTGTCGAAGTCCTGAGCGCCGTCGGGGACGATGTACGCGCCGAATGCGGCCAGTACGTTGGGGAATTCGGCGGTCGGGCGTTTGAGGACGAACTCGATGGTCCGCTCGTCCAGAGCGCGGCTGGCCTTCAGGTCGATGGGCTCCAGCGACGCCTTGGCGCGGAACGCCTTCGCCGGGTCGGTGATGCGGCGGTAGCTGTAGAGGACGTCCTGGGCGGTCACCGGCTTGCCGTCGTGGAAGGCGGCCTTGCGCAGGGTGACCTTCCAGCGGTCCAGGCCGGCGTTCGGCTCCCAGGCCGAGGCGAGCCGGGGCTGCGCGGACAGGTCGGATCCATAGTCGGCGAGCTTGTCGAAGAGGGCTTTGGCACGAGCGGCATCGGCGAAGAGGTTGACCAGGTGCGGATCGAGGGTCTCGCTCGCACCGCCGCCTGCGAAGGCGGCGCGCAGCCGTCCGCCGCGCTGGGGCGTGCCGTCTGCCTTGGCGGGGTCAGCGGCGGTGCCGGAGCCGGCGCAGCCTGCGAGGGCGAGCGCCCCGAGTCCGGCGGCGCCGCCGGCGGCGGCGAGGAAGCCCCGGCGGCGCAGGCCGGGCAAGCGGGAGTCGTTGACGGGGACGTCGTTCACGTGGGTGTCCTTGCTGTGTGAGCCAATATCGGCGTGGGGGCGACGGCTTGTGGGGTTCAGCGGGCGTGCGTGAGGCGGGCGACGAGATGGAGCCGGTCGGCATCGGCCGTGGAGGCCGGCAGGTCGCCCTCCCGCCACTGCGGCTCCGTACGAGGACCGGGCCCGTCGTACAGGGCGAGCACCTCGAAGCCGTGAACAGCGAGCACGTGGCGCAGTTCCTGAGGGAAGAGCAGCCGCCACGCGGAGCGCTGCTCGACCGGTGGCGATCCGTCGTCGGCGGTCCATACACGGGTGCGGCGCAGCAGTTGCGCGGCACGGTCCACGCGCAGGGTGGTGGTGGACCGGTAGGCGGTGCCCTGCCAGGTGAAGCCGTTGCGGGACGGGCGGTCCAGGAGTGCCGTCCGGCCGAGGAAGAAGGCCCCATTGCGCATCTCGGCGACGAGCAGCCCGCCGGGTGCCAGAGACCGGCGGCAGGAGGTCAGGAAGCCGTCGAGTTCGTCGTTGGTGTGGCAGTACAGCAAGGCACTGTCCAGGCACACCACGGCGTCGAAGAACCGTTCTGCCAGGTCGAATCCACGCAGGTCCGCCCGGATGTACTGAGGACCGGGGTGGTGCACGCGGGCGTGCTCCAGCATCGCCTCGGACAGATCCGCGCCGACGACCGTCCGGCCGACCTGGTGCAGATATGCGGCGTCCCGGCCGGTGCCGCATCCGATGTCCAGAACCCGCGGCCCGGCCCCGTGCCGTCGCAGACAGTCCTCGGCCCAGCGCCCCGCCAGGCGCGCCTCGTCGGGGAAACGGGCTTCGTACAGGACCGGGTTGTCGGTCAGCAGGTTTGTGCTGCTCATGGGTGTCTCCTCAGGCCGGCACGGGTACGGGCGCCGCTTGGGCGGGAAGTACTCGCCGGCGGTGCAGCCAGGCGACGGCGGTGGCGGAGGCGAGTCCGAAGGCCAGGCAGCACGCCCAGGGCAGCCACTGCGCTCCGGTGCGCCGACCGGCGTCCATGGACCAGCCGACGACCGTGTTGCCGACGGCCGCGGCGATGCCCGAGACCACGTAGAACAGCCCGAAGTAGGTGCCGGTGAGCTCCGGGCGGCCGAAGCGGGGGATCAGCTCCATGACGAAGGGCTGGGCGATCATGACGCCCAGGTAGAGCAGCAGCGCCCCTGCCAGGACCGGCAGTGCGCCGAGCGCCGCGTCGCCGACGCCGCCGTGCGCTGTCCCGGCTCCCGCCACCGTCATCGGCGGTATGAAGGACAGCCCCATCAGCGTGAGCCCCGCGCTGATCCATCGCGCCCGGCTGCCTCTGCTCTTCAGTGCCCGTGTAATGGGCAGTTGCAGCAGAAGGTTGGTGAGGGTGCCGACGAGGAAGACGATGCCTGCCGCGCCGTCCCAGCCGGTGGCCCGGCGCGCGCCGTCCGGCAGCAGCAGATACAGCTGGTTCTCCATGGTGAACATACCGACCATGGCAACGGCGAACGCCACGAAGCCGCGGTTGCCGATCACCTCTCGCCAGTCCCCCAGGACGCTGTTCGCGGACGGTGTGACCTTGCGCGCCGGAAGCACAACGGCCTGGGCGACCGTGAGCGCTGCGAAGATCCCGGCCGCGGTGAGCGCGGAGGCGCGGAAGTCGACCAGCAGCAGGGCGCTGCCGAGCAGCGGCCCTATCAAGGCACCGGTGGTCGCGAAGACGTTGAACAAGGCGAACGCCTCGGCCTTCTGCTCCCCTGCCTCCAGGGCGAGATACGCGCGTACCGCCGGGTTGAACAGCGCCCCGGCCAGCCCGCTGAGCACGGAGGCGGCCAGCAGCACCGTCAGTCCGTCGCCGAGGGCGAAGAGCCCGAAGCCGACGGTGCGCAGCGCGCATCCGGCAATGATGACTCCGCGCGCTCCCAGCCGGTCCGATGCCGATCCGCCGATGAGGAACAGGCCCTGCTGGCTGAGGTTGCGTACGCCGAGAACGATGCCGACGACAGCGGCCGACAGCCCGAGGTCCTCGTTCAGATGCACGGCGAGGTAGGGAATGAGCAGGTAGAAGCCGGTGTTGACGCCGAGCTGGTTGACCAGGAGGAGCCGTATCGCGAGGGGGAAGCCGCGTATCTCGTGCCATGTCTTCACGCGTGTTCACTCTCCGCTTCGATACGCGGGCGCACGCCGAGGCCGGGGTGGTGGCTCGTCCGTACGGTGCCGTCGGCGCCGCCGATGCCGGTCCACGGGTCGTGGGCGAGCAGGAGGTGCCCGTCGAGGTCGATCCACCGGGCTCGGTCGGCGAGATGCACGGCGGGGGCGATGCCGAGCGTGCTGGCGGTCAGACAGCCGAGCATCAGATCGGTGCCGGTACCGGCGATCAGTTCGGCGATCCGCAGTGCTGCACTGACGCCGCCGCACTTGGCGAGCTTGACGTTGATTCCCTCGACCCGCCCGGCCAGTCGGCGAGCGTCCTCGTAACCGACCGCGTCCTCGTCGGCGATGACCGGCAGCGGCGAGCGTTCGGCGAGTCGTGCCAGCGCCTCGGGGTGGCCGGGTTCGATCGGCTGCTCCACGGCCTCGATTCCCAACTCCGCGAGGCGGGGCAGGAGTCGCTCCGTCGTGGCAACCGTCCAGGCTCCATTGGGGTCCAGGAGCAGTCGAGCGTGGGGAGCCGCGGCACGCACGGCCCGTACGCGCTTCAGGTCGTCCTCGGGGTCCGGTGCCCCGGCCTTGATCTTGAGGACCGAGAAACCGTCCCGTACCAGGCGGGCGGCCTCGGCTCCGGCCCGTATCGGCGACGTGATGCCGATGGTGCGGGCGGTCGCGGCGGACGGCCGGGCGGAGGTACCCAGCAGTGCGTGGACCGGGATGCCTGCGCGCTTGCCCAGGAGATCGAGCAGCGCGGACTCCACGGCCGCGATCACGGCGGGCGGTGTGCCTTCCCGGCCTCCGTTGCGCAGGGCCTCCAAGGCACTCCCCGGTTCGGCGAAGCGTGTCAGCCACTGGGACTCCGCGTGCAGCAGACGTCCGAGTGTGTCGGCATCGAGGCCGTAGTACACGCTGGTGACGGCCTCTCCTCGGCCGAGTTGGCCTTCGTGTTCGACGAAGAACCAGACGGCGTCGCGGGCCGCCATCGTTGAGCGGGATATGCGCAGCGGCTCGGTGAGTTGGAGACGCACGGTGCGCTGACTGACTTTCACGGGCTCTCTTCCAAACGTGGGGTTCGGCTGTGCAGCGGGTCGGTGACGGCGCGGCACCGGGCCCAGCCGGTGGCCTCGACAGCCCGCGGATGCGGGATCTCGACCGGGCGAGTGGCGGCGGTGGCCGGTTCGAGCCCGTGAGCGGCGGTGAAGTCGTCGTCGTAAACGCTGCCGAGATAGCGGTGCGGCCCGTCGGGGAAGACGGTGGCGACGACGGCTCCCGGGTGGACACGAGCGGCCCAGGCCGCCACGAGCGCGACGGCTCCGGTGCTCCAGCCGCCGCTGACGAAGTTACCGACGGCGAGCTTTCGGCAGGCGTCCGCGGCCTCGGCCGGGCCGACCCAGTGGACTTCGTCGAAGGCTTCGTAGGCGACGTTGCGCGGATGGATGCTGCTGCCCAGGCCGCGCATCAGACGCGGCCTGGCCGGCTGGCCGAAGATCGTCGAGCCGGTGGCGTCCACACCGATCAGCCGGAGCCCGGGCCAATGCCTGCGCAGCGGTCCGACCACACCGGCGCTGTGGCCGCCGGTACCGACGCTGCACACCAGCACGTCCAGGTGGTCGAGCTGTACGGCCAGCTCGGCGGCGAGGGAGGCGTAACCGGCGATGTTGTCGGGGTTGTTGTACTGGTCGGGCCAGTAGGCGTCCGGCAGCGTCGAGAGCAGTTCGCGCAACCGGGCCAGCCGGGCGGCCTGCCAGCCGCCTTCGGCCGCCGCGCGGTCGACCAGCTCCAGCTGGGCCCCGTATGCGCGCAGCAGTTGTCGCATCGAGGGCTCCAGCTCTGTGTCACCGACCAGAACGATCGGATGCCCGAGAGCCTGGCCGGCGAAGGCCAGCCCGATGCCGAGCGTTCCGGACGTGGACTCCACCACCGGGGCCCCGGGCCGCAGCTCGCCGCGCTCCTTCGCGCCGAGCAGCATGGACACGGCCGCTCGCGCCTTCATGCCGCCGACGCCGAGACCTTCCAGCTTGGCCCAGAAGCCGGGCTGCGGGCAGGGCAGGTCGACGGTGATGCGGGCGAGGGGGGTCCGGCCGAGCAGGGTGAGCAGTTCGCGGTTGCCCGCGGGGCTGAGGACGGCCGTGGTCACAGGGCGGCTCCGGAGCGCTCACCGGCGCCGTAGCGGTGGATGGTCCCGGGCCCGCCGTCGAGCCAGAAGAAGGGGTACGGCTCCGCGCACACCGCGCTGACTCCGGCGCCGATGAGGCGCGGCAACACCGCGCTGCCGGTCTGGGCGAACATCACCAGCGGCTTGCCGTGCCGCAGTGCGTGTTCGCGCAGCGGCTCGAAGCTTCCGTTGCCGAGCGTCATACCCGAAGCGAGGACGGCGTCGCAGCGCTCCAACTCCGCCAGCGCGTCGGTCCGTACCGGCTCGCCCCACTCCGTGGTGCCGCCCTTGAAGTCGCAGGGTATGTACGCCAGTCCACGCGCCCGCAACGCCTCCAGCAGCGAATTGACCACGCCGACCACGAGCACGGTGCGCCCTGGGCCGACGTCGAGCAGACCGGTGACGGCCTTGGCCCTCGCCCGGGACTTCTCCAGCGAGCTCCCGGCGGGGAGCGGACACGGCCGGGCGCCGCTCGCGGAACGATGGGGAAGCACGTGCATCAGGTAGGCGTCCAGTGCGGCCACCCGTACCGGCAGCAGTTCATGCGCCATGAGCCGGGCGACGTCCACGCCGACACAGTCGTCGACGGCGCCGTCGGGGAGCCCACCGGGCTCGACCGCGCACGAGCCCACGGCTTCGGCCAGCCTCAGGCTGAGCACTTCGTTGCGGTAGCAGCCGCCGCGCCCGTCGTGCCGTACGGCCTGGCGCGTGGTGAACGCCATCGCGATCCGCTCGGTCCTCGGGTCGGACCCGAAATCACCGCGGAGCACACGGTCGACGAGTTCGTCGTACGAGGCCGCGGTGAGGTTCGCGTGGGTGACGGCGGTCATCGGCCGACCACCTTCGGGCAGAGCGCCGAGAGCAGCGTCTCGACCCGGTCGCGAGCCGCGAGGCCCTCGGCGTCGCCGGCCATGACGTGGCCCAGGTACTCGTTGTTGCTGCCCGCCTCCTTGACGGCTGTTCCGGGCTCGGCCAGCTGGATCTCCAGCACGTCCGTCGCCGTGCGCACGTCGTCGGCGCCGTCGATGGACTCCAGCACTCCCTCGGTGTCCGGCACCAGGAACCCGATGGCGGCACTGTGCAGGCCGGTGGCTCGTCGGCGCAGGTCCGGTTCTCGGCCGAGGGCCACATCTACGCAGGCGGCGGCGAGATCGACCCCCGTCACATGACGGACCAGTTCGGTGATGCGGTTGCCGGCGGGGCGGGGGTTGACCTCGACCACCCGGGGCCCATCGGCTGTCAGCTTGATCTCGGTGTGTGCCACGACCCCGTCCAGTCCGAGGGCCTTCAGCGCCTGAACAGCCGTCTCCGCGGCCGCCTCGGCGTCGGCGGCAGCGAGCGCCGCGGGGAACATGTGGCCGGTCTCGATGAACGCCGGCGCCCCGCCGACGCTCTTGTCGGTCACCCCGACCACCTGCGCCGTTCCGGCGAACGACACGGTCTCGACGCTGACTTCCGGCCCCCGGAGCAGTTCTTCGAGCAGGACCACGGGCTCACGGCGCTGGCCTCGCGCGTTGACGGTGAAGTCCGCGAGCGCCCGGTAGGCGCGGGCCAGGTCCGACTCGTCGTCGACGCGCCGGACGAACATCCCGGCGCACAGGTCCACGGGTTTGAGCACGAGCGGGTAGCCGATCTCCCGCGCCGCACCGGCGGCCTCGGCCCAGTCCGCGCAGACCGCGTAGCGGGGCCCCGGCACTCCGGCCTCGGCAAGGACACGGCGGGTCGCGTCCTTGCGGCACGCGTTCTCGACCGCCGCGGAGGAAGGACCTGGCAGCCCCAGACGGCCGGCGATCCGTGCGGCCGTCGGGAGGTAGTAGTCGCAGGAGGTGATCACCCCGTCGAAGCCCAGCACACCGTGGGCGCGCTCGACCAGGGGCAGCAACGTCCCGACTTCGTTGGTGTCGGCGGTCAGCACATTGTGCGCCGCGAGCAGCGGGTGCGCGGTGCCCTCAGGAGCGGAGCGCAGGTAGTGGTGCAGATCACGGGTGAGGAACGTGAACTCGTGCCCGCCCTCGCGGATCGCTCTGGGCAGCAGCCTGCTCATCGATCCGACCCAGCTCTCGACCATCAGCAGATGGGACACGGCTTCCTCTTCTCAGAACGCGGGATGAACGCATGACGCGTCGGCAGCACCGCAGCACCCGCCCGGGGCCGCTCGGGGCTGCTCGGCTTGACGCAGCCACACGTTATCGACAATCGTTTTCATTGTCATCTGAATGCCTGTCGACTCTCTGAATGCGAGACCCGTGACTCCCGCTGCACGCCACCGGGCCGTTCTGTCCGCCCTCGCGGCCACCATCGCCGCCCTGGCCCCGGCCACCCCTGTCCAAGCCACCACCACCCCGGCACCATCCCCGCGTTTCGGTCCCTGCCCGGAGTCCGTACCGGCCCCGGCCTCTCCCGCGCAGGTGGAGTGCGGATCGCTGAGCGTCCCGCTCGACTGGGAACGCCCGGACGGCGAGCACATCCGCATCGCCGTCTCGCGCGTACGCGCGTCCGGACCGCCCGAGGAGCGGCGCGGCATTCTGCTGGTGAACCCGGGCGGACCCGGCGGGCCGGGGTTGGCCTACGCCGTCACCAAACGGGCCAAGCTGCCCGAGAGCGTGCGCCGCGCATACGACGTCATCGGCTTCGACCCACGCGGCACCGGGCAGAGCGCGCCCGCGGACTGCGGCCCGATGGGCGGACTCTTCGACCGCCCCGGACCCGAGCCCGTACCGTCGGGCCGCGCCGCGGAAAAGGCGCACCTCGACTCGTTGAGGCGTATGGCGGACGACTGCGCGGCCGGCGTCGGCGACGCGCTGGTGCATCTGTCGACCACTCAGACCGCCCGGGACATGGACGCCATACGCTCCACACTCGGCGAACGGCGGATCGGCTTCCTGGGCATCTCCTACGGCAGCTACCTCGGCGCCGCCTATGCCGCCCTGTTCCCGCAGCATGTCGGCCGTATGGTGCTCGACAGCGTCGTCGGCCCCTGGCAGTGGTACGACTTCGACCTGCGGCAGAGCCGGGCATTGCTGCGCCAGCGCGATGTGTTCTTCACCTGGGTCGCCCGGCACGAACAACGCTTCGGCCTCGGCGGCAGCGCCGGTCAGGTCCGTTCCGCCTACATGCGGGCGCGTCAGGAACTCGCCGCCCGCCCCGTGGACGGCATCGGTCCTGCCGAGTTCGACCGTGCCGTGTACCGATCGCTCGGCCGCACGGAACGCTGGGAGGACCTCGCGGCGGGCATCCATGCCTACCTGCACGACGGCAGCACCGAACTCCTGCGCCCCGCCGCCCCCTTCGACGGCGCCGCGTCACGTACCTATGAGTCCGCGAACCGCGTCGTGAAGTGCGCTGACGGGCCCGGCCCGACGCCGGGCCGCGTCACGGCCGACCTCCGGCGCCTGCGGCGTCTCGACCCGCACCCGATCGTCACAGGAATCGAAGCCTCGGCTTGCTCGTACTGGCACCACATACCCACCCAGAACACCCGGCTCGGCGGCCCCGAGGTGCCCCCGGTGCTGCTGATCGCCTCCGAACACGACCCCGTCACACCCGTCGAGGGCGCCCGGCAACTTCGGAAGCGGCTGCCCGGCTCGCGCCTGGTCACGCTCTACGACGACTACTCGCACGGCGTCTTCGCCAGCCGGGGCAACGCGTGCGTGGACGGCACCGCCGCCGCGTATCTGATCGACGGGACCGTCCCGTCGACGGATGTGCACTGCGCGGGCCCCGGCCTTCCGGCGCTTCGGGTCCCCAGCGAATGAGTTCTCAGCGAAAAGGAGTTACCCGATGACCGATGCCCCGCAGGACGCCCCGCACCCCTCGTACACCGTGCGCCCCGCCACAGTGGCCGACGCGGAGGGAGCGCGCCGCGTGATGCTCGACACCTTCTACCGGGAGTTCGGCTACGGCTACGTACCCCAATGGCACCGCGACGTCGTCGACATCGCGGGCACCTACCTGGACGACCCCCGGCATCTGCTACTGGTGGCGGTGCACGGCGGCGAGGTGGTGGCCACGACCGGCGTGCGATCGGTCGGCCCGGTCCATCCGCCGCACCCGCGCCGGCTGGCGGAGCGCTACCCGCCGGGCACGACCGCGCAGCTGGTCCGGGTCTACGTCAAGGCCGAGCACCGGCGCCACGGCCTGGCACGGACCCTGGTGCGCAGAGCATGCCACTTCGCCGCCACCACCCCGGGCTACGAGAGCATTTACCTGCACACCAACGTCCACGTGGAGGGCGCCGAAGCGTTCTGGCGAAGCATGGCCAAGGAGGCGTTCGACGCCCGGACGACCGGTGAGCACGGTCCCGGTGTCGGCACGGTGCACTTCGAGATCCCGATGCCTCGGTGACGCAAAGCCAGCCCGAATTGGGCCGCAGCGGCTGGCCAAGGCGTACGAGCGCGGAATGCTGCGCCCCGCAGGCTGACGGGCATGATCGAACGACTGCCCGTCACCGTCCTGTCCGGCTTCCTCGGAGCGAGCAAGACCACGCTGCTCAACCACGTGCCGAGCAACCGCGAGGGAATGCGCGTCGCGCTCATCGTCAAACGACATAAGCGAGATCAACATCGACGCCGCGCCAGTAATCCAGCCGTGCTTCGGTATTTCGGCTGGTCAGTGTTGGTTGGGTGTGCACCGTCGGAGTCGGAGTGGTCGGTGTTCTGACTCTGCTGGTTTTGTTCACGAGATCCGGGATCCGACAGCGGTTGTTCAGTTCTCGGGAAGGCACTCTTTCGGGCCGAGGTCGATGTTCATGAGGGCCGACAGCACCCGGCAGGCGGCAGCGTCGCTGGGCAGAGGTGGGCGTTCCTCGACAACTGTGGACCCTTTGTCGGCGGAATGGGCAAGTGGCCCGACCCGGGCGGGGCCGCCGCACCCCCGTGGCGGCGGCCCGGTCCCGGCTCAGCGCAGCCGAGTTGCGGCGTACGTCTCGATGGCGTCCCGCTGGTACGCGGCCAGGCCCGGCGCGATCGACTCGTACACCGCGCGCCAGTGCTCGTTCTCCACGCAGCAACGCCCGATCGCGCGGTACTCCTCGGCGGTGGCTGCCCGGCTCTGGGCCAACGTCCGGTACTGGGTGTCGATCTCGACCTGCACCTCGTCGGCGTCAGCGGGCAGGCCGGTGGCCATCAGCTCCGCCAGCCGGATCATCTGCGCCGTGCGCTCGCGCTCGTCGGCCTCGATCTCGGCCCTGCTCAACGCCGCGGTATGCCGCTCGACGGCCCCGACCAGCTCCGGGAAACCGCGCAGGACCTTCATGCACTGGGCGGGCCGGATGCCCTCGAACAGGTTCTCCGGCCGGCTGATACTGATCATGTCTGTGCCGTCCTTCCTGGACTGCTCCAGTTCGGTGATCGTGCGGGCGACGGTGCCGGCCAGGGCATCGAGGCGGTCGCGCTCGGCGAGCAGCCGACGGTAATGGCCCCGCAGAGCCTCCACCTCGTCGACCTGCGCGGCCAGGATCCGGCCGATCTCAGGCAGTCCCAGGCCCAGCGCCCGCAGCACGAGAACCTGCTGCAGCCGCAGCAGTTGGCGCTCCTCGTAGTAACGGTGGCCGTTGGCCCCGATCCAGGCCGGCGGCAGCAGGTCGATTTCGTCGTAGTGCCGCAGTGTCCGGGCCGTCACACCCGACATCCGGGCGACCTCCGCGATCGGCCAGGCCATCGCCGCCTCCCTCACACCTGCTTCACCGGGCCGGAATCTCCGGCCCTGCTCAGAACGGTAGAGGCTTCCGCTACGGCAGGTTCAAGCCCAACTCTCAGCTTCTTACGCGCCGATCGGCAGCCGCACGGACGGTGATCACGACCGGCCTGCCCTGTATCGACCACGTAGCGCAGGGCGTCCACGATCTCGCGGCGCGGGTGGGCCTCGGGCCTGCCGCCTGTCGGGGTTCGGCAGGCCGGCACCGATGATCGCGCCGAAGCACGGCACACCACGGGAGGGGAAAGATCGTACGGCCGCACACCGCACCCGCCGCGATCCCAACTGGGGCACCACTGTCCGCGACAGCGCCTGGAACTGACCCAGCACCACACACCCCGGGCACGGGTCTCCTCGTCCACGCAGTGGAGACAGGGACCCGGCCCGCGGACTGCGCCAGGCCACACCGGCCCCCACTCCGCCTTCGGGTGCCCGCCGTGCCCTGGGCGGACGGCTCGCGCCCAGGACACGACGCCAACGTGGCGGCAGCGGCAAACCCCACGACCACCCCAGGCCGGACCACCAAACCGATCCCCGCCGCGCGGAAGTCCTGGGTACCGCCACCGCTGGCTGGGGCTGGGGTGGGTCAGCTCGGCCAGTAGATCCAGCCGGAGCAGCCCGTGTGGTCCTCGCAGACGCGGAACTGCTTGATCTGGGAGGAGTAGGTGGCCCACGGGCCCCAGTCGCCGTGGGCACCGTTGCCGTCCCACTGCGAGACGTGGGCGCCGTTGGCCAGGTAGGCGTCCGCGTACACGCCGTTGCCGTCCGACTCGCCGTCATAGGCGCGCATGGAGTAGGCGGTGGCCTGGGCGCTGTCCGAACCGTGGGTGGCGGTCACGGTCGCCGAGGCCGAGGTGGCCGTGGCGATGGCGAGCAAAGCCGCACCGCCCAGGACCGTCGTAACCCTGAGCGTCGCCTTGGGCGACAGCTTCATGCGGTTGAACACAGATTCCTCCTTGAGGGATCGCCCGAATCACGTACCCGTGTTTCGGGGCCGTGGCTGCGCCGGCATCCGCGCGCAGCCGCACATCGGACACGCCGCACCGGATGGCACGACGGCCCACACAGCGCCGACGGTGGCGCCGGTCACCGAGTCCAGCAGCCCCGGGATTGTTCGGCACCCCGCTCCCGCCAGCACGAACAACCCTTTTCTGGCGGGGACGCGTCGTGCGGGGGTGGCCGGGGGGTGCCTTGCCGGTCCGGGCCGGCCGTCTCTAGCGTGGGTGCGCTTGATCACGCACAGGAGCCGATCAGTTGCACAGGGGGATGCGATGGCACGGCCCGAAAAACCCTTGGACCCGGACGCGGGTCCCGTCGCGCACTTCGCCGACACGCTGCGCCGGCTGCGCCACGACGCCCGGCTGTCCTACCGGGCGATGGCGCAGAAGACCGGCTACTCCCTCTCCTCTCTCTCGCAGACCGCCGCCGGCAGGAAGCTCCCCTCCCTGGCCATCACCCTCGCCTATGTAGAGGCCTGCGGTGGGGACCGCGCCGCATGGGAGGAGCGCTGGCATCGGGCCGAGCAGGCGGTCCGGCACGCGACCGCTGCCGCCCGCACCGAGCAGGAGGACGGTCCTGCTCCATACCGGGGGTTGGCCCGCTACGAGTCGGCGGACAGCGCCCTGTTCTACGGCCGCAGCGTGCTCACCGACCAGCTGGTTGCCCTGGTGGCCCGCCAGCGGGTGAGCGTGGTCGTCGGGCCGTCCGGCAGCGGCAAATCCTCCCTGCTGCGCGCCGGCCTCATCCCCCGCCTCCAGGACCCCGATCCCACCACCGGCGAGTTACGCATCGCCGCCCTGCGGATCTGCACACCAGGCCCCCGCCCGATGAGCGAACACGAAAGGCTCTTCACCCCTCGCGACACCGAAGCGGCCAAGGAAGCCGACGGCGACACCTTGGTGATCGTCGATCAGTTCGAGGAGGTCTTCACTCTCTGCACCGAGGCGGACGAGCGCGACACGTTCCTCGATCTGGTCCTGGCCGCCCGGGATCCCGGCAGCCGCCTGCGCGTGGTGCTGGGCGTGCGCGCCGACTTCTACACCCACTGTCTACGCCACCCCCACCTCGCCCAGATCCTGCGCGAGGCGGACCTGCCCGTCGGCCCGATGAGCCCGGGCGAGATGCGCGAGGCGATCACCAAGCCCGCCGCCACCCACGGCGCCATCGTGGAACGCGTCCTCACCTCACGGTTGATCGAGGCTGTCTCCGCCGAACCGGGCGCCCTGCCGCTGATGTCGCATGCCCTGCTGGAGACCTGGCGCCACCGCACCGGCCGCGCCCTCACCCTGGAGGCTTATGAAGCGGCCGGCGGTCTCGACGGCGCCGTCGCCGCCACCGCCGAAACCCTCTACACCTCCCTCGACGACCACCAAGCCGCCCTGGTACGCCAGATCCTGCTCCGGCTGATCACCCCCGGCGACGGCACCCCCGACACCCGCCGCCCCATCCCCCGCAGCGAAGCCGAGACCGACCGCCCCGGCAAGACCACCACCGTCCTTGAGCAACTGGCCCGCGCCCGCCTGGTCACCCTCGACGACAACCAGGTCGACCTCGCCCACGAAGCCCTCATCACCGCCTGGCCCCGGCTGGCCGGATGGATCGACGAGGACCGCGACCGGCTCCGCCTGCACCGCCGGCTCACCGACGCCACCCACACCTGGCAGCAGCACGACCGCGACCGCGGAGCGCTGCTGCGGGGCGGTCGGCTGGAAGCCGTGTGGAACGCGTTCGGCGCAGACGGTGGTGCGGCGGAGCTGACTTCTCTGGAGCGGGAGTTCCTCACCGCGAGCCGGGCGGCGGCGACCCGGGAACGCAGACTCCGGCAGACGGCCGTGGCGATACTGGCGGTGCTGGTGGTGTTGGCGTTGGTGGCGGCCGGGCTCGCCTGGGGGCAGCGCAAGGACGCCCTGGCCGCCCAGCGGCAGGCCCAGTCCCGCCAGCTCGCGCTCCAGTCCGACGCCTTGCTGGCGACGAATCCCGACGTGGCCGCGCTGCTCGCGGTGGCGGCCTACCGTCTCAGCCCCACCGACGAGGCCACGGTCAGCCTGCACGCGGCCGCCGCCCTGCCCCTCAAGCACCGCATGGTGCTCGGTGGCGCAAGCACCAGGGCGCTCTCCCTGGCCTTCTCGCCGGACCGCAAGACGGTGGCCGTGGGCGGCATCGACGGAATGGTGCGGCTGTGGGACACCACCACGGGCCGCTCCCACCCCCTGACCAAGCCACAAAGAGGCGCCTACGACGTGAACGTCGTGATGTTCAGCGCCGACAGCCGCACACTGGCTGTCGCCAGCGGCAGAACGGTGCGGCTGTGGGACACGGCGTCCGGCCGCATCCGCAGCGAAACCAGCGGCGACAGCCGCATGCACAGCGAGACCAGTAGTGGGTTTTCCCGAACGGAGGGTGTGGCGTTCGCCCGTGACAGGCACTCGCTGGTCCTCTCCGACAGCAGAGGCGCAGTGCGGCAGTGGGATCCGGCCGACGACAGCGTACGCACCCTGCTGGCCGCCACGCCGGATCCGGCCGCCACGGCGCTCAGCCCGGACGGCAACACCATTGCCGTGGGCAGCGAGGCCGGAACGGTGCGGCTGCGGGAGGTCGCCTCGGGCCGGACCAGACAGACCCTGAACGGCTCACCCGGCGCGGTGTCCACGCTGGGGGTCAGCCCCGACGGGCGCACCATCGCGGTCCGGTACGCCAACGGCAGTGTCCGGCTGTGGGAACCGGACAGCGGCCGGGTCCACGACCTCGCGGAGCTTCCCGCCACCGTGCGGCATCTTGCCTTCAGCGCGGACGGCCGCACACTGGCCGGCAGCACCCTGGGGCGCACGGTCGTCAATGACGAGGGATGGACGGTGGGGGTGGCAAGCGGCCGTGATGCGCCGGGGGTGTGGGATGTCGCCTCGGGGCGACGGGTGGCCACCCTCACCGGGCACACCAGCGAACCCGAAGCCCTGGCGGTCAGCCCCGACGGGCACACCATCGCCACCTCCAGCAGCGACGGCACCGTCCGCCTGTGGGACGTCACCCATAGCCAGCACACCTACACCCTGCTCACCAACAGCCTTGAGTCCGTGTATGCCCTCGCCTTGAGCCCGGACGGCCAGACCCTGGCCACCGCCGACACGTCAATACGCCTGTGGGACACCGCCGGCGGACACCTGCGCCGCACACTGACTCCCGCCCGAAGGCTGCGCACAGCAGCCTTCGCCTTCGGCCCGGACGGCCGGACCCTGATCGCGTCCACCCGTGACGCCGTCCAGCTCTGGGACGTGGCATCCGGCGCGGTCCGCGCCACGGTAAGAGAGGCCGGCGACCTTCCTGGAGGACTAGCCGTCAGTCCCGATGGCCGCCTACTGGCCATCAACGGCGACAACCCGAAAGTGCACCTGTGGGACACCACAACCGGACGCCGGCACTCAACCCTGGCGAGAGAAGGCACACGCGTGCCGGTCATGGCGCTCAGCGCCGACGGCCGCACCCTGGCCACTGCGGACCGGAAACAGACAGACCTGTGGGACACCGCGACCGGACAGCGTCGCGCCACGCTCACCGACGCCACCGGTACAACGGACGACCTGGCCTTCAGCCTCGACGGCCACACCCTCGCCACCCGGGACGGTAGATCCGTACGCCTGCGAGATGCAACCACCGGCCGCATCCGCGCCACCCTGCCCCCGTTCAAGGATCTGGCCAGGGACCTGGTCTTCAGCCCCGACAGCCGCACCCTGGCCACCCGCTACGACAACGGCGTGCGCCTGTGGGACACCGCCACCGGCCGCAGCCGCGGCGTTCTGACCGGACGCAGCGACCGGCTTGAGCACATAGCGTTCAGCCCGGACAGCCGAACCCTGGCCACCGCCAGTGACGACGGCACCGTCCGCTTGTGGGACGTACCCACCGGACTCGCCTACGCCACCCTCACCGGCCACACCCGCGCCGTGACCCACGTCCTGTTCGGCAACGACGGACACACCCTGTTCACCGCCGGCAACGACCGCACGGTACGCCAATGGGGCATCCAGCCACTCAGCCCGCACACCGCCATCCGCACCATCTGCACCGCCCTCGGCCGCGACCTCACCCAAGCCGAACAGACCGCTTACACCAACAGCCGGCCTGTCCCCGCCCACTGCTCCCCCACCTCCTCATGAGGTTGTCAGAAGCCGGTTGTCGGGCCCGGCAACACCGGGGCCGCCCGCGCCACCTCCACCCAACGCAGCCACACCAACACCCCTGGATGACCTACAAAAACCACGAAAGTCGAGTCCCGTACAACCCTGAGCTCAGATCAGGTGTCGAAGAGGTCGGTGCGCACCGAAGCACGTACCGCCCGGCTTCGTTCCCGTGGGCCTTCAGTCGCGGGGCATAGAGCCCTCATCCCAGGATATTTCATCGCAAAGGGCGTACAACCGTCCAGTCTTCTCAGAGGTCTTGGTGGGTGTCGCATTCTCCGCCGCACCCGCACGTCCTTCTCCGAGGAGGCCCCCGCCCCATGTCACGCGCCCGCGTCCGCACCCCCCGGTTCCGGCTGACCGCCGCCGTCGCCGTCGCCCTGGCCGCCACCACCGCCGGCACGCTCGCCGGCCCGGCCGCCGCCGCGGCGGCCCCCACCGGTGCGGCCGCGGTCGCACAGCAGGGCGCCGGGGACGCCGTCTTCCCGTTCCTCAACAGCGTCGTCGCGACCGCTGGGCCCAACGGGTTCCTCGCCGTCCGGACGGACGACGTCGTCTGGACGCGGTACGCGGACGGTTCCGTCACCACGTTCCCGAAGAGCCCTGCGATCACCTACCGGGGCGCCGCCGGAGCCGACGTCGTCGTGGCGAGCGAAGGAACCCGCCACACTGTCCACGACATGGCCAAGGGCGGCGCCCCGGTCGTCATCGACATTCCGTACGAGCTGCGCGAGGTCAACGGCTCGACGCTCGTGATGGTCGACCCGGCCACCCACGAGCTCCACCTCGTGAGCCGGGCGCCCGGGGGCGAGGTGGTCGACCGCAAGGTGACGGGGATGCCGACCGGAGTCCCCTGGGAGTTCCACGGCTCCACGCCCGGTACGGTCGCCGTGCAGACCTCGGAGTCGGGCGGCTTCCGTCTCGCCCTGGTCGACGTGGCCACGGCCGCCGCCGTCGAGACGTACGACCTCGCCCGCTACAGCGGCTTCGCACAGGTCACGCCCGACCACGTGCTCTGGGAGCCGGCATACGGCCAGACCAAGATCGTGGACCGGAAGACCAAGCAGGCCGAGACGCTTCCCTACCGGGCGCAGATCGCCCTGGGCGGCGAATGGCTGGCGATCACGGGCGGCGACAAGGTCGTCGTCGACGGGGTCACCTACCCGAACAAGCCGATCGTCCTCAAGTCGCTGAAGGACAGCCGCAAGGTCGCGCTCCTCGAT
Source organism: Streptomyces sp. NBC_00224 (assembly GCF_041435195.1). Lineage (NCBI taxonomy): Bacteria > Bacillati > Actinomycetota > Actinomycetes > Kitasatosporales > Streptomycetaceae > Streptomyces > Streptomyces sp. NBC_00224. The sequence goes on from NZ_CP108106.1 coordinate 629,893, forward strand.
CTCGCGAGTCGCGTGGCCCCGGCCGGCGACGGGACGCTCCTGGTGTCCGGCGGCACCTTCGCGCAGGGCCAAGGCCTCTTCCGCATCTCGCTCAACGCGAGCGGGACCCCGGTGGCCACCATGATCGGGGACGGGCAAAGCCCCCTGGAAATGGTCTTGGAGCGGGTGAACATTCCGAGCGTCTACCGCTTCGACGGCACCGACAAGCGCGTGACCTGGGAGGCCAACCAGCAGGACCTGGGCGTCGCGCTGGACCTGACCCACGTGGCCACCGGCCGCAAGGTGTCGCTCTGGAGCTACTACGACACCTCCATCGGCTGGGACGGTTACCTCGACCAGGTGATCGGCGCCTACAACGGCGCGTACACCTGGAAGATGACCGCCCGCCCGGCGTCCGGAGTCGGCCCCGTCGCCGTGAAGACCGGTACCACCACGGTGGACCGTGGCACCGCGCCACGCGACTTCAACGACAACGCGCACGCGGACGCCCTCGTTCGCGACAGCTCGGGCAACCTCTCCGCGTACGACCTCAGCCAGCTACGCGCCATGGGCAACAGCTCCGACTGTCATGACGAGGGCTGCCCGCCGGTCGTCCGCGACCCGAAGCCGGACGTGCTGGGCACCGGCTGGAACACGTACACGCTGATGGCCTCCCCCGGAAACGTGGCTGGTTCAGCCTCGGACGACGTTGTCGGCCGAGACCGTGACGGGGTGCTGTGGCTCCACCAGGGCAGCCAGCAAAAGCTCCTGCCCCGTACGAAGATAGGCGGCGGCTGGAACATCTACACCCAGATCACCGGCGGATCCGACCTGAACGGCGACGGCCGGGGCGATCTCCTCGCCACCGACAAAGCCGGCGTGCTTTGGTTCTACGCCTCCACCGGCAATGCCACCGCCCCCTTCAAGGCCCGCCAGAAGATCGGCGGCGGCTGGGGCGTCTACAACCTCCTCACCGCCCCGGGCAACATCGCGGGCGCCTCCGGCGGCGACCTCCTCGCCCGCGACAAGGACGGTGTCCTCTGGCTCTATCTGGGCAAGGGCGACGGCACCTTCACCGCCCGTCGCAAGATCGGCGGCGGCTGGCAGAAGTACACCCACGTCATCCCGGCGGGCAGGAACGGCAAGGGCGTGGCCGACATCTACGCCATCGGCCCCTCCGGCTCCGCGCTCTACTCCGGCCGCGACAGCACGACCCGCCCCTTCGAATCGGCCTACACCCTGCCCCTGCGCAGCGACTCCACCCGCTTCCGGACCTTCTTCTGATCCCTGTCTCACGCCTCCACCTCGTCCCGACCGAAAGGGTCGCTGTGACCGCCGGGCCTCGGGACGCTGTCTGACCGCCGTGTGGGCACCGCCGGCCGCGGTGCCCCAACCCGGGCCCACGTCGAGCGAAACCACCGTCACGGCGCTGCACGATCTCCACGGCGAGCCCGGTGGCCTCCCGGGCGCAGGCATGGAAGTCAGCGCCGCGATAGCCCTGGTCCGCCCACACATGCCGCAGGCGCGGAAAGACGTGGGCGGCCTGGGAGAACAGCACGGCGCCAGCCTGGCCACCCACACTGGCCGGGCCTACGCAGGTGAGCAGGACAGTGCCGCGGGTATCGATGAGAAGGGGGCGCTTGATGCCCGCTGCCGCGCCCCCTTGTACGCCACCGTGATCACAGACGACGAACGCCCCCTATCGCCATCCTCGGACCCTCGTCACCCGCCCCGTGACACCACGACGGCCAAAGCCCCAGCGGGGCGGCAGCACTGTTCACCCGTCAGCTGCGGGAGAGGCGGCCCTGCTCGGCCGCAGATGCCATGAGGCAGGGTTCATCGACGGCCACAGCCCGCAGCCATCGAGGGAAGCCACACTTCGCTCGGCGAGACGCGCTGGCTGCAGAGTGCCTCCCGGCCTCGTGCACATCGACAACACCGTCATCTGGCCGCCTCCCGTGGACGCCGTCGGTAAACGGCCCTTCGGCTACCTCGGCAAACCCGGGAAGTGGGCTCCCGTCAGCGAAGCGCGAGCCGATTTCACCATTACTGGCGATCAACTCTTCCGGTTGCCGCCCGACCGCAACAGGAAAGGAGCCTCGTCGGCACCTTGCTCCTCACGCTCAGGCCATTGATCGCGACGCCCTGCCGCGTCGCGGGGCGTGACGCGTTCGTCGATCACGTACGGCATCGCGACTCATTGTCCGCGGACATTCTTCATTGTCCGCGGGCCAACAGAAGTACGGGCGGCCGTGTTGACGGACAATTCACAGACGGCCAGGGTGGGTTCGAAGATGCCGGAGGAGGTTGTGCGCTGCCCCTTCCGGCGTACGGACCGAATTCGGGGAGTGCAATGAGTGCAAGGATGCACATGGGAGCAATCGCCCTCGGCCTGACCGCCTCTGCGGTGGTCCTGCCGTCCGGTACGGCTTCGGGGCAGGAGGTAGCCGATTCGTCTCGCTCCACTCCGGGGCAGATCGCACAGCATCGGACTGCTCCGAGCCGGGCATCTGCCACCACGTACTACATCGTGAACAGTTATTCCGGAAAGTGCCTCACTGTCGACGACTCACAGAACTGGGATGGCGGGGCTGTTTACGCACAGGAATGCAATACAGCCGTGCAGAGCTGGTATGTCGGATCCAACGCGGGACGTTGGGCGGTGACGGCCACGTGGGACGGCCGAGTCCTGGATGCCGTGTTGGACAACGTCAACGGAAGTCGCATCACTCGCTACCGTTGGCTCGAATGGGACCACCAACCCAGGAACCAGCAGTGGACGCACAGCACGGTGACCGGGGAGATGAGGAATTCCTGGAACGGACGGTGCCTCGACGCCGATCCCGGACAAGCCAACAGCTATATCCAGCGCGTGTACTTGTGGGACTGCAACGGCAGCGACTGGCAGAAATGGCTGTGGTATTAGCTCGGATTTCCTCCACAGCACCCAACCGACGCGCTCGGGACTTCCATCCCCGAAGCCGGACTCCCCCACCCCTTTCCGTCGTCCGGCTGTGGACAAGGACGCCGTCGTCTGGTTCCTCGGCCGTGCCGCCGCACCGGCTGGCAACCGCACACAAACCCCTGGAGGAGAGAGCTATGAACCGAACACACCACGCTATGACGGCTGTCGCCGGAACCATAGCGACTCTGGCACTGGCGGCGACGCTCAGTGCCGGTCCGGCGAGCGCGGCTACGACCCCGTCAGTCCCCTCGACCGAGGTGGCTGCGAGCACGCCTTACCACTACTACAGCACGTTCCCCAGTGAAATCGAGTGCGGACAGACAGGCCACAACCTCGTGGACCGCGGTCCCTACGCGTCGTACATGTGCACCCGTGTACTCAGCGGATGGGAGCTCTGGGTGAGGTAACCAGCGTCTGGGCGGTCCGGCTCCCCTGCGCAAGTCGGCAAGGGAAGCCGGACGGTCTGTGTGAAGCCGGGGCTTACCAGTCGCTGTCGCGGAGGGGTTCCAGGCGCCACTTCCGATTGCCCCAGTCGACCCAGTCTCTCGGCCTTGCGCAACCGGCCGTTCTCCACCCGCAGCCTCGCCAGTTCCTCACCCCAGCCCTCGACCGACCGCTCGCCGCGGCCGCCGGCACGGCCGGCCTGCTCGCCGGCCGCTGGCCCCGAGGACTTCGACAACCTGGCACAGGACCGGGAGCGGGAACGGGCCGTGCTGGTGTTCGAGGAAGTCAGTAGGCTCTTGGGCTTACCAGCGTTGGCCTCCTCTCAGGCCGCCCGCACCCGTAGACCCCGTTCACCGTCACCCCGACGTCGGCGGCCGCCCGCGCCAGCGGCATCCCCGAGACAACCAAGGCGACCAGGCGCTCGCACCCACGAAGCCCGGGTCTTGAAGTATGTCCTGAATCGGCAACTAAACCTCTATTGAAGGTGAGTTGATCTCCAGCCGGCGGTAGCTTGGAGGCATGTCTCGCAACGACGCCGTCAGCTCTGCGCTGATTGATACTTCGATGGTCTCTCGGCCACCGATGCGTCGGCTCGTGTGCCTGTAAGTCTCTCCCTCCCGTGCTCAGATCACGGGCGGGGCGGCGGTGCGTGCCGTTCGACGGGAGCGCAACCAGGCGGCCGCAGTCCCGCCTCTCCTCCGCAGGAGAGGCCACACCTCATGTTCAGGGACAAAAGCAAGATCGCAGACCGCAACGACATTGCCCGCCGCTGGCTTTTAGCAGCTGCGGTGCGAGGCATCCTCGCCGGTGTCACCCGTGCCGTCATGGACATCCTCATCAACTCAATGAGGGGCCGGTACTTGCAGCACCACTGATCGACTGAACCTGAGGGCGGCACCAAAGTCACGGACCGCGGCCGCCCTCAGGCGTCGATTGACGAAGACAGACCAGTTGAACAACGACTCCCACCAGTACGACCGCACACTTCGACAGGCATCTCTACTTGGTCAGCTGGTGGCATCAAGGCCACCGTTTCGACCCGGCACGCGTTGGCGCGCCAGGGCAGCCGGCCTGGCCGGGCGCCGCATGCCGGGAAGGCGAGTACTACAAGCTCCTCACGCGCGACCTGCGCATGGGTACCTTCTGGCACCCATGAGAGGAGTCCCTGTGCGTCTTCGGCGCAGAGCTCCTGGCCGAGGTCGAGGACGACCTCACAGCCATCCTCGGCACCGTGATGCGCCGGGGCGGACGCAACGTAGGCAACGTCTGGACATACGAATCAAAAGGCAGCCCGTAGGCGAACGCCGTGAGCCGGAGGCCGCGTGCCGAGCGGGCGGTGAGCGCACTCACCCGGTGGGACCACCGGCGGCCTCCCGGCGCACGGTCTCGGCGACGCGGGAGAGTGCCGCGCCGAAGTGGCGGCGCTGTGCGGCGGTGAGAGGGTCGAACACGAGTCGGCGCACCTGTGCGACATGCCCCGGCGCGCTGTCGACCACCTTCTGCCGGCCGCTGTCGGTCAGCGTGGCCAGGGTGTAGCGACCGTCGCTCGGGTCGATTCGTCGAACGATCCACTCTCGCGCCTCAAAGCGGTCCATCAGCTTCGACAGCCGCGGGAGAGTGCTGTTGCAGTCCCGGGCCAACTCGCTGAACCGCATGGTGATCTGATGCGCCATCGACAACCGGGCGAGCACGCCGTACTCGAAGTTCGAGATACCCGCGTCGCGCTGCAGCTGACGGTCCAGTGCTGCAGGCAGCGCGATCACGACGGTGAGAAGGTCCTGCCAAAGTTCCTGCTGCTCGGTGTCGAGCCACGGTGACGGTTCATCCATGTGATCCATCCTACTTGCTCAGGCAACAGATGTCTGTTGCCTGAGCAAGTCAGTGCGGTCTACCTTATGAGTTGCCCAGGCAAGTCAAATGCAGCTTCAAGGAGTCCTCCATGATCAAGCTCAGCATCTTCCTGACCCGGCGGGCCGACCTCTCCCACGAGGAGTTCGTGGACTACTGGACACAGAAGCACACCCCGCTGCTTTCGAGCCTGCCCAGCGCAGAGGTCCCGGTCCGGCGCTACGTCCAGCTCCTGCCCACCGAGGACGAGATCCCTGGCATAACCACCGCCGTCTACGACGGTGTCGCCGAAGTGTGGGTCGACGGCATCGCCGACGCCGCCCGCTGGTTCACCTCCGACACCTACACCACGACCATCGCCGCGGACGAGGAGAACTTCCTCGACCGCTCCCAGACCCGCTTCCTCTACGCCACCGAGAGCCCGATCTTCGGCTGAACCGCCGTCAGCGACAACTCCCCCCCCGTTATCTTCTTCGCGGTCCTGCAATGGGGCCTCCGGCCTCCGGGCCCCGGCATAGCTGCTCCCCCCTGTCGAAGGCATGACTTGGATGGTGGTGCCACCGGGCCCAAGAGGCGTCATGGGAGACGCTGATGAGTGCCTCTGTGTGTCAAGGGGCGCAGCGAGAGTCGTGTGGCGGTCGCGTTTCAGGGTGCGTTAGACGACGTTCGACAGGCGTCGCTTGAGGGCCCGGCCGACCTCGGCCGTGGTCTTCCCTTCGGGGATTTTCCGCAGGTAGCAGTCCTGGCCGCGACCGCCGTGACGGATCTGGCAGACCGCGATGACGTGCGGCACGGAGTTCAGCGCCCGGTTCCCGCCGGTGTTGAGGCGGTGACGGGTGTTCTTGCCACTGGAGGCGTCCAGGGGCGCCGTATCGGTGTAGCCGGCGTAGCAGTGCTCGGTGGGTCGCGGACTTGGCGGTCGACGCGTCTCAACCCGCCCTAGGCTCACGGGGTAGGGAAATCCCCCTGGCAGGTGGGGTGTTGGTCCCAATGTGCCGGGCGTGCCGGGAGCGGCAGAGTCCAGCCATGAACCTTTCCAGGCTCCGTGGAAGATCAGCCAAGCGCGGTGTGCTCGCTGTGGTATGCACCGTGACCGTACTGGCGGGGACCGGGTGCAGTGACGACCACCAGCGGTCCTCCTCGTCTGCCGCACCTGCCGCACCTGCCGCGTACCCGCAGCCCGCAGCACGTGGTTCGGTGATCTCTGCGACCCCTGTGGCGGACTTGACCGCCAAGGAGGTCGTGGCCCGTGTGGCGAAGGCCGGCATCGACGCGGCACAGGTCCGCTACGGCGTGCGGGCCCACCGGATCGTGTACCGCACCATCGACATCAAGGGCCGGCCCACCACGGCGAGCGAGCTGGTGGTGATGCCGAAGAGCGACGACCGCACTCTTCGAGTGGTGTCCTGGCTGCACGGCACGGAGGTGTACCGGGGGGAGGTGGCCTCGGTGAACGACGAGTCCCCCGACCGGACCACGGCACTGCTGTTCGCCTCGACCGGCCGGGCGGTGTCCGCACCGGACTACCTCGGCATGGGCAAGGGCCCGGGGATCCATCCCTACGGGAACCCGGAGGCGACCGTCAGCGCGTCGGTGGATGCCTTGCGGGCGGCTCGTGCCTTCGCTGCCCGGGACAGTCGCACACTCGACCGGCGCGTACTGATCAGCGGATTCTCCCAGGGTGGACCGGCCACCATGCTGGTCGGGCGCGCCCTGCAACAGGGTGTCGACCCGTACTTCCGCCCGGGTGCGCTGGCCCCGATCGCCGGCCCGTTCGACCTGAGTGGTTTCGAGGCCGCCGCAGCAGCCGACAAGGTTGCCCGCTCGTCCCTCTACCTCGCCTATTTCACCACCGCCTGGAACCGGATGTACGGCCTGTACGACACTGCGGACCAGGCATTCCGTGCCCCCTACGACAAGACGGTGGAGACGCTGTTCGACGGCGACCACCAGGCGTCGCAGATCGCGGCCGCCCTGCCGGCCACCTCGAAAGAACTGTTCACCCCCGAGTTCCTCCAGAAGGTGCGCAACCCCACGGGGATCCTGAGGCGGAAACTGGAGGTGATGGACACCACCTGTGACTGGCGGCCGACAGTCCCGGTGCACCTCTTCCACGCCAGGGGCGACAAGGACGTCTCCTTTACGAACTCCCTTCACTGCCAACGCCAGCTGGCTACCCACGGGGCCCACCAGCAGTTGAGCGACGTCGGGCAGTTCGACCACTCCACAACGGTCCTCAAGGCACTGCCCCAGGTGGTAAGCGAGTTCGACTCCGCCCACTGACCCGTCACCGGTGCGGTACGCGGGACACGTGCCGCACGCGGCACGTGTCCGACGGGCCGGGGCGGCGGACGCTGACCGGGTAGGCACCCGCCACGCGTCGCAGGCCGCGCTGTCCTGTTGTTGCAGACGATGTCGCCGCGCTGCAGCCACTTCCCCACATACGTCGTCGGCGCGGTCTCCGGCGCGGTCAGACCGACGTGGATGCTTCGTTCCAGGTTCGGCTTGCATCGGTAGGAGAACTGCACGACGTTCGGGGCGATCAGCTTGTTCGCGGTGATGCGCTCCGGTGCACGGAACGGTTTCCCGGCAGCCGACGCGGGGAGCGCGGCGGCCGTGGTGATCGCGGCGACTATCGCGGCGGTGGCGGTGATCTTGCCTATGCGCATGGTTTCCCCCTCTTGGTCTTGCGGTCTGTCACGGGCCCTGCCAGGGCCCCTGGCGTATGAGAAAACTGGATGAACACAGGTTCCGCGGGCTGTGGTTGGTGTCGCTGGTCGGCAAGCCAACCAGGCCGGGGATTGTTCAGCAGCCCGGTTCGGGTACCGAACAATCCCGCTGACCCGGGTGAACACGCACGCATGCGACCGGCGAGAACCGGGCGCAGCGAGCGACGCCCCCGAAGACCGGAGTATCCAGTTCAAGTCACGGGCAGGGCGCGGCAGTTGTTACGCGACCGGCGGCAACCCGACACCCTCACGTCCCGCGTACAGAGCCAGCGTCGGCATGAGCCCGGCCACGACCGACCCCGGCTCCGGCAGCTCCAAGGGCGGCCGGTCCACGCCGGGCGCACCATCTATGCGGTGCTGGACACAGATCCCCACGGCGCCAAAGGCAGCAATGGGGGCTTCGACGAGATCAACGTCCTTGCGGACAACAGCTTCCCGAACGCCGACACCCACAACATCCCGCTGGCTTACGGCGCGGTCGTCGTTCAGCACCCCAAACTGGGGCTGTACCGCAGCAGCGTCAGTGACGCGGTCGCCAGCATGCGCACCGCGAACACCAACGACAGCTGAGGACAGGCGAAGAGCAGAGGCGAGCCCCGCGGACGGCGAGTGGTCGATCACCGCCGGGGCGCGGGCTGCGAGCTCCGTGCTTTCGCATGGAGCGGGCAACGCTCAACAAGATCGGCGCCCGGCAACCGGGCACCCTCCGCCGCGTACATCCACAGGCGGCAGACCGACGTGTCGTCGTTCACGTTGGGCGCGGTCACCGCCTACGAACAAGCCGAGTCCGCAGGCAACGCGGGGACGAGTCCACAGGCCCACATCTGTCTTGGCCGACTCACGCTGACACTCCCAGACCTGGCTGCAGTTGAGGAGGCGTTGCGCGCCGCCATTGCCTCGGAATACCGGATGACCTGCGCCTGGGTTCGCGGGAGTCATGCCATGCCCAGCCAGCCTTCCAGCACGGCCTCGCGCTCACGGGATCGCAGGACCTCACCAGGCTGGGCGTCGTTCCACCAGTTCGTCAGGGCGGCAGGCGAGGACTCGCCACGCGTGAAACGGGCGAGCAGCCCCAAAGACAGATCGACTTCTCGCTGGGTGTAGGCGGTCGCGGCGCCGGAGAACACCGGGGACTCGATACGGTCCCCCTGCGTCGTGGTGATGACGACTGTCATCTCGGCCGGGCTGCCGGGAACCCACGCGTCGAGGGCTGCGGCGGCCACGGACAGTCCGCGGGCCGCCCACCGCACGAGCGTGGAGCGGACCGGGGCTTCCGTCACTTGGAGATCCATCACAGCCGACCAGCGCCACGCCTGCGGAGCGGGGCCGGTGATCCGCACGCCTACTGGGGAGAGCAGCACACCCGGTTCCCCCGTTGCGGGAGGCGTGCCCAGGTAGACCCTTTCCCCGCTGACCCAGAAGAGGCCCACCGTGCTACCCGTTCGGTCGGCTGCATGGGTAGGCGGTGACGGTTCCACATTCAACTCCATCTCTTGGGCGCTGCGCGGCGATCATGCCGAAGCAACCGACCCTGGACGCACCGCGACTGGGACCCATCATAATCGCGCCACCAGGGGTTTTGCCGGGCGTAGCGCCCGACGCGGGGCTCGGTGCGGGCGGTTGGAAGGCTTGACTACCCGGCGATCCGGGCCGGGAAGAGCCCGGCCGGCACCGGCTCATCGTACCGATACGACCTCGCCTTCCCGAAGACCGACAGCGTCCCGGCGAACGAGACCTTCCCGGTCACACCGGGCAACTGGCCACCCTCCCCTACGCGTTGCACACCGACGCCTCGCGTACGGGAGCGCCCGTCCAGTATCGCCACCTCGCGCACCCGCCCGACCAGCCGTGCAGTGCCTGCCACTCCATCCCCCCGGCCTCTTGGACGATGGTGCGCCTCAAGGACGCCACCGGCGTACGACAGCGTCCAGGCTTCGGACCGGTCACGCTCGCGGCCTCGCGACCGCTTCGCGGAGCACCGTCTGCCCGGCAGGTGATGTTTCGGCCGCGATGGCGCACCTTCAGCCGCCGACCGGCCGGGTTCGCGCAGGCACTCTGGCGTCATGCCTGTCCACGGCTCTACCGTGGCACCGGGACACACCCGCACCACAGTTCGCATCGTTTGTCATGGACGCGCCATGCCCTGCCCTGTCATTCACCACACACCGTGACCTTGATGACTCCAGGCAAGAGGTGAGCCATGTTCGTGCACCACAGACGCCTGCACCGACCACGTCGACTGCGTCGGCTCAGTGTCGTCATCCTGCTCCTCGGCGTCGTCGCAGCCGTCGCGGCCGGGCCCGCCCGGGCGACGCCGGATGCCGCGCCTTGGGGCCCGCCCCTGGTCAAGCCGGTCGACCCTCAGCACTGGCGCAACCCCGACGACATGACCTGGGCCGAATACCGCTCCGTCCCGGGCACGGACTGGGCGAACCCCAACCGCCAGCCCACCCAGCGCAAGTTCAAAGGCGCTCTCGTACTACTGGACTACGCCGACGAAGACTTCTCGGTCACCAAGCCCGCCGGAGCCGCCAAGTTCGGCAATCCGCTGCCCAGCGCGTCCGGCATCCCCCGCGCCCAGCTCCCCAAGTTCTACGAGGACTTCCTCAACAAGCCCGGCACGCTCAACCACGGCCACACCATCAACGAGTACTGGATGGAGGATTCCGGCGGCCGCATCGGCGTCGGCCTGACCGCCTTCGGCGCCTACCGCATGCCGGGCAAGTCCTACCAGTACGGCATCGAGCCCGGCATGAACCCCGGCGCCTGCCCCGTGGGCGACACCTGCGGCAAAGACATCCGCGCCGACGGCAAACGGGCCTGGGTCGCCGACGTGGGAGCCGGTAAGGCCGGCGAGTTCGACTTCGTCTTCTACCTCACCGCCGGAGTGGACGAGTCCTCCGCCTGGCAGGAGTTCGGGCCGATGAAGTTCGCCTCCGCCCAGGACGTGCCGGCCGCCTGGGGACCCCCGTCACCCATCGCCTCCGGACAAAACTCGGCACGGACCCGCTATGTGCCGTGGACGTCCTGGCAGGCGGCCGCCCGTATCTGGCCCAACGCCGCAAACGGCTCCTCCACCCAGGCCGAGAGCTCCGGCATGGCCACCTTCGCCCATGAACTCAGCCACATCCTGGGCATCGGCGACAACTACAACAACCCCTACGGGACACCGCTCAGCCGCTCCTACACCGGCATCTGGGGCATGCTCTCGCGCGGCTCGTTCAACGGCCCCGGCGGGCCGCACACCCGCTGGCAGATACCCGCCACCGCGGGCGGCTCCATGGGCGCCCAGCACGTCCTGCGCGACAAGCTCAAACTCGGCATGGTCGACGAGAAGAACATCCTGCGCCTGGACCGCGACGCCCTCAAGGACTCCGGCCCCGTCGTCGCCCGCGTCACCGCCCGCTCCGCCCCGCCCGGAGAGAAAGGGCTCACCGGCGTCAACATCACCATGGCCCGCGACCTGTCGCCGACCTGCGACCGGGCCACCGACCCGCTGTGCGACGGCGGCGGCTACGACAACTACACCGTCGAGGTCGTCGACCGCATGGGCATGGACTCCTTCACACCGGACAGCGGCGTCCTCCTGAGCAAGACCAAGAACGCCGACCGCGCGCCGTTCGCCTGGGTGGTCGACGCCCACCCCGAAGACATCGGCCTGGTGGACTTCACCCGCCCCGACGGCACTCCGCAGAAGATCACGATGGGCGACTACCGGCAGCTCAGCGACGCGCTCTTCCACGCGGGGGCGGACTCCGGCAGCTCGTACGAGTACGTCGACGAGGCCAACCGGCTGCACTTCTACGTCCTCAACGTGCGACACGACGCCACCGGCGTGCTCTCCTACGACATCGGCATCAAGTCCCTGGACGGTGTCGGCCCGCAGACCCGCGCGGTCGCCCTCGGCAAGGGCTCCGTCACGAGCACGCCCGCCACGGGCCGGGCCGTATGCACCTTCAGCCTCGCCAACACCGGGCAGCCCGACCCGCACAACCAGCCGCACCTGTCCTCCGACATCTACCGCCTGACCGCCACCACCTCGCAACGCGGCTGGTCGGCCTGGCTCCCCAACCGCCTCACCGCCGTGGCTGCCGGCACCTCCGTCCCCGTCGACGTCGCCGTCACCGCGAAGCCGGGCGCCGAGCGCACGGGCGCCGTCATCCTCACCGCCCGCTCGGAGAGCGACCCGGCCAAGACAGCCCAGGCCACCTGCTCGCTGCCGAAACCGGGCAGGTGACCTCTCCCGCACAGGGCACGGGGCGACCGGGCCGCATCCGGCCCGGCTGCCCCACGCCCTGCCAACAGCGGCGGCCCCGAAGGAAGTCAGCCACTGACCGCCCACCAGGACCGACTCCCCGGCGTTCGAGGTCGAGTGCCCTGCGAACTGTCGGACGAGATATACGCGTTGCCGAACGCCCCATCGCTGTGGGGGCGGTGCCTGCGCGATCGGGCGTGAAGGGAGGGTGCCGCCGGTGATCCGGGGGGGAATGATCTAGGCTGCAGGGGATTTGATGATCACCAGGCCGGTCAATCGGGGTCTTCTTCACGGCGTCGAGTGCCCGACCGCGGAAGGAGCCCCATGCCTCCCGTTCGCCCGACTCGCCGCGTTCTCATAGCCGGTGGCCTTGCCGCCGTCGCTTCGTCCGCCGCCGTGCACCCTGCCTTCGCCGCCCCTGCGCCCGCGCGGTCCGCGGCGCCGACGGCCGGTCCCGTCACGGTGCGGCTTGCCGGACCGACCGGACCCGCCCCGGTGGGTGCGGTCGAGCTGCACCTGATCGACCGCTCCAGGACCGACCCGTGGGCGGATCCGAAGCAGCCGCGCGAGCTGATGGTGACGGTGACCTATCCCGCGGACAACACCCGGGCCCGCACGCTGCCGTGGCTGCCGCCGGGCGCCGAGCGTGCGCTGAAGGCCCGTTACGGAGGTGCCCTGGACGCCGTCGTACTCCCGGCGACGCACAGTGCGGATCGCGCGCCGACCCGCGGCAGTCGGCACCCCGTGCTCCTGTACTCGCCGGGCTACGCCTCGGACCGCACCTTCAACACCCTCGTCGTCGAGGACCTGGTGTCCTGGGGGTACGTCGTGGTCACCGTCGACCACCCCTATGACTCCGGCGAGGTGGAGTTCCCCGACGGCCGTGTCGTGCTCACACGCCCCGAGGAGGACGAGGACACCATCACGAAGGCGGTCGCGGTGCGCGCCGCCGACCTGCGCTTCGTACTGGACCGACTGGCGTACCTCGACCGGGGTGGAAATCCCGACGCCCAGCGGCGCCCGCTGCCGCGCGGACTGTCCGGGACCTTGGACCTGTCCCGGGTCGGAGTGTTCGGCCACTCCCGGGGCGGCGCCGCGGCGGCGGCCGCCATGGACGGGGATCCCCGGGTGCGAGCGGGCGTCAACCTCGACGGCGCCGTTCGCGGGCCGGTGGTGGAGCGGGGGCTCGACCGGCCGTTCCTGTTGGTGGACACCGCGGTGCACGACGGCCTCCGCCAGGATCCGACCTGGTCCGCCCTCTGGGAGAACCTGCGCGGCTGGCATCGGTGTCTGCGTCTGGCCGACGCGGACCACCTCTCCTTCACCGACCTGGTGTCCATCGGGCCGCAGTTGGGGGTGCCACTACCCCTGCCGCTGGGCACGATCCCGGCCGAGCGGGCGGTGGCAGCGGTACGCGCGACCGTGCGGACCTTCTTCGACGCGCACCTGCGCAGACGTCCCGACACCGGGCACCTGCTCATGGGGGCTTCGGCGCGCTATCCGGAGATCCAGTACATCGCCGGCCGCTAGCCGGGCGATATGCCCCGGCTGGGGCGTCGGACGGACGCACGATCGCCTGACCAGGGAAGCCCCGAGCGCTACCGGCCACCCGCAGATCGCGGCCACAGACAGCGGATGCGGTCGTGACTTCGCGTTCGACGGAGTTTTCCGTTTCATGGGCAGCACTTGACCTGACAGCCGATGCCCGGACCTACAGACTGCCTCCACGGCCGGTCCGCCACGAACCGTCGTGGCGTACGGCTCATCTGGAGCGGGGTACTGCCGATGGGCGGCGGAACGGAATCGACGGGAGAGGGCGCGATCATCTCGCTGCCCAAGGGCGGCGGCGCGATCAGCGGTCTGGGCGAGAAGTTCGCCCCCGATCTGTTCACCGGTACGGGCAACTTCACGGTCCCGATCGGACTTCCGCCCGGCCGGGCGGGCCATGCCCCCCAGCTGTCGCTCGGGTACAGCACCGGCAACGGCAACGGCTCCTTCGGGTCGGGCTGGCAGCTGAGCCTGCCGGGCGTGGCCCGCAAGACGTCCCGGGGCATTCCGCGGTACGTGGACACCGACGCGCCCGGCGCACTGGGGCGGGCCGATGTGTTCGTTCTGTCGGGGACCGAGGACCTGGTGCCGGTCGCGGGTGCCCATCCGGGGCGGGTGCGCTACCGGCCGCGCACGGAGGGCCAGTTCGCCCGGATCGAGCATGTGCGGGACGCCACGGGTGACTACTGGGAGGTCCGTGGCACGGACGGCCTGCTCACCCGGTACGGCACCGCGCGCCCGGACGGCGCGGACGCCGACTGGCGCGACCCGGCGGCCGTCGCCGATCCGGACGATCCCGGCCGGCTGTTCGGCTGGCGGGTCACCGAGTCCCGGGACGTCCTCGGCAATCTGATCCGCTACGAGTATCTGAGCGACCGGGGCCGTGAGCCCGGGCACTCCTGGGACCAGCCGCTGCTCGCCCGCATTCGGTACGCGGACTACGGCGAGCGCGCCGCGCCCTCCTTCCTGGTCGAGGTCGAGTTCGCGTACGAGCAGCGCCCCGACCCGTTCTCCGGCTACCGCTCCGGCTTCGAGTTACGGACGTCCCTGCGCTGCCGCGCCGTCCGGGTCACCACCCACGCCGCCGATGGCGTCGCCCGGATCGCACGCGAGTACCGCTTCGGCTACCACCAGGCCGCGTTCAGCGGGGTGTCGCTGCTGAGCCGGATCGACGTGACCGGGCTCGACGACCAGGGCCTGGCGCCCGGACAGGAGCCGGTGCGGGAGGACATGCCGCCGCTCACCTTCGGATACACGGACTTCGACCCGGCCGGGCGCCGCTTCGAGGCGGTGACCGGAGCCGGCCTTCCAACGGCGTCGCTCGCCGACCCGACCCTCGCCCTGGTCGACCTGAGCGGCAGCGGGCTGCCCGATGTGGTCGAGCTGGGGGCGGCGCAGCGGGTCTGGCGCAACGCGGGTGGCGGCCGTTTCGAGGCTCCCCGGAGGCTGGCCGAGGCACCGCCGTACTCGCTCGCCGACCCCGGGGTGCGGTTCATGGACGCCGAGGGCGACGGGCGTCCCGATCTGGTCGTGTCCTCGGCGGTCACGGGCGGCGGGGCCCCGGGCGGGGCGGCGGGCTACTTCCCGATGACCTTCGCGGGCGGCTGGAGCCGCCGTTCGTTCGTCCGCTACCGGCTTTCGCCCTCCTTCGGGCTCGCCGACGCGAATGTACGCCTGGTCGACCTGGACGGGGACGGCCTGACCGATGTGCTGCGCTCCGGCACCCGCCTGGAGTGCTGGTTCAACGACGCCGACCCGCGAAAGGCCTGGCAGCGCACGGCGACCGGCACTGCCCCGGGACCACCGGTCGACTTCACCGACCCCCGGGTGCGCCTGGCCGACATGACCGGCGACGGGCTCGCCGACATCGTGGTCCTGAGCAGCGGCAATATCGCGTATCTGCCGAATCTCGGGCACGGGCGGTGGGGTGCGCGGGTCGCGATGCGCGGCTCGCCCCGGCTGCCTGCCGGCTACGATCCGCGCCGGGTGCTGCTCGGTGACGTCGACGGGGACGGCGCGGCCGACCTGATCTTCGTCGACCACGGCCGCGTTCAGCTGTGGGGAAACAGGTCCGGCAATGAGTGGACGGACGAGCCGATCACGATCCGGGGCACCCCCGACGTCGTCGACACGGACGCCGTGCAGCTGTCCGACCTGTACGGCACCGGCATGGCTGGGCTCCTGTTCAGCCGCGCCGCCACCGGCTCGGGCCGCCCGTACCTGCGCTTCCTCGACTTCACCGGCGGGATCAAGCCGCAGCTCCTGGGGCTGATGGACAACCACCTTGGAGCCACCACACGCGTCACGTACGCGCCCTCCACCCGGGAGTACCTGCGCGACCGCCGCGATCCGGCGACCCGGTGGCGCACTCCCCTGCCCTTCCCCGTGCAGGTGGTCACGCGGGTCGAGGTGACGGACGCGCTCTCGGGCGGGGTGCGGACCACCAACTACCGCTACCACCACGGCTATTGGGACGGCACGGAGAGGGAGTTCCGGGGCTTCGCGATGGTCGAGCATCTCGACACCGAGACGTTCGGGGAAGGGACCGCCGCGACCACCGCAACCTCAGACGCGGAGCTGCACTCGCCACCCACCCTGACCAAGAGCTGGTTCCACACCGGCCCGGTGGCTGCCGCCGAAGCGGGTGACTGGAGCGAACTCGACCTGCGGCACGAGTACTTCGGCGCCGCCATCCCCATGCTGGTGCGCCCACCGGGCCAGTCGGCGTTCCTGGCAGGGCTCCCTCGCGCCGCCCGCCGCGCCGCCCTGCGGACCCTGCGCGGACATCTGCTGCGCACGGAGTTGTACGCCCTGGACGCCACCGTCCACGAACGGCGCCCCTACACCATCACCGAGTCGCTGCCGGGAGTGCGCGAGGAGTCGCCGCCCGCCCCGGACGACACCCGTGAACGGATCTTCTTCCCGCTCACCCTCGGCACCCGGGTCACGGAGTACGAACGCGGCAACGACCCGCTCACCCACTTCACCTTCCCCGCCGGGTACGACGCATATGGCTTCACGACCGGGCAGTTGGCCGTCGCGGTCCCCCGTGGCCGCGATCCGCTGCTCGCCGTCGCCACCGCGCCGGGGCCGTACTTGGCGACGTACACGAGCGTCGAGTACGCCCGACGCGACGACGCCACGCACTATCTGGTCGACAAGGTCGCCAGTAAGACCGAGTACGAGATCGTCAACGACGGACGGCCGCGGGTGACGGACCTGCGCGACGCGGTCCTCGCGGGACCGGCCCCGGGGTCAGGGGTGTCCCTGCGGGTTCTCACGCACACCCGCAACCACTACGACGGCGCCGCCTTCACCGGTCTCACGCCGGGCGCACTCGGCGAGTACGGGCTCCTCACGCGCACCGAGTCTCTCGCCTTCACCGACGCCTTCCTCGACTCGCTCTACCGCTCGGACGACCCGCCGGCGGTGGGCCCGCGGCCGGTATATCTCGCCCGCGGCGGTGCGACCGCGTGGACGGGGGAGTATCCGCGGGAATTCCGCGACCAGTTGCCCGCGCTCGCCGGCTACGTGCACCGCGGCGACGGCGAGATACCCGGTTCGCCCGGTGGCTACTACGTGGTCAGCGCCCGCCACCAGTACGACGTGCACGTGCCGGGCCGCGTGCCGCGCGGCCTCCCCCTCACCTCGCTCGACCCGCTGGGCGCCCCGAGCCGTATCGAGTACGACCGGCACGACCTGCTGCCGGTGCGTGCCGTCGACCCGGTGGGCCTGGCCACGGATGCCGTGAGCGACCTGCGGATGCTTCTCCCCCGCCAGGTCACCGACGCCAACGGCACTGTCACATCGGTCACTTACTCACCGGCCGGGTTCGTCACCGCCCAGTACACGCACGGCAACAACGGCGAGG
This sequence comes from Streptomyces sp. NBC_00224, assembly GCF_041435195.1. Lineage (NCBI taxonomy): Bacteria > Bacillati > Actinomycetota > Actinomycetes > Kitasatosporales > Streptomycetaceae > Streptomyces > Streptomyces sp. NBC_00224. The sequence continues at coordinate 647,532 of NZ_CP108106.1, forward strand.
GTGATCGCCAGGCTCCCAACACCCGCATGACGTACGACCTGCGGGCCTTCGCCGAGCGGCGCGGCCCGGTGTCGGTGCGCACCGTGCGGCGGGCCCACTACGACACGGACACCGATGTGCCGCCAGGACAACTGGACGACATCATCGTGTCGGTGCAGTACACCGACGGATTCGGCCGACTCCTGCAGACCCGCGCACAGGCCGAGGACACCCTCTTCGGCGACGCCGCGTACGGCGGCGGCGTCATACCGGCGGGCGACCTCACCCCGGTCGGCGACACCACCGGGCGCACCCGCGCCCCCGCCGATCCGGACAACGTGGTCGTCTCGGGCTGGCAGGTGTACGACAACAAGGGCCGGGTGGTACGCAAGTACGAGCCGTTCTACGCCACCGGCTTCGCCTACGCGCCGCCCCTCGACGCCCAACTCGGCCAGCAGGTCCGCCTGTTACACGATCCGCTCGGGCGGGTCGTGCGCATTCTCAACCCGGACGGCAGCGAGCAGCGCGTCGTGTTCGGCGTCCCGGCCGATCTGGCAGAGCCCGAGGTGTTCGCGCCGACGCCCTGGGAGTCGTACACCTACGACGCCAACGACAACGCGGGCCGCACCCACCCCGCTCAGGCACGGCCGTACGCGGGCCACTGGAATACCCCGGCCAGCACCGAGATCGACGCTCTTGGCCGCACGGTGCGTGCCGTCGCCCGCACCGGCCCGGCCGCCGGTGACCGGCTCACCACCAGCTCGGCGTACGACATCCAGGGCAATCTCGTCTCGGTCACCGACGCGCTCGGCCGGGAGGCGTTCCGGTATGTCTTCGACGTGGCCCGGCGGCGCTGGCGGGCCGACGGGATGGACACCGGGCGCCGGGACACGGTGCCCGACGCGCTCGGCCGTCCGGTCGAAACCCGGGACAGCAAGGGCGCGTTGACGCTCTTGGGCTTCGATGTGCTGCACCGGCCCGCGCGGGTGTGGGCACGCGATGACGCCACCCGGCCGGTGACGTTGCGTCAGCTTGTCGAGTACGGCGACGGTGGCAGGGCGGATCAGGCCCCCGCCGACCGGGCTGCCGCGCGCGCTCTGAATCTGCTCGGCCGGCCGGTGCGCCACCACGACGAGTCCGGTCTGGTGACGGTCGTGAGGGCCGACTTCAAGGGCAATCCCCTTGAGTCGCGGCGACAGGTGATCGCCGACGCCCCCATCCTCGACACGTATCAGACGGCCAAGGACAAGGGCTGGCAGGTGGTGCCGTTCCAGGTGGAGTGGACGCCCGCGGCGGGACAGAACCAAGCGGCTCGTGACGCCCAACTTCTCGAATCCACCAGCTACTTGACGACCACGGCCCACGACGCCCTGGGCCGGATCGTGAAGCATGTGTTCCCCGCCGACGTGGAAGGTGGACGCCGGGTCCTTCGCCCCGCCTACAACCGGTCCGGCGCCCTCGAACAGGTGCGGCTCGACGACACCGTGTACGTCCAGCGGATCAGCTACGACGCCAAGGGCCAGCGCACCCTCATCGCCTACGGCAACGGCGTCATGACCCGCTACGCCTACGACCCGCACACCTTCCTCCCGGTGCGCCTGCGCAGCGAGCACTACACGCTCGTCGGGACACAGACCTACCACCCGTCCGGCGATCCGCTGCAGGACCACGGCTACGACTACGACCTCACGGGCAACGTGCTGGCGCTGCGCGACCGGGCGCCGGGCAGCGGCATCCCCAACAACCCCGGTGCGCTCGGCGCCGAGGACCCGCTGCTTCGCAAGCTGCTCGGCGGCGGCGACGCGCTCGACCGGCAGTTCACCTACGACCCCCTCTACCGGCTGCTCAGCGCGACCGGACGCGAGCACCAGGCGCCCTTCGCCGGCGACCCGTGGAACGCCCCGCCGCGCGGCACCGACGTCACGAAGGCGCAGCCGTACTCGGAGACGTACCGCTATGACGAAGTGGACAATCTGCTCACCCTCGCGCACGCGGGCAGCGGCGGGTTCACCCGCTCCTTCACCGTCGCCCCTGGCGACAACCGGCTGCGCCGCTCGGACACCGGCAAGACGCCATACGACTACACCTTCGACCGCAACGGCAACATGGTCGCGGAGACCACCTCACGGCACTTCGCGTGGGATCACGGCGACCGGCTGAGCGCCTTCGCCGTCCAGACCGCGAACGCCGAGCCGTCGGTGCACGCCCAGTATCTCTACGACGCCACCGGACGGCGGATCAAGAAGCTGGTACGCCGTCAGGGCGGCGCCGTGGAGGTTGTCCACTATGCCGACGAGCTCTTCGAGCACCACCGGTGGGCCGGCCCCTCGGGCAGTGGCGAGAACCAGCACATCCATGTCATGGACGACCGGCTGCGGGTGGCCCTGGTCCGGCTCGGCCCCGCCCATCCCGAGGACCGGGGCCCGGCGGTCGCCTTCCACCTGGGCGACCATCTCGGCAGCAGCACCGCCGTAGTCGACCAGGCCGGAACCCTCACCAACCGCGAGGAGTACACCCCCTACGGCGAGACCAGCTTCGGCAGTTACACCAGGAAGCGGTACCGCTTCACCGGCTGCGAGCGCGACGAGGAGAGCGGCCTCAACTACCACCGGGCCCGGTACTACGCGCCGTGGAACGGGCGCTGGACCAGCTGCGACCCGCTGGGCATCGTCGACGGGATGAATCCCTATCTGTACGGACGTGCCAATCCGCTGCGGATGACGGACCCCGAGGGCAAGCAGGCCGCAGGGGTCGGCGACGCCGCGGGGGACGCGATCGGACTGCTCGACACCTTGGAGAACCCGTTCACGGTGCAGGGCAAGACGGGGCTTCGGGACGTCGATGTGTCCCTGGACATCGACGAGGCGCTGCCGGTCGGCCAGCGGGGCATCTCGGCCGCCGAAGCGCGGGCCAGAGCCCTGGACCTGTCGAACCGTCAGCTACTCGACCCGGCCACGAACCGGATCTCCAAGCACCTCGGTCCCAGCACGCCTGCCGCCAACGTGAGCCGAGCCGCCGCGTCGGTGACCGAGGACGCGAGCATTCTGTTCACCAGGAACTTCAACGAGATCACCGAAATGCGCACGATCTTCGCCGAGGCGGTCGGCAAGGTCCGCAACCCGATGGGGATGACCCCGACCGCGCTCAAGGCCGCGATCAACGGGCACATCTGGGAGATCATCAAGACCGGCACCGGCACGGCGGCGGCCCGGGTGCGGGACGCCCTCGGCAAGCTCGGCTTCGAGAACGTCCCGGGCACGGGATTCCGGATGCGGATACCGGTGGGCGACGGGCATGTGCCGACGGGTCTGGCCTCCGGTGGAACTCCGGCCCCGGCCGAGCCGGCCGCCGCGCCGTCCGCGGCCTCGACCGCTGAGGAGGCGGTGGAGGGCGTATCGGCAGAACGTGTCGTGGTGACCGAAGTGGCGGAGGGGGCGTCTTTCGCGAGTAAGGCGGGGCGGGTCTTCGGGTTCGTCGGCAAGGCGGCCATCGCGATCCCCGTTATGTACCACTCCTTCCTGGCCGGTACCGCCCTGCGCGAGGGACACGGCTGGGAGGCCCTGAAGCAGGGCGGGCTCCTCGCGTGGAATCTGAGCCCTGGGCCGCTGCTCCTCGCCGGGGCCCAGGCCCGGCAGGAACTCATCCAGGAGATCAGGGCCACGCACGACCCGAAGACGGCGGAGCGGATGATCCGCGACTCCTGCCTCTATATGTCGCCCGCCTGCCGCCAGTGAGGCACGCAGGCAACACGCCGCCGTATCCGAGCAGTTCAGCAGAGCTCACCAAAGGCAGAGTTCACCGGATTTCATCAGAGGAGGGGTCGTCGTGACCGCCGAGGGACCAGAGATTTCAGGGCAGAGCGCGGTCGCGACCGGCAGCCGCTTACCCAGGGCCGACGCGCCGCTGATACCGAAAGCCCCGCCGGACGTCCCGCCCTGGGTGAGCATCGCGCTCGTCGGGGCGGCGGTGGCCGGTGTGCCCGCGACGGCCTCGGTGTCCGAAAGCCGCGGCACTCATTTCCGGTGGGTGCAGGCCGACTTGACCTGGGAGCCGGAGCCGGCCGTCACGTACACCCAGACGTGGATCACCGTCGACGGCATCGTGGTGATCAGGGACCCCCAGGGCGGGGGCGGAAACTACTCGGTGACCTTCGCGCGGCCCGGTGACCACACCATCATGGCGACCGGGGTGACCGACCAGGGCGAGCACATAGACTCCGCGGTCAGGCCCGTGCGGGTGGCCGCGGCCGCTCCCCCGGCCTTCACCCTCACCTCGCCCGCCAACGGCACCGTCGTCAATCTCGACGAGGGCGGCGGACAGGTCACCGTCCAGCTGACCACGTCGAGCGACCAGTACTTCCCGCTCACGGTGAGCATCACCCGGGACAACCAGACCACAAGTGAACAGTTCACGGGCACCACGTATACGAGGACGATCGTCCTCGCACCCATGCCACTGGGAGCCAGGTCCCTCTCCGTCACCTGCGCCGACCCCGACGGCCAGGCGACGACCCAGACCCGCTCCCTGACCGGCCGTGACATCGCGCCGCCCCATGTGCGCGTCAGCACGCCGCAGCCCGGCGCCGCCCTCATCGGCGACGCCAACGGAGCGGTGGCCGTGCCCGTGCAGGGCACTACCGAAGACGTGCAGAGCAGCATGTCGGGCGGCAGCGCCACCGTGGCCTGGGCGCTCGCGCCCGGAGGTCCCTGGACCACGGTCCGCCCCTCGACCGGCACCGACTTCCGCAACTGGAGCGCCGACATACCGCTCGCTGGCTTCGGCGCGCACACCATCCATGTACGGGCCACCGACCAGGCGGGCAACACGGCCCCGCTGCTCGCCGTCCCGGTCGTCGTGATCAGCTCGTACGTCCCCGCCACGCTGACCGAGCGCCTCGGTGAACGGCAGTATCTGACGGCCCTGTTGTCGTTCGCGCAGGAGCAGGTCACCGTGCCCGGCACACCGTCGGCCCCGCTCGACACCCGCGCCCTGGTCACCGCGCTCGGACAGCCACTCGACCGGCTCAGCCAGCCCCTGTCCGCGGCCGCCGACCGCGGTGGACAGGCGGTCAACCAGCTGCGGGTACCCGTCGAGCTGCTGCGCGCCCGGATCGCCTCGACCCGCACCCCCACGGCCCCGGGCGCCGCGGCCGAAACCCACTACCGCGATACGGCCTACGCCGATCTGCTCGCCTCCTTCGGCACGTCGTACGCGGAATTGAGGCTGGCCAGAAGCGCCACCCCGGCGGCCCGCCGCGCCCTCGCCGACCGCCTGGGCATCCGCCTGTCGGCGACCAAACCCGACGAGCTCGACCGGCTCGTCCTGGACGGCGCGGCCCTGACCGAAGCGGCTGTGGAAACCCTCTTCGGCCTTCAGTCCAGCACGGCCGCCGACCCGCTCAGGGCGCCCGCGACCCCGCTGATCCTCACCTGGCAGCTCGCGGGCCTCGCCCTGGCCTGGGCCGAGCAGGACCAGCACCCCAATGCGCCACGGGCGTTCACGGTGCTCGCCGACCCCGATGTCATCGGTGCGCCCGATGTGATTCCCGGTCCCAAGGGCGACCCGATCCGCACGCTCCTCGCTCAGCGCGCCCACCATCTCTCCGACTACGCGCAGCTGCTCAACAGCCTGCGCAACGCCGAGCTCGACGCTGCCAAGGGGCTCGCCAGCATGCAGGCACGAGCCCTTCCCGGCGTCGACCTCGCCGCCCTGGAGGCCAAGGACACCAGCGGCGCCGACATCAGCGCGGCGCTCACCGCGGCGGGCTTGACCCGCGGCGGCTTCCGGTATCTGCGCGACCTCGGCCGGCTCGCGGCAGCCGGGACCCTCACCCTGGCGGAGTGGACCGACGCCATCGCCATCCTCACCGGCGCCCACCGGCGCCAGCTCTATCCCACGTGGCGGACGCAGGAGACCGCGTTCGTGCTCTCCCCGGACTACTTCGTCCTGTCCGGTGACCCCGGCCCGCAGGTCAACGCCTACCGGGCGGACCCACGGGCGCGCGGCGACTGGCAGTCCGTGCTGCGCGGCCGTATCGCCGAACGCCAGAATCTGCTCGACGCCGCAGCGCGGGCCGTCTCGGCCGCCGAACAGGTGGCGCTGCCACTCATGCGCGATGCCCTGCTCACCGACCTCGCCGCGCCCACCGGGGCCGAACTCACCACCACCGGCGAGGAGATGTCGGCCCTCTTCCTGGTCGATGTGCTCGCGGGCGGCACCCTGAGCACCACGCGCCTGGGGCAGGCCATCGAGAGCGTTCAGTCGCTGCTGTCCGCGAAGCGCTCCGGCGAACTGCCGCCGGGCCACCCGGCGGCGCCCTGGACCCTGAACGACTTCGACGGGTTCACCGCCGCCTGGGTGTGGATGGGCGAGCTCGGTAGCTGGCAGGCGGCCACCACGGCCTTCCTGTTCCCGGAGCGCAACCTCGACCCGACGCTGCTCGTGCCGGGCGCCAAACCGCCGCAGCCCTTCGACACGTTCTACGAGAACATCCGCGGCTCGGGCCCGTTCAGCGCGGCCGACACCAACCGGTACGCGGCGGCGTATCTGGCCCAGATGGGCCTGAGCTTCACCTATCTCGACCCGAACAGGTCGGCGGAGCACCAGAAGACACTGCGGGACCTGTCGGCCCGGCAGAGCGAGACCAACGCCCGGGAGATCTTCTGGGCCGTGCCGCTGCTGCTCGCCGGGCGCCTTCAGTCGGTCGGTGACTTCCAGTCCGCGCTCGACTGGTACTGGCTCGTCCTTCCGTACGACGTCGGCGCCCCGATCTCCGTTTACCACCGCATCAACACCGAGACCCCGGCCCGTCCCGACCTGCGCTTCCCGCCCCGGTGGACGACGGCCCTCGCGCCGTTCACGCTCGCCGCGACCCGGCCGACCCCGTACAGCCGCGCGACGCTGCTCGCCGTGATCCGCTGCCATCTCGACTACGCCGACGCCGAGTTCACCCGCGAGACAGACGAGTCGGTGGCCCATGCCCGCGCCCTCTATGTCACGGCCAGGCGGCTCCTCGGCGCCGCTCAGCTCAAGCCCTTGGAGCCGACCAACCTGGGCGAACCCGCCCTGGCAATCCCGGAGGTGGAGTCCCTGCGGACCCGTGCGCAGGTGCAGCTCGCCAAGTTGCGGCAGGGCCGCAACATCGCCGGAATGCCCCGCCCCCAGGGCGCCCCCACCACTCTCACGATCAGCCAGCCCACCCCCTTCCGCTTCAAGGTGTTGCTCGAACGGGCCCGTCAACTGACAGCGCAGGCAGCCCAGTTGGAGTCCGGCTACCTCACCGCCCTGGAGAAGTACGACGAGAAGAACCTGCGCCTGTTCGATGCCCTCAAGGGCATCGACCTGAGCGCGGCCCAGGCCACCTTGGCGACCAGCCGGGTCAAGGAGGCCAAGGACGCGGTGGCCGCTGCCATGGCGCAGCAGAACAAGGCGAAGGTCATGGCAGAGACCTATACGGCCGCGATCGACGCGCCGCCGAACAAGTACGAGACGGACCTCCTCGATCAGTACGACAAGCAGTGGAAGATCAAAGACGGAATCGTCACGATGGACACGGCGATCGGCATCGCGCAGGCCGCGTCCAACTCGGCGAGCCTCTCCGACATCTTCTTCAGCGGAGGGTCCAAGGTGGCCCTGGCGCTCGCCATCTCCGCCGCCCATGTCATCAAGGGCGGCCTGCAGGCCTGGGAGAACGACCTTGAGGCGCAGATGCAGGCCAACCAGCTCAAGTCCGGCGTGGAGCAGCGCAGGGAAGAGTGGCGCCGGCAGCTGGTCTCCGCCGAGCAGGAATCGCAGATCGCCGCGGTCCAGGTGACCACCGCCCGGGACCATGTGGCCATCGCCACCCAGGAAGAAGCCATCGCCACGCTCCAGCACGACCAGGCGGTGGCGACCCTCAAGTTCCTGGGCGGCCAGTTCACCAACGCCGATCTGTATCTGTGGCTGAGCACCACACTGGGCTCGGTCTACCGCTACTTCCTCCAGCAGGCGACCGCGACGGCCCGCTTGGCGCAGGCCCAACTCGCTTTCGAGCGTGCCGAGCCCGCCCCGTCCCTGATCCGCAACGACTACTGGCAGTCCCCCGCGGAGGCCACCGGTCCGAGCCGCCGCGGCCTCGCGGGCGCGGAGCAGCTCGCCGAGGACCTGACCCGCCTCGACCAGCACGCCTTCAACTCCGAGCGGCGCCGCCTGAACCTCTCCCAGACGTTCTCCCTGGCCCGTCTGATGCCGGTGGAGTTCCTGGGCTTCCGCGAGACCGGAACCCTGCCGTTCGCGACGCCCATGTCCCTGTTCGACGCCGACTTCCCGGGCCACTACCTCCGGATGATCCGGCAGGTGCGCACCAGCGTCGTCGCCCTTGTGCCACCGGACCGCGGCATCCGCGCCAGCCTCTACTCCAACGGCATCTCCCGGGTGACCACCGGGCAGGACGGCGTCTTCCGTGACATCACGGTGCGGCACGATCCGGGCGTGGTCGCCCTGACGTCGCCGGTCGGCGCCAGCGGCGTATTCGAACTCGATGCGCAGTCGGATCTCCTACTGCCCTTCGAGTCGAGCGGGGTCGACACCACCTGGGAGCTCCGACTCCCGCCCGCGGCCAACCCGTTCGACTTCTCCACCATCGTCGACGTCCTGGTCACCATCGACTACACGGCGCTGTACGACGACGCGTACCGCGACCAGGTGACCGCCCGCCTCAACGCCGACCGGCGGCGCGGCTCCGATGTGGTGTTCAGCCTCGCCCGGGACTTCCCCGACGAGTGGTACGACCTCAACAACCCCCTCGACCCGCGCAACCGCGGCGTCACGCTCACCCTGCGCGACGTCGACTTCCCGCTGAAGATCGAGGACCTCACTACCGCCTCGCTCGCCATACGCCTCTCGGGCACCGAAGCGGTACCACCGACCGTGGTGTCGTTGCGCCGGGGTGCGGCCGGGGGCGAGGCCACCACCGACGACGGCATCGCAGCCACCCGCCGTGGCAACGCCGCCAGTTGGCGACCGCTGCTCGGCTCCGCTCCCACCGGGGACTGGCACCTCGACTTCGGCCCCGACGCCACACCGCTGTTCGAGGCGGGCGCGCTCGGCGACGTCCTGCTCGTAGTCGGCTGGACCGGTCAGGGGCCCGCCTGGACGTAGCCGACTCCGCTATGGTCCGCGGCAGGACGTCCAGCCCCATTCCCGGTCGCCACTTGGGCACGGTCAGCACCACCATCACCGCCGCTCCGCCCCCGCGTACGGCGACAATGGCCTCGTCGAACGCCGTCTCGGCCGCCGGTTTCAGCGTCCTCCGAGCTCAACGCTTTCCCTCCAGAGGAACCACACCCTGCTTTTTTCGCAGTCAGACGCGAATCAGCCCTCGGCGGCAAAGATAGCGCGGATGGCTGAGCGCGAGCCGTGCCACCGGGTCGTTATCCGACGGCGGCGAAGTCCGGCCCGCCCGCCCGCGACCCTGGACCCCGGAAATCTTGAGGAACCTGCCGATGCAGGCCACACAGGAATCGTGTGGCCTGCATCGGTCAGCCGGACAGGAGAGAATTCATCCCGACAGGGAATTCAGTTCTACGCAGGAAAGAGATTGGCCCCGCAAAGGACGCGAGTCGGCACGGCCTACCCGGGACGCTACCGCCCTCCCGTTAAAGGATTTCGATGTCCTTGACCCGCGGGGGACGGTGCGGGAAGGTGATGTCCGTCCACCGGTTAATGCGGACCGAGTCGCCGTTTACGTCGTAGTAGATGAGATCGTTGTTGCCCGTCGAGATGCGGTCGACCCACCAGCTACCGAAGGACTTCCGGCCCTTGTTGGCGTAGCAGTCCACGCTGGAGCGGTTGTCCAGGTGCGACCAGATCTTCAGGAAGTTCTCCCCGCCACGGCACTCGACCTTGTCGATAGCGAACGCGTTGCCCGTGGGCATGGCAACCGTGACCGCCGTGGTGGCTGCTAACGCCACGATCACGGAACGGGCAACTCTCTTCGTCTTTGAGATCACAAGTTCTCCTTCATTCGATGCTCGAACGGGGAGGCCACGTCACGGCCGCGCATATGAAGGCTTGCCAAAAATACCTCTGCTTGCCTCCGTGCAACCCTTCCGTAGTCTCATCTCTCGGACTTGCCTTACGAATATCACGCAAGGCAGCTGCACATGGCAATCATCCACAGCCTTCTGGGCCGGAATACTCCCCCAAATGTCTTGATCGAGACTGCACGGGTTGTCCCGTGTCAATCTCAGGTATCCGTCGCCCTTTCGTTTGGGAGACCGTCGACGCTCTCTTGAATATCCAGGTCCATTACGTCGTCCAGCAAGGAGTCGGGCCTACCGTCCCCTCCCCCTGCTTCGCGTACTTCGGACCGGATTCCTGATCCCGTACGGTGCCCAACCTCTGTCTCTTCCCCCCTCGGCCAGGGGGGCGCTGTACATGCGAGCCACCCGGGTGGAGTGGGTGCGCGGTCACCACAGCGGCGAGCGGCCGGTTCGCGGAGGTGCCGGGCTCCCGCCGCGCCACTGGGCGGGACCATCTGTGCCACTGCTGCCACTGCAGCTCTTGGCCATCGGTGCGCTGCACCGGGCTCGATACGCAACGCGGTCACGCGGCCCTGTCCCGCTCGTCCTTCGCATGCAAAACACATCCCCTCGCTACGCCCCCTACTCCTTGTACAGACCATGCACCTCGCTGACAAAGGGCTGAACGGGCAGACCTGCAGGCACAATTGCCGCCCGGCAGCGCAATCACAGGCCCGCCGCCGGTACATCAGCTTCCACCGACCGGTGCAACACACGCGGGCCACCCAGCTGCTCCAGGTCGGCGCGGGCCGTTGACACCGCCCAGGTCAGCCGCCGGCCGTGTCCGCGGGTTCCGGAAACCGGACGCTGTGCGAATGCGTCCTGAGGCTCGATAGGCTCGGTCGCTGTACTGCACGGACACGGGGAGAGGGCATGAGCCAGGCGCTCTATACGGAACGGTCGTGGAATCCGCTGGCGCGGACCGTTGAGCTGACGGAGGAAGACCTTCATCGCGGCGGAAAGGTCACGCCGCTGAGCGAGCTGAACCTGCCGGCCATGGCCGAGGCGTTCCAGCGCGGCCACTGGCTCGGCGGAGGCGGCACGGAACGTCCGCTGGACCGGCTGGTCGCAGGCAGTGGCGTCATCCCGGTCACTCGCATCACCGGCACCACCACTCCCGTGAAAGTACGCCAGGCAGCCGAATTCGCCCAGAAGCTGGGAGAACTGGCGGTACGGCACTGTGGCGGGTCCGCGCAGCTCAACGCCCTGGCCGAGCGGGCGCGGGCGGAGGACGTGCCGCTGTGGATGGCCCGACGGTACGCCCACGGACCCGTCGGCCAGATAGGCGTGGCGGTGGACCGCCGACTGGTACGCGTGGACGTGTGGGGGCCGGGCGCTCCACCCGTACGGATACGGGCGCCGCACGGCTTCCTGAGCAGCACCGCTGACCAGGCGCAGGGGCTTCGGATGACCGTCGGGGACGTACCGGCCGGCCTCGTCCTGAAGAAGAAGCTGCGCAAGTCCAAGAGTTACGCACGGGCGCAGCTGCCCCAGGGCGTCTGGGAGCTGCGACGGGCGGACCACACGAGCTCCTGGTTGCTGCGCAACGAGCAGCGGGTCGCCCTGATACAGCGACCGCCGCGCCGCCCCGACCTCGACCCCGAAACGGTGCTGCTGCCCCTGGCGCCCGTGCACTACGAGAGCCCGGACCCGCTGGACGCTGTCATGGCCCAGGCCTTCGCGGTCGCCTTTGGCCTGGGCGACACCACGGGCACGGCCCGCTTCCGGCTCCAGCGTCCGCACACCACCACCGGCGAGCCGGTCGCCACCGACGACTCCTGGGACCGCCCCTGGTTCAGCAACCTGGGCAGCGGCGGCGACGACAACGAACCGGGCGGCTCGGACGGCTGGGGCTCCGACGGCGGAGACGGGGGCGGCGGCGATGGAGGCGGCGGAGACAGCGGCGGTGGAGACGGCGGTGGCGGGGACTAGAGGCAGAAGCGCGGTCGTTCAGGGCGCGGCTGACGGGACTTCGGACAGTGTGGCCGGCGACCGCCGGGAGGCCACGCCGTGCCGGCTACGTGGACCGTGCGGAGCGGGTCAGGATGTGGGGTGGCCTCAGATGCCTGCGACCTGCCAGTTCGCCGAGCTGCCGCGGCGACGCCTGCGTCCAGGGCAAGTCGGTGATCGCGTAGATCGTCTTACGGGTGAGTCGGCCGGTTCTGGCGTTCGCGCCAAAGCGCATGATCCGGGCGGCCTGGACCGCGCCAGGAAAGTCCAGCTCCAGATTGAAGCTCCGTTGCAGGCAGACGACTTGGGAAGGTCATCTGCATCAACGGGGCTTCGATGCGTCCGGCGCGGCCACCCCGCCCTGCGACGCTACGAGATCACGCGACTCCGCAGCGGCCCTGTGCCGGGACCTGCCATGCTGAGCAGGTTCGACTCGATCCTCATACCTTGGAGGCTTGATGCGTGCTGGCGTCGTTGTCGCCGCGCAGCCCGGTGTGGAAGATCTCGCCGTGCGGGCCGAGGAGTTGGGCTTGCACAGCTTCTGGGTCACCGACACCCCGATGGTCCATGGTGATCCCTTCGTCGCCTTGAGCCTGTGTGCGAAGGCCACCAGCCGTATCAGGCTCGGCATTGGCGTGACCTCACCGGCGCTGCGCTCGGCCCCGGCCGCCGCGAGCGGGCTCGCCAGCCTCAACGCCCTGGCACCGGGCCGGATCATCTGCGGCGTCGGCACCGGAAACACCGCCCGGCGCACCCTGGGCATGCGGCCGACCACGGCGGCCAGGATGGAGAACTTCACCGCCGCACTGCAGGACCTGTGCGCCGGACGCTCGACCGAGTACCGCGAAGGTGACCGGGTCCGCGACATCCGGTTCCTGCACTCCGGGGCGCACGTGAACACCGCCGACCCGATCGAGTTCGTCGTGGCCGCGCTGCTCGGACCGAAGGCCGCCGCCGTCGCCGGCCGCCGCGGCACCGGCCTCATCTCCGTCGGCCTGCTGGACCCCACCGCCTGGCACGCGCTGCACGACACCCGCCGCCACGCCGCCCAGGACACACCCCACGACCCCGACTCCCACACGGACTCCTACGTGGTCACCTCGCTCCACATCCTCGACCAGGACGAGGACCCCCACGGCGACGCGGCCCGGGACGCGACCGGCCAACTCGTCCTGTCGCTGCTGGCCTTCGCCGCCGACACAGCCGCCGACACACCCGCCTTCGCCGATCAACTCGGCCCCGAGGGACGCGAGGCGGTGCGGCGACTCCTCGACCGGCGCGGCACCACCGCCACCGCGCCGGACCGGCACACCAAGCTCTACCCCAACTACCTCGGGCGCATCGCACCGCAGGACCGGGACCTGGTTCTGCCCTCGCTGATGAACACCCTGGCCCTGATCGGCACCCGCGACGACCTCCTCGCGCGCATCACCACCCTGGAACAGGCCGGCATCGACGAACTCCTCATCCAGCCGGTGATCGACCCACCCACCGAGATGGCCCAGCTCGCGAAACTCCTCACCTGAGCAGACCCGCCCGCCGCACGTCCATGACCTGCACACCTCCAGGATCACCAAGACTTTGCCATCGCCCTGCCCGCCGCGGCCTGCAACTCTTCGTACTCGGCGTGGACTTCTGCGGGGGGTTCGGCAGCCAAGTCCGGAGTGGAGGCGTTGACCTGGGGCTTCTTGGCTGCGGCTGACCAACTATCCGCCGTGGTCGCACCCTGTGACGTCGACCGTTGTCCTGTCGCATCAAGGCTGAGCGATCTCATCGGACTTTGAGCCGCATCGGTTTCCGGCCGAAGCGAAGCTTGTGGTGGCCGAGTTCCTCATATCGCGGTTGGTGGTCGGGCCCGTACCTTGCGTCATGTGCGCTGATCAGTGACGGTTCTGCCCCCGTCCTGGCGGCGCCGTCATCCTTGAAGGGGAGCAGCATGGCAACAGGCACGGTGAAGTGGTTCAACGCCGAAAAGGGATTCGGCTTCATATCCCAGGACGACGGGCCGGACGTGTTCGTCCACTTCTCCGCGATCCAGTCGGAGGGCTACCGCTCGCTGGAGGAGAACCAGAAGGTGGAGTTCGACGTCGGGGCGGGCCCCAAGGGCCCCCAGGCCGACAACGTCCGCGTCGTCTGACGAATCCGATGCTTGGCGCCCCGCACCACCAGTGCGGGGCGCCAGGCGTTTCCGCACTACGGCACGCAAGGGTCAGCGAGACTGCTCAACCTTCCCTACGTCTTCCACGGGACCGGGCGACAGGACAACCGTTGGGTCGTTCTGACCAGGCTCGGCCACCGCGCCCACGGTTGACCGGGTTGCGAGCACGAGTACCACGGTTGACGTCGCCGCAGCCGCTGACGCCCGCGATGCACTCCTGCTGGCCAGCGGCCGGGAAGCACGGCATGTCGCAGAGAAGTCTGCGGGGCAGGCGTCCTCAGCGCTGGAACAGCTCGCCCGCGCGTACGCCCTGGTGGTGTCCGGCGACGTGCTGGGCCCCTCCGTTTCGGGCTCCGGCGCCGATCCGGTCCCGGTGCAGATACAGAGCCGTGCCGAGTGGGGCGTCGAATGACCGCCGAGAGGGTCATCCACCAGTAGCTCGGCCAACGGCCTCCACGGCCGGAATCGGCAGGTGACCCGCATCGGGCGAGGGCCGTGTCCCAGATCGACGACTTCCCCGATAAAGCCGAACGCGCCATATTCCCCTCGCCATGTACGCCGGATCTGTCGGGAAAGCCACTTACAGGTGTATCGCCCGTAACGCTTGAATCAGCACCCCAAGGCAGCAGACCGAGGGCGCCGGCCGGCGTCTCCTCGGAGGCCAGGAACGAGGGGCAATGCCATGAGCATGATCCAGAGCGGCAAGCTGGTCCTGAGCTCGGACAATCCCACGGAGAAGGTCGCCGCCCGAACCAACACCTTCACGCGGGTCGACTTCCCGACCCCCTTCCCGCCGGGCTCCGACATCATCGTGCAGACCACGGTGCAGACCTTCAACGGCCCGGAAACCCCTGGCATCCGGCTGCACGACGTGAGCAACACCGGGTTCCTCATCCGTCTCAATGAGATCTTCGGCGGAGGCGTCAGCAGCGACGGCAAGCACACCGCCGAGACCATCGGCTGGACCGCGTACACCGTCTGAACCAACGCGCGGACACCACGTATCAGAGGGCTCCGGTGGACACGCCGCCGGAGCCCTCCACTGTTCCCCGGCGGGTAGGCGGCGGGCGGGGCAGCCGCCCGCCCCGGGGCTGCGCCCTCAGCACGCCGGCTTCCATCTCCACATGGCCCTCGATGCCGCCGCCCAGGCCGCCGGAGCCCCGATCGAGGTCCTGGACGCGATCAACGTGACCCTGCCCTCCGTTGTGGTCGTGCCGCCGTTTCGGTTGGAAGTCGGTCTCAGGCGCCGAAGTAGACCTGGGCGGCCCAGCGCGTCGGGTCGTCGGTGAAACGTTCGCGGAGCAGCCGGGTCGCCCTGTGGGCCGCGTGCGCCGAGTTTTCGACCCCGAGATTCCGGTCCCAGGTGCACAACGCTTCGTAGAACCAGAACGCGAAGCACGCCGCGGCTCCGTCGCCGACGTTCCAGAGCGTTGCGACGACGTGGGGGTAGCCCACCAGTTGGAAGGCTGCGGCCAGGTGCAGTGACTCGTCCAGCTGGGACAGTTTCGCTATGAATGAGGTCCGGCAGGCGGACAGGAAGGCCAGCTGTGCGTCGCGCAGATCGAGCGGCAGTAGGCTGCCAACCGTGAGTGGCTCGGTCTCGTGGTCGGCGAGAAAGAGCCGGCTTTGCACAGGATCCTCCGCGTCGGCGCCGCCGTGACAGGCGAAGTGGGCGATCGTGGAGCGGCGGAGGTGCCGCAGGACGTTCTCCTTCTCCGGCTGTTCGCCCGCCGGATTGCCGGAATCGAGAAGAAGGCGCTGCGGAATCATTCGCGCGATCTCCCGCGCCTCGGCCGCCACGCCGGGCAGATCATCCAGAGGGCCGGGAGTCTGCGGCAACGCGACGATCAGGCCGACGTGCGCGGCGGGACGTCGGCGCCGTTCCCGGGCGTGGCAGAGCGCGGTCACGCTCGGCGTGTAGGACGACACCACGCGATCGAGCACCGACCGGCCACTTGAGGTGTGGTCGCCCGCCGCGTGCAGCGGAAACAGGGCGAGCAAGCCGGTCGGGACCCACCAGACCCGAGGCCACTCCCTCTCGTCGTCCTCGTGCACGGGCCCGAGGCCGAGGGCGTCGAGTACGGGGCCGGTCGCGGCCTCGTACAGCCAGGTGAGCACGTCGCTCATGCCCTGGCCGGGCTCCTGGACGTCCGGCCATCCTGGTTGCGCGCGAAGAAGGATCTTGAATTTCTCGGCCGTGGTCTTCAACGTGAGGCGCGGAAGCTCCAGGGAGCGAATCCCGCGCCTGGTCAGGAGGATGGCGTCGCTGCCGTATGAGCTGATATTGAAAACAGCAACGGGTCCCTCCGCGGCTTGGCGTTTCAGTTCGGCAAGGCTGAGCCGGCGACCGAACTCGCCGAACCCGTCCATGGCACGGACCTCGACCAGCGTCTCGCGGAGCCGCGCGTCGAGTTGTCGGCGGTCCGCGGCTGACACGTTCTCACGGCCGAGTTCGGCACGCAGTTCTTCGAGCGCTGTCGGTCCTTGAGGTCCAACCGGCGTAGTGCGACGGTCTCCAGCAGTTGAACGGCTTCCTCCAGGAAGTCGGCGGCGCGGCCGGGATCGTGTTCGACGGTGAGTCTCGCCGCGGCCCGGGCCGCGCGGATCCGCACCACTGCCATCGCGTCGGCTCGCTTCACGACCTTGGCGAACTCGGCGACTGCCGCGTCCCGATGGGTGGGGTCACCGGTGGTCTTGAACCGTTCCCGCAACGCGGTGGCGTAACCCGACTGGTCCTTCGCCCACTCCGGGACGCCGGGGTCGCGCAGCTCGACCGCGCGCCGATGTGCGTCGATGGACGCCTCCAGGTCGCCCTGGTGCCGGAAGCGCCGTCGCAGTGCTATGCCCAGGTTGTTGAGGTACGTGGCCTGGGCCTCGTCCGGCGCCGCCGGGGACTCCGAGGCCGTCCGGAGCGCAGTGATCGACCGGTCGATGTCGGCCGGGTCGGCGGTCCGCTCGAACCGACGCTGCAGTGCGTTCCCGAGGTTGTTGTTGAAGTCCGCGTGAGACGAGCCCAGGGGGGTGACGGCCACGGCCTCTGTCAGCGCGGCGACTGCGACGTCGAGGTCGAGGTCGCCGGGATCGTCGCTCAGTGAGAACTGCTCCATCCGGTAGACCCCCCGGTTGGCGAGTAGGGTCCCTCGTTCTGGATGGTCGGGCGGCGCCGACCGGACGGCGACGTCATTCGCCCTGATGGCGGATTCCAGGTCCTCCGCCGCACCCAGTGCGTCGTAGCGCATCTTGAGTGTGACGGCGAGATTAGCCTGGTAAGAGACCCGGAGGGGAACTTCGGTGGGTGCCTGCCCAAGGGCCCGCCGGTAACAGTCCTCCGCCCGGTCCAGGTCGGCGACGTCCCCGGTCCGCTCGTATCACTGCCCCAGCCACTGGCCGAGTGTGTCGTACAAGTCCGCGCGCTCCGTGCTCCCGCTGGCGGCGGTCTGGGCCACGACGCCCATGTCCGCGATCGCGCCGTCGAGATCGTGGTCGCGGGCGCAGCGGAATGCCAGCCTTGCCAGCTCTTCAGTCAGCTGCTGCCGAACCTGTTCGTCAAGGTGCTCCCGCCACACCCGGCTCCCGCCGGATGATGGCCAGTGCTGCCTGGAACCGTTCCTCATCGTCGTGCAGCTGTGCGGCGACGGCGAGGAGAGTCGTCAGCAGGCCGAGAACCTGCCGACGCGAGTCCCGCTCGTGCTCAGGAAGGAGGTCGGCCGCTTTGCTCAATGCTTCGATCGCGCCGTCCAGGTCCGTCGAGCGGCGGCGGCGGTATCGAGTCCAGAGCGCGCTTCCGAGGTTGCTCCAAGCCGCCGCGAGATCCTGCCCCACCTTGGGAGATCCGGGGTCGGGATCGGAAGCCACCACGACGCGGAGCAGGTCGATCGCCTCGTCGAGATCCTCGGGGTGATCTCGTCGAAGGAGAGCTGCTCCGAGCTGGGCCCGGACCGCCGTGAGGTCCTGCTGCGGTACGGACGCGAGCGCTACCCGGAAGTGCCTCACCGCCTCTTCGATGTCGACGCGGACGCGTGCACCATTCCGGGCGAAGCGCTCCATCGCGCCCGCGCCCGCGGCCCAGTACCTCAGCCCGGCGTCCGGGTCGTCTGGCGGGGTGGCGTCCGCGACCTGTGAGGCATGGTCGGCATGCTCAGCGAAATCGATGGCATCAGGAATGACGAAGAGGGCGCCATGCCGTTCCCGCAGATCGTTCAGGAATGCCGACAGGGCCGCCCGGTCGCCTCCCTCCGAATCGGGGAGTTCGTTGATCCGAGATGCCCACAGCTTTACCGAGGCGTACAGTTCACGGGCCGCTTCCTGCCACTGCTCGGTCTGAGGCGGAGCCGCCTCAAGTGCCGTCCGGCCATGGTGGATCGCGCTCATCAGATCGGCTGGTACGCCAGTGTGTTTGAAGCGCGTTCGCTTGAGCATGCCCAGATCGCTGAGTAGTGCCGCCCGCTGGCCGTCTCCTGGCTTCGTGAGCGGGACGCCTTCCTCGCAGGTTTCGATCGCCTGGCCCAGGTCCAGCTCGTGTGCCAGGACGAAACGGTGAACCAGCAGGCTCTCCAACTGCAGGAGACCTGGCACCCGGCGTTCGGAATCGGGCGGCAGCGCCGTGAGAGCCGCACGAACCGTGCCGAGCGACTCATCGAGGTGATCGAGGCGGAAGGTGGCCTGATAGCGGGCGTACAGGGCGCTGGCCAGGCCCAGCAGCACATCTCCCCGGTTTGGCGCCTCCCCTGATGTGCGCTCCACGATGCGCTGCCAGCCGTCCACCAGGCCAGGGGTGACTTCTGTCCGGAGTTCCTCCGGCAGGGAATCCCGATCCTGTTGCAGCGCGGTCTGGAGGAGGAACTGTGCCCGATCGAAGTCCGGCTCCCCGCGCTCGAAGCCGAGAACCTGGAAGCGGCGCCAGTGGAACTCTCCGAGGACGGCGATCGCCCGGACCTCGGCCTCGCCACGCTCCGCGAGATCGAGAAGAGCCTGCGCGACCTCCAGCGCGGGTGCGTCAAGGAGTTCGCCGAGCTCGCTGTTCACCCGGTGCCGGTCCAGGACCGCGCGCAGCCGTCCGGCCATCTCCGTCGCTCCCACCCGAACCCCCGGATCGACTGAAGTAGGTCACGCCAAGGAACTTGATCTGCCGTGCGCTGACGACGACGCGGTGCGTGTCCGTGAGGTCCCGCTGTTCGCCGTCCGGAGCCGGCCGGTATTCGAACGGCGGCCCGAGCGCGAGCTCGCGGTCGCCGGTCTCTTCCGGATTCGGGGAGTAGTGATGAACCTGTCCGGCCAGATAGGAGCCGTCGACCAGCTCGCATCCCACCCGGATCCACTCGGTGCCGTTGGCCCGGGCGTTCATGTCGAAAAGAACCCACCAGGCCGAGGACTCCGGGTTGACCGCGGATGTCCGGCGCGGAAGAAGCCGCGCGACGAGCACCGCGAACAGCACCGCGAGGAGCAGCACCGCAGCCGTCCACGTGATGGTCTCGGCGTAGTGCGCGCGAACGTAGGGACCACGGTCACGGACGATCCGACCCACGTCCGGGGTCTGGCCAGGCGCGCTGATCCGTACGCAGGCAAAGAAGACCAGCGCCGCGGCGTTGAACCCGACGCTCGCGAGCACCACGCGCGAGGTCTCCCGGAACGCCGACGAGGTCCGCTCCGGACGGTGCCGGTCCCGGACGGCCGCGTAGGTGAACCCTGGTGCGAGCAGGACGATGAACAGCAGCAGGCTGGTGAACGTCGCCGGCATCGATCAAGAGCTTTCGTCCGTGGTCGAATCGTCGCCTTGGGGCCCCTGAACGTCGTCTGGGACATGGATCGGTTGGGGAATCTCTGCCCCCGGCGCGAACGCCTGCCCGCGAACGTCGTTGTCGTCGAGCAACGTCTCCAAGTCGTCGGGCAGATCACCCATGCGTCTCGTCATCTCCCCCACCGCCCGGGCCATGATCCAGCCTCGCACCAGTATCGCGTCCGATTGGCAGGGAACGCCGCACACGACAAGCCCCTCACAGAAATAGGAGCAGGGTCTGCTGCACGGTCGGGTGACATCCGAACTGGCTTGCCCTGTAGGACGGTTGGGAAGGATGTCGCTGTGCCCAAGCCTTGTCCGGAAGAGTTCCGCCAGGACGTCGTGCGGGTGGCGAGGAACCGCGGCCCGGGCGTGACGGTCGAGCAGGTGACCACCGACTTCGGGGTTCACGCGATGACGCTGTGGAAGTGGATGCGCCGGGCGGACATCGACGACGGGAGCAAGCCCGGAACGACCAGCCAGGAGAGCACAGAACCGCGGGAAGCACGCCATCCTCGCCGAGCTCGCAGCAGCGCACCCGGACCGGGCAAAGCCCAGCGTTGGCATCCTCCTGTGACTCAGCGGGCTCCCAAGTCCTCAGGAGGTCGTTCGATGGCCTCGGAGCGGAGTTGCTGAGCGAGGCCCCCGTCGAAGAGGTAGGTCGCGCCGTTCGCGAAGTCGAAGACCGGTGTCGCCAGCACCGCGACGGCGTGGACCACCTCGGCGAGGGTCGCGTAGCGCTGTAGGGGGACGTCGCGGACGAGGGCGTCGAGGTGTACCCCGTCGGCAGAGGTGGTCGAGGAGTCATCGATCGGCCCGATCGCGATGGCCCGCGTCGAAATGCGGAGCGGGCCGTACTCCAGGGCGAAACTGCGGGTGAGGCTTTCGGTGGCGGCTTTGGCCGCGTCGTAGCCGGCCTTGTAGCGGTGTGCCCTGGTGCCGCCGACCGAGCCGAGGACGAGCATGGCGCCCGGTACGCGGTGGGCTGCCGCGGCCTCCGCGACCGTACGCAGGACCGCGTAGGTGGTCACCAGGTTGTCCTCGATCGCCGCGCGAAAGGCCGCTACGTCGTTGGCGGCGATCCGCGCGAGGTGGGGTACCCGTCCAGCAGCGTGGAAGAGCTCCACGCGTTCGGCTCCGTCGAGGAACTCGTCGACCAGTTGCGTGAAGCGTTCCGTGCGGCAGTCGACGGCGTGCCATCCCCGCACCGTGCCGGTAGGGGGCCCGGCCGGTTCGGAGTCGATGAGGAGAAGGCGTCCCTGCTGGGCGGCGAGGTGTGCGGCGAGCGGGCGGCCGATGAAACCGGCCGCTCCTACGACGATGCGGTGAACCATCTAGGCCGCCAGGATTCGGTGGTAGAAGTCGTCCAGGGCGCCCGCCGCCTCGTCCCACTGCGGCAGGGTCAGTGCTCCCGGCCCGCTCACCATCCGTTGCCCCTCCGGCGGGACGGTCAGGGCCTCCTGCCAGCGCAACACGGCCACATCGTCGTCCCACGGCTCGACGATCTGCCAATCGTCGAGCGCCGGCCCGTAGGCGTCCGATCCCACCGGTGGCGGTGACAGGATGCGGCGGCCTTGCTGCGCCGCGGCCACCAACACGCCGCTGGACCACACCCGTTGGTAGGGCAGCGCCACCCAGTCCACCTGCTCCAGCAGCCGCACGAACTCGGACCCGGGGTGGAAGCCCGGAAGGTAACGGACCCGGTCGTGGGCGGCCGCGATCTCGGTCAGGGCGTGGTGGGTGGCCGGGTCGTCCGGGTATCCAGCGATCAGGAGCAGTTGCTCCCCGGTGGCGTGCCGGACGAACGCCTGCGCGAAGGCGGCGGTCCGCTTGTAGGGGCGCAGTCGGCCGAAGCAGCCGATCGTCGCGCCGTACAGGGATCCCCCTCGGTCGGGGACAAGTTGGGGGTATCTGGGGTGGGGCAGGTGCAGCGCCGGGCCGGGCAGGCGGCTGCGGATCCGGCGTGCGGCCAACTCGTGCTCTTTGGTGAAGAAGTGGACGCCGTGCGTGAGCGAGTCGACCTCGTCAATGAACCCGGTATTGCCGTGTGTCCCCTCTTCATGAGGGGCGAGGTCGTGCACCGTCTGGACCAGACGCGCGCCCCTGGCCGCGAACTCCCGCAGGAGGGCGATCGCCTCGGCGTCGCCGAGCAACCTGGCCAGCATTTCCGGCCAGTGCAGGTGCACGATGTCCGGCACCGCACCGACCAGATGGGAGAGGTCTCCGGGGGCGAACCCTGGTTCGTCGCGGCACAGACCCGGGCGCAGCACCACGGCCCCTTGGGCTGCGAGGTGGCTCTCCTGGAGTGCGACGTAGTCGTTCCAACCGCAGGTCTCGGGTATCTGGAGCACGCGGAGTCCGGTCACCGCACAGCCGCCCTCTGAAATCCCTCCAGGGGGCAGCGGTCCCTGGGTGCGGGGAGGGCTGGGGGTGACGGCGCCGTACGGGTCATGAATCCTCCGCCGTGTGATGGCAGTGCACTTGACGTGTCCGTGATGAATGTTCACAGGTGAGGAGGCAGGTAGCACCCGGGATCCGGGAAGTGGCCGGATCCCGCCGACTCGGGCGCATGCCGAGTTCTGGACAGCCGATTTCGGAAGCCCGAACAAAACCCCTTGCCTAATGGTCAAGAAACGTTGACCATTGGGACCATGCCTACCGATGATCTTCCCGAGACGTTCCACGTCACCACTGACGAGCAGCTACGCGCCGTCTCCAACCTCACGCGTCACCGGATCATGGCCGTGCTCCGCTTCGAGCCCGCGACGATTACTCAGATCGCCCAGCGAGTGGGCCTGGCGAAAGGGAGTTCCAGCTACCACGTACGGCTGCTGGAGCGGGCCGGCCTGGTGAAGGTGGTACGGACGCGGAAGGTGCGGGGGGTCACCGAGCGGTACTACGCGATGGCCGCGCGGTCGATCGAGCTGCCGGATCCGGGAGAGGGAGGCCCCGATGTGCTGATGCGGCATGCGGTGGCGGACCTGGAGGCAGCGCCGGCGGACGGCGAGCGGCACGTACGGATGGCGCATCTGCGGCTCACCGACGAGCAGTTCGCGCAGTTGGGGGCGCGGCTGCAGGCACTGGCGGACGAGTACCGGGAGCTGTCCGACCC
This sequence comes from Streptomyces sp. NBC_00224, assembly GCF_041435195.1. Lineage (NCBI taxonomy): Bacteria > Bacillati > Actinomycetota > Actinomycetes > Kitasatosporales > Streptomycetaceae > Streptomyces > Streptomyces sp. NBC_00224. The sequence goes on from NZ_CP108106.1 coordinate 670,568, forward strand.
CTCGCTGCCGGACGCGTCACTCGTCTTCGCACTGTTCCACCCCACATCGCCCGCGCAGGCCGAAGGAGACGCCAAGTGACTTCAGACGTTCGGAAGTTGCCGACCGGGTTCGGACGGCTGTGGACCGCTCAGACGGTGTCCTCGCTCGGTGACGGGGTGTCGCATGCCGCGCTGCCGCTGCTCGCGTTGACGTTGACCCGGGATCCGATGGCGCTCGCCGTCGTCACGGCCGCCGGAACGCTGCCGTGGCTGCTCTTCGGGGTGCTCGGCGGTGCGCTGGTGGACCGCTGGGACCGTCGGCGCACGATGTGGGTGGCGGACGCGGCGCGTGCGGTGCTGCTCGCGATACCGGCGGCAGCGGCCGCGCTCGACGTGCTGAGCATTCCACTGCTCGCGGCCGTCGCCTTCCTGCTCGGCATCGGCGGACTCTTCTTCGACACGGCCGCCACGGCCTATCTGCCGGATCTGCTCGGCCGCGACCCCGTACTCCTGGAGCGCGCCAACTCCCGCCTGCGCGGCGCCCAGACCGCCGCGTCCGGCTTCGCGGGGCCGCCTGCGGGCAGTGCCCTGCTCACGCTCGGGCGGGCGGTTCCGCTGCTCGCCGACGCGGTGTCGTTCGCGCTCTCCGCACTGCTCGTACGGTCGCTGCCCGCCGCACCCCGGCCCGTACCGCAGGCCCGTGAGTCGCTGCTGCGGCAGGCGCGGGCCGGCGCCTCCTACGTATTCCGGGATCGGTTGCTGCTCGGGCTCGCGCTGCGTCCGGCGGTCGGGAACATCGCCTTCATCGCCGTGGAGACCGTACTCGCCCTCTTCGCGCACGACCGCCTCGGCATCGACACCTTCGGCTTCGGCCTGCTCCTCACGGCGGAGGCCACCGGCGGTCTGCTCGGCGCGGGCATCGCCTCCTTCCTCGGCCGACGACTCGGCACCGGCACCGCGCTGACCTGCACGGCCGCAGTCGAGGGACTCGCCATCCTGGGCCTTGCCGCCGCCCCGAACCCGTACGTGGCCGGGCTCGCGCTCGCCGTCTGCGGAGCGGGCATGGGCGCCACGATGGTGCTCGCACCCTCCCTGCGGCAGTCGATCGTCCCCGCCCACCTGATGGGCCGGGTCGCCTCCACCTCCCGCATGCTCTCCATGTGCGCCGCCCCGTTCGGCGCCTTCCTCGGCGGCTGGCTGGCCACCACCTACGACGTACGCACCCCGCTCTACACCGCCGCCGGCCTCCTCCTCACCATGACCGCCGTCACGGCGACCATGACCAGCAACCGCCACGTCGAGGCGGCGCTGCGTGCCGCCGCCCCAGCCGATGATCCAGATCACCAGGAATCCAAGGATCCCGTTCAGGAGGGTGCCATTTAGGGCTCCGCGAGGTCGTTGAGCCAGTCCTGAGGGTCAGGCGAGCAGGCCCAGACCGCTGTACCACAGCGGTCCCGGGTTGATCCGGTCACCGTGGAGCTCCATCATCTGGTCGAAGAACTCCAGCGGGGTCGGCTCCTCGGCGAGGAGCCGGATCGTGTCGCGCAGGTACTGGCGGGTCTCGTCAAGGATCTTCGGGTCGTCGGGCAGGTCCCTGTTCTTGTGGCCGGCGACCACATGGCGCGCGTTCAGTGCGGCGATCCGGTCGATTCCGTCGAGCCACGCCTGGAGACCGCCGTTGCCACCTTCGAGCATCATCTGGTGCACGCCGTTGTAGACAACGTCTCCGGCGACGACGAGGCCGATCGAGGGCACGTGGAGTACAGAGCTGTCGTCCGTGTCGGTGTGGCCGGTCTCAACCGCGCGCAGAACCTGGCCCTCCAGCCGGAAACCTTCGGCCGGCACGGGGACGGCGAGGACGGGGGTGTTCTCCGGGACCTGGGGGAAGGACTTCGCGAACCCCTCCTCTTTACCCTTGAGTTGTTCGCACATCTGCCGGATGGTGCCCTCGGTGGCGTACACGATGGTGTCGGCGCCCTCGAACTGCTCCAACAGCGTCGCGGTTCCGAACCAGTGGTCGGGATGGCCGTGGGTGATGTACACGAACGCGAGCCGCTTGCCGGAGCGCGCCACGCCCTCAACGACCTGCGCGATCTGGCTGTGGGTCAGTGGCGGGTCCACCAGGACCGCGTCTCGCTCCCCGTAGATCAGGGTGGACGAAATCGGCGAGGAGACGATCTCGTCTCCGTTCGGCAGCCGCAGATCGATCTTCCTGGGAACGCCGTCCGAGACGAGGACCTCGTAGGACAAAGCAACGGGTTCGGGCATTTCGATGCTTCTCTCATGGCTGGGTGCATCCCCCGGACCACTCTCGCGCATCGGGCGGTGCAATGCCCGGCGAGTACACGCCCGGGCGCACTACGTAGGTGGCCAACCAAGAATCGTGATGGCCATCTATCGGTCGTCGTGTGACTGAGCGCGCTACCTGACCAGGTAGCGCGCTCAGCTCGGCGGATACCGCAGGTCGACGCTCGGCGTCGATTCCTGGTTGGCCACCGCGTCGACCGACAGCTGGCCACTCGGGACACGGCATCGCCGCCGCGAGCGGAGGCCATGAGCCCCTGGCGCTGCCGACCTCACCTCATGGCAGCCGACGCGACGCCCTGACTTGAGGTACGGCCGGGGCGTCGCGCGGTCACCTGCTTGGGGCGACACCCCGTCAGTGTTCGTCCATCCTCTTGTTCTTCATGTCTTCGACGGAGGCCAACTGCTCCTTGGCCTGCTTCCGGCGCCGCCTCAGCTGCCCTTCATCGACAGCGTTCCCCACCTTGACCTTGGACGACCGGTGAGCCGGGCGTTCGTCCATGCTCATGTTCTTCATGTCCTCGGCGGAGGCCAACTCCCGCTTGATGCTCTCTCGACTCTGCTTCGGTTGCCCCTCGTGGGCGGAGCCAACCGCTTTGACCTTGGTCGAGCCGTCGGCCGACGGGGCGTGCATCTTCTTCTTTCCCATGCCTTTGTGTGTCACAGCGATCACTCCTGGTGAGTATTGAAGGGCTTCGATCAGCCTGGCATGGCAGGACACAGGTCGCATTTGCTCACGATGCAGGCACCAGTCGCTCGGTCTCTGGCAACCAGCGGCTGCCTCGACAATCGAACGTACGATCTACTGGAGACATGGGCCGGTACGCCCTCCCCCACGATCTCCTGATGGCCCAGACGGCCTGGTACGCCGTCTACGGGCAGCTCGCCACCACGGCGGAGGGCGGGGCCGCGCAGCGTCGCCAGTTGCTGGAGCTGTCGCGGCGCATCACCGCGCACCCGTTCTGGCAGACCCCGGCGGGAACCCCCGCAGCCCGGGTCGCCCTCAAGGAGCTGCCCCGCACGCAGGTGCGACGGTGACGCTCACCGACGAGGACACCCCCACGGTCGCGGCGAGCTCGCGGCCCGTGGGCGCCTCCGTGTTTCCGTGTTGGAGTTCAGTGCGGGTGGTCCGGCAGTTGAGGGTGAGTGGTCCGTACCCGGCACGGCTCGGAACCGGTATACCGAGTGGATCGGGCCGCACAGCCCGGGCAGTTGTCGGGTATGGGAGCAGGCGCGAGCACGTACCCCTGCGTCAAGGCGGGGGCTTCTGTGGGATGCCGCTGAAGGGGACGAGCGGCGCGGGGGCCTCGTATGCGCCGTAGGACTCCTTTCAAGCGTGTTGCGGATTCCTGTCTCAGCCGTGTCCGCGCGTATCGGGGCCTTGTCCTTCCCGTGAAGAGGCGGGCGGCAAATCCGGCATGAGCAGCCGAACCCCCTTTTGTGTCACGTGACATGTGCGCGGCGGCCTGAGAGTGTCCCTGCCCATCAAGGCAGTTCCTCCTTGAACCGTTGGGCGGCGATCCCGCCCAACTCCCCATGACTCTCTGGAGAATCCCCATGTCCTCGCTCTCCCCCACCGGCGGCAGGGCGCGCCGTCTCGCCCTCACGTCCGGCGCCGCCGTCCTCACCGGTGCCCTGCTCGCCGCCGGTGCCGCCACCGCATCAGCGGGTGCCGCTCCGGCGCAGCACGACGGCACCTCCGTCGCGGCCACCGCCCAGGCGCTCGGCCTCGGTGCCAAGGAGGAGCTGGTCGTCAAGGACGTCATCAAGGACGCCGACGGCACGGTCCACACCCGCTACGAGCGCACCTACGCCGGTCTTCCGGTCTTCGGCGGCGACCTCATCGTCCACCGTGCCGCCGACGGCTCCGTCAAGGACGTCACCAAGGCCGTCAAGACCGCCATCAAGGTCGCCTCGCTCACCCCGAAGCAGACCCCGACCGCTGCCACGTCCGCTGCGGTCAAGGCCGCCACGGCCGCGAAGACCACGGGTGCCGCCACCGGCGACGCCCCCCGCAAGGTCATCTGGGCCGCCGACGGCAAGCCCGTCCTCGCCTACGAGACCGTCGTCACCGGCACCCAGCACGACGGCGTCACCCCGAGCAGACTGCGCGTCATCACCGACGCCAACACGGGCAAGAAGCTGTACGAGATCCAGCTGATCAACGACATAGCCGACGGCATCACCACCAAGGGCGGCTCCGCCGCCGCCACGCCGGGCGGCTCCCAGGTCGGCGCCGTCGGCACCGGCGCAAGCCAGTACAGCGGTACCGTCAGCCTCAACACCACCAAGGCATCGACGGGTTACTCCCTTGTCGACAGCGTGCGCGGCGGCTCCAGCACCGTCGACCTCAAGCACAAGACGAGCGGCAAGGGCACCGTCTTCACCGACGCGGACAACAAGTGGGGCACCGGCAGCCCCGCCAACAACCAGACCGCCGCCGTGGACGCCGCCTACGGTGCCGCCCAGACCTGGGACTTCTACAAGAACGTCCTGCACCGCAACGGCATCAAGGACGACGGCCGGGCCCCGGTCTCCCGCGTCCACTACGGCAACGCCTACCAGAACGCCTTCTGGGACGACCAGTCCTTCACCATCACCTACGGTGACGGCGCGAGCAACCAGCACCCGCTGACCCAGCTCGACGTGGCCGGCCACGAGTTCAGCCACGGCGTCACCTCCGCCACCGCGAACCTGCAGTACTCCGGCGAGTCCGGTGGCCTGAACGAGGCGACCTCCGACATCTTCGGCACCGCGGTGGAGTGGAACGCGAACAACGCCCAGGACAAGGGCGACTACCTGCTCGGCGAGAAGATCGACATCTTCGGCAACGGCAAGCCGCTGCGCTACCAGGACAAGCCGAGCAAGGACGGCCGCGGCTCCGCCGACTACTGGAGCGCCGGCGTCGGCAACCTCGACGTGCACTACTCCTCGGGTGTCGCCAACCACTTCTTCTACCTGCTGTCCGAGGGCAGCGGCGCGAAGGACATCAACGGTGTGCACTACGACAGCCCGACGGTGGACAGCTCCACTGTCACCGGCATCGGCCGCGACAAGGCGGTGCAGATCTGGTACAAGGCGCTGACCACGTACTTCACGTCCACCACCGACTACCACGGTGCCCGTCAGGGCACCTTGAAGGCAGCCACCGACCTCTACGGCGCGAACAGTGCCGAGGTCAAGGCCGTGGACGCCGCCTGGGCCGGGGTGAACGTCAAGGCCTGACCCCTGAACCACGCAGCGCCGCACCGGTGTGGAACCGGTGCGGCGCTGCCGCGATACCGCCGGGTTGAGGTGTGTCCCGCGGGCTACTTTCGTAGCCCCCGGGACACGAACAGACGGCTGCGGGCGCCCAGTTCGGGGTGCAGCAGCCCATCCAGTCAACACGCCTGACGATTCACGAGAGGCGCTCCGCCCCTGTGGGCACGCGCGTTCAGGAGGTGGCCGCGTTGCGCCACACCGTGAGGTCCACGCCGACGAACTGGCTCGGTGACTCCTTGGGTGCGAAGCCGCGCACGGTGACCAGGCCGTAGTGCCCGGAGCCGGTCTTCACGCAGATCCGGGAGCCCTTGCCGAGCTTGTCCTTCGTGATGGACGTGGCGTAACGGGTGTTGGCCCGGCAGCCGGCCAAGGAACCCGGCTCGCCGGAGTCAAGCAGAGCCATGGTGTTCTTGGACTGGTTGGTGGCGAGGGCGTCACCGTTGACCATGTCGGCCGCGTAGCCGAAGTCGCCGTCGTAGAACACGTCCAGCTTCTGCGGCTGGGGCGGCTCGTCGGCGAACTTCACGGAGTAGCCGATGGGAATGCTGATGTTGTTGTACACGGCTGCCTTCGGTGCCGCCGGGGCCTTGCTGTTTCCGCTGCCGGCGCCCGCTCCCGAAGCCGCGGCGCCGGGCTGCGACGACGAACTGTCCTTCTTGGCGTCCTTCTTGCTGTCCTGACCGCCGTCCGAGTCGCTGCCGGTGATCTGCCCCACCAGGTACGCGCCGACGCCGATGAGCGCAGCGGCGACCGCTCCCGCGACGACCAGTGCGGCACGGTTCCGCTTGCGGGACGGCTGCGGCGGCACCGCCCCCGCCGGATGACCCGCGACGGTCCCCGCCACGGGAGCGTGAACCGACTGCGGCTGTACGGGGTGCGGATACGCGGGCTGGGTCGGCGGGTACACAGGCGGCGGCGTGTGCGGGGCGGCCTGCGTCGGGGGGTGCGCCGGCGGTGCGGCCGTGGCCGCCTGCGTCGGCGGGTGTGCCGGCTGCGGCGGCGGGGTCGGTGCGGCCGCCTGGGTGAGATCGGCCGCGTACGAGGAGGGCAGCCAGCCGTCCGGGCGGCGCAGCGCCGGGTCCTGGGACGCCCGGCCGCACATCTCGATGATGCGGGCGGGGGACGGCCGGTGCGCCGGGTCCTTGCTGAGGCAGCCGGTGACGATCTCCCGCAGCTCGTCCGGCAGGCGCGACAGATCCGGGTCCTCGTGCACGATCCGGTAGAGGACCGCGTGCGAGGACCCGTCGCCGAAGGCCGCGGCACCTGTCGCGGCGAAGACCGCGATCTGGCCGAGCGCGAAGACATCGGTCGCCGCCGTGCAGCTCGTCCCGGCCGCCTGCTCGGGCGACATGAAGGACGGGGTCCCGACGCTGACGCCCGTACCGGTGAGCGCGGTGGCGTCCGCGGCCCTGGCGATGCCGAAGTCGATGACGCGCGGCCCGTCGACCGCGAGCAGCACATTGGACGGCTTGAGGTCGCGGTGAACGATGCCCGCCTGGTGAATGACCTGAAGCGCCTCGGCGATCCCGGCCACGAGCAGCAGAACGGTCGCCACCGGCATCGCGCCGTGCGCGGCGACGGCCGCGTGCAGGGAGGGCCCCTGGACGTACGCCGTGGCCAGCCACGGGTGCGGGCCGTCGGTGTCGCTGTCGATCACGGGCGCGGTGTAGAGGCCCTGCACGCGCTGCGCGGCCCGTACCTCCTGCTGGAACCGGCGACGGAAGTCGGGGTCTTCGGCGAACTCGGGGCGGATCACCTTGATCGCGACGGGCCGCCCGCCGGGCGTGTAGGAGAGGTACACCTTGCCCATGCCACCGGCACCGAGCCGAGCACTGAGCAGATATCCGGCCACCGAGCGAGGGTCGTCCTCGGCCAGCGGCTGGAAGACTCCCAGATCCGCTGCCGAACCGTCCGCTCCGCTCACACGGACCGATTGATGCTGTTGATCCGTCACAATTTGCCCCCGCATGTCCCTTTACTCGGCGCTTACGGCGCCGAGCCTATCGAAGCCCGCGGTGGCCGCGCGCCTCGGCAGCGCCCTGCCGCCGCCTCGCGCGCGGTCGCGCCAGTCAGGCGGGCCGCGCCGAACACGCCGGTCTTCGGCGGCTGCAAGGAAGACAAGCAGGCTGAGCAGACCAGGACCTGGCGGCGCCGCAACTCGGCAGCGCCGCCAGGACTTGATCAGCAGGCGCCTGCACGCGACGCGGGAACCTGTTCCTGGGATCGGCCTCTGGCCTGCATGAAGTGGGAAAAGGTTGCTGTGCGGCTGAGGGGCCAGAAAGGCCCCGGCTTACCGCCGCTGCGACCTGGCCGCAGAACCGGCGCCCCGAAGCGGTTGTGGCCGACGACCACGGCGTGGTCGCCGTCGACGACGGTCGTGGCGACTACGTATTCGTCGGCGGGAGCGAGGTGCTGGCCGAAGGAGGCGAAGAACGCGGCGATGTCGTCACGGGTACTGGCCGAAGCAGTGATGGCGCTCAGGGTGGGTCAGGAGGCGACGGAGAGGACGATCTTGCCGGTGGTGCGGCCGGTCTCACCCAGCGTGTGGGCCCGGGCGGCTTCTTCGAGCGGGAAGACCTCGTCGGCGATCACACGCAGGCGGCCGTCCTCGACCAGGGAGGTGATCTCGCGCAACCCCGCATGGTCGGGCTCGACGAGCATGAACACCGCCCGCACTCCGGCCGCTTCGGCCTCCTTGGCGGGGAAGGTGTCGTTCAGCGGCAGGATCGAGATCAGCGTGCCACCCGGCCGCAGCGTTTGCAGAGACCGGGCCCAGTTGGGGCCGCCGAGGGCGTCCAGGACGACATCGACGTCACGGAGGGTCTCGGTGAAGTCCTGGGTACGGTAGTCGATCAGCTCGTCGGCGCCCAGCGAGCGCAGCAGTCCGTGCTTGGCGGCGCTGGCCGTGCCGATGACGTACGCACCGCGGACCTTGGCGATCTGCACGGCCAGGTGGCCGACGCCTCCGGCGGCCGCGTGGATCAGGACACGCTGGCCGGGCTGGACGTTCGCGGTGTCCACCAGGGCCTGCCAGGCGGTCAGCGAGGCCAGCGGCAGGGCACCGGCCTGGATGTGGGTGAGGCCCTTGGGGCGCGGGGCGAAGTGCCGGGCCGGGGCGGCGACATACTCGGCATAGGCACCGGGTGGGTGCGGGAAGCGCGGCATCCCGAACACCTCGTCGCCCGCCTGGAAGAGTGTCACCCCGTCACCGACCACCTCGACCACCCCGGCGACGTCGAAGCCGAGCGTGAACGGCGGCCTGGCGCCATTGGCGAACACACCCCGCTCACGGGTCTTCCAGTCGGCTGGGTTCACGCCCGCCGCGTGCACCCGGACCAGGATCTCGCCCCGGCCCGGGACCGGGCGCCGCGTCTCGACGACCTTGAGGACGTCCGGAGCTCCGGCGGCGTCCTGGGAGATGGCGCGCATGGTCGCGGGGTTCGTGGCCTGGGCCATGATGGCGTGCTCTTTTCAGCAGGGGTTGCTTGTGGTTTGTGCCAGTTCTCTTGGGCACGTCCCCAGACTGCCCGGGCGGACAGCCCCCCAGTAGTGGCCCGATGGTCAAGGAATGAAAGGATCGGGTCATGCACCACGTTGGCGTTCTGGCCCTGGATGGCGTGGTCCCTTTCGAGCTCGGTATCCCCGCGCGAATCTTCGGCGCCGCCCGCGACGGCACGGGCAACCGGCTCTACTCCGTGACCACGTGCAGCTTGGACGGCCGGCCCGTCCGCGCCGAGGCCGACTACCAGCTCACCGTCTCCCACGACGCCTCCCTGCTGGCCACCGTCGACACCGTCGTCATCCCGCCCTCCCACGCGCTGGGCCCCATCCGCGAGGAGGGCCGCCTGCCCGACGCCCTGCGCGAGGCCCTGGCTGCCATCCGCCCAGGAACCCGGATCGTGGCGATCTGCACCGGCACCTATGTGCTGGCCGCCGCGGGACTGCTCGACGGCCGCCCCGCCACCACACACTGGCGCGAAGCCGACCGCCTGCAGCGCATGTTCACCACCGCGCGCATCAACCCCGACGTCCTCTTCGTCGACGACGGCGAAATCCTCACCTCCGCCGGGGTAGCCGCCGGCATCGACCTGTGCCTGCACATCGTCCGCCGCGACCACGGCAGCGACATCGCCAACGAGGTCGCCCGCTCCTGCGTCGTACCGCCCTGGCGCGACGGCGGCCAGGCCCAGTACATCCGGCGCCCCGTCCCCGACCCCACTGCCCCCGGCACCGCCCGCACACAGGCATGGGTCATGGAACGCCTCTCCGAACCCGTCACCTTGGCCGACATGGCCGCCCACGCAGGTGTCAGCGTGCGTACTTTCACCCGCCGCTTCCGCGACGAGGTCGGCACCAGCCCCGGCCAGTGGCTCATCCGCCAGCGCGTCGACCTGGCCCGGCACCTGCTGGAGGCCACTGACTGGCCGGTCGACCTGGTCGCCGACCGCGCCGGATTCGGTACCGGTGTCTCCCTGCGCCAGCATCTTCATGCCGCCATCGGAGTCACACCCCAGGCATACCGCCGCACCTTCCGCCCCACGCTCGCCGACGGTTCAGCCCAGTAGCAGCGGGCAACTCACCGTTCCGCCGGGCTTACGGCACGTTTCCGGCGTATTCCGGCTGCCCTCCCCCAATGACCTGAGGCCCCCTGACCAGAACCGAGGAGCCCCTCGCCGGATCCTGGCGACTGGCGCGGACAGGGGCGGCAGAGCGCGCTCTGATCGGGTGAGCTCTGTCGCCTGAAAGCCCAAAGTGCCAGCAGGTCAGCGGATATGGGACGGGATGTCAGGCACCGCAACGGGACGGAGCACCGTGAGGGATTCTTCCTGGCGGGCCATCATCGCGAAGGGGAACCTGTCGATTTCCAGGCAGAGATCGACGTCGTCTGGGTGGTATCCGCTCCGCAGCCCACCGGCGAGGTCTGCCGCGGCACGAGAAGTCCTCGCGCGGTGGAGATACGGGGCCGCCTCGACATCGTCTCCCGTCATACATTGACCAATGTATTCAGCGCAGGCCAGGTCCTCGTCGGCCTGGCCTGCCTCGCCGGTGACAACGAACGTCACCGGACCGGCATCCTTGGCCTGCAGGAACCGCGCGGTCGGGCCGGCCACCACGAAGCTCGCGCACAAGACCAGCGGCGCGTTCGCGACGGCCAGCGCGCCCACGGTTCCCGCCGTCGTCTTCTGCACCAGCGTGCGCCCAGCGAAATCGCAGGACCTGAGCAAGCCAGGTGAGTTCACCGCGTCGAAGCCCGCTGCCGCAGCTCCGTCCTTCAAAGCCAGCCAACCCGAGTGGCTCTCCTTCAAGGCAAGCGCCTCACCCTCCGTCGAGGCCAGGACGATCCTCTCCACGCCACGCGAGAAGGCCCAGGCAGCCACAGTGAAGGCACGCATGACGTCGATGACGACCGCAACACGGGGAACGCCGGTCAACTCCGGTATGCCAACGAAGTGATGATCCATCGCACCATTCTGACGCCCCTGGATCATCCGCAGGGCACGATTGATCCGGCTGCCGTCGGGATGACGGTCAGCGAAGCGGTTCTGGCGGGATCACAGACAGGTGATCAACGGGTTGCTTCTACGTCTGCACGACACCGGCAAGACGTGCCGGAAAGGCAGCCACAAGGACATGCGTGACGTTCGACGGATCCCGAGGCAGCTCCATGACATGAGGACGCGGGTGGTAGGCCGAGAGCTGAGCGGGACCGGCCGCGCCCGGTACGGCAGCAAGGCCCGGACCGCGCGTCGCGGTCCGGGCCCTGCCCCGTGCGGTGCCGCCCTGCGGCGGCGGTGCGTCAGCTCTGTGCGGTGTCGTCGCCCGCCTGCCCGGCGCCCTCAGCTGTGCCTGTCTTCTCGCGCATCTTGCGCACCAGCTCCGCCTTCTGGTCGGCGGCGCTCTGGCGGTCGAGGTTGCGGTGCGGGCCGTTGTTCTGCCGTTCGGCGCGGGACTGCTTCTTGCGCTGGCCGCCGCCCTGGCCCACGGGGTTGTTGATGTTCTTGCTCACGGTCACGGGTTCTCCCGGTAATGATGTGGAGTGATCTACGGATTCATCGGTGGGGGACGGGCGGGCGGCGACGTCGAAAGACGTCAGCGGGGGCCCATCACGCTCTCACTCGTAAATCGGCGTTTGGAAGAACATGACAAAGACCTTACCCGGTTCCGTCGGCCCCGCGCACCAACCTTTTCGCCGCCCCGGCGTCGGCACAGCCTCGGCGGCTTCGCCCGCCTTGTCGGCGGCAAGCGCCGCCTCGCCGGATGGCGATCCGAAAGGCTGTGGTGTCGATCGAGCGGTCGAGCGCCTGTGCGGGTGCCCCGAAAAATTCGAGGGAGTTCGAGGTGGGGCCATGCCATGATCACACGATGGCCTTCTCATCCTCAGGACAGGTTGCGACCCCGGTACTGGACATCGCCTACGAGTACGCGGGCGAACCCGATGCCACGCCGGTGATCCTGCTCCATGGATTCCCCTACGACGTCAGGGCGTTCGACGACGTCGCCGCGGGCCTCGCCGACCAGGGCGCCTACGTGCTCGCACCGTATCTGCGCGGCTTCGGGCCGACCCGGTTCCGGGACGCTGCGACGGTCCGCTCCGGACAGCAGGCAGCGCTCGCCCAGGACCTGTTCGACTTCATGGACGCGCTGGGCATCGAGAGCGCCGTCCTCGCGGGGTACGACTGGGGCGGCCGGGCCGCGTGCATCGCCGCCGCCCTGCGTCCCGAGCGCGTCCGGGGCCTGGTCACGGTCGACGGCTACAACATCCAGGACCTCGCCCACGCCGGAGAACCCTCCGCCCCGGAATGGGAACGCACCTACTGGTACCAGTACTACTTCCATTCCGAGCGCGGGCGCCTCGGTCTGGAGCGCAACCGCGACGAACTGTGCGAGTTGCTCTGGCGCACCTGGTCGCCGACCTGGGCCGGTGCGGGCGCGGCCTTTGCCGCCAGCGCCGCGAGCCTGCACAATCCCGACTTCGTCGACGTGGTAATCCACTCCTACCGGCACCGCTTCGGCCTGGCCGAGGGCGATCCCCGCTACCAGGAACTCGAAGATCTCATCGCCGCCCAGCCGCCGATCTCCGTACCCACCGTCGTACTCGAAAGCGGCGACGACGGCGTAGGCGGTCCGAGCGCGGCACAGGACCGCGACTGCTTCACCGGACCGTACGAACACCGGCTCCTGCCGGGAGTGGGACACAACGTTCCGCAAGAAACCCCCGCAGCATTCACCGACGCCGTCGCCGGCCTGCTGACCCGCTAGCCGGGCCGCTTTCCTCCCGGCGCCGCGCGATCCGCCACACCCGCCCTCCTCCCCCGAGGCGCCCCCGTTCAGGTGCTCGGCACCGGGACCGGCCTGGCCAGCACCTGGTCCAAGACCTCGGTGAGGAACCGCGCCGGATCCGTCGCCGGCGCCGTGGCGCGCATCGCGACGATCCCGTCCGGACGGACGAGCAGCGCCCCTTCATCGGGGAGCCACGGGACCGCGACGCGATGCGCGGGGAGTCCGACGTCGGCCGCGGCGGTGAGCCAGCGGTCGTCGGCGACGCCCACCAGGAGGGTCCACCGGGACGCCACCAGGTCGAGCGTGGAAACCCCGTCGATCCACGCGTGGGGCACCCGGGAACCCGGCGATCCGTCCAGTGCCACCGCCAGGTCCACCGTGGAGGGGAGTTCCGGCCGGGGGTCGACGACGGCGGCCGAGTCGTACCGCTGGCCGAGGTGCACGACCGGCGCCGCCCACACCCCCGCCGCCGCCCTGGCGGCGTCCGCCTCGGGCCCGCGTCCCCAGTGCAGCTGCGGGTCGGCGAGCCTGCGCAGCGCCTGGTCCAGCGTCGCCGCGGCGACCGGTTCACGTTCGTGCGCGTAGGTGTCGAGCAGCCCGGCACCGGCCTCGCCGTGGTGGACGGCGGCCAGCTTCCACGCCAGGTTGTGCGCGTCGGCGACCCCGGTGTTGAGGCCGAACGCGCCCATGGGCGACACGGTGTGCGCGGCGTCGCCCACGAGGAACACGCGGCCGACGGCGAAGCTTTCGGCCGCCGCGCTCCGGGGCCGCCACGGGAGCACGCTGCGCACCTCGACGTCGAGGTCGGGATCGCCGACCGCCAGCCGGACGACCGAGGCGCAGCGCGCGTGCGTGAAGTCCTCGGGGCGTTCGCCGCCGTCGACGTCGCAGGGGACGTGGAAGACCCAGTTCGTCTCGCCGTCCACGGTGGCCAGCAGGCCGGGCGCCTGAGGCGTGGTGATCGTGCAGGTGGCGAAGGACATTCCCCGCAGGTGCGGTCGGAGGTCGGCGCGGAACAGGATGTTGATCCTCGACTTGCCCAGGTCGCCCGGCCCGGAGGTGCCCACGCCGAGCGCGGTCCGCACGGTGCTGTGCGTGCCGTCGGCAGCTACTACGCGCGCGCACCGCAGCGAGTAGCGGCCGTCGGGTCCCTCCAGTTCGACGTCGACCCCGTCGGCGTCCTGCGCGATGCCGACCAGGCGGGTGGACCAGCGCAGGTCCGCTCCGCGGCGTGCCAGGTCGGCTGCTACGACGGCGTCGAGCCGGTCCTGGGCGCAGACGCCGCGCAGTCTGAACGGCGTCACGTCCAGTTCGTCGGCGGACGGGGTCGGCATGGGCACGGTCACGACGTCGCCCGCGCCCATCTCGACGACGGTCCGGGCCACCGCCTTGCCCGCGGCGCCCCGGAGGTCGACCGCGACGGCGTCGACGGCGGTGTCGAGCCCGAGTTCGCGGAGGACCTCGACGGTGCGCGGTGCGATGCCGGTGGCACGTGGGTGCACCGACGGCCCGGACCGGCGTTCGACGAGCACCGCGGGGACGCCGTGGTGGGTGAGCAGCGCCGCGGTGAGCAGGCCGACGCTGCCGCCTCCGACCACGAGCACCGGTACATCTGGATACACTGTCTCCGTCATGGATACACCGTAGCCAGAAGGTAGGATGCAGGTCAACGAGGAAAGGAGCCGCCCCGATGACCGAACCCGTTCCCTCGTCGGTGTGGACCCGGCCGCGCCCCGAGCCGCGTCGACGCGCGCCCGGGGTGGACCAGTACGTGGCCGCCGCGCTGGCCGTCGCGGACGCGGAGGGATTGGCGGCGGTGTCGATGCGGCGGGTCGCGGGTGATCTCGGTTCCGGGACCGCCTCGCTCTACCGGTACATCACCAACCGCGACGAGCTGGTGGACCTGATGGTCGACGCGGCGCAGGGCGAGGATCCGCTGCCCGAGTCCACTGAGGACTGGCGTGCCGGTCTGGGGACGGTCGCGCACGCGTTGCGTGCGACGCTGCTGCGGCACCCTTGGTTGGCGGGTGAACTGGCGGGGAGGCCCGCGCTCGGCCCCAACTGGTTGCGGCGGTCCGAGGCCGCGCTGCGCGCAGCCGTCGCACTCACGCCCGACATCACCCTGGCCTCGCGGGCGCTCGGCGCCGTGCACGCGTACGTGCTGGGTTCGGTCGCCGCCCAGCAGGCCCTTCGACGCGCGGAGCAGCGCACCGGGCTCAGCGAGGAGGAGTGGCAGCGCAGCGTCGGCCCCTACATCAGCGAGGTCATCGCGGCGGGCGAACACCCGATGCTCGCCCGCCGCGTCCTCGAAGCCGAGGAACTCGACCCCGACGTCGAGTTCGCGTTCGGCCTGGACTGCGTGCTCGACGGGCTCGCGGCCCGGCTGGGTCGCTGAGCGGTCAGTTACGCGTAGCGGTTCACGGTCTCCGGGTGGAGGACGAGGCGGACCGGGTCCTCGCGCCAGGATTCCGGCCAGGTCGGCGGCGCGGGTCGGGTCGTCGAGGTCTCGGTAGCGGGCGGCCAGGTCATGAGCAAGATCCCGTGCGGTCCGGAGTCAGGGCCCCGCCCCCGCTGCCCCACATGTTCGCCCGTCTGCCCCGCACCGCACGACAGCGGCCCCGAGCTGGGGCAGCGTCGTCAGGAGTGCACGGAAGTCCCCCGGAAGAGGCTGGCATGGACGAGGTCGCACAGTACGAGCGCTACGCCGGCGGCAGCCCGGAAGCCGAGCGGCTGGTCTTCGAGAGGCTGGCGCGTGAGCTGCTGCAGGTCCAGCTCAAGGTACGGAAGCGCAGCGGCGCCGCCACTGTCGACCGGACCTTCCACGCCAAAGCGGCCCTCGGCGTGGAGAACGCCCGGCTCAGGTTCCGCGAGGACCTTCCCGAAGCCCTGCGAGCGGGTTTCGCCAAGCCCGGAGCCGAGTACCCGGTCACGGTCCGGCTGTCCAACGCGAGCGGGGTCCGTCAGCCCGACTTCGCGCCCGATCTGCGCGGGGCGGCGCTCCGCGTCGAGGTGGGCCCCGGTGAGACCCACGATCTGCTGATGACGAGCTTCCCGGTCTCCCACGCCCGCGACGCGGGTGAGTTCGTCGCCTTCGCCAAGGCCATGGCAGGCGCCGACTCGCGGCTGCGCAAGGGGTACGCCCTGTTCCTCAAACTGCCCCTGGCGGTCGGCTGGCCCGCAGCCTCCCGTATGCGGCGCAACGTCGTCGCAGGAACGAGGCGCACGGTACCCAGCCTGGCGCTGGAGACGTATTGGAGCCGCGGCGCGATCCTGTGGGGCGAGCGCGGACCGGTGCGCTATCAGCTGCGGCCCGCCGCGGACGCCCCGCCGGCCCCGGCGGCATCGCGCACCGATCCCGACTACCTGCGGCGCGAGCTCTCCCAGCGGCTGCGTCAGGCGGACGTCGTCTTCGAGCTGTGCGTGCAGCGCTACGTGGACCCCCGGCGCACCCCCATCGAGAACGGCGCGGTGGAGTGGACGGAGGACGCCGCGCCCGTCCTGCCGGTGGCCACCCTGACCATCCCGCGCCAGGACATCCACACCGCCGAAGCCCGCGCCTGCGCGTCGCGGGTCGACCTGCTGGCGTTCAACCCGTGGCACACCGCGGAGGGCTTCCGGCCGCTGGGCAACCTCAACCGTGCCCGCAAGGCCGCCTACGAGGCCAGCAGCGCCCACCGCCTGGGCCGGCGCTTCCTGACCGTTGAGCCACGGCGCAACGCCCTGCTCGGGGCACCGCTGCGGGCCGCCTTCCGCACCGTCAACCGCTTCGTCCCGTGGCACCGGCTGCCCACCCCGCTCGGCCTGCTCAACCTCATGGCCTTCCGGCAGACGCTGCGCCGGCACAACCTCATCGACACCGAGGTCCACGAGGCTCCGCCCGAGGCCGGTCCGGTGGAAGCCGCGCCCGAGGAGGAGCTGCTGGTCAGGCGCAGTTACGACGGCTCGTACAACGATCTGTCGGCGCCGCGGATGGGCGCTGTCGGGGCAACGTTCGGCCGCACCATGCCGCCCGTCCACCGCCCCGACCAGTTCGACACGCCCAATCCGGTCACCGTGAGCCGGGAACTGCTCCGGCGTGAGGCGTTCATCCCCGCGACCTCGCTGAACATCATCGCCGCCGCGTGGATCCAGTTCCAGGTGCACGACTGGGTCAAGCACAAGAGGCTTCCGGTCACCACCCGAAGCGTCGAGGTGCCACTGCCACCCGGCGACACCTGGCAGAACACCCCGGGCGGGCCGCAGGAGAGGGTGATGCGCTTCGGCGATGACGAGGCGGTGCGGCCGACCGACGACGGGCGGCCGCCGATCGTGTTCGCCAGCGACGTGTCGCACTGGTGGGACGGTTCGGAGGTCTACGGCAGCGACCAGTCCGTGGCGATGTCGCTGCGTGAGCCCGACGGCGGCGCCGGGCTCCGGCTGGAAGAGGGGCACCTGCCCAACAGCTCCAACGGTATGCCGCTCACCGGATTCACCGACAACTGGTGGCTCGGCCTCAGCTCCATGCACACCCTGTTCGCCCGTGAGCACAACGCCCTGTGCGAAGCCCTGCGGCGCGAATACCCGCGGATGGACGAGGACCGGGTGTACCACACGGCGCGGCTGATCGTCTCCGCGCTCATCGCGAAGATCCACACGGTCGAGTGGACCCCCGCGATCCTCGCCACCAAGACGCTCGACATCGGCATGAAGACCAACTGGCAGGGACCGCCGAAGAACTGGCTCGACCAGCTGGGCGTCTGGCTGCTGGAGGCGAACGGGCGGCAGGGCATCCCCAAGACCCTGCCCGACCACCACGGTGCCCCGTACTCCCTCACCGAGGAGTTCGTCACCGTCTACCGGATGCACCCGCTGATCCCCGACGACTACGAACTCGTCGACCACCGGTTCGGCCGCCGGCTCGACACCCTGGACTTCACCGCCCTCCAGGGCGCCGCGGCGGAGCCGCTCATCCGCAAGACCGGGCTGGTGAACACCCTGTACTCGCTGGGCATCGCCCACCCGGGGGCGATCACCCTGCACAACTTCCCGCGCGCCCTGCAGACGTTCCAGCGGGACGGGGAGCTGATCGACCTCTCCGTGGTCGACCTGGTGCGCACCCGGCGCCGCGGCGTCCCGCGCTACAACGACTTCCGCGCCGGCCTGCACAAGCCGCGGATCCGGCGCTTCGAGGACCTCTCCTCCGATCCGGAGACGGTCGCACGGCTGCGTGACGTCTACCGCTCGGTGGACGACATCGACACCGTGGTGGGGCTCTTCGCCGAGAATCCGCCCACGGGCTTCGGCTTCAGCGACACGGCCTTCCGCGTGTTCATCCTGATGGCCACCAGACGGTTGCAGAGCGACCGCTTCCTCACGGTCGACTTCCGGCCGGAGCTCTACACGCCCCTCGGCATGGACTGGATCGCACGCAACGGCATGACGAGCGTCATCCTGCGGCACTGCCCCGAGCTGGCGGGCGTCCTGCCGCGTGGGGCCAGCGCCTTCGCGCCCTGGCGCCCGGTCCAGCCGGTCCGGAACAACAGCGGCCGCGGCTGAGCGGGAGAGGACCATGACCGCATCACAGAACGCGGGCCACCCCGGCCTGGAGGACCTGCTGTCCCGCCCCCTGTGGCAGACGCTCTTCGAGCGGCGCACCCACCGGGTCAGCAGGGGCGCGTCCGTGCCGGCCGGGTCGATGAGCTACGACTCCCCGCACCGTCCGGAGCCGCTGGGCGAGCTTGAGGAGGCGGTGCTCATCGCCGTCACCGGCTCCTCGGGACTCACCATGCCCGACCGGCCCTTCGAGGACCCCCGCGACCACCAACCGATCATGGCCAAGCCGAACCTGAACATGACGGGCCGGACCGCGGGCAGCCCCGACAACGCGCAGGCCACCCACTTCTTCATGATCAACGACACGGGCACCTACTACCTGAGGAAGCTGCCCCCCTCCCCCGGCCACGCCTTCGACCCCGACACTCTCATCGAACGCGCACGCCGGTCGAAGGTGCGGGTACTGGACCACCGCCTGGATGTCGCCGAGGGAATGCGCGACTTCCCGGCGTACCTCGACTCCAACCGGTTCCTGTCCAACCTCCCGGGCACCACGCTCTTCCTGCCGGTGGTCGACCTCTCCCACCAGTACATCAACGCGCTGATGTACCTGCTCACCCAGCCCGAAGGGGCCCGGCCCACCCTCGTCGACGACCGCAACTTCTACCGCCCGGCCGGGGTACGCAAGTGGGTGCGCAGCGGCTTCCTCAACCCCGACGTCAAGCTGCCGCTCGGTTCCCTGGGGCCGATGCGCACCCAGATCGAAGCCGACCTCCTGCTGCAGAACATGATGCTGACCGCGGACGCCATGGGACTCGGCGCCTGGATCCACGCCTCGATCAGCCCCCAGATCATGCTCGGTGACCCGAAGTTCTCGCGCGCCTACGGCCGCATGCTGGGCTTCGACTTCGCCACACCCAGGTTCCGCCCCGCCGACATCCTGCGCTGGCAGGTTCCGCTGCCGAAGTACGCCGGGCTGCGCTCCCATCCGGTGGGGCTGCGGGCCGGCGGCGAACACCTCATCAAGAGCGCCTGCCCGCCCAACTACCCGTCGATGCACGAGGCCGTGGACTCCGTCGTCCGCTCCAAGTTCGGGGAGCGGGGCATCTACACCGACAAGGACCTCTTCACCCGCATCTACAAGGACGACTACGCGCAGCGCTACCTCACCGAGGCCAGTGAGTACGACCGCCAGGTGATCGAATGCGCGCGGGACATCTGCGTGTACATCCACGAGACCCACGGGCGGTTCCCGGCACACACCGACGCCATCCACGTGCCCGGCATCTGGCTGCAGGCCCACCACGTCGAGTCCGAGTACTACGAGCGCTTCTTCCAGAACGGCCTGACCGACGCCCACCGTAGGCACGCCGCGCACTGGGACGGATAAAACGATGAGGGAGATCCGGTGAGAGTCTACGAGGCCATCGTCAAGGGGCTGGAAGGCATCGGCGTACAGGCGGCCTTCGGCGGTGCCGGGGAGAACGCGGCGGGTCTGATGCTGGCCCTCAAACATTCGCAGCACATCAGGCCGATCATCACCCGGCACGAGCAGGCCGCGTCCTTCATGGCCTGCGGATACGCCATGTACACCAACCGGCTGGGCTTCTGCTTCGCGACCGCCGGGCCGGGCGCGTTCAACCTGTTCTCGGGGCTGGCCGTGGCCATGTCCGACTCCTATCCGGTCCTCGCGGTCTCGGGGTACGCGAGCATGGAGTGGCGCGGATGGGGCTCGCTCAACGAGACGTCGGGGCTCAACCGCACACCCGACTCCCAGGCCATGTTCGCGGCCACGACCAAGAAGTCCTTCCTGCTCACCGACATCGCCGACACCTGCGACGTCCTTGAGGAAGCGGTCAACACCGCGTTCGAGGGAAGGCCCGGGCCCGTGCACATCCACGTGCCCGAGGACCTGACCCACCGCGGTGTGGAGGTGACGGACTTCCGCCCCATCAGGCTCGACGTGCGGCCGGTTCTGCCGGACCCGGCACGGGTGGCGGAGATCGCGGCGGTACTGGCGGACGCCCTGGCACAGCGCAAGCGCATCGTGGCACTCGTCGGCTTCGGCGCGGTGCGCAGCGGGGCGGGTCCGGAGATCCAGCGGCTGATCGAGCGGTTCCAGATCCCGCTGCTCACCACCTTGGACGGCAAGGGCATCGTGTCCGAGGGGCACCCGCTCGCGGTGGGCGTCTTCGCCGACAGCGGCCATTCCAGTGCGTGGAAGGCCTTCCGTGAGGCCGACGTCGTGCTGTGCGTGGGCAATTCCCTCAATCAGCACGCCACCTTCAACTACCGCGAGGACCTGTTCGAGAACAAGCTGCTCATCCATGTGAACATCTCCGAGGGCGAGTTCCACAAGGCCTACCGCCCCGACCACACCCTGTTGTCCGACGCACGTCCCGCCGTGGCCGCCCTGGCCGACGAGCTGGAGCGGCTGGTCGGCGAGGTACCGCCGGTCGAGGTCGACGGCCAGGACTACGAGGCCCGCAGGATCCACCACCTGCCGGGGAAGCTCCACCCCGGAGAACTCGCGCAGTCGATCGGGCGCATGCTGCCGCCCGGGGGTGTGCTGCTCGCGGACGCGGGCGCCCATCTCGCGTGGCTCGGATACTACGTGGAGCTCGAACAGGGGCAGAACTTCCGCAAGGCGGGCTCCTTCGGGCCGATGGCCGGGCACGTCAACGGAGCCATCGGCCTCAAGGTCGCCCACCCGGACCGGACCGTCGTCGTCGGCTGCGGCGACGGGTGCTACTCGCTGTCCGGGTTCGAGCTGATGACCGCCGTCGAGCACGAAATCCCCGTCATCTGGGTCATCTTCAACGACGGGGAGTTCAAGCTGATCAAACTCTTCCAGTTGGTCACGTACGCCGAATCCGGGCTGGTCGAGTTCCAAAACCCGGACTTCGCCGCGTACGCCCGCGCGTGCGGCGCGGACGGGTACCAGGTGGAGACGCTGGAGGAGTTCGAGGAGGCGTTCCGCGCGGCCCTGGCCTCCGGCCGGCCCTCGCTCATCGACGCCAGGATCACGCGCTGGGCCGTGCCGCACTACAGCCCGTCGCCGGACGGCGTGATCGACGGCCTCGTCGAGACCGTAGAAGCACGCTTCCGGGACTGACGGCCCCGCGTGCATGGGGCTACGGGGTCACCTCGTGGGAGGAGGACTCGTAGGCCGTTCATCGGTGGGTCCAGGACGTCGAGGCGGGCAGCCTCACGGTGGACCGGCTCTCGGTACTCACTATCCGAATACATCTGATGTCAGGGCGAGTTGGACAAGTGGCGTGGTGGTGGGCCGAGCCGAGCCGCCCTCCGGTTCGTCGGTTACCGCCAGTGCCCTGCTCCCGGACGCGAGTCCGGTGACCACGACCGGCTGTTCGCCGTGCAGCAGTCCGGCCGAGCGGGGCGCCGCGCCCTGGTCCGCCATCACCCACAGTTGCCGAACACGGCCTTCGGGGGGCGCGCCGAGTCCGGACACGGTCACCACGGCGCGGTGCAGCCCGGGCGCGGCGACCGCGCTGATGCCGCGCCCCCGCTCGTCCCGATCCGTACTGGTGCGCGCGTCGGGAGCGGCGAGCACCTCGCCGATCGATTGGGCCCGGGCCCGCTCGGCATCGAGCCGGTCCTGGGTGCGGTGCAGCTGCACCCCGAGCAGCACGGCACCGACCAGCGCGATCGCGGCGGTCCCGGCCGTGGCGAGTAGCAGCGGGCGGCGCACGGCGGGCGTCGGCGTCCGCCGCGGCGACGGCCCGGCCGGCAGCCGCTCCTGCGCTGTCGTGCGTACGTCCCTGAGCACCCGTTCCCGCAGCGCGTCCGGGGCCGGGCGGGCGGTGGCGCGCCCCAGACGCTCGGTCCCGGCGGCGAGCTCGCGTACCTCGGCGGCGCAGGCGGCGCAACGGGCCAGATGGCGTTCGAAGCGGTGCAGCTCGCGTGGCTCCAGGGCGTTGAGGGCGTAGGGGACGGCGAGGGAATGGACGCGTCTGATCCGGGTGAAGGGGCTCATGCGGCGTTCTCCAGGCATTCGCGCAGCCGCAGCAGACCGTCCCGCATCCGCGTCTTGACCGTGCCGAGCGGGACGGAGAGCCGCTGGGCGACCTCCCGGTAGGTGTAGCCGTCGTAGTACGCGAGCGTGACCGACTGGCGCTGGAGGGTGGTGAGCCGGTCGAGGCAGCGGCGCACCCAGTCGCGTTCGAGACCGCTCTCCACCTCCTCGACGACCTGGTCGAAGGCGGGCCCCTCGGAGCGCCGGGCGGCCTTCTCCTCGCGCTCGCTCGCGGCCCGCACCGAGCGCACCCGGTCAACGGCCCTGCGGTGCGCGAGGGTGAGCACCCAGGACAGGGCGGTGCCGCGGCCCGGGTCGAAGCGGGCGGCGCGGCGCCACAGTTCGAGCAGCACCTCCTGGGCGACCTCCTCGGACTGGGCGGGGTCCCGCAGCACCCGGCGCACCAGGCCGTAGACCGGCCCGGACACCAGGGTGTACAGCTCCTCGAACGCCTTCTGGTCCCCGTCGGCGACCAGGACCAGCAGCCTGTCGGCCTCCACCGGCTCCCCCTCTCCGCGGGCGCCATTGTCCCGTCGTCGGCCCTTCGGAGCGAGAGGCGGCAACGGATTGCCCGCGCCACCAATCCCCCACGGGCCGGGCTCCGAATGGCTTCTCGTCAAGCACTCCACCGCACGCACGAGAAGGACGAAAGCGATGACACCGAACCCCAGGAACAGGCCGGCACGCCGCTCCATCGCCATGCTGGCCGCTGGTGCGCTGGCCACCGGAGGGCTCGCAGCCGCCGGCGTGTCCGCACTGATGCCGGGGGCGGCAACCGCCTCCAGCCACCGGGAGGCCCCGCTGATCTCAGGGCAGCCCCAGTACGACAACACCGATGTGTACGCGTTCGTCAGCCCGGACCGGCCGGACACGACGACGCTCCTCGCCAACTGGACACCGTTCGAGGAACCGGCGGGCGGCCCCAACTTCTATCCGTTCGCCGCCGACGCCCAGCACGACATCCACATCGACAGCGACGGGGACGGGCAGGGCGACCTGCTGTACCGCTGGACGTTCAAGAACCACACCAAGAACGGCAACACGTTCCTCTACAACACCGGCCCGGTGACCTCGCTGGACGACCCGGACCTCAACTTCACCCAGACGTACGACATCGAGCTGCTCAAGCTGAAGGACCAGAAGGTCATCTCCAGCACCAAGCTCGCGCAAGGCCTGCCGGTGGCGCCGTCCCACGTCGGCAAGGCGTCCATGCCGAACTATGGCGCGCTGCGCTCGCAGGCGGTACGTGAACTGCCGGGCGGGACGACGGCGTTCGCGGGCCAGGCGGATGACCCCTTCTTCCTCGACCTGCGGGTCTTCGACCTGCTGTACGGCGGGAACCTCTCCGAGGTCGGCAAGGACACGCTCAAGGGCTACAACGTCAACACGATCGCCCTCCAGGTGCCGACCGTCCAGCTGCGGCAGTCGACACAGCAGCCGGTCATCGGAATCTGGTCGACGACCCAGCGCAGGAACGCCTCGGGCGGCTGGACCCAGGTGTCCCGACTCGGGATGCCGCTGGTCAACGAGGTCGTCGTACCGCTCAAGGACAAGGACAAGTTCAACGCGTCCGCGCCCTGGAACGACGCCGACTTCCTTCCGTACGTCACCAAGCCGGAACTGCCGAAGCTGATCGAGTCGATCTACAAGATCAAGGCACCGGCGGAGCCGCGCAACGACCTGGTGTCGGTATTCCTGACCGGGGTGAAGGGCCTCAACCAGCCGCCCAACGTCCGCCCGGCGGAGATGATCCGGCTCAACACCGCCATAGCGCCGAGCGGCTCGCCCAAGCGGCTGGGTGTCCTCGACGGCGACACGGCGGGCTACCCCAACGGCCGTCGGCTCGCCGACGACGTGGTGGACATCTCGCTCCAGGTGGTGGAGGGCGAACTGAACGGTGCCAAGAACGACTTGGGCGACGCGGTCAACGCCAACGACGCGGCGTTCGGCAAGAGCTTCCCGTACGTGGCGCTGCCGGCCTCCGGTTCGCGGGGCCCGCTCGCGCATAAGGGCGGCCAGAACAGTGACCAGCAGGGCGGCGAGACCCGCACCCAGCTCACCGGCGGGGCGCGCCCCAGCTCGTCCGGCAGCGGTGACGACACCCTCCTGATCGCCTCGGCGGCGGGCGGCGCGGCGGGCATCGTGCTGATCAGCACGGGCCTCGTGTGGTGGCGGCTGCGGCGCCGCGAGGTCAGCCCGTAACGCCCGACCCGGGCCACCCGGTGGCTCCTGTCACGCCGGGAAGTCAGGCCCGTAGCTGTCGCCCCGACCGCTCCGCCCGGTGGCCCCGGCTACGGCGGGGCGGGCCGAAACAGCCTCCGGCCGCCCAGGTGGCTCCCGCCACTCCAGAAGTCGATGCGAAACGGCCGCCCCCGGCCCCCGAGCAGCCCCGGCCCCGATCGCACTGCGGCGTCCAACCTCCTTACGCCGCCGTGCGATCGGCCGCCTCCCCTTCGAGACCCCGTGCACAACCGCCCCCGGAACGTTCCTTCCGCCTTCTGAAAGGATCCGACATGACCAGCACCCAGGCCGTGCCCCCGCCCCGGGGGCGCGGGAAGGTCCTGCGCCGGAGCGCCCTCGCCCTGGCGCTCGCCGCCGGGCTCAGCGTCGGGGCGCTCGCCTTCGACGGCCGGGACGCGCCACGTGCTCCCGCTGTGGCCGCCGCTCCTGCGGGGCGCCTCGACCCGGCCGACCTGCCGCGCGGCGTCACCGCTCTGCAGGCCCACCTCAAGGCGCAGCCCAAGGACGCCACCGCGTGGGCCTCGCTGGGCGCCGCCTACGTCGAGCAGGCGCGGACCAACGGCGACCCCACCCGCTATGCGCAGGCCGAACACGCCCTGGAGCACTCGCTCAAGCTGCGGCCCACCGACAACGACGCCGCACTCGCGGGGCGCGCCGCGCTGGCCGCCGCCCGCCACGACTTCACCGGCGCCCTCACCGCGGCCGACGCCGCGCTCGCCATCAACGCCTACGACGAACTCGCCCTCGCCCTGCGCGTCGATGCCCTGGTAGAACTCGGCCGCTACGACGAGGCGTTGGTGGCAGCCCGCACCGCCGACGACCGCAAGCCCGGCATCCCCGTCTTCTCCCGGCTCGCGTACGTCCACGAACTGCGCGGCGACACCAACACCGCCGGCCGGATCCTCACGCAGGCCCTCGGCTCGGCCACCGGCCCCGGCGACCGCGCCTACGTGGCCACGGCGCTGGCCCAACTCTTCTTCGGACAGGGCCAGTTCGTGGAGGCGGGGCAGCAGGTCGATACGGCGCTGCGGGCCGACCCCGACTACCTGCCCGCCCTGGAGACCCGTGCCCGCATCCAGTATGCGCGGGGCGACCTGCGGTCGGCGACCCTCGGCATGGAGCAGGTCGTCGCCCGCTATCCGCTGCCGGGTCAGCTCGTCGCACTGGGCGAGCTGTACGAGGCGGCGGGGCGGGGCGCGGACGCCCGGTCCCAGTACCGCCTGGTCGCCGCCTGGACCGCGCTGGCCCACGCCCACGGCGTCGACACCGACCTGGACACCGCCCTGGCCGAGGCGGACCACGGGGACCCGGTGGACGCGCTGCGCGCGG
The DNA here is from genome assembly GCF_041435195.1 of Streptomyces sp. NBC_00224. Lineage (NCBI taxonomy): Bacteria > Bacillati > Actinomycetota > Actinomycetes > Kitasatosporales > Streptomycetaceae > Streptomyces > Streptomyces sp. NBC_00224. The sequence goes on from NZ_CP108106.1 coordinate 696,531, forward strand.
CCCGCGCCGAGTGGGCCAAGCGGCAGACCGTGCACACAGCGGATGCCCTCGCCTGGGCACTGCACGTCAACGGACGGGACGCGGAGGCCCTTCCATACGCCGAACGGGCCACCGCGCCCGGCTACCGCAACGCCACCTTCCTCTACCACCAAGGCGTCATCGAGCGCGCCGCCGGGGGCGCCATCGCAGCCCGCCGCGACCTCACCGCCGCACTGACGCTCAACCCGGCCTTCTCACCCACCGGTTCACCACTGGCCCGCGAAGCCGTGGCCGCCCTGACGGGAGCGTCATGAACCGGCCCCGGCCCCTACGCCTGCTGCGACCCCGGCTCGGCACGGTCGCGGGCGGAGCGGTCCTCGCCATCGCCGCGCTCCTCGGGCCCCTCCCGGCAGGCACCGCATCGGCCGCCGCCCCCGCGCACCCCCTGGGCAACTTCACCGTCAACCACTACGAGGGCCTGGTAGTCGCCCCCGGCAGGCTCACCGTCGACCACGTCGAGGACCTCGCGGAGATCCCCGCCACCCAGGCGCGGGCCGCCGAGATGACCCCGGACGAGCGGTCCGCCTGGGCAGCCGAGCGGTGCCGGGCCGCCGCACGGGACAGCACGGTCACCGCCGCCGGACGGCCCGCCGCCCTCACGGTGGAGAGCGGTTCCGCGCAGGTCCGGCCCGGGCAGGCCGGGCTCGTCACGCTCCGGCTCGAATGCCGCCTCGCCGCTCCCCTGCCCGACGCGGCAGAGCTGGCCGTGAACTTCCGTGCGCCCGCCCGGCACGGCCCCGGCTGGCGCGAGATCACCGCACGGGCCGACCGCATGACCCTCAAGACGGCCTCGGTCCCCACCCGTTCGGTCTCCGACCGGCTCGTACGCTATCCGGCCGGCCTGCTGTCCTCACCGCCCGACCGGACCTCGGCCGAGCTGCGCGCGGTGCCCGGCGGACCGGCGCTGGCCACGGACTCCCCCGGCCCCGCAGCCACCGGGGTGCTACCGCGCGGCGCCGACCGCTGGACCCGGGCGCTGACCGATCTGGTGGCGCGGCACGACCTCACCGCGGGCTTCGCGGCCCTCGCCCTCGGCACCGCGTTACTCCTCGGCGCGCTGCACGCGCTCGCCCCCGGGCACGGCAAGACGATGATGGCGGCCGCAGCAGCCGCGGGCGGGCGCGGTTCGCTGCGGCAGGTGCTGGCGCTCGGCATCTCGGTGACCCTGACCCACACCCTCGGGGTGTTCGCGCTCGGCGGCTTGATCGCCGCGGGCTCGGCAGCGGCGCCCTCGGTGGTGTCCTGGCTGGGCGTGGTCAGCGGCGCGCTGGTGGCGGGCGCGGGCGCCGTCCTCGTACGCAGGGCCTGGCGCAACCGGCGCAACCGGAAGGAACACCCGCACACCCACGAACATGACCACGGGCACTCACACCAGCACGGGCACGAGAACAACTCGCCGCACACACACGGGCATTCACACCCGCACCACGACCACCATCACGATCACCGCAGGTCCGCCGGCCTGCGCGGCACCATCCTGCTCGGGTTCGCGGGCGGGCTGGTGCCCAGCCCCTCGGCCGTGGTGGTGCTCGTCGGGGCGGCGGCGCTCGGGCAGGCGTGGTTCGGGGCGCTGCTCGTCCTTGCGTACGGAGCCGGGCTCGCCCTCACCCTGACGACCGCCGGGTACGCGGCGATCCGGATCGGGGAACGCCTCGTGCGGCTGGGGCGGACACGGGCGCGCGGACGGCTCACCGCGGCCGCCAACCGGTTCGCACCGCTCGGCACCGCGTTCGTGGTGCTCTTCCTGGGGTGCGGATTGGTACTCAAGGGGGCGGCAGCCGCCCTGGGCTGAGCAAACTTCCAATGGTTTCCGCGCTGCCGAACCGCCACGCTACGGCTGAACGACCACAGCCGCCGCGGGCGGGAGTACGGCCGGGCGGTCCAGGTACGCCAGTACCGCCCGCTTCTGTGGGAGGTACACCTCCGGCAGGTCGATCTCCGGCAGGGTGATCTCTCCCTGGCGCACGAACCCGAGGCGGTTCAGAAGTGCGAGGGCCTTCTCGTTGCGGGCGTCCGGCTCGGCCACCGCGCGCAGGACGGCCGGGTCACGGAACGTGAAGCGGATCAGAGCGCCCACCAGGGTGCGGCTGAAGCCGGGGCGGGGGCGGTCCGTCACCGGGGCCAGCATCAGGTGGACGCCGATGTCCCCCTCCCGTACCTCGTAGCACTCGCTGATGCGGTCCTCGGTCGGCTCGTACGTCTGGAAAAGCGCCACCGGCTCGTCGTCCAGGCGGACCAGGAACGCGTGGTGGGTGTCGCGGCGGTCCACGTCCTCGTATATCTCTTGGACCAGTTCCCGGCTCGCGCCGTTCATGCCCCAGAACTGCGCCCGCTCCTGGACCACCCAGGCGTGCAGCACGGTGCAGTCCTCGGCCGGATCGACGAGCATGAAGCGGAGGGTGCCGAAGCCCTCCACGGTCTCGGTGTACACGTCCGCACGCGAAGGCGTGGGGGGTACGGGAGGCGCGGGGGAAACGAGGGCGGTGGACTCGGGTCTCATGCGGTGTTCCTGCTCTTTCGTGCAGACATGGCGAACCGCGCGAGCGTCCTGTGGCAGGACACGCGGGCCGCGATTAGGTTAGGCTCGCCTAACCATAGACGCTTGACGCCATAACTAACAGATCACCCTGTTTCCTTCAGTCCCGCCGCAGTCCGGCGTAGACCCCAGCGTCCTGCCACAGAGCGCCAGTTCCGCTGTGCGGCGGGAACAACCGGTCCACGCGCCGCTGTTGCACCGGCAAAAAGACCGGTGCCGCGCGGGCGGGGAACACAGAGCCCAACAGACCGTCCTGTCGTGATGCGGGGCACCTCGGGGTTCGCGGTACGCCCAGTCATCCGACGTAGAGGGGCGACCGCTCATGCGCCCGCCACGGACTCGGACCGAGACGTTTCACAATGGAGGACTTTTCATGGATAGCAGGCCCTTGACGCTCATGGCGGTGCACGCCCACCCCGACGATGAGGCCACGGGAACAGGAGGTGTCCTCGCGCGGTACGCGGCGGAGGGCATTCGCACGGTCCTCGTGACGTGTACCGACGGCGGTTGCGGCGACGGACCAGGGGGCGTCAAGCCGGGTGACCCCGGACACGACCCGGCAGCCATCGCCTTGATGCGGCGTCAGGAACTGGAGGCCAGCTGCGAAGTCCTGAAGGTCAGTCATCTGGAGATGCTGGACTACGCCGACTCCGGGATGATGGGCTGGCCCACCAATGACGCCCCCGGCTCCTTCTGGCGGACCCCCGTCGAGGAGGGCGCTGCCCGACTCGCGGAACTCTTGCGGCGCTACCAGCCCGATGTGGTCGTCACCTACGACGAGAACGGCTTCTACGGCCACCCCGACCACATTCAGGCCAACCGCATCACGATGGCGGCGCTGACGATGACCGGGCTGACACCGAAGGTGTACTGGACGACGGCGCCCCGCTCGATGATGCAGCGGTTCGGGGAGGTCATGCGCGAGTTCGGTGGGGACGGGCAGGAACCGGATCCCGCTGAGGCCGCCGCGCTGGCCGAGATCGGACTCCCCGACGAGGAGATCACCACCTGGGTGGACACCACCGCGTTCGGCGGCCAGAAGTTCGACGCGCTGGCCGCACACGCCAGCCAGGGCGAGAACATCTTCTTCCTCAAGATGGGCCAGGAGAGGTTCACCGAGTTGATGGGCGTCGAGACCTTCGTACGCGTCCAGGACACCACCGGCGCGGCCGTGCCCGAGAACGACCTCTTCGCCGGACTGCACTGAACCGCCCGCCCACTGCAGATTAGAGAACTCGTCGCCCGCGCGGTTCGATCCCGCGCAACCAGCCCGCGCAACCGCCCCGTTCGGCGGCAATGCTGACCGGGTTCAGCTGACAAGGAGGGCAGTGCGGGACGGCCCGAACCAGACATCGTGGTTCGGGCCGTCCCGCGCGTACGGGCAAGAACGCGGCGGCCTCGGCGATGAGACTCCGGCAGGTGACTGAACCTCGCCGACGCCTTCCCCCCTCAGGCGAGCTTCTTCACCTGCGCATCGATCACAGCCTTCGGCTGCTCCGCCGTGCCGGCGAGGCTCTGGGCGTAGAAGGTGGCGAGCGTGGAGCCCTTGCGGACGGCCACCAGATGGGCCGTGCCCGTCTCGCCGTCCAGGTCCGCGGTCAGGGTGAAGGCAACCGCCTCGTCACCGGCGGTGTAGGAGGCCGGGGCAACCTTGGTGAAGGAGGTCTTGTCGCCTCCGGCGATCAGGGCGAAACCGCCCGCGCAGTCCGTGCCCGCCTTCTTGAGGGCTGCCAGGGCATCGGCCGCGCCCCGGCCGTTGTAGGAGGCCACGGTGTCGGCAGTGACCGTGGCGCCCAGGGCGTTGAGGCCGGCCTTCGCCTTCTCCTCGGCCGAAGCGTTCGCGCCCGGCCCCTTGGGCACGGCGACGACCTTGCGGGTCGCGGTCGCGCCGGGGGTACCGGCGCCGCGCAGCGCCATCACGTCGACCAGTGGCGTGCACGCGGCCTTGTCAGTGGTGACGGTCTTGGCCGTGGCGAGGTCCGCCTCGGTGGCCTTGGCGACCTTGTGGTCCTTCAGGTCGGCCTCGGCCAGCACGAGGTTGTCCACCTCGGCCTGGGACAGGGCCTTGGCGGCCGGGGCCGCGGGCGCGCTCCCCGAGGTCTTGCCCTTCGGCTCGTCCTTGGCCGCCGTCCCGTCCGAGCCACAGGCGCTGACGAGCAGAGCCAGCGAGAGCGTGGAGACGGCGAAAGCGGTACGGCGGACAGTGGTGCGGCGCATGACTGAATCAGCTCTCTCTGGATCGGCGGACGACGTCTCCGCGCACGGCCCACTGTGCCGTGGACCTGCAGAAACGTCGTGTGCAGATCAATTTATGCGCCGTCACATCAGGCAAGGCGGCCCCGGCGACGCAGCGCCCCGATCGTGATGACGGCGCAACCTCACCTGCATGCGATTGAGATTGAGATCCGTACAACCTTCCCGTCTGCTGCCGCGGGCACCGCGTAAAGAGGGGTTCGAAGCGGATGATGGCGCGGAGGCTGTCGGCCTTCTTGGTCAGGCGTGGCGCGCGCGGCCAGGGCTGAGCCTCCTACCGCCGGAGCCCGTACTGCCTTGTTCCCTACCGGCGTTACGGGAAGGGCGTGACCGGTACCCGTACGACCACCGGGACCGTTTCCGTGTGGCCGTTGGCGTCCAGGGCGTCCGTCAGAAACGTCTGGGTGGTGGCGGTGAAGCGGCAGCCGATGACGGCGATGGCGCACACCCGGTAGCGGACGACCACCGGCGCGCTGCCACCCGCCGGGATCGCACCCACCGTCTGCGGCACCGGACCGAGCCGGGTGATCCCGGAGCCCGTGGGCAGGGCGTCGACCAGCCTGACACCGAAGGCGTCGCCGGCGCCGGTGTTGCGGATGCGGTACTCCACGCTCAGCGTGCGCGTGAGGTAGTTGCCGAGCCCGCCCCAAAAGGCGCGCTGGGTGACGGCGACCTGCGGCTGGAGGAGCGTGACGTTCCCCGTGAGGTTCAAGGTCCACTGCCTGCCGGTGCCCGGGGTGACATCGGAGGTCACCGTGAAGGATCCGCCGCCCGAGGCACCGCGGTACGCGTTCGCCGGGGCGGCGTCCGGCACGACGGTCCAGGTGCCGCTGCCGCTCACCCTGGTCCCGTCGTACGACAGGGTGGGCGAAGTGCAGTCACCCGCGGTCAGGGCCAGGGCCAGCGTCCCGCGCGCGTTGGTCAGAGCGACCCGGGCTTCGCTGCCCGGGAGCGCGGCCTGAGCGCCGCCGACGCGGAAGGGCAGGTCCACGCTCAATTGGGAAGCGAGCGAGGAGAAGACGCCGGGGGTGAGCGCAGTGCCGCCGGTCAGCTGCCGGGTCGCGTCGAGCGGTCCCGAGGGGCAGCCCGGGGCGCTCGTCACGACACCCGCCGCGCTGGAGCCGCTCACGGTCACCGCGTCCGGCGCGCGGCGCGCCACCGCCTCCCGGCCCACCGCCCCTGCCGGGGCCGCCGCCGACGCCGACGCCAGCCACATCAGAAGCGCTATCAAAACGACCACCGCCCGCCGGACTGCGGAACGGGCACGCGGTGCGGTCATACCTCTCATCGGCATCCCTTCTGACAGCTCGACAGCCGACGACCCCGCAGCCTATGCACCCAAAACGGACCAAACTCGGAATACGCGCCCCGCATACGAGTGACAGACCCCGCCCCGACCACCCACGTGGTCACGTCATCGGATTCCGCACCGGGCGTGGCGTGCCTTGACTACTGCGGCGGTCGCTTCATCGGCGGCGTCGGTTGCGGCCTTCGCGTGGGATGCGGCCTGGGTGGCTGCCCGGTCCCCACCGTCGGCAAGTCGGCCGCTACACCCCAGGCGGCCACGTCACCATCACCCTGGGCGCCGCCATTGCGCCGGGCGTCAAGAAGGCCGGTACGCCTACCGCGTGGCGAGTTCGCGTACCGTCGCCATGTCGCTGAACGGCAGCAGTTCCTCGTTGACGATCTGGTAGGGCTCGCTGCCTTTGCCAGCGATCAGGATGACGTCGCCGTGCCCTGCGGCGGACAGGGCGAAGGAGATGGCGCGGCGGCGGTCGGCGAACCGCTCGAAAGTGGTGCCGCTCGCGAGCAGGCCCGGGACGATCTGATCCATGATCGCCCGGGGGTCTTCGTTCCGGGGATTGTCCGAAGTGAGAACGCACAGATCGGAGTAGGCGCCGGCGATCTCCCCCATCGGGGCGCGCTTGGTGACGTCCCGGTCCCCGCCGCAGCCGAAGACCGTGACGACCCGGCCAGAGGCGAAGCCGCGGATGGTGGTCAGCACCTTCTCCAGTGAGTCCGGGGAGTGCGCATAGTCCACGATGACGGACGTGCCGTCCGGGGTCTCGTAGCGTTCGAACCTTCCCGGGATCGGGGGTATCTGCTCAAGTGCGGCGACCAGTCCGGCCAGATCGTGCCCGAGGAGGTGGCAGGCCGCGACGGTGGCCAGGGCGTTGGAGACGGAGAACCGTCCAGGCAGGGGGATCGCCGCCGGATACTTGTGGCCGGCGTGGTGCAGGGTGAAGCGGGTGCCGACGGCGTCCATGGTGAGGTCGGTCGCCCGGTAGTCCGCCTCCGCGTCGATGCCGTACGCGACGACCGCGCCGGGCATCATCGCCCCGATGCGGGCTCCGACCGGGTCGTCGGCGTTGACCACCGCACGCCGGCACAGTCCCTGGAACAGGCGCAGTTTGGCATCCCGGTAGTTCTCCATCGTGCCGTGGTCGTCCAGGTGATCCTGCGTCAGGTTGGTGAACACCCCTACGTCGATGAACGAGTGGTCGAGGCGGTGGGTCAGCAGGCCCATCGACGTGGCTTCGAGTGCCACGGTTTCGACACCGCGGTCGCGCATGCACCCGAGCAGATACTGGAAGTCCGGCGACTCCGGTGTGGTCAGTACCGACCTCGGCATCGGGATCAGTTCGTCGCCGATCCGGCTGCCGCCCGTCCCGATGACCCCCACCCTGGCGTGCTCGGCGATCCTCAGCACCGACCCCACCATGGAGGAAACGGACGTCTTCCCGTTGGTGCCCGTGACGGCCACCATCTTCATCTGCCTGCCTGGCTCCCCGTGGTAGCGGGAGGCGACGACCGCGGCCGCCTTGCGCGTGTCCGCGACGGCTACGACGCATACATCAGCTGCCGACGCCCAGGTCGCGACCGGACGTTGCGCCGTCGCGGAGTCGATGAGTATCGCCACCGCGCCGCGTGCGAGAGCCGGTCCGACGGACTCGGGGCCGCCCTCGCGATGACCGGGTACCGCGATGAACAGGGATCCCGGAGAGACGCGGTGGGCGTCGAAGCAGGTGCCTCCGGTGATCCTCGTCTCCGGATCGCCCTCGATGACTTCATGGTCGTACCCGGCGAGCAGCTCGCTCAACTTCACAAGGGTCCTCTCAAGGATGCACCGGCTGCCGGTCGTCCGGCGGTCGGCGCGCAGGCGGCGCCCGCCAGGGCACCAAAGGATGACAAAGCAGGAGATTCTGGCGAGGACCGTCGCCGTGCGGTTACCGAGATGGGGAGGGGCGGCCGCGCAGAAAATCTTCCGCCTGCAGGGGCGGAATGATCTGGGAAATGTCGAGAATTGCCCGGAATCGCTAGCCGTGGCCGTGCAACGCGCGACAGTAGATCGCCGACGCGTTCACCGGGTCGGCGGCCGTCGCGCACGCGGCGGACGGGCACAGGGCATGAGTGGCCTGGAGCAGGCACTCCCTCACTGCGCATGTGCGACCCATGTGTGGAGTGTACGTCCAGCTGTGGCGGCGATCACCCACCGTTCGTGCGGACATCTGCATTACTGCTGCCGCGCTGCCTCCGCCACCCGGGCCGCGAGGAACGCCGTGCGGTGGCGCAGCCGGAATCCCAGCGACTCGTACAGCCGGATGGCGTTGGTGTTGCGTGCGGGAGGTGTGCGGGAAGGGCCAGCCTCTCGTCGCGGGCACGGATGCCGGGGCCCCCGCCCGGACCAGGCGGGCGGCCAGACCCTGCCCGCGCAAGGCCGCGCGGCAAGCTGGAACCGCTGCGCACGAAGCTGACCAAACTCCCCGACCGTGTCTGGCCGCACAAGCGGCCAGACGGGCGGTTCACCGCACGCCCGGTGGTTTCGACTGGCCCCCGCGGTCGAGCCGTCACTCCGTCATGTGTCAGCCGGTGGCAGGGAGTTCGCGCCCGGTGAGTTTCCCGTCGGGGGTGAGGGTGAAGGCGGTGGGGTCCATGCTCGTGGTGCCGTGGGCGTCCTCGCCGTACGCCTTGAGCGTGATCGACTCGGCCTTGCCCATGTGGATCTCCGCCTCGGCGGCGTGCGCCCATGTGTTGACGCGGATGTGCGCCGACCAGTGCAGCACCTCTTCGGACCGCCAGCCGCTCCACCTCCCTTCGGGCAGGAGGCCCGTCACCGGGCCCTGCCGGACGGTAAAGGCGCCGGTGGCCAGCAACACGGCGGCCAGGATGAGGCAGACCGCCGTCATGCGGGACGGGCGGTGCAGGACGGGCACGGAGGGCTCCTGTCGGTCGGTCCACGGTGGCCGGCTCTCGTCGCACCAGCCGGAGGGAGAGACGGCAGTGGGAGGGCAAGCGTTCCCGATTGGCGGCGTGGCCCCGGTCGCGGCCGGAGTCGGCCGGGCCCCGAGCCTGGGCTTCGGACCGGTGCCGACATCCCCTCCATGCCACCGCTTCCGCAGTGACATCCCCGATGTGCGGCCCACTGACAACCGGTGCCCAACCTGCCCCGCCCGGGCAGGGCGAGGCTGTCGAGCCGACCCACGCGGTGGACCTGGCAGAGGGGTGGGCGGCAGGGAGTCGGACGCTGCCATGTCCCCCGGCGGTCGCGGCCTCGCTCAGTTGGCTTGAGTACCCCCTCGGGCAGCAGTGACGCGCGACGGCGGGGGATCAACGGCCGTCTCCCCCACTAGGGATTCCCCTGATCCAGTTTGCCCCTCGCGTCGTCGATGCTGATCTCACCAGTCGTCGCAGCCGGTCAACACACATGAACGGAATGCCCGTCCGCGCCGATGGATCACAGAGAAATCGGAAAGGTCGACAGCCGCGTGCGTGCATTCCTCCGCGCTACCTCAGCTGCGTTCATCTCATCCGTCCTTATCGGCTCACTCAGCTCATCCCCCTCCACGCCCCCGAACTCCACGCCGCATTACTGCTGCTGCATCCACGCGGCGATCTCTGAGCCTCGCGGCGGCGTCTCCAACTCCTCGGATCATGGGAGCGGTTGTCCCCAGGAGCACAGCAGTGGTCGTGTGGTCATCTGGTTGCAACTCCCCTGAGCACATGGAGTCTCTTGACCAGCTCAGATAACTGCCAAGGCCCCCTCTCGTTCCGGTCTCCACTACGCTCCACCCCAAGGCAGGCCGCATGCCCGGGCCCGGTTCCCGGCGTGCCGGTCGATCCGTCGAAGCGGTTGCGACAGACGGGGCAGGGTCGTGGCAAGGGACGAGCGAATCGACGTTCCACTGGTCGGCAGGGAGACCGAGCTCCAGCAGCTGCGCAACTTTCTGGCAACGGCAACGACCAAGCGAAGCGGCGTTCTGGTCCTGCAGGGCGAGCCGGGAATCGGGAAGTCTTCCCTATTGGCAGCGACGGCACAACTGACCCCCGCGCTGGCCACACTGACCGCGAGCTGTGTGGAGAGCGAGGCGGAACTGGCCTTCTCCGCGCTGAGTGGACTTCTGCTGCCGATCGCCCGCTTGATGCCCCGATTACGGGCGCCCCAGCGCCGCGCGCTCGCCCTCGCACTCGCCTTGTCCGAACCCGGCTCAAATGAGGCCGCCCCCAACAGCATCGCGATCGGGCTGGGCACCCTCGGCCTCCTCGCGGAGGCCGCACCAGTGGTCGTTCTCCTCGATGACATTCAGTGGATGGACGAAGCGTCGGCTGCGGCACTTGCCTTCGCCGGTCGGCGGCTGTTCGGAGAGGGAATCGCCGTGGTCATGAGCGTTCGTTCAGGGATCCACTGCCCGATGGACCTCACCGGGCACCACGTAATGGAATTGGCTGCCCTAGGGCCCGAACCCGCCCGGGAACTCGCCAGTCGTGTGCGCGGTAGCCCCGTCAGCGTGGATGAGTTCGAGCGGTTGATGCGCCATACCGGGGGAAACCCACTCGCTCTGGTGGAACTCAGCAGGTCCGGGCTGTCAGCCTTCGGCCCAGGCCAGACCGAACTCCCCCTGCCTCTGCCGCAGGCCTTGGCCATCGCCTACCGACGACGTCTGGCGCCGCTCTCCGCAGCCACCAGGGCGACGCTGCTGGTCTGTGCCAGCAGCTACACCGGAGATCTCGCCGAAATAGCCGCAGCTGTGGGACGTGCAGGGTTGGCCGACCTGGAGCCGGCGGAGTCCGCAGAGCTCGTCGCCATAGGCCATGGCCGCGTGGAGTTCTCCCATCCCTTGGTCCGTGCTGCCGTCTACCACTCGGCATCACCGGCCCAGAGGCGCACAGCCCATGCGCTCCTCGCTCGGACCCAACCTGGGCATGGCTCGTCCGGCATGGACCAACAAGCCTGGCATTTGGCCGCCGCAGCGCTCGGGACCGACGAGGACGTGGCCGCGGCTCTCACCGAGGCTGCCGAGCGGGCGTGCCGACGCGGTGCCCTTGGAACCGCACGGTCCACCTATGTACGAGCGGCGTGGCTGACCCCGTTCCCCGAATCGCGCGGGCGTCGGTTGGTGGCAGCCGCTACCTGCGCTCAACTCGCAGGCTTCCCGGACCAAGCCCTTCCTCTGCTGTCACAGGCACGAAGTGTCACGGCCGATCCCCAGCTGATCGGCGAGATCGAACAGCTGCACAATCAGATCAGGCTGACTCGTGCCGCGCCTCGGCTCGCCTTCGTCCAGATGACCGAGGATGCCGCTCGTCTGCGCAACGAGGCGCCACTGGCCGCTGCCCACTTACTGGCGACGGCGGCAGGGGTCGCGGCGATGGGCGGGACCGTGGCGCAAGCACTGGCCGCAGCGGAGGACGGCCATAGCCTCGCCTGCGCCTCGACAGGCTCAGGCACCCTTGCAACGACGGCGCTGCGTATCCACACGCTGTTGTTGGCCGGACAGGTCCAGACGGCTTCCGACCTCTTGGATCCCGCGCTTGATCAGCTCTTGTCCTCTGACCCGCTCGTTCACGGGGCGGAGGTGTTCGGCTATGCGTGCCTGGATCTCCTGTGGCTGGGCCGCTACGCTCCCGCCCGCCGCCTGGTCGAGCACGGACTGAGGTGCGTCAGAGCGGCCAATGCGGTGGAACGCCTGCCGGTCCTCACCTCCGTACTGGCTGACCTGGAGTTCCGGCAAGGCCGATGGAACGCTGCCTACGCAGCAGCGGCAGAGTGCATGTCGCTCTCCGAGGAACTGGGCCAGCCTGTGCTCGCCGGCTACGCGGCCAGCACGCTAGCCCAGATCGAGGCGGTGCAAGGGCAGCGGCAACGTTGTGAAGAGTACGCGGCGCGCGCACTGTTCCTGCTCGAGTCGAGCGGCTACGACCTGGTCGCGCCCTACGCCCACCTCGCTCTGGCTCAGTTGGAGCTGACTCTGGGGGAATACGCCGTAGCTGCCGCTCAGTTCACCGCGCTGAGCGAACGCACGGAGGAACTGGGCGTGCGCAATCCGGCTGTATTTCCCATGTGCGCAGACCTGGTAGAAACCTGCTTGCGTGCGAACCGGCCGCAGGAGGCCAGATCCGCGCTGGCAGCCCTTGCCGACAGAGTGGACTCGTCATCACCGGACACCGTGCGGGCCTCGCTGGCTCGGTGTCAGGGTCTGCTGGCCAGGGATGTGGAGGATGCGGAGGAGCACTTCACAGCAGCTCTGGCTCTTTACGGAGCGCACAACCCCGATCCGTACGGACTGGCACGGACCCGGCTCGCCTTCGGTCAGCGGTTACGCCGTGCACGCCGTCGAGCGCTTGCGCAAACACACCTCCAAGCCGCCGGGGCCCTTTTCCGGCAGCTTGGAGCCACGCCCTGGGTCCAACACGTGGAAAGGGAACTACGTGTCGCCGAAGGCCGCAGGAGGCAGACGGATTCACATGTCGAACTCACTGTGCAAGAGGCCCAGGTGGCGAGACTGGTCGCCCGAGGAGCCACCAATCAGGAGACCGCGGACGCACTATTCCTGTCGAGCAAGACCATCGAGTATCACCTGGGAAACATCTACTCCAAGTTGGGACTCCGCTCACGCGTGGAGCTCGCCCGCCGCCTCGCCGACACCGTATCGGATGAAACAGGCACCTGATGCGACTGGGCCGGCTGGGGGCGTAGCCGTACCCGAGGACGAAGGGGCAACACCCTCCTGCGGCTGAAGGGCGGGGGCCACGCCCCGTCCGCTTTCCCACCCGTAGACTCCAGCAGCACGTGCCACCGGTCCCGAGTTCTGTGCACGGTATCGATGCGCACCTGCAACTCATCGAGCAGCTGATCCAGACTCAGCCGCGACCACGGCTGCACTCCCGTCCCGCCCGACCCCACCCATCGGTGCCTGCCTGCGGAACGCCAAAGCCCGACGTCCACCACGCGTCAGCGTGAGGTGGGAAGAGGCTCCGTGTGCTGTCTCCACCCGGAGAGTGTCTGCGCAGCTGACAGGTCCATCCGTGTCGTTCTTCTCGGCAGAGGCCGGAACTGCGGGATCGGACCGCAGTTCCAGCATGCCTGGGCTTACTCCGAGGGCTCTACCTCATCATCCACCTCGTCCTCGTCGCCCATCTGGTCAGTGTCGGACCAGTCCGCGGACGGGACCCAACCAGGGCCACCTGGCCTGATCGAGAAGGGCGGCGTGTTGGGACGGGAGCCGAAGGCCGTCGAAATCACCCATCGTGCCAAACGGTTCACTGGGTCATCCTCTCGGGAAGACCCCTCGGGCCCTGACGATGCCGGAGCCCCACCGGGAGATCACGTCCCCCAGCGCAATGGAGGGGGACCCCGGCCTAGGTGCGTGCCGGGACCCAGATGTAGATCACCAATGGCCGGGGGCTGCCCGGCAGCGACGAAGTCCAAAGGGGAAGCACCGGGGGCCGCACCCCGAGCGCGCTCCATGCCACGTACAGAAACCCAGAGAAGTAGATGCCAAGGGCGCGGAGCGCCGCTGGCAGCCGTCCGTGCCGCTGCCGCTCCTGGAAGGAGGCCGACAGCGGATCTTCAAACAACGACGCGAAGACATCCTTGTACCGAGCCCACGCCTCGCGATGCCATGCGGCAAAGTCCGCGAAGCTCGAAGGGCAGTCTTCGAGAGGGGCGAAGCGAGGAGGGCGGCTCATCCTTGGTCCCCTCCGGTCGCCTGTCGTGGTGAAGCGGAACGCTAGCAAGCTCACCGAGTGCAGCCAAACCAACCGGGAACGACACGAACGACCCCTCACATAAACGAGAGTTGACGCATTCGACCAAGTCGCATGTCGCCGTCTGCGGCGCGGTCCGGCATGGGGGGGTCGATGAGCGGCACCGTCAACGGGTCGGGGTCGGCTTTGGGTAGACCCAGACACTCTCCCGAACCACGGCGACGTCTCCAGTGGCGTCGGCGAGGCGGGCAGCGGCATCGAACGCGCGGGAGTGAATGCGATCGATCTCCGTCGGTACGGGCCAGGACCGGGTGGTGGTCGGATGGGTCGAGGTCGGCAAACTGCCCGACCGCCCAGCCGGTTTCGGCCCGTTCGACTCTGCTGGCCAATTCACAGGAGGACCTGAGTCGATATCGACGACCCGGGTCATGGAGCTGCCGGCTCAGGCATCGAACGGGGCGACGGGTGCCATTGGCGGGGCGGCCGGAGCCGAGGCGTCGCGGCTGGTGCGGAGCGGCTGGAGTCCTCACCCGAAGGCCGCACGGCCCTCGATCCGGCGAGCGAGGGCCCGGGCGAGATGCAAAAACAGGTCGCCGCCGCCCTCGGCGCGGGCCCCCAGTTCACCCAGCGACTGGAGCAGCCGAGGGCGGGCCGTTGGGCGGATCCCGCCCACTGGGGAGAGTGCAGTGGGCTCGGCGGACGGGCTGTGCTCCGGGTCGGCGTGTACCGGCAGGGAGGGACGGGATCCGGCCTCGCTCCTACGGCGGTTGTGAGGTACGGCCGGGGCCGGTGCTCTGAACTGAGTCCGCCGGCCCCGGGTGCATCAGCGCAGCAGTGCTATGCGCGCGTGAACCATCGCTGGTCCGGGTGGTAGTGGCAGTCCCACAGGACGAGCGGGGTCCCGTTGGCGGTACTGCCATTGTTGGCCAAACCCACGCACTTGTTCTGGCCCGCTCCGGAGGCGAGGGCGAAGGTGCCATCCCCCAGATCCTGCATGCGCCACCACTGATCGGGGTGGAGGTGGCAGTCCCACAGGACCAGACGTGTTCCGTTGGCGGTGCTGCCGTTGTTGGCCAGCCCGACGCACTTGCCGTTCGGATAGCCGGACGCGTAGCTGCGCAGGGAGACGCCGTCGTCACCCTTGTACCACCACTGATCGGGGTGGAGATGGCAGTCCCACAGGACGAGCTGGGTTCCGTTGGCGGTGCTGCCGTTGTTGGCCAGTCCCACGCACTTGTTTCCGTCCGGGCTGGCCACGCTCCGTAAGCTGGAGATGCCGGGGGCCTGCGTCCCTGCTGACGGTGCTGCCGTGGCCGTTGTACCGGTCAGAGTCAGTGCAGCGGTCGCAGCCGCCGCGATCGCGAGCCCGAGCCGATGGGTCGTACGAACGTTCATCCGTAGTCCTTCCTCACGGGTGGCTCTCAGACAATGCTCAACTCTGGTCTTCGCGCCCGGCGGTGTACATCCCCTGAATAAGGGGGTGCCGCCGGGCGCCCGTCACCGGCCGCGTTTTCAGTCAGCCGGGCGATCAGGGTGTCCAGACATCCGGAGTGATGACGAGGGACTGTCGACGGTCACGCAATTGCATGACCGTGTGAACGTCTTCACGCTGCACCGCGAACTGCTAGCCGAGACCTTCTCCGTAACGGCCAGATGGTCCGCGCCGCACCGGTTCAACCGGGCGCGCGCAGCCGTTTGGGCGCTCACACCCCGCTGAGACGCGAGTACCCGCTGGGTGAACCCGCCAGCCCCGCCCCGCTTGATGCGGTCGCGGGGCGGGGCTGGATCGGAAGGTGTGATCAGGAGACGCGCTTGAGGGTCCAGGCGTTGTTGTTGAAGCCGGAGTTCGGGAAGGCGACGCACGAGCCGCTGTAGTACGAGGCGGTCTGGACCCAGCCGGTCGGGTAGTACGCGGACCCGCAGGCCTGGACGACGGTGCCTACGGGCAGGCCGGTGAGCTGCTTGATCTGCTTGATGTTCGGGGCGAAGTTCTGGCCGCCGCAGCTGTTGCTGTAGCCCCAGTTGACGTCGACGTAGCCTGCCGGGGTGGCGCTGCTCGCGCAGGTGGTCGTCACGTCGCCGGGAGCCGCCTGGGCGGGCGCGGCCGTGAGGGCGAACACCGCAGCAGCACCGGCGAGAGCGATCGTGGTGGTACGCAGGCGAGACATAGTGGGCTCCTTGGATCCGAAACAGCCAACGCGATATGACGTCCCGTTTCTACGGCCTGGCCACAAACCACAACAGTCGTTTTCCGGTCTACAAGATCACGCCATCTCCCCGAAATGCACACGCGATCACCACATCTACCCCCTCCACACTGAAGGCGACCTCCTTGGACGCGAGCTCAGCCAGGGAGCACACCTCGTCATCCCAGCGCATCGCCGTGCAAAGTGATCGCGGCGCCCTTGATACGGAGCAGTCCGAGGCGTTCACGGCCCCGCCAGGCGAACTTCGCGATGGCAATCTTGCGGCAGCGCCGAAGGGACCGACACAGGAGGAGGTAGGGCTTGGTCGATCTCACACACCTTGCGGGCGCACACCCGGCGAGACCCTTGGGATTCCCCGTCGGCGGCCAGTTGGTGGGGGGATCTGGCCGCCGACGGTTACGGTGCGTCCCTCCATAGGGAGGGAGTTGCCGACCGACCGACCCACCCACTCACCCACCGGCCCGGTCAGTGCTTTCGGTTCCGTGCGAGGAAGTCGCCGATGAGCTTCACCCACTCCTGCGGGCGCTCCGCAAATGGCAGGTGTCCGGTCGGGAGTTCGGCGATCTCAGCGGTGGGGACGGCGGCGGCGAGCTCCCGCTGGAGGCTCGGCGAGATGAGCGGGTCGCCGGTGGTGACGACAATGAGCGTCGGTACCGCGATGGCGGCGAGGTCGCCGCGGACATCGGCCCTTCGGACGAGGTCGACCTGGTCTCCGGTGCCGACGGGGATGGCGGGCGCGAGCTGCTCGGCGGCGGTGTGGACCTGGGCCGGGGTGAGGGAGTTCAGGACCGGTTCGCTCAGCGCCATCAGGTTCAGGTATTGGGCGAGCACGGTGTGCTGACCGGATTCGAACAGCTGGTGCCAGATGGAGGCGGCGAGGGAGGTGCGCGTGTCGGCGTACGCGAACGTCGCACTCAGCACGAGTGAGCTGACCCGCTCAGGGTGACGCGCGGCGAGGCGGATCGCGACGGGGCCGCCGAGCGAATACCCGCTGACCGCAAAGGTATCGAGCCCTTCGGCGTCGGCCGCCGCCACCAGCTGTTCCACAAGCTCGTCGATTTCCAGCGACCCCTGGGCCTTCGGGGTAGCGCCGGAGCCGGGGTAGTCGACCCCAACGACGGTGTGCTGTGCGGCGAGCTCCTCCATGATCGGTCCGTAGTTGGCTTCGATGCCGCCGCCCGCCCCATGGGCGAGGAGGAGGCCGGGGCCGGCACCGCGGACGGTGCGGGCGAAGGCGGCGGGTGTGGTCGTGGTCATCGGAGTTGCCTCTCGTGGGTCGACTGGCCGCCACTTATCTTTAGCGGTCGCTAAAGCTGAGCGGTGGACCGACCCTAACAGAACTTCCTTAGCGATCGCTATGGACTGGCGGTAGGCTGTGGTCATGAGCAGCGGACAAACCCCGACCAAGGCCGCCCCCAGGCGGAGCCGACGCGCCTTCGACCGCGACCAGGCCTTGGCCGCCGCCTTGCGGGAGTTCTGGATCCACGGTTACGAGACGACGTCGGTCGCCTCGCTCACCGAGGCGATGGGGATCAAACCGCCGAGCCTGTACGCCGCCTTCGGCGACAAGCGACAGCTGTTCGACGAAGCCGTGCAGCTCTACGTCCATACGTACGGAGCCCCGCTGCCACAAGGCCCGGAAGCCCGATCGGACATCGCCGCGATGCTGCGGCACCTCGCCGCCGACTACACCGACCCAGGTCACCCGCCCGGCTGCCTCATCATCACGGCGGCGACCAACTGCGGCCCCGGCTCGCAGGACGTGAAGGCCAAGCTGCGCGAAATGCGCGAGGAAACCAAGACCTCGATCGCCGCCCGCATCCGCGCCGACATCGACGCGGGACTGCTACCCGCGCACGTGGACGCCGACGGACTGGCGGCCTTCTACGCGGCGGTCATCCAGGGGATGAACCAGCAGGCATGCGACGGGGCGGGGCGGGAGGCACTGGATCGCGTGGTCGACGCGGCGATGGCTGCGTGGCCGCAGACGCCAGGCAGCCCGGCGCCGGCGTCGCCGTCCGCACCCTGCTGACGGCCACCTGCTCACATCCACTGGCCGCGCCTGACGTAAACGTAGAGTGCCGCCCCAACTGGCCGTACGTGGGGAACTCCGAGGGTCAAGCCACATTTTCGTGCCGGGTGCTCTCCAGCCTGCGGCTGTGGGGTCCGTTCCTCGGGCTGATACCTCAGCTGAAGGAATGGCGGACAGGCCGTGCGGCTAAGGTGGCGCCTCATGAGTGATCACACCAGCCAGCCTGGATCAGTAGGCATCCGCCTCCGCATACGTGTGGTTGGCGGCCTGCTGGCGTGTTCAGCGTCCCTGCTGGGCGGCTGCACGACCAGTGACGATCAGTCAGGCAAGTCGGCGGGGACCCCGCACTCGTCGTCAACCGCGTCTGCCACGCCCTCACCCTCGCCGACAAAGACGTGGAGCTCCCCGGCGTTCCCCGGTCCCACGGCGCGCGCGATCATGGGCAAGATCGCCACACGATGGGGAATGGAGGTCCACCGGTCGGGCCGCTACGGTCAGGGACCGATGGAGGCGAAGCGCGTCCTCCCAGAAGGGTTCACCTTCTGGGTGCGGATGAACGGCGACGACGACGGCCGAGCGCGTCGCGCCGAGTGCATGGCCCTGAACTCGATGTCCGAGAAGGTCGCAGCCACCCTGACGGAGTGCGCGGACATCGCATTGGACGGAAAGGCGACCACTCGGCACAAGGAGTGGATCTCCGCACAACTGGCCATCGCCGACAAGCCGGATGGCCCGCGGGAGTCCACCGACACCCTCACCGAGAACGGCTTCACCATGCGCCTTGTCGCACGGGACACCGGGACCATTCTGACCATCACCCGCGCTGCATAGCCGCCCCCCAAGCCCTGGGGGCAGTCAGGGCCTGCTGCTCCGCAAAGCCGTGTCCCTGGGGCCGTCGCTGCTCGGCCGCCAGATGGCAGCGGCACAGGGGACGCAAGCAGCGCGCACTCGTCCCGGAAGGCGGACACCTCGTCCGCCTTGATCCGCCTTGATCCGCATTGATCGCCCGTTTATACGCCATTGATTGCCGCTGCCTACGTTCCGGTGGTCGCGGCGGTGAAGTGCCGTCGCGCGGACGCCACAAGGAGGCGGATCGATGCGAGGCAACATGGCGCTGCTCGCCACGGGAGCGGTGGTCCTCAGCACGGCGCTGCTCGGTACGGCGGGGCAGGGCACGAGCGCGAACGCGGAGCCGCGTGAGAAAAGGGCCGTCACGGTCGACGAGGTCGTCGCCAAGGACACGCTGAGCCAGATGAACCGGCAGCGGCCGCTGGTGGCCGCCGCCGACAAGATCAGATGGCAGCTGGAGCGCGGCAGTTACGCCGGCTTCGCCGGGATCGGACTGGAGCAGGACCGGGTCGCCCTGTGGTGGAAGGGCGAGATACCCGTCAAGGTCCAGCGCACGATCGAGGAGGCACGGCGCACGGCCCCGGTGCGCGTGGCGGACGCGCGCTACTCACTGAACGAGCTCAGGTCCGCCTCCGAGCGGCTGCAGGCGCAGTTGCGCAAACAACCCGGCCTGGGGCACACGGTGAAGATCCCGACGGACGGCAGCGGGCTCGTCCTCGCTACCGAGGGGACGAAACGCGCCGGGGCCGCTGCCTCACCCGCGCCTGGCGCCCTGGCTGATACTGCGGGCGTTCCGGTGCGTACGGTCGAGGAGGCACCGCTCAAGGAGCGCTCACGCGACAACGACTCCTTCCCGTGGTCGGGCGGTGCACTCCTGAAGAACAACGGCGCGCCCAACTGCACGTCGGGTTTCGGGGTGCGCAACAGCAGCGGCGCACAGTACATCCTCACTGCGGAGCACTGCGGGAAGGCAGGTGACCGGTACACCAACGGGGCGGACGCCTACATCGGTTCACCCGGGCCCGCCAACGACCCGCACGACATCATGCTGATCCCGACCTCCGATGTGGACAATTTCATGTACACCGGCGGGCGGGGCGACGAGCGCGGCGTCCGGGTCGAGGGCTGGGACTGGGTGTACCCCGGCGAGTTCCTGTGCCAGTCGGGCGCCACGAGTGCGGGGGCGACCGGCGGCCCCGTCTGCAACCTGAAGGTGCTCTACTTCTACAACGACTCCGAGGACCTGGTGGAGGCCGAGCAGACGAACGGCCAGGAGGCCGCGCGCGGCGGCGACAGCGGCGGCCCGGTGTACTCGGCCGCGGCGAACGGTGGCGCGATCGCCAAGGGCACGGTAACCCGCTCGTTGGGTGCCCGCCTCGCCTTCCAGGATTTCGGCACGGCCTGGCGGGACTTCGGCGTCTGGATCGACAAGTAGGGACGTGACAAGAGCGGGACGAGCGAGATCGACTTGATCCCCTGCCCGGGGAGAAGGCGTGGCCCCGGGGCCGCGTCTTCTCCCCGGGGCCCTTCAGGTTGGGCATACCGCGGTTCGGAGCCGGGGAACCGGGTCCGAACCGCGGGTACCTCCGATTGAAGTCCGGTTGAAGTCCGGTTGAATGGGGGCGTGGCGCACGAAGTGGGGTTCGACGAAGACGACTTGCGTGCCCGGGCAGGGACCCGTTCCTTCCAGCGGGCGCTGGGCTATCTGGACGCGGTGGCCGGCCTGGAGGTCGGGGAGAGCTGGATCACCGCCAGGGTGCAGGGCACCGACGTCTACGAGGTCGAGCTCACCCTGGACGGCGGCAGCGCAGTCCTCGGGGACTGCTCCTGCCCGTACGGGCAGGAGGGCCACTTCTGCAAGCACTGTGTGGCGGTGGGAATGACAGTGCTGCGGCAGGCGGAGGCGATCCCGCGGCAGCGGGCCGCCGCCGCAGCCAGGGCCGACGCGCTCGAAGCGTGGCTGCGGGCGCTGTCCCGCGAGGAGTTGCTGACACTGCTGCGGGAACAGCTCACCGACGACCGGGAGTTGCGCCGCCGCCTGGAGCTGCGGGCCACGGCGGCCGGCTCCGACCTCGGCACCATCCGCGACCGCGTCCTCGCCCTGCTCGATCCCCGCCCCTTCGCGCGGTACGGCTACGTCGAGTACGCCGACGCGCACGCCTAAGCCCGGCAGGCCCAGGAGGCGGTGGCCGCGCTGCACACGCTGACGGCGAACGGCCGGCCGGCGGACGCCGCGGCACTGGCCCGGGAGACGATCGAGACGCTCTGCCGGACATACGAGGAGATCGACGACTCCGACGGCGCCGTCGCAGAGGTCGCCTCCAGGCTCACCGAGGCCCACCTGCAGGCGTGCCGCGCGGCGCGGCCCGATCCGGACGACCTGGCCCAATGGCTGGTCGGCCACCTCCTCGGGCACCTGGGCGACGCCATGGACATCGATGTGTACGACTACCGCGGGGTGCTCGGGGAGGCGGGGCTCGCCCGGGTGCGGCGCCTTGCGACCGAGGCACGGCGGCGCAAGCCGTCCGGTTGGGCGGAGAAGTACCTGTTGGAGCGGTTGGTCAAGGCGGAGGGCGATGTGGACGCCCTGGTCGCCGTGCGCCGCGACCGCTTCCTCGCGCACCACTCGCTCGATGCTTACCAGCGACTGCGGACCGCGGCCAAGGCCGCCGGCTGCTGGGACCACGAACGCGAAACTGCCCTCGAAGCGCTGCGCGAGGACGCCCGACGGCAGCGGCGCGGCGGGTACGGCGGCCCGGTGCTGATCGACGCCCTGGTCGACGACGGCGACCTGGACGCCGCCTGGCGGGCCGCGCACGACGGCGCCGACGCGGGGCAGTGGCTCACCCTCGCCGACCGATCGGCCGACACACACCCCGCCGACGCCCTCGCCGTCTACCTGCGTCTGGTCGAACCGCTGAAGAAGACCACCGGTGACCGCGCCTACCAGCAGATGGCCCGGCTGCTGCTCGGCGCCCGCGCCTGCCACAGGACGCTGGGCACCGAGCAGGAGTTCACCGAGTATCTCGGCGCCCTGCGGACGGATCAAAAACGCAAGCGCAACCTGATGAAGATCCTTGACCAGCACGGACTGTGACGATGGGGCACCTCTTCTCCGTCGGCCACCCCAGGCACGGTCCACCGCGACGCGCCGACCGGATCAGGCCGAGGCGGATGCGGGCATCTCGTTGGTCTCCTCGATGTGGTCGAGGGTCAGCCGGGGGATCCGACGCGGGCCACCTGCTGGTCGGCCAGCGCGCGCTGGGCGCGGAAGTTCTCGCGGTAGGCGTCGTGCACCGCCGCGTCGTCGTACTTGAGGAGCGCCTCGTCGTTCGTCGTCAACGCGCTCTTCGTGTACGGGTGGCTGCCAGTGAAGACAATCTTCTGGTCGGCGTTGCCGAGGTAGGTCCCGTCGATCAGAAGGTACTTGGAGTGCGTGGCTGTCGCGTTCCGCGTCGTCGGGTCGCCGTCGCCGTCGTCCGCGTCGTCCAGGCGGTGCAGGGCGATCCCGCCGAACCTGGTCGGCTTGGACAGCTGGTCGGCGATCGCCGTACCGGCCCCTTCGACGTCGAGGTAGCGGTAGACGATGTCGACGTAACAGCCCGCGTCGTCGAGCTCCCACAGCTTCTTCGCGACCTCGGGCCGGGTGATCTGGTGCATCGCGACCCTGACGACGGTGCGGCCGTCCTCGGTGCCGTGGCCCGGAGAGTTTCCGTAGCAGGCGGGCTGCCCGTTCACCGGGTTGTCGACGGTGTTGAGGATGTTGAGGATCGGGTCGGAGGCGGCCCGGGGGAAGAAGTACGCCTTCGCGTTGCCCGCCGGATACTCCGTCGGGTAGTCGGCGACCTGCGCCTTCGTCCCGGCCTGGGCAGCCGCGAGGTCGTTGAAGTAGCCGGTGTACGCGGCGTACAGCGCGGTGTTGCCGGCCACGGTCAGCGCGTCGTTGAAAGCGTGCTGCCGGTCCCACGGGGTCTGGTTGGCGGACGTCTGCACGACCACGTTGTCCACCGGGACCGTGCCCGTGCCACTGCCGGTGGTGCGGGAGAAGAGCACGAACTTGTTGTGGTTGACGCCGTGGAAGGAGTCGCCCGGGTTCGGGTCCTTGGCGAGGCACGCCTGGTTCTCCGCGCAGACCCGCACCCATGAAGTGCCGGACCCCGTAGCGGGCTTGAGGCCTTCGACGAGCTTCGGGTACGTGACCTTGCCCGCCCAGTGCAGCAGGCTCTCGTTGTCCAGGACGACCTGGACGTTCACGCCGCGCTGGTGCGCCGCGGTCAGCCGGGCCGCGAGGTAGTCCGAGCCGAGCACGTACATCGACATCTTGATGTCCGAGCCCCTCTGGGCCCCGTCGACGAGCCGGGCTATGTGGCCGAACACCGCGTCCTGGGCGGCCGTGTCCCCCGTCGGGTTGTTGAACACCGCGCCGGTGGTGACGAGCGGCACCGGATCGGCAACGGCAGGGGCGGGAGCGGCCGCGAACAGGGCGGGCACTCCCAGCGCCAGGGCGAGCAGAGATCGGGGCGTCTTCATGCCGCACACTTTATACAGCCGTATACCCGGGGCTCGGGGCACCCCTACCTCGCCGGGAACAGCAGATCCAGACCAGTCTTGTGGTGCCCTTGTCCGCAGCAGTGCCGGGAAGCGGTAAAGCCGGACGTCTGCCAGGTGGGCCGCACGGGCCGGTGCCGGCGGACGTCCGGTGACCGCTCACTCGGCTTCGATGGCGAGGCGGTCGGTGGACGGCAGCCGAATGGGCATCTCATCCCCGTACCAGGCATATTCGATACCCGACAGGTACCCGTCGGCGACGCCAGGGATACCGGGGCGCGCCGCCGCGATGCGCGCCTTCCTCTCCGGCCGATCCCCCGGAACGGGCTCAGACGCGGCGCCTGGCCGCGGCCAGGGCATCCTTGACCTCGCGCCCCACGCGGGCTGCATCCTCAGGGTTGTTCACCACATCGGTGTGGTTCATGTCGACGACGAGGACGTCGCTGGCCGAGTAGTGCTGGTGCACCCAGTCGTCGTAGCCGGACCACAGGGTGCGGTAGTACTCGACGAGAGTGTCGTCCTGCTCGAAGTCGCGGCCCCGCAGCCCGATGCGGTGCAGTACCGTCTGGAAGTCCGCCTTGAGGTAGACCATGAGATCGGGTGCCTTGCGGTACGGCAGGCCGTCGATCTCGCGCATCATCTCGGCGAGCAGCCCCTCGTACACCTGCATCTCAAGGGAGCTGATCCGGCCCAGATCGTGATTGACCTTGGCGAAATACCAGTCCTCGTAGATGGACCGGTCCAGGACATTGTCACCCTGCTTGTACGCCTCCTTGATCGAGGCGAACCGCGTCTGCAGGAAGTACAGCTGAAGCAGGAAGGGGTAGCGCTTCGCCTGGATCTCCTCGGGGCTCGCCGTGTAGAACAGCGGAAGGATCGGATTGTCTTCCACGCTCTCGTAGAAGACCGTGCTGCCCAGCTCCTTCGCGAGCATTTCGGCAACGCTCGTCTTACCGATCCCGATCATGCCTCCGACGCAGATCACTGCCATACCTCACTTCTCCCCGGGGGTCATCTGTGTGCGGGCGGGCGGCCCACATCGCTGAGACGCAGGCCGGCGGGGTCACTCAACTCCCCTACGGCCTTCGTGCTCAGCATCATGTGGTCCTCGTCCAGGCCAAGGCCCCGACGCAGGCCGGAGTCCTCGACCGGCCGGACCGGCCGTTGCGCAGGTGCCCCGTTACCGCGAAGCGCCCACCCTCCCGCGGCCACCCTGAAGGATAAACGGCCACTCGCCCCGTACCGGCCAGAGCACCGCCTCCCACCCCGGGCACCCGTTCCGGCAGAGTCTCGCGGGCTCCGCCGCGGCCATGATCGCCTCAGTCCGTCGTCGGTGTCTGCGGTTGGTCGCCGAGGGAGATCAGCAGGGTGCGGAGGTGCTGCACGAGTTGTTTGCGCTCGGTGGGAGCCAGGCCGCCGAGGAGGCGTTCCTCGTTGGCCAAGTGGTGTTCTACGAGGTCCTCGGTGGCGCGGATGCCTGCGTCCGTCAAGGAGATGAGGACGCGGCGCCGGTGGGTGGGGTCGAGCTCGCGGTCGACGAGGCCCTTGTCGACGAGCCGGTCGATGCGGTTCGTGAGCGCCGCCGAGCTGACCATCGCGGCCGTGCTGAGCTCTCCCGCGCTGACGGTGTACGGCTGGCCCGAGCGGTAGAGCGTCGCGAGGACGTCAAACTCCCACGGCTCGACGCCGTACTGCGCGAAGTGCTCTTTGAGGGCCCGCTCAAGCAGGCGGGAAGCACGTGACAGGCGGCCGATCACGGCCATCGGCGAGCAGTCGAGGTCGGGCCGGACCTGCTGCCACTGCCGGATGATCGCGTCCACGCCGTCGCCCGGTGGGGTTGCCGCCATGTGTCCTCCCTTGTGGGGTCCTGCCTCGCCGGGCCGGCCGTCGATCCGACTTCGCCACGAGCCTAACACTTCGACGTCGAAGTTTTTGACATCGCGGCAGCCTCGTGTCTAATATTTCGACATCGAAGTTTTCGACCGACGCTCAACCAGGGTGCTCGGCTTCCGCGAAAGGTGATTCCCGTGAAGGTCCTTCTCATCGGCGCCTCCGGCTACATCGGCTCCGCCGTCTCCGCGCATCTGGCCGACGCCGGTCACCAGGTGGTCGCGCTGGTACGTGACGCCCACCGCCCGGACGCCGGACACGAGCAGCGCGTCGGAGACCTGGCCGACCCCGCCTCACTCACCCGCGCAGTCACCTCCGACATCGACGCCGTCGTCAACCTCGCGCCCCCGACCGGCGACGCCGCGGTGGACGCCGCAGCGATCACCGCGCTCACCGACCCGCTGCGCGGCACCGGGCGCGCGTTCGTGTACGCGAGCGGCGTATGGGTCCTCGGCGCCACTGGCCCGGACGCCGCCGACGAGAACGCCCCGGTCAACCCGCTGCCGATCGTCGGATACCGTCCGGCAATCGAGCGCCAGGTGCTCGACACCGCCGAAGCCGGCGTGCGGGCAACGGTGATCCGCCCCGGCATCGTGCACGGAAACGGCGGCGGCATACCCGCGCTGCTCGTCGACCTCGCTCGCAAGCACGGGACCCCGAGGTATGTCGGCGAGGAGGCCGTGCACTGGCCGATGGTGCACGTCGACGACCTGGCCGACCTGTTCGTCGCCACCGTCGAGAAGGCGCCCGCCGGCAGCCTGTGGCATGGTGTCGCCGAATCCGCGGTCCTGGTACGCGACCTCGCGGCAGCGGCCGGAGCGGCGGCCGGGGTCGGCGGCGAGCCGCAGTCGTGGCCTCTGGAGGACGCCCGCGCGGAGCTCGGCACACCGTTCGCCGACGCGCTCGCCCTCGACCAGACCGTCAGCGGAGATGCGGCGCGCGAAGGCCTCGGCTGGCTGCCGCGGCGCGCGGGAGCGGTCGCCGACGTAAGCGAACTCTCGTACCCGCAGGTGGACACGAACGGCATCGAGGTGTTCGGTGCGGCGGACGGGCAGCAGGCCGACGTCGAGGCCATCGTCCGCTTCGTGGCGGGCGTCCAGTACGCGCAGCGGAACGAGCTCGTCGACGCGTTCATGAGCAACTTCCGCAAGCAGCACCCGGTGTGGACGACCGCGCACGGCAAGCGGCTGTCGGGCTGGGACGAGATCGACGACTTCACGCGCCAGGTACTGCCCGGCGCGATGAAGCAGTCGACGGCCACCTACGAGGTCGTGCGGATCCTGTTCGTCCGCCCGGACGTCGCCGCGGTCAACGTCCGCCAGCGGCCGGTCACCCTCGACGGACAGCCCATCGAGGACCAGCCGGAAGGCCGCCCGATGTACGTCCTCGCCAAGGAAAACGGCCGCTGGCGGATCGCGGCCGCGCAGAACACCCAGGTCTTCTCCGGCTGACGCGCCGGACGCCCGCCCGTCGCGGCCCGGCTCCGATGGCATCCCCACCGGAGTCGGGCCTCGCTCATCGGGTCCAGAAGGTTCGCCCACCACTCCAGGGCATCCGCCGCAGGATCACCGTCGCCGAGTCGGCGATCTCCGCCGACCCCGACGGGCATTCCCAGGAGGCTGCGCCTACTCGGCGGCAGTGAACGCGCCACCAGTGAGGACGGGGACAACTGCGCAGGCATCCAGCTCCGTTGCGATGGCGACGTCGTCGGCATAACCCCACTCGATGAGTTCACGTCCCGAGGAACAGTCCGCGACAGCGACACCGGCGTTCGGCACACCGTCAAAGGCCGCGGCCGCCATGGCTGCTTCCGGCGAGAGCTGGTCCCGGCCGCATCGGCGCAGCGCGGCGATCACAGCTCCGGCGCCGAGCAGGTCTTCAAGCGCCGGCCTGAGGCTGCCGTCGGGCCAGCGCTCGCCCGAGGCAATCACCGCGACAGGCCGCTCGGCCGTTCCATAGCCCCGATCGGCCAGCCAACGGCCGACAGCGGTCGAGTTCCGCAGCGATCCAGCGACCACCATCGATTCCCCTGCCGCCGCGGCGATGGTGGATCCGTTGGGTGAGGGGAGCACCAGCCGAGGAGTGAAGGGGGCACGTCGCAATGCGGCCGGTGACAGCGACCACGGTGACGTCTCGGTGGCCTTGCTCCGCCCCACAGCCAGGCCGGCACCCAGCTCGTCAGCGAATACCGCTGCGGTCTCGTCCCTCCAGCGGTAGGGAAACACCCGAGTCCCCGACTCCACCGCGACCGTCACCGATGTCGTGAACGACAGCACATCGACGACGACAAGACAGGCAGCGTCCTTCGCCAGAGCAGCCGCACCAGCAGGTCCCCAATCGAACCGCACCCCGTGATCTGCCTGCATGAACCAATCCCCCATGACCGAAGATCATGCCAGGCCGAGCCGGCAGCCCCCGCGACGGTCCCCGGCATGCGCTACGCCCCACAGGCCGTCACCAGTCAAGGGCAACGGCACAGCCGCGGCGCTGAACGAACGACGCTCTGCTGCCGGGCCCGGACAGGGCGGCCTCACTCGTGACAGTCACCGAACACGATCGGTACCACCAGCCCAGGGGCTCACCCCTGTTGACCGCGCTGGGCACCTCGGCCGTCATGACGCTGGCTACCGCGTCCGCTGGATCACCGCCGCGCGCTTGGTGAACGAGCTCGTCGAGGCCGCCGACGACAAGCAACTGGGCAAGACCATCGCACGCTACGGACGCACCGGCTCCTTGAGATCGACGGGCTCGGCTACCTCGAACTCGACTGTTGCGGCGGAAGCTCGTCCCTAATCAGACCTACGACATAGACCCCGACCACGCCACCCGCACCATCTGCCAGCGCGCCGGAGGCCCGCTCGACCGTACCGACTGGGACAAGTACCTCCCCCGTATCCCCTACCGCACCACCTGCTGACCCACTCGCAAAACAGACACCTCCCGTTAGTGGCCCCGAGAGTCGCCCCACGGACGTGTCAGCGAGTTGACTCATCCAAGAACTTCGTCACCAGTGATCGTTCTAGCGCACCGGTGTGACTGAGTGCTGCAGTCGGCCACTTAGCAGTTCAGTTGGCCGTTCTGGTGTGCTCAGCATTGATCTGCGCCATCGAGATCAGGGAATGAGGACGCCTCACCGGGCGACCGGGGCTACTCCAGCCACGCTCCCTCGCGCATGAGCACCCTGCCGCGCAGTTCCGGCTCGCCGCGCCAGGCGAGCACAGTCTTCGGCGCCACGCGTATATACAGAAAGGGGCCCTCCTCCGCACGTGGGTCCCACCCGAACTTCTCCGCGAACGCATCCGCGGCGTCCTGCGGCACTCCCCGGTCCGAGAAGCACTCTGCCTCCCCTTTCAGGAGCACCACATCGAAGGTGTCCGGCAATGCCAGGCGCACACGGGGCTCCTTTCGCACGTTACGCGCAGTCGCGAAGGTCTCGCCGGTGCACATCCACACGGCCAGCCCGTCCCACCAGAACCACAGCGGCACTTGATGCGGGCCGTGATCCGGATGAGCCGTCGATACCCATATATCCCGTTCTCCAACGAGCCGTTCAAGAGTGTCGCGCCTGCGCTCCTGCACATCACGACGAGCGATTTCCCTGGTCTGCATGAACGCCGACACTAATCAGCGGTTCCGAAGCGCGCATGAGTCGTTGGTCCTACTCTCAGCGACCGACAAGCCACTCAGCCCGCAGCTCGGGGGTGTGGCCAACTGCGAGGCTCAGGCCCACCAGCTGAAGGAACCGCCGTCCTCCACGAGGCCCTCCTCCAACACCTCCGCGAGGTGGACGCCCGCCGCCACTGACTGATTCGACATCGCCGGAGAACACCCATGGCCAAGGGGCTTGGGGAGCGTCTGCGGCGCCGCAAGTCTGGGGCCCGCCGGCAGGCCGCCGGTGGTTCGGTCGCATGCAGGCGGAAGACCCCGGAGCAGCCCGGGGTCTTCCGTATCGTGCGCAAGGTGGTACGTGCTTCAAGCCGCCACCCGCGCCGTCCCCTCCGACGCAACCCGGTCGGCCTCCACCCGCCGCCGTCGTACCGGAATGCCCAGCGTCGGGTTGGCGACACCCCAGGCCGCGCTCTTGCAGATCAACTCCTTGTAGCGGGCCGCGAAGCGGCCGGTCAGGGTGCGGTCCACCGCGCGGTCGTCGGCGGTGACGAACTGGATCAGGCCCTCCTTGCGGCCGAGCGAGATGCACTGGTTGAAGTAGTGCAGCGGGGTGCTCGTCAGCTTGCCGCCGGTCAGGCGGGCTGCGATGGAGTCCGCGGCCCGCCATGCCATGGGGGTGCCCGAGGCGCAGGACATACGCAGTGGCTTGTCGCCGGCGCCCAGGGCGTGACCGGCGTCGCCGATCGCGTACACGTCCGGGTGCGAGAGCGAGCGCATCGTCGCGTCGACCACGATTCGACCGGTGTCCGCGAGCTCAAGGCTGGTGGTCTTCGCCAGCGGGTGGACCGCGAAGCCCGTGGTCCAGACGGTGACGGCGGCCGGAATGGTCCGGCCGTCCGCGGTCGTGACCCGGTCCGCCTCGACCGCACTCACCGCGGTGTTCTCGTACACCGTGATGCCGAGCCCGTCGGTGACCTTGCGCAGGTGCGCGCGGCCCTTCGGGGAGAGCCAGTCGCCCAGTTCGCCGCGCGCGGCGAGCGCGATGTCGAGGTCCGGGCGGGCCTCGGCCACCTCCGTGGCGAACTCCAGTCCGGTCAGACCGCCACCCACGACGAGGACCGTCTCGCCCTCGGCGAGAGCGGCCAGGCGCTCGCGCAGCCGGAGCGCGCCGGGGCGGCTCGCGATCTGGTGGGCGTGCTCGGTGACGCCCGGGACGCCGCCTGCGTTCCATGCGCTGCCGAGGGCATAGACGAGGGTGTCGTACGACAGTTGTTCCGAGCCGTCGGCGCTCTGTACGGCGACCGTCTTGCGGTCCACGTCGATCGACGTGACCTTCGCGAGCTTGAGCTCGACCCCCGTTCCCGCGAACATCTCGCGCAGCGGGCGCGGCTTCAGCTCCTGGCCCACGGCCAGCTGGTGCATCCGGACCCGCTCGACGAAGTCGGGTTCGGCGTTGACGAGGGTGATGGCGACGTCCTCGCGGCGCAGCCGCTTGGCGAGCCGGCCGGCCGCGATCGCTCCGGAGTAGCCGGCGCCGAGGACGATGATGCGGTGCTGCATTTTCCTGCTCCTGTCTGCGCGGGTCCGGCGCCTTCTGGCCCGGTCACGCCCCTTGAACCGGGCAGCCCGCGGATTCCTGACAGGAGAGGAGTGCGACCTGCGTCACATGACGACTCAGAGGGCTTCGGCCAGGACCGGAGTACCGAAATCGCCCGCGGCCCAGCGCTCCGTCGCGCGCTCCAGCTTGTCCGGGTTGACCTGGCTGCGGACCGCGACGATGCCCTCCGGCGTCCGCTCCAGGCACATGATGCCCAAGACCCGCCCGTCGACCACCGCGACGAGCGCGGGGCCGCCGTTGGCGGTGGCGGCGTAGAGGTCGGGCGAACCGCCGACCAGATCCCGCTTGGCCGGGGCCGGCTTGAACATCCCGCGCAGGAACCTCGCCACCGCGAGTGCGCCCTCGACGGCGCTGGCCCGGGCCAGCGCCTTCCCGCCGCCGTCGCCGACCGCGATGGCGTCCGAGGTGAGCAGCCTGATCAGCGGCTCGGTCTCACCGCTGGTCGCCGCAGCGAGGAACTCCTCGACGATACGGCGCGCGGCCGCCTCGTCGATCTCGACCCGCGCCCCGCCGGCCGCCCTGCCAAAAGCCGCCCCATCAGCAGCACCCCCGCCGGAAGCCGCCCGCGCCCTGCCCTGCGCCACACGCTTCTTCGCACGATGGAAGATCTGCTGGCTGGCCGCCTCGCTGAGGTCCAGGATCTCGGCAATCTCCCGGTGGGAGTACGCGAACGCCTCGCGCAACACGTACACCGCACGCTCGTTGGGCGAGAGCCGCTCCAGAAGGACCAGCACCGCGTACGACACCGACTCGCGCTGCTCGGCCGTCTCCGCCGGGCCCAGCATCGGGTCCCCTTCGAGCAGCGGTTCGGGCAGCCACTGGCCGACGTAGGTCTCGCGGCGCGCACGGGCCGAAGTGAGCTGGTTGAGGCAGAGGTTGGTGAGCACCTTGGTCAGCCAGGCCTCGGGCACCTCGATGCGCTCGACATCGGCGGCCTGCCAGCGCAGATAGGTCTCCTGCACGGCGTCCTCCGCCTCGCTCGCCGAACCGAGCATGCGGTAGGCGATGGCCTCAAGGCGGAGCCTAGCCGCCTCGAACCGGTCCACGTCACTCAAGGTCAGGGCCATGCCAAGATCTTACCGGCGGGATGATGCGCGGTTCCACGGCCGTGCGAGCCGGGCGGCAGCGGCCTTTCCGTTGGACCGTGCCCTACGTGCTGAGGCGGGCGTTGAGCCGTGCATGGGGCGGGGTACGTGGAGTTGGCTTGTTCCGGATGGGCTGTGGGAGCTCTGGCAGCCGACTGAGTAGTTCTGACCCGAGGACACTAGGGGCGGAGCATCTCCGTCATGGGCGACTGCGGCGGGATCAGGCCCGGCAGCAGCCAGGGCTGGAAGAGACTCAGTGCCGCGAGCACGAGGAAGGCGGCCCCGACGACCTGCGAGAAGACGGGGCCCAGCCGCCAGAGCTTCTCCATGAAGATCACCACGGCCACCGCGGCCATCGCCAGGACGTTCATGACGCCCAGCGGGACGAGCACGACCATCAGCCCCCAGCAGCAGCCCACGCAGTATGCCCCGTGGTACGCGCCGACCCGCAGATCGCGGGCCCGGGGCCGGAAGCCCGCGTAGCGCACGAGCTGGCCCATCGGGCTCCGGCAGTGCCGCAGGCAGAGGTCCTTCCACGGGCCGAACTGGTACAGCCCGGCGACCAGGAAGGCCCCGGCGCCGATCCAGCGCCCGGCACCCGGGTGCTTGTCCACCAGGGCCCCGGTCCCGGCGAGGAGCCCGTAGGCGATCAGGCCGAAGGCCGTCCAGGCCAGCAGGTACCCGCCGACGAACTGGGCGGTACGAGCCACCCGCACGACTCCCGTGGGCGACTGGCGCCCGATGGCCCGCGCCCAGGTGAGGGCCACCGGGGCCACCGAGGGGAACATCATGGCGATCATCATGACCAGCCACAGCAGCAGGAACAGCGGGACGCCCATACCCATGGTTCCCGGCTCGACCCCCATGTCACGGGCCTGGTCGACCACCAGCACCCAGGCGAGGAGGGCGATCGACGCCATCACTGACCAGGCGAACGCAAACTGCCGGGCCGACAGCAGATTTGCCGGACGCAGAGGGGGTGACAGAGCCTTCCGGTCGAGGCGCACACCTCCAGCACATCACGGCGGACGTGCGCGTGCGCGCGGGAACGCGTGTACGCGGAAAACACCTCCTCCGGGTGACCCCTGCGGTGGGACAATAGGGGTGGATACCCGTACGACCCGGGCGTGGGCCGGCGATGGTTCCCGGGGTTCTGCCGTCCTCCCGAGACCGACGTCCCGGCACGGTCACGAGGAGGCAGGGAGATGTCCGAGACGACGGCGACCGTTCCCCGGTGGCACGCGGCGGGCGACTGGTTCGACACCTGCAAGTGCAATGTGCCCTGCCCCTGCTCGTTCGCGCAGCTGCCCACCCACGGCGATTGCGACGGCATCCTGGCCTGGCACATCCGCGCGGGCCGTTACGGTGACGTACGGCTGGACGGCCTGAACGTGCTGATGGTGGCCTCGTTTGTCGGCAACATCTGGGCCGAGCACACGGACACGTACGCCGCGGTCTTCGTCGACGAGCGCGCCGACGACCCCCAGCGCGAGGCGCTTCAGATGATCTTCGGTGGGCAAGCGGGCAGTTGGCCCGCCGAGATGGTGAGCATGATGGGCGCCGAAATGCGCGGCATGGAGTTCGCCCCCATCGAGATCGAGGTCGCCGACGACCTCGCGAGTTGGCGGGCCGTGGTACCGGGCCGGGTCGAGGCGAGCGCGGTCGCGCTCACGGGACCCACGACCCCGGAGGGTGCACGCGTCCAGTCGACCAACCTGCCGGGTGCGGAGACCGGACCGGGCCAGGTCGCGACCTGGGGCCGCTCGACGGTGGACCGCGCCGACGCCCACGGCTTCCTTTGGAGCCGCGAAGGCCGGTCCAGCAAGCACATCACCTTCGACTGGACCGGGCCCGACTAGCCAGGTCGTCAGGGCCCGGTTAACTGATCGACACTCTGATCTTGATCGCGTTAGCTTGGCGGCATGCCCGAACTCCATACCGATCGTCTTCTGCTCCGCCGATGGCGGGAGTCCGACCTCGAACCGTGGGCGGCGATGAACGCCGATCCCGAAGTCCGTGCACACCTGGGCGAGTTGCTGACACGGGAGCAGAGCGATGCCGCGGTGACGCTCATGCAGGCCGAGTTCGACGAGCGAGGTTTTGGGTGGTGGGCGCTGGAAGCGCGGGAGACCGGCGAGTTCATCGGCCGTGCCGGCTTGGACGAGGTGGGCGAGGACATGCCGTTCACGGGTGTGGATATCGGGTGGCGGCTGACCCGTTCGGCGTGGGGTCACGGTTACGCCACTGAAGCCGCGCTGGCCTGCCTGGCCTTCGGCTTCGAGACCCTCGGGCTGTCGGAGGTCGTTGCGTCGACGACCGTCAACAACCTCCGTTCCCAGGCAGTGATGCGCCGGATCGGTATGACCCGGGACCCGGCCGACGACTTCGAGGATCCGAGCGTGCCCGATGGGCCACTGCGCCGGTGTGTGCTGTACCGAACCCTCCGCAAAGAGGCTCATGGCCTGCACCACTCGGCGGGACACGCCGAGTCCGACCCCGCGAGTTGACCCGGAACCTGGAGAGCACCTTCTTGCCGGACTCCTTGTCCGCGAAGATCATCCAGCACCCGGCGGCGGCGAGCGCGTCGAGCTGCCGTTCCAGCTTCCGGCCGCCGATGGAGACCCGGGCGTATCCGATTCTGAAGATCACCGGGCGCCATCACCCTCCCCGCCTGGCCGCGACCTCGACCGGAACTCGTCAGGGGTGGCCTCTGGGTGGTTTAATAAATGAACGAGCATTTATTAACGGACGGTGCGGTGATGGGACGTCCCCGAGGGGTCGAGGATGCGGTGATTCTGCGTGCGGCGGCGCAGGTCATGGGCCGGGTGGGTCCCGCGGGTCTCACTTTGGCCGCCGTGGCGCGCGAGGTCGGGTTGGTACCGGCAACCCTGGTGCAGCGATTCGGTTCCAAGCATGGTCTGCTTCTGGCGCTCGCCGACCGGTCCGAGAAGGACGCGAGCGAGATGGCTGGGCGAGTGCGTCAGTCGCACGACTCGGCGCTCGGGGCCTTGGCGGCGCTGACGGTGGAGTCGGCGGCTGGGATGGCCACGCCGGAGAGCTTCGCCAATCATCTGGCGTTCTTGTGCATGGATCTCGGCGATCCGCAGCTCTACGAGCGTGCGCTGGCCATTCACCGTACTCAGAAGCGGGCGATCGAGGAGCTGCTGACGGAGGCGGCCGGTGCGGGCGAGCTCCGCGCCGGAACCGATGCCGCGGCGCTGGCCCGCACCGTACAGGCGATCATCGCTGGTGCGGGCCTGACCTGGGCACTCGAACGCGAAGGCACCCTTGAACAGCGGCTCCGGCAAGAGCTCGACGTCGTGCTGTCTCCTCACCTTCTGCCCCGACACAGCCACGACCTGGAGGAATCATGACGACTGACGCACGCCCGCTGGCCGGAAAGGTGGCCCTGGTCGCCGGCGGTACCCGGGGCGGCGGACGGGGCATCGCCGTCGAGCTCGGCGCCGCCGGCGCGACGGTGTACGTCACCGGCCGCAGCAGCACCGGTGAGCGCTCCGACCTGGACCGCCCGGAAACCATCGAGCAGACCGCCGAGAAGGTCACCGCCGCAGGCGGCCTGGGCATTCCCGTACGAACCGACCACAGCCGTCCCGACGAGGTCCAGGCACTCGTCGACAAGATCGCCGCCGAACAGGACGGACAGCTCGACATCCTGGTCAACTCCGTATGGGGCGGAGACCCGCTGACTGACTGGGAAAACCCTTTGTGGGAGCAGGATCTGGACACCGGTCTACGGCTGCTGCGGCAGGCGGTGGAGACCCACGTCATCACCAGCCGGTTCGCGCTTCCCCTCATGGTCGCCCGCAAGAGCGGCCTGGTCGTCGAGGTCACCGACGGCAACACCGCCCGCTACCGCGGCTCGTTCTTCTACGACCTGGCGAAGTCCGCAGTCATCCGCCTCGCCGTCGCCCAGGCCGCCGAGCTCAAGCCCCATGGCATCGCGGCCGTGGCCATCACACCCGGCTTCCTACGCTCGGAGGCCCTGCTGGAACACTTCGGCGTCACCGAGGCCAACTGGCGCGACGGCGCGGCCCAGGACCCGAACTTCGCCCACTCCGAGACCCCGGCCTACCTCGGCCGGGCCGTCGCCGCACTGGCCGCCGACCCGGACATCATGGCCAAGACCGGACGGGCTCTGGCCACCTGGGGCCTGTACCAGGAGTACGGCTTCACCGATGCCGACGGCACACAACCGGACTTCGCCGCTCACTGGGCCAAGAACCTGGAAGAGCAGTACGGACCCCTCGGAGACCCGCTGTAACCCTGGTTGGCAAGGGCGAGGGACAGGTGCCGGATGCCGCCGGATGCCTGCGTCGGCCTCGGCGACCGCGTCGATGATGCCGTGGCGCCGCGCGGCGGTCAGGTAATGGGTCGATCCGGGCCATGCCGGCGAGGCCCACAGCAGTCGGCCGAACGGGTCGGTGAGGACCTGGCCGTTCATGCCGTGGTGTTGGTGTTTTCCGGAGTAGTACGGGTGTCAGGGGCGATCCGGTCGATCGGCAGCAGGGTGCCGTCCAGGATCACAACGGCTTTCGCCCGTACGGTCTTCATGGCCTCGGTCAGGGTCGGCGCGGCGGCGGCCAGAGCGTCGATCACCTCACGTATGTATCGGTACACGGTCACGACGCCGATGCCGAACCCGGCGGCAAGCCGCGTGTAGGTGTCCCCGCACCGCAGGTGGGCGAGGACGAGCAGGACCTGCCGGCCGACAGGCAGCCGTCGCACCGGGTCCCGATGAAACCTCCAACACCTCACCGCCGCAGTCAGGTTGGAAAGGCACCGTGCCCTCCTCGACCAGCGGCGAGCGACACGGCTCGCAGCGGGTTTCCCCCCAGGCAGCGGCCCCGGTTGATCGAGATCATCCGCAACCTCTCCAGGCGCATCGAAGAAGCCCGGACGAACGGCCGGCTCGGCGAAGTCCAAGGACTTCAAGTCAGCCTCACCAAGGCCAAGGAGCAGCTCGTCGCCCTCGACCGCAGCCTGGAACGCACATGCAGCGCCGGTCAGAGCAGACCCACCGACCTTCGGTATGCCGGTGATCACAAGGCCGCCGTGATGCTGCTGTCCGGTCTCAGCGCAGTGATCTTTTATGGCGGTAGCCGTATGACGGCCGGTGCACATGTTTCCGGATTGCTCCTCGGCCTGTTCTGCACCCACGTTGTGCTGCGACGCTTACCTCCCGTGTCACGTCGACAGCCGAGGTGGTGGGAGATGCATCCTGATCTTGGATCATTATGGACCGCGGCCGGAGTGGTCTCTGGCCTCCAGGTCACCGGATTCGCTCTGCGGATCAATAGAGAGATAGAGGTTAGCGGCAAGGGTGACATCACGTGGCTGCCTCCCGCAGACATCCTCAACCTGCTGTCGATCGCCGTAACGATGCTCGGGGTGTTCATTGCACCTGTCCTTGACATCGGCAGCGCGACCTTCCCCGTGAAGGCATTTGGTTTGTCTGTCCTCTTGCTCGCGGGGTACCCGTTCGCGCTCGCAGGCCACTACGACATGTTCAACCCGCGAACGCATCGCTCATGGACCTATTGTCCGAGACAGGAGCGGATCGCCCTATCGGCCATTGGTGTCTCGGCAGTCGTCTATATCGCTCTTGCGATACTCCGGTAGGGAAACCGCACAGATCATGAGGATCTGCCGCTTCACTCGGCATCCTTGGGAATCAGACAACTCGCGCGAGGCGAGGCAACTGCCCTCCAGAGCTCACACCGCCAAGCCGTAGTCCGGATATTCGTCGGCCATCGCCTTCGAGGCCCGTATCACCGTCACAGCCAAATGCCGTGACCTGGGACTCCTTCGAGCAACCCCACCGCCCGACACGCGACTACACGGCGTTCGGCCCCTTCCGGTTCGTCCGTCACCGATACGACCACGCCCCGCAGGACCTGGGTACAGCAATCAGCGCTGACGACGCGTGAGCCCAACCTCTCCGCCTCCGCGGCGACGTCGGCCAAGGGCGCTGGTTCGGACGGCGTCGGTCCTTCCGCTCCTCCCCACCCGCGTCATCCTGCGATCGTGACGAAGTCAGTCTCGTGGCAAAGGCGTTATGTCTGTGCCTCGCGAGCGTTCAGGCCTGATCATCGCTCTCGGCTTGTCGGCGGCTTTCGATCGAGTGACCACCACCGACACATCCGTCGAGGAATTCCGACAGCTGCGCCAGCGCCATGAGCAGGCACTGCGTGCGCTCGCGCTTGTCACGATGGGCAGTTTCGATATGGAATTTGATCAGCCGGTCGGTCCAGACCCGCCAGCTGGGGTCCTGCAGCCGCTCGCAGAACTCCCGGTAGGTCAGCAGGCGTTCGTCGTTACGCACCCACATTGACTCACCAATGCTGGGCTGGGTCACATAGTAGACGCCATGGTCGATCAGAAAGCCCCGCTGAACGCGTAGCAAGAGCGCCGCGAGCTGGGTGTCGTCAGCAGCGGAGAGTCGCAGGTAAGGGAAGTCCTCGCGGACCTTCTTGAGCTGGGCGAACAGGCAGGCCGTGAGGTAGGTCGAGGAGATCAGCGCGCAGCCCGTCCCGTTGAACCAAGCCGCATCCTTCTCCGATACCTCGGCCGGATCATCGATGACCAACATCGCTTCAGCCGTTCCACTCACCGAACCAGTACGCTCCAGCGTGCCGGACAATCGAAAGTGGTTCTCCACCAAGTGCAGCCGGAGTGGATTCAGGTATTTCGCATTGAGGTCCTGACGCTGAACGCGCTCCTCCTTGCGACGCTGCTGACGATCACCCAGCAGCAGCGAAAACACCGTCACCGTCACCGAAGTGACCGCTGCGACTGCCGCTGCCAGCGCGGCGCTCACTGCACAGCCCTCATGCTCGGCCTCCAGAACGCGACACCCATCGCCATCGACGCACAGCATGCCGCCCCCGGGTTCTGCTGGGATAGTGCCCGTCCCAAAATCTCGACCAGACCCGATTCCAAAGATCCTCACGCCGTCGGCTGGGCCTCGGGCTGCGCTTGGCGGAGCAGGGTGCTGGCGGCCGTGCCCAGGCCGCTCGCGCACGCGGGACCGTCTCCCTGAGTGTGGGGAATCGGCCAGGATGCGCCGCTGCGGCAGGCCGTTGGTGTCGGCCGCAGCGCGCGGTTACGCGGGTTGGACGAGGGTGCGTTCGTCGCCGAACGTGGTGCCGGTGCGGGTGCGTGTGTACAGGGTGGTTTCGCCGTCGGACCAGCGGATGATGAGGTCGTCGGGCCACTTGTTAGAGTCGTATGCGCCCGCGGTCATGACGGTGTCGTGGGTCCGGATGCTCTGCGGGGCGGCCGTCTGGATCTCATTGCCGAGGCCGCCGCTGGGGCCGGTGTCCTGGTACTGGATCACGCGACCGTCGGACCAGCGGATGAGGGTGTCCCAGTTGGCGCCGCCGGTGAAGTCTCCCGCCGTGACCAGGGTGGCCTGCCTCCAGGCGGCGTCACAGCCCGCCCCATTGACACCTACGAGTTGACCAACCAGGGGAGCTGACCGGAAGTGCAGGACAAGATTGTCGGGCTTATGGACGAGCACCGTCGCAGCAACGGGTTCCTGACGCTCGCCGAGATGGCCACCCTCGCTGAGAGAAACACCGTCTTCGACCCGTTCTCGACGCTGATCGCCGTCGACGCCGTGCTCGGTGAGGGCAACACCCTCTTCCCCGGTGTCGTGGTGCAGTGCGACGGCGGGACATGTTCCATCGGCAGTGGCAACATCATCTACCCGTCGACGCTGGTGATCGCCGCGAACGGCGGGCGGATCGTCATCGGCGACGAGTGCTCCCTCGGCCCCGGCGGCGTCCAGATCAAGGCCAACCAGCCCGGCTCCGTACTGTCGGTCGGCAACCGTGCGCGGCTCCTCAACGGCGCGGAGATCGTCGGATCCAGCATCATCGGCGATGGCGCCCAGGTCATCGGCGCCATCTCGGCGCAGAGCGTCCAGCTGGCCGGAGGCGACGACTTCACTGGCCCCGACCCCGACCGCCGCGGCGCGGTGCTCAAGGGAACCGGGCTCGCCCGCGGG
The DNA here is from genome assembly GCF_041435195.1 of Streptomyces sp. NBC_00224. NCBI lineage: Bacteria > Bacillati > Actinomycetota > Actinomycetes > Kitasatosporales > Streptomycetaceae > Streptomyces > Streptomyces sp. NBC_00224. The sequence continues at coordinate 736,211 of NZ_CP108106.1, forward strand.
ACCCGGCTCGACGCCGGCGACGTCGTGAACGGCCTCGGCGACTTCGCCGCAGCGACCGTCGAACGCCAGCTCGCCTACCACCCTCGGAGCAAGTGATGAACAGGACAACAGCCCACCGGGTCCGCGGAGTCGGGCTCGGGCTCGGGCTCGGTCTGATCGGCATCGGCCGCCCGTCCTCGCGCAGCCACTCCAGCGCGGTCGCCACATCGGCTTGTCGATGACGTCGGTGTCTCTCGCCTTCCGCTGGTAGAAGCGCAGGCACTTGTCGAACTATGGCGGCGATGAGGGCGGCGTCCTCGAAGCCGTTGTCGGCCTCGAGGAGACCTCAATGGCTGAAGGCACCCGTCACCGAAGACCGTGCGGCTCTCACGGCCTCAGGGCGACATGGTGCAGGGAAGCCCCTGCGTACCGCTCGCGGTGTTCGCCGCGGCGCGCAGGGGCTCCAGCCCTGAAACAGCCGCCTCGGGCGCGGCCAGACGGGCGTCCTGCACCGGTGGTCCGGTCAGGCAAGCGCTGAGCCCTGGCCTAGAGTGCGGGTGTGCCGTCGTACAGCATTGGACAGGCAGCAGGGCTGCTGGGAGTAAGTTCGGAGACCGTCCGCCGGTGGGCGGACGGCGGACGGCTGCGCATGGACCGGGACGGCTCGGGCAACCGGGCGATCGACGGCGTGAGCCTGGCGGCGTTCGCGAAGGAGCGGGCCGCGGGCATGCATCCGGTATCGGACGCTGTATCCACCTCCGTGCGCAACTCGTTCGCCGGGATCGTGACCGCCGTACGCGTCGACGATGTCGCCGCGCAGGTTGAGATCCAGTCCGGCCCGCACCGGCTGGTCTCGCTGGTGACCCGGGAGTCCGTCGAGGAACTCGGCATCGAGGTCGGAGTCACCGTCACGGCGAGGGTGAAGTCGACGAACGTCCACATCGATCTGACGTGACAAGCGAGACGTGTCAGCGGCAGAGCAGAGCGGCACGCAGGTCGAGCTTGTGGTCGAGGCGGGACAGGTCCCTTCCGGTGAGGGCTTCGATGCGTTGGATGCGGTAGTGCACGGTGTTCACGTGCAGATTCAGAGCCTCGGCGGTCCGGGCCCAGGAACAGTCGTGTGCCAGGAAGACCTCAAGCGTCTCCAACAGCATGTTGTGCGACGCCCGTTCGCTGAGCAGCAGGTGTCCCAGAGTTCTGCCGCTGTACGCCGCTCTCACGTCGTCGGGGACGCCCGCGAGTAGGGACTCCAAGGTGGAGAGGTCCTCGACGGCCGTCACATGGGCAGTGTGCGGGACCGTGGTCCGGGCCGCGGCCAGTGCGTAGCGAGCCTGGGCGAGAGCCGCTACCAGCCCTGCCGGGTTCGGTATGAGGGCACTGACGCCGGCATGCAGCGCGGTGTCCGGCCGGCAGTCGTGGAGCAGGGGCCACACCTCCTCCAGCCGGGCCGGGATTTCTCACATTCACTAGGTGATTACGAGTTATCGCATCGTAAATGCCCAAGACTTTCCACAGAAATCCTCTTGGTTGATCATCCAGTTCACGGGTGGCCGGGATGGAGGTTTTCCGTATGCCGAACCAGTCGTTTTCGGTCCCCTCCAAGGGCTTCACTGACGTGGAAGCAGTGGCCGAAAGGCGTGGGGAGACATGGATCTGAACACAGTGCTGGACGTGCGCGACGCGCGTCGTCGTGAGCCGTGGCGGCCAGGTGACGCCTGGCTGGGCGGGGGTACGTATCTGTTCTCCGAGCCGCAGCCGCATCTGCGGCGCCTGGTGGATCTGAGCCGCATGGGCTGGGAGCCGATCACGCACGGGGACGACGGGGCGCTGGAGGTCGCTGCGACCTGTACCGTCGCCCAGCTCTCCCGCTTCGGCCGGACGTATCGTGCGGCAGCGGCGCCGCTGTTCGAGCAGTGCTGCCGGGCCTTCCTGGCCTCGTTCAAGATCTGGAACATGGCGACCGTCGGCGGGAATCTCTGCAACGGCCTGCCGGCCGGGCCGATGATCTCGCTGGCCGCCGCACTCGACGGGGAGTGCCTGCTCCAGTCACAGGGAGGCACACTGCGTCGCGTCAAGGTCGCCGACTTCATCACCGGCGCGGGCCGCAAGGACCTCGGCGAGGGCGAGTTGCTGCGCTCCGTCACCCTGCCCGCACGGGCGCTGGGGTGCCGTACCGCCTTCCGACAGGCATCGCTGTACGGGCTGGGCCGCTCGGGCGCTCTGGTCATCGGCACCCTCGACCCCGTGGACGGCTCGATGGCGCTGACCATCACCGCTGCCACCGTGCGGCCCTTCCGGCTCTGGTTCCCGCTGGCCCCGGACGAGGACGGATTGCGACGCGCGATCGAGGCGGCCGTCGCCGACGACGACTGGTTCGACGACATCCACGGACTGCCCGAATGGCGGCGGCACATGGCGTTCCGCCTCGCCGAGGAGATCCGCCGCGAACTCACCCAGCTTCCCCAGGACGGTGCGAGATGAGCTTCCACATCGAGGTCAACGAGCAGCCCTTCGACGCCGAGCCGCGCGCCGGGCAGTGTCTGCGCACCTATCTGCGCGAGCGCGGGTGGTTCGGTGTGAAGAAGGGCTGCGACGCCGGGGACTGCGGTGCATGCACGGTCCATGTGGACGGCGAGCCCGTGCACAGCTGCCTCTATCCGGCCGTACGCGCCGAAGGGCGCCGTGTCACTACTGTGGAGGGACTGGCCTCCCCGGAGGGTGAACTCCACGCCGTCCAGCAGAAGTTCCTCGACGCCCAGGGCTTCCAGTGCGGCTTCTGCACCGCCGGATTCCTGATGACCACCGCCGCCCTCGAAGCCGAGAAGGGCACCGCCGACGACGACGCCAAACTCGATGACCTGCCCCGCGCCTTCAAGGGCAATATCTGCCGCTGTACGGGCTACCGCGCGATCGAGGACGCGGTGCACGGGGTCAAACACACCGAGCGGCCGTGCGCGGGCAAAGCGGTCGGCAAGAGCCTCGGCGCACCGGCCGGCCCGCAGGTCGTCACCGGCACCGCCCGCTACACCTTCGACGTCGAGGTCCCCGGACTGCTGCACCTGAAGCTCCTGCGCTCCCCGCACCCGCACGCCCGGATCGCCTCCATCAACACCTCCGCAGCCCTCCAGGTCCCGGGCGTGCACGCCGTCCTCACACACGAGGACGCCCCCGAGCGCCTGTACTCCTCCGCCCGCCACGAGCACCCCACCGAGGACCCCGACGACACCCGGGTTCTCGACGACACCGTCCGCTACGTCGGCCAGCGCGTGGCGGCCGTCGTCGCGGACAGCGAGCAAGCCGCTGAGGAAGGCTGCCGACGCATCGAGGTCACCTACGAGCAACTCCCCCATGTCACCGACCCCGAGGAGGCGATGCGCCCGGGCGCCCCTGTCATCCACGTCGGCAAGAGCCGCGAGGTGCGGATCGCCCGCGTCGAGAACAACGTGGCCGGCGAGGTACACGGCGAGATCGGAGACGTCGCCGAGGGATTCGCCGAGGCCGAAGTCGTCTACGAGGAGACCTTCCGCACGCAGCGCGTCCAGCACGCCAGCCTCGAAACCCACGGCTGTGTCGCGTACTTCGAACCCAAGGAGGACGGCACCGGCGAGCGCCTCACCGTCCGCTCCTCCACCCAGACACCGTTCCTGACCCGGCGCGCCCTGTGCGCCTTGTACGACCTGCCCGAGGACGAGGTCCGGGTCGTCGCGGGCCGGGTCGGCGGCGGCTTCGGCGGCAAACAGGAGATGCTGACCGAGGACATCGTCACGCTGGCGGCACTGAAACTGCGACGGCCGGTGAAGCTGGAGTACACCCGCGCCGAGCAGTTCTACGGAGCGACCACCCGCCACCCCTTCACCATCGGCATCAAAGTCGGCGCCCGCGCCGACGGCACCCTGACCGCGATCCAGATGCGCGTGGTCTCCAACACCGGGGCGTACGGCAACCACGGCCCCGCCGTCATGTTCCACAGCGTCGGCGAATCCTTCGCCGTCTACCGCGCCCCGCACAAGAAGGTCGACGCCTATTCGGTCTACACGAACGTCGTGCCGGCGGGCGCCTTCCGCGGCTACGGCCTCGGCCAGGTCACCTTCGCCGTCGAGTCGGTGATGGACGAGCTGGCCCGCCGCCTGGACATGGATCCCCTCGCCTTCCGCGAGAAGAACATCATCGGCCCCGGCGACCGCATGCTCAGCCCGATCGGCGAGGAGGAGGACCTCCACATCGCCTCCTACGGCCTCGACCAGTGCCTGTCCGTGGTCCGCACCGCCATCGCCGAGGACACCAGCGCGGAACAGGCCCCGGAGGGCTGGCTGGTCGGACAGGGCACGGGGATGGCGATGATCGCGACGGGGCCGCCCGGAGGCCACTACGCCGACGCGCGCGTCTCCCTTCTCCAGGACGGCACGTACGACATCGCAGTCGGCACGGCCGAGTTCGGCAACGGCACCACCACCGTCCACCAACAGATCACCGCCGGCGCCCTGAACACCACGGAGGACCGCATCACCATCCGGCAGTCCGACACGGACGTGGTACGCCACGACACCGGCGCCTTCGGCTCGGCCGGCACCGTGGTCGCGGGCAAGGCGGTCCTGCTGGCCGCCGCCGCCCTCGCCGAGCGACTGCAGACCTTCGCGGCCCGGCACACGGGCGCGGCCCGGCACCTGTGCAAACTCGGCGCCGAAGCCTTCGACTGCGCGGGCCGGGTGGTACCCCTCAAAGAGCTCTTCGAGGCCGCCCACACGGCGGGGGCGGAGGATGAACTGGCCGCCGACGGGCACTGGGGTGGATCCCCGCGCTCGGTCGCCTTCAACGCCCAGTGGTTCCGCATCGCCGTCGACCCCGGGACCGGGGAGATCCGCATCCTGCGCAGCGTGCACGCGGCCGACGCGGGCAAGGTGATGAACCCGCTGCAGTGCCGCGGTCAGGTCGAAGGTGGTGTCGCCCAGGCGCTCGGCGCGACTCTCTTCGAGAACGTACGGGTGGACGCGCGCGGCGAAGTCACCACAGCGGCATTCCGCCGCTACCGCCTCCCCCAGTACGCCGATGTCCCCCGCACCGAGGTCCATTTCATGGAGACGGCGGACGCGATCGGGCCGCTGGGCGCCAAGTCGATGAGCGAGAGCCCGTTCAACCCGGTTGCCCCGGCGTTCGCCAACGCGCTACGCGATGCCACCGGCATCCGGTTCACCGAACTGCCCGTCACCCGGGACCGGGTCTGGCTCGCTCTCGACCGACACGCCAGGTCCGCCGCCGGGAGCCCGGCTCTTGGTGCATGAACCCGGAGGATGCGACCAGGACATTCGTAGCAACCCCACAATCGCCTTCCTGCTGGCCGTCAGCGGCGGGGACGGCCACCACGCCGTCCTGTCGTGGGCAGAGATCGACGCCGACTTCGGCAATGCCCCCATGTTGCTGGCGACCTGCCTGGACGGCGAAGACCTCGACGCGGCGGGTACTCAGCTCGTCGTACCCTCCGACCGCTGCGGCGCGCGCTACATCAGCGCCGTCACCAGTATCTGGATCGGCGCCTGCCGCCTGCCCGCGAGCTCATGGGCGGGTCGCGGAGACGTCTGAGTCCGGCCGTCCGCGGCTTCGTCAACCGTCCGACCCGGTCTGGACCACCTGGCCGTCGCGGCGCGGCTCCTCGCGGCGGTGGGGAAGAGAGGAAGGCGCCAGGCCGCAGCGGCCCCTGCGTCAGTCCTGCTCGGGTGCCTCGGGGCGCAGGAGCGGGTGCACGACGCCGGGGAACACTCGGGCCCGGACGACCTGTTCGGCGGCCCCGCCCTGAATGACGGTCTCGGCGATGCCCCACGGGCGGCCGGGGAGGGTAACGGCAAGCGTGTAGGAGGAGGAGCAGCCGGTGCAGTCGTACCGGTCCGCCCAGACCTCCACGTCCGTGAGGCTGCCGGGGGCGCGTGCCACGTGCCGGTACCGGGCGTGGCAGTGGTCGCACTTCTCGCCGGGCTCGCACGTCCCGCCGCAGGGACACGGCAGGTCCAGCGAGTCCGCGGGCCGCCAGCGCTGCGTGCGCACGGCTTCGCCGGTGGAGCCCATGTCCTTCATCGCCTTCAGATTGCGGGCGGCGACGTTGTACGACTCGCCGGTCGCGGTCATCCGGTCCCGGATCACGTCCTTGCGTCCGCGGTTCGTCGTCATGTTGTTCCTCCTGGGTTCACGCAGCCCGTCAGGAGGCTCATGAGATCGGTGATCCCCACGTTACCTGCTGCCCCGCACAGCCCGTGACGCCCCGGCTGTCCAGCAGACGGCCAATGTGCTGAATCCGGCATGCTCCGCGGTGTCGGGGACGCGAGGGGTGGCGTTCCCGCCGCTCGCCGCCCCACAGCGCGTGCGGCCCTCGGTGCGTGCGGCCCTCGGTGCGATGTCAGTGGTGCTGGGTCATGTGGGCGAGGGCCTGGGCGGCGCTGTCGGGGGAGAACGCGCTGTTGATGCCTTCTGCGGCTCCTTCGGCTGCCTGGATGGAGCGGGGCAGCAGGACAGTTTCGTACGCGCGGATGGCGTCGTCGGTGGTGGGGCTTTCGATGAGGGCGTGGGCGAGGTCGGCGCCGTCGAGCATGGCGAGGTTGGCGCCCATGCCGGAGAAGGGGGACATGAGGTGGGCGGCGTCGCCGAGGAGGGTGACGCCGGGGGTGTGGGTCCAGGTGTGGGGGACGGGCAGGGCGAACAGGGGCCGGTTGGTGTAGCCGGTGTCGGTGGCGGTGATGAAGCCGAGCAGGTCGGGGCTCCATCCGGCGAACTTCTTCAGGAGGGCCTCGCGGACGGCGGCGGTGTCGGTCAGGGCCAGGCCGGCTTGCTGGTGCCAGTCCTGTGCGGTGCGCATGCCGACGTAGACGCGGATGTGTCCGCCGCTGTTGCGCTGGGCGACGAAGGCCTGGTTGTCGTGGAGGGCCATCATGGTGCCGTTGCCGGTGAGTGCGGCGAGGCGGGGGTGGCGGGTGTCGGCGTCGTTGAGTCCGGTCTCGACGAAGGTGACGCCTGTGTAGAGGGGCGTCGCGTCGGACAGGAGGGGGCGGACCTGGGACCAGGCTCCGTCGGCTCCGATGACGACGTCGGCGTCGGTGCTGGTGCCGTCTGCGAAGTACAGGCGGTGGGTGCCGTTGCCGAGGGGTTCGGCGCGGGTGAGTTTGTGTCCCCAGCTCACGGTGTCGGGTTTGAGGGAGTCGAGGAGGAGGTCGCGGAGCTGTCCGCGGTCGATCTCGGGGTTGCCTTCGGCGGTGTCGGCCTCGGGCGGGATCGCGTCGAACAGGATGCGGCCGTCGCGGCCGACCAGGCGCATCTGCTGGCCTTCGGGGCGGGCCTGGGCGAGGAAGTCGTCCCAGAGTCCGGCCTCGCGCAGGGCGTGCTGGCCGGAGCCGGGGTGCATGTCGAGGGTGCCGCCCTGGTTGCGGGCGGTGCGGGAGGCGTCCAGGTCGTAGACGGCCGCGGTGATGCCGTGCTGCTGCAGGATGCGGGCGCAGGTCAGGCCGCCGGGACCGGCGCCGATGATCGCGATGCGGTGGGTGGGCATGGCTGGTCACGCCTTTCGGGCAGAGGGGAGCGTGCGGAACGGGCCGGGCTGTGCCACGCGGCCCCGCCACTTCAGAAGAGCACATCAACTCAATAAGTGCAACGACTCAATTTTTGAAGTTGGGCAACCGAGTGTGTAGGCTCGTGGCATGACCGACACGACGACCGGCGCCCCACCGACGGCACCGGCGGGGCGCCGCGAACGCAAGAAGGCCGCCACCCGCCAAGCCCTCGCCGACGCCGCTCTACGTCTCTTCATTGAGCGGGGATACGAGCAGGTCGGCATCCGTGAGATCGCGGACGCCGCCGACGTGTCCACCACCACGCTGTTCAAGCACTTCCCGGTCAAGGAAGCCCTCGTCTTCGACGAGGACGCCGACCAGGAAACCCGTCTGCTCGCCGCCGTACGCGAGCGGCCCCAAGACGAGTCCATCCCCGCGGCCCTGCGCGAGCATGCCCTGCGCTACCGCGTCGCGGCCGTGGAGGACGACGCCGGTTTTACCGCGTTCATCGAACTCGTGGAAAACACACCGGCGTTGCGGGACTACGCCCAGCGCATGTGGCTGCGCCACGAAACCGCCCTCGCTCGCGCCATCGCCGAGGAAAGCGGACTTCCGGCCGACGACCCGACCTGTGCCGCCCTCGCCCACTTCGCCCTCGAAGCACCCCGGGCCGCCCGCAGCAGCCAGGACCCCCGCCAGGCCGTCACGCGCGCCTTCGACCTCCTGGAGATGGGCTGGGGCGCCGCTGTCTCCAGGGGGTGAGCGCCTGACGCCGGGCCCGTCCCCGGGAGCCCGGCACACCCTCCGCCATGATCACTTCCCATAGTCGAAGTCGCGCAGCCGGTTCCACAGCGCGATGTACGGCGACGCGGGCTGCTGCGCCCGGAGGGCGACCACGCGTCGCAGCCCCTCCACAATGTCCATCGACGCACCAGCCACACGCCACGGCCGCTGCGCCTGGGCGTTACCGGTCGGCCCTGTCGGCACGGGAGACTGCCATGCCCTCGCCACGCCCGGCGCACCCAACCCCTCTGCCCCGTACCGCTCGGCTTCCTATGGTGTACAGACAGACCGAGGCGAGGCGCCCAGGGAGCGACGCGGCGCCGGACATCCGGACGGAACACGGGGAAAGCACGGGGGTCATGCACGGAGACGATCTTCGCTATACCTTGCTCGGGCCGGTCAAGGTACTCGGCGGCGCGGGGGAATCCATTCGGGTCTCGCCGCAGCAGCGCGCGATCCTGGCGATGCTGATCGCCCGGCGCGGCAGGGCCGTCACCATCGACGACCTGGTGCACGGCGTCTGGGGCCCCTCCGCTCCGGAGCGGGCGCGTTCCATCCTGCAGAGCCAGGTCTTCGAGCTGCGTCGCAAGCTGGAGCCCGGTCGGCCACCCCGCACGGCCGCCAAGGTCCTGGCATCCGCACCCGGTGGCTACCGTCTGCTGATCGCGAAGGACGCCTGCGACGTGGACCGCTTCGACCGGGACGTCTCCGAGGCCGAGCGGGCGGCCGGGGACGGCGACCGGGAGGGCGCCCGCCAACTCCTGTGCTCAGCGCTGTCCTTGTGGCGCGGCGAACCGCTCGCGGGCGTGCCGGGGCCGCACGCCGAGAGCCTGCGGGGCGCGCTCACCGAGCGGCGGCTGGCCACCGTGGAGACCCGTATCCGCCTGGAGCTGGAGCTGGGCGCACACGCCGAGACCGTCCCCGAGCTGACTCTTCTGGTCGCCGAGCACCCGCTGCGCGAAGGTCTGCGGGCCCAGCTCATGCTCGGCTTGTACCGCAGCGGGCGGCAGGCCGAGGCCCTTGCCGCATACGCCGACGGCCGCTCAGTGCTCGCCACCGAACTGGGCGTGGCCCCGGGTGCGGAACTGAGCGACCTGCACCAGCGAATACTGCGGGCCGACCCGTCCCTGACCGCCGGCCTGCCCCCGGCGGCCGCGTCGAGCGGCCCGCCCCTCACGGGCGTCCCGGGCATCGCAGACGGTGCGTCGAGCGGGCCGACGGCCGTCACCGCACGCTACCGGCACCCCACACCCGCCCAGCTCCCTGCGCCTCCGGCCGACTTCACGGGGCGCGCGGCCGCAGTCGGGCAGTTGCTGTCCGCGCTCGACGCCGAGTCCCCGCACATCGTGGTCTCCGCCGTGTCGGGCCTCGGCGGCGTCGGTAAGACCGCGCTCGCCCTGCACGCAGGTCATCGCGTCCGCGACCGCTACCCGGACGGTCAGCTCCACGTCGATCTGGGCGGTATGGCGACCGACCCCGTCGAACCGGACGAGGTCCTGGGCCGGTTCCTGCGTGCCCTCGGCGTCGGATCCGTCCCGGATGGTCTCGACGAACGGACCGCGCTCTACCGCTCGGTACTCGCGGGGCGCCGGGTCCTGGTCCTCCTCGACAACGCGGCGCACAGCCGGCAGATCGACCCGCTGCTGCCGAACACCTCTGGATGCGCGGCCCTGGTGACCAGCCGCGCGAAACTGTCACTGCCGTCGGCGCACGCTTTCGAGCTGGATGTCTTCTCGGCCGAGGAGGCGTTGGCGCTCATGTCGCGGATCGTCGGCCCGGACCGTATCGCCGCCGAGCCTGAGGCCGCCGCCGCACTGGTAACCGCCTGCGGCCAACTGCCGCTCGCCGTACGCATCGTCAGCGCCCGACTGGCCCAGCGCCCCGCCTGGACGGTCGCCGGTCTCGTCGAGCGGCTGGCCGAGGAGCAGCACAGGCTCGACCACATCAAGATCGGCGATCTGGCCGTCGACGCGACGTTCCGGCTCAGCTACGACCAGCTGACGCCGGACCTCGCGAGGGCCTTCCGCCTGGCCTCCCTCGCCGAGGGCCCGGTGCTCTCGGTGCCGATGGCCGCCGCGCTGCTCGACCGGGACGAGCAGCAGACCCGGTCCCTGCTCGAACAGCTCGTGGACGCGGCCCTGTTGGAGCCTTCGGGCAAGTGGCACTACCGCTACCACGACTTGCTGCGCCTGTTCGCCCGGGCACGGGCCGAGGAGGCGGAGCCAGGGACGCGCGCAGCGGGGGCCGCGGGATCATCGACGGCACCAGTCAGGGCAGAGGGGGCGGAGGCCGATGCCGCGCTCGACCGTCTCGTCGACTTCTGCCTGGCCACCGTCCGCGACGCCTATCGTTTGTCCCGCCCCGGCTGCACCACCCCGGACGAGTTGGCGGCCACGTGCACGACCCCCGTACGCTTCGAGCGCTTTGCCACCGGTCAGGAATGGGTGCGCAGGGAACTTGACACCTTGTTGGGGGTGTTACGCACAGCCGCACGCAGACCGGGCGTGCGGACAGCACCGGCGGCCGACCTGCTCCTGGCGCTCGACCCGTTCGGCGAGAGCGACTTCCTGTGGCCCCACCTGAACGGCCCCGCCGCCGCGCTCGCGGACGCTGCCGCCCGTCACGGTGAGCCTGCCGCCGAGATCCGCGCCCGCTACATGCTGGGCGGCGGGCTGTGGCAGGTCGGCCGCCGGGACGAGGGGCGCGCACAGGTGGAGCACGCCATGACGCTGAGCCGGGCCACCGGTGACGAGGTGATACGCGGGCAACTCCTCAATGTGAGCGGTCTGCTGGCGGCCACCGCGGCGACGACGTCCGAGGGCCACCAGGCCGCTCTCGCCCTGTTCCGCGAGAGCGTCGCCGTGCACGTCCAGCGCGGCAACCTCTGGGGCGAGCTGGAGTCGCGCAACAACACCGCGCACCCACTGCGGCAGCTGGGCCGCCTGCCGGAAGCCCTTGACTGCCTCGCGGACGCCCTGGGGCGCGCGGCTCCCCTCGGCTGGACGCTGGTACGCGCGTACGCCCAGTCGGGTCACGCCCAGACTCTGCTGAGCCTCGGCCGCCCCGCCGAGGCGGTGGCGAGTTATACCGAGGCGCTGAGCGGCTGCCAGGAGATCGGCTCCGAGCACATGGAGCTGATCGTCGAGCGTGGCTTGGGCGAGGCTCTGCACGCACTCGGCCAGTACGGACAGGCAGCGGCACACCTGGAGCGCAGCCTCGCGGGCGCGCAGCGGCTCGGCAACGACCCGTTGCGCGCTCTCGCGCTGCTCGCCCTGGGCACGACACTGTCCGCGGCGGGCCACGCCGAGCGAGCGGATGCCTGCCTGCGCGCCGCCCACGCGCTCCACCTACAGCTCGGCATCCCTGTCCCGGAGCCGCTGGCCGCGTACAGCACCGACGGCTGACGGCCGGGCCGCGACCGGAAGCCTTCTTGCGAGAGCGTCGACAGAGCCACCGCCGGGCACGGCCGCAGTGCCGGCAGGGCCACATCCCCGCACCGCACAAGGGCGGCCGAGTCGATCCCCTTAGCGTGGGAGCACCGTCTTCGACAGGACAGACGGAAACGAGCGGGGCCCGCGGTCACTTCGCACGTACGCGGGCCCCGCTCACCGGGCGGAAGTGCGCGTAGGCATCCGGGGTCAGGGGGCTGCCGTGTGGAGACGGTCACTCATCGAGGGTCAGGTTGGCGTTCCGTCTGCTCGTCGTAGGGCAGCAGGTCGCTCGCTCTGCGTTCCATCAGGACTGGCAGATAGGTACGTACGCGCGCGTACCTGAGCTCGTCGTACGCCGTCTGTACGGAACTTTGCACCAGACCGGCGTCGAGCCGGGGGTGCGCCGTCATCAGCCGCTCGGCGACATGGCGGATGGTAAGGGCATCCTCCGATTCCACCTTCATGGGCCTCAGCTCTCCTTCTGGATCGCGTTCTCTCAGTTTCGCGGAGCGACCTTCAGTCGGGAAGTCGTTCTTCCGCCGCTCTGAGCGGCCGTCGGCAGGACCCAACGCCTGGAAGCACGTACACGATCCGGTCGATCGAGCGGACCAGTGCCCAGCGCACCGGCATGGGCGACGAACGCCGGATGCACCGGCTGCGGCAGCACCAGGGCGTCATCGTCGCGCGGCAACCGAAGGAACCCGGCGTCACCCGGCCGGATACGGCAGCAGCTCCTTGTCCGTCTTCTCCCACGACGCCTTCAACTCGCCAAGGAGCTTCGGCTCGTCCACGGCCCGGTCGGCCTGCTCCCGCCGGTCCTCGGCCAGGTTGAACAGCTGGTCCTGACCGCCCTTGCCCCGGTAGTACTTCCAGTCCCCGCGCCGCAGCGCCCGCTCCCCGCGCACGCGCCAGAACAGCTCGCGCTCGGCGAGCTGCTCGCCCTTCAGCAGATAGGGGGCAAGGCTCGTCCCGTCCAGCTTGTACGCCGGATGCGGCCGCGCCCCGCCGATCTCCAGGAGCGTCGCGGTCCAGTCCGGGGTGAAGACCGGCTCATGGCTGACCTGCCCGCCGTCAAGGCGCGCGGGCCACCGCACGATGGTCGGCACGCGGATGCCGCCTTCCTGCAGCGAGGACTTGTTGCCCGACAGGGGCCAGTTGTACGAGAAGCGCTCACCGCCGTTGTCCGAGGCGAAGAACACGAGGGTGTCCCGCTCCTGCCCGGACTTCTTCAAGGCGCGCAGCACTTCACCGATCGACCGGTCCAGGTCCTGCACCATCTCCGTGTACTTCTCGACGGAGCCACCGTCCTGGTGCCAGAGCGCACCCTTCTGGCCCGCCTTGATCCTGCGTACGATCTCGGCGCTCTCCTCCTCGTCCCCCTCCGCGATCCAGGGCCAGTGCGGGGTGGTGAAGTTGAGGTTGAGCAGCCACGGCTGATCGCCGTGGTCCCGCTGGACGTACTCACTGGCGCGCTCGGTGAGGATGCGCGTGTAGTAGCGCAGATCCTTGTACGCGGCATCCCCCTCTCGTACGTCACCTTCGTACAGGTCGTACTCTCCGCCGAGCCCCAGCTTCGAGTAGTACTCAAGAGCCCCGCCGAAGTTCCCGAAGAACTCGTCCCAGCCCGACTTCGTGGGCGAGTAGTCCGGCAGATACCCGCAGTGCCACTTGCCGATGAGCGCGGTCGCGTAGCCCGCGTCGCGCAGCAGCGAGGCCAGTGTGGGATGCGTCGGTTCGAGCCCGACGGACTTGTCCGCGATCGGCTCCGCGAGACCGCCCTTCGTACGCCCCGGCAAGCGCCCCGTGTACAGGCTGAACCGCGTCGGCGAGCAGGTCGCGGACCCGGAGTAGGCATCCGTGAACCGCACTCCCTGCCGCGCGAGCCGGTCCAGGTTCGGGGTCTTGATGTGCGGGGCGCCATAGGAGGAGAGATCGGCCCAGCCGAGATCGTCGCCGAGGATGAAGAGGATGTTGGGCCGATTGGCCCGCCGGTGCGGCGCAGCCTTGAACGGCCTTTCCTCCAGCGGAACTTGGGCCTGGGCATCGACGGCGGACAGGCCGATGCCGGCGGCGGTGGCGCCCGCCGCGACGGCACCACCGAAGGCGCGCCGGGACAGCTTGGATTCGAACGAGGACACAGTGCGCTCCTGAGCAGGGCACGGCGCACCACGGCGTCACATACCCGGAGAGAGTCGAGAGGGGGTCGGTTCAGGCAGCGCGGCGACAGATGGCGCTCGCGACACGGACCAGGTCGACGTGGCGGCGCTCCACAAGCGTGACCGTCGGATCACTGGGCGGCTGCATGGGCCAGGAGCCTCGTCGAGGAGCTGTGTACCTGTCAACGAAAAGGCCCGCCTGTTCACAAGGGCTTCGTACTCCGGATCCGCAAGGGGCTTCGTATCGCAGCAGCCCACCAAGGCCACATACTCCCGACGCCCCCCTCACCGCAACATCTGAACGATCACACACCGTCGTGACCCATTAATGGCAAAGGCCTAATGAGCCGAGTTGCCGGTCCCTGGGTTGCGTGAAACGCTGGCAACAGTATCCGAATGCCCGGATCGGAGGATTCCGATGCGCCTCGGACCATTGACCGGCCTGGTGGCCGTTGTTCTGATTGCCGTCGCTTTCGGTATGGGTGGCGATACGCCGGATGTCGGGGATTCCGGGCCGCAGGTCAAGCTGTTCTTCCAGGAGCACGACACACAGCAGGCGGTTTCCGTATATCTGCTGGTCCTGGCGGGAGTCTTCCTGGTTTTCTTCGCCGGTAGTCTTCGGCACCACCTCGCCGAGTCCGACCGGCACGGTTGGCTGCCCCAAGTCGCTTTTGCCGGAGGGATATTGTCGGCCGGGGGTTTCTGGGTCGCCTCGGGCGTGACGCTCGCGCTGATCGACGCAAGCGACGAACAGAGAGTCGGCGGTCCGGCCCTCCAGGCCATGAATGCCATCGGCAACGACCTCTTCATTCCCTTCGTCGGCGGAATCGGCCTCATGGTGCTCGCCGCCGGCCTGGGCACGGCACACAGCGGAACCCCATTGCCGCGCTGGCTGGGCTGGGCCGGAATCGTGCTCGGCGTGCTGGTGTTCATCCCCTGGGTCGGCTTCTTCGCCTTCCTCGCGTCGGGGTTGTGGATCATCGTCGCCAGTGTGCTGCTCGCCCGGCGGCCGAATGTCCCGGACACCGCGAGCACCCCGAACGTGTCGACATCCTGATCCTCTCGCGCCCAACACCCCGGCCCTGCCCGGCCGTTGCCCTGCTGCCGATCACCAACCCCTCCAGAAGGACAGGGGCCGGTCATACCCTCCGCCCCCCCTTTTGCCTCGCGCCCGTGTGCCTCCCGGCATGTTGCCGTCGCTATCAGGGGGTGGCTCCAGCCACTTCCCCATGAGGCCGACAAGCTCCTTCCGCAGCATTGGTGCGCACCCCCACGGTGGAGGAGTGATGCCTTGCACATGGGAGGTGAGGGGCATGTCAGCAGCGCCGTACACGCAGCCGAACGGCCACTCACGGGGGGCGGGACGGGTCTCCGTCCTGCACGGGTGGCTGCGTTCACTGAGCCAAGAGGCTCCGGAAGTGGATACGGCCGTGACGACCTGTCTGGTCTGGGTCGCCGGCGTCCTGGTGGAGATCGCGGGGGACGTGGCGGACGCGCGCAGCGCGGGCGCACTGATGCATGAGGCATCGGCCGTGCTGGCCTCGGTGCCCACGCCGCCGGGGAGGGCGCCCGGTCCCCCGCCACTGCCGGTGGCCTTGACGGGGCGCCAACTCGCGGTGCTGCGGCAGTTGCAGCGCGAGGTGCCGCTGCGGCACATCGCCGACGGTATGTACCTGTCGTACAACACGGTGAAGAGCCACACCCACGCCGTGTACCGCAAGCTGGGAGCGAGCTCCCGGGCCGAGGCCGTGGACCGGGCCCGGGAACTGGGGCTCATGT
Source organism: Streptomyces sp. NBC_00224 (assembly GCF_041435195.1). Taxonomy (NCBI): domain Bacteria; kingdom Bacillati; phylum Actinomycetota; class Actinomycetes; order Kitasatosporales; family Streptomycetaceae; genus Streptomyces; species Streptomyces sp. NBC_00224. Next base: position 751,868 of record NZ_CP108106.1, read on the forward strand.
AGGGCCGCTCACAGCAACCGGAGCTCGCGGGCCCGCCTGACGGCGGCCGAGCGCCGGGACACCGCGAGCTTGCGGTAGACGCTCTTGAGATGGGTCTTGACCGTGTTGACCGAAAGATACAGCTCCTCGGCGATCTCCTCGGTGGTCATCATCTGCGCCAGCCGGTCGAGCACCTCGCGCTCCCGTGCGCTGAGCCGCTCGGCGGGGACCGGCGCCCCGCACACGGGCTCGGCCATCACGCCGGCGGCGCTCGACCCGCAACGGGCGGGGGCGAGCAGCGAGGCACACGCGGGGGTCACCGTCCGCAGCACCGTACGGGGCAGGCGGGACGCGGCCAGCACGTCACCGATCGGCACGGTCGCGTCGGCACCGTACTCCATCGCGGAGGCCAGCCCCGCCACCAGCGAACCGACGTCGGCGAGGAAGACGTCGGTCAGACCGCTCAGCACCGTCTCGCCCATGGCGAGCTCGCACCGGGCGCGCCGGGGGTGGCCGCGCGCCAGTGCGACCCAGGCGCGTACGAGGTGCAGGGTGGCCCGCGAGAACTCGGCCGTGGTCCAGGCGGGCAGCGGCGGCCGGGTGGCCAGGGTGGCGAGTTCGTCGGCGGCCCGGAAGCGTCCGCGCAGCGCCTCAAGGAGCGCGAGTTCGACCAGACAGTCCCGGCGCAGCGTGCCGTTTCCGGCGGCGCCGGCCGCCTTGAGCCCTCCGGTCAGGGAGGTTTCGGCCGCCTTGAGCGCGCCCGCCCGCAGCTCGTCCGCGCCGCGGATCGCCAGCGTGAGCGCCGGGATCTCGGGGCACTGCGTCAGCGCGGCATGCGGCAGCCGCGGTCCGGCCGACTCCGCGTCGGCCGCGGCGGCCCGGGCCTCCTGCGGGCTGCGGGAGCGGCATCGCTCCATCCGGATCACGGCGTGGGCCAGCGAGCACCGTGCCCTGCGGTCGTCCTCGCCGGGCGGCAGCTCGGCCAGGAGCGGGACGGACCGTGCCAGATGCCGGGCGCACGCCTGGTCGTCGCGGCGGGCCAGGGCGACGGCTGCCGCGAGCAAGACGGGTTCGGGCTCGTCCGCCGGTGCGCCGCCGGGTGGCTGACGGGTCAGTTCGGCGGGCAGCCGGGCCCTGGTCAGACCGAGGACCTGGCCGATCGCGAGACGTTGCACGATCAGTCGGCCGGCCTGGTCCCAGTCGCCCGCGGCGAGCAGATGCCGCACGGCCTCGGCGAGCAGACCGTGCTCGCCGAGCCAGGCGGCGGCCCGACGGTGCAGGGGTGCCACGAGTCCGGGCGCCTCGCGGCGCAGGCACATCCGCAGCACGTCGGCGAACATCCGGTGGCAGCGGTACCAGCCCTGGCCGACGGGCTGCAGGAACGAGTTCTCCCGAACCAGATCCCCGAAGTGCCGGCCGTCGTCACCATCGCAGAGCTCGGCGGCCAACTCGGCGTTCACCCGGTCGAGGACGCTCGTGGTGAGCAGCAGCCGGCGCATACCGGCCGGCTGCACGTCGAGCACCTCCTCGACGAGATAGTCGGCGATCGCCGCGTCGTCACCGCCGAACCGCGCCACGAACCGGTCGGGATCGCTCTGCTTCGCCATGGAGATCGCGGCCAGGCGCAGCCCGGCCGCCCAGCCGTCCGTACACCGCCGCAGCGCACTCACCGTCCGCTTCGCCACCTCGATGTCGTGCTGGGCGAGCAGCTCCGCCGTCTCCCGGACGTCGAACGCCAGGTCCGCGGTACGCAGTTCGGTGACCTCGCTGGTGAGACGCCCGCGACACAGGTGCAGGGGCGGGTCCCGACGCGCGAGCACCACCAGGCGCAGCGACCCCGTGGTGTGCCTCAGCAGGCTGGTGACGCCCTCCGCGATCGGCGAGTTGGCGGCGGGCTCGAAATCGTCGAGGACCAGCACCACCGGCTCGCCGCGCTCGTTCAGACGCGCGGCGAGCGCCGCCACGAGCAGCGGCTCCTCCCCCGCCGCGACGGACGCCGGCACATCCACGCCGGACGCCGCCAGCGTGCCGATCACGCGCTGCCAGAACACCCCGGGCTGCTCGGCCCGTCCGTCGCAGGTGACCCAGGCGAGCGGTCCCGGTCGACGCCGGGTGTGCGCCCACTGCAGGGCCAGCGCTGTCTTGCCGACGCCCACGGGGCCGATGACCACGGTCAACGGCCCCAGAACGCCTTTGGCCAGCCGGTCCGTCAGCCGGGGCCTGGACACGAGCCGACCGGGTAACGCGGGAGCGGTGCAGACGGAACACCGGTGCGGACCGGCGTCCGGTGGGCTGCATGAACACTCGGCCATGGGCGGCACCTCGCTCTCGGAGCACAGTGGGTGCGGCTCAGAGCAAGTGTGGGGCCGACAGGGCTCTGGGGGCGCGCGGCGTACGCCATCTCACCCGGGTGAACTTCCGGCGCACGCCGGGCGCATAGCCAAGGCGCCCGGGTGGGGGATGGCGTGCCGCCTGCGATCACATCCCCCGAAGGGCGGCGACCAGTTCCTCCTCCCGGTCCTTGGTGAGCGAGGTGCGGATCACGGTGGGGTGGAAGGGGCGTACGGCTTCCCGAACCCGGTCGGGCGGCGCGGACAGGGAGAAGGCGGAGGCGGTTCTGCGCCTTGCCAAGGACCTGTCCCGCCAGGAACTGCTCGACCTGGAGGACGCCGAGCACGACGAGATCAGCCATCAGTTCCTCCTCCGCTTGTCGCGGTTCGCCGGTTCCGGTCGTGATCCGGGCTCGGCCGGTTCACCCATGCGCTGCGCCGCGGCCATCAGTTCGGCGGCAACAGGCTCCAGCGCCTCCACGGTCAAGAAGCCCTCCGCGACAGGCACACCGCCGGCGTCACGAACCGCTTTGCGCAAGTGCTTCGCCCACACGTGCTCCAGCAGGACGAAGGCCGCCGCGGTGCCTGCGGCCAGGGATTCGGCCATCTCCCGGATCTCGGTCAGGGTCAGGCCGAAGGCGTGGCCCTCGGCCAGGCTCGGATACTCCTCCTCCGCCTCCCGCAGCCGCTCACCGGACATGCCCAGCAGGGCGGCGACCGTCTCGCCCATCCCCTCCGCCTGGAAGTCGAGCACGAGCAGATCCCCGCTGGGCTCCTTGTGGACGAAGAGCATGTCGAGGACGTGAACCTGCCCGTCCGCCTCCAGAATCGCCAGCTCTTCGACGATGCGTCCTTCGAACTTCGCGTCCATGCCGAACTCGACCACCAGCAGCTGCACCGGCCCGATCCCAGCCATGGTCTCTCCCTTCCGACGGAACCAGCTCCGTCACTACGGCCATGACAGCGGTGCGTCACCCGCGGCGCGTCACCCGCCGCAGGTGAACCGGCGTGTGCCACGCGCCTGCGCGCCGAGGGGGCGCACGCGCGGTTCACCCCTGGCAGGTGGGGCGGGCCCGCACACCCCCGCGCAGACTGGCGCATCAGGCGATCCAAGAGCAGGGAGGCGGCCCATGGAGAGGCACACGCGCGCCGGGCACATCGGACCCGTCGGCGACAGGAGCGCACAGTCGCGCCTGTGGGGCCCGTATCTGAGCGAACGCCAGTGGGGCACGGTCCGCGAGGACTACAGCCAAAGCGGCGACGCGTGGTCCCACTTCCCGCACGACCACGCCCGTTCGCGTGCCTATCGCTGGGGCGAGGACGGTCTCGGCGGCATCTGCGACGAGAAGCAGCGCCTGTGCCTGGCCCTCGCCCTGTGGAACGGCCGCGACCCGATCCTCAAGGAACGCGCCTTCGGCCTCACCAACGGCGAGGGCAACCACGGCGAGGACGTCAAGGAGTACTACTTCTACCTGGACAGCACCCCCAGCCACTCCTACCTGCGGTACCTGTACAAGTACCCCCAGGCCGCGTTCCCGTACGACGATCTCGTGGCGGTCAACCGCTCGCGCACTCGGCAGGAGTTCGAGTACGAGCTCCTCGACACCGGTGTCTTCGACGACGACCGGTACTTCGACGTGACCGTGGAGTACGCCAAGGCGGATCACGACGACATCCTGATGCGCATCACCGTCGACAACCGCGGCCCCGACGAGGCGACCCTGCACGTGCTGCCGACCCTGTGGTTCCGCAACACCTGGTCATGGGGCGAGCAGGGCGCGCAGGAGGACAGGCCACGGCTGCGCGCGGTGGACGTGCGGCACTCGGCCGTCGCCATCAGGGCCGAACACCCGCAACTCGGCAGCTACGACCTGCGGTGCGCCGACGCGGCGCCGCTGCTGTTCACCGAGAACGAGAGCGACAACGAGCGGCTGTTCGGCACGCCCAACACCTCCCCCTACGTCAAGAACGGCATCGGCCGGTACATCGTCGACGGGGACCAGAGCGCCGTGAACCCGGCCCGGGAGGGCAGCAAGGCCGCCATGCACCACGAACTGACCGTGCCCGCCGGCGGGTCGCGGACGGTGCGGCTGCGTCTGGCACCGGCCGGCGCCCAACGGTCGCCGGCTCAGTCCTTCGACACGGTCTTCCACGACCGCATCACCGAAGCGGACGCCTTCTACCGGCAGTTGACACCCAAGGGCGCGAGCGAGGACGAGGCACGGGTGCTGCGCCAGGCCCTCGCCGGAATGCTCTGGTCCAAGCAGTACTACGCCTTCGACCTGGAGACATGGCTCGCCGAACACGACCTCACCCCATGGAGCCTGCCGCGCCCGGGGATACGCAACCGCGAGTGGTTCCACATGGTCAGCGACGAGATCGTCTCGATGCCGGACAAGTGGGAGTACCCCTGGTTCGCCGCCTGGGATCTGGCCTTCCACGCGGTCGCGCTCGCCGTCGTCGACACCGCGTTCGCCAAGGAACAGCTCGAACTGCTGCTGCGTGACGACTACCTGCACCCGAACGGCCAGATCCCCGCCTACGAGTGGAACTTCAGCGACGTGAACCCGCCGGTGCACGCCTGGGCCGCGTACTTCGTGTACACGGTCGAGGAACGCACCACCGGCCACGCCGACCGCGCCTTCCTGGAGCGAACCTTCCAGAAGCTGCTGACGAACTTCACCTGGTGGGTCAACCGCAAGGATCCCAACGGCCGCAACGTCTTCCAGGGCGGCTTCCTCGGCCTGGACAACATCGGTGTCTTCGACCGCAGCGCACCCCTGCCCACCGGCGGCACCCTGGAACAGGCCGACGGCACCGCCTGGATGGCGCTGTACTGCCAGTCGATGCTGCAGATCGCGCTGGAACTCGTCGAGCACAACCCGGCGTACGAGGAACTGGTCCTCAAATTCGTCGAGCACTATCTGTGGATCGCCGCCTCCCTGGACCGGCTCGGGGGCCTGGGGGACGGACTGTGGGACGAGGAGGACGGATTCTTCTACGACGTGCTGCGGCTTCCGGACGGGCAGGCCGTGCGGCTGAAGGTCCGATCCGTGGTGGGCCTGCTGCCCCTGTGCGCGTCGACCGTCTTCCAGCCCCCGCAGCTGGCTCGGCTGTCCGGCCTGAGCGAGCGCCTGCAGCGCTTCGCCGCCCGCCATCCCTCGCTGTCCGTCACACTCGCGGCGGCGCGGGCCGGAGCGGCGGACGGTCCCCGGCTGCTGTCCGCGGTGGACGAGAAGAAGCTGGTGCGGGTCCTCGCCCGCCTCCTCTCGGAGGACGAGTTCCTCAGCCCGTACGGAATCAGGGCCCTGTCGCGCCACCACGCCGAGCACCCCTACACGTTCCGGGTGCACGGCGAGGAGCACCGGGTCTCCTATCTGCCCGCCGAGTCGGACACCGGCATGTTCGGCGGCAACTCCAACTGGCGCGGCCCGGTATGGCTGCCGGTGAACGCCCTCGTCATCCGCGCCCTGATCAACCTCTACGGCTTCTACGGCGACGACCTCACCGTCGAGTGCCCGACCGGCTCGGGCGTGCACAAGAACCTCTTCGAGGTCGCCGAGGAGATCTGCACCCGGCTCACCCGCATCTTCCTGCGCGGTCCGGACGGCGGCCGACCCGTGTACGGGGGCCAGGCCAAGTTCCGCGACGATCCGCACTGGCGGGACCTGATCTCCTTCCACGAGTACTTCCACGGCGACAACGGCGCCGGCATCGGCGCCTCCCACCAGACCGGCTGGACCGGACTGATCGCCCCCCTGATGAAGATCTTCGGCACGCTCGGACCGGACGACTTCCGCCCCGGGCACGACAAGGGGCGGAACCGATGACCGAGTTGCCCGCACAGCCCGTCGTCCATGAGGTCAACACCCGGGTGTGGCTGAGGGAGACGGGGCGCCGCACCGGCCGCGGGACCGGCCTCTCGGACGTGCCGAAGGACATCTGGGACGAGATCGCCCCGGCTGGGGTCGACGCCGTCTGGCTGATGGGTGTGTGGGAGCGCAGCCCGCAGGGACGGGCCATCGCCCTGGACGACCCGGCACTGCATGCCACCTTCACCGAGGCCGTCGAGGACGTCGGCGCCCAGGACATCGCCGGGTCGCCGTACTGCGTACGCCGCTACGAGGTCGACACGGCGCTCGGCGGCGCCGCGGGCCTGGCTGCCGCGCGGGCCGAGCTCGACCGCCGGGGCATCGGGCTGCTGCTCGACTACGTGCCCAACCACACGGCCCCCGACAGCCCCTGGGTGCACGAGCACCCCGAGTACTTCGTGCGGGGCGACGGGGAGGACGCCCGGCGTGACCCGCTCGGCTTCCTCGACACCGGCCGGACCGTGCTGGCACGCGGCCGCGACCCCTTCTTCCCTCCCTGGCCGGACGTGGTGCAGCTCAACGCCTTCGACCCCGCCCTGCGCCGGGCCTCCACGCAGGTCCTCGACGCCATCGGCCGGGCCTGCGACGGGGTGCGCTGCGACATGGCCATGCTCATGATGAACGACGTCTTCGCACGGACCTGGGGCGAGCGGGCGGGAGCGGTGCCCGAGGAGGAGTTCTGGTCCGAGGTCCTGGCCGCGGTGCACCGCCGGCACCCGCGCCTGGTCTTCGTGGCGGAGGCCTACTGGGACCTCGAATTCGCCCTGCAGCAGCAGGGGTTCGACTTCTGCTACGACAAGCGCCTCTACGACCGATTACTGAACGCGAGCGCCGAATCCGTCCGCGCGCATCTGCGGGCCGACGAGGCCTACCAGCGGCGGCTGGTCCGCTTCCTGGAGAATCACGACGAGCCCAGGGCCGCCCGGGCCCTGAGCCCCGGGCACGAGCGGGCCGCGGCCGTACTGATCGCCACTCTGCCCGGCGCCACGCTGTGGCACGAGGGACAGTTCACCGGGCGCCGCGTCCACCTGCCCGTCTTCCTGGACCGGCGCCCCGACGAACTCCCGGATCCGTCCCTGCGGTCGTTCCACCAACGACTGGTGTCGGGCGTGCACCGCAGCGGCATGCGCACGGGGCGCTGGCAGCTCCTCGACGGCGCCACCTGGCCCGACAACACCTCCGGCCGTGACCTGATCGCCATGTGCTGGACCGGTCCCGCGGGCCGCTTCCTGACCGTGGTGAACCTCTCCGGGCACCCGGCGCAGGCGCGTGTGCGACTGCCGTGGCAGGAACTCGGCCCGGACGCCTGGACGTTGTCCAACCTCCTCGACTCCGAGCGGTACGAGCGCCCCGGCGTGGAACTGCTGGAGAGCGGCCTGTACGTCGACCTGCCGCCCTGGGGCACCCATCTGTGGTCCGTCACGAGCGGTGCATGAGCGCTCCACCCCGCACGCGCGCCCTCTGCCGACCGGCTCGGTTCGCCGCGCCCCGCCCCGACCGGGCGGCACGCGGGCAGCACCGGCTCAACTCGGCTCGTACAGCGCTTCCGGATCCACCACACACAGGGCCCAGATGACGAACCCGTCGATCGCGATCAGGATCAGGGACCACAGGGGGTAGTACGGAAGGGACAGGAAGTTGGCGATCATCAGCACCGCGGCGATGATCACACCCATGATCCTGGCCCATGTCGCGGCCACGAACAGACCGACACCGACGCCGACCGCGATCACCCCGAACGCGAGATGGATCCAGCCCCAGGTCGTCAGGTCGAACTCGAAGACATAGCCGCGCGTGACGAGGAACACCTCGTCCTCAAGCACACCCATGAGGCCCCGGCAGATATCCATGCCGCCCGAGACGAACAGCATCACCGAGGCAAAGATCGTCAATCCACTGGCGGCGGCCTTCGCGGTGTCCGAGCGCTGGTGCGGAGTGGTCGAGGTGGTCATGCCAGAGCCGCCATCCTTGAGGAGGGTGCCGATTGCACCGCTCTGTCGCACGAGTCTCGCTCCCCGGGGAACGCCGGACGTCACCCTCCGAGGGTGACGCCCGAGCAGGAGCCCGCCGGGAGGCTGACGTTCGTCCGCCGGATCGAGAGCGAGGCGATGGCCGTGCCGCCCTACCCCGACGAACCAGCCGTCCCAGGGCGCGGCCCCGCGTGGCCGCGCCGGGTGCTCGCACCGCTGGCCCTGGCCCAGTTCGTCTGCAGCTTCGCCGGTTCGAACATGAGCGTGATGATTCAGGACATCAGCGAGGACCTGGACACCTCCGCACAGGGAGTGCAGATCGCGATCACCGTCTTTCTGCTGGTGATGGCGGCGCTGATGATTCCGGGCGGCATCCTGACCGACCGCTACGGCCGCAAGCGGTGTCTTGTCGTCGGCCTCGCCGTGTACGGGACCGGAGCGCTGCTCAGCGCTGCCGCGCCCGGCCTGGGCGTGCTCATCCTGGGCAACTCGATCCTGGAGGGCATCGGCACCGCCCTGCTCATCCCGCCCGTGTACATCCTCACCACCCTGCTGTTCACAGAGGCGTCCGACCGCGCCCGCGCCTTCGGGGCGATCATGGCGATGGGTGGCATCGGCGCCGCCGCAGGACCCCTCCTCGGGGGCCTCATCACCTCGGCGATCAGCTGGCGGGCGGCCTTCGTCTTCCAGGCGGGCGTGGTCGCCGCGATCATCCTGCTGAGCCGGCGTCTGCACGACCCGCTCCCACCAGACCCCGACCGCGTCTTCGACACCGGCGGCGCGATCCTGTCGGCCACCGGTCTGATCCTTGTCGTCATGGGCATTCTCGCGGCGGACGACAACGTCTGGCTGACGGCCGGTCTGCTCTTGGTCGGCGGCCTGTTCCTGGTGGCGTTCTTCCGCTGGGTGCGGGCCAAGGAACGCGCCGGGACCCAGCCCCTGCTGCCGACAGAGGTGTTCCGCAACCGTACGTCCAACCTCGGCCTGATCACCCAGCACACACAGTGGCTGCTGCTCATGGGGGTGTCGTTCGTGGTCGCCGCCTACCTTCAGGTCGTCCGCGGATACGACGCGATCAGCACCGGCGTGATCTTCACTGCGTCCACGCTGGGCCTGCTCGTCAGCTCGCTCGGCGCCGCACGGCTCGCCAAGCTCAGCACCCAGCGCACGCTCATCATGGCCGGTTACGCCGTCACGGTCTGTGGCATCGGCGTGCTCCTCGCCATGGCCCACGGCTCACCGAAGGCCTGGGTCTTCACGCCCGGACTGCTCCTCATCGGCCTCGGGCTCGGGGTGATGCTGACGCCTTCGGTCAACGTGGTGCAGTCGAGCTTCCCCGAAGGCCTCCAGGGCGAGATCTCCGGCCTGTCACGCAGTGTGTCCAACCTCGGTTCCTCCGTGGGCACCGCCCTCGCGGGCACCATCCTCGTGGCCGACCCGGCGGTGGGTCCGTACGCCGCCGCGCTTGTCGTGCTGGCCGTCATCGGGCTCGTCGGGCTGGGCGCCGCGGCGAAGCTGCCCCGGGACACCGGCTCCCGCCCGACTCGGGTGGAACCCGCCGCGGATGGTCAACGCCCGTCGTAGAACACGGCACTGGCAACGACCAGGTCCTGGAGCGACGCACGCGTCCTGCTGAGCGGGATCCAGCACAGCCCCAGCGGGAACGTCACGCACAGGGCGGCCCGCACCACAGAGCGCCGCAAGCCCAGCGCCCGGCCGGTGCGGTGAACGAAACACGCGGGCGCGGGCACCGGCATCCCCCACGGGGGGTGAGTCGTGCGTCCAACCGTGGCCGGCCACGGCCTGAACACGGTATCCGTCGCGTGGTTGTGGCGCAGGAAGGCGTTGCGTTGCCGTGCGACGAGCAGCGGCGCAAGCAGTCCTGAGCAGGTATCAGGAAGGCTGGTAGAGGGGCGTCGAGGCACGGTCATCGTCGAGCTTCTCGTTGCATGGCCCGAGCACAGATGCGTGGCGTCAACCGGCCGACCACACCAGTCACATCACACGACAACCTTATGGATCCGATCACACGTATGGGCGACTGCGCTGGTAGGTGTGCTGGGCCAAGATCGAAGTCATGAAAGCTTCCTTGATCCGCCGCGCGTGTGCCGCAGCCCTGGTGCTGGCGACGACGATGGCCCCCGCGGTGGCAGCCCAGTCGGGCGACCCGGGCGATACAGCCGCACGGTTCGACATCGGTGCGCACGCGCGGCTGCTGGGCGAGAAGATCGTTCCGCACAAACTCCCCTTCCGGAACACGACGGTTGGCGGGCTGTCCGGCATCGACCGCGACCCGTGCACGGGCGAGTACGTCATGGTCAGCGACGACCGCTCCGTCCTGCAGCCCGCCCGCTTCTACACCGCCAGAATCAACGTGGACGGCGCCGGGGTGCACTCCGTGGACTTCACCAGCACCCACCCGTTCCTGCAGCCGGACGGTTCGGTCTACCCGTCGGCCAGCGCCGGCGACGGCAAGGTCGTGGACCCGGAGGAGTTGCGGGTCGACCCGTTGGGCTGCCGGTACTGGTGGGCGCAGGAGGGCGACCGGCCGAAGTCGTCGAGTGACCCACTGATCCAGCCGACGATCCAGTTCGCCGGCCGGACCGGCCAGTATCGCGGTCAGTTGCCTCTGCCGCGCAACTACGAGAGCACCAGGGGAGATTGGGGTCTCAGGCGGAACAAGGCGGTGGAAGCGATTACCTTCGGCGACGGCAGCAGGACGCTCACCAGCGCCGTCGAGGGTCCGCTGTTCCAGGACGGCCCGGAGCCCGACCTGGAACATGGCGCCCTGGTCCGCGTCACCCGGCAGAACCGGGAGGGCGGCGTGCTCGGGCAGTTCGCCTACCCGCTTGAGAAGATCTTCACCGAGTCCGACCCGACCAGCCCGTGGGGCCCGGACACCGGTGTGCCCGCGATCCTCTCCTTCCCCGGGGACCCCAGCCGCTACCTCGTACTCGAACGTACCTGGGTGGCGGGCGCAGGGTTCAAGATCCGCATCTACGACGCCACCACCCGCGGCGCGACCGAGGTGCAGAACATGGACTCCCTTGCCGGGCAGAAGGTCGTGCCGATGCGCAAGAAACTGGTCGTGGACTTCCACGACCTCCACCTGTCCACGGTCGACAACACCGAGGGCATGACCTGGGGCCCGGCCCTGCCGAACGGCGAACGCACCCTTCTCCTGGTCAGCGACGACAACTTCGCCGCAGACGAGGTCACCCAGATCGTCGCACTCGGCATCCGCTGAGAACCAGCGACACCAAGCCGAAGGGGCGGCCGCGCTGAGGGATAGGACGAACCCCAGGCGCGAGCCGCCCCCCCCCTCGACGCGGCTCACTCCTGGGGAAGCGCCTCGCGGAGCCTGCGCAGGGAGGCCGTGTTGTTGCCGAACTGGTTGATCGCGGGCGCTCCCCGGTGGGACGGGCCGTAGCCGTGCTTGAGGAAGTTGGCGAACGAACCGCTTGCGCTCAGGTCGACGAAGAAGTGGCGCTCGGGCTCCGGGAAGGCCGACGCCATCAGCTCGTCGAACCGGATGCGCTCGCGGACCACGTCCCAGAGGTAGCGCTCCCGGTGCTCCGGCGCGCCCGGGTCCACGGTCGCCGCGTGCGTGGCGGAGTACAGCGGCAGGCGTGCGGAGCGCAGTGGGACCGCCCGGGCCGCGGCCATGACGTCCGGGCGGATGGCGTCCAGGTGCGGGGAGTGGAAGGCCTGGCGGACCGGGAGGCGCACGGCGATCACGCCCTCCCGGTCGAGCCCGGCCCGCAGCTCCGCGAGCCGGTCCGCCGCGCCGCTGACCAGGAAGTTGCCGTCGTAGTTGACCCCGGCGAGGGTCACCGCGCCGAACAGGTCGGGCCGGTCCGCGAAGAGGGACGGTGCGGCAAGCACGCTCAGCATGCCGCCGTCGCCGTGCTCCGCCAGCAGCCGGGCCTGGCCCATCACCAGCCGCAGCCCGTCCTCGAAGTCCATCGACCCGGCGACGGTGGCCGCGATGTACTCCCCCAGGCTGTGGCCGAGGACCGCGTCGGGCCGCACGCCCTCCTCGCGCAGGGTCTCGGTGAGGCTGTAGCCGATGCTGTAGAGCGCCGCGTGCGTGGTGAGGACGGAGTCGTACTCCTTGCCCTTGCGCGCGTCGTCGTAGATCGCTTCCACCAGGGAGGCGCCGCCCGCCGCCCGGTGGGCCGCGCTGCAGCGGTCCAGGGTGCGGCGGAACGCCGGGTGGGTGTCGTAGAGCTCGCGGCCCATCTGGTGGTACTGGGTGCCCTGGCCGCCGTACATGAACACCAGCTCGGTGCGCGGCCGGGCGCTCACCACGGGCGCCGGGGGCTCCTCGGACAGCGGCAGCGGGTCCTTGAGGATCTGGTCGGTCAGTTTGGCCAGGACCCGGCCGGGGCCGATCTCGTGGAAGGTGCGGTACCCCTCGCCGATCAGCCAGGAGATGGACTCGTACCACTTCACGGGGCTGGATATCTGGCGCGTCAGATACTCCGCGTACCCCTGCTTCGGGTAGAGGCGGGCCGTGTAGTTCGCGACGACCGGGATCGTCAGCTCCCGCAGCTCGAACCCGGCGAGGTAGCGGGCGAACTCCTCCTCCACCTCCGTCATGCAGCGCGAGTGGAAGGCCGCGCTCACGTTCAGCGGGATGAAGGCGGCCCCGGCGTCGGTGAAGGCGGTGCGCAGTTCGGGGGCGAGCACCTCGTCGTACTCGCCGGAGACGATGCACTGCTCGCGCGAGTTGATGTTGGCGATGTCGAGGTTGCGGAACGGCAGGCTCTTGAGGATCTCGTCGACCCGCCGCTGGTCGAGGCGGACGACCGCCGCCATCGCGCCCTTGGGCGCCCGGCTCATCAGCTCGCCGCGCTTGCGCACCAGTTGGAGCCCGGTGAGGAAGTCGAAGGCACCCGCCGCGAACAGCGCGCAGTACTCCCCCAGGCTGTGCCCGGCCACCACGTCGGGCAGCTCGCCGCCCGCCGTACGGTCCAGATAGGTGAGGGCGTTGACCACGTACAGCGCGGGCTGGGTGTACTCGGTCCTGGCCAGCACCTTGTCGGGGTCGCGCAGGCAGAGCTCCTCGACGGAGTAGCCCAGGCACGCGTCGGCCTGCGCCACCAGCTCCGGGAACTTCTCGAAGAGCCCCTCGCCCATGCCCTTGTGCTGCGAGCCCTGGCCGGGGAAGACGTAGACCGATTTCATGAGTAACTCCCGTACGTTCCGAGCTGTTGGCCCAGCAGGGCCGCTGTTTCCCGCAGCAGGTGCTCCGCGACGGCGGCCACCCGGCGCTCGCGCCACTTCTCCAGCGGGGTGTCCCGTACCCAGGCGTTGAACGCGCCCATGGCCGGGCCGCAGTGGATCTGGTAGTCGACCCGCTGCTCGGTACTGCCCGCCATGGCGAGGCGGGTGGAGTGGACGAAGTACCAGCGGAAGACGAGCGCCATCTTCTGCTTGGGGCTGCGCTCGATCTCCGCGAGCCGTTCCGGGAAGCGCCGGGCGACATGGGCCCGGGTCTCGGCCCAGACCTCGTCGATGGAGCGCCGGAAGAACCTCTCCTCCAGCGTGGTGCGCGTCCGCGCGTCCAGGTCGTCGAGCGAGTCGTGGCGCAGATACAGCTCGTACAGCTTCTGGGCGCGCGCCGGGAAGAACAGCCCCTTGCGCACCGCCTGGACCTTGGCGCCGACCTCGAACATGTCCCCGGCGGGCGCGTAGTCGGTGTCGTGGACGCCGAGTTCCTGGAGGATGTCCTTGACGGCGTCGCTGGTGCCCGCCTCGACCGTGCACTGGTTGATGGATCCGGTGACGATGAAGTCGGCGCCCAGGGTGTACGCGGCGAGCGCCGCCTCCGGGGTGCCGATGCCGCCGGCCGCCCCCAGGCGCACCGGCTCCGGATACCTCTCCTCCTCGCCGATGCGGTCGCGCAGCGCGCGCATGGCGGGCATCAGCACGTAGGCGTTGCCGCCGTCGGTGTGGCCCGCCGAGTCGGCCTCGACGCACAGGTCCTGGGCGAGCGGCAGCCGCGCGCCCAGCTCCGCCTGTTCGGCGGTGACCAGGCCGCGCTCGACCAACTCCCGTACGAGCTCGGGCGGCGCGGGCCGCAGGAACCGCTCGGCGACCTCGGCGCGGGACACCTTGGCGACGATGTGGTGGTCCTGGACCACGTTTCCGGCCGCGTCGCGCGAGAGCCCGGCGAGCCGGTAGCGCACCAGGGGCAGCGTGGGGCGGATGTAGGCGGACGCCTCGACGGTGCGGACGCCGTGGCGCAGATACAGCTCCACGCTGCGCATCTCCACGTCGGGCTCCTGCGGGTTGCTCAGCAGGTTCACGCCGAACGGCTGGCCCTGGTCGAGCTCCCGGCGGATCCGGGTCAGGGCGTCGTCGATCGTGTCCAGGCCGAGGCCGCCGGTGCCGAAGAAGGAGAGCAGCCCGGCCCGGCCCATCGCGGTGACCAGTTCGACCGAGGCGATGCCCTTGTACATCGCGCCCGCCGCGTAGGCGTACCGGACGCCGTGCGCCTCGCGGAACCGCGCGCTCCCGAGCGCCTCGGGCGGCACGGTGAATTGCATGGGGGCCTCGGTGGGTCGGGGGGTTTCGACGGGCTGGGGGGTGGTTTCCAGGGGCTCGGCGGGGGCCGCCTCCCACGGGAACACGCCCTCCTCCGCGTACCGCTGGATGGCCCGGACGTTCTCCGGGTCCTCGAAGACCAGGCGGTTGGTGGCCAGCGCCGCGCTCTTGGCGTGCTCGGTCACCGGCGACAGCTCGCGCAGATACGCCTTGTACCGCGTGACCGCCTTCTTCGACAGCCGTCCGAGCCGCTGGAGGTGGGTGCGCAGCAGCGCCTCGCTGTCCGGCCCGTACGCGTCGACGAGCCCCCACTCGCAGGCCCGCGCCGCGTCGGCGGTGCGGGTCGTGGCGGCGAGGTAGTGGGCGTGCTGGAAGCCGGTGCGGCGGATCAGGAACGGGAGCACCATGGCCGGTATCAGGCCGAAGAGCAGCTCGGAGAGGCTGAAGGTGGCGCTCTCGTCGGCGATCACCACATCGCTGGCGGCCACCAGGCCGACCCCGCCGGCGTTCGCCTTGCCGCGCACGTGCGCGACCGAGAGGAAGTCGCCGTAGGCGAGGAGGCGGAACAGGTCGAACAGCGGCTCGGGGTCGGCCGCCGTGCGCCCGCCCTCCCGGACCGCCGCGCCGATCGCCCCGAAGTCGGCGCCGAAGCAGAACACTTCGGGCAGCCCTTCGAGCACCACCACGGTGGCGGACGAGCGCGAGGCGCGGGTCAGGACCTCGGTGAGCTCACGCACCAGGGTCTCGTTGAGCGCGTTGTCCGCCTCGGGCCGGTGGATCCGCACGTACCAGGTGGTGCCCTGCTCGCGCAGCCGCAGCGTGGTGGGAGCCGGTCCGTGCGTCAGCCCACCCATGCGTACTCCCGGTGGTAGTCCTTGATCTCCCGCAGGACGAGCCGGGGCCCGCTGCCGTTGCCGGTCGCGGCGACGAGGTCCTGGTTGACGGCCGTGTCGCGGGTGCCGAAGCGGATGAAGTCGCGGTCGCTCAGCAGCCGGTCGTACTCGTCCAGGGAGAGCCGGTAGCGGCCGTCGAGATGGGCCTCGATGGCCATCTCCTTGAGCCGGGCGGCCCCGTCCGGGGTGACCACGCCGCTGTAGAACTCGGAGCAGCAGCCCGACCCGTAGGAGAAGCAGCCCAGGCGCCGGGGTGCGTCGAAGCCGCCGTTGCAGACGGTGCTCGCCAGCGACAGGAAGACGGTCGCGCCCATGATGTTGCCGACGCGGCCGCAGTACTCCAGGCCCGGCATCACCCGGCGCTCGAAGTCCTCGGCGATCTCGGCGCCCTTCGCCTTGGCGACCTTGCGCATCATCGTGCGGTGGGCGCCCTTGACCATGCCGCCGAAGGGCGTGTGGAAGGCGAGGTACTGGAAGGAATCGCGGTAGTCGGCGCCCGCCACCTTCTTCTCGTACGCCCGGTAGGACTGCTCGCAGCAGTCCAGGTACGACATCAGGGACAGGTCGACGTCGCCGGACTCGCTGTCGGGGGCCGGACGGCAGGTGTCCATGACCTCGTAGCCGTAGTAGCCGCTGGCGCCCACGTCAAGCTGGAAGACGTGCGGGGTGTCGCTGATCAGCATGGCGACCGCGCCGGCGCCGCCGCTGGGCTCGGCGTACGCCCACTCCTGGGCGGCCGCCTCGTCGCCGTCCTCCAGGAGGTAGCGCGAGATGTCGGTGGCGATGACCAGCGCCTTCGCGCTCGGCGACGTCTGCGACAGGATGAAGTTGCAGGCCATCTGGAACCCGGCGGTGCCCGCGTAGCAGGCCTGCTTGAGCTCGAACATCCGGCAGTTGCGGCTCAGGCCCAGCTGGTCATGGAGATAGGTGCTGGTCGACTTGGAGAAGTCGATGCCCGACTCCGTGCAGGTGATCAGCAGCTCGATGCTGTCCTTCTCCTCGGCGCTCAGCCGGTCGAGGAGCGGCCGGGCGGCGTTGGCGCCGAAGGTCACCGGGTCCTCGAAGGGCAGCGCCACGGTCTTCTCCCTCATCAGGAGGTTCTCCAGGCGCGGGAGGTCGAGCCCCCGGTGCTGCGCCAGTGCCTTGACGTCCAGCACTGCCGAGCCGCCAAACACGTTCATCGCTTCGATACCGACGCGGGACATGACCTTATGCTCTCCGTGATTCGCACTTGCTCATGCAAAGTGCCGTGTTGATGCCGCCGAATCCCATGCTCAGGCTCAGACAGTGGTCGACCTCGGCCTCGACGGCCTCGCCGCGCACCCAGCGCAGCCGGTCGTCGATGGGCTCCAGCAGATTGCGGGTGGGGTGCAGCCTGCCGTGCCGCATCTGGAGCAGCGCGGCGACCGCCTCCACCGCCCCGGCCGCGGTGAGTCCGTGCCCGGTGATCGACTTGGTGGCGTTGACCCGGGCGCGGGTGAGCCCGGCGGCCAGCAGTGCGTCGGCCTCGGTGCGGTCGCCGACCGGCGAGGCCGTGCCGTGCGGGTTGACGTAGTCGATGTCGGCGGCCGTCAGCCCGGCCCGCTCCAGGGCCTGCCCGATCGCCCGCACCTCACCCTCCAGTGAAGGGTTCGGGTTGCGGTTGCCGTCCAGCTGGACCGACCAGCCGGTCAGCGCCGCGTACGGCTCGGCGGGCGCCGGGCGGGCGCCGACGCGCTCGACGACCAGCGCGCCGCACGCCTCGCCGAAGACGAAGCCGCCCCGGCCCGCGTCGAACGGACGGCAGGCAAGCTCCGGCGCATCCGCGCAGGACTCCGGCGCCATCGCGCCCATGGCGTGCAGGCCCAGGTACTCCCAGTACGAGAGGTCCATCAGGGCGCCCACCGCCACGCACACGTCGACCCGGCCGGACGCCACCGCCTCGGCCGCCTCGATGACCGCCAGCTGGCCGCTGGCCGAGGCCCCGCCCACGGTGTGGGCGAAGCCGCGGATGCCGAAGGCCGCCGTGGCGAGCCCGCACAGGTCGGTGTCCAGGAAGGACATTCCGTAGCTGGGCCGCAGGAAGCGGGGTTTGGCGCGGTGGCGGTCCTGGGCGAGGGTGAGCTCGCGCTGCTGGAGGTTGTTGCCGCCGACGACCAGGCCGATGCGCTCGGCGGGGACCTCGTCCAGGCGCGCCTCGGTCCAGGCCTCTTCCAGGGTGGCCAGCAGGACCTGGCCGGTGAGGGAGACGGTCCGCAGCTCACGTGCGGCCAGCCGGTTCGTCGGCGCGAAGGTGGGGATCTCCGCGCCGACGAACCGGGTGTCGGCCTGGCGGCCGGGCCGCTCCATGACGGCGAACCGGTGCGCCCCGGCGAAGAGCGCCTCGGCGAAGGCGGCCTTGCCCTGGCCGACGGCCGTGGTGACCCCCAGCCCGGTCACGGCGATCTCGGGCACGTTACCGGGCCACCGCGGTCTTGTCGGCGAGGTGCCGGGCGAGCTCGCCCAGGTTCTGCGGGCCGAACGTGTCGACCAGCGGAATCTCCAGGTTCATCGCCTCAAGGACGATCATGACGATCTCGGCGCGGTCCATCGAGTTGGCGCCGAGCGCGTCCAGCGAGTCGGTCTCCTGGAAGTCGTGCCCGTCGAGCTCGGGCAGGACCTCGACGATCGCCTCGTGGATCAGGGGGAGGATTTCTTCGCTCTTCATAGTCACACCATCACTAGGGGAAACAGGGGGAACACGGGAACAGGATTCGGTGGGGACGAGGCAGGGGGGCGTCCGGTCACAGCTCCGCGTCGGCCGCGGCCGCCCGTAGCTCGGCCAGGTCCGCACCCGGGTTCGCGACGATCTTCAGCAACAGCCGCTCGTACAGCCCGGCCATCCGCTCGGCCGTCCGCCGCGCGAACAGATCGGTGCTGTACTCCAGATAGCCGTTCAGGCCCGCCGGAGTCTCCCGCACCACCAGGTTGAGGTCGAACTTCGCCACCCCGGCGTCCGAGGAAACCGGCAACGTGGCGAACTCCGGTACGGGTGCCTCCTCGCCCGGCGGGGTCGGTGCGGGCGCCGGGATCAGGTTGAACATCGCCTGGAACAGCGGCGAGTGCGCCGGATCGGGCTCGGCGACCAGCTCCTGGGCGAGCCGCGCGAACGGCACGTCCTTGTGCTCGTGCGCCTCGGCCGTGACCCGCTTGGCCCGGGCCAGGAGCTCGTCGAAGCTCCGCTCCCCCGCCGTGTCGAGCCGCAGCACGAGCACATTGATGAAGTAGCCGATCAGCTGCTCAAGCGCCGGGTCCGGGCGGTTGGTCACCGGCGAGCCGATGGCCGCCTCGCGGTCCTCGCTGTACGCGCCGAGCAGCACCGCGAACGCCGACAGGAGCGTCATGTAGAGCGTGACGCCCCGCTCCTGGCCGTACCGCCGCAGCTGTACGAGCAGCTCGGCCGGGACGTTCACCGCGACCGTCGAGCCCTGGTGGGACTTGACGGCGGGGCGGCGGTAGTCGGTGCGCAGCGAGAGGCAGGCGGGCAGCCCGGCCAGCTGACCGCGCCAGTACCCCTCCTGCCGGGCGAGCTCCGCCGCGTCGACCGCGCGGTGCTGCCAATGCGTGAAGTCGGCGTACTGGAGCGGCAGTTCGGGCAGCTCCGGCTCGGCGCCCCGGCGCAGCGCCGCGTACACCGTGTTGAGCTCGGTCAGGAAGACGCCGGTGGACCAGCCGTCGAAGATGCCCCACGGGCGGGTGACGACGGCGATGTGCTCGTGCGGCGACAGCGTCAGCAGGTGCACCCGCAGCAGATGGCGGTCCTGCGGCGCGAACGGCCGGGCGCGCTCGGCCCGCAGCCACTCGGCGGCCGCCGCGTCCCCGGCCATCTCCTCGAAGGCGACGGCGAAGCCGCCGGCGTCGTTGACCTGCTGTACGTATGCCCCGTCGCGCAGGAGATAGCTGGTGCGCAGCACCGCGTGCCGGGCCACCAGCGCCTCGAAGGCGCGGGCGTAGGCGGCGCGGTCCAGGGTGCCGACGATCCGGTAGGCCATCTGCACGTTGTCGTACGCCGTGCCCAGGTGCTCGCGGTGGTTGAGGAACCACAGCTCGCTCTGCTGGAGGGAGAGCGGGGCGCTCAGGGCGCTTTCGCCGGGCGCGGGCAGCGGCAGTGCCACCGGCTCGTCCGCCGGGGACTCCAGGGCCGCCGCCATCTCCTGGACGGTGGCGCCGCCCAGGATCACCTGGAGCGGAAGGTCCTTGCCGGTCTCCTGCTTGACCCGGATGGTGAGCCGGGTGGCGAGCAGCGAGTGGCCGCCCAGCTCGAAGAAGCCGTCCTCCAGACCGACCCGGCCCAGACCCAGCACGTCCTCGACCAGACGGCACAGCGTCCGCTCGGTCTCGGTGCGCGGGGCGACGTACACCTCCTTGTGGACGTCGCTCTCGTCCGGGGCGGGCAGCGCCTTCTTGTCGACCTTGCCGTTGGTCGTGATCGGCAGCTCTTCGAGCGCCACGAACACGCTGGGCACCATGTACTCGGGCACCCTGGCCGACAGGTGCTCGCGCAGCACCCGGGTCATGGTCTGGCCCATCCGGGCCACCTGCGGGGCGTTGGCGAGCTGCGCGTGGCGGTAGGCGCCGCGCGCCCGCACCCGGGGCAGCTCCCCCTTGCCGAGGACGAGGTCGAGGCCGTCGGGGCGGTCCTGCGACCAGGTCACGGCGACCCGGTGGCCGAGCTCCTCCGCGTAGCGCAGGGCCGACTCCAGCTCGCGCACCCGCTCGGTGGCCGCCGCGGACAGGCGGGTGCCGCCCGGCAGCGGGTCCACCTGGCGGTTGGCGGGCCAGCGCGTCAGGCCCTCGGCCACCAGGGCGTCGTCCTCGATGCGGGGGTTGGTCAGGCCGGTGACACCGAACCGCTCGGGCACCTCGCCCGCCAGCAGCGCGCGCAGCGCCTGCGGCGAGTCGGCCTCCAGCCACGGCAGCGGCTCGGCGGGCGCGCCCGCGCCCTTGGTGAGCACCACGTCGTAGCGGTAGCTGAGCATCTCGTTGTCGCCCAGGCCCCGCTTGACCATCAGGTCGACGGCGCCCAGCTCCGGGAACCGCTCGCCCAGGCCCGCGAAGAAGGTCGGGCTGACCAGCAGCTCGCCCTCATGGCGGCGGCGGCGCTGGACCTGGGCGGCGAGCGCCCCGGCCGAGGTGCGCACCTGCGTACGGCTGCGCTCCATCGCGCCGAGGTGCGCGGAGAACAGGTCGAGGTTGCGGACGTCGCCGATCAGGATGCGGCCGCCGTCCTCGACTAGCGGCAGGATCCGGGCGATGGCCTCTTCGAGGTAGACCCGGTTGGGGAAGTACTGGACGACGGAGTTGAGGACGACCGTGTCGAACGTGGTGCCTTCCGGTGCCGTCACCGACAGGGCGTCGCCGTGGCTCAGGGTGACGTGCGACCAGCCGCGCCGCTCGGCGCCGCGCTTGACCCCGGCGAGCGCCGAGGCGGAGATGTCGACGGCGTGCACCGACTCGCATGCGCCCGCGTAGCGGTACAGGAGCAGTCCGGTGCCGCAGCCGATCTCCAGGAGCCGCTGGGGCCGCAGCTCCTCGATCTGGGCCACCGTGCCGTCGATCCACTCGCGCATCTCGGGCTCGGGGATGAGCTCGCCGGTGTAACTGCTGTTCCAGCCGACCAGGTTGAGCTCGGCGTCGGTGGCGTCGGCGGTCGCGTCGTCGGCCGCCGCGTACTGGTCCTCGAAGAGCTTCTGCCACTGGCCGAGGTGTTCGGCGTTCTGCTCCTCGGCGGCCGTGTCCAGCCAAGCATCCGTGGGGCGGACGTAGGCGACGAGCTTCTTGGTGTCGCCGCTGTCCCGGGTGGTGACGACGGCGCTGTGCACCGAGGGGTGGGTGTGCAGCGCGCTCTCGATCTCGCCGAGCTCGACGCGGAAGCCGCGCACCTTCACCTGGTCGTCGATCCGGCCGACGAACTCCAGGGCGCCGTCGGGCAGTCGGCGCACCAGGTCGCCGGTGCGGTACAGCCGCGCGCCCGGGGTGTCGGAGAAGGGGTCGGCGACGAACTTCTCGCCGGTCAGGCCGGGGTTGCCCAGGTAGCCGCGCGCCACGCCCGCGCCGCCCACGCACAGCTCGCCGACCACCCCGCACGGCACAAGGCGCAGTCCGGGGCCGGTGACATGGGCGGTGGCCTGGCCGATGGGGCGGCCGATCGGGATCGGCGCGTCCTCGGCGAGGTCGCGCGGGATCTCGTGGCAGGTGGAGGCGATGCTGTTCTCGGTGGGGCCGTAGGCGTTGACGACGGTCAGGCCCGGGTGCGCCGCGTACAGCGTGCGCACGTCGCGGGCGGAGAACGCCTCGCCGCCCACGCCCAGATAGGCCAGCGGCAGCGTGCGGTGGCGGGAGGCCTCGGCGAACGCGGGCAGGAACGCGGCCGACAGCGCCATCATGGTGACCCCGGAGCGCTCCACCCGGTCCAACAGCTGCCCGACGTCCTTGGAGTCGCCGTCGTGCAGCACCAGCCGGCCGCCGTTGAGCAGCGGGCCGAGCACCTCCTGCGAGCCGACGTCGAACGAGATCGACGAGTGGTGCAGCACCACGGTCCGCTCGTTGGTCGGGAAGTACTCCCGGTTGCGCACAAGCCGCACCACACCGCGCTGCTCGACGAGCACGCCCTTGGGCACGCCCGTGGAGCCCGAGGTGAAGATCACGTACGCCAAGTGGTCCGGGGTGAGGCCGAGTTCGGCGCGGGTGAGATTGTGGTCGGGGCGGTCCGCGAGGACCTGGACGCCGTCCGCCGCCCGCTCCCCCGTGTCCAGGTGCAGCACGTCCGTGCCGTCGAGCACCGCGCCCGGCAGATGCGACTGGCTGAGCACCAGGGCGACGCCTGAGCTCTCGATGAGCGTACGGATACGGGCCTCGGGGTAGCCCGGGTCGATCGGCACATAGGCGCCGCCCGCCTTCAGGATGCCGAGCAGACCGGCGACGAGCTCGGGCGAGCGCTCGGCGCACAGCCCCACCAGCGTGTCCGGGCCGACCCCCCGCTCGCGCAGCTCGTGGGCGACGCGGTTGGCGCGGGCGTTGAGCTCGGCGTAGCTGAGCACGGTGGCGCCGTGCTCGACGGCGACAGCGTCGGGCCGCCGCTCCACCTGCTCCTCGAACAGCTCGAAGAGACAGCTGTCCTGCGGATACGGGTGCGCGGTGGCGTTCCAGTCCGTGAGCAGCCGACGGCGCTCGGGCACGGGCAGGATGTCGACGGCGAGCGCCTCGGTGCTCGCGCCGCCGTCGGTGGCGAGCGCGGTGACGATGCCGGTCAGCGCCGCTTCGAGGTAGCCGATCAGCGCGTCGGGCGACAGCGAGGCGTCGACCTGGGCGTTGAGGGAGAGCTCGGTGCCGATGTCGTCGATGGACAGGCCGACCGGGTAGTTGGTGCGGTCGACCGAGCCGAGCCAGCGCACGCCCTGGGCGTCGGTGCCGGTCGGGCCGTCGTCGTCGCGGCCGGGCTCGAAGTGCCGGAAGTTGATCATCGAGCTGAACAGCGGCACGTCGCCCTCGACCCCGCTGCACCGCTGGGCGGCGATCAGGGAGCTCTGCTCGTACGTGATCAGCTCCTTGAGCGCGGAGTCGACCTCGGCGACCAGCTCGCCCACGGTGCGCCCGGCCAGGCGCACCCGCAGCGGCAGGGTGTTGATGAAGTTGCCCAGCATCCGCTCCACGCCGGGCACGCCCTGGAGGCGGCCCGACAGGACGGTGCCGAACACCACGTCGTCGCGGCCGCTGCACGCCGCCACCACCACGGACCAGGCCGCGTGGCACAGGGCTGCCGGGCTGGTGCGCAGCCGCTGGGCCTCCGCGCGCAGATCGCGGGTCAGGCCCGGCGCCAGCGAGCGGCGCAGATCGCGCACCCCGCGCCCGTCGCCGCGCACATCGGTGAGGCCGAAGGGCGCGGTCGACTCGGTGACGTCGCCGAGCCGGTCCCGGAAGAACGCCTCGGTGTCGTCGGAGGCCAGCCGGTGCAGGGTGTGGGCGACGAAGTCGCGGTAGGGCGCGGGCGGCGCGAGGCGGTCGACCCGTCCGGACATGTGGGTGACGAGCTCGTCGAGGATGAGGCGCAGCGAGGTCGCGTCCTCGATGAGGTGGTGTGCGCTCAGCAGCAGGAACCGCCGTGCGGAGTGCGGGTCCTGGGCGATCGCCAGCTTCAGCAGCGGGGCCCGGCCGAGCGTCATCCGCCCGGGCTGTTCCAGCAGGGCGCGCGCCTGCTCCTCGGCGTCGCGGTCCGGGTCGAGCGTGACGTGTTCGACGGGCAGCTGGGCGGTGCGGTGGACGACCTGGACGGGTTCGGGCAGCCCGGCCGTCAGCACGGCGGTGCGCATCACGTCGTGCCGGTCGACCAGCGACTGGAGCGCTGCGGCGAACGCGTCCCCGGCGGCCGCGTCCTCGGCGGCCAGCAGGATCGGGATGACGTACGGGTCGTTGTCGGGATCCATCAGGTGATGGAAGAGGATGCCCTCCTGCGAGGGGACCAGCGGGTAGATGTCCTGCACGTTGGGCGCCCCGCCGGGCACGGTCGCCACCACCGCGTCGAGCTGCGCCTGGGTGAGGTCCACCAGCGGCAGCATCGCGGGGGTGATCCGCTCGCACGCCTCCGGTATGAGGTTGGGCGGGACGGTGAAGTCGGCGCGCGCCTCGGCGCCGTCGATCTCGGCCGCGAGCAGCGCCAGCGTAGGGGCGTTGAACACCGCCCGTACGGTGACGGCGAGGCCGTGCTCCTTGAGGCGGGCGATCAGGACGGTGATGAGCAGCGAGTGGCCGCCAAGCGCGAAGAAGTTGTCCTCGGCGCTGATCTTCTCCCCGTCGAAGCCGAGCAGCTCGGCCCAGACGTCCGCGAGCAGCTGCTCGGTGCCGGCGCGCGGGGCGACGTAGGCGCGCTGGGCGTAGGCATCGATGCCGGGGGCGGGCAGGGTCTTGCGGTCGAGCTTGCCGTTGGCGGTGACGGGCAGCGCGTCCAGGACCACGAAGGCGCTGGGCACCATGTAGTCGGGCAGGGCGCGCTCCAGGTGCGCGGCGAAATCGGCCCGGTGGTCGGCCGGTTCGCCCTCCAGGACCGTGTACGCCACCAGCTGCGGGCTGTCGGCCTTGTCCTCGCGGACGACCACGACGCAGGCGCGCACCGCGGGGTGCTGGGCGAGGCGGTGCTCGATCTCGCCGAGCTCGATGCGGTGGCCGCGCAGCTTGACCTGGTCGTCGATGCGCCCGAGGAACTCCAGGGTGCCGTCGGCGAGCCGCCGCACCAGGTCGCCCGTCTGGTACATCCGGGCGCCCGGGGCGTCGTCGAACGGGTTGGGAACGAACCGCTCGCGGGTCAGGTCCGGGTTGTTGAGGTAGCCGCGCGCGAGCCCGGTCCCGGCGATGTACAGCTGGCCCACACACCCGATGCCCCGCGGCTCCAACGCGTCGTTCAGGACGTGCAGTTGGATGTTGTGGATGGGCCTGCCGATGGGGACCGTGCGCAGCGGCCGGTCGGCCGGGCAGGTCCAGTGGCTGACGTCGACGGCCGCCTCGGTGGGGCCGTACAGATTGTGCAGCGGGGCGGGGTGCAGGGCGTAGTGCCGGGCGCACAGGTCACCGGGCAGGGCCTCGCCGCTGCAGAACACCTGGCGCACCGAGGCGCAGTCGGCCCAGCCCGCCTCCTCCACGACCGAGCGCAGCATCGACGGCACGAAGTGCAGGGTGGTGACGCCGGTGCGGCGGATGAGGGACACCAGGTAGGCGGGGTCCTTGTGGCCCTCGGGCTCGGCCACGACCAGCCGCGCGCCCGCCATCAGCGGCCAGAAGAACTCCCACACCGACACGTCGAAGCTGAACGGCGTCTTCTGCAGGACGACGTCGTCCTCGCCCAGGTCGTAGGTGTGCTGCATCCACTCGATGCGGTTCACCGCCGCGCGGTGCTCGATCATGACGCCCTTGGGGCGGCCGGTGGACCCGGAGGTGTAGATGACATACGCCAAGTGGCTCGCGTTGAGGCCGAGTTCGGCCGCGTCGAGGTTGTCCTCGCCGAGGCCGGTGAGCTCCTCGCCCGCGTGCGCGACCCGTCCCTCGGCGTCGACGGTGAGCAGGTGCTTCACCCCGGACACCGCCTCGGTGTCCAGGTGCGGCTGGGTGAGGACGACCTCGACGCCGGAGCTCTCGACCACGTATGCGGTGCGCTCGGCGGGGTGGGTGGGCTCGATGGGCAGATAGGCGCCGCCCGCCTTCTGGATGCCGAGGATCGCGGCCACCATCTCCGCCGAGCGCTCCATGCGCAGGCCGACCACGGTGTCCGGGCCGACGCCGTGGCGCCGCAGGGCGTGCGCGACGCGGTTGGCGCGGGTGTTGAGCTCGGCGTAGCCGATCTCGTCCGTGCCGAAGACGACGGCGGTGCGCTCGGGGTGGCGCGCCACCGCCGCCTCGAACAGCTCGTGCAGACAGCTCTCGTCGGAGAAGGGGTGGCGGGTGTCGTTCCACTCGGCGAGGACCTGGTGGCGCTCCGCCTCGTCGAGCGCGGAGAGCGTGGATATCCGTGCGCCGGGCTCGTCGGCGACGGCGGCGAGCAGCCGGGTGTAGTGGGCGATGAAACGCCGCACGGTAGCGCTCTCGTAGAGGGCGGTGGTGTACTCGACCGCGCCGACCAGCCCGTCCGGCGTCTCGCGCAGATCCAGGGTCAGGTCGAACTTGGTGATGTCGAAGTCGAACTCGATCAGTGAGACGTCGAGCGCGCCGAGCCGGACCTCGCGCTCGGACTGCGCCTCCTGGAGCACGAACATGGTCTGGAAGACCGGCGAGTGGCTGAGGCTGCGCTCCAGGTTCAGCGCGTCCACGACCGCCTCGAACGGCACGTCCTGGTGGTCGTAGGCCTGCAGCGCGCCCTCCTTGACCCGGGCGAGGAGCTCGGGGAAGGACGGGTCGCCGGACAGGTCGGTGCGCATGACCAGGGTGTTGGCGAAGAACCCGATGAGTCCCTCGGCCTCCAGCCGGTTGCGGCCCGCCGCCGGGGTGCCCACGGCGATGTCGCTCTGGCCGGTGTACTGGTGCAGGGCCAGCGCGTACACCGCGAGCAGCGTCATGTAGAGCGTGACGTCGTGCCGCTCGCTCACCTCGCGCAGCCGCCGCAGCAGCTCGGGCGGGCAGCTGAACCGCTCGTGCCTGCCCTGGTACGTCTTGATCTCGGGGCGCGGCAGGTCGGCGGGGAGGGTGAGCCGGGCGTCGACCCCGGCGAGCCGCTCCTTCCAGTAGCCGACCTGGCGCTCCTGCACCTCGTCGACCAGCCACTGGCGCTGCCACTGCGCGTAGTCCGCGTACTGGATCGCCAGCTCGTCCAGCGGCGACTCGGCGCCCGCACAGTACGCCTCGTACAGCGCGACCAGGTCGCGGAAGAAGACGCCGAGCGACCAGCCGTCGGAGACGCTGTGGTGCATGGTGACCAGCAGGACGTGCGCCCGCTCGGACTCGCGCAGCAGGCGGACCCGGATCAGGGACTCACGCGCCAGGTCGAAGGGCGCGACCGCCTCGCGCTCGCACACGCCGGCGAGCGCGTCCGGGTCGGCGAGTTCCTCGTAGGCCACGGCGAAGTCACTGCCGTCGCCGATTTCCTGGTACGGGACGCCGTCACGCTCCACGAACCGGGTGCGCAGCACCTCGTGGCGGCGGACGATCTCGGCCAGCGCCCGCTGGAGCGCGGGGCGGTCGAGGGGGCCGCTGAGCCGCAGCGCCATCGGGATGTTGTAGTACGCGCTGGTCCCGTCCAGCTGGGCCAGGAACCACAGCCGCTGCTGGGCGAAGGAGAGCCGCACCGGCTCGGTCGCGGACCGGGGGTGCCTGGGGATGGTGTCGAGCGCGGAGAGGTCCACGCCCTGCTTGCGCAGCAGCGCGATCAGGGCGCGCTGCCGCTTGGCGGGCAGCGACCTGATCTTCTTGATCAGGTCGGCGCTGTCTTCGTTCACAGTGGTCATCGTCCGGCCCCGGGTTCCTGGTTCTGGCTTTCCAGAGCGTCCAGCTCTTCGTCGCTCATGCTCTCGATCAGACCGAGGCTCTCGCGGATCCTATCCACGTCGACCAGGCCCTCCTCCCCGCCCGCGGGCGCATGTCGCTCCAGCTCAGCGGCCATGCCGGCGAGCGTCGGGGCGTCGAAGACGACCTGGATGGGCAGGTCCGCGCCGCTGTGCTGCTTGAGGCGGTTGACCAGTCGGGTCACGAGCAGCGAGTTGCCGCCGAGGGCGAAGAAGTTGCTGTCCACGCCCAGCTGGTCCACGTCGGTGCGCAGCAGTTCGGCCCAGACGGCCGCGACGGCGCGCTCGGTCCCGGTGCGGGGTGCGACAAGACGCTCGCCCCGGCCGCGGGTGCTCTCGGGGTCGGGCAGCGCCCGGTGGTCCAGCTTGCCGTTCTGGGTGAGCGGCAGCGCTTCGAGCAGGACCTGGGCGGCCGGGACCATGTACTCGGGCAGGGCCTCGGACAGGGCGGTGCGGACGTCGTCGAGCAGTGGGGTGCGCGCCGACCAGCGCGGCGCGGCCTCCTGCTCGCCGGACTCGGGCGCGCGGGCGCCCTCCTCGCGGATCGCGTACACGTTGTAGAGCGGGGTGCCCTGGAGCAGCCGGTTGTCCTGCTCGCTGACCACCCGGTAACCGAGCGCCCGCAGCAGCGTCTCCACCTTCTCCAACTGGCCGTCCACGTCGTGGAGTTCCACCACCAGCTGGCGGATCCTGGGCCAGTCGCGCCAGTGGATGCCCTTGAGCACCTCGTACTCGGCGTTCTCCACGTCGATCTTCAGCAGGTCGATGCGGTCCAGGCCCTGCTCGGCGACGATGTCCGAGAAGGTGCGCAGCTGACAGGTGAACCGCTCGCTGTCCAGGCGCGCGTCGACCAGCTCGGCCACCAGCTCGTCACCGGCGACCGTGCCGTCCTCGGTCAGCTCCTCCTGGTTGCGCAGGTAGGAGCGGACCATCTCGTGCGCCTGCTCGGCGGTGGTGACACTGCTGGAGATGACGGTGTTGTGGCGGTAGAAGGTGAACGTCTCCTCCTTCGCCTCGGCCGCCAGACCGCACGCGAACACCTGGGCGTTCAGCCCGTGCAGCTCCACGTTGCGGCGCAGCGAGTCGAAGACCGGCGGGATCGGCTCGAAGGCGAGGATGCGCGCGCCGGGGCAGCGCGTCCCGGCGAACAGGGTGAACATGCCGATGTTGGCGCCGACGTCGACGATGGTGTCGCCGTCGCGGATGGTGATGCCGTTGCGCAGGTATTCGAGGTTGGTGAAGATCTCCTCGTAGACGAAGTCCGTCTCGCTGCGGTTCTGCTGGAACACTGTCATGCCGTTGGGCAGTTCGTACGTCCGCTCCAGCGCCTCGGGTTCGGTGCGCTCGATGCGCAGCAGCTCGCGCACCGCGTGCGCGCGCTCGGCCGAGGGCACCACGTAGGACACCAGGCGCTGGTCGTGCTCGCCGTACTCGCGCACGACCACGCGCGCGTCCTGGACGCCGGGGTGGGCCAGCAGCTTCGCCTCGATCTCGCCGAGCTCGATGCGGAAGCCGCGCACCTTCACCTGGTCGTCGTTGCGGCCCAGGTACTCCAGGGTGCCGTCGGACTGCACCCTGGCCAGGTCGCCGGTGCGGTACATCCGGGCGCCCGGCTCGGGGCAGAACGGGTCGTCGAGGAAGCGTTCGGCGGTCAGCCCGGGCCGGTTGAGGTAGCCGCGGGCCACCCCGTCGCCGCCGACGTACAGCTCGCCGACCGCGCCGACGGGGGCGGGCCGCCCGTGCCGGTCCAGGACGTAGGTGCGCAGGTCGGGGATCCGCTCGCCGATCGGGCTGACCGCGAGCTCCGCGTCGGCCTCGGTGAGCGGCCGGTAGGTGACATGCACGGTGGTCTCGGTGATCCCGTACATGTTGACAAGGCGGGTGCCCCGGTTGGCCGCGCGGCCCAGCCACGGCTTGAGGGCGGCCACGTCCAGCGCCTCGCCGCCGAAGACGACCGTGCGCAGCCGGTGCGCAGCCGGGCTGTCGCCCTGCGCCGCGATCAGCTGCCGGAAGGCGCTGGGCGTCTGGTTGAGGACGGTCACCCCCTCCGCGCACAGCAGGGCGTAGAAGTCTTTCGGGTTGCGGGTGGTGGCCTGCGGCACGATCACCAGCCGGCCGCCGTGCAGCAGCGCGCCCCAGATCTCCCACACGGAGAAGTCGAAGGCGAACGAGTGGAACAGCGTCCACACGTCGTCACGGCCGAAGCCGAACCACGGCTCGGTGGCGGTGAACAGCCGGGTCGCGTTGCGGTGTTCGACCATCACACCCTTGGGCGTGCCGGTCGAGCCCGAGGTGTAGATCACGTACGCCATGTGAGAGGGCGTCAGACCCGTGGTGGCGGCGGGCAGATCGGTGTCCGGGCGGCCGGCCCAGAGCGCCGCGTCGGCCCGTACGTCCACCACCGGCACCTCGGGGGCGCGCAGGCCCTCCGGCAGCGGGCCGTCGACCAGCAGGGCGCGCGGCGCGCTGTCGGTGAGCAGATGGCCGAGCCGGTCCACCGGCGATGCCGGGTCGAGCGGCACATAGGCACCGCCCGCCTTGAGGACCGCGAGCAGGCTGATCACGATGTGCTCGCTGCGCGGCAGGCAGAGCGCGACCAGCACGTCCGGGCCGACGCCCAGCTCGCGCAGATGGCGGGCGAGCCGGTTGGCGCGGGCGTTCAGCTCACGGTAGGTGAGGCTCTCGGCGCCGTGGGAGAGGGCGACGGCGTCGGGGGTCGCGGCGGCGGCCGCCTCGAACCGCTCGTGCAGAGCACGGTCGTCGGCGTTTGAGCGCGGGCGCCGGTTGTCGTCGACGAGCAGCCGTCGGCGCATCGCCTCGGGCAGGACGGAGATGTCCAGCGCGGCCACCGGCTCCTCGGCGTCGAGCGCGCCGAGCAGCCCGGTCATGGCGGCTTCCAGATACGCGATGACCAGGCCGGCGTCCTGCGCCTGGTCGATCTGCGCGTCCATCGAGAACGAGTGCCCCAGGTCGTCGACCGAGAGCGCGACCGGGTAGTTGCTGCGCTCGATCACCCCGGCCAGCGACTTGACGCCCGCGCGCTCCAGCTCGTCCTCGTCGATGCGGTCGTCGGACTCCAGATGACGGAAGTTGAAGATCGCGTTGAAGAGCGGGGTGTCGCGGGGCACGTCGCTGTGGCGGTGGGCGACGGCGAGCGGGGTCTGCTCGTGGCGCACCAGCTCGCGCAGCGCACGGTCGGTCTCGGCCACCAGTTCGCGCACGTCGCGCCCGGTGAGGTCGAGCCGGACCGGCAGGGTGTTGATGAAGTTGCCGAGCATCCGCTCGATACCGCGGGGCCCCTGGAGGCGCCCGGACATCACGGTCCCGAACACCACGTCGTCGCGCCCGGCGCAGGCCGCGACGACCAGCGCCCAGCCCGCGTGGAAGAGCGTCGCCGGGCTGACCCGCAGCTCCTTGGCCCGGGTGCGGACGCGCTCGCCGAGCTCCGGGTCGAGCGGCTTGCGCAGATCGGCGACCCGTCGCCCGTCGCCGTGCACGTCGTGCATGCCGAAGAGCACGGTCGGCTCGGTGACGTCGCCGAGCCGCTCGCCGAAGTACGCCGCCGGGTCCAGGGCCTCGGCCCGGTGGGCGGCGTGTGCGATGAAGTTGCGGTACGGCTCGGGGGCGGCCAGCTCGGCGGCGCGGCCCGTCATGTGCGCCACGAGCTCCTTGAACAGGAAGCCGAGCGAGGTGGCGTCGTCGATGACGTGGTGCAGATTGAGCACCGCGGACCACTGCCCGCTGTGCGGGTCGCGGGCCGCGCGCAGCCGGATCAGCGGCGCCCGATCCAGGCGCATCGCCTGCGAACCGGCCAGCAGCCGCTGGATCTCGTCCGCCGCGGAGCTGCCGGGGGTCACCGCGAACTCGTCCACGGTGAGCTCGGCGTGCCGCACGACGACCTGTACGGGCTGCGGAAGACCGTCGGTGAGGATCGCGGTGCGCAGCGCGTCGTGGCGGGCGATCACCGCGCGCAGGGCGTCGGCGAAGCGGTCCAGGTGGTCGCGGCTGTCGAAGGAGAACACCCCGGACAGCACGTACGGGTCGCGGCCGCTCTCCTTGAGGTGGTGGAAGAGCATGCCCTCCTGGAGGGCGGCCAGCGGGTAGACGTCCTGGAGGTTGGCGGCGCCGCCGGGCACGGCCGCGACGACCGCCGCCAGCTCGTCCTCGGTCAGCTCCACCAGCGGCAGCATGTCGGGCGTGATCCGGGTGCAGCCCTCGGGGACGCGCGCGGCCGGGACCACGAAGGTGTCCGCCGCGCCGCTGCCGTCGACGGACGCGGCGAGCTCCGCAAGCGTGGCCGCCGCGAAGACCGCGGGCAGGTCGCAGTGGAGCCCGGCGGCGGTCAGCCGCGCGGTGAGCTTGGGAATGAGCAGCGAATGTCCGCCCAGCGCGAAGAAGTTGTCCTCGACGCTGATCCGGTCCGCCGCGAACCCGAGCAGCTCGGCGCAGATCCCGACCAGGGCCGCCTCGGCCGGGGTGCGCGGGGCGACGTAGGCGCGCACCGCGTACGCACCGGCGTCGGGGGCGGGCAGCGCCTTGCGGTCGAGCTTGCCGTTGGCGGTGACGGGCAGCGAGTCCAGGCGGACCAGGGCGCCGGGGACCATGTAGTCGGGCAGCGCGTCCTTGAGGTGGGCGAGCAGCTCGGCGTGGTGGTCGCGGCCGGGCGTCTCGTCGAAGCCCGGGTCGAGCACCACGTAGCCGACCAGGCGGGGGTCGCCGGTGCTGTCCTCGCGGGCCAGCACCGCGCAGGCGCGCACCTCGGGGTGGGCGCCGAGCCGGGCCTCGATCTCGTCGAGCTCGATGCGGAAGCCGCGCACCTTGACCTGGTTGTCGATGCGGCCGAGGAACTCCAGGGTGCCGTCCGCGAGGCGCCGTACGAGGTCGCCGGTGCGGTACATCCGGGCGCCGGCCACGGTGGCGAACGGGTTCGGCACGAACCGGTCCCGGGTCAGGTCCGGGTTGTTGAGGTAGCCCCGGGCCAAACCGTCCCCGGCGATGTGCAGCTCTCCGGCGCAGCCGACCGCCGCCAACTGGCCGAAGTCGTCGAGCACATGGAGCTGGATGTTCTGGATCGGACGGCCGATCGGGACCGGGCGCGCCCCCTCGCCGGGCGGGCAGGTCCAGTGGCTGACGTCGATGGCGGCCTCGGTCGGGCCGTACAGGTTGTGCAGCGGCGCGCGGTGCACCGCGTAGTGGCGCGGCGGCAGCTCGGGCGGCAGGGCCTCGCCGCTGCAGAACACCCGGCGCACCGATGCGCACCGCGCCCAGCCGTCGTTCTCCACCATCAGGCGCAGCATGGAGGGCACGAAGTGCAGGGTCGTCACACCGGTGCGGCGGATCAGTGAGACCAGGTAGTCGGGGTCCTTGTGGCCCTCGGGCTCGGCGACGACCAGGCGGGCGCCGTTGAGGAGCGGCCAGACGAACTCCCACACCGACACGTCGAAGCTGAACGGCGTCTTCTGCAGCACGACGTCGTCCACGTCCAGGCGGTACGCGTTCTGCATCCACTCGATGCGGTTCACGGCCGCCCGGTGCTCGACCATGACGCCCTTGGGGCGGCCGGTGGAGCCGGAGGTGTAGATGACGTACGCCAGGCTGCGCGCGGTGGCGGCACAGCGTCCCGCGACGGCCCGCTCGGACGTGGCGCCCTCGACGCGGCCCTCGCGGTCCAGGTACAGCACCTCGCGGGCGGCGGACAGGCCGTCGCCCGTCAAGTGCCGCTGTCCGAGCACCAGTTGGGCGCCAGAGTCCTCGATCATGTACGCGAGGCGGTCGGCCGGGTAGCCCGGCTCCAGCGGCAGATAGGCGCCGCCCGCCTTCATGACCGCCCACAGGGCGACCACCATCTCGACGGACCGCTCCATGCAGACGCCGACCACGGTGTCCGCGGTGACGCCGCGCCCGCGCAGCTCGGCGGCGACCTCGTCGATCCGCGCGGCCAGCTCGGCGTACGTCAGTGAGCGCTCGCCGAACACCACGGCGGTGCGGTCGCCGTGGCGCGCCACGGCGGCGTCGAGCAGCTCGGGCAGCGAGGTGTCGTCGGAGTAGGGGCGCCGGGTGTCGTTCCACTCCGCAAGCAGCCGGTGCCGCTCCTCGTCCGACAGGTGCGAGGCGGCCGACAGCGGCCGCTCGGGGCCGGCGAGCAGCGAGTCCAGGAGCCGCTGGTAGTGGCCGAGGAACCGCTCGACGTCGGCGCTCTCGAAGCGCTGGGCGTCGTACTTCAGGTGCAGCGCGTAGTCGTCGGCGTTCTCGAAGACCTCCAGGTGGAGCTTGAACTCCCCCTCCTGCGAGATCCCCTCGACGAACCGCATCGACCGCGCGAGCTCCAGGCCGAGCACCTCGTCCGCGACGTGCATCATGCGCTGGTTCTGGAAGACGTAGGAGACCTGGAAGACCGGCGAGGAGTCCGGGTCGGACTGGAGGTTCAGGTCCTGCACCATGCGCGGGAACGGGTATCCGGCGTGATCGAGTCCATCGGCCAGGACCAGCGAGAGCTCGCGCACGTAGTCGCGGAACGGCACGTCCTCCCGCGGCCCGAACCGCACCGGCACCATGTTGACGAAGTAGCCCACGGAGTCGGCGTACGCGAGGTCCGGGCGGCCCATCGACGGCACGCCGACGATCAGGTCCCGCTCGCCGCTGTAGCGGTGCAGCAGCAGTTCGTACACCGCGAGGAAGAGCACGGCGGGCCGCACTCCGCTCGCCGCGCACCAGGTGCGCACCCGGTCGCCGGCCGCGCCGGAGAGCGGAAGCGAGGCGGTCCGGCCGAGCACCGGCGCGCCGGGGGCGGCGGCACGCTCGACGCCGAGGCGCAGCACGGGCAGGTCGCCCGCCAGCGTCCGCTGCCAGAACGCGCGGTGGCGCGCGCCCTCGGGCCCGTCGAGGAAGGACTGCTCCCATCGGACGAACTCGTCGTACACGTCCGGCGTGGGCGAGGTCCAGTCGGCGCCGCGCCCCAGCGTCTCGTACGCCGACGCCAGGTCCCGCAGGAACAGCGGCGTGGAGGCACCGTCGAAGACAAGGTGGTGGAAGACCAGCAGGACGACCGCCCCGGGGGCGTCCGTCTCGTAGACGTACGCCCGCGCCAGCGGATCCGACGCCAGGTCGAACGGGGTCTTCGCCGCCCGGCGCACCTCGGCGAGCAGCGCGTCCTCGGACAGGCCCGGCACCCGCTCGTGGCGGAAGTGGACCGGCCGGTCGGGGCGGGCGACGAGGTACGGCACGCCGTCCTGCTCCGTCACCGCGCTCGACAGCTGGCCGTGGGCCGCCACCACCAGGGCGAAGGCCCGGCGCAGCCGGTCGACGTCCAGGGGCGCGTCGGTGCGGAAGCAGACCGGGACGTTGTAGACGTCCGCGTCGGGCCGCAGCCGGTGCAGCAGCCACAGGCCCTTCTGGCCCTCGGAGAGGGGGCGCTCGGCCGCGTGCCGCTGGAGCTCTTCGTAGAAGGCGAGAACGTCGTCGGCGGAGAGGGTGCCCGCCTTGAAGCCCGCCAGTATCTGATCCTCGTTCACGCGCTCGGTGCTTCCTTCATGAGTGCCTTCAGATCTTCGAGGCTGACGTGCCCCTGCCGGAACTGCTCCAGCGCCCGGGCCTTGGTGGCACGGGGGTCTTCGGTGTCGGGACCCGGGCCGGGGGCCGGGTCGGTGGCGGGCTCGGCGGCGCCGGTCGCGGCGCGGAGCCCGGTGAGGCGGGCCGCGATGCGTTCGAGGGTGCCGCCCTCCAGCATGTCGCGGGTGGACAGGCGCAGGCCGAGGTCGGCCTCGACCCGGCGCTGGAGCCGCGACCAGAGGATGGAGTCCACGCCGAAGCCGTGCAGGTCCTTGTCGGCGGGCAGTTCGCCCGCGTCCAGGCCCAGGGCTTCGGTGAAGAAGTCCGCGAGGTAGCGGGTCAGGTCGTCGGGCGCCTGCCGTACCTCGGACGGCTGCTGGGCCCGCGCGGCCTCGGACGGCTGCGGCGCATGGGGGGCTTGCATGGCCTCGGGGGGCTGCGGCGCCTCGTCGGCCACCGGCCGCTCGTCCGGCCGGGGCGACTGCCCGGTGTCGAACACCTGCTGCCCGGCCGGGGCCGGCTGCTGCCAGGTGCGGCCGATCCAGTACCGCTTGCGCCGGAACGGCGTGGTCGGCAGGGTGATCCGCCTGCGGGGCCGACCCGCGTGCAGAACCTGCCAGTCGACCTTGGCGCCGCCGACCCACAGCCCGGCGAGCCGGTCCAGGTCGCCGTCCGCGACCAGCGCGGCCACGAACGCCTCGCCGTGCGCGCCGGAGAGCAGGGCGGTCAGCGGGTTGGCGCCGTCCTCGGCGCTGCCCGCGTGGACCTGGACTCCTAGCGCCTCGGCGGCGTCCGCCTCGCCGAGGTGGCGGGCGAGTGCGGCGCGCAGCTCGGCCCGCGAGCCCACGACGGCCGCGAACCGCTCCGGCAGCGCCTCGCGCCCGGTCTGGAGGGTGTACGCGAGGTCCGCGAGGTCGGTGGAAACCTCACGGTCGACGAAGTCGAGGAGTTGGCGGGCCGTGTCCCGCAGCCGCTCGGGGTCCTTGGCCGAGACCACGACGAGCTGCGGCCCGCCGTCACCCGCCGCCGGTTCGACGACCGCGGCCGGGGCCTCTTCGATGACCAGGCTGACGTAACTGCCGCCCGCACCGACGGAGTTGATGAGACCGCGGCGGACTTCCTGCCCCTCGGCCGGGCGCGGCTGCCACGGCGCGAGCCGCTCGGACAGCGCGAAGGGCGCGGCCTCGAAGTCGAGGTTCGGGTTGGCGGTGCCGCCCTCGACCAGCGGGGCGAGCTCCTGATGACGCAGCTGGAGCACCACCTTGGTCAGCTGGGCGATGCCGGAGGCCGCCTCGGGGTGGCCGAGGTTGGACTTCACCGACCCGAGCGCGACCGGCTCGGGCACCGCGCCGAAGACCTCGCGCAGCGCGCTGAACTCGACGGCGTCGCTCAGCGCCGACCCGTTGGCCGCCGCCTCCACGTAACCGATCGACTCGGGCGCCGCACCGGCCCGCTCCAGCGCCCGCCGCATCACGGCGACCTGGGTGCGGTGGCTGGGCGTCATGAAGCCGTTGGCCCGGCCGCCGTGCAGCGAGGCGCTTCCCTTGACGACCGCGTGCACGGTGTCGCCGTCGCGCAGCGCGGCGGCCAGCGGCTTCAGCAGCACCGCACCGACGGCCTCGGCGGGCA
Organism: Streptomyces sp. NBC_00224; assembly: GCF_041435195.1. Classification (NCBI taxonomy): domain Bacteria; kingdom Bacillati; phylum Actinomycetota; class Actinomycetes; order Kitasatosporales; family Streptomycetaceae; genus Streptomyces; species Streptomyces sp. NBC_00224. The sequence goes on from NZ_CP108106.1 coordinate 788,640, forward strand.
GGTACCCGTCGCCGTCGCGGAAACTGCGGCTGCCCGGGTGGCTGCCCAGGAGCTGCGCCTGGGAGAGCGCGAGGTACTTGTCCGGGTGGACGGTGAGGTTCACCCCGCCCGCGATCGCCAGCTCGCTCTCCCCGCGCAGCAGGTCCGCGCAGGCGAGGTGGATCGCCTGGGCCGAGGACGAGCACATGCTGTCCACGGCCAGGCTCGGGCCTTCGAGCCCGAAGAAGTACGAGACGCGGTTGGCGATCATGTTGTACGAGGTCGCCGAGGTCAGCGCCGCGCGCGGCACGTCCGCCTCGTCGGCCCGGTACATCTGGTACATCGAGCCGACGTACACACCGACCCGGCGCCCGTAGCGCCGCTCGATGGCGTCCTGGGTGACCCCGGACCCCTCAAGCAGCTCCCACACCGTCTCCAGGAAGAGCCGCTGCTGCGGGTCCATCGTCTCGGCCTCGCGGGGCGAGATGCCGAAGAACAGCGGGTCGAACCGGTCGATCCCGTCGAGGAAGCCGCCCCAGCGGCAGTACGTGCGGCCGGGCGCGTCCCGGTCCGTGTCGAACAGCGCGTCGTGGTCCCAGCGCTCGGCCGGCACCTCGGTGACGCTGTCCTTGCCGGACCGCAGGTTCCCCCAGAACGCGTCCAGATCGGCGGCCTGCGGGTAGCGCCCGCTGATCCCGATGATCGCAACGTCCTGGTCCATGGGCGCGGGACCGGGGCGCGGGGACCGGTCGGCCACGGCGGCGACGGCCGCCGCGACGCGCACAGGCTCGGCGGGCCTGGCGGCGCTCGGGGCCGGGCGTGGCGCGTCGGGCTCGCCGAACATCGTCCGCAGCACGCCCTCGTACTCGGCCACGAAGTGCTCCGCCAGTGCGCGGACCGTCTGGATCTCGAAGAACAGGGTCTTCGAGAGCGGGCCGAAGCTCTCCTCCAGGCGGGCGATCAGATCGGTCGCCACGACCGAGTCCATGCCGTACCGCTCCAGCGCCGTGTCGGCGTCGAGCCGCTCGACGCCCAGCTTGAGGGCCCCGGCGAGCATCTGCCGCAAGTAGCGGACGGTACGGTCCACGAGCGCGCGGTCGGCGCCCGGTACGGGCTGCTCCTGCTGCACGGATTCCCTTTCCCCAGTAGTCACATGACGGTCCGTCAGCCTCGGCAGCAGTGCCTCGCGGTTGCCCGCGACGACCACCAGGCGGCCGTCGTCCAGGCCGTTGTCGTGCGCGGCCGCCCCGACCCGCAGGGCGTGCAGGGCGCTGTCGGTGTCCAGGGGCGCGAGGTCCATCTGCCGGAGCTGTTCCCTGGTCGCGTCGTTGACCTGCATGCCACCGTCCTCCCAGAGCGGCCAGTTGACGGAGAGCGTCGTGCCGTGCCGCAGCCCGGCGCCGACGAGGCGGTTGCGGTGGGCCGCGTAGGCGTCCATGAAGGCGTTGGCGGCCGCGTAGTCGGCCTGCCCGGGGTTGCCGAAGGCGCCGCTGGTGGACGAGAAGCAGCAGAAGAGCTCCAGCGGGTGGCTCTTGCTCGCCTCGTCCAGGTTGACCAGGCCGGACACCTTGGGGGCCAGCACGCGGGCCAGCTCCTCGGGCGTCTTCTTGACGATGAAGTCGTCGCTCAGCACGCCGGCGCTGTGCACGATGCCGGTGAGCGGCCCGTGGGTGGCTTCGACGTATGCCATCAGCCCGTCCACCGCCGCGCGGTCGGTGACGTCCACCCGCCGGTAGGTGACGCGCAGCCCGGCCGCCCGCAGGGCGTCGAGCGCGCGCGACTGCTCCTCGTCCAGCGGGGAGCGGCCGGTGAGGACGACCGTGGCGTGCTCGACGCCGTCGGCGATCTCACGCGCCGCCACGAGGCCGAGGGCCCCGGCGCCGCCGGTGATCAGATAGACGCCGCCGGTGCGCCACGGCGCCGCCGCCGGGCGCGCGGGCGCCACTTCGTCCAAGCGCCGCACGTACCGCCGCCCGTCCCGGTACCGCACCTCGGGCTCGGCCGCGCGGCCCGCCTCGGCGAGCAGCCGGGCGGCGACGGCCGGGGCCGGGGCCCCGTCCAGGCAGTCGAGGTACTGGGTGCGCAGCCGGGGGTTCTCCAGCTGGGCGGTCTTCAGCAGTCCGGTGAGCCCGCCGAAGCACTCCGCGGCGCCGCCGCTGCCCACCAGGACCACCTGGAGCAGCACGGGTCGGCGCGGGCCGCCCGCCAGGAGCTCACGGGTCCGGGCGAACACCTGCCGGGTGACGTCCAAGTACTGGGCGTCCAGCGTTCCCTCGCCCGGCTCCACCACCTCGAAGGCGGTCGTCCCGGCGAGCGCGGCCGCGTACGTGTCCCGCCCGGCGGCGTCGAGCGAGCCGATCAGGACGACGTGGTGCTCGGCGTACTCCTCGGCCGTGCCCGGGGCCGCTCCGGCGTCCGCCTCCCACACCGGCCGCAGAAGCAGCAGCTCGTCGTGGCGCGGCTGGGCCGGTACGGCCACAGCGCCCTCGGTGTCGAGCCAGTAGCGCTCGCGGGCGAACGGGTAGCCCGGCAGGCTCAGGCGCCGCACCGGCGCGTGCGTCCCGTGCAGCGGCGCCCAGTCGACCGCGAGGCCGCGCACCCAGCGGGCCAGGACCTCGTCGTACTGCCCCTGTTCCCACCAGGCGCGGACGGTGTCGGCGGTCTCGCGCGGCACGTCGCCGTCGGGCCGTACGGTCCCGCGCAGCCCGGTGCCGGGCGCGGCGGGGTCGGTGACGAAAGCGTCCAGGTGCTGCTTGAGGGACTCCATCGAGGTCGCCGTGAAGGCGAGCCGCTCATCGAGCGCGACACGGCCGGTCTGGAGCGTCCAGGCGACGGAGGCGAGGTCGGCCTCGACCAACTCCTCGGCGCGGGCGCGCAGTTGGCGAGCCTGCTGGACGAGCTGCTGCTCGCTCATCGCGGACAGCACCACGGCCACCGGCCGGGCCCCGTCGGCGGGCACCTCGCGGCGCGCGGCCTCCGGCTCGTACTCGGCGAGGATCACATGGGCGTTGGAGCCGCCCGCGCCGAAACTCGACACCCCGGCCACGCGCGGCAGTTCACGCTCCTCGCCGTCGACGATCAGCGTCGGGCGGTGCCACGGCTCCAGATGCTGCTGGACCCGGAAGGGCGTCCGCTCGAAGTCGATGTGCGGGTTGGGCACAGCCGAGTGCAGGCTCGGCACCAGCTCGCGGTGCTTGAGCTGGAGCAGCACCTTGGTGACCGCGGCGATGCCCGCCGCGCTCTCGCAGTGGCCGATGTTGGACTTGACCGAGCCGATCGCCAGGTTCTGCGGCAGCGCGTCGCCACCGGCCGTGCGGAGCGCCTTGACCAGGCCCGCGATCTCGATCGGGTCGCCGAGCGCGGTGCCGGTGCCGTGGGCTTCGAGGTAGCTCAGCGCCGCCGGGGAGACCTCCGCCTCGGCCAGCGCCGCCGCGATGACCTCGCCCTGCGCCACCGGGCTCGGCACGGAGAAGCCGTGGGTGCGGCCGCCGTGGTTGAGCGCGGTGCCCTTGATGACGGCGTGGATGTGGTCGCCGTCCGCGATCGCCCGGTCCAGCGGCTTCAGCAGCACCGCGCCGACGCCCTCGCCGGGCACATAGCCGTCGCCGCCCTCGCCGAAGCTGCGGCAGCGGCCGTCGCTCGCCGCGAACCTGCCCTGACTGAGCATCAGGTACTTGTTGGGGTGGACGCTGACGTTCACGCCGCCCGCCACCGCCGATTCGCACTGACCGCTGCGGATCGCCTCGCAGGCGAGGTGGATCGCGGTCAGCGACGACGAGCACATGGTGTCCACGGCCATGCTCGGCCCGTGGAAGTCGTAGAAGTACGAGACGCGGTTGGCGATGGACGAGGGGCTGCCCGACAGGGCGACGTGCTGCCCGCGCGCCTGCGCCTGTGCGCCGTGGAGCTGGTACTCCTCGTACATCACACCGACGAACACCCCCACCTTGCCGGCCGGGGCCAGGTTCGCCCCGGTGTATCCGGCGTCCTCCAGGGTGTGGTGCACGCACTGGAGGAACAGGCGCTCCTGCGGGTCCAGGTACTCGGCCTCGCGCGGCGAGATGTGGAAGAACAGCGGGTCGAAGCGGTCGACTCCGTCGAGGAAGCCGCCCCACTTGCCACCCGGGTGCTCCCGGTGGTCCCAGCGGCCCTGCGGGACCTCCCGGATGCAGTCGCGGCCGGAGCGCAGGTTCTGCCAGAAGGCGTCGAGGTCCTCGGCCTCCGGGTAGCGCCCGCTCACGCCGACGATGGCGATGTCGGTGCGCGCACGCGGGGCGCGGCGCTCGCCGCTGGACTCCACCGGGGCGGCGGACACGGACGTGGTCACCGGCTCGGCGCCGGACGCGCCGAGGGCCGCCCGCACCTGCTCCGGGTACTCGGCCAGGAAGTGCTCGCTCAGCGCCCTGATGGTGCGCACCTCGAAGAACAGCGTCTTGGACAGCGGTCCGAACGGCCCTTCGAGGTGGCGGGTGAGCTCCATCGCCATCATGGAGTCCATGCCGTAGTGCTCCAGCGGGGTGTCCACGTCCAGCCGCTCGGGGGCGACTTCGAGCGCGGCCGCCAGCTGCTCGCGGATGTAGTCGAGCGCACGGTCGGCGGTGGGCGCGTCGGCGGACACGGTCACCGGCGTCACCGGCGCCGCCTGCGGAACCGGCGTCGGCGCGGGCCGCTCGCCGGGGCCGCCCGGGAGCACCCGGGCGCTCAGCCCGGTCAGCTCCACGCACACCTCGCCGCGCTCGTCGAGGACGGTCACGTCGAGCTTGGCGGAGGGGGCGTCGGGGCGGCTGCCGTGCTGGTGGCGGATCCAGGCGTACGCCGTCGCCGGGGTCGCCCCCGCCGCCGTCAGACCCTGGAGGGCGAAGGGCAGCGCGGGCCGCCCGGCCTGCTCGGTGCGCGCGGCGGCACTCAGGCCGAGGCCGATCGTGGCCTGGAGGGCGCCGTCGACGATGCTGGGGTGCAGCCGGTAGCGGTCCACGGGCTCGGCCGCCGCCGGAAGGCGCAGCTCGGCCAGGACCTGCGGCCGCCCTTCGCCGTCGGTGCCCACGCCGAGCCCCGCGAGGGAGCGGTGGGCCGGTCCGTACTCCATGCCGACGTTCGCGTACAGGTCATACAGGTCGTCGGCCGTGAAGGCCGCCTCGGCGCAGCGCGCGCGCAGCTCGGCCAGGAGCGGCGGACGGCTCTCGGCGCCGCCGGTCACGCTCGCACGGCCCTGGCTGCACAGGGTCCGCACACCGTCGCGGTCGACGGCGTGGATGGTGTACTCGTACGCGCCCTCGGCCGTCGTGCGCACGGTGACGCGCAGGTCGAGACCGTCCGGCCCGCAGAGGGCGGGGCGCAGCCACACGACGTCGGCCAGCCGGACGCGGTCGGCGCGCTCCGGGCCGAGCACCCGGGCGAGCGCGGCGCGCGCCATCTCCAGGTGCGCGGCGCCGGGCAGCACCCGGCCGCCCTGGACGCGGTGGTCGCGCAGGAACGGCTCGCTGCCGTCGAAGCGCGACTCGTACGCCTCGGCCCCGTCGGCGTCGCCGGACGCGGCCCGGTGCAGCAGCGGGTGCGGGTGGGCGGCCGGTGCGGCGGGGCGGCGGGTGCGGCCCGCCCAGTAGCGCTCGTCGGCGAAGGGGTAGGTGGGCAGGCCGAGGCGCTCCGGGCGGGCGCCCGGGCCGTACAGCCGCTGCCAGTCGACCGGGTGCCCGGTGACCCACTCGGCCAGTACGCGGCTGTCGTCCCGGGCGTCCAGCCAGGCGTGCGAGGCGGCGAGCCGTGCGGTGTCGCGCCCGGCGGCCTTCGGGGCGCGGCGGGGCGCGGAGCCCCGGTGCCAGCCGTCCGCGTTGCCGCCCAAGAGGCGGGCGAGCCGGTCGCGCAGCTCCGCCACCGAGGTGACGGCCACGGCGAGCCGCTCCTCCATCGCATCGCGGCCGGTCTGCAACGTGTGGGCGAGGGCAGGGAGTTGAGCGTCCGTCACCTGATGGGCCGTCAAGTGGTCCAGCAGGTTCCGGGACCGGCCGGTGAGCTGCTCGTCCGTACGGGCCGACAGCACGACCAGGGCCGGACGGCTCCCGGCCGCCTCCCGCCGGGGCTCGCCGCCCCGGTACTCCTCAAGCACGACATGGGCGTTGACCCCGCCGAACCCGAACGAGCTGACACCCGCGCGACGCGGCACGCTGACGCCGTCCGCGTCCCGCAGCCGCCGCCACGGCGTCCGCTCGCGCACGACGTGGAAGGGGCCGTCCGCGAGATCCAGATAGGGGTTGAGCTCCGCGCAGTGCAGGCTCTCGACCAGCTCGCCGTGCTTCATCTGCAGCAGCGTCTTGATCACCCCGGCCACGCCCGCGGCCAGTTCGAGGTGCCCGATGTTGCTCTTGACCGAGCCGATGCCGCACCGGGCGGGCTCGCCCAGACCGTCCGGCGTCTCCTCGGCGAGCGCGGCGAAGGCGCTCTTGAGGCCGCCGAGCTCGACGGGGTCGCCCAGCTCGGTGCCGGTGCCGTGCGCCTCGACGTACGTCACGGTACGCGGGTCGATCCCGGCCTGGCGGTAGGCGGACTTGAGGAGTTCGGCCTGCGCCTGCGGGTTGGGGGCGGTGAGCGAGTGGGCCCGGCCGCCGTGGTTCTCGGCGGTGGCGCGGATGACGCCGTGGATGCGGTCGCCGTCGCGCTCGGCCGCGGCGAGCGGCTTCAGGACGAGGATGCCCACGCCCTCGCCGCGCACATAGCCGTCGGCACCCGCCGCGAACGTCTTGCAGCGGCCGTCCTCGCTGAGCATTCCGGCCCGGCTGTAGCTGATGTGCAGATCGGGGCTGACGATGGTGTTCACGCCGCCCACCAGGGCGAGTCCGCTCGCCCCCGAGCGCAGCAGGTCCACCGCGCGGTGCAGGGCGACCAGCGAGCTGGAGCAGGCGGTCTCGACCGGCTCGCTCGGGCCGTGCAGATCCAGCAGATAGCTGACCCGGTTGGGGCCGACGGAACCGGAGACCCCGGTGGCCGCGTACCCGTCCTCGCCCTGCTGCTCCTTCAGCACCAGGCTGCCGTAGCCGCTGGGCGCGGTGCCGACGAGCACGGCGGTGTCGGTGCCGGCCAGGCTCGACGGCGCGAGCCCAGCGTCCTCAAGGGCGTTCCACACATGGGTGAGCAGCAGCCGCTGCTGCGGGTCCATGGCGGTGGCCTCGCGCGGCGAGATACCGAAGAAGAGCGGGTCGAAGCGGTCGACGGCGTCGAGGAAGCCGCCCCAGCCCACGTGCCGCCTGTTCGCGGGCGTGGCCGGGTCGTCGTGCATCGCCCGCCAGTCCCAGCGGTCCTCGGGTATCTCGGTGATGCAGTCCCTGCCGTCGCGCAGGTTCTCCCAGAAGGCCGCGAGGTCGGGCGCCTGGGGGAAGCTGCCGCTCATGCCGATGACGGCGATGGGCTCGGCGGGGCCGGTCGGAGCCGTGTGGTGGGGAGCGTTGTCCTCGGACGGGGCGGCGGGCGCGGACGTCCGCACAGGCTCCGGCGTCGGCCGCCGCTCGCCGTGTACGCGCGCCATCTCCGGCGCGTACGCGTCGACGAGGTGCGCCGCGAGGCTGCCGACGGTCCGGTACTCGAAGAACACGGTGGGAGCCAGCGCCAGACCGTGGCGCTCGTTCAGCCGGTTCGCCAGCTCGGTCAAGCTGATCGAATCAAACCCGTACTCCCCCAACTCACCATCCGCATCGATCTCTTCGACCGGCACGTTGAGCTGAGCGGATATCTCGGATACGAGAACGTCCTGGGTCGCGGACAGAAGATCACCGACAGCCGGGGCGGCGGACGCGGCCGGAGCCGTGTGCCCCTGTCCCGCCAGGTGCCCCACCAGGTGCTCCGCCAGGCGGCGCGGTGTCGCGTACTCGAAGAAGACGGTCGGGGCCAGCGCCAGACCGTGTCGCTCGTTCAGGCGGTTCGCCAACTCGGTCAAGCTGATCGAATCAAACCCGTACTCCCCCAACTCACCATCCGCATCGATCTCTTCGACGGGGACCTTGAGCTGGGCGGACATCTCGGCAACGAGCAGTTCCTGCCACTCCTGTGGCGTCGGGCCGCTCGGCGACTGCGGCTCAGGCTGCGGCTCCGATGCCGTGGCGATCAGCGCCGACAGCCGCGCCAGGAGTCGCTCGCGGTCGCCGGAGAGGACCAGCGTCCGCTCCCGGCCCGATGCGATGGCCGCGTCCAGGGCGCGCAGGCCGTCACGGGTGGCCAGCGGGGCGACCCCGAGGTGCGCCAGCCGGTCGAGCCCGGCCGTGTCGAGGCGCATCCCGCCGTCCGCCCACAGCGGCCAGCCGATGCTGACGGCGCGGCCGGATCGTCGGCCCTGTGCGGCCAGTTCGTTGCGGTGCGCGGTGTAGGCGTCGAGGAAGCCGTTGGCAGCGGCGTAGTCCGCCTGCCCGGGGTTGCCGAGCGCGGCCACCGTGGACGAGAAGGAGAGCAGCAGGTCGAGCGGCTGGTCCCGGGTGGCCTCGTCGAGGTGGACGAGCCCGGCGACCTTGGGCGCGAGCACGGCCCGTACGTCGTCGTCCGTCTTCCCTGCGACCAGCCCGTCCCGCAGCACGCCCGCGCAGTGCACGATGCCGTGGATCGCACCGTGGCGCGCGACCACCTCGCCGACGAGCGCGTCCACGGCGCCGCGGTCGGCGATGTCGGCCCGCTCGTACGTGACGGTCACACCCGGCTCGGCCAGGGCCGCGAGGGTGCGGCGGGCGGCCGCGTCCGGTGCGGAGCGGCCGACGAGGACGAGCGCGCCCTTGCCGATGCTTCCGGCGATCTCGCGGGCGAGGACGAGGCCGAGCCCGCCGAGGCCACCGGTGATCACATAGACGCCACCGGCACGCCAAGGCGTGCTCAACACGCCTTCCGTGGACGGTAGTTCGGCCAGGCGGCGCACGGAACGCACACCGTCGGCCTGGCGTACCTCCGGCTCGTTCCCGTCGCCCGCGCACTCGCGGACGAGCCGGGCCAGGGCGTCGGCCGACAGCGGGTCGGCGTACTCCACGCACTGCGTGCGCAGCCGGGGGTGCTCCAGGCTCACCGTACGCAGCAGCCCGGAGACGCCCGCGAGCACGCGGGACTCCCCCGATCCCGCCACGACCACCTGGAGCAGGCCCTCTCGCGCCCCGCCACGGCCCCGCACGTCGTCGAGGAGCGAGCGGGTCAGCCGCAGGTAGTCCGCGTCGAGGGTGTCGGCGCCGGTCGTGAGCGTCCGTACGGTGGTGGCGCCGGGCAGCCGGTCGCGCACCGCGTCCGCGAGGGTGTCGTCGATGCCCTGTCCGACGAGCCAGACGGTGTGCTCGCCGGGGGCGGCCGTGGCGCCGGACGGCCGCGCGGGCTCCCAGCGCGGCTCCAGCCACAGCGGCTCACCGGCCACGGGGGCGGCGTCGCGGGCCGGTTCGGCGGAGGGGGCCGGTTCGGCGGAGGGGGCCGGTTCGGCGGAGGGGCCCGCGAGCCAGTACGAGTCGGTCGCGAACGGGTACGTCGGCAGTGAGGTCCGGGCCGGGCGGCCCGCCTCGAAGAGCGCGTCGAACGACGGGGTGCGGCCCTGTACGTACTCCTCGGCCAGCGACTCCAGGTGGCGCCGGTCCAGCTGGTCGGCCGTCCCCGTGGGCACGGTCGACCGTTTGCCCGTCGCGCGCTCCGGCTTGCGGTCGCCGGTGCGGACCGCCGGGTCGGCGCCGGTCTCCAGCCAGGTGCGCAGGGCGCGGGCCACGTCGCCGGGCGCGGTGGCGACCAGGGCGAGGCGGTGGCGGAAGTGCTTGCGGCCGAGCAGCAGCGTGTGGCTGAGCGCGCGCAGGCTCTGCGCCGGGTCGGCGTCCAGGTGCACGAGGAGCTGCCGTGCCTGCCGGTCGAGCTGGTCGGCGGTGCGCGCGGACAGAGCGATCAGCCGGGCGCCCGGCTGATCGGCCCGTACGGCGACCGGCGGCGCCTCGGCGACCACGAGATGGGCGTTGGTGCCGCTGTAGCCGAACGAACTCACCGCCGCCATACGGGAGTTGACGTCCCGCTCCGGCCAGTCGCGCACCTCGGTGTTGACGTAGAACGGGGTGTCGCTCAGGTCGATGTGCTCGTTGAGGCGGTCGTACTGGATCGTCGGCGGCAGCGTCCTGTGCTTGAGGGCGAGCACGGCCTTGAGGGTGCTGGCGACTCCGGCGGCGCAGGCGCTGTGGCCGATGTTGCTCTTGACCGAGCCGATCGCGCAGTAGCCGCGCTCCTCGGTGTGCGCGCCGAAGCTTCCGACCAGGCCGTCGATCTCCACCGGGTCGCCGAGCGCGGTGCCCGTGCCGTGCGCCTCGACGAGCCGGATGTCCGCCGGGTCGATGCCGAACCTGTCGTACACCCGCCGCTGGAGCTGGGTCTGCGCCTCGGCGTTGGGGGCGGTGATGCCGTTGGACTTGCCGTCCTGGTTGACGCCCCAGCCCTTGATCACGGCGTGGATGCGGTCGCCGTCGGCCTGCGCGTCGGCGAGCCGCTTGAGCAGCAGGACCCCGACGCCCTCCGCCGGGACGAACCCGTTGGCGCCCTCGTCGAAGGCGTGGCAGCGGCCGTCCGGGGAGAGAGCGCGCAGCTGGCTCATCGCCACGTGGACGCCGGGGCCGGGGATGACCCAGACACCGCCCGCAAGCGCCGTGTCGCTGTCGCCGAGGACCAGGCTGTCGCACGCGGCGGCGATCGCCACCAGCGACGACGAGCACGAGGTGTCGATCGACAGGCAGGGTCCCTTGAGGTTCAGGGTGTACGAGATCCGGCTGGCCAGGATCGCGCTGTTGCTGCCGAGGTTCTGGTGGGCGCTCAGCTCGGTCTCGTCGAGCCGTCCGCCGTAGCCGTTGACCGAGCAGCCGACGAAGACGCCGCACTGGGTACCGGAGAGCGCCTCGGGGTTGTACCCGGCCTCCTCTACGCACCGCCAGCTCTCCTGGAGCAGGACCCGCTGCTGCGGGTCCATGTGCTCCGCCTCGCCGGGCGAGATGCCGAAGAACAGCGGGTCGAAGCGGTCGGCGTGCTCCAGCACGCCCATCCACTTGCTGTACGACTTGCCGGGCGTGCCTGGCCGCTCGTCGTAGAACGTCTCGACGGACCACCGCGAGCCGGGCACCTCGGAGACGCAGTCGCGCCCCTCGACGATGTTCCGCCAGAACTCGTCCAGGTTCTCCGCCTTGGGGAAGGCGCCGGACATCCCGACGACGGCGATGTCGACGAGGTCGACGGCCGGGCGGGGCGCGGATTCGCGTACGGGCTGCGGCTCCGGCTGCGGCTCCGGCTGCGGCTGCGGCTGCGGCTCCGGCTCCGGCTCCGGCTCCGGCTCCGGCTCCGGCTCCGGCTCCGGCTCCGGCTCCGGCTCCGGCTCCGGCTCCGGCTCCGGCTCCGGCTCGATGGTCGCCTCAACCACCGGCACGTCGACCACGGGCACGTCGATGACCGCCGGCTCGGCCGGGAGCGCCGCCCGCTGCTCGTCCGCGAGGTACGCGGCGAGTGCGGCGACGGTCGGGTGGCCGTACACCGTGGTCGCCGAGAGCGACAGCTGGAGGCGGGTGTTGATGGACCGCGTCCAGGTGACGCCGGTGATGGAGTCCAGGCCCAGCTCGACGAACGGCGTCTCGTCGTCGAGGTCGGCCTCGTCCAGCTCCAGCTCCTTGGCGAGGCTCGCACGCAGCCAGGAGGCGAGCGCGGCGCGCTCCTCGGCACCGGTGCCGCCCTCGTGCACGACCTCGGGCTCCGGGGCGGGAGCGGGGGCCAAGGCGGGAGCGGGGGCCGGGGCGGCGGCCTCCTCGACCGCCGTCGGCGTACCCCTACCACCCAGGCATCCCACCAGGTGCTCGGCCAGTTCGGCGATCGTCGGGTGGCTGTAGACCTGCGTCGCGGAGAGCGACAGCTGGAAGTGCGTGTTCAGCTTGCGGGTCCAGGTGACTCCGGTGATGGAGTCCAGGCCCAGCTCGACGAACGGCGCGTCGTCGTCGATGTCCGGCTCCGCCAGCTCCAGCTCGTCGGCCAGGCTCTGCCGCAGGTACGAGGCCACCTGGGCAGCCGAAGACCGAGGGCTCGTGACACTCATCAGATCTCCCATGGCCCCCTGGATGAGGGTGGCCAGCTCGCCGAAAGTGGGGTGACCGCATACCTCGGCCACCGTGAGGGAAAGCCCGAAGGTCCGGTTGACCTCGCGCAGCCACACGACGCAGCTGATCGAGTCGAGCCCCAGCTCCACGAGGGCAACGCTGTCGGAGCTGGTGGCCAGATCGGTTCCCAGGACGCCGCTCAGCGTCTCTCGCAAGAACCGTTGCAGGTCACGCTTCATCGGGATCTTAGTACCTGTTTCTCGGTTCATCGCTCAGTGGCCCCGCTCGCCCCACGGCCGCCGACGAACCCTTTGACCAGCCGTTCGAGAGAGGCGTTCAGCACCTCGGGCGCCTCCAGCATCACGAAGTGCCCGACGCCGTCCACGAACTCGACGTCCACGCCGTACTTCGCGGCCGAGGCCGTGTCCGTGGGCATCCACGACGTCGAGTTGACCAGGGTCACGGGCACCCCGAACCGCTTGGGCAGCCGCTGGAGGTACGTCAGCATCTCTCGGAAGGACGCCGAGACGATCGCCTCACCGACATGCGCGCGCGTGCGCTCGACCAGGGCGACGAGGTCCGCCCGGCGCGTGTCCAGGAAGAGTTCCTCGGCCCGTACGGGCGCGTCGACGAAGCTCTGCACGAACCGGTCCAGCTGCTTGGCGCTGAGTGGCTGCGGGTCGAAGGTGTGGAGCGTGTCCACGCCGACCATGCCCCGCACCCGGCCCCCGAGGAGCGGCTCGGCCGCCAGCATGACCGGCCCGCCGAGCGAGTGGCCGACCAGGACCACGTGCTCGGCGCCGACCCGGGCGACGACGTCGGCCACGTCCCGTGCGTACGCCTCGACGGTCCAGTGCGGCCGGTCGCGGCCGGAGCCGCCGTGGCCCGCGAGGTCGAGCGTGACGACGGTGTACCGGTCGGCGAAGTACTGGGCCTGCTGCTCCCAGTACGTCATGTCGCAGCCCAGGCCGTGGATGAGGACCAGGGCCGTGGTGCCGGTGCCGCGCACCCGGTAGTCGATGTCGCCGACGCGGGCGGTCTCGTCGCGGGGCGCGGCCGTACGGGCCGGGGCCGAGATCTGGGCCTGGGCTTGGACCCGCGCCTGAGCCTGGGCCGCCCCGGAGGTGTCCGGCTTGCGCGCGATGATGCCGACGTGCTCCATGTCCGGGCCCGGCGCCCCGTACGAGCCCCGGTCCACGCCGACCGCGCCGAAGTACCCGGCCCGCTCGACCACGAACCCGGCCGCCTCGCACTCCCGCTGGAAGACCTCGGGGTCGAGGGCGTTGATCAGGCTCGGTCCGCCGACGACGTGGGCCGCCTCGAAGTGGGCCGCCACGTCCTCGATGTAGCCGGGCCACGGGTCGCCCGCCCGCCTGCGCGCCTCGTAGTCGGCGGCCTTGGAGGCCCAGTAGCCGAAGTAGGGCGAGTCGGTGCTCAGGAAGACCTTTCCGCCCGGCTCCAGCCAGCGGAACATCTTGCGCAGGGTCACCCCGACGCCCTCGGGCGTGAGGAAGTGCATCACGCGGCTGGCGTGCACGGCGGTGAACCGCCCGTCCTCGAAGTCGACGTCCGGCAGCACTCCCTGACGCAGCGTCAGGCGGGTGCGGGCGTCGTCGTTGACGCGCTGCCCCAGGATGTCGAGGTGCTTCTTCTCCATGTCGAGCGCGACCACGCGCGCGCCGCGCTCCAGCGCCGCGATGCTGGCGATGCCGTAGGCACAGCCGAGGTCGAGGACCTCGCCGCCGCACTCCCCCGCGTACTCGGCGAACTCCGAGGAGTACGGGATGAGGTGCTCGACCATCACACCGGTCCGGTTGAGGGTCGCCACCATTCCGCCGAAGTCGAGGTTGGCCGCCGACTTCAGGTCCTCCAGGACGTCGTGCTCCCGCGTGACCGGACGCGCGGGCGCGGGCAACGCGGAGAGCGTCACGGTGTGCGGCCGCGCCTCGACCGGCTCGGCGAGCCGGTGCGGGAAGTCGGCCAGGTCGGCCAGCACGACGGGCTTCGCCGGGGCAGCGGACTCGGCCGGAGCCGAAGCCTGGATAGCAGGTGCAGCCGGAACTCGGCCGGCGGGCCGCACCGGAGCCTGGGCAGCGGCCCGCTCCGGGGCCGGAGCCGCCGCCTCCGCGACCACCGGCGCCTCCTCCCGCACCCAGTACCGGTTCCGTGCGAACGGGTACGTGGGAAGCCGCAGGCGCGCCGGGCGGCGGGCGGCCGTCTCCGCGTCCGGGGACGGGAGGTCGTGGCCGCGCACATAGCGCTCGGCGAGCGCGGACAGGGCCCGGCGACGCTCGGTGGCGTCCAGTCCGGCGCCGGGTGCGGTCACCTGCCCGGCGTCCGCGCCGTCCGCCGACCGCGCCGAGAAGTCGCGCGCGACCGTCCCCGCGAAGCACCCCGCCCCGGCCGAGCCGTCGCGCCAGCCGCGCCACAGTGCGGCCGCCTCGTCGAGGGTGTCGGCCACGACGGCGCAGCGGTGCCGGAAGTGGTGGCGGCCGTCGCCGAGCGTGCGGGCCAAGGCGGGCAGGTCGGCGTCGCGCAGCTCGCCGTCGGCGATCAGGTCGAGCAGCCGGTCCACGAGCCGGCTAAGCGCCGCCTCGGTCTTGGCGGACAGAGGCAGCAGATGCCCCACCGCACCGGACGCGGCGGGGGGCGCCACGGCGCCGGGTACGTACTCCCGTACGACGACGTGCGCGTTCGTCCCGCTCATGCCGAAGGCGCTCACCGCGCCCGTCCTGGGCGCACCCGTCGGCGTCGCCCACTCCTTCGTCGCCTTGTTGACGTAGAAGGGGCTGTCGCTCCAGTCGATGTACTCGTTGTCCTGCTCGCAGTGCAGGCTCGCCGGGATGACGCCCCGGCGCACCGACTCGGACAGGCTCATCAGACCGACCAGGCCGGACGCCGCGAAGGTGTGGCCGAAGTTGGTCTTGGTCGAGGTCAGCGCGCAGAACCCGCGCTCCGCGACGCCCGCGTCCGTACGGAAGGCCGCGCGCAGGGCGTTGACCTCGACCGGGTCACCGAGCTTGGTCCCGGTGCCGTGGGTGACGATGTGGCCGAGGTCCCTCGGGTCGATGCCGCCGCGCTCGTAGACGGAGGCGAGCAGTTCGCGCTGGGATTCTCCGGCGGGCGCGGTGATGCCGTTGGTCCGGCCGTCGTAGTTGAGGCCGCTCGCGGCGATCACGCTGTGCACCGGGTCGCCGTTCGCCTCGGCGGCGGCGAGCGGCCGCAGCACCAGGGCCGTGACCGCCTCGCCGGGCACCATGCCGTCGGCGCGCTGGTCGAAGGTGAAGCACCGGCCCGCCTCGGACAGCATGCCCGCCCGGCTCATCGCCTCCAGCGACTGCGGGGTGAGCACGAAATTGGCGGCCGCCACCACCGCGATGTCGCACTCCTTCTGCCGCAGGCTCAGACAGGCCTGGTGCAGGGCGACCAGGCCCGAGGAGCAGGAGGTGTTGACGGCGAGGACCGGGCCCTTGAGGTCGAGGAAGTACGAGAGCCGGGCGGCCAGGACGCCGTCGTGGTTGGAGGTGACGTTGCCGCCGTCCTTCACCAGGAGCTGGTAGTCGCCCTGCTCCACGCCGACGAACACGCCGACGCGCTTGCCCTTGAGCTCCTCGGCGCCGAGCGCCGCGTCCTCCAGCGCCCTCCAGGACTCCTGGAGGAGGTGGCGCTGGCGCGGGTCGATCGTCCGGGCCTCCTTGGGGGCGATCTCGAAGAAGGCGGCGTCGAACTCGTCCGCCCAGTCGATGCTGCCCATCCACCGGTAGCGCTCGCCGTCCGGCTCCCCCGGGGCCGACTCACCGAACCGTACGGGCGGGAGCTCGCGGACCATGTCCTTGCCGTCGGCGAGCGCGTCCCAGAACTCGGCCACCGAGCGGCAGCCCGGGAAGATCCCGCTCATGCCGATGATCGCCACGGGCTCGTCCCCGACGGCGGGTTCGACACCGGCAGCGGGCCCGGTCGCCGCGACAGCCTGGACCGCCGCCACGGGCTCGGCGGCCACCGCCGGAGCCTCCACCGCCATCCGGACGTCCTCTCCTGCCAAGTACTCCACCAGCCGTTCGATCGACGGGTGGTCGTAGAGGACGGTGGGCAGCAGCCGCACCCCGACGCGGTCGGAGAGCCGGTGTGCGAGCTGGGTGAGGCGGATGGAGTCGAAGCCGAGGTCGACGAAGTTGCTGCGGTCGTCGATCCGGTGTGCCTCGGCCTTGAGGACGTGCTGGACCACTTCCCGAACCGCGTACGTCAGTTCACCGGTCTTCGGCGCCCGGGTGCGCACGGCGGGCGTCGGCTGCTCGGGCCGCGCGGTCGGTCGTACTGTGTCGGCGACGATCGGCGACGCCTGCGCGGTGGGCCGCAGCACCATCGGCGCGACGAGGTCGGCCGCCAGGAGGCGCTCGAACGCGTCGAGCCCCGCCGCCGTCTCCAGCGCCCGCAGGCCGCTGGAGCGGAGGTAGGCGTCGATGAACTCCGGGTCCGCATTCCGCTGCGCGGACGCGCCCATGCCGCCCTCCTCCCACAGCGGCCACTGGATCGCGAGCGTCCGGTGTCGCGTCGGCCGCTCGCCGAGGGCGCGCGCGTAGGCCGCCTGGAAGCGGTTGGCCACCGCGTAGTCGCCGCTGCCGAAGTCGCCGAGGACGGCGGCGGTGGAGGAGAAGTGGCAGACGAAGTCGGGGCGTTCGGTGTCGAGGCCGAGGGCGCGCTCCAGGGCGAGCGTGCCGTGCGCCTTCGCGCCGAGCACCGCGTCGATGGAGGCGGTGGTCTTCGCCGGCAGGGTGACCGGCTCGGCCGCGCCCGCGAGGTGCAGGACGCCGTCGAAGGCGCGCAGCTCCTCGGGCAGGCCCGCCCGCAGTCCGGCCAGCGCGTTCGGGTCGCTCACATCGGCCCGGCGGCAGACGACCCGGCTGCCGGAGCGCCGCAGTCCCTCGACCCAGGCCTCGTCGGCCGCGCCGATCTCCGAGCGGCCGAGCAGGACGAGGTGGGCACGGTACTCGCGCGCCAGGTACTCGGCCAGGCGGCGGCCGAGGCCGCCGAAGGCACCGGTCAGCAAGTACGTTCCGCCGTCGCGCAGTACGCTCCGGGCGGGCCGGGCCGGGGTCTCGACGTGCTCGACCCGGCAGGTCCGGCGCACGCCGTCCGCCCGGTACAGCACGCTCGACGGGTCCTCCTGGCGCTGCTCGTCGAAGAGCAGAGCGGCCCAGTGGGACGCGTCGAGCGCACCCTCGTGCAGGACCACGCGCAGGGCGGTGCCCGGCAGCACCTCGGCGAGCGAGCGCTCGTACCCGATCAGGGCGTCGAGGGCGGCCTGCTCCACGGCGTCGCGGAAGTGCCCGGCCACGAGCAGGTGCGGCACCTCAAGGCGGGCCGCGACCACGGCCCGGATCAGCGAGGCGACGTCGCGCAGCTCGCGCAGGAGCGACGGCTGCTGGCCAGGACCCGCGTCGCGGTGCCCGGCCGGCCAGAGGTAGTGGATCGCGTCGACGCGCCCGTACTCGGCCGCGACCGCCCCGAGCGCCCGCTTCCAGCTGCGCTCGTCGTCGCGGTCCACGGGATACGGGGACCCGGCGCCGACGAAGACCGGCTCGGCACCGGGCGCGCGCTCGCGCAGGGACCGCTCGTACGCGGCCCGGTCCGCCGCCCCGTCGAGGAAGCACAGGACGACCTGCGCCTCGGACGCGGGGGCGTCGGGGACGGGGGTGGCGGCCGTCGCCACCCAGCGTTCCTCGAAGAAGTCCAGGTCCGACGAGCCGTCACTTTCCTTGCGGGACACGTCGGTCGAGGTGGGGTCCGGCGCCGCGGCCTCCTGGCCGCGCAGCCAGAAGTACTCCTCGGTGAACGGGTACGTGGGCAGGCTGATCCGGCGCGGAGGGTGTGTCTCGTCGGTGTGCGGCCAGTCGACCTCACCACCGTCCACCCACTGCCGGGCGGTGTGTGCCAGGACGCCGCCGCCGTACACCCGCTGCTCCCCGCCCGAGGCGAAGTCACCCAGGGCGTCGATGAGTTCGCGCACGTCGCGCACCACGAACGCCACGCGCTCGCTCTGCTGGGTGCGGCCCACCTGGAGGGTGAAGGCCACGTCGGCGAGTCGGCGGGCGCTCGGGCCCGTCTCCTCCAGCTCGGCGAGCCGGTGGGCCAGGTCATCCGCGTACCGGCGCAGGTTCTCCGGCCCGCGCGCCGACAGCGGCACCAGGCGCGGACCGGCGAGGACGGCGTCCTCGGCCCCGCGCGCGGGCGCCTCCTCCAGAACGGCGTGGACGTTGGTGCCGCCGATGCCGAACGAGCTGACGGCCGCGCGCATCGGCTCGGCCGAGGGGGCGTGCTCGACGAGCCGGTCCACCACGTAGAACGGCGAGCCCGCGAAGTCGATCTGCGGGTTGGGCACGCGGTGGTTGACGGTCGGCGGGATCCGCCGGTTGCCGACGACCAGGGCGGTCTTGACGAGACCGGCGAGCCCGGCCGCCGCGTCCAGGTGGCCGAGGTTGGACTTGACGGAGCCGATGCCGCAGAAGCCGGTGCGGTCGGTGTGGCGGCGGTAGGCCTCCGATACGGCCATGACCTCGATGGGGTCGCCGAGCCGGGTGCCGGTGCCGTGCGCCTCCAGGTAGCCGATGCTCTCGGGGTGCACTCCGGCGCGGTCCAGGACCGCCGAGACCAGCTCGGCCTGCCCGGCCACGCTCGGCGCGTAGTAACCGGCCTTGCGGTCGCCGTCGTTGTTCATCCCGGCGCCGCGCAGCAGCGCGTAGATGTGGTCGCCGTCGCGGACGGCGGACCGGGCGTCCTTGAGCAGGACCACGACGACGCCCTCGCCGCCGATCATCCCGCTCGCCTCGGCGTCGAACGGCTTGCAGTGGCCGTCGGAGGAGAGGGTCATGCCCTCTTCGAAGAGGTAGCCGACGGCGTTCTCGGCGTACATTCCGGCGCCGCCGACCAGCGCGTGGCGGGTCTGGCCGGACTGGATGCCCTGGACCGCGAGGGCGAGCCCGGCCAGCGAGGACGAGCAGTTGCTGTGCACGTACAGGCTCGGGCCGGTCAGGCCCAGCTTGTGCGAGACGGTGGTGGGCATGGTGCCGGGCTGGGCCTGGAGGAAGCTCACCAGCGACTCGGAGTCGCGCCGCGCGTTCCCGGCCGCCAGCGGTGCCTGGTAGAGGGCGTTGCTGGTCGACACGTAGACCGCGCTGTCGGTGATGTCACCGGGCAGCCGCCCGGCGTCCTCGACGGCCTTCCAGGAGTGCTGGAGCAGCAGCCGCAGCTGAGGGTCCATCAGCTCCGCGTCGCGCGGCGAGACCTGGAAGAAGTCGGCGTCGAACAGGCCCTTGCCGCGCATGCTCGCGCGCACCGGAACGTAGTCGGGGTGCGCGATCAGGCTCTCGTCGACGCCCAGCTCGCGCAGTTCGTCGGCGGAGCAGAGCTCGACGCTCTCCTCGCCCGCGAGCAGGTTGCGCCAGAACGCGTGGTGGTCCTCGGCGCCGGGCAGCCGGCAGGAGATGCCGATGACGGCGACGCTGCCGGTGAGAGGGGCGGCGGGGGCCGGTGCGGGCTGCACGCTTTCCGCCTCGGCACGGGCGTGAGTGCCGCCGCCAGCCCGCAGGTGCTCGCTCATCCCCCGGGCGTTGACGCACTTGAAGGTCTCGGCCGCCGTGAACGCCACCCCGTACCGCTTGGCGGCCCGGTCGGCGAGCACGGCCGCCAGGACCGAGCTGCCGCCCGCGTCCAGGAACGCGTCCGTCGGGCCGAGGTCGTCGACGCCGAGCACCTCGCGCCACAGGGCGAGCACATCGCCCTCGTGCGGCAGCGGGGAGCCGGGTGCCGCCTCGACGGGCCGGGGCGCGTCCGCGCGGGTGTGGGCCAGCGCCACCGGACGCTCCTCCAGGGTCTTGCGGTCGACCTTGCCGTTGGGGGTGCACGGCAGCGCGTCGATGGGCAGGACGAACGACGGGACCATGTACGGCGGGACCTTCCGGGCCAGGTGCCGGGTCAGCTCCTCGGCCGCCACCGGGCCCGCCGCCGGCACGTAGTACGCCACCAGCTGCCTGCTCTCCGCACGCGTACGGGCCACCACGACGCACTCGCGCACGGCCGGGTGACCGGCGAGGACGTGCTCGATCTCGCCGAGCTCGACCCGGAAACCACGGATCTTCACCTGGGAGTCGATGCGGCCCAGGCACTCGATCCG
This sequence comes from Streptomyces sp. NBC_00224, assembly GCF_041435195.1. NCBI lineage: Bacteria > Bacillati > Actinomycetota > Actinomycetes > Kitasatosporales > Streptomycetaceae > Streptomyces > Streptomyces sp. NBC_00224. The sequence continues at coordinate 808,836 of NZ_CP108106.1, forward strand.
GCCGTCGCTCAGCCGGCGCGCCAGATCGCCGGTGCGGTAGATGCGGGTGCCGGGCGCGAACGGGTTCTCGGGGAAGCGCTCGGCCGTCAGCTCCGGCTTGTTCAGATAGCCCCTGGCGAGCCCGGCGCCCGCGATGCACAGCTCACCGGGAACACCGGCGGGCGCGGGGCGGCCGAGGCCGTCCAGGATGTAGATCTGGGTGTTGTCGATGGGCGTGCCGATGGTGATGCGGCCGTCCGCCCCGATCCGCCCGGCCGTCGACCAGATGGTCGTCTCGGTCGGCCCGAACAGGTTCCACACCTCGCAGTCGAGCGCGGTCAGGCGCTCGCGCAGGGTCTCGGGAAGCGCCTCGCCGCCGCACAGCACGCGCACGCGCTCGTCGTTGGTCCAGCCCTCGTGCAGCAGCATCGTCCAGGTCGACGGGGTCGCCTGCATCACCGTGGGCCGCACCGCGCCAAGGAGCGCCTTGAGCCGGCCCGGGTCGCGCGCGGTGTCGGCGTCGCAGAGGTGGACGCGTGCCCCGACGACCAGCGGGAGGTAGAGCTCCAGGGCGGCGATGTCGAAGCTGTGGGTGGTCACCGCGAGCAGCCGGTCCTCCGCCCGCAGGCCCGGCCGGTCCGCCATCGAGCAGAGGAAGTTGGTGAGGGCGCCGTGCGGCACCATCACCCCCTTGGGGTTGCCGGTGCTGCCCGAGGTGTAGATGACGTACGCGAGGTCGTCGGCGGTGACGCGGGCGCCGACCGGGCCGCCGGTGGGCCACGGCCGGTCCATCAGGACCGTGCTGGGCACGTCGGCGAGCTCGCGCAGCCGGGCGCGCAGCGCGCTGTGGGTGAGGACGGCCTGCGGGCGGGCGTCGCCGAGGATGTGGGCGAGCCGGTCCTGCGGGTAGTCGGGGTCGAGCGGGATGTAGGCGCCGCCCGCCTTCATCGTCGCGAGGAGCGCGATCAGCAGCTCGGGCGAGCGCTCCAAGTACACCGCGACCAGGCTGCCGGGGCCGACACCGAGGTCCGCCAGATGGCTCGCGAGACGGCCGGAGCGCTCGTCGAGCTCCGCGTACGTGAGGGAGTCCTGCCCGGCGACGACCGCGAGCGCGTCCGGAGTGCGGGCCGCCTGCTCGGCGAACAGCTCGTGCACGGGCCGCTCGGGGTGGGCGGCCTCGGTGGCGTTCCACTCGACGGTGAGGGTGTGGCGCTCTTCGGGCGAGAGCAGCGAGCACGCGTCGACGAGCTGCTCGGGGTCGGCCGGGACGGTCTCCAGGAGGTGGATGTACTGGCGCAGCAGCTGCTCGGCCGTCGCGGCGTCGAACAGGGCGGTGTCGTACTTCCAGTTGACGGTCCAGGAGCCGCCGGGCCCGGCGGGCTCGACGACCTCAAGGACGAGCTCGTACTCGCCCTCCTGGTGGATGCCCTCGACGTAGGAGAAGGCGGGGGCACCGGCGGTGACGTCCTCGTGCCAGTCCTGGTACATGAACGCGTACCGGAAGACCGGCGCGCCGCCGTCGCCCGTGGACAGGCCGAGCTCGCGCACCAGGGCCGTGAACGGATACTGCTGGGCCAGGCCGTTGACCAGGTTCTTCTGGACGTCCTTGCAGAGGTCGGCGAAGCGCGCCGCGCCGCTGACGCGGCTGCGGACCGGCAGCATGTCGACGAAGTGGCCCACCGTGCGCTCGAAGCCGGTCGCGGGCCGGGTGCTCACCGGCATACCCACGATCACGTCGTCCTGCTGGGTGTACTGGCGCAGCAGGACCTTGAACGCGGCGAGGTAGGCGGCGGACGCGTAGACGCGCCGACTGCGGGCGAACTCCGCGATGCGCGCGCCGAGTCCGGCCGAAAGGCGCCGGGTCGCGGTGGCCCCGGCGCCGGAGGCGGTGAGGCGTGGCCGGTCGGCGGGCAGCGCCAGTGCGGGCAGCGGCGGGGAGAGCCGCTCACGCCAGTACGCCAGCCGTTCGTCGGCCCCGGCATCGCTCAGCGCCTGGGCCTCGGCGGCCACGAACTCCTCGTAGGGGGCGCTCGGGTGCGGCGCGTCCGGGATCCGGCCCTCGGTGAGCGCCGTGTACTCCGCGAGCAGGTCCTTGACCAGCAGCACGGCGGAGGCCCCGTCGAGGACGAGGTGATGGGTGTTCAGGAGCACCCAGGCCACAGCGCCCGGGCCGTGGAAGACGTCGAGGCGGCGGAGCGGGCCTTCTTCCAGGTCGAACGGTTCCTTGGCGCGCGCGCGGATCAGCGCGACCGCCTCGCTCTCGTCGGCCACGGACAGGTGATGCTCCGTCACCACCGGCTGCCGGTCCTGCTGTTGGGCCAGCAGGAGGCTGCCGCCCGCCACCTCGACGGCCGCGCCGAGCACCTGGTGCCGGGCGCGGACCCGCGCGAACGCGGCCCGCAGGGCACCGACGTCCGGGCCGGTGGTCTTGAAGCAGAGCGGCACGTTGTACGCACCGGACTCCGGGGACGCCTTCTGCAGGGTCCAGAGCCCCTGCTGACCCTCGGAGAGCGGGTGGCGCGCGGCGGGCACCACCGGCTGCGTCGCCGCGGCGACGCCGCACCCGGTGAGGTGGGCCGCCAGCTCGTCGACCGTCGCGTGCTCGAAGAGCAGCGCTGACTCGAACCCCGGGTCGAGATCGCGCTGGATCTCCTTGGCCAGCCGCACCAGCCCCATCGAGGTGAGGCCGAGGGCGGGGAAGTCCACATCGGTGCGGACCTCGGCGGGGTCCACGTCCAGCTGCGCGGCGACGGCGTCCAGGAGCAGAGCGCGGACGCCACCGTCCTCGGCGGGACGGGGTGCGGGCGCGGGCGCGACGGCCTGGGCCGCTGCCGCTGCCGCCGGGGCCGGGGCTTGGGCCTGGGCCGGGGCGAGCCGCTCCCCGTACCAGTGCGTCTTCCTGGCGAACGGGTACGTGGGCAGGCTGACGCGCCGGGGCAGCGGCGCCCCGCCGTACAGCGCCTCCCACACGAGGGCCGTCCCGGACAGCCACTGCCGGGCCGCCTCGCGCGGGTCGCCGACCGTCGCGGGCGTCTGCCGTCCGGCCTCGCGGCCGGTCAGGTCGGCGTACTCGGCGCCGGGCACCAGGCCCTCGCCGAGGAACACCGCGAGCCGTGCCGCGAGCTCCGGCACCGACCGTACGACGAGGGCCAGCCGCACCGGCAGCTCGTCGCGCCCCACCTGCAAGGTGTACGCGAGGTCGCGCAGCGGCACCGCACGCCCGGCACGGTCGGTGTCGCCGACGAAGTCCGCCAGCCGCCCGGCCACGTCACGCAGTTGGTCCGGGGTCCGGGCGGAGAGCGGCACCAGGCAGGGCTCGTCGGTCAGATGCGCAAGCGCCGGGGCCACGTCGCCGCCTCCAGGGTGTTCCTCGATGATCAGATGTGCGTTGGAGCCGCCCGCGCCGAAGCAGGAGATCCCGGCGCGCCTGGGCAGCGGCCGCCCGTCGGCGTCGACCGGCGCCCACGGCGCGAGCTCGCGCTGCACCGCGAACGGCGTCCGCTTGAAGACGATCCCGCCGTTCAGCTCCTCGGCGTTGATGGACGGCGCGAGCTGCCCGTGCGCGAGCTGCATGAGGACCTTGGTGAGACCGGCGACGCCGGACGCGCTCTCGGCGTGACCGAGGTTGGACTTGAGCGAGCCGACCGCGCAGTACTGGCCGGCGCGTGCGGTGCCGAACGCACGGCTGAGCGCGGAGATCTCGATGGAGTCGCCGAGCGCGGTCGCCGTGCCGTGCGCCTCCACGTAACTGACGGTGGCGGGCTCGACGCCTGCCTTCTCCAGGGCGCGGGCGACGACGTCGCGCTGGGCCGTGAGGCTGGGCATGCTGTACCGGCTGGTCCGGCCGCCCGCGTTCACCGCGCTGCCCTTGATGACCGCGTAGACGTGGTCGCCGCCTGCGAGCGCGTCCTCCAGCGGCCTGAGCACGACAGCGCCGACGCCCTCGGCGGCGAGGAAGCCGTCCGCGTGCTCGGAGAACGGTCGGCACCGGTCACCGGCGGACAGCAGCCCGTGCTCGGCGAGCACGTCGAAGTGGTCGGCGTTCAGGAGCAGGTTGACGCCACCGGCGACCGCGCAGTCGTTGTCGCCGCTGTACAGGCTCTCCAGGGCGAGGTGGATCGCCGTGAGCGACGACGAGCACGCCGTGTCGAGGGCGATGCTCGGACCCTGGAAGTCGAAGAGGTACGAAGTGCGGTTGGCGATCGAGGAGTGGGCGGTGCGCCCGTTGTACGTGGCGTTCATGGCGCCCGCGAACACCCCGACCCTGCCCTGCCGGTTGAGCGCCGCAGCCGTGTACCCGGCGTCCTGGAGGGCGCTGTGGACGGTCTCGATGAACAGCCGCTCCTGGGGGTCCATGGCGGCGGCCTCGTCGTCCGGGATGCCGAAGTACTCGGCGTCGAAGGAGGCGACGTCCGCCAGGAACCCGCCCCGCGGGCGCTCCTTGCCGTCCTCCTCCCAGCGCAGCCACCAGCGGTCCTCGGGGTACTCGGTGGTGCAGTCGAGGCCGTGGCGCACGTTCTCCCACAGCGCGGCGGGGTCGGCGGCCCGGGGATAGCGGCCGCCGAGGCCGACGACGGCGATGTCGCGCAGGCGGGGGGCGGGCGCCTGGACCGGCGCCGGGGACACGGCCGGAGCCACGTCCTGGACCGGGGCCGGAGCCGGGACCCGGACCGGGGCGGCGGTGTGCGGCGGCTCCTCGGCGCCCAGCACCTCGGCCAGCCGCGCGGGGTGCGCCCCGGTGAAGTACCCGGCGACCTCGCGGACCGTCGGGCAGTCGAAGAACAGCGTGCTGCTCAGCTCGTCGAAGTCGCGGCCGAGCGCGTTGTTCAGCTGGATGACGAGGATCGAGTCGAGCCCGAGGTCGAAGAGGTCGGCGTCGGGGGCGAGGTCCCCGGGCGCCATCCGGAGCGTGTCGGCGACCAGCGCGGTGACGTACGCGATGGCGCGCTCCGCGAGGTCGGTGGACGGGGGCCCGGCCTGCGCCGCGTGGGCTCCGAAGAGCCTGAGCAGCTCCGGGCGGCGGGTGTCCAGGAAGTGGTCGGTCAGCTCGTCGAGGGTCCGCAGCTCGAAGAAGAGCGTGCTGGGAACATCCTCGAAGTCCCGTGCGACGGCGTTGTTCATGCCGGAGACCAGGATGGAGTCGAGACCGTAGTCGTGCAGGTTCCGGCCCGGGTCGAGTTGATCGTCCGTCAGACGCAGGGCGTCACGCAGGAGTTGCTCGAAGTAGGCGAGGGTGCGCGCCCGCAGGCCGGCGTCCGGGACGACGGCGGTGACGGAGGCGGCGGGGGCCGGGCGCGGCGCCGGGAGGGCGTCGGTGCGCGGCACGTCCGTACGGACCACCGCACCGCCACCGTTCTCGGCGACGGTCAGCTGCTGGCCCAGGACATGCGCCCCGGCGTCCGGCTGCCCCACCCTGTCGAAGCCCTCGGCCCGCAGTACGTCCACCCAGCTCTCGGGCGTGAGCACCGGGCTGCCCGGGATGCGCAGGTCCGCGTCCCGGTACAGCCACCAGCCGTCGACCAGGCCGAACGTCAGATGCGCCAGGAGCGTGTTGCGGCTCATCTCGTTCATGAAGAGCAGCCCGCCCGGCCGCATGGCCGCCTTCACGTTGCGCAGGGTCAGCGCGATGTCCGCGGTGGCGTGCAGCACGTTGGTCGCCACCACGACGTCGAACCCGCCGGGCTCGACGCCCTGCTCCCCGGGCGACTTCTCCGCATTGAAGATACGGGTCGTCAGATACGGGTGGCGCGGCAGCAGTTGCTCCTCGGCGCGGAACAGGAACGCCTTGGAGAGGTCGGTGTAGCAGTACTCCGCGATCGCGTCGCCCAGCGGCTCCAGCGCCGCCAGCACCTTGGCGCTGGTCGCGCCGGTTCCGGCCCCGACCTCCAGGATGCGCGGGCGGCGGCCCGGGTGGGCACGGCGCCAGCGGCGCACCGCGTCCACGACCAGCTCGCTCAGCCGGTCGTTGAAGTAGTCGGCGATCGGGTCGCCCCGGTAGATGCCCTCCACGCGGGACATCGAGGAGCCCGGGAAGAGGATCTCGGTGGCGGGGCGCTCCCCGGCCAGGACCTCGCGCAGGGCGAGCAGACAGGACTCGACGAGGTCGACCTGGGCGCGCTGGTTGGCGCCCGGCTGCCAGTCGGCGCGCTCCGCGTACCACTGGCGCCACAGCTCGGCGGCGTCCAGGTCCCGCGCGGCGGGCAGGGCGCGCCGTCCGCCGCGCACCTCGATGAGCCCGGCGGCGGTCAGCACGCGGTCGCTCTCCGCCAGCCAGCGGCCGTACTTGGCGGGAATCCGTCCTTCCAGACCGTCCAGCCCGAGGTCGCGCAGCGTGGTGAAGAGCAGCTGCTCGGCCAGCTCGCACAGGCGCGGGTGCGGCAGGAACCGGCCGAGCCGCTCGACCTCGCCGTGCGGTGCGCGGTGCGCGGCCACGACCGCGTCGAGCACGGAGGGCAGCCGGTCCGGCCCGTCCTCGGGCACATCGGCGGACGCGCCCAGGCGCTCGGCGGGCACGAGCCCCCGCAGCGCCGCCTCGTCGAAGGTGCGCATCAGCGCGATCTGGCCGTGCTCACCGCCGAGGAAGTCCGCGAGGGTGCGCAGGGATTCCTCGGGGTCGAGGGAGTCGATGCCCGCCGCCGCCATGCGCGCGCGGTAGAAGTCGTCGCTGACGACGCCCGCCACACCCCAGTAGCCCCAGTTGACGGACTTCACCACGGGCCGGGCGGCGCCCGGCGCGGTGGGCCACCGGTCCGCGAGGTCCAGGGCCAGCGCGTCCTTGAAGGTGCACCCGGCCGCGTAGTTGGCCTGGCCCGCGTCCCGTACGAAGCTCTCCACCGAGGAGAAGAAGAGGACGAAGTCCAGCGGCTCGGCGCCGAACACGCGGGCGAGGTGGACGCCCACGTCGACCTTGGCGGTCAGCGCCGCGCGGAACCGGTCCTCGTCCATGTTGGCCAGCGTCTTGTCCGCCAGCACGATCGCGGAGTGGACCACGCCGTCGATCCGGTCGTGGCGCTCCTTGATGCGCCGGTACGCGGCGGCCAGCGCCGCCTCGTCGCTCGCGTCCGCCTGTACGTAGAGGGGCTCCCCGGCGCCGACGGCCCGCGCCCGGGCCGCCAGGTCGGCGAGGGAGGCCGCGACGGCGCCTTCGAGGGGGCGGCGGCCGATCCAGACGATCGCCGCCCGGTGGTGCTCGACCATGTGGCGGCTCCACAGCTCACCGATGCCGCCCGCGCCGCCCACGACGACATAGCGGCCGCCGTCCCGGTAGGGCGCGGTGGCGGGGGCGAGCGGGGCGACGGGCCGCAGCTCCTGGGCGAGCCAACGGCCCTCGCGCAGGGCGAGCGTGGTTCCGGCCGGGACGGTGGGCAGGGCGAGTCCGGCCGCGCGCAGCGCGTCGCCGGGCGCCTGGGCGGGCAGGTCGAGGAGGCGGACCGTCCAGCGGGTGTGCTCCTTGGCGGCGCTGCCCAGCAGCCCGTGCACGCTCGCGTGGGTCGCCGCGACCAGGTCGCGGGCCTGGGCGCGCTGGGTGGCGAAGGTGAGCGCGGTCCAGGTCAGCGACTTGGTGCCGAGGCCGAGCGACAGCAGCGCCCGCACCAGGCGGTACACCTCGACGGCGCCCCGCTCCTGGCCCGCGACGGGGTCGGGCCCGTCGTGCGGCGCCACCCAGACGAGGTGCGCGGGCGTCCGCCCGGTGCTGCGGATCCGCTCGGCGATGTCCGCCACCGAGGCGCCCGCGGGCAGCTCCACCAGCCGGTGTCCGGGCGCCAGCGCCCCGAGCTCGTCGCGCAGTCGCCGGTCGGCGTCGAAGACGAACACCTCATCGGGTGCACCCTTCGACTCACCGCCGGACGACGGGAGTTCGGCGCGCTTGGGCTCCCACACCGGCAGGAGGGTGCGCAGGGCCGAGGCCCGGCCGCCGTCCGGCTTCCCGTCGAGCACACGGTAGGCGAGGCCCCGCAGCGCGGCGCAGACCCGCCCGCCGGCGTCGGTGAGGTCGATGTCGAGCACCTGGCCCGCGCCCTCGGCCCGCTCCCCGGGCGCCGGGCGCACCCAGGCGTACATCTCCTCCTCGCACTCCGCGAAGACGTCGAGCCGGTCGAGCGCGAACGGCACCGGTGTGGCCGACGCCTCCCGGGGCCGCGACGCCGCGCCCGCCTCCGTGTCGAACCGGGGGTCGAGGCCTAGCGAGGCGTGGATCGCCGCGTCCAGGAAGCCCGGGTGCAGCGCGTACGACTCCAGGGAGCCGCGCGAGACGCCCGGCAGCCGCAGTTCGGCCAGCACCTCGCGCCGCCCGTCGGGGGCGCCGCGGTACAGGGTGCGCACCAGCCGGAAGCCGGGGCCGTAGGCGACTCCGGCGCGGGCGATGTAGGCGTAGCACTCGTCGCCCGACAGCGGGCGCAGCCGCAGGGCGGCGCGCAGCCGGTCGAGCCCGACCGTGGGCCGCTCGGTGGCGGGCGCGGCCGTCGCGCGGCCCTGGACGTGGACCTGTCCGCCGTCCTGGGCCGAGCCGGTCAGCTCGAAGCGGGACGAGCCCGGCGCCGCGTCCTCGGCCAGGGTGAACTCGACCGTGCGGCCCTCGCCGCCGACCGCCACGGGCCGTACCCAGCTGACGTTCTTCAGCGTGACCCGCGATCCGGCGGCGGGCAGCGCACGGCGCACGGCCGTGTACGCCATCTCCAGGCTCGCCACGGCCGGGAGCAGCCGCTTCCCGTCGACCACGTGGTCGCGGAGCACGAACTCCTCGCCGGTGAACCGGGTGCGGTAGCGGACCGCGCCGAGCCCGGACACGTTCTCGTGGAGCAGGGGGTGCGCCGGAGCGGGCCCGGACGCCTCGACGGCGCGGGCCGGCCACGGGTGGACGACCCGGCTGAACGGGTAGGCGGGCAGGCTGGTCCGGCGGCCCGCCGCGGTCCTGGCCAGCTGCCGCCACTCGACGTCGGCGCCCCGCACCCACGCCTGGGCGAGCTTCTTCAGCTTGCCCTTCTCCTCGCCCTTCTCCAGCCAGCGGGCGACCTTGGCGGCGGGGCCGTCGGCGGCGGCACCACGGGGCACCTCGCCCGTGAAGCGGCGGGCCGAGTCCCGGCCGTCGAGGAACAGCGCGAGCTCGTCGGCGAGTTCACCCAGGTCACGGACGACGAACGCCACCCGGTGGGCCATCGCCACCCGGCCCACCTGGAGCGTGTACGCCACATCGCGCAGTCGCAGCGTGGGCCTCGGGCTCGCCAGGGCCGCCCGCAGCTCACGCGCGTAGGCGGCCAGGTTGTCCCGGGTGCGCGCCGACAGCGGGACCAGCTGCGGGGAGCGGTCGTCGGCGGCGGGCGCGGCGGCCGCGTACTCCTCGAAGATCGCGTGCGCGTTGCTGCCGCCCAGGCCGATGGAGCTCTGCGCCGCCCGGCGCGGGCCCTCGCCCCGCGGCCACTCCCGCAGCCGGTCGACCACGTGGAACGGCGACCGCTCCAGCTTCAACTGGGGGTTGGGGGTGGTGTAGTTGAGGGTCGGGGGGAGCTCGCCGTGGTAGAGGCCGAGCAGCACCTTGACGGTCCCGGCGAGTCCGGCCGCCGAGTCGAGGTGGCCGAGGTTGGACTTCACGGAGCCGATGCCGCAGTAACCGGTCTCGTCGGTGGCCTCGCGGTACGCCTCGGTCAGCGCGGCCAGCTCCACGGGGTCGCCGAGCTTGGTGCCGGTGCCGTGCGCCTCCACGTATCCGATGGAGCGCGCGTCGACGCCGGTGCGCTCCAGGGCCCGGCGGATCACCCGGCTCTGGCCGTCGACGCTGGGGCTGTAGAAACCGGTGGCCTGGGCGCCGTCGCTGTTGGTCGCCACACCGCGCAGCAGGCCGTAGATGTGGTCGCCGTCCGCGACGGCGTCCTTGGCACGGCGGATCAGCAGCGCGGCGACGCCCTCGCCGCCGACCATGCCGTCGGCGGCGGCGTCGAACGCCTTGACGCGGCCGTCGCCGGAGAAGTTGAGACCGGGCTTGTGGACGTAGCCGCGCCCGTCCGTACTGGCCGCCGAGGCCGCCGCGACCAGGGCGAAGTCACTCTCGCCGCTCTGCACCGCGCGGGCCGCGAGCGAGAGGGCGCTCAGCGAGGACGAGCAGTTGGAGTGGACGGCGAGGCTGGGGCCGCCGAAGCCGAGCTGGTACGAGATCATCGAGGCGACCGTGCCGCTCTGGCACATCACCCACGACAGGTACTGCTGCGGATCCTCGATCACGGGCGCCGCGTCCGGGGCGGGCGCTCCGTAGAAGTGGTTGCCGCTGGTGACATAGACGCCGGTGTCCGGGATGTCGCGGTGGTCGTAGCCCGCGTCCTCGACGGCCTTCCAGGCGTGCAGGAGCAGCTGGCGGAACTGCGGGTCCATCAGGGCGACGTGGTTCGGGGAGAGCCGGAAGAACTCGCCGTCGAAGACGTCCTTGTCCGCGAGGGCGGAGCGCAGCGGCACATAGCCGGGCTCGCGCAGCACCCGCTCGGGCACCCCGGCCCCGCGCAGCTCCTCCTCGGTCCAGAACCGGGTGGTGCCGTCGCCGCGCCGCAGGTCCTCCCAGAACCGCCAGTGGTCCTCGGCGTCCCCGAAGCGGCAGGCGATGCCGACGATCGCCACGGCGTCCTCGGGCAGGTCCGCGGCGGCGTCCGGGGCGACCGCGACGGTCTCCTCCTCGGCCCGCGCGGCCGGAACCACAGCCGGTGCGGTGTGCTCGCGCACGTACTCGGCGATGCTGCGCGCGCTGGCGTACTTGAACAGGTCGGCCGCCGCGAACGGCACGCCGAGGCGGTCGGCGATGCGCTCGGCGAGCACCACGGCCGCCAGCGAGTTGCCGCCCACCTCGAAGAAGGAGGCGGTGGGGCCGATGTCGCGGACCTGGAGGACGTCCTGCCAGCAGGCCAGGACCCGCTCCTCGATGTCCGCGAGGTCCGCGAGCGGCACACGTCCGGGGGCGGCCTCAACAGGCGCGGCCGTGGCGGGCGCGAGGGAGATCTCGCGCCGCATCAGCGCGTTGCGGTCCACCTTGCCGCTGCCGGTCAGCGGAACGTCGTCGATCGGCACGTAGAAGTCCGGGACCATGTACGACGGCAGCCTCTCGCGCAGGTGCTCCTTGAAGTCGGCCGCGTCCGCCGTGCGCCCCGGGCCGGGCCGGTAGTAGGCGACGAGCTGCTTGGCCGCGTCCTCGCCGCGCGCCACCACGACACACTCGGCGACGGCCGCGTGAGCGCCCAAGTGGTATTCGATGTCGCCCAGTTCGACCCGGTTGCCCCGGATCTTGACCTGGAAGTCGAGCCGCCCGAGGTAGTCGATCTCGCCGTCCTCGTTCCAGCGCGCCAGGTCCCCGGTGCGGTAGAGCCGCGCGCCCGCGACCAGGGGGTGGGCCACGAACTTCTCGGCCGTGAGCTCGGGGCGGTTGACGTACCCCTCGGCGAGCCCGGTCCCGGCGATGCACAGCTCGCCCGGCTCGCCCTCGGCCACCGGCCGCAACTCCTCGTCCAGGATGAGGACTTCGGTGTTGGCGATCGGCCTGCCGATGGTGATGGGCGCGTCGGGGCGCACCAGGGTGCCGGTCGAGTAGACGGTGGTCTCGGTCGGCCCGTACAGGTTCCAGGCCTCGGTGCCGGTGCTCAGGAAGTGGTCCTTGAGCGTACGGGACAGGGCCTCGCCGCCGGTGAGGATCCGGACGCCCTCGGTGTTGCGCCAGCCCGAGTGGAACAGCATGCTCCAGGTCGCCGGGGTGGCCTGCATGACCGTGGGGCGCACCCGGCCGATGCGCTCCTTCAGCCGGTCGACGTCCTTGATCGTCGCGCTGTCGCACACATAGCAGCGCCCGCCCGTGACCAGCGGCAGGAACAGCTCGACCTGCGCCATGTCGAAGCTGACGGTGGTGACCGCGAACAGCGTGTCGGTGCGGCCGAGTCCGGGCTCGACGGCCATCGAGCGCAGCAGGTTGGTGAAGCCCCGGTGCGGAATCATCACGCCCTTGGGCTTGCCGGTGCTGCCGGAGGTGTAGATGACGTACGCGAGTTCCGACTCGGTCACCGTCACCCCGGGCCGCTCGCCCCGCGCCGCGGCGGCCGCGAGTTCGTCCCGCTGCTCGTCGAGGACCACGAGGCCGCCCGGCGCCGCCGCCCGCGCCTCGGCCGACCGCGCGTCGAGCAGGGCCCGGGCCCGCGCCTTCAGCCGGGCCTGGGTGACGACCAGGGAGGTGCCGCTGTCCCCCACGATGTCGGACAGCCGCGCGGCGGGCAGCTCCGGGTCCAGCGGAACGTAGGCGGCGCCCGCCTTGAGGATGCCGAGCAGCGCCACGACCATCGCGGCCGAACGGTCGAGGAAGACCGTCACCAGGTCGTTCGGGCGCACGCCCCGCGCCACCAGATGGGCCGCCAGCGCGTCGCTGCGGCGGCGCAGTTCGTCGTACGTGAGGATCTCGTCCGCACCGGTCACCGCGACCGCGTACGGAGTCCGGGCCGCGGCCGCGTCGAACAGGTCGTGCACACAGGGTCCGTCGGCCGCCGTGGGACCGGCGTCGGCCGCGAAGAGCGCGCGCAGGTCGTCCAGGCGGACCTCCGGGTCGGTGGTGACGGCTTCGAGGACGCGCCGGTAGCGCTCGCCCAGGCCCACCACGAAGTCGGCGCCGAACAGCTCGGGGTGGTACTTCCAGTGCAGCGCGTACCCGTCGCCCTTGCCCCACACCTCGACGGACAGCTCGTACTCGCCCTCCTGGTGCAGCTCCTCGACCAGCTCGTAGGGTCGGTCCGGCTCCGCGATGCCGTCGAGCACGTCCTGGAAGACGAACGCGGTCTGGAAGACCGGCGAGCGGCCGGACGGCGCGGACCGGTCCAACTCGCGGGCGAGCGCGGCGAACGGGTAGCTGTGCAGCATCCCGTCGACGACCTCGCGCTGCACCTGGGCCACCAGCTGCCCGAAGGTCGCGCCCCCGGCGAGGGCCACCCGGACGGGCATCATGTTGATCATGAGCCCCATGGCGTCGGCGAGCTCGTCGCCGCCCCGCTCGTTCACCGGCATCCCGACGACGACCTCGCGCTCGTCGGAGTAACCGGCGAGCGTGACGGCGTAGGCGGCGAGCATGACCGTGGAGGCGAAGACGCGCCGGGAAGTGGCCATCTCCTCGACGGCGTGGGCGAGTTCGCCGGACAGCTCGCTGAAGCGGGTGTCCCCGGCGAAGCGGTCGACGACCTCGGCGTGCGGCCTGTCGGTGGGCAGGCTCAGCGCGGCGGACGGGCCCGCCAGCTTCTCCCGCCAGTAGTCGAGCAGCTCCGCGCGCCGACCCGGCAGTGTCGCGCGCTCCTCGCGCACGAACGCCTCGAAGTCCGCGCCCGCGCGGGCCGCGTCAGGCTCGCCCCCGGCCAGCAGCGTCTCGTACGTGTCGAACAATGCCTGCGCCAGCAGTCGGGCCGAGCTGCCGTCGAAGACGATGTGGTGGACGCTGACGAGCACGATCGAGCTGTCCGCCGGGCGGGCGAAGACCCGGATCCGCAGCAGCGGCTCCCCGTCCATGGCGAACGGCCGCTTGTGCTCGGCCTCCACGGCCGCCAGCGCCTCGGCCTCCGGCAGTGCGCGCAGATCAACGCGCGCGTAGTCGAGCTCACGGCCCGGGTCGACCGACTGCACGGGCCGGTCGCCCTCGCGGCCCAGGACGGTGCTCAGCACCGGATGCCGGCGGACCACCGCACGGCAGGCCCGCTCGAACACCGCCTCGTCGAGCCCGGAGACCCGGAAGCAGAGCGGGACGTTGTAGGCGGCCATGCCCGGGTACGCCTTCTGGAGCGCCCAGAGACCGCGCTGGCCCTCGGAGAGCTCGTACGTCCGCGCGCCCGCCCTGAGCCGCCGCAGCAGGTCCCCGACCTCGCTGTCGGTGACCTTGCCCGCCCTGTAGTCGGCGATGAGGGCGCTGAGCTCGTGCTTCACTTCTGAGTTCTCTCTCCGTCGAGGAGCGCGATGGCGTCGTCGAGGTCCAGGGCGCCGTCACCGAGGCGCTCCAGCACCTCCAGGACCTCGGACTGCGGGGCGGTTTCGGGGGCGGGGCGCGTACGGCCCACGGGGACCAGACGGGCGACCCCTTCGGGGTAGGCGTCCACCAGGTGCGCGGCCAGCTCGCCGACCGTGGCGTACTCGAAGAGCGCGCTGGGCACGAAGCCCGGGGCGACGGTCGCGCCCAGCTCGCGGGTCAGCCGGACGATCCCCAGCGAACTCAGGCCCAGCTCCAGGAACCCGGCCTGCGGTGCGACCTGCTGGGCGTCGGGGCCCAACTGGTCGGCGAGCAGCCCGCGCAGGAACCCGAGCGCCCGCTCTTCGGCGGCGTCGGTGGTGTCGGCGCGGTGCGGCACCGGCTCGCCGTCGGCGGGGAAACGCCAGTGCGCGGCGGCGGGCCGAAGCCGCGGCTCCGGTGTCGGCCGTACGGGGGCCGCGGGCTCCGGAGCCGGTGCGGGCCGGGCGTCCGCTGCCGCCGACACCCAGTGCCGGTCCTTGGCGAACGGGTACGTGGGCAGGTGGAGGCGGTGCGGCGGGACCTCGTGGAGCGCGCTCCAGTCGACCGCGTACCCCTCCAGCCACAGCTCGGCGATCTTGCGCCAGTTGCCCTGCGCGGCCCATCGGCCGACCAGCTGCTCGCGCACCTCGTCCTCGTCCAGCAGCCGTGCGCCGGACGGGCGTGCGTCGACGCGGCCCCGCCAGAGGTTTCCGGAGGCGGCGCCGTCACCGGTGAGGAAGCGGCCGAGGCCGTCCTTCACCTCGTCGAGGCTGTGGGCGCGCAGCACCAGCCGCTCATCCAGGGCGACCCGGCCGGTCTGGAGGGTGTGGGCGAGGCCGGACAGGTCGAGATCGTCGTGCGCGTCCAGGAAGCGCAGCAGCTTCCGCGCGTACGCGCGCAGCCGGTCCTCGTCCTTGGCGGACAGCGGGACCAGCACCCCGCCGGGGACGTCCGACAGCCGCGCCGCCCGCGGCGCGGGCGCCTCCTCCAGGACGACGTGCGCGTTGGCACCGGTCGCGCCGAACGCGCTCACCCCGGCCCGGCGTGGCGCGCCGTCCTCGCTCGCCCACGCCGCCAGCTCCGTCTGGAGCCGGAACGGCGAGTCGGCCAGGTCCAGGTACGGGTTGGCGCGCTCCGCCGGTACCAGCGGGGTGAGCGTGCGGTGGTGGAGCTGGAGCACGGCCTTGGTCAGCGCGCTGATCCCGGCCGCCGACTCGGCGTGCCCGATCGCCGACTTGACCGAGCCGAGCGCACAGAAGCCCGTACGGTCGGTGCGCGCCCTAAAGGCCCGCTCCAGGGCCTCCACCTCCATCAGGTCGCCGATCTCGGTACCGGTGCCGTGCGCCTCCACGTATCCGAGCGACGCGGGGTCGACCCCGGCCCGGTCCAGGCAGTCGGCGACGACGGCCTGCTGCGCGGTGGCCGACGGTACCCGGAAGCCGGGGGTGCGGCCGGAGTGGCTGACCGCGCTGCCCTTGATCACCGCGTACACCGCGTCGCCGTCCTCGACGGCCCGGCTCAGCGGCTTGAGCAGCACCGCGCCCACGCCCTCGGCCGACACATAGCCGTCTCCCCCGGCCCCGAACGACCGCGCGGGCGCCTCCTGGGCGAGCAGACCGAGCAGGCCGTACGTGCGGTACTTGCCGGGGTGCAGGGAGAGGTTGACCCCGCCGGCGAGCGCGGCGTCGCACTCGCCCCGGCGCAGCGACTCCACCGCCAGGTGCACGGCGTTGAGCGAGGACGCGCAGACCGTGTCGACGGCCAGGGACGGGCCGTGGAAGTCGCAGAAGTGCGAGACGCGGTGGGCGATGGTGGCCGCGTTCAGGGCCTGCGGAACGCGCTGCCCCTGGCGTACGGCCTCCTCCTGGAGCAGGGCGTAGTCCCGGTGCATCACGCCGACGTACACGCCCACCGCACGGCGTCGTTCCCCGTCCCGGGCGGCGGCCAGGGCGTCCGGGGTGTACCCGGCGTCCTCGACGGCCTCCCAGCACACTTCGAGGAACAGCCGTTCCTGCGGATCGAGTTGGGCGGCCTCGTCCGCCGGGATGCCGAAGAAGGCGGCGTCGAAGGAGTCGACGTCGTCGACGAACCCGCCCCAGCGGGACAGGCCCGCGTGCGCGTCCTGCGACCACCGGCTCCCGGGCACCTCGCCGACACAGTCCCGGCCCGCCTTGAGGTTCTCCCAGAACTCGGCGACGTCGGCGGCCTTCGGGTAGCGCCCGGCGATGCCGACGATCGCGATGTCCTGGCTGTCGGGCAGCTGAGGCCGCTCGGCCCGCGGAGCCTGCGGCTGCTGGGTGATCCGGCGCTCGTGCGGAACCGGAAGCTGTACGGGCCGCTCGGCGACGGCTGTTCCGGCCGCGCTCAGGTGGTCCGCCAGCGCCCCGACCGTCGCGTGCTCGAAGAGCAGCGTCGGCGACAGGCGCGTGTCCAGGGCCTCCTCAAGGCGGCCGGCGACCTGGAGCAACTTGGCCGAGTCCAGGCCCATTTCGTAGTAGCTGACGGTCGTGGAGACCTCGTCGGCGGGTACGCCCAGCTGCTCGGCGATGACGGACGCGACCACCGCGCCGACGGCATCGGCAGAGGCCGACGGCGTCACGGGAGCCGTGAGCGGTGCCACGGGGGCGACCGGCGCCTCGGCGCGGCGGGCCGGGTCGATCAGGCCCGCGTGCCGCACCAGCTTGCTGCTGAAGTCGGCCAGTTCGCCGGTCTTGCGGCCCTGCGCGTCGAAGAACTCCATGGTGAAACCGAGCAGTTCCTCGCTCTGCCGGACCGAGGACCGCCGGACGCGGGTGCGGCAGGCGGCGCCGAAGGCGGCGGACGCGCGGAACGAGCCGTAGTGGAGCGGCAGGAACAGCTTGGGGTCGCCGCCCTCCGCGTACGCCAGGGCGCCGCTCGCGCCGACGGCGCTGCCGTCGATGAGCGTGGGGTGGAAGAGCTCCCCGCCCGCGCCCCCGGCCACGCCGAGCCGCACCCAGATGTCCTCGGCGCCGACGGACACCGTGCCGTCGGCCTTCATGGGCCCGGAGTGGGCCACTTCCCGGGCCCGGTAGGCGCCGTACACCTCTTCGAGGCCGGTCACCCGCGCCCCGGGCTCGGCGTCGGCGTCGGCGTCGGCGTCGGCGGGAACGCGCTCGGCGAAGGAGACCGGGCTGGTGAGGCGGTGCATCTCGGCGGTGATGTACCGCTCCGCGTCGGCTCCGGTGACCTCGACGCGCCAGCCGTTCGCGGACTGCTCGACGGCCTCGACACGGATGTCGAGGGCGCTGTCGGCGTCCACGCCCAGCGGGCGGTAGATCGACAGGTCGCGCAGCTCCAGCGTGTCGTACGCGAACCCCGACTCGGCGAAGCACCGGTACAGCAAGTCGATCCAGGCCAGGCCCGGCAGCAGCCGGCGGCCGTAGACGCGGTGGTGGTCCATGACCGGGTCAGCGGCCGTGACGCGCCGGGTCCACACCTGTGTCCCGGCGGATGCGACATGCGTGACCCGCGCGCCCGTACGCACATCGGTGCGGGTCAGCTCCGGCAGTGCGACCGGACCGCGCGTGGCCGGACCGGCGGGCGCGGGGCGGTGCTTGAGGACGACGTGGCCGTTGGTGCCGCCGTCGGCGAAGCTGCTCAGCGCCGCGTACGGCAGGGCCGCGTCCGCCGCCTGCCGGGGGAAGGCGAGGTTGGCCGCGTCGAGGGAGAAGTGCTCCATGGGCTCCTGGCCCGAGCGGAACGGCACCATCCGCTGGTGGTGGACCATCAGCGCGACCTTGATGAAGGCGGCGATGCCCTCCGCGCAGAGCGGATGCCCGATGTTGGGCTTCATGGAGCCCAGGTGCAGCGGCGCGGCGGTCGGCTCGCCGTCGCGGTAGACCGCCTGGACGGCCTTCAGTTCAAGGAGGTCGGTCAGCTGCGAGCCCGAGCCGTTGACCTCCAGGTAGCGCACGTCCCGCGGCGCGCGGTCCGCCTGGCGCAGCGCGTCGCGCATGACCTGCTTCTGGGCCTGGAGGTTGGGGGTGGCGGGCCCGGCCGTACGGCCGTCGTTGTTGATGGCGATGCCGTCGACCACGGCGTACACCGTGTCGCCGTCCCGCTCCGCCTGCTCCAGCGGCTTGAGTACGACGACACCGCAGCCCTCGCCGAGGACCACTCCGGCGGCGCGGCGGTCGAAGACGTGGAACTCGCCTTGTTCCTGCAACAGGCCCCGGCGGCGGAAGAGTTCGTGGTCCTCGGAGTCCGTGAGCAGGCTGACGCCCGCCACCACCGCGAGGTCCACCGACCCGGCCGCCAGCGCGTCGGTGGCGAGCTTCATGGCCACCAGCGAGGAGGAGCAGGCCGTGTCCAGGACCATGGCCGGGCCACGCCAGTTGAAGAACTGGGAGATGTTCGCGGCCAGGTAGTTCTGCCCGACCGTCATGATCGGGTTGCGCGCCCCGGCCACCAGGTCGTTGTCGGCCCGGCCCCGGCCACGTGCGCCGACGTACACGCCGGTGTTGCTGCCGTCGAGCTCGCCGAAGCGGTAGCCCGCGTGGTGGACGGCCTTGAGGCTCTCCTCAAGGAGCACCAGCGCCTGCGGGTCCATCGCCCGGACGTCCTCGGCGTGGAGCATGAAGTACCCGGCGTCGAAGCCGTGGACGTCGTCGACGACTCCAGCGGTGAAGCCGGTCGCCCGCCCCCAACGGTCCTCGGGGACCGTACGGATGGCGGAGCGGCCCTGCGCGAGCAGGTCCCAGTACGCGTCGAGGTCGGGCGCGCCGGGCAGTCGGCAGGCCATGCCGATGACGGCGACGGGGCCGACGGTGGGAGTGGCGGGCGCGGCCGGTGCCGTGATCGCGGCCTCGGCCACCACAGGGACGGTGACGGCCGGGGCGGGTGCGGCGACGGCCGGGGCCGACGCGGGCGTCTCCTGCGGGAGCGGCGCGGGCCTCGCGGGGGCGAACTCGGCCGCAACCTCGGCCCCGTGCGCGCCGAGCAGCCACCCCGTCAGCTCGTGCAGGGTGGGGTGCTCCAGGAGCGTGGACGGTTCGAGCGGCACGCCGAGGCGCTGCTTGATCCGCTGGAGTATCTGGGCGAGCAGGATGGAGTCCGCGCCGTAGTCCGCGTACGAGGTGCGCTCGTCCAGCACACCGGGCTTCAGCTTGAGTTCGGCCTCGAAGGTCTCGGTCAGGAACGCCATCAGCCGCGGACCGGCGTCGCCACCGTGGGCGGACGCGGGGACGGACGCGGGCGCGGCGGGGGGCACGGAGGCGGGCGCCTTGGCGTCGGCCGCCGGAGCCGTCTCCGCCGCGGTGCGCCGCTTCGGCCGCAGCAGCGCCGCCGCGTCGAAGCGTGCGGGGTCGACGTGCACCGGCATGACCACCGGGGCGTAGCGCGAGGTGAGGACCTGGTCGAGGAGGTCGAGCCCCTCGCGGTCGGTGATGCTGAGCAGTCCGGTGTCGGTGTACGCCTGGTTCTTGACCTCGCCGAAGCCGGTCTCGCGCCAGCTGGGCCACTGGACGCTGGTGATCGGCAGGGCGTGGGCGTGCGCCTGGGCGAAGTAGTCCAGGAACGCGTTGCCCATGGCGTAGTCGCTCTGGCCCGCGCCGAGCGCGGGGAGGGCGGCGGAGACCGAGGAGAAGAGCACCACGAACCGGAGGGCCGTGGCGTCCAGTGCTGCCAGCAGGTTGCGGGTGCCCTCGATCTTCGGCGAGACCACGCGCTTGATGCCCTCGACGGGCTTGCGGACGAACGCCGGGTTCTCCGTGTCGACAAGACCGGCCGCGTGGATGACACCGGCGATCCGGCCCATCGTCGTCTCGATCGCCTCGATGCCGGCCGCGACCTCGTCGGCGCGGTCGAGCGGCAGCGCCAGGACGCGCACCTCCACGCCCCGGGCCTCCAGGTCGAGCACGGCGCGGATCTTCGCGCGGACCGCCGGGGCGCAGGCCTCGGGGTCGCTCCACAGATGGCGCGGGGGCAGCGGGTCCTTGCCGGTCAGCACCAGTCGGCGCACTCCGCGCCGCTCCACGAGATGCCGGGCGCAGAGCAGGCCGAGGCCCCGGGTGCCGCCGGTCACCAGCAGCACCTCGTCCTCGGCGAGGTCCGCCCCTCCGGTGCTCTCGCGCGCGGCGAGATCGTCGAGGGCGGGCGCGTGCCGGACGCCGTCGCGGTGGCAGACCTCCGACTCGGCGCCGGGTCCGTCGAGTTCGCGCCGGACGACGGCGGCGAGCTCGGCGGCTCCCCGGGTCGCCGGGTCGAGGTCGAGGTGGCGGGAGGTGAGGCCGCCGTATTCGCTCTGGAGCATCCGGTACAGCCCGACCCGCGCCGCTCCCGCCAGGTCCTGCCGGGTCCGGGTGCGCCCGAACGATTCGAGGCCCTGGGTCACGTACAGCAGATCGATGTCCCGCGACGACTTCGCCGCGAGGACGCTCTGGAGCAGCGCCAGGGACTGGCCCGACGGCTCCCGCTCGGTGATGCCGGTGAGATCGACGAAGGCGGTGGCGCGCTCGATCCGCCCGGCGAGCCGCTGCTCGGCACCGGGGCCCGACTCCACCAGCGTGACCTCGTCGCACAGCCCGGCCAGCGCCGAGGCGAGCGGCGCGGTGGCGGCGTCGTGCAGGACGAGCGCGCTCGCCCGGCGCGGGGCGAGCCCGTCGAGCGGGGCCGGGAGCCACCGCTTGGCGAGGAAGCGCACGTCGGCGCGCGGGGAGGCAGTCGGACCCTGGCCGACACCGTCGGGCGTGCTCGCGGCCGACTCCGGCACCCAGTGGCGGTCCCGGGCGAACGGGTACGTCGGCGCGCTCACCCTGCGCGGCGCGTCCGCGCCGCTGTGCAGCTTCTGCCAGTCCAACGAAGCACCCCGTACCCAGAGTTCCGCGAGCCGGGGGAGATCTCCGCGCTCGGCGAGCCGGTCGGTGGTCCGCGCGAGCTCCTCGGCAGGGATCAGCGACAGGGCTTCGCGTCCTGCCTTTACGCTGCCGTTGACCAGGCCCGCGACATCGCCCTCGGCCGCCAGGTACCGCTCAAGGCGGTCGGCGAGCGAGGCGAACGAGTCGGCGACGACGGCGAGCCGGGCGTCCATCGCCTCACGGCCAATCTGCAGCGTGTACGCCAGATCGGCGGGCGCCACCGCGTCGGGGCCGTCCGCCGACTCCCGTACGAAGCGCAGCAGCCGGGCCGCGTAGGCGCGCAGCCGCTCCTCGTCCTTGGCCGACAGCGGGAACAGCAGCGGCTGCCCGGCGGCGGTGCCGGGGCGGCGGGCGGCACTACCCACGTACTCCTCCACCAGGAGGTGAGCGTTGGAGCCGCCCGCGCCGAACGAGGAGATCCCGGCGAGCCGGGGACGGACCTCGCCGTCGACGACCGGGCGCTCCCACGCGCGCAGTTCCTGGTTGACGACGAACGGCGTACCGCTGAAGTCGATGTTGGGGTTGAGGGTGCGCGAGTGCAGGGAGGGCGCGATCTGGCCGTGCCGCAGCTGCAGCAGCACCTTGGTGAGCCCGGCGATCCCGGCGGCACTCTCGCAGTGGCCGATGTTCGACTTGGCCGAGCCGAGGTGGCAGTACTGGGTGTCGGCGGACCGGGTCGCCGCGCCGAACGCCTGGCTG
The DNA here is from genome assembly GCF_041435195.1 of Streptomyces sp. NBC_00224. Lineage (NCBI taxonomy): Bacteria > Bacillati > Actinomycetota > Actinomycetes > Kitasatosporales > Streptomycetaceae > Streptomyces > Streptomyces sp. NBC_00224. The sequence continues at coordinate 830,367 of NZ_CP108106.1, forward strand.
AGACCGGTGATCTCGATGGGGTCGCCTAGCTTGGTGCCGGTGCCGTGCGCCTCGACGTAGCTGATGGCGCGGGGGTCGACCCCGGCCTCGTCGAGCGCGTCGCTGATCGCGGCTTCCTGCGCCCGGGGGTTGGGCACGGTGTAGCCGTTGGTGCGGCCGCCGTGCGAGACGCCGCTGCCCTTGATGACGCCGTAGATGTGGTCGCCGTCGCGCTCGGCGTCGCGCAGCGGCTTCAGGAGGACGACTCCGACGCCCTCGCCGGGGATGTAGCCGTCGCCGCCGATGCCGAAGCTCTCGCAGTGGCCCTTGCTGGAGATGAACTGGCCCGCGCTCAGGCTCAGATACTTGTTGGGGTGGACGGTGACGTTGACGCCGCCCGCGAACGCCAGCTTGGTCCGGCCCTGGCGCAGGTCCCGGCAGGCCAGCTCGATCGCGGTGAGCGAGCTGGAGCACATGGTGTCCACGGTCATGCTCGGGCCGTGCAGGTTCATCACGAACGAGACGCGGTTGGCGACGCTCGCGTAGCTGCTGCCCAGCGCGTTGGGGTTGCCGCGCGGGGCGCCCCCGCCCGGGAAGAGCAGCTGGTACTGCCCCCACATCACGCCCGCGTACACACCGACCCGGCCACCGAGACGGCGCAGCTGCTCGCGGGTGTGGCCCGCGTCTTCGAGCGCCGTCCAGGCGTGCTCCAGGAACAGCCGTTCCTGCGGGTCGAGGTAGTCGGCCTCGTGCGGGGAGATGTTGAAGAAGAGCGGGTCGAAGCGGTCGACCTCGGCGATGAAGCCGCCCCACTTGCTGTAGTGGCGGCCGGGTGCGGTGCGGTCCTCGCTGTAGTGGTCGCGCCAGTCCCAGCGGTCCTGCGGCACCTCCACGACGCAGTCGCGCCCGTCGCGCAGGTTGGCCCAGTACTCGGCGAGGTCACGCGCCTCGGGGTAGCGGCCGGAGAGGCCGATGACGGCGATGTCGAGCGCGGAGGAGCGGGGCGCGGCGGGCTCGGTCACCTCCGCGCGGGGCGCGGGCAGCACGTCGGCGGCCACGGCGCCGGCCAGCGCGACGGCGTCGGCCGCATCGGCTGCCTCGACGGTCCCGACCGCCTCCGCTGCCTCGGCTGCCTCGGCGAACAGCGCCTCCAGCACCGCCCGGTGCCGCGCGACGAAGTATCCGCTCAGCTCGGCGAGCGTGTGGTACTCGAACAGGAGCGTCTTGGAGAGCGGGCCGAAGGTGGCCTCAAGCCCGGCCGTCAGCTCGGTCGCCAGGATGGAGTCCATCCCGTACGCGCCGAGGAGTTCGTCCTCCTCGATCTCCCCGACGGCCAGCCCGGTGAGCCGGCCGAGCGCCTCCTTCAGGAAGCGGACGGTCCGCGCGGTGAGCGTACGGTCGTCGACAGCGCGTGACTGAGCGACGGTGACCTCGGCGACGACGTCCATGGGCTGCGGGGCGGCGGAACCCGTCTCCAAGTACGCCTGCAGCCGGGCCCGTTCGCCCGCGCCCACCACGATCTGCGGCTCGCCGGCCGCGAGCGCGCGGTGGAAGGCCTCGATGCCCGCCGACGTCGCCATGGGGACCATCCCGGCGCGCGTCCGCAGCGCGTCGCGCGTGGCCGCGTCGACGCCCATGCCGCCGCTCTCCCAGAGCGGCCAGCCGATGGCGACGCTGCGCCCGGCGCGCTCGCCCGCGCGCACCAGGGCGTCGCGGTGGCGGGCGAAGCGGTCGAGGAAGGCGTTGGCCACGGCGTAGTCGGCCTGGCCGACATTGCCGGTCGCGCCCATGATGGAGGAGAAGAGGACGAAGAAGTCGAGGTCCTCGTCCTTGGTCGCCGCGTCGAGGGCGACCGCCCCGGCGAGCTTGGGGCGCAGCACCCGGGCGAACTCCGCCGCGGACTTCTTCAGCAGGAAGTTGTCGTGCAGCACGCCCGCGCCGTGCACCACTCCGTGCACGGCCCCGTGGCGCCGCACAAGGTCGGCGACGAGTACGGCGGTGCCGTCCGCGTCCGCCGCGTCGAGGACGTGGTACTCGACGCTCGCGCCGGTCTGCCGCAGCGCGTCGAGCCCGGCCCGCCGCTCCGCGTCCGGCTCGGCACGGCCGGTGAGGCACAGCACCGCGCCGCTCGCCCGGCGGGCGATCTCCTCGGCCAGGATCAGACCGAGGCCGCCCGCGCCCCCGGTGATGAGGTAGACACCGCCCTCTCGCCATACCACCGGCCCGGCGTCCGGGAGTTCGCCCACCGGCTCCCAGCCGAGCACCCGGCGCCGCCCGCCTTCGCTGCGGACCTGCTGGTCCCGCGGGGCGCGCGCGCCCTCGGCAAGCGCCTCGGCGAGATCCGCGGCCGGGGCGTCGGCGGGAACGGCGACGACCTGCCCGAGGAGCACCGGGTTCTCCAGGTGCGCGCTCTTCAGCAGACCGGACAGGGCTTCGTACGCGTACGGTTCGCCGTCGGCGGGCACCAGCGCCTGCACCAGTACGGGAGCGGTCGGCCTGCCGAGGAGGATGCCCTTGACGGCGTGCAGCAGCTCGACGGCGTGAGCGGTGACGGCCGCCGGGGCGCCATCGCTCTCGGCCGTCTCCGGCGGGTCCAGGAACGTGATCTGCGGCGCCAGTCGGCGCAGCTCCGCGAGCCGCTCGTCGAATCCGCAGGCCAGCACTACCTGAGTGGTGAGGGCGGCGGGCTCGATGCTCGCGGGGGCGGGCCGGTCGCGCCAGACGGGCCGGAACAGGGTCACCGGGGCATCGGCCTGGCCGGCGGCGGTCTCGCGCGTGGAGTAGCCGCGCAGGGTCGCGAAGATCTGGCCGTGCTCGTCGCACAGGTCCAGGTCCCACCGCCGCACCCCGGCGGTGCTGGCGGAGGCCGCGCGGATCCAGGCGTACGCGGTCACCGGGGTCGGGCCGTGCACCTCCAGCGCGTCGAGCGCGAACGGCAGCGCCGCGCTCCAGGCCGCGCCCGTGCGGGCGTCGTGGATCTGCGGGGCGTAGACGGCCTGGAGGGCGCCGTCGAGGATGCTGGGGTGGAGCACGAAGCCGCGCCGGTCCTCGCCCAGCGCGTCCGGCAGGGCGAGCGCGGCCAGCATCTCGCCGTCGCCCAGGCGGACTTCGCGCAGGGAGCGGTGTGCGTCGCCGTAGTCGAGCCCGGCGCCGCGCAGCGCGGCGTAGCACTCCTCGCGGCCCAGCTTGGCCGTGCCCATCCGGGTCTTCAGCGAGGCCAGGTCGAGCGCGGCGGGCTCCTGGGCGCCCCGGCGCGAACCGGTACCGCGCGAGTGCACGACGCCCTCGCGCCCTCCGGTGCCGATCTCGTACGTGAAGCGGCCCTCGCCGTCGTCCGTCAGGACGGTGTACGCGGTGCGGGGCTCGTCGGCGACGACGAACGGCCGCTGCCACACCACATGGGCGAGCCGCACCGGGGCGTCCGTGTCGGCCTCAGTGGCACGGACCAGCGCCTCGCGGGCCATCTCCAGGTACGCGACGGCGGGCAGTACCTTCTCGCCGCGCACCCGGTGATCCCGCAGGTAGAAGTCCCGGCCGGAGAGGGTGGCACGGTACCGGGAGGGCTCGTCCGACACCGGGGCCCCGAGCAACAGGTGGGCCCGCGGCGGCGGTTCGGCCCCCGGCTCGTCGTCGAGCCAGTACCGCTTCTTGGCGAAGACGTGCGTGGGCAGCGGTACGCGCCGGGGCCTCGGCACGTCCTCGTACAGCCGCTCCCAGTCGACGTCCGCGCCGCGCACCCAGGCGTCGGCCGGCAGGCCGTGCTCGCGCCCGGCCGCTGGGGCTTCGGCCGGGGCTCCGGCGCGCCGCCTGGCACTCCCCCGGTGGATGTCCACTCCGCCGCCACCTGCGAGGAAACGTTCCAGCAGAGCCGTGAGAGCGTCCGTGTGCGCCGCCACCAGTGCGAGGCGCTCGGTCAGGGCCGCGCGGCCGGTCTGCGAGGTGTACGCCAGATCGGCGAGTCCGGCCGCGTCCGGCCGTTCCCGGCGGACGTGGTCGAGAAGGAGCTCCGCCTGCCGTACGAGCTGCGGCTCGCTCTCGGCCGACAGGACGACGAGGGAGGGAGCGGCGGGCAGGTCGGACCTTCTGGCGTCGTCCTCGACGTACTCGGCCACGATCACATGCGCGTTGCTGCCGCCCGAGCCGAAGCTGCTGACTCCGGCGAGCCGCGCCCGGCCGCCCTGCGGCTCCCATTCGGTGAGCCGGTCGACCACCGAGAACGGTGAACCCGCCAGGCTGATCTGCGGGTTGAGCTCGGTGTAGTGGAGCGAGGCGGGCAGGGCGCCGTGCCGCATCGACAGGACGATCTTGAGCAGGCCGGTGATGCCCGCGGCCGCTTCGAGGTGGCCGAGGTTGGTCTTCACCGAGCCGAGGCCGCACGGGGTGGCGCTCCCGGCGAACGCCCGGGTCAGGCCCTGGACTTCGATGGGGTCGCCGAGCGCGGTCCCGGTGCCGTGCACCTCCACATAGCTGACGCCCGAGGGCTCCACGCCCGCGTCGGCCAGCGCGGCGGTGATCAGCCCGGCCTGCATCGCGGCGCTGGGCACGGTCAGACCGCCCGACTGGCCGCCGTGGTTGGTGGCGGTGCCCTTGATGACGGCGTGCACGTGGTCGCCGTCCGCGAGCGCCTTCGCCAGCGGCTTGAGCAGGACGACGGCGCCGCCCTCGGAGCGCACATAGCCGTTCGCGGACGCGTCGAACGTCTTGCACAGGCCGTCCGGGGACAGCATGCCCGCCTGGTGGTAGGCGACGCTGTTGGCCGGGTGGCACAGCACGTTGACGCCGCCGACCAGCGCGGTCTCGCAGTCGCCCGCGCGCAGCGCCCGTACCGCCGAGTGCACGGCGACCAGCGAACTGGAACAGGCGGTGTCCACCTGGACGCTGGGGCCGCGCAGGTCGAAGAAGTACGACACGCGGTTGGCGATGATGGCCATGGACGTGGTCAGGCCGCTGTGGGCGCGCACCGGCAACCGGCGGGTGTCCATGACGCGCTGGTAGTCGGAGCCGCTGGCGCCGATGAACACGCCCATCGGGGTGCCGGAGACGGCGCTCGGCGAGTATCCGGCGTCCTCCAGACAGGCCCAGCCGAGCTCCAGCATCCAGCGCTGCTGGGGGTCCATACGCCGGGCCTCGTTGGGCGAGATGCGGAAGAGCCCGGGCTCGAAGCACTCCGCGTCCTGGACGAAGCCGCCGCGGTCGATGCCGGGGTGGGTGTCGGGGCCGATGCCGTCGGGCCACTGCCAGCGGCCGTCCGGGAGGGTGCCGACGGCCGAGCGCCCGTCCGCGAGGAGCTCCCACAGCGCGCTGTGGTCGTCGACGGCGCCGGGCAGCCGACAGGCCATGCCGATGATCGCGACGTCACCCTCGGCGGCCTCGCGGGCCGTCGGCACCGGCTCCTGGACGTCGGCGGATTCCACCGGCTCCGGCTCGTTGCCGCGCACGCCGTCGAGGAAGGAAATGATTTTGGCGCCGGTGTTGTACTCGAAGAAGAAGAGGGGTTCGAGCGAGATGCCGTAGCGGCCCTCGATTTTGTCCTGGAGGTCCAGGAGGCTGGCCGAGTCGAGGCCGAGCTCGAACAGCGGGCTCTCCAGGGAGAGTTGCGCGCCTTCGGCGTCGGAAGTATCACCGAGGAGCTCTTCCAGGAATGCCAGGATTTCGGCGGTCAATTCAGCGGTCGCGGGTATCGCGGTCGGAGAATTCGTCTGGGATTCAACGACCGTATCCCGATCCAGCCGCTCCAGTCGCTTCGCACGGTCGAGCCGGGTGGCGAGATCGTATTCGACGAGAACACCGTTTCCGCCGTTGACCAGATCGCCCGGCCGATAGCCCGGCACGAGGGAACGTATCTCAGCACCGTGCAGCTGGTGCATGCGCAGAACGGTGTCCAGACAACGATCTTGCGAATTCTTTGCCTGGATGTAGTCCGCGAGCTCGATCCCGGGGTGCCGCTTGAAGTCCTTGCAGCGGGTGACGCCGACGGCCGTGGCCACGGCTGCGACCTCGCCGCTCCACTCCAGCAGGTGTTCGAGCAGGGCATCACCATACCCGAAGCTCTGCTTCCGCGGATCGATGTTGAGGGACAGCACGTGGGCGACGGCCCCGTCGGCTCGGTGCAGCCGGTCGGCCGTGTCGAACCGTACGGTGCGCAGGGCAGCAGGGTCGGCGATGCGCTGGGAATAGATGACGCCCCAGACCGCACCCTCGTCCTCGATGACGAATTGGCTCTGCGGATTGACTGTGAGACGCCGCCGGACGACCCGTGCGGAGACCCGCAATTCCTCGGCCCAGCACATCTCTTCCAGCTCCATGAGCCGGGTGAGATCGGACAGCCGGGCGCGACGAATGGTTCCCTTGTGCTCGCGAAGCATAGATGAAGCGACCCGTCCCCCGAGTGCCGGGCACTTCACAGTGGCCGAACGACCGTAATTCTTGCCTGCGGCGGGCTGCTACCGCCGCGAAATATACACTCAATCGGGCGGTCGACCAGAACAGGTTGACCACCCGGTTCCGTATCTCACATGACGCCCCGGATAACGTCAAGCGCCGCACGTCGGGGCCGTTGGCGGGTGCTCGGCGCGTCGGCCTCGGGCCCTAGGCTGACGGATGGCTCCACCAAGAACTTGAATGCTGGACTTCACCCGAAGCGCGCATGAGGAGAAGGATCGACCGTGGCACGATCGTCCATGACCAGCCCCTGGATCCGGCGGTTCCACCCCGCCCCGCAGGCCGCCACCCGGCTCGTCTGCTTCCCGCACGCGGGCGGCTCGGCCACGTACTACTTCCAGGCCTCCCAGGCACTCTCGCCCGAGGTCGATGTGCTCGCGATCCAGTACCCCGGCCGCCAGGACCGGCTGGCCGAACCGTGCATCAAGGACATATCCGCGCTTGCCGACCGCATCGCCGAGGAGCTGGCCCCCTGGACGGACCGGCCGCTCACCCTCTTCGGCCACAGCATGGGCTCCGCGGTCGCGTACGAGGTCGCGCTGCGCCTGGAGCGGCGCGGCACCGTACCGCTGGGCCTGTTCGCCTCGGGGCGCCGCGCCCCTTCTGTCGTACGTGACGGATATGTCCACCTCGGCAGCGACGAGGACCTGCTCGCCGAGCTGAAGCGGCTCAGCGGCACCGACGCGCAGGTGCTCGCCGACGAGGCGCTGCTGCGGATGGTCCTGCCGACGATGCGCAGCGACTACCACGCCATCGAGACCTACCGCCCCACCCCGGCCCCGCCGCTGAGCTGCCCGGTCGTCGCCCTGTCCGGCGACGACGACCCGGTGGTCGAACTCGACGAGGTCGCCCTGTGGGAGCGGCACACCTCGGCGTCCTTCCGGATGCGGGTGTTCGCGGGCGGCCACTTCTTCGTCGACGACCACCTGCCGGTCATCACCCGCGAGATCCGCGAGCACATCGCGACCGCGAACGCCCGCTGACGGATTTCGGTGCCGGGGCCGTCGAACCCCGGCGCCGACCGACTCGTACGCGTATGTCACGCTGGCCCGGGCACGCAACCGAGGAGTGGACGACCGCATGGAGCCGCACGCATACGCAGCCTTCGACGCGGTCGGTCTGCGCGAGCTGATCCGTACGCGCGAAGTGAGCGCCGCCGAGGTGGAGGACGCCGCCCGGCGTGCGGTCGAGCGCGTGAACGCCGATCTCAACGCCCTGACCGGGCCGCTGTTCGACCCGGCCCCGACGCATGAGCCGGACGGGCCGCTGGCCGGGGTGCCGTTCGTCATCAAGGACAGCGGCCCCTTCACCCAGGGCGTGCCGTTCACCGTGGGCAGCCGCAGCATCCGGGGCGCCTACGCCCTGGTCGACCACGATCTGATGGCCCGCTTCCGCACCGCCGGACTGGTCGCCCTCGGCCAGAGCACCGCCCCCGAGTTCGGCCTCAACTTCGCCACCGAGTCGGTGCGCTACGGCGTCACCCGCAACCCGTGGGACCTGGAGCGGGGCGTCGGCGGCTCCAGCGGCGGCTCGGCCGCACTGGTCGCCGCCGGGGCTGTACCGTTCGCACACGCCAATGACGCGGGCGGCTCGATCCGCGTCCCGGCCTCCTGCTGCGGCCTGGTCGGCCTCAAGCCGAGCCGCGGCCGCACCCCGTCCGGACCGCTCACCGGCGAGGCCGCGTTCGGGCAGCTGGTCGAGTTCGGCCTCACCCGGACCGTACGGGACGCAGCACACCTGCTCGACGCCGTGTCCGCGCCGACGGTCGGCGAGAAGTACCAGCTGGCGCCGGTCACCCGGCCCTACGCCGACGAGGTCCGCACGGACCCGGGCCGGCTGCGGGTCGCCCTCACCACCGTGCCGTGGTCGGGCGTGCCCGTCGACCGCCAGATCGCCGAGGCGACCGTCGCCGTCGGCCAGGTCCTGGAGTGGATCGGCCACATCGTGACGGAGGCGAGCCCCGACGTCGATGCCGACGAGGTGGTGGAGGCGGTCATGCTCAGCGCCGTCTCGACCGGCGGCGCGGTGCTGCGGGGCGCCCCGCGCCGACCCGACCCGTCCGCACTCGAAGGCGTCTCGCGCCGCGTCCTGGCCGAGGCCGAGTCCTTCACCGCGCTGGACGTCCTGGCCGCGATGGAGGCCCAGCACCTGGTGACCCGGCCGATCGGCCGCTTCTTCCTCGACCACGACCTGCTGGTCACCCCGACGCTGGCCCAACTCCCCGCCCCGCACGGCACCCTGGACTACGACGACGCCCGCCACAGCACCCGCTCCTGGCTCCGCCGCATCTTCGAACACGGCCCGTTCACGGCCCTGTTCAACGTCTCCGGCCATCCCGCGATCAGCCTCCCCCTGGGCCAGAGCCGCACGGGCCTGCCCATCGGGGTTCAACTGGTCGCCGCCCATGGCCGCGAGGACCTGCTGCTGCGGGTGGCGGCGCAGCTGGAGCAGGCGGTGCCTTGGGGGGAGCGGCAGCCCGGGGTTTATGTGGATTGAGGGGGCGGCGGTTACTTGTTCCGGGAGCCGGCCGGGCCCGGGCGCCTGCGGCCGGAGGCGCCGGGCTTGCGCGCCGGGGAGCCCTTGCGCGGGGCGCCACCGCGGGCGGGCGTGGCCGGGGCGGTGGCGTCCTTGTTCCAGTGCGACGGGCGCTCCAGGCCGGCCGGGAGGAGGGTGGCGGCGTCGCCGTGCGCCGCGTTGACCTGTGTCTGGGTGAGGAAGAGGCAGTCGGTGAGGTCGGCGCCCGCGAGGTTCGTGTCGCGGAAGTCCGCGCCGATGACATCGGCGAGCCGCAGGTCCGCGCCGCTCAGGTCGGCGGCGATGAGGTACGCGCCGCGCAGGTCCGCCCCGCGCAGATCGGCGCCCTTGAGCCGGGCCCCGAACAGGTCGGCGCCTCTGCGGTCCTTCTTCATGCCCCGGACCTCGGCGCGTACCAGCTCGCTGGTGCGCAGCAGCAGGACGTTCACCTCGGCGCGGTGTGCGGCCACGTCCAGGCCGAGCAGGGTGTCCACGTCGCTGAGCGTCAGGCGCTCGATCTTCTCCAGCTCGGCCGCCACCTGGCGGTGGACCGGCCGGGCGGCGGGGCGGGCCAGCGCCTCGGAGAGGTACCAGAGCAGCTCGTGGAACTGCCGCATCACGGGGAGCGCGGCGAACATCTGCCGCGACCCGTCCGGGGACTCCCGCCAGTTCCGGCCGACAAAGGTGACCTGCGAGATCTTCTGGCCCGCACCGAAGCAGTCGTACACCGTGCACCCCTGAAAGCCCTTGGGACGCAGCTTGTCGTGGATGCCGCAGCGGAAGTCCTGCTGAAGGTTGGGGCAGGGGTCCCCGACGGCCTTGTCGATCGCGAAGTCCGTCGACCGGGAGAATGCCAGCGCGACGCAGCACAGACCGAAGCAGTTCGCGCAGTCGGCCCGCAGTTCGGATGTCTCGGACACGGTGGGTGGTCTCCTGTGCTGTCGGCCCCGGTACGGCTCTTGATCGGACCCGTGACGGACCGCAGGGGCCCCGTACGGGCAGGTCAAGCCTATCGCCCGAGGCTTTCCCCGCGGAGTGGACACCCTGGCAGTGGATCTTGATGGTCCAGGGAGGGATGTCCAGGTGGGACGCGAGTCTCCGACACACCCAGCCCCGCGAGCACCGGCAGGGCTTGTCATGAGCCCATCCCTCGCCAGCGGGTAGGCTGCTGAGCGCACGCGCACCACACGGGGGATTTTGCATGAGCGACGACAAACTGCCCGAACCGTCCCAGCTGCCGCTGTCGCCGGACGAGCTGAAGCGGCACCACTCCGAATGGGCCGCCGGCATCACCAAGGCCCCACCCGCCGACAGCTACGTGGACCCCCTCACCCCGGTCCCCCTGCGTCCGAACCCGCCGATCACCGGCTCACCCTTCCTCAAGCCGCCGCTCCAGGGCCCGCCCCAGGACGTGCTCCGCATCGCGCCCGGTGTCCTCACCGCGGCGGCGGGCCGCGCGGACGAGATCCACACGGCCTTCACCAAGCCCGCGGCCGCGCTGGAGGACCCCGCGCAGAAGGCGTCGGCGGCGATGGACGGCTGGGAGTCGGCCAAGGCCATCCGTACGGCAGGTGTGCAGTGGGAGAAGCAGGCCGGCACCGTGGCCGGCTGGCTGGCCCGCATCTCCGAGAGCCTGCGCGTGGGATCGCGGGAGTATCACACGACGGACACCGCCGTGGACGAGTCATTGCAGTGCGTCGTACCGCGCCGCTCGAAGCTGGAGGGGCTGTAATGCCGTCGTTCTACCGGGAGATCCTCGACACCGACCTCGGCCCGCTGCAGAAGCTCGCCGACCAGTGGCGCACCACGCACACGGACCTCGCCAAGCTGCCCAAGCGGGTCCACGACGAAGTGCTCACGCCGCTGCGCGACAAGGGCTACTGGGAGGGCGCGGCCGCTCCGTACGCCTGGCGGATGATCGACGACATCGAGCGCCAGATCGAGGCGGCCGCCAAGGTCGCGCAAGCGGCGGTCGGCGTCCTCGACGACGCGCTCGGCGAACTCAAGACCGTGCAGAAGGATCTGAAGGACGCCGTCCGGCGTGCCCTGGAGAGGGGCCTGTACATCGACAAGGACGGCGCCGTCTCCCCCGACATGGTCGGCGGCGTCTGCAAGGTGATCGAGAAGGGCTCTGCGGACGCGAAGGCCATCGAGGACGCCCAGCGGGAGATCGTCGACATCGTGAAGCGGGGCATCGTCGCCGACCGGAATCTGGCGTTCGCCCTCATGTCGGACGTCGGGCTCGGCGACTGGTTCAACACCGCCCCGCAGCACAAGAACATCGACACGACCAACACGATCAGCCAGGCCGACTACAACGCCCTCGGCCTCGCGATGCAGGGCAAGGACCCGCACCCGCTCCGTCAGGGCGACGACCCGTACTCCCTCGGCTTCGACTGGGTCACCGGCAGCGGGCCGCGCGACCGCGAATACCACGACGGCGACCGGATGACCGAGCTGATCAAGTCCAGCGTCAGCATGGAGCAGCTCCGGGCCGACACCCTCGCCAACTGGCGCAAGGACGGAAGCGACGAGGGCACCGTCAACTACTCCATCTCCAAGGGCGGAAAGATCGGCGCCCTCGAAAAGCTCATCTTCACCGACCTGCCGGCGATCGCCACGGGTGACAAGGACCACCTGGGCGAGGCGTTCGTCGGCTCGTACTCCCTCGACTACTCGGTCAAGGGCCAGGACCCCGACGGCTCCCTCGTCGTCGAGTACACGCTCAAGAACAAGACCAGCAACGAATCCTTCCTCCACTTCGTCGGCTACTACGACTGGCTGAAGAAGACGAACCGCGAGGACGGCGTCTTCTCCACCGTCGGACAGCACATGACCTGGACCGAACGCATCCCGGCAGCAGGGAAGTAGCACCGTGCCCCACCACTCCCGACGCGCCCTCGGGGCCGTCGCCGCCCTCGTGGTCCTTGCCGCCACGCTCACCGCATGCGGTTCCGACGCCCTCCAGCGCTGCGTCCCGGTCGCCGCCAAGTCCGCTACGCCCGGCGAACTCATCGGCAGTTACGAGGGCGCGCACGAGGCCGATGGAGTGCGTCTCACGCTGTCCTCGGGCGGTGCCATGCGGGCGGAGAAGTGGCCCACCGGCGACTACCACCGCGCCAAGCTGGGCGACACGTTCAACGGCTCCGGCACCTGGGAGATCGAATCGGCCACGGCGTCCCGGGACCGCGCGCTGCTGCGCCTGCACTTCACCAAGCCCACCCTGTTCCTCCAGGGCGACACCCTCGACAAACTCACCATCGGCATCGACACCAATCGCACGGACCTCTACGAGGACTTCGACCCCGACGTCTGCCCCGACTTCCGGCTCCAGCTCCGAAAGCCCTGACCGACGGGCCGCCGGGGGAGGCCCGAACGGTCTCCCCCGACAACGAGCACCCCGGTGCCCACCGTCACCGCTTCCCCGCCACCTCCCGCAGATACGCGCCGAAGCGGGCGATCGCCGACGGGTTGCGGGGGCTCTCCACCAGGTCGGCGTAGTCGAGGGTGAAGATGCGCCGGTTCTTGACCGCGGAGACATCCCGCAGAGGGGCGTAGGAGAGCAGGAACTTCTTCTTCGCCTCGGCGCTCACATCGCCGTAGTCGCAGATGAGGATCACGTCGGGGTTGCGCTGGACGACGCTCTCCCAGCCCACCGTGGTCCAGGAGTCCGCCACGTCGTGCATGACGTTGACGCCGCCGGACTCGGTGATGATCTGCTCCGGGGCGGCGTAGCGGCCGGAGGTGAAGGGCTGGTCGCGGCCGCTGTCGTAGAGGAAGACCGTGGGCCGGTCGGCGCCCCGGGGTGCCTTGGCCCCCACGTCCGCGACGCGCTTCTTGAAGTCGGCGATCAGCCGGGTGGCCCGCTCCTCGACGCCGAAGAGCTTGCCCAGGTTGGTCAGGTCCGCGTAGAGCGCGTCCAGCGGCGGCATGATGCCCCGCGAGGACTTCGTACGGCTGTTGCGGCAGGACTCGGTGAGGACGTACGAGGGGATACCGAGCTTGCGCAGCGCGTCGGGGGTGAAGCCGCCTTCTTCGCGGAAGCCGTAGCTCCACCCGGCGAAGACGAGGTCGGCGCGGGCGTCCAGGACGTTCTCCTTGGTGAGCTGGTCCTTCGAGAGCCACTTGACCTTGTCGTAGCCGCCCTTCCAGGGCACGTCGCTCAGGTCGCCCTTGTCGTCGGGCATCGCGAAGCCGGCCATCCGGTCCTCAAGGCCCAGGGCCAGCATCAGTTCGGTGATGCCGACGTCGTTGGTGACGACCCGTTCCGGGACCTTGTCGTAGGTCACCTCGCGGCCGCAGTTGGTGAGGGTGACCGCCGCGGACTTGGTGTCCTGGGACTCGGACCGCTCGACCGACGCACCGCAACCGGTGGTCACGACGAGGCAGACGGAGGCGGCGAGCAGCTTGCGCATGGGCGTCCTTACGGAGTGGGCCGGGTGGGCCTGATGGTCGGAAGCAGGTCGAACAGGAGCTGGACGGCGCCCGTGAGGGGATGCCGTACGCGATGGGCGCGGACGCCGAACACCTCGGCGAGCAGCTCCGGTTGGAGGACGTCGTGCGGGGGCCCGGAGGCCACGATCCGGCCCCCGTCGATGACGTACAGCAGGTCGCAGTGGGCCGCGGCGAGGTTGAGATCGTGCAGCGCGGCGAGCACGGTCACCCCGCTCTCGCGGACCAGGGACAGGACGTCCAACTGGTGGGCGATGTCGAGGTGGTTGGTGGGTTCGTCGAGGACGAGCACCTGCGGCTGCTGGGCGAGCGCGCGGGCGATGAGCACCCGCTGCTTCTCTCCGCCGGACAGGCTGAGGATGCCGCGGTCGGCGAGGTGGGCGACGCCGGTGCGCTCCATGGCCCGCGCGCAGATCTCGCGGTCCGAGGCCGCGGTACGGCCCTGGTGCGGCAGCCGTCCCATGGCGACCACCTCGGCCACCGTGAAGTCGAAGTCGGCCGAGGACTCCTGCGGCAGCGCCGCCAGCACGCGGGCGGCGGCCCGGGGATCCATGGCGTGCAGGTCGTCGCCGTCGAGCCGGACCGCTCCCCCGGCGGGCCGCAACGCCCGGTACACCGTGCGCAGCAGAGTCGACTTCCCGCTGCCGTTGGGGCCGACGAGCCCGACGAACGCCCCGCTGTCCACCGTGAGCCGGACGTCGTCGACCAGCCGGGTACGAGCGGCCTCCACCGTCACGCCGTCGATGTCGATCCGCACGTCAGCGACCTCCGAACGCATGGCCGCTCTGCCGCATCAGCAGGACGAACGCGGGGACACCGACCACCGCGGTGATCACCCCTACGGGCAGTTCGGTCGGGGCGAGCAGCAGCCGGGACAGCACGTCGGCCCAGACGAGGAGCACCGCACCCGCGAGGGGCGCGATCACGAGGACGCGCCGGTGGTCGGCGCCCACCACCATCCGTACGACATGAGGCACCATCAACCCGACGAACCCGATGGCCCCGCTGACCGCGACGACGGTCCCGGTGACGGCGGCGGTCACGAGGAACAGCTCCCGGCGCAGCCGCGAGGGCGGCACGCCCAGCGCGGCCGAGGTCTCGTCCCCCATGGCGAGCGCGTTGAGCGCCTCGGCCCGCCACCGCAGCCAGATCCACCCGGCCGCCACGGTCACGGCGGCAATCGGCAACTGCGCCCAGGTCGCCCCGCCCAGACTGCCCAGCAGCCACATCATCGCGGACCGGGCGGCCTCGCCGCGGGCCGCGCCGAACACCATGACGGTGGTGATGGCCTCGAAGCCGTACGCCAGAGCCGTGCCCGTCAGGATCAGCCGCAGCGGCGTCAGCCCATGGGGCGAGCGGGCCACGGCGTACACCAGGACCATGGCCGCGAGCGCGGAGACGAACGCGGAGACGGACAGCGCCCACACCCCGAGCCCGGCGAACGCCCCCAGCAGGATGACGGCGTTGGCGCCCACGGCGGCGCCGGAGGAGATGCCCAGGACGAACGGGTCGGCCAGCGCGTTGCGGACCATCGCCTGCACGGCCACACCGACGGCCGCGAGACCCGCCCCGACGACCGCGCCGAGCAGCACTCTTGGCAGACGGATCTCCCAGACGATGGTGTACGAGGCCGCGTCGGCCGCCGCCACGGTTCCGCCGGTCAGTCCCGCCCACAGGAAGCGGAGTGTGTCCGCCCAGTCGATGTCGGCGGCTCCGAGCCCGACACCGCACACGAGCGATGCCACGAGTAAGAACCCAAGGCCGAGGCTGAGGGGCAGCACGGGTATCCGGCTGGCGGCCTTACTTCGGCGCACGGTGGGGACCGTCCTTCACATGGGCCGCCTGCTGGACGGCACACAGGAGACAGCCCGTACGGCCGTGATCCGACCGCGCGGTCCCCTCTCGCAGTCCACGGCGAGCAGTCAGCGGGTCGCAGGCCCCCCACGGGCGATCGGGCTCACACGGAGGCCGTCGGGCAGCCGTGCACACCGTTGCGGGTCAGCGCCGGAATCCCACCGGACTTCCCCCACAGGAGACGAAGGGAGCCTAACAAACGCCGTGCGCGGTGTGTTTACGGACGGTGGGTGCGGCCGATGGGTCATGGCGTCGCGGATTCGGCGGGGGTAAAGACGCCATGGGCGAGGGTGGCCAGGATGGCGTCGACCGGTTCATGGCGCGGTGCGCCGTCCTCCCCCGCTCGTGGCGATCCCGACAGGAGCGAACTTCACCTTCGAGATCCCCGAGGGCGAGGAACCCGTGCTGAACGTCATGGGCCTGCCCGGCGACGGACATGACTGCTCCGCACGGACCACGGGCTGAATGAAGCCAACCACCCGATCCGCGCCACCAGGGCCACTGCCCCACCTGCCAGGCGTCCCAGGGCCGAATTATGGAGTCCGCCCGAATCGGGCTTCCGCGACGTACTGGCCCCAGGACGCGAAGGGCTCACGCCAGGGGCTGTTGGGACGTGGTGCAGAAATCCCGAAGTGCTGGGCAGGCTGTCTCTGAGCGCCGGACAGACTCCGCCGAAGCTGCCAGTTGCAAATACCGCCTGGCCTCATCTCCTCTATTGAGTACTGCTGGATATGGCGACCTCCGGGGCCGCAATTCAGGATGCATGAATATTTGAACCGTAATCCAGTGCGACCGCCCCTCAGTTTGGCCGAAAGTAAAGGTCAAGGTGGTGTCAACCCTGCCCATACGGGCCAGTCTTGCTCGGCGAGAATCGGCCTCTGACGGTGCGTCAGGCATGGCTCTCAATAGCCGAAATTGTGCGGGCGGAAGCAAAATCGGCCATCGGTCGGTGTGTGATTGACAGCCCTTCAGGCCCACGACAGCATTGTTTTCTCAATCGTGAGGAGGCGTCATGGACCGGGCAAGGAAACGCCTGACACGCAGAGCCGCACTCACCGCCGCCGTGGCAGGAGCCGGCTCTGTCGCCGTCAGCGTCCCAGCGAGCGGCGCCGCCACCGCGCGGGGCCGTGGCCCCGGGAGCACGGCCCGCACCGATCTGGCCCGGGTCCGCTCGGTCACGGCGGACTCGCTGCACGTCGACTTCCCACAAGCGGGCACGCGCACGCGCTCGCTGATGGCGCCTGATGCGCCGGCCTCGCGGGAGACCGTGCCCATGGCGGGGTTTCCCCAGGGCGTCGTTCCCCGGCCCGGCGACCGTGTGATGGTCACCGACTGGTGGGACGGCAGGGAGACCGCCGCCATACCCGTCGTGTCGTGGGTGACCGGCGTTCCCCGACCGCTGCGGGACGGCGGGTACCGGGTCGGCGGCCGACGCGCCGCGCCCTCGCCGCTACTGGAGCGCGCGAGCAGAACCGGCACACGTACGGCCGTCTGCCTGCTGGACACCGAACTGGCGACTGCCCAGGTCATGGCCGTGCGGCCTCCCTCGCGGTGACGGCCCTCGCGGCGGTGAACGCTCTCGTCCGCCTGGTGGCAGCCGTGCTGCTCCTCTACGCGGCCGTCCACAAGCTGGCCGCCCCTCGCGCGTTCCGCTCGACCCTCACCACCCTGGGTGTGCCGTGGCCCGCGCCGGTCTCCGCGGGCGTTCCCGTACTGGAGCTCGCTGCCGGGTTCACCCTGCTGAGCGCTCCGCGCTCGGTGGTGGCCGCCGGGCTGGTGGCCGGGCTGGGGGTGGCGTTCGCGGTTGCGGGCGTGCTGGCCCTGCGGAGCGGGACGAAGGTGAAGTGCGCCTGCTTCGGCCGGGTCGGGGCCGGTGATCTGGGACTGCGCCAGATCGCGGTCCTGCCCCTGTGGGCCGGGGTGGCCGCCGTGGCCCTCCGTACGCCGGAGCAGTCACCGGCCGGGCCTGCGGCAGCGGCAGCCGTGATCTGGGGACTGGCGGTGTGCGCGGCCCTGAGGGTGGTGGTGCTGATGCGAAGGAACCGGGAGGACATGCAAGCGATGGTGCCGCAATGATCTTCCTGTGGATCGTGGTGACGGTTCTGTCCCTGCTCGTGTCGATCTGCCTGATGGCACTGGTGGACCAGTACCAGACCCTGCAACTGATCCGGGGACGGCTGGAGTTGGACGACGCTCCCGCTCCTGTCGTCATCCCCGGCGACCGCGTGCTCGCGCCGTCTGCCATCGGCCTGCCCGCCGAGCTGGATCACCGGGAGCATCTGGTGGTCCTCTTCCTCTCGACCACCTGCGCTACGTGTCGGGCTCTTGCGAAGAAGCTCGGCGGCAGGCCCCCGGACAACCTGTGGGTCGTACTCGTGGAGGGCGATGCCGAGCGGGCCGCCGACTGGTTCGCCGCCGCCGGGCTGCCCCGCACTCGGGCGACGGTGGATCTGGACGGGCGCATCAGCGACGCGTTCGGCCTCGACGTGACCCCCGCGGCATTCGTCTACCGCCGCGGCGAAGTACTCCTTGGGCAGACCATCCCCTCGTTCCGCCAGCTCGACTCTCTGCTCAGCTCGGACGCCGTGCCGCCGTCCCTGCTGCCCTGAACCAGCCGAGAAGGGAAGAAAGGAGACACCCGTATGAGCACGACCACCGTGTGCAGCCAGTCGACGGGCGTGGCCGCGGCACTTGAGGAGTGGGACAGCCATCCCGCCCGGCGACGCCGGGTACTGCGGGTCTCGGCCACCGCGTTCATCGCCGGTCTCTCGGCGCTGTTCCTGGGCGACCGGGCCAACGCCGCGGACTGCCAGGGCTCGCCGTGCTGCAGCCTGGCGAAGTGCGAGGAATGCAGCTACGGGGAAAGCAAGGACCGCTATAGCTGCCCGAGTGGCTACAACCGCCGAACGTGGAGCTGTGTCAGCGGCAGCAACCGGTACTACTGCGGCGAATGCGCCACGGGCACCGACTGCTGGTCCGGTCCGTTCGCGTGCTCCATCTGGTTCGGCCCCTCCCCGGCCTGACCGTCTCCCGCAGTCTCCGCACCCTTTCTCCGCACCCTTGAGGGAGCCGAAGCGCCATGCCCCTGGTGGCTCTGTGGACCGTGAGCCTGGCCGCCGTGGCCGGGTTCGCCCAGTTGTTCAGTCCTTGAGGCCAGTCCTTCATCGGATTCGTCCGCCCCTTCGTGCAAGGGGATTCCGACCTCATGCGGCGGCGCAACCTGCGCTTCATCGCCACACTCGCGCTCGCGCACATCGCCGCGGCCGGTTTCATGGTCGCGGTCCTGTACCAGGCCGGCACGGTGACGTCCGCTCACCTGCCCTCTCACGTACGGGTCGCGGTGTGCGCCGCAGCGGCGGCGGTGGGCATCGTTCTCGACGCCCGCGCCATCAGACGGGGCACGTTCACCGTCGGCCTGCGCCGGCAGACGACCAAGAGGCTGTCGGACGGCACGGAAACCGCTCCCGGCTGGGTGACGCCCCTGCTGTGGGGGCTGGACACGGGGTTGGTGTGGACGACGTTCCGTATGTCGTGCGCGTCATGGGTGCTTCTGTTCAGTTCGCTGCTGACGGTCGCCCCGCAGTGGTCGGGCCTGGTCTACGGTACGTGCTTCGGCGTCCCGTTGGTCATCGCGACGCTGACCGGGGACCCCGCCGGGATCGGGCGCCGTCGCACGTACTCGCTGACGCGCCTGACCCAGACGGCGGGCATCGTGGTCCTGATGCTGTTGCCGCTGGGAATGGCGGGGAGCCACGTCGCGCGGCGGGCGTCGGCCGCCCCCTCAAGCGCTCACCTCATCGTGAACCCGACCGGATCACCTCCCGGCGGTGATCCGGCAGTCGGCGGGTGAGGCCCTGTTCGTCCAGGTGGTTGAGCATAGGCAGAGACACCCGGCGGGTGGTGTCGAGCGCGCGGCTCGCGGCGCCCACGGTGAACGGCTGTGCCAGCCGCCCCACTTGTACCAGGGCACGTGCCGGGGCGTCTGGCAACAGGACGATCCCGGGCGCGAGACACAGCAGCAGACCCGCGCGGGTCGCTGCCCGGATCTCCCGCTCCCCCAGGCCGAGTTCCGCCAGGCGCGGTGCCGCCGGAGCCCGGAACGGAGCCTGCTCCAGATCGGCGCACACCTGCCGTACCGCGTCGCGGAGCGCTTGCGGCACACCGGCGGATCGGTGCACGATCCTGCCCGCGCGCACCTCAAGAGGCGCCCGGACCAGAGCCTGGACCAGGGCGCGATCGGGCAGCTGGAGCTGGAGCCGGGCCGTCTCCAGCGGCAGGCCGTCCGCGTAGGGCCGCTCCTCGGCGAAGTCGGCCACCAGCGTGGTCAGGCGGTGGAACAGTTCCTGCCAGTACGCGGGGTCGGCAAGCCAGTCCCCGCTCACCGGATCACGGGTGACCGCCACACCCATGGCCTCCAGCAGGGGGCGGCGTATCAGGCGTCGGCGGGCGAGTTCCGTCGCTTCGGTCGGGGTGCCGGCGAGCTGTGCGAGCTCGCGGGCCCGTGTGGCGGCGGCTCCCCGGCGGCGCAGTTCGGGCGGGCGGACGTCGAGGACGGTCACTCCCGCGCTGATCGCCTGGCGGCCGGGGTCGCGCAGCAGTGCCCGGTCGCCGAGGCGCAGCGGGAGCGCGGGGGTGAAGGAGAGCCGGGCGGCGCCGTGGCCGAGCGGGCGAAGGTGCACGGTGCGAGCGGCCGCTCCGATGTGCAGCGTGAGCGTCCGGGGCAGCCGGCCGGCGTCGGTGCCGTGCAGGCGGACGTCGCACACGGTGGTCTGGATGAACTGCCCCGGCGTGAGAAGGGCTTCACCCCGTGGGAGGGCGCCGTGAGCGGGGCCGCGCAGATTGAGGGCGACGCGGGCGGGCGCGGTGACCGTGGGTGTGTCCCGCTCCAGGGTCTGGATGCCCCGCACCTTGGCCCGCAGCCCCTGCGGGGCGGTGACGAGTTCGTCCTCCACATCGATGCGCCCCCGGGGCAGGGTTCCGGTGACCACCAGGCCCGCCCCGCGCACGGTGAAGGCCCGGTCCACCCACAGGCGCACCGCGCCCGACGGGTCCGGTGCGGGGATGCGGTGGACGAGCCGGGCGAGGCCGCGCCGCAGGTGGTCGAGCCCGTGGCCGGTCTTCGCGCTGACCGTGACGGAATCGACGCGGCCCAGCGAGGTGGCGCGGATCTCGGCCAGTGCCCGTACACGGGCGGGGGCGGGGTCCGCGAGATCGCTGCGGGTGATCACGAGCAGGCCGTGGCGCACGTCGAGGGCGTCCAGGGCGGCGAGGTGCTCGGCGGACTGGGGCATCCACCCCCCGTCGGCCGCCACGACGATCATCACGGCCGCCACGGGGCCGATACCGGCGAGCATGTTCGCAACGAAGCGTTCGTGCCCGGGGACGTCGACAAAGGCGATGGTCTCCCCCGAACCGAGGGTGGTCCAGGCGAAGCCGAGGTCGATGGTCAGCCGCCTGCGCCGCTCCTCGGCGAGCCGGTCGGGATCGCGTCCGGTCAGGGCCCGTACGAGGGTGCTCTTGCCGTGGTCGACGTGGCCGGCCGTGGCGACGACGTGCATGTCAGGCTCCCGCCGCTCGCAGCACGGCTTCGAGGATGTGCGTATCACTGGGCTCGGGGACGCAGCGGAGGTCCAGCAGCAGTCGGCCGTGGAGCACACGGCCGATCACGGGCGGAGTGCCGGTGCGCAGGGCGCCCGCGAAGTCGGGCGGCAGAGCGACAGCGCAGGAAGGCAGCGCCGTCCCCGGTGCACCGCCGCCTCCGACGACGGCATCGGCGGCGACGACCTGCGCGTCGATGCCGTGGGAGCGCAAGGACGCGGCGAGCCGCTCGGAGCGCTCCTCAAGCTCGGCCAGGGGCAGGCGCAGAGCCTGCCGCACAGGCGGCTCGGGTCCGGTCAGGGTGGCTTCCAGGGCGGCGAGGGTGAGCTTGTCGACCCGCATGGCACGAGCGAGCGGATGACGTCTGAGACGGTCGACTTCGGCTTCGGTTCCGAAGACGAGGCCGGCCTGCGGTCCGCCGAGGAGTTTGTCGCCGCTGGCGATGACGAGGCCGGCCCCCTCGCTCAGAGCGGTGCTCACGTCGGGTTCGTCGGGGAGAAGGGGCTCTGGGGCCAGCAGTCCTGATCCTATGTCCGCGACGACGGGCAGGCCCAGGGAGGCGAGTTCGCAAAGGCCAGCCTCGGCGGTGAAACCGCGGACGATGAAATTGGACGGGTGGATCTTGAGGATGAAGGCGGTCTGCGGTCCGACGGCCGCGGCGTAGTCACTGAGCCGGGTGCGGTTGGTCGTCCCCACCTCCCGGATCCTCGCACCGGTCGCGGTGAGCAGTTCGTGGATCCGAAAGCCGTCCCCGATCTCCACGAACTCGCCCCGGCTGAGGAGGATTTCCCGTCCCGCGGCCAGGGCGGTCGCCGCCAGCGTCAGCGCGGCGGCGCCGTTGTTGACGACATGGACCGCCTGGGCACCCGGTACGGCGTGCCGCAAGGCGCTGAGCGCGGAGCGCCCGCGGCGGGCACGGCGCCCGCTGTCCAGATCGAGCTCCACGTCCGTGCATCCGGAGGCGGCCGCCACCGCCTCCACCGCTGCCCGCGAGAGCGGGGCGCGACCGAGGTTGGTGTGCACGATCACCCCCGTCGCGTTGTGGACCGGGCGCAGCCCCGACGCCTGGCCGGGCAGCGCGGCCAGGACCGCGCCGACGACGTCCTGCGGCTTCACGTTCCCCTGCCGCACCGCCTGTTGTACGGACTGGACGGTTTTTTTGACCATCGCTCTGCCCAGCCGCGCGATGGCCGCCTGCAAGAGAGGGTCGTCCAGTACGACGGCCGTGCTCGGCACGCTGCGCCGGGGATCCGGCTCGCCCCGCACGGCCTGGTCCACGTCGCGCTCCCCCCACCAAGTCGGCGGAGGCGGACGGGAATCGAACCCGCCTGACCCGGATGCCGGATCACACCGATTTTGAAGATCGGGAGGGGCACCAGCCGCCCTAACGCCTCCATGTCGCCGCTCACCCGCCCCCTGTTCCCCGAGCGGCCGAGAGTGAAATCATCCTGGCATGACGGGACATGAGGTGTCATCAGCGCCCCGATTGACGTCGTACGCGCACGGCGGCGGATGCGCGTGCAAGATTCCCCCCGGTGAACTGGAACAAATCGTCGGCGGGCTGAGCGCCGGGGGCGCCGAGAACCCCGAAGCCGAACTACTCGTCGGCCTCGACACCGGCGACGACGCCGCCGTGGTCCGTATCTCCCCCACCACCGCGCTCGTCTCGACCGCCGACTTCTTCACCCCTGTCGTCGACGATGCCTACGACTGGGGCCGTATCGCCGCGGCCAACGCCCTCTCCGATGTGTACGCGATGGGCGGGCGCCCCGTCACCGCCGTCAATCTGCTCGGCTGGCCGCGCGACGTGCTTCCCTTCGAGCTGGCCGGCGAGGTGCTGCGCGGCGCACTCGACGTCGCGCACAGCGCGGGCTGCCATGTCGCGGGCGGTCACAGCGTCGACGACCCCGAGCCCAAGTACGGCATGGCCGTCACCGGCCTGGTGCACCCCGATCGCATTCTGCGCAACAGCACCGGCCGGGCAGGGCTTCCCCTGACGCTGACCAAGCCGCTCGGCGTGGGCGTCCTCAACAACCGGCACAGGACGACCGGCGAGATCTTCCCGCATGCCGTCGCTTCCATGACCGCCCTCAACGACCGGGCCGGCGCCCAGGCCCTGGAGGCCGGCGTCGAATGCGCCACCGACATCACCGGTTTCGGCCTCCTGGGCCACCTGTACAAACTGGCCCGGGCCTCTCACGTCTCCGCCACCGTGTACGCGGCGGCCGTCCCCTACCTAGACGGCGCTCGCTGCTCGCTGCGGGCCGGATACGTCAGCGGAGGAACCCGCCGCAATCTGGACTGGGTGCGCCCCCATCTCGATGCCGGCGACACCGCCGAGGAAGAACTCCTCCTGCTCGCCGACGCCCAGACATCAGGCGGCCTGCTCATCGTCGGCGAGATCCCCGGCCATCCCGTCATCGGCGAACTCGGCCCCGCCTCGGGCGCGGGCGCGGTCGTCACCGTCGTCTGATCAGGCTGCCGGGTGAGGCCTTCGCGATGGCCGGAGGCGCTAGGCGAGAGCGGCGGTACGAGCCGGACGCGCCGCCCTTCAGGCCACCCAGGTGCCGGTGAAAACTAGACGGTGTCGGGAAGCGGGGCCTCGTCGGGCCGACCATGTGTCGCGCGGGCCGTGTCGTGGCTTGAGCGGCGGGTGCGCTCCGCCCATGCGGCCACCGGCGGGCCTGCCGCGCCCAGAGCCGCGAAGAACGCGCCGAGCAGCAGCCAGCCTGCGTGTCCCAGTCCAAGGACCGCTGTCGTGAGGACCACCGGAGCCAGGGCCTGTCCGGCGTCGAAGGCGATGCCGAAGAAGCCCTGGTACTGCCCTTGGGCGTGGTCGGGGGCGAGACCGAAGCCCAGCGCGAAGCCGCCCGAGGACTCCCATACCTCTCCGAGACTGTGCACGCAGACGGCGAGGATGGCGAGCCCTGGCGCGACCCAGGTCGGAACGTCCGCGGTCAGGGCCATCAAGGGGCAGCTGACCAAGAAGAGCAGCCCGGCGAGGCGGAACGCCCGGCCGCCCTGGCGCGGTGTTTCCACCCGGGAGCCGATCCTGCTCTGGAGCAGCACGCACACCCCGCTGTTGACCGCGTAGACCGCCGCCACGGTCCACCGGGGCGCGTCGGTGTGGGCGGACAGCCAGATCGGCAGGAGCAGGGAGACGGTCTGGTATTGCAGGCCCATGGCACCGTAGAGCGCGGCGAAGGACACGAACGGCCGGTCCGACAGGACGGCCCAGCGGTGGTGCTCCTTGGGCCGGGGCAGGGGCTGGTAGTTCGGGACGCCGATCAGTGCGACCAGTCCGGCGCAGGCGAAGCTGGCGGCGTTGGCGAGGATGAGCGCGGTGTATGCCGGGCGGGTGTTGGCCGAGATGGCGAAGGCGGCGCCGAGGGTGCCCAGGACCACGCCCAGGTTGACGAACGTGCGGAGTTTCGCCCTGAAGGCGGCCGGGCGTTCACCGCCGGCACGGGCGATGAGCGCACCGCCCGCGGCGCCGCTCGCCGCTGCTGCCAGCCGGTCCAGGGTGGCGATGAGCGTGAACGTGACCCAGCTGTGGATGAAGACGAATGCGGCCATCGTCGCGGCCTGCATCGTGAGGGACGTCAGCCAGACCGTGCGCGGCCCGTACCGGTCGGCCAGGTTCCCGGCCGGGATCCCGGCCAGCAGCCCGACCAGCCCGGCGATCGTGAGGCCGACACCGACCCGTGCGGCGGGCAGGTGCACCACCAGCGTGAAGTAGAGCACCGCAGCGGTGTTGAACAGCCCGTTGCCCACCCGACTGACGAAGCTCGCGACGATGAGGGCGCGCTGCGGACCACTTGGCGCCAGCAGGTTGGATATCCGCAGCCTGGCGCTCTTCCCGATCATGAGCAACAGGCTAACAGCGCCCCCGCGGACACCCTCCGCATGGCCCGGGCCGTCTCTCGGACTCACCGATGAGGCGGAGGTGGCCGAAACGTCCTGGCGGGCCGGGGCGTCGGCGGCCGCGCTCAGGCGCGGCGGACCCGCCAGAGCCATGCTGTCGTACTGGCCAGCACGGCGAGCGTCGCCAGGTTGGCGAGGAGGGCCGGACCGTCGCCCGCCGGGGCGGCGCTGGACCATGTCCAGATGCTGATGGCGACGGTCGGCAGGACGGCGGCGAGCAGCACGCCAGTGGTCTTCTGGACCGAGGTCCAGTGCACTGAGGTGCAGAGAAATACCGCGCCGATGACGCGGAACAAGGTGCTGCAGAACTGCACGGCGGGGACGTCGGGGAGGACCGTCGCGAAGAGGAAGGGGATGGTCAGCATCAGGAGCGGGACCAGGGGGTGCACCTTGCCGCGCCGGGCGGGTGCGTCGGCACCGCCCTGGGCCGGGGCCCCGGCGGTCCCGTTCCCCGCCTCGGACAGTGCCGTTGCCGCGATCGTGCGGGGGTCCCCCAACTCCGCCAGGACCGCGCCGATCGCGGCGTCGGGGCGTTCGGCGCGCGTCACCTCGATGTGTTCGGCGAGGTCGGCGAGGAGTTCCTGGCGACGGTCGGCGGGGAGCGCGGAGGCCTCGCGCTCGACGGCGGAGAGGTAGTCGCGTACGGGGTCGGTTGAGGTCTTCATGCGAGGTCTCCGGTGGAGGTGTGGGGGGTGGTCAGGAAGGCGTCGACGGCGTTGCGGAAGCCGGGCCAGACGCGGGTGAACTCGTCGAGTGCGGCCCGGCCGCTGTCGGTGAGCGCGTAGTAGCGACGGGGTGGTCCGGAGGCGGACTCCTGCCAGGTGGTGGTGACCAGGTCGTCGCGGCGGAGCCGGGAGAGCAGCGGGTAGACCGTGCCCTGGCTGGTGGCCAGGGCGCCGGATTCCTCCAACGCGTGGAGGAGTTCCACGCCGTAGCGGGGGCGGTCCCGCATCAGGGCGAGTACGCAGTACTCCAGGACACCCTTGCGCAGCTGGGCGGCTGCCCGGGCCTGCTTGGTCGAATCACCTGGTTCCATGCGATGCAAGATACCTGGTGGAGCAAGTGGATGGGAAGGGGGGTGTAGCTCTTTCGAGAACGGGCTGAGCTGGGAAGACGTTGATTGGTGCGTGGTCGGTGTCTTTGCAGAGCTAACGGAGTCCTACCTGTACCGCGAGTACTTACGCCCGTGGTCCCGGCCGCGATGACAGCGGACGCGGCTTCCGGTCGTGACCACTGCGTACGGTGCGGGCCGGCCCGGAGGCAGCTCCGGGCCGGCCCAGGGGGTATGGGTGTCACCCCGTGCAGTTGACCCTGACAGCGGCCGCCGCGTGATGGGCGTAGGTCTTGGTGGACCCCTTCTTGTTCGTGCCCCGGTCGTGCATCTTCACCGAGATCTTCCTGGTGCCGACCGGGAACGTGCCGCTGACGTCGTACCAACCTCCTTGATGGGCAACCTGGTTGATGGAGAATGACCCCACGAGGTTGTCGCCCTTGGGGGTGAAGGCCCGGTAGACGCTGTAGTACGTCGCGGTGCCGCCGACCCTCATCACGTCACTGCTGCGCGGAATGTAGACGGAGATACGGCATTGCTTGGCATCGGCCGAGGTGTCGAAGAGCCAGTTGACCGAGTTGGCACCGTCCCCCGAACCACCGGACATCGGCATCGACACATACCGCCCGTCGCAGCCCGAGCCCTTGTAACCGCCGGTCGAGCTGGACCAGCCCGTCCGCTTGTCGCTGACGTAGTCATGCATCTGGAAGCGCTGCGGGCCCGAGCAGTACGGTCCGGCGATGGCACTGAACACCGTGCTGGGGCCCTGGGCCGCCGCGCCCTTGGACGCGCCGGAGCCCGATGTCTTGGTTCCTCCCGAGCCGCCACCGGGCTGAGACGAGGGCGACCCGCCCGTCGTGGTCCGGGATTCGCCCCCGCTGCCGGTGCCGGCCTCGGACTTCGCCTGCCCTGCGGGGTGGTCACCCGTAACGCCGCTCCCGGCGGGCACGCCGCTGAGCGCGTGCGTGCCGTTACCGGCGCCGCCATCGCCCGAGCCGGCCCCGCCCCGCTGGTCTCCGCCCCCGCCCTGTCCGGTGTGCGGCGCCGAGCCGGCTTCGCCCCCGCGCTGCTGGGGGTCGGTGCCCGGGACGAAGCCGTCCTTCGTCTTACCGCCGTTCCACGCGGCCGCCTGTTCCCGGCGGGCCGCCTGACCGTCGTCACCGCCCTGGAGTCCCGCCACGATGAACGGTGTGGCGATGAGAGCCGCTCCGGCGAAGGCCGCGGCGATGCGCATGGGCCGCGGAACGCGCCCCACCACGCCTGGGCCACCCCTTTCGGGTCCGTCGCCGTCCCCGGCTTCGTCACCGCTGTCGATGTGGGTGGCCGACTGGCCCGCCTGGGCGGCGGCGGGCGCGCTCGCCACCGCAGCGGACACGGCCGGGGGTTCGGACGATCCGGCTGACGCGGGTGAGGCGGCTGCACCGGATGATCCGGCCGATTCGGCTCGGGTCCCGGCGGCCCCGCCCGCCGAGGCTCCGGCTTCCTTCGCCGCCTCCGTACGGGCCACCTCGGCCGTGGGCTGCACAGCGGTGGAGACCGCCGCCTCTGCCCGGCCAGGGTCGTGTGCCGATGGCACCGTACGTATCGCAGTCCCAGTCGCAGCCGTACCCACCGCCGCTCCGGCGACCGCTCCGAGCGCACCGATCGCGGCCGTCACCGGAAGGGCCTCCTCCTCCGTACTTCCCTCCGCCTCCGGCTCCGGGTCCCGCCCAAGAGTGCCGGGGCGACGGCCCGGCCGCTCGTCCAAACCGCTCTCGACGCTGCCGGTGTTCCCCTCCGCTTGAGCCCGCGCGGGCGCGCCTATGGCGCCGACCGGCGCCTCCTCGTCGGCTGCGGGGTCATCGCCACCGTGGTACTCGGGCACTTCACGGCCGGATGCGTTCTCCGGACCGGCGGATCCGAACAGGTTCCTCTCCATCACTCTCATTCCTTCCGGGCCCACTCGTAGTACGGCAGGGAGCAGGCCATCAGATTTGCTGTCTCAGCCACGCGAGAGAACCCGGCGTGAGCGTCAAGAATTGCTCTATGTATGCGGCTGCCGAAGGGTTGGTTTGATATATGTCCGTCACGACGCGCTTAAGCTCGGCGCTCCAGAGTCCGTTCAGCACAGAGCTGTCGGCCGTTCCGTCCCGCTTCAGGCATTCAGTCCAGGTTTTGATAAAATCTGCGGGCATCGTTTCGATAATCCTTCGGCGATCATCGACGCTCAGACCGTCCAGGACCAGATCAGGTTCCATCACTTCTTCGATGAAATCCGTCTTCATCCTCTTGCTGATGGCGGCCTCGGACACTCCCAGAAAACGCGAGAACTGGGCCTGCAAACCAAGTTCTGGGTAGTCTCGAATGACATTCTTCATCATGCTCCACACGCGCTCGTCATAATGGGTATGGCCACCCTTGTCCTGGCCATCCGCGCGCCGTGCACGGGTTTGGAGATCCTCGTCGCCCATGACGGCCAGGACGTTCCACTGGTGCACTTTCGCGAGTTCACCCAATCCCCTGCCGCCCCCGGTTCCACTACTTCGCGAAGTGCTTCGCGGGATCGATCCGGTGTGCAGCGTATTCTCATTTGTGGGAAGAGAAATGTCATCCCACTCCGGCTCACTTTCAGATGCCGTTTCGTAGGACCTGCTGCCCTCAGCTCCGTCGGACATGGACGACACAGCGCTGCCATCGGCGATTCCTGCGCCTGCGTACGAATAGGCGGAGATGAACGAGTTGTGCCGCAACTTCTCCTCCAGAACCTCGGCACGACCGGCCAGGTGCGGGAGATGGCGGGTGAGGGTATGGAGTGACTGCTGATAGAAGTTCCCGATGTTGTCGTTGAATTGGACACTGTGATCGAGGTGGCCGCGCGTGCTGTTCCACTCTTCCCGGAAGTTCGTCAGGCCCAGCCAGCACGCCGCACAGGGACGCTTCTGGCCCCGAATGATGACCGGTGAGTCGATGTCCTGGGCCGTGACAGCTGCCCGCGACAGAAGATGGAGGATCTTCTGCTCCGCGTGCATCGGGAAGTCCCAGTTGCGTGCGCCGTCCGGCCCCATGACCAGAATCACGTGGCCTGCATAATCCGCATCCGTCAACAACGCGTGCAATGCCTCAGGATCGTCGGAACTCGCCACCTTGTGAACACGTACATTCTGGTCCTGGGCACGGTGGCTTTTGAGTATCTCCACCACAGCATTTTGCGCCTGATGCAGACCGTCGCCCTCAGAAATATCCATGCCGGAGGTCTCAATATCCAGCTTCTTCAGGGCCCGGTCCGAGCGCGCACGTGCCTCACTGGAGTCAGCGCTGGTGTAGCCCAGGAAATATCGATCGCCAGGCGACCACCGCAGCAATTCCCAGAACCCCCCGGCCTGCGAGTTGATTCCATGCAGCCATTCGACCGAGCGGTCCAGATTGGTCGCGAAGACCAGGCGATCGCGCACCAGCGCGCCCTGCACTTCCACTTCCCGCTTGAACGCCTCCCCGGGCATCTCGGCGGATATCTTCTGGTGGATTTGACCAAGCGCGTTCCACAGCCTGATGGAAATGTGGCGCAGCGACTGGGCTTCCGGGGAGTCACTGAAACTGCGCCGCCCACTGACAGTGACCTCTTCCGTGGATCGCCCCATCTGGGAGAAACTCGGGTCAGATGTGATCTCTATTATTCTATTGGTCGTTGTTTTCACCCATGCGGTCTGCTCCCGCGACAGGGGAATCCTGCTGTATATCCGCCGACTTCCCGTTCCGACGCGGTCCCCACGCGACGCACGGGCCACAGGGTGGTGTGGCGCCGGGGGCCCAGTGTGCGACCTGGGGGCGGACTGCGCCCCGGCGACCCATGCCTCACCCGTGGCAATGATGGGCAAAAGGTGCGACGGGGTGCCACCGGAGCCAGACATGTCAACGTCAGAGTCGACTGCGGGCAGTGGGCGGCTGCGGGAATATCGAAGGTCGAAGTGTTTGCTGAGCATCCCTTCCCAGGCCCCGGCAGGCCAGGCTCCCATGAACCGCTGCAGGCCGTTCGGCAGGATCAGCTGCCGCTGGAGAAAGAGGCCCTCGTGCGCCAGAAGACTGTTGCCTGCCGTCACGAAGATGACGTATCCACGACGCTCGGGTTCCAGAACCGCGACGAGCTGGGCCAGTTGCTCACTGCCCAGTTCCACGAAGCCGTCCGTCTTTGTCCGAAGCAAGAGCCCGCCATTGGGGCCGACCTGCGCCTCAATGATGGTGAAATCCTCAGCGGGCCCGAGATTCTCAAAGGACGCCAGATCGACGTGCTCATAGAATCTCTGAACCGCCCGGTGCTCCTCGGGACTTGCCAGGGAGGCGTGATAACGCAGCGCAGCGTTCCGGTTCCTGGACGTATAGAGCCCAAGGCTCGACAGCCCGAACCGTGTCCCGTCGAGAGCCGTCAGCGTCTGCGTCAGATCACTGGGGAACGACGAACGCATCCCGCGCGGAGCGCCGGCCTCTGCCGGTTCGCTCAGGTACGGATCCACCTCGTGCTCGGCGCCCGGCCCCCGCAGGCCCTCGTAAATGAGTGTCGCAAAACCGCCCTGCCCATCGGTATTGACCGTGAACTCGCCCGGGGCCGTGTTCCTCCCCCGCACGTCCGCTCCCGCATCTGCCTCGGCCTGAGCCGTCGCCGGGGTCGCCCGTTCCGCCACCACGGGCGGCGCGGATCGCGAGGAGGCGTCGGGCGCGAGCGGGGCCGCCGCCTCGTCCGTGCCGGGCGCATACGCCGTGACCCATCGCCCGCGTGCGTCCTCGCCACGGGCCAGCAGTGCCAGTACGCCTCCGTCCGGCGCCTCCCCCTCGATCGCCGGGGAGTGGCCCACGTCGCTGTCCGGCGCGTAGAGGCGGCGCCCGGGTGCCGCCTTGGCCGCCTCGGCGACCACGCTGCGCCCGTCGTTCGTCTGACCCGTCTTGCACGCCACCAGGACGATGTCGCCCCGCTCGGCCGGTCCCTTGGTGAGAGAGGTGAGGAAACGGCCGAACTGGGCACCGTCGACGACCACCTTCTCCGACACAGCCGTCCCGTCGGCCGGTTCGGCCGCATCCTTCAATCGCAGCACCACTCCGTCCTTGGCGCCGTGCGCGTCGAAGAAGTACGGGCGCGACGTGTCCGTGCCCGACGTCTCCGGCCGCCACGGCAGTCGCTCCTCGGCCTGCGTGCCATCCGGCGACGCGGTGGTCCGGTCCGCGCCCTCGCTCACGCGGTAGTGGCGGAAGGAGTCGGTGGTCGTACGGAAGCGGTGGTAGAAGTCCTCCCGCCGGGCCCAGTCGTCGGCGCTGTGCGAGGCGTGGCCGAGGAACTCCCCCTGCGCGTCCCTGATTTCGAACAGCTGCACACTGCTGTAGGGGATCTTCCGGCCGTCCTGGAGGACGAAGACGTGCTCCTGCTCAGCCGCCTGCGCAGCCGGTTTCTGCTGGGTCTGGCTTTCGGCCTGGGGCTGGGAATGGGACTGCGCACGGCTCTGTGCCTGCGCCCGACCCTGCGCCTGGGGCCGAGGCGCCGCCGCCTTACGGGCAGCCGAGGGCAGGTTGTTGCCGATCTCCCGCAGCGTGCTCCAGTCCGCCTGGACAAAATCGGACTGGGGCTGCCCGCTCTTGGCCGCCTTCTCGATGGCTCTCTTCAGCTGGTTCGCAGCCTGATCGAAGGCGGTCTTCTTCAGGGGCTGGTACTTCGGCGACACCTCATCGCCGAGTTCCGCCACCTGTGCGAGCGCGGTCGCCACCTTGCCCTGCGCGGGCACGTCCTCGGAGAGCTTGTCGGTCAGGGCGAGGATGTCGAGCGCGTCCCGCCTGCGCTTCTCGGTCAGCTCGTCCTCGGGCCGCTGCCCCTGCGTGCCCTCCCCGGGCGCCGCCGGTTTCCGGTTCGCGAGCGCCACGATCTTGTCGCTGAGCAGGCGCGGTGCCGAGACAGCGGTGACGGGGACGGTCTGCGTCTCGTCGCCGGCGAGCTTGAGCCGGCGCTGGTCCGTGGGGACCTTGCCGAACGTCACGCTGACTTCGACCCCGCCGAACCAGCCCTTGACCGTGCTCGCCGGCGCCTGGGCTCCTCCGTCCGGGTTGACGAGCTGCGACACGGTGGCGAAGATCTGCTGGCGTTGCGCCGCGTCGATGCCGTCCGGCAGGCTCAGCCGCAGGTCCAGGTCCTGGAGGGGCCGTTGGGGGCGGTAGGCGAAGACTCCGCCGCCACCGCCCAGGCTCACCACGGCCTCCACGGCATGCTCGTCCCGGATGGCCTCGATCAGCAGGCGCTCGATCAACGCGGCTGTGCCCAGCCGGAATTCGGATTCGATGTGCTCGTAGCCCTGGAACGTCTGCTCCTGAGCGTCCGGGGCCGCGGGTACGTCGCCGTTGAGGGCCAGGGCCGCGAGGAGTGTGTCCGCCGCCGAGCTGAACCGGCCGCCCTGGCGCGGGACTTCGGCCGCGTCAGTGGCCGGCAGGGCCGCGACGTAGTGGTCGCCGTCCTGGTACAGCAACGGTGACGCGGCCGTGGGGGTGCCGTACGTTCGCACGCGGCCGTCCGGGCCCACCACCCGCAGCCCGCCGACCGCGCGGACAGCCAGTTCATGGAAGAGCCGGGGCAGGGCGGACGGGGCCGAGGTGTAGGGCCGGTGCAGTACGAGGGCCGTGAGCGCGGCGCGCTCGCTGTCGGAGAGGCGGGCGTGGGCGGCGGCCGTCAGGGTGTAGTGGCCGGAGGGCAGGGATGAGGTCGAGGACTGCGGGTCCGCGCCCTTGGTGAAGGGTGCGCCCGGCTCCCGTCCGGCGGCCCGGAGCTCATCCTCGGTGAACGTGGTGCCCGCTCCGGGGAACAGGCGTCGGCTCAGCGCTCCGCGCGCGAACGCGCCGAGGACGGTGTCCTCGGGCAGCAGGCCTCCTGTCTCGGTGAAGCGGCGCCACCCTGCCCCGTCGAGGGCGACCCCGGCGGCTGCCAGGTCATCCTCGGTGAACGGATGGCCGCGCAGCACGTCCTCACCGAGGTCGGGGAACTCCTCGACGACCTCCCGCAGCAGACCGTCGAGGGCCCGGGCCCGCAGGTCCCCGGCGCTTTCCCCACGGCCGTGCGCGGCGGCGAGTGCTTCGAACAGCCCGCCGTCCTCGGAGCCGGTCACGGGTCGCAGCACATACCTGCTCCCGTCGGGCAGGACGAGGGTGTCGCCCTCGCGCACTGCCGCCTGCGTGTCGGTACGGCCCAACGCGGGCCGGTACTGGTGGTCCTGGACGTGCAGGGTCACCTCCAGCGGCGCGAGCCGGTCCGGCGGGGTGAACGTCTGGTGGCCGAGGTCGCCGCGTACGACGGTGAGGTTCAGCCCGAGCAGGCGTGCGGCCAGGACGGGCAGCAGGTCGGCGGCCGCGTGGTTCCAGCCCGCGTCGACGCGGTCGCCCACCCGGCCGTCTCCCGGGCGCAGCAGGCTCAGCCGAGCCAGGGCGAGACGCTGCTCGGGGGTGAGCGTGAGCGCGCGGGGCAGGCGGTGGTGCGCGGCCAGTTCCTGGCGCTCCGCTGCGGTGAGGGTGATGCCCGCGGCGTCGAGGTCCTGCACGGTGAACCGGTCGGCGGGTCCGGGGGCGAGGGTGTCCGCCAACTCCCGCTGCCAGGTTGCCAGTTCGCCCTCGGGGAGCAGTTGGTCGGCCACGGCGTGGGCGACGGTGCGCACGGTGGACGCGAGGTCGTTGCCGCGCAGTCCGCGTGTGTCGAGCAGGTGGGGGGTGGTCGTGTCCACGGCGTGAACGAGTGAGCGCAGGAAGCTGGTGCCGCTGTCGGGCTCGGCGGTCGGCGCCTCGACGATGTCGAGGACCCGCTCCCCGTCCGGGGACAGCAGGGTGAGCGGGCGCCCTTCGGGGTCGGTGAGCAGGGCCGTATACCGGCGCGGCTCGTCGGTGGTTGCTGTACGGGCCGTGGCGGGCATCGGGTCGGGACGCCAGGGGGCCGGACGAGGCGCCATACGGGGGATGTCCGCGGCGGCGCGGGCGGCCGCCCTGGCCGCCAGGAACCGGGCGCGGGCCGCGACCGCCTCCGACCGGGAGAGTTCCAGGCGCTCGCGCACCTCGTCGTACGCCCGTACCGCCTCCCGTACGGGTTCCAGGGCACGCCACTGGCGTTCCGCGGAAACGCGCGGGGTCTTTCCGTGGGCACGGCTCAGCCGCTCCCGGGCGGCCTGCTCGTCCGCGAGCGCGACTCGGTAGCGGGTGTCGGCGGCCTGCCAAGTGCGGGCCCATGCCCGCACGTTGTCCCGTTCGCGTACGGCGGCGTCCGTCAGGTCGGCGCGGGCCATCAACGGGTCCAGCGTCGCGCGGTGCTCGGCGAACCAGGGCCGCACGGCCTCGGTCACCTCGGCTTCGGTGAGCGGGCCGGGTGCGGTCAGCGGGTCAGTGGCCGCCGCATCGGCCAGATGCTGGGGGCCGGGTGCCGGCAGCGGGTAGTCGGCCAGGTCGTGGGCGGAGGGCTGTGCCACGACGATGTCGTCGCGTACCGCGTCGGCGTCGAAGGGCTCCGGCGCGTTGCCGGTGCGCTGGGCCGGCGGGCGGCTGTGGTGGAGGAGCGTCTCGTCGGCCCAGGTCCGGGCGCGCGAGAGGCGGGTCTGGGCGGAGGTGAGGTCGCGGCGGCGGTCGGCCAGTTGCTGCTGGAGTTCGGCGAGCCGTTCCTCGCGCGAGGCCAGTCGTGCCGCCGCCGCGCGCACGGCGGCGGGCAGTGGGTCGTGTCCGGTCGGGGCGGGGGCCGCCGACGATGTCGACGCCATGGCGTCCGGTGTGTCGTCGTCCGTGGTGTTCTCGTGCCAGGCGCGTTCCACGTCGGCGCGGGCCTGGGTGAGTTCGGCCGTCAGGTCGCGCAGGGACCGTACTGTCGCCGCCTCCGTCTTCGCGGCCTCGGTGAACGCCTTGGTCTGCTTCTTCAACGTCGTGGACGCGGCGTCGAGTTCGGGCGTGAGCAGGCCGTGCCGCCTGGCGAGGTCGTACGAGACCCAGACGTGGATGCCGGCCGTCACGGTGTGCTCGGCGGCGACGGGCGGTCCGACGCGTCTGCTGATGTGGTCCGGCAGGAGGTTCCGCACGGCCTGGGGCACGGCTCCGGTGCGCCGGGTGACCTCGGCGAGGTGTCGCCAGTCCACGTCCATGCGGACCAGCACCGCTCCGCCCGCCGGCGGCTTGACGGTGGTCAGGGCGGAGGTGCGGCGGTCGAGGGTGAGTCCGTCGATCGCGGTGTCCGGCCAGCCGGGTGTGGACACGGTGACGGTGCCCGGGGGGAACGCGACGGACACCGGTGCCAGGCTCGGGCCCGCCGTCAGTCCCGGCTGGTGCACCTGGGTGGTGTCACCGCTGTGCGTGTGGTTGCCCAGGGCACGTCGACTGCCGCCGATGCCCGCGTCCGGATCGAGGGCGACCACGACCGCACTGTCGAGGTCGATGTTGGCGAACAGCCGCAAGGTGGCGTCGAACCCGCCGTGCGCGGAGTCGGTGTCGTGCAGTCCGAGGGTGAGCCCCTGCGTGAGCAGCTGGCGGAAGTAGGCGGCGAGGACTTCGTGGCTGACGGTGTCGGCGTGGACCTGGGCGGCCGCCGCGCCCGGACGGGTGAGGGCGCCGCGGCCCTGGTGCGGGTCGCCGCCTTGGACCAGCGCCGTCCCCGTCCAGGTTCCGGCCCGGGTGCCCAGGGGCGGGCGGATGCCGCCGCGCGGCAGCGGCCCGGCCGCGTCCAGGACGAACGTCCCGGCCTCGCGAAGCTCGGCGATGCCCTCGATCCGGGCGACCGCCAGGGCTTCGGGTCCGGCCGCGAACAGTTCCCGCGCCCGGCGGTACGCGGGCCGCGCGGACCAGTCGGCCAGGGCCCCGGGGGTGCTCGCGTCGATCAGGGTCGGCCGGGTGGAGACGGCGGCGGGAGCGAAGGGGTGGTGTGCGACGGCGGCCGGTACGGCCAGGGACAGCGGAAGGTGCTCACGGACCGTGCCCAGGGGGTAGGGCGGGCTGGTGAGCCGATGGCGTCCGCCGTCGACCTCCAGTTGGAAGACGACGGAGAACGCGCTGTCGCCCGACACGGAGATACCGCCGTGCGTCACGGTGGAGGTGGCCGATTCGGTCAGGGTCAGGCCGAGCGTGGTGGAGCGAGAGACGCCGGCGCGGTCGTCGAGCGCCACGGAGATCCCGGTCAGGGCCGACTGCCCCGGGACGGTGGGGCCTTCGGTGACTCGTATGCCCGCGTCGGTGCCCCGGGCCGCCTTGTCGGTGACCGTGTGCGCCGTGGAGGTCACCTTCGACGCCGACAGTGCGGCGTCGTGCCGCAGCGCGCCAGGGGTGAACGCGGTGCGCTGCACGGACACGGTCAGGCGGGCGCTGCGCGAGGAGCCGAGGTTCTGGCGGGTCAGGCGCAAGGTGGCGCCGCCGTTCTCCAAGGTGGCGAGCAGGCCGCGTATCCCGCTGGGCGACAGAGTGGCGCTGCGCCGGGCGAGGCTGCCGAGCTGGTCCTCAAGCAGACCGGCCGGCTCCAGCCAGTCGGCGTGCCGGGGCAGGCCGGTGCCTACCAGCTCCCGGAACCGGGTGAGTGCGCCGCTCAGATCGAGGCTGCCGACGGGGAAGGACCCGAGCGCGGCCAGCGGGCCCGCAGTGAACGGGACATGCGGCAGCGGGTCGCCGAGCCCGTCCTCGTACAGCCCCAGCGCCCTGGCCTCCTCCAGCGGCATCCAGATCAGCACGCCGTCGGGCACGGAGACGATCCGCCCCTGCGGCGCTCTCACCCAGGGGCCGGTCGTGGGCAGCGCCAGCAGACCTCGCGGGCTGGAGCGTGCGGCGAGATGCCACTCCACGTCCGCCGCGACCAGGGCGAAGGGCCCGCTGTAGGCCACGGTGTGGGTGGGGTTGGCCCCCAGCGCGTGGGTCTCGGTGTGGGTGGTGGAGCGCTGGTAGGGCGTCCAGGAGAGCCCGTAGGCGCCCGTGGTGCGCAGGGCGTCGTGCTGCTTGGCGCGGAACGCCGCGGCCACGGTCACGCTCGCGTCCCGGGTGGCGGCCAGGGAGTGGCCCGCGCCGGTGGTCACCGATCCGATGGCGGACAGGGTGACGTCGCCGGAGTCGACGACGCCCAGCACCCGGGCCCGGCCGAGCCGGGGCCAGGCGCTGACGGACGCGGTGATGTCGGTGAACGCCGTCTTGCCGAACAGCTCGCCGACGTGCTTGCCCACCACCGCCGCGTCGGCGAAGTCCGCCTCGTTGCGGCCGGGCGCGAAGGACTCGGCGAGCGCGTGGGAGGCAGGGGTGCCGTCGCTCCGGTAGACCCATGAGTCACCCGAGACCTGTGCCAGCAGTTCCCGCGCGTGCCGGTGGACCGTGGCGGGTGCCAGGACGTTCTGGACGATGTGGGGGCCTCGCAGCAGTGCGGGCGTCACCCGGTCGGCGACGGGCCGCCCGGAGGACAGCGTCCGCGCCTGCTCGGCGCTCATCGCCCGCACCGGCGCACCGCCCTCGGTGACGGCGCCACCGGCGGCGGCCAGGGCGGCCGGAACGGCGAGGGTCAGCTGTCCGCCGAAGTCCCGCGCACCCAGCAGGTCATCGGCCGTGCCGCGGGAGATGAACACATCCGCGGCCAGGAGTTCGCCGGTCGCGACGCGTGCCGCGTTGGCGGGCCGGCGCAGGGAGCGGGCCGACACCTCGAAGTCCAGGTCGTACGTCCACAGATGCTGGCTTCCGGTGCTGCCGATCCCGCCGTCCGGGTTCAACTGCGGCCCGTAGGTGGCCCCGTAGGCGCGCTGGCGGCCTCGGCGCAGGCTCAGTCCGGCGGTCGCGCCGTACGCGTCGCCGCCGAGGATGCCGAGGTCCAGCCCGCCGGACCAGCCCTGGGTGCGGGTGCTGGCGCCGTCGGCGCGGATCGACGACAGTACGTTGTTGGCGAGGCCCAGATCGTGCTGGGTGCCCGCGAACCGCGGGCCGCGCACGCGCGCCCTGACCTCGACGGTGACGTACTCCTTGAGGGCGGCGCCGAGCCCACTGTCGCCCACCCTGCCGACGCGGTCGAGCTGGATGCGCAGACCGGTGGTGGTGAGCCGTTCCAGGGCGCTCTCGATCTGCGGCTGCGACAGCGCCTGGTACAGCTTGTGGGTGTTGCGCAGCGCGTTGGCGTAGTCGGCCTCGGCGGAGTCCTTGAGGAGTCGGCCCTCGCGGAAGCCGTGCGGAGTGTCCTGGTCGGGCCGTACCACCAGGCGGGGATGGCGCTCCCACAGGCTTTCCAGCACCTGGTCGCGTACGCGCTCGATGAGCGAGGCGCGCCGCACCGGCTCGCCGCCGGCGTCCTGGGGCGCGGCCACCGCGTCGAGGGCGACGACCACGTGCGGCCCGAAGGTGCCCGGCCGTTCGGCGGTGGGGAGGTAGGCGGGCGGACGGGGTTCCTGTGCGGTGTCGGTATGCCCGAGGTCACGCTGCCATCGGGCGAGCCGCCGTGCCTCGTCGCGCGCCATCAGCACGGACGCGGTCAGGTGCGCGGGCTCGCGGTCGGCGCGCGGCGAGCGCCAGGTCTCCCCCAGCCTGCGGACCTCGACGCGGTAGCGCACCTCGTAGACGCCCGAGTGACCGCGCGTGGTGAGGGTGCGGCCGATCTCGGCGGTGTTGCCGGTGAAGCTGCTCTCGGCGCGCTGCGTGGACCACGTCAGCGCCCCGCCCGCCTGGACGCGAAGCTGCTGCGCCAGGCCGGGCACGGTCACGGCCGGGCCCAGTGTGCCGGTGAGGCTGCCGCCCTGGGTGCTGCGCCGGTCGAGGACGGCGGAGACCCGGCCGGTGTCGGCCTTCTTCACCTCGGTCGTGTCGGACGCGGCGCTGAGCGTCGCCGACACCGGACGCAGGCGCAGCTCGGCGGCGCCCAGCCAGTGCGCGCCGGCCGGGTCCGCCGGGAGCGGTGCGCTCAGGACCGTGGCCTCGGTGGCCGGCCCCAGCAGGGTGCGCAGGCTCTCCGGCGAGAAGAAGGAGTCGAGGGCCCGGAGGGCCTCGCTGTCCGGCCCGGCCTCGGGGAACGCGGTGCGCGCCCACGTGTACAGGTCGCCGCCGGGGGCGACGTCGAGGGGGACGAACAGGCGGGGCCGGTCGCCCGGGGCGAACCGGATGTGCTCGGGCATCCGGTCCGGGAGCACCGGCCGCACCGCGCTGTCCGGCGCCCGCCACACGAGCCCGCCGGTGATGCGGTACGCGGACTCCCGCACCGGGCCGGACGGTTGTCCGGACCGGTCCAGGGGTGCGGCGACGGCCCTGATGTACAGGTCGTCGACGTGGACGTGGCTGCCGTCCTTGCCGACGGCGGTGCTGCTGGTCTGGGCGCGGTGTTCGAAGGCGTACTGGTAGGCGGGTTCCTTGCGGCGCACGGTGGCACCGACGGAGGCGTACGGGGCGACGGTGCCGGCTCCCGGGCCCAGCGGGAGGGTGGCGCCGAAGGACCGTGTCGCGCCGAGGGACTTGCTGTCCCCCGTGCCCGGACGGCTGCGGACCTCGGTGTCCACCTTGGTGTCCCCGGCGGCCTTCGCCTCTTCGCCGAGCGGGGTGTAGCGGCTCCAGTCGCCATAGTTGGCGGCCTCCACGGTCAGTGTGTGCCGACCGCCGTCCTGGGTGGTGAAG
The DNA here is from genome assembly GCF_041435195.1 of Streptomyces sp. NBC_00224. Classification (NCBI taxonomy): domain Bacteria; kingdom Bacillati; phylum Actinomycetota; class Actinomycetes; order Kitasatosporales; family Streptomycetaceae; genus Streptomyces; species Streptomyces sp. NBC_00224. The sequence continues at coordinate 869,755 of NZ_CP108106.1, forward strand.
GTGAAGGGGCGGCCGTGGAGGAAGGTGTGCGGGTTGTCGGCGAGCTCCCGCCGCAGCTCCTCCAGCGCGCCGGGGGCCGGGCGGACATCCGCGTGCAACTCCTCGACCAGCCGCTCGATCCCACGGAAGGCGAGCGCGCCGTGACCCGCCGAGCGGAGGTTGTACGGCAGTTCGGCCCCGTCGTCGAAGCGGACCAGGCCCTCGGGCCGGTGCTGGGGCGCGACCGCGTCGCGTGCCAGCGCCACGGGCCGCTCGGCGCCGGGGTCGTCGCCGGCGTGGACCGCGCGCGGGACGGCGTCCAGCTCCTCGCTCGCCCGCTGCCGTACGGCCTCGTCGCCAAGGTCGGGGAAGCGTCGGCGCACCGAGTACAGCAGCCGCTCGTACGCGTCGGCGGAGAGGCCGTCGAGGCTCCGGGGAGGCCGCGGCGGTGCGGTGACCGGTTCGGAGGTGGCGGGCGCGGGGCCGGGGTGGGGTACCGGGACCGGCTCGGGCTCATCGGGGACCGGCAGCGGCTCTCGCGCGTCCTCGCCCGCGGCGTCGGTGTCGGCGGCACGGGGGCGCTCGATGACCCTCTCGGACTCCTCCAGGCTGTTCCACGTGAAACCGGAGCCACGTCCCTTGGCCGTGGTGGAGGCGGCCGGAGCGGACGAACTCGTGGACGGGGAGGCCGGGGCGTCGCCGGTGTCGGTGTGGGGGGCGGTGTCGCTGTCGTCGGAGAACGGCTCGCGCAGGGTGTCCTCGCCCTCCTCCAGCTCGCCCGTCCGCTCGCTCGTCCGGGACATCTGCCCGATGTCCGATCCTTCGGCGCCACCGGCACGCGAGGGCCCCTGGGACGCGCCGTCGTCCGTGTCCGAGCCGTCGCCCTGCAAGGCCTGCAACCGGGCCCGCATGAGGTCGTCGAAGTCCTGCTCCGCCTGGCCACGGACGACCGCTCCCCCGTCTCCGTCGCCGTCCGAGGGGTGGTCCGGGTCGCGCGGCGGCAGGTCCTCGCCCACGCCGTCGCCGAGGTCGCGCCCCGCGGCGCCGGGGCCCCGGCCCAGCCGCTCCAGCCGTTCCGAGAGCGTCGCGCTGTCCTTGGCGGCGGCCCTGCGCGCCTCGGTGGACAGACCGTCGAGAGCCTGGTCGATACGGTCGTTGAGCGGGCGCAGCGGATCGGGGGCCCTGAGCGCCCGGTCCAGCCGGTTGCGTCCGACTTCCCGCAGCACCCGGGTCTCCGCCTGATACTCCTCGATCAGCTTCTGCGTGGCCTCGGTGTCACCGGCGGCCTCGTCGAATCGGGACAGCCATGCGGCGCGCTCCCGTTCCGTTCGCTCCGCGCCGACGGGGTCGCCCTCGCGAAGGGCACGCAGCTCGGCCTCACGCCGCAACTCCTGCACCCGGGCGTCGTGTTGCCGGTCGAGCCGGTCACGGGCGGCCTCGTCGTCGGCGTGCGCGTAACGCTCCGCCCACCGCTCGCGCTCGGCCTGCGGCATGTCGACGAGGTTCTGGTGTCCGGCGCGCACGCGCGCGTCGAAGTCGGCGGACTCCTCGGTACGGGAGCCAGACCCGTCCTCGCTCCGGTCCGGTGGAGCGGGCGCCTCGCCCTGCTCGTTCGGGGTCTGGTCGCCGAGTCGTTCGGGGTCGGCGTCGGGGCGCGAGCCGGGTCCCAGCGCCTCCAGGCGTCGGCGCAGCGCGGCCAGGTCCGCGTCCGCCTCGGCGTCCCGCATGCGCAGCGGGTCGTGGCGGCGCTGCAGGCGTTCCCACTCCAAGGAGTTGCCGGCGTCGTCAGGGCGCAGTTCGTCGAAGCGCCTTCGCAGGCCGGCCTGTTCGCGCTCGTCGTCGGTGCGTGTGCGGTCCAGGCGGCGCTGGGTGTCGAGGTCGCCCAGCGCGGCCGTACGCCGCTCGTACTGCTCCCTCAGTTCCTCGCTGAGGCCGTCGCGTTCCAACCTCCTTTGCCAGTGCTCCAGTTCCCGCTCGCCCGCGCCCATTTCCCGCAGCCGCTCGACCCGTTGTGCGCCATCGAGGCGGGAGAGCTCGGCACGGTACTCGCCGTCCAGCCGGGCCGCCTGTTCGGCCGTCATCTCGGCGCCACGCCGCAGCGACCACAGGTCGCTGCGGTCCGGGTCCATGCCGAGGCGTCGCTCGTGGTCCCGGTGGAGGCGGTCCAGGCGCTCGTCGAGCGCCCGCTCGTCCATCGGCCGGTGTGCCGGGTCGGCGTCGGCGCCGCCGCCCCGCCCGCCGAGTTCCGTCCGCAGGGCCCCCAGCCGCCGCTCGTATGTGTCGATGAGCGCGGCGGTCTCCTGGGCGGGGCGGCCCTCCAGGGCCGACGTCTCGATGTCGACCGCGTGTCCCAGCCATTCGCTGCGGCGCATGCCGAGCTCCGAGACGCGTCGGTATCCGGCGTCGATGTGACGGCGGAAGTCCGCGAGGCGGGTGTCGAGCCCGGCGACGGCGACATCGCGCTGGAGCGAGCGGAGCGCGGCGGCCGCCTCGGAATGACGCCCGGCCGCGGTGTCCTGGCTGATCTGCTCCATGCGTTCGCGGACGTCGGCGCGGTCGAGGCCGGCCTTGCGCGCCTGGGTGGAGAGGTGTTCCAGGGCCCGCGCGACCCTCGTGTCCGTCCGGTCGGCGGGGGCGCCGCGCGGCACCTGGGGAAGGTCGAGGTCCATCGGCGAGCCGTCCGGCACGTCCGGCAGCTCGGCCGGCACACGTGACGCCCGGTCCAGGTCGCCGAGGCCCTCGCCGTCCACGTCCGCGAAGGGCAACTCGTCCAGCAGCGCGTCCAGTTCACCCCGGTCACCATGTGCTTGCCGGGGTGTGTCCGGGCGCGCCTGGGACCTCTCGGCTGCCGGGCCCCGATCGGAATCGAGCGAGTCGAGGAGTTCGAGGGTTGCCAGGTCCTGCGGCGTGGCGTCGGTGTCGTCCCCGGCAGGGCGCGTGCGGTCCGCCCCTTCGGCCTCCTCGGGCAGCGGCTCGCCCCGCCCGTGTTCTTGCTCCTCGCTCAGCGCGTCCCGATGGGCGCGCCGCAACTCCTCCAGCCGGTCGGGGCGGCCGTGGTAGTCGGGGCCGCTGCCGTGGAGCCGGTCCAGGCGCTCACGCAGCCCGGCGTACTGGTCGGAGTCGTCCGGGGCATCGGCGCTGGCCTTGCGCAGCTCGTCGAGGCGCCGCCGCAGCGACTCGTCGGAGTCCTCGCCGGACCTGCGGGGCCCTGCGTCACGATCGGAAGTGCCGCGCCCGTCAGCGCCGTCGGCGCTCTCCAGGAAGTCGTGGACCAGCCTGCGGCGAAGAGCATCCTCGCGCGTCCGTGCGGCGCGCTCCCCCACCAGGTGCTCGCGTGCCTCCCGCACCATGCCGGATACGTCCATGGCTGGGTCGGTACGTACGGCCAGTGCGAGGTCGTCCGCGATCTCCCGTACGCCGCGCACGGGTTCGGGGCCGTCCGCATCGAGCGGCCCCGCGCCTCGGTGGCCGTCCAGCTCCGCACGGGACTGGACCTCCAGTTGCTTGAGGGTGGTGATCTCCCGCAGCGCGGTCGGCGCGTCCCCCTCGGCCAGTGCTTCCTCGATCCGGTCCAGGACATCGGCCCGGTCCGGCCCGCTCTCCGCGCCCGGGTCGGCGTCGGGGGCCTTGGGCCAGTGCTCGCTCAGCGGGTCGCCCATGTCGGGGCCGTCAGAGACCCGGTGCTCGGCGTCGCCGCTCCCGTCCGGCGTGTGCCGGGTACCGGATCCCAGGGTGTCCTGCCCGTTGCCGTCGCCGGAGTCCGCCGCTGTCTGCGGGCGGCCGCCCGAGAGGTCCGGGCCGTCCGAGCTGGTCGGAACCCGGGTCGGGGCGGGGGCCGCGGCCGGTGTGGGCGCCGCGGTCGTGGCCGATGCCGGTGCCGGGGCGGGCCGCTGGGCCGGGCGGGGCGGCTCGGCCACCGGGGTCGGTCCGCCGCCGTCGCCACCACCGGCCCCGACCGTCAGGGGCCGTACGGGAGCGGGGACGGGCCCCTCGTCGCCCTCGGTGTACCCGATGCCCTCATCGAGCACGTCCGGGTCCTCGTACCGAACGCCGCCGTCCACGTCCAGGTACCGCAGCCCCGTGTCCTGGCCGTCGCGGCCCTGGTGGTCGGGCGAGGGGCTGTCGCCGCCCGGGCCGCCTTCGTTGGTGTGTTCCGTGGCGGGTGAGGTGTGCCGGGCATCGCCGTCGCCGCTTTTGGAGGCGGTGGCGTTGCCCTCGGTGCCGCCCGAGGAGACCGTGGAGACCTTCTCGGCGACCGGGACCGGCGCGGCCCCCTCGCCCTCTCCCGAGGCGCCGCCCTTGCCCGAACCGCCCGACGTACGCGGCGGCTTGATGTCCGGCACCGGCGGGGCCGCCGGTGCAGCGCCTCCGCCCGCGCCGCCCATGGCGTGGATGCCGTGGGCGATGCCATGGCCCAGGAGACCGCCCACGGCTCCGGCCACCGGGGTGAAACCGGTGACCTTGAACTCGTGCTCGGGGCTGAAGAGCAGGTTGTACATGCCCTCGGTGACGGCTTGGTGCCCGGCGTCCGAGCCGATGTTGCCGAGCAGGTTTCCGATCTTGTATCCGGCGTCGCCGGGCAGGTGCTTGCCGATGCCGTGCACCAGCGCTTCCGGCAGGTCGTGGGAGAACGCCTGCATCCCGGTGGTACCGAACTTGCCCGCGTACGGCTCCAGGACGTCGCCCAGCGACCGCGTCAGCCCCTGCCAACCGCCCTTGCCCGCCCAGTTGGTGACGAAGGCCTCGCCGTACTCCCGGCCGAGGGCGCCGGCCGTGGTCTTCCCGAGCGTGCCGCCCAGGTGCTTCTCGAAGATCTTGCCGAAGTCGTTGACGACGAGTTCCCCGGCCATGCCCCGGACCGCCCCGGCGGTCGCACCCCTGGTCACCCCGCCCATGGCGGGGGCGGTCTTGCCGAGCACCTTGCCGATGTCGCGGCCCAGTTCGCGGGCGACTTCCGGGGTGATGAGGCTGCCGCCGGCCTTGCCCGCGGCGTTCCCTCCGGCCCTGCCGCCCGCGCCGCCGCCGAGGTCGCCCAGCGCGCCGCCCGCGCCCTTGCCTCCCGCACCGGCCGCGCCCTTGCCCGCGCCGCCAAGACCCCGCGCGCCGCCCTTCGGCAGGTTCTTCAGACCGCCGTCCAGGATGTCGTCCAGACCACGCCCCGCACCGCCGCCGAAGCTCTTGAACAGCCGCTCGCCCAGATCCCCGGAGAGCTTCTTGCCCAGCCCCTTGCCGAACAGGTTGCCGAGCAGTTTGCCGAGTCCCTCACCGAGCACCGAGAACGGCCCGCCCAGCAGACCGCCGATGGCACCGAACTTCACCGCGTCCAGCGTGAACTGCTTGTTCCACTCCGTACGGTTGCCCATGCCCATCTGCGTGAGCTGGAGGACCGCGTCGAGCAGCAGACCCCCGGCGATCCCGATGATCATCTGCAGGACGATCTGGGTGAACAGGAAGCGGGCCAGCAGGATCACCGCCACGCGGAACTCCGCCGCCAGCAGCGCCAGCCACGCCTCCGAGAGGCCACCGGTGACGGAAAGCAGGGCCTGGGCGAGGGCGATCTGAGCGATCAGCAGCACGAGTTGGCCGAAGATGGCCCACTTGGTGTACTCGACGTCGGCAGCGGTCTTGAAGGCGTTCTCGGCCAGGGCCTCGGCCTCCTTCTTGGCATGGCCCAGCACACTGTTGTCACCGCCGACGAACTGGTTGGCGTACTCCAGGAAGCCGGTCGCCGTCTCGCCCTCGAAGTCCGCCTGCACCTGGCGGACCACTTCCCGCAGGAGTTCTTCGAGCTGGCCGAACTTCTCGGCGGCCTGCCGGTACTCACGGCTGACCTCGCGCAGCTCGTCCTCGTTCGCCTGCGGGAAGTCCACGCCGCTCAACGTCTTCAGGAACGTCGCCCAGCCGCCGGATATCTCAATCGCCATCGTGTACTGCCGTGGTCCGTCCGTGTACTAACGCCAAGTGGGGGGTGTGCTGCCATGAGCCGGTGCGAGGGGGCGGGCCGGTGGGGCCGGGCGCCGCGTCAGCCGTGCAGGCCCTTGGCGATCCGGTCGGCATCCGTCTCCGCGTCGTTCAGGCCGTCCGCCGCGCCCTTGCCGCTGGCCCCGAACCGCTCCAGGAGGTCGGAGAACGCGTCGAGCCCGGTCGAGAGGCCCTTGCCGTGCTCCTCGACGAACTTGTGGTACTCCTTCGCGTACGCGTCGTCCCGCCCGCCGGCGGTCTTGTTCTGTACGTTGATGTGCTCGATCAGGGTGTGGAGGTCGGCGGTGATGGTGGACATCTCGCCGAACTGGGCGAAGCGTTCGGCGAGGTTGTCGGGGATGGCCATCCGGCCGCCGCCGTGGTTCTCAGGCATCGAACTCCTCCTCGTCCCGCCGACGCGCGGCAGACCGGCCGGCGGGCGCGGTCTCCCCCAGCAGACCGGCGGCCAGCCCGTCGGGGCGCATGGCCCGCAGCGGCGCCAGCAGGTCCTCGATGCCGCTGCCTCCGAACAGCCCCTGCGCGAGGTCGCCCTGTTCACCCACCAGCGGCCGTACGCTCTTGCCCACCTTGGCCGTCACGGCGTCCCGGGCCTCGTTGACGGTGGATTTGACGAGGTCGGCGAGCTGGGCGGGGGGCAGTGTGCGGAACTCCTCGGTGTGGAACTTCAGATCGGTGAGTCGTCCGCCCGAGTCGACGGTGGCGCTCACCAGTCGGCCCCTGGAGGTGGCCGAGCCGGTGACGGTGGCGAGTTCGGCCTGCATCTCCTGCACCCGGCGGGTGTGCGCGGCCAAGTCGGCCATCGCCTCTTCGAGTTGCTGCTCCAACGATGCCATCAGGTATTTCCTCTTCCGTTCGCGCGGGCGGTGACGGCCGCGACGGCGTTCTCCAGGTCGGCCACCGACAGACGCGCCGGGACGGGTCCGGCCGGGTTGACGCAGAGCTCGTAGCCGTCCGGCACCCACGCGAAGACCTCTTCGGCGGGCAGCAGCTGATGGGCGAGTGCGCCGGCGGCGTGCAGATGTACGGCTTGGCTGAACACCGGGACGACGGGGGTGCCGTCGGGGGCGCAGGCGAGGACCGGGCCTCCGTGGGGCGCGGTGAGCACCGCCAGCCGTGCCTGGACGACGGCGATGGCGACGTCCTCGTGCGGACCGTAACCGGTGGCGGCGAGCTGGGCGGCGGCGTCGACCGGGTCCGTGGGCCGGGGCCAGCCCATCATGGCCGGCGAGGGCCGGTAGGCGGTGTTGTCCTGCCATTCGACGATCTCGCCCCGGCTGTCCGAGCGCCACTGGCCGAGGACGGCCCATACCGGCGGGGCCTCGTCCTCCTCCTCGTGGCGTGCGCGCCATGCCGGGTCGAGCATGCCGAACCAGTGGTCGGGGGCGCGCCGGGCGGCTTCCCGCACGTCCTCGGGGGGCTCCGGCACAGCGGCCGCGTCCGCGGCTCCGCGCGGTTGCGCGGTGGTGGTGTTCATCGTTCCGTCTTCTCGTGGTTCGTTCTCGCGCTCGTGTCCCGGGCCGTCCGGCGGCCGCGCCTCGCTCACCGCCCGATCACTCCGGGCGCGGAGTCCGGGTCGGTGCCCCAGACCTCTTCCTCCTCGGAGAGCCACACGTTGGGGGTCCGGCCCGCCGCGGCGCCGCCCGGCGCCCCGCCGCCCCCGCCCATGCCTCCCATGGGCGGCATGTAGGGCGTCCCGGAACCGGAGGCCCCGCGGCCAAGAGCCCGGCTTTCGGCCGTGGCGACCTGCTTGGCCCGGTCCGCCAGCGCCGCCTCAGCGGCGCTCTCCCCCAGTGCGGCGCGGACGCGGCTGCTCATGCCGCTGCTCATGACGGACTGGTTGACGGGGTTGCCGTTGCTGTCGAGCATTCTGCGCACCCCCGCGCCGCCGGTCTTCGCCACACCCAACTCGCCGCTGGAGGCGGTGCTGACGGTCGCGCGGCGCGGCGGGCCCCAGAGCTCCTCGCCGGACTTGTTGGCGCTGCGGATCAGGCGCGAGTCGGTGTTGAGGGATTCCCGGATCCGGCGCAGTTCCGCGTTCGGGTCCCGCGCGCCGGCGCCGGTGTTGATGGCGGCCGGCGGCTGGATGCGGGAGCCCTTGGGAAGGATGAGGGGCTTCTTGCCCTTCCCCAGGACGGGTTTGCCGTTCGCTCCGGTGACGGCTCCGGTCCTGGGGTCGATGACGGCGCCCGGCGGAATGAGGATGGGCATGCCCTTCTCGTCCCTGAGCGGTTTGCCGTCCGGGCCCAGCACGACCTGCCCGAAGGAGCCGCCGGTGTTCTGGCCGTTGTTGCCCCCCTTGGAGCCGCCGCCCAGGAGATCCTTGGTCTTTGAGCTGGCTCCGCCCTTCGGGCCCGAGCTCAGGCTCTTCGGTACGGGGGGCGGTTTCACGGTCTGGTGCTGACCGCCACCTCCGCCCAGGCCGAGGTCTCCTCCGCCGGCCCCGCCGCCCTTCTCGCCGCCCTTCTCGCCGCCGCTGCCGCCGGATCCAGGCGGCGGCGGGCCCGCCCCCGGGCCGGGACCCGGTCCCCCGGGGCCCGCCGTCAGGAACTTGTTCGCGTCGTCCTGGGTGAATCGGAAGGCGAAGTCCGGGTTGACCGTGTGCAGATGCCGGGCGGCGGCGGCATAGGAGTTGGCGATGTTCACCACCGGCGCGTGGGCGGGCTGGTCGAGCCGCGTCTTGACGTCGTCCCACCAGCTGATCTTGGCGGCTCGCTCGAAGTTGAACCAGAAGCTGTCGTCCGCGGGCGACCCGGTCGCCTTGAACAGGTCCCGGAACTTCGCCGAGATCGTTTCGAGAGTGTCGGAGCCCTCGATGGTGACGGGGGTGCTCGCGGGGGCGGGGAACTTGGTGAACAGATGCCACATCGGCATGGCCCGCGGGTCTCCCCACCATCCGTCCCACACGCCCAGCAGATTCTTGAACTCCTTGGTGAGGGTGGTCCCGGTGTCACGCAGCGTCTTGGCGACCTGGCCGCCGTCGAGATACTTCCCCGTCTCGGCGACGGCGCGCGCGGCGGACACCAAGGTGGCCTTCATGAGCCCCGCGGCCTCGCCCTGCAGGTCGCTGTCCCCCTCGCCGACGTCACCGGACCAGGTGACGAACTGCTGCTCCCACGTCGTCAGCCACTTCCCCATGGCGTCGAGGGTGTCGGCGGCCGCGTTCAACGACGTGGCGTTGACGACGTTGTTCCCGACGGGCTGCAGCGAACGGACGATGGTGTTGGACGTACCGGTGAAGTCGGCGAGGGCGCCCTTGTCGTTGCCGTAGTCGTTCCAGTTGTACTTCAACCCGACGACGAAGGTCATGGGCCTAGCGAAGGTGAAGGACCATTCGTACCAGATGTCCACATCGAGGGCTTTGCGCTCGGCTGTGGTGTAGTACCCGCAGTAGTGCTTGGCGATCCACTGCGTCCCCGTGGCCCCCACGTCGGCCACGGCGAGGCGGTTGATCTTCCCCTTGACGTCGCCCGCGCTCTTGGGGTCGGCGAACGCGAGGATCATCTCGTCCCACACCGTCGATACGGTGCCGCCCCAGTCCTGCGGGGCGGGACCGGCGTGGGGGTCGGGGGTCACGGGGGGCACGGGGGTCCTTCGGGTCCGGGTGTCAGGGGGTGCTGGTGGCGGGCGGCTTGGGGCCGGCGGTACCACCACCGGGGCCCGAGAGCAGGTTGTGCAGGGTGCCGGCGAGGTCGGTCACGGAGATGGCATGGGCGTCCCGCTCCCCTTCGCCCAGCAGGAGGTCGACGTCGTCCATGGCCGACGCCAACTCGTTGACCTTCCCCTTGCCGTGTTCCAGCCGGGTGTGGAGCCCGGTCGCGAACGTCGTGAAGAGGGTGCCGAGGGTCTGCGCGGCGAGGAACTTCTCCGGCACGCCCAGCGCGAGGTGGGCCGAGGGCTTCTCCCCGCCGTAGTTGGCCAACTGCGGGTAGAAAGGCGAGGTGTTGAGGTCCGTCTCGAACTGGGCCACCCAGTCGATGTACTTGCGCAGGGCGTCCTCGGTGAACTTATAGGTGCCACTGCCGTTCTCGGTGGGCATGGGCGGCGCTCCGATCCCGCGGCCGCTCAGGCGCCCTGGAGGGCGGCCATGCGGCGCCGTCCGTTCAGGTCGCCCTCGATCTGCCGGTCGTGCATCCGCTGGAGCACGACGCGGGCCTGCTGGTAGTCGTTGTTGAGGGTCAGCTTCATGGACTTCAGCTCGCTCTCGAAGCTGTCCCACTGCTGGCGCGCCGCGCCCTGCAGCGTCTCGCGCAGGGCGTTGAAGTTCTGCTCCAGCCACTGCAGCGCGTCCACCATGTCGGCGTGCGCGCGGTCCATCGCGCTCACCGCGTCGGTGACACCCTGGTGACGGATCTCTACGTTGGCCATGACGGTCTCCTGCTGCTGTGCGGACGGGAACGGTGGGTGGGGACGGAAGTGCGGCGGGACGGGGCGGTGTACGCCCCCGTCTCACTTGCCGCCGAGGGCGAACACCAGGTTGTTGACGTAGCCGCCGGCGTCCTGCTCCCCCTCGTCGATCGAGTAGTTGACCTGGTGGGTGCCGTGCCGGAAGTTCTCGGTGACCTTGGTGACCCGGGCGTGGATGCGCAGCCAGTCGTCGATGGCGGCGCAGTGGCTCGCGCCGGAGCCGGCCTGGTAGGCCGTGGCGACCTGAGCCTGGATGCCGCGGACCGCGCGGCCCGCGCTCTCGATCTCGTCCAGATGCTGGGTGAGACCCGCGAGGGCACCCGACATCGCATCGTCGTTCTTCGCCAAAATCCCGTCGGGGGTCTGGGACACAGGGACTCTCCTCCTCGGATAAACACAGGCGGACGGTCTCGGCGGCGCATTTGTGCCGCTCATTTCACTGACCATCCGCCACGAGAGACGAACGATGTTTCCATATGGTTCCGGCGAAAGTTCAGAAGGAGATCAATAAAAGATCCAAGAAAGATTGATGCGTTTCTCCATCTCTATTTCCCGCCGTTTTCCGCAGCGGCCACCACAAGTCCCCGAGAACGCAGAGCGCCGACATCAAGGGCCGGTCCGGTGGGGAGCATGGACAGCAGCGCGGTGGGCAGCGCCACCGCGGACGCGGCCGGATATCCCAGTTGTTGGAGGGAGTCGGCGTCCGCGACGGGGTACTTGGCGCCCGACTCCGTCACCAGGTACAGCGCCCGGCCCGTGCCGCTCGACGACACCGCCCTGACCAGCGCGCCCGACCCGGCGCGCAGCGCCACCCGGTCCGCCGTACGGGCATCGGCGACCAGCCCCGGACCGGCCGCCGGGGGCGTCCCGGCCACCGCTGACACCTGCGGCAGGACCACGGAGACCGACGGGCCGCCCGCCCCGGTCGCCGTCACCGCGCACACCGCCTCGCCCGCCTCGACCTCCATCACCCGCGGCACGTCATCAGGCAGCCCCGGGCCGGGGGACGACGCCGCCGTGCCCGGTGCGCGGTGGCGGGCCAGATCGTCCGGCCCGACCGGAGCCTCCGTGACGGCGGCTCCGGCGTAAGCGGTGCGCTGGGTACGCGGATCGCCCTTGAGCAGCGCGTACTGCAGGGGCGTCAGCGGCGCCAGCCCGTCCGAGCGCAGCAGCAGGTGGTGCCCGGCGCCGTCGCCGAAGAGCTGGCCGACCCGGCTGGGCCGTCCGGCCAGCGAAGGCCCCTGCGCGCCGCGGCCCGCCACCTCCGGGGTGGCGAGGTCCGGGCCCGGGGGCAGCGCGTTCAGGAAGCCCTCGGGGACCGGGAAGGCCGGGGTGTCCCCGTACCCGAGGGCGGCGGGCGCCCCGTTGGCCGGGTCCACCCGCGACCGTGTGCCGTGCCACAGGAGATACGTGTCGTGCCGGGTGCCCCCACGGACCAGGACCGCCCGCCCGGCGGTGACGGGGCGGCCACCGGCGGACAGGCCCACGCCCAGCGTCAGCAGCGCCCCGTCACCGCCCGGCTCGGCCCGGGTGGCGCAGGCCGACCAGGCGTCCCGGCTGAGCCGGGACGCGGCCGGCAGCGCGTCGGGGGCGCCGACGATACCGAGGGCGGGGCCGCGCGGGGCTGCGGCGATCGACGCGGAGGACAGTGACTTGACGCTGAGCCGGTCCCCGGCGAGCAGCCGGGCCGAGCTCTGGTTGAGGACGGGGTGCAGCCGGCCGTCCAAGGACAGGTAGCGGGCGCCCGACTGCTTGTCGAGCACCAGCGTGCCCTCCTTCTTCCAGCCGTCCGAGCCGCCCGGCACCACGAATCCGTACACCGTCACGGCCAGCGCGACGAGCACCCCGATGGCCAGGCCGACGCCCATGCCGCGCGAGGTGCGCCGGTGGGGCGGCTCGGGCGCGTCCGGGTCGTCGCGGTACATCCCGGCCGCCACCCGGCCCATCACGAACATGTGGGCCTGGACCTGGTCCCGCCTGGACTGCATAGGGAGAGTGCCTTTCTGCGGATGTCGGGACGGCTGCGGTCAGCCGCCGAGCCCGCGCAGGTAGTGGAGGAGTCCGCTCGCCTCCAGGGCCAGCGGGATCAGGCAGATGGCGAGGAGCGTGTGCGTGAGGTCGACCGCCCGGCCCCAGTACGGCACGAGCCGGCGGCCCGGCACCGTCCAGCCCGCCACGGCGAGCACCGCGGCGAGGGCGACCAGCGCGCCTACCAGCAGCGGCCGCTGGGCCGGGCTCATGCGCAGCGCGTACAGGACGGCCAGCAGCACCGCGCCGTACGCACCGGACACCACCACCGCCAGCCGCTGCCAGCCGCCGCCCAGCGAGCGGGCGTGGACCAGCAGCAGCAGACTCAGCGCCGCCGTCAGGGCCTGGGCCGACCAGGAGGTCTGGCGGCCCAGCGCGGTGAGACAGCACGCCGACACCAGCGCCAGGGCCGCGCACAGAGCGGTCAGATACGCGTCGGCGACGGCGCCCCGCTCGGCCACCCGCTGTCCGGGCACCGGCTCGATGCCCTCCTGGAGTTCGTCGGCGTTGGTGGGCAGCAGCGGTAGGCGCAGCCCGGACAGCCGGAAGGCCAGCGAAGGCAGGAAGGCCCCCGCCGCGACCACCGTGACCACCAGCGGCGCCGCCGCCTCGGCCAGCGCCCCTGCCACCTCGTGGGACGGGTCGATCAGCAGCAGGACTGCGCCGCCCGCCGCGGTCAGGACGGCCGCCACGGCGGCGCCCACGAACAGCGGGGCGCAGGCTCCGACGGCCGCCAGGGCCAGCACCGCGCAGCCCGCCCCGGCGGCACCGCCCGCCAGCAGCCGCGCCCCCGCCTCGGCGCTGTCGCCCGACCCGCTCGGCACCAGGGCGCCCGCCAGGGCGAGATAGGGCACGGCCGCGATGCCCAGCGCTCCGCCCGCGCCCGCGTCGCCCAGCGCCCGGGACGCGGAGGCGGCCCCGGCGAGCAGCACGACGGCCACCGCCGCGCCGCACGCCGCACGCGTTCCGGGCGGTCCCGGCAGCACGACGGCGAACAGGCCGGCGGCCAGGGCGCACAGGGTCAGAGCGGTCATCAGCAGGCGCGACCAGCGCGGCCGCCAGCTGTCGGCGCGCCCGCGCAGACCGCTGGCGAGCCCTTCGACGAGGTCGTCGAAGTGGATGTCGGGCAGCGACTCGTCGCGGGGCCGCAGATGCAGGGTGTCGCCGTCGCGCAGGCCGAGGGCGGCGAGGGTGAGCTCCTCGTCCAGCGGGGCCTGGCCCAGCCGCTGCAGGACCCAGCCGCCCGCCTCCACCCCCTTCTCGTACAGGTCCGTTCCCGCCTGGTCGACGATCGCGGGCAGCAGATCCGCCAGGGCGATATCGCACGGCACCGCGAGTTCCAGGGACTTTTCCGGCGCCATGACCGTAAGGCGGCACAGCGCAGCGGTGGAATTGTCACTCAAGCCTTGAGGGTCCCTTCCGAATGTGAGGTCGACGCGATCTCGTCGGTCACATTATCGTGAGACGGGAGCGGGGGACGCGGGGCAAGTCCGCGAGAAACGCGGAGCCCGTCCCGAAATCCCCCGACGAGCGCCCGGTGACCGGATTTCCGCACCGGCCGCCCCGGCATTTCCCAGGAAGGCGAACCCCTTTGAGCGTGGTCCTCATCAAGAGGCCTCCCCGGCGTCTCGGCCCCGAGATGCCCGATGGCGAACTGAGCCTGCAAGAGCCGCCGTCGCTGCCCGAGACCCAGTCCGCGATGGGCAACATGGTCACGTACATGCCCATGGCGCTCAGCTCGCTCGGCATGGTGCTCATCTTCCTGCGGCCCGGTGAGGGCGGCGGGCCGCTGATGTACGTGGCCATCGGGCTGATGGCCGTCTCGGCCGTCGGCATGCTGGTCTCGCAGATCATCCGCAGCTCCGGGGACCGCAAGCGCCAACTGCGCGCGGAACGGCGCGACTACCTGCGCTACCTCTCCATCAGCAGACGTCGCATCCGCAAACTCGTGGCGCAGCAGCGGGCCGCGCAGTCCTGGCTCCACCCCGAACCGGCCGCCCTGTGGAGCCTGGTGCGCACCGCGCGGCTGTGGGAACGGCACGCCACCCACGACGACTTCGCCGAGGTCCGCATCGCGCTCGGCGAACAGCGGCTGGGGGTGACGCTGACCCCGCTGAGCACCAAACCGGTCGAGGACCTGGAGCCGCTGTGCGCGCACGCCCTACGCCGCTTCATCAAGGCCTACGCCACCATCCCCGACCAGCCGGTCGCCCTGTATCTGCGCGGTTACGCCCGCGTCCTGGTGCACGGGGACCCCTCCACCGCGGCGGCTTTGACGCGCTCCCTGATCGGCCAGCTCACCGTGCTGCACGCCCCGCAGGACCTGCGGATCGTGGTGGTGGCCGACGACGAGCGCAGGGCCGACTGGGAGTGGGTCAAGTGGCTCCCGCACGCCCTGCACCCCAGCGAGACCGACGGCCTGGGACCGGTGCGCCTGGTCACCGACTCACCCGCCGGTGTGGAGCGCCTGCTGGGCGGCGAGTTCACCGACCGGCCGCCGTTCGAGCCAGGCGCCCAGCCGCACGCCGACGAGCCGTACTACGTGGTGATCCTCGACACCCCCCACGTCCCGGCCGAACTGCGGCTGCTCGCCGAGGGCTACCGCAACTGCGCGGTCCTCGACGTGGCCGGGGCCCTGCCCTGGCGCCCCGGACGGCATGTCCTGCGGCTGCGGGCGACTCCCGGGCGGCTGGAGATGGTCCGCACCGACCGCTCCGGCAAGGAGAACACCACCTTCCTGGGCCTGCCCGACCAGCTCGGACCCCGCCGGTCGCGCGCACTGGCACGGCTGCTCTCGCCGTACCGGATGGGCGTGACCGCCGACACCGGCGAGGCACTCACCACCGACGTCCAACTCACCAGCCTGCTGGGCATCTCCGATCTGCGCGGCATGGACGTGGCCGCCGTCCAGAACGCCCGGGGCGGCGAGGCCCGGCTGCGCGTCCCGCTCGGCGTGTCCGGCGACGGCGCCCCGATCGCACTCGACATCAAGGAGTCCGCCCAGGGCGGCATGGGCCCGCACGGCATGCTCATCGGCGCCACCGGCTCCGGCAAGTCCGAACTGCTGCGCACCCTGGTCCTGGCGCTCGCCCTCAGCCACTCCTCGGAGACACTCAACTTCGTCCTGGTCGACTTCAAGGGCGGCGCCACCTTCCTCGGCCTGGACACCCTGCCCCACACCTCCGCCGTCATCACCAACCTGGCCGACGAGGCGGCCCTGGTGGAGCGGATGAAGGACGCCCTGCACGGCGAACTGATACGCCGCCAGGAACTGCTGCGGGCAGCGGGCAACCACACCTCCGCCCTGGAGTACGAGGCGGCCCGCGCGGCCGGTGCCGACCTCGATCCGCTGCCGACCCTGTTCGTCGTGGTCGACGAGTTCAGCGAACTCCTCGCCGCCCACAAGGACTTCATGGACCTGTTCGTGATGATCGGACGGCTGGGGCGCTCACTCGGCGTGCATCTGCTGCTCGCCTCGCAGCGCCTTGACGAGGGCCGGATGCACCAGCTGGAGTCCCACCTGTCCTACCGGATCGCCCTGCGCACCTTCTCGGCGATGGAGAGCCGGGGCGTGCTCGGCGTCCCGGACGCCTACCAGCTGCCGCCCGTACCGGGCAGCGGCATCCTCAAGAGGGACACCGGCGCCCTGGTCCGCTTCAAGGCCGCCTACGTCTCCGGCGCCTACCGGGGCGCCCGGCGGGTTGCCCAGTCGGCCGTGGCCGACCAGGTCGTGCCCTACCGCACCGAGTGGTCCGCGCCGACGGCTCCACCCGTCCCCGCCGCCGAACCGGAGAAGGAGTCCACCGACAGCCTGCTGGCCGTGGCCGTGGGGCGGCTGCGGGACGTGGGCCCGCCGGCGCACACGGTGTGGCTGCCGCCCCTGGACACACCGCCGACCCTGGACACCCTGCTCCCGGCGCTGCACACCGATCCCGTACGCGGACTGGGCGCCGACATCCCCACCGGGCGGCCGGTGCTCACCGTGCCGCTGGGCATCGTGGACCACCCCTTCGAGCAGACCCGGGAGCCCCTGCTCGCCGACCTCTCGGGGGCCGGTGGCCATCTCGCCGTCGCCGGTGGCCCGCAGAGCGGAAAGTCCACCCTGCTGCGCAGCCTGATCCTGGCGCTCGCCCTCACCCACACTCCCCGCGAAGTCCAGTTCTACTGCCTGGACTTCGGCGGCGGCACCCTGAACTCGCTGCGCGACCTGCCGCATGTCGGCGGTGTGACCGGACGGCTCGACCTGGAGCGGGTGGAGCGCACCCTCGCCGAGGTCAACCATCTCGTCGCCCGCCGCGAGCGCCAGTTCCAGGAGCTCGGCATCGAGTCCATGGCGGACCTGCGGGCCCGCCGGGCGGCCGGTGAACTGCCGGACGAACCGTACGGTGACGTCTTCCTCGTCATCGACGGCTGGGGCACCGTGCGCCAGGACTTCATGGACATCATGCCGATGTTCACCACCTTGGCCTCCCGGGGCCTGAACTACGGAGTTCACCTCGTCATCGCCTCGACGCGCTGGGCGGAGATCGGCACGGCGCTGCGCGACCAGCTGGGCACCCGCATCGAACTGCGGCTCGGCGACAGCATGGACTCGATGGTGAACATGCGCGCCGCCGCATCCGTGCCGGCGATCCCCGGCCGGGGCCTCACCGACACCCGCCACCACTTCCTCACCGCGCTGCCCCGCCTCGACGGCGAGGCGGACGCGGCGACTCTCGGCGCGGGCGTGGCCGACGCGGTCGCGCGGATCCGCGAGGCCTGGCCGGGCGCCCCCGCCCCGCAGGTGCGCACCCTGCCCGCCGTCCTCCCCCGCACCGAACTCCCCGACGCGCGTGTGGTCGAGGGCGATCTGCGGCTGCCGATCGGTCTGGAGGGCGAGCGGCTCGGCACGTTCGTCCACGACTTCGGGCAGACCCCCCACCTGCTGGTCGTGGGCGACGCCGAGACCGGCAAGAGCAACCTGCTGCGCGGGGTGTGCCGGGCGGTCGCCGAGCGGTACACACCGGAGGAGGCCCGGGTGCTGCTCGTGGACTACCGGCGCGGCCTGCTGGAGAGCGTGCCCGAGTCGCACCGGCTCGGCCACGCCGTCTCGGTCGACATCCTCAAGCAGGCCGTGGAGGGGGTGGCACGGGCCATGCGCGACCGGCTGCCCGGCCAGGACATCACCGCCGCCCGGCTCAAAAAGCGCGACTGGTGGACCGGCCCGCAGCTGTTCCTGGTGGTCGACGACTACGACATGGTCGCCGGATCCGGGCTCTCCAACCACTTCGGCCCGCTCCTCGACTACCTGGCGCAGGGCAGCGAGATCGGCCTGCACCTGGTGGTGGCCCGCAGTGCGAACGGGGCCGCGCGCGCCATGAACGACCCGCTGCTGCGCTCACTCCTGGAGGTCAACACCCCGGCCGCCCTGCTGTCCTGCCCGCCCTCCGAGGGTTATCTGTTCGGCAACACCAAGCCGCGCCAACTCCCGGTCGGCCGCGCCCAGTTGATCACCCGCCGGGGCATCACCCAGGTGCAGACCGCTCTCGACGAGGCAACCCAGGAGCAGACCTCCGGACGCTGGTGACCGCACCGCCACCACACGCCCGCCGGCAGGGGACCACACGGGTCTCCTGCCGGCGGGCGTCTGCCTGCGACCGGCTCCGAGCGCGTACGGAGGGGCTGCTCAGTCGCAGTCCGTCCGCACGGCCGCCGACGAGCGTTCTCAGCCCGCGCGGCCCGGACGCCAGCCGCGCCGCCGCGCCCGGGGCAGTACCACGGCGGCACCCGCCACCAGCGCGGTCACCGCGGCCGCCGACCCGGCGACGACCAGGGCTTGGCGCGGACCGTCGGCCGAGGCCCGGCGGGCCAGGGCGGGCGGAGCCGCCGCTCCGGACGCGTTCGCCGCGCGCTCGCCGTCCACCGCCGTGGCGGCGATCGCCTGGACGGGGTCGAGGGCCGCACCACCGGACGGGCCGTAGCTGGTGCCCGTGAGGCGCCGCCGCAGCTGATCCGCCGTCAGATCCGGTTGGCGCGCCAGGACCAGGGCGGCCGTGCCCGCCACGAACGCGGTCGCCACCGCGTCACCGCTCCCGGTGAACTGGCCCGGCCCACCGGGCCCCGGCCCGGTCACCGCCACGCCGGGCGCGGTCAGCGCGCCCGCGACGGCCACCTTGCCGCCGGCCCGCGCGGGCGGCGCCCCGTCCGGCCCCACGGCGGACACCGCGAGCACACCGGGCAGGGCCGCCGGGTAGGACGGGCCCTGCCCCTGACCCGCCGGATCGGCCGGCGCCACGATCAGCACGCCCTTGTCCCGGGCTTCACGCACCGCGCTCTTCAGATCCTCGGAGGCCTCGGTGACCCCGAGCGCCACGGCGATGATCCGCACCCCGGCGCCGGTGCCCGCCCGGATCGCCTTGGCCAGCGCCTGCGCACTCGTCGCGCCCTTTCGGTCGGTGGCCCGCACCGCGAGCACCCGGGCCCCCGGCGCGACGCCGGCCGCCCGCACGCCGTCCACCTGCCGGCCCACCACGACACCGGCAAAAAACGTACCGTGCCCCACACAGTCGTCGCCGGCGCTGCCGCCCGCCACCACATCGGGCCCCGCGACGACTTGGCCTTCCAGCGCCGGCACCTTCGCGGGCGCCGCGCCGGTGTCCACCACGGCCACCGTGACCCCGGCGCCACGGCTGAGCCGCCAGGCACCCTCCAGATCCAACGCCGCCTGAGCCCAGGGGAGTTGGTCCGTCTTCTTGGCGGAGGCAGGGGTGCATCCCTGGCCGTCTTCGAGCGTCGAGGGCACCGGCGGCAGGGAGACGTTGTCGCGGGCGGCCGCCTGGGTGGCCCCGGCGAGCGGAACGAGCAGGGCCGGCAGGAGAAGCGCGGCGGCCGCCGCCCGCCGGGGGCCGCGCCCACCGGCTCGCACAGAAGATCGCATGGTAGGAACCCAATCACACCCCGCGCACGCGCGTCACCGTGGACCGGGCTCTCCTCCCGCCAGGTCCTGGGGCAGCAGGCTCCGCAGATCCTCGACACCCGCCCGCGGCGTCCGTGAGAGCCGTCCCGCCTGACGGGTCACCATGCCCTCCAGGACCCGCCGGGCCTCCCGGGCGTTACCGAAGGCCCGGTCGCGGGGCAGTGCGGCGAAGTGTTCCCGTACGGCCGTGAGAGCGTCGGGCGTCAGCTCGTAGCCTGCCGTCTCGGCCTGCTTGCGTACGACGGAGACCAGTTCGTCGTCGCTGTAGTCGGCGAAATGGACCTGCCGCGAGAACCGGCTGCCGAGGCCGGGGTTGGAGGCCAGGAAGCGTCCCATGGACTCCGTGTACCCGGCGGCCACGACCACCACCTCGTCCCGGTGGTCCTCCATCAGCTTGACGAGGGTGTCGACCGCCTCCTGGCCGAAGTCCTGACCCTGTCCTCCCTCGGGGGTGAGGGTGTAGGCCTCGTCGATGAACAGCACTCCGCCCCGCGCCCGCTCGAAGGCCTCCTTGGTGAGCTGGGCGGTGTGCCCGACGTACCGGCCGACCAGGTCCGCCCGCGCCACCTCGATGAGCTGACCGCGCGTCACCACACCGAGGGCCGCCAGGAGTTCGGCGTACAGTCGGGCCACCGTCGTCTTGCCGGTGCCCGGGGAGCCCGCGAACACCAGGTGGTGGCCGACGGCCGGCGCGGGCAGGCCCGCCGCCCGCCTGCGCCGCCCCAGCTCCAGCAGATTCACCAGGTCCTGCACGTCCGACTTGACCGCCGCGAGACCCACCAGGGAGTGCAACTGCTCCAGGATCTTCGCGGAGCGGGCCCCGTCCTCGGGCACACCGCCGCCCGCCGGTTCACTCGCGCGCTCCGACACGTCCTGCGGCAGCAGCAGCGTCAACGCGTCCTCGTTCACATCGGCTACCGTCGCGAGGCGCAGCGCCTGCCTGTCCACCATCTCCTCGAACACCTTGCGGGCGGCGCGGCCGTTGCCGAAGGTCTCCCCCCGGGGCATGTCCTCGAAGTGGCCCTCCAGGGCATGCACAGTCCGCTCGGTGAGCGTGTAGTGGTGCGCCGCGCACATGGTGCGCACGATGGTCACCAGCTCCTGCACCGAGTAGTTCGCGAACTCGACCGTGCGGCTGAACCGCGAGGACAGACCGGCGTTGGAGCCGAGGAAGCGCTGCATCTGCGGCCCGTACCCGGCGGCCACCACCACGACGTCGTCGCGGTGGTCCTCCATCAGTTTCACGAGGGTGTCCACCGCCTCCTGGCCGAAGTCGGGCCCGGTGCCCGTGCCGTCCTGGGTGAGCGTGTACGCCTCGTCGACGAACAGGACCCCGCCGAGCGCCTTCTGGAACATCTCGGTGGTCTTGATAGCGGTGCCGCCCACGATCTGCGCCACCAGGTCGGCGCGCGACACCTCCACGAGGTGGCCGCTGCGCAGCACCCCCAGATCCGCGAGGATCGCCCCGTACAGCCGGGCCACGGTCGTCTTACCGGTGCCGGGCGGTCCGGCGAAGACGAGGTGACGGGCCGTCGAGGGGGCCGGAAGCCCGGCCTCCAGCCGTCGGCGCACCAGCCGGTTGAGATTGACCAGCGTCAGCACCTGCTGTTTGACCGCCTCCAGGCCGACCAGGGCCTGCAGTTCGCCGAGCGGGCCCTGCTGTCCGGCCTCTCCCCCCGATGCGGCACCCCGCTCGTCGGCGTCCGCCACGGGCGCCGCCAGGGGGCCGTTGTCGGCTCCGGCCCATACGTCGGGCCGGGCGTTGCTCCGGCTGACGAGGTCGTCGACGGCCAGCCGGGGAGCGTCCACCGGGGCCCGCAGCCCGGCGCCGCGGTTGTCCCGGACGGTGCATCCCGTGACCCCGACCGCCTCGGTACTGTCCACACGGATGCCGTCACCGGCGTTGTCCGCGACCTCGCAACCGCCGAGCGTGGCCCACCCGCCAGCGGCCACCACCACGCCGGCCGCCCCGTTGCCGTGGATACGCACCCGGGAGGCGGCGAGCGCCCCGCCGTGCTCGATCAGCGCGCCCTCGCGGCCCGAACCCGTCAGCTCGCCGTCGCGCACGGTGCAGCGGCCGTCCGCGCCGACCGACACGGCCGCGTCCTTGGCCGCCCGTACGACGGTCCGTCCGACGAACGGGTCTCCCCCGCCCGTCACCCGCAGTCCGGCCCGCCCGGCGCCGCTGATCTCACTCTCCTCGATCCGGCCGCGCCCTTCGCCGCTCACCTCCACACCGTGGCCCCCCACGGCGCTCACGGCGGCCCGGCGCAGCAGGGGGTTGGCTCCGCCCTGGATCAGCACGCCGCCGCCGCGCATGTCACGCACGTCCGGCCGGTCGAACTCGGCGACGCACTCCTCGGTGAGACAGATGCCGACCCCCTCGCCCCCGCGCACGGTGAGCCGGTCGAAGCCCGGCCCCGCGAAGCCTCCCACCCACACTCCGGCGTCGCCGCCCGCCGTCACCACACACTCCTCGAACAGCCCGCGCGCCCGCCCGGTGACCCGTATCCCGTTGCCACCGGTCCGTTCGGTGGAGCACCGCGCGAGGCGGGGGTCGCTGCCCTCGTCCACCACGATGCCGTGCCCGGCGATGTGCTGGAAACCGCAGTCCTCCAGCACGGCCCGGCCGGTGGTGGCCACATAGGCGCCGACGGCCGCGTCCCTGACCACCGTACGCAGCACGCGGGTGGCGCTGGCCTGCTCCAGCGCTATGCCCGGCTTGTCGGTGGCGGAGACCGTGCAGTCCTCGACAGTGCCCCGCCCCGTGCCGTTGGCGAGCACACCGTTGCCCCGCGCGTCACGGATCACACAGCGCCGTATCCACGGATCGGCGTCCTCACTGATCACCAGACCGGACGTGCCGAGGTGTTCGACGACACAGTCCTCGATGACACTGCGCGCGTCGGCGGTGTCGACGATCCCGGCGCCCGCGGGGTTGACCACCCGGCAGTCCCGCATCGCCAGCGACCCTTGTCCGCGGGCGAGGACGGCGGTCCAGCCCGCGCCGATGATCTCGCACCTCTCCAGCGCGACCTGCCCCCGGGCGACATCCAGTGCGGGCAGCTCCTCGTCCTGCCCCCGCACGGTCAGACCGGAGAGCTTGGCCGCCTCGGCAGCCACCGTGAGCGCGCCGCCGCGCGGCAGCACCAACTCGACGGTGCCGGGCCCCTCCTCCGCCACAATGGTGACCACCTGCGAGATGACCAGGCTCTCCTCGTACCGGCCGGGCCGCACGGAGATCACCGCACCCGGGCCCACCCGCGCCAGCGCCGCACCGAGAGTGGTGCAGTCGTCGTCCTCGGCCCGGCCGACCGTCTGATGGGACCTCACGCGAACCCTTCCTCCCCAAGTCACCCCGCCGGCCACGGCATCGCCCCAGCCACCCTCATCATGCCTGCTCACCCGCACACTTGTCCCCGGAGCACTGTGCGGTCATTCCGTCACACAATGATCAATTACGCTGGTGAGCGCTGTACCGCAACCGCGGTCACGCCCCCGTGGCCCGGTCCCGAGCCCAGGTTCCCGCTCATGAGAGGCATCCGCATGCCCCCCTGCGAGACAACCGTCAGTTCAGCACCCCACCGGTCACCCGCACCCCGGGGTGCGGCGATGCTGACGATCCGGGTGCTCGGTGAGGTCGGGGCGCGGCTCGACGGCCAGGCGGTCCCGCTCGGCGGCCCGCAGCAGCGTGCCGTACTGGCCATGCTCGCCCTGCGCTCCCCCGAAGTCGTCGCGGTCGGCGAACTGGTGGCCGGGGTGTTCGGCAAGGAGCCACCGGCCCGCGCGGTCGGCATGATCCGCACCTACGTCGCCCAGCTGCGCAAGCAGCTGGACCCGGAGCGCGCCAACCACGCCAAGTCCCAGGTGATCGTCGCGGCCAGCGGCGGCTACCGGCTGGCCCTGCCCGCCGAGGCACTCGACGCGGCCGAGTTCGACCGTCTCGTGGAGTCCACCGGGCAGCTGAGGGCGGGCGAGGACGATACCGAGATACGGGACGTCCTCGGACGCGCCCTCGCACTGTGGCACGGCGAGCCGCTCACCGGGCTCCCCGGCCCGTACGCGGAGGCACAGCGCCGACGGCTCGCGGAGAGCAGGACGGCCGCGGCCGAGCGCGCGGCCGGATGCGACCTGGCGCTGGGCCACCACACCGAGACCGTCCCCCGCCTCACCGCCCTGGTGGCCGAGAACCCCTTGCGCGAGGGGCTGCACGAACTGCTGATGCTCGCCCTGTACCGCTGCGGGCGCCAGACCGACGCCCTGGAGGCCTACACCTCGGTGCGGCGCACCCTGGTCGACGAACTGGGCGTCGAGCCGGGCCCCCGACTCCAGGACCTCCACTCCCGCATCCTCAGCGGCGACCCGGGGCTGCTGCCCCCAGTGCCGTGCTCCCCCGCCCCCACACCGCCGAAGCCCGAGACACCCCGGCCGCCCGCGCCCGCCGCCCGCCCCCGCGCGCTGCTGCCGCGCCGACCGGCCGGCTTCACCGGCCGCGCCACGCAACTCGCCGCCCTCGACGCGATGCTCGCCGAGGCCCACGACCCCGCGGTGTGCCTGGTGACCGGGCCGGCCGGAATCGGCAAGACCGCGTTCGTGTCCCACTGGGTCCACCGGGCCGCGGACCGCTTCCCGGACGGCGTGCTCTTCGTCGACCTGGACGGCTTCACCGACACCGCGCCCCCCGCCGACCCGGCGTCGGTCATCCGGGACTTCCTCGTGGCCCTGGGCATCGCCCCCGACGACATCCCGGAGAACCCGCGCGCCGCCGAAGGGCTCTACCGCTCCCTGCTCGACGGCCGCCGCGTCCTGGTCGTCCTCGACAACGCACGCTCCTCCACCCAGGTACGCCCGCTCCTGCCCGCCACCGACGGCTCCGTCACCGTCATCACCAGCCGCAACCGCCTGTCCGGCCTGGTGGCCAGCGACTGCGCCCGCCCGCTGCCCCTGGACCGCCTCGCCTCGCACGAGGGCACCGGCGTGCTGCGCGCGGTCCTGGGCGAGCGGCGGGTCACGGCCGAACCCGAGGCCGCCCTGCGCCTGGTGGACCTGTGCGACGGCCTGCCCCTGGCGCTGCGGCTGGCCGGGGCCCGCCTCGCCTCCCGCCCCGGCCGCTCCCTGTACGACGCCGCCGAGGAACTGCGCGACGAACGCCGCAGGCTCTCCCTGCTCACCACCGACGACCTGGACTTCGTATCGGTCCTACGGCTGAGCCTGCGCCCCCTCACCCCGCGCGCCGACAACCTCTTCCGGCAACTGGCGCACCACATCGGCCCGGACATCGACGAGAGCGCCGTGGCGGCGCTGGCCGGGTGCGACATGGAGAGCGGCCGCACGGCCCTGGACCAGCTGGTCACCGCCAACCTCGTGGACCAGCGGGCGGACGGCCGCTACGCCCTGCACGACCTGGTACGGCTCTTCGCGCGTTCCCTGTCCTCCGGGGGCCACCCGGACGGGCTGCTGCGGCTGCTCGACCACTACCTGTGCGGCGCGCTGGCCGCCGCGACCGCCGCCGAGCAAGGCAGCCAGCCCTGCTGCCGACTGCCCGAGGACGTCCACCCACCCGTCATGCCGTTCGCCTTCGCCGACCGCGCCGCCGCCATGCGCTGGTACGGCATCGAGCGACGCAACATCGTCGCGGCCACCGCCGCCGCGGCCACCGCAGGGCACCCCGACCGCGCCTGGCGCCTGGGCGTACTTCTCTGGCCCCTGATGGTGCAGCAGCCCCGCGCCGACTGGGAGCCGACCCTCGGCCACGCCCTGGACGCGGCCGTCCAACTGGGCGACCCGGACGCCGAGTCACGCGTACGCACGCTGCTCGGCTGGATACTCAGCGACGGCGGACACCACCGCGAGGCCCTGACCCATCTGGTGCACGCCCCCCGTCTTGCCCGGCTGGCCGGGGACCTGCCGGGCGAGGCGCTCGCGCTGATCAACCTGGCGCACGCGCACGAGCAGTTGGACGACCCGGTGGCGGCGGTCGCCGGGTTCGCGCGGGCCGCCGCACTCGTTCGGGACGCCGGCCACCCCCACACCGAGATGCTCACGCTCTACCACCTGGCCCGCCACCACCTCCTGGACCACCGCCCCCAGGAGGCGCTCGACCACGCGCGCCACGCTCTCACCCTCGCCCCGCCGCACGAGGTCGCCGCCCGCCGCGCCATGCTGCTGGACATCTGCGGGCAGAGCCTGCTCGCCATGGGCCGACCCGTCGAGGCACGCGACCACTTCGAGCGGGCCCACCGGCTGGCCGAACAGGAGGGATACACCGAACTCGCGGCCGAGTGCCTGACTCGGGCGGCCGCCGTGCGGAACGAGCACCCCCGCTCAGCGCGGACCGCAGGGGTTCACTCGGCCTGAGGCCCCCGGCGGGGGCACGGCGACGACGCTCTACCGCCGCCGCCAAGCCCGCCCGGTCCGTCCCACCGGCGACGCGTCACGATCCGTCGGTGATGTAGTAGTCGTTCTTGAGGTACTCCAGGGTGTAGCTGCCGAGGTCGCTCTCGGAGAAGGTGGCGGAGGACCTGACCGCTTCGAGCGGCATCTCGATCTTGTCGGGCGTGCGCACGGAGATGCGCCGCGGGTCGACCGTCGCGGTTTGCAGGGCCTTCTTCTGCGCGGGTGAAATCATCTGGAACACAGCGACGTACGTGGACGTGCACGGACCGAATCCCTTGTCCTGCGCCTTCTTCGCGCCGGGCCCGGCCACTTCGCAGACCGTGGCGATGTCCTCACGGCCGAGAGCGTGGAGGTACTGCTCGTACCGCTGGATCGCGCGCTCCTTCGTCCTGGGTGCGGGCTGGTTACGGGCCGGCGTGGACGACGGCTTCGACGACGGCTCCTCGGTCCGAGCGGACGCGGACGGCGTGGCCGACGGCTCTTCTGCCCGCGTGGACGCGGACGACTGCGAAGGCTTCGCGTCCGCGCCCTCGTTCGTTTTCTCCGGACCGCACGCGCACGCCATCAGCGCCACGCAGGCCGATACCGCCATGCTCACCATCATCCGCGTTCTCATACGGTCCCCTCCACCAGCCGACTACACATCGGGAGATCACGCAGGATCCTGGGGAACGGTTCCCGAGCCGGTCCAGGAGTCGTGATCGCTGCCGCGCTCGTCGTCATCCCGCCGAAGCCCGTGAGTCGACCGCCCCCGGAGGCCTGGTCGAGCCCGGTTGCCCCGTAAATCTTTCGCATTCATTTCACCCTACGGGTCAAATCTTTCACGCTCGACACAGCGCCTGCCCGCATAACTCTCAGGATATTGACAGGGCACTCAAGCCACGCTTAGCGTTCGCCGCATAACGGGAAGCTTTCCGTTGAAACAGCCCCCGTCTACTTCCAGGGCCGGAACGGAGATTCCTTGAAAACTCGAATCATCAACTTCATCCCATTCCTGGCCTGCTGGCTCCCCCTGGCAGCTATCCCGATGACCCGCACCTTTGCGATCTGCAACCTTGGAATTCAACTTGCGATCTTCATTGCGGCGGCCAGTATCCCCGGTTGGCATACCGGGCGGCTCTCGTACGTTGACTTCGCCTGGTCGTTCGGTGTCTTCTGCATCGGAATCGAGACCGCTGTGTTTGCTCAGACCTTCACACCACAGGTGGCGGCGATAGCCGGCTTCTATCTATGGTCCGGTGGGCGCATGAGTCTGCTGACGGTGCGTCTGTACACACCTCGGCTGCTGCAACGCGACTTCCCCCGCTACATCTACCAGCGCAAGCGCTGGACCGCGGAAGGGTTCAGGAGCGAGCGGCTGTCCATCCAGTACGAGATCATGCTGCAGGCCACGGCCAACGCCTCGGCCCTCGCGCTTCCCGGCATCATCGTATCGACTGACTCCGCCTCGCATTTCGGCGCTTACGAGACTGCCGCAGTAATCCTGTGGGCGACCGCTTTCGGTCTCGAACGAATCGCGAGCCGGCAGAAGAGAACGTTCACTCAGGGCCAGAACACTGACACCGACGTCTGCACCGTGGGCCTGTGGCGCTACAGCCGACACCCCAACTACTTCTTCCACTGGCTGCAATGGGTCGCGCTGGCCGCACTGGCCATCCCGTCCGCCCTCGCCTCACGAGACCAGCACAATGGCGTGCTCGCCGCCCTGCTGGTGGTCGGACTGCTGCGCACGGCCCATCTCATGTACTACACCATGGTGCACTACACCGGAGCGGTACCAGCCGAGCATTTCAGCGTCAGCAAGCGCCCCGCCTACGCGGAGTACCAGATGACCGTGAACCGCTTCTTCCCCGGCCCGCGCAGAAGGACCCGCGTCCCAGTACGCGGCAACCACACGCACCGTCAACTCCATAAGCCGGAGATCAACGACGCACTTCGAGACCTCGAAGTACCGTCGGCGTAGACGGCCCGGAGAGTAGGTCTGGGCGTAGTTGTCGAAGTACTTGAGAAAGTGGCTCTGCTACACGCTCACTTGATCCGTTCCAGGAACGGGACGATCGCATCGATGAAGTGCTCGTTCCGATCGCCAGCCACCATGTGCCCCGCGTCAGCCACATCGACGTACCGCGCGTTGGGGACCCTGTCACAGAACTCCTCTGCGATGTCTTTGCGCACCACGTCGCTGATGCCGCCGCGGACGAGCAGGATCGGCACGGCGGTGTGGCGCGCGGCATCGAGGAGACGCTCCGCCATGCCGGGCGGGTCCATCCGGCCCTCGAAGCTGTCCAGCATCCGGGGGTCCCAGTGCCAGACCCAGCGATCGCCGTGGCGTCGCAGGTTCTTCCGTATCCTCTCGGGGTCGCCCGGAGGTGGGCGATGCGGAAGGTGGGCGGACACCGCCGCGGCCGCTTCCCCCACGCCGGCGAATCCGTCCGGCCGGCGGCGCATGAACTCGATGATCCGACGAACCCCGCGGGGATCGGGTCGATGAGCGACGTCGACGAGCACCAGGGCGCGAATCACCGCCCTGGGCACCTCTCCGGCGGCGAGCAGCGAACTCAGGCCGCCGAGCGAGGCACCGACGAGCATCGGCCGCTCGCCCAGTTCGGCGACGAGCGCCCGGACGTCGTCGGCGAACAGGTCGAGGTCGTAGTCACCATCGGCCGACCATCCGCTGGTGCCGTGCCCTCGCAGGTCCGGGGCGATGACCCGCCACCCCAGCGACGCCAGTCGAGGGCCGGTCCGATCCCAGGTGTGTCGCGTCTGGCCGCCGCCGTGCAGCAGGACAAGAGGCGGCGAGGACGCCTCGCCCCACACATCGGCCGCGAGCTGGATCCCTCCGCGTCCCACGAAGCGTCGGGGCCGTGGCAGTGCGCCGGCCGTCATACCGCACCTCGGGTCCGCAGCGGCGCCAGCAACTGTTCGCGGTGAGGATCCGCAGCCGCCGCGGCGAGTGCGACGTCCAGCGCGAACAGGGCACGCGCGAGGAACCGGTCATCGTCGATCAGGGCGGCGACCCACTGATGCAGCGCGCCCACACACGAGGTGGCGACAACGGCGGCCAAGGCGTCGGTGTCGATGTCGGCGCGCAGGAGGCCTTGTGTCTGTGCGTCCGCCATCGCCCGGCGGAGCTGGGTGAGCGGACTGCGTTCGAGCACGAGGCCGCTTTCCTCCCACTCACGCACCATGCGACGCGAAACGACCGGGTCGCCCACGAACAGCCGGACGGTCGACCTGACGACCTCCCTCGGGTCATCGGCTCCCAGCACCGCCAGGCGGCGCTCCAACTCGTCCATGAACCCGGCGGCGAGCGCCTCCCAGATCTTGTCGCGCGGTCCGATCAGGTTGTACACGGTGGCCGGGGCGACCTCCGCTAGCTCGGCGATCCGCTCGGTACTGATCACCGATTCCGGGCTGTCCCGCAGGAGTTCACGCGTCGCGTCGAGGATCCGGATCCGCCGCTGAGCCTTGTGCTGCTCACGCAGTCCCCCTTCGACCGGCTCCATACGCACACACCCCTTCGTAACACTTAGAGAGCACTTTAAATTTAGAGGAGCCTCTAGATCTGGGCAAGTGTCGAGAGAGACTGTCCCGTGTCGGTGGGCGTCGGCGTCATTGCCACGGTCGCTGGATGGAGAGCTGGGACGCGGGCGCCGTACGCGCTCGGGTACGCAAGATGGCAGCACGGGACCCAGGGCGGGAGCGCTTCGGGGCGGATACGCCACCGGTACGAGCTGACACCCCCGCTGCCGGAGGCGGAGATCAGGGCGTTCGAGGAAGCCCACGGCGCCGATCTGCCGGTGGAGTACCGGTCCTTCGTCGCGGAGGTTGGGCAACGGCCCCGCCGGTCCTGGCCACGGGTTGATGCCGTTGACCATCCCCCGACCGGAGGCCGGCGAGGAGTGGGCCGTGGACGACGAGTGGGAAGAGGACCGACTGCCGGGCCGACTGGCCGTGTCGAGCGTGTCCTCCGCCGAGTCCCACCTCGTGAGAGCCACCGCGCCCTCCTTGCCAGCACCGCAGATCTCCACGGGATAGATGTCGCTGACGTCAACGCCGCCACAGTGGCTGCGGTGGGCCCGATGGGCTCAGTGAAGGCAGAGGCAGAACGGATGGCCGGCCGGGTCCGCGTAGACCCGCCAGTTGGCCCCAGGGCGGAGCTGGTCCGTGCGCTCAAGCACCGTCGCACCGAGGGCGAGCACCCGCTTCTCCTCCCCGTCGAGATCGTCCACATCGAAGTCCAGGTGGAGCTGCTGCGGGAACTGCTGGCCGGGCCATTCGGGCGCCCGGTAACCGTCCACCCGCTGGCAGGCCAGTGGCGTCCCCTCGAACCCGTGCACCTCGACCCAGTCGGAATCCTCCGCATCCGCCACCACCCGGCCGCCGAGCAGATCCGCATAGAACCCCGCGAGCCGTACCGGATCGGCACAGTCCAACGCGACCGCCTGCAGCTTTCGAATCACTTCCGACACCCTTCGCTCTTCAGCCACTTCCGCAACGCCGCTGTACGGGAGGGGTCGTACCCACCGCGGCGGCGGCCATGCCGGCGGCGGTACGCCGGACCGCCGCCGGGCTTCACAAAAAGGGGAGGCGGCAGCGGGATCCGCCACCCGCCGTCAGTAGGCGACGTATCCCGTCGAATTGTTGCCGCCCCGGAACTCCAGGTAGAAGCCCCAGCCGTCCGGGACGTAGGAGGGGTGTCAAAACATAGGCCGGGCCCGGCGGAAGCGATCTGGAGCATGGCGGTCCCGTCGAGAATCACAGCGCGTGCAGCCACAAAGGCTGTCGCTTCCGACACTTCCATGTCGACCGGGCTGAGCCCCCGTTGCTCGAAGT
Source organism: Streptomyces sp. NBC_00224 (assembly GCF_041435195.1). Taxonomy (NCBI): domain Bacteria; kingdom Bacillati; phylum Actinomycetota; class Actinomycetes; order Kitasatosporales; family Streptomycetaceae; genus Streptomyces; species Streptomyces sp. NBC_00224. The sequence continues at coordinate 900,335 of NZ_CP108106.1, forward strand.
GATCGGAGGACGCGATGAACCTTGAGATGGTCCGTGAGCAGACGCGCTCATATTTCACCGACGTGCTGCTGAAAGGTACGTACATCCTTGGCTATGTGCTGACGACGGCGGGTGGTGTGTTCGGCGCGTACTGGCTGATCCTGCTGAACGGCTCGCTGGCAGCAGCGGGCCTTGGTGGTGCTGGTGCGCTTGCCCAAGCGTCCCGGGCCGTGCAGAAGCATGAGCGCGAGCGCAAGGCTGCTCGCCTGGCCGCCTGGGCGGCGTGCACCCCGCCGATCATCCAGGCCAATATGGTCCGCGAGATCCGGTCCTTGATGGGCGACTGGGTACGCCGAGCGGCCCTGGCGTGCTCGGCGGTTCTTTGTCTCGCGGGCATCGCCGCCGGCATCTTCTTTCTGGCCTGCCAGAACGCGGCGATGGGCGGGGGGTGCCTGGTCTGGGCGGCACTCGTGTTCAAGCTGACGTGGTGGCTCTCGCGGCAGTTGGAGAAACGTCAGGCCGCGCGTGCGGTCCGGCTGTGAGCTTTGGGCCTTGGCTACATCCAGGGGCGGTCTCCACCGTGGTCACGCAGGAACTCCGCAGGGGTTACGCCTTCGAAGCGGATATCGCCGGCTCACCAGCTCCAGGCGATGCTCGCGCTGCACAAAGAGGACGAGCGGCTGCGCAAGCGCGTCGACGAGATGGTGCTGCACTGGGGGTAGCACCGGCGGCCATGCCGACCGCTGTACGTACAGAAGGCCGGTCCCTCAGAAACGGGGACCGGCCTTTCGGTACGGGTCATGCGCCAACATAGACCCGTAAACGCCCTGGTCAGCTGTGGTTGGAGCCAATAGCAATCAGGACACGGCACACCCATTCCACTGGGGAGGGGCTGCTTCGTACGCTGAGCATCGCAAGCAGAAGGCGTACGCGCAAACACAGATGGGATGTGGATGAGCATCCCAGGCCCGGTTTCGTACGTCATCACGCATGGTTGCCGTACCGCACGCCTGTGACCAGGAACTTCGTCAATCGTCCTCCTGCTACCACAGTTCCCTGGCCATGCAGCCCCCGCCCGGAGCAACGCCGGGATGCACATGCACCAAAACCCCGATGACCATACGAGCGGGGATAGAGGGGCCGTTCGGCCTGAGATGCTGGTGTACAGCAGGACGGGAACCAAGCCAAGGCGCCGCCAACCGCCCTTGGTTCTCACCGAATTGGAGCCAGTAGCAGCCGCCCGGCGGATACTCGGCCGCCGGGCGGCCATGGAAGGAACCCCCATGGCAGGCAAGCCCCCTACACACCCAGTCTCATCACCGTCCCCGGAGCACGTACCGGACGACGAAGCGCTCCCCTCCCAGCGCCGACTGGGCGGCGCCGAGGCGGCCGTCGTCATCGTCCTCGTCGTCACCGCGGCGGTGCTCGCCAAGACCGGCATGCCGCTGTCGGCCGTCCTGCAACTGCTCCTGGGAACAGGTCTGATCGCCACCGTGACCATCACGGCGCTGCACATCCGGTCCTCCCGGCGCCTGCGCAAGGTGATGCGGGCTGTCTTCGGCGCGATCCAGTAAGGGGGGACGTCATGGGCCGCAAGGAACAACCCATCGACCGCACCCTGCGACACAACGCACAGCTCGCGGCCTTCCTGCGCACGCGCCGCGCGCTCGGCCCGCACTCATACTCCGAGCTCGCCGAGCACAGCGAGTACAGCCGACACACGCTGCAGCGGGCCGCTGCCGGCGGAGCGACAGTCCCGCCCTGGCCGGTCGTCGCGTCCTTCGTGGCCGTCACCGCTCGGGCCCTGGTCTACTACGCGGAGCACCCGGACGAGACGCAGAGGGCGATGGAGCGCGCCAAGTCCCTGTGGCGCAAGGCGCGTTACGAATCACGACAGGAGACTCGGCCTCGCCGCCCCGAGCCGCCCGTCCTGGCGCTTGTCCGGGATGAAGCGGACCTGTCGGCCGTACTGATCGAACTCTCGAACGCGCAGGGGCGCCCTCCATGGAGACCATGGAGGGACAGGCGGGTGGGATGGGCCGCCGCCCGCACAGCACTGCGCACCGCATCATCACCCGCAAGGCACTGCCCAGCTCATACGACCAGTTCAGTGCCTTCCTGGACGCGTGCGAAGTCCGGCCGGGGATGCGCGGTCCGTGGGGCAGGATGTGGGACCGCGTCTTCGGACGGTCATCGGCCCTGCAGCCCAACCCTGCCCCCCGATCACCCGTGCCGGATCCCGGATCACGAAGTACACCTGGCGTCTTCCGTGTATCCCGGCACGGCACCTTCCAACTGGTACGTGACAAAGCCCAGGTGACCGTGTGGGACCTGAGGAATGGCACTCGGGTGGCGTAGACAGCAGCTCACGCTGACCCAGCCGGGATGCCGGGGGCGGACTGCCGACTGCGGTCGTGTGTGTCTTCATGATGACGGTCCTCTCGATCAGGTCATGACTGTCTTGACGGACCGACCCGGGCTGCGGGCGCGATCCGCTTCCTGCCGTGCTGGTGGGTGACAACTCCCCCGAGCTCGTCACCCACCAGCACACTTCCCCCAAGGTCACGACATGCAAGACGTGTCCTTCGTGACGGACCGCGGCATCGTCAGCCTGGTGTCATCCCCGGATGTTGCGTCGATGCCCACTGGTCCTTGCTGTCCGCCTGCTCTCAGTCAGGCAATACACGACGGCCCCTCTCCGAGCGATCGTGTTCGAGCCCCCGGCAAGCGTGGTGTGAGTCGGTCACAGCCACAGTGCTGCGGCTGAGCTGTAGTCAGATCACTGAAACCTCCTCATGGCCGTCCTTCGAGGTGTCCCTCAGACCCGCTGCCTGGGTACGGATGTGGCGCGCAGCGGGCCAGCGTCAGGCGTTCACTTGGCGGGGCAACCAGCCCCAGACGTTTCCCTGAGGAGCTCGGTCACCGCCCTGGCAGCAGACAAGTACAGCTACCGTCGCAGCCCACAGGAGCACCATGAGTGTTGCCACCTGGAGCACGATGCTGACGGGTGCCGTCGCCATGGCGGCTCCCATGCCCATTCCGGCGAGCGTCACCACCGCGACAAGCTCGCGGCGCATGGCAGAACCACTGCGTGCACGCGGCACCGGTGCGGTGCCTGACCAGCCACTGACCGATTCAGTCTCTTCATCCTGCCCGCTCACGTTGTCGGGGTCCCCCAGGTTCTCGACAGAGTCGTCTTCAGGAGGGGGTGGCCCTGAAGAATCAGTTCGCGAGGCTGCAAGCGCATCACGGACGCGTGCGTCCCGCTCCCGGATCTGCTCCAGGAGCAGTGTGTGCAGATCTGACACGGATTCTCTCCCTGATCTTCGGTGTTGAGGCCGCTAGGCCCCGCAAAGGGATCACGATCCGCGGCGCGCAGCGGCTCTCACACACCGCGGGCCGTAATCCCCAAGCGGGAACCAGGGCGCTCACACCTGAGGGTCGAGCAGTGCCTTCACCGCCGGCCGACTCAGGGCCTCGCGGGCGCGGTGGAGGTAGCCATGGACCTTCTCGACGGGAAGGCTGAGCACTTCGGCGATGTCCGGCGCGGCAAGGTCGTCGATGTAACGGAGCACGTAACAGGCGTACTGATTGGGCGTCAGTGCCTCCCGTACGAGAGCGAGGGTCTCCTCGAACTCGACGGACGCTCCGAGATCGACGAACACGACCCGCTCCGGGGGCTCCTCGTCGCTGAGGTGGTACTGATCCCGCAGGTGGGCGTTGATCAGGTGGTACAGGATCCCGACCGCGTACGCCCGCTCGTTCGTCGTGATGGTGACGCCCCGCTCGACGGCCTCACCGAGCAGCTTGTAGGCCTCCTGCCCCAGGTCACGGCACTTGTCGAGGTCCTCCAGCCGTCGTGCCGCAACAACGGTCAGGTGCTCGACGAAGGCGCCCGCGATCTCCTCCTCTCCCCACTTGTAAGGCGCTGGGCCGCTCTTTGTCGGCACCCTCACACGTGAACCAGGCATATCGCCCGGTTCGGTGCGTTGCGCTGCCATGGGCGGTTCCTTTCAAACGTCTGCGAGGTGTAACCCGCGCTAGTAGCGACAGCGCCAAGGACCGGGACACCCGGGTGAAGCACGAACCCCTTCCAGCGACGCCGCCGCTGCCCTGGCAGCTAGGTAGTGCGCACCGGCTCAGGTTTCATGGCCGCCTGGACCAAGATTCTTTGAGGAAACACGTCACCGCAGGTCACCGACCAAGCCTCAAAGAAGCCGATGCGCGATCAGGTGACCGGTCAGAGTTGCTGCTGGTCGATCACACCACCTCCCCGGCGAGCTCCGGGACCCGGCGGCGCGCGCAGACTCTGCGGAACTCCCCCTACCTGCCCGTGAGTTGACTATGCGTCACACCCACCGCCCTACCAGCTTCCGTTCCCGCATGAGAACGGAACCCTCAAGTTGATCACAACCTCACACAGTCCCCAGGTCGTGTCGTCAGAGTCCCGTCCGCCGGGCCCGCTCAAGGCCGTCGAGGATCAGGTCGAGTCCGAACACGAACTCGTTTCCGTGGTCGTAGCCGGGCCGCAGGATGTGCTCGACGGTCATCTCGGTGAGGTGGGGGTACTGACCGGCGCCGAATTGTGCCTGGATCGTCTGCGCGGCCTTCGCCGTCTCCTCCGCGGTGCCGAAGGGCGGGCCGGCCTCCTGCAGCGAGAACCCGTAGATATAGCTGTCCAGAACGGACAACGCGTGGGCGGTCAGTTCGATCGAGAAGCCCGCTTCCCTGAGCGTTCCGATCACGGCGTCGTGGTGGTGCAGCGTCGCGGGGCCCGGAGTGGTCCGCGACTCCATCAGCCCCGTCGCCCAGGGGTGGCGCGACATGACGGCGCGGGCCGAGATGGCCCGTCGGCGCATGGCCGTCCGCCAGCCGGCCTTGCCGCAGGGAAGGTCGATCTCCGCGAAGACGCTGTCGATCATGCCGTCGAGCAGGTCGACCTTGTTCGCCACGTGGCGGTACAACGACATCGCCTCGACCCCGAGTTCCACGCCGAGCTTGCGCATGGTCAGCGACTCGATCCCGCCCGTGTCGGCGAGAGCGACGGCGGTCCGCAGCACGCGGTCCCTGGTCAACGGGGGGCGGGGGGCGGGTTCCGGGTGGCTCATGCGCGTCCTCCGGTCCTGGGCCTTGACAGGCTTATGACGTAAGCGTACGACTTACAAAGTAAGCTTACGTTGTAAGCCACCGATCATGGGGCCCCTCGTCGATGCGAAGAAGTGCGCACTCAGGGCCCGCCTTGGGGCCAGGTCCAAGCCCAACGGCCCGTCACCATCCGTGAACGGCTGCCCGAGGAGGGCACCATGTCACTGGCCACCCCCTACCCCGCTCAACTCGACCTTCAGGGCACACGTGAGATCGCCCGCTGGCGACCGCTCGTGCAATGGCTCCTCGCCGTCCCGCAACTGCTGATCGCCTACGCGCTGAGCCTGTTGCGTGGGGTGCTGACGTTCATCGCCTTCTTCACCGTGCTGTTCACCCGGCGCATCCCCCGTCCGCTCTTCGACGCGATCGCCATGACCTTCCGCTACGAGTGGCGCGTCGTCAGCTACGTGCTGTTTCTGCGCGAGGATTACCCGCCGTTCGACTTCCAGGCCACCGCGGACGACGACGGCGTCGATTCGCACACCCTCGTGACGTTCGCCTACCCCGAGCGGATGTCACGGTGGCAGCCACTGGTCAAATGGCTCCTCGCCGTCCCGCACTACCTGGTGCTGTTCGCGCTGAGCCTCGCGGCGATGGCCGTCGTGCTCGTGGGATTCTTCGCCGTGCTGATCACCGGTGAATATCCGCAGGGGCTCCGCAACTTCCTCGTCGGCGTCTACCGCTACAACCTGCGGGTGCAGGCCTACGTCGGCCTGCTCACCGACACGTATCCGCCCTTCAGCCTCCAAGCCGGCTGACCAGGCCACCCTGTTCCGGCCCGGCACGCGCGGAAGGCCCCGCTTCTCTCTCAATTCCCCAGGGTGGGAGGTATGGCCAGCGACCCAATAGCGGCGTACCGTCCCTGGCAGGTCCCAGACCCCGGCCGTTCGATGGACGCGTGGAACCGCGAAGAGGCTGAACCAGCCCCGAACCACCGCGACTCACCGCTTCCGCTCTCGCTCAGGCACGGGAGGCGTTGATGGCCGCACCTTCTTGGAGTGGCTGCCTGGCTGACGCAGCGCATGAGGACGGCGGCCCGCACCGCGGCACAGTATGTGCCCGGCCGAGGCGACGCACCGTACTACCACCCCCTGATCAGCACGGACGCGACTGGACGCTGATCCGAAGCCACCCCCGGCCGCGCCGCGTTCCCACGCGAGCGGGGGGCTCCAGGTGCTCGGCCGATGGCGGGGTGGGGGCATCGGCCGAGCACCGAAACCGCACGATGGCACTCCACGAATCAACTCGCCCGGCAACCACGGCACCAGCACGGCCCGGCGATCGGCTCCTGCACCGCATCCTGACCGACCGTTACATGTCCGGTGCGGCGTCCACACCGCCCGCGCCGGACACACTGCGTTTGCGTCGCCTCAGAGGCGCCCCCCAACAAGCTCGCAGCGACGCATCACGACGGTGGGCAGGCTGAGAGCCGGCCACACTCAGAGAGTGAGGAGCCGCACGGCCAGGACGGTCACCGTCCCCACGGTGAACACCGCCCCCAGCGCGGTGAACAGCAGGTCGACACTTCTCGTGTCCCAGCCCACGATGGCGAACCGGTCGGGGGCTTGCGGATCGTATCGGACCATGACGTGCGCCCCCACGCCGAAGCCGTTTCCCACGCCTGCGCGGCCGAACCTGGATGCGTACTCGCAGGTGCGCCCGTCCCGGGCCGTCCAGGCCGCGACCGGGTAGTGGAACCTGGCGCCGTCGTCATTGCGCACCACGTCGTGGCGGACGATCCGCGCCCTGGCGCTGACACCACTGCGGCGCAGCGCCTTGGCACGGCGGAGCCCGTACACACCGAAGCTGAGGAAAACCACGCCGATCGTCAGCGGGATGAGACAGAAGAGCCATTCACGTTCCATGTGTTGCCCGACGCCTGAGCTGGGACATCGGTTGCAGACGGAGCGCAGTGACAATCCTCGGGCGGGGCTTCTCTTGACGACCACGCACGATGAGCCCGCTTGTCGTGTGAGCCAAGAGGTCATCTCGAACGGCGCGGGACCCGGGTGTTCACGCCTCCGTTGCCTGCTGCGTCGTCCGAGTCAGGCGCCGCGCCAGCGTGTGCACCGTGCCCGCCGCGACGGGGAACAGAGCGAGACCGAGGGCCGGGGAGGCGGGTGGGAGGCCCGCGCGGCGCAGGTGGGACAGTGCCCACACGCTGTAGGGGATGACCACGGTTGGGGAGGTCGCGACGCCCGGGGTCAGGCCGCGATAGGCGGCCGACTGGGCGAGGTGCACCACACCGTGGAGGCCGAAGCCGGTCAGAACGGTGCGGAAGAAGGCGCTGTGCCCCCGGGTGCGGGCACCGTCCGCCGCGGCGGCTGCCATCACCAAGGCCATCAAGCCGATCGCGGTGTTCACCTGCGGCTGGGTGACTTCCACTCGTTTCCACACCGCGTCCGGGACCCGGGGGAAGCGGGCTTTGAGGCGCGGTCCGGCGGAGCGGGACCAGGGGGCCATGGTGAGCAGTTCCTCCACATCGTTGACCGCCCAGGCGGCGAACAACCCCCAGTAGACACCGGTGGGTACGACGTGCGTCTGCGCGGACGCCGCCAGATCCGCGGTTGTCCTGCGCCTCACACGAGCCATGCTTCCTCCCCGGAATCACCCCGAAACACAACGCAACGTTGCGTTGTGTTTTACACTAGCGCCATGGGCGAATCCAGCACGAGCAGTCCCCGGCGACGCACGGCAGGCACCGGTCCGCGCGCCGCCGAACGCATCCACGAGGCCACGTTGGAACTACTCATCGAGCGCGGCTACCAGCGGCTGACCGTGGAGGCTGTCGCACAGAAGGCGGGGGTGAACAAGACCACGATCTACCGGTGGTGGCCGTCCAAGGGGCCACTGCTGCGGGCCGCACTGCTCCGCTCCCAGCTGCTCGACATCGACATCCCCGACACCGGAAACCTCCGGGGTGATCTGATCGCACTCGCTGGACAGATGGCCCGCCTGGTGAACGGAGAGCGCACCGGCCCCGTCGCCCGTGCCATGCTCAGCGGCGGCGGCCAGGACGAACTCGCCTTTCTCACCCGGGACTTCTTCGCCGACCGCCTCGAACGGGAACGGCCGCTGTTCGCCCGTGCCGTCGCCCGCGGCGAACTGTCCGCGGACACGGACCCCGCCCTTCTCGTAGACCTCATCGCGGGCGCCGTGTGGATGCGGATCCTGCTACGGCAACTCCCGGCCGGAGAAGAGTTCGTGGAGGCCGTGGTCGACGCGGTACTGCAGCCCATCGGCGCCCAGCTCGCCTCCGTCGAGGACCTGCGCTGACAACGAAGCCAGTCCTCGCAGGTCGGTGCCTTCCGTCGGACCGACTCCGCTGCCGAAGGACAGCCAGGCCGCTGCTCTGCCACGCCCGACCTTGAGCAGATCTCGCCGAAGGCCGACGGATCACCGTTCGTCTCGTCGAGGGTTGGGCGCGCAGGTCAGGGCCATCAGGGCACAACCAGCTGCCCGAACACGCCATCTTCCGCGTTCCAACGTCTCCAGGTGTCAGGTTTCCCTGACGGCCGGGCAGAGCACCCCGCAGGCTCGGAGAGTCCAGGCACCGCACCCACCGGCATCGACCAAGTCGGCGGGTGGGCCGAAGTCTGTGGTGAGCCTGCCGGCGGCACACCGGGATCGGGGGGGGGACATGTGCCGTCGGCCGACGCTTCATGACAAGGAACGGCTCACGGCGCCTTCCGTCCCGCCATGGACAAGCGGCTCGAACTGCCGCTCTTCGCTTCACGACACATGAGGGGGAACCTTTCTTGACCACTCACCTTCGACATGGCACCGGCCCGCGGATGGTACTGGCGCTGGTGATGGCGCTGTGCGGGATCCTCGGTGCCACCGCGCTCAGCACGACCCCGGCCGCGGCCGGCGATCAGCGTCACGCCATCTACGCCATCGCGCACCGGGTCGACACCCTGGACGGCGTGGATGCCGCGCTCAAGCACGGCGCCAACGGCATCGAGATCGACGTCTGCGCCTGGTACAACCCCAACGAATGGCGCGCCTATCATGACTGTTCCTCGGCCGGTGAGAACCGACGGGGCCCCAGCTTCGACAGCATGATCGACCGCATCGTCTCCCACGCCAACGCCGGGCGCCGGCTGGCGCTGGTGTGGCTGGACATCAAGGACCCGAACTACTGCGGAGAGCAGCCGAACCGTGGGTGCAGCGTCGCCGGACTGCGCGACAAGGCGCAGCGGCTGACGGCTGCCGGGATCCAGGTGCTCTACGGTTTCTACGAGTACCACGGCGGCAGCACGCCGGACGTCGGCGGCAGAGGCTGGAAGAGTCTGGAAGGCAGGCTCGGCAGCCTGGAGGGCATCACGACGACCGGGACCCGCGACCAGGCCCAGAGCGCCTTCAACCGGTCCGGTTCCGGGTTCCCGACCGGTCACCGGGCGATGGACTACGGAGACAGCGACATCACCAAGGGTTTCGGCAACTGCACCGAAGCCACCTACAACACGTGCGCGGAGCTCAAGAAGGGCGCCCAGGACCGTGCCGCTGGACGGCTCGCGGCCACACTGTCCTGGACGACCACCTACAACGACCCGTGGTACGTCGACAAACTGCTCGGCGACGCACAGGTGGACGGCATCATCGCGGGCTACGGCGCCTTCACCGGAGTACGCGAGTACGACGACAACTGGCAGTGCGCCAACGCCGTCAACCTCGTCCGTGACTGGGTGAACCGCCACAGCTCGACCCACCGCATGGCCACCAGCGGCGACCGCCTCTTCAGGTAACACAAACCCCGGGCCGGGTCCGTCGGGGCCCGGCCCACGGGAGTCCCACTCCCAGGGACGGTCGGACATGGGAGAGGTCCCCTCTGCCCCCTCCCCAGCCCCTCTGCCCCCCTCCCCCCCTGGACAACTCTTCCGATCCATCGACTATTCTAATAATCGAACTAGTCGGGTTGCTCGGGAGGGGTCATGCCGGACATCCAAGCCGCGTGGCTGCGCGCGTCATTGCCGTTGTGCCTGCTCGGCGTGCTGGCCACCGAGGGCGAGAGCTACGGCTACGCACTGATCCAGCGGCTCGGCGAGGCCGGGCTCGGGGGCCTCAAGGCAGCCACCCTCTACCCGGCCCTCGGCAAACTGGAGGAAGAGGGCGCCGTCGAGGTGCGGTGGAGCGCGGGAGACGGCGGGCCGGGGCGGAAGTACTACCACCTCACCCCCACCGGACACACCCGCCTCGCACAGGAGTACCGGTCCTGGCGGGCCCTGGACGACGTGGTGAGCGCGCTGGCCGGGGACCGCTCTCCCGCACGGACGACACCCGGGGACCACGGGGGCGAGGATCAATGACGCGCGGCACCGAGCAGCGGCCGGTCTGGACGTGCAAGGACGACGAGCGGTGGGCGGCACAGTTCGAACTCGCGCTGGCCTACCACCACAACCCGCCGGACGGGCTCGCCGACGCGGCACTCACCGAGGTCCACGAGATCGCGGCGGAGGCCGGGCAGCCCATACGCAAGGTAGTGGGCGAACCGAACGCCTACGCCGATACGGTCGCGGCCGAGCGCATCAGCGAGACGCGGCGCAGCACCGAAGGCCTGGACGGACTCGTGGCGGGCGGCCGGTTTACCGCGGGACTGGTGCTGGCGGGCGTTCAGGCAGTGCTGTTCGGCATCGTGCTCTGGGTGAGCGACGGGTTCTGGCTGACGGCCGGATGGACCGAGCTGACGGGCGGGGCGCTGCTGACCGTGCTTTCCGTGACGGTGTCCGGGGTGCTGCCCGAACTCCGGGCGGCCGCGCGGCTGCGGGCCTGGCGCATCGCGCTGGCGGCGGTCTGCGCCCTCGCGGTGACAGCCGCTGTCCTGTTCACCGCGGTTCCCTCCGGATCGCTGGTCGAGGTCCCGGCGCCCGCACTGTTCGGTGTCGGGGCGCTGCTGGCCGTCGCGGGGTTCCGGCTGCCCGACGAGCGGGCCGCGCGCTGCTTCCTCGGGCGGCGTGCCGCGGCGGAGCCGGTCGGTGACGACGCCTGGCTGGCGCGCCTGGAAACGCTGCTCAGAGGGCGGCACGGATACTCACCCAAGGCGGCGGCCCGCTGCCGGGAGGAGGCTCGGGACCATCTGCGGGCGTCCGGCGGCGGCGCGGCCGAGGAGTTCGGGCCTGTCGAGGTGTATGCGATGCGGTTGGCCGACAACCCGGGACGCACGAGCCGTTCAGCGCGCGCCCGGCTGATCCCGGCCGCGGCCATGTGCGCGCTCAGCGTCCGGTACGGGTACGACCTGCTCGCCGACCCCGAGCCCCGATCGGTGTGGTTCTGGATCAAGGTCGGGGCGCTGCCACTGGCCATCTGGGCGTGGGGCACGGCGCTCCTCGAAATCCGCTCGGCGCTGCGCCGCGACACCCGCAAGGGCACAGCTCAGCGCCACCGCTCCAAGTAGGGTCGGGGACTGCCGCGGTGGCTTCCGCGCCGTCTCCAGCCCCCGTCGCGTCTGCCGCTCTCGTCGTTCATCCAGTGCGGCGGGGCTTCGTTCCCTGCTTGGGCGGAACCGGCTGTCCGTGCGGACAGCCGGTTCCTGACTGGCAACTCACGGACACTGCCCTCCCGTTGGCAGCACTCCGATCGTGAGGTTCACCGCGGTTCCCGGGACGGCCAATGTGCCGGCGCCCGGAGTCTGACCGGAGACGGTGTGGTCGTGATTGCACCTCCAGTCGACGACTGTGGTCACCCTGCCGACGGCGAAGCCCGCGGAGTTCAGGATCGACGTGGCCACGAGCCGGGTCTCCTCGCCCACGTCCGGCACCCGCACCAGGTTGAGCTTCTGCCAGGTCGAACCGTTGGACCACCTGATGGTGTTCGGCGCCTGCAGCTTCGCGCTGTAGGTGGCGTCATCAGGGAAAGTGACCAGGATGGTGTCGCTGTTGATCACGACACCGGTGGCGGTCGGACGATGCTGGGAGGACATGTCCACCGTCAGGATGTCGTTGACGTCCGAAATCACCGGCCTCGCTGACCCCCCGTCGGTAAACGTGCCGTTCACGTCGAACACCAGCGGTGTCGCTGCCGCGGTGGCGGTGCGCGCCGACACGGACGCCGTGTGGGCGCTCGCTTCGACGGGTGTGACGAGCGCAGACGTGAGCGGGGCAGAGCTGGCGGCTCCTGCCCCTGCTCCTGCCACGTTCAGGACGGTGGCCAAGGACGCCACCAGCACCCCTCCGAAGATCTTGTCGCGGACTCGCATGGTTGTCTCCCCCTTCGGGCCCGAGCCAAATGTGAGCGGATGCAGGCCCTGATTCACCGCGTCACGGTCGGTCGCGTTCAGCATCGGCTGGTCCGTGGCCCGGCTGCTATACGAGGTTCTGCGTATGCCCGGGGACCACGGCCGCTGAGTAATCTGAGACCGGTCTGCGGATGAAAGGGGACCCGATGGGGAACTCGTTGTCGGTCAGCGACCTGGATCTGCGCACCTTGGCGGGGATGGTCACCGAGACCCGCACCGACGTGCCGGCGCAGGGGCTGCCGCCGTCCCTGCTCAGTGACCTGATGGGCCAGATCCGCTGTGACGAACTGACCGTCGCGGGGTTCGACAGTCACCGGCGGGCGTGGTGGCTGACACAGGTCGGCCCTGGTGGCGACGAGACACCTGATGAAGCCGCCGACCTGACGCACTGGGAGCACTACTGGGACTGCGAGCCCTGCAGTTACCCCGACCGTAGCGCCGACCTGCGCAGTGTCCTGACGATCGCGGACTTCTACTCAGCCAGGCAATGGCACAGCACCGGCATGTACACCGACTACTATCGGCCACTGGGGATCGAGCACGAGCTCACGCTCTGCATGCCCGCCGGAACGCCGGGGACCAGCCCCCTCGGCCGGACTCTGCGGATATTCCTGTTCCGCGGGCCCGGCCGGGACTTCTCCGAGCGCGACCGCGCGCTGCTCACGTTGTTGCGGCCTCACCTGTACGAGGCATATCTGGAAGCCGAACGGCGTCGGCACCCCACTCCCCAGCTCACGCCCCGGCAATGGCAGTTGCTGCACCTGCTCGCCGCCGGACACACCAACGTCCAGATCGCCCGCCGACTGGGAGTGTCCGAAGGGACCGTGCGCAAGCACTTGGAGAACGCCTACCGACGACTGCAGGTCTCCAACCGCATGGCGGCGGTCACCCGCGCGTTCCCGGAGGGCGTATCGGTTCCGTCCCCTCACTCCGAGGCACCGTACCGGGGGTGTTGACCGAAAACCAGGTCGCTGGCGCGTCCCGGCAGCAACCAAGGGTAAATGCGTCGACAGCGCCCCTCGGCACCCGGCAAAGTGGCCGCCCGTGACGAGCAGTGAGCTATGGACCCGTGCGACCGCCGACCGCTACGACGCCGAAGAGACCGGGATGGCCTCGGCCGCCGTCCTCGGACCGGCTCTCGCTTTCCTCGCCGAGCTCGCCGGAGACGGCCGGGCTCTGGAGTTCGCCATCGGAACCGGTCGGGTGGGCGTCCCGCTCCGGGCACGCGGCGTGCAGGTGGTGGGCATAGAACTGTCCGAGCACATGGCAGCGGTCCTGCGGCGCAAGGCCGACGAGGTCACGCTCCCGGTGGTCATCGGGGACATGGCCACCACCGTCGTCCCTGGCGAGTTCACCCTGGTCTATCTCGTCTACAACACCATCACGAATCTGCTCACGCAGGACGAGCAGGTCGAATGCTTCCGCAACGCCGCACGTCATCTGGCGCCCGGCGGCCGATTCGTCATCGAACTGGGCGTGCCGCCACTGCGGTTCCTGCCTCCCGGCCAGGTCGCGGTGCCGTTCGACGTCTCTGAACAGCATCTCGGCTTCGACACCTTCGACCTGGTCGAGCAGATTCTCGTCTCGCACCACTTCACCCGCGAGGGCGACGACGGCCGCTACCGCCGCGGCAACTCCCGGCATCGGTACGCCTGGCCGGCAGAGCTCGACCTGATGGCACGGATCGCCGGCCTCGAACTGGAACGTCGCGTCGCGGACTGGGACGGGGCGCCGTTCACCCAGGACTCCGCGAAGCACATCTCCGTATGGCGCAAGCCAGCCTGAGGCCGACTGCCTCGTTCCCCCCGCACCGGCGGTATCGCCTGAAGCAGTGGGATCACCTGGGTGAGATCGCTGCGGTTGTGCCCGGGCCCGGGCCCGTCGCGGAATCCGGACAGGCCGGACGGCTAGTCCGGTTCACCCCTCCCCCGCGAGGCCGCCGCCTGCACGGTGCGCAGGGCCAGAAGCAGGACTCCTATGTCGTCCAGGTAGACGGGGTCGGGGAGCAGGTCGACCGGGCTGATCACGTACAGCAGCGCGCCCCAGTAGGCGGCCTTGTGGGTCAGGGGGATGCCGGCGTCCCGCAGGATCTTGCGGGCCCGGACCAGCCGGACGGTCAGGACGACCGCCACCAGCGCGGCCGCGAGAAGCACGAGTGCGGCAAGGACCAGGCCGACCGTCAGCCCCGTACTCATCGAACCGGCGAGAACGCCTTGCGGGAGGTCCATCTCGATCTCCAGGTCCATGGCCGTGTGCCCCTCACCGTCCACCCCGCGCACGCCCCGGGTCACGGTCGAGCGCCCCGCCCGTGCCGGGCACCTCGCGCTGAGCGTACGGGCGGGGGCCGCCACTCAGGGAGTGGACGCCGGGGGTTCCGCGGGGGGCTCCGATCTTTCCCGGCACGCCTGCCGAACGCTGGCCTCGGCCGCAGTCACCGGGGTCCGGTGATGCACCACGAAATCAAACCAGTTCGGGTTGCGGCTGCGGTTCCGGCTGCCGCACTGGTGCGGCCTTCGCGTCCCACAGCTTGGTGGTCCGTACGCAGCCGTAGACCACTGAGGTCATCGCCAGAATGAGAAGCGGTCCGAACACCCACGGATGTTCGGCCATCTCCACGGACAGATAGCGATACGCCAGCAAGAGTGCGGTAAAGACCACCGCTCCATAAGCGACCAGCCGGATTCCCGAGCGATCCCAGCCACGGTCGAGCGAGCGCAGCGCTGCCTCGATCGTGAATGCGAACACCACGCCCGCAATGATATCCGCGCCGTAGTGGTAGCCGAATCCCAGCGTCGCGCCGAGCGTCGCGATCAGCCAGAACGCGCCGCCGAATTGCAGGATCCTCGGGCCCTTGCGGGAATGAATGAAGATCGCGGTGGCCCATGCCGTGTGCAGGCTGGGCATGCAGTTGCGCGGCGTGATCCCGTCGAACGGCATCGGGTGCGGGGCGTTGACCGGCGACGGCGTGTCCGGCCACAGGTTGGCCACCGCCCAGTGACCGCCGTCGGCGCCGTAGGCGAAGATCGGTCCGACCACCGGGTAGATCATGTAGATGGCCGGCCCGAGCAAGCCGATCACCAGAAAGGTGCGCACCAGGTGGTGGCCCGGGAAGCGGCGCTCCACCGCCACGTTACGCAGCTGGTACAGCGCGACGGCGACCGCGCCCACCGCGAGCTGGATGTAGACCCAGTCGAGAACGTGGGCGCCGATCGGGCCGGTGGCCTCGACGATCCGGCCTGCGACCCACGACGGGTTGCCCAGCGCGTGATCGGCGGTTGCCACGTACTGGTCGAGCACCGTCGGGCGGGTCTTCCATGTGATGAGCAGCCAGGCATCGCCGGTCTTGCGGCCGGCGACCAGCACCAGGCCCAGCCCGACGCCCTTGAGCAGCAGGACACGTTCCCGGCCGGTGCGGCGCGTGACCGCGATGGCCGCACATCCCAGGATCACCCAGAGCGCGCCGTTGCCGAACATCATCTTGGCGTCCACGGCCCACCGCACGAGAAAGAAGATGATGTCGATTCCGATGGCGGCACCCACCGCGATAAATCGTTGCCGCCAGGTGAGCACCACCATCATCAAAGCCATGCTGGCGTAAAGAAGCGGCCCCGATTTGGGTGCGAATATCACCTCGCGCGCCTGATTGGTGAGCGGCCCCGGCACGCCGTAGCTACGCGTGGCGATCTCCAACGCGACGAGGAAACCGAGAGCGACCACACCCACCGCAGCCCACAGCATCACCCGTGGTTGACGCCACGCGGCGGACTCCGATCGGCCGTCTATTCGTGAAAGCACCCGCACTTTTATCGGTCTCACTCGCTTAGTCGATTTTCCGGATTTCATCACTCTTCGCGCCGGAAGCATGGTTTCCGGTGAAGGACACGATGAGGGCGATCACCGCGAGGTCGAACATGCTAGCGGAGTGGTACGGGTGGGATCACTGAGCCGACCGGTGCCGGGGTTGGTGCCGATGATGGCCTGGTGGCCTCCCGTGCAGGCGGATGGACGGGCGTCGCGAGGAGGCACTTAGCATGTACACGACGCGCGCGAGCGCGGCCAGGGGGAGTTCGGCATGCTCAGGCTCCCGTTCCTCCCCCGTCCGGGATCTGTAGCAGAAGGAAGAATGCATGCACCGCCGCTCCAAGGCCCTGTACGGGGTTTGCGCCCTCGGACTCACGCTCACCGCCTGCGGCGGTGACGGAGGGGGCGGGAAGCCTGGCGTTTCCGAGGGCCGGGCGGCGAAGGGCGAGACCGGCCAGGAGAGCCCGGCCGCGAGTCCGTCCGCGAAGTGGGCGTGGGGCCCCGCGCTGGCGATGGGCCAGCCGGCCCCGAAGCTGTACGAACCCGCGAACACCGAAGGCGGGAAGTTCGAGGTGACGGCCAAGAAGATCGTCAAGGGAACCCCTGAGCAGGCGAAATACCTAAGCTGGGACACGGTCGGTCCGGGCGAACTCAAGGGTGATACGCCGTACTTCGTGTACATCACCTACACGCTGAAGGAGGGTAAGCCGCAAGTCGCCAACCCCGACCTCGGAGCTCATGCCGTGGCCCTCGACAAAAACGGTGTGAAAGTCGCGGAGCGGCCGACCGTCCACACGGGATATGTCGACGGTGGTTGCGAGGTCCCACCCGTATACATGGGTTGGGACATGGGCGAGACCCGCACCCTCTGCACGGTCTTCGCCGGGGACGAGTCGAACCCCCCTGCCCGACTCGCCTGGGCTACGGACGTGACAGACGACAAGGACTACATGAAGGCCGCATCCTGGGAGTGGACCGTCCAGTGACCACAGGAGTGGCGGACTCGGCGCGGGCCTGGTGGCCCAGCTCGTCCGGCTCCACCCCGATCAGCAGCCTGTCCTGCACCCACAGCCGTCCTACTCACCAGCTGGCACTCATGGCCCCACCTGCACCATGAGGGGGCCTCTCCCCGAGTGGAGACAGGCCCCCCATGTGTCATGCCTGCGTCATGCGGTCGGCGGTGTGTAGACGGACGTGTAGTGCGAAGCGTCGCCCGCGATCGAGTAGCTCTCCTTGCCCTCGATGCCGACCGGCACGTCACCGGCGACGGTCACGCGGTGCAGGCGGCGCGGCAGGCCGTCGTAGTTGTCGATGGCGTAGTGCTGGGTGATCCGGTTGTCGAACAGGACGAGCTGGTTCGGGGACCAGCGCCAGCGCAGGATGTTCTCCGGCCGGGTGACGTAGGCCTGGAGCAGTTCGAGGATCTTGCGGGACTCCGCCACTGACAGGCCGACGATCCGCTGGGCGAATCCGCCGATGAACAGCCCGCGTTCGCCGGTCAGCGGGTGGACCCGTACGACCGGATGGGCGGTTCGGTAGGTGACGGACGTGAACTGGGCGCGCTGCTCGGCCTTCTCCTCGTCGACCTCCTCGTCCGGCACCGCGTAGTCGTAGTCGTTGGTGTGCTCGGCCCACAGGGTGTCGGCGAGCGCCCGCAGCGGTTCGGGCAGGCTGCGGTACGCGGCCGCCGCGTTGGCGATCAGTGTCTCGCCTCCGTAGGGCGGGACGGTGATGCTGCGCAGGGTGCTGGCCCGCGGCGGGTTGAGGACGAAGGTGACGTCGGTGTGCCAGTGGTTGGCGCGGCCGCGCTCGCTGTCGACGGGGAGCACGTTGGGGGCGTCGGCCACGGCGGGCACGGTGGGGTGTGCGGTGGTCAGCTCCCCGAAGTGGCGGGCGAAGGCCTGCTGGCCCTCGTCGTTGAGGTCGACGTCGTCGAAGACCAGGGCCTTGTGCTCGCTGAGGGCCGTACGCAGGGCGGTGACGGTCTCGGCGTCCAGAGGCCTGGCGATGTCGACGCCGGACACCTGGGCGCCGATGTGCGCGGTGACCTTGCGGAACTCGATGTCGGACATGTGTGGGGTTCTGCCTTTCCAGACGTGGGTCGGGGTCGGGGAGGTGTGCTGGTTGGCGGGGCGCGGCAGGCCGTAGCGCTCGCGCAGGGTCTGCCGGGGGCCGTACTCCCTGCGGAACAGGCCGCGCCGGCGCAGGATGGGCACCACGTGGTCGACGAACCGGTCGAGGCCGGACGGCAGGACCGCGGGCATGATGTTGAAAGCGTCGGCGGCGCCGAGGCGGAATCAGTCCTCCTGGTCGTTCTCGTGTTCCTGGTGGTCCTGGTGGTCCTGGTGTTCCGTCACGCCGAGGGCGGCGAGGAGCCGCTCGCGGTAGCCGCCGAGCAGAGGGTCGCGGTACCGGCGCGGGTGTGGGCGCTCGATGGTGAGGTCGAGGCCGATGCGGCCCCGGTCGAGCACGAGCACCCGGTCGGCCAGCACGATCGCCTCGTCCACGTCGTGCGTGACGAGGAGGACGGAGGGCCGGTGGCGCTCCCACAACTCGCGCAGGAGTGTGTGCATACGGATGCGGGTCAGCGCGTCCAGGGCGCCGAACGGCTCGTCGGCGAGGAGCAGTTCGGGTTCTCTGACGAGGGAGCGGGCCAGCGCGGCACGCTGGGCCTCGCCGCCCGACAGCTCGTTGGGCCAGGCCCTCTCGCGCCCCGCGAGACCCACCTCGGCGAGGGCCGCGCGACCGCGCCCCACGGCTTCCTTGCCGTCGGTGCCCAGCAGGACGTTGTCCAGCACCCGGCACCAGGGCAGCAGCCGGGAGTCCTGGAAGACCACCGACACCCTGGCCGGGGCGGTCAGGTCGCCGCTGCCCGCGACCCGGTGGTCCAGCCCGGCGATGGCCCGCAGCAGCGTGCTCTTGCCGGAGCCGCTGTGGCCGAGCAGGGCCGTGAACTGCCCGGCCGGGATGGCGAGGTCGATGCCGTCGAGGACCGTTCGGCCCTCGAAGGAGCGGGTGAGCCCGGTGAGGCGGACTGCCGGGGTCGTGACGTCGGTGGTCAGTTGCTCAGCGTGCGTCGCCACGACAGCACCCTTCGTTCGACGAGGCGGACCGCGCTGTCGGAGAGCAGGCCGAGGACTCCGTAGATCAGCAGGCCGACGAGGATGATGTCCGTGCGGCCGTAGTTCTGGGCCTGGAACATCATGTAGCCGAGGCCGCTGGTGGCGTTGATCTGCTCCAGGACGACCAGCGAGAGCCAGGAACCGGTCACCCCGAGCCGTAGCCCGACGAAGAAGCCGGGCAGGGCGCCGGGGATGACGATCTGCCGGATGAAACGGATCCTGGACAGGCCCTGCGCCTCGGCGAGTTCGACATAGCGGTGGTCGATGCCCGACAGCGCGGCATGCAGGTTCAGGTAGATCGGGACGTAGACGACGATCGCGATGATCGCGATCTTGAAGGTCTCACCGATGCCGAGCCAGAGTATGAACAGCGGAATCAGGCCCAGGGTCGGAATCGCACGGTTGAGCTGGACGGTTCCGTCGATCAGCGCCTCGCCGATCCGGCTGAGTCCGGCGGCGAGTGCGAGTACGACACCGGCCGACAGCCCGAGCGCGAACCCGTATCCGGCGCGTTCCAGTGAGGTGAGCACATCGGTGGGCAGGGTGCCACCGCTCCACAGGTCGCCCGTGGTGCGCAGGACCGTCCAGGGCGACGGGATCGCCGCGGGGTCCAGCTGTCCGGCCGCGGACGCCGCGGCCCACAGGGCGAGGACCAGGGACGGACCCATGAGGCGGGAGGCGGGCAGCCGTTTGCCCGGGGCGAGGCTGCGCCGCCTGGTCGGGCGTACCGCCGGGGGTGTTTCGGTGGGCGCGGACACAAGGAGGGGCGTCGCGGTGGTGGTCATGGCCGTCACCTCTGGTATTCGGCGGGGACGGCCTTGGCCGCGATGCCCTCGAAGCGCCGGTCGAAGAGCGAGTCGACCGTGAACCTCTTCACGAAGCCGCCCTCCGCCAGCAGGTCGGCGGTCTCCTGCTCCCACTTCACTGCCTCGTCCCAACTCGGAGGAAAGAGCGGTTTGTTGGCGAGCGCGGTGATCGACTGGGCCTGTGCGGTGGTGAGGTTCTGGGTCCTGACGTAGAACTCTTCGTTCCAGGCGTCCGGGTGCTCGTACGCCCACACCTGTCCCTTGGCCCAGCGAGGGATGTACGCGGCGATCGCGGCGGCTTTCGCGGGGTCGGCGAGGACGGTGGCGGGCGCCCACAGGAGGTTGAGCAGGTCCACGACATCGGTCGTGATGGTGTGCGCGCCCTTGGGGCCGTACTGCTTGAGGTAGGCCGGGGCCTGCTGGTTGGCGAGCGGGGCGATGTCGACCTGTCCCGCCTGGAGCGCGGTGAGGAACTGATTGCTGGTCAGCGGCACCAGCTTCACGTCGTCGTGGGTCAGCCCGGCCTTCTTCAGGGCGCGCAGCAGGACCACTCCCTGTGCCTGCCCCTGCGAGAAGGCCAGCTTCTTCCCCTTGAAGCCTTGGACGTCCTCGATATCGCTGCCGGGTTTGGTGGCGAAGAGGTAGTTGGGCTTGCGGGTGATGTCGATCGCCACGATCTTCGCCGCGTAGCCCTGGTAGTGCGCCTGGATGGGCGGGATGCCCGCGTTGTTCGCCAGGTCCAGGGACTTGGCACGGAAGGCGTTGATGACGTCGGGGCCGGCGCCGATGTTCAGCCAGTCGGACACGGTGAAGGGCAGGTCGGTCAGGCCCGCCAACTTGAACTGGAGCTGCTGCACGCCCTGGTACGAGGCGACCTTGAGGCTCGTACCGGCGGGCACCTCGGCCGCCGGCGGGGCGAGCACGGCCCCCGCGGCCTCGGCCTCGTTGCCGGCGGCAGTGGCCCCCGCGCAGCCGCTCAGCCCGACGGCAGCGATTCCGAGCAGGGAGGACAGGAACAGTCGCCGGTCGACACCGGCCGCGAGCGGGGACACTGGTGGCATGGGAGGACTCCATGAGCCGAGAGGGAGGAATACCGCGTGAATTCCGGCCAGGGCAAAGCCCGGAAGGAGAAATACGTGGGAGAAAGGACGCACGCCAAAGGAGCTAGGGAGAAAGGGAGTGCGGGACGCCGGTGCGTCACCACGTCAGCGCATGGCAACGCACGCAACAAGGCGTCAATTCAACCGCGTGTCAGCGTGTGGACGCGTGGGGAAACGGACACGCGGGCACTTGGGCGTGACGCTTCAGCAACAACGTGACGCTTCAGCAACAAAGGGTGCGGCCTACCCGCATCAGGTCGATGACACGGCACCTGGTCAGCGGAGTGCGCCGCAACGGCAGCGGCGACTTCGACGGCGCGACATCGACGCTCCGGTCGCGGACCTGCCGCGACCGGGCCATCGGGGAGAATTCCTGCGCGCTGCTCATGCCCAGAATGCTCGCGGCCCCGCACCACCCCTGTCAACATTCGGAGTTTCTGAATTAATTGGCGTCCGTCGGCACGCCCAGCGGATTCCGGTAGAGCACGTCGAGGGCGACCGAACCGCCCGCCACCGCGAGCACCGATTCCGCGAAACTGGTGGGCACGACCAGCCCGCCCCGCTCCCCCACCTCCGCGCGCAACGCGCCGAGGCAGTCCTCGCGGTACATCACACCGACCTCGGTGATGACGACCGTCTCCGGGTTGAGCACGTCCAGCAGCAGCCGAGTCGCCCGCCCGACCATCCGGGCCCGCTCCACCAGGAGGCGTACGGCGACCGGATCGCCGTCGGCCGCGGCGCTCACCACGTCCATCGGGTTCGCCGTGCGGACGACCCCGCCCTCCCGCGCCCGGCGGGACAGTGTCCGCTCGCTGAGCTCGGCCTGAAGGCACCCGGTCCGGCCGCAGTCGCACGGCTCCGTCCCGCCCTCCAACGGCAGATGGGCGATGGCACCGGCCTGTGAACGAGGCCCGTGATGGACCTCGTCGCGGGTGGCGAAGGCGGCGTCCACCACATTGCCGACGAAGAGGTGCAGCACGCTGCGACCGCCCCGTGCCCGGCCGAACAGCCGCTCCGCGTCGACCAACGCCCGTGCGTGCCCGTCCACATGGACCGGCAGGCCGGTGCGCGCGCCGATCACCTCCCGGACGGCCACGTCGCGCCAGCCGAGGAGCCCGTGCTCCACGATGGTGCCGGAGTCCCGGTCCACCCATCCCCCGGCCGCCACACCGACGCCCAGCGGGGTGCGGCCGCCGGCCTCCGCGAGCAGCGCGTCGAGCCCGTCGGCGGCGTTGGCGAGGATCCGGCCCGGCTCGATGCCGTCGCCGTGGCCCAGCCGCCGCTCGGCGACCACCCGCCCGCGCAGGTCGAGCAGCGCGACGGTGGTGTACGGCACAGCCACGTGCACCCCGCCGACCACGAACCGCGAAGTGTCCAGATCGACGGGTATGTACGGACGCCCGGCCCCCTTGGACTGCCTGGGCACCGCGCCCTCCCGTATCAGGCCCACCGCGCCCAGCTGAGCGCAGTAGTCGGTCACCGACGCCGGGGAGAGGCCGGTCAGACGGGCGATGCCGCTGCGCGCGACGGGACCGCACTCAAGGACGGACCGCAGGACAACGCTGGCGCTGGTCCTGCGCCGCGCACTGTCCGACACCCGGCGGACCGCCGGGGCCGGACGGTACGGCGGGGAGGCAGGCGGGGGTACGGGTGCCACGGAGCGGTACATGGGGAACTTCCTCGGGGAGCTGGTCCGACACTGCGCCGTCTGCTTCTCGGCGGTCGGGACGGAACCCGCTCCGGCCGCCTCAGCGGGGAAGACAGGTGGCGGTGGCCTGGCGCCGCAGGTCGACATAGCGACGCGACGCGAAGTTCTCAGCCTGGGCGACCATGGCTCGAAGCTAGCAAACCCGCCCGCCACTGCCCAGATGCCGCCCACGGTACGGACCGACGGCGATACCCCGCTGCCCCTTGCCCGGCCCCGCCACACCGCACCGCACCGCCGCCCGGCGACATGGCCGGGCGGCGGAAGTGCGTCCGAAGACTTCAGTGGCTCACGGGGGCCCGGCGGGCCCGGGCCCGGTCGCGGAACCACGCAGCGCCGCCCACCAGCACCGCCGCCCCCACCCCGTACACCGGCAGCCACAGAGTCGTCGTGGCCGCCAGGCACTCGGCAACGGCGTTGCGGGCCTGGACGTCCTGCGCGAACGCCAGGGCGGCACCGTCACTGCCGGCCAGGTTCCCCAGCGCGGCCTTCACCTGGAGGGCCTCGTACCTGCCCATCAGATCGCACTCGCTGCGCGTGCCCGGCATCGGGAACAGCCAGGCAGCGCGCTGCAGCAGGGGTGCCAGCGCGACCGCCGCACAGAGACCGACGACCAGCGCGTACGCGACCAGGCCGCGCAGGTAGGCCGAGCGGATGTCCGGCGTCCACTGCGCCCGACGCTGGAAGGCGAGCATCACCGCGAGGAGCGTCGCCCCGATGAACGTGGCGAACCACTGCCACGAGCCCTGGGCGAGGGCGAACGTCAGCACCGCGGCGAGTCCGATGCCGATGACCCCCGGAGCGGGAATGTCATCGCTTGCCGCGACGGATGCCGGCCTCGGGGTCACGCGGCGGCTGGGATCACTCACGGGCTCTCCTGCGGGGGGAGACATCAGCATCCTGCACGGGGCACTGGGGCCCTGGGCACCATGCCGTACGAGCCCGGCGCCTCGCCCGGATGGCCCGCACCTGGTCGGCCACGCGGGCCACTGGCTGGGCTGGGCGCACCCCGGCACTCAAGAAGCCGGGAGGCCACGGCGCCGCTGCCTGGATGCAGCATCCGCGGGCTCCGATTCCGGCGCTGTCTGCTCACGTACGCAGGTACGAGGCCCCGTTGAGGTCCAGGACCGTCCCCGAGGCCCATTCGGCCGCCGGTGAGGCCAGCCACAGCACGGCTGCCGCGATCTCGTCCGCCGAAGCCACCCGTCCGAACGGGCTCTGGGCGCGGATCGCCTCGCCCTCCGCCCCGCTCAGCCGGTGCGCAACCCGCTCGGTTTCGAAGAACCCGGGTGCGACGGAGGCGACGCCGATCCCGTACGTGGCGAGGTGCACGGCGAGGGACTGGCCCAGCGCGTGCACCGCCGCCTTCGTCGCCCCGTACGCCGGGTGGTCCGGTTCGCCGCGGAAGGCCCCGCGCGAGCCGACGTTGACGATCCGGCCACCACCGCCCTGCTCGATCATCCGGCGGGCCGCGAGATGGCTGAGGTTGGCCGTCGCGAGGAGGTTGACGGATACGTGACTCTGCCAGGCGGCCGCCCAGTCTTCGTACGCGGTGGTGGCGAGCGGGTGTGGAAGGTTCACAGCGGCGTTGTTGACGAGCACGTCCAGCCCGCCGAGTCCTGCGGCCGCCGTCTCGGCGACGGCGTACGCACCATCCGGGGCGGACAGGTCGCCCCCGGCGAGCACGTGCCCCGTACCGACGAGGGAGGCGAGGGTTGTCTCGGCCTCCTCGCGCCGCGAGCCGAAGTGGACGGCTACCCGGTCGCCATTGGCGGCGAACGCCTGAGCAAGCGCACGGCCGAGCCCGCGCGAGGCACCGCTGACGAGCACGCGACGGCCTGTGGGCGGGAAGGCGGGGGCTGAGGGGGAGGTGCCGGGGGAAGGGGAGGTTTCGGGGGAAGGGAAGGGCGCTGCGGAAGTCATGTGGATCATGATGCCCGTACCCGATGCGCGCAGGGACGTCGGATCGGTCGTCCTACGTACATCGGGCGCCCCCGGAGGCCCTGCGCGGCTGAGGCCTACCAGTAGCCCTCGCAGGAGCAGGAGTTGGAGTAGAGCAGGTCGCCGACGCGGACCCGCGCCTGGTAGGTGCCGGAACCCCCGCCCTACAGGGCGGGAAGTCCGTCAATCCCATTCCCAGCGCATGGCCTGGAAGCCCGGGCCGGGGTCTTCGACGGTGAAGGCGGCGCGGCCGGAGGCGCTGATCCAGACCTGTTCGGCGGGGTCCATGGGACCGCCTGCGGTGGTGCCGAAGTAACGGTGGCACCGGATGGGGACGGCGTCGGGATGGAACTGGACTTCGAGGGTGTAGAGCCGGGCGGGGGCGCGGAAGCCGGTGCCGACCTCGCTGGTGCGGGCACCGGTGGTCGAAAAGGCATAGGTGTACTCGATTACGTCGGTCTCACCCTTGGTGAGCACCCGGTCCAGGAGCAGTTCCGCGACGGACAGCGGTACCGAGGTATCGGAACGTACCCGTCCTTTACGGGCATTACGGATGCCCGTGAGGGCGGGCAGTTCGCGCTCCGGGTCGTCGCCACGGCTGATGAGCACCAGCCGGTCCACCCGCTCGCGCTCGGCGCGCAGCACCATGGTGACGGTCAGCCGTCGCTCGGCGCCGTTCTCGTCGATCTCGTACCGGTCGTGCACGGCAAGCCGGGCCAAACCGTCGTCGTTGGAGCCCATCGCATCGAGCAGGCCGGGCAGGCTCTTGTACTCCTGCCACAGGTCCTCGGTCTCCAGCACCCGAGGCGGGCGGTTGACCCAGCGTCCGCGCGGGCGCTGGGGACCCAGCAGGGAGACCAGGGAGTCGGTGGGGAGGCCCAGCAGTTCCTCAAGGAGTCGGACGGCCTGCCGGGACTGGGGGCGTTCGGGGCGGCTGCGGCCACGGCGCCAGTAGCTGAGAGTGGTCACACTGACGGCAACCCCACGGGCCGCCAGCCGGTGCTGGATGCGCTCCAGACTGAGACCACTGGCACGCACGGCGCAGTCGAGCGCGAACTCGAACGGGCCGTGGCGCAGGGCGTCGGCCAGGTCGGGCAGCGGGGGTTGAGGGGGCACAGGTGATCCGTCCTGCGTGCCGTGCGGGGGGACCACATGCTAGCGACTTCCAGCCAAACGGCAGGTGACACACGTCACGATGTGAACAGTCTTGACCAGGGCCCTGGTTGCGCGAGGGCGAGCACCGACCGTTCGTTCTGCTCCGTACACACGCGCCCATCAGGGCGGGAAACAACGGGGACACACACCCGTTACTTGTCATGATCGTTTCACAAGGATGCTTATTAAACAGAATTGGCAGCTCATTGCCCCGGAGACGTAGATCCCGCCATTCTCCGTGCCCATGAAACGATCTCTACTCGTCGGCACTCTGTCCCTCGCGGTCAGCGGCCTTCTGATAGCCGGTGCGGGCACCCCCGCCTCCGCCGCCAAGGGTCCCCGGGCCGCCACTCCGAAGCCGAGCAAGGCCCAGGCCCTGCGGGACGCCACCGCCGAGGTGGCCGCCAGCCCCAACACCGTCCGGGCAGGCGCTCACGACACCTTCCTGTCACACGACGTGACGGTCGACAAGGACGGCACCCGCCACGTCCACCTGGACCGCCGCTATCAGGGCCTGCCGGTCCTGGGCGGCGACGTCATCGTGCACTCGGCCCCCAACGGTGAGCTGCGCTCGACCTCGCTGACCCTCAAGGCCCCGCTGTCGCTTTCGGTGACTCCGAAGGTCAGCAAGCAGCGTGCCGTGGCCGTGGCCATCGCGAAGTTCAAGGGCACCAGGAAGGGCAGCAAGGCCGAGCTCGTCGTCGACGCGACGTCGGCCACGCCGACGCTCGCCTGGCAGGTCGTCGTCGACGGCACCGCCCCCGACGGCTCGCCCAGCCACTTCCACACGCTGGTCGACGCGACGACCGGACAGGCCGGGAAGTCCTGGAACACCTTCCACAGCACGGTGGTCCCGGGCCACACCACCACCGCCTCGCAGACCACCGCCATCGCCGGTGCCGCCGCCTCGGGCACCGGCCACGGCTACCAGGTCGGCGACGTGACGCTGGGCACGAACAGCATCTCCGGCGGATACGAGCTCAAGGACCCGACCCGCGGTAACGGGGAGACGCGGGACGCCCAGAACAAGACCGTCACCAACGACTCGCCGCCGGCCGGCTGGGGCGTCGCCTTCACCGACACGGACAACGTGTGGGGCAACGGCACCCTCAGCGACCGCGCCACCGTCGCCGTGGACGCCCACTACGGCATCCAGGCCACCTGGGACTACTACAAGAACGTCCACGGCCGCAACGGCATCAAGAACGACGGCGTCGGCGCCCGCTCCTTCGTCCACTACGGCGTCAACTACGCCAACGCGGGCTGGGACGACGACAGCTTCAGCATGATCTACGGCGACGGTGCCTCCGGCCAGAAGCCGTTCACCGAACTGGACGTGGCCGGCCACGAGATGAGCCACGGCGTCACCGCGGCCACCGCGGGCCTCAACTACTTCGGTGACGCGGGCGGCATGAACGAGGCCACCTCGGACATCTTCGGCACCCTGGTCGAGTTCAACGCCAAGAGCCCCGCGGACACGCCCGACTACCTCATCGGCGAGAAGATCAGCTCCTCACCGCTGCGGTACATGGACGACCCGAAGAAGGACGGCGCCTCCCAGAGCTGCTGGACCACCAACACCAAGAACCTGGACCCGCACTACTCGTCCGGTGTCGGCAACCACTGGTTCTACCTGATGGCGGTCGGTTCCGGCTCGTCCAGCTACGGCAACAGCCCGACCTGCGACGGCGGTACGGTCACCGGACTCGGCAACGACGCCGCCGGCAAGATCTGGTACCGCGCGCTCACCACGTACCTGACGGCCGCCTCCACGTATGCGGATGCCCGTACCGCGACCGTCAAGGCCGCGACCGACCTGTACGGCGCCAGCAGCACCCAGTGCACCACCGTCGAGAAGGCCTGGAGCGGCGTCGCCGTCGCGCCGACGTCGACCACGTGCGGTGGCAGCGGCACCACTCAGCCGCCGAGCGGCTCCAACCTGCTGTCCAACCCCGGTTTCGAGTCGGGCGCGACCACCTGGTCCGCGTCCTCCGGTGCCATCACCAATGACACCGGCGCCACCGCCCACGCCGGCTCGTACTACGCCTGGCTGGACGGATACGGCTCCTCCCACACCGACACCCTGTCCCAGTCGGTGACCATCCCGGCGACGGCCGCGGCCCCGAAGCTGTCCTTCTGGCTCGCGATCGACACCAAGGAGACCGGCACCACCGCGTACGACACGCTCAAGGCGCAGGTCGTCTCCGGCACCACGACGACCACCCTGGCGACGTACTCCAACGTCACGCCGAGCGGCTACGTCCAGCGCACCCTCGACCTGTCCGCCTTCAAGGGCAAGACGGTCACCATCAAGTTCACGGGCGCCGAGGACTCCTCGCTGGCGACCAGCTTCCTGATCGACGACACCTCGGTCACCACCGGCTGATCCAGCGCACGGCGCTGCACCGGCTCTGATCAACGGCCCGGACGGGATGCCCCCAACACCCGTCCGGGCCGTTCCACGTCCCTAATTCACGGTCAGCTCCGCGACGCCCGGGTGCTTCTTGGCCTCCGCATCGCCTTGCACCGTCACCCGTACGTACCGCGCGAGCCGCGCATCGCCCGCCACCGCGCGCTGCCAGTGCCGCCCGTCGAGGGAGAGGTCGATGCTGTAGGCAGTGGGCTTGGTGTCGTTCCAGGTGGGGGTGACCTTCGTGACGCGGACGGGCCTGGCGAGGTCCGCCGTCAGCTCGCCCCGTGCACCGTCCGGGACCCAGGCCGTGGCCGTGTTGCCGTCGAGCGCGGCGCCCGCGTACATACCGGGCTGCTCGGACGAGGCCGTGGCCGTGGTGCAGCGGGCCGCGTTGGTGGTGGGGTCGAGGTCGGGGCGGCGGGTCTTGAGGACGGCCGGGACGTCCTTGCTGACGAGCTGCTCGCCCTGGGGAGTGTCGAGCGTCATCGGCGCACCGTCGGTGAGGCGCACGGTGGTGCGGTGGGCGCCGAGTTCGATGTCGTAGGTGCGTCCCTGCCAGGTCAGGCCGTGCAGGGTGACGCCGCGGTCGAGCTGCGGCGGCAGCATCGGGTCGAGGTGCAGGCGGTTCTCGCGCATCCGCATCCCGGTCAGGCCGTTGGTGAAGACCTGCAGGAAGCCGCCCTTGCCGGTGAGGAAGTCATGGGCGGGCGAGCCCGCCAACGGGTCCTCGGCGCCCGCCTTGTCACCGCGGGCCTCCGAGAACTGCGCGAAGGGGCCGCGGACGAACGGCTTGATGGAACGCTCCAGATACGTGTACGTGGAGCAGCCCGGCTCCCCGATCCCAGCGGCGTCGATGGCGTGCACCGAGTCTGTCATGGCCGGGCCGTCCGGGTCGGTGCGCTGCGCGTAGTAGTCGAGGGTGGCGGCGTCGGCGCCCTTGGGCATCGGCCACTCCAGCGGGTACATCAGCAGGACCGTGTCAGCCTGCTTGATGGTGCTGCCGTGGTAGCCGTCGTACTGCTGGAAGACCTTGCTCTGTGCGTCGTACGGGATCCGGATGCGGTCGGCGATCGCCTTCCACGCGGGGGGAGCCTGCTTGCCGAGCATCTCGGCGGCGCGGGTGGCGTGGCGCAGCGCCGTGGCGGCGCCGGCGTTGGTGAAGACCGCGTCGTCGACACCGTTGCTGTACTCGTCGGGCCCGGCCGTGTCCTTGATCGAGTAGCTGCCGTCCGTGTTGCGGCTGACACGTCCGGCCCAGAACTCGGCGATGCCCTGCAGCACCGGCCAACCGCGCTCGCGCAGCCACCGCGTGTCCTTGGTTGCCAGATAGTACTGCCAGGTGGCCAGGGAGATGTCGGACTGGAGGTGGATCTGGGTGCGGCAGTGCGGCGGGTCGACGCTGTGGCACTCCTGGGCCAGGTTGCCCGAACTCCCGCTGTTCCAGGGGTAGAAGAGCCCTTGGTAGCCGAGCTTGCGGGCGTTCTCGCGCGCCCCCGCGCGGGTCCGGTAGCGGTAGTCGACCACGGTCTTCGCGAGTTCGGGCCGGGAGGCGAGCAGGCCCGGGTACATCCACGTCTCGGCGTCCCAGAAGACGAGGCCCGCATAGTTGTCGCTGGTCAGGCCCGCCGGAGCGATGCTGTTGGCCGCGCCCTCGCGGGTGTTGGCGAGCAGCCCGTACTGCGCGGACCGCACCCACGACTGCATCTCGCGCTGCCCGGGAACCTCGATGTCGCTGCGCCACAGCCGCGACCAGGCGGCGGTGTGGGACCGCAGCAGGGCGTCCCAGCCACGGTCGGCGGCACGCTGCGAGGCGGCGGTGGCGTCGTGGCGCGGCGCGTGCGAGGTCAGAGCCGTGTCGACGCCGACATACTTGGTGAAGTCGTAGGACTGCCCGCGCCGGACCGGGAGGGCGAGGGCCTGGCGAGCGGACATGTTCTGGGCGTGGCCGGCCTGTCGGGCCGTGGCGCCGTGGGCTCCGCGTCCGGCACGCAGGGTGGAGGCGACGGCGCCGTCGACGTTGGTGCCGTCCGTGCGGAAAGCCACGTCCATGGTCGGCGCGGTCCGGCCGTCGCCGCGCTGCCCCCTGGTCCGGTCACCGCCGCCGGTCTGCTGGATGCGCCGCGCGCCGCGGCCGTCCAGCATGTCGGTGACGGTCACCTCACCGCTCCAGTGCGGCACCATGCTCATGCGTACGGCGCCCACGTGCGGGTTGACCCGGTCGGCGAGCACCTCGTACACGAGGTCGGTGCGGCGGCCGTCGGCGGCGGTCCAGGTCAGCGACGTACGCACCACTCCGCAGTGAAGCAAGAGCGACTGCCGGTAGTGGGAGATCCGGCCCGGCGATGTCGAAGAGTTGAAGGTATCGCTCTGCGGCCCGTCGGTACTGACGGTGAGTGCGGTCCAGGTGGGCAGCGCCGCGACGGCCTGCCGGTCGGAGGCGGTCTGCTTGTTGTGCGCGTACAGCCCGGAGACGAAGGAGCCGTCGTAGCGCGGGGTGAACAGCGGCCAGCCGGTCTTGGCCGTGCTGTCGGCGTATCCGGCACCGTTGGGGGGCACCCGCTGGCCCAGGTAGCCGTTGCCGACAAAGGCATGGTGGGTGTCTGCCGCGTCCGCACGGGTGGTGCCGAGCGTCCAGTCGTCGCTGTCGCGGCAGGTCGCGGTCGTGGCGGCGGTGTTCTTCGCCGGCTGCGAGGCCGCCGACGGCGCGGAGGTGACAAACGCTCCGGCCAGCAGCACCGCGGTCAGTCGGGCGGCACGCGGCCGCGCACCGAGGGAGTACGTCATTGTTCTCCGTCACTCTGGTTCACCTGCGAGGTTCCTGGGACCATAAATTTCCTGAACGATCCACGTCAATAGTTGTGCGTTCTTCATCAAGTTCCGAATCGATAGGGACGCCTGTCGGCGGGCGGGCCGACGTGATTCAGCCAGTGCGTGGCGGCAGGGAGCGCGGCTGGGCCAAAAGGGGAGGGCTCCGTGGGACCACGGAGCCCTCAGCTTGTCTTGGCGCCTGGACGATCCGGCCCTGGGAGTGGCCGGGCGTTTCGTGCTGTGGTTCCGCTCAGCGGGCGGCGGGGCCCACCGACGGCAGATAGCGCGGTGTGCGCCAGGCACGCAGCCGCCGCTCCACGGCGGCACCCAGCGACAGCAGGCCGGCGTCCTCGTGGTCACCGGCCATCAGCAGCAGGCCGACCGGGAGTTCACCCACGGATCCGGCGGGCACCGACAGCGAGGGGTAACCGGCGACGGCTGCGGGGGTGGAGGACGGAATCACGTCGTTGTCGCCGCGCGCACAGTCGGTCGTCCAGGCCGGCGGGTTCGTCGGCGCGGCGATGGCGTCAAGGCGGTGGGCGGCCAGCGTCTCGTCCAGCGAGCGCCGGGACAGGTCCGTCAGCTCCGTACGCGTGGCGCGGTACTTCGGGTCGGTGGTGGGCGGCGCGGCGAGGGCCTGCTCGAACAGTTCCTGCCCGGCGAAGCAGGTCTGTTCCTGCGGGTGAGTGCGGTTGAACTCGATCAGCGCGGCCAGATCGCGCGGCCCTTCACGCGTGCCGAGGTAGGCGTCGATGTCCCGGTGGAACTCGCTGAGCAGCGCGGGGAATTCGAGCTCGGCCAGTCGGGCCTGGTACGGGGGCGTCACCTCGACGACCTCGGCACCCGCCCCGCGCAGTTTCGCCGCGGTACGGGTCATCACGGCGTCGACGTCGGGGCCGAGCGAGGGCAGTCGCCACAACCCGATGCGCTTGCCCCGCAATCCGTCCTGACGGCCCGCCACCTGGCCCTGGGGTGCTCCCTGTTCGCCCGGCGCGTCGAAGGCCGACCGGCCTGCGGGGCCCGTGGGGCGACCGCCGGTGAGCACGGACAGCGTGAGCGCGGTGTCGATGACGTTGCGCGCCATGGGCCCCGCGGTGTCCTGCTCGGCGGAGATCGGTACCACTCCCCTCTGGCTCACCAGGCCGAGGCTCGGCTTGAGGCCGACCACTCCGTTCATCCCGGCCGGGCAGACGATGGATCCGTCGGTCTCGGTGCCGATCGCCACCTGGGACAGCGACGCCGCGAGCGCGGCGGCCGAACCTGCGGAGGATCCGCACGGATTGCGGTCGAGGACGTACGGGTTGTTGGTCTGCCCGCCCACGGCCGACCACCCCGATGTCGGCTTCGCCGCCCGGAAGTTCGCCCACTCCGACGGATTGGTCTTGCCCAGGATCACCGCCCCCGCCTGCCGCAGCCGGGTCACCAGAACCGCGTCGTCGCCGGGCGGCTTGCCCGCCAGCGCGAGCGACCCGGCCGTGGTCGGCATGTCCCGGGTGTCTACGTTGTCCTTGAGCAGCACGGGGATGCCGTCGAGCGGTCCGCGTAGCCGGCCGCTGCGATGCCGGGCGTCGCTGGCCGCGGCCTGCCGCAGGGCCGACGGGTCCGTATGCAGCACTGCGTTGATCTTCGGGTCGACGGTCTCGATCCGCCGCAGGTAGGCACGGGTCAGCGCCGACGACGTCAGGGACCCCTTGTCCCTGCGCGCCTGCAACTCCGGGATCGTCACCGTGTCCAGGTCGATCCCCTGAAGAGCCGACTCTCCGGGCGACGGCGTGTCCGCGGCGACGACGTCCTGCGCGTTCGACCCCGGCGCACCCGCCAGCAGCGAACCGGCGACCACCGTAGCGATCAGTGCACCAACTCTGCTCGTTTTCATGGGAGTCAGCGCACTACACGCGTACCGTCCGGCGCAAGGGTCGTCCCGACCGGGAACGCTGTCCGGACGGCGGCCGGCGGACGGCGGGCGTCGAGCTCGGACAGCGACGGCCGTCAGCCACCGGTTCCCGAACGGCTACCGACGGTCTCAGGTCATCCGGCCCCGCGCCCCCGGGGCGGCACCTCGGCCAGGACCAGGCGGGCGGCGGCTGCCCAGGTGACTGAGGCGGTGAGGCGGCTGCGCACGGTGTGCATCCGCTCGAACTCCTCGTCGCGGCCGGCCAGGCACTTCTCGATCCGATCGGCCCATTCCCTGGCGTCGTCCGCGAAGTTGCCCGTGACGGGAACGATCAAGTGGTCGGCGTCGGAGCCGAGTTCCTCGCGCAGCAGCTGGGCCAGTCCGCTCTGGTCGCTGACGCGTACGGGCACGCCGCGCAGGATGGCCTCCTGTCCGACCAGGCCGAAGGCCTCCGAGCGGGATGGCATCACCACCAGCCCGGCGCGCAGCATGTCGGACTCCAGTTTGCGCGGGTCGGAGGAGTAGGGGCGTACCACCACGCGCAGGCCGGGACAGCCCGACCAGTCCTGGATGAGCTGCTGCTGTTCGTCGGCCTTCTCCGGCGGTGCGCCGCGGACGAACAGCTCGATCGGCTCTCCCGCCGTTCTGTTCCGCAGTTCGTGCACCATTCCGCAGGCCCGGGCGGCGAGGTCGACTCCCTTGAGCCGGACGTCCTCGGTGCGGCCGACGAACAGCACCTTGTGCAGCCCGTCCGGTGGAGGTCTGCGGCGCGCGAAGGCGTTCGGCAGACCCTCCGCGCCTGCCGGTCCGGTGGACGTGGGCGAATCGAAGCCCGGATCCAGGCGCAGCGGTTCGGGGACTCCGGTGCCCCAGAGCTCGTTGCTGAAACGGCGTTTGAGCGCTGGGCCGACCGCGACCACCCGGTGGGCCGTCAGACCCAGTTCGCGCTCGATCTCGGTGCGTTCCTCGGCCTGCCGGGCGCGGTCGACGCCGTCACCCAGCTTGTGCCATTCGATCTCGTCCGGCGCCATGTGGACGAAGTGCAGCCGACGGGCGTCCGGGAAGAAGTCCTCCGTGAGGTGCGCGGCCGCCGGTCCGGTGATGCGGGCGTGTCCGATGACCAGGTCGGGCCGCGTGCCGTACGGGAGGGTGGGCCGACGGGTGAGCCGGCCGTAGTCCGGGGCTCCCGGCGCGCCGGGGTGGGTGAGCAGGGTGACGCCCTTCTCCTTGGCGTCGGTCACCTCGGAGGCGTCGGCGTTCAGCACGATGCAGAAGACCTGGGCGCCCGCGGCCGCCATCGCCACACACAGGTGCCGGTTGAAGGTGCTCAGCCCGCCGCGGCCCGAGGACCATTCGGTGGCGACGACCAGGACGCAGGGCCGCTCCGACAGGACGTGGACGGCGGCCAGTTCGGTGGCGGTCACCCGGTCATGGTCATAGTCGTAGCTGTCGTAGCTGTCGTAGCTGTCGTCCTCGGCCGCGTCGGCGTCCGTGGCCAGGTCCTCGTCCGTGGTCATGCCCGCGTCGGTGTCGGCGTCCGCGCCCACGTCCTCGTCGGCGGGAGCATGGGACTCCCGGGCCTCGGCCTCGACCTCGGCCTCGGGGGCCGCGGTGGCCGGGACGATCGCGCCGCTGTCGGCCAGCGCCCGCAGCAGCGGCTCCGGCGTCGCATGGCTCAGGTAGGCGCTGTCCCGCACGACTTCGCCGAGGATCCGGCCGGCTGCGGCGTGGGTCGCGAGATGTTCGAGGATGTACGGGTCCGCCGCGGCCCAGTCGCTCCGTCCGTCGGTCGTGCGCGGTACCAGCCGGGCCAGTCCCCGGGCCAGGCGCCGCTGCTGCTCCCGCTCGTCGGCGGACGCCCGCAGGAACTCCGCGAGTGCGACGTGGACGAGCCGGTGGACCGTGGTGCCGTCGGGCCTGGTGGTGTCGACGACGAGCGTGCCCGCCCGGTCGCGGAACCGCCGAAGCTCCTCGGGCGTACACGCCTCACCGGTGAGGGCCTCGACCAGTGGCCCCCACAGTCCCTGAGGCAGACCCGCTCCCTGCGCGTACGCGAGCGGCGACAGCAGGCGCTCCGAGCGCGCCTCGTCGGGGCCGAGGCGTTGGATCAGGCCCTGGAACAGCGAGGGGAGGTCCCCCGCGTTCGACGGTATGCCGTCAGCCTCCAGCGCACGCGCCGCCAGCAGGTGCACCATCAGGAAGGAGTGGTCCACCTCTCGGGTGAAGTCGCGCTTGAGCTCCGCCAATACCGCGGCGGCCTGGCCGGGATCCTGAGCCAGCCGGTAGGCGACCTGGTGCAGGGCGCCCTCGTCCCGGTACTCGGGCGAGTCGAGGTCGAGCACCTCGACGTCCGGGCCCAGTGACCCCAGTTGGGCCGCGCGGGCCACGACGAGGAGCCGCACTGCGGGAATGCGCCCGAGCGAGCGGACGAAGTCGGCGAGCCCGTCGTCGTACGCGGACGGGGCGATCTCGTCGAGGCCGTCGAGGACGATGACGACGGGGTCGGTCCGTGCGCGAAGCGCGGCGAGCACGTGTCCCGGGGCCGAGTCCGGGGGTCGGCCGAGCGCGGCGGCCAGGTCGACGGCAAGGGACCGCAGCCCGTTGACGCCTCGGCCACTGAGCGGAATGACGGCCAGCCCCGGCGGCGGCAGTGTCTGGGGCGCGGTGTTCATCCTGGCCGGGCTGTCCGCGTCGGTCAGTGCCAGGAAGCGGCCCAGGAGGGCGGTCTTGCCGGAGCCCGGCGCGCCGGTGACCGCCAGCGGTGGCACCGCGGCGCCGGGCGCCGCCCGCACCCAGGAGGCGATCCGGGCCAGGGCGTTCGTCCGCCCCACGAAGAAGTCACCCGGCTCGGCGGCGTGCGCGACGCCACGGCTACGCGGCTCGAAGTGGTCGCGGTGCTCGTGCCGCAGCCGGGCCACACCCACGGGGTCGAAGGAGTCGCGCGGCAGGTCCGGTACGTATCGGGGGTTCGGGAAGAAGACCTCCGCCTCCTCCACCCGGTGTCCGGCATAGAAGGGTCCGCGAGTTGTCCCGTGGTCCCTGAGATGACGGCGCATCTCCTGGAGCACGTCGGCGAGGGGAAGGTGGCGTTGCCGCGGCCCGGCGTACGAGGAGGCGAGCGCGTACGTCCAGGCGTCCGCCAGGGACACCGCGTTGTCGTCGGTGTTCCGGTTGTACGTGACCAGGTGGTACGCGCTGTCCTGGGACCGCGTGTGAACGTTGGGCGCGGCCCATCCCGCCCCCGCCGCCCGGACACCGGCTTCCGCCGCGCACACGTCGAGAACGGCCAGGGTGCTTCCCACACCGCTGTCGGCGATCATGGCAGTGAGGTCGTCGGCGGCCAGTGACGTGTACGCGCGCCCCGGTTCGCTGTCCGAAGCGAGCAGCTGGAGACGCGGTTCTTCGGCGGAGCCGTGGCCGGCGAAGTACACGATCAGCACGTCGTCCGGCCCGAGCCGGGCTTCCCTGGTCCAGCGCGCCACACCGGACCGCAGCTGCTCGGCCGTGGGAGAGCTGCCAAGTTCGGAAAGGACGCGCTCGTACCCGAAGTCCGCGAGCAGGCCGGCCACACGTTCCGCGTCCGACGCGGCGCCGGGAAGGTCCGGCAGGTGGGGTGAGCGGTACTCGGAGACACCGATGGACACCAGGTAGCGGCGCCCCGCGTCCGTGCTCCGACGGCCCGCTTCGCCTCCGTTCACGCCAGTCCTTTCGCTCCGGCACGCGAGCGGTGGCCGCTTGCCACCACCCCCTGCGACCCCTGACGTCCGCACCCCACTCCCCGTGGACTGGCGGCCGCCGCTGCGGGTCCGACCTTAGGGCAAGCGGCCTGGCTGCTGCGGCACTTCACCGGGAACTCGCCCTGCGAGCCGGGGCGTTGACTGTGCACGTGCCACTCGCCCGGCCGGGTACCGGTCCGTCCCCGGCGACGAAGACGGCGCCGAGCTCCCGCTCCCCGGGGCACCCCTGCCTCCCGGCACGGCCGCGCCGAGCGCTCACCCGGCGGTGCCCGCTCCCCGCAGCAGTTCCAGGCCGAGCGGTGTGCAGCAGTGCCAAACAGCCTTGCCGTCGCGCTGGGTGGCGACGAGGCGGGCGTCCCGGAGGGCCTTGGTGTGCTCGGAGGCGGAGGCCTTGCTGATGCCCAACTCCTTGGCGATGTCGGACGTATTGTGTTCACGCGGGAGCAGATCCAGGATCGCCGCCCGGGTACGGCCCAGCAGGACGCCCAGGGGATCGGCGGGGGCCTCCTCCAGGAGCGGAAGCGGAGTGACGGCCGGGTAGATCAGGATGCTGGGCGCGTCCTCGTACAGGGCCACCAGCGGCCTGGACCACAGGACGGACGGCAGGAGCACCAGCCCGTGACCCGACAGGACGGCGTCGAACTGCTCGTGCCGGGGGAAGACCAGCACCGTCCCCTCCCACCGGCCTCCGGCCGCGAGTTGGGCCAGTGTGGTACGGATGCCGTCCCTGGCCAGCAGCCTTGTGCGCCAGGCACGTTCGGCCTGGAAGCCGGCCTCGATACGGCTCCAGGACTCGTTGATCAGCGCCGAGTGCGCCGCGCGCACGGCGTGTTCGAGGGTCTGCCAGGCCTCCCGCTCCCGAACGGCGAGATCCCTGATCCACGGGGTGACCGGCCGGTGCGTCGGGCACACCCGGTCGAGTTCCGCCCGTATCCGGGAGACGGGCGTCGCTCGGACCAGGTCGAGTCCGTCGTCGAGCCCTTTGCTGAGCGGGTCGAGGAACATCGGGCCGCGCGCCGTCGGAGGCACCAGACCGAACAGGGCTGTCGCCTCCCGGGGCAAGGTCTCCCGTGCCCTTCGCTGCCAGCGAGAGAACTCCGGCACCGTTGCCCGCTGGAGCATCGCCATGGCCAAGCCCAGTTCCATCAGCGGCGCGGGCTCGGCCG
The DNA here is from genome assembly GCF_041435195.1 of Streptomyces sp. NBC_00224. Taxonomy (NCBI): domain Bacteria; kingdom Bacillati; phylum Actinomycetota; class Actinomycetes; order Kitasatosporales; family Streptomycetaceae; genus Streptomyces; species Streptomyces sp. NBC_00224. The sequence goes on from NZ_CP108106.1 coordinate 938,341, forward strand.
CGAACGTCACCCGTAGAAGGTCTTCGGCTGTGAAGTGCAGGCGCAGCAAGCGTCCTCCCCCATCGGTCACCCAGGCCGTGCGCACCCGTCAACAGCCGCCCCGCCTTTGACAGTTCGGCCACAGCCGAAACCATCGCAGTCCCCGATGCCCGGCGCCGAGCATGGAGCGCACGAACACGACCGATGGTTCTCGATGGCCCGGGTACGGCGAAAGGGCGTACCCGGCCACATCACGGCACGCAAGAACCGGTCCACCGGTCGTCACTTGCCGTCTTCAAGGAGGACACACGTGAAGAAAAAGTTGGCTGTCCGCATAGGCGCCGCGGTGCTGGGTCTGGGTACCGTCCCCGTGGCCCAGGCCTCCGCGCACACCGCCAAGGCACCGGGGAGCGAGTCGGGGGTGCAGGCCTCCTGCCCCTCCGGATACGCCTGCTTCTGGCCTGGTCAGAACTTCACCGGGAACCGGGGACAGGTGGCCGGCAACAACCCCAACTTCGCGACGTTGCCCAACTCGGCTCACTCCTGCGGGACCGGGTGGGAGGACTGCATCAGTTCGATACGCAACAGCGGCACGGACTGCACAGTCTACTTCTACTCGGTCCGGAACTACAGCAAGTCGGGCAGGTGGCACAGCCTGTCCCGTGGTGACGAGGTCGGCAACTTCGGCACGGTCTACCACGACGCCGCCTTCGACAACACGATCAGCTCCAACAAGTGGTGCACCTCGTAGTGCACCGGTCGGCCAGGGGCATGCGCTTCGCGCTGTCGTCCCTGATGCTCCTCACCGTGTCGGCCGGTTGCGCGGGCGCGCAGTCGGCCGGCCGGTCGCCCACTCCGCCGCCCGAGCGGACGTCGTCACAGGGACGGCTCAGCAGCGCGGCGATCGACCTCGCGACGCACTCCGGGACCTGGCCGACGACCGAGCGCACGCTGATGTCGGCCGAGGTCCGGCTCGTCCGGGCCTGCATGCAGGAGAAGGGATTCCGCTATCCGGCGCCGGACCCTCCCGCACGGGCCGCGCCCGAGGACGAGAGCGCCGCCGTCGAACTGGCCGACCGGAGCAGGACCGGGTACGGCATCTCCGAGGCCCCGTCGCAGGCTCCCGGCCCGGGCTCGCCGTCCGTCGACCGCTACTACCGGACCCTGTCGGCAGCCCGGCAGAGGGGCTTCGACCAGGCGCTCAACGGGCCGCCCGACAAGAAGGTGACCGTGAGCGGGACCGACTGGGGCGAGGTGCGCGTGGCGACAGCGGGCTGCGGCGCCGAGAGCCGGTCCCGCCTGGCCGGCAGCCCGGCTCTGTGGGCACGCATCACCTACGTTCCCGAGAAGTACGACAACGAGCTGGGGCAGCGCGTGACGTCGGCTCCCGCCTATCTGCGGGCCATGGGCGAATGGCGCTCCTGCATGGCGGGCCGAGGACTTCCGTACGGCAGCCCCGAACAGGCCCAGGGCGCCCTGCGAAAGGAGCGGCAAGCGGCCGGCAGCGCCGACGTGTTCCGGCGCAGGGAGATCGCGGTTGCGGTCGCGGACGGCGAATGCGCTCTACGGGCCCACCTGCCCGCCGTCTCACTGCGCGTGCAACGTGAACTCGTCTCCACGTTGAGCCGGGGCGAACAGCGGACTCTGGCGGACCTCGCCGCGCATCGCGAGGCGGCGCTGCGGCGGGCCCGCACGGTCCTGTGAGCTCGCGGGCCACGACGCGGGTGGAGATCACCCGCATGGGAGGCGCCGGTGGCACCCGGCCTCTGCGATCGCGCTCGGGCGGCAAGTGACCGTCCGAGCACCATCGGGGGTCAGGGGTCGGGGACCGCTGAACTACACGGGGAGTTCAGCGGTCCCCGTCACGGTGCGTTCAGCGGCGAGGCTCTTCAGCACCTGCCTGGGCTTTACGGGCGAGCAGTTGAACCTCCTGGAACTGCCGCCGGTCGGTGGGCTGGGGCTCGCGAACCATCCGGGCCACCTCGGCCAACCCGGACTTGCGCAGCAGCTCGGCGAGGTGATCGGGCCACCACCGATAGGCCGGCGCGACGGTGTGATCGAAGACCTGCGTCGGGTGAGACGGATCTTCGCTTGCTGAAAAGCCGACCAGAAGGTGACCGCCAGGTGCCAGCACACGATGGAACTCCGCCAGGATGACGGGGAGTTGTCGCGGCGGGGTGTGGATGATGGACCAACGCGAGAGTACGCCGCCCAGCACGCCGTCAGCGATGTCCAACGCCCCCATCGAGCCCACGTCGAACCGCAGGCCCGGATACGCCTGTCGAGCCAACTCGATCATCGCAGGAGAAGCGTCAACACCAACCGCCGCCAGCCCCAACCCGTCCAGATGAGCGGTGATATGGCCGGGCCCACACCCCAGGTCCGCGACCTGGCCGTCCCCGTTCGCGCGTACGACCTCGGCGAAGGCACCCAGGATCGCCCGGTCCAGGGGCCTGTCACTCAGCGTGTCGCGGAACAACTGCGCATAGGTGGATGCAGCGGCATCGTAGGCCTCGCGGGTGGCGTTGAGGGCATCGTGTTCGACCATGCTCGCGACAGTAGTTCCTGACGCCGAGACGGAGCTGCGAATTCCTGAGCCTTGTACGCCCCTCCTCTCCCCTGGCCTTGCCCGGGCATTCCGCTCCGTACGGGCGAGATGACAGAAAGCCATCACATCTTCCGGATACCGGACAGAGCGGACGGAAGATCGCCTGGGCGTCTCATAATCGGGCGTACTTGCATCTCATTAATTGGACACGCCCGCACATGAGCCAGACACTGACACCCACTCCCCCTCAACAGGACGCGCCTGCGCCGGGCACCCCGCTCTCGAACGGGCTCAAGCAACGGCACCTTTCGATGATCGCGCTCGGCGGTGTCATCGGGGCCGGTCTCTTCGTCGGGTCCGGCGCCGGTATCGCCGCCGCCGGACCGTCGATCGTCCTGGCCTACGCCGCGTCCGGCATCCTGGTGATGTTCGTGATGCGCATGCTCGGGGAGATGTCCGCGGCCAACCCGGACTCCGGGTCGTTCTCCGTGCACGCCGAGCGCGCGATCGGCCCCTGGGCGGGATTCACCGCCGGATGGATGTTCTGGACGCTGCTCGTCGTGGGTGTGGGGATCGAGGCGATCGGCGCCGCGCACATCATGCAGGGGTGGTTCCCGGGCACCCCGTCCTGGCTGTGGGTGCTGGCCTTCATGGCGCTGTTCTGCGGCGCGAACCTGGCTGCCGTCTCCAACTTCGGCGAGTTCGAGTTCTGGTTCGCCGCATTGAAGATCGGTGCCATCGCGCTCTTCCTGACGCTGTGCACCCTGGCGGTCCTCGGTCTGCTGCCCGGCACCGACTCCCCCGGCACGGCACACCTCGTCCACGACGGCGGGTTCCTGCCGACCGGCATGAGCGGACTGCTCGTCGGACTGCTCGCCTCGGTCGTCGCGTACGGCGGCCTGGAGACGGTGACCATCGCGGCGGCCGAGTCCGAGGACCCGGCGCGGGGCGTGGCCAAGGCCGTGAAGACGACCATGTGGCGGATCGGCATCGTCTACGTCGGCTCGATGCTGGCGATCGTCACGCTCATCCCGTGGAACGACAAGGCCGTCACCGACAGCGGCCCGTACGCCGCCGTACTCGACCGGCTCGGTGTCCCCGGCGGCGCGCAGATTATGAACGCGGTCATCCTGATCGCGCTGCTCTCCGCGATGAACGCCAACATCTACGGCTCCTCGCGCATGGCGTACTCCCTGGTCGCGCGCGGCCAGGGCCCCGCCTTCCTCGGCAGGATCTCCGGCCGGGTCCCGCGCCGCGCGGTCCTCGCGTCGTGCGCGTTCGGGTTCGTCGCCGTGCTCCTGTCGTACTGGTGGCCCACGACCGTCTTCGCCTGGCTGCTCAACATGGTCGGCGGGGTCGTACTGATCGTGTGGGGCTTCATCGCGGTGTCCCAGCTGGTGCTGCGCCGCCGCCTGGAGCGCACGGGATCAGCCCAACTGGCCGTCCGGATGTGGGGTTTCCCGTATCTGACATGGGTGACCCTGGCCGCTGTGACCGGCGTGCTGGTGCTCATGGCCCTGGACTCCGGGACCCGGGTGGAGCTCTACTTCACCGGCGGACTGGCGCTGACGCTGGCCGCGATCGGTTACGCACGACAGCGGAAATCCCAGACGCGCTGAGCGCACGGCGCGGCAGGACACCCCCGGCACGACGGTGCGGGCGGAGGATGTCACTGAGGCGTGGGGATGTGGGACAGGAGGGTGGGCCAGTCCTGGGCGACGGCCCAGTCGGTGAAGCTGTGCCAGCCCACTTCGGGGAAGTCGCGGCGCAGCCCGGTGACGTCGACGTCGAGGCCGACGGTGGTGAAGTACTCGAACATGGCCGCCAGGTCAGCCGATCGGCTCCGGACGTAGGCCAGGGGTACTTCCTGGTGGGTGACCGGGCACCCCATGGCGGTGGCGAGGATCTCCGCCATCTGTGCGGGGGTGCGCTCGTCGGAGGCGATGTCGATGCGTTGGCCGGCGAAGTCGTCACGGCGCTGGAGGGCCAGTGCGGCGAAGGCGCCGATGTCGGCGGCGGGGATGAGCGTGAGGGGCCGGTGGGCGGGCATGGGCCAGGCGAAGGCCCCCTCGCGCAGCCCGTCGAGGGTCCAGCCGCTGGCGTAGTTGTCCATGAACGCGGCCGGGGCGATCACGGTCCAGGGCACCTGGGCCGCGCGCAGGTGCTGCTCGACCAGGTGCTTGCTCCGGTAGTGCGGGACGTCGGTGCTCCGGTCGGCGTGGGCGGCGGAGGTGAACACGATGTGTCCGAGACGGGCCTGTGCCGCCGCGTCGATGAGGGCCTTGCCCTGTCGGACTTCGGTGGCGGTGTCGGTGCCGAACGGGGTGGTGACCGCGAAGAGGGAGTCCGCTCCGGCGAGGGCCGCCTCCAGCGAGGGAGGGCTGTCGAAGTCGGCGTGGCGTACCTCGGCACCGAGGGTCCGCAGGGCGTCGGCGGCGGGTGAGTCGGGCCGGCGGGTGAGCGCGCGTACCTGGTGGCCGGCTGCCAGCAGGGCGCGGGCGGTGGCCCCGCCCTGGGCTCCGGTGGCTCCGGTGACGGCGACGGTGAGCATGGTTCCCCCATAGGTAGATCGCTGCGTGAAGCATTGACTGCGCTACGCAGAAGACTACCCACAATCGCTGCGCCGCGCAGCAATCTGAACGTGATCCGGACGACAGACTCGCGCCGGGCCCGACGGGGACGGCCGACGGGGCTGCGTATGGCAGGCCCGCTCCCGGCCGTCCCGTGTCGCCGCCGGGGCGGTCAGACGCGGTCGGCGGCGATGAGGAGGTAGTGGAAGCTGCCTTCTCGGTAGGCGGTCAGGAACGGGTCCTCCACGCCGGTGGCGAGGGAGGACTGGGCGCGCAGCTCCCAGTACGGGATCGTGGCGGCCGTGAGGTCGACGACGTTCATGGGGACGAGGCCGTTGGCGGCGAGGGCCTTGAAGTAGGCGCTGCGGGGGTGGATGTTGCACGTGTAGTGCTCGTCGATCCGGCTGACCGCCTTGGAGCGACCACCGGTCACGTCGTTGTAGCAGCCGGTGATGACGACGTAACGACCGCCGAAGGCCAGCTGGCGGGCGTGCTCGGAGAAGAGGTCGAACAGGTCCACGTACATGGTGGACTCGTTGTTCCAGATGCCCTGGAAGGCGCCGGTCGGGAAGCCGGTGTCCAGCATGTTGCGGAAGTGGTAGCGCACCTTGTCGTCCACACCGCGCTTGCGGGCCTGGCCGTTGGCGAAGTCGACCTGCTGCTGGGAGATGGACACGCCGTCCACCTGACAGCCGAAGCGCGCGTTGGCCATGATGCTGGAGCCGCCCCGGCCGCAGCCGGCGTCGAGGAGGCGGTGCTCGGGGGCGATGGGGCCGAGGTGGTCGAGGAGGACGTCCGCCTGTGCCGACTCCAGCCGGTGCAGCTCCTCGATGATGCGCGCATCGCGCGTCTCCTGCGGGCCTTCCAGCACGGAGGGGTCGTACTCGCCGATCCCGTAGTGGTGGTGGTACAGGCCGTCGACGTCGCCCAGGCTCAGGTTGACCGGGTCCTTCTCGTTGTTCCAGTACTCCGCGACGGACTTCTGGTAGGCCGTGCGCAGCACTGGGGCCGTGGAGGAGGTGGGCGTGGTCGTCATGTGGGGGCTCCTTGCTGCATGCGGGTATGACCGCGTGGGTGGGTGATGACGGTGACAAAGGGGGTGGGTGTGCTCAGGCTTCGTTGTAGCGGAGGCTGCCGCTGTGCCATTCACGATTGCCGCCGAGCCAGGCCCACACCCCCGCGAGGAAGCGGCACAGCTGGGGCGATCCGGTGAGGGCGAGGGCCGCGGCCTCCGTCTCGAAGGTGCGCACCAGCTCGTCGTGGATCTCCACGCTCCGTTCGACCGCCTCGCGCGGTGAGCACCGCTCCTCCTCGGCGATCACGGTGGGCAGGTTGAACTCCACACCCACGGAGTGGTGCTCCTTGGCCATCGAATACAGGTCGTTGACGAGTGTGCTGGCCGTGGCGGCCATCGTCACAGCGCGGCGGACCCGCGGATCCGCGTACTCGGAAGCCGTCAGCGGATGACCGCCGACCACGTCGACGAGTGCGATACAAGGGAGGAAGCTGTTGATCTGACGGTGCGCCAGGTATTCGCGGACAGTGGGCATATGGCCGCGAGAGCGCCAGGAGCCCTCCTGTCCGTACCCCACGAAGAGCACGGCGACTTCATGGCGGAGCCGGGCCACCTGGGAGAAGTCGGCATAGGTGGACAGGTGCCGAAGACCCGAGCGCAGGGCCACCCTTACGGGATCCTCGTCCATCTCCTTCTCCCATGCGGACGCATGGCCGGCCGGGAGGTGGGCGGGGTCGAGCGCCGCATAGGCAAGACCGAGGTGCGAGCCGAGGAGTTCGGGCCGCGACCCCATCGTCTCGTCGTCGCAGTAGTAGTCGTCGGTGGCCCACTCCGCCAGCGCGCACTTCGCCACGGCCAGCAACCGGTCCGGATCGTCGCTGTCGGGGTGGGCCAGCATCATCAGCCGCCCGAAGTCGGCCGCGCGTACACGTTCGAGGCGTCCGGCGTAGAGACCGACCCCTTCGGCCCACTCCACCAGCCGGTCGTTGACCTCCCGGCCGAGCGTCGGATCGTCCCGTATCGCGGGCGGACAGTACAGCTCGGGGACACCGCTGCCGCTCGCTGCCGCGCTGCCCGGCGCGTGGTCGGCCGGTGTGCGGGCCGCGACACGGGCAGCGGAGGTGCCAAGCCCTGTCGGCCCGGTGGGCACGCCGACGCCCACCGGGCGAAAGGCGGACCCCGGCAGCGCCTTCGGCGCCGGCGGGCGGATGTTCTGGCTGTGGGTGAGGAGCGTGGCCACGAGACGCGCCACTTGATGGTGAGCCGCGGGCGCGGTCATCCGGGACAGCTGTGACACCGGTTCTTCTCTCCGTTCGCGCCGCTGACGTCAGGACGGGCTGTGGAAGACCTCGACGTTCTCCAGAACGCCGAGCGCGTCGGGCACGAGAACGGCCGCCGAGTAGTAGGTGCTGACCAGGTAGGAGATCAGGGCCTGGTCGTTGATGCCCATGAACCGCACGTTGAGGCCGGGCTCGTACTCGTCGGGGATGCCCGTCTGCCGCAGGCCCACCACTCCGCCCTCGGCCTCTCCCAGGCGCATCGCGAGGATGGCGGAGGTCCCCTCGTCCGAGACGGGGATCTTGCCGCAGGGAACGATCGGTACGCCTCGCCAGGCGGGCATCGAGTGGCCGTCCACGTCAGCGGTGTCGAAGGACAGGCCCCGCTTGTTGCATTCACGGCCGAAGGCGGAGATGGCCCGGGGGTGTGCGAAGAACGCCTTGGTCCCGCGCCGCATGGCAAGGAGCTCGTCCATGTCGTCCGGAGTGGGCGGGCCGGAATGGGTGGAGATGCGCTGACTGTAGTCGGCGTTGTTCAACAGCCCGAACTCCGGGTTGTTGACCAGCTCGGACTCCTGGCGTTCACGCAGGGCCTCGATGGTCAGGCGCAGCTGCTGCTCGACCTGATCCATCGGGTCGTTGTAGAGGTCGGCGACCCGGCTGTGCACGCGCAGGATCGTCTGGGCCACGCTCAACTCGTATTCGCGTGGTGCGAGTTCGTAGTCGACGAAGGTCCCCGGGATCACCGGTTCGCCGGTGTGCCCGGAGGCGAGGGCGATGTTCGCCTCACCCTTCTTGTTCCGCGGCCGCGCCTTGTCGGCCTGGCGCCCGCGGACGTGCTCCCGCAACTGGCCGTTGCGGTCGGCGACTTCCTCGTACGCGGCACGGGGCAGGGCCAGCACCGTGCACGCCGTCATCGCGCGCGCCGTGAACCCCCACTCCCCCGGCTCCTCGGCCACCGCCTGCCCACCGAAGAACCCGCCGTCGGACAGCACACCCCGACGGGTCTCCTCCCCGTAGCTTCCGCTGCCGACCTTCTCCACCTTGCCGTGCACGATCAGATAGACGTGGTCGACGGGCCCGCCCTGCTCCGCGATCAACTGGCCGGGTCCATACTGCTGCTGGAGGCACCGGTCGGCGAGTGCCCGCAGCGCCTTCTCGTCCTCGAACCCACGCAGCAGCGGAAGTTCTCCCAGCTCCGCGGGGACGACCCGGACCGCACTCCCCTCCTGGACGAAGGTGACCCGGCCGTCGCCGACCTCGTACACCAAGCGCCGGTTGACCCGGTACGCGCCGCCCTTCACCTCCACCCAGGGCAGCATGCGCAGCAGCCACCGCGAGCTGATGCCCTGCATCTGCGGGACGCTCTTGGTGGTGGTCGTCAGGTTGCGCGCGGCGGCGATCCCCAGGCTGAGCTGTGCCCGGCCGGTCGGCTCCTCGTGCTGTCGCGGATACGCTGCGGTCGACATCCTGGTCCCTTCGATTGGGGCGCATGCGTCAAGAAGGAGCCTCCAGAGTTACCCGATCGGGTGAGAGAGGCTCCCGGTGCGCAAGTGAACCAGCGGGTAATGATGTTGGTCGAAACGGCTGGCACCATACCGAGGTATTCGCGCCACTTAGCTGACGCACGCCGCACGGCACTCCGCAGGGCGACATCATCAACAGGAGCAGCCAGAGGGTCCGCTACGTCGTAGTAACCAATACTTTGATCAAGCCGATAAGGGTGACGAGCGAGGGCGAAGACGGCCACGGGCCCTGTCGGGGAGGTGGCTGATAGTGCACGCCCAAGGACCCCGGATGTGATCGGGTTCCGCGGGCAAGATCGGGGCATGTGCCTCTCATCCCTGATACGCACCGATTTGCCCGGCGCACCCGGAGGTTGGACCATGCAGTACTCACGCACACGCCGTACCGCGCTGGGCGGGCTCGCCCTGCTCGCCACCCTCCCTCTGGTGGCCTGCGCACAGGCCGACGACCAGGCGTCGTCACCGGCGCCGCCCACCGCGACGACACGGCCGCATACGAGCGCGAAACCGCCTGCGGCCGATTTCAAGGAGCTGGAGCGCAAGTACGGGGCGCGGCTCGGGGTGTACGCGGTGAACACCGGCGACGGGCGTGAGGTGGCCTACCGCGACGGCGAACGGTTCGCCTACGCCTCCACGTTCAAGGCGCTCGCCGCCGGGGCCGTCCTGCGGAAGTACTCCCTGGACGGTATGACCAAGGTGATCCATTACTCCAAGGACGACCTGGTGGCCAACTCGCCCGTCACCGAAAAGCACGTCGACACCGGGATGACGTTGGGCGAGCTGTGCGACGCCGCCGTGCGCTACAGCGACAACACGGCCGGGAACCTGCTGTTCGACGCGCTCGGCGGACCGAAGGGCCTGGAGAGCGCCCTCAGGGAGACGGGCGATGCGGTGACCCGCGTCGAGCGCCGCGAGCCGGAGCTGAACCAGTGGGCCCCCGGCACGGTGCGGGACACCACCACGCCCCGCGCACTGGCCCAGGACCTGCGCGCGTTCGTCCTCGGCAACCGCCTCGGCACAGCCGAACGCGCCCAGTTGACGCGGTGGCTGCGGACCAACACCACCGGAGACGAGCTCATCCGGGCCGGAGTCCCCAAGGGCTGGACGGTCGGCGACAAGACCGGCGCGGGCGGCGTCTACGGCATCCGCAACGACATCGCGGTGGTGTGGCCCCCGCACGCCGCGCCCATCGTCATGGCGATCCTGTCGAACCGCGGGACTCAGGACGCCGACTACGACAACAAACTGATCGCGGACGCGGCGGCCGTGGTTTCCCGGGCAGTGTCGTAGGGGGAGCGGTGGCATCACCCGGTGGGCGTCGACGGCAGCACACGCCCGAACGGGGTACGAGCCCACGTATGGCACGCCCGAGAGAGCGCATCGCGCTGCAGAGGTGTTGGGTGGAACCACGTTGCCCTTTTTCGGGTGATACGTCTATTGAAAGGTGTTCCACCATGCATCTGCTCCCCCGTCACAGCCGTCGGCTGTGGCCGCTGGCCCTCCTCGCGACAGCTGGGGTGATCGCCGCGGCGCCGACCGCTGCCGCCGCCGGGCACGTGACCATCGCCCCTACCGCTGAGGCCGCCAACGACCCGGCACCGCCCCAGCTGCCGACCCCGCCGGTATCCCCCGGAACGAGCACACCGACAACGGGGCTGCCCCCCGCACCGGAAGCGGCCAAGCCGACCACGCCGTTGCCGCCCGGGACCGTACAGGAGCCGGCCAAGCCGACGACCCCCGCGGCGAGCCAGCCGACCACACCGACCACACCGGCGGCTCCCGCAACGAGCCAGACGCCGACCGCACCGACGGCTCCCGTGGGAAACGTGCCGACCACGCCCGCCGCACCGGCGACCCCCGCGGCGGCCTTGCCGCCGACCGCACCGACGACCTCCGTGGGGAGCACGCCGAGCACGCCGGCGACCCCCGCAACGGGCATGCCGGCCGCGGAGTTGCCGGCCGGTACGGGCGCGCAGCGACCGGCGTCGGAGCTGCCCATCGGGACGCCGCACTCCTGACGAGACACGGGGGTTGAGCCAGGCGTCCACGTGCCCGAGGCGGGCCCGGGGCTGCCATGTCGACTCCCAAGCCCGCAGCGTGACTCAGCCCGGTCGGACCTGTTGGGTCTAACGGGTCCGACCGGGCTGATCTGCATGGTGTCAGGCGCGGCGAGTGGTTTCCGTACCAGCTGGGCTACCAGGTGACCGGCAGGTCGACAGGTCCCCTGATGAGCACGTCGGTCTGCCAGTTCATCTCGTCCGGCGGGACCGCGAGACGCACCGCGGGGAATCGGCTGATCAGAGTGGACAGCAGGACCTCCGCTTCCATCCGGGCCAGCAAGGGGGCCACGCACACGTGTGGGCCGTTGCCGAACGCCATGTGCGGCGGACCGCTGCGCTCGAAGTCGATCCTGCCGGGATCGGGGTAGACCCGCTCGTCCCAGTTGGCAGCCACGTAGGAGACGTAGGCGAGCTCCCCCTCGCGGATGAGCACGCCGCCCACTTCCACGTCCTCGGTGGCGATCCGTGGCTGCCCGACGCCGTGCTTGTGGGGTACCCAGCGGAAGAGTTCCTCCACCGCTTGCAGGATCAAACCAGGTTGGCGTTGCAGCCGTTCCATCAGGTGCCGTTGGGTGAGGAGGACGTACATCATGTTGGCCGCGTTGTTGCACACCGCGTGCCAGCCGTTGAGGCCCATCAGGGTAGCCAGGGCCAGAAGCTCTTCCTCATCGATCCGTCCCGCACTGACCGCGGCCACCATCGTGCTCATCACGTCCTGCCGCGGCTCCGCACGACGCTGTGCCGCCAGCTGACGGAAGTAGTCATGGGCGGCTTGCTTGGCCTCCTCGGCCCGTTGCGCCTGAGCCTCGTCCGACGCCCTTGTCAGGACTGTCCGCGCCCAGTCCCGGACACGAGGCCGGTCCGCGGCGGGGATGCCGATCACCTCGCCGATCATGGCCAGGGCGAAGGGCGAGATGACGTGGTGCACGAGGTCGGCGGACGGGCCTGCCGCTTCCAGCTCCAGGCACAACTCGTCCATGAGGAGGCCGGCGCGCAACCGCAGACGGTCAACACCGCGCTGGGTGAAGGACGATGAGACCACCGAACGCACCCGGGCGTGTTCGGGCGGGTCCACGAAACTGACCGCGCGGTCCAGGGGAATGAAGTGCTTCGTCATCTTGGGCACCGCCCGCCCCAGGACGTCCCTGCTGAACCGTGGGTCCGAGGTGACGAACTTGACGTCCTTGTGCCGGGTGACCAGCCAGCAGTCTCCCTTGCCGTGCGGAAGCCGGATCCGGGAGACCGGCGCGTCAGACAGCGACTCCCACAGGAAGGGGTCGAAGTCCAGGCCAGGGAGGTCAGGGACCTCATACATACGGGCATCGTCAGTCCGGGACACAGCGGCCTCCACCGGTAACAGCACCAATCGCCACGACATGCTCTTCGGCAACGATGTTATTGCCACCCAAATGCAATTGTTTTGGACTCAGTTCGACTCACTCGTCAGAGTGAGGCACCGGTCGCGGGCCTGGCCGCCCGGGACACGTTTTCGGGTTCGCGGCGCCGGGAAGCGTGGACTGGGACACCTGTCCCACATGGGTGATCTGCCAGCACTTCTGCGAGCAGAGGAGATCCTGGGATGTCACGCTCAGCCGGCTCCGCGAACGACCCGTACCCCACCCGCCATGTGACCGAGTCCGTGCCGGTGGACCGTCCTGACGCCGTGGTGTGGGGCGGCGGCGAAGGGGGGCCGCTGACCAGGGACGGGCTCGCGCGGTATCAGCAGGACGGCTTTCTGTCCTTCGACGCGCTGCTGACCCCGGAGGAGGTGGCCGCCTGCCGACAGGAGGTTCTGCGGTTCGGCGCGGACAGCGCGCTGCGCGGGACCGGGCGGGTCGTGATGGAGCCGGACTCGGCAGACATCCGGTCCGTCTTCGAGGTCCACGCGTTGTCCAACGTCTTCGCCGGCATAGTCCGTTCCGAGCGCCTCGCGGGGCCGGCGCGGCAAATCCTCGGCTCGGACGTGTACATCCACCAGAGCCGGGTGAACTACAAGGCGGCGTTCGAGGGTTCCCGGTTCGGCTGGCACTCCGACTTCGAGACCTGGCACGCGGAGGACGGGATGCCCGCGCCCCGTGCGCTGAGCTTCTCCGTGGCCCTCACCGAGAACTTGCCCTTCAACGGCCCGCTGATGATCATCCCCGGATCGCACCGCACCTTCGTGCCGTCGGTCGGCGAAACCCCCGCCGGCTACCACAAGTTGTCACTCCAGGGAAAGAACCTGCCCGCCGGGTCCGCCGACCGGGCGGGGGTGACCGCGCTGGCAGAGCGGCACGGGATCCGGCAGTTCACGGGCGCGCCGGGCTCTGCCGTCATGTTCGACTGCAACTGTCTGCACGCCTCCAGCGGAAACACCTCCCCGTTTCCGCGCACCAATCTCTTCGTGGTCTACAACAGCGTCGCAAACCCCCTCGGTGTCCCCTACGCGGCGCCCGAACCCCGCCCCGCATATCTCGCCAACCGCACCGTCACCCCGGTTCCCCGGCGATGAGCCGGGCCACCTCACGCGTGGTGTAACCGCGCTCGAAGTGCCGCGGCTCGGACAGCATGAGGGAGCCGAGCCCCAGGAGGGTGCGCGCGTACTCCTCCACCGTGCCCTCCCAGGCCGTGGCGTCGAGCATCCACGGCTCGGTCTCCGCCGACAGATCGGCTGTACCTTCACGCAGGAGTGTCTTGGACAGCTTCGCCCCGGAGTCGGAGAGCACCACCGGGGTGAAGACGCGCGGCGGCGGTACGGCGCCGGGGAAGCACAGGAACGCCTCGTCCAGGAGTCGGCAACCCGGCGCCCAGTCCGCCCCCTTGACGATCAACGGGAGTGCGTCGGCGTCGCGGGCCGCGACGCGCTCCTTGACCAGATTGCGGTGCAGGGTCGTCAGTCCTATGTAAGTGTCCGTGCCCGGGGTGACCTCCACGAGATACTTCCCGTGGTCGAGGCAGACCGCCGCGAACCGCGCCTCCCGGGCGCCGGCCGAGAGCAGTTCCGTGTCCTCGCCGTGTTTCTGCGTCCAGCCGCACCGCGGGCAGGGAAAGCTCACCGGCACCGTGCCGGTGGACGGCGCGAGCACCCAGCGCAAGGTGTCCATCAGACCGAGCGAGTCCAGGAACTCCTGCCTGAACTCGGGCCTCGACTGCTGGTCCGTGTAGGTCTCGACGTCGTAGGGGATGCCGGTGGCGTCGGACAGCGCGTCGAACAGGCCGCCGTAGTAGCGGCGGACCAGTTCTCCGACCCGGGGAGCCCCCAGCACATGCCGGAAGGAACGCTCATAGAGTGTGCCGGTCCTGGAGCAGGAGCGGCTCTCGTACGGGGCGTTGTCCAGGGCCCCGAACCGTATGCGCACTTCGGCTCCGAATCGATCCCGTACCGCCGCGGCGAGCAGGAACGTGGCGGTCTGCATGACGTTGGTGCCCACGTGGGGAGCGCCGTTGATCTGGACTCCGGCGTGCAGGACGACGCGTCCGAGGCCGCTCGCCCGCAAGCGCGGCCAGATGAAGTCGGCGCTGTGCAGCACCGCGTGGGCGGTGACGCTGACTGGTGAGACGGGCACCGGGCAGGGCGTTCGCTCGGGCTTCACGAGGTTTGTCGCGTTCATGGGCGGTTCTCCTCACCAGTGATGGCGCACGGTCGCGGCCGGCAGGTCCAGCACCCGCAGCCGCCCCGTCCAGCCGTCCGGGGCCGGCTCGTCCAGGGCCTCCAGCCGGGAGGTGCGCGAGCGGGCGGCGGTTCGCAGGAGGTGGAGCAGCCCGTCCCCGGTGAGGTCGCCACGGGCCCTGCCGGCGTCCGGGCCCACCCACCGGCAGGCCAGGCCGACGATGAAGTAGGCGGGCGGCCCGTGGCCCGTCCGCCACAGGACGGCCTCGCCACTCCGCTCCAGGGCCAGCACTTGTTCCCTGTGGCTCAGGGTGAACTCGCCCAGTGGCAGCGGGCACAGGGTGACGGAGTCGACGCGGTATCCCGCCGACCGCAGCAGTCGCACCGCTGCGCGGGGAGTGGAGTAGCTGCCGATGGTGAGCCCCATGTCGCACCGCAGGGCCCGCGCGTGCCCGATGACGGCCGGTGCCCATGTCAGCCCGTCGGCGCCCCCGCTGATGGAGCGGCGCCGTGCGGCCGCCTGCGGGGTGAGGGGGACGTAGGGCGGGTTGCTGGTGATGACCAGCGGCCGGGTCAGCGGGGCGGGCGCGGTGGACAGCAGTTGTGCGGTGGACAGCAGAGCGAAGTCGCCCTGGGCGACGGTGACTTGGAGGTCGCCGTCACGGGAGGCGTAGTGCTCGGTCGCCCAGGCGACCGACTCCGTGCCCGCGTCGACGCCGTGCACCCGCGCCGCGCCGGCCCGGGCCATCGCGGCCGCCGCGGCACCGCTCCCCGAGCCCAGGTCCAGAACAGAGCAGCCCTCGGTGATGAGGTCGCGGGCCACCCATACGCCGGTCTCGGTATCGGCCGGCTCGAAGAAGACCCGGGGGGAGGCGGGCGGTACGAAGTCGCCGTCGGCCAGGTGCTGGTAGCCGAGGACACGCGAGACAGTCGGCATGGATACCTCTTCCGGAGTCGTACGCCCTCGTCGACGTGGAAAGGGCGGAAGGGCTCCCGCCAGGACGGATGCGGTTTGGCGGTGCCCGTGGTCTGCGAGCGGGCGCTGCAGACGACGGCCAGTGAACGGCAGTACGCCCCCTCGCTGCTGGTCCACGGCAGGTCTTCCGTCATCCGTCGCCTCTCCGCGGGGTGCGGTCCGCCGTGCCCGGACTGCCTCACACCAACTCGGCTGTCTCGAAGGCGTCCCGGCCACCGGGCACCTCCAGGACACCCGACTCCTCGAAGAGCCGTACCGCGTGCCGGGCGGCGGTCCTGATGCCGGTGTTCACCCGGTCCTGGGGGTAGGCGTCGCGGACGACCTCCGCCACGGCTGCCGGCGCGAGCCCGGCGGCGGCCAGCGACGCCCGCACCGGCCGGAGGTCGGGCAGCAGGCTGGAGCGGATCAGACCGGGCAGACAGCGCGCCACCCGCCCGCGCCGCGCGGTGGGCTGCTGGGCCCACAGCTCGCGGAAGAACCGGGCGAAGAAGGCGTGGTGCCAGCCCTCGTCCCTCGCGTGGTCGGCCACGATGTCCCGGACGACCGTCAGCACCCGGGGATCCTTGGGCACGTCGTTGAGGATCGCCGTGATCAGCATTTCGAACACCACGACCTGGAGCAAGGGGGCGAGCTCCCGCTCGCCGGGCAGGGCCTGCTCCCCCACCTGGTCCAGCCGGTTCAGGAAGGGCTCGAAGTCATAGGGCGTCGGGGAGACACCCGAGGCGGTGGAGATCTGGTCGATGACGTCCAGGCTGTAGAGGGAGTGGTACCCCTCGTCGCAGTAGATGCGGTAGGCATCCAGCCGGACCGGGATACTGACATCTATTCCGCTGCGCCCACCGGCTATGCGCTCCGTCGCGCGGTTGACCACCCGCGTCTCGAACTGGGCGGTGAAACCCAGATACTGAAAGAGATGGCGGGCGAAGACCTCCGCGCGGCGCGGCTCGGGCAGCGCCCGGACCAGCGGATGGTCTCCGTACGGGATCAGCGGGGGCGGGAAGAACAGCTGCCCGGCCGCCAGTTCGTCGCCCAGTCGGCGACGTGGTCCGCCGCGCACCCCGGCCCTGTCGTACCAATCCCGTGACCACTGTGCCGGCGTCACCGCGCTCTCCCCTCCCGGACGCCCTCCACGACCGGCTCGCCGTGCGGCGGCCGGTGCTCCACCGCCGTCACCTCGACCGCGCGCGCGATCTGCACCGGCTCCAGCCCCTGCCGCTCACGCCACTCCGCCGCGTACACGGTGTCGAGGTAGCGGTCGGCGCCGTCCGGACACAGACAGGCCACCTCCCGGCGCGGGGGCACCGTACGGAACAGCCGCAGTGCCGCGGCGATCAACGCGCCCGAACTGCCGCCCACCCCCAGGCCGGTGGCCGCGGACAGCCACAGGCAGGCACTGACCGACTCACGGGGGCTGACCGGCACGGTGGGCCGGTGTCCCGCGGGCAGGAATGCGGAGGGCCTGCTCGACCCGATGCCGGAGAGCACCCGCGGGCCGGCGGCGCCCCCGAGGGCCGCCGAGCCGGCCACGTCCACGCCCACCAGCTCCCAGGCCGGCCGGGCCGCGGCCGCGTAGTCGCGGAAGCCCGCCAGCGTGCCCCCCGTCGAGACCGCCACCAGGACGCTCATCGGCCGCCCCATGGTCTGGGCCCACAGCTCGGGGGCCGTCCCCCGGGCGTGGACGCGGGGGCTGGCCGGGTTGGCGTACTGATCGGGCCAGACCAGCCGGGGTTCGGTCCGCAACCGCTCCCGGATGTAAGCGATCCGGCTGAGCAGATACCCACCGGAGCCGTCCGGGCGGTCTATGGTGACCACCCTGCCGCCGAGGGCACGTACACCCGCCACGACCGACGCACTGCTCCGGGGATCCACCACCGCGGTGAACGGGACCCCGTGCGAGGCGGTGACCGCCGCGAGCGCGAGGCCGAGGTTGCCCGAGGTGGACTCGATGATGCCGATCCCCGGGTCCACCCGGCCCGCGATGTCCTCCCACAGGGCGAGCGCGGTGCGGCCTTTCACGGAGCCGTGCGGACTGTGCGACTCCAATTTGAGCCACAGGTTCCTGGGTAGCCCGTCGACGGAAACGGTCACCTTCACCACCGGAGTGGGCGGCAGCACCCGGCCGCCGTCGCTCGGCGACGACTGCGCGGAAGTGTCCACGAGGTTCGCCAAGACGCCTCCTCGATGGCCGGGCGGTGTGCGGCTAAGAGCCGGTCCCCGCCTGCTCCTTCACATATGCGGCGATGTCCGCGTGCGTGGCGTACCAGATGTCCGGGTGGCTCTCGATGTGGTCCAGCAGCTCTTCCAGGACCACCATCCGGGAGCGGTGGCCGATCACGTGCGGGTGCATGGTCATCTGGAACACACCGCCCTCGGCATACGCGGCGTCGAACTCGTCCCGCCAGATGCCGAGCACGTGCCGCGGCGCCGCGTAGGGGCGCAGGTCTTTGTAACGGTCCATCGGAAAGTAGACGGCGTCGTCGCGGATCCACTCCGGGGGCAGCTCCACCATGCCGGTGGGCTCTCCGTCCGCGAGGATCTCGTACGGGTCGTCGTCGGCCATCAGCGACGAGTCGTACAGCAGCCCCAGTTCGCGGCTGATCGCGAGCGTGTGGTCACTGAAGTCCCACGACGGTGTGCGGATGCCGACCGGCCGCCGGCCAGTGAGCCGTTCCAGGGTGTCGGCGCAGCGGAACATCAGGTCGCGCTCGTTCTTGGGGTCCAGTTCCATGTTTCGCTCATGGATCCACCCGTGAATACCGACCTCATGTCCCCGGTCGGTGTAGCCTCGCGCCTCCTCCGGACGCAGCAGGGCGCACACCGCCGGCATGAAGAAGGTGGCCGGCACGGAGCGCCGCTCCAGCGCCGCCAGGATCCTGGGGACCCCTACGCGGGCGCCGTACTCACCCTGGGAGAGCTTGCCCGGCTGGGTCTGCCCGTCGCGCAGCGGGATCGACTCGTGATCGGGATCGAAGGACAGGGCGACGGCCGCCCTGGCCCCCCGGGGCCACGCCGCCGGTTTGAGACTGCGCCCCGCCCGCACCCGCTCGACGTGCCGCCGCCACTCGTGTTCCTCCCACTCCCAGGGATGTCTGATCGGCCTCGGAGCACCCCCTCCGCCGGACAACCACATCACCACCCTTCACGTCTCCGTGAGGTGATGGTGGCAGAGCCCCCGGCAGTGGGTGTCCGAGCGAACAGGCCATATTCGCCACGGCGCGCGCGGCCTCTGCGGCCTCAGCCCGCCGGGGCGGAGCCGACCGTGTGTGTGGGGGGGTGGCCTTCGGCAGACCGGTCGCAGGGCATGCCGCTTTGAAATTTGCCATTCAAGATCTTGATGTTTGTTCATCTCCATGCCAGATTCGGCGCAGCACAACCTGGGTCAACGGCGGAGTCCGTCCAGATACGCCGGAACAGCTGCGGGGAGAGGTCACCAACATGCCGGTACAACACGCCCCAGGGGAACGCCTCGCGATGGAGAGGCGGACCATCGAAGCCGTCCCGGACAGCGAGCGGCACGGCACGCCGCGCAGCCAGTTCACCCTGTGGTTCGGCGCCAACATGCAGATCACCGCGATCGTCGACGGCGCACTGTCGGTCGTCTTCGGTGCCGACGCGCTCTGGGCGATACCCGCGCTGCTGATCGGCAACGTGCTCGGCGGCACAGTGATGGCGCTGCACTCCGCGCAGGGGCCGCGGCTCGGCGTACCGCAGATGATCTCCAGTCGCGCGCAGTTCGGCGTCTACGGCGCGGTCCTGCCGCTGCTGTTGGTGATCCTCATGTATCTCGGTTTCGCTGCGACCGGCAGCGTGCTGGCCGGGCAGGCGGTGTCCGAGATGCTGCACATCAACACGGACGCGGGCATCCTCGTTTTCGGGGCACTGACCGCCGTGGTCGCCGTCACCGGCTACCGCCTCATCCACATCGCGGGCCGCATCGCGACCGTCGTCGGCGCACTCGGCCTCGGCTATCTGCTGGTGCGGCTGTTCACGCAGTACGACGTCAGCGCGCACGTCGGCAACAAGGGATTCGAGGCGGCGACCTTCCTGCTCGCCGTGGGGCTCGGGGCCGGATGGCAGCTGACCTTCGGCCCGTATGTCGCCGACTACTCGCGCTACCTGCCCCGCGACACCAGCACGCGCGCCACATTCTGGTCCACCTTCGCCGGCTCCGTCATCGGATCCCAGTGGGCCATGACCCTCGGCGCGCTCACCGCGGCCGTGGCGGGCAAGGCATTCCTGCCCGACCAGGTCGGCTTCCTCGGCGATCTGGCAGGCCCGGCGTTCCTCGCGTTCCTCATCTACCTGGTGATCGTGGTCGGCAAGCTGACCGTCAACTGCCTCAACGCCTACGGCGGCTTCATGTCGATCCTGACCACCGTCACCGCGTTCGACCGCCGCTCGCACATCTCGGCCGCCGTGCGCGCTGCCTACATCGTCACCTTCATCGCGGTGTCCATGGTCATAGCGCTCGCCGCCAGCGACGACTTCCTGACCAACTTCAAGAACTTCGTGCTGCTGCTCCTGACCGTGTTCACCCCGTGGAGCGCGATCAACCTGGTCGACTACTACCTGCTCTCCCGCGAACGCGTCGACATCCCGGCCCTGTACGACCCGGACGGCCGCTACGGGCGCTGGAACGTCACCGCGCTGACCTGCTATGTCGTCGGCGTCGCCGTGCAGATCCCGTTCCTGGCCACCAAGCTGTACACCGGTGCGATCACCAAGAAGCTCGACGGCGCCGACATCTCGTGGATCGTCGCGCTGGTGGTCACCTCGGCCCTTTACTGGCTCTGGGCGCGGCGCACCGCCAACCCGCCCTCCGAGACCATCCACCCAACCGCGACCGAGAGCGGCGGCCTGACGGCGGCGCCGGTCGGCTGACCTGGCGTCACCCCGTCGGCGCGACATCCGCCCACAGGGCGGCGGCGTCGGGCGAGAGCGGTGCGACCGCTCCGTCCGACGCATCGTCGTCTCCGTCCCACCACACTCCCTGACCATGCGTCAGGACATGCCCGGGTGTGCCGGCCTGCCAACGGCCATGCAGTACATAGAGCACCCCGGCGTGCCCCGCGCGTGGTGCGACCGGGCCTGCGACCCGGTCCACCCTGGCCGTCCAACGGCCGCGCCGCACCATGAGGTTGAGCACCCGACAGGGTCCTCCCGGCAGTTCGGCGGCCAGCGCGAGGTCACCGGAGAATCCGAACGGCTCCCCCGCACGCGCCAGCAGCCGGTCGAACTCCCCGGAGCAAGTCAGCCGTACACCGTCTCCTGTCAGCAGGGTGAGCGTCCGGTCCACGCCCGGGAACGCCGAGAACGGCCCGTCCCGGTTGATGTCGGCGACGCTCGCACGCCACCCGAACTCGTCGGCGCCCGCCGGCCGTGAAGTGATCTCCCTGGTCGCGCCGCCGCCGTTGCGCCACCGGCCCGCAGACAGTGTCTCTACATCGAAGTGGTGCATGGGTGGGCTCCTTATTGACCTTGTGGCGATGCTACGCGTCGAAGGGTCACGGACCGCACGAGCACCCTAGGCGGGGGTGCGCGTTCAGCCTACGGGCGGTGTACGTCGGGGCAGGCGATCCGGCCCTTGGGAGTTCCCTCATACCCCTTATGCGACCGGCTGGGGCCCGTATAGCAAGGGAGTGAGCATTTGGGGGCGTTATGCATGCGAGGCGACGGTCGGAGAAGGAGCCTGGTTCCGAGGGGCGGGAGTCGGGTCCGTCTCGGTCGGCCAAGCCGGTCGAACAGCCGCCCCCTGGGGTCGCGTTGCCCCCGGGGATCACTGTTCTCCAGGGTGCCGCGGGTAACTCTGGTGTGGCACGGATGATCCAAGAACAGCGACAAGGTGCACGGCCGGTCCTGCCGCACCAGGTGTCGGTCGGTCCGGCAGCGGTGGGGTCACGCCTGGGTGGCGTGGCGGTTCAGCGGGCTCCCGCGGAGGGGAAACATCAGAGGACCGATGATTTCCCGGATCCAGGCGCCCACAAGCAGGCCAGAACAGGCGAGTCGGCAGGGGGCGGCAGCAGTTCCTCCGACGAGGAGATGGAATGGGCTCCGGTACACGCGGCGCCTGAGCCGCCGCGTGTGAAGAGGGAGGAGCAGAGGCGCTACCAGCGTCATCCGAAGAAGATCGAATATTCCTCGGAGAACGCCCAGCGAGAGGCCCGCCGTGCGGCCGAGTTGCGCATGCTCGACCGTATCTCGCGGATTCTTATCGCTGGGCTGAGGAGCCGTGACGCCCAAGCCACGCCACACCTGGCGGTTGCCCTGGCGGGCGGCGCCTTTGTGGTGCACGGGAACACGGATCGCCAAGTCACCGACCAGCAGAGGGCGGGTGCTCATCAGTTCCTGGACAAGGCTCGGCGAGGGGATACGCCGGATGCCGTACCGGATGATGACAAACGGCGGTTCTCGAAGGACGCGAGGAAGCTGCACGCTTTCCTCACCGGCCAGTACCAGGAGCCGCTCGATGAAGAGTGGCAGCGGAACTTCGCCAAGGCGCTCAAAACGCAGATCAGCTGGGGCACACTGACGCCCAGGGGGCCGCAGTCACAGCGTGACACTGCGAACTCAGGTGGCAGCGTGCACGGCGAGATGAATCTGCTGGGGCATTTGACAGCAGAACATATGCGGCCCGAGCGGCAGGCGAGCAGCTCGACTTCGGCGTCGCCGGCGGGGACGACCCAAGTCTATCTGGGGGGCTTCAAAAAGCCCTGCCGAGCCTGCCGTTGGGTCATTGACGCAGTCAATGAAACCGTCGGTGCGGAATACGGATTCGAGATCGTGGCACCCGCCACCCACACGAACTACTACGCCCACTGGATGCCTCCCGGCTGGCTGAAGGAAAGCAGATACAAGAACGTTTTTGATCGCGTCAAGAAGAAAGCAGAGGACGCCGGTCAGAAGTTCGATGGGAACAAGCCGTCGGGTCGAGGTGATCGGCGATCGTCGACGGAGAAGGCATACGAGTCCGAATCGGACTACGAGGCCGCGAGGTGAGGGCCCCGCGGCGAGCGGAACGCGCCTGAGTGACGTCGTCGCGCGGCGATGACGGCCCGGTGTCGGAGCCGGGGCACATACAAGCGGGCAGGGGCGGTACAGCTCGGCGCGGAGGCGGGCCACGGTCTCGGGGGGCCGTTACGTCCGCTACGTCCGCCAGAAAATAGTAGCCATGGACATAGTAGCCATGTACTCTATTTGACATGAGCAACGGTTCGCCGGGCCCCACACCCGGTTTCCTCGTATGGCGACTCGCCAACAAGTGGCGTGTCGCGGTCGATCGCGCGGTGGCTCCGCTGGGCCTCACCCACGCGCAGTACTCGGTGGTCGCGTCGCTGCACGGTATGCAGCGCGCCGGCGAGCGGCCCAGTCAGCGCCAACTCGCCGACCACACCGGCCTGGAGGCGCTGTACGTCTCGAAGCTGGCGCGCGCCCTGGAGTCGGCCGGACTGATCGAGCGGACCCGCGATCCCCGCGACCCGCGCGCCGTACAGCTCGCCCTCACCGAGCAGGGCACGGCCGTCACCCGGCAGGCCATCGCGGTGGTCCAGGAACTGCATCAGCAGTTGCTGGAGCCGCTCGGCGGCCTCGACGCCGCGCGGACGCGCGCGTTCACCGACGAGTTGAGAACCCTGCTCGACGCACCGCTCGGCCCGTCCGTACCGAACGACGAGAGCACTCAGGAGACAACGTCATGACCACCACTGCCACCACCACCGCACCCCTCGCCAACGCCCGCGACCTCGCCCTGGCCCACTACGCCGCCCGCGGCGTCCTGGAGCACGTCCTGGCCCGGCACGGCATCACGTTCCAGCAGCAGGTCACCCTGGGCGCAGCCATCACCGCCGACGCCCCGCAGACGCCCGACGGTCTCGTCCTCCAGGTCCAGGGCTCCCTCAAGGCCGATCCGGCCGACATCCGCACCACTCTCGACGAGCTGCTGGCCAAGCAGTTGCTCGTCGCGGACGGTGCGCACCTTCGCCCCACGGACGCGGGGCGCGAGCTGATCGCCGTCGCCGCCACGGAGACCGCCCCCATCAGCGCCCGCATCTGGGGCGGGATACCCGCCGAGGACCTGGCCGCCGCCGGCCGTGTCCTCAGCCTGGTCGCCGAGCGAGCCAACACGGAGCTTGCGACGCTGACCGCCTGACCGCCCGACCGTTCGCCCACCCCCTACCGGCCCGCTTTGGACACTCGCGTATGCGACTGAGCGTCTGCGCCATGGTCGCGCGATGGCCTTCGCGATGAGATGAGCTGGTCACCAGGTGCGGCGGGAAACGTTCTCCACCGCGAAGCTCCCCGCACCGATGGCCGCCATCGAGGAATGCACCGGACACGCACGGCCGGTCAGGACTCGCCATGCCACCCGGAGGGCTTCATGAATCACGAACAGACATCTCACAGAACCTGCCCGCCCGCCGCCGTGTCCGTCCGGGCGTCGGCCGCTCTCCCTTCCGCGAACCCTCGCTCCCCGAAGACCCCCGCACCGGACTCGCGGGGCTCCCGCGACCGGCTGACGGGAATACTTCTGGGCGCCGCCGCTCTGACGATGGGTCTGATGGCGGGTCTCTTCTTCGCCTTCGACATCTCCGTGATGCCGGGCCTGGCGAAGGCGGACGACCGCACGTACGCCACGGCCATGCAGAACGTCAACTCCGTCATCGACAGCAGCGGCCCGTTCGCGCTGATCTTCGTCGGCGCGCCGGCGGTCACCGCGTGGGCCACGGTCCGCGCCTTCCGCAAAGGGCGGCGGGAGATGGGGTGGTGGCTCCTGGCCGCGGCACTCAGCTACGTGGTCGTGCTGCTGCTGACCATGGGGATCAACATCCCTCTCAACAACAAGCTGGCCGACCTGGGCCACCCGGGCCCCGCCACCGACTACTCGGTGGTCGAGGACTTCAAGGGAACCTGGGAGACCGCCAACATCTTCCGTACCCTCCTGTGCCTCACAGCACTGGGCGGCATCGTGCGTGCCCTGGTGCTCCACGGTCGGGCCGGAACCCCGTAGTACGCGCGATCCGCCCTGATGACCAGCAGCCGGGCAGGACGCCGATCCACCTGAGCAGATCCGTCCGATACGGGAGTGACTTCCGTCATCGGGGACGCGACTGCCAGGCGCGCGCGAAGAGTTCGGGCAGCGGTCCGGCGACCGGCACGGAGCGGACCTTGCCCGCGATCAGCCGGGCGCCGAGCAGTTCGGCCTTCCAGGTTTCCATCGGGTGGAACGGTTTGTCCGCGGCGGCCCAGTCACCGGGCAGGAACACGCCACGCCCGGCCCGGGGCCGCCGGTCGACGACCACCAGGGACGCCCCGACGAGTTCGGTCGTGACCGCCTTGTGGTGGGCGGGCGTCCAGTGGTTCCAGCGGCGGACTCTGCGGTCGGTGGGTGCGGGCAGCGCGAGCAACTGCAGATACAGTGCCGCCGCATCGGTGCCGAGGCCTGCCTTCGCGGCGATCTCGTCGACCACGTCGGGTACGGAGAGACGGGGATCGGTCTCGTAGTGCCCGGGCGGCAGGGCCTGGGAGGTGATCCGTTCCACGACGCGTTCGCAGGCGGCCCCCCGCAGCCAGCGGACGCGGGCGAGGTTGGACCCTTCGCTGTCGACGACGGTCTCCAGCCGCTGCGAGCGCTCGTCCGCCCCGTACTTGCCGGGCCGGAAGTAGATGCCCGGAGCACCCCGCTCGCCACGCCGGTCGAACCCCGCCTCGGCCACGACGACCAGTCCGTCGTCGAGCGTGGGATGGTCCAGCGGCTCGACCGCGTCCCCGTACGTTTCGGCACCGGGAAAGGCCGGCCACAGATCCGCGACGGTCCGGCCGCGCAGGCGGTTGCCGTCGGCGTCGAGCAGCAGCCGCGGGTGTGCCAGACGCTCACGCAGCAGCGAAACCACCTGCGGAACACCCTCGCGTACGGGATCTCCCGCGGGAAGTTCGGCATAGATCCAGTCGATGGCTTCGCAGGCCACGGAGAGGCGCTCCTTGAAGTGAAACCCTTCCTCGCCTTCCCAGCCGTGGCCGATGACGCTGCTGGCTCGCAGCCGGGTGTCGGGGTCACGGGTGAGCACCGGATCACTCGTGGCATCGGCGAACAGCGTGCAGACCGCGGCCGGAGCCATGCGCACGGTGTCGTGCTCGGCCGCCACGGCGAGCGTCGTCTCCGGGATCGCGGGGCGCACGCCGTGCTGAGTGCGCCAGGCTTCGGCGATGCGCTCGGCGAGCGCTGCCTGCCCGCCCGGGTGCCACAGCTGCTCCGGTTCGTCGGGCAGTACGGCGGCCAGCAGATCGAGACGCGCGTGCACCCTCAGAGCGATCAACTCGCGTTCTCCGGCGTCGGCTTCGGACTGCTTGAGCCCCATGACCTTGCGCGCCTCGGTGTCCAGGCCCCGACACCCGTACGACACATCGGGGATGCCGGCGAGCAGCAGTGCGGCCGCGGCACGGCTGAGCCCGGTCGCCTGGGCGAGCGCCGTGGCCGCCGCACGGTCCCAGGGAGCCGGACCGTGCTCTCGTACGAGACCGGCGAGCCGGCGCAGCCGTTCCGGAGTCTCCCAACTGGCCGAGGGCACGGGCTCGGCCTCGACGATCCGCCCGGGCGCGGGCGCATCGGCCTCCCCCGTGCGCAGCTCGACGAAGTGCCGCCCCTTCTCCCCCGCGCCGAGCCCGTGCAGCACCAGCACGGTTCCCTCGCCGTCGCGCGCGGCGTACACGCGGTCCTCGGCGAGCTCGATGGTCCCCGTACGCATCCGGCGCCGTACGTCCGGGTCGGCGAAGGGGGTCCCGGCCCATACCTCCAGCATGTGCAGGAGGACTTCCCGTAGATCGGGCCGGACGTGGAAGGCGCTGGCCCGGAGCGCCACAGCACCGATGCGTCCGATGAACCGGGACCAGCCCCACCCCTTGTACTGGTCCGGGACGCGCTCGCCGCGACCGGCCAAGTAGTCCCCGACGTCGGCGAATCCGGCGAGCGTACCGGCCCGCCAGTATCCGGAACCTTCGATGAGCCCGCTGAGAGCGGGGGCGATCAGGTCGTCGTCGTAGGGCCGCGTGCGACGTATCGGGGCATCAGGCATGCGCTCCATCCTGCCCGATCATGAAGCGGCTCCCGTCGCCGCGGGGAGCTGGAGATCACGTGGGCCCGGAGCCGTGGGGAAGCATCAACGCCGAGTCCGTGTGGAGTGTGATGCTCACCGGTGCGAAGGTGGTGGCGTCCACTTGTGGCTCCCCGGTGCCGGGATTCCGGGCGTAGCGCGGATGGGCGCCTCCGCTGATCTGCCAACGTATGCGGTGACCTGCGGCGAAGCGATGGGCGGTGGCGCTCATCGGCACGGTGACCTGCGACGGCTCATGCTCAGTTGTCCGAACCCGGCCCAGTCCGTCGCAGATGTTGACGGAGCGGCCTTGCGGGTCCACGTCGCACAGGCGGGTGAAGATGTCGGCGTGGCCGGTGTCCGTGGAGATGCTCAGCCGAGCGGAGACCGGGCCCACCATGTCCACGGCCTCGGCAAGTGGGGGGCCGGTGAACGTCAGGACGTCAGCTCGGCCTTCCAGGGCGCTGTTGTCGCGAGAACCGGCGGTGCGCGAGAGCAGAGGGCCGCCGATGGAGGGGGTTGGGTCGGCCGGGTCGTAGCGGAATGAGGTCAGTGGTGCGGAGTCGGTGGGGGCCTGCTGGATGAGGGTCCCGCCCGGGACGGGATACCACGAGGTGGCAGCCGTGGTTGGCGGCCACTCGTCGAGGTCCCGCCAGGCGTTTTCGCCGCCGGTGTGCACACGCACCGCGGTCGGGCGCAGGCCGGACGGGTCGGCATACAGGTGGGCGCGCAGCCACGCGAGGCTCTCGGCGAACACCTCGGGCCATCCCTGTTGCAAGGCGGAGGTATGTGTCCAGGGGCCGACGAGCAGAGCGGTCTCGCATCCGGCCTGCCGCAGCCGGTCATACTGCTCGAAGGTCTGGTCGGCCAGCACGTCATGCCATCCGGTGATCAGACTCGTGGGCACGCTGAGCCGCTCCGCCGACTGCGCCAGCGACGCACCCTGCCAGTACGCGTCCTTGGGGTCCGGGTGCGTCATGACGTCGTCCAGCCAGGGCACTTCGCCCCCGAGGGCGGACACGTACGCCCCGCGCAAGGGCTGCGCGGTAGTGACGTCACGCAGGCGGCGCTGAAGGCGCAGCGTCGCCTTCACGAACGGTCCCATGCCCTGGTGCTGGTAGGTCATGCCCGCACCGACGGCGAGGGCGTTCTCCAGGCGTAGCGCACCGTCCGCGTGGAACAGGGCGTAGGGGTCGTGCAGGCCCATCTGCACCACCATCGCCTTCAGTTCAGGCGGTGGGTCGGCGGCAAGGGCCCATTGCGTGTAGCCCAGGTAACTGGGGCCGACGGTCCCCAGTACTCCGTTGAACCAGGGCTGTTCGCGCAGCCACGACACCGTGGCCTGCCCGTCGGCGACCTCGTTGCGCCACAGGTCGAAGGCACCACCCGAGCCGCCGGTGCCGCGGCAGCTCTGCAGGACCACGTGAAAGCCTTGTTCGGCGAAGAGCAGGCCGTACATGGGAGACCACGGCAGGCCCCGGCCGTAGGGCGAGCGGACCAGGAGGGTGGGGAAGTCGCCCTCTTCGCGTGGGAAGTAGTGGTCGGTGATCAACGGCCTGCCGTCGGCGGCCGGCACCACGAGCCCCGGCTCCCATCCCACAGAGTGCCGCTTCGCCGGAAGTCCTCGCCAGGTCGCCCTCATCATCCGTGAGGACAGCGGCGGCTTTGCGGCAGGTGGCGCCCAGGACGGCGCGGCCACGGTGTCGGACATGCGTGATGGCATAGTTCCCCTCCTTCATTCCGTACAGTGTACGAGAATAGAGGATGCTTGGATGACCTTGGCAAGAGCCCACCGCGACAACCAGGGAAGGAGCGCGAGACCGTGCCCCATGACGCAGGACCCGGCGCCACGGGCGTCGACCCCGAAAAGCTCTGGCTGCGTCCCACCGAACCGCGCAGGGGCCGCCGGCCCTCCTTCAGCCGTGAGGCGATCACGGCGGCAGCCGTCACCCTCGCGGACGCGGAGGGACTCGAAGCAGTCACCATGCGGCGGGTCGCGGCCGAGGTCGGAGCCGGTGTCATGTCGCTCTACAGCTATGCCCCCGACAAGGAGACACTGCTGGAACTGATGGTCGACCACGTCAGTGGCGAACTCCCGGCCACGGACCCACTCACCGGCGACTGGCGAGCCGACCTGAAGACCATCGCCCGCCTCCAACGCGATCACATGCTGCGACACCCCTGGCTACCCGCCGCCCTGGCCACCCGCCGCACCCCCGGCCCCAACACCCTGGCCTTCCTGGAACGCGCCCTCGCCGCCCTCAGGCCCACCGGACTGGACGGTGCGGCAAAGCTGGAGATCTTCGCCCAACTCACCGCCTTCGTGTCCGGGCACGTCAGCTACGAGATCGCCCAGGCCGCAGCCACCCGATCCCCCGACCGGGGTGCGGCCGAGGCCCGCTACCTCATCGCCGTCGCCGCCGACGGCCACCACCCGGAACTCGCCGAAGCACTCTCCGCCCCCGGGCGCGCCCTCACCCCCGAAGCCACCTTCACCCGGTTCCTCAACCGCCTGATCGACGGCCTCGACACCGCCTGACCGACCGGACGTGGACCAGCCGCACGCTCACGGCCTCGCCCCCAGCCAGACCTCTACTGGACCGGACCGGCCAGCGTTTCGATGGGCAGAAGCGGCCACGTCTTCTCTTTCCGCGTAAGGCTCGCCAGCTCTTCCGGTGGTTCGGCGCCGTCCCGAACGGCCATGACGTAGGCCTTTGCCTCCTGCAGGCTCAGTCGCGGGGCCTGCCTGCGCAGGTGGCTCATCGCGGCCACGACCCCGGCGGAGTGCACGAGCGCGCGCACAGAGGAGGCCAGTGGATCCGGTGGTCTGATGCCCTTGGTCTGCAGAAGGTAGTGCTCCTCCCAGCCCTCGTCCAACCACCCGGCGGCGGGGACGTGATGGATGCTCCCGTCGTGCCGGTCCACCAGGTAATGGCCGCCGCCCATGAGGTTGCCGCGCACGCCATGGGTGCGGACGGACTCCGCCGTGTTCCAGAAGACGAGCCAGCCGACCGCGTGTTCCTCCACGCAGTAGACGGCCAGCTCGGGGGCCGGCCCCCGCCACGGCCACGTCAGCCGCTCTCCGGCCAGGAAGGACTCGACGAGTTCGACGGCGCGTTCCTTGGAGATCACGATCTCTTTGACCGCTATACCGACACCCCGGGCCGGCCGGTCCGGGTGTACCTGCGAATGCGGTAGCGCAGCCCCGACGCCGAGGACTGCCAGCCCTGGTCCTCGGCGACCTTCCACTCCGGGCCGAGTGTCGGGGCATAGGCGTCGCCGTCCACCGCCGCGTCGACTTCCGTCACCGAGAGCGTCGTGGCGTATCCCAGAGCGGCACGGTAGATCTCCCCGCCGCCGATCACCCATGTCTCAGCTGTCTCAGCGGGGACGGCTGCCGGCTCCGACGGCTCGGCGGCGAGCTCCAGCGCCTCGGCGATGGAGCCGGCGCGCTCCGCCCCTTCGGTCGCCCACCGCGGATCACGTGTGACCACGATGTTCCGCCTCCCGGACAGCGGGCGGAACCGCACGGGCAGCGAATCCCAGGTCTTGCGCCCCATCACCACCGGATGGCCGAGGGTGGTCGCCTTGAAATGCGCCATGTCCTCAGGCAGACGCCACGGAATCGCGTTGTCCGCGCCGATGACGCCGTCGGGGGTCTGCGCCCAGATCAGCCCGATGTTCACACCGCCACCGGAGCCTTGATGGCCGGGTGGTGCCGATAGTCGAGCACCTCCACGTCGGAGAAGGCGTAGTCGAACAGTGAGTCGGCCTTGCCCAGCCGCAGCTGAGGGAACTCGAACGGGGTACGCGAGAGCTGCTCGCGCACCTGCTCGACGTGGTTGTCATAGATGTGGCAGTCGCCGCCGGTCCAGATGAAGTCGCCCGGCTCAAGGCCCACCTGCTGCGCCACCATGTGCGTGAGCAGCGCGTAGCTGGCGATGTTGAACGGGACGCCGAGGAACAGGTCCGCGCTGCGCTGGTACAGCTGGCAGGAGAGTTTGCCGTCGGCGACATAGAACTGGAAGAAGGCGTGACACGGGGCCAGCGCCATCTTGTTCAGCTCGCTGACGTTCCAGGCGGAGACGATCATCCGGCGGGAGTCCGGGTTCCGGCGCAGCGTGTCGAGAACTTCGCTGATCTGGTCGATGTGCCCGCCGTCCGGGGTGGGCCAGGAGCGCCATTGCGCCCCGTAGACCGGACCGAGGTCGCCGTTGCTGTCGGCCCACTCGTCCCAGATGGTGACGCCGTGCTCCTGAAGCCAGCCGACGTTCGAGTCGCCGCGCAGGAACCACAGCAGCTCGTACACGATGGACCTGAGGTGCACCTTCTTCGTGGTGACCAGCGGGAACCCCTGCGAGAGGTCATAGCGCAGCTGGTGCCCGAAGACACTTCGGGTACCGGTGCCCGTCCGGTCGGCTTTGGCTGTCCCGGAGGTGAGCACCAGCCGCAACAGGTCTTCGTATTGGGTATCGGCCATAACCATCGATTCTACTGGCGTCGAGAAGGCGGAGGCGTCAGGTGCAGATGTCGCTGGCCCGGCCCGCGACCACCTGGCTCTCGGCCCACGACCGTTCGTTCGCCGGTGCTCGCAGCACGGTCCGGCCCAGGCCCCTCAGGTGTGCCGGTTCCCGGACCTCCTGCAAGGCGTCGACCAGTGCGAGCCGGTCCGCCGCGGTGAGGCCGGAGTCCCAGGTCACCGTGGTGTCGCCGGTGCCCGCGGCGGCGATGAGCTCGCGGACGCGGTGCCGGGACAGGCCCGCCGCGACGCGTATCTCGGGGCCCGCGCCGACCGGGAGCGGTTGGGGGACGGTCTCCGGCCTCAGCAGGGTGTCCGCCAGCTCGGGGTCGCCTGAGCGCAGGACGTCCAGCGAGAACAGTCCGGTGCGTGTGATCAACGACCAGGCCAGCCGGTCGGGGGCAAGCCTTCCCCAGCGGTGCTCAAGGCCGTGCCACCACCGAAGGCTCTGCCGGGAGATCTCCTGGACCGCTTCCACCTGGGACCTGCGCTCGGTGTCGTACTGGATCAGGGCCTCGTCCAGCCGTCCGGGCCCGTGGGCGGCGACCGTCGAGATCAGCCTGTGGGCGTCGTCGATCGCCAGCGTGGTACCGGAGCCGATCGAGAAGTGGGCCGTGTGCGCGGCGTCGCCGACCAGTGCGGTTTTGGGCCCGAT
Organism: Streptomyces sp. NBC_00224; assembly: GCF_041435195.1. Lineage (NCBI taxonomy): Bacteria > Bacillati > Actinomycetota > Actinomycetes > Kitasatosporales > Streptomycetaceae > Streptomyces > Streptomyces sp. NBC_00224. The sequence continues at coordinate 970,139 of NZ_CP108106.1, forward strand.
CCAGGTGGGCAGCGCCACGTCGGCGAAGGCGCGCGGCCGGTTCTGGGTGGCTCCGCTCAGCGGATGGCCGTCCAGGTCCGCGGCGAAGACCTCGGCGCAGGCGCTCTGGATCGCCTCGTTCGGCGTCATCCCGTGCGTCTTGTCCGCGTAGTGGTCGAGCAGCCCCTGCCAGGCGGTGTGGTGGGCCTCGACGATGAAGGTGGAGTGTGTGGCGGAGTACGAGTAGGCGTGCGCGGTGAACACCCCCCACGGGGTGCCGCGCAGGATGAAGGTGAGCTGGGCGAACGGCTGGGTGGTCGCCATCCACATGAAGGCGAACGGGTTCTCCTCCTCCCGCGCCCCCTCCCCCGCCTGCCCCGGCGCCCGCTCCTGCTCCGCACCGGGCGGGGATCCGGGACGCGAGGCGCTGTGGACCCCGTCGGCGGCGATGACGAGGTCGAAGTCGTCGACCAGGTCGGCCGCGGTGACCGGCGAGTCGTAGCGGAGGTCGCAGCCGGCGTCCCGCACGGCCGTGTGCATCGCCGCCAGCAGTTCGGCGCGCGGGACGGCGATCAGCGGATGGCCGCGGCTGACGACGGACGTGCCGTCGACACGGATCTCCATGCGGTTCCAGGACGGGACTTGGGCCCGCAGCGGCTTGACCCAGCTGTGGCCGGCCGCCGCCAGACGCGCCAACGTGGTGGGAGGCAGGACCACGCCGAAGCCGCCGCCGGGGCCCGGGTCGCGCTCGAAGACGGTCACGTCCGCGTGCTCGCCGAGTTGCCGCTTCGCCTCCAGCGCGGCGCAACTGCCGCCGGGGCCGGCGCCGATGATCGCTATCCGGGTCATGCAACACTCCGCAGTATCTGGGTGGCCGTGGCTTCGGCGGCGACGGCGTCGTTCTGGCTGATCTTCACGGTGGCGATGGCGTAGCGGCTGGTCAGTTCGGTGACCTCCGCGGTGATGAGCGTCGGCTCGGTGGACAGCGGGCGCCGGAACTTCGTGTTCAGCTCGGCCGTCAGGAAGTCGTGGGTGTCGGGCAGACAGGTCAGCACCGCGAGAGCGCAGAACTGGTCGGCCAGGGAGGCGATGTAGCCGCCGAAGACCACGCCGTGGTCTCCGAGGTAGTCCGCGGGCACCGTGGCGCGGCCGTGCACCCGGCCGTACTCCCAGCCCTCGATGCCGGGCAGGCGCAGGTGTTCGACGCAGGGAGCCTTGCGGGCCGTGCCGGCGACGATCTCGTCCAGCGTGCGCCGATGGCGCGTGGGGACCAGCGGAGCGGGGAACCCGGTGGGCGGTGTCAGATGAAGGTCAGGCATATGGAGATCCAGTAGTCGAGGCTGCGCCGGGTGGCGACGAGCCCCCGACCGTGTGGTTCCGCGCAGGCCGCGGCGGTCGCCGACAGCGGCCGCAGGGGCACCTGCCGAGGCAGGAACGGAGCGTTCCGCAGCAGCGGGTCCGCCTTGTAGGCGGCTTCCTTCGCGCAGAGGATGCGGGCCGGGTCCTCCCACCCGGCGACGGCGGCGAACCGCTCCCGCTCGGCGGGCACGCTGAGCAGGGCGGCCGCGCGGTCCGGGAGGTAGCCGACGCGTTCCACGTCGACGCCGATGCCGTACACGGCCGCGTCCGTGCCCAGCGGGCCCGCCGGATGCCAGGCCGCCGCCACCGCGACGGAGTCCTTGTGGGTGATCGAGGTGGCGGTTCCGTGCGGAGCGGGCGGCGGCCCGCCCCCCGTCGGCCGGGGGACGTGCGGAAGGTCCATGCCCAGCGCCGAGAGGGCGGCCCGCAGTGCTGCCCTTCCGGCGAGGTGCTGGGCCGGGTCGTCCGCGGGGCCGGGCACGGAAGCGACGCCCACGGCGACGCGTCCTGTGCCCAGCGTCCATACGGTGGCGTCCCCTTGGGGGAGAACGCCACCGTACGGGGGTCTACTGCCCGGCAACGGCGGGCTTGGACAGCTTGGCGATGAGAGCCGCGGAGATCAGGAACACCACGGTCTCGAAGACCAGTCCCCAGCCCAGTCCCGTCGTGAGCTGGGACGCCCTGGCTCCGTCGAGGGCGTCGTCGGGGGTGGGCAGCAGGAAGAGCCAGCCCATGACCAGGACGCCGAGGGCGCTGCCGATCTGCTGGGCGGTGGAGAGGAGCCCGGCCGCCGCCCCGGCCTCGGTGCTGCGGATGCCCGAGAGCACCAGGGTGAGCAGGGGCGCGATCACCATGCCCATGCCCGCTCCGGTCACCACCAGGGACGGCACCAGGGCCAGCGCCACGGAGGACTCCTGCACCAGGTGGACCACGGGCAGCATGGTCAGCGTGCCGGCGGCGCAGACGCACGCACCGGTGACGGCGACCCTGCGGGCGCCCCAGGAGGGGATCAGCTTGCGGCCCGCCAGCGACGAGGCCATGGTGCCCACCGCGTACGGCGCCGCGCTCAGGGCGGCACGGAACGGGCTGAAGCCGTATCCGTACTCAAGCAGCACCGCGTAGTAGAGGAAGAAGCAGATGGCCGCGCTGAAGAAGACGAGGTACAGCAGCGCGCCGCCGCGGAAGGCCCGGTCCGCCCAGAGCGAGGCGGGGACCAGGGGGCTGCCGCCGCTGCGGCCCAGGTTGCGCTGGAGCAGGACGAAGAGGACGCCCGGGAGCGGGCAGAGAGCCAGGAGGACCCACGACCAGGTGGGCCAGTCCTGCGCGCGCCCGACGGTGAGCGGCACGATGAGCGAGAGCAGGGTCGCGACGCTCAGGACCATCCCGCCGAGGTCGAGGCGCTGCTTGGCCAGATTCCGGACCGTGGGCATCAGCTTCAGGCCCGCGACGACGAGCACCAGCCCGATCGGGATGTTGATGAGGAAGATCGGGCGCCAGTCGAGTCCGGCGACATCGGCCTCGATCAGCCCGCCCGCCCCGAGGGGCCCCGCGATGGTGGCGATGCCCATGACCGCGCCGAGGGTGCCGAGCGCGGCCATGCGGCGCGCGGGCGGCAGCACGATCTGGATCGTCGCGATGACCTGCGGGTAGAGCAGGGCGGCCGATGCGCCCTGCAGGACCCGGAAGGAGATCAGCTGGCCGGGCGAGCCGGCCAGGCCGCACGCCGCGGAGGCGAGTGTGAAGCAGATCGAGCCGATCACGAAGAGCTGACGACGGCCGAAGATGTCGCCGAGCCGCCCGCCGGTGACGAGGACGGCCGCGTACGCCGCCTGGTAGCCGGCGACCATCAACTGGATCTGCCCGAAGTCCGCGTGCAGGTCCTGCTGGATCGCGGGCGCCGTGATGTTCATGATCGACACATCCGCGAGGACCATGAAGGCCGCGAGCAGGACGAGGCGTACCGCCCAGGTGTCCCGGGCGGAGACCTCGGGCTCGGCATCCGGTGCGCTCTCGGCCGGCGCCGTTGCTGACTGTGTGTGGGACAAGGGGTGTTCAGCTCCTCATGGTGAGCGTCAGCCGGGCTGCGGGATCAGCCGGTCACGCAGCACTTTGCGCAGGATCTTGCCTGCCGGGTTACGGGGGATCTGGTCGACCAGGACGAAGCGGCTGGGGCGCTTGTAGCTGGCCAGATGGGTGACGCACAGCCGCAGCAGCGCCGCCTCGTCGGGCTCGGCGTCGGGGCGGAGCTGGAGGAACGCGACTGGTGTCTGCCCCCAGTCGGCGGAGTGCGCCGGGACCACGGCCACGTCCGCCACCAGCGGCGACTGCCTCAGGACGTGCTCGATCTCGGCCGGGTAGACGTTCTGGCCGCCGCGCAGGATGAGGTCGTTGCGCCGGTCCACGGACCAGACGTAGCCCTGGTCGTCGACCAGGCCGATGTCGTGGGTGTTGAGCCAGCCGTCGCGCAGCACCTCGGCGGTCTGCTCGGGGTTGCGCCAGTAGCCCTGCATCAGGCCGTCTCCGGAGAGCCAGATCTCGCCCAGTTCGCCCGCCGCGACGGCCTGACCGTCCTCGTCCAGGATGCGCAGGCAGGTACCGGCCATGGGCAGCCCGATGCAGACCGCACCGGGTACCGGCGTGCGGCCGGGGCGGTCCTGCGGGCCGAGCGTGAGCGCGGGACCGCCGCCCTCGGTGATGCCGTAGATGGTCTGGAGTTCCACACCCAGCCGTTTCGCGGCCTCTTCGGCGAGTTCCACGGGCATGGGCGCGGCGCCGTGCAGGAGCAGCTCGAAGCCGGACAGTTCGGTGTCGTCGAGCCCCTTGGCCTGCAGCAGGAGCCGGACCATGGAGGGCACCAGGAACGCGTGGGTGATCCGCCACCGCTCCAGTGCCTTCAGACACGCCTGCGGAGTGAAGGACTCCAGTACGTGCACGGTGGCACCGGCCGCCAGGTAGTCCAGGGCGATGACCATGCTGCCGTGGAAGAGCGGGCCCGCGTTGAGGAACCTGGCCTGCGCCGAGCCCGCCACCTCCGAGCGCCAGGAGAAGGCGTTCAGCGCGATCGAGCGCTGATCGACGACGACACCCTTGGGGCGTCCCGTGGTCGCCGACGTGTGCAGGATCGCGAACGGCTCGCCGAGAGCGCTCGGAGGCGCCGTGTCCTCGGCGGCGGGCGGCAACTCGTCCAGGTTCTCCAGCGAGATGACGCCCAGGTCCGGCAGGAGCGCGGCGAAGCGCCGCTCTCCTGCCCGGTCCGCCGCCCCGGCGGACGGTTCCACCGAGTCCAGGATGTAACGGACTTCGGAGTCCGTCAGCATGGGGTTGACCGGCACGGCGATCCGGCCGGCCACCGCACAGGCCAGATACAGCTCGATGACCTCGACCCGGTTGGCACTGATCACCGCGATGCGGGCGCCGGGCTGTGTGGTGCGCCGCAGCTCCGCCGCGAGGGCGTGCACCGTGGCGTACAGCCGGTCCCAGGAAACCTCCTGGGCGCTGTCGACCAGGGCGAGCCGTTCGGGCGCTCTGGCCCGCCAGTTGCTCAGCAGCTGGGAGATCCACATCTCAGGCCGCTCCGCCCGCGAGCAGTTCCCGGACAGCCGCCAGGGTGTTCAGCGAGGCCAGCTCCTCGTCGCTGAGGGCGCGGCCGAGCTCCTCCTCGCAGCGCAGCGCGATCCGGATGACCTCCCCGGAGTTCACTCCGGACGACACGAAGTCGTCCGCGTCACCGATCGAGTCGAGGATGCTCGGGAAGTCGAGGCACTGGCTCACCAGTTGGCGTGTGTCGGTCATGAGGTACTCCAAGGCTTCGCACTCACACCGGCCAGCGCCCACTGCGGGGCGGGCCGGTCTCCGAAATAGACAAGGGGGTCGGCGCCGTCGGTGGCGCAGGGCAGGAAGCGGTTGAACCGGCTGCCGAAGCAGGCCGCCGCGAACTCGGGCCGCTCGCCGATGCCGAGGTCCCGGCGGCTGCCGCTCACCAGGTGCGCGGCGACCGCGTCCAGGGTCTTCCAGCGGCCGTCCTCCTGGACCTCCGCCCAGGCGTGGTCGCTGCCGAGCAGCCCGAGGAGGTAGCCGCGGCGGGCCCGCGCCGTGAGCCCGAGCTCCGAGCGCAGGCGGTCGGCGAGCATCCGGCTGACCACGATGCAGTCGGCCATGCCCATCTCCCAGGCACGGCGGTGATCGGCCCGCAGCTCCTCCGGGACGGTCTGGTAGATCACCGACTCGTCGAGCAGAGCGGCCATGATCTCGTCGTAGACGGCCTTGATGCGGGGGTCGCGCACGGTGTCCTGCTCACCGGTGAGCTCCACTCGCATCTGGTAGCCGCCGGGAACGAGGGAGCCGGCCGGGGCGTCGCCCGCCGGGCCGTCGGCCTGGTCCAGGGGCTCCACGGAGTGCACCCGCAGGCCGGGGGCCTCCAGGTCCGCGGCGCGTACGGCCACGGTCTCGCCGTTGCGCTGGGGAGGGCGCACCACGACCTCCCAGCCGCGCGCGGTGTACAGGCTCTCCAGCGGGGAGGCGGCGAAGCGCATCAGGAAGCGCAGGGCCAGTTCGGGCACGGTCTGCCCGTTGCCGGCGAAGGCGGCCACATTGGTGAGGTCGACGTAGTCGCACAGGACCTCGCCGTCGGCGCCGATCGTGTGGGGCAGGCCCGCGGCGACCAGTTCGCGGATCTGCTCCGGTTCCGTACGCAGGAACCTGGTGGCGGTCACCAGGTCCGTGGAGTAGTCGGCGAACTCCTCGGGAACGAAGTGGAACTGGCCGAGAGCCTTGGTGAGCGAGCCCGCCGCGGCGGTCGACTGCGTCATGACGACTCCTTGGGCAGGCCCTCGATGAGGCCCGCCAGCTCGCGGGCGGTCTCGGCCTCGAAGAGGAAGTCGTCCGGGATGGCGACGGAACGTACGCGCTCGATCTCCGCGATGGCGCGGAGCAGCTTCACCGACTCCAGGCCCGGGATCGAGCGGATGGGGCAGTCCAGGTCGAGCTCGGCCGTGGCGATTTCGACTTCACCGGCGATCGCGGCGGCCACCACGGCCAGGGAGTCGGTCGGGTCGATCGTGTCCATCAGGCGTTTCCGTTTCGGTTGGCGCGGAGGGGGGTGAGCAGGTCCTGGGTGACGCAGAGGTCGCGCAGGGCGCTTCGCTTGGGCTTGCCGGAGCTCGTGTGCGGGATCGTCTGCAGGGCGACCGGGAACACCTCGACCGCCGAGAGGCCCAGGTCCGACTTGATCCGGTCCGTCCCGGCCAGGCTCAGCCGTTCGGCCTCGGCCGGTTCCAGCGCGGTCTCCCAGAGCAGCACCATGCTCTCGGCGCCCTCGGTGTCGGTCAGCGGGAAGGCGGCGCAGCGGCTGGCCTCGGCGCCCGGTACGCCGCGGAAGATGCTCTCGACGTCCTCCGCGTAGTAGTTCTCGCCGTGCACCACGATCATGTTCTTCAGGCGCCCGGTCAGGTAGAGCTCGTCGTCGAGCAGGAAGCCCAGGTCGCCGGTGCGCAGCCAGCCGTCGGCGGTGATCGGCTGCTGTTCCGGCAGCAGGTTGAGATATCCCGCGGTCACCGGCCCGCCGGCGATCTGTACCTCGCCGATGGCGCCCTGGCCGAGATCGGCGTCGTCGTGGTCCGCGATGCGGATGCGCACCCCGTGGGTGGCCGCTCCGCACGAGACCACGCCGCGCGCCCCCGGCGCCGACGGATCGGTGAACGCCACCCGGTCCGAGACGCGGTGCTGGTCCCGCGAGATCCACACGGTCCGCGACGCGATGCCGTCGCGGCACATGGAGACGGCCACGGTGGCCTCCGCGAGCCCGTAGGTGGGGCACGGTGCGGCGGCCGAGAGCCCGTAGGGGGCGAAGACCCGGTGGAACTCCTCCTGGGTCTGGTGGCGCACCGGCTCCGCCCCGTTGAGCGCGACCCGCAGCCGGGACAGGTCCAGGTCGTCCGGGACCGGCTCGTGCTGCGCCGCCGTCGCCAGCGACTGGTAGAAGAAGTTGGGCGAAGGGACGACGGTGGCGCAGGTCTTCGACATGGCGTACAGCCAGGCCAGCGGGGCCCGTACGAAGTCGCGGGGCTGCCACAGGCAGACGGAGGTGCCCGCCGACAGGCTGGCCAGCGTTCCGAAGAGGCCCATGTCGTGGAAGAGGGGCAGCCAGATGGCGATGGCGTCCGAGTCGCTCCACGACAGCGTCTCGGTGATGGCGAGGAGACCGGCGGCGATGTTGTCGTGCGTGAGCACGACGCCCTTCGGTGTGCCGGTGCTGCCCGAGGTGTACTGGACGACCGCTGCCCGCCCGGAGATGCCGACCGGCACCGGGGTGGTGACGGGCTCGCCCTCGACCTCGCTGATGTCCAGGAACGGCACGGCGGACAGCTCGTCCTGGACCCGCTTGCGCAGGACCTTGCCGAAGCTGCGGTCGACGAGGATCACGTCGAGCGACGCGTCCTTGGCGATGGCCTGGAGATGGTGGACGTACGCCTGGATGCCGCCGAAGGCGGTGGGCATCGGCAGCGGGAAGGCGGTGCCGCCGAGCCGCAGTGTGGCCATGAAGCCGCGCAGCCACGGCTCGCTGTTCGCCATGAGCAGGCCGATGCGGGGAGCGTCCCCGCCGGGCAGCTCCGCGCTCAGCTGCCCGGCGGTCCGCTCCGCCGCCCGGTAGAGGTCCGCGAACGGTACCTCGCGTCCCTCCGCCGGCAGGTGCAGCACGGTCGTCGGGCGGCAGGCGCCGGTCAGCTGGTTCCACAGGTCGGTCATGCGCGCACCAGCCCCTGCTCGGTGAGCTGCTCGCGCAGCTTGAGGCGCCGTACCTTGTACGACCCGGTCATCGGCAGCTCGTCCCAGGTCCGCACCAGCAGCCGGACGTCGTCCAGGCCCGCCTCGCGCGCCGCGCCGTCGAAGCGCGAGGGGTCCAGCTCCTCGCCGTCGCGCGGGCAGACGACGGCGACCGTCGGCCCGCCCTCGCGGCACGGGACCAGGACGACCTCCAGCAGTTCCGGCAGCAGGCCGAGGAGCACGTCCTCCTTCTGCAGGATGCTGCCGAGCTCCGGCGTGTAGTCGACGACGCGGTCCAGGAGCTCCAGGGAGCCGTCGGGCAGCAGACGGCCGACGTCGCCCATCGCCAGCCAGGAGCCGTCCACGGTGGGCTGTCCGCCGATGTATCCGCGCATCAGGGACGGCGTGCGCACCTCGATGGAACCGACCTCGCCGGTGGGGACGGGCTCACCGTCCGCTCCGGTGATCCGCATCTCGCGGCCGGGGGCGGCATAGCCGACGTTGCGCGTCTCGTACGCGGCGATGTCCTTGCGGGTGACCATGCGGGCGGCGACCGGGCCGCTCTCGGTCTGGCCGTACCCCTGGATGTACATCGCGTGCGGCTGGTCGGAGCCGGCCAGCAGCGCGCGCACGGTGGCGGGGTGCATCGCGTCGAAGGTGCTGATGAAGCGGCTCACCGACGCGAACGGACGCTCGGCGTCGGCCGCCATCGGCTCCCACCGCAGATAGACGTTGGGGTGCGTCTCCACGCCCTCGGGCCGGTGCTGGAGCAGCAGGCTCTTCACGTGCTGGGGCTCGGGGTCCGCGATGGCGAGCAGCGGCATGGCGAGTTCGAGGGCCGCCAGGGTGCCGGCGCTCATCCGGACGTGGACGAACGAGAGGTGCTTGGCCGACAGCCCCTCGTTGCCGAGCTTCTTGATGATCTCCAGCTGCGGCGCGACGTGCTCGAAGAGGGAACGGGTCGAATGGGCCGCCAGCTTGGGCACACCGGTGGTTCCCGAGCTGTGCGTGATCACCGCCCACTCGTCCATGTCACGCACGTCGACCTGGTGGGCCTCGCGCTCACCGGCGAACAACGCCCACGCGGCGTCGGTCTGATCCAGCGTCAGCACCCGGCCCGCGACGGTGCGCAGGACGTCGTGCTCCGGCGCCGTCCGGTCGAAGGCGAACTGGTCCATCACGACGACCGGCGATCCCAGCTGCCGGATGCAGTGCATGAGTTCGGGAACGTCCATGCGGGCCGACAGCAGCGCCGGCAGCGCTCCGAGCCGGGCCACGGCACACATCAGGGCCTGGATGTCGACATGGTTCTGCTTGACCACGGCGACGACGTCGTCGCGGCGCACCCCGGCAGCCCACAGCCGGTCCGCGTAATCGTGCACGGCCGCCACGAAGTCGGAGACGGTGGAGACCGGCTTCCCGTAGGTGAGCCAGGGTGTGTCGGACAGGAACGGCGTTTCGCCGTGACGGTCGGCAGCCAGGTCGGGCAGCTGCCCCAAAGACGCGCTCGGGAAGTTCACAGAATCCATCCGTGGTATCGAGTAAAAATGCCGGCCGCGGCGGGAAAACGCGTTGGCGGACCGACAATTGACGTAGGCAGATGTTTCTGCCGTAACGACCGGAGTGCACCCTAGAGGGAAGATCGACAGCGAACAAGTTTCGTGACCCACAAGGGAGATCACTCAACTTTCGTTTGATCACGCATGTCCCTTTTGCTATGCCGCCCCTCCCAGTGCGGCCAACCGTCGACGGCATGCCCGACTTACACCGCCGCCACCCGCCGGTTCATGGTCAACTCGCAGCCGGAGTACGGGAATGCTTCCTGGGCGCAGGTCTGGATCTCCCGCGTGACACCTGATGAACAGGCTGTGGCGGGCGATCGCTGCACACCTCGTGACCTGCTGTCTTGCCATCCAGACGGGGTTGACAGGCGATCTTGCCCCGGCTAACTTGTGCGTCGTTTGCCCGGTCGGCGCGTTCAACGCCGACTTTGGCGGGCATTCAGGGGGCATTCGGGGGGCAATTCACGGTCATACCGTTCGCGTTCAGTCGTGGATTCGCTATCCCCACCCCTGTCCATCAGACATGCTATTGGTGACCGGGGGTAGTTCATGACGGCGATGCCGCATGCGCGGAACAGCTCAAGGCTGGCCGGAGCAATTTCACTGCAACTGTTCAGCAAGAATTCAGGGAGTGACCGCTACGCCCTGTCGGCCGAACTGCGCAAGCTCTCCCCGGTATTCGTCAGCCCGCTGGGCACGGTGGTCCTGAGCCGCTATCAGGACTGCCTCGAATTGCTCAAGTCCCAGGATTTCGAGGTGGAGAGCGCCGAGTGGCGGGACGCTTCCCGGCCCGGCTGGCGCGAGTACGCCGGGATCTCCGACTTCTATCAGTGCATGCTCTTCCGCGACCCGCCGGACCACACCCGTCTGCGCCGCCTCATCAGCGGGGCCTTCACCCGCCGACGGGTGGAGGAACTGCGCCCCAGCGTGGAGGCACAGGTCGCCCGGGCACTGGACACCATCGCCCGTCTCGGCGAAGACGGCTCGGCCGTCGACCTGTACCCGGAACTGACCTTCCCGCTGCCGATCGCGGTGATCGCCGATCTGCTCGGCGTTCCCGAGGAGGACCGGGAGACCTTCCACGACGTCGCGCACGATTTCGTCGCGCTGACCGAACCGGCCTGCACCGCGGAGGAGTTGCTGCGCGCGGAGACCGCACTAGGCCGCCTCCGGGCGTACTTCGAGGAACTGGTGGCGAGGCGGCGGGGCGCACCCCAGGACGACCTGACCTCCGCGCTGGTCGCCGTCCACGACACCGACGGCGACCGGCTCGACGGCGAGGAGCTGATCCAGACCCTGGTCATGGTCTTCATCGCGGGCTTCGAGACCACCGTCAACCTGCTCGGCAACGGCATCGTCGCACTGCTCGAACACCCGGAGGCGGCCGCCGAACTGCGTCAGGACCCCGCGCTCGCCGAAGCCGTGGTCGACGAGGTGCTCCGCTACGACACCCCCGTTCAGTACGTCGGCCGCCGGGCAGTCCGCGACACCCGGATCGCGGACGTGCCGGTGCCCAAGGGGGCCGCGGTGATCGCCGTGCTCGGCGCCGCCAACCGCGATCCCGCACGCTTCCCCGACCCGGACCGCTTCGACATCCACCGGACCGGGACACGGCCGGCCAGTTTCGGGTCCGGCATCCACTACTGCATCGGCGCCGCACTGGGACGGATGGAGGCCGAGATCGTCTTCTCCGCCCTGCTCACCCGGTTCCCCCGGCTGGCGGCGGCAAAGCCTCCGGTCCGCTCCGCCGCGATCAACATGAACGGGTTCTACGAGATCCCCGTCACGCTCGACTGAGCGACTGGGACACATGGTTACCGCAGAGTCCGCCCGCCCGGCGCGCCCTGCGACGGGGTGGGAGGGCCCGCGACACATGGACACGACCGAATACCTGACCCCCGGCGGGGTGCGTGTCACCCGCACGGTGACACAGCTGGACCCGGACCGCCAGAGTCTGCTCTTCCGGAACACCCTGGCGGCCGTGGAGAGCCGCCGAGGGGGTGTGCTCAGCTCCGGTATGGAATACCCCGGCCGTTACACCCGCTGGCACATGGCGTATGTCGATCCCTGCATGGAGTTCGCCTCCCAGGGACGGCAGTTGCGCGCCCGTGCGCTGAACGAGCGCGGGCGGGTGCTGCTCCCCGTGATCGTCTCGGCCCTGGCGTCCGTGGGGCCGACAGTGCGGACGCCCGACGGCGCCGAACTGACCGTGCCGGAAGCGAGCGGCCTGCTCACCGAGGAGGAGCGGACCCGGCGGCCCACGGTGTTCACGGCCCTGCGCGCGGTGACCGCCGCGCTGCGCGGGGACGACGCGTACCTGGGTCTGTACGGGGCGTTCGGCTACGACCTGGCGTTCCAGTTCGAGCCGATCCGCATGCGCCACGAACGGCCGCAGGACCAGCGCGATCTCGTCCTGCACCTCGCCGACGAGCTGATCGTGGTCGATCCGGAGCGCGGTACCACGGCCAGGCTGTCGTACGACTTCACCGTGGACGGTCTGTCCACCGCCGGGCTTCCCCGCACCACGGAGGCGACCCCCGCGCCCGCCTTGGCACCGGTGCCCGCCTCCCCCGTCCCGGGCACGTACGCCGCCGTGGTGCGCGAAGCCAAGGAGAGGTTCCGGTGCGGGGACCTGTTCGAAGTGGTGCCCGGACACGTCATGTACGAGCGGTGCGAGGCCCCGGCGGCGTTCTTCGACCGGCTCCGCAAGCAGAACCCCGCCCCGTACGAGTTCTTCTTCAATCTCGGTGACGCCGAGTACCTCGTCGGCGCGTCTCCGGAGATGTTCGTGCGGGTACGCGGCGATCGCGTCGAGACCTGCCCCATCTCCGGGACCATCCAGCGCGGCGCGGGCCCGCTGGAGGACGCCGAGAACATCCGCACCCTGCTCAACTCGGCCAAGGAAGAGTCCGAGTTGACCATGTGCACCGACGTGGACCGCAACGACAAGGCCCGGGTCTGCGTGCCCGGCACGGTCAAGGTCATCGGGCGGCGGCAGATCGAGATGTACTCTCGGCTCATCCACACCGTCGACCATGTCGAGGGGCGGCTCAGGCCGGGCTACGACGCCTTCGACGCGTTCCTGTCCCACATGTGGGCGGTCACCGTCACCGGCGCGCCCAAGACGTGGGCCATGCAGTTCATCGAGGAGCACGAGGACACGACACGCCGCTGGTACGGCGGCGCCGTCGGCTTCGTCGGCTTCGACGGATCGCTGAACACCGGGCTCACCATCCGCACCGCACAGATACGCCACGGAGTCGCCGCCGTACGCGCGGGCGCCACCCTGCTGTACGACTCGGATCCCGAGGCCGAGGAGCGCGAGACGTTCCTCAAGGCGCGCGCCCTCCTGGACGCGCTCGGCGACCGGCACAGCACACACCCCCGTCCGGAGCCCGCCGACGGCAGCGGCTCGGGCATGCGGGTGCTGCTGGTCGACCACGAGGACTCCTTCGTGCACACCCTCGCGGACTACTTCCGGTCCGCCGGCGCCCAGGTAACCACCCTGCGGTTCGGCTTCCCCAACGAACTCCTCGACGAGATGGCCCCCGACCTCGTCGCCCTCTCCCCCGGACCCGGTCGGCCCAAGGACTTCGCCTGCGCCGACCTGCTGGACGCGATCTACGCCCGCCAGCTGCCGGTCTTCGGAGTGTGCCTGGGCCTGCAGGCCATGGTGGAGCACGCGGGCGGCATGCTCGACCAACTCGACCCCCCGGTCCACGGCAAGCCCGGACGAGTCCGCGTGACCGGCGGGACACTGCTCGCCGACCTGGCCCCGCAGTTCACCGCCGCCCGGTACCACTCCCTGTACGCCGCCGTGGACCAGGTACACGGCTTCGAGGTGACGGCGGTCCTGGACGACGTCGTCATGGCCATCGAGGACCCGGTGCGCAAGCGGTTCGCCGTGCAGTTCCACCCCGAGTCCATCCTGACCGCCACGGCGGGCGCCGGCCACCGGATCATCGACAACGTCCTGCGCGCATGCCGCCAAGCGGCCACCGCACCACCCTGCCAACCGCAACTTGGGGCACTGCTCCCCGGCAGTTCGTCTCTGCCGGGCTCAACCGATGTGAGCCGCGCCGAGGTCGCCTCGGCCGGGCGGCTGCCAGCCTAGGATCGGGGTGAGCGAGTTGAGCAGGGTCGAGCCGGGAGCCAGGCGCAGCATCAGGTCGCGCAAAGCGGTGGCGGGTGCTGAGTGCCATTGCGCGGCGACGCCGATCCGGTGGGAGCGACGGGCGACCAGCTGAGTGCGGGGGCGTCGGTGGCGGTCGTAGGCGGCCAGCGCGGACTCCACGTCAGGGTATGTGTCCAGGAGTACGGCCAGCGTGGCCGCGTCCTCCAGCGCCTGGTTGGCTCCCTGGCCCAGGTTCGGGGTCATGGCGTGCGCGGCGTCGCCGAGCAGCGCGGCGCGCCCGGTGACGAAAGTGGCCAGTGGCGGCAACTCATAGATGTCGTGGCGCATCACCGCTTTCTCGTCGGCCGCCGTCAGCAATTCGGGAATCGGGTCATGCCAGCGCCCGAAGCGCTGACGTATCGCGGCCAGTTCGCTGCCGGGGCTGCGCTGCCCTTCGGGGGCGTTGGCGACGCAGAACAGGTAGGTGCGGCCGTCCGCGAGCGGAGCGATCCCCACTCGCTCACCGCGTCCCCAGCTCTCACCGCCGGCCGGCACCCGCCGACCCGTGTCGACGACGAGACGCCATGCGGTGTATCCGGCATACCGTGGCGCCGGAGCCTGCGGCCACAGCGAGCGCCGCACGGAGGAGCCGATCCCGTCGGCGGCCACCAGCAGATCGGCCTGCGAAACACCTTTGCTGTGCTCTACCTCGACCCGTTGGCCGCGGAGACCGACCCTGGTGACCCTGGCGTCCGCGCACAGCGCCTCCGCCGGAAGAGCCGCACGCAGGATGTCGAAGAGCTGAGCACGGTGAATCATCGCCACAGGGCCGAACCGCCTGGCCAGCTCCTGGGTATCGGTCCGCGACAACCAACGGCCGGACGTGTTCCGGATGCCCGCCTGCGTCTCCGCCAGAGCCTGCTCGCGAACCTGATCGCCCACGCCCAGGGCGTCCAGCGCGCGCACTCCGTTGGGCCACAGTGACAGCCCCGCTCCCACCTCACCGAAGGTGGCCGCACGCTCCAGCACTTTCACCTGCCAGCCGCTCCGAGCCAGCGCGACGCCGGCGGCCAGGCCGCCGATCCCACCGCCGACCACGATCGCGGAGCGTTCCCCGGCACCACCGGCGCGTCTTGCCTCGCCCATCAGAACTCCCTCTACACCTGTAGTAGATGCCAAGCACTCTACACTTGTAGAGCAAAAGGTCGAGACGAAGAGGGAAACCAGTGGCCCACACCACGCTCCGGCGGCAACAGCTCGCCGACGCGGCGATCAGCACCCTGGCCCGTTCCGGCATGCGCGGACTCACCCACCGCGCGGTGGACCAGACCGCCGAAGTCCCGGCGGGCTCGTGCTCGTACTACTTCCGTACGCGCCGAGAGCTCCTACAGGCCGCCGTCGAGCGTCTGGCCGAACTGGACCTCACCGAGATCGACGAGCGCCCCGCCCTCACCGGGCCCGCGAGCATCACCCAGATCGCCGAGGCCACCGCGGGCCTCATCGAGCACTGGACCACCGCCGGACGCGAACGCATGCTCGCCCGCTACGAGCTGGCCCTGGAAGCGCCCCGCCGCCCCGAGCTTCGCGCCGCCCTGCACACCGCGGGCAGCCGCCACCGGGCCGTGGCCGAGAACATGCTCGCCGCCGCGGGCGCACCTGACCCCGCGGCACACACGAACGCGTTCGTGGCCTGCCTGGACGGCCTGCTCTTCAATCAGCTGACCGAGACAGCCCCACATCGGCTCACCCCCGAGCAACTGGGGCTAACCCTCCGCACCCTGATCCACACCTACGCCGGACCGCCCCAACCCTGATCCGAGGTCGCCCGCGCACCCGACTACGAGACGTGCGTGAGTCCCGGCAAGTCTCGCTGTCTTGGGCCGACGCCCGGGCGCTGTCCGGAACCGCGCCGCACATCGCACTAGCGTGCGGCGAGCCGCTCCAGCAGGGCGGCGCTCCGCGCCAGCAACGCCCGCTCCTCATCCGTGAGTTCGGCCTCGATGGCCTGCGCGAGCCAACCGGCCCTGCGGCCGCGCTCCGCTTCGAGCGCGGCCCGGCCCGCGTCCGACAGCTCGACCAGTGACTTGCGGCCGTCCGTGGGGTGCGCCCGGCGCGTGATCAGGTTCTGCTCCATGAGCAGCCCCACCGCCCGGGCCATCGACTGGGGGCGTACGCGCTGATCGGCGGCGAGGTCGCTGGCGGTCATGGCGCCGTTGCGGTCGAGCGCACCGAGCACGGCGGCCTGGCCCAGCGGGATGCGGTCCTCGTTCTTGACGCGTCGGGTGAGCTTGCCCATCGCGGTGCGCAGTTCGGCGGCGATGGCGGCGGCTTCCGAGGTGGGCATAGGGCACTTTACCCCGTTGGTCAGCAAAGCTGCGCACCTGACCTGCACAGCAATGCTGTACAGCAAAACTGAGCAGCATTGCTGTAGGGTTTGGCGTTGTCGGGCTCAGCGTCAGCGTTGTCGCAGCCGGGGCCACGGCACATGACAACGGGAAGGGACTCCCATGTCCGCAAAGGCAGTCGGAACCGTCAACGCCACCATCGAGACCGTCACCGCCCGCCGGATCATCGACAGCCGGGGCAACCCCACGGTCGAGGTCGACGTCGTCCTGGCGGACGGGTCCCTGGGGCGCGCGGCTGTCCCCTCCGGCGCCTCCACCGGTGCCCGGGAGGCCGTGGAACTGCGCGACGGGGACTCCGCGCGCTGGCACGGCAAGGGCGTCGACCGAGCGGTGGCCCACGTCAACGGGGAGATCGCGGCGTCCGTGCGCGGGCGGGACGCGGCGGACCAGGCGGGTCTCGACGCCGCACTGGTCGCCCTCGACGGCACCGCCACGAAGTCCCGGCTCGGCGCCAACGCGATCCTCGGCGTCTCCCTCGCCACCGCCAAGGCCGCCGCGGCGGCCCACCGCCAGCCCCTCTACCGCTACCTCGGCGGCGCCGACGCCCACCTCCTGCCGCTGCCGATGATGAACATCGTCAACGGCGGCGCCCACGCCGACAATCCGCTGGATTTCCAGGAGTTCATGATCGCGCCCGTGGGCGCGGACACCTTCGCCGAAGCCGTCCGCATGGGCAGCGAGGTCTTCCACACCCTGCGCCGCGACCTGCTGGCCGCCGGGCACTCCACGGGAGTCGGCGACGAGGGTGGCTTCGCGCCCGCGCTGCGTACCGCTGAGGAGGCGCTCGACTTCGTGATGACCGCCATCGAGCGCACCGGCTACCGCCCCGGTACGGACATCGGCCTGATCATGGACCCGGCGTCGTCGGAGTTCTTCCGCGACGGGGTGTACGACTACGCGGGCGAGGGAGTGCGCCGCACCCCCTCCGAGAACGCCGACTACCTGGCCAAGCTCATCGACGCCTACCCGATCGTCTCCATCGAGGACCCGATGGCGGAGAACGACCTGGACGGCTGGCGCGAGCTGACCGCCCGCGTCGGCGACCGCTGCCAGCTCACCGGCGACGACGTGTTCTGCACCAACGAGACGCTGCTGCGCGAGGGTATCCGCACCGGCGTCGGCAACTCGGTCCTGGTCAAGGTCAATCAGATCGGGACCCTGACCGAGGCGCTGGCCGCGGTGGCCACGGCCCACCAGGCGGGCTGGACGGCTGTCATGTCGCACCGCTCGGGCGAGACGGAGGACACCACCATCGCGGATCTGGCGGTGGCGACCGGCTGCGGTCAGATCAAGACCGGCTCGCTCTCCCGCTCCGACCGCACGGCGAAGTACAACCAACTGATCCGGATCGAAGAGGAGTTGGGCGACTCGGCACGCTTCGCGGGCCGCTCCGCACTGCGTCGGGCGTGAACTGCAGACAGAGGTAGAGACCACGCGGGCCCCCGATCACGGTCGGGGGCCCGCTCGCGTGCCGGGGGGGTGCCCCTATGACTTTGGTCAAGGGGACAGCTCGCGCCGGCCGTCGGCGCTCGGGTGTTCAGCGTCCGCGCGGGATACCCAGCACCTTGATGAGCTGGTCGAGTTCCTCCAGGAACAGCTTCCGCGGGCTGGCGGTCTGGTTGCGCAGATGGCCGTAGACCTCCAGTGAGACGAGGCCGTGCAGGTGGCCCCACATGCGCAGGGCGAGGGCGACGGCTGCGGGCGGCAGGTCGGGGAAGGCGGGGCGCACCTTGTCGAGGAGCCCGGGGTCGAAGTCGGACCAGTCGAAGGTGCTGTCCTGGTAGAGGTGTTGGGCGTGGGGCCAGGCGGCTGCCGCGAGTGCGGTGAGTCCGGTGCAGACCCGGCGTGCGGCGCCGGGTGCGGGGCCTCCGGCGGGAGCCTGGTAGCCGGGTACGGGGTCGCCGTAGATGAGGCGGAAACCCTGCGGGTTCACCAGGGCCCAGGCGCGGAAGGCGTTGGCCCACGCCTCGATCCGGGCGGCAGGGTCGGTTGCGGGGGCGGCTTCCCAGGCGGCGTCCACGGCGTCGGCCAGGGCGGTGTACACGTCGTTGATGAGCGTGGTGACCAGGTCGTCCCGGGCCGGGAAGTAACCGTAGATGGCGTTGGCGGTCATGCCCATCTCGCGGGCGATGGCCCGCAGCGTGATGGCGTCCGGCCCGCCCGAGGCCATCAGGGCCAGGGCCACCTTCTTGATTTCGGCTGTGGTCTCGGCGCGCAGTCGCTCACGCCGTCCCTTGCTTCCCGTGACTGTCACGACGGGAACTCTACAGCGTCCATATAGTGAGTGCCGTGCTGATACTTCACGGCGTATAGTTTCTGCACGGCATCACCTCACAGGGTGGCGTTCCACATCTGCATGCACAGGGGAGAACCATGCACATCGGAGTCATCGGAGCCACGGGCACCATCGGCAGCCGGGTCGTCACCGAGGCCCTTCAACGCGGCCACCACGTCAGGGCGTTCAGCCGTGACGCCACTCAGGCACAGCGTGCGGAGCGCCGGGACAACCTCACGTGGGCGAGCGCCGACGTCCTGGACCCGCAGGGCATCGCCGGCGTTCTGCCCGGCCTCGACGTCCTGATCAGCGCGTTCCAACCGGGCAACGCCGCCAGGGACTTCGCGGAGACCGTGCGGCGCTCGATCGCCGACCCGACCGTCTACGCGACGGCGGCGCGGGCTCTACTGAAGGGGTTGGAGAGCCACCCGCGGACCCGGCTCATCGTGATCGGCGGTGCCGGCAGCCTGGAGATCGCACCGGGCGTGGTCCGCGCCGACTCCGACGAGCTGCTGCACACCACCCTCGACCAGCTCGGGCTGCCCCGCGAGTACGCCGCAGCGGTACGCGGTCACCGGGACGCCCTCGACGTCCTGCGGCTCTCGAACCGGCTGTGGACCTACTTCAGCCCTGCGGAGGAGATCGCCCCCGGCGAGCGCACCGGGCGTTTCAGGGTCGGCGGTGACCAGCCCGTTCTGGACGCCGAGGGGCGCAGCCGCATCTCGGTGGAGGACGCGGCCGTGGCTCTGATCGACGAGGCGGAGCTGCCCCGCTTCGTCCAGCGCCGCTTCACCATCGGCTACTGAAATCCCGCAGCCGGATTGCCGTGCGGATCACCGTCCAGGCCTCCACGAGTGCACCGTCGAGCCGGGGCCTCGCCTTGGTGCGACTATCCGAGCGCGAGGCCTGCGGATCCGGGACGTTCTCCACTGGCCGGTGAAGAACAGCAAGCAGCGCCCCTGACCTTCAGCTCGCCGGTCAGCCTGGCAGGATGAGGGCATGGTGACGAATCAGCCGTGGGCGGGGCTTCCCGGTGATCTACTGGCGGCGAAGGAGCTGGTGTACGACCCGAGCGGTTTTGCCTGTTCACTGCCGGTGCCGGAACCGGAGAGCGCCGAGTACGCGGCTCATGCTTTCACGCTCGATGGTCTCTCGGTCCGGTTTCGCGTGGCCAAGACCACCCCGACGAAGGTGGGCCAGTTCGTCACGGTGTGGCAGCGGTCCGAGCAGGGGCCGATCCGGCCCTTCGACGTCGATGACGGGGTGGACCTCTTCGTCATCAGCAGCCGCGATGACGACGGCTTCGGACAGTTCGTCTTCCCGCGCGAGGTGCTGAGCGAGCGCGGCATCGTCTCCCGTAACGCTGCCGGTGGGAAGCGGGGGTTCCGCGTCTATCCGCCCTGGGTGACCACGACCAACCGGCAGGCGGGCAGCACGCAGGCATGGCAGGTGAACTACTTCCTCCACCTCCGCAAGGACGAGCCTGTCGACCTGGCCCGCGCCCACACCCTGCACCACCCGTAGCCCCCCCTTCGGCCCCTCGTGAATGCGCGTCACCAGACGGCCGGACGACTCTCCAGGGAGGTAGCCGATGCGGGAAGCAGCGTTTGCGAACCTCTGGACCTCCTGGTCAGAGGTTCGCGTCAGCGTTCACCCCTCGACGACGACGTTCTCCGCCTGAGGGCCCTTGGGACCCTGAGTGACGTCATACGTGACGCGGTCCTCCTCCCGCAGCTCCTTGAACCCGGTGCCCTGGATGGCGGAGAAGTGGACGAACACGTCCGGGCCGCCGTCGTCCTGCTGGATGAAGCCGAAGCCCTTGTCCGCGTTGAACCACTTCACTTTGCCTGTTGCCATGCTGGTCTCCTCCAAAGGTTCCGGGCGCCGTCGGCGCGCATGCGGAACCGTCTTTGAACAGTGCTCGTGACGGACGGTACGGGTTCTCCGCGTAGACGTGACGGGGAAACCTCCGACCGATCACCCATGGTTCACTCGCGCAGACGAACCACCCGGTCGTTCCAAAGGCGTCCAGGTTGTCCAGGGGCCTCCAAGGGCGATGGCAGCGTGTTGGGTGGAGTTCACCTTGATGTCTGATCACGTTCGGAAGAGGCGGTCAGCTTGGCCACTGTCACATGACTTTGTTGGCCAGGAGGCCCGATGGCATCGCAGGCGCACAAGCAGCGCACCGTACGACGTTCCCTGGCCGTAGGCGTGCCCGTCGCCCTGCTCGCGGCGATCGGCGTGGGCGGGACCGCCACGGGTATGCCGGCGCCTGAAGGCGGCAGGGCGCGGGGCGCGTACGTCGAGGGCACGGCCGCCCTCGCGGACATTCCGCTCGGTGCGTTCAGCAATGCCCTCCTGCCCGGTTCGGTCGCGGACGACCGCGGTATCGACCTCGGCGGGATCGGCAGCGACATGTATCCCGCCGGACGCAAGGGCGAGTTCTGGACGGTGACCGACCGCGGTCCCAACGGCCAGATCAAGGTGGACGGCAGCAAGCGCCGCACCTTCCCGGTCCCCGGTTTCGATCCGGCGATCGTCAAGGTACGTGTGTCGGGCGGCCGCGTGCAGGTGCTCAAGGCGATCGCGATCACCACACGGTCCGGCAAGGCTGTCACCGGTCTGCCCAACCAGGCCTCGCGTGACGAGGCCCCGTACACCTACGACGCGAAGACCCCGCTCCCGTACGACCCGAACGGTCTGGACACCGAGGGCATCGTGCAGGCGGCGGACGGCAGCTTCTGGCTCGCCGACGAGTACGGGCCGTCCCTCGTGCACGTCTCCGCCCGGGGAAAGGTGCTCACGCGGTACCTCCCCAAGGGACTGAACCTCAAGGGAGCCGACTATCCCGTCGTGGAGTCGCTGCCAGCCATTCTGCTCAAGCGCAAGACCAACCGCGGCTTCGAGGGCCTGGCCCAACTCCCGGGCGGCGACCTGGTCCTCGCCGTACAGAGCCCGCTGTCCGTGCCGGACACGGCCGCGGGCGAGAAGTCGCGCAACGCGCGCCTGCTGCGCTTCTCTCCGAAGAAGCGCGCCGTGACGGCCGAGTACGCCTACCGCTTCGACGCGGTGGACGTCGTCGATCCGGGCGAGGACAACACCTCCGAGCTCAAGATCTCCTCGCTGGTGGCGATCGGCCGCGACCAGTTGCTGGTGCAGGAGCGCACCGACAAGGCCTCCCGGCTGCACCGGGTCACACTGCCGCGCGGCCCCGGCATGCTGGGCAGCGCCTGGGACGACTCGGCGGCCTCCCCTTCGTACGAGCAGTTGGAGGACCCCGTCGCGGCCGGTGCGCCGGTGCTGCGCAAGACCCTCGTGGTCGACTTCAACAACGTCGCGGGCGTGCCCGGCAAGGTCGAGGGCATCGCGCTGACGGGCCGGGACACCCTCGCGCTCATCAACGACAACGACTTCGGTATGACGGACGGACCCGGAGCCTTCGACACGCGCGGCCGTCTGGTGGACAGCGGCATTGATACGACCGTGACGTACGTGCGTCTGCCCCGGCCACTGCGCGGCTGAACTCAGGCGGAGGGCCTGCCCGGCTCCGCCGCCGGGCAGGCCCGTCAGGGCGCACCTTGAGCTTCAGCGCGTCGCAAGGAGGCGGGCGTCCGTCCGGTGAAGTCCCGTGCCGTACGGGTGAGGTGGGCCTGGTCGGCGAAGCCTGCGGTGGCTGCGGCCAGAGCGGCCGTCGACTCCGGCAGGCCGGCGATCGCCGTACGCAGTCGGCCCCACCGGCGCAGGCGCGCAAGGGCGATGCCCACGTCCTGCCGGACCAGAGCGCGCAGCCGTGGAGCCGACAGACCGACTTCGGTGGCGATGGCGGTGATGGGCATGTCCGGATCGCGCAACGTACACAGGTCGACAGCGTGGGCGACTCTCGGATCGAGCCGGGACGGGCGCCCGGTGAGTGTCCGCAGTTCGGCGTATCCGGCGCCCAGGTCCACGCAGGTGCCGGGTCCGTCGGAATCGGTGGTGCCAAGTGCGGCGAGCAGGCGGCGGACCTCGCCGGCACTGAGCCGTACCGGCCCCGGGCACGGGGGCAGCAGCCAGGAGTCGATGAACAGGGCGAGGTAGGGCGAGGTCGCCGTGCAGGAGTGGGCGAGCTGGGGCGGAACGATCAACCCGGGCGCCGCCACCAAGGGCCGCCCCGGCTGGAGGAGTTCGGCGTGGCCGCCGATCGGCAGCACGGCTTTCCAGGCGGGCAGCCGGTGTTGGGCGACGCGGAACGGGCGGGACTCGGCGAACATCGTCGCCTCGGGGCCGGTCGCGAAGACGATGCGGCGATCGTTTTGTTCAAGTACCCAGGCACGAGGTGAACGGATCATCGTGCCATGCACGCTATCGCTTCCGTCGCCTTGGCGACGTTCCTGGTCGTCACGGGGGTCATGCATTTCCTGTCCCCCGGCTACTTCCGCACGCTGGTACCCGCATGGCTCGACCGGAAGCGGCTCCTGGTGGCCGGGAGCGGGGCGACTGAGGTGGTGGTGGGTGCGCTGGTGCTGGTACCGGGCGGCAGGCAGGCCGGGGGCTGGGCCGCCGCCGTCCTGATCACCTGTTACCTGGTGTCCCACGGGGACGCGCTACGACGGGCGCGGCCGGACCGGCCCCGGTTGCTGGAGCGGCCGGTCGGTGCGGTGGCCCGGCTGGTGGTGAACGTCCTGTACATCGCCTGGGCGGTGGCCGTGGCCGGATCCGCGCCCTGACGCCGACGCGCGGCGACCGATCGTCCGAGGCGGCGGCGAAGCCGCCCGCAGTCGCACCGGCAGTCGCACCCATAGTCGCCCGCAGTCGCCCCCGTAGTCACAGAGGAAGTCATGCCATGAGTCATCGCATCGTCGTCGTGGGCGCCGGATACGCCGGTCTGCGGGCAGCCGAGCGCCTCGCCCGCAAGCTGCGTCGCAGCGACGTCACGGTCACTCTGGTCAACGCCTCGGACCGGTTCGTGGAACGGGTCCGGCTCCATCAACTGGCCGCCGGGCAGCGGCTGGTGACGCGGTCATTGCGGCAACGCCTCGCCGGTACCTCGGTTCAGCTGGTCGTCGCCCGCGTGACCGCGATCGATGCCACTGCCCGGACCGTACGCCTTGACGTCGCACCCCGAGTGATCGGCTACGACACCCTGGTGTACGCGGCGGGCAGCCTGGCTCGGTTCGACGCCGTCCCGGGGGCGGCCGAGCACGCGTACACCGTCACCGACCTTGAGCAGGCGACGCGGTTGCGGCACAGGGTTGCCGAGGTGGCGTCGGGCGGCACTGTCGCGGTGGTGGGCGCAGGGCTGACCGGGCTGGAGACCGCCTCGGAACTGGCCGCGACTTACCCTGAGTTGGGGGTCCGGCTGTTCACCGGTGGCGATGGTGTGGGGTCCGGACTCGTGCCGCGAGCTCAGAGCCATGTGCGGCGCGCTCTGGACCGGCTGGGCGTCTCGATTCACCCCGGGACCGTTGTCGGGGCGGTACGCAAGGACGGCCTGGACACCCTTGATGGCGCGTCGTTCGCCGCTGACGCCGTCGTGTGGACCACTGGGTTCCGAGCGCCGGAGCTGGCGCGTACGGCGGGATTCGCCACGGACGAGAACGGCCGGATGCTCGTCGACGCCACCTTGCGCTCGGTGTCGCACCCTGAGGTGTACGCCGTGGGCGACGCGGCGGCCGGTATCTCCGTGGGTGGGGCGCCGAGCCGCATGTCCTGCCAGGCGGCCCTGCCCATGGGCCGGGGCGTGGCCGACGTCGTTGCGGCGCGGTGGGCAGGCCGGGAGCCAGAACCCGTACGGATCGGTTACGCCTTCACCAACATCAGCCTTGGCCGGCAGGATGGCATCGTCCAGTTCACCCACGCCGACGACCGCCCGCGCAGGCTCGTCCTGACGGGACGCGCCGCGGCCGCCTTCAAGGAGACGGTGGTGCGGAGCACGGTGGGATTCGTCGCCCCGGGCGCGGGAGCGTGACCGGGGGTGGGGCCGCCTGTGAAGTCAGATGCCGCGCTCGATCATGTCGATGACGTGCTGGCCCGCGTCGTGGGCCTGGGTGGGGTGGAGGCCGCGGAGGGGGCCGTCGATGACGAGCACGGCGAGGCCGTGGACGGCCGACCAGGCGAGGAACTCGGCACCGGGGCGCCGGTCTTCGGGCAACAGGCCCGTCTCCACGAGGCCGTCGAGGGCGGCGCCGAGCAGTTCGAAGGGGGTTTTGCCGTTGCTTCCGGCGGCGTCGTCGTCCGCGGCGTGGGTCATGTCGCCGGGGACGTGGAAGGCGGCCCGGAAGAGGCCGGGCTCCTCCTGGGCGAAGCGCAGATAGCCGGTGCCGACCGCACGGAAGCGGGCGCGGGCGGCGGTCTTCTCGTCCGCGGTCGGCGCCACGGCGGCCTGTTCGGCCTCCATGGTGCGGGCGACCTGGGCCATGGCGGCCTGGGAGACGGCGTGCAAGAGGGCGCCGCGATCGGCGAAGTGGCGGTAGGCGGCGTTGGGCGCGACGCCCGCGTGGCGGGTGGTCGCGCGCAGCACCACGGCCTCGGGGCCGCCCTGGCGGGCCAGTTCGACGCCTGCCTGGATCAGGGCGTTGCGGAGGTCGCCGTGGCGGTAGGTGCTCCGCTTCGGTGTACCGGTGTCCGGGACCATCACCAACTCCAATGTGGACAGCATCCACATAGTTCAACTAGGCTGACGCAAGATCACTCGGGGGGCGCGGATCTTCGCACTCCTCGAATGTGAACATCGTACACATGGGCATCTACATGTCCGTTGCCAAGGGGGAGTCACCGCATGCGCAAGATCATCGCGTCCGTCTACATCACGCTCGACGGCGTCATCGAGAACCCGTCCTGGTCGGCCCCGTTCTTCAACGACGAAGCCGCCAAGTTCGCCCAGGCCCAGCTGTTCGCCGCCGACGCCCTCCTGCTCGGCCGCGTCACCTACCAGGGATTCGCCGCTGCCTGGCCGACGATCACCGACGAGGACGGCTTCGCCGACCGTATGAACAGCATGCGCAAGTACGTGGCCACCACCACGCTCGACACCGCCGAGTGGAACGCCACTCTCCTCGCCGGCGACGTCCCGGCCGCCGTGACCGAGCTGAAGCAGCAGGACGGCGGGGACCTGCTCGTCTACGGCAGCGGCGACCTCGTCAACACGCTGCTCGAAGCCGACCTCGTCGACGAGCTCCGGCTGTGGACCCACCCCGTCATCGAGGGCACCGGGAAGCGTCTGTTCACCGCGGCTTCCCCGAAGAAGACCCTCCAGCTGATCAGCACCACCACCTTCAGCACCGGCGCCCAGGTCCTCGCCTACGCGCCCGTCGCCCCGGCCGACCAGTAGCCGCCCGCGCGGCAGACGCCCGCAAACACCCCTCGGAACGGCAGGACACCGACATGACCGACAGTGCCAACGGCCCCGCCAGCTACTTCCCTTCCATCGAGGCGAAGTACGGCCACCCCATCGCGCATTGGAAGGAACTCATCTCCTCCTCGCCCCTGACCAAGCACATGGAACTCGTCGCCTGGCTCAAGACGGAACACAGCTTGGGGCACGGCCACGCCAACGCCCTCGTGGCGCACACCCTTGCCGAGAACACCGGCAAGTGAACCGGCCCACCCCTCGCCCAGTCCGGCCTCTGCCGCTCCGCGAGCCCACTCGGTCCGACTGATCCCCGCAAGGCAACGCATGACATGGTCCGAGCGCATGGTGGTGTGTGATGGCGCAGGGGCGCTAGACGGTCAGGACGATCTTTCCTCGGGTGCGGCCCGCCTGGCTCAGGCGCCACGCTTCGGCGGTCTCGGCCAGCGGCAGCGCGTGTTCCACGGGCACCGTCAGCTTGCCCGCGTCCGCGAGCGCGGCGAGTTCCGTCAGATCACCGGCATCGGGGCGTACCCAAACATAGTGGCCGCCCCTGGCCGCGGCCTCACCGTCGGTGATGGACGCGACCCGGTCGCGCTTGCGGAGCAGCTGCTGCGAGACGTCGACCGCGCCCTCGCCGACGAAGTCGAGGGCGGCATCGACGCCGTCGGGTGCCAGGGCCCGTACCCGATCGGCGAGCCCGTCCCCGTAGGTGACCGGTTCCGCACCGAGCTCGCGGAGGAAGTCGTGGTTGCGTTCACTCGCGGTGCCGATCACCCGGGCGCCGAGCGCGACGGCGATCTGCACGCCGAGCGAGCCGACGCCGCCGGCCGCGGCGTGGATCAACACGGTCTCGCCCTTGGCCAGACCGACCCGCTTGATCGTCTGCTGGGCGGTGAGCCCCGCGAGCGGCGCTCCGGCGGCCTGCTCCCAGGTCAGCGCGGCGGGCTTCCTGGCCAAGGTGCGCACGGGCGCGGCGACGAGTTCGGCGTACGTGCCGTTCTGCGCCCAGTCCTTGCGCACATACCCGAAGACCTCGTCCCCCACCGCGAACTCCGTCGCGTCCAGGCCCACGCGTTCCACCACACCGGACACGTCCCAGCCGGAGATCAGCGGGAAACGGACTTCCATGATCGGGTCCAGGTAACCGGCGGCGAGTTTCCAGTCGACCGGATTGACCCCGGCCGCCTTCACCCGGACGAGGACCTCACCGGGCGCGACCTTGGGATCGGGCAGCTCGACCAGCCGCAGGTCGTCGGCCGCTCCGTACGATTCAAGCGCGATTGCCTTCATGGCCCAGGACCGCTTCCCGGCCGGTCGCTGCGTTCCGGCCCAGTCGATGGGGGGACTCTCCCCCTCCTGTGTCCAGCATTCACACGGCTGCGCCACATGGGCAACTCCACCCTGGCACCTGCTCGCCGGCTGTGTCTCAGGGGCCGGCGGCCTCTCGTCACGGCTTGGGCACCGCCGGTGGGGCAGGCGCGAGGACGTAACCGCTGACCAGCTTGGCGAGACCGAGTACGCAGTCCAAGGCGATGGCCGTGGACTGCGAGGTGCCGCCGCGCGCGATGATCAGGACGACACCGATCACGAGAACGGCAAGAAAAGTCAGGTAATGGCGGCGGAGTGACGTCGCGAAGTCGATCGGCATGTCTGTCTCACCTTCCTGGGCACTGCTGGACCGAGGTGTCCTCCATTCGACTGGCCGCCGATGCCTGCCGTCCAGGAAATCCAACGGGCCTCGATGTGCCTGGAAGGGGCCAGAAGTTCCGCCTACTTCAGCGGAATTCGGTGAAGTTCCACGCCCTCGGCGTACGAGATGCGAGCATCTCGGCCATCCGGCTTGTGTCAGGCGCTTGGGGGGAAACATGCAGGGCTACCCACGCGGTGCGCTGCCGCCTGTGCAGCGGTTCGCCGCGGAGCTGCGACGGCTGCGCATCGCCGCAGGAGACCCTCAGCTCAAGACGATCGCTGCGCGGGCGCAGTGCAGTCAGGCGACGGTCTCCGAAACGCTCAACGGCCGTCGCCTGCCCAGTGAGACCGTCACCCGTCGGCTGGTCACCGCTTTGGGCGGCGACTGGGCGCGGTGGAAGGAGCTCTGGCGGGAGGTCCGGACCGAGCTGGACGAGCTGAAACACCCTGCGCCGCAGACGCCGCAGACGCTGCAGGCCGACATGGTCTGCTACCCGGACCCTCCCGCCTTCTACCGCGCCGCGGCCGACCGGGTCCGCGCCGCCCGACACGAGATCCGTCTCACCTACGTACGGCTCCATCCTCCCGGCCAGTGGGTCGACTCGGAGGTGACTGCCTACTACGAGACGTTGTTGCAGTGGGCCAGGGAGACCAGCGAGTCCGCCAGCGTCCGGCGCATCATCGGCGTTCCGGAGCGCGACGGCGTGCCGCCGCCGGCCTATCTGGCCTGGCTGCAAGAACATCAGGAAGAAGTCAGGGACCTGTACACCTACGAGGCACGGGTTATGTCCTGGAACAGCTCCTGCGCCTGGCACAACACCGCCCTCATAGACGACTCCGTCACCTTTCTCTCCTTTTCCGGTGCCGGCCGCCAACAACTCACCGGGTTCAGCGTCGAAGGGCCCGTCTTCCTGGCGTACTTCGCGTCCATTTTCGACCGTGCCTGGGGCGCATTGCGGACTCTCGACGAATACGTGGCCAGGCAGAGCCGGTGACGGCACACCAACGACCCCGGCAGGCGACTTGGTGCGGGCTCTCAACTCGCCGTCAGCGCGAAGGCGAGCAGCGCGGTGGAGGTGAAGTCGTCGGCCGGCTCCACCGTCTGCCACGCGCCGACGTGGTCGAGGTAGCGGGCACCCTTGCCGTCGAAGCGCTTCCAGGTGTCCGTTCCGTACGCGCAGGGGCGCATCGTGTCGAAGGAGTTGAGCTCGGACAGCTTGGCCGCCGCGTTCGGGCCGTTGACCACCGCACCGCGCAGCGGGGTGCCGGTCAGGTTGGCTGCCTGGTGCTCGGGGCAGTGCGGATACGTCTCGCCCGCGCCGACCATGAAACCGGTGCCCCAGGCGTTGGCCCCCAGCGCCCAGCCGCGCTGACGCTCGGCGAAGGCGTCGTAGCGGTGGTCGCTGGTCGCCTTCGCGTACAGCCGGGCGGTGGCGACAAGACCGAAGGTGTGCGGCACCGCGTCGAAATCCGTGTAGACGGCGCCCGCCCGGAACGGGTCCTTGGCCGCCCGACTCTCACCGTCCGACAGTTGCCGCCGCAGATCGGCCACGGCCGCGCCGGACGGCGCAAGGCGCAGCAGGTCGGCGTGGGCGAGGGCGCTGACATCGGCGACGCCGAGTGTGCCGCGCGCGTCCGACGCGATGTATTTACGCGCCCACTCCCCCGCCTCGCGCTGCCAACCCCCAGCCCGACCGTCGTCCACCTGCCGTGCTGCCAGAGCCAGTTCGACGGCGCCGAACTCCATGTCGTCCTGCCAGGACTCCTCCGGGTAGAAGCCGTGCGGGAACGCGGTCACCAGCTCGCCCGAGTGCTCGGTGTCGGCCTGCCCGTAGACGGCCGCGGCCTTCTCCAGCCACCGCCGGGCCCGCTCCGGGTTGTCCTTGGCGTCCGCCTGGGCGGCGAGCGCGAAGGTCCCGGCGACCCGGCCCGCCAGGTTGGGGCTGATCGGCCGGCCCGGCTCGTTCGCCCGGAAGACCGGCCGGTGCTTGATGGTGTGGTCGGGGTCGCCCTCGCGTACGTCCAGCGCGTCGTCCGCCTCCGGCAGCCGCCAGACGTCGTGGTCGCTGCGGAACTCCTTGCTGCCCGCGCCGATCCCGACCTGGGCGTAGAGCGTGCCGGTACGTCCGTCCCACATCCGGTCGAGCCAGGCCAGGCCGTGGCGCGCCTCGGCGGCGAGCCCCGGCACGTCGCCGAACGAACGCTGGGCGAGCAGCAGTTGGGCGGTCGAGTAGGACGCGGTGTGGGTGAACTTGAGGAAGTCGCCCGCGTCGAACCAGCCGCCCGAGACGTCGACGGGCCCACTCACGCGCCGCAGCGGCTCGGTCAGTTCGGTGCCCTCGTCGTTGTAGCGGGGCGTGGCGTACACGGTCGCCTCGCGGTCCGCGAGGTGGGAGGGCTTGCGCTCCAGTACGCCGGGTACGACGTCGGCGCCGTCGCGCTGGGCCTGGAAGAACCGCACGTTCTCGGCTGCCAGGCCGCGCATCAGCTCACCGGACGGGGCGACCTTGAAGTGCGGCGAGGTGCCGTTGGCGGCTCCGGTCAGCTCGACCCGGTAGGTGCCGGGGGCGGTCAGCGCCGTGAGGTCGAGGGTACGGACCGTGTCGTACGCCGCGTTCCAGCCGCCGGTGCGAGGTCCGGTCCTGCCGCTCAGGACCGTACGGCCCGACTCGTCGACCACCTGGAAGCCCGCGCTCGCGAGCGCGTCGTCGTCCCCGCCCATGACGAACGCCTCCTTGGAACCACCGGTGAGGTATCCGGCCTGGTTCACCCGGACCACGACCGGATGTGCCTCGACCCCCCGCGAGGGCAGGGCGTACCAGACGGCTCCGGAGCCGATGAGGACGGCGGTGGCCAGGGTGACGGATGCGGCGCGCGGGCGCCTGGCTTTCGCGAACATGCGGCCAGACTGGCGGACGCATCATGAGGAGAAGATGAGGGCGCCCGCCATACGGAGACACTCCCCCGTGCGGACGGATTGCCCGCTCACGAACCGCCCGGCCGACCTACTCAGGAACAGCCCGCTCCGACCGCTCCGGTTCAGGCCGCAGCCGCAGCCGCACCAGCGCGCCGCCCCCCGGTGCGCCCCCCGCCTCCACCGTGCCGCCGTGCAGCTCGGCGACCCAGCCGACGATGGCGAGGCCGATTCCGTTGCCGCCCGCGCCCGTGCGGGTACCGAAGCCCGGACCGTGGTCGCGCACCGCGACCCCGTCGGGGTGCACCCGTACCTCGACGGGGGTCGCGCCGCCGTGCCGCAGCGCGTTCTCCACGAGGTTGCGCACCGCCTGCTCCAGCAGGTCGGGGTCCCCGGCGACCACCACGGGCTCGGCCGACACCGTGACCTCGGCCCCGGGGTGGGCCCGTGCCACCTCCTCCACCGCCTGCTCCACCAGCTGGTCGAGCCGGAGCGGCGTCAGCTCCACCTCCTGGGTGCCCGCCTCCACCCGTGCCCGGGTGAGCAGCCCGCCGACCAGACGGCCCATGCGGTCGACGATCCGGACCGACTCTGCGCCGCCGCCCGACTCCAGCGTCGCCCGCAGCGTGGCGAGCGGGGTGCGCAGCTCGTGCGCCGCCTCGGCGAGGAACTGCTCCTGCTGGTCGAGCGCCCGCAGCGCGGGACGCATGCTGCGCCCGGAGAGCAGATGACCGATCAGGGCGGCGGCCAGGACCAGGGCCGCGCAGCCGAGTGCGAGCCAGCGCAGCAGGAGGGCATGGTCGCGCTCGCCCGGGCCCGGGTCGGCGGCGGCCAGGACGGCCGCGCCGATGCTGTCGTCGTCCCATACCGGCGAGACGGCCCAGCGCAGGGTCGTACCGTCCCGGGAGGTCTCGGTCGCGTACACCGTGTCCTGCTCGGACAGGACCCGCCGCCACAGTCCGTCGATACGGGCGGGCGCGGGCAACGCGCCCGGGCCCGGGCGTGACCAGCGCACATCCGGGGTTTGCCGCCCGCCGACCACGGCGAGCGCGCCGGGCTCCTTGGCCAGCGCGTCCTCCGCCAGGGGTTCGAGGTGAAGGACACCCTTGTCCATCCACACCGCCCGGGCCAGACCGTCGGCCCGGCGGCCGACCTCCTTGTCGAGCCCTTCGGTACGGGAGTGGGCGTCGATGGAGGCGGCGACGACGGCGAGGACGACCAGGCAGGCCGCGGTGGTCCCGGCGAACAGGACGGTCAGCCGCCGCCGCAGCCGGGCGAGCCGCGCCACGGCCGGGCGCGGACGCCGCTGCGGAGCACTCACTCGGGGCCCGCGATGCGGTAGCCGGCACCGCGCACCGTCCCGATGAGCTCCGGGGGACCGAGTTTGCGGCGCAGCTGTGCGATGACGACGTCGACGACGTTCGACATCGGGTCGCTCATCTCGTCCCAGCAGCTGTCGATCAGCTCGCTCCGGGTGACGACCTCGCCGGCGCGCACCATCAGCGTCTCCAGTACGCCGAACTCCTTGGCGGTGAGGGTGAGCAGCACCCCCGCCCGGCGTACCCGGCGGCGCGGCAGGTCCAGCTCCAGGTCGCCGACACGCAGCTCCGGCAGCCGCACGGGCTGCCCCCTGCGGCACAGGCTGCGCACACGCGCGGTGAGCTCGGCGAAGGCGAAGGGCTTGACCAGGTAGTCGTCGGCGCCGTGCTCGAATCCGGCGACCCGGTCGTCAACGGTGCCGAGCGCGGTGAGCAGCAGCACCGGCAGTGTGGACCCGGCGCGCCGCCGGTCCCGTACGAGATCGAGGGCGTCCCCGTCGGGGAGCCCCCGGTCGGCGACCAGGCAGTCGTACGTATTGACGTCCAGCTTGAGATCGGCCTCGTCGATCCGCACGGCGAGGTCCACGGCGAACCCGGCCGCGCGCAGCCCCTCCACCACGACGGGCCCCAGCTCGGGGTCGTCCTCCACCACCAGCACACGCATGGGACGGCAGCTTACGGGCAGCCGGAGCGGGTCCAGGTACAGCCCGCCAGTTGAACCCGTCCGGGCATCAGGCCTGCTGAGAGGCGGCCCCTCCCGGTGGCAGGATCCGATGGGCCAAAGGGAGCACTCCGGCTCGCGAGGGTCGGGCGGGGCGATTTCGATGTCCATGGCGGAATGTCGGCCGCCGCGTTTCGCCCGCAACGCCCACGAGGATCCGTCATGGCTGAGCTCGTTGATCTGAACACCGCCACCGCGAAGGACCTCGCGGCGCTTCCCGGCGTCGAGCCCGCCCTCGCGGAGAGCATCATCGCCTACCGCGAGGCGCACGGGTTCTTCGAAGCGGTCGAGGAGCTGATGCGCGTCCCCGGCATGTCACCGTCGTCGTTCGCGAGGCTGGAGCAACTGGTGACGGTCAAGACGTCCTCCGGCCCTGCGCCCGGGTCCGCGCCGCCGCCCGAGCCACTGGACGTCCAGCTCGTCCAGGCGGGCGGCGGTGGCGACTTCACCGGGTACTCGGTCGTGGTCGTGGGCGTGCGCCGTACGGGTGACGAGGGAAGCGAGGGTGTTGCGAGCGTCCCGTTCGCGGCTTCGGGCTCCACGGGAGCCGACGGACTCGCCGCATTGAGCATTCCGGCGCGCCAGAGCATTGTCGGCGACGTCACCCTGAGGGCGAGCGCGCCGGACGGCGAACTGCTGGTCAGTACCACCCAACCCGGTCCGGGTCTGCCACGGACGGTGGCCCTGACGGTCACGACGCGCGAGCCCGGCACCACACAGGCCAACACCGATCCCACGGCGGGGATGCCGACGCGGCTGCGCGGCCGGGTGATCGACTCCGCGGGCCGTCGCCAGGCGGCGGGCGTGCAGGTGGTGCTCTGGGGCGCGGAGGCGGCGCAACCCCAACCGGTGGATTTCCGTGCCCTGATCGTCGCCACCACCGACGCGCAGGGACACTTCAGCGGGCCCTACCCCGTCGGATACTTCACCTCGGCCCACGCCACCGTCGGCCTCGCGGACGGGCCCGCCGACGTACCGGTGCATCTGCTGGCGCCGACAGTAGAGACGGAGGCGGGCCCCGAGGAGAGGGGGATCTTCCCGGAGACGGCTGTCCTCGTCGTCGACGTCCCGGAACCGGCGGCCGAGGAGGACTGCGCCTGCCACGACACGGACAGCGCGCCGCGGTCCCCGGACGCCACCGACCTGGCCCGCGCCGACGGAACGTTCTCCACCGACGCCGGCGTGGGCCGCTGTGTGGACTTCACCAAGCCCGACCGCACCCTGGAGGAGTACAGCTTCAGCTACCTCGTCCGTACGACCGAGCCGGAGATCAAGGGGCTGTCGCTCGACGAGCCGCCCAAGGTGCCGGTGCGTCTGCTCACCCCCTACCTGGTGGCCGAACTGGCCCAGTCGCGGGCCGAGTTCCGCAACGCCCCCGGAGCGGAGGCAGCCGCGGACGTCTCGGCGCGACGGGCGGTGGACAAGGGGGCCGACGCGTCCGACCGTACCGGCGATGGAGAGGCGGTGGACGAGCCGACTCTGCCTGCCGCCGGATACATCGACGCCGCCGTACTCAAGTCGCTGGCCCGCGACCCGGACGTATCCACGCTCAAGGCCGTGTACGCGGCCGCCCAGCAGACCCGGCACGGCGACCTGCTGCGCTACCTCGGCGAAGTGGAGGCGAAGCCGCCGGGGCGGCAGCAGCTGACCGGGGCCCACCCGGTGGACTGGGACGACGATCCGACCGTCTACCAGGCGAGCACCATCGCCCATGGACACATCCTGCGGTTCAAGCAGGAGTGGGTGGCCGACGGCTACTCGATGGGCAATCTCCTCTACAGCCTGCCGCTGGCGCCCGGCCAGAAGAAGCAGATCGCCGTCCTCGACTGGGAGCGGCGCGAGACCACCGCGCGGGCCGAGTCCGGTGAGTCCCGCGACAGCCTCGAAGCGAACCTGACCAGGGACCGCGACATCACCGAGATCGTCACCGGCACCCTGGCCGAGTCCACGCGCGGCGGCTCCCGGTCCTCCTCCGGCTCCATCGCCGCCGGCGGCGGAGTGGCGGCGATCTCAGGAGCGGTCGGCGGCCTGCTGGGGGTCGGCGGCGGCTATGCCAGTGCACAGAGCACCGCCTGGCAGGACTCCTCACGCAGCACCGCGGCGAACGCGCTCAACCAGCTCCGGGACCGCACCGTCCAGGCCGCGTCCTCCGTACGGACCCAGCGCACCTCGGTCGTGCACACCGTGGCGCAAGGGGAGCGGGTGGTCGCCACCACCGAGTCGGTCGCCAACTACAACCACTGCCACGCGCTGACCATCCAGTACTTCGAGGTGCTGCGTCATCTGCTGGTCAGGGAGCGACTGGTGGACGTACAGGAGTGCCTGCTGGTGCCGCTGCTGATGTCCTGGTTCACCGACGCCAAGGCTCTGCGGTGGCGCAACACCCTGGCCGATGCGGTGCCGCCCGCGCTGCGGGCCGGATTCGACGCCCTGGAGCGGATCGACGCCCACTACGCGGGCAGTGACCTGCCCGTGGGCCGCTACGCCGACGAGAACCTGGAATCCGTCGAGGGCGAGCTGAACCTCACCTTCCAGCTGGCCCGCCCCAGGGACACCGACGACGACTTCGACCCGGCGCAATGGAACCCGCTGCTCGGCCTGTTCGGGTTCACCCCCAAGGACTTCTACGACCAGTACCTGCGCGACCAGAACTTCAAGGACCGGGTCTTCCTGGAACAGCTCGGCCCCAAGATCGCCGCCACCGTCGTCCAGCACCTACGGGTGCACGCCGTCAAGAACGACGAGTCCACCGTCGATCTCGCGATCGATCCCACCCTCGTCTCGCGCTTCGCCAACGACCGGAGCCTGTTCGTCTCGCTGCGCATGGCCGCCTCGCTGCCCCCGGTGCACCGCGCCGACATCAAGGCCGTCGTCATCAGCTCGAAGCTGGCGCTGCCCGGCCTGCCCTTCGTGATCGACCTGCTGCCCTACGGCTCCCGCGTGATCATCGATTCCGGGGAGCTACGCTACCGCACGGGGCATCTGTCGTCGCGGCTGTTCTCCAGTGCGTCCATCCGCAACGACCTCACCGGGTACGACGAAGTCCGGATCGAGACCCCGCTGAACCGCCAGGAGCTGCGCAATCCACGGGAGGAGGACAAGGAGCTGGCCCGCAACCTCCTTGACCACCTCAACGAGAACATCGAGGGCTACCACCACCTGCTGTGGGCACGGATGAGCGATGCCCGGCGGTTCATGCTGCTCGACGGGTTCGTGGCACCCAACGCGGGCGGCCGTTCGGTGGCCAGTGTGGTGGAGAACGAGCTCATCGGCATCGTCGGCAACAGCCTGGTGCTGCCCGTGGCACGCGGCTTCCACCTCGACCCCACCTACCGGCAGGACACCGAGCACCCGGTCGACCTGCTGGGCCACTACCAGCCGAACACTCCCATGGAGCCCTCGCGGATCGCCGTCCCCACCAGCGGTGTCTACGCCGAGGCGGCCATGGGCGCCTGCAACTCGTGCGAGCAGATCGACGAGACCCGCTTCTGGCGCTGGGAGGAGTCCCCGATCCCGGACTCGCCGCCGCAGATCCTGCCCACCTCGACCGACACCCGGCGGGCCGCCCCCGCGGACGTCACACCGACGCCTTTCCAGCAGCCGATCATCGCGATGCAGAACGCCCCGGCGGCACCGGATCCGACAGGTCTGGGCGCCGCACTGACCCTGCTGGGCCAGTCCGGGTCCTTCCGGGACATGGCGGGGCTGGAGGGTACGCAGAAGAACGCCGCCGCGGCCCTGCAGGAGGCGTTCACCACCGCGACCGCCTTCGGCACCAAGGCCGCCGACCTCGCCCTGCAGGGGAAGATGAGCAAGGACATCGACAAGGCCATCAAGACGATCGAGACGGCGAAGTCGAAGGGCCTCATCGACGACGCGAAGGCGTCCGAGCTCACCAGTACGGCCATCCGCGGCATGGTGGGCGCGGGCGCCACCAACCCCGAGTCCGCCACGTCGGCCAAGGAGGTCAAGGAACTCACCGAGACCGCCGGGGCGAACAACGCCGCGGTCAGGGTCACCCAGCCCACGGGTGAGAAGGTCGACATCGACGCCCGCCCGGTCATGCCGGCGTCAAGCCCTGCCCGCGAGCCCCTGGTGAAGATCACGCTCCCGAAGGGAAAGCAGTCCCTGGACCCGCTGGGCACGCTGCCACCGCTCGAAGTCCAGCTCACCATCCCCGACCTGAGCAAGATCAGGGCCGACAGGGCGGTCCTCGAACTCGACGACGGCACTCCCACACTGGTCGCCGAAGAGGTCCTGCCCCCTTCCTTCCTCACAGCCGGCACCCATGTGTGGCGCTGGAACGGACGGGACAAGGCCGGTGTCTTCGACCCCGAGGTCTTCCGCCGTCCGCTGAGGCTGACGGTCAGATTCGAGGGTGCCGGCCTGGTCTCCGTCGAGAAGGCGGTGCACCTGAAGACCGCCCGACGGAGCTGGGTCGCGGCCAAGGTGAACTCGGCCACGAAGCAGATCGCGCTGGACGTGTACGTCGCCAACAGCCCTGCGGGCGGCATCACTCCGAGCGAGTTCCACCGGCTGGCTCCACTCGTCCTCAGCGGCCTCGGCAAGTACTGGTCCCGCTCCGTGACGCCGGGGAGCGACACGTTCGTGGTGACGGCGACCGCCCGTCAGAGCCTCGCCGACGGGGTAGCCCTCAACCTGATCGTCGAGACCGACTCGGAGTACCGCCGCAGCCACAACTCGGGGATCATCGACGCGCGCATCTACTACAACGAGGGTTTCTACGGGGGCCCGGGCACAGCAGCCGACGAGGACTTCGAACACACCGCGGCCCACGAGTTCGGACACACCGTACTGGAGGCAGCGGGCGGCAGAGACCTGTCATGGAGCCACAAGGGCACCGTCTACGGCAGCCCGCTGGACCTGTGGGACTTCCAGAAACCGTCCCCCAACGCCACGGTGTACCCGACGTCGGGGGAAATCGACCTGATGAAGTACTACAAGGGCTCCGAGCCGTCCGATCTCTATGCCCGTACCCACGCCGCACAGGAAGACGTGCTCAGGCTGATCGCCCTCGCCGACATTCAGATCTCCCTCTAGCCGAAGCGTGTGACGTCCCTTCGGGGTCGTCGTCCGCCCCCGGTCGGGCCTGACAAGCGGTACGACACGTCCTGTGTCGGATACCGCCGGACAGGCCCGGCCGGAAGGACTCAGCGCTTGAGCGTGAAGGTGAAGTCGCCCGAGAGCTTGCCGCTCAGACGTACGGTCGACACGAGGTTGCCCTCAACGAGCAGTTTCTCGACCTCGGCTCGCGAAAGGCCGAAACCTTCGGCGATCAGTCGCACCGGCCGCACAGGTATCCGCGCCGCAAAGCGGACCGAGACCTCGATCGCCTCACCTTCCGGCTGATGCGGCTGATCCGGCGCGCCGCTGTCGAGGCGCCAGGCGTTGTCCCAGTCGAGGGCGATGCGATTGCGGCGCCGTACGACCGGGTCCTGAAGCAGTTCGGCTGCCAGGCCGGGATCGTTGTCGTGCAGCAGGTTCAGGAACTCGGGTTGTACGGAACGCACGTTCATCCGCTCCAGGACAGTGAGCTTGGTGGTGTCCCCGCACTCGGTGCACAGTGCGAGGAGCCAGGCGTCGAGGAGCTTGTGGTTGGCGTTGACGCGGAATTTGCCGTTCGCCCGGAAGCGCCCGGAGGCGCACCTGGGGCAACGGCGGAGAACTATCGGCAGGCAGGTGGGCACGACCACCCAGGTTTCAGACACAGAAATACACCGGTTCCAGTGAGAAGACCGCAGCGAAAAGGAGCGCGGCGCACAGGTGCGACGCGCGACGGATCAGCGCTCGGGGGGTCTCACTTGGTGTACAACGGCACGTCCTTGACAGGGCGACTGCGGGCGGGAGAACGGTAACGGCACACGGGAGTGCGGTTCCATTGATTTTCGGGAGGGTGGCGATGCCGAACGGCGGGCGCCCGCACCACCCTCGACCCACCGGACATGCCCTGGTGCGCTGGGACGGGCAGAGCCGTCGGAGTCCGTGATCACCATTTCCCGTATCCCCCCGATGACATACGCTGCCGAATGACGAGGTGATCCACGCGGTGAGCCGAGAGGTCGAGGGCACGGAAGTCGATGACACACCGACGAGACGCCGGACTGCCGGGGGTTGGTGCCGGTGGGACGGCAGAGCCCCGGGCCGGTAACACCTGGGGCTCGGCGCTGTCGTCCGAGGAGTTCGCGGCGATCAAGGGTGTCGGGTTCGAGCCGGTCGGGCAGGTGCTCGGCACGGCCGTCTTCAACATCGGGTCCACCGGCGTCTGGGGCTGCCCGGGCGCGTGGTCGGTCGCGGACGGCAGGAAGGTGCCGCCGTCCTCGGCATGGACGTCGTCGTACGCGCAGTTGGTGAAGGCGATGTACGCGGTGCGCAGGCTGGCGCTGTCCCGCGCGGTGGCCGAGTGCCGCGCGCTCGGCGGCGACGGGATCGTCGGGGTGCGGCTGCGGGTCGGCGGGTTCCCGGCGGGGGGCCTGGAGTTCACCGCGCTGGGCACCGCGGTCCGGGCCCGTTCGCGCATCCGGCCACGCCTGCCCTTCACTTCGCACCTGAGCGGCCAGGACTTCGCCAAGCTCGTACACGGCGGATGGGTTCCCACCGGACTCGTCTTCGGCATCGCCCTCGAAACCCGGCACGACGACTGGCGCACCTCCCGCCGGATCCGCTGGACCGCCGGGAACCAGGAGGTCGACGGCTATACCCAGCTGATCAACCTCGTCCGCCACGATGCCCGGAAGCAACTGGCCCTCGATGCGACGAAGCACGGCGGCGACGGAGTGGTGGTGGACGGGATGGAGTTGAGGGTGCGTGAGAACGAGTGCCCCACGTACGGGTACACGCGCGACCTCAGCGCGGAGGCGGTCCTCGTCGGCACCTCCATCGCCCGGTTCGGCCGCTCCGAGCGGCCCGCCGGGCCCAGACCACTGACCATCATGAGACTGGAGCGCGAGCGCTGACATGACCGAGCGAACGGGGCAGGAACCGGCCGGGAGAACCGCGCGGCCGGCGGCGGAGGGCGTGCCCGAGGACGCGATGCGGCGGCTCGCGCAGCTCCAGCCGGGGGAAAAGGGCTCGCTCTTCACCTCGGACCTGACGGTGAACGAGTTTCTGCTGGTGCGCGAGGTCGGCTTCCGCCCGCTCGGCCTGGTCCTCGGCTCCTCGGTCTACCACGTCGGCCTCCAGCTCGGCCGGTGGTCGAAGAACCAGGAGCTGACCAAGCTGTCACAGGCCATGTACCACGCGCGCGAGCTGGCGATGGGCCGGATGGAGGCGGAGGCGAGCGCGCTGGGAGCGGACGGGATCGTCGGGGTGCGGCTGGACATCGAGTTCAAGGAGTTCGGCTCGGACATCGCCGAGTTCATCGCGATCGGCACGGCGGTGAAGGCGGACGGTGCGGACCCGGGGCCGGGCGGGACCTGGCTCAACAACAAGGGCAAGCCGTTCACCTCGGACCTGTCCGGCCAGGACTTCTGGACGCTGATCCGGGCCGGATACGCGCCGCTGGACATGGTCATGGGGTCGTGTGTCTACCACGTGGCGCACCAGCGCTTCGCTCAAGTGCTGAGCAGCACGGGCCGCAACGTCGAGATCGAGCCGTTCACCCAGGCACTCTACGATGCACGCGAGCTGGCGATGAGCCGTATGCAGGCGGAGGGCAACGCCCTGGAGGCCGAGGGGATCGTGGCTGTCCAACTGAGGCAGCATTCGCACAACTGGGGGACGCACACCACCGAGTTCTTCGCCATCGGGACAGCGGTGCGCCCGCTTCGCGACGACCACATCATCGAGCGGCCGACCATGGTGCTGAGCCTCGATGCCTGAGAGGGAAGTGGAACTGCTGGCCGCGGCGCTGCGCC
The DNA here is from genome assembly GCF_041435195.1 of Streptomyces sp. NBC_00224. Classification (NCBI taxonomy): domain Bacteria; kingdom Bacillati; phylum Actinomycetota; class Actinomycetes; order Kitasatosporales; family Streptomycetaceae; genus Streptomyces; species Streptomyces sp. NBC_00224. The sequence goes on from NZ_CP108106.1 coordinate 1,010,442, forward strand.
AGGACAGCGCGGATCTGAACCTCTACGCCAAGGTGTTGTCGGCGAACCTGGCGGACTCGCTGCCGCCCGGCGCTGTGCGGGTCAAGCGCAGGCGATCCGTCGCGGAACGGGTGGCCGGGCGCGAGGGTTCGGTCGCCGAACTGGACGTCGCGCTCGGGGAGCAGCGGCTCTCGCTGCGGATGGATCGGGGCCGGGTGGCCGGGGAGATCTGCCACGAGGTGCGGGGCATCGTGCTCTCGCGGCGCCATGTGGGCCTGGACGAGTGGATCGATGCGCTGGCCCAGTCCCTGGCCCACGCCGCCGCCTCCAACGCCCGAGCCCGCGAGGCCGTCGAACGCTTCCTGGCCTGACGGGTCGCCGACCCTGTCGGGTATCGCCCCGTAGAGTCACCGGCGGTGGTATCCACGCGGTGAACCGAGCATCACTGCGGGCAGAAGGTCAAACCGAAGTCCCCCTGTCCGTCCCCCGCCCGTTATTGCTGCCGGTTTGAGCAAGCGGGTCGCTACTGTGACCGTATGACCACTGACGCCGTCTCTCCCGACGACATCGCATCGCTGCCCCGGGCCGAGTTCGCCTTCCCCGGCCCGCTGCGTGACCAGCTTGTCGCAGCCATCCTCAATGGTTCCAAGACCTCCACCACCGGACTCGTGATCGCCTACGAGCACGAAGGGGAGCCGCTGCCGCCCATCGGGAGCCGTGCGGTGGTCGTCGACTCGGACGACCGTCCGGTCGCGGTCATCGAGGTCACCGGCGTGCGGGTCGTACCGCTTGCGCAGGTCGATTTCGCTCACGTGGTGGATGAAGGGGAAGGCGACACCAGCATCGCCGGGTGGCGGGCGAACCACGAGCGGTTCTGGCACGGCGACGAGATGCGCGCAGCGTTGGAGGACCCGGAATTCACCGTGAACGACGCGACCTTGATGGTTCTGGAACGCTTCCGCCTCATCGCCGACCTTCGCCCGACTGATTGACCACCCCCTCATCGCTCATGGCCGCTCGCCCAGCCGCCCAGCCGCCCACGATAGGCAGGACCGGTGATAATCTGTCCTCCTGTCAAATTGCTCAGGGCTCTTCCCAACATGCGGAGGTACGAGCGCAGATGACGGATTCGGCGGAGTTCTGGGACCGTCGGTACACCCATGGCGACATCGGCTGGACACTTGCCCCCCATCCGCTGGCGGTCGCGGAGCTCGCGCTCGTACCGCCGGACACCTCCGCCGGGCCGAACACGCCGCGGCGCCTGGCCCTCGACCTGGGCGCGGGGGCCGGACGCCACACCCTGTGGCTCGCCCGCCGCGGTTGGCGGGTGACAGCCGTGGACTTCTCAGCAACGGCTCTGGAGCGCACCCGCCAACAGGCCGCGGCCGAGGAACTGGACGTGACGACCGTCCTCGCGGATCTCGCCTCCTACGAGCCGCGGCAGGACACCTTCGGCCTCATCCTGATCACGTACGTGCACATCGAGCCGCCGCAGCGGGCCGCACTGCTGGCCCGGGCGGCCAAGGCGCTGGCTCCGGGCGGACGGCTGGTCGTAGTGGGGCACCATCTCGACAACCTCGGCAGGGGCCTCGAAGGCCCGTCCGATGCGGAGCGGATGTTCACCCCGGAGCGCCTCTCCGCCGAACTGCCGTATCTGCGCGTCGAACGGGCCGAGCGGGTGGTCCACACCGTCACCACCGCGTCGGGCGAGCGCGAGTCGTACGCCACCGTGATCAGGGCCGGTCGCGCTATCGGCGACCACCCGAGTCTGCCACCGTCAGAGGCCGGGCTGCCGCGCCACGAGACGCATCAGGAGATTCCGTAGGGCTTCACGCTCCTCGGCGGACAGGGGGCTGAGGAACTCCTGATGGACCTCGGCCAGCACCTCCTGCGCCTCCCGGAGTCGTGCGACACCCCCTTCGGTCAGATGCAGCGCCGAGGTCCGACGGTCGGGGCCGCGTCTGCGTTCCATCAACCCCGCCCCCTCCAGCTTGTCCACCAGGGCGACGATGGTCGTCCGGTCGATCCGGAGCCGGCAGCCCACGGCCCGCTGGTTCAGCCCCGGTTCGGCCGCGACGACACTCAGGACACCGAATTGACGCATCGTCACCTGAAGGGGGCACAAATCCCGTTCGGCGTGTCCCGTGACCGCCTGGGCGGCTTTGCGCAACAGGAAGCCGTGCCACTGCTGAAGCCCTTCGAACAAAGGCCGATCCTCCACGCCGAGTTCCCCGCTCACCGTCATTTTTCCGGCTCCCCTCCAGCGGACGTAAGGAATGACGCACGGTCTGCCCAGGGCACTTGACGGCCCGACCGGCGTTCCCTCACGCTTCGGATCTGACAGCGACACTGACTGTCTTTGAGACAGAACATCAATGCTGCCGCGACCCGTCAAGCCTTCAACAGAGGGCGTGACGGCGTGGCGGCCCGCGTCATCGAGTCCGCGCGCCTGATCGAGCGCTGCGATGGAGGCGCCCTTCGACCCGAGCCGGGGGTGCCTCGCGCGTGCGCACCCGTGACCAGCAAAGGACGTCACCAGTTGCCTCAACTGAACCCTCACGACGAGCAGTTGGTGCTCGCGGAGGCCCGGCTCCCCGCGTTGACGATTCCGTCGGACAGTCCCATACTGACCCATCAGGGCCTCTGACTATCAGCTCCATTGATTAATCGGCCTTCCGGGACAGTCATGGGGCAAGGGCGTAGGCAGCCGCAGCCCGTCAGCAGGCCACCTGGCCGGAGGGAACAGCATGAACAAGCACGCCAACGACGCCCAGGACATGCGGCTGATCTACGCCGGATCCTTCCTCGGCAACTTCGACCGGATCGTGATCACCCCACTGCTGCTGCCCGCGTCCAAGGGCCTGGGGGTCAGCGTCTCCTCCGTCACCATCGCGCTCACCGCCTACCTGCTGCTGTTCGGCCTCATGCAGCCCGTCCACGGCCTCGTCTCCGACGTGTACGGGCGCGTACGAGTCATGCGAGCGGCCCTGATCGGCATGTGTGTCGCCGACGTGGTGTCCGCTTTCGCCCCCAACCTGGGCGTGCTCATCCTCGGACGGGCACTCGCGGGCGCGTCGGCGGCCGCCCTGCTGCCGGTGATGGTGGCGTACGTGGGCGACCGGCTGCCCTTCGCCCAGCGGCAGCGGACCGTGGCGAGCGTCCTGGCGGCCGGGGCGGTCGGCACGGCCGGCGCGACCGTGGTCGCCGGTGTGTTCACCCATCTGTGGAGCTGGCGCGCGGCGATCCTGCTGGTCGCGATCTGCTCACCGCTGCTCGCCCTCGCCTTCGGCCGCCTGCCGGAAGCCTCCGCCCCGGCGCCCAGCGGCACGAGCGTCAAGGCCCGGCTCGGCATGGTCTTCCGTATCGGCTGGTTCCGGTTCCTCGTGGTCTTCGCGCTCTTCGAGGGCGCGGCCATGCTGGGCTTCTTCAACTTCTTCAACACCGCGCTGCAGTCGGGAGGGCACAGCGTCGTGTACGCCGGTCTCGTCACCGGCAGCTACGGACTGGCCGCGGTGGCCGGCGGCGTGGCGGTACGCACCTTGGGCGACCGGGTGTCGGCGGCGACCCACTTCGGCGTCGGCAGCGTACTGCTCGGTGTGGGCTATCTGGTCTGCGTGCCCGCCCAGTCGATGGTCACCGTGCTGGCGGCCAGCGTTCTGTCCGGACTCGCCTTCGCGTTGGTCCAGTCCATCGTGCAGACCTGGGGCACCGAGGTCGCGCCGCCCCAAGTACGCGGCATCGCCACCTCGCTGGTGGCCAGTGCCGTGTACACCGGGGCCGCCCTCAGCACGTTCCTGGTGAGCGGGCTGGCGGACGACGAGCACTTCGGCACGCTCTTCGCGATCGCCGCCGCCGTGACCCTGCCCGTGGCACTCGTCGGGCCGATCGCCCGCGCGCGGTTCTCGGCCGCGCTGGCCGACCGAAACGAACAGCACCAGCCGGCCGAGCCGCCACCGGCTCGCCCGGCGAACCAGAACCCGTAGTACGACGGCAGCCGAGCGCACACCGAACTTCGGTGCCGCTCAGCTGGAGGGCTCTCAGGCGGCCACGGTGTCCCACATCTCCTGTGAGGAAGGACGGTGCGGGCGCTGAGGAGCGCGCTCGGCGAGCCTCACCATCCAGGCGCCGATCTCCTGAAGTTCCGGCTCGGTCTTGAGGCACAGGACTCACTTCCGTGCCAGCCCCATACCCGGCAAGCGGGACGATCATGCGCCAGGCCTTCGGGGGCTCTTCGTATGACTTCCCTCCCGGATTCGAGGTAGACACCCTCCGAATCGGGGTACACCCGCTGGACCAGGGACCCGGTCCAGTTCAGGTGGTGATGGTGATGCGACAGGTTCTCGTCAAACGGCCGCAGGCCCCGGCCCCCCGGCCGCCGCTGGACCTGCGCACGCCCAGCGGACGCCCTCTCCCGTACTGACGAGGAGTGCCGCCCCCGGATCATCGTGCCGTACGAGAACGGACCGTACGCCCCCTCCTCAGCCGGCTCGGCGAGGACGGGGCGTACGGCCCCTCCCGTGCGGCACGGCTCAAACCAGCTCGGGCTGCGGTTGCAATTCCGGTTTCCGCGCTGGTGCGACCTGCGGCTCCCACGATTTGGTGGTCTGCACATAGCCGTAGACCACCGAGGCCAACGCCAGAATGAGAAGCGGTCCGAACACCCACGGGTGTCCGGCCATTTCCATCGACAGATAGCGGTACGACACCAGGAGTACGGCGAATACCACGGTGCCGTAAGCGACCAGCAGGATTCCGGACCGGTCCCAGCCACGGTTGAACGAGCGCATCATCGCCTCGATCGTGAGCGCGAACACCACACCGGCAATGAGATCCGCACCGTAGTGGTAGCCGAATCCCAGCGTTGCGCTGAGCGTGGCAACCAGCCAGAACGTGCCCGCGTACCGCACGGCCCGCGTGCCCTTGCGGGAATGAATGAAGATCGTGGTGGCCCACGCCGTGTGCAGGCTGGGCATGCAGTTGCGAGGGGTGATCTCGTCGTACGGCATCGCGTGCGGGTTGATCGGCGGCGGCGTGTCCGGCCACAGGTTGGCCAGCGCCCAATGCCCGCCGCCGGTGTCGAAGGCGCCGTCGCCGTAGGCGAAGACCGGTCCGACCACCGGGAAGATCATGTAGATGGCCGGCCCGAGCAGCCCGATCACCAGGAAGGTGCGCACCAGATGGTGCTCCGGGAAACGGCGCTCGACCGCCACTTTACGCAGCTGGTAGAGCGCGACGAGGGCCGCTGCCAGCGGAAGCTGGCTGTAGACGAGGTGGAGCACATGGGAGCCGACGGGGCCGCTAGCCTCGACCACTTGGCCTGCCAGCCACGACGGGTTGCCCAGCGCGTGGTCGGCGGTCGCCACGTACTGGTCGAGCACCATCGGGCGGGTCTTCGACGTGATGAGCAGCCAGGTGTCGCCGGTCTTGTGGCCCGCCACCAGCAGCAGGCCCAGCCCGACGCCCTTCAGCAGCAGGAGACGCTCCCCGCCGGTGCGGCGCGTAATAGCGATGACCGCGCAGCCCAGAATCACCCACAACGCGCCGTTGCCGAAGGCAGGCTTGGCGTCGACCATCCACCGCACCAGCAGGAAAACGGCGTCGATGCCGATTGCGGCGCCGAGCGCGATGAACCGCTGCCGCCAGGTGAGCACGACCATCGTCAATGCCATACCGGCGTACAACAGCGGCCCCGATTTGGGGGCGAATACCACCTCCTGCGCCTGATTGACGATCGGACCCGGCAGACCGTAGTGACGCGCGGTGATCTCCAGGCCGATGAGGAATCCGAGGGTTACCACACCCGCCGTAGCCCACAGCAACGCCCGCGGCTGGCGCCACGCGGCGAAGTCAATTCTGCGGGCTATTCGCGAAAGCACCCGCGATGTCATAGAAGTCAATTGTCTGGCCGATTGTTAGAATTTAATTTTCTAGGTCATTTCCCGTGCCGGATGGCATAAAGTTCCGGTAAAGGGCGGCGCCGGAGGTGATCGCCGTTGGATCATGTTATCGGAGCGACGCGGGTGGGTTTCGCGGGTCAGCGATCGCGCGAAGATCACTCGACCCCACGCGCGGGCGGAGCGGCGCAGGCGATAGGTCCAGGGCGATAGTCATCCGGGCAGTTCACAACGAATCGGCCGGAGAGCGCAAGCACCCCCGCGCTACGGCCTTGACGACGCCGACCGCGCCGGGCCGCAACCGACAGCGCACGCGCTGCCGCCGGGCGGGCAGACGGGATGCGCCGGACGGGAGCGGGCGTCCCGCCGCACCGCGCGATCGAACCCACGGCCTCGCGGCCGGCGCGGTGCGGCGGGCCAGGCTCAGCTCAGCATGTCCTCAATGAGGTCGGCCGCCCGCGACGTGCCGCCCTCAGCCCGTGCCCCGGCGCGCAGCGATGCCGAGCGGCGGGCGACCTCCGCGTCGGTGACCAGGTCGTTCAGGGCCGCCCGCAGGGTCTCGGCGGTGGCTTGCGCGGTGTCGACGCGGCGCGCCACGCCCAATTCCACGAGCTGGTCGGCGTTCATGAACTGTTCGGCGCCCTGCGGCACCGCGATCATGGGGACGCCCGCCAGCAGCCCCTCGCTGCAGCCGCCCATACCGGCGTGGGTGACGAAGGCGTCCGCCTGTTCCAGGATCGCCCGCTGAGGGACCCAGGAGTGCACCTCGACGTTGGGCGGGATGTCGCCGAGTTCCCGCGGGTCGGTGTACTTGCCGATCTGGAGTACGACGTGCCAGCCGGGCAGATCGCCGTAGGCCGCCAGGCACTGGCGGTAGAACTCCGGTTGACGGGTGTACGCCGAGCCCAGGGAGATCAGCAGCACGTTCCGCGCATCCGCCGGGCGGATCCAGCCGTCCGCGCCCGCAGGTGCGTCGAAGCAGGGCCCGACGAAGGTCACCACGTCGGTGTCGACCCGGTCGGCGTGCGGCTGCATCGCCCGGGTGATCAGCGCCAGGGCCCGCGAGGGAGGGCCGGAGAAGGTGTCCACGTCGGTGGTGATCGCCCCGCAGCCGGCGAGCCACCGGGCGAACTTCGCCCGGTACGCGTCGGCGCCGGGCAGCTGCCACAGCTGTGCCGCGACCTCCTGGTCGTAGCCGTCCCAGCCCACGAACGTCGGGGACAGCTGCATGACGGGCCGGTCCTGCGATTCGGCGAGGGCGCGCGCGGCGTACGCGCCGATGTCGTACAGGTACAGGTCCGCCGGGTCATGGTCGTACGCGGCGCGCAGCTGCGGGAGTGTCTGAACCGCGTCGTCGAGGAAGAGGCCCATCGCGGCGATGGGGTCGTCGGGCCAGTCGTTGTCGGCGACCGGCAGGCCGGAAGTGCAGGGGACGAGTTCGGCACCGGAGGCCGCGATCAGATCGGTCACCGCCGGGTCGTTGGCGTAGGTCACCCGGTGACCGCGTGCCACCAGCTCGCGGATGATCTCCAGGCTCGGCAGGATGTGGCTGACGGCAGGGATGCCGACCATCGCGATGTGGGCACGGCGAGGCAATGCGGAAGACGCGGAGGACATGGAGGAACCACTCATTTCAGCTCTACGGCGAAAGGGACACGGCAAGCCAGTGCGTCGGCCTCTCCGAGGGGCTCGGTAGCAGGCGCGCACAGGACATGAGGGCGGAAGCCGGGGCGCTGCCCCGACCGTGTCAGCCGTAGATCTGAAGGAAGTTCACGCTGGTGACTCTAGAGCGGCGTCAGGCGGGTGTGCATCTCATTTACCGTCGGCTGCCGGCTGCGGCTTCCAGGTCGGCGATGCTGCCCGACATGATCGTCCGTACGTGCTCGGTGATGTGCTCCGCAGACCAGTCCCACCAGGCCACGGCGAGCAGCCGGGCGATGTCCGGTTCGCTGTAGCGGGTGCGGATGAGGCGGGCAGGGTTGCCGCCGACGATCCCGTAGTCGGGTACGTCCGTGGTGACCACGGCGCCGGAGCCGATGATCGCGCCGTGTCCGATCCGTACGCCGGGCATCACCATCGTGTCGTAGCCGAACCAGACATCGTTGCCGACGACGGTGTCCCCCCGGTTCGGCAGGCCGGTGAGCAGGTCGAAATGCTCGGACCACGAGCCGCCCATGGTGGGGAAGGGAAACGTCGAGGGGCCGTCCATGCGGTGGTTGGCACCGTTCATGATGAACTTCACGCCCGTGCCCAGCGCACAGAACTTGCCGATGATCAGCTTCTCCGGGCCGTAGTGATAGAGGACATTGCGCGTCTCGAACGCGGTCGCATCGTCCGGGTCGTCGTAGTAGGAGTACTCCCCGGCCTCGATCAGCGGGGACTTCACCAGCGGTCTGAGCAGCACGACCCGCGGCTGCTCAGGCATCGGATGGAGAATCGTCGGGTCGGCAGGCACGGGCATGGGGAGTGGTTCCTTCCGGGCTGTGTGTGGGTCCGTAGCCGCTCCATGATCGCGGTACTGCGCTTGCCGGGACACCGATTTATGCCTGCTTACACCTGCAAGAACAGGATCAGCGGGTCGGATCCGCAGGCGGCGCAGCAGGCGGCGCAGCAGTCGGTGCAGCAGGCGGCGCAGGCTTGTCGAACATGGCGCACACCGTCGCGGTCTGGAGCGTCTTGGCGGCTTTTGCGAGCTCGGGGAAGGCGTCCGGGTGCTCGGCGAAGGCCTCCGTCACAACGAGGACGTTCGCCGTGCGCCTGCCGGTGGGGTCGGTGACGGTGACGCTGAGGTAGCCGGGGATGCCGCCGTCGTGCGCCCACACCGTGCCGCACGGGGTCGCGCTGGTCTGGATGCCCAGCCCGTAGCCGGGTCCGTCCGGCTGGTCCGGGAAGATCGGCACGGTGGTGCGCATCTCGGCCAGCTGGGCGGCGGGCAGCAGCTTGCCGGACATCAACGCGGAGTAGAACCGGCTCCAGTCGTACGCGGTCGACACCATGGCCCCGGCCGCGCCGCCCCACGAGGGGTTGTTGTCGGAGACGTCCACATGACCGTCGCGGTGCGCCCCGGCGTAGTCCCTGAACCCGGCCGGCACATCCGGCGGCATGTGGGCGGCATCGGGTTCGTAGCCGTGGGCGTGGGGGCCGTGCCAGGCGGAGTCCGTGGCGTAGTAGGTGTGCTCAAGGTGAAGCGGACGGGCGATCCGGTCACGGACCAGATCGGCCAGGCCCTTGCCCGTGGCCTTCTCCAGGACGGCGCCGATCGCGGCGTAGTTGGTGTTGCTGTACGACCATGAACTGCCGGGCGGGAACGTCGGGTCGTGCCGCACGCCGAGTGCGAGCAGTTGCTCCGATGTCCATCGCCTCTGGTCCTTGCCCATGATCGAGGGCAGGATCGCGGGATCCTCGGTGTAGTCGACGAGGCCGCTGGTGTGGTTCAGCAACATGCGCAGCGTGATCGCGCGACCGTTGGGTATCTGGCCCGGCAGCCACGTGTCCACGGGGTCGGTCAGGGCGAGCTTGCCCTCACCGACCAGTTGCAGCACGAGGGTGGCCATCACGGTCTTGGTGCTGGAGCCCATCCGGAACTCGTCCCCCGCCCTGAGCCGGTGATCTGGCCTGGTCCAAGGGGCCTGCTCGGTGATCTCCAGGGGTCGGCCGTGGCCGTCGTCCACCCGCACGACCACGCCGGGCGCCCCGGCGGCCACCAGTTCCCGGGCCAGTTGGGTCAGTTGGGCACGCTGCTGCGACGTGGTCCCGCTCCCCACGGCGGACGACGCGGCGGTGGCCACGGTGACGGAGACAGAGGCAGAGGCGGAGGCTGCGTGGATCGGTGCGGCCGGCGGAATAACGGCCGTACGGGCAGCCGCATGTGCCTCATGATCGAGTGTGTCGACGAGGCCGGTCACCGCCAGGCCGGTCATCGCCAGGAGGGACGCCGTCACCATGAGGCGCTCGCGACGGCGGCGGGCAGCCGGTCGCGTCCGGGGTTGTTCGGGCGCGCTGATGAGGTGTGAGCCTGATGTCATACCGATCACCGTCGCGCACCCGCGGGCACCTTGTCACTGAGGTACGCCACCCACTTGAGGGTGAGGCCTGCCCCCAGGCGACTCTCGGACATCAGACGGCATTGCGGATGCGGCGGATCCGCTCCAAGTTCTCCTTAGACGACGGGAGTTACGTCGTTGCGTCGTCTTCGCACGGCGGGCCCCAGTCCCCCGGGCATCGCGGCCTGCTGGTGTGTCCGTACGGCATCCCCACTGCCTGGATTCCTGGTTTGGGAGCCGTACCGGTGAGATCATTGGTTGCTCAGAGCTGCGACGCCCTTCTGCGTTCCATTCCGTTCCATCAGCTTACGGAGAATGCTCATGCCCGATGTCAACAGCCCCTACAAGCCCGGCACTCCCTGCTGGGTCGACCTCATGGTCCCCGACCAGCAGGCGGCACTCGACTTCTACCGCGACCTCTTCGGCTGGCAGGGTGAGGTGGGGCCGCCGGAGACCGGCGGGTACGCCGTCTGCACCTTGAACGGGAAGCCCGTGGCCGGCATCGCGACCGCGATATCGCCCGACGGCGGGCCCACCCCGCCGACCGTGTGGACCACCTACCTCGCCGCTTCCGACGCCGACACCAGCGAGAAGAAGATCGCCGGCAACGGCGGCACCGTGATCATGCCCGGCGTGGACGTGCTCACACTCGGCCGCATGTCCCTCGCCGCCGACCCCACGGGCGCGGTGTTCGGCCTCTGGCAGGCCCGGGACTTCTCCGGCGCCCAAGTCGTCAACGAGCCCGGCGCGTTCATCTGGAGCGAGCTCAACACCAGCGACCCGGATGCCGCATCAACCTTCTACTCCAACATCCTGGGCATCACGAGGGCCCCCATGGAAGGCGAGGACGGCTACTCCGCCCTCGAAGTGGACGAGCGGACCGTCGCCGGGATGCAGGGACTCGACAAGATGCCGCCGGGCACGCCCTCGCACTGGCTGACGTACTTCGCCGTCGACGACACCGACAGCACCATCGAAGCCCTGATCCGCGGCGGCGGCAAGGTCCTCAGGCCACCGTTCAACATGACCGCCGGCCGGATGGCTGTCGTACAGGACCCCCAGGGCGGCAAATTCGCCATCATCACCCCTTCCCCCACCGAGTCCAGCTGACCCGGACACAAGGACGCAGGGCGAGTGCCAGGCGCTCCGCTCGGCGGCCCGCCTACCCACGTGGCAGGCGGGCCGGACGCCATGGAGACGGGCTGTCTCCTCGACCATTTGCCAGAGGGCCGACGCCCGAGACCAGTGGCTGGGTGGGCAGCCCCGGTTCCATCGAAGGTCAGAGCATGATGAGCAGACGTGTCTTCGGCTTGAGCTTCCTGTTCACCGAACGACTCTGCACGTATACCTCCAACTTGGGATTACGCCCCGCCTTCACGGAGACCGTCCCCTGGATTCCCGTTCCGAACAGAAGACTGCGTGCCGCGTCGCCCGTGTACGCGCGGTCGGTGTCCTTCTCGACCACGATGACTTCCTTGTCGGGCTGAACCTGAACCCGGGTGCCCAACTGGTAGTAGCACGACCCGCGTTCGTACGTCACGCCCGGATGCGAATCAACGAAGGATCGAATCTCGACCTCCGTGTCGACCTTCAGGAGTCGATACTTGTCGGCCGGGACCGGTTCGAGGTTCGCCCGCACGTCGTCGACCGATATGTCCTGGCCGACCGCGAACAGGTTCTTCGTGCCCCGCACACCCTGCTCGCGGCCACGGAGGAAGCTGGTGGCGGCAGCACGCACTGTGCCGATCGCCTCCTCGACACCCTCCTGGGAATCCGCATCCCAGATGGCGATGTTCCCGGCCGGGAAGCCGTAGTTCTGGGCGGTCCGCTTCGCCAAGGAGTTCGGAACGAGGATCGCGGAAGTCCAGTGGCCCGGCAGCGCGCCCATCTTCGCCGCGATCCTGTCGAGCCAGGGGCCGAGGATGGCCATGTCGCCGTCGTGCCGCCTGTCGCCGCCGGAGGCGTTCTCCTCGCCGTCCGTCACCACGATCTGGAGGAAACTGTGCTCGCCGTACGCCTCCCAGATGTGGCCCAGGTCGTCCAGTGACTTCAGCGAGGCTTCGATGAGGGCCGTGGCGCCATTGTTGACCTTGTACAGACCCCGCATGGACGGCAGATGCTTCACGTCCATGTCCCAGACCAGGTTCTCCACCTTGTGGTCGAAGGAGTAGAGGCTGATCCGGGTCTCATGCCCGAGGCTGTCCGACTCGGCCTTCAACCCCGCCACGAACTCGTCCACGACGCGGATGAGTTGACTCTGGTGCTGGTGCATGGAACCCGAACAGTCCACGACGAGCGCGACGTGATTCACCTTGTGCTGGATCTTGTTTGCGGACATGCCTCTGCTCCCCCTCCGATGTTCCCGAGTGATGTCTCCACACTATGGGGAGGCACTGACAACGGAGCTTGACGGACGATCACCTGCCCACCCCGGGGTAGGCCCGGGTGGGAGGCACACCGCGTCTCCCCCTCCGGCCCATGTCAGGGCCATCACACTCGCCGGGGGCGGCGGCCAACCCTTTGCATTCGGCAGCCGCCGCCCTCAGCGCGCCTTGTCGCTCCCAGGCGCGTGGCCATGGCTGCGCAGCGCTGCGCTCACTGTGCGGACGGTCACCTTGACGACCTGCGACACTTAGGCCAGCCTTACCTTCGCTCGCCGCCTGCTGGTGTGAGCACGACCTGCAGATGATCCCTGGAGCAACCATGTCCGCCGCCGACGTCACCGCGAGCCCACACAGACCCGGGCGGGAAGCGGAACTTCTCCGGCTTCCCCGCTGGTGCGGGACCGTGGCGGCGTCCCTCGCGGTATGTGTCGGCTGGGCAGCCACGACATGGATCGCCCTGCACCTGCAAGCCGACACCGCGCTTCACACCGCGGCGCTGTTCGTCCACCTCGCCTCCCTGATCCTGGGCTTCGGTGCGGTACTCGCAGTCGACTACTTCGGTGTCCTGTGGCTCATGGGCCGCAAGACCCTCCGTGAGGTGCTCGACTTCACGGCCCCCTTGCATGTCCCCGTGTGGGCCGGCCTCGGTGGTCTGCTCTTCAGCGGTGCCTTCCTGCATCCCGATCTCGGTTCACCGCTTACGTGTATCAAGCTCGGCCTCGTTCTCGTGCTCTCACTCAACGGTGTCCAGGCCTCCGCCCTGCACCGCCGGCTGGCCGCCGTCGACGGCGCCTCTGTCGGCCCCTCGCTGTTGCTCCGCAGTGCCGTGACAGCAGCTGTCTCACAAACCGCCTGGTGGGGCGCTGTCACGATCGGCTTCTTGAACAGCCAGCACTGATCGCCCCACCGAAGCGGTGCATGGCGCCGACGACTCCCCTCCCGGGCGCGGGCGCCCGGATGGTTCCCTGGGGGCAGATCCCTCCGCCGGCCTTCAGCCGAGCTGCTCGGCCAGTCCCACGACGATGCCCTCGGGACCTCGGACATAGCAGAGCCGATAGCTGTCCTCGTACTGCGCCAGCTCGCCGACGAGCTCGGCGCCGTGGGTGCGCAGGCGGGCAACAACGTCCTCGATGTCGTCGACAGCGAACATGATGCGCCGAATGCCCAGCGTGTTCACCGGTGCGTCCTTCGGCTCTGCGCTGATCGCCTTCGGCGTGTGGAACATCGCCAGCTCGATCCGGCCGTGACCGTCCGGGGTCCGCAGCATCGCGACGTCCTGCCGGACGTCGTCGAGCCCGATGACACGCTCCACCCAACGCCCCTCGACTGGCGCCTTGCCCTCCAGCTCCATGCCAAGCTCGACGAAGAACGCGATGACAGCGTCAAGGTCGTCGACAACGATGAGGACGTTGTCCATCCGCTGAATCGTCATGCCGGGTCTCCTTGGTATGGGTACGGCCACAGTGGCCGCATCCACCCCTGAGACGGAGCCGCCAGGCCGTTCTCGACATCGTCTGCCACATCTTCTTCAAGAAGTTCCGTCACAGCACCTGAGACACCTTGTACGCGATGCCCCCTTCGACCAGGTATCCCGACCCCACGCAGACCGCGTCGTTGAGCCAGGCGTAGGGCTCGGCTCCTGTCTCGAAGAGGGGGTTGGTCCGGAAGTAGTAGCGGGTGGGGTCGATCCGGTGGCGCTCGGCGGGGTCGGACATGGCGTCCCGCAGCCCGGGTGGGGTGGCCCAGCGGCCCCCGTACGCCATGTGCAGGAGGGCGCCGTCGTGGGTGCGCAGGGTCAGGCGTACGTCCAGGCGCATCGTTCCGTCGGGGCCGAACAGCGCCCAGTCTCCGCCGCCGGGGAGGACGTCGCCGTGCAGCCGGGGGCCGTGGAACGTGCCGCCCGCGGCACCGAAGAGCACCCGATGGCCGAACGGGCCACTGCCGATGGGCAGGCGCGGGTCCAGGTCGACGACCATGTCGAACAGGTGCGTTGTGCGGATGTCGCCGACGTCCTTCACACGCGGGTCTGCGGTCATGCGGCGTCGCCTCCTGTGCGCGCGGGGAACAGAGTGCGTCGGACCTCGTCCGTCGAGACGCCCGACTGGGCGCACAGCGCCGCCAGGTCGAAGAAGAACCGTTCGCCCGCGAGGGCAACGGCGGTCGAAGGCGGCTGCGCCTCCACCCGAAGCAGGCACTGAAGCAGGAGACGAGGCCGTGATGGATCAGCGTCTCGCCCGGGGCGCCCGGACCCGGCGCAGGATCGCGCGCCACGGCGTCGACGTTGCCTCACTGGAGGGGCTCGAAGGGCTCAGCATCGGCCGCCTGGCCACCGACCTCAGGCTGAGCAAGAGCGGCGTCCAGACGCTGTTCAAGACCAAGGAGAACCTGCAGCTCGCGGTCGCGGAGGCGGCGCGCGAGGCGTTCACCGAGGCGGTCATCCGCCCCGCCGGGACCGCCCCGCCGGGACCGCCCGGCCGGGTGCCGCCCGGCTGCGCGCGCTGACGGAACGCTGGATCTCCTACGCCGAGGAACCGCTGTTCGCCGGCGGCTGCTTCTGGGCTGCCAACCTCCCGGAGTTCGACGACCGGCCGGGGAGCGTACGTGACACGCTGCTCCTCCACCGGCGCAACTGGCTCACCCTCCTCGCCGACGAGCTACGGCATGCCGTCGAAGCCGGAGAAATCGCCGAACTGGAGCCGGACCTGACGGTATTTCAGCTCGATGCGGTGCTCACCGCCGCGAACATCGCGCTGCGCCTGGGCGACACCGAGGCCGTCACCATGGTCCGCCGCACTGTCGACGGATTCCTTGCGGCACCACCGCGCTGACAGCCCGGCACCCCAATAAATGCCCTTGATCTCGCATCGGACCTCACACCTAAGCTGCCCCACCATGACCACATCTCCGGACGACAGCATCCGACCGTTCCGCATATCGATCCCGGACAGTGAACTCGACGACTTGCGGACCCGCCTCGATCTCACCCGCTGGCCCGACGAACTGCCGGACGCCGGCTGGGCCTACGGTGTTCCGCGTGACTACCTGCGGGAGCTCGCGCACTACTGGCGGCACGAGTACGACTGGCGGGCGGCGGAAGCGCGCCTGAACCAATGGCCCCAGTTCATGACCACGATCGACGGCGCGGACGTCCACTTCGCGCACATCCGCTCCCCGGAACCGGATGCCACACCTCTGGTCATCACGCACGGCTGGCCGGGCTCCATCGTCGAGTTCGAGCACATCACCGGCCCGCTCACCGACCCCCGGTCGCACGGCGGCGACCCTGCGGACGCCTTCCATCTGGTCCTGCCGAGCATCCCCGGCTTCGGGTTCTCCGGCCCCACTCGCGAGAAGGGCTGGGAGTACCAACGCGTCGCCGCTGCCTTCGCCGAGTTGATGCACCGCCTGGGCTACGCGCGATACGGCGCGCAGGGTGGCGACTGGGGGTCGGCCATCTCCCGCGAACTCGGCCGTATCCGCCCCGACCAGGTCATCGGCGTCCACCTGAACATGATCCCCGGCGCCGGGGCGACGACTGAGCCGACCGACGACGAACTCGCCGCCCTCAGCCCCTCGGAGCGGGAACGGACCCTGGCCTCCTGGGCACGGATGCAGGCGTGGAGCCGCGAGAAGCAGGGTTATGCCGACCTCCAGTCGACGCGTCCGCAGACCCTCGCCTACGCACTCACCGACTCGCCCGTCGGCCAACTCGCCTGGATCGCCGAGAAGTTCAAGGAGTGGACGGACTCCGTCGACCGGCCGGAGGACGCCGTCGACCGCGACCACCTCCTCACGAACGTGATGCTGTACTGGCTGACCGGGACCGCCGGCTCCTCCGGGCGTATCTACTACGAGCGCGCCCACGCGTCCTACTGGGGGCAGCCGCCCGAGCCCTCACCGGCTCCCACCGGGTTCGCCGCGTTCCCGCAGGAGAACTTCATCATCCTGCGCCACCTCGCGGAACGTACCAACAACATCGTGCGCTGGACGGAGTTCGACCGAGGGGGCCACTTCGCCGCGATGGAAGCACCCGACCTGCTCATCGGTGACATACGCGCCTTCTTCCGCGACCTGCGCGACACACCCCCGTCCTGACGGGACTCCACACGCCCGAGGACGTCGGCGGCACGTCTCGATCGGCAAGGAAACAAAGACGTAATCTGCGCTGGCTACCGTCATCCGATGAGCATCAGGGTGAACGGGGCAGCTGTGGGTACGCAGGTCCGGGCCGGGGACGAGGACGACCTGGAAGAGTTGACCCGTATCTACAACCATTACGTCGTCGCGACCCCGATCACCTTCGACATCGAGCCGTTCACCGTCGAGCAGCGCCGCTCGTGGTTGGCGTCCCACCCGGACCACGGCCCGCACCGGCTTCTCGTGGCCGAGGAGGGTGGAACGGTCCTCGGGTACGCGACCAGCAGCGCGTTCCGCCCGAAGCGGGCGTACGAGACCTCCGTCGAGACCAGTGTGTACGTGGCGCCCGAGCAGGTGGGGCGCGGCGTCGGCGGTCTGCTGTACGCCTCGCTCTTCGAGGTGCTCAAGCATGAGGACGTACGCCAGGCCCTCGCCGGAATAGCCCTGCCCAACGAGGCGTCGGAGCGGCTCCATCTGCGCTTCGGTTTCCAGCCCGTCGGGGTGTACCGGGAAGTCGGGCGGAAGTTCGGGAAGTTCTGGGACGTCGCCTGGTTCCAGCGGCCGCTGACGCCGGGCCCTCTTCCCGCTCCCGGTCAGGGAGCGGGTTGAGGGCTGCGGCGCCGGTCCGCTGCTGCCGACGCGCCCCGGTCAGATGCTGTTCGAACTGGAGCGGCCGAAGAACTCGATCTCCGCGAGGGCCACCTGCTTGTCGCCGGAGACCGCGTAGGCCGACTCGATCGTGAGGCGGACCTTGACGGCGTCGCCGACGCGGAAGGGGCGGCGCTGGCCGCCCGCCCCCTGGTCGAGGGTGATGTCGCGGGTGGTGGTCTTTCCGTCCTTCAACGTCACCGTCGCCTTGATGCGGTGCGGCAGCGCCGATTCGCCCAGTTTCTCGGCGCGGGCGGAGACGCCGGGGGTGATGATCACGTCCAGGAGGCGGGTGGGCTCGGCGAAACTCGCCTCGATCCACTCGCCCTGGCCCGACTGCGAGACGCCCGGACCCCACCAGGTGTTGCTCCGCTTGTCGAAGGCGAGCAGCGGCTGGTGTCCGGGGTAGGAACGGGAGGCCCGGAAGCCGTCCGGGGCGACCGGGGCGCGCTTGGCGAAGTGGTCGCGCCCGGCCTGGACGCCGTCGGGGACGTAGATGACGGCGAGGACGACGAGGGTCAGGGCGACCGCCGCGGCCACCCAGGTGCCGATGCGGTCGAACACCCGGCGCAGCGGCGGCCGTTCACCGGCCCAGGGGGTATCCCGTCGCCGGTCGAAGAGCCGACGCCACCACGGGCGGCGGCCCGGGGGCTGTGCGGCGGTGCCGTCGTCGGCGAGGGGCATCGCGCAGCGGGCGCAGAAGTGGCGGTCGGCGCGGTTGGGGGTGGAGCACCAGGGGCACGGCGGACCGTTGCCGATGTCCTGACTGAAACCGGGGCCGCGGACCTGCGGACGGTCGGCGTCGGGGCGGCCGGGCAGGACGGGGGCGACGGCGGGGGGTGGGGCGGGGGTCGATGTGTCCGGGTCGGCGACGGGGACTAGCAGGGAGCGGGCGCGATCGCTCGCGCTGTCCGGCGAGTTGTCGGGCGCGCCGGCGTCGGCACCCGATGCCGGTACGGGCTCCACCGGGACGGTGGGTGCGGTGTCGCCCGCTTCGCGCGGAGCGGGGGCCCCGGCGGCGGGCGGTGTGCTCGCGCCGGTGGCGGGGCGGTCGCGTCCGTCCCTGGCCGCCTCGGCCGTCGTGTCGGGGTCGTTCCGGTCGTCGGCGGGTGCCGGGTCCGGCATGCCCCGTGGGGCGGGCACCGGGCCGCTGCCGCGCGGGCCTGGGTGGTCGGCGGCGTCCCGGGGGACGGCGGCCGCCGCGGGGCGGGGCGTCCGGGCGCCTGCCCGGTCCCAGCCGAGTACGGCGCCGCAGGAGTCGCAGAAGGACTGGCCCGGTTCCGCGCGGGTGCCGCATTCGGCGCAGTTTTGGGTGGTCATCGCTGCGGGGTCCTTTCAGCGGTGGTTACTTCGACGGTGTAGGGCATGTGGGCGGGGCGGGCCGCGGCGACGAGGGTGTCCAGGCGGTGGGTGTCGGCCGGGGCGGGGTCGGGCAGCCGGAGGGTGACGTGGAGGTGGGGACGCGGGGTGCCCGGGAACGGGCCGAGGGGGCGCGCGTTCCAGGCGGCGCCGCCGCTCTCGGTGATGTCGGGCGTGACGCCGAACACGAGTCGTATCGCCTCTTCGAGGCCCCGCCGGGTGCCGCGTACGCGGTGCAGCCGGGCGGCCGCTGCGACGGCGGCGCGCAGGCGGGGCTCGGGTTCGGTGCCGTCGGTCTCGGCGCCCACCCAGGTGCCGAGCCACCGGGCGAAGTCGGCGGGCGTCAGGGCGGGGTCGAAGTAGGTGTCGAGGCAGTCGAGGACGTTGAGGATGGGGGCGAGGACGTCGTCGAGCCCGGCGACGAAGCGCTGGGCGAGGTCGTCGTCGGCGAACACGGCCGGGAGCATGACGCCGATGGGCGCGGAGGAACCCAGGCCGTCGACGGAGCCCCTGCCGCCGCTCACGTTCCGTCCCCGATGACGCGGACGCGGTGGTCGTAGGAGAAGACGAGGGACGGGGCGTCGAGGTCGATGCGGTCGGTGGGGTCGCCGCGCTTGCCGGTGAGGGGGTCGGCGGGGTGCAGCACGACCTCGTCGACGAGTTCGACGCCGGGGACGCGTTGCAGGACGGCGAAGACCTCACCGGACTGGACCGGGCGGCCGAAGGGCCAGCCCCGGCCGTCCGCGCCCCCGGTGAGCGGGTCGAGGTGGCGGTAGAGGGCGTCGTGGGCCTGGCGGCGTACGCGATCGGTGTCGGTGCCGCGGAAGGCGTGGACGGTGGCGACGACGGTGACGCCTTGGTAGTACGGCGGGCCCACGGCGAGGCGGGTGCCGATGAGGCGGCGTTCGTCGAGGTGGCGGGTGATGCGGCCGAGCAGGTCGTCGCCGGGCACGAGTTGTTCGAAGCGGAGTCGGCCGCCGGGGTCGGGGACGGCCTGCGGGACGACCACGACACGTACCGCGTAGGCGCCGTGGTCGCCCTCCTCGCCCTCCAGGCAGGTGATGCGGGCGGTCTCGGGGGCGGCGCGGCGGGCGAGTTCCTCGTAGTCGCGCAGGGTGACGGCACGCTCCTGGGCGCGCAGGGTGATGGGGGCCCGGAGCTTGGCCTCCTCGACCGTCTCGCCGTCGACGCCGCCACGGGCGGCCTCGCGGTTGACGACTTCGGCGACGTACGGGATGGAGGTGCGCAGCACCTGGACCGCGCCGCGGGCCACGTTGCCGGACCGGCCGCCGCCTGTGCGGTAGCGGCGGGCGCGGACAACTGCGCCCTTGGGGGCGACGGCTCCGTACTGGCGCAGGGTGCCGTCGGGTTCGCGGACGGCGGGGCCGAAGGCGATCTCGCCGGTGGTGGCGTCGAGGGTCAGGTGCCGGTCGTCGGGACGGGAGGCGGCGAAGTGCGGGACGACCTGCCAGTCCTGCCATCCGTCGTGCGCGGCGGTCTGCAGCAGCAGGGGCGGGTCGTCGGCGACGACGGGGGTGCGGTCCAGTCGCAGGCGCTGGCCGGGCAGGCCGGTGGATTCGCCGAGGGCCTCGTCGTAGACCGTTTCGGCGTGGACGGCGCGGGTGGTGGCGCCGATGGTGTACGCCTCGGCGGAGCGGATGGTGGGCGTGGTGGTGTAGAAGGGCTGGCCGGGCCGGGGGTCGGTGACACGGCAGCGCACCCAGCCGGCCTCCTGGCCGCCGGTGCGGGACAGGACGTGGCCGCCCGGGACGTGGAGCACGATGTCGCCGGGGCGGTTGAGGCCGCCGGTGCCGTCCCGGTCGACCTCGCAGGGCCGCCAGCCGTCCTCGGTCCACGCCTCCCACACCAGCGGCGGCTGACGGGGGTCGACGCCGACGCCGTCCACGCGGCTGTCGAGTTCGAGCGCGAGGGCGCAGTGCGGAACGGCCGCGGTGAGACCGAGGAGCAGGCAGTCGCCGGGGCGGGGTGCCTCGGCGAAGCACGCCAGGTCCCTGCCCTCGATGAGGTCGGCGGTGCGGTCGGAGACGGGCTCCCCGTGGTGCTGCACCACGAGGTGGCCCAGCGAGCACGGGACGACCGTCAGGTCGCGCTCGGTGGCGAAGACGACGGCCTCGTCGCGTTCGGTGCGCGTGGTGGAGACCTCGGTGCCCATCGGCACGGAGATGGGCTCCTCCTGTGGTGCGGACAGCCAGAAGGTGACGTCGGTACGGGCCGCGCCCGGCGGGAACAGAGTGATGCCGACCAGGTCCAGGAAGGCCAGGTGGTTCTTCTCCGGGACCCGGTTGAGGCGGTAGACGATCTGGTCGGCCATGTGGGCGACCGTCTCGATGAGGGTGACGCCGGGGTCCGAGACGTTGTGGTCGGTCCACTCGGGGGCCCGTTGCTGGATGTAGCGCTTGGCGTCGTCGACGAACTGCTGGAAGCGGCGGTCGTCGAGGTTGGGCGAGGGCAGGGACATCAGTGTTCGCTTTCGGGGAGGGAGCCGGGGCCGGCCGGTCCGCCGGGACCGTCCGAGGGACCCGGCACTCCGGGCTCCTCATGGGAGGGGATGACGTAGAAGGGGAAGACGAGGCTGCGCGGGTTGTTGGTGCCGCGGATCGAGTAGCGGACGTCGATGTACAGCACGCTCTGGTCGGCTCCGGCGGTGACGTCCACGGCGTGGACCTCGATGCGCGGCTCCCAGCGGTCGAGGCTCATCAGGACCTCGTGCTGGATGCGGCCCGCGGTCTGCTCATTGACCGGGGCGAAGACCAGGTCGTGGATGGCGCAGCCGAACTCGGGGCGCATCGGCCGCTCCCCGGGCGAGGTGGCGAGCACGAGCCGGATGGCCTCCTCCACCTCGCGCTCGCCGCTGACCAGGGCGATGCCGCCGGTGGGCCCGATGCGCAGGGGGAACGCCCAACCGGAGCCGACGAACTGTTCGGCCATCAGAGCACCACCGGTCCCTTCCCGTAGATCACTTGAGTCCTCGTCATGAGGGGAGCGGGTACTTCTTGTTGTTGACCATGACCAAACCGTTGAGCAGGAGCGTGCCGGCCCGGATGCCCACATTGGCGGTGGAGTTGATCTGCACACCGGCTGGGGCGAACACCGTCGCGGCGGCACCCGCCTTGATGTCGAGGACACTCGCCGCGGACACGCCCACCACACCCCCGAGGGACCGGAGGCTGACCAGACCGCTGCCCTGGATGCTGATCGAACCACCGCCGCGGATGGACACGTTGCGCTTGGCCCGGAGGGTGAGATCGGTGCCCGCCTCGACCGACACCGAACGCCCGCCCTTGATACGGACGGCACCCGCGCTGTCGACGGTGATCTCGGTCTCGGTGCGGTCGAGGTTGATGGTCAGCTTGTCGTTGCCGGTGGCGATCCGCACGCCCTGCTTGCGCCTGCCGCTCTGCTGACTGAGCAGGTCGACACGGTTGCCCTTGCGGTCGGACAGGGTGTGCCGGCTGGCCTGCTTCTTCAGCCCGTGGTGCAGGGGCACGTCGTTCACCGTCGGTTTGTCGCGGCCGTTGTAGAGCCCGCCTATCACGAACGGGTGGTCCAGGGCGCCCCGGTCGAAGGCGACCAGCACCTCGTCGCCCACGTCCATGGGGAAGACCCCGCCGCCGCCCTTGCCGCCCAACTGCACACTGCGCGCCCAGTCGGTGACGTACGCGTCGTCGAGCCAGGGGAAGGTGAGCTTGACCCTGCCCTGTTCGAGCGGGTCCTGTACGTCGGTGACGACGGCGTTGACGACGCCGGGCAGCCGCGCCGCCCCGGCGTCCGCGCCCGTCCCGCCCGACGCCAGTCCGTACAGGGAGCGCCACTGGCGTCCACTGACGGTCACCCAGGACTCGTAGTGCTTGCCGTCGCCGAAGACGTGCCGGACCGAGGTGGCGGTGTACTTGCCCTCGAAGGGCCTGCCGACACGGGAGAGGGCCACCGGCACGCCGGGCCGCAGCTTGGGGTTGCCGCGGACGGCCACCTCCACTTCGGCGAACGACGAGGTGACGTCGGCGGCGAGTGCTTCGGCGGCGTGCCGGACCTCGGTCTGCTTGTCGTAGGGCACACCGGTCTCGACGAGCCTGGCGGCCTTGAACTTCTTCGCGATCCGGCTCGGGGTGGTGCCGATGCTGATGCCCGTGTCGGTGCTGACGTTCTGCGTCTCCTTGATCTTCTTCTTGGTGGTGACGTTCCAGCCGCGCGACTCGACCTTGCCCACCTGGTCGGCCGCGGTGACCGCGGCCCGCAGCCGCAGGATGTCGCGTTTCGCCCGCAGGACGAACGGGCTCGTGTCGCTGTCGGTCTGGGGCGAGGGCGCACCGGAGGACGCTTTCGGCTTGACGAACTGGAAGCGCCCTTCGGCATCCAGCGACATGACCATTTTGTTCTCGTCGGCGAGCCGGGCGAGGAAGTCCCAGTCGGTGACGTTGGCCTGGCTGATGAACTCGTACAGCGTGTCCGTCGGCTGGATCCGGCCGATACGGACGCCGTCCTGGACGGCGAGCGTGCGGGCGATGTCGGACGCCAGCTGATTGCGGTAGGCGACGACCCGGCGCTGGCGCATCAGGCGGTGACCGTAGTCGTAGCCACGGATGACCGTGAAGGTACCGGTGCCCTCGAAGTCGGCCTCCAGACCGGTCACTTCCCCGGTCAGCAGCGGGTCGCCCTTGCCCCGGCCGTCGGCGATCGGAGTCAGGACCACCTCGGTGCCGAACTGCACGTTCAGTTCTTCGAGGACCAGCCGACCGGGGTCGCGGAAGGTGAGCCGGAACGCGGCGGGCACGCCGGCTCCCTGGTCGACCCAGCCGTCGACGAGCAACGGGGCGATGTCCGGCGGCAGTTCCTTGCCACCGATGGTGACGTGTATGAGGGTGGAAAACGCGGCCTGCACCATCAGCTGCGCACCTCCTCGGCGGCCGGAAGGACGAGTTCGGTGCCGGACCCGATCCGGGACGGGTCGTCGATGCCGTTCGCCTCGGCGATCGCACGCCAGACGGTGGCGTCCCCGTATTCGCGCCAGGCCAGCGACGGCAGCGTGTCCCCGGCGACGACCCGGTGCACACGCCGCGCGGTGAGCGCGCCCGAGGTCGGGTTCTGCCGCTTCGTCTTGGAGGGGATCTCGTGCAGCCGCATCTGGCACGTGGCACGGATGGGCACACCGGTGGTGCCGAACAGCGTGTAGGAGGCCTCGACGGAGGAGACGTACGCGGTGAACCGGGCCGTGGAGAACGACCCCCACTCGAAGACCACCCAGGGCGGTGACGGCTGGTCGGCGAAAACGCTCTTGTCCGTGGTCTCGCAGCAGCTCAACAGCGTCTCCACCTTGTTCAGGACCGTGTCGCGGGTCGGCTCGGCGGAGGAGTCGAGGAAGATCTCAAGGCTCATCTCGCGGGCCTCCGGGCCCAAGAACTCCGGTTTGGAGCCGTCCCGTACGGCCGGGGCCACCGTCACGTGCCACTGGGCGCGGCGGCTGAGGGAGAGCTGCGCGGGGTTGAAGTCGAAGTCGAACGTCTCGATCAGCCCGCCGGGCGTGGTGCTGGTGCCGAGCGGGGGCTCGTGGATGGCGAGGGTGGCGCGTACGAGGCTCTTGCCCGCGCCCTTGCCGCCCGCGCCCCTGCCGCCCGCGCTCTTCCTGTTCTTGGCCATGCTCTCTTCCTCTGCGGTCCTTCGTCCTGTGGGCCCTCGGGCCGCCGTCAGTCGGTGAAGCCGTGGTGGGCGATCTCCAGCACCTCCGTGGCGACGGCGGGACTCGCCGGGTCGAGGGTCGGCCCCGTCCAGCTGACCGGCAGTACGTCGATCAGCCCCCAACGGGCGACCTGCGACCCGTCCGCCCGCAGCGCCGCGATCTGGGCGGTGGGCCGCTGGATCCCGGTCTGCACCGAGGAGATCCACTTGGCGACCTTCGTGGTGTCCGGGGTCAGGGGGCGGGTCAGCCGGATGGTGGAGAAGGTGACGCGGGTGGGCAGCGCCCAGACGAAACCGTTGTTGCCGCCCTCCTGCCGGTGCTCGATCTCCACCTGCGAGGAGAGGCCCTCACACCCGTTGAAGTAGCCGAGGCTCTCGCCGTCGATGGCGAGGGTGAACCAGATGGTGGAGCCCGGGTCCTGACGGGGCATCGGGGTGAGCCTTTCTGTTCTGTCGTGGCCGTGGCCGGTTCGCTGGTGGTGCCCGGTCAGGGGCGGGGGTCTCGGAGTCGGCCGATCCGCTCCCGGTCCAGGCGCAGTTCGGTACGGATGAGGCGGGTGATCCGCCCGATGATCCGGTGCACCAGCTCGTCGAGCTGGAAGTCAGTGAGCTCGCGCGGGTCGAACCCGCCGGCGGGCACCGCCGTGTACGCGGGCGGCGGGTCCGCCGCCGACGACGTCACGGAGTTGCCGGGCGTGTACGGGGGCGGGCTGTCATCCGGGGCCGGGCTGTAGGGCGGCGGAGGGTCGGCCGGTGGGGCGTGGCCGGTCGAGGAACTTCCCAGGTGGCTCAGATTGGATGCCACGGAGGACGCCACGGAGGCGGCGAGCGCGCCGATGCTCCGGCCGGTACGCCGACCGGGCAGACGCTGGACCGTCGGCATCGAGGTGGTACGCACGGGCGCCTGGGCACCCGCTGCCGGTACGGGGGCGGAATGGAGCGGGTGAGGCGGTGACTGCGGGGGCGGAGTGAGGCGGGTGACGGGCAACGGGGTCCTGGTGCCGACGGCGCCGGGCGCGGACGGGCGGAGCAGGGGCACGGCCTTGGGGAGCGCGGGACGGGAACCGCGTGCGCGCTGGACCGGGGGGAGAGGCCCGCTGGAGGAGAGCGCGGCTGCCGGGGTCGCGGCAGGGACATGGTGGACAGGCGGCGGGGGCGACATGGGAAGGGAAGGGGCGACGCCCGGCGAAGGGGGCGTGGGTGAGAGGGGCGGGGGCGGCACCGCACCGCTGCTGGTCGGTGCGGCGGCTCGCTGGACCGGCGCGGGTGTACCGCCGTTGGTGCCGCGG
The DNA here is from genome assembly GCF_041435195.1 of Streptomyces sp. NBC_00224. Classification (NCBI taxonomy): domain Bacteria; kingdom Bacillati; phylum Actinomycetota; class Actinomycetes; order Kitasatosporales; family Streptomycetaceae; genus Streptomyces; species Streptomyces sp. NBC_00224. The sequence continues at coordinate 1,035,869 of NZ_CP108106.1, forward strand.
GTCCCGGGGCCCGGTGCCGTACGCCGCCCGGCGAGCGGCACGGAGTCGGCGGGCGGGGCGCTGAGCGGGGCACCGAGCGGGGAGCGCCGGGCCGGGGTGGAGCTGAGCGGAGCCGGAGTGGTGGCGGCCGGTCCCGGAACCGGCGCCGGGCTCACGGGCGAGGCGGCTTGACGGGACGGGCTCGGGCCGAGGGTGGCCGACCTCGACAGGACGGGCGCGCCGAGGCCCGCACGGGCTGCCGAAGTGCTGCGCTGGACCGGGTGTACGGAGGTGGAGTCGGCGGAGCGCCGGGAGGCGGCGCTCGTGGTCGTCGGTCCCGGCAGGGAGCTGGAGGTGGCCGGGGCGGCGCCCGGGAGCGACGGCGGACCCGAAGGTGCCGGGGAGACGGCCGGGCCTGCGGGTCCGGCAGCAGGGCGCGCGGTGGAGCGCTGCACCGGTGTTGCCGCGTGGCCCGGGGGGACGGCGGGAATGCCCGAATACGGCGCCGTACCGGACGTCGACGGACCCGGCGCGGTCGGCGCGCGGCGTGCCGGTGCCGGAGTCGGGGCCGAAGTCGGGGTCGGTGCCGGAGTCGGAGTCGGTGAAGGCTGCGTCGTCTCCGGTCGGCGACCGCCGGCTGTTGCCTGTCGCTGCACGGTGTCCTTCGCGCCGGTTACGTGGGGCGAACGATCGCCGTTGGACGGTGTGTTCACCGAAGGCAGCTGCGCCGAAGGCGCGTCGGCGGCGCTGCGCGTCGACGCGGGGTCGGGAGCGGGCCGCCTCCGGGCGCCGGCAGAGCCGGGCGACGAAGGCCCGGCGCCGGACGGTCGGTTGGCGCCGGGCACCCCTCCCCCGCCGGAACTCGGTGCGGACGTCTGCGGAGACACGGCCCGCTGGACCGACGTGGGCGGCAGCGGCGCGCGCGACGTGCCAGGACCTCCACCGGCCGGGACTCCTGGCCGCGGCGTGCTGGTCGTCCGGTCGGCGCCGGGCGCGTGTGCCGTTCGGTCAGCGGCCCCGGTGGGGCGGTCGTTGTTCGGCAGCGCGCCGTCAAAGTCAGCTGTGGGACCGCTTGTCGGCACAGTACGGGGCGCCGGGGAGGGGCGGGAGCCTGACGTGTCGGCGGGTGCGGTCCGGGCGGTTGATGCGGGGCTCCGCGTCGAGGACGCCCGCTGCACGACCGGGTTGCCGCTCGTCGTACGGGTGCTGGGGGCAGGCGCCGCAGTGCCGCCGGGCGGGGTCGCCGGGCGTATCGGGGTGGGACGAACGGCGGGCTCGGTCGGCGCGGGCCCGCTCACGGGCACCGCACGCTGCACCGGGGCGCCCGGCGAAGGAGCCGTCCCGGGGCCGGGTGTGGTCGGGCCGCCGGGCGCAGTCGCGCGGGATCCTGCATCAGGACCCGGGCCGGGCACGGTCGGTGCGGGGCCACGCGGGGGCGCCCCGCCCTCGACCGGGGCGCCCGGAGAGGTACGCGCCCCGGCGTCAGGCGCGGCCCGATCGCCGGACCGCTTCGCGGTACGTACCGGATCAGGAGCAGCGGCATCAGAACCACGGACCGTCGCGGCGGGCCTGGACCCCTGCGCGGACACCGCCCGCTGCACCGGCCGGACGGCCGCCGCCGGGGCACCGGTGGGCGCGGATCCACGGGTCGCGGACGGGCCCGTCGCCGGCTCGGCCGGAACGGGCCGCGGCGAGGCCGGGCCCGTTCGGTCGTCGTCGTTGGACGGCTGCGCCGCTGCGGAGGACCCCGGCTCGGCACCCGTGGTCCGGCGGGTGGCGGGCAGAGTACGGCGCTGTACGGCCGCCGCCTCGGTCGGAGCCTTGGTCAGGGAGGGCCGGGGCACGGGCCGGGCGGAGGGCACGGGTGTCGCGCGCATGCCTCGGGGGGCCCGGGGCTGCGTGTTCACCGGTGCTGTGGCCCCACCTGCCCGCGCGGAGTGCGCCGCCCGCTGGATCGGCCGGGCGGGTGCTGTGGAGCGCTGCACCGGTGCGACGCTCGCGCCCGGCCCCAACGCCGTGGGTGCGGCCGAGGCCGTGGGTACGGACGGCGTGCTCGTCGCCGGTACCGACCGCAGCGGCGCGACCGGCATCCGCTGCGCCACCGGACCACCGGCGGGCGCGCCCAACAGACCTGCTCGCGCAGGCCGTTCGGACTCCGCCGGGGACAGCGTCGCGCCGGTGAACGCGCGCGAGAGCAGGCTGCTGCCCGCCGCCGGGTCCAGGACGACCGGGGACGGCGCCGCCGTGAACGACGGGTTCTGCCACGTCGGCAGCCGCCCACCGAAACCGGCGTCCACGACCCCCGCACGCGTATCGCCCACCGCCCGCTGGATCTGCGGCATGTGAGGCCAGGCCGCGACGGCCGTGGACGCGTCCGGGCGTGCCGGGCCGCTGACCGGGTCCGGGCCAGAGCCCGTCGCCACGCCCACGCCCGCACTCACAGCGGCACCGGGACCGCCTTCGTCCCCGCCGACACCCTCCCCGCGCTCGTCCCGACGCGCCCGCAGCCGGTCCAGGAATCCCACCGCTCAGCCCTCCGCCGCGCCGCGCGTCACCAAGGACGCGATCTGGTCCGTGTACCGGCGGCGGTCGTGGTGTTCCAGGTCCAGGATCGCCTCCAGGCTCCAGTGGAAGTGGTAGGCGACGTACGCGACCTCCTCGTGCAGCCGGTCGGTCGCGTACGTCACGATTCCCCCAGGCGGCTCCCGCCGAGTTCCACTTCGAAGGGCTCCGAGCAGTGCGGGCACCGGACGGCCGCCCGGGTGTGGCCCTCCGCGTTGATCTGGCGGTAGAAGTCCTGCAGGAACGCCAGGTCGGAGGCGAACATGTTCTCCACGATCCCGTCGTGCACCATCGTCAGCGTGCCGAGGCGGGTGATGACCCGGCCGAGCAGCACGACCGAGAGGTACGCCGGGTTCTCCTGGACGCGCACGTCACGCAGCGGGACGAGTTCGTCCCGTGCCGTGGACAGGCGCATCACCCCGTCCCGGTGCACCGTGCCCGAGTCGTCCACGTATCCGCGCGGCAACTCGAAAGGGAACTCGGTGCGCAACTGGTCCCGTTGAACCGTCTCGGCAGGTTGCTGCTCGGGGGATGCGACGGCGGGAGCCGACTGGGGGTAGCCCTCTCCCGCCGCCGCGCTCATGGGGGCGGCGCCCGGCGCTGAGGCCGTCGTACGCCGCATTACTCGATGACCAGTTCTTCGAACACGATGGTGACGGTCTCGGTCAGCGCGGCGGCCTCGCCCGCCTTCACCGAACTGGCGTCGATCTTGCTGCACCAGGCGTTGCGCAGGTTGTACCGCTTCACCGGGTTGTCCTCGAAGTCCATCAGGATGATGGAGGCGTTCTTGCGGGCCGTGGACATCCGGCCGTTGATGGAGTCGTTGATCCACTGGGTGAACGAGGACGACTGCGTCATACCGCGCACGACGGTGCACTGGCCGTCCTTCTGCGTGCCCGGCAGCAGGGCGATCTCGCTCTTGCCTGTCGCGCCGTTGTTCTGCGGGTACTTGATGACGTCCTGTTCGAGGCTGAGGCCGCTGACCTCGGCAAGGTACTCGACCATCACCCCGTCGATCTGGAGCCCGAAATTGTGTGAGGTAAGGGAGTCACCCGGCTGGAGAGACATCTGTTCGCTGTCCTTCTAAAGGAAAAGGGAAGGGAAAGGGCTGACGGCGGGCAGGGGCACCGAGATCAGGTGCCGAGAGGCCCGGCCTACTCCTCCAGCTCCCCGCTGCCGCTGGAGAACTGGGCCAGCCGGAAGATCACGAACTCGGCGGGCTTGACCGGCGCGATGCCGATCTCGCACACCACCCGGCCGAGGTCGACCGACTCCGGCGGGTTCGTCTCCTCGTCGCACTTGACGTAGTACGCCTCCGCCGGGCTCTGGCCGAAGAGCGCTCCGCTGCGCCACTCGTTGACCAGGAACGCCGAGATGTTGCGGCGGATGCGGGCCCAGAGGTTGTGGTCGTTCGGCTCGAACACCACCCACTGGGTGCCGATCAGGATCGACTCCTCCAGGTAGTTGAAGTACCGGCGGATGTTCAGGTAGCGCCAGGCCGGGTCGGAGGAGAGGGTGCGGGCGCCCCACACGCGGATGCCGCGGCCGGGGAAGGACCGGATGCAGTTGACGCCGATGGGGTTGAGCAGGTCCTGCTCGCCCCGGGTGATCTGGAGTTCGAGGTCGACGGCGCCGCGCACGACCTCGTTGGCGGGGGCCTTGTGCACACCGCGCTCGGAGTCGTTGCGGGCCCAGATGCCGGCGATGTGGCCGCTCGGCGGGATGAGGCGCGACTGCCCGGAGGTCGGGTCGAAGGACTTGATCCAGGGGTAGTACAGGGCCGCGTACTTGGAGTCGTAACCGGCCGTCTCCTGGCGCCATACGCGGATCTGACGGGCATTCAGCCCGGGCGGCGGGTCGATGATGGCGACCCGGTCCCCCATCAGCTCGCAGTGGGCGATGAGGCCGAGCTGGACGGCCTTGACGGCCTCCAGGTCGATCGCGCCGCGCTGGTAGGCCGCCATCAGGTCGGGCACGGCGACCATGGAGATCTCGTCGATGGCCTCCAGGCCGCCGAAGCCCGTGCGGTCGGCGGAGTCACCGAGGTAGTGGGCCGGGCCGGGGTGTGCGGCCTCGCCCGGGGCGGCGTCCGGGGACACGGCGGCAGCGGGAGCGGGCGGCGCGGGCAGCGTCACCGTCTGGTTCTCCGGCCGGGCCAGCTGCGCGGAGGGCGCCGTCTCCGTCACGGTGATGAGCCTGGACTGCTCCTTGACCTGCGTCACGACGTAGGAGCGGTTGCCCTTCTTCGCGCTCACGTCGAAGGTCTCGACCGGCTTGCCGCCGTCCTTGACGATCAGCCGGAACCGCTCGGCGGGGCCCTCGCCCTCGGGGTCGGCGACCTCGACGGTCAGCGGACCGTTCGTACCGGCGGCGGTGGCCGTCACGGCGAACGTGCCGAGCTGCGCGGGCTCGGCGGCGGGCAGGGCGGCCGGGGCGGAAGCGCCCGCCACCGCGGCCGGATTCGAGGCTGCTCCCCCGCCGTCCCCGGCGGCGCCATCGGCCGAGCCGCCGACCCGGACGACGTACGCGGCGGAACCGCCGTTGTTGAAGAACCCGTAGACGGAGTGCGCGAGGTAGTAGCCGTCGGAGAAGACACCGAAGGCCGCGACGTACTGCGTCCAGTTGGTCACCAGGGTCGGTTCGTTCAGCGGTCCGGTCGGGGCGAGGCCGACGAAGGCCGCGACCGAGGTGCCCACACCCTCGATCGGGCGCGAACCACTGGCCACCTCCTCGACGTAGACGCCGGGCGACAGATAGGACGGCATGCTCTGCTCTCCTCGGGGTACGCGACAGGACTTCTCTCACTCTCACTCGCGCGCCACCCCCACCGAAACGGCCTCAGGGGCCGGTGCGGGGGCAGTGAGGCTGCCCCTGGCGATGCCCGTAAGGACCGACTCCCGGTCCGCGTGGACCGCAAGGGCAGGCAGACAGGTAATGCCGGGCAACCCACCGTGTCCCAAGGGCTCCTGACACCACGGAAGGTGCCCCCTAGCGTCGTGATGTGAGCCTATGGACTTCCCTGGAACCCGCGTCCGCGACCGTCGACCCCGGCAGCACCACCCAGGTGCGCCTACGGGTGCGCAACACCGGTGACGTGGTGGACGAATACCGCTTCGAGCCCGTGGGCGGGCCCGCGCCCTGGACCAGGGTGGAGCCGCAGACGCTGCGGCTGTACCCGGGAACGACGGGGACGGTGGAGCTGACCTTCACGCCACCCCGCACCCCGGACGCGACGGCCGGGCCGAACCCGTACGCGGTGCGGATCACCCCGACCGAGCACCCACAGGCGGTGACCGTCCCGGAGGGAAACCTCACCATCACGCCGTTCAGCGAAGTGCGGGCGGAACTCGTGCCGGTGACGGTCAAGGGGCGGTTCCGGGGACGACCACGGCTGGCGGTCGACAATCTCGGCAACACCAAGGTGACCGCGTCGGTCAGTGGCAGCGACTCCGGGGAGCACCTCTCGTACGAGATCCGCCCCGCCGCCCTGCAGATCGAGCCGGGCCGTGCGGCGTTCGTGGACGCGGCGCTCAGGCCCCGGCGGATCATCTGGTTCGGCTCCAGGGAGGAACGGCCGTTCACCCTGGCCGTACGACGCTCCGGAGCCGAACCCACCCAGGTGCAGGGCACATATGTGCAGCGAGGCTTCCTGCCCCGCTGGCTGGCGACCTCCCTCGGCCTCGTCACCGCCCTCGCGATCACCTTCGTCATGCTGTGGATCGCCTACAAGCCCCAGGTGCGCAGCAGCGCCACGGAACAGACCCAGCAGGCGGGCAACACCCTTCCGCCCAGCGCCGCCCCCAAGCCGCTGGCCTCTCCCAGTGCCGCCGAGCCGCCCGCGAAGGAGCAGCCGCCCGCCGGGGGGGATTCCAAGGGCGGCGGCGGTGACCCGGAATCGTCCAAGAAGCCGGCCGGCCCACCCCCCGTGGTGCCTGCCGAGAACATCCTGCTGCGCAACACCACCACCAAGATGTGCGCCGAACTCCCCGGGCGCGACAAGGGGCAGCTCAACGGCCCTGTCCAGCAGGCGACCTGCCACGAGACGGGCGACAACCAGAACTGGAACCTGGAAGTGACGGAGCCCAAGGGGGGCCCGGGCGGAGCCCCGCTGTTCCTGATCCGGAACGTCAAGGACCAGCTGTGCATGGACCTGCCCTACAACGGGGCCCAGCCCATCCGTACCGGCATCACCGAGTTCACCTGCGACGGCACGACCGGCGACAACCAGCTGTGGTGGATCCAGAAGCAGGACAGCGGCGCCTACTGGATCCGTAACTTCGCCAGCAACAACAAGTGCCTGGACGTCGGGGGCTACAGCGACGGCGGTGTCGGCACCAGGCTGACGCTCTTCGACTGCAGCAACACCGACGACCAGGAGTGGCAGATCATCCACCCCGCGAAGGACTGAGTCACCAGCCGCCCTCCCCCGGCACCAGGCGGCCCGCCTTGCGGTATTCGCGGCGGGCCCCCTCCAGGAGGTCGGCGGCGGTCACCTCGTCCCCGCGCCCGGCGGCGAGGTACGCGGCGGAGACCACCGCGCTGCGGATCGACCCGCCGGCCATCTCGAAGTCCCGCGCCAGCGGCGTCGGGTCGATCCCTTCGACACACGGGACGTGCGCCAGGCCGTGCCGCCACAGGGCCAGGCGCTGCCCGGCGTCCGGGAAGGGGAAGTCGACCACCAGGTCCAGGCGCCGGGTGAACGCCTCGTCGATGTTGGCGCGCAGGTTGGTGGTGAGCAGCGCGATACCGTCGAAGGACTCCAGCCGCTGGAGCAGGTAGGCGCTCTCCATGTTGGCGTACCGGTCGTGCGCGTCCTTCACCTGGGACCGCTTGCCGAAGACGGCGTCGGCCTCGTCGAAGAGGAGTACGGCGTCGGTGCGGTCGGCCTCCGTGAAGATCCGCTCCAGGTTCTTCTCGGTCTCGCCGACGTACTTGTCGACGATCGACGACAGCTGCACGACGTAGAGGTCGAGGCCGAGGTCGGCCGCGACCACCTCGGCCGACAGCGTCTTGCCGGTGCCGGACTCGCCCGCGAACAGACCGAGTACGCCCCGGCCGCGTCCGCCGCCCGCGCTGAGCCGCCAGTCGCCGAGGACCCGGTCGCGGTGGCGGGCGCGCAGGGCGAGTTCGCGCAGCTGGGTGAGGGGCCCTTCGGGCAGGACGAGGTCCCGCCAGTCCACGGCGGGCCGGATCCGCCGGGCGTGCCGCTCCAGACCCGAGGCCGACTGGCGGCGTGCGGCGAGGCGCACGTGGGCGGCGGTCACCGGCGTACCGTCGAAGGCCGCGAGGGCGCGGGCGGCCTGCGCGGCACGCTGGACGCGGTCGCCGCCGAGGCGGTACGAGGCGACGGTGACGGCCAGGTCGAGACCGTCGGCGTCCGCGCCGAGCGCGGCCTGCCAGGCGGACGTTCCACCGTCCCGTCGGCCCGGGGCTTCGAGAACCAGCGGGTCGTGCGGGGACCAGTGCGGGTCGTAGGGGCGCGGGTCTGTCAGCAGTACGGTCACCTCGGGTGCGGCCGTCAGCGCTCGTACCAGCGGGCCGGGGTGGTCGGGCAGACCGGGCACGACGACCGCCCGGCCGCTGAGGCGTGCTTCTCGCAGCAGCTCGGGGACGCGGTCCGCCGGGTCCGGACACTGCAACGCGTCGAGGCCGGCGGCGCGCAGGGCGGTGGCGAGGGCGGCCAGGCCGTCCCCCTCCCGTGGTTCGCGCAGATAGGCGATGAGCGGGCCGGTGCGCAGAAGGTCGGCCAGCCGAGCCGTGAACTCCTCGGCGCCGGGGGCGGCCGGCAGCGGGTCCGGCAGCGGGTGCAGTCGTCCGAGGAGCGCGGCGTCCGGGGTGTCGTCGCCGAGGAGATGGCCGATCAGCCGGTCGGGCACGCGCAACGCACGGCTGAGGAAGGGGCGTTCGGGCTCCTCGTCCTCCAGCAGGCCGAGGGCGCGCAGCGGCGCCGACGCGTGGAAGCGGGCGCGGGCCTCCGCCGTGGACGCGGGCAGCCCGCACAGATCGAGGGCCAGGCCCACGGTGGCGCGGCGCCGGCTCACATCGTCGTTGAGGTAGCCGTAGAGCTGCTCGAAGGTGCGGTCGATGTCCGGGGCGAGGGCGATGAGCAGGACGGTGGTGTCCCAGTCGGTCAGTCCCATCCGCTCGGCCAGCCGCGCCAGGCGGTCGGCGGGGTCGTGCTGCGCGCCCGAGTGGGCGGGTGGTGGTGCGGAGTGTCCCGCCGTGGTGGGCGGCCAGGTGTGCAGCAGGTGGTGCACCGCGTCGTCGGACAGATAGAGGCCGCGCAGTGGGTCGTCGGCCGTGGGGTCGGTGGCGGTGCGGTGCTCGACCAGCGCGGTCACCTGTTCCCGCAGGGCGGCGAGGCGGGCGAGCAGCGCGTGTGCGGGGTCGTCGTACCGGTCGGACACCGGCGCGCCGGGGACGGCGGCCGGTGTCTCGGCGTACCGGGCGCTCACCGCGGGTCCGGGCGGTCGGGCGCCGTGGCCTTGCGGGCGTCGCGCGCGGCGGCCACCTGGTGCGGCCGGTGGGAGCGCTCGGAGGACTGCGGTGGACCGCCGTCGGTGCCGCGCAGCCGTACCGTCGCCCCCTCGGTGACCGCAGGCCCGGCGTCGTACTCGGGAAACGCGGGGAAGGGCACGGTCACCACCAGGTCGAGGGACGGCCTCAGTTCGCCGCCCAGGGCGGACCAGATCTCGGCGAGGGAGCGGGACTCCGTCCGGCTGCCGGCCACCGTCACCGGCACCGACAGGCCCAGCGCCGCGAGGGAGCCGGGAAGTTCGGCCGGCGGCACCAACTCCCGTGTCAGCAGGGTCGCCAGTACGGCCGACATCAGCCGGTGTTCGTCGTGGGGGGTCTTGGTCCACGCCGTGACCAGGTACGACAGCCGGAACCAGCGCGGTGGCCGACGGCGGCGCACCACGATGTCGCGCTCGTCGCGCACCGGCATCTGGCCGCGCTGGCGCCGGTCCACGTCCTCCCGGATGTCGTACAGGTAGGTGTTGATCACGGGGGCGTTGCGCCGGGCCGCCCAGTCCCGGGTGGGTGCCTCGAAGGACACGTCGATGCCGGAGCCCGCCAGCGCTCCGCCGCCGAGGAGGCGTTTGAGTACCTCGTCCACCTCGTGGATCACGTTCGCGCTCCCGCCGTGCCGGTCCGCCGGCTCCCTCGTTGTCGTCTTCCGGCACCGATCGTGCCCCGCGCACCGTTCCGCCCGCAGGCACGGCGGGACCGACGGCCGGGCAGACGTCCTTGCCCCCAAGGCCCCAAGTGACCGCCGCGGCGTGCCCGTTCGGTCAGATGTAGCCCTCGCGCAGGGCGTAGGCCACGGCGTGCGCGCGGTTGCGCAGGTGCAGCCGGGTGGTGAGGGCGTGGATCACGTTCTTCACGGTGCGTTCGGAGTAGGACAGCTTGGAGGCGATCTCCCCGGTGTCGAGCCCCTCGGCGACCAGCCGCAGCACGTCCACCTCCCGGGCCTGGAGGCCCAGCGAGGGGGCGCCCAGGCGGCCCGCCACGCCCCGGTGCAGGGTGCCCACCTGGTCGATGAGCCGTCCGAGCAGGTCCGCGGGGAGGTCTCCGTCGCCGCGGGAGGCGGCGAGCACCGCCTGCACCAGCCGGTGGGCGGTGGCTTCGTGCCGCCAGACGATGGCGCCTATGCCGCACCCGACGATGTCCAGCAGCTCCGTCTCACGGATCGCGTCGACCACGACCACGGCCCGTGCGCCCTCGCTGCGCACGATCCGGCGCAGCCGGGTGAGCGCCGACTCGTCGAGCGCGTTCTCGATGAGCAGGGCGACCGTGTCGGGACCGGGCTGCTCGCGCAGCTCGATCTCCGGATGCCGACGCAACTGGCTGACCGCTCCCTCCCGGCTGATCGGGTCCGGGGCGGTGACCGCCACCGGGACGCGCCGATGGGCGGCGGGACCGCCTGCGGCATCGGACACAGCGGCGGTCCGCGGTGAGTTGAGCAACCGTCTCCCCGTTCACGAGCGTGCCGTACGGATTTGTCCGGCACTGGATGTCATTTCCCACCCTTTGCGGCCGCGGCGGCGTGCGCAATCGTGGAGCACCACGAGGCACACCACGAGACCACGACGTCCGCCCCCCGAGAACAGCGCGCCGCTCCCCCTCAAGTGATCGATCTCACCCTCACCTTCACCGGCCTCCGCACGTCTTGTCGAAGGAAGATCGCCTTACCGAACGTCAGGAGGCAGCGATGAGCGGACCGCTCCGCGCACGCGACGGCGCCCACGCGCTGATCGCGGCGGAGATCGAGCGTGCCCGGTCCGGCGCCGGCGGCCTCGTCGTGCTGCGCGGCGCCACGGGCACCGGCCGTACCACCGTGCTGGAGGCCGCCGCCGGCCATGCCGCAGAAAGCGGTCTGCGGGTACTCCGCGTGCGCTGCTCGCCCGAGGACACCGCGGTGCCCTTCGCCGCGGTGCGGCAGCTACTGGCCCCGGTACCGGAGTTCACGGACACCGCGCCCGACGCGGACGACCGCGCCGACGCGGCCGGGCTGTGGCGGCTGCTGTGCTCGTACGCGGCCGAACGCCCGCTGCTGCTGGCCGTCGACGACGTCCACCTGGCCGACGAGCCCTCACGCCACTGGCTGCGCGAGGCGGCCCGGCGCATCGACCGATTAGCCGTCCTGATGGTGGTCACCGAGCGCAGCCAGTACGACATCGAGCCTCGGCCCGCGGGACTCACCCAGCCGCTGTCGCCCTCCCTCGTCCACGCCCACACCCTCGCCCCGCTCAGCGAACAGGCGGCGGCCGACCTGGTCCGGGAGGCCTTTCCCACGGCCGGACCGCAGTGGACGGCGGCCTGCGTGCGCGCCGCCGCGGGCAGTCCGCTGCTGCTGCACGCCCTCCTCGACGATCTGGGCGGCGCCCCGCAGGACGGCCTTCCCGCGACGGGCGAGTCGCCCCTGCCGGAGACCTGCGCCGCGCTGTATCCCGGGTCCTATCCGGCGGCCGTCTCCTGGTGGCTGCACAGCGCCGGTCCCGCCACCGCCGAGGTGGCCCGCTGCCTGGCCGCGCTGGAGGAGGCCTGGATACCGGACCCGACCGACCCCGCCGTGGACGACCCGAGCGGCCGAGCCGCGAGCGATCCGGTCCATCTCCTCTCCGAGGCCACCGGCGCCGACCCGGTCCGGATCACCGGCTGGCTCACCGCGATGACCCGGCTCGGCCTGCTGCGTCCCGACGCCACCGGCCGTCCCCGCTACGCGCATCCGCTGCTGCGCGACGCGGTGCTCACCGGCTGGCCGGAGACGAGTCGGCAGGCGGCGCACCGGGCGGCGGCGCAGGCCATGCTGCGCCGGGGCGAACGGGCCGAGGCCATCGCCCGGCACCTGCTGCGGGTGCCGGGCGGCGAGCCGGCCTGGGCGCTGCGCGTCCTGCGGGACGCTGTGACGGTCGCCGTGCACGACTCCCGGCCCCACGACGCCGTCGGCTATCTGCGCCGCGCGCTTGACGAGCCGCTTCCCGACGCCGTGCGACAGCGGCTGCTGACCGAACTGGGTTCCCTGCACTACGCGTCGGCCGACGCCCCGGCAGCCATCGCGCGCCTGGCCGAGGCACAGCACCTGGCGGCCGAGCCCCGAAGCCGGGTACGTACGGCGGTGGCCCTGGGCACCGCGCTGGCGGCCCGGGGCGAGGTACATACGGCCCTGGAAGTCCTGCACCGTACGCAGGGACAGCTCTCCGGCCACCCGGACCTGGCCCGGACGGTACAGACCGCGGCCGCCCTGCTGGCCGACGAGGACCCGGCGACCCGGCAGCAGGTCTACCGGTGGCTGTGCGAGACAGCGGAACACTCCCCGGAACGGGTGGGCACCGCCGGACAGGCCCTGCTCGTACGGTACGCCGCCACGGCCGCGCTGATCTCGGCGCGAGAGGCGATGGCCCGGATACGGGACCTGCTCGCCCAGCCCACCGACCCGCTCGCCGAGCCGTTCCTGCTGGGGACGGCCGCCGCCGTGGCCCAGTGGGCCGACGAACTCGACGAGGCGGACCGGCTCGTCGAGCAGGGGCTGGCCGGACAGCGCCCCGTGCTGCTGCACCCGATGCGGCACGCGCTCCTCAGCACCCGCGCCGACATCGCCGCTTCCCGTGGCGATGCCGCCGGTCTGCTGACCGCCTATTTCGGCGCCGACACGACGGTCGGTCCCGTGGAGTCCCGCTCCGGCCCGTCCAACCGGGACGCCACCGCGCTGTTGGCGCTCGTCCACACCAGCCGCCTCGAAGAGGCACAGCGGTTCGCCGCCGGGTTCGACCTGCGCGGGACGGCGGAGAACTTCGAGCTGAACCGCTTCCTCTACGCGCGGGGCGTGCTGCGGGTCACCCTCGGCGACCCGGCGGGCGCGCTGCACGACTTCCTGGAGTGCGGGCGACGCCAGTCCGCACGCGGCGAGGCCAGCCCGGTCGTCACCCCGTGGCGGACGGCGGCGGCACAGTGCCGCCTCGCGCTGGGCGGTGGGCCGGACGCGGTGACCCTGGCTGCGGAGGAGCTGCGGTTGGCCCGGGTGTGGAACACCCCGCGTACGGTGGGCCGCGCCCTGCGCGTGCTGGGTGCCGCCACCGGGGGGCGGCGCGGTCTGGAACTGGCCGAGGAGGCCGTGGCGACCCTGCGGCCGGCGTCCGCCGCCACCGGCATGGAGCTGGTCCGGGCCTTGCTGGCGCAGGGCCGCCAGCTCCATGTCGCCGGTGAACGCACCCGCGCCCGCGACTGCCTGCGCGAAGCCGCCGAACTGGCCGACGGCAAGGGCGCCGTGGGTATGGTCACGCTGGCCGGGCAGGCCCTGCGCCAGAGCGGCGCCCGAAACCCCGTCTTGTCCCGCACCGGCCCAGGGGCACTGACCGACAGCGAGCGCCGCATCGCAGAACTGGCCGCCGACGGTCTGACCAACACCGAGATCGCCGACCTGCTGCATCTGGCGCGCCGCACCGTGGAGACCCATCTGACCAGCACGTACCGGAAGTTGCGGATCCGACGCAGAGCGGAACTGGTCGAAGCGCTGGACCGGGACCGGTCCGCGGACACGAGCGGCACCGCTCTCAACGGGGCGTCGGGCTGAAGCGCCGGGTCGGTCACTCCCCGGGGAGCAGCCGGGTCTCGGCGGCGGGCACACCCTTGGTCCACCAGTGGTCGTAGCGGGCGTAGGCCCGGGGGTCGCGGGCGGCGAGGAAGGCGCCCAGGGACCGGGCCTCGGCTGCCAACTCCTCCCAGACGTGCTCCGGCAAGGGGTGGAAGGCGCTCGCTTCGATGCCGCCGTCGGTGGCGCGCCAGACGCCGGCGACCTGGCCGTCGACCAGCAGGGTGGGCAGCACATCTCCGTTCACGCGGGTCACGTGCTTGCGGTAGGCGGGCGGGATCACGCGGCTGCGGTCGGCGTAGGCCAGCAGGACGCTGTCCCACATCGCCATCAGCCGGGGCGGTGCGGGTGTGTCCTCATCCGGCCTGAGCGCGCCGGGGATGTCGTACAGCACCGTGCCGTCGGAGCCCTGTAGTTGCTCCAACTCGTCCGCGAGGTTCTTCACGGCCGCTCTGACCCGGGGCCGCTGGACCAGCCCGAACTGCGCCATGTCGGCGATCGACGCCGGTCCGAAGCCCGCGAGGTAGCGCAGGAGCAGGGCCCGCAGCCCCTCGTCGGGTGCCTCGGCGTCCCCCAGGGCGGGCCGCTCTTTCGCAGCGACGTACGAGAGCCGGTTGGTGAACGCCCAGGGCCCGCCCGTGGGCGCGTGCCACAGCGGCGCGTACTGCCGCAGCATCCTCTGTGCCCCGACCTCCAGGGGCCGGCCCAGGCGCTTCTCGAACCAGTCCCCCAACTCGGCGCTGCCGCGCGGCCGCTGGGCGTACCGCAGCAGACCGGGGAGCAGGTCATCGGCGTCATCGGCGGTGAGCCCGGACGAACGGAAGCGCGCGTCACCGAGCCGGGAGGAGCGCAGCGTCGGCTCCATGGCCTCGCGAAAGCTCCGGTAGTCCTCGACGTGGACCGCGTGCAGGGTGACCCGCATGAGGGTCGCCTTCACGATACGGCGGTCGGCGAGCGCCGTATCGAGTTGGGCCGGGTCGAAGTCGCGCAGCCGGTTCCACAGCGCGATGTACGGCGATGCGGGCTGCTGCGCCTGGAGGGCGACCACGCGTCGCAGCCCCTCCACAGCGTGTAGCGGCTCACGGTCGAGCAACAACTGCCGGGCGAGCGTGGCACGGTTGAGGGCACTCGCGGAGATCACCATGCCGCGATTCTCCCGCGCCGCCGCCCGCCACAGAACCCTGACCTGCTCCTGGAACCCCCAGAGCTCCCCCGGACCAACACCCGACTAGGCTTGAGTGTGTCCTTTTCCGTTCCCCGGCGGGAGCTCATCGGCCAACAGCCTCGACCCGTCGCCGCGTGACGTAGGAGAGTGATCCGGTGACGGAGCGCAAGCCTCCGGGTATCAGCGTTGAGTCGTGGGTGGACAAGCAGATCCGCGAGGCGCAGGAGCGCGGCGAGTTCGCCGCGCTGCCTGGCTTCGGCAAGCCACTGCCCGATGCCGCGCAGCCGTACGACGAGATGTGGTGGATCCGCCAGAAGATGGCCCGCGAGGGCGTCACCGCGATGCTGCCGCCGGCCCTGGCCCTGCGCAAGGAGATCGAGGACGCGCTGGCCACAGCGGCCAAGGCGCCGTCCGAGCGGGCCGTACGGGCACTTCTGGAACCGCTCAACGAGAAGATCGCCGCCATGCTCAGGCAGCCGCCTCCGGGGCCACTGCTGGGGCGCGAGCCGATCGACGTGGACGAGGCCGTACGCGAGTGGCGCGAGGCACGCCGCCAGGCGTGACGGGTGGGCCGACCCACCAACGCCGCCCATCGCCTCCTACGAGGACGCCGACCCCAGGGCCACCCGCGCCCGACAACCTCCCTTTGGCTCAAAAGTTACGCCCCAAAACGGCTTCCACGAACGGGAGTTGGTGCATACGGTCGCCTCTGTCAGTCGTGACGGCAACATTCAGGGAGGGACAGCATGAACCCCAACATACGGGCAGCGGCGGCCACAGCGGCGCTCCTCACCGGGCTCCTCGCGGCCGCCGGCACCGCCAACGCAACCGAACGCATAGACGCTCAACACCTGGCCGCACACCTCGACAAGGCGGTCGCCGCCGAGCAGGCGAGCGGGGAGAACGCAGGCGACATCGGCGGGCCCATCCTGGGTGCCCTCACGAGCAGCCCCGACGGCGCCGACACCGTCAACTCCTGAGCGGGCGCGGGTGCGCACCGTGGACAATCCGGGGGGAGGCAGACGAGACGGGGAAGACCACACCACTTGGTGCCCCAGCGGGGAAGCCCACCGTCCGGAATCCGTCGTTCTGGGCGTCAGATCAGGGGAGAACGGCCAGGTCGTCTATCTGGCCGAGCCGGTACCGGCCGCGCAGGTCCTGCCCAGCATCCCTGAGGGCATCGCGCCCCACCGGGTGCTCCGGTTCGCCTCGCACTGTGTGTCCGGCTGCGCGAACCGGGTCGGCGATGCCTGCGGCCTGATCGAGCGTATACAGACCCTGCCGTCACCCGACGCCACGGGAACCGTGCCACGGTGCCATCTGCGTTCACACTGCAAGTGGTGGGACCAGGCAGGGGTGGACGCCTGCCACCGCTGCCCCGCCATCCCCACGCTCAACTCCCCCGACGACGAGCTCGCCGTACTCGTCGCGGATCCCTCCACCACCACCGAGCAGTTGCAGAACTGGATCGCCGCGGCCGAGTAACACACGGCGGCGGCGCGCACCGGCTCACCAGACCCTCACGCTACGCAGAAGAGTGCCGGTCGCGGGGCACCCCCGCGGCCGGCGCTGGTGCGCTCATCCGGACCCACCATGTGGGACCGCCAAGGCGTTAGGCACACTTTGTGTGTTGTAGTCCCTTACCGAGGCGCAGAGGATGAGCCACGCATGATCACGCTTACGAAGGAATCCGGCCCGGCAGACCTGGACGGAGTGACCCATCTGTCCATCGGTGTGTCCTGGGACCCCACGGCCGGCAGCAGCGGTGGGGTCGTTGGGCTGCTCCGCCGCAAGAGCGGCACCGATCTCGACCTGATCGCCGTCGCGATGCAGGGCGGGGACCCGGTGCGCCTTGCGGGTCTTGACTCGCTGGACCCCATGGGCAACGGCTCCTTGGTGCACAGCGGTGACAACCAGACCGGGCGCGGGGACGGCGACGACGAGACCGTCACCGTCGAGTTCGCGCGTATCCCCGCACACATCACGTCGGTCGTGTTCGTCGCGGCCGCGTTCAAGAAGGGCAGCTCTTTCCAGAAGGCCCGCAACATCAGCTTCAAGGTCTACGACTCGACCGGTGGAAGCTCCCAGCAGGTCGCCGACATCTGGCCCAGTCTGCTCACGCAGGACAACGGCTGCGCCGTGGCCAAGGCCGTGCGGTCCGGCGGCTCCTGGAAGCTCGAAGTGATCAACGTGACGGGGAAGATAAAGCAGGGCGACGAGCACGCCCTGATGCGCTTCGCCATCAGCAAGTAGCCCGCCCCTCGACCCGGTCGAGCGGCCATCGGGTCTGCGGGACATCGCACGCGCCTCTGGCTGTCGCCGATGCACGGCATCAGCGACAGCCGAGGGCTCCCTCGATCAGAGGGACTTCGCGTCCAGCCACGGACGGTGCCCCGGTCCCGTCGGGTGGGTACCGGTAACGCCCATGACCAACGAGTAGAGGCTGGTCTCCGCGGTGATGAAGAGGCGGTTGCGCTTGGCGCCGCCCCACGAGATGTTGGCGACCGCCTCGGGGACGTTGAGCCGCCCGATGAGGGTGCCGTCCGGGTCGTAGCAGTGCACCCCGTCGTTCATCGCGGCGGCCCAGAGCCGGCCGCCGTCGTCGAAGCGGAGGTTGTCGAAGCGAGCCTCCTTCCGGCCCTGCGCCTCGGCGAAGACCTTGCCGTCGGACAGCGTGCCGTCATCGCGTACGTCGAAGACCCGGATGCACCCCGCGCGGGTGTCGGAGACGAACAGCTGCCGCTCGTCGTTCGAGAAGACCAGCCCGTTCGGCGCTTCGAAGCAGTCGGCGACCAGCCGCACTTCGCCGGTGGCAGGATCGATGCGGTAGAGGTTGTTGGCCCCGATCTCGCTCTGCGCGCGATGGCCCTCGTAGTCGCTGGTGATGCCGAAGTCCGGGTCGGAGAACCAGATCGAACCATCGGACTTGACGGCCGCGTCGTTCGGGCTGTTCAGGCGCTTGCCCTGCCACCGGTCCGCCAGCACGGTGACGGTGCCGTTGTGTTCGGTGCGTGTCACGCGACGGTTGCCCTGCTCGCAGGTGATCAGCCTGCCCTCGCGGTCGAGGGTGTTGCCGTTGGTGTGCCCGGCGGAGCGGCGGAAGACGCTGACGACACCGGTCTCCTCGTCCCAGCGCAGCATCCGGTCGTTGGGGATGTCGCTCCAGATCACCTGCCGCCAGGCGGGCAGGTAGATCGGTCCCTCGGCCCAGCGACATCCGGCGTACAGGACCTCCAGCGCGTCGTCTCCGTTCATGCAGCGTCCGGTACGGAACCGGTCGTCGAGCATCTCGTACAGCCCAGGGCGCTCGCTGGTCATGATGCCTTCCCCTCCTACAGACGTCACATTCCGAAGTTGATTCGGCCTGATATGCAGATTGCAGGATGAGCTATGGTCACCACAAGGAGATTCCGAATGGAGAGTTGTGGATCACATCGATCGTCTCCTGCTGGCGCAGCTCCAGCAGGACGCCACCCAGTCCTACGCCGCACTGGGCCAGGCCGTCGGCCTGTCCGCCGGTGCCGCTCATGAGCGCGTGCGCAAGCTGCGGGAGCGCGGCGTCATCCGGCGCACCACCATCGAGGTGGACCCGGCCGCGGTCGGCAGTGCCGTCCTGGCCTACGTCCTGGTCGACTCGACCTCTTGGATGGGTGATTCGGCGAACGACTTCGCCGCGCTCCCCGAAGTCCTGGAGGCGCACGTCATCGCCGGCACCGCCTCAGTGCTGGTGAAGGTCAGGACCGCGACCACCGAGCAACTCCAGGACGTACTCCGCCGGATCTACGCCATCGACGGGGTCAGCGGGACCCAGGCCACGGTGGTGCTCGAAACGTTCTTCGAGCGGCCACTCTCCCCTCAGGCCACCGACCAGGCCTGAGGCCACACCTCGGCGCGCGCCCTACCCCCTCGCCCCCTGGCCATCCGTGAGCCGGAGCGCTTGCACACCCGGCTCACGCAGAAGTGATGGCCTGTTCCAGCAGGCCGTGAAGGACGCGCTGTTCCTCCGGGGCGAGGCCGGACAGCGGGGAGTCCACGGCGAGGAGTTCGAGGAGACGTCCGCGCAGTGCGGTGCCTTCGGCGGTGAGGACGAGGTGCTTGGCGCGGCGGTCCGTGGGGTGCGGGTGGCGCTCGACCAGGCTCTGCTTCTCCAGCTTGTCGACGACAAAGGTGGTGTTGGAGGGCTCGCAGCTCATGCGTTCGGCAAGCTCCCGCATGGTCATCGGCCCGCTCATCTCCCGCAGCGCGGTCGCCTGGGACGCGGTGAGACCCAGGGTGGCGGCGCGCTCCCGTACATGCTCGGCGATCCGCTGGGCCAGTCCGTTCACCAGACCGCACAGCTGTCGCTCGGCGATGGCCTGGCGCTCGGGAGACGTCGTCATGTCACCACTCTAGCAAATCCATCAAGACAACATATTTACAGCTTGAATGATTCGAACTTGATGCTTATGGTTGTCACCGCCGCCGCAGGACACGCGACGGCGACCTGATGATGGCTCACGGGAGAGAACTCATGGCTGACTTGACGGTGGATCAGGGCGTACGACTGCGCCGGCCGGCGGGGATCCGCTCGATACGGCTGGGCGACACGAAGGTGTCGTACGTTCCGGACGGCGATGTACGGCTCCGGCCGCTGCACCTGCTCAAAGACACCACCGACGAGGTGTGGGCCGCACACCCGGAGTACCTGGACGCCACGGGCCACCTCGTGGGGAGCGTCGGCGGTCTGCTGGTCGAGCACGGCGACCGCGCGCTGCTGATCGACGCGGGCGTCGGCCCGCAGACGCTCACGGCTCCGGACGGCCCCCTCGCCACGATCCACGGAGGTGCGCTCCCGGGCAGCCTGGCCGAACTCGGCCGCCGCCCCGAGGACATCGAAGCGGTGGCCTTCACCCACCTCCACGCCGACCACCTCGGCTGGGCCTGCCATCCCGCCCCCGGCGGTGACCGGCCCGTATTCGCCCACGCCGACTACCTGATCTCCGAGCCGGAGTGGGACCGGCGCGACCTCCTGGAGGCCCAGGGCATGACCGAGCAGGTCGCGGCTCTCGCACCGCTCGTACGGACGATCACGGACGGGCAGGAGATCTTCCCCGGCGTACGCGTGCGGATCACCCCCGGCCACACCGTCGGGCACGCCGAGTACGTCATCACCGGGGGCGGACGGCGTCTGATCGCCTTCGGTGACGCCGTGCACTCACCGATCCAGATCGACCACCCCGACTGGTCCTCGGGCTTCGACCACGACCCCGCCCTGACCGCCGACCACCGCCGCCGCCTGGTCGCCGAGTTGGCGGAGCCCGGCACGATCGGCTTCGGCGTCCACTTCGCCGACGTGGTGTTCGGCCACGTCCAGCAGGGCGGAGACGGCCCGGCCTGGCGGCCCGTGGACGCCTGACCGGCCGGAGCCGGATGGCGTCGGTGTCGGCCTGTTGGGGGTGTGGCGGCGCCGAGGGCGGCCAGCGGGACCGCCGGCAGGGCGGCGCGCAGCCGGGGACCGGGGCTGATCCTGGGGAGAGTGTGCCGCTGCCGAGCCGGGGCGGCTACCCGGCTGTGGGCGGGGGGCGCTTGGGCGCCTCGGAGCGGCGCGATGAGGGACGAGAGCAACGTCTAGCGCAGCTGCGTGCAGGAGGTACCGACGTAGGTGTGTCCCTCTTCGACGACTCCCAGCTCACGGGCGAGGTTGCTGGCGGGGCTGACGAAGAAGTAGACCGGAGGGTCGTTCAGGCACCGCCAGGTTTCGACCGTGTAGCGATCCAGCAGGGTGACCGTGGTGGTCTTGTCGGAGGGAAGTTGTCGGTTGCAGTGGATGCCGACCGTGGTGAAGGAACCACCTCGGCCGATCATGCATGTTGCGTGCGATGTTGCGGTCGCAGGGGCCGCGGGAGTCGCAGCGCTGAGGCTGAGACCGGCCACGGACAGGGTGGCGATACCGATAGAACCTAATAGGCGGGCTGCCTTCATGGCGTACCCTCCTCCTTCTTCTCTCTCGATGACTTGAGGCACGACGGCCTATAGCGCACTCTGTCAGGCGCTACTCCACAACCGCCAGCGCGACTTGCTCCTCGGGTGACGTATCGGCCAACAGATCTTGGCGGAGAAAGTTTCCCAAGTGTGCCGCAGAGAGCGGGGGTGGTTAACATCGGGTCATCCTTCAGTGAATCCGTTGCGTTCTCATTTACTTTGCCCCGCGCCGGGCCCGAGGGCCTTGACGTGTTCGTAACCGCCCATGAACGGCACCCCTGCACGGAACGCCGCACTGACCTCCGGGTGACGTGTCGAACAAATTCGCTCCGCCCATGCGGCCCTTGAGGCAAGGCTGCGGCGCCTATTCCCTGGGCACGTTCCCAAGGCCCGTGCGGCCGCACCGGATTGGCCGACGTGTGCCCCAGGTCGTAGCAGACGACCATGTCAACCGGAGGTCATCATCGGCATGTCACACATCAGCAGGCGCCTCGGTATGGCTGGTGCGGTACTGACAGCGGTGGCTGTCGCCGCCTCCCCCGCGGGCGCGGGATCGGCGCTGGCGGAAGCGGGGTGTTTCGACCGGGTGAGAGAGCCCTACACCTCTCAGGTCGACAGCCACCTGCACTTCCGCCCGTTCGGCGGGCCGGCGATCGGGTTCGAGGAACTCACCGGGTACCTGCACAAGAGCGGTGTCCGGCACGCGAGCATGTACGGCATCGGGCAGATGCTGCCCGTGAACTCCCCCTGCACCTATTACCTGGACTGCCCCGGCACTCCCGTGGTGCCGAGCATGAAGAACGACTTCGCCAATGCCGAGAATTATGTGGAGGCAAAACCCAAGGACCCCGAACTCGCCGTCTCCATGACCTTTATGGACCTGAACCACCCGGAGTCGATCCCGCCCGGCATCGCCCTCTTCGACAAGGAGTTTCCAGGAGTTTTCCGGTGGGCGGGAGAGGTGAACCTCGTCAAGCAGGCGCTGTTCCCCAACCACCACACGGCCGCGACGAGCGAGAACATCAAGAACTGGGCTCCCTTCATGAAGGTGCTGCGGGACCGCGGGATTCCCATCACCATCCACTCGGACCTCGGGAACAATGCGGAGCAGACGAAGTATCTCCATCTGATGGAGCAGACCCTTCGCCTGTATCCAGCCAACAAGATCGTGTGGGCACACATGGGCCTGTCCAAAGAACTCACCGCCATGGATCCCGACCGTCACATCGGGATCATGAAGAGGCTGCTGGACAAGTACCCCGATCTCACACTGGACCTCAGCTGGCGGGTCCTGGAAGACAACTACTTCAGCAAGCCGGGAGTACGGCAGAAGTACGCGACGTTCTTCGACCGGTATACGACCAGGGCCATTCCCGGCACCGACTTCGTTGCCTCGCGCGACAAGGACTACCACGTCTATGAGCAAGAACTCGAAGTCACCAGCCGCATCAACAAGGCATTGGACGACCGCGCCTTCCGTGACATCGCCCTCGGGGAGAACTACTACCGGCTGCTCAATCTCAAGGAGAGCGCGCCGCAGGTGTGCAGGACAAGGTGACGCGACGTGACACGGCGGGCCGCCGACTGACTCGGTCGTAGGACAGACCCTCGGATGGCGCCGGACAAGGCCCATGGCTGTGACTGAGCGCCGCAGTCGGCGAGATCCGCCGGCTGCGGCGCTCCGTCTGCAAGCCGTCCACTCCGGGCGGACCTGTGCCACCAACCGATCCTGGCGCGCGAACGCGCGGGGCAGGCAGCCGCTTCGTGGTGCACGGACGGGGCGGCTAACCTTCGGGACCTGCCGCGGAGCAACCGGGCTCGCTCATCGAGTGCAGCTGGGCGAACTCCTCGGCGAGCATGCCCATCATGACGAGATCATGGTGCCGGCCGGCAAGGAACACGTGATCGCGGAGGCGGGCCTCCTCGACGAAACCAAGCCGCCGGTGCAGCGCCAGCGACGCCTCATTATGGGCGAAAATCCGCGCTTCACACTTGTGATACCGCCGCTCGGCGAACATGAAACGCAGCAGCATCACCACAGCTTCCGCCGCATAGCCCTTACCACGATGATCGGCGCCGACCGTGACGCCGTACTCGAACCAACCCGCCCGCGGGTCAGCCTGGTGTGAGCCGACAGCACCGACCATCTCTCCCGTGTCGAGGGCCTCGATCGCCAACCCGAAGCAGTCACCGTCGGACTTGGCAGCGGCCTGCTCATTCGCCCAGTGACGAAAACTCTCGGCGGAACGGGGCGGGTTGAGCAGGTCACCCATCCGCTCCTCGTCCACGGCGAAGCGCATGAACGCGGCCCAGTCGTCAGGTTCGATACCGCGCAGGCGTATCCGTCTGCCGCTCCAGAACGATGTCATCCCCTATTCGATCACGCCGTAGCGCACGAGGGACAGCAACCAAGTCCCCTCGCGGCACCCCCCTCCGATCGCCGCGCGCACCTTAGTCACCCCGCGCATGTTCCGCTGGAAAATGCCAGAACTTCCCTTAGTGGGCGACACGCTGCGTAACCTCTCGTCACCTCAGCCGCGTGGGAGCACCACACGCGGAGCCGGTCCACGGCGGCCCCAGGGAGGCAGTCGCGCGTGCTTGGAATCGATGAGTGTCTGCTGGAAAGCATGGGGTTGCCCGGCGTGCGCGGCGCAGCGGTGGTCGACTGGACGAGTGGGCTGGCGCTGGGAACCATCGGCGACTCACCCTGCGGCGACCACGAGACGACGGCCGCGGAAGCGGCTGAATTCGCCCGTACGGCGGCCGAGCACCCCGCCTTCGTAGCGGACGAGGTGGATCCGGCGGGGCTCCTGCCGGTCGAGGACGTGCTCGTCACCGCCCGCACCGGCTACCACCTCCTGCGTTTCGTCGAGACGACCTTCGACAGCAGCCTCTTTCTCTATCTGTGGCTCGACCGCGAGCAGGGCAACCTCGCCATGGCGCGGCTGCGCCTGCGCGACCTGGCGCAACGGCTGGTCCTCGGATGACACTCACCGACGACGCCTGCGACCCGGTACTCGTGTCGCCCATGCTGGTACGGCTGGTGGCCGAGCGGGCCACCGGCGCACTGCTGCGCGACACGGGCACCCTCTATCTGGTCGACGGACAGGTGGTCCACGCCGAGAGCCCTGCCGCGCCCGGACTGGAGGTGCTGCTCACGGCGAGTGGCCGGGTGCGCCCCGAGGGCTGGCAGCGGGCCGTGGACCAGGCAGGCGCGCGCGGTACGGTCGGGCGCTTCCTCGTCGAGAGCGGGCAAGTCGCCGGTGGTGAGCTGGAGTTGTGCCATCTCGGCGCGCTCCACGACGCCGCGTTCTTCGCGCTCGCACCCGGCAAGGGCCCCACCCGGTTCAGGTACGGGGCCGTGCACTGGATCGGCTCGGTGCGACCCGTCGCCGCCCACGCGCTGGCCAGGGAGGCCACGCGCCGCAGGGAGCTGCTCGACCGGATCTGGCCGCACCCCGAGGTCGACACCGCGCCCGTCGTACCGGTACCGGACCGCCCGGGTCTGCCGATCACCGTCCGCCAGCGTGCCCTGCTCGCGGCCGCGGACGGCGTCCGCAGCCCGGGCGCCATCGCTCGTCTGCTGGGCCGTCCCGCCTTTCACACCATGGTCGACGTGCGCAGGCTCGCCGCGGTCGGCGCGGTCGAGACACCCCTCGCGCCCGCCCCGCCGGAGACCGTGCCCGACTGGCTCGCGCGCGCCTCCGCCGAGGCGGCCCATCCCTCGGACGAAGCCCTGCTCCGCAGACTGCGGGACGCCCTGGAGGCCATGCAGTGATCCGCGCCCTGCGCCAGCGCGCCGAAAGGAGACAGCTGATGACGGCCGAGTCGGAGATCCTCGCCGAACTGCGCCGACTGCGCACGCGCCTGCCGCAGGTCACCGGCGCCCTGACCGCCAGCGTCGACGGCCTCGTCCTCGCCCAGGACGCCATCGACGACGCCGAGTCCGTCGCCGCGCTGACCGCCGCCGCCCTCGGCGTCGCCCAGCGGCTCACGCACACCACGGGCCGCGGCGACTTCCGCGAGCTTCTCGTCCAAGGCGAGGACGGCTACGCCGCCACCTATGCGGCGGGCTCCGCCGCGGTACTCACCCTGCTCGCGCTGCCGCGTACCAACGTCGGCCGTCTCCACCTGGAGGCCCGCCGGGCCGGAGCCCGGATCGGCGAACTGGTCGACGGCGCGCTCGAACGGCTGGAGACCTCATGACCAGCGCCGGACCCCGGGCCGCTCGGCCCCGGAACACGACAGGCAGCACCCACCGGAAAGGAAGTGCGAACCCCATGGGCAACACCGAAACCGCGCTCAAGGAAGCGATGACCTCCATCGAGGGCACGATCGGCGTGGCACTCGTCGACTACAGCAGCGGTATGGCCCTCGGCACGCTGGGCGGCGGCAAGGACCTCGACCTGGCGGTGGCCGCCGCCGGAAACACCGACGTGGTCCGCGCGAAGGTGCGGACCATGGAACTGCTGGGTCTCAAGGACGAGATCGAGGACGTCCTCATCACCCTCGGCGGCCAGTACCACCTGATCCGCCTCCTGAAGAGCCGCGGCCACACCGGCCTGTTCCTCTATCTGGCCCTCGACAAGAGCCGGGCGAACCTGGCGATGGCCCGCCATCAACTGCGACGGGTGGAGGACATGCTGGAAGTGTGAGGCCCCTTCCGTACGGGCAGGACGTGCCGGGTCCGGGGCCGGACCCGGCACGTCCCCGCGCACTCCCGAAAGACGCTCGGGACGTGCCGTCGCTGACCTCCTCCCCCAACGGCGAGGTGCCGCCCGCCGGATCACGGTTCAGTGCCGGTCCGCCCGCGCGGGGGTGTCGTCGAGGAAGCCGCCCGACTGGTGCTGCCACAGTCTCGCGTAGGCGCCGCCCGTGGCGAGCAGCTTGTGGTGCGTGCCCTGTTCGACGATCCTTCCGCGGTCGAGGACGACCAGCTGATCCATGGTGGCGACCGTGCTCAGCCGGTGCGCCACCACGAGCGCTGTCCGCCCGTCCATCAGACGCCACAGCGCGTCCTGGACGAGGATCTCGCTCTCGGAGTCCAGCGCACTGGTCGCCTCGTCGAGCAGCAGGATCGGTGCGTCGCGCAGGATCGCCCTGGCGAGGGCGACCCGCTGGCGCTGGCCGCCGGACAGCTTCACCCCGCGCTCGCCCACCATGGTGTCGAAGCCGTCGCGAAGCGCATCGGCGAACTCCGTGACGTGCGCCGCCTCGGCCGCGCGACGGATCTCCTCGTCGGTGGCGGCCGGCCGGGCGAACGCGATGTTGTCCCGGAGCGTCCGGTGGAACATCGCCGGGTCCTGCGGCACGTAGGCGATCAGGCTGCGCAGTTCGCCCTGCCGCAGCCTGCTGATGTCCCGCCCCCCGATCAGGATCCGCCCACCGTCGATGTCCGTCATTCGCAGCAGGAGCCGCGTCAGAGTGGTCTTGCCTCCGCCCGACCGGCCGACGAGACCGATCTTCGTCCCGTTGGGAACGGCCAGGTCGAGGCCCTCGAAGAGCGGCTCCGCGCCCGCGTGGGCGAAGGTCACCCCTTCGAAGCGCACCTCACCCGCCCGGGCCGGCAGCGGTTCCGGGGACGCCGGGTCGAGCACGGTCGGCGGTTCGAGGAGCAGCTCGGTGAACTGCGAGGCCTCCGTCATCGAACTTTCCAGACGGCGGTAGATCTGGTTGAACTCGAACATGATCCGCGTCGCGTTGGCGTAATACGTGAAGGCGACGATCACCGCTTCGACACCGTGCTCTCCACCACCGAGCCCGATGGCGAGCAACAGGCCCAGCACATTGGTCAGTACGGACATGGGGGCGACCAGCGTGTCGATGCGCAGGTTGCCGTAGTCCCACGAACGCAGTGTGAGCCGCCGCGACTCGGCGACGCGGGACCGGTGTTCGGCGGCCTCGCGTTCCTCGGCGGCGAACGACCGGACCGTGTCCATGTTCATCAGGCTGTCGGCGACATGGCCCGACACCCGGGCGATCGCCTGCTCCCGCTGGGCGACCAGCGCCTGACGGTGCCGGATCAGGGGCGCGACGCACAGCGCCGTGAGCGCGATCAGCACCAGCAGCCCCACCACGAGCAGCGGGTCGTACTGCCACAGCACCACCGACGCGAACACCAGCGGCACGAAGCTGCCCACGACGTTGAACGTCAGCGTGTCGACACAGTCCTCGAAACGGGTGGCGAAGCTCAGGACCCGCTTGGTCAGCGACCCGGCGAAGTTGTCGTGGAAGAACGCGGCGTCCTTGGCGAACAGCTCGTCCATACCGATCACATACAAGTGCTCGATACCGCGGGCATCGAGGCGGTTCAGGCAGTGCAGCCCGATGCGCCACAACCCCTCCGCGAGCAGCAGGACGCCCGCGAAGCCGAGCACGTACGGCAGCGCCGGGCCGATGGCGACGGTTCCGCCGTCCTCGGCGATCCGGGCGACGAGCTTGGCGACGATCAGTGGCGTGATGTACTGGATACCGATGTTGCCGAGTGCCGGCAGCAGCATCGCCGGCGCGGTCAGCCGCCGCAACCGGGCCAGTTCGCGCCCGTAGTAACGAAGCGCGAGGAGCACCGAGCCCCTGCTCGGTAAGCCCTCGCTCGATTCCCGCGATTCAGCTGATCCCATCCCAACCCTGTGCTCTCGGACCGGCAGGTGAGCACACGAGTGTCCCGCGCCAACACCCGGACGGTCCACGGGTTTTAGGCCGCCCACCGCGAACGCCGAGGTCGCCTGCGCGTGTCAGGTGCTCGCGTGGACGTACGCCTCCAGCTGGTCGGCGAGCTCCCTCGGGTGGCTCAGCGCCGCCAGGTGGCCGCCCGGCACCTCGTCGGGGGTGATGCCGAGGCGGTCCTGGGCCACTTGGCGCTGGAAGGCGGCGGGGAAGAGCCGGTCGTCACGGGCGGTCACCACCCGGGTCGGTACCCGCGGCCACGCGTCGAGGGTGAACGGCGTCGCGAAGACCGCGTCGGACTCCTCCTCCGCGTGCTCCCCCGAGGCGTCGATCTCCGCCTGCGGCAGGTCGTGCAGGAAGCAGGAAGTACGTCGCCAGGTCGAAGGGCGCGTCCGGGTCACGGCCCTCGTGCAGGTCGTGCGCGCGGCGTGCCGCCTCCTGACCGGTGTGGGCCCACCACTCCCCCGGTGTCTCGCCGGGGCGCGGGATCATCCCGTTGACGAGTACGAGGAGTGACACGGGCAGTCGCGCGCACACCAGGGGCGCGGTGAACGCGCCGAGGGACTGTCCCACCACCACCAGCTCCGCGCGCTCACCGACCGCGTCGACGACCGTGTCCACGTACTCCGGCAGCCCCGCGCCGGCATCGGCTCCCGGCAGGTCCACGGACACCACGTCCCGGCCCCGGCGACTCAGTTCGTCCGCGACGCCATGCCAGTACCAGGAGGAGCCGCCGGCTCCGGGAATCAACACGTACGTAGTCATGGGTGCACCCTCCGCGCCGGGACGTCGTCCTCTCCCCCATGTGACTGTCGGTCCTCGCGGAACTCATCGGCGAGGGCCGGCCACGGGTGCCTTTCTGCGGATGATCGTCCGCTGATACGGTCCGAACATGCCGCGCCCGCGCCTGGTCGACGTCCCTGGATACATACGTTTCTGGACCGCCTCGGCCATATCGGCCTTCGGCTCACAGGTGACCGGGCTCGCCCTGCAGATCCTCACCGCGGTGACGTTGAGCGCGTCCGCCACGGAGGTGGGACTCGTCAGCGCCGCCCGCTGGGTTCCGTATCTGCTCTTCGGGTTGGTGGCGGGCGTGGTGGTGGACCGCTGCCGGCGCAAGCCGATCCTGGTCGCCACGGATGTCGGGCGGGCGGTCCTGCTCGGTGCGATCCCCCTGCTGTACTCGCTGGACCGGCTGACCATCCCCGCACTGTGTCTGTTCGTCTTCGCCTTCGGGGTGTTGTGCCTCCTGTTCGACGCGGCCAACCAGTCGTACGTGCCACGGCTGGTCCCGCAGGAGCAGCTCAACGCGGGATACGCCCGGGTGGAGCAGGCCAACGCGGTGGCCGGTTCGACCGGCCCTCTGATCGCCGGGGTGCTGATCAAACTCGTGGGCGCACCGCTCGCCGTACTGGTGGACGCCCTCAGCTATCTGGCGTCCGGCCTGCTGATCGCCTCGGTGAAGGCCCACGCCCCCGTGCCCGATCGCGGCACGCGGCGCAGCCTCGGCACCGAGGTGCGCGAGGGGGTCGCCTGGGTCTACCGGCATCGCACGCTGGCACCCATCGCGCTTACTTCGCACGCGATGCTTCTGTTCAACACGATGCTCAGCACGGTGTTCGTGGTCTTCGCCCTGCACGAGCTGAAGATCGGGGACTTCGGCCTGGGAGCCACCTACGCGTGCGGGGGCGTCGGTGCGGTACTCGGCGGGGCGCTCGCGGGGCCGGTGACCAGGAGGCTCGACGTCGGCGCCACCCTCATCGCCTTCCGGCTGCTGGCGGCCATCGGCTGGCTGCCCCTGGTCCTCGCCCAACCCGGACCGTGGGCGCTCGCCTCCGCTTCGCTGGCCTTCTTCATCGTGTCCCTGGCCATCGGCGTCGGAAGCCCCGTCGAAATGAGCTATCGCCAAGCGGTGACGCCCGATCGCCTGCGGGGGCGGATGAACGCGACGATCCGCTCGTTCAACTGGGGGATGGTGGCGGTGGGCGCACCCCTGGGTGGAGTGCTCGCCGACCAGATCAGCTTCCGCTTCGCCCTGTGGATCGGGCTGTCCGGAGCCGTCGTCCAGGCACTCGTACTCGCCGTCTCCCGCACCCGGGAAGCGCGCACCGCCGATCAACTCACCCCCTCACCCTCCACCGCGACCTGAGCTTGAGACCTGAGGCTTGAGGCTTGAGGCTTGAGAGGACTCTGGGGCCGACCCCTGCACTGCTGCGTGCTGCGGGGCGTGTCCGTGGCGGAGCCGTACGGGCAGGCGGTCCGAGCGTGACCGCCAAGCGCCCTCGGGTGGCACGGTCAGCGGCGGGCCAGCACGGTGTTGGCCTTCATCAGCAGCGGGATCAGGACGTAGGCGGCGACGGGGACGACTATCGCCGTGAGGATCAGCGTCCGCAGCAGCAGCGGCAGGTCGGCGGTGGTCGGGCCGAGCAGGCCGAGGACGGCCGTGATGGTCGGGTAGACAGCCAGCCAGGTGATCACCGCGCGGCGGTGGATCGACGGGGCAGCGGCGGGCGTGTGCGCGGACATGGATATCTCCTGGTCAGGGTGGCTGGAGGCGTGATCCCCAACCGTTGGGTTGGAGTCTTGCATTCACTCGTCCCCATGTCCAACCCCACGGTTGGAAATGAGTTAAAGTCATGGCATGGCCTGGGACACAGCACGCACACGGCAGCTCCTGCTCGACGCCGCGGTCGAGGAGTTCGCCGAGCACGGCCCCGAAGGGGCCCGCGTCGCCCGGGTCGCGACACGTGCGGGCGTCAACAAGGAGCGGATCTACCAGTACTTCGGCAACAAGCAGAAACTGTTCGTCGCAGTGCTGGAGTCCGAGCTGCAAAAGCTCGCCGCGGCGGTGCCGCTGACCGATGAACAGGCCGCCGACCTGGGCGACTACGCGGGCCGGATCTTCGACTACCACCACACGCACCCGCACTTCGTACGGCTGCTGGCCTGGGAGGGCCTGCTCTGCCAGGACCGGGTGGCAGCGGAGTGCGAGCGCACCGACCACTACGCCGAGAAGATCGCCACGGTCGCCGCCGCCCAGCGGGAGGGAACGCTGACCGACGCGGTCGGCGCGGGCGAGCTCATGCACGCCGTGATCGCGCTGACCGCGTCCTGGTTCACCCTGCCCCAGCTCACCCGCATGCTGATGTACCCCGCCGCCCGGAGCGGTCCCGAGGGCCAGCGCGAGGTCCTGGTCACCCTGGTCCGTCGACTGACCTCCTGACCCGCACACACGCATGGGCCGCCGCCCAGCCCGGTTACGGATTCACCCGGGCTGCCGACCGATCCGGCGGCAGCGCGAGGATCCTGAACCGCCCCCGTGCGGCCTCCTGAGACACGGCCGCCACCCTGTCCGCGACGCCCGCCGGCCACACCGTCTCGCGCGTCCAGACCGCGCCCCGGAGACGGGAAAGGTCAGGGAGGAGGGCGCCGGTCAGGTCGGCTCCTTCGAAACCGGCGCGGCGACAGTCGGCATCGGTCAGGACAGCCCCACGAAGTCGCGCGTGGGAGAGGTCCGCCGCTTCCAGATCCGCTCCGGTCAGGTCCGCCCCCGACAGATCCGCGCGTGCCCCATGGGAGGCGACCAGGTCGGCCCTCCTGGCCGAGGCGTCCCTGAGCACCGCGTCCTCGAAGATGGCGGCGTGGGCGTAGACGTCGTTCAGGTCGGCGCCCGTGAGGTCCGCCCGGGTCAGATCGGCGCCGCCGAGGTCGGCTCCTCGCAAACCGGCACCCGAGAGGACGGCGCGTACCAGTGTGGCGGCCGACAGATCCGCGTCCGCGAGGACAGCTCCCGCCAGTTGACGATCTGTCAGGTCAGCCTCCGAAAGGTGGAGGGCCCGCTTGGAGTACTCCCGTGGGACACCTCCGTCGAGCACCAACTGTGTGAGTCTGCGCATCGTGACGTTGACCGCCGAGTCGGGGGCGTCGTCGTCCTCACCATCGGGTGCGCAAGGTGCCCCGTCCAGGGCCCGCTCCGGCTTGTTCATGCCCGTGACCTTACGCAGCGGAAATACGCTGGTCCCAGTGAATATCCTCGGGCGCCCGTCGGCAGGATGCGGGCGTGGTCAGTAGAGCTTGGCGACCGCGGTGCGGGTGGTCTCCTTGAAGGCATCCACGGGCGCGGTGCCCCAGTTGCTCTCCCAGCCGAAGCCGTAGACGTGCGCGCCCTCCTCGACGTCGACCCGACCGTAGTCGTTCGGCTCGACACCGGCGCGGCGTCTTGGCGTTGGTCGGGGGGTGTGGTGGGAGGCCGCCGGACCACGGAGGTGGATCCGGCCGCGTCAGTCACACGACCATGCAGGTCATGGCTGCCCACAGCAGGGGCGAGTGTTCGATCCGGCCACCGGCCCGCCAGTGGTCGAGTTGTTCGCGCTGCCAGCGGCCGAGTCGGTGCACGGGGTCGGGGTGCTCGTGCGCGGCGTCCACAGCGATGATCGCCTCGGACAGCGGTCGTACGGACTCGGGCAGACCGGCCAGCCGGTGGAACGCGAAGCTCGTCGGCAGCACCCAGCGCGTGGCGGTGACCAGCTCGGCACCGTTGTGGATCATCGCTGTCGCCAGGCCGAACGACTCGGCGAACCGGAGATCGCCGCCGCTCTCACAGCCGATCAGGGCGACGCGCGGCGGCGCGGGCCAGATCCGCGCACCCGGCTCGCCGTCAGCCCGCAGGGGAAGCGTGCCCAGCAGCAGGTCCTTCGCCGACAGCGGCCGATGGGTGCGTAGGGGCTCGGCCAGGCCGGTGGTCCCCGTGCCGCAACTCAAGTGGAGCGCGCCGTCCTCGCTCTGCCCGCCTTCGATGGGCGCGCCACTCACGTGCCCCACATACAGGAGCCTGCGCGCCCCCTTGCGGAGCACTCCGCTGAGCCAGTCCCGGTCGAGGTCGGTGCGGCGCAATGCCTGCGCCGCAGTGGCGACGGACGGCACGGCGCTTCCCGCGTCGACACGACTCTGGACGAACGAGAGCAGCTCCGGGTCCGAGCCGGGCGGTCCCAGGACCGAGCCGAGCGCGGATTCGGCCCGGAATCCGGGGATCCGGGGATCGAGAACGAGCACGACCGCATCGGTGCCCGCGTCCATGTCGCTGTCCGCGTCGAGCTGCGGCTCCGGCTCCGGGCGTACGGCCGGAGCCTGCCGCCGCAGGGACGCCGGTGCGGTGGTCACGACGTCCGCCAAGTCGATGAGCCGGGCCTCGTCGTCGACGGCGAGCAGTTCCCAGGGGACCTGGGCCACCCGGGGCGAGGGCTGGATGCGTACCAGTGGACGGCCCGCGCGCGCCGCCACCTGGCGTATCTGCTCCGTCAACCCCTGCGGCCACAGCGCCTCGGCCAGCACGCGTGCCAGCCGGTGCTCCCGGCCGGGATCAGCCAGCGCTCCCAAGGCGAACGCGCGCCGCATCCCCTCCGCCCCCTCCCCCGACCCCGGCAGCGCGGCGGCCAACTCGCGTACGGCCCGGTCGACTTCATCAGCCGGCCCGCAACCGGTGCCGAACCCCCGCGCCCCGCCGGCCCATGTCCACGTCATGAACAGGTCGCCGGCGTCGGCCAGCCGGATCTGGACCACCGGGCGGCCGGTCAGGTCGTCGGTGGTCCAGAACGGGACCTCTTCCTCGTCCACGATCCGCCGGTGATAGCGGAACTCGGCCGCCTCGATGTGCTCCTGGAGCGCGACGCGGCCGGATTCCGGCGACATCCGCACCTTCGGCGGCGGCGCGACGCGCAGACCGGCGGAGGCAGCAGCCTCCGCCGCCACACCCCCGAGCGCCGTCGGGCCCTGGGGGTTCCCGTACGTCTTCATGGCCGCGCTCGGGAAGAGCGACACAGGGTCTTCGGCGGAACCCGAAGAGGGCGGTGTACGGCCCAGGGCCAGGGAAGCACCCGCACAGCGGTGTTCCACCAGCTCGAAGAGCAGGCCCTGGTCCTGTCGGCGTACAGCGAGGCGAAAGACCAACCGCATGGCGTCGTCCGCCAGTTGGAGCCACTCACTGCGTGCGTGAGCGGATGCGAAGTCGTAGCGCGCCGCCTCCAGGGTGAGTGCGGCGGGAAGGGCGAGGGAGAGCGCGGTGTCGATGGAGTGCCGCTCGTGCTCGCCGTGGTCCGTCCGGTTGAGGTTGTCCTCAAGGGTTCTCGCGAGCATGAGGTCGACCTGGGCGCAGCGCTCGTATACCTCCCGCGCCTGGTATACGTCACGGGCCTGCTGGGCCAACCGTTTCATCTCGGCGATGTCGCCCCGCTCATAGGCGTGTTGGGCGCCCATCAGCTGGGTGTCGGCGGCGGCGATCGAGGCACCGAGCCTTTCGAACCGGGCCAGGCTCGCCGTCATCAGGCCGTCCGCACCGGTCAGGTCGCCGCGCCGGCCGGCGAGAAAGCCGCGGGCCTGTTCGCAGACCGCCAGATCACCGAACCATTGGTGCCGCTCGAAGAACGCGGACGCCTCCGCGAACAGCTCCTCCGCGAGGTCGAAGTCACCCCGGTGCATCGCGACGTACGCCCGGTGCGCGAGCAGCGACTGCTGCTCGCCGGTGTCCCCCAGCGCCCGGAATCCGTCCTCCGCGCGGGCGAAGTAGTCCTCGGCCGCATCGAACCGCCCGGTCGAGGCGCAGATCAGCCCGAGGGCGGTCAGCAGCCGCGGCACGGCCTCCACCACGGTCGCGGGCATCGTGGACAGCAGCGCCGAGGCATGCTCCTCGGCCGCTCCCCACTCGGCCCGCTCGATCAGCAGATGGATCCGGTTCAGGCCGAGTTCGGCCGCGCGCAGTCCTTCCGGATCGTCGAACTCGGGCAGTTGGACCGCTGCTTCGTCGAGGGCGGCCAGTGCCTCGTCCAGGCGTCCGGTCCTGCGCATCAGGTCGGCCGTGGCGAGCAGCGTCTTCAGCAGGGTTTCCAGCCACAGTTGGCGTCCACGTGGCCCCATCGACGCCGCCGCGATGCCGTCGAGCAGCCTGCGGGAGCGCTCGACGGCGTCCTGCGCCGCGGGCAGATCGGTGGCGGTGAGCCGCACGCTCGCGAGGTCGGACAGCAGGTGCGCCCGCAGGAAGCGCACGTCGGGCGAGTCCTCAAGGGACTCGGCCAAGGTGAGCAACTCCTCGTAGACGGCGCACGCGGCTGTCAGATCGGCCGCCCGCTGATGTTCCTCGGCCAGGGCGAAGCCGCCGTCGAACGGCTCCCCGTACAGCCGCATCACCGCTTGGTTGTCCGCGCCCTCATCCGGCATGTGTCAGTAGTCCTCACCTGTGGCAGCGGCGGCGGTCTCGGCAAGGAACGGTGTGCCCCAGCCTTCGTGCGGCGACGGGTCGTATGTAAGGGGCTCTGCCGCAGCGGTCAGCCGCCGCCGGACCAACTCACGGATCGCGTCGCGTCCGACGCGGCCGGAGGCTTCGCCGGATGTGCCGGGGTGATCGGGAGCAGGTCCCGGGTCGAAGCCGGGCAGCAGGACACCGGCTTCGATACGCACCGGCGCAGCGCCGTCCGACAGGTCCAGGTCCACCCGGCCGGCCCACAGGTCGTCCCGCCTGCCCAGAGGCACCCGGTGCGGGCGGCCGCCGTTCACGTGGATCTCCGCGACGAGGGGCGCGCCGACGGTGGGTGCCGCCGCGTGCGCGACGGCCTCCACCTCGATCTGTCGCCGCGCACCGAGTGCGCGAGCCGTCCAGGACACCGCGTTCTCGGCCGCGTCGACCAGGCCCGGCGGGTAGCGGCGCCAGTCGTTGGTCCCCGTTCCCCGGGCGATCACCCGGCCGCCCGCGCCCGGTGGTTGGCCCGCCGCGAGGGCGTAGTCGTGAGGCCGAGGAAACAGCGCGCCGAGGTCGAGTGGTGCACCCGCAGGGCGGTGCTGGTCCAGGGCCGAGCGGAGGTGACGCAGGGCCGGGGTGTCGAGTCCGGTGCTGTCGGCCGCGTCGTCGATCAGCCGCAGGACGCTCTCCAAGTGGTCTGCCAGGGCGGCTGGTTGAGGCGCCGCGCGCCACCACCGGACCAGTGGTTCGAGGGCGGCGTGGTGCTCCTCGATCAGGTCGGCCACACAGTCGTCGGGCTGATCGTCCTCACCGTCGAACAGTTGCTGGCACCGGTGGGTGAGCGCGGCCAGCTCCAGGCCGAGCACGTCCGGTTCGAGCGCCGGTATGCCGTCCGTGTACGAGGCGGGCCACCACCGGGCCGCCCAGTGCCCAAGGGCGAGCCGGGCGGCGCTGTCCGCGAGGGCGGTCGGGTCCGCAGCCACCTGTACGCCCAAGTCCTCCTCGGTCACCGGTACGCCGAGCGGCTCCTGCGCCGCACGGTCGTGGACGGCGGCGGCGACGCGCTCGCCGTACAGCGCCCACAGCCACTGCTGGGCCCGCCCCGCGTCATGAATCTCCGCCGTCGGCGGGCCGGGTTCACCCGAGACGGGCCAGGTCAGCACGGCGCCCGCGACGTCGAGGACGGCCTGGGCGAAGTCAGCCTCCACGGCGAGCCCACCGCCGTCGGTTTCGGCGCGGTGCAAGGCTGCCGCGGCGGCGATCCGGATCGTGCCGTCCAGGCGCCGCGCCACCTGTACGTCGAGGAGAGGCCGCCCCATCACGCGCTCCTCGGCTCGCCCGCCCGGGCGGGCGCCGCCGGCAGGGAGCGCAGTGCCGACCTGACCCTGGCACGGTGGTCCATCATCACCGAGCGGGCGACCCCGTCCAGCACCGCCCAGGCCGACGCGAGGTCCGCCAGCGGTGCGCCGCGGACGTCCCGCCCGTGCAGGCGCACCCACAGCCGCCGCATGTAGGCCGCCCACGGGGTACGAAGGTCCTGGGCGAGGGCATCCAGGACGCCGCCGTCCGGATCGGGGTGCGGAGAAACGGTCATCCTGCGGGCACGCAGGACCGAAGCCTCACGCCGCCAGCGGCTGTTGACCGCGCGGTGCGCCGCGGTCCGCCCCGACACACCTTTCCCGGTGCCCAGCGGATCGAGGCCGACCGCCAGTTGGCCGCCGAGGACCACGGCGACGCGCAGGCTCTCGTCGTACAGACCGAGCGGAGCGCAACTGCGGCCGGTCTCGCGCTCGACGAGCTCCGGCACCGGCGGCAGCTCCTCGCGCCGGGCCGACGACTGCAGGACGACGAAGAGCCGCTCGAAGAGCGTGCGGTCGAGCGGCGCGGGAAGCGTGGCCGTCGACGCGCCCCGGCCGACTTGCGGACGTGGCGGCAGCCGCCGTGCGGTCAGCCCCAGATGGGCCGGCAGCTCGTCGGCCCCCCAGACACCGCTCGCATGCGCCCACAAGGCCCGGCCGAACAGGCCTCCTTGTCCTGCCTCGATCATGGACGCGTACACGGTGGAGTCCCCCACCCCGCCCGAAGCGCCGCAGGCTTCCAGGGCCTCGGCCGCCCGTGCCACCGCTGCCGCCGCGTCCACACCCGGGTCCTGGGGACGGCTCTCCCAGGCAGTGGCCAGCCCTCGTTCGAGCCACGAGCGCCGTGCCGCGTCGGTGAGATGTTCCTTCAGGGCTTCCACCGTGCGTCCGCCGGCCGCGTCGGCCACTTCCTCGACCACGGCCCCGGCCATCGCGTCCGATCCGGCCGGGGGCGCCCCGTGCTCGGTGGCCAGCTCGAAACAGCGCTGGAAGTACAGGTCCTGGGGGTTGCCCGCCACGATGCCCAACGCCCGGCGGGCCCGCTTGAGCAATGTGAACCACTGTGCCGTCGCCGCGAGATGCGTACCGGACTCTCGGATCAGGCCCTCCAGGCAGTCGGCCTGCACGGGTCCGAGGAAGTCCGCCGCAAGGTCGGGGCGCAGCGCGGGCCTGACGATGAGCGGCAGCACGATCAGCTTGACCGTACGGGTCAACGGCGCCCCACCGGGGCCGCTCAGCGACTCCAGCCCCGGCCCCAGCCCACGCCAGGCGTGGTCGATCACCATGGCACGCGGTCGGCGTTCGCCGGTCGGCTCGCTCGGGCTCGGCATGTGAGGAGAGTACGCGGAGGGGAACAGGTGGACGAACCTGGGATCGGTAGGCGCCCCGGGCCTCCTAGCGTCCAGATCGTCAGGCCGGAGCAACCCCTGACATCACCAGAAGGGAAGGACGCCATGGGAATCTTCAAGAAGCGCAGGAGCCGCGAGGAGCGGGCCGCCGAGATCGTCGGCCAGGTGGCCGCCGGAAAGGGTTTCTACGGGCGTGCCACGCGCGCGTTCCTCGGCAACGACGACTTCGCCCGGGTCCAGCAGTCGATCGGCGCGTACCACTCCGGCCTCGACGTACAGCAGTTGCTCGCCGCCGGGGCGCCGACCATGCCCGCGGCCGTCGTGTCGATCAGCGACACCGGCAAGCTGGTCAACTTCGACCCGATCGTCGACCTGGTCCTCCAGCCGTCCGGGACCGCCGACCGGATCACCCTTCAGACGATCGTCTCGAAGCTGCGGATCCCCCGCGTCGGCGACCAGGTCCTGCTGGTGGCCGACCCCGCCCGGGCCGGTGGCTACCTCTACGCCGGGGACGGCGTGACACCGTGACTCCGACACTCCCGTACGAGGCCCCGACGTCCGACTCCGTTCTGCTCTCCTTCAACGGCCGGGTGCTGGAGGTGTTCGGATACGTCGACGCCGCCCGCTACCACATCTGGGAGGAACCTCGACTGGCGTTCAAGTCCGGCCGGTTCCGCAGGCTGACGATCACCGTCAAGAGCGGCAGACAGCACACCATGCCGTACGACGCACACCTGCTGCCCGGTCTACAGGGGTTGGCGGACCTGCTGGCGCGGAGCGTGTCCGAGAAACGACAGCCCTGAGATGACGGACGGTGCGAAGGGGCCCGAGCCGGGCCCCGAGCCGACGCGGGTGGCGCGGATCGGCTTGCCCGGAGCCCTGTTCCTGTACGTCAACGCCGCGCTGCTGTGCCTGTTCGGACCGGTCATGCTGGCCTTCACCCTCTTCACCGATTCCAACGGCACCGGCACGCTACTCACGGGCATCCTGTGCACGGTGTTCTGCGCTCCCCTGGGCCTCGCCATCTGGGGCGACACCCTCTGCGAGAGGGAGAACAACGAGAGGCTCGACGCCGTCGGGGTCGCGGCGACGGCGGAAGTGACCGGCCTGACCGACTGGGACGACGGGGAGGACAGCGGCGTCGTCGTCGCGCTGCGGATCAGCACACCGGGCTGCCCGCCGTTCGAGACGACCTGGAAGCGCTCGCGGCACCCCGCCCTGCGCGTGGGCCTTCGACTCAAGGCCGTGGTCGACCCGACAAGCAACCTGTTCCGGGTCGAGTTCTGAGTGGGGCCTTGGCGCATTCTCCATTGGGCGCGGTCCGCTGAGCGGAACCGCTCTTGTGTCCCCAACACGCCCCCGCACAGGCTGTCCGGGACTCCCTCAACAGGAGAGGGTCGCCAAGCCAACCTCAAGGAGGGGCCAAATGAAGTTACGTCCTGGTCGTGGTACTCGTACTCGTACCCAGCGCCTGATCGGAGCGCTTGCCACTGCCGCGGCAGCGATGGCTGTCCTGGCGCTGTCGACTCCCGCACACGCCGGGGCACAAACCCTGCTGTACACGAACGGATTCGAGGGCAACCAGCTCTACGCGTGGGACCACGTCACCGGTGACGACGCCCAGGCCGGTTTCGAGCTCAACACCGGAACGGCCGACACCGGTCAGAACAACGGATGGCTCCGCGCCCGCCAGGGCTGGGCACGTGAAGGAACATGGGCCGGAATCGACGGCATCACGAGGAACTCAAGCTGCACGGCCCGGATATGGGTACGCCCACAGGACTCCGTGGAATTCGCCCTGCGGGTGTGGGACTCAAAGGGCACCAAGCTCGGTGAGACGGTCCCCCGGCTCTACCCCAGCACCTACTACCTGTCTGTCGCGACCCCGGCGTGGTCGCCCCAGGGCAACACCAACGTGTTCGTCGAAGCCGTCATCAGCTCGTACGACGGAACCTCTCGAACCGTGCGGATCGACGGCCTGTCAGTGGACTGCACCACCTGATCACTGCGGCCCGTGGAACCCCTCCTGGAATACACCAGCAAGTCACCCCCATTCGGCTGGCACATACAATGTCGGCACTTCAGGCGTGAATTCCTTCCCGTACCGTCGGCCGTGAAAGCAGGCCACAGAAGTGCTTGCTGAATCGCATTCCCTCGTGTGAGGTGTGTTTCCATGAGCCTGTCCATCCGCAACCAGATCGCCGGCACCGTCACCTCGGTCACCACCGGCGAGGCCATGGCGTCGGTGAAGGTACGGCTGATCGGCGGCCAGGAGATCACCGCGGCGATCACCACCGAAGCCGTCAAGGACCTCGGCCTGTCCCAGGGGTCTGCCGTCAAGGCCCTGGTGAAGTCCACCGAGGTGTCCCTCGCGACCGGCCCGGTCGAAGGCATCTCCATCCGCAACCAGATCGCCGGCACGGTCACCGACGTGGCGACCGGTGGCGCCATGGGCGCGGTCAAGGTCACCGTCGAGGGCGGTGAGTTGACCGCCGCCATCACCAAGGACGCCGTCGAGGCCCTCGGTCTGGCCGCCGGTACGTCCGTCGTCGCGCTGATCAAGTCGACCGAGATCTCCCTCGCCGCCGCATGATCACTGCCGCAACTACTGGAGGGCCGCGCCTCTTACGGACGCGGCCCTTCTTTGCGGACGCGCGCAGCTCCTGGACGCGGGCATTCACATCTCCAGGCGCTCGATCTCGCCCTATGATCGGCCGGTGAACGTCTCCGTCATACTCACGGCCGCCGCGACGGCGACCGCTCCCGCCCTCGTCCTTCGCCCCTGGTGCCCGGACGACATTCCTGAGCTGATCGAGGCGTACAAGGATCCCGCTCTGCGCCGTGGGGCAAGCGGCCCGCTGGAGAGCGCGGACGATGTGCTGCGGTGGATGCGGATGCAGGAGCAGGGGTGGGAAGCAGGCGACCGGCTCGGCTTCGCCGTCCTCGAAGCGGCCCAGGGCGAGGCGCCGTCGCGGTTGGTGGGCAATGTGGTGCTCAAGGACGTCGCCGCCGGCAAGCCCGCTGCCGAGGTGGGGTACTGGACGGCAGCGGCGGCGCGTGGGCGCGGTGTGGCGCCGCGCGCCCTGGAGGTTCTCACCTCCTGGGCGTTCGACACCTTCGGAGCCGATGGTCTGGAGTGCCTCGAACTACTTCATCAGGTGGACAATGCGGCATCGTGCCGCGTCGCGGAGAAGTGCGGGTACGCATTCGACCGGATTCTGCCGTCGTGGCCACCCACCTACCCGCTCGACGGGCACCTGCACATCAAAACCGAACCGGGGCAACGCACTTCAGGCGAAGTGCGGGCCGAGTGAGGCGGCCCGGTCTCGGCAGCGGT
This sequence comes from Streptomyces sp. NBC_00224, assembly GCF_041435195.1. Taxonomy (NCBI): domain Bacteria; kingdom Bacillati; phylum Actinomycetota; class Actinomycetes; order Kitasatosporales; family Streptomycetaceae; genus Streptomyces; species Streptomyces sp. NBC_00224. Next base: position 1,076,566 of record NZ_CP108106.1, read on the forward strand.
ACGGGCACCGGTACCCGTACCCCTACCCCACTCCGCTATCCGCGCAGGAAGCCGTCTCCGTGCGCGGCGATGTGCGCCTCCAGGGCGCTCAGCGCCTGCTGCGTCGTGTCGGGGGTGCCCGACCCGCGCCGCTCCGCGTAGTAGGCCGCCCCGAGCTGCTTCAGCAGGTCGTTTCCGGCTCGTTGCTGTTGGACCTCGTCCACCTTCTGCTTCCCCTGATTGAGGGCGGACTGGGCCTGTTCCTTGGCCCGGTCGAGGAATCCCGGCATGACAACCTCCGCGTTTGGTGTGTGGCCATTCTGCTTGCTCGGGCGAGCCGTGCGGGGCAGGGCGCGCCGCTGCGCTTGTCGGGGTGACGAGATGTCGGCGCACCCGAACTGTCCGACCAGCGCCCCGGTCCTGCCATCGCCAGGGGACGGCCCCGCGCCCTTACCCTCGTACGACCGCCGGATTCGAGGAGGCTTCAGGTGAGTTTCGACGACTTCACCGCGCTGGTGGACTCTCCCGTGTACGTGGTGACCGCGTCGGCGGGCGGGCAGCGGGCCGGGTGCCTGGTCGGTTTCGCCGGGCAGTGCTCCTTGCGACCCGAGCGGTTCATCGTGTGGCTCTCCAAGGCCAACCACACCTACCTGGTGGCCGAGCGGGCAACGGTCCTGGCGGTGCATCTGCTGCCGCAGGACCACGGCCTGGCCGCGCGGTTCGGCGCCCTGTGCGGGGCCGAGGTGGACAAGTTCGACGGCCTGGAGTGGACCGAAGGCCCGGACGGAACCCCGCTGTTGACCGAAGCCGTGGCCCGGTTCACCGGCCGGATCCTTGAGCGCTTCGACGGAGGCGACCACGTCGGGTTCCTCCTGGAGCCCCTGACCGTGGTCAAGGCAAAAGACGGCAGGCCGCTGTCCCTGCGCCAGACGCTCGACATCACCGCCGGGCATCCCGCCTAGTGGACAAACCCCCGGTGGCACATGACGTCCGAGCTACCGGGGGTTAGCCCTACCTGGAGCCGGGCGGGTAGCAGGATCGCTGCGGGTGGTCGCATCCGGAGAAGCTGGGGGCTCGGCACATACCGCCGCTTCCCAACGTTTCTCCAGGAGTTGACTCGTGCGCGAGCAAGCAAGGCAGAGGTTCCGTTCTTCCGGGCGGCAGCAGAGCGGTCGGCCCATTGGCGTGCCCGCCGCGGTCGCGCTGGCCATGGGTGTCATGGCGATGGGTGCACTGACGCCGCCCGCGGCATCCGCTGCCGCCAGGCCGGACACCGTCCAGCAGGGCCTCGACGCGCTGGTGTCCTCCGATGGCCTGCCCGCCGCTCTGGCCAGCGTCAAGGACCTCGACGGCCGCAACCGTACGTACACCGCGGGGGTCGGCGACGTGGCCACCGGGGCGAAGGTGCCCAAGGACGGTCAGGTGCGGATCGGCAGCAACACCAAGACGTTCACCGCGGTGGTCGTACTGCAACTGGTCGCTGAAGGGAAGATCCGCCTCGACGCCCCGATCGACACCTATCTGCCGGGCCTCGTACGTGGGGACGGCATCGACGGACGCCACATCAAGGTCCGCCAGATCCTGCAACAGACCAGCGGGCTTCCCGACTACCTCAAATACCTCGACGACGACATCCGGTACTACGAACCCCGCGAGCTCCTCGACCTCGCCCTCCAGCACAAGGCGGACTTCGACCCCGGGAAGGGATGGAAGTACAGCAACACGAACTACGTGCTGGCGGGCCTGCTCGTCGAGAAGGTCACCAAGCACACCCTCGCCGAAGAGGTGGACCGGCGCGTCATCAAGCACCTCGGGCTGCGCCACACCTACTTCCCCGCCCCCCGTGACGCGACCATCCGGGAACCCCACCCCCATGGCTACTACCGGGGTTCAGCAGACCAGCCTCTGACTGACGTCACGGAGATGGACCCCTCCTGGGCCTGGGCGGCCGGCCAGATCATCTCCACCAACTCCGACCTGAACAGGTTCTTCACCGCGCTCCTCGACGGCAGTCTCCTCCCGCAGGCCCAGCTGGCCCAGATGCGCACCACCGTCCCCGCCGGAGCCCCCTTCGCCTCCGGCGCCCGCTACGGGCTGGGGCTCGTGAGCACTCCGCTGTCGTGCGGCGGTGTGTACTGGGGGCACGGCGGTAGCTTCCCCGGATACGAGACCCGGGGCGGAGTCAACGAGAAGGGCCGCGCCGTCAACGTCGCGGTGACCGTCCAGCAGGACGACAAGACGCCCATGAAGCACGTGGAGGGTGTCGTGGACACGGCTCTGTGCCGCTGACCGCACCTGTTCCCGCGGACCCGGCGCTGGCCGCTGCTGTCAGTGCCGGGTGCCAAAATCCAGGTCCGTCGATGACCGTCGGCGGCGCCGAGTGGGTGGTGGTTCCTTGGGACGGCGGCCCACGGTCACTCCGTGGCGAAGTCCGTCCCCCTGGAAACCTTCTCCCACTCGGCGATTTCGGCCCGCACGGAGTCCAGGTGTGCCGTCAGGAAGTCGACCGCGTCGCCGCCGAGGGCGAGGCGGAGCGGGGTCTTCTCGGCGTCCAGGGCCAGCCGGATGGCCGCCGCGGCCTTCGCCGGGTCGCCGGGCTGGTCGCCGCTGCTGCCCTGCACCATCTGCCGGGTCACGCCGACCTTCTCCGCGTACGCCGGGTTCTCCTCGGAGAAGTACGCCGCACCCTTGCCGAACAGGTTGGTGCGGAACGCTCCGGGCTCCACGATCAGCACCTTGATGCCGAACGGCGTCACCTCGTCGGCCAGGGCCTCCGACAACTGCTCCAGCGCCGCTTTGGTCGCGCTGTAGGCGGAGAACCCGGCGAAGGACAGCTGCCCGCCGAAGCTGCTGATGTTCACGATCGATCCGCTGCCCCGCTCCCTCATCTGCGGCAGCAGCGCCCGGGTCAGCCGGGCCGGGCCGAACACATGCAGCTCAAACAGGTCGCGCAGCTCCTGGTCGGTGGTCTCCTCGAACGCCCCCACCTGGGTGCGGCCGGCGTTGTTCACCAGCACGTCCACCCTGCCGTAACGGGCGAGTATGTCGGCGGCCACCGCGTCGATCCGCTCGCCGTCGGTGACGTCCAGGCTGATCGCCTCCACGCGGTCGGGGTACGCGGCGACCAGGTCGTCCAGCGCCCGCGTCCGCCGGGCCGTGCCGATCACCGTGTCACCGGCGGCGACCGCGGCCTCGGTGATGGCCCGCCCGAAACCGCTGCTCGCGCCGGTGACCAGCCAGACCTTGGCGTTGCTGCTCATGTTCCGCTCCCTCGTCAACTGCCGTTCGGGGCTTCCCCGTCGACAGGCACCATCCTTCGCCCGGAACCGGGGACACGTCCAAGACCCGTTGTGATAGCCATGAGTTATGGATGTCCATGGGCGCGATCTTCGCTACTTCACCGCCGTCGCCGAGGAACTGAGTTTCACCCGGGCCGCCGAGAAACTGTTCGTCTCCCAGCCCGCGCTGAGCAAACAGATACGGATGCTGGAGAAGCAGCTCGGCGCGGAGCTGTTCCAACGGGATCGGCGCACCGTGCGGTTGACCGCGGTGGGGCAGGCCCTGCTGCCGCACGCCCGCCAGGTGCTGGCCGACTGGCAGGGCGCGGAGGAGGCGGTGGAGGAGGCGAAGACCGCCGAGCGGTGTGCCCTGGTGATCGGCATGTCCACCAGCCCGGGCCGCGGGCTGCTGCCCGCCCTGCGGGCCCGCCTCGTCTCCCGGCATCCGGACGTACGGCCCGTCCTGCGTCAGGTCAACTGGGCTGATCCCAGTGCCGGGTTGGCGGACGGGACCAGTGATGTCGCCTTCGTCTGGCTGCCGCTGCCGGACGGGGGCCGATACCAGCATGCGGTGGTGGCCCGGGAGCCCCGGCTGGTCGCACTGCCGGACGGGCATCCCCTGGCGGCGCGTGCCGCGGCCGACCCCGAGGGGAAAGTGGACTTCACCGACCTGCTGGACGAGCCCTTCCTCGCCCTGCCGCCGCAAGCCGGCCCGCTGCGGGATTACTGGCTGGCCCTCGATGCCCGCGACGGTCGCCGGCCCCGGATCGGCGCGGTGGTGGCCAGCGCCGAGGAGACCCACGAGGCGGTCGCAAGCGGCCAAGGGGTGGCGCTGCTGGCCGCCGGCAACGCCCCGCTGGTCGCCCGGGACGAGGTGATCGCCGTGCCGGTCCGGGGCATCTCCCCGTCCCAACTGGCGGTGGCCGCCCGCCAGGACGACAAGCGGCCCCTGGTCCTCGCTTATCTGGCCGCCGCGCGGGAGGTGGGGGCCACAGCCACCTGATCCGGCACCGGGAGCGCGCCGCGGACCTCGTCAGCCCCGCTCCCACTGGCGGCCGGTGCGGCTCTGCGCCCGTCTGCCGCAGTCGTCGGACACGTGGCGCACCATGAACACGTCCACCGGGTCTTCGCTCTCGACCGCGAACCCGTGCCGCTCGTACAGTCGCCGGGCCGCACTGCCCTGCAGCACGTTCAAGCGGACGCGGGACCCGCCGCGGTCGCACCGCTCCAGCAGTTCGCGCAGCACGCCCGAGCCGATGCCGGTGCCCTGGAGGTGCGGGGCCAGGTAGAAGTGCTCCAGCCAGTGGGCGTCCTCGGCCGGTCGCAGGGCCACACAGCCGGCGAACGCCTCGCCCACCTCGATCACCCAGGTGTGGGCCGGGTCGAAGCCGTCGCGCAGTCGCTGCCGCACCCGCTGCTCGTCGTACCGCCCGAGCCGTTCCAGATCCGGTCGCATCACGACCGCACGCAGCTCGACCACCGCCTCGACGTCTTCCGTCGACGCCGCCCGTATGTTCCAGTCCGCCATGATCGCCACGCTACCGCCATGGCGTTTCACCCTGGTCAGCGACCTCGTCGCCGGGTCAGGCCGGTGAGATCCATGGAGGCGGAGATGCGGTGCGGCTGTAGGCGGAGCACGATGAAGAGGACGTCTGACCACGAGCGTGGAACGAGCGCGACAGCGCAGCCCTACAGAGCGTCGGGCGGGGCGGGGCCGGTGCCCGAGTGTGCGTAAGGACGTCCTCCTTCAGATCGTGAACGGCTGCGGCGCGGGGAACTCCTGCGCGCCCCGATGGCCGGCCGCACGCGTCCAAGTGCGAGGAAATGGGGAGAATCATGAGGAAATCCCTGGTGGCCGCGCTTGCCACTGCCACGTCCGCGACGGCCGCCCTGCTGGCCGGGCCCGCCATCCCCGCGAACGCCGCTTCGGCGTACTGCAACAGCACCACCCCGAGCAGCTCGATCCTGTTCTACCGGGCCGACAACGGCCAGGCCGGCACCGGCACACTGTCCGGCGGCCACTGGCGGTACAAAGGGGGGTTCACCCTCCCGACCGGCTACTCACACGCGGCGGCGAGCCGTGACTCGCTGGTGCTGTACAACGAGGACACCGGGGCCGGGGAGGTCGGCACCTTCAAGAACGGTACGTACTCCCGCACCCAGACCTTCGACGACTTCTCGACGGGCTGGACCTTCGTCGAGGCGTCCGGCGACTCCGTGCTCTTCTACAACGGGAACACCGGCGACGGCGTCACCGGCACCCTCAAGAACGGTACGTACCGAGAGGTGCGCACGTACGACAACTTCAGTAAGGGCTGGGGAACCATGGCCGGCTCGTGCGACACCCTGGTCTCCGCGGCCCGTCACGGGTCGGGCGACTTCCCCTGGAGCAACGTCGGCTACGGGACCCTCAAGAACGGTGTCTACTCGGACAAGGGCGGTATCCCGAGGGACGACTTCCTGGGTGAGCTGACCGCGACCAAGGACTCCGTACTGGCCTTGTCGAGGAGCGGCGGCGAGCTCCAGTTCCGGGTGAGCAACGCGACCAACGGTGCGGGCATCAACTTCCATGAGATCGGCACCTCCGGCATCTGGGAGAAGGTCGGCCGGACCTCGGACAGCCTGTTCTTCTACAAGACCGACGGCACCGCCTGGATCTCGACGCTCGCCGGCGGCAACTACGCCAACGTCGGCGCGCTCCCCAACGTCTCCTCGGGCTGGACCCTCATCGAAGGCGGCGTGTGACCACGATCTGAACGCCCGCCCCGGGACGCACCGCGCCCGCGCCCGCCATGATGTTGAGCGCGGGCGCGGGTGCGAGCGCGCTGTGGCAGCGGGGGTTTGACTGTTCGGAGCAAACAAAAAGGCAAGGAGGTATAACCGCTCCTTGCCACTCTCAACTTATAGCGCACTGGGGGGCTTGCCGCAAGGCCCCGGGGGTGGGGCAGAATCGCGCATCCAGGTCAGCACCTGAAGTAAACAAGGGGGACTCACGAAGTGCGTGTGTTGTTGTCGGTTCATAGGTCGTGCGGTGACGTCGAGTTGGTGGGAGGACTCGCGCTGCCGTCGCGAGCGCTCGGCACCGGGCTGCGGGTGTGTGCGCCGTCGGTCGTCGCGGGCAGCGGCCTCGGATCGGAGCTGATGGCGTGAACAACGTGACCACCAGCGCGTTCGACCTTCCCGAGCGTCTCTCCCTCAAGGCCGACCCGGCGCTGATCGACGGCGACGAGCAGCACTTCGCGGCGATAGCGGAGAGCCTTGAGCAGTCGATCGCCGAACTGTCCGACCGCCTTGAAGTCGCGCGCAGGGCGCCCGGCGGTATCGGCCGGGAGGCGATGGACCGGGACATGGAGATCCACCGGTTGACCGGTCGTCTCCGCACCTTGCGCCGCTTCGGCCTGGATCTGTGCCTCGGGCACTTCGTGCCCAAGGACGACGCCGAGCCCGTGTACATCGGACGTCTCGGTCTCACCGACAGCACGGGCCGCCGGCTGCTCGTCGACTGGCGCTCCCCCGCGGCCGAGCCGTTCTTCGCGGCGACCCACGCCAACCCGATGGGCCTGACGAGCCGCCGCAGGTACCGCTGGACGCGCGGCCGGATCAACGACTACTGGGACGAGGTGTTCTCCGCCGAGGGGCTGGAGGGGCGCGCCGCACTGGACGACCAGTCCGCGTTCATCGCCAGCCTGGGCGGCAACCGGTCGGCCCGGATGCGCGACGTGCTCTCCACGATCCAGTCCGATCAGGACGCCATCATCCGCGCGGGATCGCGCGGCGCTCTCGTCGTCGACGGTGGCCCGGGTACGGGCAAGACCGTCGTCGCCCTGCACCGCGCCGCCCACCTGCTCTATTCCGACCCGCGCCTCGGTCACCGTCGGGGCGGTGTGCTGTTCGTCGGCCCGCACCGGCCCTACCTGGACTACGTCGCCGACGTCCTGCCCAGCCTCGGCGAGGAGGGCGTGCAGACCTGCCTGGTGCGGGACCTGGTCACCGAGGGAGCCGCGGCGGCGACCGAGACCGACCCGGACGTGGCCCGTCTGAAGTCGTCCGCGGACATGGCGAAGGCGATCGAGCCGGCCGTCGGCATGTACGAGGAGGCGCCCACCAAGGGGATGACGGTCTCGACCCACTGGTCCGACGTCTGGCTGAGCGCCGCCGACTGGGCCGCGGCGTTCGCAGCCGTGGAGCCCGGCACTCCGCACAACGAGGCGCGCGACCAGATCCTTGAGGAACTGCTCACGATCCTGATGGACAAGCACACCGACGAGTACGAGGACGAAGACGAGGTCTCGCCCCAGCTGCTCCGGAGGTCGCTGCTCCAGAACCGGGAGCTGATCGGGACCCTGAACCGCGCGTGGCCGATGCTGGAGGCGACCGACCTCGTCGGTGACCTGTGGTCGGTGCCCGCCTATCTGCGCAAGTGCGCTCCCTGGCTCAGCGCCGACGACGTACGCACGCTCCAGCGCGAGGAGGCCCAGGCCTGGACGGTGTCCGATCTGCCGCTCCTGGACGCCGCACGGCAGCGGCTCGGCGACGCGGAGGCGTCCACGCGCAAGCACCGCCGCGAGGCCGCCGCCGCTGCCGAACGCGCACGTCGGGCCGACGTCATGGACAGCCTGCTGCAGAACGTCGAGCTCGACGAGAGCGAGGGCGCGCTGGGGATGCTGCACGGACGGGACCTGCAGGACACCCTGATCGACGAGAGCGCACTGCCCTCCGCCGAACCGGATCTGCTGGCCGGTCCGTTCGCCCACATCATCGTGGACGAGGCCCAGGAACTGACCGACGCCGAGTGGCAGATGCTGCTACTGCGCTGCCCGTCGCGGAGTTTCACCATCGTGGGCGACCGCGCCCAGGCCCGGCACGGGTTCACGGAGTCGTGGCAGGACCGGTTGGAGCGGATCGGGCTCGACCGGATCGAGGTGGCCTCCCTGAGCGTCAACTACCGGACGCCGGAAGAGGTCATGACGGAAGCCGCGCCGGTGATCCGGGCCGCGCTCCCGGACGCCAATGTGCCGACCTCGATCCGCAGCAGCGGCATCCCCGTCGTCCACGGGCCGGTTTCGGAGCTGGACTCGATCCTCGACGGCTGGCTCGCGGCGCATGACGAGGGGGTGGCCTGCGTCATCGGTGATCCGAGGTTCCGGGAGACGTCCCGGGTGCGGTCGCTGACGCCGACGCTGTCGAAGGGGCTTGAGTTCGACCTGGTCGTCCTCATCGACCCGCAGACATACGGCAGTGGCATCGAAGGAGCCGTCGACCGCTATGTCGCGATGACCCGCGCGACCCGGCAACTCGTCATCCTCACGAGCGCCTGACGGCAACCGTCCCCCCGCCACACCTGAGACGTGTGGCGGGGGGCCGACCGGCTGTTGCACCGACTCGGAGCAACTCACGGGGTACTTGAGCGAAACGCAAAGGACCGGACGTAGGCTGGAGCGCCGCTGCTGGATCGTACAAACATTCCATGCACCCTTGTGTCACACAAGGATGAAAGAGGGGACCTCACCGATGACAGGCGCTCGCCCGGAAGCCACAGGAGCTTCGCAGACATCCGGCACCCCGCACGGCTCGGAAGCCGAACAGCCCTCCGGCTCCCCCGCCGCCCCGGACCAGGTGACGAGCGAGTTACTCGAACTCTCCCTGGGCTACCTGTACTCGGCGGCCCTGCACACCGCAGCGCGCTTCGGCATCGCCGACCACCTGGCGGCCGGACCTCGCAGCGCCGACGAACTCGCCAAGGCCGCGGAGGTCGACGGCCCCCACCTCTACCGGCTCCTGCGGTTCCTCGCCACCAAGGGTGTCTTCCGCGAGGACGAGGAGGGCCGCTTCCATCTCACACCTCTCGCGCAGCCACTGCGCACGGACACCGAGCGGTCGCTGCGCGACTACATCATGGTGCGCGGCGAACCGGTCTTCTGGCAGTCGGCGGCCCAGCTCCACGAGGCCGTACGCACGGGCAGCACCGCCTTCGAGAACGTGTACGGCGTCCCCTTCTACGACCACGTCGCCGCCGTCCCGGAGCTCGGCAGGGCCTTCAACTCCAGCATGGCGGCGTTCTCCGAGACGCTCAGCAACGACGTCGTCGAGGCCGTCGACTTCTCCGGGGCCACGAGCGCCGTCGACGTGGGCGGCGGGCGCGGTGGTCTGCTGCGCGCGATCCTGCGTCGCAACCCGCACATGACGGGCACCCTGGTCGACCTGGAGAGCGTGGTGGCCGGGCACGTACTCGACACCCCGGAGCTGACCGGACGCTGGAGCGCCCAGGCCGGGGACTTCTTCGCCTCCGTGCCGTCCGGCGCCGACGTCTACCTCCTCAAGCACGTGCTGGCCAGCTGGCCGGACGAGGAGTGCGTACGCATCCTGCGGACGTGCCGCGAGGCCATGCCCGCGGGCGCACGCCTCCTTGTCATCAACGCGATGATCCCGGCGGGCAACGACCCGCACCCGGGGAAGACCATCGATGTGCTGATGATGACGGTCCTGAACGGAAAGGGCCGCACCCGCGCGGAGTACGAGGCGCTGCTCGCCACGGCGGGATTCGCGGTCGCGCGCGTTCTGGAAGCCTCGCCGCACGCGTCGGTCATCGAGGCGGTCGTGGCCGACTGAGGCTCCGCACGAGATGACGGAGCCGGGCCGGGTCGGCGCATAGCCATTGAGCGCCGCCCCGGCCCGGCCCCGAAGTCTCCGTCGGTCGGGCGGAAATTTCAGTGGCGTAGGGCTGTCACGGCTGGAGCCTGCTGGTCTTCCAGCCGCCGTCGGTGCGGTCGTAGCGCAGCCTCTCGTGCAGCCGCTCGGTGCCGGTGGCCCAGAACTCCACGGAGTCGGGCGTGAGCTGGTAGGCCGTGAACGTGGCAGGGCGCGGTAGCGGCCGCTGCGGGTCGCCCAGCTCCCGGGCCCTGGCGCGCAGTTCCGCTACATGGTCGAAGTCGTCCAGCGGCCGGCTCTGCCGGGAGGCAGTGCTCATGGCGTGCGTGAAGACGGGCCGCGCGAACCACATACTGTCCGCCTCGGCGTCGGACAAGCGGCCCACCGGGCCCGCCAGCGTGATCTGCTGACTGGTCTCCCTCCAGTACAGGACGCCGGACGCCCAGGGGTTCTCGGCCAGTTCCCGGCCCTTCTGACTGTCGGCGTGGGTGAGGAAGACGATCCCGGCGTCCGACAACGAGCTGAGCACCACGATGCGGGAGGACGGACGGCCCCGGGTGTCGGCGGTGGCCAGGGCCAGCGCGCGCGGCTCCCGCACCCCGTGCGCGATGCTGCTCTCCAGCCACGAGGCCAGTAACCCCATCGGCTCGGGGGGCGGCGTGCGGAACTCGGGGAAGTCCACCTCGATGCTGCCGGTGAGCGTCTCGGAACGGGAGGCACTCCCACGGCTGTTGGAGGTGTTGACGGGAGATCCGTTCAACTGGGACAGGTCAGGCATGAAGAATCCTTTCGATCGTCGAAACATCATGTCCCGCGACCTCCACGGCGTCGACGGTGCGTCAGCGGGCGCTGCCCAGATTCCGGTCGGCGTCGGAGCCCCGGAGCATCAAGGTGGTCTCCTCGATGCGGTGGAAGCGTCCGTCGGGGGCGAGGTCGGCGAACACGTACACCTCCATGCTCACCGTCGAGCCGTCCTTCTTCGTGACGTCGACGGTGTGCCGGTCGGCGTACCTGCCGCCGTCATACAGCTCCTCGTGCACCGTGACGCGGCCGTCGGCGACGACGGTGCGCAGATGGGAAATGTGCTCGATGAACTCGGCGCGGTCGGCCCACTCCCCGTCGGTGCGCTGGCGGTACTGCGCGGTGAAGTGGCGCTCGGCCGCCGCCTCCACGGTGATGTCGCGGTTGAACAGCAGGTCGTCGAGGGCAGCGCTGATACCGGTGCGGTTCATGGTGGTTCCCTTCACACAAGCCCGTGGTGCGTGCGCGGAGCATGCATCGATGACACGGTAACAGGAACGCGTGCGTGGCGCACGCATTGATGACACCGTAACAGGAACGCGTGCGCAGCGCACGCTATTCTTGGGAGGTGGACAACGAAGTAGGGCACGAGATCGCGGACGCGCTGGGGATTCTGCTGCGCCGCACCACGCGCGCACAGCTGCACCAACAGCTCACCGCCGGCATGGGCGAGGGGGTGGACGAGGTGACGTACCCGGTGCTCAGCGCACTGGCACGGACGGGGCCGCGCAGCGCGGCCGATCTGGCGCCCGATGTCGGAATCGACCGCTCCGGCGTCACCCGCCGCGCCTCCCGGCTGGAGGCCGCCGGGCTCGTCCGCCGCGAGCCGGACCCCAACGACCGGCGGGCACACCTGCTCGTCCTCACCGAGCGGGGCCGGCTCGCGGTGACAGAGCTGCGTACGCGGCTGGCCGCCCACATCACGGCCAGCCTGGCCTCCTGGCCGCCGGGCGAGGCCGAGGCCTTCGCCCACCAGCTGCGCCGCTTCACGGCCGAGGGCCCGTTCGCCCAGTGAGCGGCACGGCGCCCGCCGCGGCCGGGAAACGCGAACGGCCCACCGGCGGCTGACGCGCCGGTGGGCCGAGGCAGGTGGGGTCAGCGCATCACGGCTGCATCTCGTACGCCCCAGAAAGCGCCTCGACACGCTCCCAGACGCGCGCCGAGCGGGCCGCGTCCACGAGGGGACGCCGGACCGCGCCGAGCGCCCAGGTCTGCTGCTGCTCGGTGGCGGAGTCCTTGCCGTGCAGCTCCACGGCGTGCGCGGAGAAGTCGCGTACGAGAACGGCGAACAGCTCGTCCAGCACGTCTTCGTCCAGGCCCGTCAGACGGGCCTGCTCCAGGATCAGCTGGCCGTGGACGACGAGCGCGAACAGCTGGCCGACGGCGAGCAGGAGGTCGAGGTCGCGGCTCTGCTCCTCGTCGGGGGCCGCGGTGGTGACGAACTCGCACAGCGCGTCGGCCTGCTCGCGGAGGCGGGCGACGTTGGGCAGCGCGGCGTAGCCGTCGTAGGCCTCGCGCCAGTCGTGGAAGCGTACGGAGCCCAGGCCACGGGCCGGGCCCTGCTGGAAGAGGAACGCGTCGTCGGCCGCGTCGAGGCGGGTGGGGACGGGGGCGTACTCGGCGGGGGCCAGCAGGTGGTTGCGCATGAACTTGAGGATCAGCGCGAGGTTGACGTGAACCGTGCCCTCCAGCTTGGGCAGTCCACGGATCTCGATGGCCGCCTGGGCGAAGTAGTTGTCCTTCTCGAAGCCCTTGGCGGCGATGACGTCCCACATCAGGTCGATGACCTTCTCGCCCTCCGTGGTCACCTTCATCTTCGTCATCGGGTTGAAGAGGAGGTAGCGGCGGTCGTCGGGTCCGGCCGAGCGGAAGTAGTCGACGGCGCGGTCGCTGAACAGCTTCATCCCGACGAGACGGACGTACGCGTCGGTCAGCTCACGCCGCACGTGCGGGAAGGCGGTGACGGGGCGGCCGTACAGGATGCGGTTGTGCGCGTGGGTGACGGCCTCGTACATCGCGTGCTCGCAGATGCCGATCGAGGCGGTGCACAGGTTGAACTTGCCGACGTTGACCGTGTTGAGGGCGGCGTCGAAGGCGGCGCGGCCGGTGTGCAGGACGTCGTCCGGGCCGACCGGGTAGTCCTCCAGGCGGAACTCACTGACGTACTTGGAGGAGTCCACGACGTTCTTGACGAGGTGGTACGCGGGGTGGCGGCTGTCGGCGGCGAAGAAGACGTAGCCGTCCGGGCCCTCGACGTCGGTGCGCCGGCCGAAGACCGACACCAGCCCGGCGGCGTTGCCGTTGCCGATGTAGTACTTGGAACCGGTGGCCCGGAAGCCGCCGTCGCCGTCGGGCTCAAGCAGCATGTCGGTGGAGTAGATGTCGGCGCCGTGCGTCTTCTCGGACAGGCCGAAGGCGAACACCTCGCCCTGGGAGAGGAGTTCGGCCGCGCGGGCACGGGCGGCGGCGTTGTCGCTCTGCCAGACGGGGCCGAGGCCGAGGATGGTGACCTGCCAGGCGTACCAGTAGTCGAGGCCGTAGAACCCGAAGATCTCGTTGAGGGCCGCGATCCGGGCCGTGTCCCAGCGCTGGTCCTCGTTCCCGGCGTCCGAGGCCGGGGTGAGGAAGGTCGCGAACAGGCCTTCCTTGGCGGAGAAGGCGAGGAAGTCCGCGAGCCAGGCGCGGGAGCGGTAGTCCTCGATCAGCTTGCGCTTGCCGCGCTCCTCGAACCAGTCGACGGTGGCGCGCAGCAGCCTGCGGGTCTCAGGGTCGAAGTGCGCCGGGTCGTAGGTACGCGGGTTGAACAGCAGGGCGTCGGACATGAAGGTCCGCCTTTCGAGAAGAGGTCGGAGTCGAGGTCAGTGGTCATCGGTGGTCGGTGAGCCGGTGGACAGCCGGTGGAGGGTGGCGAGGACGTCATCGAGCCAGGCGATCGTCATCCGCTCGTACGCGATGCCGCCCCGCAGCACGACGTGCTGCAGCTCCTGACCGGTGTCGAGCGGTGCGGGGGCGGCGGGACCGGTGAAATCGCGCAGCTCCCCGGCGAGGTAGTGGGCGAGCCGGTCGCTGTGCACCCGGCGGTGCCGCTCGACCTCGTGGATCACCGTGGCCGGGTCGTCGAAGGCCGCACCGCGGATCTTCACGGCGAGGTCGTGGCGCAGGCTCTCGGGTTCGATCGGCTCGTGCAGCCACTGGGCGAGGGCGGTGCGGCCGGGGCCCGCGACGGAGTACTCCTTCTTGTCCGGCCGGCCCTCCTGGGCCACCTCGCGGACGGCGAGCATGCCGTCGCCCTCCATGCGCTTGAGGACGCGGTAGATCTGCTGGTGTGTCGCTGTCCAGAAGTAGCCGATGGACCGCTCGAACCGCCGGGCCAGCTCATAGCCTGAGCCCGGCTTCTCCAGCAGGGAGACGAGGATCGCGTGTTCGAGCGCCATACCGCGATCCTTCTATGCAACTCGTTGCATAGCCAAGCCGCACCGCCCGAGTGAGACCCGGATCACCCGGGACTGCGGGGGGCGGTGCGGCTCGTCGGGACCGGGTCCGGCGTCGATCCGCAGCGTCAGGTCAGAGCGTGGCGCCCTCGGTGAGATCACGCCCGCGCTCCGCGAACGCCCGGGCATCGCCGGCTGCGGCCGGGCCGCGGCCACGTCCGCGATCGCCCGTATATGAAACATAGATGCCCCACTGCGACACTCGGCGCAGAACGACCCGAAGGCCAGGTCGCAGCCGTAGGCCTCCTCGAAAGACAGGGAATTCCCGTGCAGCACAACCTCAAGTCCGGCGCCCGCCGTATGACCGTTCTCGTCCCGGCGCTCGTCGCTGCCCTCCTCGCCGTCTCGGGACCGGTCCTGTCCGCGGCCCACTCCGGTGACACGGCACGGACCTCCCTGGCCGACGGCCCCCTCCGCCCCGGAAAGAGCGACCACGAGGAGTTCAACACCAAGGCGTGACGGCGGCTGTCACCGGGGTCATGCCGGTGCAGGGCGGACCCCCCTGCCCTGTACCGCCATGACCCCGGTGGCGTCCACGAGCAGCCGCGCCTGTGCGGCCTCGGGCAGACCGGCCCGGGTGAAGACCTCCAGCGCCTCCCGGGAGTGGGCCAGCGCCTGCTCGTCGTGACCGGCGTCGGCGGAGATACGGGCGTGGATCAGCAGCGCGTATCCACGGTCGCGGTCACGGTCGGGCACCGTCCGGAAGTAGGCCACCGCTTGGGCGGCCGCGTCCAGTGCCGACTCGGCGCGGCCCAGGACGCGCAGGGTCTCGGCGTAGCGGTACAGGGCCTGGGCCCGCCGGCCCGGGATCCTCTCGGCTTCGCAGACCTCCAGGCACTGCGCGTAGTCGGCCAGCGCCTCCGGCAAACGGTCCAGTTCGTGCAGGGCCTGGCCGCGTACGCACAGTGCGTGGGCGATGCCGTGGTGGTCCGCCATCTCGCGCAGGGCGCTCAACGCCTCGTCGCAGGCGGGCAGCGCCTCGTCGGCCCTGCCCCCGCGGATCCTGGCCAGCGCGGCGTTGAGGGTGGTGGTCAGTCCGCCCGAGCGGTGCCCCAGCTCGCGGGCCAGGGCGAGCGCCTGGTCGAAGTGCTCGGCCGCGTCGTCGTAGCGCTGCTCGAACTGCGCGATGACGCCCAGGTCGTTGTACGCCTGTTGCAGGATGGCGCGGTCTCCGGCCCGGCGGCATGCCTCGGCGGCCAGTTGGGAGTCGGCCCGGGCCTGCGCCAGCTGGGTCGCCTGGAGCGCCGCGTTGCCGCAGATGAAATGGGCACGCCCGGCGGCGTGGTGGTTGCCGTGCAGCGCCGAGACCCGGGCCAGCGCCCTTGCCGTGAGGGCCATCCGCCCGTACGCGATGTCCTGACCGAACGAGCTCAGGGCCACCAACATGTCCGCCGCCACCGTCAGCAGGTCCGGTTCGGCGCTGTCCCCTCGCGCGACCAGGAGCTGGACGGCGTGAACGGCGCAGTCGAACTCCGCCACGACCCATGCCCGCGCGTGCGCCAAGGTCACGAGCCGGTGCTCTCCCGGCTCCGCGCTCACGACGGAGATCGTGCTGTGCACCGCGTCCCCCGGCACCATCCGCTGGAACGCCTCGGCCGCCATCCGCAGCAGATGGTGGAGCAGTCGGCGCTCCACCGCGAAGTCCGCCCCGCCCGACGGATCGGTGTCCGGCCGCGGCAGATGCAGCGCGAAGTCCCGGCCCAGCTCGTGGTAGCGGTAGCGTCCCGCTTCCGGCGATTCCAGCAGCGCGGCATCCACCAGCGCCTCCAGCAGGGTCTCCGTCTCCGACTCCCCCAGGCCCAGCGCCGCCGCAGCAGCGGACAGGCCGATGCTCGGCCAGGCCACCGGGGCCAGCGAACGGAACACCATTGCCTGTCTCGCCGTCAACTGGCGGTAGCCGAGTTCGAAGACGGCGGAGACGGCCAGGTCGTCGGCCCGTAGTTCGCTCAGCCGCCGTCGTTCATCCGCCAGCCGGGCCAGCAGGTACGCCACCGTCCAGCCCGGCCGGGCCGCCAGCCGGGCGGCCACGATACGCACCGCCAGGGGCAGATGGGCGCAGGCGCCCACCAGGGCGACCGCGGCGGCCTCCTCCCGGTCGACCCGGTGCGCGCCGACGATGTGCCGCAGCAGGGACAGGGCTTCGGCCGGACTGAACTCCGCCAGCTGGACATGCGTGCCGGACGGCACACCGGCGAGGTGGGCCCGGCTGGTCACCACGACCGCGCAGTGGACGGCGCCCGGCAGCAGCGGCTTGACCTGCGCGGTGTCGCGGGCGTCGTCGAGCAGCAGGAGGACCCTGCGGCCGTCGAGGACCGTACGGAACAGCCGCGCGCGGTCCTCCACGGAGCCGGGCACCTCCTGCCGTGCCACGCCCAGCGCGGACAGGAAACTGGCCAGGACCGCGCCGGGGTCGGCCGCGTCCGCGCCGGTCCCGCGCAGGTCCGCGTAGAGCTGGCCGTCGGGGAACTCCTCCTTGACGCGATGGGCCACCCGCAGAGCCAGCGCGCTCTTGCCGATGCCGCCCATTCCGCTCACGGTGGCGACGGCCAGAGCGGTGCGGTCCCGATCGGCGAGGGCCTCGCACAGCGCGGCAAGCGTGCCGGCCCGGCCGCTGAAGTCGGCGATGTCCGCGGGGAGTTGCGCCGGGCGCAGCGGGGAGGACGGGCTCGCGGCCCCGGCGTCGGCGGCCTCCGTCCGGGTGGACGGCGACGCGGCGGGGGCCTGGACCGGGGCGACCAGTTCGGCGTCTCCGGCCAGGATCCGCTGGTGCAGCGTGCGCAGCTCCGGCCCCGGATCCAGCCCCAGCTCCGCCGCGAGCACCTCGCGCGCCGTCCCGAACACGGCGAGCGCGTCGCCCTGGCGCCCGGCGGCGTACAGCGCGCGCATCAGGAATCCGTAGGGCCGCTCACGCAGCGGCTGTTCGCCGATGAACGCGGTCAGTTCCGGGACGACCTGGGTGTGCCGCCCCAGCAGGAGGTCGAGGGCGAATCGTTCCTCCAGCAGTTGCACACGCAGCTCGGACAGACGGGAGCGCTGCTGCTCGGCGAACGGTCCCGGCACCCCCGCCAGCGGTTCGCCGCGCCACAGCGCCACGGCCTCGGCGAGCAGTGCGGCTCCCTCATCGTGACGTCCGGCCTCACGGGCACGTGCCGCGTCCGCGGCCAGCTGCTCGACGCGGAACGCGTCGACCGAAGCGGGCGGCACGGCGAGCCGGTAGCCGTCGTTGACGGAGGCCAGGACCTGCGGATCGCAGCCGCCGCCCTCCAGGATCTTGCGCAGCCGCCACACGTACGTCCGCAGGATCATCACCGCGGAGCCCGGCGCCGCCTCGCCCCATACGGCGCTCATCAGCTCGTGCAGGGGGACGACGTGGCCGGAGCGCAGTGCCAGCGCGGCCAGGGTCGCCTGCTGCTGGGGCGGGCCACCGGGCACGACGGTTCCGCCGATCTGGATGCCCATGGATCCGAGCATGAAGAATTCCACAGTTCCCCCGGCGCGCGCACAAGTCTCACCGGCTGCTGGTCTCCAGCGATCTGGCGCGAACCGGTAAACGGAGGATCATCTTACGGTGTTGGGGATTCCGACCAGGTGCGATGTGATGGCGTCCGGCTTCAGACCGATGGACGCCACGTCGGCCAGGGGCACCCACACGAGCCGGTACTGGTTGTCGCCGGAGTCGCGCTCGCTCTCCGGGCCGCCGAGGCGCGGCGTGCCCGTGGCCGGGCCCATCACGAAGTAGTGCTCGGAGCGGCCCGCGTTGTCGAGGGTGTGCAGAGGTGACTCCACGGCGGCGCGCAGCCCCGTCTCCTCGGCCAGTTCGCGTACGCACGCCTGCTCGGGCGTCTCCCCCTCCTCGACTCCTCCGCCCGGCAGGGTGTAGTACTCCGCGCCGCCCTTGCGGCGGTGGATCAGCAGCACGGCGTCGTCCTTCCGGACGATCGCCACGGCCCGGGCCTTCATCGGGTCCTCCCATGATCGACAAGTGTGCGCAGGACGTTACCGAGGTCGTCGCGCTCGTTCCAGAAGTACAGCACCAGAGCGGTGCACGCGGCCCGGTCCGCGGGGTCAAGGGTGTCCAGGTCGAGGACGCCGACCGCCCGCATGACCAGGTACGGGGCCAGCCCGCGGTCGAAGAGCCCGGGGCCGAAGGCGTCGGCGAAGACGTCCAGCAGACGGCCGAGCAGGTCGGCCCGGGCGGGCGAGAGCCGGTGTGCGAGGTCGATGTGCAGCGTCGCGGTGCGGGAGTCCAGGCGCGCCCGGCAGAGCGGGGCCGCGTCGGCGTGGGGGGCCTCCCGCCACCGGTAGGCGGCCGGATGGTACTTGGGGAACAGGTATCCACCGCCGAGGAAGAGCGACCAGAAGGCGGTCGCCAACTCCCCGCGCACGTCGTTGTACCCGGCGTTGCTCAGGTCGACGAAGACCGCTCCCCTGCCCACGTTGGTCTCGCTGAAGTCCCCCTGGGACAGCATGCACTCGCGTGCGCCGAGGCCCTCGAAGAAGGCCGCGGTGCCTTCCATGGCGTCTCGCATCGTCACGGGCTGCGGCACCGAGTTGACCACCACGTGCTGGTCCAGCCACGGCCGGTGGCGCTCGAAGTACCACGGGACGAGCCGTTCGGTGACACGGCGGGCGAAGAAGACGTCGATGGGCGAGGCTGAACTCACCGTGCGCCGGGCACAGTTCGCGCGGATCCGGTCGAGCAGCGGCTCGACCTCCCCCGCCGGCAGCAGTGTGCCGCCCCGCTCGGCCCGGCACAGCAGGTCGAACAGGGTGCCCCGCCCCAGCCCCATCGAGGGGAGGTACTCGTACACCATGACTGTCCCGGCGTCCGTGCGCAGCAGGGACAGCAGGGCCGGCACCCGGTTGCCCGCGGCGCCGAAGTCCAGGTAGCCGGCGAGCTCGGCGACGGCGCTGCTGGCGCGTACGTATTTGAAGAAGTACGGCCGTCCGTCCCGCTGGGCGAAGCCGCAGGTCGAGTTCTTCAGCTCGCTCACGTCGGTGATCCGGTAGCCCCGGGACGCCAGCGCGTGCCGCCAGGCGGGGGCGCTCGGGCCGAGGGCCGACGGCACGGGACCGAGCACCTCGACGCCGCTGAGCGCCGCCACGCCGGCCCAGTCCTGCGCGTCGGCCCGGTCGGCCAGCAGCTGCCGCAGGGAGGGTGCGGCCGCGGGCGCGGTCACGGGGACCCGGCCAGGCCGGTGCGCACCCAGTCCGCCGCCCGGGCCGCCGTCGTCTCCCGCTCCGCTTCCGGCAGGCCCAGTGCGTCGGCGTCCTTCAGCAGGTCCTCGACGATGTCCTGGACGCGCTGCTGGTAGGCGATGAAGCTGTCGCGGTAGGCCTCCTTGGGACCGGCGAACCGCAGCGCGTCGTCGCCGTGCACGTCCACCCCGCACTCCCAGTACGAGAAGGTCGTCGAGAGGGCGGCCTTGCGGTCGAAGCACTGCGCGACGGGTGTGCGCAGATGCAGGGTGCGGTGCGGCAGGGCGGCCGGGGCGAGCAGCCCGGTCAGCCACTGCCGGTCGCAGCCACGGGCCTCCGAGCGGCCCATGACGGAGTAGAGGTAGCGGTCCATGATGACCACACCGCCCGAGGCGAGGTGCGGGAGCACCTCCCGGTTGACGAGGTCGACGAGCGAGGAGGCGTACATGAGCGCCATGGTGTACGGATCCCAGTTGTCGTACTTGCCGCGCGCCTTGGAGTGCCAGATGAGCGGGTTCCTGATGAAGGCGCAGACCCGCACGTCCCAGCCGTCGGCGGTCAGCGCCGCCTTCAGCAGCTCGATCTGTGTGGTCTTGCCCGCGCCGTCGGACCCCTCCACCGCGATGAGCCGGCCCGGCGGCACCGCCTCGGCGGCCGCGGCGCCGATGTTGCGTACCGGAGCCAGCCGGGGGTAGGGCCGGATCACCTCGCCCGGGTCGGGAACGTTGTCGTCGATCTTCACAGTGCGGTTCTCCTACGGATCATGCGGTACGCCTACGGATTCAGACTGCGGTCAGGGTGGCCACGTCGGCGGCCGTCGACGTGCGGGCGGTGGCCAGGTACTCCTCGAACCAGTGCAGGACGGACGACGCGACCGCCGCGATCTCGTCCTGTCCCAGCTCCCGGTACTCCGCCCGGTCCGGGATGCGGGCCCTGCCCCGAGCGGGGAACGTCCGCTCGAACTGGGCGGAGATGGCGGCCGGGTCGGTCTCCTCGACACCGGCGAGGCGCAACAGCATCTTGGCGGCGTTCAGCACCGACTTGTACAGGCGGTAGCGGCTCGTCTCGACGCCGAGCAGGGGACGCCGGATCTCGTGCAGGGTTCGGGCCAGGTACTGGATGGTCCGCTGATGGCGCTCCGACCCGGTGAAGTCCGGCAGTTCCAGGTCCGCACTGACGTACTGGCAGCCGATCCGGCCCTGCCCGAGCGAGTACAGGGCACTGAACGTGCGCGAGTCGCAGCGCTGCATCAGCAGTTCGTGGCGGGTCAGCACGGTGACGCCGAGCTTGACGTCCAACTCGCGCCGCAGTCTGACCAGTTCGGCCGCCAGGTCGGTGGTGCATCCGGTCTCGACGACCAGCAGGACGTCGAGGTCGCTGAGTTCGGGGTCGGCGGTGCCGAACCCGACGCTGCCGGCCACGGCGAACAGCAGCAGCCGCTCACCCAGCGCGGCCCGGATCCCGCGCAGCGCGGTGGCGGCGGCGTGTCGCAGCGCGGTCGGCGCCGCCAGCTCCAGGGGATCGGTCACCCGCAGGGACGCGGCGGCCGGGCGTGCGGTGGCGCCGTTCATCAGGCGGTCGAGGGCGCGCTCCAGATCGGGGCAGGGGCCGCTGTTGTCGATGAGCAGGTCGCAGGTCGCGGCGATCCGGTCGGCTCCCCGTGCCCGCTTCACCTCGTCGTTGTGGGCCAGGGTGGCCGGGTCGACGAGCGAGCGCCGGGCGCGCACCTGCGGGGCGGCGTCCAGATAGACGACGCTGAGACGCTCACCGAGGAGGCGCTTCAGCTCCCGGGTGATATCGGGGCGGTGCAGGCTCTCGATGGTGTAGTCGAGCAGGTAGTAGTGCGCGTGGGCGTAACGGTCCAGTTCGTCGACGACCAGCTCGGCCAGCAGTCGGGGCTCTTCGCCGTAGGGATCCGCGAGGCCGTGCCGGGCGGCCGCCAGCTCGATCAGGTAACCCTGCTTCAGCCGGGTGGTGTCGAACCGGCGGCGCAGATACTCTCCGGCACTGCTCTTGCCGCTCTCCGACAGACCACCGAGGCCGATGACCCGCCGGACGTCGCCCAGCAACGGACGTACGGGGAGGCCGACTTGGGACAGTTGGGACCGGAGCTGGTTCTGCACGGCGACGATGTCGGACCGGTTCGCGTCGATGACCGTGGCGTGCCGGCTCCGCCGGGTTTCGAGGGCGGCGTGCAACAGGTGCTGGTATCGGGCGTACCGCTCGTCCGCGCCCCGCTCCCGTCCGATGCTGAGTGCGGCCCCCTCGGCCGCCGGGCCCAGGTTCAGCAGAACGCTGTACGGCTCGGGGGCCGGGGCGCCAAGGACCTCGGCGCGCAACTCGGCGACCATGGCCTCGGCGTCCCGCGCCGAGAGATCGTCCTTGAGCATGACGGAGGCGACGCAGCTCGCCTCGACGGTGGCCAGGCCGCGGTCCAGGATCACCCGGCCGGGCTGGTCGCCGAGTGCGTCCAGGCGCCTGCGGTAGCCGTCGAGGAGCAGCGTGACGAGGTCCTCGCTGCGCGACTCGGTGAACCACCAGTGGGCCAGCTCGGCGCCGGAGAGCCGGGGCCACCGCGGCTGGTAGTGGTGGACGCTCTCGCCGATCCGTACCGCGTCTCCGGTCGCCCGCCGAAGCAGCCTCAGCTGGGTGGTCTTCCCCGAGTTGTCGGCCCCGTCGAGGGCGATGACGTTCACGCGGCCCACTCGTGCTGGAAGTCGGTGTGCAGGCTGAGGCCGCCGTCGATGAGCACCGACTGGCCGGTGATGTAGCGCGCGGCGTCGGAGAGCAGGAAGAGGGCGAGGCCGGCCACCTCGTCGGGCTGTCCGATCCGGCCCAGCGGTATGCGCGCTTCGGCCCGGGCCTTCTTGTCCTGGTCGGACACCCAGTCCTGGTTCATCTCCGTGTCGATGGCGCCCGGGGCGATGGCGTTGACCCGGATCCCGTACGTCGCGTACTCCAGGGCCAGGGTGGCGGTGAGCATCCGCAGCGCCGCCTTGCTCGCCGCGTAGCTGGCGAACCCGGGCTTGGGGACCGTCTCGTGGACGCTCGTGATGTTCAGGACCGCGCCACGGACGCCGGTGCGCACGAAGTGGTCGAGAGCCGTTCTGGCGCACAGGAACGCGCCGACCAGATTGGTGTCGAGGACACGGGAGAAATCCGCGAGGGAATGCAGATGAGCGGCGGCGGGGAGCTGTTCGCCGGCATTGTTCACCAGAAAGTCGAGGGAGTTCGTCCCGCTCAGCGCGAGCTGGTACATGTCCTTCACCGCGGCTTCCGAAGAGACATCCGCTTCGATGAGCTGGTAGTCGGCACCGAGACCGTCCAGATATTCCCGGGACTCCTTTTCCCGACGGCGGCCTTCCGTACTGCTCCAGTCGCGGTCGTTGAGCACCACACGGGCGCCGGACCGAGCCAGTCCCCAGGCTATCGATCGGCCGATTCCGGAACCCGCACCGGTTATCAGGGCGCTTTTTCCTGCCATCGGCAGCTGGTCGGTCATGGCTGGCCGAACCCCTCTCATCTGCTGGTGAGCCGCTCAGCCTGGCAAGCTCCCATATATCTCTGATCTACGTCGGAACGGTCACACATATACGGCTCATCAACGAATTATCTATACGCGAGAAAAACGAATGAGTCGTTCGATCCGGGCTTGACGCGGCGTTTCTGATGCTCATATGTTTCTGGGGCACCCCCGACCGACCGAGAGATGAAGGGAGGCAACCAAAATGCGAGCTCACAAGGTGTCGCTCCGTCCGCGTCTGGACAAGACGTCGACGAAGCAGCGGTAATTTCCGCTCATAAAAAGCAGGGCGGAGCACTTGCTCCGCCCTGCTTTGTCTCTCCGTACAGACCGTCCGAGAAACCCAGGAAAGGCCGAGATGCCGAGCTCGCCCACCGTCGTCGTACCTTCCACACTGCCGACGATCGCGCTGCTGGACGAGCGGCTGCGCACGACCAGCATCTGCCTCGCCGTGCGCTACGGCTCCCGCGACGATCCGGCGGAGCACGGCGGGCTCGCCCATCTGCTGGAGCACACGCTGATGTCGGCCCCGCTGGACGGGCGTCCCTCCTTCTGCGAGCAGGTGGAACGGCTCGGCGGCCACGCCAACGCCGAGACCGGTCTCGACATCATGCTCTTCTACGCCCAGGTGCACGCCGACGACGCCGACACGGTGGCACGACTGCTGCACCAGGCCGTACTCCGGCCCGAGTTGACCGAAGCGGTCCTCGACACCGAGCGCGACGCGGTCCTGCAGGAGCTCGCCGCGGCGCAGGCCGACCCGGGCGACGTCGTGCAGGACGCCTTCCTGGCCCGGCTGTTCCCCGGCCACCCGCTGGGCCGGCCGGTCGGCGGCGACGTCGAACAGATCCGCCGGACCACCCTCCTCGACGTACTGGTCGGACACCGCACCAGATTCCTCACCAGCGCCATGACGCTGGTCGTGACCGGGCCCCGGCTGCCGCGTCTCGACGGCCTCGGGCGCACCGTGCCGGCCGCCGCCGTCCCGCCGCCCGCCGAGGCCCTGGCCCCTCTCGCCGAGCCCGCCGACGCTGCCGTGACCTGGCCCGACGAGTACGGCTGGGTCTGCGTCGGAGCCCGCTCCACCGGGGCCGACGACCCGCGGCGCCGCCGCTTCGCGATCCTGGCCCAGTTGCTCGGCGACAGCCCCTCGTCCCCGCTCTACCGCAGACTGCGCAACGAGGCCGGACTGGCCTACACGTTCGCGTGCTGGGACCGCGGCTACCAGGAGGCGGGCGCATGGCGGGTCCTGGTCGGCATCGAACCGGGCAACGGTGAAACGGTCGTCGGCATCGTGCGCGAGATCCTGGCCGAACTGGCGTCCGCCGGACCGGACCCGGACGACCTGGCGGCCGCCCACCGACAGGCCAGGATGCGGCTGATCCTGGACAGCGAGTCGCCGCTGGACCATCTGCGCATGGTCGCCCAGCGCAGCCGCGCCGGCACCACCGCGTGGTCGTTGGCCACGGAGCTGGCGGCCCTGGACGCCGTCGACGCGGAGCAGGTCCGCGCGGCGGCGGCCGAGGTGCTGGGCGAACTGACCGTCGTCGTACGGCCGGAGGCGTCATGAGCACCCGCACCAGCGTCTCCCCCGCCTACCTCGCCTGGGCCCAGGAGCAGCGGATGCGGGCCGAGATCGACCACCACGTCTATGTGGCGGGAGCGCAGACCGACCCCATCACCCAGGAAGAGGCCTGTCTGGTGGAGTACGCCGCCCCGGAGCTGCTGGCCACTCCAGCCGCCCTGGCCGAGCTGGAACGGCAGCTCGCCGCCGCCCACCCCGAGGCCACGGAGCTGCTGCTGCGCGCGCCCGGCGACACCCGACTGCCCGCACCGTGGCGGCCGTCCCTCAGCTATGTGCGCCACACCGGCGCCGCGGCGCAGGCCCCCCGCCCACCGGCCGGCCTCGCCATCACCGCAGCCGGACCGGAGCACGACCCGCTCATCGCGGGCTGGCTGGCCCGCGCGATCGCCGACGGCTACGGATACGGGCCCGAGGACGTGCGGACCGGAGAGCTCATCGACGCCGCGGCCACCGACGTACTCGACGCCCCCGGCCGGGTCTCCTTCCTGCTGACCCGTGACGGCCGCCCGGTCGGTCACGCGACCGTACTGACCGACGCCCAGGACGAGGTCACCGGCGCCGAGTTCGTCGACCTGTTCGACCTGCTGGTCGAGGAGAGCGACGTCGTACGGCCCGGCACCACGGCACTGGTCGCCGCGTGCGCCGCCCTCGCCGCCGAACGGGAACGGCCGCTGTTCGGCAACGTCGTGCACGACAGCGCCGGCCCCGACAGCGGCGCCCGCGTCGTGGCGTCCCTGCTGGAGCGCGGATGGTGCCTCGACCACCGATTCTGGCGCCGCCCCCGCCCCGACGAGGAGACCTCCGTATGAGTACCCGCGCCCGCGCCGACTCGGTCGATCTGCCGCTGCTGTACCGGCTGTTCGACCTCTCCCCCGACGACGACCTGCGCTTCCTGGTCCGCCGGGCCAGGGCCACCCGGGAAGCCCTCGTCCAGCTGGTCTTCTCGGTCGCCGAGCGGGCCGGGCACCGGCTCGGCACCGGATCCGCCGACGAACTGCGCCGCGCCCGGACCCGGGCCGACGGCTACCACCGTCTGCACACCGCGGTCTCGGCCGCCCACCCCGTACGCGTACTCAAGGGACCGGCGATCGCCCAGCACTACCCCGAAGGCGTCCTGCGGCCGACGGGCGACCTCGATCTGGTCGTCTCCGGCGAGAGGGAACTCTGGAACGTCGTCCGGGTGGTGCTCGACCACCAGAGCGTCGACGCGATCGACTACTCGCTGATCGACGGCGAGCACCGGCACATGATGGCCACCCTCTCCTGGGCGCCGCTGGACCCCCTGCTCGACCGCGATGCCAAGATCGAGGTGGGCACCGCCGCCTACTTCGGGGACGGCGCGGTGCTGCCCGTACGCTCCCGGCCCCCGGCGGACGAGGTGCTCACCGGCCTCCTCGCGATCGCGGAGGAACGCTTCCAGCGCGCCTTCCACGCCGTCGACGCGATCGACGCGATCGTCCTCTCCCAGATCGGCCCGGACTCGGTCGCGGACGCCGAGGCGACGGTCCGCGAGTTCCGGCTGGCCCCGGAGGTGGCGGAACTGCTCGCCCACGCCGGACGGTGCGCGCCGCTCGGCCCCTTCGAGGAGCTCCGCCGAAGGCTGGAGCCGGCCGCCGAACAGGAGCGAGAGCTGCGCGGCGCGGCCACCGCCCGAGGCGCCGCGGCCCAGCGGATCCGCTACGGCATGGAGCTGCGCCGGGCCGACCGGTCCGACTGGCGGCGCGCGGTGGAGCACCACGCGGGCGGCGACACCCTGATGCTGACCCCGGTCGGCGACTACCTGCTGGTCGAGTCCGAACTGGTCGCGCCGGACCGCTACGAAGCGGCCCTCGCCGCCCTCCCCCACCTGCCCGAAGGACCACGATGAGTGCCATCGAGATACGCGCGCTGTGCCGCGACTACGGCGTGGGCCGGGCCGGCGACAAACGCACCCAGGCCCTCAGCGACGTCGACCTGACCGTCGAACTCGGCGAGGTACGCGGCCTGGTCGGCCCCAACGGCGCGGGCAAGACCACCCTGTGCAAGATCCTTTCGACCGTACTGGAGGCAACCTCCGGCAGCGCCAAGGTCCTGGGCCACGACGCCGCCACGGATGCGGCGGCCGTCCGCCGCCACATCGGGATCGTCTTCGGCGGCGACCGCGGTCTGTACGGACGGCTCAGCGCCCGGCAGAACCTGCGTTTCTGGGCCGCCATGTACGGACTGCACGGCGCCGCGCTGCGGCTGCGGGCCGACGAACTGCTGGAGCGCCTCGGCCTGGCCGACCGCGCGGGCGACCGCGTCGACACCTTCTCGCGCGGTATGAAACAGCGGCTGCACCTGGCCCGCGGGCTGGTCGGCGACCCGCGCGTGCTGCTCCTGGACGAGCCCACCGTGGGCATGGACCCGGTGGCCGCCCGCGACTTCCGCGGACTCGTCGGCGAGATGCGCGCGGAGCGCAGGACCGTGCTGATCACCACGCACGACATGGCCGAGGCCGAGGCGGTCTGCGATCTGGTGACCATGATCGACCGGGGCCGCGTGCTCCTCACCGACACCCCCTCCGCCATCGGCGAGGTGGTGCCCCGTCACGAACGCGTGGTCGCGGGCGCGGTACCGGCCCAGACACGGCAGGCGCTCACCGAGCTGCCGGGCGTCGTCTCCGTCGAGCGCGAGCCCTCCGGCCGGCTCCGGGTGGAGACCTCCGACGCCGCGGTGACCCGTACCGTACTGCGGCTGCTGGTGGAGGCAGGCGTGTCCGAACTGTCCACCCAGCGGCCGAACCTGGAGGACGCCTACCTCCACCTCATCGGCGACCGCGGGATGGCGGTCGGCTGATGCGGATCTTCCTCACCGGCTTCCGGTTCCAGCTCAGGGTCGCCTGGAGCTCCCCGGACACCTTGCAGATCTGGGTCACCGCCCCGCTGTTCACGCTGGTCTTCATGGCCATCGCGGAGCACGCGGAGCGGCCCGACCTCGCCCCGTTCGCCATCGTGTCCCCCACCCTCATGTCGCTGTGGACCCTGGCCCTGTTCATCGCCGGCGAGCTGATCGGCGACGAGCGCAGGTCGGGCACCCTGGAAGCGCTGATCGCCGTACCGGCGCGGCTCTCCACCCTGGTGATCGGGCGGATCTGCGCGGTGACCACCCTCGGTCTGCTCTCCTTCGCGGAGGCGTGGCTGGTCGCCGGGCTCGTCTTCGACCGGTGGCTGGCGGTGCGCCACCCGCTTCCGTTCGTGCTGTGCCTGGTGGTGACCGCGCTGGCGATGGCCGCCACCGCGACCATCTTCTCCCCGCTGTTCATCCTGATGCCCTCGGCCCGCACGGTCCAGAACACCCTCACCTACCCGTTCTACCTGCTCAGCGGTGTCCTCATACCCGTGGCGATGCTGCCGTTCTGGCTCCGGCCGGCGTCCCACCTGATCTTCCTCTCGTGGAGCGGCGACCTGCTGCGCGACAGCCTGGCCGCCCCGGCCCCGCACGACGTCGCCGCCCGCCTGACCGCCGTCCTGGCGCTGGGCGTCGCGAGCCATCTGATCGGAATGGCGCTGCTGCACCGCGTGC
The DNA here is from genome assembly GCF_041435195.1 of Streptomyces sp. NBC_00224. Taxonomy (NCBI): domain Bacteria; kingdom Bacillati; phylum Actinomycetota; class Actinomycetes; order Kitasatosporales; family Streptomycetaceae; genus Streptomyces; species Streptomyces sp. NBC_00224. The sequence continues at coordinate 1,104,613 of NZ_CP108106.1, forward strand.
TGCGCCGAGTCCGCCGACTAGGAACGCTGTCCCATTCATGAGCCTCACGACATCGATCACCGCGCCCGCGCGCATCATCCGCTACAGCGCCGCCAACGCGCTGGCCGACATGCGCCACATGTACACCTGGAAGACCTGGACGTTCGGCTGGCTAGGCCGGATGCTGGCCCAGGTCACCTTCTTCGCCTTCTTCGGCCATGTCATCGGATCCGCCGACCAGACGCGCTATCTGCTCGTCGGCAACGCGGTCATGACCTGCGTCATCGAATCGATGATGGTCGTCGTCTCCACCACCTGGGAACGACGGGTCGGCACCCTCACCCTGCTGTCCGCGGCCCCGGCCCCGCTCTCCTGGGTGTTCATCGGCCGCAGCCTGCAGTGGCCGGTGAGCGGCACGGTCACCTCGCTGGTCGCGCTGTTCGGTCTCGGACCGGCGTTCGGGGTGAACTGGCGGGCCGGGCAGATCCTGCCCGTGGTGGCACTGGTCGTCCTCACCGCGGCGAGCACCTACTGCTTCGGCCTGTTCGTCGCCGCGGTGGCCTTCAACGCCGACGGCGCCCGCAACATCGTCTCCAACGCCACGTATCTGCTCATGATGGCGGTCTGCGGAGTCCAGGTGCCGACCTCGTACTGGCCCGACTGGGTACGGGCGGTGGCGCAGGCGATCCCCCTCACCCAGACCCTCAAGGCGATACGTTCCGTCAGCGGCGGCACCGGGCCCGCCCTGGTCCCCGCCTGCTGGGCCGTGCTGCTCGGCATCGGCTGGCTCGTCGCGGCCTCCTGGATGTTCCGCCTGATGGCCCGTCGGGGCCGCCGCTCCGGCTCGATGGGAACGGGTGCCTGACGTGACCCGGACACCCGCCACCCGCGTACCACCGACCGACGCCGTGGTCCTGGACTGCGACGGCACCCTCGTCGACACCCAGACGCACTGGGACCGGGCCTGCGCGGCCGTCTGCGCCCGGCACGGAGTGTCGCTGGGCGACGCGGACCGACTGGCCCTGATCGGACTGCACCTCACGGAGCTGGGCCGGGCACTGGGCCGACTGCTCGGCCGCCCGGCCGAGCACGAAGCGCTCGCCGGACAGGTCCGCGCACTCGTCGCCGCCAGCCTCGACGAAGGCGTCACCGCCATGCCGGGCGCGGCCGAGTTCGTCGCCCGGCTGTCCGCGACCCGCCCGCTCGCGGTGGTCTCCAACTCGCCGCGCCACGCCGTCGTCCACCACCTCGAACGCGTCGGCCTCGCCGCCGCGTTCGAGCTGATCCTCGGCAGCGACGACGTCGACCGCCCCAAACCGGCCCCCGACCTCTACCGCACCGCCTGCGAACAGCTCCAGGTCGCACCCGGCCGCGCGGTGGCGGTGGAGGACTCGGCGATCGGCATCCGCTCCGCCCGCGCCGCGGGCTTGTACGTGGTCGCCGTCCACTCCTCCCCCGGCGCGGCCCTGACCGGCGACGCCGTCTACCCCACCCTGGCCGACCCGGGGCTGCTGCGGAGCCTGGCCCCGGGCCGGATGCGGCTGCCGGTCAGCTGACCGCGGCCGCGAACATGCCGACCTCGTAGGAACCTCCCTTCTGGTGCACCATCACAGCGAGCCGGTTGGCCGCGTTGATCATGGCGATCAACGAGACCAGCGCGGCGATCCCGTCGCTCTCACCGGCGGCCGCGGCCTCCTTGATGTGCATATCGATGCACCAGCCGCAGCCGTTGATCTGGCCGGCCCGCAGCGACACCAGCTCCTGCGTCGAACCGCGAAACTCTCGCACATGCACCAGGAAACCACCCTGCGCCGCTAAGGAACGACGTAAGTCACCTCATACAAAAAGGAGTTGAGGCCTGTTCCCTCGCACCGAGCGTGGATAGCCTCGGCTCATGGCGCCTCCGGCCCCCGTATTCGTCAATGTCCGTGACTTCAACGCCATTCCCGGCCCCGCCGGCCGCTCGACGTGTTCGGACGCGTTCCAGAATGCCGTGGACGCGCTCGACGAGAACGTCGGCGGGGTCGTCTTCGTCCCCGCCGACCCCCAGCCCTATGAATTCCTGCGCTCCGTACTGGTGGACCGCAACCGGGTCCGCATCGTCGGCGAGGGCGGGCGGACGAGCGTGCTGCAGGCCGTCGGGGCCACGCCTGCGCTGACCTTCGGGCTCCGCCGGGTCACCCATGGACAGCCGCTCAGTGACGGCCATTGGGCGGACCTGAGGGGCATGCTCGACACCTCGGTCACCGACCAGCGGTGGGGCTGCCGCACCCGCGTCCCCTCCCCGGTCGCCGGAGGGCCGACGAGCGAGGCCACGGTGACCCTCCCCTGCTCGCCTTTCCAGTTCGGCCCGACGGACGGCGATTACTGGTCGGATGTCCGTCAGCTGACCGTGGATTTCGTCATCCGCAACGACGTCATGCCCTGGTCGGTACAGCCGCTGTTCGGCATGGTCGACGCGTTCCACCGGCCGTCCCCGTTCTACGCGTACGTCAACGCGAACGAGAACCCGCCCGCGGTCGTCTTCGCGCTCCTCACGAGCGACGGCCTGCACCGCGAGATCCGCATCCCCTTCGACCCCACCCAGCCCGTACTGCGCTGCTCCTTCCAACTCGACCTGGACGCCCGCACGGTGACCGCGTGGACGAACCGGCAGCAGGCGACGCGACGGGTACAGGTCCAGCCGGATCTCTCGCTGATCAACGACGGGTGGGCCCCGAAGGAGCCCGGCCGGGACCTGGCGTTCACACCCAACTGGTACGCCCCGTTCCGGCTCGCCGCCATCGGGCCGAACTCGTCCGGCCGGGCCGGAATCCCCGGCAACGAGAACGATCCGGTGGACCTCACCTTCGGCGCGCTGCGGTTCTCCGACGTCCTTCGCTACCGGGCCCTGGCGGAGGGGCAGGAACAGGAAGACGCGAACGGCAAGGTCGACGACCTGCGGTGCCTCACGGTCGAGAGCCATGTCTTCGGTGCCCTGACGATGAGGGAGCAGGTGCACAAGAACGCCGCGGGCGTGCCCGATCTGCAGATTCTGTGGGAAGGGGACCCCGGGGTGTTCGGGCGCGGATTCCTCGTCCCGAACGATCTGCGCGAATACGTCGAGGGCAACGGATGCGAGAAGCTGAACGTCAGGGGTTTCTCGTTCGCGCCGAAAGCGACACACTACGGGCAGGCCATCGGTCTCGGTCTCGTCTACAACTTCTCGATGGACAGCGTCGTGGTGGAATTCGGCGCTCAGGGGCTGAGTTCGCACCACTTCGGAGTCAACTATCCGGTGTCGCTGCGCTCCTGCCACTTCGCGCACCAGACCGACTGCGCCATCTACAGCTTCGGCCAGTACACCACCGCCACCGATCTGACACTCGGCTACTACGGACGCTCCGCGTTCAAAGCCCTCCGATCGCGCGTCGCCTACCGCGACGTCCCCTGCACCGACTCCGCCGTGTGCGAATCGGTGGTCAAGCTGTTCCAGACGGAAGCCGTGCTCGACAACTGGATGATCGACTTCGAGGGCTTCCATGCGGACCTGCCGCGTGACAGCTACATCTGGGCGAGCCTCGCGGACGACATCGGAGGGCCGACCCAGCTGGTCGTACGCGACTGCGTCGGAAGCGCCGGAGGCGAACACACCGTCGCGATCCGGCTCGTCGGCAGCGAGCGCGGGGCACTTCCGGACGTGCACAAGGGCGTCGGCTGGTGCAAGGTCGAGCGGTCGTTCAACCATCACGCGGATCCTCGTATGCCGGCTCTGATCGCGGTGGACGGCCCGCTGTGGCAAGGCCTCTACGAAGGCCTGCCACCGACGGGCAAGGCCCTGGTCATCAACACGGCCACCCCCGGCGCCTCCGCCAGGATCGGTATCGGGACGGTGCCGCCTGCGGTGTCGGCGCCGCCGCTCGCCTCCTGGCCGTACGACCCGCTGCCGAGCCTCCCCGGCTTGATCGGCTACTACCGCGCCGATGCCCTCCACGACGGTGACGGCAACCCTCTGAGGGACGGAGCTGCCGTCACCGAACTCCAGGACCTGAGTCCGGCCCACCACCACGGTGCTCCCACGGGCAGTCCGGCCGTCTTCGAGAGCGCTGCCGTCAACGGCCTCGCGGCACTGCGGTTCACCGGTGGCCAGTACGGCTTCCCCGCCATGCAGGGCACCAGCGGCGCCGCGACGTGGTTCTTCGTCGCGAAACGCCTGCCCACGTTCGACTCGGCACCCGGGCGGCCCGGCGCGCTGCGCAGCAACGGGCAGGGCTGGCAGCTCGACTACCTGCTCATGTCACGCACGGCGGAGTCGGACAACGACTGGGCGGTGTACGCCGTCCGTTGCACCGCGGGTGCGGCCCGCAGGCTCCAGACGTACACCAACGGGTACCCGTACGAGCTGCGCAGGGACGACCGCGTCCGTACCGTCGGCTGGTCCACGCCGGTCCTCGGCTACCGCGCCGACCACGGTCACGCGCTGCAGGGACTCGTGGCCACCGCGGTCGTCTGCGACGCGGCACTGAGCGACCAGCAGGTGGCCGACACCTGCCGCTACCTGGTCCATCGCTACCAGATCCCGGTGTGACGGGGCCGGACGGTCAACTCGCGCGTCAGGCCGGTATTGGCGAGCGGCGCCTCGCCGAAAATCTGTAATCTCCCCCCATGCCCACTACCCCGGTTCGTGTTCGCTTCGCTCCCTCCCCGACAGGAATGTTCCACGTCGGCGGGGCCCGGTCCGCTCTCTACAACTGGGCCGTCGCGCGACAGTCCGGCGGCACGTTCGTCCTCCGTATCGAAGACACCGACGCCGCGCGCAACAGGCCCGAGTGGACGGACGGGATCATCGGGGCGCTCGCGTCGATCGGCATCTCCCAGGCCGACCCCGCCTTCGAAGGGCCGTACTTCCAGTCGCAGAACGCCGACCGGCATCGCGAGGCCGCGCAGCGCTTGTACGCGTCCGGTCACGCCTACTACTGCGACTGCACCCGGGAACAGGTCCAGGAGCGGACCGGGTCGCAGCAGCTCGGGTACGACGGGTTCTGCCGGGAGCGCGGTCTGGAGTACGCGCAGGGGCGGGCGCTGCGGTTCCGTACGCCCGACGAGGGCGCGACCGTGGTCGTGGACCTGGTCCGGGGCGAGCCGGCCTTCCCGAACTCCGCCATCGAGGACTTCGTCATCGCGCGTGGTGACGGATCACCCGTCTTCTTGATCGCGAACGTGGTGGACGACCTGGCCGAGGGGATCACTCAGGTCATCCGGGGCGAGGAGCACCTGTCGAACACGCCGAAGCAGCAGCTGCTGTGGGAGGCGCTCGGTGCGACGCCGCCGGTGTGGGCGCATCTGCCCGTGATCGTCAACGACAAGCGGCAGAAGCTCTCCAAGCGGCGCGACAAGGTCGCGTTGGAGGACTACCTCGCCGAGGGCTATCTGCCGAAGGCCATGGTGAACTATCTGATGCTGCTGGGTTGGGGCCCCGGCGGCGACATGGAGATCCGGCCGCAGGAGGAGCTGGAACGCCTGTTCCGGGTGAAGGACGTCAACGGCTCCTCGGCGTTCTTCGACGTGAAGAAGTTGTCCGCCTTCAACGGCGCGTACGTACGCGATCTGTCGGTCGACGAGTTCATCGAGGCGTGCGGTCGGTGGCTGACCGAGCCGTACGCGACCTGGTCACCCGAGTCCTTCGACGCCGCCGCCTTCGCGACCGTGGCACCGCTGGCACAGACACGCATCACCGTGCTCAGCGAGATCACCAAGTACGTCGACTGGCTGTTCCTCGACGAGCCGGTGGACGACGAGGCGTCGTGGACGAAGGCGATGAAGCCGGGCGCCGAAGCGATCATCCAGGACACCCGGGAGCGCTACGCCGCGGCGCCGTGGGACACCGACTCCCTCAAGACAGCCCTGGAGGAGGTGGCCGAAGCCCACGGCCTCAAACTGGGCAAGGCCCAGGCCCCGGTACGCGTCGCGGTGACCGGCAGGACGGTTGGCCTGCCGCTCTTCGAGTCGCTGGAGGTCCTGGGGCGCGAGCGGACACTGGCGCGACTGGATGCCGCACTGACGAGGCTCGCCAAGTAGCTCGGTCAGGCCCCGTCGTCCACGTCCTCCCGCAGCCCCGCCCGGTCGTGGAGGCGGCGCAGCGGCCCAGGGGCCCACCAGTTGGCGCGGCCTGCCAGGCGCATGAACGAGGGGACCAGTACCGCGCGGACCAGTGTCGCGTCCAGGATCACCGCCAGGGCCAGGCCGACGCCGAGCAGCTTCAGCAGCGTCACCCCGGAGACCGCGAAGACGAACAGGACCACGGCCACCAGGACCGCCGCGGCCGTGATGATGCGGCCGGTGTGCTGGAGGCCGAAGGCCACCGACTCCGTGTTGTCGCCGGTGCGCATGTAGCGCTCGCGGATACGGGACAGCAGGAACACCTCGTAGTCCATGGAGAGGCCGAAAGCCACGCAGAAGGTCAGGATCGGAATGGTCGCGTCCAGGGTGCCGGTGTGCAGCGGGCTGCCCACCAGGAACGACAGGTGGCCCTCCTGGAAGACGAACACCATCGCCCCGAACGTGGCACTGAGGCTGAGGGTGTTGAGCACCAGCGCCTTCAGCGGCATCAGCACGCTCCCGGTGAACAGGAACAGCAGCACCAGGGAGAAGCCCACCACGATCCCGATCGCCGCCGGAGTGGCCCGGGTGATGGCCGCGGTGCTGTCCCTGACCTCGGCGGCCCGTCCGCCCACCCACACCCCCTCGGTGCCGTCGGGCGGCGCCACCTTCCGCAGACGGCCTACGAGTCGGGTGCCGGCGGACGAGTCCTGCTCCACCGAGGAGACCACGGAGAGCAGAGCCGTATCGCCGTCCACCAGCGCGGCGGCACCCGCGCCGGGCTCCTGGACCCGGCGGCCGGCCGCGTAAGAGCCGGTGGACGCGGTCACCTGGCGTACGCCCCGCACGGTGGACAGTGTGCGGGCGTAGGAATCCAGGCCGCGCCCCGCGCCCTCGACCACCACCGGGACCGTGCCCAGCACGCCCGCGTCGAAGCGGTCGCGCAGCAGCTGCGTGGCGCGGTGCACCTGGGAGTCGGCGGGCAGCGAGCGGTCGTCGAAGAGACCGGCGGAGACCCGGGTGAACGGGGAGGCCAGGACGAGCAGCAGTACGATCACGGCCCCGCCGTAGAGGGCCGGGCGGCGCATCACCGCCATCGCGAACCGGTACCAGCGCCCGTCCTGCGGAGCGGCGGGCGGCGCGGCACCGCGCCACCGGGCGAAGACGTCGTAGCGGTTGACCCGGTGGCCCACGACGGCCAGCAGCGCGGGCAGCACGAAGACCGCGCCCGCGGCGGCCGTGAGGACCACCGCGATCCCGCCGTACGCGAAGGACCGCAGGAAGAACTGGGGAAAGACCAGCAGGGCGACGAGGGACAGGGCCACGGTGAGCGCGGAGAACGCGACCGTCCGCCCGGCCCTGCGCACCGTGGGCACCAGGGCCTCGCGCACCGTGGCGCCCCCGCGCAGCTCCTCACGGAAACGGGCGAGGATGAACAGGCTGTAGTCGATGGCGAGCCCGAGGCCGAGCGCGGTGGTGGAGTTCATCGAGTACACCGAGATCGACACGGTGCCCGCCAGCGCGTTGAGCACGGCCCGGCTCACCAGGATCGACAGCAGCGCGATGACCAGCGGCAGAGCGGCGGCCACAGCGCTGCCGAAGATCAGCAGGAGGAGCACCAGGGTGATCGGCGTGGCTATCGCCTCGGCGAGCAGCAGATCGTGGGCGGTCTGCTTGCCGACCTCCGACTGCACCTGCGCGGACCCGGCCGCCATCACCGTCACCCCCCGCGCGTGCCGCCGCACGTCCGGCACCAGCCGCTCCGCGGTCTTCGCCCGGTCGTCCTCGTCGCCGCGCAGGGAGAGGGTGACGAGCCCGATGGAGCCGTCCCGGGAGCGCAGCGAGGGCGCGCGCCCGGCTGTCCAGTACGAGGTGGCCGCGCGCACGCCGGGGGTCCGTTCCGCGCGCCGGGTCAGCTCTGAGCCGAGGGAAGTCAGCTGCGCCGAGTCGACCGGACCGGCGCCGCGCAGCAGCAGAACGAGGTCGTCGTCCGCGGCGGGGAAGTGCTCGGCCACCAGGCGCTCGGCACGGGAGGACTGCGCCCCGGGATCCGCGAACCCGCCGTGGACCAGCCGGTTCTCCACCCCCAGGCCGCCGATTCCCGCCAGTACGACGACAACCGCGCTCACCCACAGCACAGCCACGCGCCGCCGGTACAGCGACGCGCTGACGCGGTCGAACATGGGGGGTCCTCCGATCGTCAACCGGGCGTTGCTCCGAGGTACCGCACGGACCGGTGTCCTGTCAGCGGCACAACTCGGCCACCTTTCCGGCCTGTTCGGTTGATGGGCCGGGCCGGCCTGGCGATACTGGCTGGCGCACGGCGACGCCGAGGTGAGTGGGGCCCATGGATCAGGAACGCGCACTCCTCGACCTGCTCGACCTGGACCCCGTGCCCGACCGGGGCGAGGGCGAGCACTTCCTCGGACCGGCTCCCCTGGAGCCCTCCTCCCCCGTGTACGGAGGACATCTGGCCGCCCAGGCGCTGGCCGCCGCCGGCCGTACGGTGTCCGACGGGCTGGACGTGCACTCGATGCACGCTCACTTCACCCGGCCCGCTGTGCCGAACACGCCCTTCGAGCACCGGGTCGAACGGGTCAAGGACAGCACTGCCTTCGCCGCCCGACGGGTGTGTACGAGCCAGCGTGGCCGGGAGGTGTTCTCCCTGACCGCCTCCTTCCACCGGCCCGAGACGGGCCTCGCCCACCAGGACCCCATGCCTCCGGTTCCGGCTCCGGAGGACCTGCCCACGTACGAGGAACGGCTGACCAAGGCGTTCGGCGCGCAGGTGTCGCCCCTGGGCAAGCCCTACGACCAGCGCTTCGTCGGGCCGTTGAGCTTCGACGTGGAGAAGGACCCGTCGCTGGCGTCCGCCCGGACCCAGGTGTGGGTGCGCACCAAGGGCAAGCTGTCCCCCGGGGCGGGCGGCGACCGCGAACGGCTGCTCCACGCCTGCCTCCTGGTCTACCTCTGCGACGTCACCATGCTGGAGACCGTGCTGGTGCGGCACGGCGTCTCGTGGTTCCACGCCAGTGGCCGCAGCATCGACTACACGGTGTGGATCCACCACCCCTTCCGTGCGGACGACTGGCTGCTCTGCGCCCACGAGACGCCAGTGGCCGCCGGAGGGCGTGGCCTCGTCCTCGGCCGGGTCTTCACCCGTGACGGGATCCTGGCCGCCACTCTCGCCCAGGAGGGACTCCTGCGCGTGAGCGGCGGCCATGGGCAGACCGTTTGAGCCACCCCGTACGGCACCTATACGACCAGGCCGCCGGAGACCTCGATGGCCTGCCCGGTGATGTAGCGGGCCCGGTCGGAGGCGAGGAAGCACACCAGGTGCGCCACGTCCTGCGGGGTGCCGAAGGCGTGGCCGGGGATGAGGGATTTGAGGAACTCGGTCTTGTCCGGCGGTATCGCGGCCGTCATATCGGTTTCGATGAGTCCCGGGGCGACCGCGTTTACGGTGACGCCCCGGGCACCGATCTCCTTGGCCAGTGCCTTGGTGAAGCCGATCACCCCGGCCTTGGCGGCGGAGTAGGCCGTCTGACTGGGGATGCCGTGCAGCCCGGAGGAGGAGGCGATGTTGATGATGGCACCGCCGCGCTGTTTCACCAGCGGCATCAGCAGCGGTTTGGTGACGGTGTACATGCTGTCGAGGTTGGTGCCGATGACCTCGCGCCACTGCTGCGGGGTCATCCGGGCGAACAGGGTGTCCCGGGTGACGCCCGCGTTGTTGACGAGGACGTCGAACCGGTCGAGGTGGCCGAGCGCCGCGACGGCGAAGCGCTCGGCCTCATCGGTGTCGGCCACCTGGGCATAGAGCGGGACGCAGCGCTGGTCGGGATACGCGGCGCCCAGCTCGTCCGCGAGGGTGCGGGCGCGGTCCTTGTCGCTGTGGTAGCCGAAGACGACATCGGCGCCCTGCGCCAGTGCGAGGCGCACCACCGCGGCGCCGATGCCCCGCGACCCGCCGGTGACGACGCAGCCGCGCCCCGCCAGGGGGAGGTCGTCCGTCACTGTCCGCTCCGGGACGCGGCCGCGGGCCTGCCGGACTCCTTCTTGCGCCGCGCCGCCTCCTCGCGCAGCTCGCGGTAGCGGTCCTCGGAGATCAGGGCGGAGATCATCGGTGCGTAGAACGGGCCGTCGCCGGTCAGAGTGATCCGCTCCGGCGTGATCCGCGCGTACCCGCGCTCGGCCAGGGCGTCCCAGACGGTGGCGAACTTGTCGTAGACGTCGAGGCCGAAGGCGGCCGCGTACTGGGTCCGGTCGATCTCCGTGCTGATGAGACTGCGGAAGAGCAGCATCATCAGCCAGTCCTCGGAGGTGTGCCGGTAGCCCCGTTCGACGGGGAACCGGCCGTTGTCGACGGCCGCCTTGTACTGGGCCAGGTTGCGTTGGTTGATGAACGACCAGGAGCGGCCCGAGGCGAGTGCGGGATTGCCGAAGAAGGTGATCGCCGCGTAGCCGAGCCCCAGGGTGTCCAGGTGGTCGAAGCGGGTGGTGTAGCCCTCGCGGAAGTCGTGGGCCGCGGGGTCGCCGGGACGGCGGAAGTTGTACGTGGACAGTTGCTCGTAGCCCCGGTCGAGCAGGAAGTCGCGCCCCGCCCGGTACAGCTCCAGGTTGGCCAGGGTGCTGGGCAGTTCGTGGAAGCGGTTGAGCGCGAAGTCGGTGGGACCGCCGACGTTCAGCTCGTAGTGGGTGATGTCGTAGACGTCCCACGAGACCAGGGTCTCCAGATCCTCCAGCATCGTGTCGACGGTCTGCTGCGGCCAGCCGAAGATCAGGTCGACGTTGGCGGACAGCCCGAGCTCGCGGGCCCACTCCAGGCTCTGGATGACGTGCTTGGTGGTCTGTTTGCGGCCGCTGAAGCTGTTGAGGCGTTCGTTGACCTGCTGCACGCCCATGCTGATGCGGTTCATCCCGGAGTCGCTGATGGCCTGCATCTTCTCCCGGGAGAACAGCTGGGGAATGCCTTCCAGGGTGAGGTCCGCCTGCTCCGAGATCTCCGGGAAGAGACGGCGCACCATGTCCATCAGCCGGTGGTAGACGGGGCCTTTGTAGAGGTTGGAGGTGCCCCCGCCGAAGTACGCTCCGGCGAGGACGGAGCCCTGCATCTGCTCCCGGTACATCTCCGCTTCCCGCTCCACGTACCCGTAGTAGGTCTCCAGGGCGGCGTTGCCCTGGAACTCCTCCACGGGGAAGAGGCAATACCCGCACTTTCCGGGGTCGGTCTGGATGCAGTACGGGACGCCGACGTACAGGAACACGGGTGATGTGCCGTGCGCTTCGCGCAGGTGGATCCGGTCCTCGGCGATCTCGTCGAGGGGCACGGACAGTTCGTTCCAGAAACGCGGCGACGGGAAGCCGTGCTGGATCTTGTTGACCTGGCGTTCACCGAGGTGGCTGTCGAGGTAGTTGTTGACGAAGTCGGGGCTCAACACGGTTGCTGGCACTTCCCCTCTGGTGGGATCTGCCGGATGTGGTCTGCCGATTGCGGCGGAGGGCCGGGCTCAGGAGTGCGCCGGAGCGCCGACGTCGGCCGGGTCCGCCAGGATCACCTGGTGGAGGAGGTACTCCGCCAGTTCGTCGATGCTCTGGTACTCCAGGGCCTCCATGGCCTTGAAACGGAAGTCGAGCTTCTCCTGGATGCGCCGCTGGAGTTCGGTGATGGTCAGCGAGTCGAGGCCGATCTCAAGGAGGGCCAGCGAGGGGTCGAGATCGCTCATGTCGATCTCCAGCTCCGTCGACATCCGGCCCAGGGTGTCGACGATCTCGACCATGAGCCAGTCGATGACCGCCTGCCGGCGCTCCCCGGCGGCGAGGGGCTCGACGCGTTCGCGCAGTTCGCGCCGCGACTGGCCGCTCTCGCGCGAACGGCTGCCGGCGGGCCCGGCCGGGGCCGCCTCCGGGTCGGTCAGTGAGGCCACCCGCCGGAACTCGATGGCGTCCAGGTCCGCGAGGAGGCGCCCGGTGTCGTCCAGGACGCGCAGGCGCGCCGTGAACGCGGTGTCGGTGGCATCGGTACGCAGCCGGACATGGCCCCAGATCTGGTCGGGCAGGGGGCCGTGCAGCACCATCCGGCCGATTCCCACCGGGAGATAGGTGCCCTTGGCGGCGCCGTCGCGTGCGGCGGCCGCGGCCAGGTGCAGACAGCCGTCGAGCATGGTCGCGAACCGGTGCGGATGCCCGGCCCGCGCCGCGCCGTCGGGAGCGGCGGTGATCCGGCCCAGCGCCTGGCCGCCCGCTTCGTCGGTCCACAGCTCGCGGACGGTGGAGAAGCTCGCGCCGTACTCCAGGCCGTCCTCGCGCAGCAGTCCGTAGAGGCGCCCGGGCGCGAGCGACGTGGACATCTGTGCGCGCAGATCCTCAAGGCGCTCGGCACAGTCGCCCGGTTGCTCGCCGACGGGGCCGACCGTCCCGTGGCAGTACCGGGGCGCGTCGGCGCCGTCGCCCCCCGCCACCGTGAACCGGAAACGGCCGTCCGCCGGAGCACCCTCGCGCGCCAGGTCCACCCGTACGCTGCTGGGCCTGGCGGGGGCCAGGACGAGCGGCCGCACGAAGCTGACGTCGGTGAGCTCGACCGGTGTGGAGCCGTAGCCGTCGGCCGAGGCGCGGGCGTCGACGGCCAGCTCCAGATAGCCGGTGGCCGGGAAGACGGTCGCACCGAGGATGCGGTGGTCCACCCACGGTGTGCCGGGCTGCACGTCCTGCCGGTGGACACTCTGCGCCGCCGGTCGCGGCTCGGGGGCTGCCTGCCGTGGTGGAGCCGCCGGTGCGGTCGCCGAGCGGTCGGCGTCCTCGGGTGTCACCCAGTACCGGTCCCTGCGGAAGGGGTACTGCGGGGCGGCGGAGGTACGGCGGTGGCGCGGGCCCCGGTACAGCGCGGGCAGGTCGACGCCGGCACCCGCCGTGAACAGGGCGCCCGCGGCGGCGAGGAGGTTGCGCACGTCCCGCCCGTCCTGCTGGAGGGTGGGGATCACCGTCACGTCGGCCGTGCCGAACGCCTCCGCCACATACGTCCGCAGCGCGGGGTGGGGGCCGATCTCGACGACCGCGGTGCAGCCACTGGCGGCCACCGCACGCAGGGCGTCGTGGAACCGGACCGGCCGACGGGCCTGCTGGCTCCAGTACTCGGGCCCCTCCTCACCGGTCAGTGCCTCGCCTGTGGCGCCGGAGAACACCGGGACGGCCGGGGCGACGGGGGCCAGCGTGGCGGCGGCCTTGCCCAGCTCGGGCAGGACCGGGTCCATCAGCGGTGAGTGGAAGGCGTGGGAGGTGCGCAGCCGGGTGGTGCGGATGCCCTGTGCCCCGGCGAGACGCGCCACTTCCTCCACGGCCTCCGCCCGGCCGGAGACGACCACGGCGCGCGGCCCGTTGACCGCGGCCAGGGAGACGTCGGCCTCCCGCCCGGACAGCCAGCCCCCGACGGTCCCGGGGTCGGCTGCGACGGCCAGCATCACCCCGTCGCGCGGCAGTTCGCCCATGAGACGGCCGCGTACCGCGCTGAAGCGGGCGGCGTCCTCCAAGGTGAGCATGCCGGCGACGCACGCGGCGACGACTTCGCCGATGCTGTGCCCCACCACCGCGTCCGGAACCACTCCCCAGGAACGCAGCAGGGATGCGAGCGCGTACTCGACGGCGAACAGCGCCGGCTGTGCGAGCCGCGTGTCGTCGAGCGCCTGCGGTGACCGCTCGTCGAAGAGGAGCTGCCGCAGGGGTACGGGCAGTTCGCCGTCCAGCACCTCGGCGCACCGGTCGATCGCGGCGGCGAACTCCGGCTCGTGGTCGTACAGTTCGCGGGCCATGCCCGGGTACTGGACGCCCTGGCCGGTGAACACGAAGGCCGTCCTGGCGGCCCTGACCGGGTGGCCGCCGGTGACCGACGGGGGTGTGCGGCGGGTCCGCCACAGCCGCAGGTCGTTGGCGATCTCGGTGCCGCCCCGTCCGGTCACCGCGAGACGGTGGCGGTGCGCGGCCCGCCCGGCGGCGGCGGTGTAGACGGCGGCCGGCAGACTGTCCCGGTCGGTGCGCGAGAGGTACTGCGCCCAGCGGTCGGCCAGCGCGTCCAGGCTCGCGGACGACTTGGCGGACAGCACAAGGAGTTCGGCGGGGCGTCGGCGCACCGCGTCGGTGTGCCGACGCGGGCGCGGGGCCTCGCGCAGCAGCACATGGGCGTTGGTGCCGCTGTAGCCGAAGGAGTTGACGGCGGCCAGGCGCGGCACGTCTCCCCGGGGCCAGGGCACCGGCTCGGTGGGGACCTCCACCGCGGCACCCCTGAGATCGATCTTGGGGTTCAGGCGGTCGAGGTGGACGCTGGGGTAGATGGTCTCGCGGTGCAGGGAGAGGGCGGCCTTGACGACGCCGAGGAGTCCCGCGGCGGCTTCGGTGTGTCCGAAGTTGCTCTTCGCCGAGCCGACGTACAGCGGCCGCCCGGCGGTGCGCGGCCGTCCGTAGGCGTTGGCGATGGCGCCCATCTCGATGGGGTCGCCGACCGGGGTCCCGGTGCCGTGTGCCTCGACGTAGTCGACCTGCGCCGGGTCGATGCCGCTGCGGGTGAGGACGGCGCGCATCACCTCCTCCTGGGTCCGCCCGTTGGGGGCGGTCAGCGCGGGGGTGCGTCCGTCGTGGTTGATGGCGGTGCCGACGATGTGGGCCAGGACGGGATCGCCCCGCTCCTCGGCGAGCGACTGGCGGCGCAGCAGCGCGGCCACACAGCCCTCGCTGCGGACGTACCCGTCCGCCTTCGCGTCGAAGGACCGGCACTGCCCGCTGGGCGAGAACAGGCCGAGTTTGCAGAACGCGATGTGGACCTGCGGGTTGAGGATCAGATTGGCCCCGGCCACGATGGCCGAATCACACTCGCCGGTGAGGATGGACTGCCTGGCCAGGTGCATGGCGACCAGCGAACCGGAACAGGCGGTGTCCACTGTGAGACACGGGCCCTTGAGGTCGAGGAAGTGGGCGACGCGGCCGGCACTGATGCTCATCGAGTCGCTCATCGAGTCGTAGGCCGTGATGCCGTTGAGGCCCAAGGCCTCGTGCTTGAGGATGAAGTAGCTGTTGCTGTTCATGAGAGCCAGGAAGACACCGGTGTTGCTGCCCCTGATCTCGTCGGCGTTCTGCCCGGCGTGCTCCAGGGCGTGCCACACGGTCTGCAGAAGCAGGCGCTGCTGCGGGTCCATGCGGGTCGCCTCGGCATCCGAGATGCCGAAGAACGTCGCGTCGAAGAGGTCGACGTCGTCGACGAATCCGCCGTGACGGGTATAGGTCTTGCCCAGGGCCAGGGGATCGGGATCGTAGAACTCGTCCACGTCCCAGCGGCTGGACGGTATTTCTTCGACGCAGTCGCGCCCTTCCCGCAGGACGGTGTGCATATCGTCCAGCCCGTGGACTTTACCGGGCAGTGTGCATCCGATCCCTACTAAGGCAATGGGCTCAGCGTCCATGCCGATCTCCTTCGGCTGGGGGTGACGGCGCTGTCGTCGTGGCGGGGCCCACACGGGGTGGCGGCCCAGGACGGCCACAAGGTGTGACGTGTCAAAGCGCGTTCACTTGCCGGCTTCCAGGGCTTCGGCGAGCCGCTGGTCCACGCACGAGTCAGCCGAAATGCCCTTTAGCGCACCTTTGCAAGGCTAGGTGCGGGGCAGCGACGGGGTCAAGCACACCTTCGGCGGGCAGGGCGGTGCGTCCGGGGGGTGTGCCACGGCGTGGCGGCGCGAAAGGGGGCGGGCGGGTACCTCACCGCGCGCTTGCGGGAGTTCAGCATGTGACGGCTGCGCCTTCGCGGGGCGGTGCGGGCCTCCACCTGCGGCAGGAAGCAGGGGGTCCGCACCGCCGTCATACCGCCAAACGGTCACAGTGAGGCGATGAGCCACTGTTGGCCGAAATCCCCTGTGTCGGTCTGTTCGACGATCTTGGCGCCGTCGGTGGTCGCGTTGCCGGACACCCCGAGCACCTTCCCGGTGCTTACGCTGACGAGTTTCACGTACCCGTCGCTGGTGGGCACCTGGCGCCACCGCTGATTGGTGCCTCCGTTGGCGGGCCACTGGATGACCGGTGTGCCGTCGGTGGACGCGTTGCCCTGGATGTCGACGAGTTGGCCCGAGTTGACGTTGGCCAACGTGCAGGTCCCGTCGGCGGCCGTGGTGCGGCGCCATCGCTGGTTGGCGCCGCCGTTGCCGCTCCACTGGTTCAGCTGCACACCATAAGCGGTTGACCAGTCCGGTACGTCGAGGAGTTTGCCGCTGCGCCGGTTGGTGAGCGTGCAGGGGGTTTCGACGAGGGTCGCCCGGAACGGGATGGGCTGCGGGCGCAGTTGGTGCAGGTCGAGGACGAGGATCTCGTTGCGTCCGACGGTGAGCCACGGGGCCGGGCAGTACAGGCGCTGCTGAGGTCCGATCGACCAGTATCGGCCGAGATTGTGTCCGTTCACCCAGACGACCCCCTTGGTCCAGCCGGACATGTCGAGGTAGGTGTCGCCGGTCTCGGTGAGCGTCACAGTGGCGCGGAAGAAGATGCCCGCGCGGCCGGGTTCGCTGATCTTCGGGCGCAGGGCCGCGACGAACGCCTCGTCGACCGGCAGGGCGTACGTCTGCCAGTCGCTGACCGTGCCGTTGAGCGGGCCCGCACCGGAGAGGGAGACCTGCTGGGTGATGCCCTTGCGGTCGACCAGGCCGTGGCCGAAATTCGTACGGCCCATGCCCTCGACGAGGATGTCCAGCGTGGGCCTCGGGCCCGCCGACCCCAGCGGCAGACGCGAGCCCGTGGTCACCCTCAGCGGCGTCGCGTACGCCGAGGGGACCGCCGGACGGGAGATACCGCCCTGGTAGACGCCGTCGAGGAAGACCGTGGCGTAGTCGTGGACGGAGGTGACGTCGAGCGCGCCTCCCGCGTACCCGGAGAGGACCTTGCGGTAGAGCATGAACCCGGAGTTCTGCCCGTAGTTCTCCATCGGTTGCGGTGCGACGGTCCGCGCGGGCGGCAGCGCGGCGGGCAGGTTGTCCCACAGCGAGGCGTAGGCGCTCGGGATCGGGGCGTCGCTTCCGGTGCGCGTGATCGTGGGGACCGGTTCCGGTACCGGCGGCAGCGAGACGCCCGGATAGCTTCCGATGAGCGAGCGGTACGCGGTGTACCTCGGCGCGGGCCGCCCCTGCTCGGTGATCGGCGCCCCGTAGTCGTAGGTGGTGATGTCGGCGGTGTAGCCGCTCCCGTCGTCGTTCGCGTTGGCACCGGCCCAGTAACCGAAGTTGGTGCCGCCGTGCACCACATAGACGTTGAACGACTGCCCGGCGTTCATCAGGTCCCGCAGCGCCCCGGAGAGGTCGGTGTCCTGCCCGGCGAAGCCGCCCTCGCCCCAGTGGGTGAGCCATCCCGGGTAGAGCTCCCCCGACATCGCCGGGACTCGCGGGTACGCCGTGCGGCAGGCTCTGATGTCCGAGGAGGTCCCGCCGCTGAGGCCGATCGCCCCGCCGGTGACGTTCGTGTGGTTCGCCACGACCTGGCCGAGCCCGTCCTGGGTGTAGAACGGCCCCTCCACACCTGCCCCGAGCCATAGTTGGCGCAGCTGCTCCAGATAGGTGCCGTCGCTGCCGTACGAGCCGTACTCGTTCTCGATCTGCACCATCAGGATCGGGCCACCGTTGGCGGCCATCAGCGGCCGCACGACCGGGGCGATCGCCTTCACGTACCGGGCCACGGCCGCCATGTAGTCCGGGTCCTGGCCCGAGTTCACCCGCAGCCGGACCGACGGCTTCTCCAGGAGGTACGACGGCAGTCCGCCCAGGTCCCATTCGCCGCAGACGTACGGGCCCGGGCGCAGCAGCACGTACATGCCCTCCTGCGCGCAGAGCCGGATGAAGGCGGCGAAGTCGCGCCGGTCGGTGGTGAGGTCGAAGACGCCGGGCCGCTCTTCGAGGTAGTTCCACATCACGTACAGCGCGATGGAGTTGAGGCCCATGGCTTTGGCCATGCGGATGCGGTGGCGCCAGTACTGCACGGGGATGCGGGCGGGGTGCATCTCACCGCTGCGGATCTGGAACGCGGCGCCGTCCAGGAGGAACTGGGACCCGTCGGGAGAGAAGCCGAAGGTGTGAGCGGCGGCGGAGGCGCGGCTGCCGGAGACGGCCAGCGCGGCCGCCGGACTCAGGGCGGCGGCGATCAGCAGGGTGCGTCGGTGCATACGTACTCCCCGGGAGCGACAGGCGGACTGCGGGCGGTCATGAGGCGTTCGGCGGCACGTGAGACGAGCGGAAGGACATGCGTCTCTCCGCTGCGCTGCGCCGCAACGTAATTAATCGATCAAGAAGCGTCAAGAGTGCACGTAATCAAACATGACGTATCAGGAAGCCGTGCCTCCGAACCTCCGCGAACACCCGGCCGTGATCAACTCAAGCTGACTGCACGGTGATTGAAGGTGCTTCAAACTCCGCGCTACGATGCACCATCAATCACGCCAGGCCGCACGTCCCCTTCTCACCACAGAGGAGCTCCCCGTGCCACGCCCCCCACGTTCACCACGCATACGCACCGCCCTGACCGCGTTCGCCGCAGCCCTGCTGTGCCTGCCGCTCGCGACGGCGACCGGCGCGCACGCGTCCCCCAGGCCCCTCCCCGCAGCCGACCAACTACCGGCCCCCACCCCGCCGATGGGCTGGAACGACTGGGCCCACTACCAGTGCGGCGTCACCGAGCAGACCGTCACCGCCAACGCCGACGCCCTCGTCTCCACCGGCCTGGCCGCCAAGGGGTACACCACGGTGACCGTGGACGACTGCTGGACGACCCGGTCCCGGGACGCCGGCGGGAACCTCGTCGCCGACCCCGTGAAATTCCCGCACGGCATGGCCTGGCTGGGCTCGTACCTCCACGCCCGAGGGCTCCGGTTCGGCATCTACGAGGACGCGGGCTCGTCGACCTGCGGCGGCTACCCCGGCAGCGGCCGACCCCAGGGCGGCGGCGCGGACCACTTCGCCCAAGATGCCGCCGCGTTCGCCTCCTGGGGCGTGGACTACCTCAAACTCGACGGCTGCAATGTGTACGTGGCCCCGGGCCAGACGCAGGAGCAGGCGTACCGGCAGGCGTACGACGCCCAGGCGGCGGCGCTGCGCGGCACCGGCCGCGAGATCGTGTTCTCCGAGTCGGCGCCTGCCTACTTCCAGAGCGGCGAATGGGGCAACCCCACCTGGTTCGACGTGCTGTCCTGGGTCGGCTCGGACGGCCAGCTCTGGCGCGAGGGCTGGGACATCGCCACCTACGATCCCGCGCGGCCCAACACGAGCCGCTGGTCCAGCGTCCTCGCCAACTACGGCTACAACCGCTGGATCGGCCGCTACGCCGCACCGGGCAACTGGAACGACCCGGACTTCCTGATCGCGGGCGCGGGCGGGCTCACCGACGACGAATCCCGCAGCCAGGTCGCCCTGTGGTCGATGATGGCCGCGCCGCTCATCCTCTCCTCGGACGTCGCCAAGCTCACCCCCGCGGTCCGGTCGGCGCTGGGCAACACCGAGCTGATCAAGGTGGACCAGGACAGCCTCGGCCGACAGGCGGGCGTGGTGTCCACTGACGGCAGCACCGACGTGCTCGCCCGGCCACTCTCCAATGGCGACCGCGCGGTCGCCGTACTCAACCGGAGTGCGACCGCCCGCACCCTCTCCACCGCGCTCGCCGACATCGGCCTGCCGGGCTGCACGGTGACCGCCAAGGATCTGTGGACCGGCGCCACCTCGACCGTCGGCGGCAGCCTGACCGCGACCGTCCCCGCCCACGGCACGGCGGTCTGGCGCCTCACCCCGCGCAGCGACTGCGGCGCCGCCGTCCCCACCGGCCAGCTCACCGGAAACGGCGCCAAGTGCGCGGACGTCACCGGCAGCGGCACCGCCGACGGCACCCAGGTGATCCTCTACACCTGCACCGGCAACCCCAACCAGCGCTGGACCACGGGCACCGACCGCACCCTGCGCTCCCTCGGCAAGTGCCTCACCGCGAGCGGCACCACCGCCGGCAGCCCCGTCACCCTCTCCACCTGCACCGGCGCCACCGCCCAGCAGTGGACCGCCCACCCCGACGGCACACTCCGCAGTGCCGCGAGCGCGCTGTGCCTGGACGTGTACGGCGGCGGCACGGCCGATGCGGCCAAGCTCGACACATGGACATGCGGCCACCTCCAGGCCAACCAGGTCTGGTCACTGCCCAACTGACGAGTTGTCAGGCCGACGACACGCCCCCGAGGCCGAAACCGCCGCAGCCCGCCGGACCGTACGCGGTCCGGCGGGCTGCGGTGCCGTTGCTATCGGCCGAACCGAACGCTGAAGAAGCGCAGCCCCTTCGCGGCCTTCTGGCCGGCGGCGATTTTCGTGGCCTTGCCCTTGCACTGCTTACCGGCGAAGACGGTGGCCGGCGAGCCCGTCCCGTTGTGGGGGCTGGACGACGCCTGGGACATCGTGAAGCACTTACCGTCCGGCAGGTCCTGCACGAAGTACGGCCGACCCGCACTCTGGAAAGTGAACGGGCCCTTCGCGGCGACCGCCGTCCCGGCGGAGACGGTCAGGGCGACGCTCAGCCCGACGAGAGAGACGACGAACGGACGGATAAGACGCATAATTGATCCCCTGTTGGGCAACGAACGACGAAGCGGAAGTGCTTCACCCACACAACGACACTCAGCCGTGGGCGACACGAGCGGCCCGCTTCATCGGATCGTCGGACGGCGGCCAGGGGCGGGGGGTTGTGGGGACCCTGTATATCGAGGTGCGGGGGCCGAAACTCGGTTGACTTGGAGTGCACTCCAGCACCTAGCGTCCTGAACAGATGGTTTCGAGTTCAGGAGGCAACAGTATGAACACTGTCCCCACCCGCTACCTGGGCAGCCTGGCGGTCTCCGCGCAGGGCCTCGGGTGCATGGGCATGAGCCATGGCTACGGCGCCACGGACGACACGCAGTCGATAGCGACACTGCGCCACGCCCTCGACCTCGGGGTGACCTTGCTGGACACCTCCGACTACTACGGTTCCGGTCACAACGAGGAGTTGATCGGGCGGGCCATTGCCGGGCGGCGCCGTGACGAAGTGGTGCTGGCCACCAAGTTCGGCTTCGCCAACAGCCTGGGCGAGCCCACCCGCATCCGCGGGGACGCCGCCTACGTACGGCAGGCGTGCGAGGCGTCGCTGCGTCGGCTCGGGGTCGACCACATCGACCTCTACTACCAGCACCGGGTCGATCCGACGGTGCCGATCGAGGAGACCGTCGGCGCCATGGCCGAGCTGGTACGGGAAGGGAAGGTACGCCACCTCGGGCTTTCCGAGGCCGGGGCCCAGACGATCCGGCGGGCGCACGCGGTGCACCCGATCGCGGCGCTCCAGAGCGAGTGGTCGCTGTGGACCCGCGACCTGGAGGCGGAGATCGCCCCGGTCTGCCGCGAACTCGGCATCGGCCTCGTCCCGTTCTCCCCGCTCGGCCGTGGCTTCCTGACCGGCCAGTACAGCTCGGTCGAAGGGCTGGACGCCGACGACATCCGACGCAGCCAGCCGCGCTTCGCCGACGGCAACCTCGACCGGAACCTGGCGATCGTGGCGAAGCTCAACGAGCTGGCCGCGGCGAAGGGCATCACCGCCGGGCAGCTCGCCCTGGCCTGGGTGCAGCACCGGGGCGAGGACGTGGTGCCGATCCCCGGCACCCGGCGTCAGCGTTACCTGGAGGAGAACCTCGCGGCCCTGACCGTCGAGCTGTCCCCGCAGGACCTCGCCGCCATCGAGGCCGCCGCCCCGCGTGAGCAGATCGCCGGCACCCGCTACGACGCCACCAGCCTCACCTTCGTCGACAACTGAACCGCCCGACGAAGTGGTTGTGCCCGTGGGGACGGGTGCAAGAGGATGAGTCATGGACTACGTCGCGCAGTTCCGCCGCGAGATCCACGCCTTCGACACCGCGATCCGCACAGCGTCACTGGATGCGGGGAGCGGCGGGGTGGCGTTGGTGCCGTCGTGCCCTGGGTGGTCGGTGGCCGACCTGGTGTTTCATCTGGGCTCGGTGCACCGCTACGTGGCCGACGTCATCAGCGAGAAGCGGCAACAGCAGCCGGAGGCAGCCGACCTCTCCTACCTGAACCTTCCCCCCGTACCGGCGAATTGGCCTCTCCCCGAAAACGCCCCGCACCGCGGGCCCGTTCCGCCGGGGCTCATCGACTGGTTCGGCGAAGGGGCTGCCGCGCTGGGGGAACTGCTGGCCACACGCGATGCGGCCGAGCCGGTGTGGACCTGGTCGCGGGAGCAGTCCGTGGGGTTCTGGCAGCGGATGCAGACCATCGAGGCGGCCGTGCATCGGTGGGACGCCGAGAACGCGATCGGCGTACCCGGGCCGGTGGAGCGGCAACTGGCCATGGACGCCGTCACCCACACGTTCGAGGTGATGGCCCCCGCCCGCCGGGCCAGGCGCCAGGCGCCGCCCGGAGCGGGCGAGCGGCTCCGCTTCAGGCAGTCGGACGGATCCCGCATCTGGATCGTGCAGACCGACCCCGACGAGGTGCTTCTCAACGCGGGCAGCGGGTGCTGCGACGTCGAGCTGACCGCCACGGCGTCGGACCTGATGCTGTTCCTGTGGCACCGCATCCCCCTGGACGGCCTGGAAGTCCGCGGCGACGCCTCGCTCCTCGACCGCTACTTCAAACTCGTCCCGCCCCTGTAGAGCCCTGCGGTCACGCGGCCGGGGTGCGTCGGCAACCCGCCCCGGCCAGCCGCGCGGGCCAAGCGTGCCGCTACTCGTCGGTCTGGGGCAGGTTCCCCTTGGCGTCGTCGTACGTGCCGTCGCCCGTCGGCCCCGCCGGGGCGTACACCAAGTGCAGCACTCCGGTCCGGAACGCCTCGGAAGAGATCAGCCTCAGCGGGACCGCGGTCTCGCCCTCGTCGAACAGCCGCATGCCCTTGCGTACGGCGAGCGGGTGCACCAGCAGATGCAGCTCGTCCAGGAGTCCGGCCGCCAGGAGCTGGCGGACGACCGAGATCGAACCGCTCAGGGCGATGTCCCCGCCCGGCTCGTTCTTCAAAGCGGTGACGGCGTCAACGAGGTCGCCCTCCAGCTGCTCGGAATTCCGCCAAATGAACTCCAGCTTCCGGCTCGACGCGACGATCTTGCGTGCGTCGCCGAGCGTCTTCGCGAAGCCCGCGTCCTCGCCGCCGGCAGCCTCGCGCTCCGGCCACGCCCCGGCGAAGCTGTCGTAGGTCTTGCGGCCGAACAGGACGGTGTCGGCCGTGCCGAGCATCGCGCCGACGGCCGCACCCATCTCGTCGTTGAAGTACGGGAAGTGCCACTGGTCGGGCGCCTCCACGACCCCGTCGAGCGAGATGAAAAGGCCAGCCGTGATCTTCCTCATGATGTTCCTTCCAGAAGGTTCGCCGTTGCGGTCTGCTCCAGTAAGACGGCGCGGGGCGCGGGAACTCATCGGTGGAGACGAGGTCACTTTCTCGGCGGCATCACGACGTCGCCGGTTGGCTTGTTCGCGCTCTGGGACCGCGGCGGCGAATACGTTGAGGTGGTGTCCGAACAGCACCGGCAGAACAGCACCGGCACCATGGCGCAAGGAGCCCCACTCATGCCGTACGACCGCGCATCGAGTTCCGAGCAGACAACCCGCAGCTATTACGAATCCGCCGACGTCGACGCCTTCTACGACGTCGTGTGGGGCGGCGAGGACATCCACACCGGGATCTACACCCATGACCAGGAGTCGATCGCGACAGCCTCGCGCCGCACCGTCGAGCAGGTCGCGGACAAGGTGAGCGGCCTGCTCACCGCGGACAGCACGGTGCTGGACCTCGGGTCGGGCTACGGGGGTGCCACCCGCTATCTGGCCGAACGCTTCGGGTGCCACGTCGTCGCCCTCAACCTCAGCGAACTCCAGAACGAGCGCCACCGCGCCACGAACGCCGAGCGCGGCCTCGGCGCTCTGATCGAGGTCGTCACGGGGTCCTTCCACGACATCCCCTTCCCGGACCGCCGCTTCGACGTCGTCTGGTCCCAGGAAGCCTTCTGCCACAGCGGCGACCGCACCCGCCTGCTCAGCGAAGCCGTACGCGTCCTCAAGCCGGAGGGGGCTCTCGTCTTCACCGACCTGATGGCCGCCGAGGACGTCCCCGCCCGCACCCTGCACCCCGCCATTTCGCGGCTGGGCGTGGACGCCCTGGCCACCCCGGACCTCTACCGCCGCACCCTCGCCGGACTCGGCCTGTCCCGCACCGACTTCGACGACCACAGCGGCCAGGTCCTCACCCACTACGAACGCCTCACCGCGGAGACCCACCGCCGAGAGCACGAGCTGCGCCAGATCATCAGCCCCGCGTACGTCGACGGTGTGCTCGCCAACCTGCCGCTGTGGCTGGACGCGGCCCACCGCGGGCACCTGCGCTGGGGCATCTTCCACTGCCGCGCCTGAACCTCAGTTCCGCTCGCCCCGCGCGGGCGGTTCGGGCAGCCAGTCGTGCGCCGGGTCGTACTCCAGCCATCGGCTCCGCGCCGCCTCCGCCGCGCAGGCGGCGGTGAGGCTCTCCAGTCCCGGGTGTCCGTTGCCGGTGCGCCACAGCAGTGACCAGGCGTACAGCGGTGTGGGCTCGACCAGGGGGACAGAGCACAGCCCGGGGACATGCGGCAGGGGCACGTCGGCGGGCAGGAGCGAGAAGCGCCGCGGGTCGTCGGCCACCTCCGTGAGGAAGTGGCCGAGCCCCAGGTTGACGCTCGCGGCCCTGTCCCGGACGTCGAACCGCTCGGCGAACTGGTGGAGGAAGTCGAGGCGGTCCAGCGCACCGGGTGCCCACAGCACGCTGCCGCGCAGCTGGTCCGGCCGTAGCGCCGGTTCGGCTGCGAGCGGATGGTCCGCGCTCAGCACGGCGTCCACCGGTTCGAGGCGGACGAGACGGTGCGCGAGGCCCGCGTGCAGCGGAGGGTGGACCCGGCCGAAGGCGGCGTCGATGTCGCCGTGCAGCAGCGCCGCCGTCACCGACGGCAGATCGCGTCCGTGCCCGAGCACCAACTCCCCTGCCTCTCCGGCTACTTGGGCCAGCGTCCGCATCGGCGCGTAGAGGTGGCCCCAGACGTCGACGCGCAGCGGGCGGTCCCTGCCGACCGCCGCCGCCACCGCGGCGTCGGCGGCGGCCAGGGTCTGCCGGGCCGGTGCGAGGAAACGCTGTCCGGCCTCGGTGAGGCGCACACCGTTGCCGCCGCGCCGGAACAACTCGGTGGCGAGCAGGGATTCCAGCCGCGCGATCCTCTTGGAGAGCGCCTGCTGGGAGATGGCGAGCATCGCGGCCGCGCGGCCGAAGTGCAGTTCCTCGGCGGCGTGTACGAAGGCACGTACCTGCGCCATGTCGAGATCCATGGCCCCACCATAGGTGACAACCAAAAGTTGTCGGCGGTGCTCGTTCGTTGTTGGATCGCGGGGCGGGGCGCGGGGTTGCATCGTGCTCATGCAAAGACTGATTCCCACCGGAGAAGCGGCACGTCCGGTCGCCTTCGCCGAAGTCCCCCAGCCCGTGCCGGAACCCGGCGAGGTCCTGATCAAGGTCGAGGCGTTCGCGCCGAACCGGGGCGAGACGTTCCTCCTCGAACACCCCCGGCCGGGGCTGCTGCCCGGCAAGGACATCGCGGGGCTCGTCGTGCAGGCCGCGGCCGACGGTTCCGGCCCCGGCATCGGCGCCCGCGTGGTCGGGCATCCGGCGCTGGGCGGCTGGGCCGAGTACGCCGCCGTGCCCACGCACTCCCTCGCGGTGCTTCCGGACGGCATCGACAGCGTACGGGCGGCGGCCCTGCCCCTGGCCGGGATCACCGCCCTGCGGCTGCTGCGCACGGCCGGTTCCCTGGCCGGGCGACGGGTGCTGCTGACCGGCGCCTCGGGCGGTGTCGGCCACTACGTCACCGAACTGGCCGTGGGTGCCGGGGCCGAGCTGACCGCCGTGACGGCCACGCCGGTGCGCGGCGAGCGGCTCGCACAGTTGGGCGCGCAGGTGGTGCACGACGTCGCGGCGGCTCAGGGGCCGTTCGACGTCGTGCTGGAGTCCACGGGCGGGCCGGATCTGCCGATCGCCCTCTCGAAGGTGCGCCCGGGGGGCCTGCTCGTCTGGTTCGGGCAGGCGAGCCGGATCCCGGTGACTCTCGACTTCTTCGAGCTCTTCAAGGGGCCCGAGCGTGTCACCATCCAGCACTTCCACTACGCGGGCGCCCCTTACGGGTCCGACCTCGCGGCCCTGGTGCGCTTGGTGGAACGGGGCCTGCTGCACCCGGAGATCGGCCGGATCGCCGACTGGACGGAGACCGCCGAGGCCCTGGTCGACCTGCGCGAGCGCCGGATACGCGGCAAGGCAGTCCTGCTGACGGGAGGAGCACGATGAGCCCCACGGAATCCCCCACCACGGAACCCGCCGCCGCGGAGACCGCCGTCTTCGCCGCCGCCCAGTGGACGCGCGCCACAGGCGCGGGCGTCGACCCCCACGAGTACCGCCGCGTCACCGACGCGCTCACTTCGGTCG
The DNA here is from genome assembly GCF_041435195.1 of Streptomyces sp. NBC_00224. Lineage (NCBI taxonomy): Bacteria > Bacillati > Actinomycetota > Actinomycetes > Kitasatosporales > Streptomycetaceae > Streptomyces > Streptomyces sp. NBC_00224. The sequence continues at coordinate 1,131,181 of NZ_CP108106.1, forward strand.
CCGACTGGGGACCGTCCTTCGTGCGCACCGGACAGGCTTACCTGAACCTCGCGGAAGGCGCGGGATCGTCCGTATCGGCGGGCGAGTACCTGCTGATGGCGGCCCGGTGGTTCCACCTCGCCACACTGGCACCGTACGCGGAGGCCGGTCGTGCCGCCGCCGAGGCGGACCGCGCCTTGAGCCGGGCACTGACGGTGCTGGAGCCCGGCGCCCGGCGCGTGAGCGGCGAGGGGTTCACGGGCTGGCTGCGCGGCCCCTCCGACGCGGCCGGCACCGTGGTCGTCGTCCCCGGCCTGGACTCGGCCAAGGAGGAGTTCCTCGACCTGGTGTCCGCGCTGCTGGCCCGGGGGCTGGCCGTGTTCGCGATGGACGGCCCGGGGCAGGGCGCGCTCGCGGCCACGACGAGCCTCAGGGCGGAGTACGAGCAGGTCGTCGGTCAGGTCATCGACGCCCTCGGCGTCGCCCGCATCGGACTCGTCGGCATGAGCCTGGGCGGCTACTTCGCGGCCCGGACCGCGGCGCTCGAACCGCGCGTGGCAGTAGCCGCGACCGTCAGCGGCCCCTTCCGCCTCGACTGGGAGGAACTGCCTGCGCCCGTACGGGACATCATGGCCCGCCGCACTGGCGGCCTCGACGCGGCCCGCGCGTTCGCCCGCCAGGTGGATCTCGCCTCCTTGGCGCCCCGCATCGCGGCCCCGCTCCTGGTCGTGGACGGCGGCCAGGACGTCATCCCCGGCGTGACGAACGGCGAGCCCCTGGCCCGGCTGGCGCCGCACGGCACCTGTCTGTCCGTCCCCCACGGTGACCACCTCCTCGGCAACGCACGGCCCGACTGGCTGTCCCCGCTGGGCGACCACATCACCGACGCACTGACGGGAACGCGGGCATGACCGGCGCCACCGGGTAGCTCACAGCACCGCGTCACGGCGTGGAATCGCGCCCCAGCACCCTCGTCACCAGGGTGCCCTCCACGAACAGGTCGACCCGCCGCCAGCGCGGCCACTCCTTGGCGGTGGGGCCGTCGGCCGACCGGTAGAAGTCGTCCCTGGTCGGATACTTCTCCGGATCGGGCAGGCCTCCCCCGGTCACCGGGATGCCGTGGATCGTGAGGTCGCCCTGGGCCCTGGCGGGGTACTCGCCGTGGGCGGACACCACGAATCCGTCGCGGGCGATGTGCGGGCCGAGCGCGTCGACGATGGCTTGGCCGACGGCGACGGCCCGGTTCTCGGAGAGTACGTCGTTGTGCGGCTCCGTTCCCTCCGGAGAGGTGAACGCCAGCAGCACGGGGGCCGGTCCGTACGCCTCGACCACGGCCCGGACCTCGGCCAGGTCGCGCTCGAACCGCATCCTGCCGTTGGTCTCGGAGCCCGGCTCCTCGGCGTCGAGGTTCCACGAGTCGTACGGGAACATGGCGGAGGCCTGGCCCGCGAGCGGGGTGTGCACCGTATCCGGGTCACTCCGGCGGTCCGGCGGAGGCTTCTTGTCGGACAGTGCGGCGGGGCTGAAGAGCACCCCGACGCACAGGGACACCCGCAGCACCGTGACCTCCGCCGAGGTGGGCAGCCAGGCCTTCCACCACCCTGGGGTCAGCAACGCTCCCCAGTTGAACGCGAACTTGGGGCCGGAGAAGTGATCCGCCTCGGTGATGGCATGCATCCAGCCGTGTCCGGGCAGGTAGAGCTGCCACAGCGCGCTGTCGGAGAGGTTTCCCTGTGCCAGGTTTCCGAGCTTTGCCTTGGCCACGGTGGTCGAGGCGATGACGATCCGGGCGCCGGCGAAGTCCGCGGAATCGGACAGGTCCAGTTCCGACCGGAAGTCGAGTTTCCCGAGATCCGCAACGCCGAGACCGGGTTTTCCCGCAACACTCTTGAAGGTGAGGCTCTTGAGGCCCACATCGGCGGCAAGCCCTCCGGCCACCCGTGCGAACACCGCGAACACCGGGTGGTTGCCCGCCCACGGGACGGGGACCGGATCCTCGGTGACGGGCTGCCCGTTCTTGTCGTACACGCGGCCGCCGTCCTTGTTCCGTTTGAACACCAGCCGGAACTTGTCGATCTTCACCACGGCCGCATAGGCACCGGCCTGGATGCCCACGAGCGGTGCTGAGGCACCGATGTCCTGGAAGGTCAGCCGATAGAGGAACGCCGCCTCGCCCCCCACCCCCAGGCCGCGAATCGCCTCCTGGACACGCCCCGTTCCCCACCCCGTGGGATAGCCGCCGGCGCTGCTGTTCCTCACCTCGTCGTCGAGGACGTCGTTCAGCCACTGGTAGTACGTCTTGAGTTCGCCGTCGATGTCGAGGGTGGCGAAGTTCCCGTACAGAGCCATCAGACCGTACATACGCGTGCGCCACGGTTCGCCGAGGGAGAATTCCAGCATGCGGGCCAGGGCGACGCGGATCCTCGTCCGCTCGATCTTGTCGTCCTTCTTGTGCACCCACGTCTTGATCAGCCTGGCGAATCCCGTCTGCGCAGACGCGAACAGGGCGATCAACCGCGTGCGCAGCGACTCGGGTACGGGCCGGGTCTGGTCGATCAGCACCTGGGTGCGCAGCGGCTCGGGCAGACGGCTGATCACCCGCCTGGGCCAGCGCACCACGGGGCTGGTCCGCCGCAGCCTCAGCGTGGGCCTGCCGTCCTCGGCGAAGCTCAGCAGAAGAACCTCGGGGGTCCTCTTCGGGTAGCTGAGGAACCCCTTGCCCTTGAAACCCCGGACGAGCGGTGGCGTCCCCTCGCTGAGCCACGGGTCGAGGGGGTTGAACAGATCGGTGGCCGCCGGGCGCAGCGGGTCGGGCGGGACGTTGCCGCCCTCGGCGACGAACCAGGTCAGTGGGATCGGGGCGCCCTTGTCCGCCCTGTTCCCGTTCATCTTGTCGACGAGGAAGCCACGGGCGACGCCGTGGACCCAGTCGTGGTCGGCGGTGCGTTCGCCGCCGGTGTCATCTTTGATCTTGAGGCCGTCGACACCGTCCAGGTCCTTCGGCGGGCGGCTGAACCAGATCGCCAGGGCGGCCCCGGCCTGGTTGATCTGCACCATCAGCGGACTGTTCGTGTTCTCGCCGGACCCGTCCGCCTCCCACATGCCGCTCAGATCGGGCTGGAAGCGGCGGTTCTGCGGGACGGGTGCGGCCTTCGGCGGGACGATCGCGGTGGCGCGGCCGACCAGGTGCGGCCGGGGTTTGGCGGGTGAAGCCGGTGGTTCGATCAGCGGGCGTTCCGGGGTGGGCACGACGGCCTCAACCCTGCTGACCGGTCTGCGGGTTGTACGTGACCTGCACGGCGGCCACCTGGTCCGTCGGCAGCACCTCCACCCACTGGTCGAACACCTCGTACGGCTGCTGCGACTGGGCCTTGAAGCCGTCCGCCAGAGGGTAGAAGCCGTGCTCGTACACCTTGTCCGGCGGCAGGTAGTTGAGGGTGACGCCGTCCTCCAGGCGTTCGGTGACCACCTCCTGGCCGTTCTGGTGCTTCTCGACCACGCTGATGGCCACGTACCGCAGGACGTCGCGCACGGTGAGCGCGGCCGGGTCGAGGTTGCGGTACCGCAGGACGAGGTCCGGGTCCGACCACGGGTAGGCGCGCAGTCTCCCGAGGATCTTGCCGCTCTCGCCCGCCGAGGCCGGCTGGTACAGGTCGTCGAGCCCTTCCGATCCCTCGATGCTGGTGTCGCTCAGCCAGTTGAGCGCGGCCAGCTCCTTGCCGGGCCGGATGGGCATCACGGCCTTGACCCAGGGGGCGTTCAGGAACGCGTTGCGCTGGTGGTCGGCGTCGAGCTGCATGAGCCACCCCAGTGAACTGCCCATCCGGGCCGGGGCGGAGGAGCCGGTGATGTAGTAGTTGTCCTCGCGGAGCATGTCCTGCTTGTCGGACCAGCCCACGACGTGATCGTCCAGACCTGCGGGCTTGCGCCGGAACGACTCGACGACGGGGGCGGGCAACCGTCGGCGCACCTTGACGGGGTCGGCGGCGGGGTCGGCGAGCGTGTCGAGCTCGGGGGCGAACACCGGGTGGCTGTGGTGCAACCTGGGCCGCCACCACTCGGGGGCGACGAAGTACAGCATCGCGTCGACGTCGAAGATCGAGTTGATCAGTTCGGAGAGCTTGTGCAGCACGTTGGGGTCGGTCGGCACCGTCTCCCCGACCTGGAGCAGGTGCTGCAGCAGCCTGCGGTAGACGACGACCCGCTCCTCCTCGCGCAGGACGTCATAGCCGCGGGTCTCCACGCGGCTGGCGGCGTCGATGCGTTCGATGGCGGCCTTCATATAGGCCTCGCGCTGCAACCGGTCCAGTTCCAGGGTGCGTTCCTTGACCAGCAACGCGTTGCGGTCCTCGATCTCCTTCCTCTTGTCCGGGGTCGGTGTGTACTTCACCGGGATCGAGAACTGGAGCTGTTCGCCGCCCTTGCCGTGGCCCTGGGTGACGTACACGGACAGGCTGGGTGCCTTCGGCAGGGGTGTGCCGTCCGGGACGCCTCCGGCGTTGTCCGTACGGTTCACCACGATGTTGACGCTGAGCGAACCGCCGCTGACCCACTTCAGGGCGCCGTGCTCCAGGTAGGTGTAACCGTTCTTCGGGTGCAGCGGTACGTCGCACAGCCAGAAGCCGCCGGCGTGGCCGGTGGAGCTGATGTACCCGTCCACCGGAAGCGCGAACGTGCCGGTGGCCTCTTCCGTGTAGTCCTCGGGGAGCGGCAGCTCATTGGCCGGGGTGACACCGGACACGTCCGGCGGCGCGGCGAGATGGACCAGCTTGGCCAGGCCGAGCTCACGGCCGGGATCGTCCACGTAACTCTGCCAGCACAGCTGGGTGCCCAGGTCCTGCACCTGGACGCCGACGCGGCGCATCTTGCGGCGCAGCTCGTAGTTGACGAGCTTGTCGGTGGTGTTCTGCAGGACGTACCGGCGGCTCGCGGTGTCGGTGGTCTCCGTGACGGTGCGGAAGGTGGTCTTGAAGCTCCGCTTGATCTCGGTGCTGAGCCGTTCGCTCTGCTGGCGCATCTGCTTGTGGGTCTGCTCCCGCGCCTGGCGCTGGGTGTCGGTCATGTCCATGGTGGCGGTCTCGTTGGCGTCGCCCCACACCCACCGCTGGTTGGACGACACCGAGAACCCCAGCTTGGTGCTGCTCTCGTTCTCCTGCTTGACCGCCTCGGACACGTCGTCCTGCTGTGAGGTGTCCTTCTCCACCTTGTCCGTGGTCTCCAGGCTGGTCTCCACGGTGCGCTCCACCAGGGTCTTGCGGGTGTGCGCCTCGACCAGTTCCACGGTCCCGCCCGGGCTCAGCCACACATGCTGCACGGGTGGGCCGAGGAAGGTGTCGAACTCGAAGAAGTACTGGCGGAAGAGGTGCACGATGCCGACCGGGGAGAGGCTGACGCGCTGGACCGCCTCCTGACGGCTGAGCGTCTCCAGCGGGTCGAGCATGCGCTTGACGCCCCGGTAGCGCTCGGCGTCCACGTCGGGCGCGGGGGCGGTGAACAGGTCCGCCAGGGTGGGGATCAGGCCCTGCTCCGACAGGTAGTTGAGCAGCCCCGCGACCATCGACTCCTTACGGGCGAGGGTCTGCAGCAGTGCCTTGCGGCGTACGGGGTCGGTGGTCGCGGCGGTGCGCCGGAACAGCTCGGGGGTGACCTCGCCCGCGAGCATCGTGTCCAGCGCCGTGCGCTTCAGCAGCGGCAGCCAGACGGCGGGGTCGCGCAGGTCCTTGCCCTTGACCCGCTGCTGGAGCAGATCGGCGAGCACCGAGTCGATCAGCGGACTGTAGGGCTTGGCGGCGAGTGCCGTACCGGTGCGCACGGTGAGCGTCAGATCGTCCGCCGCCGCCTCGGCCGCTCCGAGGTGGATGATCCCGCCGTCGGAGACCACCGCGTCCGCCGTGACCTGCTGGGACACCAGGGCGAGCAGGTCCTCGTCGGCGCGCGCGATCCCGTCGAGGAAGCGGGCGACCGTACGCTGGGAGCGCCAGCCGAGCAGTGGCTGGTACAGGCCGAACGACTCGCTGGCGTACGGGAGCGTGCCCGTGAAGTCGGGCAGCGGCCGCCCCGTCACCACGCGCGAGCCCCCCATCGGCGCCGGCATGACCTGGACGTTGTCCACATCGCCCGACGCGGTCTTCGCGAACGGTACGACGGCCCAGGTGCGCCCGCCCGCGCCCTTGCCGACCAGGAACAACTCGCGGTCGCCCTGGGCCGGTGGCGCCACGAACGAGATCGTCTGCGCGCCCAGACCGCTCAGCACCTTGCCCACGTACTGACGGCTGATGTTGGTGTCGTGTTCCAGGAACGCACCGTTGAGCGCGGGCACATCGGGGAACAGTTTCGGGTCCTGGACGTCGACACCGGCCGGAATCGCCAAGGCGATCCGCTGCATACCCGCCAGATCCGACGGCAGTCCCGGCTGCACGGTGTAGCTCCAGACCTCGTACCTCGTCCGCGGCCCGGACGTGGCCAGCGGTGTCCGACCGGTGAACGTGACGACCAGCGTCATCGTTGTGCCCCCCTTGTTCCCCTTGTTTGTCCGAGCCCTGGCGGCCCCCGTGCGGCGAGAGTGACAGGGGCGGGGGCGCGCGACCAAGCTCCGTTCCGCTGAGCGGACCGGCGCCCCGCGAGCCGCCCCTCACGCCGCGTGCAGAGCCACCGTCGGATGCAGACGCGAGGCGCGGATCGCCGGGTAGAGGCCCGCGACCACGCCGATCAGGAGGGTGGCGGCCAGGCCGCCCGCCAGGGACCAGGGTGGGACCACCGCCGTCCACCCCTGGGCCCGGGCGAAGCCGTACGTCGCCGTCGTGCCCAGCAGTGCGCCCGCCACCCCGCCAAGCCCCGACAACAGCAGTGACTCGGTGAGGAACTGGAGGCGGATGGCGTTACGGGTCGCGCCCAGGGAGCGGCGCAGGCCGATCTCCTGGCGGCGTTCCAGGACGGAGATGACCATGGTGTTGGCGACGCCCACCCCGCCGACCAGCAGGGCCACCGCGCCCAGGCCGAGCATCAGGGTCGTCAGGCCCTCGTCGGTGGCGGCCTTGGCGGCCAGCGCGTCCGAGGGGCGGGAGATCTTGATGCCCGCCTGGCTGCCGGGGTTGATGCTGCGGGCGAGGACCGCCCGTACGTCCTCCACCGAGTCGTCGGTGGACCGCTCGAAGATGGTCGTGGGGTGGCCGTCGAAGTTGAAGTAGCGTTCGGCGGCGGGGAATCCGACCATGGCCACCCGGTCCAGGGTGGGGGCCAGTTCGAGCGGTTTGAGGATGCCGACGACGACCACACGTGTGTCGTTCATCATGATCGTCTCGCCGGTGCGGGTGATGCCGAGGCGGTCCGCCGCCACCGCGCCGAGGACCGTCGTCGGGAGGCGTTCGCCGGCCGCGGTCAGCCAGCCGCCCCTGTCGACCTCGCCGCCGAGCGCGGACAGCAGGTCGAGGCGGGCCGCCTGGGTGGTGACGCCCGCGGTGCGCTCCTGGGGGACCACGTCGCTGCGGCGGATGCGCGCGTCGACGTTGGCGGTGGCCGTGGCGTGCCGCACCGGGCCGATGCGCTCGACCATCGCGACCGCGTTCTTGGGGAGCCTGACCGGCCGGCCCGTACCGTCGTCGTCCGCCTCGGCGGTGAGGAGGTTGGTGCCCAGGCGGTCGAGCCGGGCCATCAGGTCCGCGCGACTCGACTCGGACAGGCCGACGACGGCGACCATGGTCGCGATGCCGATGGCGATGCCGAGCGCCGAGAGCACCACGCGAGCCCGCCGCGCGAGCAGGCCGACCGCGCCGACGCGGAGGATGTCGCCGGGCGTGAGACGGGAGGGCTTGAGGTCGTTCTTCATCAACGGACTTCCCCCGTAAGGCCCGTAAGGCCCGTAAGGCCCGTAAGGCCCGTAAGGCCCGTAAGGCCCGTAAGAAGCGTGGATCGGGAGTCCGAGACGATCTCGCCGTCCTTGAAGCGGACCCGGCGCGGCAGCGAATCCGCGATCGCGTGGTCGTGGGTGATCACGCAGATGGTGGTGCCGGACGCGTTCAGCTCGTGCAGCAGCTCCATGACGATCGCACCGGACGCGGTGTCCAACGCGCCGGTCGGTTCGTCCGCCAGCAGCAGCCGGGGCTCGCCCACCAGGGCGCGGGCGATGGCGACGCGCTGCTTCTCGCCGCCGGACAGTTCGTTGGGCGTGTGCGAGAAGCGGTGGTCCAGGCGCACCTTGGCGAGCGCTTCCCGTGCCCGGCCGCGCCGTTCCCTCAGCGGTACGCCCGCGTACAGCAGTCCGTCGGCGACGTTGTCCACCGCGTCGCGCCCCGCCGCCAGATGGAAGTGCTGGAAGACGAAGCCGATGTGGCGGGCGCGCAGCGTGGAGAGCCGGGAGTCGGAGAGCTCGGACACGTCGTACCCGGCGACCTTGACGGTTCCCGTGGTGGGTCGGTCGAGGGTGCCGATGACGTTGAGCATCGTGGACTTTCCGGAGCCGGACGGGCCGACGACGGCGACCAGTTCGCCCTCTTCGACGGTGAGGTTCACTCCGCGCAGGGCGTGGACGCCGCCGGGGTACGACTTGGTGGCGTCCCGCAGTTCGATCACGGGGGACGGCGTCATGACGTCGCCACTCCGACCTGCACGCCCTCGCGCACGTCCGGGCCGGAGACCTCGATCCGCCCGTCGGCGGTCATGCCCGTCTCCACCCGCACCATCTTCGAGGTGGCGCCCTGGACGATCTGGAGGCCGTAGCCGCCGTTCTCGCCGCGCAGCGCGACGACCGCCTCGACGGGGACCGCGAGGACTCCCTTGTGTGCCTCGCTGACGAACTTCACGCTCGCCGACGCCTTGGCGTCCTCGCCGGACATGGCGCTCGCACCGCCGTCCAGGACGATCTCGACGGTGATGCCCTTCTGGGCGCTCGCACCGGCCGCACCGCTCCCGGAGCCGGGTTCCTCGGGGCGCACCGTCCCGGCGACCCGCCCGGCCACGGTTCTTCCGCTCGGCAGGGCGACCTCGACCTTGGTGTTCTTGGAGGTGAGCGCGCCGTCGGTCTGCTCCAGTTGGGCCCGTACGACGGGCCGGGTGGCGGCGATCGTCAGCACCGTCGCGCCCGGGGCGATCTGGTCGGCGAGCGCCGCGTCGGCGGCGACCACCTTGACCTGGCCGGGCTGGAAGACGACATCGCCCTTGCCCACCCTGCCGGTGCTCTCCCGGTTCAGGGACTTCTGCCACCGCTTCACGGCAGCCTCGGTGTACCTGTCGTACTCCGTGTCGACGTAGAGCCCGGCCCCGTACCCCAAGTCGCGCAGACTGCGCTCCAGTTGGAGGACGTCGCTGCCCCGGTCGCCCGCCTTCATCTCGCGGAACATCGGGACGGGTCCGTAGAGGAGGGTGACGGGCTTGTCGTTCAGCTCGTAGAGCGCCTGCCCCGTCTTCACCGTCCTGCCCTCGGCGGCGGCCACCGTGACCGTGCCCTCGACGGCGGATTTGACGGCGCGGCGCTGCGCGAAGTCGAGCTTGCCGTCGACCGTCTTGGACAGTACGAGGTCGGTGCGTACGACCTTCGCCGTGGCGGGCGGCAGGTCGCCGCTCCTGGCGGAGGCGCCCGCGTCGCCGTCGCCGCCGAAGAGCAGGGCTCCCCCGGTGACCGACGCGGCGACGGCCGCCGCGCCGAGCGCGAGGAAGGCGGTGCGGCGCGTCACTGCATGCCGTCCAGACCGTCGAGCAGCTTCGGCTCGCACGCCTTGCGGGCCTGCTTGTACGAGGGCGACTCGGTGTCGATGGAGCGGGACACCGGGTCCGGGTCGCCGCCCGGCTGGGCGTTGCCGCCGCTCATGGTGGGGTTGGCGAACTTGGAGACGCCGTGGTCCCGCATGCACTGGGCGTGCGCGAGCATCGACTCGTACGCCTTCTGCTGGTCGCGCTTGGGCTCGGCGTTCATGGCGTCCTGGAGCTCGGCGACGCAGGTGCCGTTCTTGCCGCCCTTGATGCCGTCGTTGCGGCCGGGCTGGGAGCCGATCGCGTTGACCTTCGCCCAGTCCAGGTAGCCGCTGAGCTTGGGGTCGGGGAAGTCCTTGTAGCCGCCCTTGACGCGCATGCACTGGACGTACTTCATCTGGGCGTCGTAGAAGGCGCTCTTGCCCGCGGGCCGGGTGCTCGGCGCGCTCTCCCCCTTGGCGGCGCTCGCGGCCGGCGCGTCGGGTACGTCGGCGATCGCGCCGTCCTTCTTCCCCGCGCCCGCGCTGTCGTCACCGCTGCCGCAGGCGCCGCAGAGCGCGAGGACGGGCACGGCCACGAGGGCGGTCATGCGCGATGCGGCGGAGACGCGAGCGTTGGGACGGTTCGTCCTGTTCGTCCTGTTCATCCTGAGAAAGCTCATGTGCTTCACGTTCGCGCTCGCAGATGATGACCTGTCCATGGCCATGTGATGGGAACGTAACAATGCCTCCGACCTGCACCTCCGCCCTCGTACGGAGTAGGCGGAAGCGGGCTCGGCGTGGTCATAATCGGCCCCATGCCGCATGTGCTGCTCATCGAGGACGACGCGTCCGTACGGGACGGAATGGAGCTCGTGCTGCGCCGGCACGGGTACGGCGTGGCCACCGCCGCCACCGGCGAGCAGGCCCTCGCCCTGCTCGCCGAGGAGCGCGGCGCGCGGATCGAGCTGGCCGTACTGGACCTGATGCTGCCCGGCATGGACGGCTTCGAGGTGTGCCGCCGCATCCGCGCCCGCTCGGCGACCCTGCCGGTCATCATGCTGACCGCGCGCGGCGACGACTCGGACATCGTGACGGGCCTGGAGGCGGGCGCCGACGACTACGTGGTCAAGCCGGTCACCGCACCCGTCCTGGAGGCCCGCATCCGCGCCGCGCTGCGGCGCGCGGAACCGTCCGGGCAGGCACGGGAGGCGGACTCCGGCCTCGCCGGGCTGGTGATCGACCGCGCCGGACTGACCGTCACCAAAAACGGCGTCGCGGTCGCGCTGCCACCCACCGAGCTGCGGCTGCTGCTCGAACTGTCGGCCTCCCCCGGCCGGGTCTTCAGCCGCGAACAGCTCCTCGAATCCATCTGGGACCACACCTTCCTGGGCGACTCCCGGCTGGTGGACGCGGCGGTCGCACGACTGCGGGCCAAGCTGGAGGACACACCGGCGAAGCCCCGGTACGTCCAGACCGTGCGGGGCTTCGGCTACCGCTTCGGGCCGCTGTGAACCGTACGGACAAGGGCAAGCACACGGTGAACCGCGCGGAGGGGAGCGAGCGTACGACCGCCAAGTGGCGCTCCCGGCGGCTCATAGGCGGGCTGCGCACCCGGCTCGTCGTCACCTTCGTCGTCGTCGCCCTCATCAGTGCGGTGACCGCGACCGCCCTCGCCTACCGGGACGCCCGCACCGCCGTCCTCCAGCGCACCCAGAACACCGCGGTGAACGACCTCCGCAAGCGGGTCACCGCGGTCGCCGCCGACTTCGACCTGCCGCCCGACCAGCACTCGCTGTCCCGCTTCGCGGCGACGGTCTCGGACGGCATCGGCGCCCGCATCGTGGTCGCCCGCTACCAGGACCTCGTCGCCACCTCCGACTCGCTCGCCGACACGCAGGGCCGGATCGGCACCGAGCTGCGCGCCGCCGTGCACACCGGCAAGGCGACCCGGTTCCAGCGGGTGATGTGGCGGGGCGAGCCCTATCTGACCGTCGGCATGCCCGTGACGTACGCCGACGGGGACCACCGCACCTCCGGCCTGGAGGTGTACGCGATCACCGATCTGCGGGCCGAGCGCGACGACACGGCCGCCCTGCTCGACTCCGTACGGGCGGGCACCGCACCGGTGGTGCTGCTGGCCGCCGTCCTCGCGCTGCTGGCCGCGGGAACGGTCCTACGTCCGGTACGCAAGCTGAGCCGGGCCACCCGTGAGCTCGCGACCGGAGACCTCGGCAGCCGGGTCGCGGTCACCGGGCACGACGAACTCGCCGACCTGGCCCGGACGTTCAACGACACCGCCGACGCACTCCAGGCCTCCGACGCGGAACTGCGCGAGCAGGAGGCGAAGGCACGCCGCTTCGTCGCGGACGTGTCGCACGAGCTGCGCACGCCCCTCGCGGCGATGACCATGGTGGCGACCGTCCTGGAGGAGGACGCCGACCAACTGCCCCCGGACGCGGCGCGGGCGGCCCGTACCGTCGGCGCGGAGACGGCACGGCTTTCCCGGCTGGTCGAGGATCTGATGGAGATCTCCCGCTTCGACGCCAAGGCGGCCCGGCTGAACGCCGCCGAGACCGACGTCGCCGAGACCGTACGGGCGTCCCTGGCGCTGCGCGGCTGGACGCACCGGGTGCACACGCACCTGCCCGAGGGCGTACGGGCGGTCGTCGACCGGCGCCGCATCGACGTGATCGTCGCGAACCTGGTGGGCAACGCGCTGCGGCACGGGGCTCCGCCGGTCACCGTGACCCTGGGGACAGTGAGCGCCGCGGACGGGAAGTGGCTGACGCTGGAGGTCGCCGACCACGGCCCCGGGCTGCCACCGGGGGCCCGGGAACGGGTCTTCGACCGGTTCTACAAGGCGGACGCGGCCCGTACCCGCGGCCCGGCCGACGACAGCGGACAGGGCAGCGGCCTCGGCACGGCGATCGCGCTGGAGAACGCCCGACTGCACGGCGGCACGATCGAGGTGGCCGACGGGCCGGGGGGCGGCGCGGTGTTCACCCTGCGGCTGCCCGCACGACGCACCGAAGGGGGCACCGGGTGAAGAGCCGCCGAGGGGCCGTGGCCGCGGCACTGGGGATCGCGGGGATCGTCCTCGTGGGCTGCGGCGTCCAGCCGAGCGGAGTGGTGGGCGCGGGCGAGCCGGCGTCCGGGCTGACGCGTGGAATGCGGCTGTACTTCGCCTCCGACAGCGGACTGCGCGGGGTGCCGCTGCTCGACCGGGAGGTCAAGGACCTCAACGCGGTGGTGAAACTGCTGGCCGTGGGGCCGCCGCCGGCCGAGCAGCGCGACGGGCTCACCTCGCTCGTCCAGCTCGGCGGCTACACGGTGACCGGAACGGGCACCCGTGTCACGATGCGCCTCGAAGGCCCCTATGCGATGTCGGGGCGCGACCAGGGCACGGGCCAGCTGGTGTGCACACTGGCCCGCGCCCAGTCCGTACTCGACCCGAAGACCAGAGCCGACGACGTCCAGGTGACCATGCGACCGAAGGAGGGCGCCGCCCTGGGCCCCTACCGGTGCGCGGAGTTCCTCAACCGGTGAGGCGGGCGTGCTCACGGCGTTCCCAGGAGCACCTTCGCCCGGGCGGCACCACCCGCCTGCACCACATGGGCATGTTTGTCACGTCATGCGGAGTGTTCGGCAAGACTTCCCCCACGTCCTCGCCATAGTGCGGGCATGACACGAACCCGCTTGTCTGCGCGTCTGCGCACCCGTGCCCGCGCCCGCACGGCCCTGCTGTGTGCCGCGCTCCTCGCCGCCACGGTCCAGACCACCGCCGTCTCCCCCGCGTTCGCGGGCGGGCCCGGCCCTGACGACCGCGACTGCGTGAGGACCCGGGGCCCCCTCGACGACCAGGCCCGCGAGATCCTGGGCATCGCCCGTAGGACCAAGGACGAACTCCACCTCAAGGCCGTACAACTGCGGGTCACCATCGACGGACGCGAGGTCCTCACGGACGCGCTCGGCGAGTCCATGACCAACGTTCCCGCCGAGCCGGACATGCACTTCCGCGCCGGTTCCGTGGCCTTCGCCCACATCGGCACGGCGCTGCTTCAGCTGGTCGAGGAGGGGCGGGTCCGCCTCGACGACACCGTGGAGGCCTGGCTGCCCCGTCTGCCCAACGCCCGCAAGATCACCCTGCGGATGCTGGCGACCAACACCACCGGCCTGCACGACTACGTCACCGACCCGGCCTTCCTCGCCGAGCTCTCAGCGCACCCGTTCCGCCAGTGGACCCCCAAGGAGCTGGTCGGATACCCGCTGCGCCACCCGTTCTGGTACGCGCCGGGCACCAGCTGGAGCTACTCGCACGCCAACTACGTGCTCCTGGTCGCCGCGCTGGAGAAGATCACCGGCATGCGGATCGACGAATTCGTGGAGCGGCGGATCACGGGCCCCCTCGGCCTGCGCGAGACGCAGAACAACTTCACCTCCGACATCCCGCGTCCCGTCCTGCACGCCTTCACCTCCGAGCGCGGTCTGTACGAGGAGTCGACCTTCTGGAACCCGTCGTGGACCACCGCACCCGGCGCGGTCATCACCACCGACATCTGCGATCTGGCCCGGTCGGCGCAGGCCATCGGCAGCGGTGAACTCCTCTCGCACCGCGCCTACCGCACCCTCCTCGACCCCGGCACGGTCGGCCTCGGCGGCGCGACCGCGACGTGTCCCGCCACGGTCTGTCTGAAGCAGACCCCGGCCAAGCACTTCGGTCTCGGTGTCATCGTCATCAACGGATGGGTGCTCCAGAACCCGTCGTTCTCGGGCTACGCGGCCATCCAGGCGTACCTCCCGTCCGACCGTCTCGCCATCGCGGTGTCCGCCACCAAGACCGCGACCACGCCCGACGGCAACATGGCCCAACAGGTCGCCGAGCGCATCGCGGCGGCGCTGGCCCCGGACACCCCCCTGGCGATCGGCTGACCAGCACCAAACGGGAACCACCCGCCCCGGCAGCACATCTTCATGGGCATCGGCGCCAAGGTGTGCTGCCGGTTTCGGGTGGGGTCGGGTCAGCAAGGGGATGAAGCATGTTCGCTGTCGGCGGGGCGTTCGGGGTGGTGTTCGGCTCGATCGGACTCCTCTTCGCCGCCTTCGGGATCGGAATGCTCGTCCTGGGCGCCCGTAAGAGCTCCGAGTACAAGCGGGTCTTCCACGAGGGGCAGGTGGCGGAGGCGCGCTGCCTGGAGGCGTACGTGGTGCACCACCACTCCCCCAACGGACCGAGCTCCAGTCAGCGGCGCCTGATCGTGGCGTTCCGGACCGGCGACGGCCGGGACGTACGGGCCGAAGTCGTCGCCCGGCAGCCGTATGTGGCGGGGGACGCCGTGCCGGTGCGGTACCTGCCGGAGCGTCCCGAGCGGGCGGTGGCGGCGGAGGCCACGCCCGGCGTGGGAGTCGTCACCTGCCTCTTCAGCGGGGTGATGGTGATCCTGACCTGCATGGGGCTGTTCTTCGCCGCCATCGGCTTCGGCGTGGCGGCGTTCATGGGCACGAACTGACGCGGCGGCTCCCGCGGTGTCCGGTACGCGGCCCCACGCGAAGCGGTCTCGCGCCAGCGCGGGGTCCGGCGGCGCCCGGGGCCTGCGCCCGCCCCGCTGAGGGGCAGGAGCGAGTTGAGGGGCGCACCGCTGTTCCAGGAGCCGAACAGGTCGCGGTTGAGGGCCGTGATGTTGTGCTTGAGGGCGAGCTGGCCGGCGTCCCTGCTGTATTCGCAGGTGGCCACGAACAAGGCAACGTCTGCCTTGTGTTCGGCGAAGGCCATGCCGACGAACTTCTGCATGTCGCCGCTGGGGACTTTTCGGTGCGGGGCATAGTGCTTGACCTGCACGGCCAGGCGGCGGCCGTCGGGCAGGCAGCCGAGGATGTCGGCGGCCAGGTCCCCGGCGCCGCCGACGACCCTCACCTTGGTGCAGCCGTCGCGCCTGCACAGTTCGGCGACGTACTGCGGGACTGTTTCCGCGTCATCCCCGCCCAGCCCCCGCAGCCAACCCGAACAGCTGCTTCAGCGCCGCGAACGCCGCCTCGCGGTCCACCAGGCCGTCGAGGTTGTGCAGCGTGTGCAGGCCTATGCCGGTGCCGAAGACGATCGAGGCCAGGCTCTTCGCGTCGGGGAGCCCGGGGGTGTCCTGGATGATGCGCTCCAGGTAGCCGATCCACACCTGCCGCGTGCGTTCGTACCCCTCGACGTAGGCGTCCCGCAGGGGGCCCTCGTCCCGTAGGACCTCCGGCAGGACCGTCGCGAACACGCGGCCGCACGGGGCGTCGACCACAGCTAGATGCGCGTCCACGAGGGCGTCGAACGACAGCGGGCCGGAGTGCGGCAGCCGTCGGCCGTACTCCTCCTCGGCCGTACGGAAGGCGAGTTCGATCACTTCGACGATCAGGCCGTCCTTCGAGCCGAAGTGCCAGGCGACCGAGCCCCGGCTGATGCCCGCCCGGTCGGCGACCGCCTGTACGGACGCGGCCCTCGGGCCGGCCTCGGCCACCAGTTCCGTCGCCGCCCGAAGCAGACGGCGGCGGCTCTCCCGCGCGGACTCCTCACGACGACCGGTCATGCGGCGGATTGTTCCACAAGGGGCGCGGCCTCCCCAGACCCTCGGCCCGGGCACTCCACCCAACACCCCCGCCGGACACCGATCATGTGCGAAGTCTTGACGGCCTGTGTCAGCCGTCCAACGATTGGACCGCTGTCCAGTATTCGCGGGTGACTCGCCCCGCCGATCGCGTTCTCGCCGTACACGTTCCGAACCACCGACCGCACGATGGGAGACGTCATGCGCCTGGTCACGTTCGTGAGGAAGAACCAGACGGAACAGAAGGAGCAGAAGCAACAACTGAGCAAGGAGCAACTGAGCCTGGAGTCCGTCGGGGTGCTGCTCGACGGGGACTCGACCGTCCTCAGCCTCGCCGCCGCCGCTCCCGGAGAAGCGGCCTTCGGCTCCATGCTCGCCCTGATCGAGTCCGGTGACGAGGGGCTGCGCCGGGCCCAGGATCTGTGTGAACTCCGGCCCGGTCAGGCCCTGTTGGCCGCGGAGGACATCGCTCTGCGGGCGCCCCTGCCGCGCCCGGCCCGGCTGCGCGACTGCGGGCTGTTCATCGCCCATCTGGAGTCGGGGCTGCGCGAGCTGGCCCGGCGCTCCTCGGCCGGGGCCGAGGATCCCGACGCCGAGTTCCAACGGCTCATGGCCAGTGGCCGGTTCGACCTGAACCCGCTCTTCCGCGAGCGGGTCATGTACTACACGGCCGACCACCTCTCGGTGAGCGGGCCCGAGGACGTGATCACCGCACCCACCGGGGCGAAGGAGCTCGACTTCGAGCTGGAGTTCGCCGCCGTGGTGGGCCGGACCGGCCGCGAGGTGAAGCCCGGCGCGGCGCGCGAGCACATCTTCGGCTACACCGTGTTCAACGACTGGAGCGCCCGCGACCTCCAGATGCTGCTGATGCCGGCGGGCGTGGGCCCCTGCGAGGGCAAGGACTTCGCCGGTTCCAACACGCTCGGGCCGTGCATCGTCACCCGCGACGAGCTCACCGACCCGTACGCGCTGACGATGACCGCCCGGGTCAACGGCCAGGAGTGGTCGCGCGGCGGCACCAACGGCATGCACCACAGCTTCGAGGACGCGATCGTGCACCTCAGCCGGGACCGGGCGGTGCACCCGGGCGACGTCATCGGCTCCGGAACGGTCCCCTCCGGCACCGGGTTCGACCTGGCACGGTCGCTCAAGGACGGGGACGTGGTCGAGCTGGAGGTCGAGGGGATCGGCGTCCTGCGCAACACCGTCCGCGTGCCCGCGCTCCCCTCGAACGACTCATGACCGACGCGTACGTCCTCGCCGTGGGCCGCACCCCGTACGGCAGGTTCCCCGAGCTCGGTGTCGGCGCGCTGGCCCGCGAGGCTCTCGCGCTGTGTCTGGCCGACGCCGCGGCCGGATCCTCGGTGGTCGACGGGGTGTTCTTCGCCAACGCCACCCAAGGGGCGCTGGAGGCACAGCATTTGATACGGGGTCAGGTCGCCTTGCGCGGCACCGCCCTCGAAGGGGTGCCGGTCTTCAACGTCGAGAACGCCTGCGCCAGTGGTGCCACGGCCTTCCACCTGGCCGCCACCGCCGTACGGGCCGGGGAGATGGACGTCGCCCTCGCGCTCGGCGCCGAGAAGATGTACGGCGCCGACGAGACGCGCACCACCGAGGCCTTCCACGGCGGACTGGACGTCGCCCGCTGGGAGGCCGAGCTCAAGGCGCTGCGGGACGCCGCGGGGGCCGAGACCGCACCGCCCGGACGGCGTTCGGTGTTCATGGACGTCTACGCGGCGCTCGCCGCCCACTACCGGCGCCGCTTCCCCGAGTGCACCGCCCGTCGGCTCGCCGCCGTCACCGCCAAGAACCGGCGGCACGGCTCCCTCAACCGCGATGCCGCCCTCCGCACCCCGCTCACGGTCGACGACGTGCTGGCCGCACGCGAGATCGCGGCGCCGCTGACGCTCCCCATGTGCGCGCCGATCGGCGACGGCGCGGCAGCGGCCCTGGTCTGCTCGGCGGCGGCGGCGCGCCGGATCGGCGTTCTGCGCGCCGTGGGGATCCGGGCGAGCGTGGTCACCTCCGGCTCGGGCCGGGCCCTGGACGACGAGGAACGGCAGATCACCCGCCGCGCCTCGGCCACCGCCTATGAGCGCGCGGGGCTCGGGCCCGCCGACGTCTCGCTCGCCGAGGTCCACGACGCGACGGCGATCGGTGAAGTGCTCCAGTTGGAAGCCCTCCGGCTGGTCGGTCCCGGTGAGGGCGCGCTCGCGGCCGAGCGCGGCGAGACGGCACTCGGCGGCCGCCTCCCGGTCAACACCTCGGGCGGTCTGGAGTGCAACGGCCATCCCGTCGGGGCCACCGGGATCGGGCAGATCGCGGAGCTCACCACGCAGTTGCGCGGCGAGGCCGGTGCGCGCCAGGTGCCCGGCGCCCGGATCGGTCTCGCCGAGAACGGCGGCGGATTCCTGGGCTTCGAGGAGGCGGCCGCCGCGGTCGTCGTCCTGGAGGCCCCGTCAGGGGTGGGGAGGCTGCCGTGAACCAGACCGTGGAACCGACGTCCAATGGCCCGGCGAACATCGCGGACCTGCTGCACCGGGCGGCCGCCGCGACCCCGGACGCCCCCGCGGTGTGCGAGGGTGCGACCGTACTGCGCAACTATCGCCGGCTCGCCGAGCGTGCACGGGCGATCGGGGCCGCGCTGGTGCGCGAGTACGGTCTGCGTCCCGGCGACCGGGTCGCACTGGCGATGCGCAACACTCCGTACTATCCGGAGATCCTGTTCGGCGTCTGGTGGGCCGGGCTGGTGGCGACGCCCATGAACGCGCGCCTGCACCCCAAGGAGTTCGCCCAGCAGATCGAGGACTGCGCGGCCCGGCTGTGCGTCGCCACGGACGAGCTGGCCGGTTCACTGCGCGAACAGGGCCTGGGGAGCGCGGCGTTGACCGAGGCCGCCGAGCTGGCGCGTACGGCGCCGGATGAGGCGTCCGGGCCTCCGGCGTCCGTGCGCCCCGACGATCCGGCGTGGCTGTTCTACACGAGCGGTACCACCGGCCAGCCCAAGGGCGCGACGCTCACCCACCGCAATGTCATGGCGGCGACCGGGAGCGCGCTCGCCGACATCGGCCCGGGCCTGGACGCGGCTCTGCTTCACCTCGCGCCGCTGTCCCACGCGGGCGGCCTCTTCGGCCTGGCGGCCGTCGCCCGCTCCCGTCCCCAGGTGTTCCCGCGGGGCGGTCCGGTGGACGCGCGGAGCCTGGGCGAGTCGCTGCGCGCCTTCGGTCCCGCGGTGTTCTTCGCGGTGCCGACCATGCTGCGCCGACTGCTCGACCCCGCGTTGCTGCCGGACGAACTGGTCGGTCAGGTCCACCACATCCTCTACGGTGGCGCTCCGATGTACGCCGAGGACCTGCGGCAGGTCATCGCCCGCTTCGGGCCCCAGCGGCTGTGGCAAGGGTACGGCCAGGGCGAGTCCCCCGCCACGATCACCCATCTGCGGCCCGGGGACCACCGGGGAGACGACGCCGAGGCGCTCGGGCGCCGGCTGGCGAGCGTCGGCCGCGCGCGCACCGGCGTCGAGGTACGGGTGGTGGACGCGGCGGGGCGGGAGCTGCCGCCCGGGACCAACGGCGAGGTGATCGTCCGGGGCGCGACCGTGATGGCGGGCTACTGGAACAACCCGGAGGCCACCGCCCGTACGCTGCGCGACGGTTGGCTGCACACCGGCGACCTCGGACGGTTCGACGCGGACGGTTTCCTCACCCTCGTCGACCGCGCCAAGGACCTGATCATCGCCGGGGGCTCCAACATCTATCCGCGCGAGGTGGAGGAAGCCCTCCTGCGCCATCCCGCGGTCGCCGAAACCGCCGTGGTGGGGGCTCCCGACCCCGAATGGGGTGAACTGCCCGCCGCCTTCGTGGTCCTCGCCCCCGGACGTACGGCGACGGCCGACGAGCTCGACCGCCACTGTCTCGCGCACATCGCACGATTCAAGCGGCCGCGCGACTTCCGCTTCATGGCCGCGCTGCCCAAGAACTCCTACGGAAAGGTGCTCAAGACCGAACTCAGGGCACTGATCGCCGGATCCCCGGACACCGAACACGGAAGAGGCTGAGCTGAGATGAGCCGCATCGTCGACCTGACCTCCCCCCTCGACCCCCACGACCTCGACCTCGTACCACCCGACATGCCCGATCTGGCGCTGGTGATCGCGCCCAAGATCGACTATCACACCCATGACGCCTGGGGCCGCGAGTTCATGGTCGCGTCCTTCGGCTGCGACCCCGACGACCTCCCGGCCCGTGAGGGACCGGCGGGCGAGGTCATGCACGAGATCAGCACGCACTGCGGTACGCACGTGGACGCGCCGCTGCACAGCGGGCGCCTGTGCGAGGGCCGCCCCTCCCGCACCATCAGCGACATCACACTCGACGAGCTGTACCGCCCGGGCATGGTGCTCGACGTGCGCCCCTGGGTCAGACCGGGCGAGGCCATCCCCGTCGAGGCGCTGGAGCAGGCTGTGAAGGCCAACGGCCGGGACATCCAGGACGGCGACGCGATCCTGATCCGTACCGGGCAGGAGCGCTACCGCCTGGGCGAGCCGCAGTACTTCGACTACCCCGGTATGTCGGGCGCCGGCACCCGCTATCTCACCGGCAGGGGAGCGACGATCCTGGGCACGGACGCGATCGGCTGGGACCGTCCGATCCCGAGGATGCGCCAGGCGTTCCAGGAGACAGGTGACGCCGGGCACATCTGGGACGGCCACTACGCGATCCAGGACAAGGAAGCGCTGATCGTCCAGCAGCTGGTGAACCTGGGCGCGCTCCCCCCGACCGGTTTCATGGTCGGCTTCTTCCCGCTCAAGCTCACCGGTACGAGTGCCTCACCCACCCGGGCCGTCGCCTTCCTCCCCGAGTAGGGCGACCGCGGCCGTGCGGACCGCACTCCGCACGGCCGCTTTTCCGTACCGGCTGACCCGCTGGATTTCCGGACCACGCAAAAAGCGTCACATTCGAACCGTCTCGCACGACGCCATGGGAGCCCGCCACTCACCGGCAGCCGGGAATTACCGGGCCCGCGGGGCCGAATGTGGTGCCGGTCACCTGGCCGGATGTCAACTCTCCGGTACCGGTGACGCGTTGACGATGTTCCGCTACGAACTGTAGCGTTACTCATCGTTAGGGTAGTGAATGCAGAAAGGCGTGAGTTTCAAGGGCACGAAATAGTGGGCTCCGCGCATCACTGCCCGGCTTTTCTGTCACACCCTCGACGGTTGCGCGCAGCTGCCTTTCCACAGCGATACAGCAACTCGATGAGGCGTGCATGAGCAATCCCAACTCCCTTTGCGATGAAGTGCTGTCGCAGATTCGGCCGCTGATCGAATCCGTCGTCAACGACGTACAGATCCGCGCACTTGAGGATTCGACTCTCGCAGTCATCGGCGACAGAAGTGTCGCGGCCACCACACTGGACACCCTGGTGGAGCGCGCGGAGTTCTCGGTGAACATGCTCGTGCCGCATTCCCGCGACGCGTTGCCGGTGGCGGACACGGCGTTACGGGGCCTGGCCGCACGGCGCCCGGGCGGGGCCCGGGTGCAGATCCTCGCGGCCCCGGAAGTGGCCGCGGACCACCGGCTGGCGCGGCTCGGCGGGCTCACCGAGCGCGTCGAGGTCCGGCTGGCCGCCGATGTGCGGCACGCCGCCGTGGTGGTGGACGGGCAGGTGGCGCTGGTGCGCTCGCCCGGTGTGGTCACCGCCGGCGCCGAGGCTTCCGTCATCCGGGCCCCCGGCGTGGTCAAGGCCCTCCACGACATCATGATGACCGCGTGGCACCGGGCCGCCCCGCTGGTGACGTACCAACAGCTCCAGGAATGCCTCAACGGAGACTCCGGGACCCGGATCCTGCAACTGCTCGGCGACGGCTGCACGGACGAGGCGGCCGCCCGGGAACTCGACATGTCCGTGCGGACCTATCGCAGGAGAGTCGCCGACATCATGCGGCTCCTCGGGGCGCGCTCACGATTTCAGGCCGGGGTCCATGCATCCAACATGGGGTTGTTACAGCCGTAAGTCAGAGGCGTGTCAAGGACTACATGTGTAGGCAGCAACCTGTCAGCGGAACATGAAATCCCCGCAGCGAATGGCAATTTGCTGACCTGCCGTTGAACATTGCCGCACCTCTGGCGAGACTCGGAGTCGAGCCCGCGCAGCCGACTGCCGCGCGGCCTTCCCGAGTTAAGGAAGTCACGTACACCATGGGTGAAGAAACCCCGGTGCGGCCCGCACCGATCGCGATCGTCGGAATGGCCTGCCGGGTTCCCGGCGCCGACGGTCCGGACGCTTTCTGGCAGCTCCTGATGGACGAGGTCTGCTCGGTCGACGACGTCCCGACGACCAGGTTCGGGCGGCCGTACGAGATTCCCGGAGCGCGCGTCCGGTCGGGGCTCCTGAAGGACGTGGACCGCTTCGACGCGGAGCACTTCGGGATCTCGCCGCGGGAAGCGGTGGGCATGGACCCGCAGCAGCGGCTCTTCATGGAGACCGTCTGGGAGGCCCTGGAGGACGCGGGCCTGGACCCCGCGCGGCTCGCGGGCACCCGCACCGGCGTCTACGTGGGCACGACCAACGTCCACTACTGGGACCTCCAGCAGAGCGTCGACTTCCCCGACATCCACGCCTCGCTCGGCGCCGGCTCCCGCTCCACCACGACCGGCCGGGTCTCCTTCGCCCTCGGCATCACCGGACCCGGGCTCTCCGTGGACACCGCCTGCTCCTCCTCGCTGACCGCCATCGCCCTCGCCTGCCAGAGCCTGCGGGCGGGCGAGTCCACGCTCGCCATCGCAGGCGGCTCGCAGCTGCTGCTGGCCAACACCGAGAACCACGGCTTCGTGGACGCGGGCGTGTTCGGGACCGACTGCCGCTTCGGCGACGCCTCCGCCGACGGCTTCGTCTTCAGCGAGGGCGTGGGCGTGGTCCTGCTCAAGCCGCTCGACCGTGCCGTCGCCGACGGCGATCCGATCCGCGCGGTCATCCGCGGCTGGGGGATGAACAACGACGGCGCGGGCAGCGACACGATGATCAACCCCGCGCTCAGCGGCCAGCGGCAGATGCTGCAACTCGCCTACGAGCACGCCCGGATCCCCGTGTCCGACGTCGACTACATCGAGACCCACGGCACCGGCACCCGCGCGGGCGACCCGGTCGAACTCGGCGCCATCGCCTCCGTCCTGGGCGGGCGCGACAAGGGCCGGCCGCTGCTCGTCGGCTCCGTGAAGAGCAACATCGGTCACACCGGCTCCGCGGCGGGTGTGCTCGGGCTGATCAAGACCGTACTGACCCTCCAGCACCGCACCGCCCCGCGCAGCCTCCACGTCACCGAGCGCACCCCGGCGATCGACTGGGACGCCACGGGCCTCGACATCCCGCACCGCGCGGCCATACCCCTCGAAGCGGAGGGGCGGCCGCTCACCGCCGGGGTGAGCGGATTCGGCGTCTCCGGCACGAACGTCCACCTCGTGCTCACCGAAGCCGAGACGAAAACCGAAGCCGCCTCCGACGGCGCCGGAATCCACACACCCACCGCCACGGAGACCGGCACCCCGCACATCCTCCCCCTCTCCGCCGCCTCACCCGTAGCCCTGCGGCAGCGGCTGCAGGACATGGCCCACCACCTCTCCCCCGGTGGAGCCGGGCGCGGCGCCGCGCTCGCGGACATCTGCCACACCGCCGCGACCCGCCGCGCGCACCACGACTGCCGCGTCTCCGTCGTCGGCGACAGCCACGACGCACTGGCCGAGCGGCTGCGCGACGCACTGGCCGACGACGGCGCCAGGCCCTACGCGGGCCGCCCGCAGGTCGCGTTCGTCTTCTCCGGCCACGGCTCCCAGTGGATCGGCATGGCCCGTGAACTCATGGACACCTCAACGGCGTTCAGCGCGTCACTGATCCGCTGCGACGACGTCGTACGCGCCGAGACCGGCTGGTCGGTCATCGACCGGCTCACCGACGGCAGCGACCTGGTGGGCGAGACCGTCGCCATCGTGCACCCGGTGCTCTGGGCGGTCCAGGTCTCACTCGCCGAGACGTGGCGGGCCTGGGGCGTCGAGCCGGACGTGGTCATCGGGCACAGCATGGGCGAATCGGCGGCCGCCTGCGTCGCGGGCTCCCTGAGCCTGGCCGACGCGGCGGCCGTGGTCTGCCGCCGCGCGCGGCTGATCCGCGACCGCGTCGCCGGTCGCGGCACCATGTCCGTGGCCGCGCTCCCCGCCGCCGACGCCGAACAGCTCATCGCCGAGCTTGCGGTCAACGTCTCGGTCGCCGCCAGCAACGGCCCGCGCACCACGGTGCTCGCAGGTGAGATCGAGGGCATCGAGAAGATCAAGGCCGAACTGGACGCCCGCGACGTGTTCTGCCGCGTCATGAAGGCCGAAGCCGCCTCGCACTGCGCCCAGATGGACCCGCTCCTCGATGAACTCGGCGCGGAATTACGTGAGATAGCACCCAGGGCCGGCCGCATACCGATGCGCTCCACCGTCACCGGAGAGCTGGAGGACGGGAGCGGGCTCGACGCCTCGTACTGGACCCGCAACATCCGCGGACGCGTCCACTTCCACGAGGCCGTGCTCAGCACCGCCCTCGCCGCCGAGACCGTGTTCATCGAGATCAGCCCGCACCCCATCCTGTCGAGCGCCGTGCAGGACTCCCTCGACGAGGCGGCCCTGCCCGGCACCGCCGTCGGCTCCCTCATCCGCGACGAACCGGACCGCCAGACCCTGCTGACCCACCTCGGCAAGGTGTACGAGAGCGGCGCCCGCATCGACTGGAACGGCCTCTACAGTGGCGGACGCCTCGTCCCCCTGCCGACGTACCCCTGGCAGCGCGAGAGCTACTGGGTGGAGGACCTGGAGGCCCTCCCCCAGTCCCATGCGTTCCCCCTGGACTCGCCGGACTCCCCCTTTCTCGCGGACGCCCCGGCGCACGGCCCCGCCCTGCTGCACGGCCCGGCGTTCGCCGAAGCCGTCCGGGTCGCGGCCGTCAGGAGCGCGCGCACCGACGCGCTGCTGCTCACGGACGTGACCGTCAAGGACGCCCTCGCGGTGCACTCCGGGTCCACCCCCGTGCTCCGCGTCACCCTCACCCCCAGGGAGACGGACGGCAGTTGGAGCTTCTCGGTCACCGGGGAGCAGGACGGCCGGGAGAGCGAGCACGCCTCCGGCACGGCGACCGTGGCGCCCGGCCTCGCGGCCGCCGTGCACGAGCCCCTCGCCCGCACGCTGGAGCGCTGCCCGCAGCGCCTGGACGGGGCGGCCTTCTACGCACGGATGGCCGGGGCCAAGGAGCTCTACCAGGTCGTGGACGAGCTCTGGCTCGGGCAGGGCGAGGTCGTAGGCCGGTTGCGCCGCCCCGCAACGCTGGCGCCGCACCCCGACCACCCGGTGCACCCGGCCCTGCTGGCCGCGGCCGCCCAGCCCGCCCTGACGCTGCTGCCGGACATGTCGTACCTCACCGAGCACGTCGGCCACGTCACCGTCCTCGGGCCCCAGACGGACGTGATGTGGAGCAAGTGCTGGATCTCGGAAGTCACCCCCGACGGGCTGCTCTTCCTGGACATGGCCCTCCTGGACGAGGCCGAGAACGTCGTGGTCGAGGCCAGGCGGATGCGGATGCGCAGGCAGGGCGGCGGTACGGAAGCCGGAGTCGGTGGTGATGTCAGCGCGGAGGACGAGATCGTGAGCACCGAGCCCGAGCCCGTCCACGAGCATGGCGCGGTCACCGGCCGGAGCGTGGACGGCGGTATCGAACTGACCGGCGAGCTGCGGCTGACCGACCCGTCCAGCGGCTTCGTCGTCGAGCTGCGCGGCAGCCTGCGGATCTCGCAGGGGGCCGGCGGTACGGCGAGTCCGTCGGAATCGGTCGCCGCCCCCGCCCGTACAAGCGCGCCCGTCGCGCGGCCCGCGGCCGCACCCACTCCCGCACCGGCCATCGCGGTGAGCGCCGCGGCTGTGGCGCGGCCCGCCGCGAACGGGGTGGTCGAGGACGCCCCGGCCGCCGACCGCCCGGTCGTCGACCGCGTGGCCGCGCACGTCGCCGCGGTGCTCAAGATGCGCGTCGCCAGGCTCGACGTGAACAAGCGCTTCAGCCAGCTCGGCATGGACTCGCTGATGGCGACCGAGCTGCGCAAGCGGTTGGAGAAGGAGCTGGGCGTCGCCCTGCCCATGACCCGGCTGGTGCGCGAGACCACGACCGCCTCCCTGGCCCGGGAGCTCGAAGCGGAGATCGCCGGTTGACCGGCCGGCGCCCGCCAGTCGGCGCCCGCGGCCGGACCGAACCACAAAGCAGCAGCACCACAAGGTGGAGGAAGAGTTGAGCAAGGACCTGTACGACATCGGCCAGATGCCCCCGTTGGGCGAGGTGCCCGCGCGTATGCACGCGTCGGTCATCCGCCCGGACCGCTACGGACCGCCGGAGCAGGGCTTCGCCATGGAGGTCGTGGACGTACCGCGCGTCGGGCGCGGCCAGGTCCTCGTCTATGTGATGGCGGCGGGCATCAACTACAACAACGTCTGGGCCTCCCTGGGCTACCCGTACGACGTCATCGCCGGGCGGCAGAAGCGCGGCGAGCCCGAGGACTTCCACATCGGCGGCTCCGAGGGGTCCGGCATCGTCTGGGCGGTGGGTGACGGCGTCACCTCCGTGAAGGTGGGCGACGAGGTGATGCTCTCGGGCTGCACCTGGGACGAGACCGCCCACGACATCCGCCTGGGCGCCGACCCGATGACCTCGGTCACCCAGAACGCCTGGGGCTATGAGACGAACTACGGCTCCTTCGCGCAGTACGCGCTCGTCGACGACTACCAGTGCCACCCCAAGCCGGCCAACCTCTCCTGGGAGGAGGCCGCCTGCTTCCTCCTGACGGGCGCGACCGCCTACCGGCAGCTGTGCGGCTGGGCCCCGCACACGGTGGAGCCCGGGGACCCGGTGCTCATCTGGGGCGGCGCGGGCGGCCTCGGCTCGATGGCGATCCAGATCACCCGCATCCGGGGCGGTGTCCCCATCGCCGTGGTCTCCGACGAGGAGCGCGGCAAGCACTGTCTCGACCTCGGCGCGGAAGGGTTCATCAACCGCAACGACTTCGACCACTGGGGTCGGCTGCCGGACACCACGGACGACGCGGCCATGGCCAAGTGGGTCAAGGGCGCCCGTGCCTTCGGCACCAAGTTCTGGGACATCCTCGGCGAGCGCCGGGCGCCGAAGATCGTGCTGGAGCACAGCGGCCAGAACACCATTCCCACCTCGATGTACGTGTGCGACACGGCGGGCATGGTGGTCATCTGCGGCGGCACCAGCGGCTACAACGGCGATGTGGATCTGCGCTTCCTGTGGATGCGCCAGAAGCGGCTCCAGGGCTCGCACTTCGCGAACATCCGGCAGTGCCGCCAGGTCATCGAGCTCGCCGCGAGCAAGAAGCTCGACCCGTGTCTTTCCTGGACCGGCGACTTCGAGGAGACCGGCCTCGCGCACCAGCTGATGTACGAGAACAAGCACCCGTCGGGCAACATGGCCGTCCGCGTGAACGCGGTGAGCGGCTGACCGTACGGCGGATGTGCCGAGCGGGCCGACTGTGCGGCGGTGACGGCCGAAGAAGCTGTCACCGCCGCACAGTGGCGCATCGGTTCGCGGGATGTGCTCAGACCAGCGTGGTGATGCAGAACGGGTGGCCCGCGGGGTCCAGCAGGACCCGCCAGCGGTCGGGTTGCGGCTGCCCTTCGGGCTTGACGGCACCGAGGCCGAGCAGCTCGGCCTCGGCCGTGTCCAGGTCGTCGACGCCCACTTCTATGTGAGCCTGCTTCTCCTGTATGTGGGCCTGCTTCTCCTGGGCGGGGTCCGGCCAGGTGGGACGGCGGTAGTCGGCCAGCCGGTTGAACCCCAGACCGGCTGCGCCGTCCTGGCCGAGCAGGACGAAGTCGTCGGTCGAGTAGACGATGGGCAGACCGAGCGCCTCGCCGTAGAATCGGGCCAGCTCGGCGGGGTCGAGGCAGTCGAAGGTGACGGCGGCGAAGCGGAACGGCCGCGCGGAGGTGTGTGCGGAACTCATGACCCGTACGGTAGCCGGGAATTGGGACAGATCCGGTCCTACTTCGGCAGCGGACGACCGGCACACGCCCGCCCGCATACCGCCCCCGACACAGCGAAGGCCGTGGCGCACCTGACGTCGTCAGATGCGCCACGGCCTCGCCTCAGCGGCTGGTCACTTGTTGGTGCACTTGGAACCGCCGGCCGGGTTGAGCAGACCGATGATGTTGATGGAGTTGCCGCAGACGTTCACCGGAATGTGGATGGGCACCTGGATCACGTTGCCCGAGAGGAAGCCGGGAGAATGGCTGGCATGCCCTTCGGCGTGGGCGTCGGCCACGGCGACGCCTGCGCCCGCGAAGGCTGCCACCACGGCCAGGGTGGTAGCGGCGAAAGCTGTCCGGATACAAATACGCATGTCTCTCCCCAGATCGACGGAACGTCGTGATGTGCCACAACGGCGAGCCGCAGCACATCACACCGACGTGCATATCCGGGCGAAATGGTCGTTCCTTCCGATGAAAGGCCACCCGGTCGGGTCAAGATGTCACCCCGTTGGGTGCGCGGGTCCGACGAGCACCCCGGCCCCCACCTCGATGCTCAAGATCATCGAGATGCAGAATGACCCGTATGTCGATAACGAACATGCCGCAGGCAGCGACGATCGACGACGCTGCCTTGATCAGCCGCACTCTGGCGCGCGCCTTCGAGGACGACCCGATGATGCGCTGGTTCTTCCCCGACGACACCACGCGCGAGGCGGGGCTGAGCCGCTACTACACCACGCTCTTCACCCGGCAGTACGTCCACCACGGCGTGTGCGAGCGCACGGGCGCCGCGGCCGCCTTCTGGGTGCCGCCGGAGGCGCAGGCCAAGGCGGTTCCCGACGCGGAGACCATCCGCGAGCTGGAGGACATCCTCGGCGACCGGGCCGGGTTGTTCAGGGAGGCCGTCGAGGCGGTCGCCGAGCACGGACCCCAGGAACCGCACTGGTACCTGGCGGCGATCGGCGCCGACCCGGCCGGCCAGGGCCAGGGACACGGGTCCGCTCTGCTGCGCTCGGGCCTGGCCAAGGCCGACGCGGCGGGTCTGCCCGTCCACCTGGAGTCCTCCAAGCCGTCCAACCTGCCCGTCTACGAGCACTTCGGCTTCACCGTCCTCGAAGAGGTGCGACTGCCGGGGAACGGGCCGACGCTGTGGGCGATGCGGCGCGCACCGCGCACGAACACCCCTGCCGGTGACTTCGTGCCGCGCGACTTCGCCGTCCCCCAGGGTTTGTCCGGTGACGGCTTCCGTCTGGAGCCCCTGGGGGCGCGGCACAACGAGGCCGATCACGCCGCCTGGATGTCGAGCATCGAGCACATCCGATCCACGCCCGGCTTCCTGGGTTCCTGGCCGCCGTCATCCGGACTGAGCCTGGAGGAGAACCTCCGGGACCTGACCCGGCACGCGGACGACTTCTCCAAGCGGGCAGGCTTCACCTACTCCGTCCTCGACGGCGAGGACCAGGTGATCGGCTGCGTGTACATCTACCCGTCGCGCGCGAACACCGAGGTCACACAGGTGAGTTCGTGGGTGCGGGCCGACCGCGCGGAGCTGGACGGGCCGCTGTACGACGCGGTGACGGCGTGGCTGTCCTCGGCGTGGCCGTTCCAGCAGGTCGACTACCGGTCGGGGACGTAGCCCCAAGGCCGCCGAGTCCCGAAGGGCCCAACTCCTGTACGAGTTGGGCCCTTCGGTCAACGCTTACCGGTCACAGCCCTGCTCGGAGCAGGATGCGGGGCGAGTCTCAAGCCCCGGGTGGACCAGCGCCGCCAGGTAGTCGTCGAGGAGCTCGGTCTGGCGGGCGGGCGGGAACGCCTCGGGGGCGAAGAGGGCCTGGACCACCAGCCCGAGTACGAACGACTGGGCGCCGGCCGCGATGCGCGCCGGGTCTCCTGGCGGCAGTTCGCCGAGCTCCTGGGCCGCGGCGACCAGGTCGCACAGTTTTTCCCGGCTGCGCCCGTACTTGAGGGCGTACTCGCCGCTCAGAGCGGGGTCGGCGAGGGCCGCGTCCCAGGAGGACACCCAGATCCGGTTGGTGGCGGTGGCCTCGGCGGTCAGCGGCAGGATGCCGAGCAGGGCGGCCCGCACGCCGGACAGGCCCGTGCCTCCGGCACGCCTGGGGCGGGCGGCGGTTCGCTGGTCGAGCAGTTCCAGGGCGTGCGCGACCAGGTCGCGCTTGGCGGGGAAGTAGTGGGTGAGCAGGCCGGTGGTCGCGCCCAGCTCGGCGGCGACGGCGCGCAGGGTCAGTCCGCCGAAGCCCTGCGCGGCGAGCACCCGCCAGACCGCTTCGGAGACGTCTCGACGACGGGCTTCGTGATCCCCCTTGGTGCGTGGCATGCTGCTACCGTACATAACCGTAACGCTTGTTATGTGAACGGGGTCATCAATGTTCTCCCTCCCCCTGCGGGACAACGCCCACCTCCGCCCGCTGGAGATGTGGCACGCCGAGGAGTTCGCCGCCCATCTGGACCGGGCCCGCGAGCACATCCGCCCCTGGGTCGGGGCCGGGTTCGTCACCGACGACGTCGACGGAGCGCGCGCCACACTGCGCCGCTACGCCGAGCGCCAGGCCGCGGACGGCGCCCGCCTCTACGGCATATGGCTCGACGGCACACTGGTCGGCGGCGTGATGTTCACCGACTTCAGCGCGGCCTCGGGCTCGTGCGAGGTCGGCTGCTGGCTGGAGCCGGCCGCCGAGGGCCACGGCGTCGTCACCCAGGCCTGCCGCGCCTTGCTGGACTGGGCGTTCACCACGCGCGGGCTGCACCGCGCCGAGTGGCACTGCCGGTCCGACAACGAGCGGAGCGCCGCGGTGGCCAAGCGACTCGGTATGACCCTGGAGGGTGTGCGGCGCGAGTTCTGGCCCTACGCGGGCACCCGCTACGACAAGCAGATCTGGGGGGTCCTGGCTTCCGAGTGGCGAGCCCATCGCCAGTGACGACCGCGTCACCCTGTCGCGGCCCGGCTCCGGGTGTGCCACTTGGACAGTTTGGCCAGCAGGAACACCAGGGCGGCCGCGCAGGCCACCGCACCCCACGCGGGCAGCAGCAGGGCGGCGGGCAGGAGCATGCCCGGGGTGAGGACCAGACAGGGGACGTACCAGCGCAGTACGTTGCGCAGCCCGTCGCCGTAGCGCGTCGAGATGGCCGCGTTCGCGCTGTAGAAGGCCAGGACGCCGCCGCACAGCGCCCATCCGGCGCCCGCGGGCAGTACGTGGTGGGGCTCGGCGACCGCGGTGCCGAGCGCCGCCGCGATCACCGTGATGCCGCAGACCAGCACGAACGGCAGATACATCACGGTGTCCCGCATGACCTGCGTCGCCCGGCCCGACTGGGCCCGGCTCAGGCCCCGCTCGGCGTTGCCCGTCCCCCAGACGAAGAAGATCATGGCGAGTTCGGCGGCGACCACGAAGGAGAACAGCGCGGTCACCCCGGAGGCGGCGGTGAAGTGCTCCTCGAAGGTGGCGACCACCGTGAAGACGCTCTCACCGAGCACGATCACCACGAACAGGCCGATCCGCTCGACCAGATGCTCCACCGACATCCGCTCGTAGGGCGCGGTGCCGAGCCCCGCCCGGATCGCGAGCAGTGCCACTTCCAGGGCGATCGCCACACCCCACACCACGAACCGCCAGGCCCCCGGCAGGGCGGCCGAGACCGCCCACAGTGCGGCGGGCACCAGGCAGTACAGGAGAGGCCGCCACAGCGGCAGCGGGCTGCCCGGGCGGCGGGCGTGGCCGAACCAGATCAGGAACAGCGCCAGCCGCACCCAGGCCGCTCCGAGCGCATACGCCCAGGCGCGCTCTTCCAGGCCCGCCGGGGAGGCCGCGGCCATCAGCCCGAGCGCGGGCATCGCGGCGAGCAGCATCCCCTGGACACGGGGCGAGGCCGAGCCGAAGAGGTTGACGGTGACCGTCAGGTTCACCCACGCCCACCAGGCCGGGAAGAACAGCACCAGGAACTTCCCGAACTCGGCCGGGCCCGGATTTCCGTGCAACCCGTGCGCGAGCACGCTGACCGTCACCACGAAGACCAGGTCGAAGAACAGCTCGAACCAGCCCGCGCGGTGTTCCTCGGACCCAGCACCCGTACCGTCGGCCGCCCCGGCGTCTGTCATGTCGCTCACCCGCCCACTGTGCGAGGCACACCCGGCGGCGGGAGCCGGGCGCGCCGGGGACGAGCAGGTGAGACGCCCGGGCGGGCCAGTACTCGGCACCCGGCATATCAGTCCCCGGGGAGACGACTCCCGGACAAGATCAGGTCCTCGCCGGCCGGGGATATGACGCCCCCTTATGGCTCTCACACAGCCGCGTTCGACATACTTCGCGCCGTGGACCAGCGAACAGATGACCAGCACCCCGCCCTCAACGCCGCCGCGCTGAACCCGGCGCACATCCCCGGGCTCATGCCCGCCCAGGCGGCCGCGCCCGAAGCATCGACGGAGGGACAGAGTGCGGCCGAACCAGGGCCGGAGCCCGAGGCGGAAGCCGTGACGGCCGCAGAGCCCGGCCCCACCGCCGCACCGGCGGCGGACACCGAGCCCGAGGCGGAGTCCGACGATCCCGCCCCCGGACACCCCGTACCCGGCGCGGCCGAGGACGGGCCCGCCTTCCTCGCGTCCGACCGGCGGGGATCCATCACCGCCGACCGTTCGGGCATCCGGCTGCGCCTCGACGACGAAGAGGCGGATTTCGGATGGGACGAGCTCAGCGCCGTCGAGTACGCGACCTCACGCTGGACCCGGCGGTTCACCATCACGGTGCATCTGCCCCGGCCCCGCTGGTTCCGCATGGACGTCCAGGCCGAGGACCGGGCAAGCCTCGCCCAGTGGTCCGAGCAACTCGAAGAAGTGCTGAACGCGTACTTCGAAGAGTAGGACCAACCGCCCGGAAGGCGAACGACGACGCCTGCACCGCGCCGAGTCGCGCACCCGCGACCTCGGCGCGGACGTCGTCGTACCCCATGGCTTGTTCCGCACTGCCCTGCCGTCATCTCCTCCACAAGGCAAGGCAAACTCAAGCGGAAACTGACATGAACAACACCGATGCGAAGGATCGGTCGAATCCCCGACCGGGGCCGAGGGGGAGAAACATGCTCGCACTGTGGTGGACCAAACCGACGTTCGCACCAGGCTCCCCAGCCGCCGCGCGGAAGTACCCGTCAGCGGTCGCCGCGGACGGTGCTCGATGACGAGCCTCGATGAACGCGGCCGGAGACACGGCGAGGGACCCGGCGAGGAACAACCCGGCCTCCACACCGGTGCGGCCGTCGCGCTGGACCAACCCGCCGCCCAACTGCCGCTGTCCGCGGGCTCCAAAGCCGCCAACCTGGCTCGCGCGGCAGCCGCCGGACTGCCGGTCCTGCCCGGATTCGTCATCCCGCACGGCGGCGGTGACGACGCCGAGGCCCTGCGGCACGCCTGGCGAGAGCTCTCCCACGACGGCGCGGTCCCTCTGGTCGTACGCTCCTCGTCCCCGCAGGAAGACACCGAGGAGTCGTCCCTGGCGGGGCAGTTCGCCTCCGTGCTCGACGTCCGCGACTGGCCCGCCTTCCGCACGGCGGTGCGTACGGTCCTCGACTCCGCGGACCGGCCCGACGGCACCCGGGCCCCCATGGCCGTCCTCGTCCAGCCCATGCTGAACGCGCGGGTGGGCGGTGTGCTCTTCGGCGCCGACCCCGTCGAAGGCCGTCTGGACCGGATGCTGGTGAGCGCGGTGCGCGGCGGGCCCGACACCCTGGTCAGCGGTGAACAGGACGGAACCGGTTACCACTTGGCACGCTCCGGCCGGCGGCTGCGCCCCACACCCCCGCACACCACCGGCGGGCAACTGCTGACCCGTACCGAGCTGTACCGCCTCGCCCGCCTGGCCCGGCAGGTGGAAAGGATCTTCGGCGGACCGCAGGACATGGAGTTCGGCTTCGACGGGACGGGACGTCTGTGGCTGTTCCAGGCCCGTCCCATCACGGCCATGACCGCGCGGCCCGCACGCGGCGCACGGCTGCTCGGCCCCGGCCCCGTCGCCGAAACCCTCCCCGGCACACTGCAACCGCTGGAGGAGGACCTGTGGGTGGCGCCGATGGCCCGGGGGCTCTGCTCCGCGCTCGACATCGGCGGCAGCGCACCGCGCCGTCTGCTGCGCACCCACCCCGTGGTCACCACGGTCGCCGGACGCGCCGCCGCGGACCTGCGTCTGTTGGGCATCGCACCGCCCCGCCACCGTCTGCTGGCCAGGGTCAATCCGCTGCCGGGCGCCCGCCGTCTGGCGGCCGCCTGGCGTACCGGACGACTGACCCGCGCCCTGCCCGACCTCGCCCTCGACCTCACGGCCGACATCGACCGCCGGTTGGCAGAAACTCCGGCACCGGCCGAGCTCTCGCGCGCCGACCTGGCCGATCTGCTGCGCTGGACCCGCGCCGCCCTGGCAGCCCTGCACGCGCAGGAGGCGCTGGCGGGCGCGTTACTGCGTGAGAGCAGCACCCGTACGGCCGCGAGCGCGGCGCTCGCCGCACTGGCCGAATGCCGAAGCCAGGGGCTCACGGACGCCGAGATCGTGGCGGGCGCACCGGTGGTCCTGGCACTCACCCCGCCGAACCTCACCGGCCCACTGCGGCTGCCGCCGACCGGACAGGACGGTCACAAGCAAGCGGGCGGCACGGCGACGGATACGAGTCACCTCGCCCTGCCGACCCGCGAGTCACTGCGGCTGCGCATCCGCTGGATCCACCAGTTACAGGTGCACCTCGTCCACGACACCGCACGCCGTATCACCCTGTCGCACCGCGCCGTCGCGCTGTTGCGCTGGCACGAATTGCTGAGCACGCTGGACGGCGCCCCTCTCCCGGCCGACGTCGCACAGCGGCTCCCCCGCCCCGACAACCCGCCGCTGCCCGACACCTTCCGTCTGGCGGACGACTCGGTGGTCGTCGCCGAACGCCCGCGCAAGGGCGCCGCCCCGGCCCAGGGCGTCTCCGGCGGCCGCGCCACCGGAATCGCCTGGGACGGCCGAGGCGAACGTCCCGAGGACGCCGTACTGGTCGTACGCACCCTCGATCCGACCCTCGCTCCGCTGCTGCCGCACGTGACCGCTCTGGTCGCACAGACCGGCAGTCCGCTGTCCCATCTGGCCGTCCTGGCCCGGGAGTTCAAGGTGCCGGCGGTGGTCGGCGCCGCCGACGCCGTGCGGCGCTTCACTCCGGGGACCCGTCTGGCCGTCGACGGCACGAGTGGCGACATACGTCTGGAAGACACCCGTACGCGAGAGGCGGCCGACCGGTGAAACGACTGGCACACCTCTTCGCGGGCGCGGCCGGGCTCGGCGCGGGCACATACGTCGTCATCTACCTCTACCGCTGGCAGTGGCAGCGCGCGATCATGTGCGGTGTCCTGCTGCTCGTCGCCGAAGTGCTGCTGCTCGGCCTGATCGTGCTGGGCCGCCTCAGCCGTATCGAACAGCGCATCAGCGAGGGCGACCGGCGCCACGCGGACGTCCTGGCCCGCCTGGAACAACCCCGCGCGGAGGATCCCGCCACGCGTTTCCGGTGGCTGGACGACATCCGCGTGGAGCGCACCCACGTGTTCGTGCCCGTCCTGATGGCCGCGGGCGCCGTGCTCTCGGGGCTCGCGCGGATCGTTCAGAAGATCGCCCAGAGCACCGTCCGCCCCGCTGCCGACCGCCGGGTCGCAGGCCGTCTCGCGGTCCTCGCCGCACCGCCCCTCGGCGCCGACCTCGACGCCCTGCCCGCGCCCGGCCCCGACCCGCGCCGCACCCGACACCGCATCACCGGTGTCGTCGCCGGAACCACCGCTCTGGCGGCGCTCGTTCTCGGCCTGGGCGAACTGACCGAAACGCGCCCCGAAGAGCGCGCCCCGGACACCGTCGCGACCTCGGTGGTGGTCCGCCTCGCCACCCGAGGCGTTTCCGGCCAGGAGTACCAGGCCCTGCTGGCCCACGAGATCTGGAACCGCTGCCGTCACTCCACCGCCGTCCCGCTGTACGACGCCGCGCTCGGCAGCCTCGGCGACGGCCTCTACGCGGGCGTCGTCCACCCCGCCCTCGCCGACCACGACCGGATGCGGCTGCGCGGCTGCCTGGAGGACACGGCAACCGACCGCGCGTACTTCAAGGTCGTCGGCATGGACCAGACCCGGAGGGACGAGCACTGACGCAGGGGGCGGCCACAGGGGCCAAAGTGCGCCGCAATGCGGCGGGAGGCGGTTGGCGCGGGCCGGGAGGGTATCCGCAAGGGAAGTGCGGTCCCACTTCCCGTCAGGAGGTCGCCCGTGGCCACCACTTCGACACCTCGTCGCCGACCGCCCCCGGATTACGGGACGGTCCGCCCCCGGCGCTCCATGTGGTCGGGGGTGCTCATCGGGGTCGGGATCGCCGCGTTCGTCGACGAGACGGTGTTCCATCAGCTCCTGCACTGGCACCACTTCTACGACAAGTCCACCCCGGGCGTGGGCCTGGTCTCCGACGGCCTCTTCCATGCCTTCGGCTGGTTCGCCGTGGTCATCGGCCTGGTGCTGGTGGCGGACCTGCGCCGGCGCGGCGCGCTGACCGGCCGGGGCCTGACCGGCGGAATCCTGCTGGGCGCGGGGTTCTTCCAGCTCTACGACGGAACGATCCAGCACAAGCTCCTCAAGCTGCACCAGATCCGCTATCACGTCGACCTGGTCCCCTACGACTGGACGTGGAACGTGCTGGCGGTGATCTTCCTGATCCTCGGCGCGATGATGGTGAGGCGCTCCAGCACTCGCCAAACGCACGGGGTCGAAGCGGCGGTGGGCCGGGAGCCCGGCTGATGGCGCCCATGACCCACCCCATGCCGATGCCCATGCCCTCGGGACAGGGCATGGGCACACCGGCGGGTCTGGCCGCCGTTCTCGCCCTGAGCGCGGGAGTGGCCTACCTCCTGGCAGCGCGGCGGCTGCGGTGCCGGGGGGACGCGTGGCCACGATTACGGGACGCCTCCTTCACAGCCGGCCAGGCGGGCCTGGTCGCGGTGGCCCTTGCGCCGATGCCGGGCGGGGAGTTCACCGCTCACATGGTCCGGCACCTGGTCATCGGCATGGCGGCCCCGCTGCTGCTGGTGCTGGGCCGCCCCGTGACCCTCGTCCTGCGCGCCCTTCCGGCGGGCCCTGCCCGACGCGGCCTGCGGGCCGCGGTCCGTTCCCGCCCGGTCGGCCTGCTGGTCCTTCCGCCGGTGGCCGCGGTGCTCGACGTGGGCGGTCTGTGGCTGTTGTATCGCACCCGGCTGTTCGCCCACCTCCACGACCAACCTTGGCTGCACGCCGCCGTGTACACCCACGTTCTGGCCGCCGGTCTGCTGTTCAGCTTCGCCATCTGCCAACTCGACCCCGTACGCCACCGCTACGGCCTGCCGCTGCGCGCCGCCACCCTGGTCGCCGCCGCCACCGCCCACTCAGTACTGGCCAAGACCCTCTACAGCACCTCCCCGCCCGGCACGGCTTTCACCGGCCACGACCTGGCCCGCGCCGCGGAGGCGATGTACTACGGCGGCGACCTGGTGGAGCTCGCCCTGGCCGCCGCCCTGGCCCGGCAGTGGTACACCGTCACGGGCCGCCGCCTCTCCCCCGCCCACCGCGGCCTCCAGGCAGGCTGACGGCGGCCCCTACGTGTGCCGGCTCAGCGGCCCGCGACGACGGAACGCCTGCCGTCCGGCGTCAGCGGCACGGTGAGCGACTGGGTGCCCACGGCGCGTGCGGCGCGGCCGTCCAACGGCTTCTGCACCGTGTTGATGTTCAGCGAGACACCCTGGCCTCCGCTGAACGTGCCGGTCGCGAACGCGTTCACCGCCGCGTCCGCCGTGATCTCGTAACCGGTCGTATCCACGATGCCGTGGGTCCGGCAGTCGCGGAAGACGTCCTGGATCGGGACGAACCACAGCCAGTGCAGCTCCGAGCCACCGTTGAGGTCGACCTTTTCGTTGAACCCCACGGCCACCATCCCGGACATCGACACCGTGGCCGTCCAGTCGATGTCGTACCGCTGCGTCCCCACCACCAACGACGCCTCGACGGCGGACTTCGGCGGGATCCGCAACGGCAGGTCGACGCTCCAGGTCTGCGTTTCCTTGTGCGCGAACTCCTGGGTCGAGGAAAGGCTCGCTTCGATGGAGGTGGTCTCGCTCACCTTCGCGACGGCCGGAATCTCCGCCGACACCTCCATCGTCACACCGATCTTCAGCGACTCGGTCACCGAGATCCGCAGATCCTGCTCCGTGGTCTTGCTCTGCTTGTACGTGACGGACTGCTCAACCGCCGTGCCGTTGCGGTAGTTGGTGGTGATCGAACTGACCTGGCCGGGGGTCGGCGAGGGCGCACTCGGGTCGTAGGTGATGCCGGAGTACTTCGTCCGGACCTGATGGCGGTGGTAGTCGGCGAGGAAACTCTGCTTCCCGTAGTCCGTGGAGGCGGTGAACCGGCAGCCCCGGGACGACGGATGGCGCTCACGGGCCATCCATCCGCCCCAGGCGTCGGTGATCTCCTGAAGGGAGCGACTGGCACCCTTCTTGGGCGGTGCGGCCTGTGCGGGAGTCGCGGCGGCGAGGGTGATCGGAATCGTGGCGGCGACTCCGGCAGCGGGTGCGAGAGCCAAGAGGCGCCGCCGGGACACACCGGGTATCTGGGGCATGGGGGATTCAAGACCTTTCTGCGGCACGGGCGTACGGGACGGAATTCCTGGGACGCCATGCAATCCCCGATCCCATCGGCGGCCTAGGGACTTAAGTCCCTGCGGGCACACCCCGGCCAACCTTGGCCGAAAACCACCCTTTTCATCCGGCGATCCCCGGCCCCCGTCCGACCGCTCAGCGGTCCACACAGGAAACGGGGTTGGGTGGGATGGCATACGGGCTGCTACCTTCGGAGGCGAAGCAGTCGACCGTGACATCGCGCGAGGAGGTGAGACCCATGAACGCTGTATCCATGTGGGTGCTCCCCCTCTCTTCACGGTCGGGGCCATTGACGTAGGTGTCATTGGGAGCGCCTCGACACCAAGGCACTCCCGAGAGGCAACACCCCATGTATTCCGCGCAGTTCACCGCTGAGACTTCGTCGAACGGCATCATCGAGCGCGACTTCACCGTCGGTGAGGTCACCGGCGCGCTCTGGTCACCCGCATCGCCCACATCGGAATCCGGTCGCGCACCTCTGGTGCTCATGGGGCACGGCGGCGGCATGCACGCGAAGGCACCGGCCATGACCGGCCGTGCACAGCGCCTGGTGGCTGACGGCGGCTTCCACGTAGCCACCATCGACGCCCCCGGCCACGGTGCCCGCCCGCGCACGGCGCACGACGAGCAAGAGATCGCCGTGATGCAGAAGGCGATGGCGGCAGGCGAGCCGGTCGGCCCGATCGTCGTTCGCTACAACGCCCACCTGGCAGAACGCGCCGTGCCGGAGTGGCAGGCGACCCTGGACGCCCTCCAGGAGCTGCCGGAGATCGGCGCCGAAGGGCCGGTCGGCTACTACGGGTTGACCATGGGCACCGCGATCGGCGTGCCGTTGACGGCGGTGGAACCCAGGATCACCGCCGCGGTCTTCGGCCTCTTCTGGCCCGATCCGCTGGCCGAGACGGCGAAGCAGATCACCATCCCGATCGAGTTCGCACTCCAGTGGGACGACGAGTACATCCCGCGCGAAGACGGTCTCGCCCTCTTCGACGCCTTCGCCTCGAAGGAGAAGACGCTGCACGCCAACGCGGGTACGCACATGGAGCTGCCCAGGTTCGAGGCCGACAGCGCGGTGCGGTTCTTCACCCGCCACCTCGGCCGACCCGCCACGTGACCGGTCCGACCTGACCTGACGGGTATCGGCCTCCGGCCCCACCGGCCGGGCGCCGATACCCGTGTCACACCGGAACGGGCAGACTGTGCGGGTGGACGACTACCGCCCGGTGCACCGGGAGCACGCACCCCAATCGTACGGACGCCTGCGCGTGCGGAGCACCGATCTCGGACCTGCCCGCTGGCTCACCGAACGGGCCCCGGGACAAGGGGACTTCGGCACCGTGGCGGGCGTCGCCGCGCCCGGATTCGCCGCGTACGCCCGGGTGCTGCATCCGGCCTCCCTGGAGGAACGGCCGGTGCGATGGGCGGCGGTGGCGGCCGCGTACGGGCGCGATGTGGCGCCGGGCACGGACTGGCACGAGTTGATCGGGGCGGACCGCGACCACCTCAACGCCGACGTGTACGGTCTGGCCGGCGTCTGGGACGAGCACCCGGCCGAGGGCCCCACTCCGCCCGCCGTCGCCCAGGCCCTCATCCCGGTCCTGGCCCGGCACACCAAGACGGTGGAGCACTGCTGGTTCGGGCTGTGGAACGGCTACGGCCGGTGGGACTTCGACCACGTTCCCTCCTTCGAGACCCCCGGCCGCGAGGAAGTGCTGCTCGCCGGAACACTGACCGACGCCGTCTCGCCGGTGTCCCTCGACGAGTTCGCCGAGTTGCCCGACCTGTGGTGGCCGCAGGACCGTGCCTGGTGCCTGGGCGGTGACGTGGACCTGGTCAGCACCTACATCGGCGGATCCCGCGCGCTGATCGCCGAGCTGCTGGCCACTCCGGAGCTGGAGGCGCACCCGGTGGCACCGGGCGACACGGTGGGCTGAGGCCACCCCGGGCGCCGTGCGGTGACGCCTAGGCCATCGGCCCCTGGGAGGTGGGGCGCGCGATGGTGGACCAGAAGGCGCACTGGTGGCCCGTGTCGAAGTCGGTCCGGGGTGTGATCGCGTCCGGGGCCAGGGTGAGCGGCCGGTAGGGGGTCGGGGCGGTGGCGGGCCAGGTCGCGGGGTCGGGGGCCGCTGTGGCGACGAAGCGGGACCAGAGGGTGGTCATGGTGTGCGACAGCCGTGTCTGGGCCGGGGTCAGCCGGACGTCGGCCGCCGGAAGATAGGTGAACAAGTACGGGATCTCGGCGCCGTGGTAGGCGCCCAGCGGGAAATCGGCGGGCAGTTTGTAGAGGTCGGGCGCGGACCGGTCGGCGAACTCGTAGGCGAAGACGCGGCCCGGTGTCGCGGTGGCGAACTGCCGCGCCGCCTCGCGGGTGGGGCAGGCGACGAGATAGTCGCCGAACGCGGCCGCGAAGGCCAGCCGGTAGTCGTTGCCGAAGCGCGACGCCGGGTAGTGCGACGCGACGCGCAGCCCGTCCAGTTTGAAGAGGGTGGTGAGGAGGACGGGGTAGGTGACCGCGTCGAGGTGCGTCCCGCCGGACTCGACGATGAGGGCGCCGATGGTGCCCTCGTCCAGCCCGTTGCCGATCAGCACCGGCACCCTGGCGTAGTCCCCCGCCTCGATGGCCTGCGCGGGCGGTACGGGCAGGACGGGCGTGCCCGACACCGGCCACCAGGGGGCCGCGCCGCTGGTCGGCGCCTTCAGCAGCGCGGCGACGGGCTTGCGCCGCAGGCACGTCACGACCGCGGCAGGGGTGCTGCCAAGACAGCCCGCGCCCGTCGCGAAGGCCGTACCCGCCGAGGTGGCCTCGGCCAGTGGACGGGACGCCACTCCGCACGGCGCGCTCTCGATGACGGCGCGTGCGAACAACCCGCGCGAGCCGGGCGACACCAGGTGACCGCAGACGCTCAGGCCGCCCGACGACTGCCCGGCCGCCGTGACCTGCGCGGGGTCACCCCCGAAGGCCGCCGCGTTCGCCCGGGTCCAACGGAGTACGGCCTGCTGGTCCATGAGGCCGTAGTTGCCGGAGCCGGTGTCCGGGGCCTCGGCCGTCAGCCCCCGGTGGGCCAGGAATCCGAAGGCGCCGAGCCGGTAGTTGGCCGTGACCACCACCATGTCGCCGGTGCGGGCCAGCCGGGACGGGTCGTAGTGGGCGGCGGTCCCGGAGACGAACGAGCCGCCGTGGAACCACACCAGGACGGGTTTGCCGCCGGCGCCGCCCGGTGGGGTGAAGACATTGAGGTAGAGGCAGTCCTCGTTGGTGACCTCGGTGGTGCCGAGTACCGGCCGGGCCTGCTGGGCGCACGCGTCGGCGAAGTGGGCGGCGTCCCGGATGCCGGTCCACGCGGCGACGGGCTGGGGCGGCCGCCATCTGCGCTCCCCCACCGGCGGCGCGGCGAACGGCACTCCGAGGAAGGCACGGCCGCGGTCGGTGACCACGCCGCGCAGGCGTCCCGCGTCCGTGCTGACGACGGCAGGGTCCCCCGGCGCCCCGGCGCCCGCCCCGGCCGGCACCGCGACGGCCAGGCAGAGAAGAGCGAGGAAGGAGACGAACAGGCTGCGTGTGGTGGCCATGAGGGGTGTCTACCCGGGGGCGGGGAGGGTTTCCTTCGCCCGAAAGGGGCACACCTGAACGAACATGCACCCTGACTCCGTCATCCCGGGAACGGGCCCGCCACCGGCGGAAACGACGCCCTCACGACCATTCCGCGATCCGCGCCCCGGGCAAGGGTGAACTGCCCGCCCAACTCGGTGGCCCGCTCCCGCATGGACCGGATTCCCACCCCGTCGCCCGAACGGTGTTGGGCGAGTCCGTGCCCGTCGTCGCTGACCTCGATCGTCACCTCGTCCGGCACCACCCGCACGCTCAGCACGGCCGCGGCCGCCCCCGAGTGCCGTACGACGTTGTTCAGCGCCTCGCCCCCGATGAGGTAGACAGCCACCTCCACGGCGGCCGGCAGTCCCGGCAGCGGGTCGGGGGTGAAGCACATGTCCACCGGGAGCCGCTGCCCGAACCGGTCCGCCAACTGCCGCAACGCACCGTCGAGGCCGTTGCGGTCCAGGGCGGCCGGTGCCAACCCGGCGGAGATCTGGCGGAGCTCGGCGATGGCCTGCCCGATGCCCTCGGAGGCGGTCTCCAACGGCCGGGCGGCCGCGGAGCCGTCCGGTACGGCGAAGCGTGCGGTGTCGATCTGCAGCCGGGCCCCCGACAGGGCGGGGCCCAGACTGTCGTGCAGGTCGTGCCGCAGGGTGCGGCGGGCCTCCTCCCGCGTCACCACCATGCGTTCACGGGCCGCCCGAAGATCCTCGTAGAGGCGTACGGAGGCGAGCGCGGGTGACGCCTGGTCGGCGAGGGACCGCAGGACCTCCTGGTCCTGGCGGTCGAGCGCCCGCTGGCCCGCCCTCGGGGTCACGTGCAGATGGCCGATGACGTTGCCTTCGTACGCGAGGGGGAATCCGTAGGAGTCGGGCACCGGCTCCCCGGCGGCGGCCAGGGTGCGCGGGCCGCCGCGCGTGTCCACCACCACCTTGGCTCCGGGCAGGTTCAGGGTGCTCACGACGGTGTCGCACAGCAGGCGTGGGGCCTGTGCGGGTGCGGCGGCCTGGCTGAGCCGCCGTGAGAGGGCGCGGACGACTTGGTAGGGGTGGGCGCGGTCGCCGTAGTAGATGCGGTCCACCACACGTACGGCCAGACGGGCGCAGGGATAGAGCAGGGCCCCGGCGGCCAGGCCCACGGCGCCCGACACGAGGGCCTGCGTGCTCAGACCGCCGGGCAGGGCGCGCAGGACCAGCAGCGAGACGACGGTGTACACGGCGATCAGGGCGGCGGTGAGCAGGAGGGAGGCCAGTATCTTGCGGGTGGCCCGGTCGAGTTGGCCCGAGCGGTCGCGGCTGATGCCGTAGATCGCGCAGAACGGCCACAGGAACGCCACGGCGTACGCGTACGACCACAGGGCGCCTGTCGGCGGGGCGATGCGGTTGACGTAGAGGAACACCAGCCACAGCACGTACGGCAGGACGGGGATGATCTGCCGCCGGTCGGGGGTGCGCCACCAGCGCACGGCCATGGCGGTGAGACCGGTCAGCAGGAGGACGGTGGTAAGGGGGACGACGGGGACGTGGTCGAGCAGGGCTGTCCGCAGCCGTTGCGACGCACCCCGGTCGAACGGGTCGGGCACGGTGTAGGGGACGGGGTCGGTGTAGGCGGGTACCAGGCTCCACGCGGCGACGAGGACGAGGTAGGGCCGCCAGAGCCGGTGACGGGGCAGTTCGCCGCTCGGCAGATACAGCGGCAGCGCGTAGAAGGTGAAGGCGGCCAGTGCGTAGGAGAGCCGGGAGACCACGGCCATGGTGACGTCGACGCCGTGGGGGGCGTCGGTGACGACGACGGCGATCAGGCCCGCGTCCGAGAGGACACTGGCCGTGCCGGTCGCGACCAGGAGCGGGCCCAGGACGCTGCGGGGGCAATGGGCC
Organism: Streptomyces sp. NBC_00224; assembly: GCF_041435195.1. Taxonomy (NCBI): domain Bacteria; kingdom Bacillati; phylum Actinomycetota; class Actinomycetes; order Kitasatosporales; family Streptomycetaceae; genus Streptomyces; species Streptomyces sp. NBC_00224. The sequence goes on from NZ_CP108106.1 coordinate 1,175,632, forward strand.
GTCATGAAGGCGCCGAGCAGGACGACTCCGGTGGCGGCCACGACGGGGACTCCGCGGGGAATGATGTACGGGGTCAGCCGCGCGTCGTCCAGGTGGGCGAGGGCGAGGACGGCCCAGATCACGGCGGAGGCGAGGGTCAGCCCGTACGCCGCGAAGGTCGGCGCCGACCGCCCGCCCCGCACGTATGCCGTCTCGTCCACCGGAGCTCGCTCCTTCAGTCCTCGTCCCCCAGGCCCGCGTCCCGCGCCCTGGCCACGGCCTCGGCGCGGGTGGTGACCTGGAGCTTGTCGAAGATGTGCGTGATGTGGTTGCGGACCGTCTTCTCGGACAGCACCAGTTGCCGGGCGATGCGGTGGTTGTCCAGGCCGCGGGCGATGAGCTCCAGCACCTCCGCCTCGCGTGCCGTGAGCGCCGGGAACAGTTGCTCTGCGTCATGGCGGCGGCCCTCGCGCAGCAGCGCGGTGAGGCGCTCCGCGGTCTGCGGGCCGAACACCGCGCCGCCGGCGGCCACCGTGCGTACCGCGTGCAGGACCTCGCCGGCGCCCGCGCCCTTGACCAGATAGCCGCGGGCACCGGCCTGGAGGGCGGCCAGCAGGCTGCCGTCGTCGTCGGACATGGTCAGCATCAGCACCGGCAGCCCGGGATGGAGCCCGGTGAGCTGCCGGGTGACGTCGATGCCGGAGGCGTCGGGCAGGGACAGGTCCATGACGACGACGTCCGGCATCTGCCGCGCCACGGCCTCCAGCGCCTCGGCGGCGGTGGCGGCCTCGGCGACGACGTCGGTACCTCCGGTGCTCTCCAGCGCGGCCTTCAGACCGCTGCGGAACAGCGGATGGTCGTCGACGATCAGGACTCGGGGCACGGCGGCGTCCTCGTCTTCTTGTCTCACAGGGTGACGTTAGCGGCCGCCCCGGGCGATCTCCCGTTTTGTCGCTCGCCCCGGCGCCGTCGGGCACGGCGCCGCACGGGACGGGCGTCAGGCCGTGTGGGTGCCGGTCATCAGCGCGGCCATGTCCTCCGGTGCGATCCACGAGGGCGGGGGCGGCTGGCCCCAGCTGAAGAAGCTCTCGTTGACGTCGAAGACCTCCGGGTCCCACAGCTGGTCGTCGACGATGCAGTCCATGTCGGAGTAGTACTCCGTGAAGTTGCCCGCCGGGTCCTTGAGGTACCAGAAGAAGTTGGAGCCGATGAAGTGGCGGCCGAAGCCCCAGATGTGGCGTTCGGGATGGTCCTCCAGCATGGCCATGGCGCCGCGCCCGATGTCGTCGACGTCGTCGACCTGCCAGGACGTGTGGTGCAGGAAGGGCACGGGGGCCTTCAGGACGAGGATGTTGTGGTGGTCGGTGGTGCAGCGCAGGAAGGATCCCGCATCGCCCAGCGAGTCGCTGACCTTGAAGCCGAGGCCGTCGCCGAAGAACGCGGCGGTCGCCCGGGGGTCGGGGGTGCCCAGGACGGCGTGCCCCAGCTTGCTGGGCCGCACGCGGTCGGGGCGCATGACGCCCGGGGCCCGGCCCGCGGTGCGCTCGGTGCGTCCGGGCCCGTTGTACGGGGTGGGGGGCGTCGGGGGCGGGGCGGGGCGCGGTTCGACCTGGAGCACGGCCCGGGCGCCGGTGACGGGGTCGGCCGCGGTCAGGCTCGGCCCGGCGCCCCGTACGGCGGCGATGCCCATGCGGCGCAGCCGGGCGGCGGCCGCGTCGAGGTCGTCGGTGTCGTCGACGCCGACGCGCATCTCGACGAGGCGACGGGTGGGCGCCGACACGATGCGCAGCTGGCGACCGCCGTCGCGGGTGGAGAACCAGCCGTCGTCCTGCGCCCGCAGGCCGAGTTCGGTGTAGTACGGGGCTGTCGCCGTGGGGTCGGGGACCCCGATGGTGACGGAGGACAGGCGGTGCAGTGACATGGTGGGACTCCTTCGTGGGTGTCAGGGCGGGACTTTGTGGTGTCAGGGCAGGACGGCGTCGGCTCTGCCCGCGCGCAGTGCCTGCGCGACGATGGTCAGGGTCGGATTGACGGCCGCGGACGAGGGGAAGAACCCGCCGTCGACGACGAACAGGTTGCGCACCTCGTGGCTGCGGCAGTAGGGGTCGAGCACCGAGCGGGCGGGGTCGTGACCGGCGACGGTCGTGCCGCACTGGTGGCCGGTGTGCTCGACGCCCATGCGGTGGGTGAGGACGAGCGGGTAGCCGGCACGGCGCATCATCCGCGCCCCTTCACGCACCAGACGCCGGTGGGCACGGGCGTTGACGGGGTGCCAGTCGAGGGTGACTCCTCCCCCGGGCCCGAGCAGGACCCGGTTGTCCGGGCGGGGCAGGTCCTCCGAGATGAGCCACCAGTCGACGCTGTGGGCGGCAAGCCCGCCCAGGACGCGGCGGGGCACGCGCGGGTGCGCGGTCGCCATGGCGGCGGGGTGGACCTTGCCCATCAACTGGAGGTTGCCCAGCGGGTGGGGGGTGTGGGCGCCGGCCCGGTAGAAGTCGTTGACGGCGAGGGTCTTCTGGAAGACCGCCGGGTTGCGATGGCGGGGGTCGACGGCCATCAGCATGCTGTTGTGGTGCAGCATCAGGTTGCGCCCCACCAGACCGCTGCCGTTGGCGAGCCCCGCGGGGTGGGCGCTGTTCGCCGAACGCAGCAGCAGCGCCGCGGAGTTGACGGCCCCGCAGGAGACGATGACGGTGCCGGCGGTGAGGGTGATCCGGTGGCCGTTCCTGGTGGCCTCGACGGTGGTGACCGTGCGCCCGGACGGGTCGGTGCGCAGCCGGGAGACATACGTGTGGGTGAGCAGCCGGACCGACGGCGTACGCAGGGCGGGCCGCAGGGCGCGGGTCTCCGCGTCGCTCTTGGCGCCGACGCGGCACGGGAAGCCGTCGCAGGTGCCGCAGCGCACACACGCCCCGCCGTCGGCCAGATCGACGCCGAGTTCCAGCGGATGGGGGTGGAGCCCCTGGGCGCGCAGTCGCTGCTCCAGCTCCGCGATGCGGGGCGCGTGGGCGACGGGCGGGTGGGGGTAGGGGCCGGAGCGGCCCGGCTCCGTGGGGTCGTGGCCGCACTGGCCGTGCACCCGGTAGAGGCGCTCGGCCTCGGCGTAGAACGGCTCCAGGTCGGCGTAGCCGAAGGGCCAGGCCGGGGAGGTGCCGTCCAGATGCTCGACCGGCTCGAAGTCGCTCTCGCGCAGCCGGGGCAGGCTCGCCCCGTAGACCTTGGTGGTGCCGCCGACGTAGTAGTGGGCGGCGGGGGTGAAGGCCGTGCCGCCGGTGGTGTGCCAGGTCTCGGCGTTGCGGTAGCGGCCGTCACCGAAGACGGCTTCCGGCGACCAGTTGGCCTCCTCGCGGGGGAGGAAGCCGCCGCGTTCGACGACCAGGACGCGGGCGCCGGTCCCGGCGAGGGCCCAGGCGACGGTCGCTCCCCCGGCGCCGGAGCCGATCACGACGACGTCGGCGTCGTAGCGGGTGGCGTCGTGCCGGACCACTGGTGAGGTGCCCGGTCCCCAGATGCCGGTCATGTCCCTCCTCCTTCGTGCGGCGCCCGCGGTTGGTAGAGGCGTACGGCGGTGTGCTCCTGGTAGGGCTGGCGGTCCGGGGCGTGGACGAGTTCGAGGTGCAGGCCCCACGGGGTGGTGAGGTACACCCACCGGGTGCCGCGGATGGGGCCTTCGCCGACCTCTTCCGGCTCACCGAGCATCCGTACACCCGGTGTGGCGGTGAGGTGCCGGACGGAGGCGTCGAAGTCGTCCGTCCACAGGGCCAGGTGGTGACCGCCCACGTCGCTGTTGCTGGGCACCTGTCGGCGTCGGCCGGGGCCGGTGTACTCGAAGAGTTCGAGGTTGAGGGTGGGCCCGAGGCGCAGCATGGAGATGTGGGCGGTGGCCCGGGGGTCGACGCCGAGCTGCCGTTGCATCCAGTCGTCGTCGGCGGCGATCGGCCCGGTGCGGTAGGCCTCCTCGGCGCCCAGCACCTCGGTGAAGAAGGCGACCGCCTCGTCGAGGTCTGGCACGGTGAAGGCGATGTGGTGGACGCCGCGCAAGCCGGGGGCGAGCGAAGTGGTGGCTGTGGTCGGGGCGTTGGTGGTCATGTCCGGTCCTTGGTCATGTCGGGGGTACGGGGTGGGAGGTGGCGGGTGACGGCCGTGGGTGTCACGGTCAGGCACAGCAGTTCGGCGCCTTCCGGTCCGGCCCGCAGGATGACGTCCTGCGCCGCGCGGGCCAGGAGCAGATCGTCGTCGCCGAGCTCGGCGCCGGTGGGCGGGGCGCCGGTCCAGCGGGCGGTGAGCGGGCCGCGCAGGACGTACCAGGCCGTTTCGGCGTCGGCCCGGCCGACGAGGTCGTAGTGCGCGTGGGGCGCCAGGCTCACCCGGTCGACGGCCTCGCACTCGCTGTGCAGCATGCCGCGCCGGGCCAGGCAGCGGATGCGGATGGTCTCCCGGCCGTCGGTGTGCACGGCGGTCGTCCGGCGGCTCGCGTTGATGATCACTGGTGGTCCTCTCGGGGGACGTCCAGGACTGCGTGGAAGTACTCAAGTCCGTCGGCGCCGGCCCGGACGCGGGCTCCGGTGCCCAGGGGCAGGGTCACGGAGACGCCGGGGGCGAGGGCCACGGTCGTCGCTCCGGTCTCCACCGTGCCGACGCCGTCGGTGACGTACACGGTGTGCTCGACGTCCCGGGCTGCCAGTTCGGCCGTCCCCCTCGGGTGCAGACGGGTCACGCGTACGGTGCGCAGGGGGCCGGTGAGTACGGTGGCCGCGTCGACGGGTCCGCTCCGGCGCAGGTCGGCGACGACGGCGTGGCTGACGTGGGCTGAGTTGTGCATGACGGCGTCCTTCGTGGAGGGAGGGGGATCCGCGTCGGCGGGGATCTCGATGACGAGCCAGGACAGCGGCTGCCGACCGGTGTTGCGCAGCCCGTGCCGCCGGCCGAGGGCGGTGAGGACGGTGGTGCCCGGGCGGACGGGGTACCGGCGGCCGTCGAGGGTGATCTCGCCCTGCCCGTCGAGGACGAAGTACAACTCCTCGGTGCGCGAGTGCCGGTGTTCCCCGCTGACGCCGCCCGGCGGCAGCCAGGCCCACTCGACCGCCTCCCACCGGCCGTGCAGCCCGGTCCGACGGGCCAGACACGTCCAGCGCGAGTGACCCTCGGCGGAGTGCACACCGTGGACGTCGGCCGGGTCGTGGATCGTGGCGACGACCACTGACTCACGCATGACCGGCCTCCCCGTCCGCCGCGTCGTATGTCTCCAGGCGCCGGGCCGAGCGGGCCAGTTCGCCGGGCGTCACGTCGTCGACGAAGACGGCGTCGCCGATGCCGACGGGCAGCGGCAGCCGCTGACTGCCGTCGCGGTGGCGGACCGTGTCGGCCAACGCCTCGCCCAGCACGCCCGGTTCGCACAGCCGGTGCCAGACGGGCAGCCCGAGGCCGCGCATCACGTCCAGGATCCGCCGCCGCTCCACCGGCCGGACCAGGCCGCGCCGTTCGGCGATCAGCGTCGTCAATGCCATGTCGAGGCAGACCGCCTCGCCGTGCAGCAGCTCGGGCAGGGCGCGCATCTCCAGCGTGGGGCTGAAGGAGTGGCCGTAGTCGACGACCCGTTCCAGCTCGCTCTCCCACAGATTGCCCTGCAGCTCCTCCAGCATGCCGTGCACCGCCCGGCCGAGGACCTGCCGTACGACCGGGCTCGGACTCCGCCCGCCCTGGAACCGCTCGCCGACCAGCCGGTCGCCGTGGGCCTCCAGCAGATCGAACAGGTCACGGTCCTTGATCAGGGCGATCTTGAGGATCTCCGCCATGCCGTTGCTCAGGTGCCGCCGGTCGAGGGTGGCCAGGAACCGCGGGTCCAGGAGGGTCTGCGCGGCCGGGTGGTAGGTGCCGAGCCGGTTCTTGTGGGGCCCGAAGTTCACCCCGGTCTTCGCCCCGACCCCGGCGTCGACGAGCCCGATCAGCGTGGTGGGCACGCGTACGTACGGGGTGCTGCGGCGGTAGAGGCTGCATGCCAGGCCGACGACGTCCATCAGCACGCCGCCGCCGAGGGCGACGACGGGCTCGCTGCGCCGGGCGATGCCGAACCGGTCCATCGCCTCCGCGACCGAGAAGACCGCGTCCATCGTCTTCAGCTGCTCGTGGGCGGTGAGCACGTGGATCTCGTAGTCCAGGCCGCGGGCGGCTCCGTAGGCGCGGAGGCGGTCGCCGTACAACTCGTCGACCGTGGTCTCCACGACGAGGAGCCGTCGGGGCGGGGCGGGGCCGTCGCCGGGGACTCCCGCACCCGCGAGCGCGGGGTTGCGCGGGTCCAGGACGTCCGGGGTGAAGCCCACCTCGTAGCGGACGGGCTTGGCGGTGCTCACGGTCCAGGAGCGGACCGGCTCGCCCGAGGTGAACAGGCCGTGGGAGGAACGGCGGGCCAGGGTGGTCACGGGTGGTCTCCTCACAGGAGGTGGGGCGGGGGCGGAAGGTGGCCGCCTCTGTCGGGGGCGGATCGGTATGTCCTTCACCACGCTGCGGGTCCCGGCGCCCCGGGCACATGAGGCGCCGGTCCCGACCGTGTCCCGGCCGGATCCCGGTCGCCGGGGCGGGGCACCATGTCGTCCGCCGTTGCCGCGACCGCCTCCAGGCCGACCCGTAGGGTGTCGTGGCCGACCGCGGTGACGGTGTGGCCACCGAACACATGGGGCTGTCCCAGGGTGTCGAGAAGCACCATGCCGACGGTGCTGTCCGGGCCGTCCGTGACCTCCTGGGCGCCCCCGCCGTCCGTACCGCCACTGTCGGCCGCAGTACGCCGCAGGACTCCCAGGACGTCCTGCGCGGTGAGGGGTGCGGGAAGGACATCGGGAGCGCCCCAGCGCGCGAGCAGCTCCCGATGCGCGGCCTCTCCCCCGGCGTCGAGCAGTCCCAGGTGGCGGGCGCATCGGGCGGCGACCAGCAGGCCCATGGCGACGGCGTCGCCGTAGCGCAGGGCGCCGACGCCGAGTACGCGCAGCGCGTCGGCCACCGCGTGGCCGTACCGGAACACCCCGGCCGGGCCGTCCTCCAGCGGGTCGTAGCAGGTGAGCGCGGCACGCGCGTCGGCGCACAGGGCGATGAAGGAGGCCAGCGCGCTCCTGTCGTACCGACCGTCCGGGCGCAGCCGCGCGCAGACCTGGTCATAGGAGGCGGGACACACCGACAGAACGTTCCTGACCAGGGCGTACAGCCCGGGCCTGACGGCGCCGGGTGCCAGCGTGTCGAGGAACTCCAGTTGCGCGCGGACCAGCACGGGCAGGCGGCGCGGCCCGTCCGGGCCGACCAGCGACAGCGCCGTGTCCAGCGCGGCAGGCAGCGTGGTCGGCAGCAGGAGGGGGCCACGGCGGGTATGTGCGGCCCGTCGGTCGACGGCGTCGAGGACGCCCGTGCCGCCGAGGGCGACGATGACGGCGTCGGGAGGGATGTCGTCGGTCCGGACGGTGTCCGTGCCCGATGCCCACACCAGGCTGGTGGGCGCGGCCGCGCCGAGGTGGTGCAGGACGCGGTGGGTGTGGACCGCCGGGACGCCGTGGTCGCAGACGACCACGAACCGGTCGGCCTCCAGCCGCCGGGCGATGCCGGTCAGCTCGTCCCACGAGGCGGGGCCGGCCCGTACCTGCAAGGGAAAACGGGCGAGGCCGGAGCCGATGCTCCGGTCGAGGGCTACGGGTGAACGGGAGGAGAGCATGAGGGACTCACAGACCGGGCACTGCCCCAGGGTTGCCGGGCGCGGCCCGAGGTTTGGTCGATGCCCTCTTACCGTCGGCGCCCCCGGGCCCCGGACACATGAGGCCCCGGCCCTGTCGTGGCCCCATCGTCCGGTCCCAGACCCCTGGCGCGGGTGCCGCGAGCCGGCCCCTGGCCGGGTCGTCGCCTTGGCCCAGCCGGTGAGTCATCGCCGTCGGCGCGCGGGGCGCGCGGGCCCGACCGGGGTGTTCCTGATAGGCAGTCGCGGTGAGCAACCCCGTATCCGCGCGCGAAGCGGACGACTCCGGCCTCGGCACGTACGGCACCGGGCGCGGCCTGCCCTTCGCCGTGGCGGCCTACGCGTTCGTCGTCGCGATGTGCGGCACGACGCTGCCCACTCCCCTGTACCGCATGTATCAGCGGGAGTTGGGCTTCTCCTCGTTCATGGTGACGGTGATCTACGCGGTCTACGCGGTCGGTGTCATCGTGGCGCTGCTCCTGCTGGGGCAGTTGTCGGACTCCGTGGGCCGACGGCCGGTTCTGCTCGCCGGGCTGGTGCTGTCGGCGCTGAGCGCGGTGTGTTTCCTCTTCGAGCGCGGGCTGCCGGAGCTGTTCGCGGGCCGGGTGCTGTCGGGGCTGTCCGCGGGCCTGTTCACGGGAACCGCGACCGCTGCCGTGGTGGAGCTCGCCCCTCGGCGGTGGGCCGCGTCCGCCACCCTGATCGCCACCGCGGCCAACATGGGCGGCCTGGGAAGCGGGCCGCTGCTGGCGGGCCTGATGGCGCAGTACGCGCCGGACCCGCTCCGGCAGGTGTTCCTCGTGGACCTGGCACTCGTGGCGGCGGCCGTCGTCGGCGTGCTGCTGATCCCGGAGACGGTACGGGACCGGGACGGTGCGTCGCGGCGCCCCCGACGCCTGCGCGTGCCGCCGCAGGTGCGCCCCGCCTTCGTCCCGGCGGCCATGGCGGGCTTCGCCGGGTTCGCCACCATGGGCCTCTTCACCTCGGTGGCACCGAGCTTCCTGAGTGAGGTGGTGGGCGTGAGCGAACCGGCGGTTTCCGGCACGGTGGTCTTCACGGTCTTCGCGGCGTCGACGGCCGGTCAGCTGCTGATGGGACGGGTCGGTGTCCGCCGCGCCCTGCCGTGGGGCTGCGTGATCCTCGTGGCGGGCATGGCGCTGATCTCCGCCGCCCTGCTGACGGCCTCCCTGCCCCTGCTGCTGGTGGGGGCGATCACCGCGGGCGCGGGGCAGGGTCTGTCGTTCAGGGCCGGTGTCACCGAGGTGAGCGAACACAGCCCGCCCGAACGGCGAGCGGAGATCACTTCCGCGTTGTTCGTCGTGCTGTACGTGGCGATCTCGATCCCCGTGGTCGGAGTGGGAATCATGGCCGTCACGCTGGGCCTGCGCCAGTCGGGCCTGATCTTCAGCGGCTGCGTCGCCCTGCTGGCGGCTGCCACGGCGGTGCTGCTGTGGGCGCGGCCGGTGCGGCAGGACGCTTGAGGGGGACCCGGCCCATGGGGGTCGGGCATGGTTCATGCCACCGTGAGGAGGATCTTGCCCCGGGTCCGGCCGGACTCGCTGGATGCGTGGGCCCGAGCGGCGGCTTCGAGGGGGAGAACCTGCTCGACGGCGACGCGCAAGGCCTTTCGGTCCACGAGGGCGGCTATGTGTTCCAGATCCGTGCCCGACGGGGTGAAGCCGAGTTCGACCAGGCGCAGACCACGCGCCTTCGCCTGCGTGCGGAGCGCGGTGCGGTCCGGGCCGGTACCGCGTACGTCCACGAGCACACCGCCGGGAGCCAGCACCTCCAGTGAGCGCGGGCCGTAGTCGCCGCTGATCGGGTCGATCACGATGTCGATCCCGCTCAGCCGCTTCGCGAAGTCGGCTTCGGTGTAGTCCACGACGTCATCGATGCCGAGATCTTGGAGGAAGGCGTGGTGGGGGGAGCGAGCGGTGCCGACGACGTACGCGCCGTGCGCCTTGGCGATCTGGACCGCGAGATGGCCGATGCCGCCTGCTGCGGCATGCACGAGAACACATTGGCCCTCGCGGACCTGTGCCGTGCGTACGAGGGCCTGCCATGCCGTCAGCCCCGTGACGGGAAGCGCCGCGGCGTGCACGAGGTCGAGCGCGGCCGGGGCGGGAGCCAGCGCGGTTTCGGGTACCGCCGCATACTCGGCGTACGAGCCATGGGGCGGGAAGGCAACCCCGAAGACGCGGTCGCCCGGCCGGAACCGGGAGACCTCCGGGCCGACCGCCTCGACGGTGCCGCTCAGATCCAGGCCGAGCGTGAACGGCGGCTCACCGAACCGGCGCACCTCGCCCGAACGGATCCGCCAGTCGGCCGGGTTGACCCCGGCAGCGCTGATCCGCACGAGCACATCGTGAGCGCGCGGCTCCGGCCTGGCTACCTCGACGAGTTCGAGGACCCCGGGGCCTCCGTAGGCGTTGAGGTTCACGGCGCGCATGGTGCTGGCCACAGGAGCTCCTCCTTGAATGTCCGATCGCTCCGAGCGGGCGACGATCTTCATCCTCGAAGGAATGGGTATCGGTTGTAAAGTAGGCACCTTTTTGGTACCTAGGTACCTCATGGATACCACCTCGAAGCACTCTTCCGCGGAGCCGCACGCGAGTTACCGCAGCGATTGCCCTTCTCGGACCGTCGTCGAAGTGCTGGCCAACAAGTGGTCGATGTACGTCCTGGCCGCGCTGCGGCGCGCGGAGGGCCCCATGCGCTTCAACGAGCTGCGTCGGCTCCTCGACGGGATCACCCAGAAGATGCTCACGCAGACCTTGCGCACCCTGGAGCGCGACGGTCTGGTCGAGCGCACGGTGTACCCCACCACCCCGCCGCGCGTCGAGTATGCGCTGACCGAAGTCGGCGTCGCCGCAGGCAGACTGACCACCGCGATCGCCGACTGGTCGTTCGAACACGCTCGGGAGATCCTGGCGGCCCGCGCGGACTTCGACGCGCGCTCCCGCCTCCCCGCCGAACCCGTCAGGTGACGGCGCTCTCACGTTACCTGTAGGGGCGTTACGGATCGCACGAGGCGTAGCGGCCCAGCTGCCTCTCGCAGGCGTCCTGGGCGGCGCGGGACAGCAGACCCCCTGAGCGGATGAACAGACGGTGGAGCGGGGCACCATGGCGTGCGGCGAGTTCCGCGTTGTGGGCCATCACATCGAGCTCATTGGCGGCGGTGATCTCCAGGAACGCGCGCAGGTCGGTCTCGTCCGGCGCGTGTTCCGCGCCGGTGAAGCGATCCCGGAAGATCACCGGCTGGACGCCTCCGAGCCGCGGGTAGACCGCGCCGCGGTCGCAACTGGCGTACAGGTGGACGAGCGCCTCGGCCCTGTCGCCGATCAGCTCGGCGAGCACGGCTCGTTCGGTGACCGGCAACAGCGTCTCGTCGAAGCCGTCGGTTCCGTACGTCGCGTGGCACAGCCCCGCCGCCTGGATCCAGGGCTCGGCTCCCCACTCGGCCAACAGGCCGCGTACCCGGCCGAGGTGCTCCAGAAGCGTGCCGCCCGGGTGGGGCATCCGCGCAGCGCCCCGGTCGCGCAGGAAGGCTTCCGCTCGTGACCAGGATGCTGTTCCAGCGCCGTCAGTCATAGTCACGAGTTATAGTCGTGACGTGACTGTGCAGGCAACCCCGCCCGGCGAAGTCCCCGCCGACGAACTCGCCTTCAACTTCCGCTCGGGCCGTCTGTGCCTGGCCTTCGTGGCCACGGTGGGCGAACGTTGGCGCGGCGGCTACGAAAGGCTGCGTGAGCCGTCCGATCTCGCGCGCTGGTACCGAGAGGCGGGCGTACTCGACACCCCGGTGAACGTCACACTCACCGGACTGGACGCGGCACGGGACCTGCGCGAGGCGATCCACCGCCAGGCGCGAGCAGTGATGGGCGGTCAGATCTCCGCGCCCGAGGACGAGTTGGTCATCAATTCGGCCGGCTGCGCCCCACCGCTGATCCCCGTCCTGCGCTCCGGGCACGCCTATCTGACCCTCCCCTCCCTGGGAGCCGAGCAGGCCGCCCTCAGCACGCTCGCGCGCGACGCGATCGACCTCTTCTCCGGCGCCGCCTCCGGACGTATCCGCGAATGCGCCGGCCCGGAGTGCGGTCTGCTCTTCGTCGACACCAGCCGGCCGGGCAGCCGCCGCTGGTGCTCCAGCACGGCCTGCGGCGGCAAGGAGCGGGCCGCCGCCTACCGCCGCCGCAAACGCACCGAGTGAGCGGGCGGAGCCCGGCCCATCACCGGGGACAGGCAGGCTTGTTGCTGTTCAACTCACCAGCCCCGGCGTGAAGTAGTCGCGCAGATGAGCGATCTTCCCGTCGCGGATGCGGAAGATCTGGACCAGCGAGACGGTCACCTCCCCTCCGTCCCCTTCTCCGCTCCCGCCCAGGACCGTGTCGATCTCGGCGATGAACACATCGGGATCGTCGGTGATGTGCAGCACGTACCGGGACTTCTCCACGTTCGGCGCTCCACCGCCACCCGTCTGCCGCTCGTAGTACGCCGCCATCGACCTGCGGATCTCCTCGCGCCCCTCCATCCGCTCGGGGAAAGCCGCGTCGGCAGGCACGAGCGGTGCCTCCAGGACGCCGTCCTCGGTAAACAGTTCGGCAAGGGCGTCGGCGTTGTGCGTCAGTGAACCGGCGTAGACGTAGTTCCTGAAAATTTCCTGTGGGGAAACGGACACGGCGGGCTCCCGAGACAGGTAGAACGGACAGGAAGGCCACCTCATCACAGGAGCGTTCACCACAGAGCGAACTCTGTGAGCCATCACCCGTGGCCGCCCTCAGGGAACCCCAGGAGGTGACGGGAGTCTCAGTCGATGCTGTGGCAGCCCCGGGCTGAAGGGCATCCGCGTTCGACTGCGGATGGGGCCCGCAGACGAACAGGCCCGATGTGGGGTAGATCAGAACTCAAGCCATTATCAAGCGGAAAGAGAAGTCCTCTTATGACGCACATCGTCCTCCCCGGCCAGCGCCCCGAGGGGCGCCGCGGCTTCGAGATCGTCCTCTCCAGCAAGATGACCGGCCAAGCGGCTTCCTGGGTGGAGACCCGCCAGGGCCCGGCCTGGTCCGGCCCTCCGCTGCACACCCACGCCGAGTCCACGGAGACCTACTACGTCGTCTCCGGCACCCTCTTGGTCCAGGTCGACGACGAGGTCGTGGAGCTGCGCCCGCGCGCTCTCGCCCACATCACCAGTGGCACGCGCCACACCTGGGCCACTCCGCCCGGCGAGGGCGCCCACTTCCTCACCCTCCACATGCCCGGCGGTTACGAGGACTACCACCCGACCGCCCTCCAGGCCGAGAAGGACAACGGCGGCCCCCTCACCCAGGAAGACCTTTTCAAGATCGCCGCCCGCTTCGACTGGCGCCCCGCCGGCGACACGCCGATGCGCCTCACCCCTGACGGCCGCCTCGTCCCCGCCTCCCAGGCCGACGACGAAGCCGCCCGCCTGCGCGAGGAATGGCTGGCCGCCCAGGGCGAGACCGCCGAGATCACCCCCATCCACGACGCCGGCTTCTACGTCACCAACCAGCCCGCGTAACCCACGGCACGACGCAGATGCCAGGGGCCTCACCTTGCCGGGTCCCTGCCGGGCTGAGGGCGGTGGTGCGCTTCTCCGGCGGGCGCCCGCGCCCGTACTGACGGGCTACCGGCCTGCCGCACATGACACATGGTCCTGGCCGCGCGGCGCCTCCGGCAAGCGCTCCCGCCGCGTGGCGGACGAGGTGAGCGCCGTGCGCCGCCGCGCCCGTACGACGTCCGGTATCAGCGTGACGAGGGCGAGCACCGCCGCCCCCGCCCCCAGCCACAGCGGCGCCCGGAGTCCCTGGAGGTCGATGGCTGCTCCGCCGAGGCCGGAGCCGATGACGACGCCCAGCGTGATGAACGAGGAGTGGACGGTGTTGACGAGGGGGCGCGCGTTCGCCGTGCGCTGCACTCGGCTGATCATCGCCGGGTTGAGGGTGACTCCGACGAGCCCGATGCCCGTCATGGCGAGGACGGCGGGGATCTTGTGGTCCGCGAGCAGGGCGAAGGCGGTCAGGAACACGATGTTCAGGGCGAGTCCGGCCACCAGTACCGGGATGGTGTGGGAGTCGGCGAGACGGGCGACGACCGCGTTGCCGGCGACCGTGGCGGCGCCGTACACGAGCAGGAGCAGCGGGACGGTGCCGTGCGAGAAGCCGCTGAGGTCGGTGAGGATCGGCGTGAAGTAGGAGAAGGCCGAGAAGGTCGCGCCGATGATGAGCGTCGAGGTGGACAGGACCAGCCAGAGCCTCGCGTTGCGGAAGACGGTCAGCTCGGCACGGAACTCGCCCGCCCCGTCGGCGTGTTCGAGGGAGGGCACGGCGAGCGCCGTGGCGACGGCGGCGGCGACGGTGACGGCGCCGACCGCGACGAAGCCGGCGCGCCAGCCCCACTGCTGGCCGATGAGCGTGGAGAGGGGCAGCCCGAGGAGGGTGCCGACCATGAGGCCCTGCATGGCGACGCCGATGGCACGGCCGCGTACGTCCGGCGAGGTGATCTGGGCGACGACGGAGAGGGCGACACCGAAGAACCCGGCGGAGGCCGTGCCTGTGATGAGGCGGGCAGCGAGCATGACGCCGTAGCTGTCGGCGGTGGCGGCCAGGACGTTTCCGGCGAGGAAGACGGCGAACAGCGTCATCAGCGCCGTCTTGGGGCGCAGCCTGAGAACGGCGACGGTGGCGAACGGGCCGCCGATGGCCATGGCGAGGGCGAACGCCGTGATGAGGTAGCCGACTTGGGCGATGCTGACGTGCAGGTCCTCGGCGATCTGCGGCATGAGGCCGCCGACCAGGAACTCGCTGGTGACCATGGCGAAGATGCCGAACGCCATGAGGTGGACGGACTTGGGCACGGGAAACAGCCCCCCTGTTCTGTATTGATCAGTCCAAAATTCGGGCATGGTGAATGCCGACCGGGTACGAGAAGTGCGCCCCGACAGGAACGGACAGCGGGTAGTCAGCGGCCGAGCGCGTCGGCTCCGGCCGCCATGATCTGCTCCAGTGCGGCGCGGTCGGCGCCGGCCTGGGCGGCGATCCGCATTCCGGCGATCACCGAGGTGAGATACCAGGCGAGCCCGGCGGCATCGCGCGAGGAGCTGATGGAGCCGTCCCGCTGCCCTTCCTCGATCACGGCACGGAAGGAGCTCAGGCGCCGCTCCAGGTCCTTGGCGAGGAGCCGGGCGACCTCGGGGTCGGTCTCCGAGACCGGCTCGGTGAAGGTGTTGACCGTGAAGCAGCCGGCGGCCCGTCCGAGTTCGCGGTTCTCCATCTCCCCTTCGAGGAGCATCGCGAACAGCGCCCGGATCCGCTCCAGACCGCTGCTCCCCTCCCCGTCGAGGAGGGCGACCTGACGGCCCGTCATGGTGTCGATGTAGTGGGCCAGCGCGCGCCGGAAGAGGTGGTCCTTCGAGGTGAAGGTGTTGTAGATGCTGCTCCGGCCGAGACCGGTGGCCTCGCACAGGTCCTGGGTGGAGGTGGCTTCGTAGCCCTTCGCCCAGAAGGCCTGGCAGGCCGCGGCCACCGCCTGCCGCTCGTCGAACTGCCGTGGTCGCCCCATGGACAGAACGCTAACACGTTTTGGAACGGTCAGACCAAAACAGTGGCCGCCAACCGTCCGCCCGGGCCGTGCTCAGCACCGCCCGGGCGGACGGCCTCCGGCTCGCCCTCGGATACCGCCGTCAGATGCGGTGGACCGTGTGCAGCTTCTTGGCGTACGTGCCCGTGCCGTCGAGCAGCGAGGCGCCGCCCAGGTCCGCCATGGTGGGGCCGTTGCCCGTCTTGCGGCTGGAGAGGAAGCGGCGCTTGCCGTCCGCGTCCGCGCCCAGGTAGATGCCGACGTGGTCCACGGTCACGGTCGGGTTGTCGTCGCCGGAGTCGGCGTTGAACAGCACCAGGTCACCGGGCTGGAGCAGCGTCGCGGCGGGCGGGTTCGTCCCGTCGGTCCGGTCGATGCGCACACCGGGCGCGTAGTCGACCATGTGCCGGGACTTGCGCGGGATGCGCGTGCGGGAGGTGTCCTCGCCCGCGGCCATGGGTACGCCCAGGTGGTAGCCGTACACCATGCGCGTATACCCGGAGCAGTCGAGGTTGCCGACCTGCTTGCTGGACGGGCCTGTGTAGGTGCCGTCGGGGAAGGTCCAGACGGTGTTCATGTACTCGTGGAAGTCGGCGCCCTCGTAGCGGTAGCCCTGCGGGTCCAGGTAGCCGTAACCCGCCTCGCCCAGGACCTGCTTGTCCTTGGCGGGACCGGAACCGCTGACCACGGCGGGGCCGTCGGCCAGGAACATCGCCGCGTACGCGAGGACGTCCGGCGCCGTCGAGCCGGCCCAGGAGCGGATGGTCTTCTCCAGCTCCGGCGTCCAGTTCCCGTCGAAGGGCTCGGGCAGGACCCGCACCCAGTCGCCGTGGGTGACGCTCGGCGGCGTGGCCCAGGTGGACTCGTCGACCTGGAAGCGGCTGACGGCGAGCTTGACCGGCAGGTTGGTGCAGCCGTCGTTGGCCAGGGCGCGCAGGCCGACCCGGCCCTTGCCGAAGGTGGCGTCGCTGACGTCGACGGTCCAGGCGGCCGGTTCCGTGGAGGCCGTACGCCAGGCCTTGACCTGGATGCGGGTGCCCTCGCGGCGCACCCGGATCGTCCAGTCGGTGCCGGCGGCCACGCCCGTGGCGAGGGTGAGGGCGGTCGAGTTCGGCAGCAGGTCGACCTTGTCGGCGACCTCCTTCTCGACGCGCAGTTCGACCGCGCCGGTCGTCAGGAAGGACAGCCGGGCCCGGTAGTTGTTGCTGGTGTCCTGGTAGCCGAAGGACAGCGCGTAGGAGCACGCCTGGCCGGTGGGCACCTTGTCGAAGCGCGCGACGGACCGCACGTCGAAGTCCGTGATCTCGCCGTCGCGAAGGGTGGCGTGACGGCTGGCGAAGTCGGTGGTGAGGGCGATGACACCGGCGCCCGGCACGACCGAGTAGTCGGTGTCCGCGGGCCCGAGGGTCGACCAGCTGCCGCCGCCCGGGGAGGTGCCCCAGTACGAGCGGTCGGCCACCGGCAGCGACACGTCCGGCAGGGTGCGCCCGAAGTCGTCCACGAAGGCCTTCTTGTTCTCCGTGAACGTACGCTGCGGGCCGGGCAGGACGACGGTACGGGCGCCGTGCGTCAGCAGCGCGACGCGCTTGCCGCCGGAGGTGACCTCGGTACGGGCCGGGGTTCCCGACAGCGCGGCGGCGGTGAGCGGCGTGTTCAGCGTCAGCTGGCTGAAGTAGGACGCGTTCAGCGGCGGCAGTGTGACCGAGGAGCGCGGCGAGGCCAGACCGGCGGGCGCCGCGAGGGACCCGGTAGAGCCGGCGGAAACGGCGGCGCGCGCCGGGGCGGCGGCCAGACCGCTGAGCGGAACGGTGGCAGCCGATGCCGCGAAGACGGCGAGCAGGCTGCGCCTGGAGGTGTGGGACATGCGGGCCATCATGAGGCAGCGGGGGGTGGCAGGTGACACCGGGCCCCACAGGAGTCCGATGTGAGCGACTCGCCGGTTTGCGTATGTGCCCGAGTCGGACACCGGTGGGCAATCAGGGCCTTTGTTGCCCACCGTCGGGTGTCGCCGGGCGGGAGGCCTTGTCCTTCGTCCAGGGGCCGACGCCCAGCTTCGCCGTGGTTCCGAGGTCGAGTTCCGGGGTCACGATGGCGGTCGGCGAGCCGGGCTTCGCCGTCACCCTCACGTAAGGGACGTTCACTGGGGTGCCGGACTCGGTGGTGTTGCGCCACATCAGGGAGGCGTACGCCGCCTCTCCCGGCCGCAGTGTCACGGGCCGGGGCGGGGTGTCCGGGCCTCCGGCCGTGGAGATCGCGCCGGTGCCGTGGAGGATTCGTACGCCGGTCAGCGGCCGCCGCTTCTCGTCGAGGAGCTGGAGGCCGGGGTAGCCGTTGACCTTGACGACGCCGGTCCCGCAGTTGGCCAGGTGGAGTCCTACGACGCGGAGCCCCATGGCGGCATCGCCCTGGTCGGTCGTGACGCGCATCCCCGAGGGCGGGCACGTCCCGGCGGACTCGGAGGCCTCGTCCGCCGGGACCGCCCGCACCTTGCCGATACGCACACGCGCACCGCCGGCGGGGACATCTCCCAGCTCAAGGGTCTTACGTACGGTCCGGCCCGGTGCCACGGACGCCACTGTCCGGCGCGGGTTGGAGATGACCTCCCCGGAGCCGTTCCGGACCTCGAAGGAGATGGTGTACGTGAACGGCTCGGTCTCCGTGTTGGTGACCTCGAACTCGGTCGGCGCACTTGGCGACGGGCCGCAGCCCTGGCTGAGGATCGTCACGCCGTCCCGCTTCAGTTCGGCGGGGTCGCCGGTGGGCGGGCGAGAGGTGCACGTCGGCGAACCGGACGCGGCGCGGGAGCCGGAGGCGGCGTTCTCCGATCCGCATCCGGCGACGAGGACGGTGCCGGCGGTGAGGGCGCAGACGGCGAGGAGGGCGGCGGGACGCATGCGCCCACCCCATCAAAGAGCGGATCGCCCGGGCAATGAGGAAGACCACACGCTTTGTCACACTCGTGATACAGCGTCAGTCGCCGCCCGCCCCGTTCAGACCGTCCGCACCTCCAGGACCGTCACCGAGTACGGGGCGAAGGTCGCCGTGAAAGCGGGTGTGATGCCGCCGACGGACCGGCCGTGCGGGATTACCGCCTCCGGGTCGGCGAGTGTGTTGGTGGCCTTCCTGTCCGCTGCGGCCAGGACCGTGACGGCGCCGGTCGACTCCGTGCGGGCGACCCCCTGCAGGGAGACGGCCGTCTTACGGGCCGTGCCGCCCGTGTTGACCACCGCGAGGTAGATGCGATGGCTGCCCGGGTCGTGGGTGGTGACGACGTTCAGGCCGGGCAGCGCGCGCACCTCGGTGGGCAGCACCACCGTGCCCCGTTGGGTGCGCAGCATCTGCTGTGCGTAGTAGCTGGGCGAGTTGTAGCTGGTCAGGCCGGAGTACGCGATGAGGTTGGTGGCCCAGGTGTTGTCGTTGACGTGGCTGAACAGCGGCGCGTACGACTCCATCAGGACCTGGTCGGAGTTGCGGATGAGCCCGGCCAGCCAGGACGCGTCGCCGAGCGCCGCGTCGAGGTCGGGGGTGGGGCGGCCCTCCTGTGCGGCCCACTCCCCGACGAACACCTTGGGGCTGCGGCGGTCCCTGCCGTCGTATTTGTGGGAGCCCGCCTGGAAGGCGGACGGCGACTGGTAGTAGTGCTCGTCGATCAGGTCGTACGGGCGGGAGGCGACCGGCGTCGTGGCGATCAGTTTGAGGGCCGGGTAGCGGGCCTTGATCGCGTCGTGGAAGGCGGCATAACGCTCTTCGTACGAGCCGGACTTGTCGAACCAGTCCTCGTTGCCTATCTCCACATACTTGAGGGGGAAGGGCGCCGGGTGCCCGTCGGCCGCGCGTCTGGCGCCCCAGGTGGAGGTGGCGGGCCCGGTGATGTACTCGATCTGGTCGAGGGCGTCCTGCACGAAGGGTTTCAGGGCGTCACCGGTGACGTGCGCGCCCTGCAAGGAGTATCCGGCGTACACGCACAGCAGCGGGGTGCAGCCCAGGTCCTCGGTCATCTGGAGGTATTCGGGCAGGCCGAGGCCGTCGGTGGACCAGTATCCCCAGGCGGAGTTGCGGTGTCCGGGCCGCTGCTCGACCGGGCCGATGGTCTTCTTCCAGTCGAAGCGGTCGGCGATGACGTTGCCTTCGAGGTAGTTGCCGCCGGGGAAGCGCAGGAACTTGGGCTGCAGGGCGGCGAGCTTCTCCATCAGGTCCACGCGCAGGCCGTTGCGCCTGCCCTTGTACGTCGGTGGGAAGAGCGAGACCTGGCTCAGCCAGAGCGTGCCGGCGGCCGGGGCGGTGACGACCAGGCGGGCGTTGAGGGTGGTGGGGGCGCCGGGTCCGGTGCGCAGGGTCAGCTCCTGCTTGCGCCACGAGTCGGTGAGCGCTCCCGTGGTCGCGGTGGCGTGGACCGTACCGTCCGTGCCGACGATCGAGACTGTCAACTTACCGGTGATGGAAGGCGACTTGGCGTAGACGGAGGCGCGGTAGGTGGTGGAGGGGCAGACTGGAATGCCCCAGAAGCCTTCGTTGGCGACGCCGTCTCCGGCGGCGGTGACGGTGACGCGCAGTGACTGAGTGAGGGCTTGGTTGAGTGGCTGGCCGGTGTCCAAAGCGAAGGTCGCTCGGCCTACGGTGAACCAGTGCAGCGGTGTGGTCGCGGCCATAAAGCTGCGGTTGTTGACGAGTTCGGCGTAGAGACCGCCCTCGCCGCTGTGGTTGATGTCCTCGAAGAAGATGCCACCGAGTTCCGGGCTGACCACGGGGCCGGGGCGGGTGGTGTCGACGGTCAGCAGCGGCCGGGTGGAGTCCACCGGCACGCCCGCGAGGGTCGCGGCCTGCTCGGCGGTGAGGGCGCTGTCGAAGACCTGGACGTCGTCGATGAGGGCGTGCGCCTGATCGACCTCGGCGCCTCCGAAGAGGCCGCGTCCGACGGCGGTGGCACCGGTGGCGCGCCAGCCACCGGCGTAGGGGACCTCGCCCTCCAGGACGCCGTTGACGTAGAGGCGGATGGCCCCGGCCGCCGTATCGTCGACGCCGAGGAGGTGGTACCAGATACCGGTCGCGGGGGCGAAGGAGGCACCGGCGACGGCGGCGGAGGCGTTCGCCGAGGTGGCGTCGGACGGCAGCCGCGCGAAGGCGAACGCGCCGGTGTCGTCCCGGAGTTGCAGGAAGAAACCGCTGACCTGGGCGCCGTCGACGGAGACGAAGGTCTGGTACCCGGTGGTGGCCGTGAGCCGGACCCAGGCCGAGACGCTGAAGCTCTTCGTGGTGTCCACGGCGGGGCCGCGAGCGGTGGCGTTGCCGCCCGCCGAGACGTCGAGGCTGGAGGCCCCCGACTTCGCGGCTCCCCAGCGCGCACCCGCGTCGAGGGTGAGCGTGCGGCCGCCGGCGCTGTCGGCGGCGGTGGCTCCGGCCGTCTCGTCGAAGGCCCAGTGCGCGACGGGCGCGGGGAGCGCGTCGGCCGCCCGCGCCGGGGAGGCCGCGAACGCGGGGCCGACCGCTCCGGCCAGCGGCAGTGCGCCGAGCGCTGTGACGATCGCTCTGCGGCTGGGCCCGGAGCCGGGTTGCTCCGTCGGTCCGGTGGGGGTGCGTGAGGTCATGCTGAACTCCTCAACTCTCGGTGCGAGTTCGAGATTTCGGACAGTGTTCTGCATTTCGTCGCTACTGCGCCGCCGGGAGCATTCCGCTTTCCCCGCCCCCGCGTCAACACCTGAGGCGGGACCGGGCCGTTGCGGAGCACGATGATCGACACCGGCTCCGGAACGGTTCCCGCGCGACCCATTGACACCCGCGACCGCACGTCATTACCGTCACGCCAACATTTCGAACGTGTGACGAAATATCGAACGCCATGGGCCGCAGCCTCGGGAGCAACTGCCTTGCGAATCACGGGAATCAGCACACACGTCGTCGGGACTCCCTGGCGCAACCTCACGTACGTCCAGGTCCACACCGACGAGGGCCTCACCGGAGTCGGCGAGACCCGGATGCTCGGCCGCACCGACGCGCTCCTCGGCTATCTGCGCGAGGCCGAGGCCAACCACATCGCCGGATCGGACCCGTTCGCGGTCGAGGACCTCGTGCGCAGGATGAAGTACGGCGACTACGGGCGGGCCGGCGAGATCGTGATGTCCGGCATCGCGGTCGTCGAGATGGCGTGCTGGGACATCAAGGGCAAGGCGCTCGGCGTCCCCGTATGGCAGTTGCTCGGCGGGAAGGTGACGGACCGGGTCAAGGCGTACGCCAACGGCTGGTACACCACCGAACGCACCCCGGAGGCCTACCACAAGGCCGCCCGGGCGGTCGTCGAGCGCGGCTACCGGGCGCTGAAGATCGACCCGTTCGGCACCGGCCACTTCGAGCTCGACCACCAGCAGACCCGGTACGCCGTGTCGCTGATCGAGGCGGTGCGGGACGCGATCGGCCCCGACGCGGAGCTGATGCTGGAGATGCACGGGCGGTTCTCACCGTCCACGGCGGTGCGCCTGGCCCGCGATCTCGCACCGTTCGAACCCGCCTGGCTGGAGGAGCCGGTGCCGCCGGAGAACCTCAAGGCCCTGGAGAAGGTCGCCGCCAAGGTGGACATCCCGATCGCGACCGGCGAACGCATCCACGACCGCATCGAGTTCAGGGAGCTGTTCGAGTCGCAGGCCGCCGACGTCATCCAGCCCGATGTGGGCCACATCGGCGGCATCCTGGAGACCCGTAAGCTCGCCGCGACCGCCGAGGCGCACTACGTGCTCGTCGCCCCGCACAACGTGGGCGGCCCGGTGCTCACCGCCGCGAGCCTCCAAGTGGCCGGCTGCACCCCGAACTTCAAGATCCTGGAGCACTTCAACGACTTCGCGGACGCGGAGATCAAGAAGGTCGTCAAGGGCGCCCCCCAGGTGGTCGACGGCTACTTCGAGCTGCCGCAGGCCCCGGGGCTCGGCGTCGAGCTCGATGTGGACGCGGCCGCCGAGTTCCCCCAGCAGCAGGCCCGGTTCGACCTGTGGGCGGAGGGCTGGGAGAAGCGCGCCCCCAAGGCCTCGGGAGCGGCGGGATGAGCAGGCGCGCGAGCGAGGCCCCCGTGGGCGGGCTCATGAGCAGCGGCGGGGCGGCGGATCCCGGCGGCGGCCGGGAGACCAGCCGCGCGATCGTCGTCGACGCGCCCGGCACCCACCGCCTGGTCACCGGGGAGCGCCCGCGGCCCGGCCCCGGCGAGGTGCTCGTCCAGGTCGCCGCCGCCGGGATCTGCCTGAGCGACCGCGAGGTGTACGACGGCCACCGCGCCCCCGGCTATGTGCGCTACCCCGTCACACCCGGCCACGAGTGGTCCGGGACCGTGGTTGCGGCCGGGCCCGGCGTCGATCCCGCACTGGTGGGGCGCAAGGCGGTGGCCGAGGGTTTCCGTTTCTGCGGGACCTGCGAGCGGTGCCGGGCCGGGGACACCTCCCTGTGCTCCGCCGCGTACGCGGAGACCGGCTTCACCCACCCCGGCGCCTTCGCCGACCATCTGGTGGTGCCCGCCCGGCTGCTGCACCCGCTGCCTGACGACGCGGACCTGCGCGGCGCGGCCCTGCTGGAGCCCGCCGCCGTGGTCGCCGCCGCCGTACGGGCCGCCGCGCCGGAGGCGGGCGAACGGGTCGCGGTGGTCGGCGCGGGAACGCTCGGGCTGCTCGCGGTCCAGTTCCTGGCCGCCTCCTCCCCCGGCGAGCTGGCCGTCGTCGACCCTCGGCTCGAACGGGCCGAGCTGGCCTGCCTCATGGGCGCGACCGAGGCCCGTACGCCCACCCTCTCCCCCGAGGTGCGCGGGCGCTACGACCTCGTCGTGGAGACGGCCGGTGCCCGCACCACCGCCGCCGACGCCTGCCTCCTCGCCCGGCGCGGGGGCCGGGTCGTCCTCACCGGGATGTTCGCCGAAGGCGCGCTGGGCATCGATCCGGTGCACCTCTCGGTGAGCCAGCTCACCGTGCGGAGCGTCTTCGGCGCCCCGTCCGCCGCCTGGTCGTTGGCCGTACGGGCCTACAGCACGGGCCTCATCGACCCGGCGGAGCTGATCACGCACGAATTCCCGCTGGAGCGGTACGCCGATGCTCTGGCGCTGGTCGGAGGCGGTGACCCCAAGACCGGAAAGGTACTGCTGCGCCCCTGAGGCGCGACCTCGCGCCCAGCGGCCGCGGTACCTCCGCACACGTATCTCCGCACACCCAACGACCCGAACCTCGTTCGATATATCGAACGAGCCGAACGACCTCGTCTCGACCCTCACCTCTCGCCCTCTCGCCCTCTCGTACAAGGAACCCGCCTGTGACCGACGCACCAGCCACCGCCCCCGCCCCGGGCCCCGAGGGCCCCCGCCGCCCCGGCGAACCGGCCCTGGCGACACTGGGCCTGGCCGCCCCGCACGGCAACCCCGCCGACTCCTCCCCGCACACGTTCCCCGACGGGGGCACCTGGCGCACCGAGATTCCCTCCGTCGAGGGTCCGGAGGCGCTCGCCGTCGTACTGAAGGAGTCGTCCCGCCTCGACGTGCCCGTCCACCGCGTCAGCCAGGGCAGCGGTGTGTGGATGCTCTCCGATGCCGAGATCACCGAGATGGTGGAGGGCTGCGCCGAGCGCGACATCGAGCTCTGCCTGTTCACCGGGCCGCGCGGCACCTGGGACACCGGGGCCTCCGCGCGCAGCGACTCGGGCGGCGCGGGACTGCGCGCCCGCGGCCATGACGCGCTCGCCGGATGCGTCGAAGACGCGCTGCGGGCGGCCGAGTTGGGGGTGCGCTGTCTGCTCGTCGCGGACGAGGGCGTGCTGTGGAGCCTGCACCGGATGCGCGAGCGGGGCCTGCTGCCCGCCGACACCACACTCAAGGTCTCCGCGCTGATCGGCCCGGTCAACCCGGCCTCGGTGGCCGTGTACGAGCAGCTGGGCGCCGACTCCGTCAACGTCCCCTCCGATCTGACACCTGCTCACTTCACCGAGGTCCGGCGGGTGTCGAGGGTCCCGCTCGACCTCTACATCGAGGCGCCCGACGACCTCGGCGGCTATGTGCGGATGTACGAGGCGGGCGAGCTGATCCGCCGCGCCGCCCCGCTCTACCTCAAGTTCGGCCTCTCCCGGGCGCCCGGCATCTACCCCTACGGCGCCCACCTGCGCGACACCGCCCTGGACACCGCCCGCGAGCGGGTGCGCCGGGGCCGGCTCGTCCTCGATCTGCTCGCCCGCCTCGGCGCCGACGGCGGTATGTCCCCGCTCGGCTCCCGCCGCCCCGGCCCCCTGAACCGCTTCCCCGTGAACCCGAAGGACTGATGACCATGCGCCGCACCCGACCAGCCGCACTCGCACTCGCACTCGCCGGAATCCTTTCCCTCGCCCTCGCCGCCTGCGGGCAGGACAGCGAGGGCGGCGGCAAGGCGACACCCAAGGGCGGCAAGGGAGCCACGATCGGCATAGCGATGCCGACCAAGTCGTCGGAGCGCTGGATCGCCGACGGGAACAACATGGCCGCGCAGTTCCGGGCGCTCGGATACAAGACCGACCTCCAGTACGGCGAGGACAGCGTCGACCAGCAGGTCGCCCAGGTCGAGAACATGATCACCAAGGGGGTGGACGCCCTGGTGGTCGCGGCGATCGACGGACGGGCGCTCGGCGACGTCCTCAAGCAGGCCGCCGACCAGCACATCAAGGTGATCTCCTACGACCGCCTCATCCTCGGCTCCCCGAACGTCGACTACTACGCGTCGTTCGACAACGAGAAGGTCGGGGTGCTCCAGGCCACGTACATCATCGACAAGCTGGGCCTCAAGAACACCCCCCAGGGCAGCGGCGAGCAGGGCCCCTTCAACATCGAACTGTTCGCCGGATCCCCCGACGACAACAACACCCGCTACTTCTTCCAGGGCGCCCTCAAGACGCTCCAGCCCTACATCGACAAGAAGCAGCTCGTCGTGCGCAGCGGCCAGAGCCGACTCAACCAGGTGACCACCCTTCGCTGGGACGGCGCCACCGCGCAGAAGCGCATGGACGACCTCCTCACGAAGGCGTACTCCACCGAGCGCGTCGACGCCGTCCTCTCGCCGTACGACGGGATCTCCATCGGCATCCTGTCCGCCCTGCGCTCCGGCGGCTACGGAAGCGCCGCCAAGCCGTACCCGGTCGTCACCGGGCAGGACGCCGAGGTGGCGTCCGTGAAGTCGATCATCGCGGGAGACCAGGCCCAGACCGTCTACAAGGACACCCGCGCGCTGGCCAAGCAGGCCGTGCAGATGGCCGACGCGGTGCTCACCGGAAAGACGCCCCAGGTCAACGACACCAAGACGTACGACAACGAGAAGAAGATCGTGCCGGCCTTCCTCCTCAATCCGGTCAGCGTCGACAAGTCCAACTACCGGGCCACGCTGGTCGATTCGGGCTACATCAAGGCGAGTGACCTGAAGTGAGCGCACCGGACATGGGGGCGCCCGTCCTGGAGATGCGCTCCATCGTCAAGACGTTTCCCGGCGTCCGGGCGCTCTCCGACGTGTCCCTCACCGTCGCGCCCGGCGAGGTGCACGCCGTCTGCGGCGAGAACGGTGC
Source organism: Streptomyces sp. NBC_00224 (assembly GCF_041435195.1). Classification (NCBI taxonomy): domain Bacteria; kingdom Bacillati; phylum Actinomycetota; class Actinomycetes; order Kitasatosporales; family Streptomycetaceae; genus Streptomyces; species Streptomyces sp. NBC_00224. The sequence continues at coordinate 1,201,454 of NZ_CP108106.1, forward strand.
GGGCAAGTCCACCCTGATGAAGGTCCTCAGCGGCGTTCACCCGCACGGAAGTTACGAGGGCGACATCCTCTTCCGGGGCGAGCCCTGCGCGTTCAAGGACATGAGGGCCAGCGAGGCGCGCGGCATCGTCATCATCCACCAGGAGCTGGCACTCGTCCCCTACCTCTCCATCGCCGAGAACATCTTCCTCGGCAACGAGCACGCCAGGCGCGGGATCGTGAGCTGGGGCGAGACGCTCAAGCACGCTGCGCGCCTGATGAAGAGGGTGGGCCTGCGCGAGCATCCGCAGACCCGGGTCGCGGACATCGGGGTCGGCAAGCAGCAGCTCGTGGAGATCGCCAAGGCCCTCTCCAAGGAGGTGCGGCTGCTCATCCTGGACGAGCCGACCGCCGCGCTCAACGACGAGGACAGCGCCCATCTCCTCGGCCTCATCCTGGAGCTGAAGGCCCAGGGCATCGCCTCGATCATCATCTCGCACAAGCTCAACGAGATCGCGGCGGTCGCCGACTCGGTGACCGTCCTCAGAGACGGCAGAACCATCGAGACCCTCGATGTGAAGGCCCCGGAGACCACCGAGGAGCGCATCATCCGGGCCATGGTCGGCCGCGACCTCGACCACCGCTTCCCCGAACGCACCCCCTACGCGGGCGATCCGGGCGCCCACCCCGCCCTTGAGGTGCGGGACTGGACCGTCCACCACCCCATCGACCAGCAGCGCAAGGTGGTCGACGACGTCAGCCTGCACGTCCGGCGGGGCGAGATCGTGGGCGTCGCAGGCCTGATGGGGGCGGGCCGCACCGAGCTGGCCATGAGCGTCTTCGGCCGCTCCTACGGCCGGGGCATCAGCGGCACGGTGTGGAAGGACGGCCACCGAATCCGTACGAGGACCGTCCCCGAGGCGGTGGGCCACGGCATCGCGTACGTCACCGAGGACCGCAAGCACTACGGCCTCAACCTCATCGACACCATCAGCCGCAACATCACCCTGGGCGCCCTGGGCAAGGTGTCCCGGCGCGGGATCGTCGACGAGCACGAGGAGCGGCGGGTCGCCGAGTCGTACCGCACCTCCATGGGCATCAAGGCGCCGACCGTCTTCGAGCCGGTCGGGCGCCTGTCCGGCGGCAACCAGCAGAAGGTCGTCCTCAGCAAGTGGATCTTCGCGGGTCCCGATGTGCTGATCCTCGACGAGCCCACGCGCGGCATCGACGTGGGCGCCAAGTACGAGATCTACACCGTCATCGACCAGCTCGCGGCCCAGGGCAAGGCCGTCGTCTTCATCTCCTCCGAACTGCCCGAACTCCTCGGCATGTGCGACCGCATCTACACGATGGCGGCCGGCCGGCTCACCGGCGAGGCCGCCCGGGCGGACGCGACCCAGGAAGTACTGATGCGCCTCATGACCACGAACGACATGACCACGAACAAGAGGTAGCCGAAATGGGTCCGGTCACCACCGACGCCGCACCGAGCACCCCGAGGACTCCCGAGCCACCGCGCTCCCCGGCCGGGGCGCTGCTCCTGGACGCGGCCCGTCGCAACATGCGCCAGTACGGGATGCTGGTCGCGCTCGGACTGATCGTCGTGCTGTTCCAGATATGGACCGACGGCGTCCTGCTCAAACCGAACAACGTCACCAACCTGGTGCTCCAGAACAGCTACATCCTCGTCCTCGCCATCGGCATGGTGATCGTCATCATCGCCGGTCACATCGATCTGTCCGTCGGCTCACTGGCGGCCTTCGTCTCGGCGGCGTGCGCCGTGATGATGGTGGAACACCATGTGCCCTGGGTGCTCGCCCTGGCCGTCGCACTCGTCATCGGTGCGGTCGCGGGCGCCTGGCAGGGGTTCTGGATCGCGTACGTCGGCATCCCGTCCTTCATCGTCACGCTCGCCGGGATGCTGCTCTTCCGGGGCGGCACCCAGATCCTGCTCGGATCCCGCTCGCTCGGCCCGTTCCCCGAGGGCTTCCAGAAGATCTCCACCGGATACCTCCCGGAGGTCGGTCCCGACACCAACTACCACAATCTCACCGTGCTGTTGGGGCTGACCCTGATCGCCGTCGTGCTGGTCCAGGAGGTGCGCTCGCGGCGGCGCGAGCAGGCGTACGAACTCGATGTGCTCCCCCGTGGCCTGTTCCTCACCAAGTGCGTGGCGATGGTCGCCGCCGTCCTCGCCTTCACCCTCACCCTGGCCAGTTACCGGGGTGTGCCGGTGGTGCTGCTCCTGCTGGCCGCCCTGCTCATCGGGCTCGGTTTCGTGATGCGCAACGCGGTGGTGGGGCGGCATGTGTACGCGCTCGGCGGCAACCAGGCGGCGGCGAAGCTCTCCGGCGTCAAGGACAAGCGGGTCACCTTCCTGGTCTTCGTGAACATGGGGGTCCTCGCCGCCCTGGCCGGTGTCGTCTTCGCGGCGCGCCTCAACGCGGGCACCCCCAACGCGGGCGTCAACTTCGAGCTGGAGGCCATCGCGGCCGCCTTCATCGGCGGCGCCTCGATGAGCGGCGGCGTGGGAACAGTCCTTGGCGCGATCATCGGCGGCCTGGTGCTCGGCGTGCTCAACAACGGTATGTCGCTGGTCGGCGTCGGCACCGACTACCAGCAGGTCATCAAGGGTTTCGTCCTGCTGGCCGCGGTGGGCTTCGACGTCTGGAACAAACGCAAGGTCGGCTCATGACACACCATCACCTTCTGGAGGAGCAGTGGACATGAACACCAGCAGACGTACGGTGATGGCGGCGGGCCTCGCCGCGGGCGTGGCAGCGACGAGCCCGGGCACGGCCCAGGCCGCCCCGGGCCGCACCCCCACCAGGACACTGTTCGGCACCCTGGACGACGGCACCCCCGTACACCTGTGGACCGTCGCCAACGGAGGCATCCGGCTGGAGGTCCTCTCGTACGGCGGGATCATCCACCGCCTCGACGTGCCCGACCGGCACGGCCGCCGGGCCAACATCGCGCTCGGCTTCGACAACCTCGCCGACTACGTCGCCAAGTCCCCGTACTTCGGCGGTCTCATCGGCCGCTACGGCAACCGCATCGCGGCAGGCAGGTTCACCCTCGACGGCCACACCTACCAACTGCCGCTCAACGACAGCGCGAACAGCCTGCACGGCGGCACCAAGGGCTTCGACAAGCAGATGTGGCACGTGGAGCCCTTCACCCGTGGCTCCGGCACCGGGCTCGTGCTCTCCCGGATCTCGCCGGACGGCGAGATGGGCTACCCCGGGACACTCAAGGTCCAGGTCACCTACACCCTCACGGCGCGCGGCGAGTGGCGCATCGACTACGCGGCGACCACGGACCGGGCGACCGTCGTCAACCTCACCAGCCACACCTACTTCAACCTGGCGGGCGAGGGCAGCGGCCCGGTCCACGACCACACCCTCGAACTGGCCGCCGCCCGCTACACCCCGGTCGACGCGGGCCTCATACCGACCGGCGAACTGGCCCGCGTATCAGGAACCCCCTTCGACTTCCGGCGTACGAAGCCGATCGGCCGGGACATCCGCCAGGGCCGTCAACAACTCCTGTACGGCAAGGGGTTCGACCACAACTGGGTCCTGGACAAAGGCAGTACGCCGGACCCCGAGTACGCGCTCACGCTCGCCGAGCCGCACTCCGGCCGGGTGATGAAGATGCACACGACCGAGCCGGGAATGCAGTTCTACAGCGGCAACTTCCTGGACGGCACCCTGGTCGGCACCTCGGGCCGCACCTACCGCCAGGGTGACGCCCTCTGCCTGGAGTCCCAGCACTTCCCGGACTCCCCCAACCACCCCGCCTTCCCGTCCACGGTGCTGCGCCCGGGCGAGACGTACCGGACGTCGACCGTGCACGCCTTCTCGACGCGCTGAGGCGTTCGGATCCGGGTGCCGCCTACGCCTCAGCCGATGAAGGCGGTACCCGGCATTCCGCGTCCCATACCGGGGAGCACCAAAAGCGACCCGGAGAGCGGGTGCGGCTGCCGCAGGCCGGTCCGGGCCGTGGTGACGTACAGGTCGGTGAGGTCCTGGCCACCGAAGGCGCAAGCGGTGGGGCGGCGCACCGGCAGCTCGACGACCAGCCCGAGCGTGCCGTCCGGGTCGTAACGGCGCACCGAGGCCCCGTCCCAGAGCGCCACCCAGACACAGCCGTCGGCGTCGACGGTGAGCCCGTCGGGAAAACCGCCCTCGTCCTCGATCAGCGCGAACGCCCGCCTGTTGTGGACGAGTTGGCCATCGAAATCGAAGACATCGATGCGCCGGGTCGGGCTGTCGACGTAGTACATGAGCCGCCCGTCCGGGCTCCAGGCGGTGCCGTTGCTGACCGACACCGGGCCGGGCAGCGCGGTGGTCTCGCCGTCGCCCGCGATCCGGAAGAGGGAGCCGCCGCCGGGCGCCTCGTCGTAGCGCATCGTGCCCGCCCACAGGGCGCCGTCCGGTGCGACCGCCGCGTCGTTGCCACGCCGCCCGGGCACGGGGTCCCGCAGCAGCCACGAGAAGGCGCCGTCGGGGCCGTAGAGCCCGATGCCGTCACGCAGGTTGACGACGAGGCCGCCGCCCGCGCGCGGCTTCGCGGCGCCGACGTGCTGCCCGGTCGCCATGACCGTACGGCGTCCGCTGCCCGGCTCGTACGTGTGGATCCGCGACGACAGGATGTCGACCCAGATCAGCCGTCCGCTCGCCGGATCCCAGGTGGGCCCCTCGCCCAGCTCGGCACCTGCCCGCACCGCCACCTCGGGATTCATCGCACGCCCCGGTGGCCGAGCCGCAGGGAGAGGTCGCCCGCGCCCTTCAGCGCCAGCTCCGCGAGCTCCGTCTCGCGCGCCTCGCTCCACCTGATCATCGGTACGGAGATGGAGAGCGCGGCGACGACCCGGCCCGCGCTGTCGCGTACCGGGGCGGCCACGCAGCTGACGTCGGGGTTGGACTCCCGGTGCTCGAACGCGGTCCCCCGGGCCCGGATCTCCGCGAGCGCGGTGCGCAGGGCGGTGGGATCGGTGATGCTGTCGGGGGTCATGGCGACGAGCTCGACGCCGCCGATCCTGGCGTCGAGCTCTGCCTCCGGAAGCGAGGCGAGCAGCATCTTGCCGACGGAGGTGCAGTGGGCGGGGAGACGGCGGCCGGCCGCCGAGACCATGCGCACCGCGTGGGTGGAGTCCACTTTGGCGATGTAAATGACGTCGGTGTCTTCCAGGATCGCCACATGGACGGTCTCGTCGCAGGTCTGGGCGACCTCGCGGGCCACCTGCTGCCCCTCGGCGGCGAGGTCCAGCTGCTCGGCGTACCGGCTGCCGAGCTGATAGGTGCGGACGCCGAGCCGATAGCGTCCCGGCTGCTCGGGTGCCGCCACCAGGTAGGAGCGGGCGGCCAACGTGGTGACCAGCTCGTGGACCGTCGTACGCGGCAGCCCGAGCCTGCGCATGACGTCCGGCGCGGAGAGCGGCGCCTCGCTCTCCAGGAAGAGTTCCAGCACGTCCAGCGCCCTGGCCACCGCCGGCACGAGTCGCCCCATGGCCCGCCACCCACCCTCTGTGTTCGAAACTCCGGTCAACGACCGGAATGACGAACACAGGCTAGCGACAGGGTGGTTCAGGGGGCAATGGGCGGGAGCGTGTGCGTGCGCGGCGCGCCCGGGCGGCCTCTTGAGCCCGGGCGTGATCCGGCCGGGCGGGTGCTCAGCGCGTGCGTCCGGTGGACGCTGACGCGGTCGGGATTCCGTGAGCGGTGACGAGGCGGGCGTTGCCTTCGGCGAGTTGGTACGCCAGGGCGACGACGCCGGTGTGGGCGGCGGCGACCTGGTCGGCGAGAACGCGGGAGCGGTCCAGGAGCAGGTCCACGGTGTGCAGTAGGTGCGAGTCGATGAGGTCGCTGTCCGAGGTGAGACCGGCGGCGCGGGCGGCCAGCACGCTCGGGGTGACACGCTCGACGACGTCCCGGACGTACCCTGCGGCGGGCAGCCCGTCCTCGACCGCGGCGCGGGCGGCGGCGACGGCACCGCAGGAGTCGTGCCCGAGGACCACGACGAGGCGGCAGTCCAGCACGCTCGTGCCGTACTCGATGCTGCCCAGGACTTCCGGCCCCAGGACGTGCCCGGCGGTGCGGACCACGAACAGGTCGCCGAGACCCTGGTCGAAGATGATCTCGGCGGCCAGCCTTGAATCGGAACATCCCAGCAGCACCGCGAAGGGCTTCTGCGCCGGAGCCAGCTCGGCACGCCGAGCGGCGTCCTGGTTCGGATGCCGCGGGGCCCCGGCCACGAAGCGCCGGTTTCCGGCGAGCAGGGCGTCGAGAGCGGCGGCGGGAGAGACGGGAGCGGATGTCATGTCGCCGGACTCTACGAGGCGGGCGGCAGCGCATGCACGGTCCGGAAGCCGCACTGTGCACGCGCAAGTTGACGCGCCGGCCGCAACGGGCCGCCATCAGGGCAACATGACCTCACAGGTGTTCAGCGCGCCGATGGGGTCGGTCGTCACGGTCTCAGGCCGCACCCGGGATGTAGGCCAGACCATGGGCGCCGGGCTCGCCCGCCTTGGCTATGTCCAACCGGCTCAGCTCCCGCAGCGTCTCCAGGTCGACGATGTGAACGGTGGACGAGACGACGCAGGACACGTACGCGATCCGGCCGTCGGGCGACGACGTGATGGTCAGCGGGAAGAGCCCCACTTCGAGCTCGCCCAGCCGCTTGCGGGTGTCGGCCGAGAACACCGTGAGGCGGCCCGGCGCCTGACGGCCGAGCTGGGACACCGGGTCGGGTTCCATGCGCAGTTCGCCCACGAGCAGCATGCCCGTCGAGGTGAGGTGCACCGGCAGGACGACGCCGTCCGTGGGCAGTGTGTCGACGACGGACGCCGTCCGGGCGTCGATGACCTTGATTCCCGTGTCCGGCCGGTTCTCAGCGGCGGCGAGGAAGGAACCGGCGTACGGCGAGGCGACGTACGCGTACGCGCCATCGGCCGAAACGGCGAGTCCTTCACTGCCCGGTACCTCGATCTTCGCGGTGAGGACGCCCCGTTCGAGGTCGACCATCGACACGAACGGCGCTTACTTGTTGGTGGCGTAACCCGTCCTGCCCGAAGGGTCGATGGCGAACCAGTGCGGGCCGGGCGCGTCCGTGTCGATCCTGCCCAGGGGCCGGCGGGTCTCCGTGTCGATCACCACGACACCGCCGGGCCGGTCCGCCGAACCCTCGACGCTGACGTAGAGACGACGGCGTGCCGTGTCCAACGCCAGCCCGTGCGGCCCGTGTTCGGGGGCGAGGTCGACGACCTCGACGATGCGGCGTGTGTCGGGGTCGATGACGGTCAGCTCGGTGCGTCGGCCGCCGTTCGCGTGGTAGTAGCCCGAGCGGTACGAGGTGGTGCACCACAGCAGGCGCTGCGTCGGGTCGAAGCACACCTCGTGGGGCTCGGCGAGGATGTCGATCGTATCGATGTGCCGGTCGGAAGCGGCGTCGAAGAACGAGATGGTCGGCCCGCTCTGACTGACCACTGCCAGTACGTCGCCGTCTCGACCGGCGCGGGGGGACCGGTGCATGGAGGGCACATCGGAGGGCACGGAAGGCACAGAGGGCTCCTTGGAAGGGCGAAGGGATGTCACGCGACGCGTTTCGCGGACGTCTCCCACTCTCGCCTCGGCAGGGCCCCACAACAATGCAAGAATGAGCACCCAATCATTGCCTCAGGCGTAAGTATGCAGCTCAGGAGCATCATTGGATCTCAATCTGCTGCGAGCTCTGGATGCTCTGCTCCAGGAGAACAGCGTGACCCGCGCCGCGGAGCGACTCGGCACGTCACCCGCGGCCGCCAGCCGTACGCTGGCCCGGCTGCGGCGTGCCGTCGGTGACCCGCTCCTGGTCCGCGCGGGGCAGGGGATGGTTCCGACCCCACGCGCCCTGGAACTCCGGGACGAGGTCAGCGCGTTGCTGCGCGGCTGCGACAACGTCCTGCGGCCCGGCGCCGGTTTCGACGCCGTGCACCTCCAGCGCACGTTCACCGTGCAGGCCACCGACCTGCTCCTGACGGGGCTGGCCGGGACCTTGTCCGACCGGATCCACGCGGAGGCGCCACACGTGGACGTGGTCTTCCTGCCGGAGGCGTTCGAGGGCGGACCGGCCCTGCGGCAGGGGTTGGTGGACGTGGAACTGGGCGTCCTCGGAAACCTGGATCCGGAGATCCGCACCCAACACCTCACCGAGATGACGCTGGTGGGCATCGCTCGCAGCGGTCACTCCCTCTTCGACGGGCGGATCACCGCCCGCCGTTTCGCGGCGGCCGACCACATCGGCATCTCCCGGCTCGGCAAACGCCTCGGACCCATCGACAGCGCACTCGCGGAACGCGGGCTGCGGCGCCGGATCGCGGTCGTCGTACCCAGCCATACGAGCGCGATGATGCTCGCCCGGACCACCGACTTCGTCGCGCTCACCCTGGCCGGCTGGCTCCCCGACACCATCTCCGCGCTGGGGCTGCGCACCTTCCCCGTCCCCCTCGACCTGGCACCCCTGGAGCTGGGAATGGCCTGGCACCCCCGCAACTCGACCGACCCGGGGCACCGCTGGTTCCGCGACCACTTGGCGGCTGCGGTGCTGGCGCCGTCAGGTACGAAGTCCAGCGCGAAGTCCGGCACGGAGTACGGAACGAAGTCCGCCCCGGGGGACGACGAGCGCCCGTCCCACCCCGCTCCCCGGTGACGCGGACACCGTCGCCGATCAGGCGATCACCAAGCAGAAGGGATGCCCGGCCGGATCGGTGAAGACCCGCCATCTCTCTCCGCCCGGCTGATGCTCCGGCTTGCCCGCGCCCAGCTCAAGCAGCCGGGCCTCGGCCTCGTCGAGATCGTCGACCTCGAAGTCGATGTGCATCTGCTGGGGCACGGTCTGGTCGGGCCAGCCCGGGGCCTGGTAGTCGTCGACCCGCTGGAAGCCGATGAACAGCCCGTCCGCACTGTTGAGACCGGCGAACTCGGCGTCCGACTTCGGGTGCGGTTCGAGGCCGGTGGCCTGCTGGTAGAACGCCGCCAGAGCCGGCGGATCCGGGCAGTCCAGCGTTATCGCGGTCAACTTCATCTGCAGGGGCATGGCGACTCCGGGCCGATCGGCGGACTTTGGCAGCGATCATCCCATCCCCGCGTCCGTGTGTGTCCGGGTGACAAATGGCGGCCGCGCCTGCGTGAAGCATTGACGGGAACTTCACGCCGGAGCTACTTTGCCCCAGCTCGACAGTCCCCGTATCTGGCCAATGTTCATGTACGTGACCTCCAGCCGGGGTGCATTCGATGACGGTTCCGACGTGAGGACAAGCGATGTCGCTTGATCGCCGAGACGTATTGCGATGCGGGGCAACCGCCGCCGTGGCAGCAGCTGTTCCGCTCCAGCCGGCCGCGCCCGCTGCGGCAGCGCCGGGGGCCGAAGCCGGGGCCGGCACGGCGGATCACGCGCAGATCGTGGCGGCCTACCGAGAGCTCCAGATCGGCAGCAACCGGAGCTCCCCCAAGAGAAACCGGGCAGTGGCAGCCCTGGACCAGGTCGCGCTCGGCCACGACGCGGCCATGAACGTCGCCGCCGACCAGCTCTGGCCGGATCTGCCGGTCGGCCCCGGCAGTACCTACTTCCCCTCGATGTACTACCGGCTGCGGACCATCGCCGTGGACTGGGCCACCCCCGGATCCGCGCTCTCGGCCCGGCCGGAGATGCCCGAACGCATCGTCACCGCGCTCAACACCCTCTACCGCACCCAGTACAACGAGAACACCGCCGAGATCGGCAACTGGTACTCGTACGAGATAGGTGTGCCGTACTGGCTGCTCCAGACCGTCGTGGCGCTCGGCGACCGGCTGCCCGCCGCCGATCGGGAGCGTGTCCTGCGCCCGGTCCTGCGCTTCGTCGCCGATCCCAACCGCCGCACCTCCACCCCCACTGTGGTGGAGACGGGCGCCAACCGCGCGGACAAGGCGCTCATCACCGTGGTGTCGGGCGCGCTCGCCGACGACCCCGCCCGGGTCGCCGCCGGGATCGCCGCCGTCACCGACACGGCGGGCGGCGGCGCGGCGGACCTGACCAGACGCACCACCCAGGGCGACGGCTACCACCCCGACGGCTCGTTCATCCAGCACGACGTGGTGCCCTACCCCGGCCACTACGGGCTGGTCCTGCTCAGTGCGGTCGCCGCACTGACGTATGTCACCCATGACACCGCGACCCAGCTCGCGCCCGCCGTGCGGGAGAAGTTCGAGCAGGTCGTCATCGATGTGCACGCGCCGTTCCTGTTCGCCGGGTCGGTGATGGAGACGGTGCGCGGCCGGATGCTGTCCCGCCAGGGCGAGACCGGGCACGACGCGGGTCACCAGTTCATCGCCGCGGTGGTGCTGCTGGCGAGGACCGCCACCGGGCCGACCCGGACCCGGCTGTCGCGACTCGCGGCGCGCTGGATCGCCGAGGGCACCTGGGCCCCGTACCTCGACGTCTCGCACGTGGGCCGGTTCGCGGGCGGTCTCCAGCCCGTCGGAGTGCCCGAGGTCGAGTTCGCCGAGCAACTGCCCACCGTACGCGGGGACCTGACCGGCGCGGCAACGCACCGGACGTTCCCGCAGATGGACCGGATGGTGCACGTCACGGACCGCTGGTCGGCGTCGCTCGGCACGGGGTCGACGCGCATCTGCCGCTACGAGTCCATCAACGGCATGAATCTGCACGGCTGGTACACCGGCGACGGCGTGCTCTACACCTTCCTGCCCCAGCAGCAGGGCCACTACAGCGACGCCTACTGGCCCACCGTCGACGCCACGCTCCTGCCCGGCGCCACCGTGAAGGACGCCGCCCCGCCGCCGCTGTTGGCCGACCCGCCGCGCACCACCCGTTCGTTCGCGGGAGGCGCACGCTTCGACGACCAACACGGCCTCCAGGCGCTTGACTTCGTGTCGCAGGACGGCATCCTCTCCGCCAAGAAGTCGTGGTTCTTCGCCCCCGACGCGGTCATCTGCCTGGGCGCGGCCATCACCGACTCCTCCGGCGCCCCGGTCCGTACGGCGATCGAGAACCGCAACCTCGGCGAGAACGGCACCGCCGCCCTGCTCATCGACGGCCGCCGTGACACCTCACCGCTCGGTCACCCCACCGTCGTGCCCCACGCGCGCTGGCTGCACCTGGAGGGGACGGCCGGCTATGTGCTCCTCGACGGCCACGACAAGAGACCGCTCACGCTGCTGCGCGAGGACCGCACCGGCACCTGGCTGGGCATCGACACCGGTGCCAACACCCACGGCACCTCCGACCCGTACACCCGCCGCTACCAGAAGATCGTGCTCGACCACGGGGTCCGCCCCACCGGAGCGGGCTACGCCTACGCCGTGCTGCCGGGCGCCTCACCCGCCCAGACGCGCCGGGCCGTCGGCCGTTGGAAGGTGCTGTCCAACTCGGCCCAGGTGCAGGCGATCCGCCTGGACGGACAGCTGACCGCGGCGTCGTTCTTCACCGCGGGCACTGTCAACCGGGTGCGGGTGTCCGGGCCCGCCACCGCGCTGTGGGGCCGCACCCGCAAGGGCTGGACCTGCGCCCTCGCGGACCCGACCCAGACCCAGGACACCGTGCGCGTCACCGTCGATGCGGCCGGCCACCGTGTCGTACGCACGGATCCCACCGTCACCGTGGTGGCCACCCACCCCGAGTTGGTGGTGGACATCAAGGTCGCGGGGTCGTTCGGCGCGACGCACTCCTTCACCGTCGCCAAATAGTCCTCTTGGCCACGAGGTCACCGACCTTCGACAGCTGCCGCGGGTATGGCGTGTTCGGCGGCACGGCTGACGTATTCCCACGTGGCCCAGGTGTCCATGCGCTGGCGGGAGATGTCGAAGGCGAGGTCGTAGACCATGCTGCCCAGCAGCAGCCGCAGCGGCGGCTCGTCGCTGTCGACGAGCTTGAGCAGTGCCTCGGCGGCGAGTTTCGGGTCGCTGTCGATGGAGCCCTCGGCGAACTGCTTCTCCAGCTCCGCCCGCAGCGGGGCATACGCCTCAACGGTGGTTGTGCTGTGCATCGCGCTGTAGAGGTCGGTCCAGTAACCGCCGGGCTGGACGATGCTCACCTTCACCCCGAAACCGGCCGCCTCCATGGCCAGCGCTTCGCTCATGCCTTCCAGGGCGAACTTGCTGGCGCCGTAGATCCCCGTGCTGGGGAAGCCGGCCAACGCGCCGATGCTGGAGATCTGGACGATGTGCCCGGAACCCTGCTCGCGCAGTGTGGGCATCACCGCCTGGCTCACCCACATCGCGCCGAAGAAGTTGATGTCCATCTGGGCACGGGCCTCGGCTTCGGTGAACTCCTCGATCATGCCCATCGACAGCATCCCCGCGTTGTTGACGACGATGTCGAGCCGCCCGAAGTGCGCGACCGCCTCGGCGACGGCGGTGAACGCCGCGTCCCGATCGGTGACATCCACCGTGAGGGGCAGGACCCGCCCGGGGTGGGCGGCCGCCAGTTCCTCCAGCGGCCCGGTACTGCGTGCCGCGGCCGCGACCCGGTCGCCCGCGGCCAGTGCCGCCTCGGCGAAGGCACGACCGAGGCCGCGGCTGGCGCCCGTGATGAACCACACGCGGTCTGTCCTACCGGCTGACGTGCGCATATGCGTTGCTCCTCACATGAGGCGAGACGCAACGTCTCGCTTGATGCGGCAACTATGCCTCCGCCCGATGCCCCCAGTCAAGACGGACCGTCTCGTTTCCTTCGCACGCCTCACACCGTCTTGATGCCGCCGCCCTCAACGACGTAGTCGGCGCCCGTGATGCTGGCCGCGCGGTCGGAGGCAAGGAACGCGACGACGGCCGCGACCTCGTCGGGCTCGACCATGCGGCCGGTGGTCATACCCATCGCCGCGGGCACGGCGGACACGAAGTCGCGGTGGCCGACGCCGTTCGCCTCGGCGAGGCGGGCGCCGAAGCTGTCGTCGTCCTCCCACATGCCCGTACGCGTCGGGCCGGGAGAGACGGTGTTCACGCGTACGCCCCGCGGCCCGAACTCCTCGGACAGCGCCTTGCCGAACGCGTTGAGGCCCGCCTTCGCGGCGCCGTACTCGATCGGGCCCGTGCCCGGCAGACGGGCGGACATCGACGATATGTTCACCACCGAACCGCGCCGCTCCAGGATGCTCGGCAGCAGTCGGCGGGTGACCCGGACCGTCCCGAAGAGGTTGACCTCGAAGCCCTGCGCCCACAGGGCGTCGTCGGTCGCGAGGAACCCGTCCAGAGTGAAGGTGTCTCCGCCGCCGAGGTTGTTGACCAGGATGTCCACCCCGCCGAGTGCCGCGAGCGCCTGCGCCCCCAACTCCTGGGCACCTTCGGGCGTACTCAGGTCGACCGCGACCGGGTGGGCGCCGACCTCCTTCAGTTCGGCGGTGATCGTGCGGGCCGCGCCGACGACCCGGACGCCTTCTGCGATGAGCTGCCGCGTGATCGCGAGGCCGACGCCTCGGCTTGCCCCTGTGACGACTGCCGTCTTCCCGGCGAGGTTGAGCTCCATGACAGACTCCTTGAAATGTTTTTTGAACTATAGGTACAGAATTAGTGCATAAAAAAGCAGGCCCACAGCCGACGCCGCCGAACTACAACGACCCCATCACCGCATCCACGACCCGCCGCAACTGCGTGGCATCCTCGGCGGTCTTCGCCAGTACACGCATGCCGATCACCGTCGCGAGCAGCCAGGCGGCCAGTGTCGCCGCGTCGCGGCCGCTGTCGATCTCACCGGCCCGCTGGCCTTCCTCGACGGTCGCGCGGAAGGCGCTCTCCGTACGCGCGAACATCTTGCGTACGGTGTCGGCCGTCTCGGCATCCGAAGGGGCCGACTCGGCAGCGGCGTTGACCGCCATGCAGCCGCGCCGGTCCGGATCGCCCAGGTCGAGCTCGACCAGCGCTTCGAGCGCGCCCCGCAGCCGGTCCTTCGCCGTGCCGGGGTGGTCGAGGAGTTCCGCCAGCCACTCGGCCTGCGAGTCGCGGTAGCGGGCGAGCGCCTTCTCGAACAACGCGTGCTTGCTGCCGAAGGTGTTGTACAGGCTGCCCTTGCCGATGCCGAGCTCGTCCACGAGGTCCTGCGGCGTCGTCGCCGCGTACCCCTTGCGCCAGAACACGCTCATCGCGCGCTCCACCGCCACGTCCGGATCGAACTGCTTCGGCCTGCCCATGGACTTACCGTAGCACCGTTTTTGACCTTGAGGTCAAATAGGAGGCTCACCCGCTACGAGCCCCCGGCGCTCGGCCGGCCGCACGCCGGTGGATGGCGTGCCGGGCCTCCCCGCGCACTCCAGGACCGCAACGACGCGCCGTTCAGGCCGGACGGTCCGCCGTGACCAGCCATGATGTGCTGCGCAGCCGGGCCGTGCCGTCGGGCGTCTCGTGGGCGCGCAGCCACTCCTCCAGGGTCCGGCGAGCAAGGGCCCGGGTCGCCTCGTCCACCTGCGCCATCAGGTGGCTGCCGGGTCCGGTGCCCAGCAGGAAGTCCGCCGCGTCCCTCGCTCCGCTCCCCCAAGTCCCGTACACCTGGGCCTCAGTGACGGTGACGGCGGTGAACCCGGCCGCCGTGAGGACTTCGCGGATACGGGCCGGGTCGGCCAGCGAGAACATGCCGGGCAGCCCCGGCCGGGTCAGATCACCGAGCGGCAGCAGGCCGTTCAGGGCCGAGAGCGCCTCGACCCAGCCGTTGCCCGTGGCAGCCGCCGGACAGACGAACGCCAGCCGCCCGCCCGGCCGCAGCGCCCGCCCGATGTTGCCGAAGGCGGCGACGGGGTCGGCGAAGAACATCACCCCGTAGCGGCTGAGCGCCGCGTCGTAGGCGGCCGGCTCGAAGGGGTGGACCTGGGCATCGCCCTGCTCGTAAGCGAGGTGGGACAGACCGTCGCGCTCCGCCCGGGCGCGCGCCTCGGCCAGCATCGGGCCGGAGAGGTCGAGGCCGAGCGCGCGCCCTCGCGGCGCCCTGAGCGCGGCGAGCCGCGTGGTCTGGCCGGAGCCGCAGCCGATGTCGAGGACCCTGCACTCCTCGGTGAGAGCGGCGGCGTCGAGCAGCGGCTCGTTGAAGCCTTCGTTCACGGCGTTCCAGCGGTCCTGGTTGCGGGCCCAGTGGGCGCCCTCGGGCCCGTTCCAGGCCTGCGCCTGTTCGGTGTTGACGACGTCGAGCACGGGTGCCTCCTGTGGAGCGAATGAAGAATGGGCGAACGCCCAAACAGTATGGGCGCTCGCCCATACTGACAACCCCCGCTAGGATCCGCAGGGCGGGGAACACACCCGGTAACCACGGCAGCAGACGGCATCAGTACGGGAGAACGCCCATGTCACCGCGCGGAGTGGCGACGCCAGACGTACGGGAGCGGCTGTTCGCGGCCGCCGAGCGAGTCCTCGAAAGCGGCGGGCCCGGCGCGCTCACCAGCCGCGCCGTCACCACCGAGGCGGGCTGCGCCAAGGGCCTGCTGCACACGCACTTCACGGGCCTCGACGAGTTCGTCGCGGAGCTCTGCCTCGACCGGTTCGCCCGCACGGCCACGAAGGCCGAAGCGCTCTCGGGGCTCGTCGGGCACGGCTCGGTGGCGGGGAACCTACAGGCCGTCGCCCTCGGGCTGCTCGACTCGGGCGGCCCGGCCGTCGCGGGCCTGGCCATGACGCGCCCGACGGCCGCCCTGCGCATCCGAGAGGCACTGGAGGCGGGGGCGCCCGGCTTCGCCGCGATCCAGCAGGCCATCGCGGAGTACCTGGTCGCCGAGGGCCGGCTCGGCCGCGTGGCGCACACCGTCGACCCGGACGGCACGGCCCTGGCCGTGGTGGGCGCCGCCCACCACCTCCTGCTGACCAGTTGGCCGGGCACCCCCGACCCACGGGAGCAGATGAAGCGTCTCGTGGTGGGTCTGGTGGGAGGGTAGGGCGGGCTCACGGCAGATGGGCCGGGCGGCTACAAGGTGCTCGGGCGGGTAACGGAACCTCCACCTCCGCCATGCGGAGTCCGGGGCCCAACGGCCGTCCTGATCCGGTACGGTGCCTCGTTCAGACCCGTCAGCGTCCGCCAGCGCCGTCAGGAGACACCGTTGCACGCCCCAGTCGAGACGTCCCGAGTACTGGTTGCCCTCCATGAGATCGTCGCCTCGGCCGACGAGGGGCAAGGGGGCGCGCTGTGGCGGCTGGCGGAACAGGGGCGACAGCTCGACGCCAACCTGGTGCGGCTGTCTCCGGACGCGGCCGTGGCCGAGCACGTCGAATCCGAACTGGACGTGCTGTTGTTCGTCGTCGAAGGGGACGGCCACCTCGACAACGGGGTGGAGCGGCAGACCCTGGAGCCGGGGTCCGTGGCATGGCTGCCGAGAGCGGCACGCCGAGGACTCCTCGCCGGGCCGAACGGCCTCGCGTACCTCTCCGTCCACCAGCGACGCCCCGGGCTGCGGATCGGCTTCCGTACCGCCGACCGCGACGAAGGCGGGGAGGCGCCCTGCTCGCTGGACCGCGTCTGCCCGGCCTGCGGGCGGATGGCGGCGGAAGCGGACGCACGCTACTGCGCTCGCTGCGGTGAGGAACTGCCGACCCGTGAATGACCGCTCGCCCCAGCCGCCACCCGTACCGCCGCTCACGGACCACAGCGGCTGCGCCGGAGGCGGCGCCGGAGGCTGATGGTCCCAACCCGTCCGGCGCCTACGTCCTTCGTGCGAAGTAAACGCCCTACCGAACTACCTCACACGCGGCGAAGAAAACCTCAAGTCCCGTACCAGTTCGCGGCCATCGAGATCCCGGTCATCGATGAGCGCTGCCGTCGCCTCCGACGTCCGCCGTGTCCTGGCTCGGCGCCGCTGCTGGCGCACCGCCTGCCGTGGCGAGCTTGGCGATGGCTACCGACAACTGCTTCTGAATCCCCTTCGGCAAGGGGTCGCCTCCGGCCGAGTCGACCACTTGCCGGGCCAGGCGGTTCAGTTTGGTGTTGGTGTTCTGGGAGGTCATGACCAGCGCACTCCAGGCGTCCTCCGGGCTGATGGCGAAGGCGGCCATGAGAATGCCGCGGGCCAGGTCGATGGTCCCCCGACTCTCCATCGCCCGCCGCAGTTGCCCCAGTTCAAGTCCCGGATCCGCCTCTGGGCCCGTGTTGACGGGCTCCGCGGAGTATGACGGCTGCGCCATGGCCATCTCCCGATGTGCTCTGGATGGATGCTCTGGGTCCATCCTCCGCGCCCAGAGTCGCCCGCGAACGGGAGACGCGTCAAGAGATACATGAAGTCAGATTCGCCTGTTCCTATACACGAAGCTCGGGGCGTACGATCTGGCCATGGTTGGAGTGCCGGAACCGCACACAGGATGGACGTTCATCACCAACCACGCGCGTGTGCTCGCCGTGATCGCCGAGAACCAGAACGCGCGGATCCGCGACATCGCCGCGCACTGCAGACTCACGGAACGCGCCGTCCAGAAGATCATTTCCGATCTGGAACAGGCCGGATTCCTCTCCCACACCCGTGCGGGGCGCGGCAACACGTACCGTATCGACCCTGGCAAGGTCCTGCGCCACCCGGCCGAGGCCGAGGCGGGCCTTACGGTCGCCTCTCTCCTCGGTCTGCTCGCCCAGGACGAGGCCCGCCGCGCCGAACTGCTCTACAGCAGCGTGCGTATGCGTTCCGACGAGGGTGACGAAGGCGACGGGGTCGGCTGAAAAGCGGCCTCGCAAGCGCGCCGGCGCGGGTCAGTGGCCCCCGCTGGGACGATCGCAGCCGGTGTGGTCGGGGTAGCCGCCGAAGGCGTCCGCCTCGGTGGAGTCGCGGTTCATCGTGCCTTCCACGCACAACGGGAACGCGTCGATGAGGAAGCCGACGCCGGTGGAGCCGTTCTGATACGACCGCACCTGACCGGCCGAGTAGCCGAGGCCGGTGAGCGCGCTGCTGGTGCTCTCGGGGGCGAAGTCACCGCGCCTGCGCAGCGGTTCGAGCGCCTTCTCGACCCGTCCGACGGCCGCGAGTCCCTCGCAGCGCCGCTTGCCGTGCAGCGGGAAGGGAACCATGAACCCGTGGTTCTCGGCGTAGTGGTCGGTGGGCGGCACGGCCGGGCCCGTGGTGGCCGGGGTCGGCGGTGGCGCCGACGTGGGGCTCTCGCCCGGGCACGGGAAGTCCACCGGCTTGCTCGGCGTCGCCACCGGGGTCCGCGAGGGCCGGTCCGCACCGGCGCTGTCCCCCGCCCGCTCCGTACCGCACCCCGCCACCAGCACGGCCACCACCGCCACCGGCAGCACTCCGGCCCGTCTCCGCGCCATCCCGATCATCCTCATGACGCGATTCTCCTCCGCTCGCTCGAAGCGGGTCACCGCACCGTCCAAATGGGCTTGTTCGCCGTTCCGGCGCCGCACTACCTTGCTCAGGTGGATCTCTTCTCACGCTCATGGACGGCATTGCGTACAGCGGTCGCCGAACTGCCGGACAAGGACTTCGAACGGCCGTCCGGCTGCACCGGATGGCTCGTGCGGGACCTGGTGTGCCACCTGGTCATCGACGCCCAGGACGTCCTGATCACCCTCGTCACCCCCGCCGATACGGAACCGACCGTCAACGCGGTGACCTACTGGAACGTCGAGGACCAACCGCCGACCGGCGAGGACCCGCTCGACGCGCTGACCGTGCGGCTGGCCGCCGCGTACGAGGAACCGCACCTGCTCAAGTTCCACCTCGACGACGTCGGCTCCGCCGCCGGACGCGCGGCCGAACTCGCGGACCCCGGCGCCCGGGTGGGCACCCAAGACATGGTGCTCACCGTGGGCGACTACCTCTCCGCGTACGTCCTGGAGTGGACGCTGCACCACCTCGACCTGATCGCGCACCTCCCGGACGCCGCGGAACCGCCCGCCCAGGGCCTGGCACACTCCCGCGCGACGCTGGAGGAGATCGCCGGCGCCGCATTCCCCGCGTCGTTCACGGACAAGGACGCACTCCTGATCGGCACCGGCCGCCGGGCACCGACGGAGGCGGAGAAGGCCGAACTCGGCGAGCTGGCCGCGAGACTGCCGTTCGTCCTGGGCTGACGAGGCGTCAGACGGCGTGTTGAGCTCGCCCCGGACCGGAGACCGTCACTGTTCGGCGAGGAGGAGGGGCAGTTTGCGCATGTCGTGGAAGACGACGGTGTCCGGGCCTTCGAGCCGCTCGGCGGGAGTCAGGCCCCCGGCGTAACCGAAGGCGCGCATGCCGGCGGCGCGGGCGGCCTCGACACCGGGACGGCTGTCCTCGACCACCACACACGCTGCCGGGTCGACACCCATCTGCCGGGCGGCGTGCAGGAACAGGTCCGGGGCCGGCTTGCCGCGGGCGACTTCGGTGGCGCTGTAGATACGGCCCTCGAAGCGTTCGTACAGGCCGGTGCGCCCCAGGGTGTGGCGCATCTTGCCGTGGGAGCCACTGGAGGCGACGCACGTCGGCAGGGTGATCGTGTCGAGTGCCTCCGGCAGCCCGTCGACGGGCAGCAGCCCCGCATCCACCGCCTCACGGTGGAGCCGCTCGAACCGCTCCCACCAGACGACAGCCGCCTCGTCGCCAAGCCGGGTGGCGATCTGCTCGCCTATCGAGGCGCTGGAGCGCCCGATGAAACGGTCGATCACCTCATCCTCGGTGAGCGGCCACCCCAGCTCCGCGCCCAGGGCGACCTGCACACGTACGGCGATGCGTTCACTGTCGACCAGCACACCGTCGCAGTCGAATATCACGAGTTCAATCGGCTTGATCATCGTCGCAGCATAGAGCCGATCACCAATCGGTCGGGGCACCCCAACAAGGTGACCGTCACCGTCGGCCGGTTGCGCCGCAAGCTGGGCGGTCCGCCGGTCATCACGACGACGCCGGGGGTGGTTTACCGCATCGCGGAGGCCCCGACCGGCCGGTCCGGCTCGGCGCCGGCGGGAACTTCGTAGATCTTGCCGTTGACGCCCGACCGGTAGAGCTTGCCCGCCGAGAATCCGCGGTCGCCGTGTCCGTAGGTGATCTGGGTGGAGAGGTACATGCCCGACTCCACGGTGCAGAGGCTGTCTCCCTCGACCCGCCAGATCTGCCCTGCCGTGTGGGTGGCGATCAGCGGGCGTCCCTGACCGTCGAGGGTCAGGCCGTCGGGGAGGGCGAGGGCGTCGGACGGTGGCGCGGAGATCCAGCGCCGGGGGTGCGCCGGGTCGTCGACCGGGATCCGGTAGAGGCCGGGCGCGACGGTGGTCTGGATGACGTAGATCTGCGTTCCGTCGGGGGATACCGCGATCCCGTTGGGCTGCCGCACCTGGGCCCAGGCCGGGTCGACGCGGCCGTCCGGCGTGACGCGGCCGATGCTGCGGCCGCCCACCGTCGTGGTGTACACGGTGCCGTCGGGCGCCAGGGCGACGCCGTCGATGCCACCGAGGCCCGAGGCGTACGTACTGACCTGGCCGGATTCCGGATCCACCAGCAGCAGCTTCGACAGTGGAAGGGCGTCTCCGGTGAGCGAGTGGAGGGCGTCGTTCCCGGTGCCGACGAGGAGGCGGCCGTCCTCGCGGACGACGATCCCGCCGTTGGCGCCGATGCTCCCGGTGAGGGGCACGGGGGTGCTTCCCGGCGCGTCGATACGGTAGACCCGGCCCGTGAAGTACGCGGTGGCGAACATCCGGCCCCGCTTGTCGACGGCGATCGACTCGACCCAGTCGGGTATGTGCGCCACCTGGACCGGCGCCGCCGATCGCGTCGCTGCGCACGCCGGTGCCGCGTGGGCGGAGGCCGGGGCCAACACCCCTGCGGCCGCGGCCAGTACGACCGCGGGCGCGAGGGCGCGGCGCGGCGCCCGTAAGGCGGCGCTGAGCATCCTGCTCAGCTTCGTGTTCCTCTTCATCGATACCCCTCCATGGTCAAGTCGCCCTGCCCGCCGAAGTATCGACCCAAGGATCTTCTCGCGCTACCCCCCGGTAACCTGCCTGGCGGTGCCGGTCAGCTCGGAAGCTCGACCGACACGTACGGGGCCAGCGCCCGCAGGAAGTCCGCCGCGTCGAACATCGCTCCGGCCGAGGCCACGCCCGTCGTGCGCGAGTGCCCGGCCAGGATGCGCTGGACGGCTTCCACCACCAGGGGCGCGGTGACCGCGTAGATGTCCTGGCCACGGGCGGTGGCGCGGCGCTCGACGCCGCCCGCGCGGACCACGACGTCGACGACGAACGTCTGGTCCGACCGCCCCAGGGCGTCGACCGACTGCGGCTCCGGCGTGGTCTCCTCGGCCAGGTCTCGCGCCGCTTCCACGGCCATGTAGGTGCGCACTTCACGCACGTCCACATGGCTGGGAACGGTCACGACATCGGCCATGGTGAACTCGGCGATCACCGCTCGCCGACCCAGCGGCTCCGGAAAGAGCCAGTCCTGCTCCCACGGCTGGTCGTCGTGGTAGCGCAGGGCGCCGTCAGCGAACCGCACCCGACGGCCGCCACGACGCTCGTGGGACACCTCGCCCGCCGCCCGGGTACCCGCCGTGGGGTGCCAGCTGCTCAGCCCGTACGCGACGTGCACCTCGTCCGCGGCGGTCCACTCCCCCATCGCCGCGGTCACCAGCAGGTCGCCCAGACCCCCGTAGAACGCCATCGCCGGAACCACGGGGACCTCGGCCTTGCGGGCCGCCTCCGCGTGGTCGGCGAACATCGACACGTTCGCCTCGATCTCCGCCGCGACGTCGAGGTACGGGATCCCCGCGCGCAGGGCCGCCTCGGCAACGGGGCCACCGGTCAGCGCGAACGGTCCGGCGGAGTTGATGACCGCCGCCGCGCCGGCGAGGGCCCGGTCCAGCGAGCCCGCGTCGTCCACGGTGGCCGGTCTTACCTCCACGTCTCCCCACTCCGCGGCCAGCGCCTCCAACTGGGCGGCGTTGCGGCCGGAGACGATCGTCGCGACGCCGCGCCTACGCAGTTCGGCGACGACGAAACGACCTGTGTGACCGGTCGCGCCGTAGACGACGACCGCACCTGCTGCACTCATGGTTCCCCCGCATCTCGATGTGCTGATGCGCCCATTCTGCCTGCGGAGGGAACCTGACCGCGATGGTCCGGAACGACATCATGCGAACACTTTCGGACGCCGGGGGCTCCTCCTTCCTCTTCCTGGCGGCATGCACGATCCTCCGTGACGAACTCGGAGGGTATGGGGGGGCAATGCACAAGTCTTGAACCAGTGGGAGCGCTCCCAGCATGGAGTTGGACGGGCCCGGGGTCAAGATGTTTGAGGAGTCGAAGTCAATCGACCTCCTCGAAGGCCAACTCGTTCGCTGTTCTAGGGCAGTTGGAGGTCTCAGGACCCCCGAGCGCGCCGAGCCGCCCGGGGGTCCTGCCGACTACTTCAGGTACGGTCCGGCGGACCCGATCCGGCCCGGGCCGTTCAGGACGTACACCCGCAGGTTGCCCTTGCCGGGGGCGGCGACGCTCAGGGTGCCGTCGCTGACGACCCTCACGTCTCCGGTGACGGCGTCGGCGTACGTGCCGTTGGGGATGCCCTTGTACGTCGCCGCGTTGGTCACCGCGACCAGCGCGAAGCTGTCGACGCCGCTCGCGGTGTCGGTGTAGCGGCGCTTGAAGGCCATGTCGCCGGAGATGCCCTCCGTCGAGTACTGGCCCATCTGCAGCGCCGGGACGGCGCGGCGGATCTGGTTGAGCCGCTGGACGTGCTTGACCAGGGGCTGGGCGAGCGTCGTGGCGACGGCACCCGAGGCACTGTCGACGGTGCCGAAACCGGAGGCGGTGACGCTGCCTTCCAGGTTGGCGCCGTAATAGGCCCGGCCGGTGGTGGCCAGCGGACAGGTCGGCCCGCAGTCGATCTGCTTGCCCGCCTGGAATTCCGTCTCCGAGCCGTAGTAGAGCGTCGGAATGCCGCGGAAGGTCCACATCAGCGCCATGTTCTCGGCCCAGGCGTCGGTGCCGCCCGCATAGCGGGTGCTGGACTTGTTGGGCCCGTAGTCGTGACTGTCGACATAGACCACGTTGTACGTCGCGTCATTGGTGGAGTCGTCGGAGTCCCGGCCGTTGTTGTAGGCGTTGGAGGCGTCACCGAAGTTCATGTGCATACGCATGTCGATGATGTTCATCCCGGAGAACCGACTGCGGTCCGGGGCGTGGTACGCATTCCCGTTCAGGAAAGCGTTGTTGGAGGTCGGCTGGTTCCCGGTGCCGAGCTGCTCCTCGTAGTCGTACTGCTCGATGGCGGCCGTGGCGTCGTCCGCACTGTATTCCTTGCGCTCCTTCCAGGTGTAGAACTGAGCGGAGTGGTTGACCGATCCCCGGTTCCACTTGTCGTTGACGAACGCGGCCACCTCGCCGAAGACGAAGAAGTCCCTGGCTTTGGCCGCGCCGAACTTGGCCGTCACCTCGCCGTAAATGGCGGGCAGGAAACGGCGGTTCCAGGTGCTGCGCGAAATGTGGACGGCGGTGTCGATACGGAATCCGTCGACTCCCATGTCGATGTACTTGTTGTACGCGCCGATGAGATAGTTCTGCACGGGCGTCGACTCGGTGTTGAAGTCGGCCAGGTCCTCGTGCAGCCAGCAGGAGCGCGAGTCCTCGCCCTCCCAGTTCCCTATCCAGCACTGGTGGTAGTACGCCTTGGGGAACATCCCGGATGTCGGGCTCGGCCACTGGCAGTTGTACACGGTGTAGCCCTCGGCGCTCTTTCCGCCGGTGGGCTTGCCCCAGTTCACGCAGGTGTTGCCGCTCGGCTCGGCCGTCGACCACAGGTCGCCGTTGTAGTACGACTTTCCGGAGACGGGCTCGACGGTGAGGCCGTCGTACTCGAAGCCGTCCTGCTTCTGGTCGTAGTACCAGCTCCACTGGGAGTCGCGGACGCCGTAAACAGTGGGCGTGAACAGGCCTTTGGCGCCCCAGCGGGAGCTGTGGTTGTAGACGACGTCCTGGTAGATCTTCATGCCCTTGGCGTGGGCCGCGTTGATGAGGTCCTGGTAGGAGGCGCCCGAGGACTCCAGGCGTGGGTCGACCTTGTAGAAGTCGTATCCGTGGTAGCCGTGGTAGTCGTAGTCGGAGCGGTTGAGGACCACCGGGGTGATCCAGATCGCCGAGAAGCCGAGGCCCTTCACATAGTCGAGCTTCTCGACGAGCCCCTTGAAGTCGCCCCGGAACATGGGGTCGTTGTTGGCGGCGTTGCCGGACTTCACGTGCTGGCTCCCGCCCCGGTCGTTGGCGCTGTCGCCGTCGTAGAAGCGGGCGGTGAGGACGAAGTAGATGGAGTCCTTGCGCGGGTCCCCGCCGAGCGGCTGCCCCGCCTTGGTGACGGGCGCGTCCCCAGTGGTGACGGTGACGGCCGCACCGGCCGCCGAGACGTTCCCGGCCGCGTCGCGGGAGCGTACGACGTAGGTGTACACGGTGTGCGCGTCGAGGCCGGTGTCGGTGCGGACCGTGGAGGTGGTGTCGGCGACGACGGTGGACTGAGTGCCGCCGGTGCGGGTGACCTGGTAGCCGGTGACGCCGGTGTTGTCAGTGGAGGCGTTCCAGGACAGCACGACGGAGGTGTCGGTCACATCGGCCTTGACCCCGGCGGGGGCGGTCGGCGCCTCGGTGTCGGGCACCGCGGCGGCGCACGGATCGGTGGCGGATGCGGTGACACTCTTGTTCCTGACCGTGGAAATGCCGCTCTTCAGCAGGTAGTTGGCGCCGTTGTTGTTGTCCCAGACGCCGTTGCCGTTGTTGAAAGTGGCCTGCCAGGTGGTCGCGGTCCCGAGGTCGACTGTCCTCTTCACCCAGTCCGTGCAGGCCGGCTGCATCCCCACGCCGGGCACGGTGGTCCACGCGCCGCCGGTGGGCGCGTAGTGCAGGTTGTACGTGGCCCAGCCCACGGTCCCGGTGTAGTAGTACACCGTCGCCGCGTTGCCGCCGCCGTCCGTGGTCGTACACGGGTCGCTGTGGGCGACCGTGCCGTCCTTGACGGCGATACTGCCGCTCCCCAGGGCGTAGTTGGCGCCCCCGTTGTTGTCCCAGACTCCCGAGCTGTTGTTGAAGGTGGCCTGCAACCCGGTGGCGGAGCCGAGGTCGACGGTCTGCTTGACCCAGTCGGTGCAGGCCGCCTCCATCCTCACGCCGGGCACCGTCGTCCAGGAGCCGCCGGTCGGGGCGTAGTGGAGGTAGGTGGTCGGCCAGTTCCTGGTCTTCGTGTAGTAGAAGACCGTCGCACTGTTCGAGGTGGCGGCGACCGGTTCGGTGCGGCCGGTGTCGGCCCGCGGCGGCGCCAGGACCAGGCCGCCCAGCAGCCCGAGCGCGGTCAGGAACGCCGCGAAAGGACGCCGTGCGCGTGGGCTTCGCATACGAGGGGGTGTGCGTCTCATGCGCGGCTCCAGTGTGGGGGCTGCCGCGACGAAGGGGGATGCGGCAGCGAGGCATGCGTGCACGCAAGAACTGACTGAAATTTCCAGCAAGTTATTGCAGTCGGGAAGCTACCGGCACATGACCGCAACGTAAAGAGTCCGACTCCCTTGCCATGCACCCACCGAGCCCCTACCGTGATGCCCCACCAGTGGGAGCGCTTCCATCCGTCGGACGCCGGACATCTGCCGGCGTCCCGGCCGTGAAGGATCCGCTCATGCGACACCCCCCGCACTTGGCCTTACCCTTCGCCGCGGCGGCGCTCGTGCTCGCGAGCGCCGTGGTCGTCCCTCGCGTCACGGCATCCGGAGCCGAGCCGTCCTGCTCGGTGACGTACACCGTCACGAACGAGTGGAGCGGCGGCTTCCAGGGGTCCGTCACGCTCACCAACAACGCGTCCGCGCTGTCCAGTTGGAGCCTGGGCTTCGCGTTCACCGGCAACCAGAAGGTGACCCAGGGCTGGAACGCCAAGTGGTCCCAGTCCGGCAGCACCGTCACCGCCGCCAACGAGAGCTGGAACGGTTCGCTCGCCCACGGCGCGAGCACCACCGTGGGCTTCCTCGCCTCCCTCACCGGCGCCAACACGCCGCCCCGCGCGTTCACCCTCAACGGCGAGCCGTGCGCCACCACGGGCGGCGGCGACCCCACGCCGACACCGACCCCCACCTCCCCCTCACCGACCCCCGGCACCGGCGCGCCCGTGCTCCACGTCTCCGGGAACAAGCTGGTCGACGCGGGCGGCGCCACCCGCAGACTGCTCGGCGTCAACCGGTCCGGCGGCGAGTTCATGTGCGTCCAGGCGCACGGCATCTTCGACGGCCCGGTGGACGACGCCTCGGTGGCCGCCATCGCCTCCTGGCACGTGGGCGCCGTGCGCATCCCGCTCAACGAGGAGTGCTGGCTGGGCCTCGCCAACATCAACCCCGCGTACGCGGGCGCCCGTTACATCGCCGCCGTCCAGGATCTCGTCCACCGCGTCGAGTCCCACGGCATGACCCCGATCGTCGAACTCCACTGGTCGTACGGGCAATACACCGGCAACTCGGCCGGCTGCTCCGACCTGCACGCGAGCTGTCAGAAACCGATGCCCGACGCCCAGTACGCACCCGCGTTCTGGTCCTCGGTCGCCACCACCTTCAAGAGCGACCCGGCCGTCGTCTTCGACCTGTTCAACGAGCCGTATCCGGACCGGGCCACCTCCACCTCCGACCAGGCGTGGAGCTGCTGGCGGGACGGCGGAAGCTGCCCCGGCATCGGCTACGAGGTCGCCGGGATGCAGGACCTCCTGGACGCCGTACGGGGAGCGGGCGCCCGCAATCTCGTACTGGCGGGCGGCATCGCCTACGCCAACGACCTCAGCCAGTGGTCGGCCCGCGCTCCCACCGACCCGACGGGCAACCTGGCCGCCGCCTACCACGGCTACAACTTCAACAGCTGTGCGAGCGAGTCGTGCTGGGACTCCACCCTCGCACCCGTCGCCGCCCGGGTTCCGCTGGTCGCGGGCGAGCTGGGCGAGAACACCTGTGCGCACTCCTTCGTCGACCGCGCCATGAAGTGGTTCGACGACCGGGGGATCTCCTATCTGGGCTGGACCTGGAACACCTGGGACTGCTCATCGGGCCCCTCCCTGATCACGAGTTACGACGGCACCCCCACCGCGTACGGCAGCGGCCTGCGCGATCACCTGCGCTCCATCAACTGACCCGCGCCGTCCACTGATCCACTCCATCGTCCGACTCGCTCCATCGACCGAAAGGGCATGGCCCACATCATGAGCCGCATACCCGTCCGACCCTCCAGAAAGCGAACGGCGCTGCTCGCCGCCGGTGTTCTCGCCGGAGCCGCGACCGGCACCGCCGGCCTCGTCGGTGCCGCGGGCACCGCGTCGGCGGCGTCCGCCTGCACCGTCGCCTATCAGGTCCAGAACCAGTGGTCCACCGGCTTCACCACCTCCGTCACCGTCACCAACAACGGCGCCGCCGTGAGCAGTTGGAACGTGAAGTGGAGCTTCGCCGGGAACCAGCAGGTCACCCAGGGCTGGAACGCGAAGGTGTCCCAGTCCGGAACGGCGGTGACCGCCGCCAACGAGAGCTACAACGGCACGCTGGCGACCGGTGGCTCGGCCGGCTTCGGCTTCAACGCCTCCTACAGCGGCACCAACGCCCTCCCCACGTCGTTCACCCTCAACGGCGTGGCCTGCAACGGCGGCGACACCCCCACCGACCCGCCGACCACCCCGCCCACCACTCCCCCGGCCGGCAACCGCGTGGACAACCCGTACGCCGGGGCCAAGGTGTACGTGAACCCCGAATGGGCCGCGCACGCGGCCGCCGAACCCGGCGGCACCCGGGTCTCCAACCAACCCACCGGGGTCTGGCTCGACCGGATCGCCGCCATCGCCGGGACGAACGGGACCATGGGTCTGCGCGCCCACCTCGACGAGGCCCTCAAACAGAAGGGCAGCGGCGAGATGGTGGTCCAGCTGGTCGTCTACGACCTGCCGGGCCGCGACTGCTCCGCGCTCGCGTCCAACGGTGAACTCGGCCCCACCGAGATCGACAAGTACAAGACCCAGTTCATCGACCCGATCGCCGCGGTCCTCTCCGACGCCAAGTACGCCGGTCTGCGGATCGTCACCGCCGTCGAGATCGACTCGCTGCCCAACCTCGTCACCAACACCGGAAGCCGCGCCACGGCGACCCCGCAGTGCGACACCATGCTGGCCAACGGCAACTACGTCAAGGGAGTCGGATACGCGCTGCACAAGCTGGGCGCCATCCCCAACGTGTACAACTACCTCGACGCCGGACACCACGGCTGGATCGGCTGGGACGACAACTTCGGGGCCACCGCCGACGAGTTCAAGCTGGCGGCCACGGCCGAGGGCGCCACACCCGCCGACGTGCACGGCTTCATCACCAACACGGCCAACTACAGCGCCCTGAAGGAGAACAACTTCACCATCGACGACACCGTCAACGGCGTCTCGGTCCGCCAGTCCAAGTGGGTGGACTGGAACCGGTACGTCGACGAGCTCTCCTACGCCCAGGCGTTCCGCGCCAAGCTGGTCTCGGTCGGCTTCGACTCCGGGATCGGCATGCTGATCGACACCTCGCGCAACGGCTGGGGCGGCACCGCCAGGCCCACCGGCCCCGGCGCGAAGACGAGTGTCGACACCTATGTGGAAGGCGGCCGCTACGACCGCCGCATCCACATCGGCAACTGGTGCAACCAGTCGGGCGCGGGTCTGGGCGAGCGCCCGAAGGCCGCCCCGGCCGCCGGGATCGACTCGTACGTGTGGATGAAGCCGCCGGGCGAGTCCGACGGCTCCAGCACCGCGATCCCCAACGACGAGGGCAAGGGCTTCGACCGGATGTGTGACCCGACGTACACGGGCAACCCCCGCAACGGCAACAGCCTCTCGGGCGCGCTGGCGAACGCCCCGCTCTCCGGCCGCTGGTTCTCCGCCCAGTTCCAGGAGCTCATGAAGAACGCGTACCCGGCGCTGTAGGTCTCCGGGGGCGCGAGTCCCCGGGCGGGAGGGTGGTGGGCGGCGAGGAGGGCAACTCCTCGCCGCCCACCACCGGTTGTCGGCGCACACACTCCGTGACGACGGGCACGGAACGACCACGCCAGGCCACTCGTTCGAGGGAAGTCGTCGGCGACCGTCCGTAATCGGCGTCCAGGTGGGCATTGCTGATCCGAAGGGTGTGGACGGGGTCGGGGGGATGGCTGTGGTTGCTCGCGGCAGGTACAGGGGCAAGCGTCCGGGCGCGGCGGCTGAGACGGTGCCGTCCCTGGGGTACGCCCTGTTCGCGACGCGCTGGCTGCAGGCGCCCCTGTACTTCGGGCTCGTGGTAGCGCAGGCCGTGTACGTCTACGAGTTCTTCGGCGAACTCCGCAGCCTGGTCCACGGGGTGGTCACCCGGCACGCGGACGAGAACATGGTGATGCTCAACGTACTGAAGCTCGTCGACGTCGTGATGATCGCCAACCTCCTGATCATGGTGATCGTCGGCGGCTACGAGACGTTCGTCTCGCGCATCGGGCTGCACGGGCACAAGGACCAGCCGGAGTGGCTGTCACATGTCAACTCCAATGTCCTCAAGGTCAAACTCGCCATGGCGATCGTCGGCATCTCGTCGATCCACCTGCTGCAGATGTTCGTCAGCATCCACGACACGCCTCAGCGCGAACTCATCTGGGGAACGTCGATCCACATGGCGTTCATCGTCTCGGCGTGCATCCTGGCCTACATGGCCGGGCCCATGGAGGCGAAAGCCCTCTCGCTGGGACACGAGGCACACCGCGTCCCACCCCAACAGCCGCACCAGGACCGCTCCCTGACTCCGTCCCAGGGACCCGCCCCGGCGGCGACCACGATCGAATCCGACAGCGACGGCTCCGAGCCCTAGGACGGGGACGCGGACGGGCGTGACCGGCCCGGGCGCTTCGGCGTTGGGTCGGTATGCGAGGGCGCTGGGTGGTGGCATGGGTGCTGTGCGCCGCGGTCGCAGGCGGGTTGATGTCCCTGTGGGCAGTGTGGAGCCCCGACCAGGTCTCGGCCGCCGCCTCGGTGCTCGGGACCGCCACCGTCGTGCCCGTGTTCCTGCTCAGCAGCCGGTTCTCCGCGCCCTTGAGCACGATGGGGCGACGGACCGCCGTGTCCGCCGCGGTGGCACTCGGCGGCGGTATGGCCAACGCTCCGGCCCTGATGCCCTTCCTTCCCGGCACGAACCCGGCGGCGACCTTCCTCATCGGGACTGCGTTCGCCGCATCGAGCCCGTTTGCCGGTCGTCCTTGCCGCGGGCCTGCCGGTCCCGCCGGATCTGCCCGGCCGGGGCCGCCCGAGCACGGCCGGCCGGCGGCGGCGCCTTCCCCGCGCGCTGGGGAGCGTGGTCTGCGTGGCCCTCTCCTGCGGTCTGTCCTTCGCCAGCTACGTGGCCTATGTGCACCACGGCGGACAGACGCGCTTCCCGGCCAGCCTGCGCGACGGGCTGGTGATCGGTACCGTCCTGGGCGCGGGGCTCGCGTTCCTCCGCTGGATCCGCGCCGGCACCATCGACGACGGTCAGTCGAGCGTCGAAGGGACACTGCGCTCCGACCGGCTGCTCACCCTGCTCGGCGCAGCCGCCTGTGCCGTTCTGTTCGTCCTGCCCGACGCGGGCGTGCGGATGACCATCTGGTTCACCAGCTCGCTCGGCGATCTCGCGCTCGTGGCCGCGTTCCGCCTCCTCGACGTCGGGGTCATCGGGCTGGTGCTCGCCCTGGGCACCTGCGCCTGGCCGTACTACACCATCGCCCGCCTCCAGTTCGCCGTACACGGCCGACTTCCCTGGCGGCTCCAGGCGTTCCTCGCGGACGCCCACCGCCTCGGCATCCTGCGCAGGGTCGGCTCGACCTATCAATTCCGCCACGCCCGGCTGCAACAGCACCTCGCCGACGGCGCGCGCCCGCCGGGCCCGCGTCCGCCCGCCGACCTGCCCGGCGCGCACTCCGGCTCAGCCGCCCCACGGTGATCGGCATCCCCGCCCCGCGCACGGCGAGCCGTGGGCACATGGCCGGAAAACGGCGAGCGACTTACGCTCGCCGCCACAGGCGCACCACACTGGAGCCTCACGACCGAGGAACAGCACGGACGAGGAGTTGGTGAGATGTCCACGCAGCCCACCGAGGGCGCCGCGAAGGCCACCCGAGCTGCGATCGACGCCTATCTGGCCCGGCTTTCGGCGCGGGATCTGGACGGCGCTGTGCAGGTCTTCGCCGAGTCGGCGGAATTCGACGCTCCGGGATCCTCGGCGGTGCCGTGGTCGGGCCTCCGGAGCGGGCGGGAGGGGGTCATGACGTTCTTCACGACCCTCCACGAGTACCTGAAGCCCGAGGAGTTCACGGTGACGCACATCGTGGTCGACGGTGAACAGGGGGTGATCATCGGCCATCTCCGGGACACCGTCAAAGCCAGCGGAAAGCCCCTCGTGACCCCCTTCGCCGCCCATGTCACGGTCGTGGACGGGCAGATCGTGCGCTACCACCTCTTCGAGGACACCCATGCCCTCCACCGGGCCGTGACCGACAGCTGAGCGTCCGCCCGCCGTCCCCAGCACCCAGAGAGGCACGACAGATGACTCCCCCCGGCATGCCCACCCACCCGGCCGTACGCGCCTTCGTCGACGCGGTCAACGCCCAGGACCAGCAGGCCCTGTGGACCGTCCTCGCCAAGGACGCCACGGTGGTCGACGTCGGTACCGAACGCGATCTCGACGCCTGGGTGGAGCGCGAGCTGTTCTC
Organism: Streptomyces sp. NBC_00224; assembly: GCF_041435195.1. NCBI lineage: Bacteria > Bacillati > Actinomycetota > Actinomycetes > Kitasatosporales > Streptomycetaceae > Streptomyces > Streptomyces sp. NBC_00224. The sequence goes on from NZ_CP108106.1 coordinate 1,233,055, forward strand.
CTCCCACGCCCGGATGGAGGTGGTACGGGAGTCGCACGGCGGTCTGTCGGTGACGGCGCGTTTCCACAACGACATCTGGGGGGACATCGACACCGCGTGGGAGTTCTCCGTCTCCGGCCCGGTCATCCGGGGATTCGTCACCGGCCCCGGCTGAGCGTTCTACGCCGGACGAGACAGAGGTACGCAGAACGGGCAGCGGGAACAGGGGAAGCAGAGGCAATGGTGTGAGCCGCACCTCGGGGCCCGGGGCGGAACCGGCACCGAAGGAATCGGTACGGATCCGCCTCCTGGGCCCGGTGAGTGTGGAGGTCCGGGGCCGTCACATCGGCCTGGGGCCGCAGCAGCGCGCACTCCTCGCGGCCCTCGCACTCGCCCGGGGCCGTCCGGTCAGCACCTCCCGGCTCTCCGAACTCCTGTGGGAGGGCGACGCCCCGGACGGCGCGGTCAGCGCCCTGCGCACCCACGTCATGCATCTGCGGCGCATCCTGGAACCGGGGCGGCGCGCCACCTCCGGCTTCGAGCTCCTGCTCAGCGCGGGCGCCCGCAGCAACACCAGCTACACCCTTCAGGTGGCCGACGAACAGGTCGACGCCCTGCACTTCGTGCACCTGACCGACCAGGCCCGCAAGGCCGCGGCCGACGACGACGCCCGCGCCGCGGTCACCCTCCTCGACCGGGCGCTGGCCCTGTGGACCGGGCCCGCGCTCGAAGGCGTCAGCGACCGCAGCTTCGCGCTGGCCGAGGCCGACCGCCTCGAAGAGCTGCGTCTGGTGGCCCGGGAGGACCGTCTGGACGCGCTCGTCGAGCTGGGCCGCTTCGAGGAGTCGGTGCCGGAACTGACCACGCTGGTGGCCGAGTTCCCGCTGCGCGAGCGGCTGCGCTGCCAGCTCATGCTGGCGCTGTACCGCTCGGGTCGCCAGGCCGACGCGCTCGCCTCCTACCGCGACTACTACCAGCTCCTCGACGACGAGGTGGGCATCGAGCCGGGCCGCCCGCTCAAGGAGCTCCACCAGCGCGTCCTCGTGGGCGACCCCGGCCTCGCCGCCGAGCCCGTCCCCGAGCCCGCTCCCCCGCCGTCCGCGCTCCCGGTCCCCCGCCAACTGCCGCCCGACGTAGGGAGTTTCACGGGCCGGACCGGCTATCTGCGGGAGCTCGACGCGCTGCTTTCCCAGTACGCCACGGGCCCGGGACAGACGCTGGTGATCTCCTCGCTCTCCGGTATGGCGGGCGTCGGCAAGACCGCGCTCGCCGTGCACTGGATGCACCGGGCCGCCGACCGCTTCCCCGACGGGCAGCTCTACGCGAACCTGCGCGGCCACGCCGACGAGCCCCCGACCACGGCCGACGACGCCCTTGGCCAGCTCCTGCGGGCCCTCGGGGTCGGCGCCGGGCACCTGCCGGAGAACACCGACGAGAAGGCCGCCCTGTACCGCTCGCTGCTCGCGGGCAAGCGGATGCTGATCCTGCTCGACGACGCGGCCGGTCTCGAACAGGTGCGCCCGCTGCTGCCCGGCTCACCGACCTGCTTCGTCGTCGTCACCAGCCGCAACGACCTGCGGGGCCTGACCGCGTTCCACGACGCCCACCGGGTGAGCGTGGCCGTCTTCAACGACGAGGAGGCGCTCGCGCTGCTCGCCCGCGTCATCGGCGCCGACCGCGTACGCGGCGAGCCCGAGGCCGCCGCCGAAGCCGTCCGGCTGTGCGGCGGCCTGCCGCTGGCCGTACGGATCGTCGCGGCCCACCTCATCGGCGACCAGCACCTGCCCCTCGCGGAGGTCGTGCGCACCCTGCGCGGCGACGACCGCCTGGACGACCTCGCGCTCGACCAGGAGCAGCACACCGGCGTGCGCAGCGCCCTCGCCCTGTCCTACCGCTCCCTGCCCGCGCCGGAGCAGCAGCTGCTGCGGCTGCTCGCCCTCACCCCCGGCGCCGAGGTCTCCACCCCGGCCGTCGCCGCGCTGGCCGGGGCCCCGCTGAACGCCACGGCCCGGCTCCTCGACCAGCTGGTCTCCCGCAGCCTGCTGGAGACGCACCGGCCCGGCCGCTTCCATCTGCACGCCCTGGTCCGCCTGTTCGCCCGCGAACGAGCCCGTGCGGAGGACACCGCCGCCGTACGCGAGGAGGCCGTCGACCGGCTGCTGACCTGGTACCTGGGGACCGCCGAGCAAGCCGGCCATCTGCTCTACGGAACCTTCTACTCCTGGTACGCCGCCGCCCCGCCCGAGCCGGACGGCTCCCCCACCGCGCCCCTGACCTTCAGCGGCCCGCCCGCCGCGTCCTCCTGGCTGGAGGACGAGCGGGCCGCCCTGCTGGCCTGCGCACAGCACGCCCTGGGCCACGGGCCGCGCCCGTTCGCCTGGAAGTCCGCCCTGGCCACCCACGGCCATCTGATGGAACACGGCCAGCGCACCGACTGGCTGCGCGCCGCGGAGACCGGGCTGCGCGCCGCCGAGGCCGAGCACGACGACCACGCGCGCGCGGTGATGCACTGGAGCCTGTGTTACGTACTGTGGGAACTGGCCCGCCACGACGAGGCGCTGCGGCACAGCGCCCGCGCCGACTCCCTGTTCGCGCGGGCCGGGCTGCCCGTGGAGCGGGCCGGTGCCGTGCTCGGGCTCGCCGCCTCGCACCGCGAACTGGGCGCCCTCGACCAGGCCCTGCGCCACGCCGAGCACACCCTGGCCCTCTACCGCGACGGCGGGGAGCCCGCCGGGGAGGCGTGGGCGCTGTTCCTGCTCGGCTCCGTCCGCCTGGACCGGGGCCAACTGGACGCGGCGCGGCCGTACTTCACCGAGGCGCGGGAGCGTGCCGAGGCGTCGGGCGACGAGCACACCGTGATGCTGTCCCTGTGGGGGCTCGGCGCCCTCCACCACGCGCTGGGCGCCCTGGAGGAGGCACAGCGCCTGCTCACCCGGGCCCTGGCCGCCCACGGCAGACTGCTGTCCACGTACGCGGCGGAGGGCGCGCTCAACGCCCTCGCGGCGGTGTGCCGCGACAGCGGCGATCCCCGGCTCGCGCTCAAGTACGCGATGGACGCCCTCAGCATCACCCACCGCACGCACCGCCGTCTGGTCGAGCCAGACGCGCTCAACACCATCGGCACCGTGCTGCTGCACCTGGATGACGCGCCCGGCGCCCTGGACCACCACCACCGCGCCCTGGAGGCGGCCCGGGCGACGGGCTGTCTCCGGGCGGACGCGGCGGCCTGCGTGGGCCTGGCCGCCGCGCACCGGCACCTGGGCGAGAACCGCGAGGCCCTCGCGTACAGCCGGCGGGCGCTGAGCACCGCGGGGCAGGCCGGGCTCCGGCTCGTCGAGGCCGAGGCGCGGACCGAACTCGCCCGGGTGCACCTGGCGCTGGGCCACCGCACCAAGGCGGCGCAGGCCGTCGAGCGGTCCCTGCGTCTGCACCGGGCCGCCGGACACGAGCCCGGCCTCGCACGGGCTCTGGAGGTCGCCGCCGCCGTGCGGGGCGAGGGCGACGAGCTCAGCCGATCGCGCGTACCACCGCGGTGATCACCGCGGCCACCAGGACGACGAGCGGCACGGGCGCCTTGAGTCGCCACGCGACCAGGGCCCCCGCGAACCCGGCGAGCCGGGCGTCGAAGGTCATGCCGTGCGCGCCCGCCGAGCCCACGAGCTGGGTGACGACCAGGACGGCGAGCAGCGCGGGCGTCAGGTACTCCACGAACCGGGGGAACCAGCCGGGCAGTTCACGGTCGCCCATCAACAGCGAACCAGCGCCTTTGATGAGGAACGTGGTCACCACCAGGGCGCCGACGACGATCCACGGGTCGTTGCTCAACGGGCCCCCTTCACTGAGCGGGTCATCGGGGCTTCGCCGTCCATACGACGGCGATAAGACAGGCCACGGCGATGGCCGTGTCGGGGAGCCCGGCCGCGGTGAGGGCCGCGGCGCACACGGCCGCGGTGGCGGCGGCCGTCCGCTTGCGGGCGGTGCCCAGGTGGGGCGCGAGGAGAAGGAAGAACAGGACCGGCGAGACGGCGTCCAGACCGTAGTTGAGGACGTCCACCGCCTTGAAGGGTCCGATCGCCCCCAGCAGCGTGCCCAGGACCCAGCCGAGCCACAGCACCACGCCCGAGGAGAGCAGGCGTATCCGGTCGAAGCGTCCGTCCGCGTCGCTCGCGATGGCCCAGGACTCCTCGATGACCAGCTGGGACTCGACGGCGCGGCGGGCCCGGCCGCCGCGCAGCGCGGGCAGGATGGCGAAGCCCATCACCAGGTAGCGCAGGTTCAGCAGGGTGCCCGCGACGGCCGCGGCCGCCCAGCCGCCGCCGTTGACGATCACGGAGACGGCGGCGAACTGCGAGGAGCCCACGAAGACCAGGCCGGACATCGAGGTCGCGCCGAGCGCGCCGAAGCCCGCGCCCTTGGCGAGGACGCCGAAGGAGATGCCGAACGCGAAGATCGCCACGGTGAACGGCACCGCCGCTCTGGCGCCCGCGGCCCAGGCCTCGCGCCGCCCGGTGGGCGAGGCCGGACGGGTGGGCTCGGATTCGGTACCGGTCATCCGCTCTCGCTCGCTACGGCCGGGGCGGCCTCGCTCGTCGGGGCCGGGCGGGCCGCCTCGCCCCGCACGGCACGCGCGTACGCCCGCACCAGCGCGCTCGTCACGGCGCCGACCGGGTACTCCAAGGCATCGACGGCGGTGACCGGCTGGACCTCGTACGCCGTGCCGGTCAGGAACACCTCGTCGGCGCGGGCCAGTTCGGCCGGGTCCAGGTGCCGCTCGACGACCTTCAGGCCGAGCTCGTGGGCGAGCGCGATGACGGTACGGCGGGTGATGCCGTCCAGTACGCACTCCGGCGGCGGGGTGTGCAGGGCGCCGTCGATCACCAGGAACAGATTGGCGCCGGTCGCCTCGGCGAGGCGGCCCTGGTGGTCGAGGAGCAGCGCGTCGTCGCGGCCCGCCTCCTCCGCCTCCTGCCCGGCGAGGGAGCCGAGGGCGTACAGGGCCGCGGTCTTGGCGCGGACCGGCGCGGTGTCGGGTGCGGGGCGCCGCCAGCGCGAGGTGCGCAGCCGGATCCCGCGCGGCCCGGAGGCGAAGACCTGCGGCCAGGGCCAGGCCGCGATCGCCACATGGACCGAGGTGCCCGGCGCGACCAGGCGCAGGCTGTCGCTGCCGCGCCAGGCGACCGGGCGGACATAGCCCTCGGTGAGGCCCGCGACGGCCACGACCTCGCGGGTGGCGGCGTCCAGTTCCTCGGCGTTCCAGGGCAGTGCGAAGCCCATCTCGCGGGCCGAGGCGACCAGGCGGAGGCTGTGTTCGTGGAGTTTGAAGACCCGGCCGCCGTAGACGCGCTCGCCCTCGAAGACGCTGCCGCCGTAGTGCAGCCCGTGGCTGAGGACGTGCAGCCGGGCCTCGCGCCAGGGCACGAGCTGTCCGTCGAGCCAGATGGAGCCGTCCCGGTCGTCGAGCGGCGGCGAGGTGGGAGCCCGCGCACCGCTCGCGTGGTTCGCGTCGCTCACGTGGCGAAGCCCCGTTCCGTGTAGGGGAAGCCCTCCAGTTCGTTGACCGGGACGGTGTCGTCGCGCCGGGACGCGTAGTAGATGCGGACCTCGTCGATCAGGCCCGAGTCGTCGAAGCGGTAGACCTCCGCTCCGCGCAGCACCTTGCCCAGGCGCGGCTTGAAGGCGGTCCACTCGCAGACGGCGGTGCGGCTGTGCTCGTCCGCGTACACGGCGTCCACGGCCCAGCTGGAGTGGTTGGCGCGTACATCGGCGCCCCAGCGCTCCACGACCGGGTCGATGCCCGCGATGGGGCCGGACATCCCCGCGGCCAGGTAGTGCACGACGTGCTCGGAGAGGCACTGGGCGAACAGGTCGCGGTCGACCTTGTTGCACGCCTCGAAGTACAGCCGCACCGCGGCCTCCATGGCGGCCCGGTCCAGCGCCCGGCCGTCCGCGCGGCCCTCGTCCCCCGTGGCGTCGGTGTCCATGTCGCTCGTCTCCTCAGCTCTCGATGGCTTGCTCACACCTCGGCCGGCGCGAAGTGCAGGGGTGGCAGGGACGCCAGTCGGCCCCGTGCGCGCACGAGCGTCCGCTGATCGTCCGTGAACGCGTAGCGGTCGCCCTCGGCGCCTTCACGCAGCTGCGTTCGTACCAGTGCCCTGGCCGCCGCGCGGTACTCCTCGGGCGTGGTGACCGCGGCTTCCATGGCCTCTATCGTGTCCACCAGTTCACGCAGTCCGTCGAGGACCCGGTCGTAGGACAGCGAGAGCCGCCCGCCGTGGTCGGCGAGGGCACGGCGTTCGCGCAGCCACGAGTAGAGGAACACCCCGGTGCCCGCGTCGAAGTTGCGGACCGCGCGGGCGTCGAGCGGATAGCGGAACATCCGCTCCAGAAGGATCATGGCTATCTGTTCGTCGGCGTACGGAACGGCGTCGTCGTGGCAGGCGAGCACGGTCTTCGCGTCGACCTTCAGCTCTTCCAGCAGGCCGATGAACCAGTTCATCTTGAGTTTGATGTGCCGGTCGAGCGGCCACTGCCCCTGGTGGTGGAAGTAGTCGTGCAGATAACCCCAGAGGGAACGCGCCTGATAACAGACCTCCGGGTCCATTCCGGTCGAGGCGCGCGGTACGGAATCCGGGGTGAGCACGGACCGCGCGGACGGCACCGCGTACGTCTCGTGGATCCTGCGGAATTTACTGAAGAAGAAGATGGCGTAACCCTGTTCGGCCACCTTGTCGTGGGCCGCGACGTTCTCCGGGAAGAAGACGATGCAGTTGCCCTTCGTCAGCCCTTCGCTTCCGGCGAGCAGCACGGTGGCCTGGCAGTTGTTCTTGGGGTGCGGATAGCGGTCGGCCAGCTCGGGCAGCGCGTCGGGCTCCTTGCGGCGGACGAGGAAGAACTCCAGCCGCCTGCCGACCGGCGGGACGCTGTTGGTGGTCTGTACGGGGGCGAGGAACGCCGCCCAGTCGCCGTCGGCCGGGGCGGTCAGGGCGTCGCGGCAGCGGGCGAAGTGCGGTGGCGTGTCGAGTCCGGCGGCCAGCCAGCCGTCGATGTCGGCGGCCAGCGCGTCGGCCTGGCCCGCCCTGCCGTGCCCGGCGAACCAGCGCACGGCCTCGTCCTTGATGGCCAGGAGGCTTCGCCGGTCCTCCTCGCCCGGCTCCGGGACCGTGCCGTCGTCGCGCTGGCGGGCGCGGAAGGCGTCGATCCGCGGCAGGAGCCCCCGGCCGAGCCGTTCCACCTCGCCGAGCATCTCGTCCTGGGGGCGCCGGGGGCCGGGCGTTCCGGTCACGGAGCGGCCTCCCGCAGGTGGTGCACCGTGTAGACCATCGGCACCTCGCCGAAGCTGCGCACGACCCGCAGGCCGTGGGCCTTCGCCGCGACGACCGTGGTGACGCAGCCCTCGGTCTTGCCGTCGGCGCAGTCGATGGCCGCCTGCGCGTTGCTGGTCACCAACTGCCGTTCGCTCGCCGGTGGTACGAGGCCGGCCGGCGCCGGGTGGGTGGCCACGGTACGCGGCTCGGTGCGCCCGCCCGGCGCGACGGCGAGCACCATCTCGTGGGTGGGCCACACGAAGGAGTCCACCATGCGGCAAACCCGCAGGTTGCCGAAGACCAGCGTGTGCAGCTCCGGATAGACGGCACAGGCGACCAGCGCGTGCTCACCGTTTCTGGGCACGGTCTCCATCGCGTATTCGAGGGTCGCGTGCAGGGTCACCCGACCCTCGCTCCCCAGCCCTTGCCGCCGGAACCACTCGTGGGCCGCGGCCTCCAGGTTGGTGCCGGTCGGGCCCAGGGTGTGCAGATGCCGTATCTCGCCGATGGGCGAAGGCGATAAAGAATTGACGCACGCTCGCTCCCGCGTCACTATTCCCACTCCCCCATGCTTCCCCCGCGATTCTCCTGTTGCCCTCGGGCAACACGCGGGCTGCGCGTCGGTGCACGGTCCGCGTCGGTGATCCTAAGCGGCCCCGCCCGACGGCGGCCACCGCGTCGAACGCGCACCGATTGATTTCCCACACTGTGGCCACTTCCGCCCGTTGAACGTTCCGGAAATCCGGCGACAAATGCCGTCGGGGCGGGTGACAATCGCGCCCCTTTCCTCCGCTCACCCGGTCGATTGCCGTACGCATCGCGTCATTCCGCGTGCCGCCCGAAGGCACACACCGACGCAACACGCGCGCCCCGGACGCCGTCAGCCCCATCCGGGGCGGCCTGAAGCCGACGGAGCGCCCCGGCCCCGCACTCACCGTGACGCGTTGTCCGGGGCAGCGCCCGAGGGGAGTTCACGGTGCCGCCGTACGTTCCGGCCCCTGCGGGCGGCCTGATCGCACCGCCCGCCGGTCAGACCGCCGTCACCTTGGCGGCGAACGCGGCGAGGTTCGCCACGGTCCGCTGGATCTTCTCCTCCAGAGTGATCGTCTCGTGGAGCCGCGCTCCGGCGCCCACGTCCCGCTTGCCCCGTACGTACAGCGAACACGCGAGGTCGCTGCAGACATAGATGCCCACCGAGTTCCCCTGCTGTCCCGCCTTGCCCGCCTTCGGCGCGACCATCAGGGAGACGCCGCCGTCGTGGGTCGTCAGGCATATCGAGCACATGCTGCGGCGGGCCTGCCCGGAGGTGTGCCCGGGGCTCCGCAGCACGAGGGCCCTGATGGTGCCCTCCAGCTCGGTGACCAGGTAGGCCCGGCCCGGGGCCTGGGGATCTCGCCAACCGAAGTAGTCCAGGTCGTCCCAGGGGTGGTCGGCCAGGTCACGCGGCACGGACAGGCGCTTGGCCTCGCCCTTGGTGCAGTTCACGAACGCGGCACGGATCTCTTTTTCAGTCAGCTGCTTCATATAGGTGAGGCTAGTTTGCCTAAAGGTGTTAGGCAAACGCATAATCGTTGCAGGCGAGCGAGAGGGAGACGATGGGACGCGTAGGGCTGAGCACGGAACGCCTGACCCGGGCCGGGGCGGAACTGGCCGACGAGGTCGGCTTCGAGCAGGTGACCGTCTCGGCGCTCGCCCGGCAGTTCGACGTGAAGGTCGCGAGCCTGTACTCGCACGTCAAGAACTCCCAGGACCTCAAGACGCGGATCGCCCTCCTCGCCCTGGAAGAGCTCGCCGACCGGGGCGCCGCCGCGCTGGCCGGGCGAGCGGGCAAGGACGCCCTGGCCGCTCTGGCGAACGTCTACCGCGACTACGCGCGCGAACACCCCGGCCGCTACGCCGCGGCCCAGCTGAGGCTCACCCCGGAAGCGGCGGCCGCCAGCGCGGGCGGCAGACACGCCCAGATGACACGGGCGATCCTGCGCGGCTACGACCTGAGCGAGCCCGACCAGACGCACGCGGTCCGGCTGCTCGGCAGCGTCTTCCACGGCTACATCACCCTCGAACTCGGCGGGGGCTTCAGCCACAGCGCCCCCGACACACAGCAGACCTGGACGCGGATCCTGGACGCCCTGGACGCCCTGCTGCGGAACTGGCCCGCGCAGTGACCCCGCCCCGTACCCAGCCGCGGACCGCCCGAGCGGCGCATTCCCCAACCGACCGGCCCAGCCACTCCGAAGACCGAGTAGGGACCATGCACACCCAGCACGACTGGATCACCACACCCATCACCGCCGACCTCCTGCGCGGCGCCCTCGACGTGGAGCGCACCGAGCACGGCGTGCTCCCGCACCGGCTCCCCGCCCGGGCCCGCGCCCAGAACACGGACGGGCAGCTGGCCATGGCCGAGTCCCAGCCCTCCGGCGTACGGCTGGTCTTCCGTACCCGCGCCACCGCGATCGAGCTGGACACCCTGCCCACCAAGCGGGTCTACGTGGGCGTCCCCGCGCGTCCGGACGGCGTGTACGACCTGGTCGTCGACGGCGTCCTGGCCGGGCAGGCCAGTGCGGCGGGCGGCAACACCCTGACCATCGACATGAGCACCGGCTCCGTCGAGAACCGGCCCGGGCAGCCCGACACCCTCCGCTTCACCGGCCTGCCCGACGCCCCCAAGGACATCGAGATCTGGCTGCCGCACAACGAGACCACCGAGCTCGTCGCCCTGCGCACCGACGCCCCCATAGCCCCCGCACCGGACCGGGGCCGCAAGGTGTGGCTGCACCACGGCAGTTCGATCAGCCACGGCTCCGACGCCGCCGGCCCCTCGACCACCTGGCCCGCGCTCGCCGCCTCCCTCGGCGGTGCCGAGCTGATCAACCTGGGCCTGGGCGGCAGCGCCCTGCTCGACCCGTTCACCGCCCGCGCCCTGCGGGACACCCCGGCCGACTTGATCAGCGTCAAGATCGGCCTCAATGTGGTCAACACCGACCTGATGCGCCTGCGCGCCTTCACCCCGGCCGTCCACGGCTTCCTGGACACCATCCGCGAAGGCCACCCCGACGCACCCCTGCTGGTCGTCTCGCCCATCCTGTGCCCCATCCACGAGGACACACCCGGCCCCTGCGCCCTGGACACCACCGCCCTCAGCGCCGGTCGCCTGCGGTTCATGGCCACGGGCGACCCCGCAGAACGCGCGAGCGGGAAGCTGACCCTGCGCGTCATCCGGGACGAGCTGGCCAGGATCGTGGAGCAGCGGGCCGCCGAGGACCGGAACCTGCACTACCTCGACGGCCGCGCCCTGTACGGCGAGGCCGAGGCCGCCCGACTCCCGCTGCCCGACCAGCTCCACCCGGACGCGGCCACCCACCGCCACATCGGCGAGCGCTTCGCCGGGCTGGCGTTCGCCGCCGACGGGGCCTTCGGGAGCGGTGTGCGCGTCTGAGAACGGACACCCCATCCGACGTAGCCCCTGACGACTCCTCAGGGGAGCCTTCGGGCCGAGTCAGGGTCGTCCCCGATGATCGGGTGCCGGTCGGACACCAGGATCAACGGTATGAAGACGAACAAGACGAAGACCGTGGCCCGGAACCGGCGAACGGGCCGCGCCGCAGCGGGAGTCGGGACCGTGGCCGCCGCCGTCGCCCTCCTCGCCACGGCCGCGCAGGCCCCGGCCCTCGCCCAGGGCGCGGCCGACCCCACCGACCCAGCCTCGGACGTGTTCTCGCACGTCGACTACAGAGACTGCCCCACCGACCTCCCCGCCGGCGTCGACCGGAACAAGTGGCGCTGTGAGGTGACCGTCGGCTACTCGCACTTCAAGCTCGGCGGGATCGCCGTCCCGGACATGAAGCCGATCACCTTGACGCACGCCGAAGGGCCGCTGCCGGACGGCACGTTCGGGCAGGTCTTCGGGACGCTGCGGGCCGACACGACCCCGGTGCCCGGCGGCCTGCTGGGCCGGGCCGCGGACCCGGCCGGCCGCAACCCGCTCCTCGGCCTGGCCATCCAGCCCGAGTACGGCGGTTACTCGGACTTCCTGGGCACCGGCACCGACAAGGGCGCCCTGGACATGAAGTTCCGGCTCGTCTCGCCGTTGCTCGGCGAGCGGTGCACCATCGGCACGGACGCCCGCCCGGTCGCGCTCCACCTGCGCAAGGACGGCCCCAGCACCTGGCTGTCGGAGAACCCGCCGCTGGTCCGCTTCAGCGCGTACGACCAGACCCTGACCGTCCCGGCCGCCACCGACTGCGGACCGCTCACGCACAGGGTGAACCACCGCTTCGGCCTGCCCGCCAAGACCGGCGAAAGCAAGGTTACGTACACGGCGTACTACACCTTCAAGACGTACGACCAGCTCCCGGCGGCCTGAGCACGTGTCCCGTGTGCTCGCTTCCCGAGCGCGGGTGCCCGCCACCGTCACCGGTAGCGGGCACCCATCTACGCACGGGTCAGATGCGGGTGTCCTCGACGGCCGGGATCCAGCGGCTGTCGTCCCTGTCCGCGTTGCCGTTTCCGGTGATCGAGCGCCGCGGTGCGGGGGCGGTGGGTGCCTTGCCGCAGAACGCGGGCTCCAGCGTGTTCGTCAAACCGCTGGTGACCGCGCCGTTGTTGGAGGCGTTCGCGAAGAGGACGACCGTGCGCTTCCCGTCCGGGGTGGAGAACGTCTGCGTCTGGTAGCCCTGGACGATTCCGCCGTGGCCGAGCACCTTGCCGCAGGAGAGCGCGATCTCCCTGATCCCCAGGCCGTAGCTGATCTTCGCCGTGCTGGTGGGAAGCACGCTCGTCATCTGCCGCAGCGACTCGTCGGAGACCAGCCCGCCGGAGCTTCCGGCGAGCAGAGCGGTCATGAAACGGTCGAGGTCACGGGCGGAGGAGACCACGCCTCCCGCGCTCCAGACCCACGACGCGGTCTGCTCGGTCGAGTCGAGGAGCGGCTTGGTGCGGTCGTCGTTGGTCAGATAGCCGGTGACGTGCGGGCCGGCGATGGTCTTCTCGGGCACGGTGAAGGTCGTCTGACGCAGCTTCAGCGGCTCGAAGATCTGCTCGCGCAGCAGCTCGGCGTAGGGGCGCCCGGTGAGGTGCTCGGCGGCGAGACCCATCAGCACGAAGTCGGTGTTCGAATACGCGTACGCCGTCCCCGGGGTGTACTGCAGACCGTGCTTCACCGACATCGCCACGAGGTCCTTGGGCTCGTAGACGTTGTTCCGGATGCGCTTCTCGAAGACCGCGGTGGTCTCCTCCCCGCTCTGTTCGAGGAGGTCGTTGGTGTGGTCGTACACACCGGCGCGGTGCTCCATGACCTGGCGTGCGGTGATCGACCAGCTCTCGGGGAGCGTCCCGGCGGGCAGGTACTCGCGCAGCGGCTTGTCCAGGTCGATGCGTCCCTGCTCGGCGAGGCGCATCACCAGGACCGAGGTGAACATCTTGGAGTTGCTGCCCACGCGGAACCGAAGGGCCGCGTTCATCGGCGTACCGCCGAGGTCGGCCTTGCCGACTGTCAGCGTCCGGCCCCGCTCGGGGTTGCCGTGGTCGCGGATCACCGCGAACGCGCCCGGCGCCCCCGCGTCCACGACGCGCTGCAGAGCGGCGCGCACCCCCGACGCATCCTGCTCGGCCGGGCTTTGCACGGCGGACGCGCCCACGGCGCTCCCGGCCATGAGCGCCACGGTGGCGGTGAGTGTGGTCACCGAACGCGCGATCGTGATTCCAGCCATATGAGAAGTACCCCTGTTCCCCGGCGACTTGGTCAGTGCCCCGGCCTGCGTAGCACTCGTACATCCAAGATCGTATAGGTCGGGACGCTTCGGGCCGGATCGCGGGCAGCTTCACCCCAATGGGAGTCGAGTCAACGGACCGTCCCGCCCGGGCCTTGCCGACACACCAGCCGTAGGCGACGATCAAGCGCCAGGCGTTCACCCGTGGAAGGGACAGTCGTGTCCGACGTCAAAGCCGAGCTCGACCAGTTGATACGCACCTTCCTCGGTGCGTTCACCAACACCGGAGGCACCCGCCCCGACGTCGATGTCATCCGCGAGGTGTTCATCCCGCAGGGGATGATCATCAGCAACGTCGGGGGCAAGCTCGTGGTCTACGACCTCGACACGTTCATCGAGCCCCGGGAGAAGATCCTCACCGACGGGACGCTGACGGAGTTCTCCGAATGGGAGGTGGCCGAGCGGACCGAGATCTTCGGTTCGATCGCCCACCGGTTCAGCGAGTACCGCAAGTCCGGTTTCCTCAACGGCGAGTGGTTCGAGGGCTCCGGCCACAAGACCACCCAGTTCGTCCGCACACCTGCCGGCTGGAAGTTGAGCTCGATGGCCTGGGACGACGTGTAGCAGGCCCTTTGGCCGGTCGGACAGTGGTGGCGATGGTCCTTTGCGGTGGTCTTCAGCTGCGACACCCGCCGGTTCGCTCGGTGGCGACAGGGGGTGTGTGAGCCTGGGCACGACGGGGGCATCCCACTTTCGAGGAGCTGGTTGTTCCGGTGTTCCGTCTCTCCCTGGCCCGTCCCGGCGCGAGATCCCTCAGGCCCCTGCTGACCGCGGCCGTGCTGTCCGTGGCCGCTCTTCCCGCGACGGCGACGGCCCTGCCCGGCGGCGGGCAGCAGGCGTCCCCCACCGGGGCCGTCCTGGCCGCCGGACCGCTGCCCGGCGGGCTCGGCCCGTGCGTGCCGGGCAACTGTCCCCCCGACGGCTACCCGCCCATCCACAACGGCCCCATCCGGTACCGCGACAACGGCATCAACGTATACGTCGGCGGTGACTTCAACGTACGGGAGAAGGCCGCCGAAGCCGAGGGCCGGGTCGTCGTGCTCGGCACCTTCGACCAGCACAAGGCCGCGGGTGTCAGCGGCATCTACAACGTCGGCGAGGCCGGGGTCGGCTCGCGGGTCGCTCCGCCGGTCGGCGCGGACTGGCTGACCACCGGCGGCAACGTCACCGTCGCGACCGGGCAGCGGCTGCTCGCCGAGCAGGGCGTCGTACGCCACGCGGGCTCCGCCACCGGGACCATCGCTTCCCAGCGCAACGTCCACGACGCGGACGCGGCCAAGCCGTACACCGCGCTGCGGGGGCAGCTCACCGACGCCAGCAAGTGCTACGCGCACCCCGGCGGAGTCACCCGTACACCCACCGGGACGGCCGTCCACTCCGGCGGGGAGACCCTGTTCACCGGTGACGGCACCTCCATGCTCCAGGTGTTCAACGTGGACTTCGACATGCAGAGCGCGAGCGGCGGCCAGGAGGGCATTCGCTTCGCCCGCATCCCGACCGGGGCGACCGTGCTGGTCAACATGCTCGGCAGCAGCCGGACCATCAACACCTACAGCGGCACGATCGACGACTCCAGCGCGTTCAACCACCTGCGCAGCCGACTGCTGTGGAACTTCCCCGACGCGACCTCCGTCGGCTTCAAGGGCACCGGCCAGTTCCAGGGCAGCGTGCTGATCGGCGACCAGGCGTCCCTGGCGACGGTGAGTCTGCCCGGCATCAACGGGCGCTTCTTCACCACCGGTTCGCTCACCCACACCAGCCCGCCGTCGGGCGGCGGTGGCCAGGAGTTCCACAACTACCCCTTCGACGGGAACCTGCCCGACTGTGCCACCGCGCCCACCGAGGGCGAGGTGAAGGTCCTCAAGACGGACCACGCCACGGGCAGGCCGCTCGCCGGGGCGGTCTTCGAGCTGTGGGAGGAGACCAACGGGACCACCGGGCTCCAGACCTCGGGCACCAAGCCGGACACCCACCTGGGCACCCCCTGTACCACCGACGGCTCCGGGGCCTGCACACGGACCGTCCCGCCGGGCACCTACTACTGGGTGGAAACCAAGGCCCCCGAAGGCTACGACCTCCCCTCCCCCGCACACTTCGGGCCACTCGTCCTCACCGAGGCCAACGCCTCCAGGGGTGTCTCGGTGACCGCGGCCAACCACCGGCACGTCGTGCCGAAGGGATCCATCACCGTCGACAAGACGGACGCCGAGACCGGCAGGCCGCTCGCGGGGGCGGTGTTCCGGCTGTGGCACGAGACCAACGGAGTCGCCGGACTGCAGACCTCGGGGACCACGCCCGACACCCCGGTAGGACCCGGCTGCGCGACCGGGAACGCGGGCCGGTGCGTCTTCGCGGACCTGGCCCTCGGCTCGTACTACCTCCAGGAGACGGCCGTGCCCGAGGGGTATGTCCTGCCGCGGAACCGGGTCAGCGGCCCCCATGAGGTGACCGCCGCCAACGCGTCCAGGGGCGTCACCGTCAAGCTCACCAACCAGCGCGGAGAGCCCGACAAGGGGGGCAAGGGCGGGAAGGGCGGACCTCGCTGACGCCCGCGACCGGATGACCGGGTGACCGGCCGGAACGGACCGGTCCCCTCCAGGGCGGCCGCGCTGTCGTATGCCCTACGGCAGCGCGGCCGCTCTGGCGCATTCCCGGTGTGGCACATGCGTACGATCTCGGTCGGTGGGGCCGGATCGCGCCCCACAGAAGGGGAATCCATGGCCATTACCGACATAAACGGGATCAACCTGTCCGGGGTGACCGGCAAGCTCATCCAGACCGTGCCGTTGACGAAGAACCCCGCTCCGCAGGCGATCGCTTCCGACCCGGTCAACGGGCACGTCTTCGTGCTCCAGATGGAGAGCGCCGCCAAGACGCCGCTCGGGAACATGTATCTCAACCGGATCGACCGGAACACCGGCCGGTTGACGGGCAGCATGTACCTCACGGGCTTCGGGCACGGGATCTCGATGGGCGCCGAGCCGGTCGGGACCGACACCTACCTGTGGACCGAGGTCGGACCGGTTTCCCCCAATGACGGTGTCAGCAACGCCTTCGGTACGGCCGTCACCCGGTTCCCCTTCGTCGACGGGGCCACGCTGGACCAGGCCGACGTGCCCGCTTCGAAGAAGTTCTGCCCGCCGGGCGGACGGAGCACCGGCCCGTCGGTGGACCTCGCCAACAACACCCTGACGATCGTCTACTTCAAGGGCAGTGTGCGGTGTTTCACCCGCTATGACCTGGCCAAGGCGGCGCAGGGCGAGTGGGTCGAGGTGGGCAGCACCTTCGAGCTGCCGACGGGCGCGGAATCGGGACTCACCTTCCAGGGTTACACCGCCCTGGGCGGCGTCCTGTACCTCTACCAGTGGAAGAAGGACCCGGTCACGACCTACCCGGGTACCGCGTACATCACGTCGTACTCCCTGGACTCGAAGACGAAGCTCGACTCGCAGGTGGTCACCGGCGCCGACGGTCTTGAGCGGCGCGAGCCGGAGGGGCTGGCCGTCGAGGCGGACCCCGCAACCGGCGAGACCCGGCTGCTGTTCGGCTTCAGCGACACCGTCCCGGGAACCACCGGGCGGCGCAACGTCACCATCGGCTGGTACCCGACGCAGCCGGCGGTCGACGGTGTGAAGGTGCTCTCCGGCTGGGAGAACCTCACCCTCGCCGCCGGGGTCACGGCGGGCGCCGAGGCTCCGCGCGGCCGCCTGGTCGCCCTCGCCGACACCACGTACCTCCAGCTGCGCGGCACGCTCACCTGCAAGCTCACCGCTGACGCGCTGATCGCCACGCTGCCGCAGCGGCTCTTCCCCACCCGGCCCGTACGGCAGAACACCCCGCGCAACATGTACTACGGGGTGGGGGTGTGCCGGGTCGAGGCGAACAAGCTCGGCGAGCTGTGGGCGTTCGGCGCCACCGCGGACAACGCCATCTCGTGGATCGACCTCGACTGCTTCTCGGCCGCCTGGCGATGACGGCGCCGGACCTCGGACACCCCCACCACCTCTCGCGATCCGGAGGATCGACCATGCCCTCGCGCACCACCAGCCGCCGCTCCCTGCTCGCCACGGCCCTCGCGGTACCCACCGCGGCCGTCGGTGTGCCGCTGCTCACCGCCTCGCCCGCCGCCGCGGCCACGACCGGAGTCCAGGTCGTCGTGGACTGGACGGCGATCGCGTTGGCCGCGGGCGTCTCCGCGGGTGCGGGCACGCCCGCCGAGGCGCGGGTGGTGAGCATCGCTGGCACCGAGTTCCTCCAGCTGCGTGGGGTGATCACCTGCAACTTCTCCGCCGACGCGCAGTTGGGCACTCTCCCGGCGACCATACGTCCGCCGAAGACGACCCGCGGTGTGTGCCCGCGCAACAACCACCTCGGCGTCAACGCCACCCGCGTCGAGGCCGACACGTCGGGCCGCGTGATGGTCTACGGCCCGCAGACCACGGACCCGGTCACCTGGATCCAGCTCGACAGCTTCTCGTCGGTGCTGCGCTGACGGAATCGGGGTGGGGCAGGACGGGCCGCCCCACCCCGGCCGGACACCCTGCCGCGAGGCGGTTCACACACCTCCGTCGCCGAGCATGCGCACCCCGTCGGCGGCGGCCGGGGAAAGCATCGGATCACGCAGCTCCGACAGTGGAATCCAGCTCACCGCGTCGGTGGAGCCGTCGGTCTCGACGACCTCCGAGGCACCGTCGCTCTTGAGCTCGACGGCGTAGAACAACCCGGTCAGGTTCCAGTCCACGCCACCCCGGCTGACCGCATACGTCCGCGCGTCGACCAGCCGTGCACCGGCGAGCTCGCGTCCGGTCTCTTCGCGCAGTTCGCGCGCGAGAGCCTCCACCGGCTGCTCGCCCGGGTCGATCCCGCCACCCGGCAGGTGCCAAAGCCCCGGAGCGAAGACCGGTGACGACTGCGACAACCTGGCCAGCAGCAACCGCCCCTCCTCCAGCGCGAGCGCGTACGCGGAGACACGAATCCGCACGTCAGCCATCAACTCCCCCTCGAATCGAACCGACCGACAACTCGGGGAACTCTAGCCATCGGCCGATACGACGCACGCGGCGGCTCTACAACCCGTACCGCCGGGCCGACTCCTCTTCCTGGGCCAGCCGGTGGAGCGCCCGCAGCACCGGCTCGAAGAGGATCGTGGCCGCCACAGCGGTCTCGACCTTCTCCACATCGAAGGACCGGGTCTCCACGAAGTCCAGGTCGCGGACGGCGACTTGGTGCATCAGTTCGGCGTACGGTTCCATCAGGTCGGCGTCCCAGGGGTAACCGAGCCGCCTGAGCGTGGCCACCGCGAACCACCAGCGCACGGTGGTCGGGAGACAGGCCGCCCAGCTCACGGGCAGTCGCCCAGCCCAGGTTCCCGAGCAGCCTCCTGGCTACGAGTCGATCTACGGCGACATGCCGCCCTTCGGGCTGGCCGCGGCGACCGGAGTGCTTCCGGTCGAGAGCCGGGGCCGACGTGCGGCGGACCGCCTGGCACACCGGAGCGGTGGCGCCGCCAACACGCCTTCCGTGCCGCAAAGTTGAAGCACCAGGGAGTCTTCGGGAGCCTTGGGGCCGTCGGCCGGGTGAGGAGCTCAGCCCTCTCCCAGCACCGCCCGGATCACGTGCCGGGCGTTGTTCGCCATCGCCGGGTTGGTCTTCCGGTAGTGGGGCAGCGCGATCAACGCCTGCGAGAGCGTCCGTCCGCGGCCGCGGATCCAGGTCGCGTCGTCCACGCCGAGCGCGTCGCGGAAGACCTTCCGCGCATCGGTGGGCAACAGGTTCCAGGCGGGGAAGAGGTCGCAGGCGGGATCGCCCACCCCCATGCACCCGAAGTCGATCACCGAGGTCAGCCTGCCCCCGTCCACGAGCAGATTGCCCGGCATCAGATCGGCGTGCAGCCACACCGGCGGCCCGTCCCAGGCCGGGGCCCGCAGCGCGTCCTCCCACGCGGCGAGCGCGGCGTCGCAGTCGACGCCCTCCTGCGGGATCCCGCGCAGTTCCTCGATCGCCCCCCGGGTCGACGCGTCGAGCGAGGCGACCGGCCCGCCTCGGTAGGCAGGCGGCGCCCCCGGCAGGGTGATGCTCCGCATCGCCGCCACGAACCCGGCCAGATCCTCGGCCAGCAGCACGGGTTCGCTCAGCGCCCCCGCCTCGGGGTTCTCCCCCGCCAGCCACCGGTACACCGACCAGGCCCACGGATACCCCTCGGCCGGCTCCCCGGCTCCGAGCACCTCGGGGACGGGCGTGAGCAGCAGTGAGGCGAGGCGCGGCAGCCACTGCTGCTCCGTCGACACGTCCTCCACCCCGCCCGGCACCAGCGGCAGCCGTACGACCATGCTGTCGCCCAGCCGGTACATGGCGTTGACCGTCCCGCCGGACGGAACCCGCACCACCGGCAGCCCCGCCCACTGCGGGAACTGCCCGGCGATCAACCGCCGTACGAGTGCGTCGTCGACGGGGTGCAGGTCGGGGTGCATCTGCCCTGTGCTCATGGGCCACCATCCGACCGCCGGACGGCGGTGGGCGTCAAACGCTTTTCCCCTACGCTCCCCCTCACGCCGGGACGAGCGAGCGCAGGCCTGTCGCCTTCGGGCCCGTACCAACCCTCTGATCGAGCTGTTCCCTCACCCGTGGCCACTCCTCGTCGAGGATCGAGTAGAACGCCGTACCGCGGACCGTGCCGTCCAGACCGCGGGAGTGGGCCCGGTGTACGCCGTCGAGGGCCGCGCCGAGGCGTTCGATCGCGGCGCGGGAGCGCAGGTTGCGGGCGTCGGCGCGCAGGGACACCCGTCGGACGCCCCAGGTCTCGAAGGCGTGCCGCAGCATCAACAGCTTGGCCTCGGTGTTGATGCCCGTGCCCTGGGCGCAGGCGGCGAGCCAGGTGCCGCCGATCTCCGCCGCGTCGGGGATCGCGGTGGCCACGGGCCCCAGCGGGCCGCGCGGGGCCGGCGGCCAGGACACCGGCCCCTGCCAGTAGTCCAGCTCGCAGAAGCGCGTCGAGCCCACGACCCGGCCGTCCGCGACCCGCACCGTGGCGAAGGGCAGGGCCCGTCCGGCCGCCCGAGCCGCCAGCGCGTCGGCGACGTACCGCTCCGTCGCCTCCACCCCACAGGGCACAGGCGTGAAGGCATAGTTGCTGCGATCTTCGGCGGCGGCTCGGGCCAGGGCCTCGACGTGATGTTCGGCGAGCGGTTCGAGCCGGAGGATACGGCCGCGGAGGGTGACGAGTTCGGGCACGGGCCTTGCGTCCTTGAGCGAAGGGGCGGGGAGGGTGACGAGCCCCGGTCGACGGCACGGCGGATGGTCGTCACCACCGTTGCGCGCGGGATGTGGATCAGTGTGTGCCCCATATGTCGCCGTGCGGGAGGCCGGCACGTTAAGGAATACCGACGTCGGGGTGAAAGCGGGGAGGTGGGATGCACGGGCACCTCTTCGAGGACAACGCGCGCACGATCGTCCGCATCGAGACCCACCTCGCCAGGTGAGCCGGGCGCAGGCGGCACGGGAGCGCCGGAGTCGACGGTCGCGGCGCCCGTTAGGGTGATCTTGATCAACCCTTCAAGAAAGGCCCCGCACCCCAAAGTGACCGCCTCACGCCCTCACGCCCTGTTCTCCTTCGGCACGCTGATGGACGAGCGGGTCCAGACCGCCCTCTTCGGCCAGGCCGTGCCCACTTCTCCGGCATCACTCGTCGGCTGCACGACCAGGCCCCTGGCGATCACCGACCCGTCCGTGATCGCCACCAGCGGCCTGGACGTACATCTGACGCTGGAGCGCAAGTACGGCGCCGTCGTCGAAGGCGCCGTACTGCGCCTCACCGACCAGGACCTCGCCGCGGCCGACGCCTACGAAGTCGACGACTACGTCCGTCGGCGGGTTCTCCTCTCCTCCGGGGAGAGCGCCTGGGCCTACCTGGACGCGAAACCCCTGCGCCCGGCGGCGCGCATCGTGATCGTGGGCGACAGCATCGCGTACGGGCGCTGCGATCCGCGGGGCGGATGGGCGGCCCGCCTGGCGGCCACCCACATCGCCGGGAACGAGGCCGAACACCGGGTCTTCAACCTGGCCATCCCGGGCAGCACCCTGGCCGAGGTCAGCGAGCAGACACCGGCGCTGCTGGCGCCTCGCCTGCCCGACACCCTGGTCGTCGCCGCCGGGATCAACGACTCCGCCGTGCCCCTCTCCGCCCCGGAGCACGACGGACTCGCGCACATCACGGACAGTCTCGGCTCGCTCGCCGCCACCGCCCTCGATCACAACGCGCGGCTCGTCGTCGTCGGACCGATGTGGCTCGACGAAGAACGCACCCGGGACTACAGCGGCCTGTGCTTCACCAAGGCCCGGGCGCTGGCCCTGCGCGAGGCGATACAGGCCTGGTGCCAGGAGAACCACATCGACTACCTCGACATGTGGGAGCCCCTGTACGAGAAGACCGACCTGCTGGTCGACGGCCTGCACCCGGCGGCGGACGGGCATGAGGCGCTCTACCAGCACCTCACCGCTCTCGCCTGCTGAGTCCAACGACCGGGCGCGCCTGCGGGATCACGCCGTCCTGCGGTGTGATCAGGCCAGCATTCGCCCGGTTGGGGCCCAGGCGACAACTCGCCGCCGCTTCCTCCTGTTGGGTCTCTCGTCAGAGACCGTCCGTTGCCCGGGGCTCCCCCGGGCGACGGACGACTGCCGCCGAGAGAGGAACACCAGGCACCGATGAACATCAGTCGTACCGTCTCGCGGGCCGCGACCGCCGCCGCACTGGCCGCGGCGCTGAGCATGGGCGCGATCCAGAGCGCGACCGCGGCTCCCCCGGTCGAGCGTGCGGGAACCGCCCGTACGGTCAACGCCCCCGTATCCGCCCCCGTGTTCAAGGAGCCGCTGGACGACGGCGGTTGGACGGGTGACGGGCTGTCGCTCAATGCCGCCGACAACGCCAAGGTGGACGCCTTCATCGACCGGGCCAAGAAGGCCGAGCGTTCCATCAGCCCCCAGGTGAGGACGGCCGCGCTGCTCAGCGGCGCCGAGCTCATCGGGTTCGACCACCGCCTCAAGTCGGCCGACTCGCTCAAGCGCAAGGTCGCCACCTCCTTGCTTGAGCACCCGGGGCAGCAGGTGAACGACGCGCTGGCCGGTATCAGCGACTCGGTGCGGTACACCCTCCAGTGGCCCGAGGGCCACTACACCGAGGGCGTCACGATCGCCGCCTCCCTGCTGTCCACCTGGCGCAACGACAACACCAAGTGGTCCAACACCTGGGGCCGCGCCAAGGGCTACAAGGCCATCAACTCCGCTTGGCGGGCTCCTCGTTCGGAGCACCTCTTCGAGGTGCAGTTCCACACCCCGGCGAGCAAGTACGCCCAGGAGGCCACGCACAAGTTGTACGAGGAGCAGCGCCTCCCCGGCACGACCCCCGAGCGGGCCAAGGAGCTCCAGGCTCAGCAGGACGCGATCTTCGCCGCCGTCCCGGTCCCCGCGGGAGCCGACCGCCTGACCGCCCCGGCGCCTCTCGTGCCCCGGCTGCCCCAGCCGTCCCTGCGGCCCCAGCCCGTCGGCTGAGGTGACCGTCGGCTGAGCCGGCCGACCGCGGATGTCAGTGCCTCCGGCAATACTCGAAGCCGTGGAGCCGCCCGAGTTCCGTACACGAAAGGACAGACATGGCCGAGGTATTGCTGTTCCACCACGCCCAGGGCCTGACCTCCGGCGTCCGTGTCTTCGCGGAGGTGCTGAGGGCGGCCGGCCATACCGTCCATGTCCCGGATCTGTACGAGGGGCGGGTCTTCGACGATCTGGCGGACGGTGTGGCCCACGCGCAGGAGACGGGGTTCGGCTCGCTCGTCGAGCGGGGGCGGGCGGCCGCCGAAGGGCTGCCCGCCGAACTGGTCTACGCGGGCTTCTCCCTCGGCGTGCTGCCCGCGCAGTCCCTCGCCCAGACGCGGCCCGGCGCGAAGGGCGCGCTGCTTTTCCACTCCTGCGTCCCGGTCACGGAGTTCGGTGACGCCTGGCCGCAGGGGGTTCCGGTCCAGATCCACGGGATGGAAGGGGACGAGTCCTTCGTGGAGGAGGGTGACATCGACGCGGCCCGGGCCCTGGTGGAGTCGGCTCCGGACGCGGAGCTGTTCGTCTACCCGGGCAAGGAGCACCTGTTCGCCGACAGCAGTCTGCCCTCGTACACCGAGGAGGCGGCCGCGCTGCTCACACAGCGCGTGCTCACCTTCCTCGACGCCCAACGTTAAAGATCAAGCCAGGGCCTGTCCGCAGGGCCGGGCGGCCATGTCTCGCCCGTGTTCACCGGCCATCCCGTCGTGAAGAACGTCGAACGATCGTGGGTGGGGCGTTCCGGTAGGGGGGCCGTGGTGCGGCCGGATGGTGTGCGGGGGGAGCGCGTGGTGGCCGCGTGGGCGGTCAGGGCCGTGATGTGGTCGGCGAAGTCGGGGTCGGGCAGCGGCAGGTCGAGGTCGTCGTCGACGTACGAGAGCGCGGCGGGTATGTAGTCGAGGACGGCGTGGACCAGGTCGGGCACCGGCAGCGGGCCGGTGCGCAGGGCGCGCAGGATGCGCAGCGTGGTGGTCAGGTCGACGTTCGCGACGGTCGTGCCGTGGGCGCTGAGGGTGTCGGCCTGGGTGTGCCACCACTCGGCCTCGGGGTGTTCGCCCAGGGCGCGGTGGTGCAGGCCGAGGCAGAACGTGGCGGCCGCGTCGCCCGCGCCGGCCGCGTACTGCCACCAGAAGCGGGCGGATTCGGGGCGGCCGGTCAGATGCAGCATGCAGCCCAGGATGCGGGCGCCGGCCGGCTCGGGCAGCGCGCGGGCGAAGAAGAGCTTGAGGTCGTCGAGGGCGTCGGGGTGGATGACGAACATCTCGCAGACGACGGTGAGGTCCTGGGCCGCGCACACCTCGTCCAGCGGCGGCCCCGGCTCGGAAAGGAGTGCCCGCCAGGCGGACAGCCGGTGGCGGCCCGCCCGGGCCGGAACGGTGGGCGGCGGAGCGGCGGCCCGGGCGGCGAGGCGCTGTTCGGCGGCGTCGACGTCGGCCTCGGTGCAGGGCTGGTGGGACAGGCGGGCACGGGCGAGGACTCCGTCAATGGGCGATGTCATCAGCGTGTCCCTCCTCGGTCTGCTGGGCCGCGAGGCCGAGGGTGTGGCGCAGGCGGCGCTTGGCGTGGCGGGCGGTGGAGCGGACGGCGGCCGCGGTGATGCCGAGGTGGTCGCCGACCTGTGCGGGGGTCAGGCCGTGCAGGTGGAGCAGGAGCATGACGTCCATCTGGCGCGGCGGGAGCTGGCGTACCGCGTGGAAGAGCGCGAGGCTCTCCTCCAACTGGCCGATGGGGTCGGCGGTGTGGGCCAGGGCGACGGTCTCGAAGGCGGCCGCCTCCAGCAGGGTCGGGCGCCGCTTGCGGGCGCGGGCCAGGTCGAGGGTGCGACTGCGCAGCACGCTCCAGGCATACGCGGCGGGGTTCTCCTTCGACAGGACCACGGTCCAGATCATCAGGAGCTGTTCGAAGGCGGCGTCGACGGCTTCCTCGGCGTCCGCGCGGTGGTTGAGGATGGTCTGCGCCCAGCGCAGATAGACGGGCCGGTGCATGTGGTGGAACGCGCTGAAGTCCACCGGAAGTTGCTGGTTCGTCATCGCGGGTCTGCCCGGCGCGCGGTGCGTGAAGTCCTGGCTCACCGGTCTCCCTCTCCGTCCGTACGGAGCAACTCGCTCACACCCGTCCGTACGCCCGCGGCGGCGGCGCGCCGCAGTAACAGGGCCGCGTCGCGGCCGAACACCCGCATCGCGAGAACTGCCAGGACCACATCGCCTACCCGATCGATCGTCACGAGACTTTCGGCTCCTTCCTGGTGCACGGCTGGGCCCGCCCGTCCCGCCCCCCGACGGCCCCGGAAGGCGCTGGTGCGCGCCTTCGAACAGATGACGTGCGTCGGCGCCGGAATGTGCAACCGCGGACCGTGAAAGGTCACGGGGCACTTGCGTTCCGGGGACGAACATGCGTTTGCAGCGGTGCGCTCGCCCCCTGAAAGGACCGGCGGTGCGGACCCGTCCCGTCCGACACCGGGGGCCTGACCTGCCGTTCGAGCGATCGGCGCAGCGGGGACGCGCACGATTGCGCAAACCGAAAGCAACGCGACACGCGTGTCTCATGTGACGCAAGACACACGATGTGCGAAGCAACCGATTTCGGCGGACGCCGTCAGGGGGCCGGGCCCGGCGGGCTATCGTGCACCTGCTCACAGCAGGAACGATCTTTGTCGACGACCTCTGTCAACTCCTTCTGTCAGCGCAGTTCGTCAACGACCTTTTGTCGAGGAGTGAGAGACATCAGACGCATATCTGCCGCGGCGTTGCTCGCCGGGTCCCTCCTGGCCGCGTTGCTCGTCCCGTCCCCGGCCGCCGTGGCGGACCCGGCGCCGATGCCCACGACGGGCACGGTCTTCAACGACCCGCAGGGCACCGCGGCCGAGCAGAACGCGATCAAGGACCACATCGTCGGGGCGATAGACAACACCCAGAGCGGGCGTACGCTGCGCGCCGCCATGTACGCCCTGACCGACACCGGCTACAGCGACGCGCTGACGCGCGCCCACGACCGGGGCGTGCAGGTCCGGGTCGTCCTGGACCAGGCGTTCTCCACCTCCACGGCCGCCGCCCAGCTGGTGGCCGCCCTCGGCAACGACATGACCCAGCCGTCCTGGGTGCACGTGTGCCCGAAGGACCGGGCGTGCATCGCGGACACCACGCTCGACCCGAGCAAGAACCACATCAACCACAACAAGTTCTTCCTCTTCTCCCGGGTGGGAGATGCCGGTGTCGCCGAGGACGTGGTGATCCAGACGTCCGCCAACCAGACCGCGGCGAACACCTCCCGGTTCTGGAACAACGCCTACACCTCCGTGGGCAACACCGACCTGTACACCGCGTACACGGCGTACTTCAACGACCTCGCCGCCGAGAACCGCAACGCCGACTACTACCGGCAGGGCACCACGTCCGGGGGCGAGAAGTACTACTTCTTCCCGCAGCAGACCGGCGACCTCATGGTCGACGTGCTGAACAACGTGTCGTGCACGGGCAACACGACGGTCGGGTCGGCCTCCCACAAGACGGTCGTCCGCGTCGCCGCCTACGCCTTCACCCGTGCCGAGGTGGCGAACAAGCTGAGGCAGCTGGCCGACCAGGACTGCTGGATCGAGGTCGTCTACAACGAGACGAGCCAGCTCACGGCCCTCGGCAACCACGCGCGGATCAAGCCGTACAAGCTCCACCTCGACAACGGCACACCCGACAGCGAGGCGGACGACCTGTTCGTGCACTCCAAGTACCTGCTGGTCGAGGGCAACTACGCGGGGCACCCGGACACCAAGTGGACCTTCACCGGGTCCCACAACCTCGACGTCTCCTCCCTTCGGGAGAACGACGAGGCGCTGCTGCGCGTCGAGGGCGCCGCGACCCACGACGCCTACCGGAGCAACTTCCTCGCGATGCGCTCCAAGGCCACCCTGACCGGCTGACGACGAGCGGCTGACAATGAGCGGCCGAGACGGGCGGAGGCCGCGGCCTTTCGTGACATGTCGGGCTTGCTGGTGCGCCGGTCGGGGCCCGGGCCTTCATCGGCGCACCATGGCTCCCCTCGCGGGAACGCCCGTGCGAAACTGTCGCCGTTCCGATCACGGCAGCACCGAAACGTGTATGAAGGAGCGGCGTCGTTGAGCGTCACCATTGAAGGACAGATAGACCTCGCGGGACCGGTGGGCAAGCTGCTGCACCGGCGCCCGCTCAAGAACAGCACCGTGATGCAGTCGTTCAGCACCGAGCCGGTGTCCGGCGACCTCTTCGTGCTCCAGCTGATGCAGGGCGGCCTGACCCTCAGCGGGGAGTCCGGGCCGGTCGACTACGACACCCGCAACCTGCACGGCGACATGTGCCTGACCCGCCTCAACCGGTCGGGCGCCATCACCGGATACATGTATCTGCGGGGCTTCGGCCACGGCGTCAACCTCGGCGTCGAGAACCGGGGCGGCGTCATCCGCCTGTGGACCGAGACCGCGTCGCAGCCCAACAGCAAGAACGAGGGCTTCGGCACCTCCATCACCAACTTCGACTTCCGGTCGGGGACGGTCCTGGACTACGGTTCCTCGCTGCACGCCAAGCCGTACCGCCCCACGCCGGGCGCGCTCTTCGCCACCCCCACCATCGACCGCAGCGCCAACGAGCTCGTGGTGCGGTTCTACGACGGCGGGACGCACGTCGAGCGGTACGACCTGGCCAAGGCCTCGGCGGGCGTCTTCGAGCCGCTCCAGCGTATCGAGCTGCCCACGGACCTGGGCGTGTTCCAGGGATACGCCTCCCACAAGGGCGTGCTGTACCTGCTCAGCGGCGAGTCCAGCACGAGCACCAGGAACCCGTCGCCGGGCAACACCTACATCACCGCCATGGAGTGGGCGACCGGAACGGTCCTGACCCGGCAGTTCATCACCGCGGCGCCCGGGCTGGAGTGGCGTGAGCCCGAGGGCATGCACGTGGACGTGCGGGGTGGCGTCACCAACCTCCACTTCGGCTTCGCCTGCGAGGACCCCGGGCCGCGCACCTGCACCATCGTGACGATCCCCGACACCCCCGAGGTCGACGGTGTCAAGGTGCTCACCGACTGGCAGCCGATCGCCCTCGCCTCGGGCGTCACCGCCGACCTGAACCCGCCCCAGGGCCGGCTCATCAGCGTCGCCGGCACCACGACGCTGCAGCTCAGCGGCGGAGTCAAGGGCACCTTCGACGGCGACGCGGTCATCGGCACCCTGCCCGACACGCTGACTCCCAGCGTCGAGGCCCGCGCCAACGTGCCGCGCAACAACAGCGGCGGCTACTGCGTCGCCCGGGTCGAGGCCGGCACCGACCGCGCGCTGCGGCTGTTCGGCGGACGGGACACCAACGCCATCACCTGGGCCCAGCTCGACAGCTTCAGCGCCGTCTGGCGCTGACCGCGCCCCCAGACCTCTCCGTCATCTCGCACAAGGCCTCGTCAAGGAGACCAACCACCATGTCCTACAACCGCCGCAGCATCCTCGGTGCCGCCTTCGCCGTACCTGCCGCCGTGGCCGTCGCCAACATCGCCACCGCCTCCCCCGCGGCGGCCGCCGGCGTGGAGGCCGGCGACTGGGCCGACCTGATCCTGGAGCCCGGCATCACCGCGCAGACCGGCTCGACCCCGCAGGTCCGCCTCGTCACCATCGCGGGCACCACCTTCCTGCAGGCCCGCGGCATCGTCACCGGCAGCTTCTCCGCCGACACGAAGATCGCCACGCTGCCCGCCGCCATGGCCCGGCCGACCTCGTACATCCGCGCCACCGCGCCCCGCAACAACAGCCAGGGCATCAACGCCTGCCGCTTCGAGGTCAACACCGCCGGTTCCGTGACCATCTACGGCGCCAACACGGGCAACCCGATCACCTGGGTCCAGTTCGACTCGGTCCAGACGATCTGGCGCTGAGGCGGGTCCGTGCATCGGGACGCTCCTTGAGGGTCCCGATGCACCCACTCCCGCTCAGGCCCAGGCCCCGGCCCCGGCGGGAGCAGTGCGGCGCCGGGGCCATCCCCTGTTCCGGCCCCGGCGCGGGAGGGGGACATCCATTGTCCGCCTGCTCCCGGGAGAGCCAAGTGCCGGGCGGGGCGGGGTTCTCGGCGTACTCAGAGCGCGGGTACGGGCTGCGGCGTGGGCGGGCCCACATAGCGGGCCGCCGGGCGGATGATCTTCGAGTCCGCCGCCTGCTCCAGGATGTTGGCGCTCCAGCCGACCACCCGGGCCGCGCAGAACGTCGGGGTGAACATCTCGCGCGGCACCCCGCACAGCTCCATGACCACGCCCGCGTAGAACTCCACGTTGGTGTGCAGCTCCCGGCCCGGCTTCAGCTCGGCGAGGATCGCCTCCACCTGACTCTCCACCTCGACGGCGAACGCGACCAGCGGGCCGCCGATGTCCTCGGCGATGCCGCGCAGCATGCGTGAGCGCGGGTCCTCGGTGCGGTAGACGGGGTGGCCGAAGCCCATGATCCGGTCGCCCGCGAGGACGCGCTCGCGCACCCACGTGTCGATGCGGTCCGGGGAGCCGATGGCGTCGAGGGTGTCCAGGGCGCGGCTGGGGGCGCCGCCGTGCAGCGGGCCGGAGAGCGCCCCGACGGCCGCGACCAGGGACGCCGCCATGTCCGCTCCGGTGGAGGCCACGACGCGCGCGGTGAACGTGGAGGCGTTGAAGCCGTGGTCGACGGTGGAGATGAGGTACCGCTCGATCGCCCGGACGCGGTCGGGCTCGGGCAGCGAACCGGTCATCATGTAGAGGTAGTTGGCGGCGTACGACAGGTCGTCGCGCGGCTCGACGGGGTCGAGCCCCTGGCCGAGGCGGTACAGCGCGGTCAGCAGGGTCGGGACGGCGGCGCAGGCGGCGAGCGCGTCCTCGCGGCGCCGGTCGGCGTCGAGGTCGTAGACCGGCCGGAACCCCTGGGCGGCGCCGAGCAGGGAGAGGGCGGTGCGCAGTCCGGCGAGCGGTCCGGAGGCGGCGCCCGCCGCGGCGATGCCGGGCAGCGCGTCGGTCACCTCGCGGGGCAGATGGCGCAGGGCCGCGGTGCGGGCGGTGAAGTCCGCGAGGGCGGCGGCGTCGGGCAGGTCGCCGTGGAACATCAGGTGCCACACGTCCTCGAAGCCGCGGGTCTGCGCGAGCTCGACGGCCGAGTACTGGCGGTAGTGGTAGTAGCCCTCGCGGCCGCGGACGTCCCCGAGTGCGGTGTCGGTGACGACGACGCCCGCGAGTCCGCGGGGTACTGCCGTGGTAGTGGTCGACATGTCTCTTCCTCCCTCAATGTTGATTCGACTGTCTATGATTGACGAGATTGCTGTCAATATTGATTGAATCAACATTGATCGATCTTGGATACGGTGACCCCATGACGGATCAGTCGCGACTCACCACCCGCGAGGCGGCCGAACGGCTCGGTGTGAAGCCGGAGACGGTGTACGCATATGTCAGCCGCGGCCAGCTGAGCAGCGAGCGGGCGCCCGGCGGGCGGGGCTCGACCTTCGACGCCAAGGAGGTCGACGCGCTGGCCCGGCGCAGCGCCCGCCGCGAACCCGTCGCGCGCGGCGGCGAGCTGAACTTCCGTACCGGGCTGACGCTCATCGACAAGGACCGCTACTACTTCCGGGGGGTCGACGCGGTCGAGCTCGCCGGGGCGTACGGCTTCGAGGAGGTCGCGGAGTGGGTGTGGACCGGCACGCTGCCGCGCGGCGCCCGGTTCACCGCGCCCCAGCAGTTCCTCGACGCGGCGCGCCTCGCGGTCGGTGCACTGCCCGCGCACAGCGGCACCATGGACCGGCTGCGGGTCGCCGCGGTCGCCGTCTCGGCCGCCGATCCGCTCCGCTTCGACCTGGAGCCGGCGGCGGTGCTCGGCTGCGCCCGGATGCTGATCCCGACACTGGTCGGGGCGCTGCCGACGGCGGGCAAGCGGCAGCGCGGCGCGGAGCGGCTCGCCTGGCAGCTGTGGCACCGCCTCACACCCAGGCTCCCGGACGAGGCGTCGATCAACGTACTGGACACAGCCCTCGCCCTGTTGATCGACCATGACCTGGCCGCGTCCACACTCGCAGCCCGGGTCGCGGCCTCGGCGCGCGCCCATCCGTACGCGGTCGTCTCGGCGGGGCTCGGCGCGCTGGACGGGCCGCTGCACGGAGCCGCCAGCGGGCTCGCGCACCAGATGCTCGCCGAGGTCCTGGAGCGCGGCGGCGCGGCCCCCGTGGTCGCCGCCCATCTGCGTTCGGGGCGCCGGGTACCCGGCCTCGGCCACCGCCTCTACCCGGGCGAAGACCCGCGCGCCCAGGCCCTGTTCAAGCTGCTCGCGGATCTTCCGCAGGCCGAGGAGGCGCTCGCCGCGGCCCACGACGTGATCGCCACGACGGCCCGGCACACCGAGCTGCACGCCAACGTCGATCTCGCGCTCGCCGTGTTCAGCGTGGCGTGCGGTATGCCCGCCGAGGCGGGCGAGGCGGTGTTCGCGGTGGCCCGCACTGCGGGCTGGATCGCACACGCCCTGGAGGAGTACGAGGAACACCCGCTCCGGATGCGCCCCAGCGCCCACTACACGGGCCCTCGCCCGCCACAGCCGCTGCCGTGACGGGCGAGGACGAGTGCGAAGGGGGCGTCAGCCGTCGATGCGGTGCTGGGTCCAGAACGACGTCAGATCCGTGGTCGTGGCGGCCTGGGCGGCGGCCTTGAACTCGGCCGTCGTCGAGACGCCGTACCAGTGCGAAGTGGCGTAGTCCTTCAGGAGCTTGGCCATGACGGTGTCACCGAGGACGCGCCGCAGGTCGTGCAGGGCGCACTTGCCGTAGCCGTAGACGACGGTGGAGTAGCGCGAGGAGTGGGCGTCCCAGTAGGCCATCGAGTTGGTGATCTTCTCGGCCGACGACGCCCAGGAGACGCTGTTCCAGCAGCCGCTGCCCGTCTTGTTCAGCGCCAGGTCGGTGGCGTAGTCGGTGAACGACTCGTCCAGCCAGGGGCTGTTGTACTCGTCGTCGCCGACGATCCCGTAGAACCACTGGTGGCCGATCTCGTGGGTGAGCGCGGTGGTGCTGACCAGGTCGAGGACGAAGCCGGGGTACTCCATTCCGCCGAACCAGTAGTTGTTGTCGATCACCGCGTCCAGCTCGCCGTACGGGTAGGCGCCGAAGCGTGCCGCGTGGGAGTCCACGGCGGACTTGGCGGTGCTCAGCATCGACTGGGCGTCGGAGGAGCTGATGCCCGAGACGGAGTAGATGTTGATCGCCGTCCCGGCCGCCGAGGTGCCGGAGATCTTGGTGAAGGGGCCGGCCGCCCAGGCGAAGTCACGGACCTTGGGGGCGGTGGCGGTGGTGACCGTACGGCCGCTGCCGCCGGGGGTGTCGACGGAGGTGCCGGTGGCGGGCACCAGCAGGGAGGTCGGGTGGTCGAGGGTCACCTTGAAGTCGGCGGCCAGGGAGTAGAACGACTCGCCGTTGTTGGTGTACGGGTCCAGGTGCCAGCCGGAGCCGTCCTTGACCGCGAGGACGGGCAGGGCGTTGCCGATGTTGTTGAAGGCCCCGTCGTGGCCGAACCGGTCGGCGCCGCTGGGGACGGTGATGCCCAGGTCGAAGCCGATGGTGGCGCTCTGTCCCTGCGCGAGCGGGGTCGGCAGGGCGATCTGCAGGGCGGTGCAGCCGACCGACAGGGAACCCGCGGTGCCGCCGGTGACGTTGGTGACCGTGATCGGCATCGCGGAGCAGGTGCCGTGGTAGTTGTCCCACAGCCTCAGATACACCTCGCTGAGCGCGGTGGCGGAGGCGTTGGTGAAGGTCGCGCTCTCGTGACCGGTCCAGACAGTGCCGCTCGTGTTGCTGCTGAGGTTGACGGTGTACGAGGGCGAGGCCGGCGTACGGGTGGAGTCACCCGGCGGAGTCGTGTCGCCGGACGTGTTGAGGGCGACGTCGTCGATGACGAAGCTCGTCTGGAGGCTGGAGTCCTCGGTGCCGGTGAAGCCGACGTTCACGGTCTGGCCCGCGAAGGCCGAGACGTCGAACGACTTCTGCAGGTACCCGCTGTTCTTGTTGAGGTTCGAGTACGTCGCCAGGGTCGTGCTGCCGATCTTCGCCGTGAGCTTGTCGTACGCGGTGGACGACGTCGTCTCGGTGGTGTCGATGTGCAGCCAGAAGGTGAGCGTGGCGGTGCTGCACCCGGAGGGGATCGTGACGCTCTGGGAGAGGGTGTCGGTGTGGGTGCTGCCGACGCCGTTCAGCCAGGCGAAGGTGGTGCCGCCGTGGGCGCTCTGACCGGTGCGACTGGTGATCACGCTGGTCTGCGACTGGCTCCAGGGCGAAGTCCCGCTCTCGAAACCACCGTTGGCGACCACCTGGGCAGGGGTGCACGCGGCGGCCTTGGGTGCCGCCTGCGGTGCGGCTGCCGCCGCGGTGCCCGGCAGCGAGAAACCGGCCAGCGCGGCGACGGCGAGTGCGCTCGCGGCGAGGGCCTTGTGGGGGGTCGGTCTCACACGTAACTCCTTTGACGCGGCCGGGGTTGCGGCCTGCTCGGTGGCCGCCCGACGGCTTGGGTGCGCCGGAGGGCGGCCGCGGACTGCGCGCATCGCTCGCGCGATGGCTGCGGTGAGATTTCTGTCGCGCGCCTCCCCGGGGCGGTCCGGGGCGACGGCTGCCGGAAGCCTGGCAGATTTGACCAGGGCATGCCATCAGGGGCAGGTAAAACTGTCATCTCACCAACCCGAGCTCGTACACGCCTGAACGGAGTCCGGGGCCCGGGACCGCACCGCCCGGCTGCGGGACAGCCGGGCGGGCACGGTGACCCGCGTTCTGAGCGGTCACGACTTCGTACGCGATCCGGCTGACCCGGACCTCACGCTGCGCCTCTCATGAGCGACAGCGGACCACCGTTCGACCGGCTCAGCACCCGCCGCCGGGATGGGGCGCGGCCCAGTCCTGGCCGCCGTACCAGTGGTCGGTGCCCCACGCGTCGTTGTAGCAGTTGCGGTCAGGCGTCCACATGTTGGCCTGGGCGCGCCAGTCGTCCGGGTTGGCGTCGTGCACCCACCCCCAGGCGGAGACGTCCTTCTGGGTGATCGGACCGCACACGTAAGGCTCGACCTTGCCGCTGGTGGGCGAAACCAGGGCCACGCAGACCGTGCCCTGGCTGTGGGCTCTCTGGAACGAATCTGCCCACTGCCAATGGGCCTGGAGCTTGTTGCAGGAGGAATCCCAGAGCTGCTGCACCTGCCCGGCGTAGGTGCCGTACATGGTGAAGTTGCCCGGGCTGCCGATGTAGTGCCAGTTGCCGGTACAGGTGCCGCCGTCCATCGGCTGTACGAGGGCGGGCGGCTGCCCACCCGCCTGCGCGGCACCGGCGCCGGACAGGGCGAGGGCGCCCCCGGTCAGCAGTGCGGCAACCCCGAGTAACGCGCGTCTTGTTCTGTGAAGCATGGCCATGTGGCTCATCTCCTGACGGTGACGTCGGTTGAGCCGCCCAGGTGGTGGCGGCTCGATGCCGCCAGCAACTAGACCACCCGTCGACGCCGGGGGCCAAGCCTTTCGGCGCAGAGCGAATAAGCCCAAATGGCGCCAACAGGAGCTACGCCACCGGCCGGATCCGGTCGCCCGTCTTCTCCCGGAGCGCGGCCCGCAGGCGGTCGCGGGCCTCCGTCTGGGCGGCGATGCGTTCGTTGAGGACCGCCAGTCGCTCCAGGGCGACCCGCAGCCCCCGGTCCGAGGGCGGCGCCGCGGTCACGTCACCGTCCAGGCAGGGCAGGAAGACCTGCACGTCGTCCAGGGTGAGGCCCGCGGCCAGCAGATGGCGGATGTTGCGGACCCGTACCACCGTACGGTCGTCGAAGACGCGGTAGCCGTTGGCGGCCCGCTCCGAGGCGATCAGCCCCGCCTCCTCGTAGTGCCGCAACGCGCGCGCCGTCGTCCCGGTCGCCTTCGCCAACTCACCGATCCG
Organism: Streptomyces sp. NBC_00224; assembly: GCF_041435195.1. Taxonomy (NCBI): domain Bacteria; kingdom Bacillati; phylum Actinomycetota; class Actinomycetes; order Kitasatosporales; family Streptomycetaceae; genus Streptomyces; species Streptomyces sp. NBC_00224. The sequence continues at coordinate 1,267,592 of NZ_CP108106.1, forward strand.
CACCCGTTCCACCTCCCGGGCCACTCTTATCACGCCACCACCGCACCCCCGTCGACCGGGAGGACCACCCCGGTGATGAACGACGCGGCCGGTGCGGCGAGGTGGGTGATGGCCCAGGCGACATCCTCCGGTCTGCCGATCCGGCCCAACGGAGTGTGCGCCAACTGCCACTCGCGCAGCGCGGCCAGCCGCTCGGGCGTCAGTCCCTGGTGTGCGCCGATCGGTGTGTCGATCGCGCCGGGGGCGACGGCCGCCACCCGGATGCCCCGGGGCGCCAACTCGACGGCCCAGCTGCGGGTCAGCGCTTCCAACGCGGCCTTGGTCGCCGCGTAGAGCGAGTTCCCGGGCCAGGCCCGCTGCCCCACCGAGGTGCTGACGTTGACGATCACCCCGCCGGACGCTTCCAGGGACGGCAGCGCGGCCCGGGCCAGCAGAGTGGGGGCGATCAGGTTGGTGGCGATCTGCGGTGCGATCAGCTCCGGAGTGAGGGTGTCGAGCGCACCACTGCGTACGATGCCGGCGTTGTTGACCAGCACGTCCAGGCGCCCGTGCAGTTCCAGCGCGGTCCCGATGATCCGCGCGGGCTCGCCCTCGGCGGTGATGTCGGCGACCAGCGGCGTGATCCGTCCCCGGTCGGCCGCGGTCTCGTGAAGCGGTTCGGCCCGCCGCCCGATGGCCAGCACATGGGCGCCCTCGTCGGCGAAGGCACGCGCGGTGGCCCGGCCTATGCCGGTACCGGCCCCGGTGACGACGACGATCCTGGTGGTCGGCGATTCGGTGGTGGTGTGGGTGATCGTGGTGTTCATGCCGGTCATCGTTCAACCCTGCCGCCAGTGGCAAGGTCAAGGAGAGTCGCCGCCCTGTCCGCCTGACACCCGGCACAGGCATCATCGGCACGCCGCAAGCGCGACCAGCCCCCCGCACATCAGGGCGTACGCGGCGAGTCCCGCCCACGCTCCCCGGTGGCTGAGCCGCTCCGCCCGGGCCGTGCTGCCGCCCCGGGCGGTCCAGCGCCAGGCCAGGACGGTGCCGGCCACCGCGAGGAGGAGGAAGGCGAGGGTGACCAGGTGGAGCCAGTCGATCAGGGTCAGCCCGATGGTGCTGGTGACCACCGAGTCGACCTGTTGCCCCTTCGTCGAGCGCGAAGCGGAAACGGGCGGTGTCGTCCGGCGCGGTCACCAGGACCTCGATGCGGTGCCGGTCGAAGGGGAAGTCGCGTACGTCCCACTCCTGGCGGAAGCTCGACTGCACCAGCACCTGGTCGAGCGTCCGGCCGCCCCGGTCGAGTACGTGCGGCTCCGAGGTCACGGGGCCGTCCGCGTTGGACAGGGACACGTGCGGCAGCGGGTCGGAGCTCCGGTCCGGGCAGATCGTCCACAGCCACAGCCGTGCGGAGAACCGGCTTCTGACCGGGTCGATGTCGAACAAGTCGCTGAAGTAGGCGCCCAGTTCGCAGCGGGCCACGCCCGCTCGCGTGGGTGCGGCCGCGTACGCGGCGGGGGCGGCCAGGGCCCAGTACGCCCACGCGCCGAAGGCGGCCGCCAGTACGGCCCCGAGCAGGGACAGGACAGCGCGACACTTGCGCGCGCAGGGTTTCGCGACGATGGGTTTCGCGACCATAGACGTCCATCGTCACCCGCCCCGACCGGGAGTGGACAGGCTCGCGGACCGGATGCGCCGGTGTGGGGGACGTCTCCGCTCCCGCGTCCGAATGCGGGCGGCCGCGCGTCCACGGACCCGTACGCCTCTTCCCCGGCCGAGGTCGGGGTCGGCCGGGGAAGAGGCGGGCTCGGGGGTCAGAGGAGGTCGGTGAGGAGCTGGTAACTGGTGGGGTCGCCGGGCATCTGCCAGTGGAAGCCCTGGAGGAGGAAGCAGGCGACGAGGTTGCTGGCCGCGAAGGCGAGCAGCACGGCGAGGGTCACGGCCGACGCCCTGCGCAGGGCGGGCGAGGCGACGGATGCGTCCAGGGGCTCGGCCTCGGGGGCCAGGAACAGGGCGGCTCCGGCGGCGACCGCGGCGGCGAGGAAGGCGATCAGGGCCCAGGTGTACAGGTGCAGGCCGAACAGGGCGCCCGCGTACCCGGGATCCGGGGGCACGATGTGCATCAGGACCTGGGTGGCGGAGACGGTGCTCCCGATCAGCGCGGCCACCACGGCCCACCCCCAGCCGGAGGCGAACTCGCGGGTGGTCACCGCGCCGTTGCGCGAGCGGGCGATGATCCAGGCCGGGCCGACCGCGCTGAGCAGGAAGAACATCCGCTGGAGCAGACACATGGGGCAGGGGTACTCCCCCAGCCCGAACTGGAAGAAGTAGGCACCGGCGAGGGTGCCGCACATGCCCAGGACGTAAGCGTGGGCGAACCACAGTCCGAGGCGGTGGGAGAGGCGGGCCGAGGTGGCGGGGGCGGGGGCGGCGGTGAGTGTGGCGGTCATGAGAGGTCTCCTCCTCCGAGGGGCGTACGGCTCAGAGGGCGATGTGGAAGGTGTGGTCGAGGACGTGGGGCAGGAACGCCAGCACCGTGACGGCCAGGGTTCCCGTCCACAGCAGCGTCCGGGACCGGCGGGGCCACTCACGGACCACCGCCATGACGCACAGGAAGATGAGGAGGAAGAGGAGGGTGTACATGGTGTCCCTGCTTCAGCGGAAGGCTTACGACCTCACCCTCCGCCCGCGCCCCGCACCCCGGTAGGGGCAACGCGTCGATGTACTCATAGAGCCGCTCTATGAGTGCGCACCGCGCGCACCGACCGGTTCGCCGCGGCCACCGCGCTACGGCGTGCCGGACTCCTCGCCGTCGTACACCGTCGAGACCGCGTCCGGGCTCCAGGCGTAGGCGAACGGCAGGAGGTCCTTGATCCCGACGCTTGCCACGACACCCTCGGCCGTGGGGAGGAGCACGCGGATGCCCGGGTGGTAGTCGAAGAGCACCTGCCGGTCCCTGCCGCACGGGCCGGCCACGCCGCGGCCCATGTTGCCGACGGCGACGATCGTGGAGAGTTCCCGGGCGCCCGAGGCGCGCGCGTGGCCGAGGGCGACGAGTTCCGCGCAGGGGCCGCCGGTGAAGTGGTAGAGGTTGATGCCGCCGTACATCGTGCCGTCGGCGGCGCGGACGGCGGCGCCCATGGTGTGGACACCGTCCTGCCCGTCGGTGTTCGCGTCGACGATGTCACGGGCGAAGTCGATGAGTTCACGGTCGGCCGCGGTCAGTTCGTGGATCGGGATCTGCATATCCGCAGGCTACGGAGGTGCGGCTCGCGCCGCGAACGCGGGTCAGTCCTCACTGCCGGGGTGGGTCCACATCGGCAGGGACAGCGGCTTGCCCGACTCCACATAGGTCTTGAGGTTGGACAGGACCGCCGACCAGCCGCCCGCGGCCTCGCGGCGCTCCTTCTCGTCGCGCAGGTTCTCGTGGGTGACGGTGAGCCGGACCGTACCGCCCAGCGGCTTGAGTGCGAACGTGACCGTGGCGGGGCCGTCGGGGCGGTCCTCATCGGGGCCGGCCCAGGTGAACACCAGGCGCTCGGGCGGGACGGACTCGACGATGGTGCCCACGACGTCGGCGACGCCGGAGCCGTCGGTGCGGCGGTGCTCCCAGGCGGAGCCCGGCTGCCAGTCCGAGACGTTGCTGTGGCCCCAGTACGCGGCGGTCATGTCGGGGTCGGTCAGGGCTTCCCAGACCTTCTCCGGGGTGGCCTCGATGTAGGTGGTGTAGACGAATTCCGGCTTGGCGGACATGGCGGACTCGGCTTTCCGTTTCAGTGCGCTCAGCGCCTGGAGGCGCGGGCGCTCGAACTTCTGGATCCACCGCTCCTGGATCTCGTGGAGCGGCACGGGGTTGAGGTAGTGGAGCTTCTCGCGGCCCCTGCGGACCGTGCTGACGAGATGCGCGGCCTCCAGCAGGCCCAGGTGCTGGGTGGTCGCCTGGCGGGACATCTCCAGACCGTCGCACAGCTCACCGAGGGTCTGGCCGTTGTCCTCGAACAGCCGGTCCAGCAGACGCCTGCGGGTCGGGTCGGCGAGGGCCTTGAAGACCTTGTCCATCTCATCGCTCACCCTTCCATCATGCAAGCATTTACTTGCATGTCAAGTTCCGGAAGCCCGTCCCGAGCCCCATCAGCGCCGATCCCCGCGGCGCCGCACAGTTCTGGCCAAAACACGGGAAATTACTTGATCGCGCCATCGTGATGAAGTCCTAATGGCCGCGGGGGGTCCTGTCGTGGTGACGAAGAATGCAGCCGGAGAACTCAAGAGCAGGTCAGCGGTCCCGCTACCGCTCTGCCGGGCGATCCGCCCGCCACGGCCCACCCCCGGGTGCCGTGCGTCCTTCCGCCGTGCGACGGACCGGCGGAGACTGGACACCCCCCATCACCCCCAGTCGCTCAGCCGCGTCGGCGCAACCCGTCGGCGGAGCGTCCCCCCTGCGCACAGTACGGAGTGAGATGTCCGAAGACACGGCCACCCTGAGCGGTGCCGTCACCTATCTGGAACTGCTGGCCATGCGGTCCTCCCGCGGAGCCTTCAGTCAACCGGCGCTGCAGGCACGGCGGGGAGGCGCTCCGCCCCACGTCGTGGACGACCTGGAGCGGGCCGAGCAACTCGCCCTAGGGGTCGAGCAGCAGATGGCCGACCTGGAGCGGCGCAAGAACGAGCTCGCGCTGCTGATGGACACGACCCGGGCCCTGGCGGAGCAGGAGGACCTCGACTCGCTGCTCACGACCCTCGTACGCCGCACCCGGCTCCTCCTGCACGTCGACATGGCCTGGGTGCTGCTCCTCGACGGCGAGGACGGCTCGTGCATCCGCGCCGCCGACGGCGCGATCTCCGTACTCGGCGGGGTCGCCCGCGTCCCCGTCTGGCAGGGCCTCAACGCCATCAAGGCGGTGGGGCAGTCGCCCGTGTGGACCTCCGACTGCCACCGGGACGACACGATCCCGCGCTCCGAGCACATCGAGGCCGTCGTCCTCGAAGAGGGGCTGACGGCGCTGCTCGCGGTGCCGCTGCGCAGCGCGGGCAAGGTGGTCGGCGTACTCTTCGGCGGCGACCGGGTCGCCCGCTCGTACACCGCGGACGAGGTCGCGACGATGTCCACCGTCGCCAACTACGCCGTCGCCGCCGTGAAATCGGTCCAGGCCCTGGAGCTCGCCCGCGGCCGGGTCACCGAGCTCGCCGCCGAGCTCGACCGACTGCGCACCGGGGAGCGGGCGCGGCGGCAGACGGCACAGGACGGTCGACGGCTCGTGGAACTCGCCCTCGGCGGAGTCGATGTGAAGGCGTTCACCGTCACCGCGGGCCAGACGCTCGACGGCTCGGTCTGGCTGCGCGACGAGAACGACGACACCATGGCCCGCACCAGCGGCCGGTGGGACGACGAGGAGGAGCTGGCCGCCGCCACCTTCACCGCCCGCGCCGAGCAGCGCGTCGTCCACCTGGACGACGGCACCGTGGTGGTGCCCGTCCGCACCGGCGAGGAGGACCGGGGCGCGTTCGTCCTGCGCTGCCCGGCGGAACGCACGCCCGACATGGACCTGGTCCGGTACGCGGTCCAGGCGGCGGCGATCCTGGTCACGCTCAGCCGCGGCGGCGAGTCCGCCGACCGCAAGTTCCGCGACGAGGCGCTGGACCGGCTGCTCAACGGCGTCCCCTTCAGCCGCCGTTGCCAGCGCCGCCTCAAGGGGCTCGGGCTCGATCTGAGCCGTCGGCACGCCGTGATCGTCACCCAGCTCCCGGTCGGCGACGGACACGCGCTGTCGACCTGGACGTCGACCTTCGTCTGGCTCCGCGGGGGCGCCAGAACGGTCCACAACGGCCATCTGGTGATCCTGCTGCCGCACTCCGACGCCCGTGAGGCCGCCCGCGATGTGAAGCAGCGCCTGGCCAAGACGCTCGGCCGGCCGGTCGCGGTGGGCGCGGCTTCGGCCGGTGGCGGCCCGGAGGAGCTCCTCGCCGCGTATCAGGAGGCCGCCGCCTGTCTGGACGTCCTGACGATCCTCGGCAAGGAGGACGCGGACACTCCGGCGATGGCCGACGAACTCGGCTTCGTCGGCATGCTGCTGGGCGGCAGCCGGGACATCGGCGCGTTCATCGAGCAGACGCTCGGCCCGATCCTCACCTACGACGAGCGGCGCTCCACCAATCTCGCCGCCACCCTGGAGGCGTACTTCGCGGCGGGCGCCAGTCCCACGTACGCGGCGGAGGCGCTGCGGGTGCACACCAACACGGTGGCCCGGCGCCTGGAGCGCGTCTCGCAGCTCCTGGGCCCCGAGTGGCAGCAGCCGGGCCCGGCCCTGGAGATCCAGCTCGCGCTGCGCCTGTCCAAGGTCAGCGCGTCGCTGCGGGGCCACGCGGTGGCCGGGCAGGTCGTGCGCTGACGTCGCTCCACGAGGCTCCCCGCGCCCGCCCCGGTACGGGCTCCCAGGAGCGTGTGCCGGGGCGGGTCCCGGTTCAAAGACAGGCTCTCAGGCGGGGGCGTGCGCCGTAAGGAAGTCGTCGACGACGCGCTCGACGTACTCGGCGGTGACCGAGCGCCCGGCGAGCAGACGGCGGTACATCAGCGGGCCCGCCAGCTGGTCGACGGCCAGGTCCGCATCGAGGTCCGCGGCCAGTTCGCCGCGGGCCTTCGCGTCGTCGAGCACGGTGCGGAAGACGCGGGAGCCCTCGCGGTAGAGCGCCTCCTTGAGCTGGGCGAAGACCGGGTCGACCCCGGCGCGTTCGATGACCGCGCGCAGCCCGCGGTCGCTCACCGGGTCGTGCAGCAGGCGCCGCAGCCCGTCGAGTTCGCGGATCAGGTCGTCGCGCAGGACGCCCGTCGGCGGTGTGTGCGCGGTGGAGATCCGCTCGGCGATGACGTCGCGGACCAGGCCCGAGGCGTCGGGCCAGTGGCGGTAGAGGGTGGTGCGGCCCACGCCGCTGCGGGCGGCGACGGCGACATGGGTGACGGCCGACCAGCCCTGCTCGATGAGCAGGTCGCGGGCGGCGGCCAGGGCGGCGGCCCGGCTGCGCTCGGCGCGCGGATCGGGCCCGCGGCCCGGCGCGTCGGAGGTGCGGCTCGGCTCGGTGGGCGCGGACATCCGGCTCCGTCCTGTCGTCGTCGTGGCACGAGTGTAAGTCGTACGGCCCTGCCGGCCGCGCCTCCTCCGCGTGGCGTATACGCAGGTCACACCCGTCGGCGGTACGGCTCACCACCATGCGCCCCGCCGCACCGGCCGCCGTGCGACCCGCCGCTGAACCGTCTTCCCCGACAAAGCTTATGGAACAGCTTGCCCCACAGCTAGGTGTGGGGCAAGCTGTTCCATAGGTTCGGAACAACGTGCACCGTTGAGTGCCGGCCCGGCGTCTTCCCCCACCGCCGCAATGACCGCAGCAGCGACACCCGACCCCGCTTGTGAGAGGACCCCCTGCCATGACCGCCACCGAGGGCCGCGCCCAGCCCGACCTGACGCTGATGTACGCGACCCACGACGCCTTCCGGCGCGACCTGGGCCTGCTGGCCGCGGCCGCCCGGGACAACGGCACCGCGCCCGGCTCGGCCTTCCGGACCGGGTGGGAGACCTTCCAGACCTTCCTGACGATCCACCACACCGCCGAGGACAAGGTGCTGTGGCCGCTGATGCGCGCCAAGCTCGCCGACGACCCGGAGCGGTTGAGGATGCTCGACGAGATGGACGCCGAGCACGAGGTCCTCGACCCGCTGCTGGAGAGCGTCGAGGACGTACTGGCCCAGCGGCAGCAGGAGCGGCTGCCCGCCCTGATCGCCACGGTCGCCGACAAGCTGGCCCACCACCTCGACCACGAGGAGCAGGCGGCGCTGCCCGTCGTCCTGTCGGTGCTCAGCGCCCCGGAGTACGACACGTTCGGCGCCGAGCAGCGGCGGATGCTGGGGGTCAAGGGCGGCGCCCTGTACTTCCCCTGGGTCCTTGACGGCGCCTCCGAGGAGACGCAGCGCACCGCGCTCGGCGTGGTGCCGCCGCCGGTGCGCTTCCTCTACCGGGCCGTGTGGCGCCCGCGCTACCAGAAGCGCACCCGGGCCTTCTCCCAGGCCGCCGCCTGACACCCCTCCGGCGAGCACGACGGTGCCCGGCGTCCATCCGATGGACGCCGGGCACCGTGCCGTAACGGGTCTGCCGGTCAGTCGAATTCAACCGAGGCCGAGACCGAGACCGAGGTCGAGGCCGCGACCGGGGCTCAGGCGAAGTCGGCCGTGTGCGCCTCGGCCCAGTCCCGGAAGCTGCGGGCGGGGCGGCCCAGCACGCTCTGCACATCCGGGAACAGCCGCCCGCGGAAGTCGTCGCCCGATTCGAGCGCCTTCCGCAGCGCCGCCACCACGCCGTCGGCAGTCGCCTCCCCATATACCCCCGCCATGACCGCGCGGTGCTCCTCGATCGAGATCTGCTCGAAGCGCAGCTTCCGGCCGAGCACCGATCCGAGCACCGCCACCTGCTGACGGGCCGTCAGTGCCTCGGGGCCGGTCAGCGCGTAGGTGCGGCCCCCGTGGCCCGGCTCGGTCAGCGCGCGCACCGCGACGTCGGCGATGTCCTCCGGGTCGACCAGCGCCTCGGGCAGATCGGCGACGGGGCTGCGCACCACACCGTCCCCGCGCGCCGCGTCCGCCCAGCCGAGGGCGTGCGTCATGAAGCCGTTGGGCCGCAGGATCGTCCAGGCCAGGCCCGACTCCGTGAGCGCCTTCTCGGCCTGGCGGTGCCACAGGCCCAGCGGGGTGTCGTTCTCCTCCTCGACCTCCGCGACGCCGAGCGTGGACAGCTGCACGATGTGCTCGACACCCGTCTTCCGCGCCACGGCCACCAGATTCGCGTCGTGAGTGCGCTTGTTGTGCCCGAGCGACATGAGGAAGACCTTGCGTACGCCGTCGAGCACGTCCGGCAGCGTGTCGGGCAGGCCGAGGTCGGCGCCCACCACTTCGATCCCGGCGGGCAGTCGGGCGCGGGCGGGGTCACGGGTCAGGGCCCGTACGGAATGGCCCGCCGCGTGCAGGCGCGCCAGCACCTTGCCGCCGACGTTGCCGGTCGCCCCGGTCACCAAAATGGTCATGGGTGTCTCCGATTCAGCTGGTTGGGAAGGTGCGGTGGTCAGTTGGCGGGGCGGTCCAGGACCGTGCGCAGGGCGTCCTCCAGGCCCGCCGCCCCCGAGTCGTCCGCCGCGCGCCAGGCGATGAAGCGGTCGGGGCGCACCAGCGCGGCGCCCGTGGGCGTCACGCCATAGCTCTTCTCCCAGCCGCTCGCCCGATGTACGGCGATCTCGATGCCGAGCCGCTGGGCGGCGCTCTTCGCCGCCTGCTCCCACCCCGTGGCGTCGGCCCCGGCGAGCAGGACGAAGGACCGGCCGAACAGGGCCGTGGTGGAGCCGCCGCCGTCGAGCGACACGTACGGCGCCCGTGAACCGGGGCGCCCGGTGGGGGCCGTGGGGTCTTCCAGGAGCTCGCCCTCGTCGCCCGGCTCCAGGACCACGGCGCCCTGGGCGCAGCGGTAGCCGAAGACCTGGACGACCGGGTGGATGGGCGCGGCCGCCGTACCGTCGTCGAGGTCGGGACCCAGGCGCTCCACCGTGTTGGCGAACTGCTGTTCCGCGATCATGTCGGAGACCGGCCTGCGCTCCGCGTCATGGCTGGCGAGCAGCCCGGGACCGGCCTGCCCCCGCACCGTCATGGCCAACTTCCAGGCGAGGTAGAAGCCGTCCATGATGGCCGTGTTGCCGCCGAGCCCGCCGGGCGCCGGCACCACCTTCGCCGCGTCGCCCACGAGGTGCACCCGCCCCACGGAGAACCGGTCCGCGACCTCGCACACGATCTCGGTGCGCCCCGAGCCGGCCACCGTCAGCTCCAGATCGGGCATGCCCAGACCGGTGCGTACGAGGGCGGCGCACTGCTCCTCGGTGTAGCCGCGGAAGTCGGGCTGGTCCTTGGTCATGCCGTGGATGTAGCCGTAACGGCCCGGGATGTCCGTGGTGTAGAAGACGCCCGGCACCGGCTGCAGGAGGTGGAAAAGGGCGAACCTGCGGGCCTCAGTCACCCCGCCCGCAAGCCCCTCCAGGGGGCCGCTCATGTCCGCGTCGAAGAAGACCCGGAAGACCTCGCCGAGCCGTCCGCGCCCGTGGATGCCGACGCCCAGGGCCCGGCGCGCCGGGCTCTTGCGGCCGTCCGCCGCCACCAACTGGTCGGCGTGCACGGTGCGTTCAGCGCCGGTGGCCACGTCCCGCAGGAGCGCGGTGACCCCGTCGGCATCCTGGGTGAAGGAGACCAGCTCGGTGCCGAAGGCGAGCTCGGCGCCGAGCTCGCGGGCGCGCTCGGCGAGGATGACCTCGGTGTGCTCCTGGCTGGCCATGGCCCAGTCCTCGGGCGAGACATGGCCCATGCTCATCTCGCCCTGTGTCATGATGCCGCGCAGCACCGGGCCGGAGAGCGTGTCGGCGAGCGCCATGTAGAAGTCGCCGGTGCCGCCCGGCGAGGCGGCGGTGATCCGGTCGGCCACGCCGCCGACGCGCAGCGCCTCCATCGTGTGCGGGTACTGCCCGCGCGCCTTCATCACGACGGAGGTGCCGGGGTGTTTCTCGACCAGCAGCGGCCGGACGCCGTGCAGGCCGAGGAAGAGCGCGGTGGACAGGCCTGACAGACCGCCGCCGGCGATGAGAACGGGCACGGATGCCTCGGACACGGACACTCCCGGGTTCGGTGGACAAGACGGTGCCTTCAGCATCGACAGCCGGGACGGTGACCGGATCGGGGCGCGATGCCGACGGGCTGGGGGCCCGGTCGTGACGTACGGCGCCGTCGTCCTCCAACGAGTCACCAACCAGGCATCAGCGGCGGAGCGGAGTGTGGAGAGCGCCCCGGGGGCCACCACCCCGCGATCCGGAGCCTTCCGGCCCGCACCGGTGCCCGGTGTCACCGTTCGTCCTAACGAGGAGTCTTCGTGGTCGTCTTCGTCAACAAGCTGACGCTCATCGGCAAGCCCGAGGAGCTGGAGCGGATCTACGCGCACGTCGCCGAGTTCATGGAGGTGCAGCCCGGTCTGATCCGCTACCAGCTGATCCGCTCCCAGAAGGAGCCGGGCATCTACTTCAACGTGGCCGAGTGGGACAGCAAGGAGTCCTTCGACACGGCGCTGACCGAGCCCGAGTTCCGGGCCCGCCTCAAGGCGCTGGGCACCGTCATCAAGGGCGAGCCGCACCTGAGCGACGTCGTGGTCGAGGGCGTCGCCCGCCAGGCCGGAGCGGCCCGGTGACCCCCGACGTCGCCGCGGTCATGGCGTCCGCCGGCACCCATGTGCCCGCCGTCTCGGCGGACACGTACGCCCAGATCCTCCAGTTCTACGCCCGCCACATGCAGCTGCTCGACGCGGGCTCCGCGGAGGAGTGGGCGGAGGGCTTCACCGAGGACGGGGTGTTCGCGCAGAACGTCAAACCCGAGCCGTGGAAGGGCCGTTCGCACATCGCCACCTCGATGCGGCGCGGCGTGGACCGCCTCGCGGGACGCAATGTCCAGCGCCGCCACTGGTTCTCCATGGTGGTCGCGGTCCCCGAGAGCGCCGGGGCGGGGGAGGAGGAGGCGGTCCGCACCCAGTACTACGCGGTGGTCTTCGAGACCCCGCACGGCGGCAAGGCCTCGGTGTATCTGAGCACCACCGGCGAGGACGTGCTGGTCCGGCGGGCCGGCCGGTGGCTGATCAAGCACCGCGACATCAACCACGACGGGTCCTGAACCGATGGCGCCCCCGCTCCCGGAGCTTCCCGAGACCGCGGACGGCCGCCTCTACGCCGAGATCCAGCGGTTCTACGCCCGCCAGGTGCGCCTCCTCGGCGAGGGCGACGTGGACCGCTGGGCGCTCACCTTCACCGAGGACGCCGTCTTCGAGCAGGAGGCCCCGGCGGACAAGGTCTTCGCCGGGAACGCGCCGCCCGTACGCACCGGGCGCGCCGCCATCGCGGCGGCGGCGCGCGGGGCGGTCGGCGAGCGCCGGGCGGACGGGCGGGTACGGCGGTATCTGATCGGGATGCTGACCGTGCGTCCCGCCTCGGACGGCGCCGTGCACACGCGCTACGACGCGGTGCTCGTACAGACCCCGCGAGGCGGGCCCTGCGAGCTCCACTTGAGCACCACCGGGCGGGACGAGCTGGTCCGTCACGACGACGGCTGGCTCGTCCGGCACCGGGTCAACTCCCATGACAGCGTGGCCGGTTCGCACACCGGCACCGAGCAGGAGGAACACCATGGCCGATCTGACACGTGAGCGGGTGGAGGCTGCCTACGCGGCCCTCATGACCGGCGACCGGAACAAGATCACCGAATACTGGTCCGAGGACCTGCGCTTCCAGATGCCCGGCAACCACCAGTTCGCCGGCTGGTTCAACGGCCTGGACGACTACCTCCAGAAGATGGGCAAGCTGGGCGAGGCATGCGGCGGCCGCATCCAGGCCGACACACTCAGCATCCTGATCAACGAGGCGGAGGGCATCTCCGTCGACATCTACCGGCTCGACGGCTACCGCGCGCACGCCGAGGAGGGCACCGTCTCCCCGTACGAGCGGCTCCAGGTCGAGGGCGTGCACATGCTGCGCTGGGAGAACGGCAAGATCGTCGAGGGCCGCAGCGCCCTGTTCGCCGACGGTGTCACCCGCGGCAACCTGTGGTGGTCGCCGGTCGGCACCGACGGAGAGCGCACGGAGCTGTGACCGGGCCGGCCACGGGCGCCGACACCGGCCTGGCCGGGCGGTGCGTCGTCGTCACCGGGGCCGGTACCGGCATCGGGCGGGCGGTGGCGCACGCGTTCGCCGACGAGGGCGCCCGGGTCCTGGTCGTGGGGCGCGGGGCCGCCCGGCTCGCCGAGACCGCGGCCGGGCGCCCCGGCATCCACCCGTTCGCCGCCGACGTCTCGACGCCGGACGGACCGCGGCTGGTCGTCGAGGCGGCCGTCCGCGAACTCGGCGGCCTCGACGTCCTGGTGAACAACGCCGTGACCATGCGGTCCGCCCCGCTCGGCACCATCGAGGCGGACGACACCCACCGCCAGGTCGCCACCAACCTGCTCGCGCCGCTCTTCCTCACCCAGGAGGCGCTCCCCCACCTGGAAGCGGCCAAGGGCACCGTCCTCAACGTCACCACCGCCGGCAACCAGCGCGGCTGGCCCGGCCATTCCGTCTACGGCGCCACCAAGGCGGCGCTCGACTTCCTCACCCGCACCTGGGCGCTCGAACTCGCGCCGCGCGGCATCCGGGTCGCCGCCGTGGCCCCCGGGCCCGTCGAGACACCCATCGGCGAGCACGCCGGGCTCGACCCCGCGGGCATCGAGCGGATGCGCGAGCGACAGCGCGCCCGGGTGCCGCTCGGCCGGGTCGGACAGCCCGAGGAGATCGCCTGGTGGCTGGTCCACCTCGCCCGCCCCGAGGCGTCCTTCGCCACCGGCCTCGTACTGCCGGTGGACGGCGGCGCCGGGGTCGTGTTCTGACCGCACCGCGAAATCGATACGTCCACACCGACACGTCTGCAACGACACGGAGTAGCAATGGAATTCGGTATCAATTTCTTCCCCACCGTCGGTCCGGAAGAGAAGCCCGCCGATGTGTACTTCGACGAGGCCCTGCGGCTGGTGGAGCTCGCCGAGGAGCTCGGCTACGACCACATCAAGACCGTGGAGCACTACTTCTTCAAGTACGGCGGCTACAGCCCTGACCCGGTGACGTTCCTGGCCGCCGCGGCCGCCCGGACCAGCCGCATCAAGCTGGTCACCGGCGCCGTGATCCCGGCCTTCACGCACCCGCTGAAGCTGGCGGGCAAGCTCGCCATGCTGGACAACATCTCCAAGGGCCGCCTCCAGGTGGGCTTCGGCCGGGCCTTCCTGCCCGACGAGTTCGACGCCTTCGAGCTGGCCATGGACGAGAGCCGGCCCCGCTTCCTGGACGGCCTGCGCGCCTGCCAGAAGCTGTGGTCCGAGGAGAACGTGGTCTGGGACAGCGAGTTCCACAAGTTCGGCCCGGTCACCCTGCTCCCCCGCCCCTACCAGCGCCCGCACCCGAGGATCCTGGTGGCCGCGGCCATCACGCCCTCGTCGTGCGAGCAGGCCGGTCACGACGGCCACGGGCTGCTGCTCGTGCCGTCCATCTCCAAGCGCGAGAAGGTGCAGGAGATGCTCACCCTGTACCGCAAGGCGTACGCCGACGCGGGCCACGCGCCGGGCGGCGACGAGGTGCACCTGAGCTACGGGTGCTACCTCAGCGAGGACTCCGCCGAGGCACGGGCCAAGGGCCGTGAGTACTCGCAGCGCACCAACGCCGTGATGGTCGACGCCGTCGCCGCGTGGGGCACCCGCCGCAGCGAGGGCTACGCCGGATACGAGGCCATCGTCGACAAGATCAAGAAGTCCGACTTCGACAAGTCGGTGGCCGAGAACAAGACGCTGGTCGGCACCCCCGACGAGGTCACCGAACGGCTGCGCACCATCCGCGAGTGGTACGGCGACGTCACCATCAGCCTCCAGATGATCTCCGGCAACCCGCCCTACGAGGAGACGGCCCGCACCGCCCGGCTCTTCGCCGAGCAGGTGATCCCGAACTTCCGGTAGGCACACGGCAGTTCGCACCACCGCGAGGCACGAGGAAGGGGCTCCCCCGAAACCATCGGGGGAGCCCCTCTCGTATGTCCGCTGTCAAAAGCGGTGCGTCAGACGCGGTGTATCAGGCGCGGTGCGTCAGGCGCCCGCGACCGAGGCCACCAGGAGCGAGGCCACGCGCGCGGCCACCGCCGAGATGGTCAGCGCGGGCGGTACGGCGCCGGACGAGCCGTGCAGCAGCGAGCTGTCGACGACGTACAGGTTGCGCGCGCCGTGCACACTGCCGTCGGCGGCGGTGGCGAGGCCGAGCGGCACACCGCCCACCACGTTCCCGCCCGTGGTGCCGATGCGGTTGAAAGCGGTCCTGCTGCCCGGGGTGACCGCGTTGAGCCGGTCCAGGGTGTGCTGGACCGCATGGGTCGCCCGCACCGCGCGCGGGTCCTCCACGGGCCAGTTCAGGACGACGTCGTCCTTGCCCGCGTCGTAGCGGAAGGAGCCCAGGGGTTCGGTCGGCGAGGCGCCGATCGTGGTGATCCACCCCTCGTCGGACGGGGCGTCCACCCAGGGGAAGTTGAGGAGGGTCACCGGGGCGTGCGGGTTGTCCTGCCAGTCCTTGACGACGACCGAGCACGGGCCGCCCTGCGCCGGGTTGTTGGGGGCCATCCCCGTCCGGGCGGTGATCACCTCGCTGTTGCCGACCCTGGTGCCCACCGAGGCGTCCAGGCCGGGCAGGTACCCCGCGGCCTTGGCGCGCAGCAGCAGCCGGGTGGTGCCCAGCGTGCCCGCCGCCAGGACCAGGTGCGTGGTGCGCACCTCGTGCCGGGCCACCAGCGTGCCGCGCTCGTCCAGTTCGTCGTACGAGACCAGGTGGCCGTCGCCCTGCGGACGGATCCCGGTGACCACGCTGAGCGGGCGCACCTCGACGCGGCCCGTCGCCTCGGCGCGGGCCAGGACGGTGAGGTCGACGCTGCGCTGGGCGCCGCTGTTCACCCCGAAGACGTTGAGCCCGGCGATGTGCGAGGCGGCCCGGCGGCCGGCCATCTCCTCGCGGACCGCGTCCCAGTCGACGGCCAGGTCGACCAGGTCGTAGGGGATGCCCGCCCGCTCCAGCTGGTCCATGAAGTCGCGCGAGGAGCGGTAGAAGTCCGAGTCGAGGACGTCCTTCGGTATCGGGGAGCAGCCGATCAGCTCCCGCGCCTGCGGGTACCAGACGTCGTGCATCTCCTGCTGGTCGAGGAAGTCCCCGAAGGCCCGGCGGAACAGCTCCGGCGAGGGCTCGACCATCGTGCCGTTGCTGAGCAGCGAGGCGCCGCCGACACCGGCCGCGGCGATCATCGTCAGGCCCTCGCCCTCCAGGGATTCGAGGACGCCGGGGTAGATGTCGAGCGTCTGGTCGGTGAGCGGGGACTTCGGGCTCAGCCAGGACGCGCGGCCGTCCGGTCGGTGCTGGGTGGCGAAGGTGTCGCCGTCGGCGCCGACCTGCCAGCGGCGGCCGCGCTCAAGCACGATCGTGGCGACCCCGGCCTCGGCGAGCCGCAGGGCCGCGATCGATCCGGCGTAACCGCTGCCGACGACCAGGGCGTCGGTGCGGTGCTGATGGGTTTCCATGGGACGGCCTCTCTGAACGGGTCCGAACATACGTAAGGGTTAGGCGAGTTGGGCGTGTGGGGGGAAGCGGGGGCATGGGACTCAGCCCAGCGGTTCCAGCGTGCGGGCGAGCAGGTTGGCGGCGTTGCGCGCCAGCGGGACGTCGGCCTCGGCGGCGACCAAGCCGTGTTCCACCAGGAGCCGTCCCACCCGGGAGGCGATCAGGGCGAACCGGAAGCCCGCGAACACCTCGTACCAGTCCATGTGTGCCGCGACGGGCCGCCCCGCCAGCTCCTCGTAGCGCCGTATCGTCTCGGCGCGCCCGGGAAGCCCGGCCAGCCGGGGTGCGCCGACGCCTTCGCTGAGGTGCCGGTCGAGGTAGAGGTACCAGCCGAGGTCGGCCTCGCCGGGGCCCAGGAAGGTCATCTCCCAGTCCAGTACGGCCACGGGGGCCACACCGGAGAACATCAGGTTGCCCAGGCGCGCGTCACCCCACAGCAGGCTCGGCCGCTCCGGCTCGGGCGGCAGCCCGCCCCGCAGCAGCGCCAGCGCCTCGCGGACCGGCACCGAGTCCGCGCCACCGAAGTGGTCCATGTGGGCTTCGTAGTAGTCGAGTTGGGCGCCGAGGCCGTACGGGCCGTGTGCCGAGAGGCGCAGGCCGTCGAGGCCGAGCGCGGTGACGTCGAGGCGGTGGATGCGGTGCAGCGCCTCCACACCGCCCCACCACACCGCCGCGCGGCCGCCTTCGTCGAGCGCGGCCACCGGTCCGCCGTCGCGGTGGTACGAGGGCAGGTCCGGCGGGACCCAGCCCTCGACGCGGTCCATGGCGTAGAAGGGCGCGCCGAGCAGTCCGGGGTCGGGCTCGAAGCCGATGACACCGGGCACCGGAACATCGGTGTCCCGCAGGGCGTCGAGGACGCGGTACTCCTCGTCGAGCCGGGAGCCCGGCATCACCTGATAGCGGGTGGGGGCGACCCGGACGACCAGGCGGCGGTGCCGCTCGGCGCCCGCCCGCCCCCACTTGGTGTCCACGAGCAGCGTCTCGTTGGAGAAGCCGAGGCCCTCGGGCACCTCGACGCGGACGCGCAGGTCCGCCGCCTCCGGCAGGCGTTCACCGAGCCAGGTCGTCAGATGTTTCCGGGTGAGTTCGGGATCACGTTGCTGGGGCACGGGCATGGCCGGCTCCTCCATCCATATACGGGTGTCCCCCATGGTCGAGGTGGCCGATGGGGGGCGGATGGAGGATGAACGGCGACGCCGGGCGCGGCGTGACGCGCTCATCGGCGGCTCTGCATCCGCCTCCGACCGGTTCCCCAACCGCCTCCCCCAGCATGGCTGTTGACCAGAGAACACCATTTGGGAGGTCGACATGTCCTGGGCACCGCCTGTGGGTGCGTTTGTGGAGCCGCAGCTGTTCCGGCACATACTCGGCCACGTCCCGAGCCCCGTCACCGTGGTCACCGCGGCGACGGCGGCCGGGCCCGCCGGGCTTGTGGTGGGGTCGTTCGTGTCGGTGTCGCTGGAGCCGCCGCTCGTCGGCATCTTCATCGACGAGAAGTCGGTGAGCTGGCCGCCGATGAGCGAGGCGGGGTCCTTCACCGTCAACATCCTCGCCCATGACCAGCAGGAGCTGTGCGCGCGCTTCGCCAAGAGCGGCGGGCCGGGCGACACCGCGGGCAAGTTCGCCGGTCTGACGTGGTGGGAGTCGCCGCACGGCAACCCGGTGCTGCCGGGCACCACCGCCTGGCTGGACTGTCTGGTGCGCCAGGTCCAGCGGCTCGGCGACCACTTCTTCGCCGTCGCCGAGGTGGTGGGTCTGGGGGTGGACGCCGCGCGCCCGCCGCTGGTCTTCCACCGGGGCGCCCTGCACACCGTCGCGCCCTCCTCCGAGGCGTCGGCCGAGCACGGCTAGCGTTCGCGCCGGACCATGACGTCGCCCCGCCGGTCGAACCGGCGGGGCGACGTCGTGCGCTGTGCGCTCGGGCCGGACAGAGCTCAGGCCAGACAGACCAGTGCGCTCCCGCCGTTGAGGCGGGCCATCTCGCCCATCACCGGGGCCGAGCGGATCTGGGTGTCCAGGGGCTTGCCGAGCGCCTCGGAGTAGGCGCGGTGCAGATTGGCCACCAGCCGCTCCGGGTCGCGCAGCTCCGCGTACGCGCCGAGCTGGGTGTCGCGGGCCGCCTCGAAGGGACTGATTCCCGCCTCGGTCCCTTTCCTGGCGACCTCCTGCAACCAGCGCAGATACGCCTCCGCCTCGTCGAGGGCCTCGGGCCCGGCCACCGGCCCGTGCCCGCCCACGACGGTACGGGGCTCAAGCGCCCGCAGCCGCGCGATCGCCTCCAGGGAGCCGACGATCGACCCCGCGAGCAGGAACGGCGTGCAGCCCGGCATCAGGACGTCGCCCGCGAACAGCACCCGGTGCTCGGGCACCCACACCACGACGTCGTTGTTGGAGTGCGCCGGGCCCACGTACAGCAGCTCGACCGCCAGCTCGTCGACGTACACCGTCAGCCGGTCCTCGAAGGTCACCATCGGCAGGGAGCGGCCGAGGTCGCCGAGGTCGCCCCAGTCGGTGTCGGGCCACACGTGTTTGAGGCCCTCGCCCTTCTCGGCCATCTCGGCGCGGGTGTGCGCGTGCGCGATGACGGTGGCGTGCGGGGCGGCGACGGCGTTGCCGAAGGTGTGGTCGCCGTGGTGATGGGTGTTCAGGACGGTGCGCGGCTCGGCGCCGCCGAGTTCGAGCGCGGCGGCGCGCAGGGCGCGGGCCCTGGCCTCGGTGGCCGCGGTGTCGACGAGCGCCACCGAGTGGGGGCCGGCGAGGATCCCGGCGTTGTTCAGGCACCAGCCCCCGTCGGGCTGGACGTACGCGAAGATCCGGTCGGCCACCTCCTCCACTCGGGGCGGCGGTACCTGGGCGAGGTGGCTGTCGGAGGGCGTTGTGGATGGCAGGCTCATGCGTTCCACGGTGGCCGGACCTCCTGGAGGACAGGAGGTGCGCCGATGACCGGCGGCTGGAGGGACCCGGGCCGCGTCACGGCAGGGGGAGGGCCCGGCGGTCCGCACAAACCGCCGGGCCCAGGGGAGGAAGGTCTCAGAGGGTGAGGACGACCTTGCCGTTTGCCTGCCGCTGCCGCAGCGCGTCGAGCGCGGGCTCGGGATCGCTCCAGGACCCGACGGCCGCGACCTCGGGAGTGAGCCGCCCCTCGGCCACCAGGCGCACCAGCGAGGCGAGGTCCCGGGCGACGCTGCGGCGGGTCACCTCGTCGAAGAGGTGGAGATAGCTGATCCGCAGTCCGGGGCGCGCATGGCCCCAGTCCAGCGGCAGCCGCAGTTCCTCACGCACGGTGTTGCCGTAGCACACGACCGTGCCTCCCGGCCGTACGCGCCCGAAGGCGCCGGCGAGCACCCGCCCGCCGACGCTGTCGACGAGGACGTCCACCGGACCGCCGGTGGCGTCGCCCTCCTCGTACGTCTCGACGGTGTGGGCGCCCAGGGACCGCAGGCCCTCCGCGCGGCCCGGGGAGCCGACCTGGGCGATCACCTCGGCGCCGGCCGCGGCGGCGAGCTGCACCAGCATCCGGCCCACGCCGCCGCCCGCGCCGGTGATCAGCACGGACCTGCCGAGCAGCGGTCCCGCGTACTCCAGTGCGTACAGCGCGGTCAGTCCGGCCACCGGCAGAGCCGCGGCGGCGGGCCACTCCATGCCGCTGGGCACGGGGGTGAGCCGGGTCGGCGACAGGGCTATCCGCTCGGCCCAGCCGTCGCGTTCGGCGAGCGCGGTGACGCGGGTGCCGGCCGCGGGCCCGGTCCCGTCGGCGGCGGCGCGCAGGACCGTGCCCGCCACGTCCCAGCCGAGCCGGGACCCCGGGGGAAGCTGCCCCATCAGTGCGAGCTCACCGCGGTTGACGGCGATCGCGTGCACCTCCACGAGCGCCTGGTCGGGGCGCGGCTCGGGCTCGGCGACCGAGTCGAGGCGCAGTCCGGAGTCACCGGACACCAGTGCCTTCACGAGGCCTCCGCCCAAGTCGCTTTGGTCCATGGGGACATGGTTGTGGATCTCCTTCTCGGAAGGTTACGAGGGCGACGAAAGTTACGAGGGTTGCTGCTCAGCGGTGCGTACGAGGTCCGGGCCGCGGGTGGTCGCCGGTCACCACCTCAGCCCGCCGTTGACCTCCAGGACATGGCCGTTGACGTAGTCGGAGCCGTCGTCGGCCAGGAAGAGCGCGGCGTCGGCGACCTCCTCGGCCCGCCCGGCGCGCCCGGCCGCGATCTTGCCGCGGTAGTAGTCCCAGAGGGCTTCGTGGCGGGCCAGCTGGCGCCCCATCCCCTCGTCGATGAAGCCAGGGCTCAGGCAGTTCACCGTGATGGGCTGTCCCGCCAGTTCGACGGCGACGACCCGGGTGAGCATCTCGATCCCGGCCTTCGACGCCGCGTACGCCGACGAGCCGGGGGCCACCCGGGTCGCCAGGGCCGACGACATGGTGATGACGCGGCCCCCGCCGTCGCGCAAGAGGTACGGCACCGCTGAACGCACGGACAGAAACGTACCGTTGAGGTTGGTGGAGATGACGTCCGCCCAGTGGGCGGCGTCCAGCCGCTCGGCCGGACCGGCCCGGCTGACGCCCGCGCCGGCCACCAGGACGTCCAGGCGGCCGTATGCCTCGTACGTGCCGCGCATCAGTGCTTCCACCGAGTCCGGGTCGCGGACGTCGACGGGGTGGTAGGCGAGGTCGCCCTCGCCCACCGGCGGCAGTTCGCGTCCCTCGTCGGGCTCGCGGGCGGCGCAGACGACGCGGCACCCTTCCTTGGCGTATGCCTGGGCGATCGCGTACCCCAGGCCTTTGGTGCCACCGGTGACGATGGCGACCTTCCCTGCGAGTCGCACGTGTGCCTCCTCGGGGATCGTGTCGACGGGGGCCGACGTTACGGAATCCCGAGGGAGGCTGACTGAACTCCCGATGGGGGGCCGCGATGGAGCGAGTTGACGGATCCTGAACTCTCCTGGGAGAGCTGCCCGGACCCCGGGGATAGTCTCGCTGAACAACGAAGCCGTCGGTCGTCGCCGGTTTCGTTATTACGGGGAAACAAGCGAGAGGTCGTCATGGAATTCTCGGTGCTCGGTTCGCTGCGCGTGCGTGAAAACGGTCACGATTACGCCCCCACGGCACCCAAACAGCGCCAGCTCCTCGCGCTGCTCGTCTTCAACGCCAATCAGGTCGTCACGGTCGGCACATGTATCGAGGAGCTGTGGGGAGAAAGCCCCCCGGATACCGGGCTTTCCACGCTCCAGTCGTACGTTCTGCAGCTCAGGCGCATCCTGAAGCGGGTGCCACGCATCGGCAGCCTCAAGGCGGCGCGCGAATTGCTGCAGACCAGGGACGGCGGATATCTGCTCGCCGTCCACCCCGAGGAACTCGACGTCAATCTCTTTCACGAGCTCGTACGACAGGGCAGGTCCGAACTCGGTAAGAACGACGCCGCCGCTTCCGAACTGCTGTCGACAGCACTGGGGTTGTGGCAGGGATCGGCACTCTCCGACGTCCAGGCGGGACCCGTTCTGCGTATTCATCTGGCGGGCCTGGAGGAAACCCGGATCAGCGTCCAGGAACAGCGCATCGACGCCGATCTCAGGCTCGGCAGGCACCATGACCTTCTCGGTGAACTGAGCGCGCTGTGCGCGTCGTATCCCACCCATGAGAATCTGCACGCCCAGTTCATGCTGGCGCTGAGCCGTTCCGGCCGACGCACCCAGGCGCTGGAGGTCGTACAGCGGCTGCGCAGGATGCTGGGCGACGAACTCGGGCTCGAACCGTCCCCCCGGATGAACCGTCTCCACCAGGCGGTGCTGGCCTGTGACCCGGTGATCGACGCCCCCAGGGAGACCATCCCGCTGCTCTCGCTCGACCTGCTGGCCCACAGCGGAGCCCGCTCGGCCTGACCCTGAAAGCACGCCGGAACGCCCGGCCGCGAAGACCTCCACGGTCTTCGCGGCCGGGCGTTTTCCGTATACGCGGCAGGGTGTTTCCCGCCGAGGACGCGGGCATACGCTGAGCGCGGCGGCCGTACCGCCGGTAGCAGGGTGCACCGCCGCTCCGGCGTCCTTTCAGGGTGTGCCCAGTGTGGCCGGACCACACATGCGCCGCCCTCGGCCACCACCACAACAGCGCCCTGACCAGGGAATTGGGGAGAGTACGCCAGTCGGCCGCCCTGCCCTTTGCCGGAGCATGCCGTTCCCCGTGGTGTCCGCCACCACCTCGGATCGGCACGTGTGACGGTTGTCTCCGGCAAGAAGTGGGGGCCGGAAGATTGGAAGCGGCAGGAGGGAGGTTACCCCTCTCCCAGGAGCGGTCAGAGGGTGCCCCCTCTACCTTGGCACGCGAGTGCGCGACGAGCATCGTTGGATCCGGAATCAAGTGGTTCGCCGGACTGCGCGAGCCTTCCTCCCACTCATTCCAAGGTCCACGGGGGACTCATGAACGCCGTTGCCGAGATACTGGAGAACTGCCCGCCGGACGACGACTGCCACCGGCCCAGCACACCCGCGGCCTGGGACGAGCGGGTGCTCACCGAGGTGAGCACGGTGCTGTTCGCCTCCTTGCGCCGCAGCGACCAACGCCTCAGGGGCATCGCGTACTTGCGCGGTCTCCTCGGAGCGAAGGGGCGCCGTTCGATACGCAACATGGCGGCCCTGCTGGGTGGTTCGGCCACCGAGCAGAGCCTCCACCACTTCGTGAGCGACTCGACCTGGGACTGGGTCCCGGTGCGCCGATCGCTCGCCCGTCACATCACCCAGCTGGACCCGCCGTTGGCGTATGTGGTGCGGCCCATGGTCATCCCCAAGACCGGTGAGAACTCCGTCGGTGTGGACCGGCAGTTCGTCTCCGAGCTGGGCCAGCTCGTCAACGCCCAGCAGGCGGTGGGCGTCTGGTCCGCCACCGAGCGGATGAGCGTGCCCCTCAACTGGCGGCTGCACCTGTCGTCCTCCTGGCTCAACGACCGCATGCGGCGCCGCCAGGCGTCGATCCCCGACGACCTCGGCGACCGCACCCTGGGCGACTCGGCGGTCGAGGCGGCCGTGGAGACGGCGAGCGCCTGGGGGCTGCCGCAGCGGCCGGTCGTACTGGACGCCCGGCACATGGACCTGGCCTCCACCATCGCGTCGTTCCGGGCCGCCGGCGTCCCCTTCCTCGCCCGGATCAACGGCGCGGTCCAGCTCACCGTGACCGACCCCGGGCTGCAGGGGCGGATGCCGGAGGTCCAGCAGGCCATCCAGATCATGACCGCCGCCCGGGACCGGATGCGCCCGGCCCCGCTGCCGGGACGCGGTCCCGAGAGCGGGCGGCCGATCCACCTCACCACCAAGATCCGCGTCCGCCCCTCGCCCGCCGTGCGGCAGTTGGCGGGACCGGGCGAACTGGTCCTGCTGGGTGTGGCGGAGAGCCGCCGCCAGGGCCCCGTGGAGCTGTGGCTCACCGATATGACGGAGACCCGGCTGCCCACCCTGATGCGGCTGAGCCGACTCGTCCGACGCGCCGACCACGACTTCCGCGAGACCACCGACCGCCTCGGCATCCGCGACTTCACCGGCCGCTCCTACGCCGGCTGGCACCGCCATGTGACCCTGGCCTCGGCGGCCCACGCCGTGTCCGTGCTGGACGCGGACGAGCCCGGGGTGAACGGGGCGGACCCAGAGGGGGCGGGTCGGCGGCGTCGGGGCTGACCACCCGTGACGGCCGGAGCTGACTACCTGTCAGTGAGCGTTCCCACTCCCGGCGACCTTCCCGGGTGGCGGACAAGTATCCGCCACCCGGCCGCGTTCCGGCCATGCTCGCGGCGCGCCGCACACCACGGGGCAACCCCCGCCCATCAGTTGCCGTCCTCCGGAAAACGAAGAGCCCTCGGCATTGCCCGGGGCGCTCGACGAGAACGATGACGAGGACGACCACTTTGATACGTGTGAAACGCATCGTGACCGCCACCCTGGCGGTACTCACGCTGGCGGCGGTGTCACCGGAACTGGCACAGGCGCAGCCGTCCGCCCTGTCCGCCCGGCCGTTGGCGAACCCCCTGTCCAAGACCGCCGACGGCGACCGTCTGCCGCCGGGTTGGCGGATCAGCGGCACCGGCGCCGCCCGGCAGCTCATCTGGACCTCCCCCGACCCGGTGCCCATGGGCGATGCCCGGGTCGAGTTCCACGCCGGGGACCGGCTCCTCGGGCGGCCGGTGGCCGCGCGGGACCGGCACTCCTTCCATCTGGCGCTCGACGGCGCGCGGATCGGGTCGGCCGCCGAGCTGAAGGTGCTGGCGGGTGGCCGCCGCCTCGACGCGGCCGGGACGGATGCCGGGGCCGGGCACACCACACCTCCGCCCACCGGCCTCGCCCCCGCCGCCCCGCAGCCGGAAGCCCCGCTCCCCGCGAACCAGGTGGATCCCGGAGTGCCCGGCCCGTACCGCACGGCCCGGGGCGCGTACACCCTCGACTCGGTGCGGCTGCCCGGCTTCAAGGCTCCGGTCGAGATGCGCGGCACCGTGGTGGGACCGACGAACGCCCCGGGCAAGCGCCCGCTGGCGCTGTTCCTGCACGGCCGCCACTACACCTGCTACACCACCACCGGCGAGGACGGCGGCGAGTGGCCGTGCAAGGCCGGTGCGCTGCCGGTGCCCAGCGAAGAGGGTTATCTGCGCGCCCAGCAGCTCCTGGCCTCGCAGGGCTATGTGACCGTGTCGATCGCCGCCAACGGCATCAACGGGCAGGACGGCAACGTCGACGACGGCGGCGCCCAGGCCCGTTCGTCCCTGGTCCGTCTGCATCTGGCCCGCTGGGCGCAGTGGGCCGCGAAGCGGTCCGGCGCACCCGCCGCCGTGCGCGCCGTCGCACCGCCGGACCCGTCCCGTGTGCTGCTGGTCGGCCACTCCCGGGGCGGCGAGGGCGTCAACCGGGCGGCCCTCGACAGCCTCTACGCACCGGCCGCCGACCAGGACGGCTACCACGGCCCGGTCCGCTGGAACATCCGCGGCACCGTCCTGATCGGCCCGACGATCTTCGGCCAGAACCCCGCCCCCGACGTGCCTTCGCTGACCATCCTGCCGGGCTGTGACGGCGATGTGTCCGATCTGCAGGGCGAGATATACGTCGACGGCACGCGCGGAGTGAGCCGCGGCGCCGCGCTGCACAGCGCGGTGTACATGGTCGGCGCCAACCACAACTTCTTCAACAGCGAGTGGACCCCCGGCCAGGCCAAGGCGCCCGCCACGGACGACTTCGGCTCCGACGACACCCCCGACCGGGTCTGCGCGCCCGGTACCAGGACCCGGCTGACCGCGACCGGGCAGCAGCAGGCGGGCGCCACCTACATCGCGGCGGCGGCCCGGCTGTTCGTCGCGGGCGACGACCGGGTGCGCCCGCTCCTCGACGGCTCCGGCCGCCGAGCGCCCTCGGCGGACCCCGCCCGGGTGCTGTCCCACGCGGTCGGCGCCCACCGCACCCCGGCGTTCCTGCCGGGCCCCGGACTCGCCGTGTCCGGCGGGCGGGTGTGCGCCCAGGTCGACCCCGATCCGGCCCGCGCCTGTCTGCCGCCCGACACCGAAGGGGCGTCGCCGCACTTCGCGGGGTGGGAGGCCGCGCGGGAGCCCGGCCGCGACGCGGTGGCGCTGCGCTGGTCGAGCGCGGGTTCGGCGGTCGCCGTGCGGCCCGCGCGGCCGGTCTCCCTGGCGGGCGGCGAAGCGCTGGCGCTACGGGTGATCGTCCCGCCGAACACCACCGGCACCCAGCTGGACGTCACCCTCGTCGACGCCTCGGGCCACCGGGCCACGCTGGGCCGGGCACGCGTCGACGGGCTGCCGGGCACCGGGCGCACCGCCTCGTACTGGGGGCGTGAGGTCCGTATGCCGCTGTCCGCCGCCGCCCGCGCCGGGCTCGACCTGAAGCGGGTCGCGGCCCTGGAGCTGACCCCGCGCACCAGGAGCGGGCAGGCGTGGCTGATGGACGCCTGGGGCTGGAAGCCCGGCACCCCGGCCGTGCACGCACCCGAGATGCCCCGGGTCGACATCGGCCGGCTGACGGTCAAGGAGGGCGACTCCGGTACGCGTACCTACCGCGTCCCGGTACGGGTCTCGGGCCAAGGCAGCGGCCAGGTCCGGCTGTTCGTGCCCGAGCCGGGCACGGACAAGGTCGCGGTCCGCACGGTCACGGTACGGCCGGGCAGGCATGACCTCGACGTGCCGGTGACGGTCCGGGGCAACACCCGCTACGGCTACGACGTCTCCCATGACGCGTTCGTCAAGGCGGTGCGCGGCACGGTGGTCGGCTCGCACCGCGGTGGCGTCACCGCGCAGAACGACGACCCGATGCCGACGGTCACGGCGACACCCGTCGCGGACCACGTGGTCGAGGGCCAGGCGCTGACCTGGCGGGTCTCCCTGTCGACGGCCGCCGACGCGGACGTCATGGGCGAGTTCGCCCTGCTGCCGGTCGGCAAGGGCGCGGAGTTGTCCACCCTGGATGTCAGCCCGCAGTGG
Organism: Streptomyces sp. NBC_00224; assembly: GCF_041435195.1. NCBI lineage: Bacteria > Bacillati > Actinomycetota > Actinomycetes > Kitasatosporales > Streptomycetaceae > Streptomyces > Streptomyces sp. NBC_00224. The sequence goes on from NZ_CP108106.1 coordinate 1,294,252, forward strand.
CTCAAGGACACCTTCGACGCGTCCCCCGCCCCGGCCCGGCCGCTCTCCAAGGTGGTGGACGGCCCCTCCCTCGTGGCCACCGTGCCCGCGGGTCGGTTGAGCACCGACGTGACCGTGCCCACGGTCAAGGACGGACTCAGCGAGCCGGTGGAGTCGCTGCGGGCCCGTCTGATCACGTACGACACGTCCTGGGAGCCGCACCCCGGCCCGGAGTTCACCGGGACCGTACGCGACGCCTCGTAAGGCCGACCGGACCCCGGCGCTCGGAAGAGAGCCGGGGTCCACGCCCTAGGGCCTGTCCCCCAGCCACCCCACCGCACGGTCGAACGCCGAATCCCTGTCGTGGGCGAACTCCGTGTCCGTGAAGACGGGTTCGGGCAGCAGGGGCGGTACACCGGTCCCGTCGAACGTCGTCCTGCCGTCGCGGGTCAGGAACTCCTCGTTGGGCAGCCCGAACCACCACTTCCCGTGGCCCTCGCCCGGCAGCCCGCGCTCCATCACGTCGGAGAAGACACCCTGGGTGGGCTCCCCGATCCGTGTCGTCGGCGCGGGGCGCTCCATCATGGCCTGGGTGAACGTCTCCCCCGCGCTGAACGTCGACCCTCCGGTGAGCAGCGCGACCGGTCCGGCGTAGCGCGTGGCGGCGGACGGGCGGACGTGCTGGGGCTGGGGCGCGGTGTGACGGGTGCGCTTGGCGTAGGCGAAGTACGGGCGGTCGGTGAGGCGGGCGGCGAGGTCAAGGCCGAGGCTGTCGGAACCGCCGCCGTTGATGCGTACGTCGAGGATCAGCCCGCGCAGCCGGTGCACCCGGTCGGGGGTGAGGATCGCGTCGAGGGCGCGGTCGAGCTCGGCGCGGTTCGCCGCGTAGGTGTTCCGCTCGCTGTAGCCGCTGAACGCGGAGAGCCGCAGATAGCCGTAGCTTGCGCCGCCCGGCGCGGGCACGTCGGCGTACCCGATCCGGCCGCCCGCGTACCGCTGGAGCGGCCGTCCCGCCAGATCGCGCCGCTCGACGAACGCCGTGACCTTGGCGTCGAGGTCGGGGCCGGGTACGACGGTCCCGGGGCGGGTCATGCCGAAGAACCCGGTCTTGTCGGCGGAGACGACGACATGTGCGTCGTGCAGTGGCGCGACCATCTCGGTGAGGATGTCGTAGAGCTCGGCGTCCGTGCGCGCCGCCTCGGCGCGCGGCCGGTAGCGGTCGCGCACCTCCTGCCAGTCGATCCCCTTGGCGGCGAAGAAGGGGTAGTTCTCCTGGAACGTCCGCCAGAAGACGTCGAACGCGCCGGGCTGCGGTGCGCGGCAGGTGGCGGGCAGTGCGGCGAGCCGTCGCAGGGAGCGGTCCCCCGGCGCCCCGTCGATGTGCATCTTCGCCCGCGACCCGGCGCGGAGGGTGTATACGTCTCCGTCTGTCATCGCGTACCGCGCCGGGGCGCCCTTCTCGCGGGTGCCCGCGACGCCCTTCAGACAGCTGACGGCCGTCACCTGGTAGGTGTCGAGACGCCCGCCGTGTACGTCGAGCACGGTCCCGTAGTCGTCGACCTGCCACAGGCCGTCGGGGCCGGGCCGTTCCGCGGCGTCCGCCATACCGGTGGTGGTCAGTGCGCCGAGCGCGCACAGTCCGGCGACGAGCGCCGCGGTCTTCCTGAACTGCGTGATCATGCAGTCATGGTGGCCCGCCTGACCTGGGCGGGAACATCCGGCAGGCCGGTGAGTGGCGGGTGGGGATATCCCCCGGACCTCCCCCTCAGCGCCGCAGCAGCGCGCACGCGAAGTCCTCCTGCGCCTTGCGCACTTGGGCAAGGAGCGCGGGCTTGATGCTCTTGCTGGTCTGCGTCGTGATCGAGAACGTCAGGGACTTTTTGCCGTCCGGTGTCGCGGCGGCCAGCTGGGTGTATCCGGCGGTGTTGCCGGTGTGGCCGTACAGCACGCCGCAGCGGGTGGCGTAACGGAAGATCGCCAGTCCGGCCGAGTTGACGCCCGGGCCCGCCGGTTCGGACGCGCCACCGGGGACGAACTTCAGCTGTTCCTTGCGGGTGTGCGCGGACAGGAGGCTTCCTCCGGCGTAGCCGCGGATGAACCGGCCGAGGTCCTTCGGGGTCGCCACGACGGCCCCGGACGCCCAGAGGCCCGAGGAGCCGAAGAGCTCGGTGACGTCCTCGGGCGGGGCGGGCGGGTCGACCGCATAGCCGTGCAGATACGGCTCGGGCAGCCGGAAACCCTGGGGCAGGCTGGTCTGCCGCAGGCCCAGTGGGTGGTACACGAGGTGCTTGAGCAGGTCCTCGTAGCGGCGGCCCGTCGCGGCCTCGGCCATGAGCGCGACGGCGATGTTGTCGGAGTTGGAGTACTGGTAGCGCGAGCCCGGCGGGAAGGCGAGCGGTTCCCCGGCGGCGAACTCAAGGAGCCTGCGCGAGTCGAAGACGTGGTGGGGGTCCTCGCTGAGGATCCCGCGGAAGTCGTCGGAGGCGGTGAAGTCGGGGAGCCCGCTGGTGTGGTTGAGCAGCTGACGCAGTGTCACCTTGCGCCAGGCGGCGGGCAGTCCCGGCAGGCGCCTGCCGATGGTGGTGTCCAGCGTCAGCCGCCCCTGGTCGACCAGCCGCAGGGCCACGGCCCCGCTGTACGCCTTGGAGAGGCTGGCGAGCCGCATGTGGTCGGTGGGGCGGGGTGGCCGCCCGGTCTCGATGTCCGCGACCCCGGCCCGGTAGACCTCGGCCCGGTCGCCCCGCTTCAGTACGGCGATGACGCCGGGCGGGCCGCCGACCGCGCCCACGAGTTGATCGAGCCTTCGTTGCAGCCCCCGGTCCTGCGGCGGCGGAGGCGTCTGCGCGGCCTGCGCGGGCTGGACGAGTGCGCCGGCCGACGCGGCGGCGAGCAGAGCGGCGACGGCCAGCGGCAGACGGGCACGGCGTCCGGGCGGGTGTGCGACCACGTGGGTACCTCCTGAAGGCATGGCAGCGGCCGGGTCCGGCTCGCCCGTTTCCCCTGACCCAGCATCAGACGCCCTGGCGTCTCACGCCTTCACACTGCTCCATCCGGCCCAGGGCCACGTCTCCCTGCTGGCCCTGGGCAGGTGTCCCGAAGCGGCTCAGGACCCGGCCGGCTCGTGCGCCGCCGCGTCCAGTGCCTCGCGCGCCGCGTCGAGGGCCGCGGCCCGGTCGGTGGGCACCAGGCCGACGCGGGTGCGGCGGTCGAGGAGGTCGGACTCGTCGAGCGCGCCCTCGTGCCTGACCGCCCACCACAGTTCGGCCCGGGTGGTCTCCACTCCTTCGGCCACCGGTTCGCGCAGCCGGGGGTCTGCCTCGCCGAGCGCGTGCAGGGCGGTGGCCTCGGTCCCGTACCGGGTGAGCAGCCTGCGCGGTACCGGCAGGGCGGCGAGCTCCGCGGGCGCGGCGGCGCCGACCAGGGGCAGTCGCGCGGTGCGGCAGGGCGCCGCCGACATGCCCCGGGCGGTCAGCGCGGCGTCGAGGGCGTCCTGGGCCATCCGCCGGTAGGTGGTCAGCTTGCCGCCGACGACGGTCACGACGCCCTCGCTCGACGTCAGCACCGCGTGCCGCCGCGAGATGTCGGAGGTGCGGCCGCCCGGCGCGCCGTCGGGGGCGTCGTCGAGGAGCGGCCGCAGCCCGGCGAAGGCGCCCACCACGTCGTCGCGGTGGACCGGTGTGTCCAGGGCCGTGTTGAGGATGTCGAGCAGGAAGCCGATGTCGGACTCGGGGGGCGTGGGCTCGTCCTGGAGCGGCCCGTCGACGGGCTCGTCGGTGAGCCCCACGTACACCCTGCCGTCCCCTTGCGGCAGGACCAGGACGAAGCGGTTGCTCTCGCCCGGGACAGGGATGTGCAGCCCGGCGGTGAGGCCGGGCAGGGTGCTGCCGCGCAGCACCAGGTGGGTGCCGCGCGAGGGGCGCAGCTTGACGCCGTCGACCAGCTGGTCCGCCCAGACGCCGGTGGCGTTGACGACCGCCCGGGCCCGGATGGTCAGCTCCTGCCCGGTCAGTTCGTCACGTACGAGGGCGCCGGAGCCGGTGACGGACAGGGCGCGGGTCCGGGTCAGGATGCGTGCCCCGTGTCCGGCGGCCGTGCGGGCGATGGCGGTCACCAGGCGGGCGTCGTCGGCCAGTTGGCCGTCCCAGGAGAGCAGCCCGCCGTACAGACCGTGCGGGCGCAGACCGGGCGCGGTCCGCAGGGTCTCGACGGCCGAGAGCCGGCGCGGGCCGGGCAGGGTGCGCCGTGCGGTGCCCGCCGAGATGCGCAGCAGGTCGCCCGCGTGCAGCCCGGCCTGCACGACCGCCGCGTTGCGCCGGGAGGTCAGCGAGGTGAGGGGCAGCACGAACGGCTGCGCACGCACCAGGTGGGGGGCGGTGCGCTCCATCAGCACCCCGCGCTCCACCGCGCTCTCGTGCGCGACGCCGAGCTGCCCGGAGGCCAGGTAGCGCAGTCCGCCGTGGATGAGCTTGGAGCTCCAGCGGGAGGTGCCGAACGCCAGGTCGTACGCGTCGATCGCGGCGACCGACAGGCCGCGCGAGGCGGCGTCCAGGGCGGCTCCGGCGCCGGTCGCGCCGAGGCCGATGACCAGGACGTCGACGGCCGTCCCGGCGGCCAGCCCGTCCAGTTCGCGGGCGCGGCGGGCGGCGGTGAGGGAGAAGGAGTCCGAGCGGGGTTCGGTACGGCTCATGGGGCGAGGGTCCTCTCAAGGATGTGCCGGAGCTCGTCGTAGAACGCTTCGTCGGCGAGTTCGGGGTCCGCCGCGTCGGTCATGGTCTGCAGTGAGAGCGCGAAGGACTGGATCACCAGGAAGAGCGACCTGGTCTGGCGCAGCGGGTGGTCGGCGCGTACCGAACCGTCCGCGTGCCCCTGCTCCAGCGCCTCCTGGACGAAGGCGAGCAGCGCGTCCTGGCTGGCGCCCCGGCGGTCGAAGAGGTACGGCAGCAGCAGTTCCGGGTCGACGTCGAGGATCTTGCACAGCAGCGGATGGGACCGGAAGGCGCGCAGCCCCGCCACCAGCCCGTCGACCAACTGCTCGCGCACGGGTCGGGTGGTGTCGGTCGTGGGCGTGTCCCCGAGGGTGACGGACACCCACTCCCGTGTCATGACGTCGCCCACCAGGGTGCGCACGTCGGGCCAGCGCCGGTAGATGGTCATGCGGGAGACCCCGGCCCGGCGTGCGACGTCGGTGAGGGTCGTCCGGCGGACGCCGACCGCGAGAACGCAGTCCCGGGCGGCGTCGAGCACCGCCTCGTCGTCCCGACGGTTGTGACGAATGGGCTTCATCTGTCACAGTGTAACGACGGAACGGGCGACGGCAAGCCGCCCCCCACGCCGTGGGACCGGAACAACTGCGCGACGAAGCGGGTGATCAGGTGGGTTCGGTGGACATGCTGTGGAGTGGCTGGGGCGATCCGGCCAAGGCGGCGCCACTGCCCGAAGAAGTGGTGGGCCTGCTGCGGGACCTGCTGGGGGTGCGCCCGGCGGACGCCCCGGCGAAGGCCCTCGCGGCCGTCACGCCCGGCCCCTCGCGGCTGACCGAGGCGGCCGGGGCCGCCCTGGTGGCGGCGGTCGGCGAGGCGCACGTACACGGCGACGACGAGACCCGGGTGCGCCACACCCGCGGCAAGTCCACCCCCGACCTGCTGCGCATCCGGGCCGGTGAGGTCGGCGACGCGCCGGACGCCGTGGTGCTGCCGGCCGACCACGACGAGGTCCTGGCCGTCCTCACGGCGTGCACCGAGCACCGGGTCGCCGTCGTCCCCTTCGGCGGCGGCACCTCCGTCGTCGGCGGACTGGCCCCCCAGGCGCACGACGCCTTCGTCGCGCTCGACCTGCGCCGTATGAACCGCCTCGTCGCCCTCGACGAGGTCTCGCGCACCGCCACCCTGCAACCCGGGCTGCGCGGCCCCGAGGTGGAGGCGCTGCTCGCCGAACAGGGCTACACGCTCGGCCACTTCCCGCAGTCCTTCGAGTGGGCGACGGTCGGCGGGTTCGCGGCCGCCCGCTCCAGCGGCCAGGCCTCCGCGGGCTTCGGGCGCTTCGACGACATGGTGACGGCCCTTCAGGTCGCCACCCCGCGCGGCACCCTGGACCTCGGCCGGGCCCCGCGCTCGGCCGCCGGACCGGATCTGCGCCAGCTGGTCCTCGGCTCCGAGGGGGCCTTCGGCGTCATCACCTCGGTGACCGTACGAATCCACCCCACGGCCCGGGCCAAGGTCTACGAAGGCTGGCGCTTCCCGTCCTTCGCCCAGGGGCAGGCCGCCCTGCGTACGCTCGCCCAGGACGGGCCGATGCCCACCGTGCTGCGGCTGTCCGACGAGACCGAGACCATGATCGGCCTGGCCAAGCCGGACGCCATCGGCGGTGGCCTCGCCTCCGACGCGGGCTGCCTGGCGATCGTCGGGTACGAGGGCACCGCCGACGAGGTCGCCCACCGCAAGGCGCGCGTGCACACCGCACTGAGCGCGGCGCAGGGCGAGCCGCTCGGCGAGGACCCGGGCACCGGCTGGGCCCACGGCCGCTACAACGCGCCCTATCTGCGCGACGCGCTCCTGGACGCCGGCGCCTTCGCCGAGACGCTGGAGACGGCCGCGTTCTGGTCGGACATCCCCGCCCTGTACGAGGCCGTGCGCACCGCCCTCACCCAGTCCCTCACCGACGCGGGCACCCCGCCGCTGGTGATGTGCCACGTCTCGCACGTCTACCCGGCGGGCGCCTCGCTCTACTTCACGGTGGTCAGCGCCCAGGGCAAGGAGCCGGTGGCACACTGGGCCCCGGCCAAGCGGGCGGCCAACGACGCCATCCTCGCCGCCGGCGGCACCATCAGCCACCACCACGGCGTCGGCACCGACCACCGCGACTGGTACGCCCGGGAGATCGGCCCGCTCGGCGTCGAGGTCCTGCACGCGGTCAAGGACCGGCTCGACCCGGCAGGCATCCTGAACCCCGGGATCCTGCTGCCGCCGCTGCCCGCCGTCTGACCGCGCGCAGCACCCGCGTACCCCGCCCGCAAGCAACACCGTCGTCGCCCATCGGAGCGTAGCCATGCGACAGTTCACGGCCGTCGTCAACCCCACCGCGGGCGGGTCACAGGGCGCCGCCGCCCTGATCCCGCTGGCCCGGCTGCTGCGCGAAGGGGGTGCGGAGCTGGAGGTCGAGTACAGCCGCGGCCTCGATCACGCACGGACGCTGGCCCGCCGGGCCGCCGAACAGGGCCGCGTGGTGCTCGGGGTCGGCGGCGACGGCATGGCGGGATGCGTGGCCGGGGCCCTGGCCGGCACCGACGCCCTCGTGGGCATCGTGCCGGCCGGGCGCGGCAACGACTTCGCCCGCGCGCTCGGGCTGCCCTCCGAGCCCGCCGCGCTGGCCGAGCTCCTGCTGCGCGGCGCGCCCAGGAAGGTCGACGCCATCGAGGTCGAATCGGCCGTGCACGACAAGGTCGCCGTCCTCGGCAGCGTCTACGCCGGGGTCGACGCGGTGGCCAACCGGCACGCCAACGCCTCGCGGCTGCTGCGCGGCGCCGCCTCGTACTACATGGGCGGACTGCGCGCGGTCCTCGGCTGGCGCACCGCCCACTACCGCATCACCATCGACGGCACGCTCCACGAGCGCAGCGGCTACACCGTCATCGCCGCCAACTCCGGCTTCTACGGCTTCGGTCGGCACATCGCGCCGGGCGCTGCGGTGGACGACGGACTCCTCGACGTGGTCATCCTCAACGACTCCCCCCGCCGCCTGTTCTTCAAGGTCATGAAGGAGCTGGAGGACGGCAGCCACGTCCACCGGCCGCAGGTGGAGATCCTGCGCGGCCGCGAAGTGCGCATCGAGGCGGACCGCCCCCTGCCGTACGGGGCGGACGGTGAGGTCGAGGCCGTCCTGCCGGTCACCGCGCGCGTCCTGCCGGGAGCGCTGACCCTGCTGGCGTGACCCGGGGCGTACCGTCCGTGTTACGGGGAATCCGCACGGCATGACCACTCAAGTCGAGCGGGCCAAGGCACGAACGGCCAGGCGGGTCATGGCCGTTCGGATTCTGATCACGGTGGTGGCGATCGCGGCGCTGGTCGCGTTCTCCGTCGTCCTCGCCGAGGTGACCCTCACCCCGTCGCCCGCGTCGCGCGACATCGCGGGGTCGAATCTGCGGCCGGGGCACTCACTGCGCCAGTACGCCGACGACTACACGTTCCTCGACGCCTGCCGGCAGGCCGGCGGCAATCTGCTGCTGGGCGCGCCCTTCGGGCTGATCCTGCCGGTGCTGGTGCGCCGACGGCTGCGGGCGGTGCGCGTACTGCTGTACACGGTCGTCGTGATGGTCTTCATCGAGCTGGCGCAGGGGGCACTGGTCGAGGGGCGCGCGTTCGACGTGGACGACGTGCTGCTCAACACGTCCGGGGCGCTGCTCGGCTATCTGGTGCTCGGCCGCCGCATGGGACGCGGCTTCCACCACCTCGGGGAGCGGCGGCGCGCGGGCGGGAAGACGAGCCGGACGTGGCGCTTCGGCGAACGGCGGGCCGCCGCACCTCGCCGCTGAGGACCGCTGAAGGCCGCTGAGGACTGCTGAAGTCCGCGACCGGCCTCACCCGGTGGTGCGCGGCCCGCACGCCCGCGCGCGGCCGGGCCGTGTCCGTCCGGACGTCACCCGTTCCGCCGTTCCGTATGCCCGATGCGGGGTCTGTCACTACGATCCGTTATGGGCTGGTTCGCCCCCGGGAGTACACCGGCCCGGCCGCGGACTCCCCGCCCTCACGGCCAGACCCGCGAAAGGCAGGCACGCAACCATGCTCAGCACCGACTTCGTCACCGGCGCACCCAACTGGCTCGACCTCGGCAGCCCCGACACGGCGGCCGCGGCGGACTTCTACAGCGGCGTCTTCGGGTGGGACTTCCAGTCCGCGGGCCCCGACGCCGGCGGGTACGGCTTCTTCCAAAAGAACGGCAAGACGGTCGCCGCCCTGGGTCCGCTCACCGAGGAGGGTGCGAGCCCGGCCTGGACGGTGTACTTCCAGACGCCGGACGCGGACGCCACCGCCAAGGCGGTCCAGAAGGCCGGCGGGAAGGTCCGGGCGGAGCCCTTCGACGTCATGGACGCCGGACGGATGGCCTGTCTCACCGACCCGGGCGGCGCCGAGTTCTCCGTCTGGCAGCCCGCCGCCACGAAGGGCCTGGAGGTGACGTGCCAGGACGACACGCTGCTCTGGGCCGAACTGCACGCCAAGGACGTACCGGCCGCGCTCTCCTTCTACCGCTCCCTGTTCGGCTGGCGGTCCCAGGAGATGGAGTCCCCCGGCATGACCTACACCGTGCTGTCCACCGCCGAGGGCGACCAGAAGAACGCCTCGTTCGGCGGCCTCGCCCCGGCCCAGGAGGGCATGGAGCCGCGGTGGATCCCGTACTTCGCGGTGGCCGACGCGGATGCCACGGTCGGGCGGGCGCAGCAGCACGGCGGCTCGGTCATCATGCCCGCGGCGGACGTGCCGGACGTAGGCCGGATCGCCTGGCTCGCCGACCCCCACGGCGCCCCCTTCGCCATCCTCAAGCCCGACCCGCGGATGGCCTGACCTCGCCGTCCGGCACTCACATGGGGTACGAGAGCAGCCTCACCGGGCCGTCGGGCCACGGCTCGTCGTCGTGCAGCGGGATCCACATGGTCCGCAGCGGCATGACGACGGGGCCTGCGGGCTGCTCCACTTCGACGTCCCGGTCGAGGGTCCGCCAGCCGAGGCGCTGATAGAGGGCGACGAGCGGTGGCCGGCAGAACAGGAGCGCGTGCCGCGGCCCCCTGGTGCGCGCGTGGTCCAGAGCCGCGCCCACGACCAGCCGCGCCAGACCGTGCCCGCGCAGAGCCGCGGCGACGGCCACCCCGCCGACGCCCATCACCTGTGTGTCGGCGCCGCCGATCGACATCCGCAGCGGCAGCAGTCCCGCGTGCGCCACCAGCCGGCCCTCGTGGCGGACACCGAAGTGGTCCTCCTTGGGCAGCCAGGTCAGACCGGCGTCCGCGACACCGAAGGGATCGGCGCCATCGCCCAGGATCTCGCTCTGGTCGGCCTTCGTGTACCCGGGCAGCCGCACCGCGGCAAGCGGCGCCGAGGAAAGTGGATCAGTCATCTCGACATGATCCACTACGGGCCGACTCCTGGCCAGGCCCGCTCAGGACGGGGCCGCCCGCGACCGGCCCGGCCTGCTCGGGGCGGCGCGCGCGGACCGGGGTGAACAGCGCGAGCACCGCGGTGAGCAGACAGCACGCCCCGGCGACCAGGCACACCGACCCCGTTCCGTAGCGCTGCGCGGCCCAGGTGAGGACGGCCGCGCCGATGGGGGCCGCCGAGTAGTGGATGGTCCAGAAGGCCGAGGTGACCCGGCCGAGCAGATGGTCCGGGGTCACTTCCTGCCGCAGCGACATCGAGCAGGTCCCCGACACGCTGACGCACCCGAGGAACGCGGCGGTCAGGGCCGCGATGCCCGCCACGCTCCCGGCCGAGCCGATCGCCGCCAGGGCGAGCCCGCAGACCGCGACGCCGCCGGTCCAGGTCGCGCCGAAGCCGAGCCGGTGGCGGATCCGGGCGACGAGCAGCGCGCCGACGACCGTGCCCAGGGCGCCCACGGCGAAGACGGTGCCGACCGCGCCGTCGCCCTGGCCGAGGTCGTGCTTGAGGTGATAGATGATCAAGTCGTTGAGACCGAGCGTCAGAAAGCTGAAGACCGACAGCAGAACGGTGAGGCTCCGCAGCACCGGATGCCGCCGCAGGAACGACACCCCGGCGGCGAACTCCTTGCCCATCGACTCCCGCCGAGGGCCCGGCACCGCGTCATCGGACGGCGCGGTACGGCCCTTGAACCGTACGAAGCTCAGGCAGGCGGCCGACACCCCGAAGCTCGCCGCGTCCACGGCGACGGCCGCCGCCGGGCCCAGCCACGCCGCCAGCACGCCCGCGAGCAGCGGCCCGACGACTCCGGCCGCCGCCGCCGTCGCGTTGAGCCTGCCGTTGGCCTCCGTGATGCGGTCGCCCGGCACGAGCGCCCGTACAGCGGTGACGTAGGTGACGGAGAACAGCATCCCGACGGTCTCGGCCAGCGGAAGGACCACGTACAGCAGCCAGATCTGCGGGCCGAACGCCCACACCAGCGGAATCAGCGCGTACAGCACCAGGCGGGCGAGGTCGCACGCGATCAGCAGCTTCCTGCGGTCCAGCCGGTCGACCACGACCCCGGCGAACACCCCCGCGCCGACCGCGGCCGCGCCCGCGGCGCCGGTCAGCAGGCCCATCTGCGCGACCGAGCCCGTCGCGTGCAGCACCAGCAGCGGCAGGGCGATCAGGGCGAACGAGTCACCGACGACGGAGAGGGTCTGCGCGGCCCAGAAGACGCCGAAGTCGCGGTCGCGCGACAGCGAGCGCGACCGCCCGGACAAGGGCTCGTCACCGGTGAGTTGAGGCATTCGGGGAGGGTAGTACGCGGCGCACGCGAAGTCTCATCATTTCTCCACGGCAGGCGAGCTCGCCTTCGAAGCGTGCGCGGGTGCGGCCCGTCCGCCGGCGGACGAAGTCAGGTCCCGGCCGGGCCAGGGCGCGTCGTGGAGAGCGGTTCGTCGGATCCAGTCGTGGCGTGCCGCGTGCAGCGCGAGCTGGAAGCGGGAGACGGACCCCGCGAGCTGGTGGAGCTGTTCCAGGTTCCTCGACAGGGTGCGGCGGCTGATGCCGAGCAGGTCCGCGATGTTGTCGTCGCTCACCCCGGTGCCGAGCAGCTCCAGGATGCGGCGCTGGACGGGGCGCAGCGCACGCGGCACCTGACCGCTCAGATACATCGGGTAGGCGGAGCGCCAGGCCGTCTCGAAGAGGCCCGTCAGGGCGGAGAGCAGGCTGGAGGGGCGCACCACCGGCAGGGAGCCGTTCGACTCGGCCTCGACCGACGACGAGGTGCTGCGCACGGCGGACGCGGAGTACACCACGCCCCGCCCGAGTCGCTCCACCTCGGTCGGGTTGGGCCCGCCCGCCGTGTGGTACGGCGGTGAGTCGAAGCGCAGGACCTCGGCGGGGTGTATCTGATGCTCGGCAGCCCGCTGTCGGGCACACCGGCGACCGTGGCCTGCCTGTGCCTGTACGGGGCGTTCTACGCGGCCACGGACGGAGTGCTCATGGCGCTCGCGGCCCCCGCGTTCCCCGAGGCCCTGCGGACGACGGGACTGGCCTGCGTCCAGACCGCCCAGGCCCTCGCCTACTTCGCCTCGTCCGTCGCCTTCGGCCTCGCCTGGGCCGCCTGGGGCCCGGCCACCGCGTCCAGGGCCGCTCTGGTCGCCGTGCCGGTGGCCCTGGGCGTCACGATGACGGCCCTGCGGGGCCACCCCATGAAGGAGACCGTCCGATGACCGCCCGGACCACCTGGCTCACCCACGTCTCGCGCTCGCCCCGACGCCGTGTGGTGAGTGCGTCGATCGGTTTCACCGCGCTGGCGGTACTGGCCGGCTCTGCCATCGTCGCGGCTCGTCCGGACACCCCGGCCGCGGTGGCCGGGCAGGGCGCGGTGTCCCTGCTGCCCGTGTCCCCGTCCGTCCGGGAAGGGCCCGGGCTCGCGGCGTTGAGCACCGCGTCCGACAGCCACGGACGGCTGATCGCGGTACCCTCGGGAGCACCCGGCACCCCCAGGACGGTCTCCCGGCTGAAGTGCGCGAGGTTCCACGCGGCGGTGGGCACGGGGCTGTGCCTCCGCCTGGACGGTGTTCGTCACCCGTGACTCCTACAACGGCGGACGCTTCTCCACCCGGGCCGGCATCCTCGACACCCGCACCGACGCTCTCGTACCCACCCTGGAGGACTGGCCGGTCACGGTCGCGGACCGGCACCCGGATCGCGTTCAAGGCCGCGCGCGACGGCAACCCCCGGCACGGGTGGCGCCTGTCGGTGCTCAACCTCGCCACCGGCCGGGTCACCCCGCTCGCCGAGGAACACAGCGTCGATGACCAGGCGGTGTGGCTCGACTCCGCGGCCGTCTACAAGTCGTGCACCGCTGTGCGGGCGGCGGAGACGAAAGCCAGGACCGACTCCCAGAAGGGGTCGTAGCACTGGTCGAACAGTGCGACGGCGTCCGGCTCGCCCTCGATGGACGCTCCAAGTGCCCGGTGCGGAGGGCGGGTCGAGAGCCTGAGCGTCTCGGCGGCCGCGGCCACGTTGTCCGGGCCCTCCAGGTTGATCACCCATATGAAGTGGCGGAGCCTGCCGTACTCCACCCGCAGGCTGGACTGCACCTCTCGCAGCGCGGGGAGCTGTTCGGCGTGGCTGCCGCCCGACTTGTGGATGTCCGACACCGTCCAGTACAGCTCCGCCATCTTGTGCGCCTGCTCGATCAGGCTCACATAGGCCGACCGCCGAGCCTCGCTGATCCGGAGGGTGCGCTGGGTCCGCTCGGTGGCGGCGGCCTGGATCTGGGCCGCGCGGGCCGTGCCGCGGCTGGTGACCCAGCTGGCGAGCACGGCCGTGCCGGCGGTCAACGACGAGATCCAGAGGGCCGAGTCAGTCACGCCCCGGACCCTTCCCCGGCACGCCCCCTCCGACTCGCCGCTGGCCGAACCTCACGAGGCGGACCCGCCGTTGAACCACAGCTGGGCGTGCTGGGTGGAGTCGCACGGGGTCACCATCGCGCCGTTGCTGCCCACTTCGAGGCATTCACCGCTCGATGTGTTCTTGATGGTGCTGCCGGACGACGTGCGGGTACCTATCCGCCAGTGCTGGCCGCCGGCGGTCTGGCCGCAGGGGAAGGTGGTGGCGTAGCCGGTGAAACCGCCGCCCCCGCCGAAGTCGCTGCCGCCCACGAGGCAGTAGCCGCTGCCCCGGTTGATCAGCTGGAAGGTGCCGTCGGAGGCGTACTTGAAGGTCCACGCGTACGACGAGGTGGACTCGCAGGGTCCGTACGAGGCGCCGGTGCCGCCGGCGCTCAGGCACTGGCTGTTGGAGACGTTCTTGATGCGGTAGGTGCCAGGCGAGCCGATCGTCGAGCCGCCGGTCTGGGCAGGCGGATCCGCCGGGGGACGGTTGGTACGGGTGCCGCCTCCGGCTGGTGTGCCGCCGCCCGAGCCCGAGCCACCCGCATCGGAGCCGCCCGCCGCGCCGCCCGGACGCGGGCCGGATCCCGGGGGTGCGGCGGTCGCACCCGAGGATTCGGACGCTCCCGAAGGTCCCGAGGAGGCCGCGCCCGACGGGCCCGACGAGGCACCGGGGGCGGACGGCGACGGCGTGCCCGAGCGGTTCGGCTGCGCCGAAGAGGCTCCCCCGGACTGCCCGGCGGAGTGTGCGGCGGGGGACGACGCCCCGGTGGAGGGCCGGTCCGCGCCGCGCGTGTCGGATCCGTACGGCATGAGGCTGACGCCGATGACCGTACCGCTCACGACGACCACGGCCGGGACCACGGCGAGCAGCACGCGGGTGCGGCGTTCGCGCGGCTTCTTGGGGGCGGGCGCGTCCCGCACCACGCCCACCTCCGGCCCGGCAGCGGGGCGGAGGTTGACCGTCGAGCGGGTGAACTCGGCCAGGTCGGGCACCTTCGCGGCGAAGGCGGCCCGCTCGGACAGCCGCTCGGCGATGGCCGACGGCCACGCCGGGGAGCCGGACGGCGCCTTCTCGCGGGCGAGGTCGGCCAGGCCGGCCGCGGCGGGCCGGGCGGCGGGGTTCTTGGCCAGACAGGTTTCGAGGAGGTCCGCCAGGTCGGCGTCGACGCGGCGCACCGCTTCGAGGTCGGGCTCCTCGTGCACGATGCGGTACAGCTGGGCGTGCCCGGCCCCCTCGCCGAACGGCGGCCGTCCCGTCGCCGCGTACACGAGCAGACAGCCGAGGGAGAACACATCGGCGGCGCCCGTCAACCGGACGCTGCCCGCGGCCTGTTCGGGTGCCATGTAGGCGAGCGTCCCGATGACCATGCCGGTCTGGGTCAGCCTGCTCTGGTCCGCGGCCCGCGCGATCCCGAAGTCGATCAGGGTGAGGCCGTCCAGGGTCAGCATCACGTTGGAGGGCTTGAGGTCCCGGTGGACGATCTCCCGCGAGTGCACGGCGTGCAGGGAGGACGCGGCGTCCCGCAGCAGCCGCCAGAGCGCCTCGCGCGGCAGCGAGCCGCCGTGCAGCTCGACCGCCTCGTCCAAGGTCAGTCCGGGTACGTATTCGGTGGCGAACCACGGCGGCCGCGCGGTGCGGTCGGTGGCGAGGAGCGCCGCGCTGACACCGGTGGGCAGCCGGCCCAGGTTGTCGAGTTCGTGCCCGAAGTGCCGCAGGAAGTCCTGGTCTTCGGCCAGGACCGGGAGGACCTGCTTGACGGCGGTGTAACGGCCCGAGGCCAGGCCGAGGTACACCCGCCCCATTCCGCCGGAACCGAGCCTTCCGACAAGCGGGAACGAGCCGATCTGCCGAGGGTCGTCCGGCCCGAGCGGCTCCGCCCCACTGCCACTCAGATCGACACCATGCTCCCCGCCCACCGGCGTGCCCCCTTCACTCGTCCACCCCTGGTGCCCCACCCGTCACTCCAGGGAGATCGACACCTTCCCATGGATGACATGTTCCTGCACGGAAAGGTTCCCGGGAGGGGGAACTGGCGTACGAGAAGATCCCTCAAGTGGGGCTTGTCGGCAGCGATTTCAGGACGAGAGCCGAAAGCTCGCCTACCACTGCTCCTTCCTCGGTTCGGCCGACGGTCGAACCGCGCAGTCGGGGCCCGGCGCCATGATCGACTCATGGCCGTCCGAGAAGCGGACCCGGTAGGGCGGTGTGCCGTTCTCCCCCAGCACCTGGACGATCTCGCCCGTCTTGTCGTGCTGGCCCACGACCCTGCCGTGCTGCACCAGGTGGTCACCCTTGGTCGCTCGCATCGAGGCCTCCCTCGGAAGCGGACTGGTCGGTAACAGCATTTTATGACCGTCTGGCGCGACAAGCCCGTTCTGACGTCGTTGACCATGCGGGAGGGAACCCGGAAGGCACGGCGACCGAGGAGGACGTACATGACCACGCTGGTGATCGGGGCTCGCGGAAGCGTCGGACGGCAGGTGCTCGACCAGCTGCTCGCCCTGGGCGAGCCGGTCCGGGCGTCGGCACGCGACCCGAAGACGGCGGACCTGCCCGCCGGCGTCCCGGTGGTCGCCGCCGATCTCACCGAGCCGACGACACTCCCGGCCGCGCTGGACGGCGTCCGCAAGGTGTTCGTGTACGCCACCGCGGCGGGCATGGCCGGCTTCGCCGCCGCCGCCCGCGCGGCAGGCGTCGAGCACGTGGTGGTCCTCTCCTCCGGGAGCGTGCTCCTGCCGTACGCGCGGGGCAACGCGATCGCGGAGGAGCACCGGGCGATGGAGGCGGTGCTCGCCGCCTCCGGTCTGCGGTGGACTCCGATCCGGCCGCTCGTCCTCGCGAACAACGCGCTGACCTGGTCGTACTCGATCCGCGCGGAGGGCGTGGTGCGGATGTTGCACCCCGAGGCGGCCATGGCGCCGATCCACGAGCGCGATGTCGCCGCCGCCGCGGTCACCGCACTGACCGGCCGCCCGCAGGACGGGGTCAGCGACCTCCTGACGGGCGGCGAGCTGATGTCGCAGCGCCGCCAGGTCGAGCTGATCGGCGAGGCCGCCGGACGGTCCATCCGGATCGAGGAACTCACCGAGGCGCGGGCACGGCAGGAGTTCGAGCGGTTCGGGTCGCCCGCGGCCGCCGCCTCCATCGTGCAGTTCATCGTCGCCGCCACCCGGGGCGGTTCTCCGGCGACCGGGACCGCGCGGCGGATTCTCGGGCGGCCGCCACTGCCGTTCGCACGGTGGGCGGCCGACCACGCGGCCACGTTCGCCTGACCGCGACGCAGACAGGTCCCCTTTGATGGATCCTGTCCATATTTATGCTAGATACGAGCCATGCCGCACACCGGGACGCTCATCCTGATCATGGCCATCGCGGTCCTCGCACCCCTGCTCGCGTACGCCGTCGGCCGCTGGGCTCCCGTACCGGTCGCCGTCTTCGAGATCCTGCTCGGCGTCCTCATCGGCCCGGACGTCCTGGACTGGGCCGAGAAGGACCAGCTCATCGACGTGCTGTCACACCTCGGGCTGTCCATGCTGATCTTCCTGGCGGGGTACGAGATCGACTTCGGCGCCGTGCGCGGGGACACCCTGCGCCGGTCGGTCCGGGCCTGGCTGGTCACGCTCGCCCTGGCCCTCGGCATCGCGTTCGCGCTGACCGGCGGCGCCGCCGACAAGAGCTTCGTCATCGGCACCGCGCTCACCAGCACCGCCCTCGGGGCCGTGCTGCCGATCCTGCGCGACTCCGGCAACCTGCGCGGGCGCTTCGGCACCGTGGTGATGGCGTTCGGCGCGGTCGGCGAGTTCGGCCCGATCATCGCCATGGCCGTACTGCTCAGCGGACGCGGTCCCGGGCGGGCGGGTGTCGTGCTGCTCGCGTTCGCCGCCGTCACCGCCGCGGCCGTCGTCTGGGCCCTGCGGCCGCGGCCGCCCTGGTTCTCCCGGATCATCGCCAGGACCCTGCACAGCAGCGGTCAGTTCGCCGTCCGCTTCGTCATGCTGCTGCTCGCCTGCATGCTCGGGCTCTCGGCCGCCTTCGGCCTGGACTCCCTGCTCGGCGCGTTCGCCGCCGGTCTGCTCACGCGGCTCATCCTGGTCGGCGCCGCGCCCGACCACAGCGGCGACGTCCTGGGCAAGGTCGAGGCGATGGGCTTCGGCTTCCTCGTACCGATCTTCTTCATCGTCACCGGCATCGAGTTCGACCTCTCCGCACTCCTGCACGGCGGGCGTCCACTCGCCCTGGTCCCCGTCTTCCTCCTCCTCTTCCTGCTCGTACGCGGCGCCCCCGCCCTCCTCCTCGCGCCGAAGGACCTCCAACGCCGCGACCGCACGGCACTCGGCCTGTACTGCGCGACCTGTCTGCCCCTCGTCGTCGCCATCACCACCATCGGCATCGACGACGGCACGCTCGGCACCAGCGAAGGCGCGGCGCTCGTCGGCGCGGCCATCCTGTCCGTACTGATCCTGCCGCTCGTCGCCCTGCGCATCCGGGCGGCGGGAGCCGGGGAGCGGCACCGGGCCGAGGTGTCGGAGTCCTGGTGAGCCTTCCGGCCACCCCGCTCATCTGCTCGCGGCCCAGCCCAGGACCACGGCGGCGACGGCCGCGAGCGCGGCCACGGCGCTCCAGAGCACCGAAGTGCGGTGCCAGAAGGGCGGGTTGGGGATCGGCGGGGGCGCGGTCGCGCGACTGCCGCCGTCCGCCTTCGTGATCGCCGCGTCGACGCGCACCCGCGAGCCGCCGTGGACCGTGATGCTGATGACCGGGGCGGTCAGAGGCGCAGGCTCCGGGGGCGGGCCGGGGACGTTGTCATCGTTCTGGTCGCTCAACGAGTTCTCCTTCTTCGAACGTTGCCATGTGCATCCGGCGCGCCTCACCACTCCGCCTCATCGGCTCGCACTCCGAGCCTCGCGGCCAGGCGTCGTCGGGCCGCGTTCTGGTGGCTGCGGACGGTGGCGGGCCCCAGGCCCATGAGGTGGGCGACCTGATCGGTCGAATAACCCAGGACGTAGCGCAGCACGATCACGTCGAACTGGCGCTCAGGGAGCTCCGCGATGGCGTCGTAGAGGCCGAGCTCGCTCGGCATCCCGCCCAGCGACGCCCTCGCGTCCCGCATCGCCTGGCCCAGCACCTGCTGGGGTGACACACGGCGGGCCTGCTCCGCGACGCTGCGGCGGAGGATCTGCCAGGCCCAGGCGGCGGGTTGGGGCTGCTGCAGGAAGCGCAGCCAGTCCTGGAGAATGGCGTCGAAGGTCGCCAGGACGGCGGTGTCGACCATGTCCTTGCGCAGGTGCAGGCGGGCGTAGGCGGCGTAGCGCGAGACGTTCATGGCGAAGAACGCCTCGAAGGCGGGCGGCAGCCCTACCGCCCCGACCGGCAGGCCGGGACCGGAGGCCCGAGCGTCGGCGACCAGAGTCACGGCCACGCCGCGCTCGCCGTGGACTTCCCGCGCGGGCCCGGAACCTGCTCGCGGGGCGGGACCACCACGACCCGACCCACCCGGCCCCCTGCCCGGACCGTCCGCAGGCGGCTCGGGCCCCTCGGAGTCCTCGTCACCGGGCTCAGCGGAACCGGCCCGCTTCTCCAACTGCTCCGTCAGGCCCCGTACGGTCGACTGCGACGCCGAGAGGGCGCGCGCCAGGATGGCGCAGCGCCGCCGCAGTTCGTCGCGCTCGGACGTCAGCGCGGCATTGTCCTCCAGCGCCGCCCGCATCCGTCTGCGCATCTCCACGACGTTCAGCCGTAGTTGAGCGACCTCCTCGGGCGAGGGAGGCAGCGATACGGATCCACCGGCGGCCGACGGGATTCCGGCGAAGGCCTCGGGCGGGCGTACGGGAGAGGTGAGGAGCTCGCGCGCCTGCTTGATCCGGTCGGGCCTCTCGACGGCGTCGAAGCAGACCTCGGCCACCGCGTCGATGAACTCGCCGGTGAGGCGGTGGCCCGCCAGTCGTTCCGCCACCGTCGTGCGGCACGGCACCGGCCCGCTCAGGACGTCCCCGCGCCGCAGGGCGCTGTGCAGACCTCCAACGGTGACATCCGCCTCGTCCAGCCAGCTCCGCAGAAGGGTCGCGGCCTGGTTCTCCTGCGGGGTCGTGCCCCGTAACGGCCCCCACGGCCGGCCGCCCCGGCTTGCCATCCGCTCTCCTCGTGCTCGCTGGGTGCACCACTCTGGTGCAGGCACAGCACGTACGGCAGTTGTCCGCCCGAAGACGCGGACAACCCGGCCGGGATACGAACGCCCGGCCCCCGGGGCCGGTGGCTTCGCGCTCTGGGCGGCGGTCGGGTTCGACCCCGGGCGACACCGCGTCGGGCGTCAGGCGAACTTGGAACTGGGCACCGGGCCGGTCGACTTCAGCCCGGTGCGCTCGCCCCGGAGCCACGAGCCCCGTACGGCCGTGACGAACTCGGTGAAGCGCTCGTCCGGGTCCGCGGGCGTCTCGCCGTCGCCCTCGTCCGGGGACGGGTCGGCGCCGACGATCTCGGCGGCGATCAGCGCGTCCGGGCGCTCGTCCGCCCCGGCCCGCTCCACCTCGCCGCCCTCACCCGCGCGCAGCTGCCCGTCCCAGGGCGCGACCACCGCCTGGTGCAGCAGCGCGACGCTGTCGGCAGTGATGACGGGCGGGTCGGTCCAGCTGCTCGCGTGCTCGTGGAGCACCTGCCCGGGGACCCGCCCGTGGAGCTGCCCGAGGATCTCGGGGCCCTCGTCGACCGCCGCCAGCTCGTTCAGGTCGTACGCGATCACCACGGTGTCCTCGCGCCCCGGCGCGAACGGCTCGGCCGGGAGCCCCAGGAGCTCGGCGGCGGCCAGGCCGAGGATCCGGCTGCCCCGGTCGGGCAGCAGGGACACCGAGCACGGCCGCACCCCGGCGGCGTCCAGGAGCGCCTTCAGCCGCAGCAACCCCTGGAGGCACTCGCCGTGCGAGTCCTGCAGCCAGGCGTACCGGCCGTTCATCCCGGCGCCGAAGCCGAACGGGGAGAGCGCGCCCAGCACCGTACCGCCCGTGACGAACTGCCAGCCGCGCAGATCGGTGCGGTCGAGGGCGCTCACGGGACCGGCGCTCGCGGCGCGCTCCAGCATGTGGCGCTGGCGCTGGTGCGCGGGCAGCCACATCGGGTCCTCCGGTTCGGGCAGCAGCGCGTACTGGCGCTTCGCCAGGGCCAGTTCGCCCGCCATGATGGCGTTGAAGACCAGCAGGTAGCGGTCGGGCCACTCCTCGAAGCCGCTCTCGTGCCGCGCCAGCAGCTCGACCGCCTCGCCGTGCCGGTTCTCGCTCTCGTACGCGGCCACCAGCTCGCGCATCACCTGGAGCGCGCCCGGGTTGCGGGTCAGCACCTCGCGCAGGGCGGGTACGGCGAGGAAGGACAGGCCGCGCTCGATGCACGCGTACCCGAAGTCGTACAGGGCCCGGTCGTCGCCGGGGCGGGCCGCCACCGCCGCGGCGGCCCGGTCGAGGTCGTCGAAGCCGGCCGCCTTGGCGGCGCGCCCGGCCACGAGCGCCACCTCGCCCAGTGGCAGGTCCTCCCCGGCGGTCCGGAGCAGCCGCACGGCGCCGGGTATGTCACCCGCGTCCAGGCACTCCCACGCCTTGAGGAGTTCGGCGGACTTCGGACGGCGGTGCCTGCGCGAGAACATGCCCGCGATCCTCTCCGACGGCGGGTGCCGCGCTCAAATCATTTCGGCCTGTTCACGAATGGGCCCGTGTGCGAGGTGACTCCCCGGGTACACGCTCCTGGCACCGGAACACGTTGGAAGCTGTACAGGTCGGTCCAGGGAGGGATCATGACGACGGTCGAGGTCGGCACCATGGTGGGTCAGCGGAGCCAGGTGGCACCCGAGCTGCCTTTGGTCGAGTGCCCCGACAAGCTCGCACCACGTGACGCCAGGGAGTTGTCACGGCTCTTCTTCGAGCAGCTCGCGGTACTGGAGGAGGGGACGCCCGGCCATCAGTACGCGCGCAACACCCTCATCGAGATGAACATGTCGCTCGTGCGCTTCGCCGCGCGGCGCTTTCGCCAGTACGCGGACGAGATCGAGGACGTCGTCCAGGTGGGCATGATCGGACTGATCAAGGCCATCGACCGGTTCGAGCTGTCGCGCGAGACGCAGTTCGCCACGTTCGCCGTGCCCTACGTCGTCGGCGAGATGAAGCGCTTCTTCCGCGACACCACCTGGGCCGTGCACGTCCCGCGCCGTCTGCAGGAGCGCCGGACGGAGCTGGGCAAGGCCCGTGCCGAGCTGGAGAGCCGTCTGGACCGCTCGCCCACCGTGAAGGAGCTGGCCGAGCTGATGGACATCAGCGAGGAGGAGGTCCTGGAGGCCCAGCTGGCCGCCAACGGCTACCACTCCTCGTCCCTCGACGCCGCCCTGTCCGGCAACGAGGAGGAGGGCGAGGCGGCCCTCGCCGACATCATCGGCTGTGAGGACCCGGCCATGGAGCTGGTCGAGGACTTCCAGGCCCTCGCGCCCGCGATGGACACCCTGACCGAGCGCGAGCGTTTCGTCGTGCACCTGCGGTTCGTGGAGGAGCGCACCCAGGCGGAGATCGGTGAGACGCTCGGCGTCTCCCAGATGCAGGTCTCCCGCATCCTGCGCCGCATCCTCACCAAGCTCCGTACCGGCATGGGTGTCGCCACGGAGTGACGCGGCTGTTTCACCTGTTTCGCCCTCCGGGCCGCGCACCGCCTCGCGGTGCGCGGCCCGGATCACAGCGGCAGGAAGACCTGGATGCGTTTGCCTCCGGCGGGCAGCAGGCTGACGGTGACGCTGGTCGCCAGGCGGCAGATCATCGGCCATCCGTAGCCGCCGGGAGTGAAGTCGCCGCTCGGCTCCTTCGTCGACGGCAGCCCCGTGCTCGCGTCCTCGACCACCAGCCGCAGCCCGACGCGGTCCGCCATCGCCTCGAACGCGGTGACACCGCCCGCGTGCCGCAGCGCGTTCGTCACCAGCTCCGACGTCACGAGCAGCGCGTCCGCGACCACCGGGTCCCGTGTCGACAGCGGCGCTCTGCCCAGCGCGGCGCCCAGCAGCGTCTTCACGCGCCTGCGCGCCTCCGCGGCGTCGACCGGCACCAGTCCGGTCCTCCATGTAGGAGCCGTTTCCTCACTCACCTCAGTGCCCCCGTCCTGCATGCGGAACCGCCCGCACTCACCCCTTGCGCACTTGCCCAGGGTTCCCATGAGCCAATCCCCCTCGCTTTCACGAAAGAGCTGCCTCGCCCGCCGCCGGGCCGGACCGCACAGGGTACGGGGACGGGGGCGGCCCCGTCGCGACGGGGGACGCGACGGGGCCTGGAGTTCGGGTGCCCCGGTGCGACGGGACCATGCTCGTGATGCCGGTCACAGCCCACGTGGCAACATACGCACCGGCGCCTGTACGGCCCGGTCAGTTCTTGGTCGGGACGACCACCCGGCAGCCGTCGGTCAGCCACACGTCCTTGCCGCCGTTGTTCCGGGCCACCATGAACTCGATCGTGCCGCCGGTGTCCGGGCCCACCATCAGTGCCGCCGCACGCAGAGCGACCGACACCCGACGCCCGTCGACAGCACCCATACCGTCTCCCGATTTCGCGTTCGTTTCCGCATCCGTCTTCCCGTGCGAATTCCAGCAACCGCACACTTGGAGGGCGCTACTGACGGGGCATCAGGCGGCGGTTTCATCCGGGGTCAACTCTCGCGGCAGGCAACCTGGTCCACCTACCACGCCGGTCGTAGGACGTGTTCAATAACCAACGGTCCCCGCATGATCGAGAGATTCACCGTTTCTCTCATCAACTCTTTAGTGTGCAGGCGATTCAGACGGGCTGCGTTTATTTGGGTTGGGTGTGTATCTTTTTGCGTACTCGCCTGTGCTGTGCCCGCAGCAGGGCCGGCATCCGGCGGCATCATCCAGCACGAGGAAAGCGAACTCCCATGGCGGACGAGCCGGACACCACCACACTCAAGGACCAGTACGCGGCGCGGGTCACCGCGGATCTGGATGCCAACCAGCAGGACCAGTCACGTATCCGCGCCGAACTCGACACACTCAAGGGCCAACTCGAAGACCTGGAGCGGGACCACGGCCTGCTGCAGACCATGCACCACACCCTCGCCGGCGCCCCGGCGAAGGCCACCCCCACGAAGGCCGCCCCCGCCAGGTCTGTTCCCGCGAAGGACGCCGCACCGGCGAAGGTACCCACCCCCCGGACGAAGAAGCCCGAGGTCAAGGCCGCGGCGGCCAAGCCCGCGCAGGCCCCGCGCAAGAACACGGCTCCGGCGAAGACCGCTTCCCGGGGCAAGGCGGAGACCTCCGGACCCACCCTGCGCGAAGTCGTCCTCGGCCTCTTCGCCGGACACCAGGAGCCGCGTACGGTCTCCGACATCCTCACCGAACTGACGACCGCCCACCCCGACCGCACGACCAGCCCCCAGGTCGTCCGCAACACCCTCGAAGCACTCGTCGCCAAGGGCGAACTGGAGCGGGAGCGCAAGCAGGGCTCCGTCTTCTACACCGCCCGCACGGACAAGACGTCGGCCGTGACGCCCACCGCGGACACCGTTCCCGCGAAGGCCTGACACCTCTCATCCGCCGGGTTGGATCGGGTCGATGACTTTCTCGCCGTACGGCATCAGCCGCACGGAGCCCGGCGGACAGCACCTGTCCGCCGAGCCCCGTGCTCCCTGGTCAGGCGCAGCGGCCGGCGGGCCGGGTGCGCGTCACCACATCGCTGATGCCGGTGGTCGCGTCGAGCCACACCACCTGGCGGCCGCTCGCCGCGGCGGCCGACAACTGCTCGCCCCGGTTGCACGACATCCGCTCCCCGCGCACACCCTCACCGGTGGGTGAGGCCGCCGGGAACTGCCACAGCTTGGCGAGCGACTCGTTGCGGTACTCGGTGTCGGGGATCCGGGCGCCGACGGTCACCGCGTCCTCGGAGGCGGTGAGCTCGTAGGCGTCCAGCGCGTCCGGGCCGCACGCGCGCCCCGCACGGTCGCGAGGAGGACGGGCACCACGGCGAGCAGTTCGCCCAGCGCTCCCACCCACAGTGCCGCGCGGGCGCCGAAGTGCTCGCCCAGGGCGCCGCCCAGGAGCGCGCCGACCGGCATGGAGCCCCACACCACGAAACGGAACGTCGCCGTCATCCGGCCCAGGAGCGGTGGCGGGCAGAGCTGCTGGCGCAGCGCCACCGAGGTGATCTTGAAGGTCATGAAGGCCGTCCAGCCGAGGCCCTGGAGCGCGACGGCGAGCGCGAAGCGCCAGTCGGACTGGTAGAAAGGCAGCGCGAGCAGCCAGAGCACCCCACTGGCCAGCACGGACAGACACATCGCCGGTCCCTGGCCGAGGCGGGCGGCGATCCTCGTGGTGAGCAGACTGCCGAGGAAACCCCCGGCCGCCTCCGCGGTGAACACCAGACCGCACAGGAACGGCGAGAGGCCGAGGTCACCGGCGAGCAGGACGAGGAGCATGGACGCGCCGACCGTGCCGCACAGGTTGGAGATCGCCGAGGTGAGTGTGAGCGCCCGGAGGGTGCGGTGGGCGAAGAGGAAGCGCAGGCCTTCGGTGATCTCGGCCCGCAGGTCCGGCGCCTTCGTCGACGCGGGCGGGGCCGCATCCGGGCGGCGGACGCGGGTGAGGAGGAGCGCGGAGGCGAGGTAGCTGACGGCGTCCACCGCGACGGCGAAGGGCGCGGTGAGCGCGCCGACGAGCGCGCCTCCCGCGCCGGGGCCGGCGGCCTGGGTGAGGGTGCGACTGGCCTCCAGCTTGACGTTGGCCTCCATCAACCGGCTGCCGTCGAGGAGTTGGGGAAGGTGGCTCTGGGCGGCCACGTCGAAGAACACGGTGCACACGGACATGCCGAAGGCCACCGCGTACAGCTGGGGCAGCCTCAGCACATCCAGCGCGCTCGCGACGGGAACCGAGGCGAGGAGTGCGGCGCGGCCCAGGTCACCGGCGACCATGACGCGGCGGCGGCGCGCCCGGTCCACCCACGCCCCGGCGGGCAGCCCCAGGAGCAGGAAGCCGAGGTACTCGAACGTCACGAGCAGACCGGCCTGGAAGGGGGTCGCGTCGAGGGCACCGATGGCGATGAGAGGAAGGGCGAGCACGGTGACGGCCGTACCGGCCTGGCTGACGGTGTCGGCGGCCCAGAGTCTGCGGAAGTCGCGGTCGCGCAGCAGAGCGCCGGGCCGCGCCGGGGTGGTGTCCGTGGAGCAGGAGAGCGTCATGATCGCGCACTCCACCATCGGCGGGGCGGCCCGGCCATTGTTTTAGTCTGGCCGAAAACGTCATGGGGCGATCGGGGGCGCGGTCATGGGAGCGGTGCGGTTCGGGGTGGACGATCTGGTCAACCTGAGGTTCGCGATATCACCGTTGTGGGAGACGGTGGCGAGCCTGCGGGCCTCGGAGGACCCAGGGCGGCACGCCGTGCATCTGCCGTGGATCAAGAAGGCGTTGGTCCTGCGCCAGGACCCCCGACTGGCCCGGAAACTTGAGCCGCTGCGTACGGAACTCGCCCGTTTCGAGACTCCTCCCCCACGCTGTCCGCTCGCCGAGATCGAGGAGGAACTCGCGGTCTCCGGGGCGCCTTCCGAGGTGAACGACGCGGTGCTCGCCTGGTGGCGGGCCGCCGTACAGCCGTACTGGCCGCGCATCCGTGCCGTCCTGGAGGCGGACGTCGTGCACCGCACCCGCCAACTGGCCGAGGACGGCATCCAGGAGGTGTTCGCCCACCTCCATCCCACCCTGCGATGGACGCGGGACCGGTTGGTGTCGGTGGATCTGCCGCCGGGCGAGTCGGGGCTCGGCGGGGGCGGGATCACCCTTGTCCCCACCGCGTTCGCCACCCGCTGCCGCCTCCTGCCAGGCCGGGGCCCGACACCGCCTTGCGTCCTCTACCCCGCGCGCGCCGTCGGCACCCTGTGGGAGCGGCGCGGGACCGCCGAGGAGGGCCTGGCCCGCCTGCTCGGCCGCAGCCGCGCCCAGGTGCTCGCCGATACGAGCTCACCGGCCACCACCACACAGCTGGCCGCGCGGACGGGCCTCAGCCTAGGCGCGGTGTCCCAGCACCTCGCCGTGCTGCGCGACGCCGGTCTGGTCACCAGCCACCGCTACCGGCGCGAAGTCCACTACACGGCCAGCGGCATGGGCCTCGCACTGCTCGGGCGACGGACGGCGTGACGCGGCGTGACCGGGAGCGCGAAAAAAATCCCCTCCGCGTTTTTCGTTATCCGCCGGTCCCCCGTCGATCTCCCACGGTGGAGAAGCAGTCGGTTGGAGCCCGGAGACCACCGGGGCCCGGGGAGAGTGGACGAGGCGTGAACATGGAGTACGGGACAGCGACGGTCGAGGCGGCGCGAGCCGGTGATCAGCAGGCCCAGGACGAGCTCGTCGCGGCCTGCCTGCCGCTGGTGTACAACATCGTCGGGCGGGCGCTGAACGGTCACGCCGATGTCGACGACGTGGTCCAGGAGAGCGTGCTGCGGATGCTCGACGGCCTGGCGGGGCTGCGGGATCCCGGCAGCTTCCGGTCGTGGGTGGTGGCCATCACCATGAACCAGCTGCGCCAGTACTGGCAGCGCGCCCGCACCCGGCCGGACGGCACCGGCATCCAGGAGACGTGCGACCTGCCCGACCCCGGCGCCGACTTCGTCGACCTGACGATCCTGCGGCTCGGGCTCTCCGGGCAGCGCAGGGAGGCCGCCGAGGCCACCCGCTGGCTGGAGCCCGAGGACCGGGGGCTGCTCTCGCTGTGGTGGCTGGAGACGGCGGGGTGCCTGACCCGCGCCGAGGTGGCCGCCTCGCTGGAACTGTCCCCGCAGCACACGGCCGTACGCGTGCAGCGCATGAAGGAGCGGCTCGACGCGTCGCGCCAGGTGGTGCGGACCCTCGCGGTCGCCCCGCGCTGCCACGAACTCACCGGCCTGCTCTCGCTCTGGGACGGTGTGCCCTCCGCGCTGTGGCGCAAGCGCATCACCCGGCACACCCGCGTGTGCCCGGTCTGCTCCGGCCTGGGCAGCGGACTCGTACCGCCCGAAGGCCTGCTGGCGGGGCTCGCCCTGGTGCCGGTGGCTTCGGCGGCCGGTCTGTTCGCGGCCCTGGCCGCACACCGGGGTACCGCGCCCATGGCGTACGGGGTGGCCGACCCGGCAGAGCCCCTACGACCGCCGTCGGCGCCGGGCCGCCACCGCCAGGCACCCCGTGGCAAAGGCGCACACGCCGAGGCGGCGACCCGGGGCGAGCTCCGCCGCGACCGGGACCGTGCCAGGCGGCGCCGCCGTGCCGCCGCGGTGCTGGCGGGCGCCACCGCGATAGGCGGCCTGGCCGTGGTCATCCACATGTCGTCGGATCCGTCCGGGCCCGGCCACACCGTCGCGGACGCCCCGGCCGACGCCACCGTCACGGCGGCGAGCCCCGACGGCGCCGCCGCCGCCGGGCCGACGCCCACCCGAGCATCCAACTCGCCGTCCCCGAAGCCGAGTTCATCGCCGTCACCGAGCCGCTCGGCCGCCTCACCGAAGCCGACCGCGCACAGCCCCGCACCCCACAGCGCCGCCGCGCGGACTCCCGCCCCGCACTCCCCCGGCGCGCCGAACTCCCTCACCAAGCAGGGGTCGACCGCCCAGCAGGTGATCGCGCTGGTCAACACCGAGCGGGCCAAGAACGGCTGCGGACCCGTGACCGACAACTCCCGGCTCGCCACGGCCGCACAGCGCCACTCCGACAACATGGCGGCACAGAACTTCTTCGACCACACCGACCCGAGCGGGGCGGGCCCGGGCGAGCGCATCCACGCCGCCGGCTACCAGTGGTCCACCTACGGCGAGAACATCGCCCGCGGCCAGCAGACCCCGGCCGACGTCATGAACTCCTGGATGAACAGCCCCGGGCACCGCGCGAACATCCTCAACTGCGCCTTCAAGGAGCTGGGGGTCGGGATCCACAACGGCTCCGGGGGCCCCTGGTGGACCCAGGACTTCGGCACGCGGATGTGAGCCCGGTCAGGTGGCCGTGAGGGCGTGGGCCCGGGCGATGAGCAGGGCGACGTCGTCGTGGGTGTCCGGGCGGCGCAGGGCGGCGAGGAGGAAGTCGCAGGCGTCCTCCAGCGGGCGGCTGGGGCCGGTCAGCAGATCGGTGAGGGTCGCCAGGCGGGTGTCGATGTCCTGGTCGCGGGTCTCGATCAGGCCGTCGGTGTACAGGACGAGGTCGTCCCCCGGGTCGAGGGTGACGGCGGTGGTCGAGAACGGTACGCCGCCCACGCCCAGCGGCGCTCCGGTGGGCAGGTCCAGGAGCCGGGGCGGGCGGCCGGGCCGCAGGTGCACCGGGGGCGGGTGACCGGCGACGGCGATGTGGCACAGGTGAGTGTGAGGGTCGTACAGCGCGTACACACACGTCGCCGTCGCATCGCCCAGATCGGCGGTGGCGGCGTCCAGATGGGTCAGTACGGTGGCGGGGTCCAGGTCGAGACGGGCCAGCGCGCGGGCCGTGGCGCGCAGTTGGCCCATGGTGGCGGCGGCGTTGATGCCGCTGCCCATCACATCGCCGACGACGAGGGCCGTACGGTCGCCGCTGAGGGCGATGACGTCGAACCAGTCGCCGCCCGTCTCGTCGTCGGCGGCGGCCGGCTGGTAGCGGTAGGCGATGTCCAACCCGGCGGGGGCGACCGGGCGTTGGGGCAGGAGGTGGCGCTGCAGCATCAGAGCCGTCTCGCGCTGGCGCTGGTACCAGCGGGCGTTGTCGATGGACACCGCCGCGCGGGCGGCGAGTTCGGTGGCGAGCAGGACGTCGTCCTTGCTGAAGGGGGCGGGGTTGCGGGCGCGTTTGAGGTCGAGCGCGCCGAGGACCTGGCCGCGGGCGATGAGGGGGACGGCGAGGTAGGAGTGGACTCCGGCGGCGGCGAGGAGGTGGACGGCCTCCTCATTGCGGGCGATGCGCGGCAGGTCCTGGGGGCGCACCCGCGGGACGAGGACGGGGCGTCCCGTGCGGGCGCACTGGGTCACCAGCCGGGTGGGGCCGTACAGGGCGACGTCGCCGACCGGGTCGGCGGCTCTGGTGGCGGGGGTGGGGTAGGCCGCGTTGAGCGCCAGCGCGCGGAACCGCACGGCGCCGCCGTCCGCCTCCCCCGGCCGGGGACCGGCCAGGACGGTGTCGAGCACGTCGACGGCCGCGATGTCGGCCACCTCGGGGACGGCGACGTCGGCCAGCTCGCGGGCCGTCACCTCCAGGTCGAGGGTGGTGCCGATGCGGACGGACGCGTCCGCGATCAGTGACAGCCGGCGCCGCGCCTGGGCGGCGGAGACGGCCGCCTCGTGCTGCTCGGTCACATCGACGACGGACACCGCGATACCGAGGACGTGGCCCGCCTGGTCGTCGAGCCGGTACACCGACACCAGCCAGGCGTGATCCCGCTCGGGGTCGGCGGCGGTGCGGCCGGTGGTGAACTCGTCGAGCACCGGGCGTCCGCTCGCCATCACCTCGCGCATCCTCGTCTCGACGGTGGCCCCGTCCAGGAACGGCAGTACGTCGACGATCCGGCGCCCCAGGTGCTCGTCGGCCGGAACGCCGTTGATGCGTTCGAGCGCGGGGTTCACCAGGACGTACCGCAGTTCGGTGTTGAGGACCGCCAGGCCGATGGGCGACTGGTCCACGAGCCGCAGCGAGAGGGCCAGATCGCGCTCCACCCGCCGCAGCGTGGCCTGCTCGGAGGCCAGGCCGAGCGCGAACATACGGCCGTTGTCGGCTTCGAGGCGTACGTTGCGGAACTCCACGAGGAGCGTGCTGCCGTCCTTGTGCCGGACGGGGAACACCCCCGCCCAGGTGCCCTCACCGGACATCACCTGGGCGAAAAGACCCAGCACCACCTCACGGTGCTCCTCGTCCACCAGCAGCTTCGCGGCGTACTGCCCGAGGGCCTCCGCGGCGGTGTACCCGTACACCCGTTTGGCCTGCGGACTCCACAGCCGGATGCGGCCCTCGGCGTCGAGGACGACCGCGGCCACCCCGAGCACGTCCAGCAGGCCACCGGCCACCAGCGACGGATCCCTCGCCCCCGAACGGGCCGGGAAGGACTGCGCACCAGCCATCACCGGCCTCCTCACCCGTACGCCCCTGTGCGGGACACGCCCGCTGGCCAGGCCCAGGCCGATCGGCACGACTTTCCGCCTTCCATGCTGCGCCCGGACGCCCGCGCGTGCGACCGGGCGAGGTCCTCGTTCGGCCGAACGGCGTGCGGAGCGGCTTGGCGGCGGGCTCCGTCACTTCTTGTCGCGTCGGCCCCGCAGGACGAGAAATGCCGCCGCCACGGCCGCCGCGGCCAGCACGAGCTGCCGGGGGTGGGCGCGCCCGGCCACCGCTGCCACGGCCGTCGCCCGGCGTACGGGCGCGGGGGTGTGGTCCCGGACCGTGCGGGCCGCCTGGCCCACCGCCGTCTGGACCCCGGCCACCGCCTCGGTCGTCCGGTGGGTGGCGTGCGTCGTGCGTCCCTTCAGGTCCGCCTCGGCCGCGAGCCTGGCCGCGCTGTCGGTGATGCCCATCGGTGCCCCTCTCTCTCGTTCTCCGGGTTCTCACGCTGTCTGCCGGGTCACCCCGTATCAGCAGCTCAAACCGGGGAGGCCCCGATACGGGGCGCCGGCCGGGGCACGCACCCGGCCCGGCCACACCGATCGCGGAAGCCTGCCGGGCCGGGCAGGATGGGTGGGCCGGGCCCACGGCCCCGCCCACGCACTAGATCGCCGATCATTGGGCACTCTTCCTACAGGCGCCCGGTGCGGAGCATCGGGCAGTGGCGAAGGAGGCGGGTGAACCCATGGCATCGGACACGAGCGACGACACGCTCGGCGGGGGCACCGCCGGAGGCAGACGGTTCGCGGTCGGGGTACGGCAGATCGGCGGGGCCGCGGTGCTCTCGCTCACCGGTGAGCTGGACCACGACACGGTGGAGCCGTTGCATGCCGCCCTGGCGGAGCAGATCGCGGCCGCCCCGGCACGGATCGTGGTCGACTGCGCCGGCCTGTGGTTCTGCGACTCGACCGGGCTGAACGTGCTGCTGCGGGCCCGGGCGGCGGCCGCGCAGGCCACGGGTGCCGGCATCGAGCTCGTGGCGCTCCAGCCGCCCGTCGCCCGGATGTTCGCGATCACCGGTGCGGACTCGGTGTTCCGTATCCACGCCGACCTGGACCAGGCGCTCGCGGGCCGCCCGCCGGATTAGCGGAGAAGGCGATGGGTGAGACGAGCGGGGCCGGGCGGAGCCAGATCCGCCGCCTTGAGCTCTTCGGCACGAAGGGCGTGGTGACCCGCTGCCGGGACTTCACCGCGCACGCGCTGGCCGACTGGGGGTGGACCACGGCCGTGCGGGAGGACGACCGCGCGCGCGTGGACGATGTGCTCCTGCTCGTCTCCGAGGTCGTCACCAACGCCTGTCTGTACGCGGGCGGCCCCCGCGAGCTGGTGCTGCGCCACGAGGACGGCCACCTCCGGGTGGAGGTCGCCGACGGCAGTCCCGTCGCCCCCGTACGCCGCCCCCGGGCCCCCTCGCTGCCCGGCGGCCACGGCCTGATGGTGCTCGACCGGCTCGCCGGGAGCTGGGGCTCGATGCCGCTGGGGAGGGGCAAGGTGGTGTGGATGGAGGTCGTACTGCCGTCGCGGGCGGAGCACACGCACTCGCCCGGGTACCGCCGCTCACCCGAGAGCCTCTGACGGGCTTCGGCTATTCCGCGGTGACCGCCTCCGGGCCGTCTTCGAGCAGCCCCTCGCGCAGCCGCTCCAGGATCTGGGCCAGCAGGCGTGAGACGTGCATCTGCGAGAGTCCCACCCTGGCGCCGATCTCGGCCTGTGTGAGCTCCTCGCCGAAGCGCAGGGAGAGCAGCGTGCGCTCGCGGTCCGTGAGGCCCGCGATGAGCGGTTTGAGGGATTCCAGCGAGTCGACGACGTCGAACGCGCCCTCCTCCTCGCCGAGCCTTCGCATGAGGCCGGCGGCGGCCCCGGTGTCGTCGTCCGGGATGTCGAGCGAACGCGCCATGTACCCGTTGGCCGCCTGCTCGCCCTCGACGACCTCGGCCTCGGTCACCCCGAGGTGGACGGCCAGCTCCGCCGTCGTCGGCGGGCGGCCCAGCTCCTGGCCGAGTACCTCCAGGGCCCCGGCCAGCCGCAGACGCAGCTCCTGGAGCCTGCGGGGTACCTGGACCGCCCAGCTGGTGTCGCGGAAGAACCGCTTCATCTCACCGGTGATCGTGGGCAGCGCGAAGGAGGAGAACTCCACTCCCCGCTCCACGTCGAAGCGGTTGATCGCCTTGATCAGTCCGATCGTGCCGACCTGGACGATGTCCTCCATCGGCTCGGCGCGGTCGCGGAACCGCCGCGCCGCGAACCTGACCAGGCTGAGGTTGAGCTCGACCAGTGTGTTCCGTACGTACGCGTGCTCGGGCGTGCCCTCGTCGAGCTCGGCCAGGCGCCGGAACATGGTCTCCGAGAGGGACCGCGCGTCGTCGGTGCTCAGAGCCTGGGGCCGGGCCACCTCGGGTATGCCGTCCAGCGCGCG
Organism: Streptomyces sp. NBC_00224; assembly: GCF_041435195.1. NCBI lineage: Bacteria > Bacillati > Actinomycetota > Actinomycetes > Kitasatosporales > Streptomycetaceae > Streptomyces > Streptomyces sp. NBC_00224. Next base: position 1,327,271 of record NZ_CP108106.1, read on the forward strand.
GCTACGGACCGTGGCCGCCGGTGCCACGGGCGGCGGTTCCGTGCGGATGGTGTCTTGTCGGGCGGTGGGCATGGGGGCTCCTTCGACGGGGCGTGGGCCTGCGCCGCCCCCATTGGCGGCGGGTCCGTCGTCCGAGCGTCCTGACATGCTGATGCCCGTTTTGCCATGGTTTGATGCGGCGCGGAGGGCGCGCTGCGGCCGCGCCCGCACGGGAGGCACCGCCCGGCCCGGTCGTCGGGGCACGGCCTGTATCTGCTGCAATCAGTCCGCCTCACCCTCCGTGTGCCAGTGGCGCACCCACAGCGGCAGCACGAACCAGCACACCAGGTACCAGGCCACCACCGCACCGACCAGCCACGGCCAGTACCCGCCGTGCGACGCCACCCGCAGCACCAGGACGAGTGACGAGGTCATCGTGGCGAACAGCAGCACGAGCCCGACGACGGTGAACCGGGAGGCCCACGCGACGGCCGTGGGTTTGATGTGGCGGCCGGACAGGATCCGGTGGAAGGAGACCGGCGCCACCAGGGCTCCGGTGGTCGCCGATCCGAGCACGACCGTACAGACGTAGATCGCCTTGTCGGTGTCGCCGAGTTGGTGGAAGAGCGGCGTGAAGGCCACGGTCAGGAGGAACCCGAAGAGGATCTGCACACCCGTCTGGGCCACCCTGACCTCCTGGATGAGATCTCCCCACTTGCGGTCCGCACGCCCCTCGGCGGTTTCGTCGCGCCCGACGTCGTCGGTACGCCGCTTCCTGTCGTCGCTGTCCATCACGGCCTCCAGCCACTCTCCGTGCCCCGGCACGGCCATCCGCTCCCGCGGTGCACTAGGGGTCACGCATCGGTACCCGCTCTGCCGGATCGCAATCCGACGGGCACCCCCGGGAGGGACAGCGGGTGCGTCGGCGTACAGCGGGTACACGCAGGCCATGACCATCGATCAACGAGGCCCTGCCCTGCCGGACGGCCGCGGTGAGGTCTCCGCGACGGTCATCGCCCACCTGCGCGGCGAGGGCACCCCCCTGCCGGACGCGCGGGCAGCCGCCGACGCCGACCCCTACGGCGACGACCTCCAGCTCGCGCTGTACGTCTGCTACGAGCCCCACTACCGGGGCTTCGCCGGGGTGGATGACGCCATGGAATGGGATCCCGCGCTGCTCACCGCGCGCGCTCTGCTGGAGGCCCGGTTCCTCGACGCGCTGCGGCGCGACGCGGCACGCGCGCACGACGTGGACGACGCCCTGGGCGAACTGCTCGTCGAGCCCGTCCACGGCACCGGTGTCTCGCACCACCTCCAGGAGGAGGGCCGCCTGTGGCAGCTGCGCGAGTACGCCGCCCAGCGCTCGCTCTACCACCTCAAGGAAGCCGACCCGCACGCCTGGGTGCTCCCCCGGCTGTGGGGCCGGGCCAAGGCGGGGATGGCGGCGGTGGAGTTCGACGAGTACGGCGGCGGGCGCGCCGAGCGCGTGCACGCCCGGCTCTTCGCGGACCTCATGACCGACCTCGGCCTCGACCCGGCGTACGGCCGCTACCTCGACTCCGGATCGGCGCGCATGCTCGCCACGGTGAACCTCATGTCGCTGCTCGGGCTGCACCGGAGTCTGCGGGGCGCGCTCGTCGGCCACTTCGCCACTCTTGAGGTCATCTCGTCGCCCGGTTCCCGGCGCATGGCGCTCGCGATGAAGCGCGCGGGCGCGGGCCCCGCCGCCGAGCTCTTCTACACCGAGCACGTGGAGGCCGACGCGGTGCACGAGCAGGTGGTGCGGCACGAGGTGATCGGCGGCCTCCTGGAGCGGGAGCCGCAGCTGGCGCCCGATGTCGTGTTCGGCATCGACGCCACCATGTTCCTGGAGGACCGCTTCGGCGAGGATCTGCTGGGGCACTGGCGGGCGGGGCGCACCTCACTGCGGGCACCCCTCGACGGCGGAGAAACCGCCCCGGCCACGCTCTCCGCCGGTCCGGAATCGGCCTCCGACCGATAAACACGCATTTGGGAGGATCTTTCCCGTATCGCCGGGCACTCGGCGTACATGACTCTTCTGGCCCCACCCGGCGTCTACGCCCCGCAGGCCGACACCGCGCTGCTGGCCGAAGCCCTGCGTGACGAGCCGGTGCCGCCGGGTGCCCACATCCTCGATGTGGGCACCGGCACCGGCGCGCTGGCCCTCGCCGCCGCCCGGCGCGGAGCCAGGGTGACCGCCGTGGACATCTCCTGGCGTGCCGTTCTCACCGCACGCCTCAACGCGCGGCTCGCCGGTCTGCCGGTGCACGTGGTCCACGGAAACCTGCTGGCGCCGGTCGCGGGGCGCGCGTACGACCTCATCCTGAGCAATCCGCCCTACGTTCCCGCGCGCACCGCCACCGCTCCCCGGCACGGCCCGGAGCGGGCCTGGGACGCCGGACACGACGGGCGGCTGCTCGTGCGCCGCATCTGCCGCGAGGCACCCCGCCTGCTGCGCCCCGGCGGTGTGCTCCTGCTGGTCCACTCCGCGCTCAGCGGCCCGGAAGCGAGCCTGCGGGAGCTGCGCGGCGCGGGGCTGAAGGCGGCGGTGGCCGCGCGGCGGTTCATCCCCTTCGGCCCGGTCCTGCGGGCCCGGCGGGCGTGGCTGGACGCGCAGGGTCTGATCGAGGACGACGAGACGACGGAAGAACTGGTGGTCATCCGTGCCGAACGACCCGTCTGACAAGCCGCGCCGCATCCGAGTCCGGCGCGAGGGGCCCGTCCTCGTCGAGGGGCCGGTGGAAGTCGTCCTGGAGGACGGCACCAGCGCGGTCTCCGACCGCTGTGTGGTCGCGCTGTGCACCTGCCGTCGCAGCCGAACCTACCCGTGGTGCGACACCAGCCACCGCCGCCGCGTCTGAGTGTCAGACGTGTACCCGGTCCGGGGTGAGCGGCAGTTCCCGGAAGCGGACACCGGTGGCGTGGTGGACCGCGTTGCCGATCGCGGCGGCCGTCCCCACGATCCCGATCTCCCCGATGCCCTTGCTGCCCATCGGGTTGAGGTGGGGGTCCTTCTCGTCGATCCAGTGCGCTTCGATCGCGGGCACGTCGGCGTGGCTGGGCACGTGGTAGCCCGCGAGATCGCTGCCGATGAAGGCGCCGGAGGCGGGGTCCACGCTGCCGCCCTCGGTGAGCGCCATGCCTAGGCCCATGACCATGCCGCCGATGAACTGGGAGCGGGCGGTGCGCGCGTTGAGGATCCGCCCCGCCGCGTACACCCCGAGCAGTCGCCGCACCCGTACCTCGCCGGTGTCCGTATCGACGGCGACTTCGGCGAAGTGGGCGCCGAACGCGTGCCGCGCGTAGGGGGATTCCGCGTTCGCCGTGCCTTCGGTGTCGGCGGACGCCGTCAGTCCCCCGGGTGGCAACGGACCGGACCGATCGGCCAGTTGACCGGCCAGGGACCTGCACGCCTCGTGCACGGCCCAGCCCCAGGACGCCGTGCCGGCGGACCCGCCCGCGAGCGGGGCCCTGGGCAGCCCGGTGACGCCGATCTCCGTACGGACCGACTCCACCCCGACGCCGAGCGCCTCCGCCGCGATCTGGGTGAGTACGGTACGGGCGCCGGTGCCGATGTCGGTGGCGTTGAGCCGTACGACGTACAGCCCGTCGGGGTGGGCGGTGACCGTCGCGCGGCTGGGCGAGAGAAGCACCGGATAGGTGGCAGCCGCGACCCCGGTGCCGGTCAGCCACGGTCCCGAGCGCCGTACACCCGACCGGGGGTCGCGCTCGGCCCAGCCGAAGCGCGCCGCGCCGTCGCGCAGGCACTCGACGAGGTGCCGGCTGCTGAAGGGGCGTCCGCTGTCCGGCTCGGCCGGGGGTTCGTTGCACACCCGTAGGTCGATGGGGTCCATACCGAGGGCGCAGGCGAGTTCGTCGACGGCGGACTCCAGGGCGTACATACCGGGTGTCTCGCCGGGGGCGCGCATCCAGGACGGGGTGGGGACGTCGAGGGCCACCACCCGGTGGCTCGTGCGGCTGCTCCCGCCGGCGTACATCACGCGGGCGGGCACCGCCGCCTGCTCGACGAACTCCTTGACCCGCGAGGTGTGCGTGGTGGCCTCGTGGATCAGCGAGGTGAGCGTGCCGTCGGGCCGGGCGCCGAGCCGGACGCGGTGCAGGGTCGGGGCGCGATGACCGACCAGCTCTGTCAACTCACGCCTGGACAGGGTGAGTTGGACCGGTCGTCCGGTGTGCCGGGCGGCCAGTGCGGCGAGGACGACATGGGGGCGGGGTGTGCCTTTGGAGCCGAAGCCGCCGCCGACGTGCTCGCAGACGACGCTCACCCGTTCCTCGGGCAGGGTGAAGAGCTTCGCCAGGACGGCGCGCACGGTGTCGCCGCCCTGACTGGAGTCGAACACGGTGAGCACGTCGTCCTGCCAGAGCGCGGTCGCCCCGTGCGGCTCCATGGGGTGGTTGTGCAGCGGCGGCACCGCGTACGACACGTCCACCCTGACCGCCGCGTCGGCGAACGCGCCCTCAGGATCGCCCTGCCGACGCTCCCCGGGGTGGCCCCCGTTGACCTCCTCGGGGCTGTAGGCCTGCGGGTGGTCCCGGGTCAGGGTCACATCGTGCGGCTCGGTCGCGTAGCGCACCCGTACGGCTCCGGCGGCGGCCCGTGCCGTCTCCAGGGTCTCGGCGACGGCCAGGGCGACCGGCCAGCCGTGGTGCGGCACCTGGGAGTCCTGGAGCACGGCCAGCGTCGGATCGCCCGCGTCGGCGAGACGGGCCGCGGACTCCGGGGTGAGGACGGCCAGCACGCCCGGCAGTGCGAGTGCGGCCGAGACGTCGAAGGAGACGACCTTGCCGCGCGCGACGGTGGCGGGCACGGGCCAGGCGTGGACCCGGCCGGGCGGCGCGTACTCCGTGGCGTACTTGGCGGCGCCGGTCACCTTCGCGCGGCCTTCCCGGCGCTCGACGGGCGCGCCCAGGGCGCTCGGGGACGGTCCCACGGCGGTTCACCTCCCGGGGTGTTCAGGACCTGGCGATCAGCGAGCCGAGTACTTCGCGGGCGAGGTCGCGGGCGAGCGACACCTTGTACGCGTTGTCGCGCAGCGGGACGGCGGCGGCGAGCTCGGCGTCCACGGCCTGGGCGACCGCCTCGGGGGTGGGCGCGCTGCCCAGCAGCGCGGCCTCCGTCCGCCGGGCGCGCCACGGGCGGTGGGCCAGGCCGCCGAACGCGACCCCGATGTGCCGGACCACTCCGCCCTCCACCTGGACGGCGGCGGCGACGGAGGCGAGCGCGAAGGCGTACGACGCCCGGTCCCGCGCCTTGCGGTAGCGCGAGACGGCGCCGCCGGGCAGCGGCGGCAGCAGCACCCCGGTGATGAGCTCGCCGGGGCGGATCACGGTGTCCTGGTCGGGGCTGTCCTGCGGCAGCCGGTGGAATTCGGTCAACTCGACGGTCCGGCCGCCGCCGGGCCCCGCCATCTCGACCACCGCGTCGAGGGCCGCCAGCGCCACGGCCAGGTCGGAGGGGTGGGTGGCGACGCAGTGTTCCGAGTGGCCGAGCACCGCGTGGTCGCGGTTGACGCCGTCCAGGGCGCCGCAGCCGCTGCCCGGCACCCGCTTGTTGCACGGCTTGGCCAGGTCCTGGAAGTAGGCGCAGCGGGTGCGCTGGAGGAGGTTTCCCGCCGTGGTGGCCACATTGCGCAACTGGCCCGAGGCACCGCTGAGCACCGCCTGCGACAGCACCGGATACCGCTCGCGGACCAGCGGATGCGCGGCGAGATCGGTGTTGCGCACGGTCGCGCCGATCCGCAGCGCGCCGTCGGGCGACTCCTCCACCTGGTCGAGGGGCAGCCGGGTGATGTCGATGAGCACGTCGGGCCGTTCCACGCCGAGCTTCATCAGATCGACGAGGTTGGTGCCGCCGCCCAGGTACCGGGCCTCCGGGCGGCCGGCGTGGGCGGCTGCCGCCTCCGCGACGCTCCCGGCCCTCACATAGGTCACCGGCTTCACGCGGTCACCTCCCGCGCGGCCATGTCCCGCACCACCACTTCCTGCACGGCCTCCACGATGTGCGGATACGCCCCGCAGCGGCACAGGTTGCCGCTCAGCCGCTCCCGGATCTCCTCGGCGGTCAGCCGTACGGGGGCGTCGGTCGGCCGTTCGGTGTCGGTGACGACCGACGGCTGACCGGATCTGGCCTCTTCCAGCATGCCGACGGCCGAGCAGAGCTGCCCCGGTGTGCAGTAGCCGCACTGGAGCGCGTCCCGGTCCAGGAACGCCTGTTGCAGAGGATGCAGATCGCCGTCCGCGCCCACCGCATCGGCGAGCCCCTCGATGGTGACGACCTCGCGGCCCTCCTGCGCGACCGCCAGCAGCAGACAGCTGTTGACCCGTCTGCCGTCGACGAGCACGGTGCACGCCCCGCACTGGCCCTGGTCGCAGCCCTTCTTCGACCCGGTGAGGGCGAGGTGCTCGCGCAGCAGGTCAAGGAGCGTGGTGCGGTGGTCGAGCTCGATGACATGGACGGCGTCGTTCACCCGCAGGGTCATGCGCGAGTGCGTCGGCGGGAGCACTCCACCGCGGTCGGCCGGATCGGAGCCGGGCTCGGGGCTGTGCTCAGGCGGGCCATCGCTTGCTTCCATCCTCACGGCTCCTCGGTCTGACGGGTCGGCGGGGTCTCCACCCTCGTACAGCCGACGCCCTACGGCATCTCGGCGGCCCGTCCCACTGCTCCGACCGCCGCTCAAGGGCCGCCGCCCCGGGTCCGTACCGGCCGACTGGCGCAAACGCACACCGGTTCGAGTGGTCCGGACGCGGGTAACCACCTCTCATGCTCACCTTTGGGGTCGAAGAAGAGTATTTGCTCGTGGACCCCGTGACCGGCCGGCCCGTGCCCCGTTCGGAAGAGGTACGGGCACTGACCGGACCGGATACGGTCGACGAGCCGGAGGTACAACTAGAGCTGCTCCAGGCCCAGTTGGAGGTCGCGACCCCGGTCTGCCTGGCCCTGGGGGAGCTCGGCGACCATCTGGTGCGCCTGCGGCACACGGTGGGAACCGCTGCGGAGCAGCTGGGCTGCAGGGTCGCCGCCGTGGGGGCCGCCCCCGTCAACGGCACGGGCCCCGTCCCGGTCACTCCACGGCCCCGCTATCTGGCGATGCAGACGAACGCGGGGCAGCTGGTCGACGAGCAGCTGATCAACGGCATGCATGTGCACGTCGGAGTACCCGACCGGGAAGTCGGCGTCGCCGTCCTCAACCGGATCCGCGTCTGGCTTCCCACCCTGCTCGCCATGTCGGCGAACTCACCGCTGTGGCACGGCCGCGACACGGGATTCGCCAGCTGGCGCACCCTCGTCTTCAGCCGCTGGCCCGTCAGCGGCCCACCACCGCGCTTCGCCGACCTCGACGACTACGAGAGCCGCACGGAAGCCCTCATCACCGCCGGGGCGGTCAGCGACAGCGGCCAGTTCTACTGGCACGCGCGCCTCTCCGAGCGCTACCCCACCATCGAGGTGCGCTGTCTGGACGTGCAGGTGCGGGTCGACGAGGCGGTGATGCTCGCCGGGATCATCCGCGCCCTGGTCGCCACCGCCATCCGGGAGCACAAGGACGGCGACCCGGTACCGGAATGCCCCCTCGAACTGCTCCAGGCCGCGACCTGGCGCGCGGCCAGGGAAGGGCTGAACGGGGTGCTCCTCGACCCCGTCGGGCAGCGGCGCAGCTGCGGCGACGTGCTGTGCCAGCTGGCCCGGCACATCGGCCCCGCCCTGGAGGCGGCGGGTGACGGGCTTGAGGTGAACTCCCTGATGCAGCGCACCCTGCGCCGGGGAACCGGCGCCGACCGGCAGCACCGGGCCTTCACGGAAGGCGGCATTCCGGCGGTGATCGACCTGGTCACGAGCCAGAGCGTCAGGACCTAGCGCTCCGGCTCCCGCCGTACGGTGTCCACGAGCACGGGGTTCACGCGCCGACGTACCGCGCGAGGTGCTCGCCCGTGAGGGTGGAGCGGGCGTCGACCAGGTCCGCGGGGGTGCCCTCGAAGACGATCCGGCCGCCGTCGTGGCCCGCGCCGGGGCCGAGGTCGACGATCCAGTCGGCGTGCGCCATGACCGCCGGGTGGTGTTCGACGACGATGACCGACTTGCCGGAGTCGACGAGCCGGTCGAGCAGGCCGAGCAGCTGCTCCACGTCGGCGAGGTGCAGGCCGGTGGTCGGCTCGTCGAGCACGTAGACGCCGCCCTTCTCGGCCATATGGGTGGCCAGTTTGAGCCGCTGCCGCTCGCCGCCGGACAGTGTGGTGAGCGGCTGGCCGAGGGTGAGGTAGCCGAGCCCGACGTCGGAGAGCCGGGTGAGGATCTTGTGCGCGACCGGCGTGCGCGCCTCACCGTCGGCGAAGAACTCCTCCGCCTCGCTCACCGACATCGCCAGCACCTCGCTGATGTCGCGGCCGCCGAAGTGGTGGTCGAGGACCGACGCCTCGAACCGCTTCCCCTCGCACTCCTCGCATGTGGTGGCGACGCCGGCCATCATCGCCAGGTCGGTGTAGATCACTCCCGCGCCGTTGCAACTGGGGCAGGCGCCCTCGGAGTTGGCGCTGAACAGCGCCGGCTTCACGCCGTTGGCCTTGGCGAACGCCTTGCGGATCGGGTCGAGCAGCCCCGTGTACGTGGCGGGGTTGCTGCGCCGGGAGCCCTTGATGGCTCGCTGGTCGACCGAGACCACGCCGGCGCCGGGCGGGATCGAGCCGTGGACGAGGGAGCTCTTGCCGGAGCCCGCCACACCGGTGACCACGCAGAGCACGCCCAGCGGAAGGTCGACGTCGACCCCGCGCAGGTTGTGCGCGGTCGCGCCGCGGATTTCCAGCTTGCCACCGGGCGTACGCACCTTCTCCTTGAGGGCGGCCCGGTCGTCGAGGTGCCGACCGGTGACGGTGTCACCCGCCCGCAGCCCCTCGACGGTGCCCTCGAAGCAGACGGTGCCGCCCGCCTGACCCGCGCCGGGGCCGAGGTCGACGACGTGGTCGGCGATCGCGATGGTCTGCGGCTTGTGCTCCACCACGAGCACCGTGTTGCCCTTGTCGCGCAGCCGCAGCAGCAGCTCGTTCATCCGCTGGATGTCATGGGGGTGCAGACCCGCGGTGGGCTCGTCGAAGACGTACGTGACGTCGGTGAGCGCGGAGCCGAGGTGGCGGATCATCTTGACGCGCTGGGCCTCGCCGCCCGACAGCGTGCCCGACGGCCGATCGAGGGCGAGGTAGCCGAGGCCGATCTCCACGAAGGAGTCGAGGGTGCGCAGCAGGGTCGTGAGGAGCGGCGCCACGGAAGGCTTGTCGAGGCCACGGATCCATTCGGCCAGGTCGCTGATCTGCATCGCGCAGGCGTCGGCGATGCTGATGCCCTCGATCTTCGACGACCGCGCCGCCTCGCTGAGCCGGGTTCCGTCGCACTCTGGACAGGCGGTGAAGGCGACCGCCCGGTCCACGAACTCGCGGATGTGCGGCTGCAGCGCCTCCCGGTCCTTGGAGAGCATCGACTTCTGGATCTTCGGGATCAGCCCCTCGTAGGTGACGTTGACGCCGTCGACCTTGACCTTGGTCGGCCCCCCGTGGAGGAAGTCCTGCATCTCCTTCTTGGTGAACCTGCGGATCGGCTTGTTCGGATCGAGGATGCCCGACTCCGCGTACACCCGCACGGTCCAGAAGCTGTCCAACGTCCAGCCGGGGATGGTGAACGCGCCCCCGGCGATCGACTTGGAGTCGTCGTAGAGCTGGGTGAGGTCGATGTCGGAGACCGAGCCCCGGCCTTCGCAGCCGGTGCACATACCGCCGGTGCGGTTGTAGGTCGCCTTCACGGCCTCGGTCTTGCCGGCCCCGCGCTCGACCGTGATCGCGCCGCTCGCCCGCACCGAGGGGACGTTGAAGGCGAACGCGTTGGGCGAGCCGATGTGCGGCTGCCCGAGCCTGCTGAAGAGGATGCGCAGCATCGCGTTGGCGTCGGTGGCGGTGCCGACGGTGGAGCGGGGGTCGGCGCCCATCCGCTGCTGGTCGACGATGATCGCGGTCGTCAGCCCTTCGAGGACGTCGACCTCGGGCCGCGCCAGATTGGGCATGAAGCCCTGGACGAAGGCGCTGTACGTCTCGTTGATCAGCCGCTGCGACTCCGCGGCGATCGTGTCGAACACCAGCGAGCTCTTGCCGGAGCCGGAGACACCGGTGAACACCGTCAGCCGGCGCTTGGGGATCTCGACGCTGACGTCCTTGAGGTTGTTCACGCACGCGCCGTGCACCCGGAGCAGATCGTGGTTCCCGCCGCTCTGCGGCGCGGGCGACCCCGCGCCCGTCCTTTTGGCCGTGCCCATCGTGTCTCCCTCTGCCCTGCGGGCCGCCTTCGCGATCTACGCCGGGATCGCGCCTGGCTCGATCTAACCAGCTTCGGGCAGCGGCGTCGCCCCTCATGACGGAAGACGGGCGCGGGCAATGCCCCGGCATTCGCACGGCCTGGCACCCAAAGTCATCCCTCACACACGCCACGAAGTTCTCGGAAATTCCGCTCCGCCGCATGCATACGGCCCGTTTCAGTGGAAATACGCTGCCACGGAATGGGCGGTGGCAGGGACCCGCATCCCGGCCTGCGCCCCATTCCTTTCGACGGCGAACCCTTTACCGTCCTAGGAGCGCAAGTCATGTCCACTCGCTGCGCCAATCGCCGCACGTATGACGACACACCGGATACCGATGAAGCGTTCGTACGGCTCGCCGCACTTCCGGACGGGCCCGAACGGGCAGCGCTGCGCGAAGAGTTGGTGAATTCCTGGCTTCCGCTGTCGCAACGGCTCGCCGGGCGTTTCCGCGACCGCGGCGAATCCGTGGAGGATCTGCGCCAGGTCGCCGCAGTCGGGCTGCTCAAAGCCGTCGACGGCTTCGATCCCGTCCTGGGCACGCCGTTCGTCGCCTATGCCGTCCCCACCATCACCGGCGAGATCAAGCGCCATTTCCGCGACCACATGTGGACCCTGCATGTGCCGCGCCGCGTCCAGGAACTCCGCAACCGCGTCCGCACGGCCCGCCACGAGCTGCAGTCCGCAGGAGTCGGCGAACCGACCGTCCGGGAAGTAGCGGAACGCACCGGCCTGAGCGAGACGGACGTACGGGACGGGCTGGAGGCCCTCGACAGCTTCCGCGCCATGTCCCTGGACGCCGAACAGGCCGGCGCGCGGAACCCCTGCACACTGGCCGACACCATCGGCTCCGAGGACCCGGCGCTCGACACGCTGATCGACCGCGAGTCCGTCAAGCCCGGTCTGCGCGAACTCCCCGCCCGCGACCGGAAGATCCTCTATCTGCGCTACTTCCAGGGCATGACACAGAAGAACATCGGCCTCGAACTCGGCATCTCCCAGATGCACGTGTGCCGTCTGCTGCATCAGTGCTGCACGCGCCTGCGCGAGGAGGCGATGTGCCCGGCGCCGGGCGAGGCCGCGTGCGGTGAGCGGTGAAGCGGGTGAGCACGCGGCGTGGCCGCCCGGGCTCTGGGCTCGGGCGGCCACGCTGAAGCATGCTGCTCTGTGTCCTGCTGGATCTCTGTGTCCTGCCGGATCTGTGTCCTGCCGGATGGTCGTGATCGTGATGCCGACGTCAGACGACCGGCGGGCGGCCGCTGTAGTAGCCACCGACCTGATCGTGGTAGCCGGCGTCCCCGAGGTGCTTTTCCCTGTCGAACTCGGGGGCGGCCTTGATCTGGGCCTTCGTACGGTCCACGTAGACCTTCTTCTCGGCCGCGTCGAGCCGCGTCACCGTACCGGCGGGCAGCAGCACGTGCTTGCCGAAGATCCAGACGCCGGTGTCGACCACGATGTACGCGGAGCCGACCTCGTCCGAGTGCTTGTCGACCTTGCCGATGCTCCCGTCGGTGGCCTCGACGCTCCAGCCCCGCAGATCCGCACCCGCGAGATGGCCACTGGTTTCCGGGTAGCCCCAGATGTTCTCCGTCATGAAATGTCATTCCTTTCTTGACTGTGCACGGAAGAGCGTCGCCGTGTAAATCACTCGGTGACGCTCTCTTCCGACGGGCCGGGTGCCCGAGTTCTTCCGGCCGACACATTGCGTTTTCAGCCCTTGCGGAACCTCCCGCTCGGAAGACCGCTACCAGCGATACCAGCGGCCGGATCCGCCCCTGGGCCGGGCGACGAAGCCGATGAGCCACAGGACCAGTACAGCGATCGCGAACCACCACAGGATTTTCACTGCGAAGCCGGCGCCGAAGAGGATCAGGACCAGCAGGAGAACGAGGAGCAAAGCGACCATGGCAATCAACCTCCAGCTCTCCGTGTGCCCCCATCGGGCGGCCACACACATTTCAGGAGACGATTTATCGGTGGACCATTTCCGGTGGCCGTGCCGCGCTCATTCAGGCACGCGTTCAAGGGAATGGGGAGGCTTCTGGGGGGTATCCCACCGCAGGGCTGCCGATGCCCGGAGGGACGGGACGAGATCATGCCGCAGACCGTTGTGATCACCGGCGCCAGCGCCGGGGTCGGCCGCGCCACCGCCCGGCTGTTCGCGCGGCGCGGAGCCAACATCGCGCTCCTCGCACGCGGCCGGGCGGGGCTCGACGCCGCCGCCGGGGAGGTCGAAGAGGCCGGCGGGCGAGCCCTGGTGCTGCCCACCGACGTCGCTCACCACCAGGAGGTGGAGAAGGCGGCGGAGCTGACCGAGGCCGAGTTCGGTCCGATCGACGTATGGATCAACGTCGCCTTCACCTCCGTCTTCGCGCCCTTCACCGAGATCGGGCCGGAGGAGTTCCAGCGCGTCACGGACGTGGCGTATCTGGGCTTCGTCAACGGCACCCGCGCCGCCCTCGACCGGATGGTCCCGCGTGACCGGGGAGCCGTCGTCCAGGTCGGCTCGGCCCTCGGCGAGCGGTCCATTCCGCTCCAGTCGGCCTACTGCGGCGCGAAGCACGCCGTCAACGGCTTCACCTCGTCGCTGCGCACCGAACTCCTGCACAACGGCAGCCACGTGCGCACCACCGTGGTGCAGCTGCCCGCGGTCAACACCCCGCAGTTCTCCTGGGTGAGCTCACGGCTACCCGAGCACCCCCAGCCGGTGCCACCGATCTACCAGCCCGAGGTCGTCGCCCGGACCATCGTGCACGCGGTGGACCACCCCCGCCGCAAGCAGTACTACGTGGGCGCCTCCACGGTCGCGACCCTCTGGGCCAACCGGCTCGCCCCGGCCGCACTCGACCGCTATCTGGCCCGTACGGGCTACTCGGCGCAGCAGACCGACTCCCCCGCGCCCGTCACCGGGCCCGGCAACCTGTGGCAGCCCCTCGACGACCGTCCGGGCGACGACCACGGCGCCCACGGCGCCTTCGACGAGCGTTCGACGCCGTGCTCCGCCCAGGCGGCCCTCGCCCGCCACCCGGCGCTCACCGCGGGCGCGGGCGCCCTGGCCGCGGCGGCCGTGCTGCGCCGGGCGAGCGCACGCCGCACGGGCGGCTGAGCCGACCAGCCCGTACGGTCGGAGCGAGGCAGGGCGGCCCGGAAGGCGGCACGGTATGACGCGCGCGGCGATCTTCGACGTCGACGGCACTCTCGTCGACACCAATCATCTGCATGTGGTCTGTTGGTGGGAGGCGTTCCGGCAGGCCGGCCACGAGGTGGCGACGCATGCCGTCCACCGGGCGGTCGGGCTGCCCTCGGAGGACCTGATCGCGCATCTGCTGGGCGAGGACCGCGACAAAGACGAGGACTCCGACCTCAGCTCCGCGCACACGACCCTGTACGCCACGTACTTCGAGCGGCTCGCCCCCATCGCGGGCGCCGCGGACCTGCTGCGGGCGCTGGACGGGCGTGGCTGGCGGGTGGTCCTCGCCACCTCGGCGGGCGGCGCCGAACTGGGCGCGCTGCGCAAGGCCATCGACGCCGACGACGTGATCGCCGGGGTGGCCTCCGCGGACGACGTCGAGTCCGGGAAACCGGCCCCCGACCCCGTCCAGCATGCGCTGGAGCTGGTCGACGGGGACGCCGGGTCGTCGGTGTTCGTCGGCGACACGGTCTGGGACATGAAGGCGGCGGCCAAGGCCGGGGTGCGTCCTGTGGGGGTGCTGGCGGGCGGCATCCCGCGCGGCGATCTGGAAGAGGCGGGCGCGGTGGCCGTCTACGACGACCCGGCGGCGCTGCTGGCGGCGCTCGACGACAGCCCGGTGGCGGAGCTGGAGCGCCACGGCTGAGCGGCGGCACGGCTCGCGGACATACGCGTATGTCCGCGGCCTGCTCCTACCGCCCCCGAAGCCGCAGTTGCAGATCCACTTCCTGGTCGCCCGAGGCCGCCGATGCCACTCTGCCCGCGTTCCCGGGCCCCCGCCTCTCCCCGCCATCGCGTCAGGCGTCGCCGCCCGCGCCGGGCCGGTCCTCCCGGTGCCTGCTGCCCGGCAGCATCTCCTGCACCTTCGCCTTCAGCCCCTGCCGGATCATGCCGACCCGGTCGCTGTCGCCCTTCACGATCGAGGCGGCCGCGGCCTCGATCTGGTCGAGGGAGGCGTGCGGCGGGATCGGCGGCACCGCCGGGTCGGTGCGGAACTCGACGACGAACGGCCGGTCCGCGTCGAGCGCCCGGCGCCAGGCCCCCTCGACGTCGCCGGGCTTCTCCACCCGTACCCCGTCCAGCCCGATGGAGCGCGCGAAGTCCGCGTACGGCACATCGGGCAGCTCCTGCGACGGCAGGAACTGCGGGGCACCGGACATGGCGCGCATCTCCCAGGTGACCTGGTTGAGGTCCTGGTTGTTGAGCACGGCGACGACCAGACGGGGGTTCTCCCACTCGCGCCAGTACTTGGACACGGTGATCAGCTCCGCGAGCCCGTTCATCTGCATCGCCCCGTCGCCGACGATCGCGATGGCCGGGCGGTCCGGGTGGGCGAACTTGGCGCCGATCACATACGGGACGCCCGGCCCCATCGTGGCCAGCGTGCCGGAGAGCGAACCGCGCATCGTGCCGCGCATCCGCAGGTGGCGGGCGTACCAGTTGGCGGCCGAGCCGGAGTCCGCGGCGAGGATGACGTCGTCGGGGAGCAGCGCGTCGAGTGCGTGCACCACGTACTCGGGGTTGATCGGATCCGCGTCGACGGCCGCACGCCGTTCCATCACCCGCCACCAGCGGGCGGTGTCCTTCTCGATCTTCTTCCGCCACTTGTCGTGCTTCTTGCGCTTGAGCCTGGGCAGCAGCCGGGTCAGCGTCTCGCGGGCATCGCCGACTAGGTTCACCTCGAAGGGGTAGCGCAGTCCGACCATGAACGGGTCGATGTCGATCTGCACCGCCCGCGCCTGGTCGAGTCCGGGCAGGAACTGCGTGTACGGGAAGCTCGATCCCACCACGAGCAGCGTGTCGCAGTCCCGCATGAGCTCGTACGAGGGCCGGGTGCCCAGCAGGCCGATGGCGCCGGTGACGTAGGGCAGGTCGTCGGGGAGCGCGTCCTTGCCGAGCAGCGCCTTGGCGACGCCCGCGCCCAGCACGTCCGCGAGCCGCTCGACCTCGGCCCGGGCGCCCCGGGCGCCCTGCCCGATCAGCACGGCCACCTTCTCCCCCGCGTTCAGCACCTCGGCGGCCCTGGCGATCTCGCCGTCGGCGGGGACGGGAGCGTAGTGGGCGGTGCCGAGGCTGGAGGGCACCATCTTGAAGGCGTGGCCGGGCGGGGTGTAGTCGAGTTCCTGCACATCGGCCGGAATGATCACGGCGGTCACGGTCCGCCGGGCGGCGGCGGTGCGCATGGCCCGGTCGATGACGTTGGGCAGCTGCTCGGGGACGGTCACCATCTCGCAGTATGCGGAGGCCACGTCCTTGTACAGGCTCAGCAGATCGACCTCCTGCTGGTACGAGCCGCCCATGGCGCTGCGGTTGGTCTGCCCGACGATCGCGACGATCGGCACATGGTCGAGTTTGGCGTCGTAGAGGCCGTTGAGCAGATGGATCGCGCCGGGGCCGGACGTGGCCGCGCACACCCCCACCCGCCCGGAGAACTTGGCGTACCCCACCGCCTCGAACGCGGCCATCTCCTCGTGCCGCGCCTGGATGAACCGGGGCTTGTCGTCGGCCCGGCCCCAGGCGGCGAGCAGGCCGTTGATGCCGTCGCCCGCGTAGGCGAAGACATGCTCGACCTCCCACTGCCGCAGCCGTTCCAGAACGTGGTCGGAGACTTTCATCGACACGGGATGACCTTTCCAGGGGTGGGGACTCGGGAGCGCTCAGGGGGTGGAGGGGCGGTCGGCGGCTCTTTCCGGGTGGTTCGTGGGGAGTGGGCCGTCGAGGCCCAGGGCGAGTGCCTCGGCGAGGTGGAGTGCGCGGCGGCCGGTGCCGCCCTGCCCGATCTGGGTGCGGCAGCTGAAGCCGTCGGCGAGCACCAGCGCGCCGGGCGCGGTGTCACGCACGGCGGGGAGCACGCCCTGCTCGCCGATCTTCATGGACAGCTCGTAGTGGCCGCGTTCGAAGCCGAAGTTGCCGGCGAGACCGCAGCATCCGGCGTCCAGGACGTCGGCGTCGAGGCCGCTGCGGCGCATCAGCTCGCGGTCGGCGTCGTCCTTCAGCACCGCGTGCTGGTGGCAGTGGGTCTGCACGGTGGCGGCCCGGCTCACCGTGGGCGGGCGCCAGCCGTCCGAGGCGTGGTTGACCAACTGCTCGGAGAACGTGCGGAACTGCCCGGCGAGACGGTGTACGTCCTCGTCGTCCGGCATCAGGTCGGGCGCGTCGGCGCGGAACACCGCGGTGCACGAGGGCTCCAGGCCGATGACCGGGGTGCCCGCCTCGATCCACGGGCGCAGTACGTGCACGCTGCGGCGCAACACCCGTTTCGCGACGCCGAGTTGGCCCGTCGAGATCCAGGTGAGGCCGCAGCACACCGGGCGGCTCGGCACGGCGACCCGGAAGCCGGCGTCCTCCAGGACCTCTACGGCGGAGCGGGCGACCGACGGATGGAAGTACGTGCTGAAGGTGTCCGGCCACAGCACCACGGCCCGCGGATCGCCGGGGAGGGGTTCGACCGTGGCCCGGGCCCGCCACCACTGGAGGAACGACTGCCCGGCGAAGGCGGGCACCTCGCGCTCGGCCGCGACCCCGGCCATACGTTTGCCTGCCCGGCCGAGCACCGGGACCCGCAGCAGCGCGTTGACCGCGCCGGGGCCGATCCGGGAGAGCCGTGCCCACAGCGGCAGCCAGCCCAGCGCGTAGTGCGCGGCCGGGCGCAGCCGACGGGCGTAGTGGTGGGAGAGGAACTCGGCCTTGTAGGTGGCCATGTCGACACCGGTCGGGCAGTCGGACTTGCAGCCCTTGCAGGCCAGACAGAGGTCGAGGGCGTCGCGTACGGCGGTGGAGCGCCAGCCGTCGGTGAGGGGTGTGTCGGTGTGTCCGCCGAGCATCTCGAAGAGCAGCCGGGCACGGCCGCGCGTGGAGTGCTCCTCCTCGCCGGTGGCACGGAACGAAGGACACATCACTCCGCCGGTACGGGTGCGGCAGTGAGGACCTCCAGGCGTCGCTTCCCGTACGCCTGGGCCGAGGCGCCGCACGAGTTGTTGCCGATCATGCCGCCCAGCGAGCAGTGGTTGTGGGTGGCGGGTCTGGGCCCGAACTTCAGCCGGTGGGGCGCCAGTCGGCGGTTGAGTTCGTCCAGTACGAGACCGGGCTCGACGACGCACGTACGCCGCTCGGGGTCCACGGAGACGAGCCGGTGGCAGTACTTGGTCCAGTCGACGACCACGGCCGTGTTGGTGCACTGCCCGCCCAGACTGGTTCCGCCACCTCGCGAGAGCACCGGGGCGTCGTACTCCCGGCACACCGCGATCGCCGCGACCGCGGCCTCGACCGTGTGCGGCACCACGACGCCGATCGGCACCTGGCGGTAGTTGGAGGCGTCGGTGGCGTAGGCCGCGCGGCTGCCCGGGTCGAAGCGCACCTCGCCGTCCACCCGGTCGCGCAGCGCCCGCTCCAGCGAGGGACGGTCCTGCCGCACACCGTCACGTGGAGCCGTCCCGCCGGTCGTCCCCATGGAAAACCCTCTCCGTCGAACCACTGCGGCACCGGCCGGGCTGCCACGGGCCCGACCGACGCGCTTGCGCCGGTACCCCTGTGCGGGCGCCTCACACGGTCGCGGGGTGGATGTTTTCTTTCACGCCCACCGGTCACCCGGCGTGCACCAGCACGCCCGAAGGAGCGGCCATGACCGAGTGCGGCTACTTTCCGTCGAGCGAGGCACCCGCCCGCCGAGCTGGTCGAACAGGCCCGGATGGCCGAGCAGGCGGGATTCACGACGAGCCCGTGCCCATCGACGTGTTCGACTTCTACCGCACCAAGGTCCTGCCGCGGCTCGCACAGGAGCCACCGCTCGCTTAGGAGCCACCCATGAACTCCCTCATGCTCTCCCAGTCCCTCGCCGCGAGCAGCTCGTCCTCCTGGCTGTTCCTGATCGTGGGCATCCTTGTCGTGGCCGTGCTGCTCGCGGCCTTCTGGTACGGCAGCCGCCGGGCCGCGCGGCAGCCGAAGCCCCCGCAGGAGCCCCAGCCGCGCGCGGACTCCTGGCAGACGCCGGACACCGACGGGCCGCCGCAGGCACCGGAGGCGCCGGAGCACGACCACCGCGCGTAGCGCGCCGCGGGCGGGCGCGGGGGCGCGGGTCAGGCATCCTCCGCCTGGAACATCCAGGCGTGCTTCTCCAGCTCCCCGGTCAGGCTGATGAGCAGGTCCTGAGTGACCGGATCCGGCTTCTCGGTCGCCGCGATCCGCTCGCGCATGCGCCCGATCACCCTGCCCAGGGCGACCACCAGCACCTGCACGGCCTCGGTGTCCTTGATCCAGCCCTCCGGGACGGTGCCGATCGCGGAGGTCGCCGCCACGGTGGCGGCCCGGCCGTCCGGGGTGACACCGAGCGCGGAGGCGCGTTCCGCCACCACATCGGAGTGCCGACGTGCCGTGGCGACCACCTCGTCGAGCTGGAGGTGGACCGAGCGGAACCGCGGGCCGACCACGTTCCAGTGCACCTGCTTGGCCGCCAGCGACAGATCCACCAAATCCACCAGGGCACCCTGCAGCGCGGTCCCCACGACCTTCAGGTCGGCATCCGGCAACGAGCTCTTCACGGCAGCCACTGTGTTCTCCATTCCCTGTGTACGGATCCCGGTCCACGGGATGCGGGCGGGAGGCGTGCGCCGTCCCTACGCTGCGCCTTCCTTGAAACACGAGGGTCAAACTGGACGCAGGTCAGGGACCACACACACCGGCCACCTCCACACGGCACACCTCCCCGCACGCGACCCGCTGCCGTGGCGCCGAGCGCGCGGAAATACCCTGGTCCCCATGGAGCTCTCAGGACACATCGCCACCAACCGCCCGCTGCTCGTGCTGGCCGTCAAGGAAGAGGCGCAGTTCCTCGACACGGATCTGCCCGTCCTCCTCACCGGCATGGGCAAGGTGAATGCGGCGGGCGCGCTGGCCACCGTCCTGGGGCGCGGGCCGCACCCCTCCCGGATCGTCAACCTGGGGACGGCCGGGGCGCTGCGCCCGGGGTGGACCGGCACCCATGTCATCGGCTCGGTGCTCCAGCACGACCTGGACAGTGACGTACTGGCGGCGCTGACCGGCGAGATGTACGGTCCGCCGCTCGATGTGTCCGACCGGGGCGGGCCGACGCTGGCGACCGGCGACTCGTTCATAGCCGACGAGGAAGCACGCGCCCGTCTGGCGCTGCGCGCCCACCTCGTCGACATGGAGGGCTACGCGCTCGCGTCCGTCGCGCAACGGGCCGGGGTCCCCGTCGACATCGTCAAGCACGTCAGCGACGAGGCGGGCGAGGGCGCGGCCAGGACTTGGCGCGAGTCGGTGGCCGACTGCGCCCGCGTCCTCGCCGCCTGGGCCGAGGCGAACATCCCGGATTACACCGCCTGATCCCCGGCGGGGCCTCATGCCTCCAAGGCGGCCCCGCGACCGGCCATCGGCGGGTTGAGCCGGGCGAACCCCTCCTGGCGCTCGTACGGGTAGTACGGGTAGGGCGCGGTCCGGGTGCTCGCGGCGTCGAGGCGCGCCACCTGGTCGGCCGTCAGGCTCCAGCCGAGCGCGCCTAGGTTCTGCCGGAGCTGCTCCTCGTTGCGGGCGCCGATGATGACGGAGGACACGGTGGGGCGGCGCAGCAGCCAGTTGAGGGCGATCTGCGGGATCGTCCTGCCGGTCTCCTCCGCCAGCTCGTCGAGGGTGTCGACGACCCGGTAGAGCAGCTCGTCCTCGACGGGCGGGCCGTAGTCCGCAGTGCGGTGCAGACGGCTCTGCTCCGGCAGCGGCTGGCCGCGGCGGATCTTGCCGGTGAGCCGGCCCCAGCCGAGCGGGCTCCACACCACCGCGCCGACGCCCTGGTCGGCCGCGAGCGGCATCAGCTCCCACTCGTAGTCACGGCCCACGAGGGAGTAGTACACCTGGTGCGCCGCATAGCGCTGGTAGCCGTACCGGTCCGCCGTGGCCTGGGACTTCATCAGCTGCCAGCCGGAGAAGTTGGAGACGCCGGTGTAACGGATCTTTCCGGCCCGTACGAGGTCGTCGAGCGTGGACATGACCTCCTCGATCGGGGTGCCCGCGTCGAAGGCGTGCAGTTGGAAGAGGTCGATGTAGTCCGTGCCGAGGCGGCGCAGCGCGTCCTCGACGCTGCGGATGAGGCGCGAGCGGGAGGTGCCCGCGTCGCCCGGCCCGTCCCCCATCGGCAGTCCGGCCTTGGTGGAGAGGATCACCTCGTCGCGCCGCCCCTTGATCGCCGCGCCGAGCACCTCTTCCGAGGCGCCGGCGGAGTAGACGTCGGCGGTGTCGAACATGGTGACCCCGGCCTCCAGGCAGATGTCCACCAGTCGGCGCGCCTGCTCCGCGTCGGTGTCGCCCCAGGCACTGAAGAGCTCTCCGCGCCCGCCGAAGGTCCCGGCCCCGAAGCTCAGTGCCGGAACCATCAGCCCCGACGCGCCCAGCCGCCTGTATTCCATGACAGGTTCCTCTCCATACGCAGCCGGTGCGGTCGCCGGTCGGCAACCACTAACGGTTCTGCGGTTCCGTTAGGATGTGTCCACAACGTAGCAGACCCTCACCCGTTAATGGAACAGGAGTCCCGTTATGACTTCGGGAGACGCAGACCCAGGGACCCTCCGACCCGGCGGCCGGACCGCTCGCGTACGGGCCGCGGTGCTCGGCGCCGCCGGCGACGCGCTCGCGGAGGGCGGTCTCGCCCAGCTGGACCTCGCCGATGTGGCCCGCCGCGCCGAGGTCGGCAAGACCACGGTCTACCGGCGCTGGGGCACTCCGGCCGGTCTCGTCGCCGACCTGCTCGCGGACATGGCCGAGCAGTCGCTGCCGCGCACGGAGACGGGGACGCTCCTGGGCGATCTGCGCGCCAACGCCCGGCTCGTCCAGCGCACCCTGGCCGACGCCCGCCAGGGAGGCCTCTTCAAGGCGGTGATCGCCGCCGCGACCTGCGACGGCCAGACGGCCGCCGCCCTGCACCGCTTCTACGAGACGCGCGTCGAGGAATGGGCCGTGTGCGTCCAACAGGCCGTAGAGCGCGGGGAGTTGGCGGAGGGGACCGACACCCGCGAAGTGATCCGCGCGGTCTCGGCCCCCCTCTACTACCGCCTCCTGACGACCGGCGCCCCGCTCGACGAGGCGGCCGCGGACCGCGCCGCCGAGGCCGCGGCCGCCGCCGCACACGCGGGGGTGTTCACGACCGCGCAGGTCTGATGTGTGCGGCCGGTCGGTCGCGGACCCGTCAGGTGATCGTCCACTGCTGCAGCGCCGTATGGGCGTCGGCCTGCTGCGTCACCAGGCCGCCGTCGGAGCCCGACGACGTCGTCAGCAGCAGTCCGCTGTGCGCGTTGGCGATCGTGTAGGCGCCCGAGGCGAGTCCGGTGACCTTCCAGCGCTGGTTCGCACCGCCGGTGCACGTCCACTGGATCACCGCCGTGCCGGGTGCGGTGAGCCCGCCCTCGTCGTCGGCGCACAGGTTCGAGTAGGCGTTGACGAGCGTGTACGAGCCGTCGGGCTGCTGGGTGAAGTTCCAGGTCTGGTTGGACCCGCCGGTGAGCGACCAGGTGACCAGCCGGACCCCGGTCGCCTTGGACCAGTTGGGGTCGTCGAGCCCCTTGCCGGACACGGAGATGGTGTGCGGGCCGTTCAGGCTCGCCGGGGCCGGGCCGGTCGCGGTCAGGGTCAGCGTCTGCTCGGCGGCGGTGCGCGAGCCGCCGACGCCGCTGCCCGTCGTGTTGGTCCAGGTACGGGTCGGCGTGGTCTCGGCGAGGCGGGCGGTCTCCGACGACATGCCGAGCACCAGTCCGCTGTAGCGGTTGACCAGCCGGTACGCGCCGCTCCGCACACCGCCGGACGACACGTCCGGGACGACGAACCACTGCTGCCCGACCGTGGGGCCGCCCGATCCGGGCACGGTGGCGGACGGTGTGGCCGCCCAGGCTCGGCCTGCCTTGGCCGCGGAGTCGACGCCCAGCAGGTTCCCGGTGGCCGCGTTGGCGATCCGGTACGAGCCGTCGCCGTTGCCCGTGAAGGTCCACGCTTCCAGGTTCGCCCCGGTGGCGGAGGCCAGCGACGTGACCGTCGAACCGCCGGAGGTCTGGGCGAGCACCCGGCCGGATCCACTGCCGATGAGGTAGGCCTTCGCGGGGTCGACGGGCGGGGCGGCGGGCACGGACGAGCCCACGGTGACCTCCGCGTACTCGCCGTCGGAACGGGCGCACGCGATGGAGCAGTACGACCGGAAGGTCTTGCCGACGATCGTCGAGTTCGTCCGGTTCGCGGCGTCCACCATCCAGCGGTACCAGGACCCGGAGGTATAGCTGCCCGAGTCCCCGATCAGCCGCCACTTCTGCGTCGACAGGTCGTCGGTCACGTAGAAGCGCTGGGGCGCCGTTCCCGAGACGACCTCGGGCTCGCCGATGTAGAGGCCGAGGTGGGCGTCGTAGGCGATGTTCATGATGAACAGGTCCGACTTGGCGGGGAGTTCGCCCGCCGCGACCTGCTGGTCGACGGTTCCGCTGTTGGCGGGGTCGTAGTCGGCGGCCACGGGCGTGTAGCCGGTCGGGGCAGCCGCGGTCGCCGGCACCATGTTGCTCTCCAGGCCGCCCACACCGGGCTGCGACCAGGAGCCGTCGTACCACTTCGACCAGGAGCCGCTCGCCATCTTCGACGAGATCGGCGCCCGAGCGACGTGCGCCAGTCCGCCCGTGCTCCCGCCGACACCGCCCTTGGGGACGACCCGCGAGCCGTAGTAGACGTAGAAGTAGCCCGACGCCGGGTCGACGAACAGCCGCTGGTCGCCGTCGCCGTAGTTGTACGTCTGTTTGGGGAAGGCCGTCGAGTCGTTGCGGGTGGTGCCGTACGGCGAGGTGATGGCGTGGCCCAGGATGGTCCACACCTTGCCCTGGTTCTTGGAGACCGCGTAGTCGATGGCGTCGTAGTGCAGGCCGTCGCCGAAGGGTTGCGGGGTGAACTCGTTGTGCACCAGGCCGTACCAGTCCCCCGTGTCCGGGTCGGCCCACACCCCGACCAGGTCGCAGAAGTTCTTCTGGGAGTAACCCGAGCCCGAACCCGCCGACGTCGCCCGCACGCCGGTGGGGCTGTTGTTGCAGCGCCAGGTGGTGTCGTTGTTCCTGTCACTGGAGTTGGCCGGGTTCACGGCGTTGCTGATCGCACTCGACCGGGTGGCGTCGTCGAAGTCCGTACCGGTGTAGAAGTCCCAGTACCGGGGCTCGCTCGCGCCGTACAGCGCGGCGGACTGCTGGAAGTAGAACGTGCCGTCCTTGTCGATGTAGGAGGCGGCCGGGGTGTCGGTCGGGTACTTGTACGAGCTCACCGAACCGATCGAGACCGTGTACGTGGCGCCGGGCGCGGCCGCCGACGCCGGTTCCGGGGCCAGTACGACGCCGACAATCAGGGGGATGGCCGCGGCCGCTGCCGCGAGGGCTCTTCGCAGGCGTGACACAGGTCGTCGTCCTTTCTCTCCGAGGAGCGGTGACCCCGATCCCACTGCCGCGGACAGCCGGAGTACATGTGTTTTCGTCATCGCCTCTTGGGTTTTCCTTCACCGTCGCGGCCGGTTCCCGCGGACACTTCTGCGCGATTGCGCTCGATACGGCGACGTTTCGAGCATCTATTGACATGTGCGCGCCACTGCGCTGCACTGGTGCGCCACTTGCCTCGCAAGCCCCCTGCCCCTCTGATGACCAGGGATACGCCATGCGACTGCTCAGATTCCTGATCGCCGCGGTCTGCGCGCTGGCCGCACTCGCCCTGCCCGGCGTCGCCGCCGCGCCCGCACGAGCGGCCGCCGCACCCCCGCAGACCGTTCCGGCGCTGCGACAGTGGGCGGCCGGCTCCGGCACGTACACCTTCACCGCCACCAGCCGGATCACCGTCGACCCCGCCTACACCGCCCAACTCTCCGACGAGGCAGCCACGTTGGCGGACGACCTCGCCGCGCAGACCGGGCGGACCGTGGCCGTCGTCACGGGGACGCCCGCCGCCGGCGACATCGGGCTCACACTCGGCGACACCGCACTGCCCGCCGAGGGCTACCGGATGACCGTCGACCAGGCAGTCACCATCCGGGCCGGAACCGACACCGGCGCCTTCTACGGCACCCGCACGCTCCTCCAACTGCTGCACCAGTCCGTCTCAGTGCCCGCCGGGACGGCCGTGGACTGGCCCACCAAGCCCGAGCGCGGCCTCATGATCGACCAGGGCCGTAAGTTCTTCACCGTCGCCTGGGTCCGGCAGCACATCAAGGAGCTGGCCTACCTCAAGCTCAACTACTTCCACTTCCACCTGTCGGACACGTTCGGCTTCCGCCTGGAGAGCTCCACCCACCCCGAGATCGTCTCCGCCGACCACTACACCAAGCAGGACATCGCCGACCTGGTGGCGCTCGGGCAGAAATACCACGTCACCATCGTCCCGGAGATCGACACCCCCGGACACATGAACGCGGTCCTGGCCGCCCACCCCGAACTCAAGCTCAAGAACAGCTCCGGCACGGCCAGCGCCGAGTTCATCGACCTCTCGCTGCCCGGTTCGTACACCCTGATCAAGGATCTGATCAACGAGTACCTGCCGCTCTTCCCCGCCCGCTACTGGCACATCGGCGCGGACGAGTACGTCACCGACTACAACAGCTACCCCCAGCTGCTCAGCTACGCCCGCGCCCACTACGGCGCGAACGCCACCGCCAAGGACACCTACTACGGGTACGTCAACTGGGCCGACGCGCTGGTGCGGGCGGGCGGGAAGACCACCCGGATGTGGAACGACGGCATCAAGTCCGGCGACGGCACCGTCACCCCGAACGCGGACATCCTCGTCGAGTACTGGTACAACTACGGCCTCACCCCGCAGCAGCTGGCGGCGGCCGGACACACCGTGGCCAACGAGTCCTGGACTCCCACCTATTACGTCCTCGGGGGCGCCAAACCCGACACCAAGTGGATGTACGAGACGTGGACCCCGGACCTCTTCCAGGGCGGCAACACCCTCACCGACCCGGCCAGGAACCCGGGCTCGCTGATCCACGTGTGGTGCGACAACCCCAACGCCGAGACCGAGGACCAGATCGCGGGCGGCATCATGTACCCGCTGCGCGGCCTGGCCCAGCAGACCTGGGGGTCCCCGAAGCCGACGAGCAGTTACGCCTCGTTCACCCCGATCGTCGCGGCCGTCGGCCACAACCCCGCCTGGCCCGGTCTGGCCCAGCCGGGCAACCTCGCCCGCAACCGCCCCACCACCGCCTCCAGCAACGAGACCGCGAACTTCCCGCCCGCCTCGGCCACCGACGGCGACCCCGCCACCCGCTGGTCCAGCGCGTACACCGACCCGCAGTGGCTCCAGGTCGACCTCGGCTCCACCCAGAACGTCAACCGCGTGGTGCTCCGCTGGGAGGCCGCGTACGGCAAGGCCTTCCAGATCCAGCTCTCCGACGACGCCACGACCTGGCGCACCCTCTACTCCACCACCAGCGGCACCGGCGGTGTGCAGGACCTCACCGGGCTGTCCGGCTCCGGGCGCCACATCCGCCTGTACGCCACCCAGCGCGGCACCTCGTACGGATACTCACTGTACGAATTCGAGGTGTACGGCGGCCAGTTGAGCGGAACCCGCACCCTCACCGCGGGCGGCAAGGCGCTCGACGACCCGGCGAGCTCCGGCACGTCCGGCACCCAGCTGATCACCTGGACCCCGCACGGCGGGCCCAACCAGCAGTGGCAGCTGACCCTCAACGGCGACGGCAGCTACACGATGGTGAACGGCTCCTCCAAGCTCTGCGCGGACGTGGCCGGGAGCGCCACCACCGCGGGCGCCGCCGTAGTCCAGGCGACCTGCGCCGGCCGTGACAGCCAGCGCTGGCAGCTCACCGGCCTCGGCGGAGGCCGCTACACGGTCGCCAACAAGAACAGCGTGCTCCTGCTGACCACCGCTTCCGCCACCGACGGCGCCCTGGTCACCCAACAGGCGGCCAACGGCTCCGCGTACCAGCAGTGGCAGGTCACCTGAGCCGTGTCTCCAGGAGCCGGGGCCCCGGCTATGCCGGTCCGCGGGCGCGATCGCCTTGATGGCCTTCGCGGTAGCGGCCGGGTGTGGTGCCGAACTCCCTGTTGAAGGCGTGGGAGAAGGCGTACGGGGTGCCGTAGCCGATCCGGGCGGCGATGGCGGCCAGCGGGTCGGTCGTGTCGCGGAGCAGGGTCGCCGCGCGGGTCAGCCGCCACCAGGTGAGGTACGCCATCGGCGGGCGGCCCACCAGCGCGGTGAACCGGCGGGCCAGGGTGGGGCGGGAGACACCGGCCTCGGTGGCCAGCCGGTCGTTGCTCCACGGGGCGGCCGGGTCCGCGTGCAGCGCGCGCAGGGCGGTCGCCACCACCGGGTCGCCCAACGCGGCCGACCACGCTCCGGCCGTGCTCTCGTTCATCCAGGCCCGGATCATATAGACGAGCAGGAGGTCGAGCAGGCTGGGGACCGCGATGCCCGCGCCGGGGCGCGGGCTGCCGAGCTCGCCGCCCAACAGGTCGATGGCGGCGCGGAGTTCGGGGTGGCGGCCCACACGGTGCGGCAGATGGACGACCTGCGGCAGCTCCGCCATGAGCGGGTGGACACGGCTGTGGTCGAGCCGGTACTTCCCGCAGAGCACGTGGAGTCGCGCCTGCGTGTCGGCGGAAACGGCAGGCATGGGCCCCGAGGGCGGATACCCGTCACCGGACCAGTCGTCGAACGGCACCGCCCGTGCCACGGCCTCCGCGTCGACGGCGGAGTCCGCGAGCACGTGCCCCGCGCCGTGCGGCAGCAGCACCGCGTCGCCCACGCCGAGCGCGACCGGGGCGCCGCCGTCGGGCAGCAGCCAGCAGGAGCCCTCAAGGACGATGTGGAAACCGGCTCCGTCGTAGGGGGCGAGGCGTGTGCACCAGCTCCCGCTCGCCCGCACCCGGTTGGAGGAGGGCCGCCCTACCCGTACGGCCGAGATCGCATCACTCACCACATCCACCCCGGCAGCGTATCTCCCGGGCCGACGATGAGACGTACGCGTATCTGGATGAGCTGAACGGGCATTGAGAAGCTCATCTCCTGCGCCGTACGGTCGAGACATGAACTTGGAGAGCGAGCAGAGCATCACGCTGGGGGACGTCGAGGTAACCCGGGTCGTCGAGTGGCAGGGGCCGTTCGTGCCCGCCCGCGGCCTCGTCCCGGAGGCCGGGGCCGAGGTGTGGAAGGACAACGAGGACTGGCTGGCGCCCGACCACTGGGAGCCGGAGAGCGACACGGCGGTGCTCGCGCTCCAGACGTGGGTGCTGCGCAGCGGCGGACGGACCGTTCTGGTCGACACCGGGGTGGGCAACGGGCGCGAGCGGCCCGACTCGCCGCGCTTCCACCACTGGCAGGGCGACTTCCTCGGCGCTCTGGCGCGGGCCGGTGTGCGCCCCGAGGACGTCGACGTCGTCGTCAACACGCACATCCACAGCGACCACGTCGGCTGGAACACCAGGGATGTCGACGGGGAGTGGGTGCCCACGTTCCCCAACGCCCGCTATCTCCTCCCGGCCGCCGACGACTTCCACTACGGACCGGACAACTCGTACGCGAACGGCGTCCGCCGGGACGACCGGCTGCTCTACGAGGACAGCGTGGCGCCGGTCCACCGGTCCGGGCAGTCCGTGCTGTGGGACGGCTCGTACCGCATCGACGAACACCTCACCCTGGAGTCCGCCCCCGGCCACACCCCCGGCTCGTCCGTCCTGCGGCTCGCGTCCGGGACCGACCGGGCGGTCTTCGTGGGGGACCTGCTGCACAGCCCGGTGCAGATCCTCGACCCGTCCTGCAACAGCGGCTTCTGCCTCGACGCGGAGCAGGCGGCCGCCAGCCGCCGCCGCATCCTCGAACGGGCCGCCACCGAGCGGGAGTTGGTCGTCCCGGCACACTTCGCCGGGTCCGGTGTCGTCGAGGTCCGGCGCGAGGGCTCGGGGTTCGCCCTCGCGCCCTCGACCATCGGGTGAGGAACGGGCGGGCGGTCAGGGCACCAGCGGGCGGACCTCCTCGGCGGTGAACCGGACGAACGCCTCGGTGTCCGGCTCGTCGGCGGTGGGTTCGAGGATCACACTGTCCGCCCCGGCCTCGGCGAGCCGCCGCACCGCCTCCGCGACGGCAGCGGCGTCCCCGGCCACGGCGAAGCCGTCCCCGCCCTTCTTCGCCGCGAGCTCCGCGCGCACTCGCTCCGCGGCGTCCGGCCCGGTGGCGGCGAGCAGATAGACGACCAGGGGGTGGTGGTCGGTGCGGGCGGCCGCGGCCCGGCCTTCGTCGACGAGCGTACGGGCGCGGCGCACCCCGTCCGGGCCGGTGCCCGCCACCAGGACACTGCCGTCGGACGCCTCGCCGGACAGGCGCAGGGTGCGCGGGCCGGTCGCGCCGGACAGCACCGGGGCGGGCCCGTGCGGCGGATAGTCAAGGGCCACCCCGTCGAGCCGCACATGGCGTCCGGCGACGGTGACGCTCTCCCCGCCCAACAGCCCGCGCAGCGCACCGAGATGCTCCCGCAGCAGGGTCAGCGGCGACTCGGCCCGCGCCCCGACCTGCTCCATCCAGTCCTGCACCCCGTGCCCCACGGCCAGGGTGACGCGGCCGGGGAAGAGCCGGTGCAGCGTCGCGCTCTCCATCGCGGTCAGCGCCACATTGCGCAGCGGCACCGGCAGCAGCCCGACGCCCACGTGCAGCCGCTCGGTCCACGCCAGCGCCGCCGCCGCACTGGCGATACCGCTCTCCAGGAAGCAGTCCTCCCAGAGCCAGAGCTGTTCGAGACCGGCGGAGTCGGCGGCGAGGGCGACGGAGCGGAGGCGTTCGGGAGCGTTCTGCGGGCGGAACACGGCGCCAAGTGTGGTCATGGCGGGGTTACTTCCCCTGGTCGCGGCAGGCCGAAACGGGACGGATGGAACTGGTGTGCCCCAGGGATCCGGGTACGGGTGAGCGGTCCGGGTACGGGTGAGTGGCCTGAGCACGGGTGAGTACCTGTGAGCACCGGACTGAGTACGACCGCTCAGGTCCGCGCCGACCTCGCCCCGGAAGCTGGGGCCATGACAACACCGCCCTCCGTCAGCCCGCAGCCCCTTCAGCCGATGCCTCCGGTCCAGCCCGGACGGCCGCGCACCCGGCGCGCCCGGATCGTCGGTGTCATCGTCGGCGCGCTGGTCCTGGTGCTCGTCGCGGGGGCGGCGGTGTGGTGGCTGACCCGGGACGAGGACAGTTCCCCGCTGGCCGGGCGGCCGCGCGTGACGGACGCCTCGGCCGGGCTCTCGTACGCCGTGCCCGAGGGCTGGAAGAGCAACGACGGCAAGGACCTGATCCAGGCCTTCACTTCCTCGATCACCACCAAGGGGCCCGACGGCCAGGGCGGCGCCGCCGTACTCGCCGGGCGGGGCAGGGGTATCGACGAGTCGGCCCTGAAGCAGCGGACGGAGACGGCGGCCCGGTCCAACGCGGAGTTCTTCTACCCGGACGGCAAGTCGACGGTGGAGGAGTCCAGGGCCACGACGGTGAGCGGCCGACCCGCGTACACGGTGGCGCTGAGCGTGCACGACGACACCGGCAGGGCGGGCCGGCTGCGCCTGACCATCGTCACGCGGAGCGGCGACCGCTTGGCCTTCCTGCTCGGCGTCACCGAGTCGCCCGAGCCGACCGACAGCCGGATGGTCGACGCGGTGCTGGCCAGCGCCGCCGTGAAGTAGCGCGCGCACCTCACGCGCGAGCCTCCTGCCCGCCCGCACCGGGCCGGGGCGGCTGTGACACGCTGCCGGTGAAGTAGAACCGGTATGCCAGGAGGCGCGACACCATGAAC
This sequence comes from Streptomyces sp. NBC_00224, assembly GCF_041435195.1. NCBI lineage: Bacteria > Bacillati > Actinomycetota > Actinomycetes > Kitasatosporales > Streptomycetaceae > Streptomyces > Streptomyces sp. NBC_00224. The sequence goes on from NZ_CP108106.1 coordinate 1,357,605, forward strand.
ACTGCCGAACCGCTCGACCACCGCACGGCCGTCGCCGCGGAGAGCGCCCGGTTCGCGGGCCTGGTCAAGGGCGCCGACCTGACCCTCGCCGTGCCCACCTGCCCGGGCTGGACCCTCGTCGACCTGATCAAGCACACCGGCGGCGCGCAGCGCATGTTCACGGCGCTGCTGCGCGGTCGCGTCCAGGAGCGACCCAAGAGCCGCGACGTGGACCTGCGGCTGCCGGAGCGGGAGGACGGCTACGCCGACTGGCTGGCGGCGGGCGCGGGCGAGGCGGCGGAGGCGTTCGCGGGCACCGACCTCGACGCGTCGATGTGGGTCTGGGGCGCGGACGGCCACGCCCGCTTCTGGGTGCGCCGGATGCTGTTCGAGACCCTGGTGCACCGCGTCGACGCGGAGCGCGCGCTGGGGCTGGACTCCGAGATCGACCGCGCGCTCGCCCGGGACGGCGTCGACGAGTTCCTGGTCAACCTCCCCTTCGCCACGTTCTTCGCACCCAAGGTCGCGAATCTGCGCGGCGCCGGCTCCGCCCAGCACCTGCGCTTCACGTGCACGGACACGGACGGCGAATGGCTCGTACAGCTGCGCCCCGACGGCTTCGGCCTCGTCCAGGACGTGAACGGCACGGCCCCCGACGCCACCGTCCGGGGAACCGCCGCCGACCTCCTGCTGCTCGTCTACGGCCGCCTCGACCGCTCGGCCGGGACGGTGGAGACGAGCGGGGACGCGGAGCTGCTGGAGCGCTGGTTCGCCAACTCCGAGTTCTGAGCGAGGTCGGGCACCCGCCCGCCAAGAGGGGCAGGGGTTCCCGGCGGGCCGCCCCCTCACCGGAACGGGCGGCCGCGCCTCACTCCGCGGGCTTGCCCGGCTGGTCGTGGGTCGAGCAGTGGATGCCGCCCCCGCCCGAGGCGATGGCGTCGATCTTCACGGCGACGACCTCGCGGCCGGGGAAGTGGTCGCGCAGGATCCCCTTGGCGCGGTCGTCGGCCTTGGTGTCACCGAACTCCGGCAGGAACACGGCCCCGTTGGCGACGTAGAAGTTGACGTACGAGGTGAGCATCTCGGGGTCGGTGCCGGTGATGCGGTCGGGGTCGGGCTGCGGCAGGTCGATGACCTCGATCTTCTTGCCGCGGGCGTCCGTGGAGCCCTTGAGGACCCGTCTGGCCTGGTCGGCCGAGCGTGACCAGGAGTCCGCGGGCTCGCCCGGGAACGCCCGGTCCAGGAGGACGACTCCGGGCGCGACGAAACGGGCCAGCGAGTCGACGTGGGCGTCGGTGATGTCCTCACCGCGCACACCGTCGAACCAGATCACCTTCGCCACGCCGAACACGCGCTTCAGCTCGTCCTCGATCTGCTGCCGGGACTTGCCCCGGTTGCGGTTGTCGTTGACCACCGAGCTCTCGGTGACCATCAGGGTGCCCGCGCCGTCGGTCTCGAACGAGCCGCCCTCGGCCACGAGCCAGGTCCGCTCGCGCGCGATGCCGTACTTCGCGAGCACCGCGCGGGCGACCCCGGCGTCGTCGGCGTGCCGCTGTTTGCCGCCCCAGCCGCTGAAGTTGAGGTCGACGCCGCGCACCTTCCCGCCGTCCTCCACGAACACCGGGACCGTGTCCCTGGCCCACAGGTCGTCCACCGGGATCGGTACGACCTCGACGTCCTTCCCGCAGGCCTGCCGCGCCGCCTCCGCCTGCCCCGGACGGGCCAGCAGGACCACGGGCTCGTAGGCGCCGACAGCGCGCGCGAGGGCCGCGATGTCCTTACGGACCGCGGCGAGCTGGCGGCCCCAGACGCCTGTCGAGGCGGGCCAGCACATGTACGTACGCGCATGGCTCTCCCACTCGGCGCCCAGGCGGCGGCTCCCGGCCGGGCTCGATGCCCGACCGGAGGGCGACTTGGACGAGGCGGTCTGCGACATCGCGTCCTCCGGGGAACACGCCGCGCCGCCGAGGGCGACCGCGCCGGTCGCCGCCAGGGTCCGCAGTGCGACGCGACGGGTGAAGGGGGCTTTCGAGGGCTGTGCCATGTCCGCACTGTCTCACTGACTGAAAATTCAGTCAAGAATTGAGGGACGGGCGCGCCCGGTGGATGTTCTTTACCGAAAGCGGATGTTTTGCCGACAGGAGCGGGGCTACTTCCGCGCCGCGGGCCCCAGCTCCAGCACCAGCGCGTCCCGCAGCAGGCCCCGCGCGCGCTTCAACGTCAGCGTGCCCGTGAGCCAGCGCTCACTCAGGCCCTCCACCAGCGCGGTGATCCGCTCGGCCGCGTCGGGGGCGACCACCTCGTCCCGTGCCGTGCCCGCCTGCTGGGCCCGCTGGATGAGGTCGGCCGCGTACTCGACCCAGCGGGCCGTGGACTCGCGCAGTTGCTCGCGCAGGTCGGGATCGAACCTGGCGCTCGCCCGGAACTCCCCCCACGCGGTGCTGTTCTCCACCACCATCGGGTCGTCCTGCAATTCGAGGAGCAGCATCTCCTCCAGGTGGCGCCGGGGGTCGGTACGGCGGCTGGCGGACGGCTCGGTATAGCGCTCGGCGCGCTCGTTGATGAATTCGAGCGTCCGGCGCATGAGGCCCGCGCGGTCACCGAAGTGGTAGTAGATGAGCCCGGTCGACACCGACGCCTCCGCCGCCAGTTCCTCGACCCGCAGACCGCGCACTCCGCGCCGGGCGATGAGGCGGGTGGCGGTTTCGAGGATGAGCTGCTGGCGCGTGGACACCCGGACAGCCTATCCGCGTGATCGCGCGCGGACGGTCACACCCACCGGCGTCCGACACGGCCGTCCGACGCAGCCGTCCGCCACCCGCCGACGCGCCCCGCCCCGTGTTTGGCCCCGCCCGCCGAGGGCACGCGGGAACCCTGTCCGCCTGCCCCCAGCCACCGGGAGCCGAACGTGACCACCCATGCTCCGGACCGTCCCCGCATCGTCGTCGTCGGGGCCGGGTTCGCCGGATACCAGGCCGCCCGCACCCTCTCCCGCCGTATGCGCGGCCGCGCCCGGATCACCCTGCTCAACCCCATGGACTACTTCCTCTATCTCCCGCTGCTCCCCCAGGTCTCCGCCGGGATCCTGGAGCCGCGCCGGGTCACCGTCTCCCTGACCGGGACGCTGCCCGGGGTGCGGCTCGTCCTCGGTGAGGCCGGAAGCGTCGATCTGGACGCCTCGACGGTGCACTACACGGGGCCGGAGGGGGTGCCGGGCGAGCTGGCGTACGACCGGCTGGTGCTTGCCGTCGGCAGCGTCAACAAACTGCTTCCGGTGCCGGGGGTCACCGAGCACGCACACGGCTTTCGCGGGATGCCCGAGGCGCTGTATCTGCGCGACCACGTCACCCGGCAGATGGAACTGGCCGCGCAGGGCACCGACACTCCCGAGGAGCGGGCCGCGCGGCGCACCTTCGTGGTGGTCGGCGGCGGCTACACCGGCACCGAGGTGGCCGCACACGGAAAGCTCTTCACCGACGCCCTCGACCGGCGCGAACCGGCGCGCTGGATCCTGCTCGACATCGCCGACCGGCTGCTGCCCGAACTCGACCGCAGGCTGTCCGCCACGGCCGACCGGGTGCTGCGGCGCCGGGGTGTCGACGTACGCACGGGCACGTCGGTGAAGGAGGCCACCGACGACGGAGTGCGCCTGGACGACGGCGAGTTCGTCCCGACCCGCACCCTCATCTGGTGCGTGGGGGTGCGGCCGGATCCGCTGGTCTCGGAGCTCGGTCTGTCCGTGGAGCGCGGACGGCTGCTGGTGGAGCCGCAGCTGAGCGTGCCGGGCCGCCCCGAGGTGTTCGCCTGCGGCGACGCGGCGGCCGTACCCGACCTCACCCGGCCGGGCGAGTTCACCCCGATGACCGCGCAGCACGCCTCCCGGCAGGGAAAGACGGCCGCGCTCAACGTCGCCGCCTCGCTCGGCTTCGGCACCCAACAGCCTTACAAACACAACGACTTGGGGTTCGTCGTGGACCTCGGCGGGGTGCAGGCCGCGGCCAACCCGCTCGGTGTACCGCTCTCGGGCATCCTCGCCGGCGCCGTCACCCGCGGCTACCACCTCGCCGCCATGCCCGGCAACCGGGTGCGTGTGGCGGCCGACTGGCTGCTCGACGCCGTACTCCCCCGCCAGGGCGTCCAGCTGGGCCTCGTGCGGTCCTGGTCGGTGCCGCTGGACACGGCGACCCCGGAGCAGGCCCGCATCCCGGGCGGCCCCGCACCCACGACCCGAAAGGACTGACCATGAAAAGCACCCGCACCGCCGACCGCACCGAACTGGCCGTACTGGGACAGCAGTTGAGGGTCGACGCGGTTCGCGCCGCCGATGCCGCCGGGTCCGGCCACCCCACCTCGTCGATGTCCGCGGCCGACCTGGCCGCCGTGCTCCTGGCCGGGCACCTGCGGTACGACTTCGAACGGCCCGAGTACCCCGCCAACGACCGGCTGATCCTCTCCAAGGGACACGCCTCGCCGCTGCTGTACGCCATGTACCGCGCGGCCGGGGTCGTCGGCGACGAGGAGCTGCTCACCTTCCGGAGGCAGGGCAGCCGCCTGGAGGGGCATCCGACGCCACGGCTGCCGTGGGTGGACGTGGCCACCGGCTCGCTCGGCCAGGGGCTGCCGGTCGGGGTGGGCATGGCCCTGGCGGGCAAACACCTCGACCACCTTCCGTACCGCGTCTGGGTGCTGTGCGGCGACAGCGAGCTGGCGGAGGGCTCGGTGTGGGAGGCGGCCGAGCACGCCGGGGACCAGCACCTGGACAATCTGACGCTGATCGTCGACGTCAACCGGCTGGGCCAGCGCGGCCCGACCCGCCATCAGCGCGACCTGGCCGCGTACGCGCGCAGGTTCCGCGCGTTCGGCTGGCACACCGTCGAGGTCGACGGCCATGACGTCGAAGCGATCGACGCGGCGTACCGGGAGGCGGCGGCCACACCGCGCCGGCCCACCGCGATCCTCGCGGGCACGGTGAAGGGCAAGGGCGTCGCCTCCGTCGAGGACCGCGAGGGCCTGCACGGCAAGCCGCTGCCGGACGCCGAGGCCGCCATCGTCGAGCTCGGCGGCCCCCGCTTCATCCGCGTCGACGTCACCACACCACCCGCCGCCCGAGCGCCCCGGCCCGTATCGTCCGGCCCTCTTGAGCTGCCCCGCTACGAGGCGGGCGAGAAGGTCGCCACCCGCACGGCGTACGGGCAGGCGCTCGCCGCGCTCGGCACGGCGCGCGGCGACGTCGTGGTGCTCGACGGCGAGGTGGGCGACTCGACGAAGGCCGAGCTGTTCGCGAAGGAGCACCCCGAGCGCTACTTCGAGTGCTACATCGCGGAGCAGCAGATGGCGGCGGCCGCCGTGGGGCTCGCGGCCCGGGGCTGGACACCGTACGCCGCCACCTTCGCCGCGTTCCTGACCCGCGCCCACGACTTCGTACGGATGGCCGCGATCAGCCGTGCCTCGCTCATCGTGGCGGGCTCGCACGCCGGGGTCGCCATCGGGCAGGACGGGCCTTCGCAGATGGGCCTGGAGGACCTGGCGATGTTCCGGGCGGTGCACGGCAGTACGGTGCTCTACCCCTGCGACGCCAACCAGACGGCGAAGCTCGTCGCGCAGCTGGCGGACGGCGAGGGCATCCGCTATCTGCGCACCACCCGGGGCGCCACCCCGGTCCTCTACGGGCCCGACGAGGAGTTCCCGGTCGGCGGCGCCAAGGTGCTGCGGTCCTCGCCGCACGACAAGGTGACCCTGATCGCGGCGGGCGTCACCGTCCACGAGGCGCTGGTCGCGGCGGACGCGCTGGAAGAGGGCGGCATCCCGGTGCGGGTCATCGACCTGTACTCGGTCAAGCCGGTCGACGAGCGGGTGCTCCAGGAGGCGGCGGCGCTGACGGGGTGTCTGGTCACCGTCGAGGACCACCGCGCGCAGGGCGGCATCGGCGACGCGGTCGCCGAGTGCTTCGCCGACGGCCGCCCGATGCCCCGCCTCGTCAGGCTCGCCGTCGAGAACATGCCCGGATCCGCGACCCCCGAGGAGCAACTGGCCGACGCCGGGATCGACGCGGCGTCCATCACGGCGACGGTCCGGGTGCTGTACGAGCAGGTCGTCACCGGCTGATCGAGCGGGTTTGCCCCGCCTGCGCGGGGCTACCCGGAAGGCCTCAGCTGCGAGGTGACATGGCGAACACATCAGAGAACCCGTCCGGCAACAAGAGCAAGTCCCAGGAGGAGCTGCCCGGCGCGATGGACGTGCTGCACGGCGCACGGGCCCAGCTCGCCGAACTCACCGGTATGACGGCGGAGTCGGTCTCGTCCTTCGAAAGCGCCGAGAACGGCTGGGTCCTGCGCATCGAGGTCCTCGAACTCGCCCGGGTCCCGGACACCATGAGCCTGCTCGCCTCGTACGAGGTGGAGCTGGACCGGCACGGCAAGCTGACCGGCTACCGGCGGCTGCGCAGGTACGAGCGGGGACGGGCCGACTGCAACCCCTGAGCGACGACTTCACAGACGACTTCACAGGACAAGGAGGGCCGGACACCATGACGGTTGTCCCGGCACAACAAGGCGGCAGCGGCGGGACCAGTGGTCTCTACGACGTCCTGGAGCTGGTGCTCGACCGGGGGCTCGTGATCGACGCGTTCGTGCGCGTCTCCCTCGTCGGCATCGAGATCCTCAAGATCGACGTACGGGTGGTCGTCGCGAGCGTCGACACCTATCTGCGCTTCGCGGAGGCGTGCAACCGGCTCGACCTGGAGGCGGGTCCGCGCAAGAGTCCCGGACTGCCCGACCTGGTCGGGGAGATCACCGAGTCCGGTGCGCGCGGCAAGTCCAAGGGCGCGCTCTCGGGCGCCGCCCAGACCATCTCCGACGCCTTCCAGCAGGCCCGCGAGGAACCCGAACCCGAACAGCGTCCCCGCACCCGGCGTACCGCCGCGCGCCGCAAGGAGGAGCAGGAATGACCACGTACGTCTACGGGATCGCGCACCGCACCCACGCGCACCTGCCCGAGGAGATGGGCGGCGTCGGCGATCCGCCGCGCCCGGTGCGGACCGTCGCCCAGGGCGAGCTGGTGGCCCTGGTCAGCGACGCGCCCGACGACCTTCGGCCCAAGCGGCGCGACCTGCTGGCCCATCAGAGCGTGCTCGCCGAGGCGGGCGCGGGCGGCGCGGTGCTGCCGATGCGCTTCGGCGGCGTCTCGCCCGACGACGAGGCCGTGAAGGCCGCGCTCGCCGAGCACGGCGAGCGGTATCTGGAGCGCCTCGAAGCTCTTGAGGGCAGGGTCGAGTACAACATCAAGGCCGCCCACGACGAGGAGGCCGTGCTGCACCAAGTGCTCGCGGACAGCCCGGAGTTGCGTGCCATGAGCGACACCAACCGCCGGGCGGGCGGCGGCACCTACGAGCAGAAGCTGCAGCTCGGCGAGCGGATCGCCGCCGCGGTCCAGCAGCGTGAGGCGCGGGACGCGGTGCTGATCCAGCGGGCCCTGGAACACGCCGCCGAGGACGAGCGGCCCGGGCCGCAGTCCACCGGCTGGCTGGCCAACCTCTCGTACCTGGTGGCACGCGAACGCGCCGACGAGTTCGTGGCGTCCGTGGAGGCGCTGCGCAAGGAGGCGCCGTACCTCATCGTCCAGGTGCACGGCCCGCTGCCCCCGTACAGCTTCACGGACTGACGCACGCGACGACGGGAGGCTCCGCGTGGGCCTGCTCAAGGAACTGCTGCTGCTTCCCGCGGCCCCCGTGCGCGGCACCTTCTGGGTGCTGGAGCAGGTGGTCGCGCAGGCGGAGCAGCAGTACTACGACCCCTCGGCCATTCGCAACGAACTCGCCCTGCTGGAGGAGCAGTTGATGGCGGGCGAGATCGACGAGGCCGAGTTCGACCGCCGCGAGGACGAGCTCCTCGACCGGCTGGAGAACAGGAATTCCTCACGATGAACAACCGGTTGGCAATAGGGCTCGCGGTAGGCGCGGGCTATGTGCTCGGCCGCACCAAGAAGGCCAAGCTCGCGTTCGGCATCGGCACCATGGTGCTCGGCAAGCGGCTCAAGCTGAGCCCCGGGGCGCTCGCGGAGTTCGCGGCCGGGCAGTTGGAGAGCAACCCCCAGTTCAAGGAGATCGGCGACCAGTTGCGCGAGGACCTGCGCGGGGTGGGCAAGGCGGCGACCGGCGCCCTGGTCAACCGGCAGCTCGAAGGGATCGCGGACCGGCTGCACGACCGCACCCTCGATGTGCGGGACCGTATCGCCGGGGTGGTGCCGGACCCGGAGAGCGGGGCCGAGGCGGCCAAGAAGGCCACCGCCCCGGCCAGGAAGGCGACCGGCCGGGCGGCCGACCGGGCGAAGCGGTCCGCGCCCGCGAAGAAGGCGGAGTCGGCGGAGAAGTCCGAGCCGGTACGCCGTGCCGCCGCCGCGAAGAAGACCGCGGCGCGCCGGCCGCCGGGCGCCAGGTCCCGCTCCTCGGAGCGCGCCGAGGCGAAGGGGGGCCGGTCCAGTGACTGAGGCGAAACAGGCGACGGGCCTGGTCGACAGTGCGGTCACGGACCGCCTCAAGTCCGAGCTCCAGGCCCTCGCGCTCGCCCAGCTGGAGCGGGCACTGACCGGCATCGGGCGCAAACTCGGCCAGTCCACGGTGAAGTTGAACGACATCGCCGAGGGGCGCAGCCCCGGGTTCTCCGCGCTGGCGCTGAAGGGCGGCCGCAAGCTCACCGAGGGCAAGGGACCGGTCCGTACCGCCCTGGAACTGGGCGCCGGCCACCTCAAGGAGAACGTCACCGACACGCTCAAGAACCTGGGCGGCAAGCGGGGAAAGGGCGGCGGCGGCCGCAAGCCGACGGTCATCATGGAGTCGGTGGACGTCGGTGTGCCGGTCCGTGACGCGTACGACCAGTGGACCCAGTACCAGGAGTTCTCCCACTTCACCAAGGGCGTCCGCAGCGCGAGCAGCGCCGACGACACGAGCTCCGACTGGAAGCTGAAGGTCTTCTGGTCGAGCCGCAGCTGGAAGGCGCACACCACCGAGCAGGTCCCCGACGCGCGCATCGCGTGGACCTCGGAGGGCACCAAGGGCACCGCCAAGGGCGTGGTGACCTTCCACCCGCTGGGCGACTCCCTCACCCGGGTGCTGCTGGTGGTCGAGTACTACCCGAAGGGCCTGTTCGAGCGGACCGGCAACATCTGGCGCGCCCAGGGCCGCAGGGCCCGGCTCGACCTGAAGAACTTCGCCCGGCACATCGCCCTGCGCGGCGAGGCCCCGGACGGCTGGCGCGGCGAGATCCGCGACGGCGAGGTCGTCCTGAGCCACGAGGACGCGCTGGCACACGAGGAGAAGACGCGCGACGAAGACGTGTACGACGACGAGAAGGCTTCCCAGGGCACCTACGACCCTGAGGACGAGGAGCCGTTGGAGGGCGAGTACGAGGAGGAGCCGGAAGGGGACGAGGACGTTCCCGAGGACTCCGAGGAAAGCGACGCCGTGGAATACGGCGACGAATGGGAAGGGGCCGAAGAGGACGCGGCCGAAGAACCCGAGCCCGTGGAATCCGGGCGCCGTCGGCACGTCAAGTCCGGCTCGCGGAGGCGCTGATGACGACCCCGGGACGGCTCTCCGATCCGTATGCGTCGGACGGCGGCAGTGCGAATCTCGCCGACATTCTCGAACGCGTCCTCGACAAGGGAATCGTCATCGCCGGGGACATTCGCATCAATCTCCTCGACATCGAACTTCTCACCATCAAGCTCCGCCTCATCGTCGCCTCCCTGGACAAGGCGAAGGAAATGGGCATCGACTGGTGGGAGGACGACCCGGCACTTTCCGGCGCCGCCCGCCGCCGTGAACTCGCCCGGGAGAACGAGCAGTTGCAGGCCCGCATCGCCGAACTGGAGAGCCGTCACGACGATTCCCGGGACGCGCACGCGGAGGTGGTACGTGATGAATGAGGCGCTGTGGTACGTCTACGCGGTGGTGCGGCCTTTCGACGGGGTGCTGCCCGAGGGAGTGCGCGGCCTGGACGGCGAGCCGCCGCGGCTGATCGTCCACGACGGTCTGTGCGCGGCGGCGAGCCCGGTGCCCGCCGGGGACTTCGACGCCGTCCCGCTCCGCGCCCACCTGGAGGACCTGGACTGGCTCGCCGCCACCGCCCGCGCCCACCAGGCGGTGGTGGCCGCGCTGTCCTCGGTGACCTGCGCGATTCCGCTGCGGCTCGCCACGGTGTGCCGGGACACGAGCGGGGTGCGCCGGCTGCTCGACTCCGGGCGCGCCGGCTTCGTACGGGCCCTGGAGCGGCTGGACGGACGGGTCGAATGGGGCGTCAAGGTGTACGCAGAGGCCGGCGGCTCCGAGCCCGTGACCGCGCCGGAGGCGAAGCCCGCGAGCGGGCGGGACTATCTGCGCCGCAGGCTGGGGCAGCGCCAGGCCCGTGAGGACACCTGGCGCCGGGCGGGCGCCCTCTCCCGCGGTCTGCACCAGGAACTGTCCGGGCACGCCGAGGCGGAGCGGCTGCACCGGCCGCAGAGCGCGCGGGTCTCCGGGCAGCCGGGCGAGAACGTGCTCAACGCCGCCTATCTGGTGCCGCGTGAGCGCAGCGCGGAGTTCGTCGCCCTCGTAGAGCGGCACAGGTCGCGGGTCGCGGGGGTGCGGGTCGAGGTGACCGGGCCGTGGGCGCCGTACTCCTTCGCGGGCGCCGTGGACGCGGGCGGAGGAGGAGCCGGTGACTCGGACGACATCCGCTGACGGCGCGCACGGCGAGCGGCGGATCGCCCTCGTCGATCTGCTCGACCGGCTCCTCGCGGGAGGTGTGGTCCTCGCCGGCGACCTCACCCTGCGCATCGCGGACGTGGACCTGGTCCGGGTCGACCTCAACGCGCTGGTCAGCTCGGTGAGTGCGGAGGTCCCCTCGCCGTTCGAGAGCGCGTACGAGAGCGACGGGGCCGCGCTGTCGGCAGGCCCGTACGGCCGCCTCGGGGAGGGCGCATGAGCGGGCGACGGCGCGTGGAGCTCGACGCCGACACGGTGGAGCGCGATCTCGCCCGGCTGGTCCTGACCGTGGTGGAGCTTCTCCGTCAGCTGATGGAACGCCAGGCCCTGCGCCGCGTCGAGACCGGCGAGCTCACGGACGAGCAGGAGGAGCGGATCGGGCTCACCCTGATGCTCCTGGAGGACCGGATGGGCGAGCTGCGGTCGAAGTTCGGGCTGCGCCCGGAAGACCTCAACATCGACCTCGGCCCGCTCGGCCCGCTGCTGCCCACCGAGCCCTTTGGCGGCGGCCCCCACGAGGAGCGCGGGCAGTGAGCGGGAACACCGACGGGCACCGGAGAAGAGCGGCGGCAAGGACGCGGGCACCCGGCTCACCGTCCTGGTCGCGCTCGGCGCGAATCTGCTCATCGCCGTGGCGAAGGCGGTCGGCGGGGTCTTCGCCGGTTCGCCGGCGCTGCTCTCCGAAGCGGCCCACTCCGTCGCGGACAGCTTCAACGAGGTCTTCCTGCTGGCCGCGCTGCGCCGCAGCCGCCGCCCGCCGGACCGCCGCCACCCCTTCGGCTACGGCAAGGAACGCTTCTTCTGGTCCCTGCTCGCGGCGGTGGGCATCTTCGTGATGGGCGGCTGCTTCTCCGTCTTCCAGGGCATCGAGGCGCTGCGCTCGGGCGCGGAAGAGTCGCACTCCGGGTACGTCGCCGGGCTCGTCGTCCTCGGGGTCGCCTTCCTCGCCGAGGGCGGGTCCCTGCTGCGGGCGCTGCACCAGGTGCGCGGACAGCCGGGCGGCGGCATCGGGCGCGATCCCGCGCTGCGCACAGTGGTCGCGGAGGACGGGACGGCCGTGCTCGGCGTCGCCCTCGCGATCGCCGGGATGGCCCTGCACATGGCGACCGGTCAGCCGGTGTGGGAGGGCTCGGCCTCGCTGGCCATCGGCGTACTCCTCGGATACGTGGCCTACCGGCTCGGCAAGGACGCCCGCGACCAGCTCATCGGGGAGGCGGTCGACCCCGAAATGCGCGACCGCATCCGGGCGCTGCTGGACGCGCAGCCGGAGATCGACAGTGTGGAGGCCCTGCTCACCATGCGGCTCGGCACCGACTCCGCGCTGGTCGCGGCCCGTATCGACCTGGCGCCGGGGCTGGAGAGCGAGGAGGTCGAGCTGGTCTGCGAGCGCGTCAAGGAGTCGGTGGCCAACATCTGGCCCGGCGCCGACCAGGTGTTCCTGGACGTCACGGACGCGGCGACGGCCGATGCCCGTAAGCCCGGGCGGCGGCCGGGCCGTACACCGTGAAGGGGAACTCTCCTACCCGGAATTGTCGGCGCATGACTCCTGTCCGGAATTCGCCGAGCATGACACGGCCCGGCAGGGGAACCCGTTTTTATGGAGGTGCATAACATGGTTCCCCTTCTTGTCGTTCTGCTGCTCGCGCTGCTTCTCTTCGGCGCCGGTTTCGCGCTCCAGGTTCTGTGGTGGGTCGCCATTGCCGTACTGGTCCTGTGGCTGGTGGGCTTTGTCGCGCGTCCCGCCGCCGGCGGTGGACGCCGGAGCCGCTGGTACCGGTGGTGAATGCGGTACCCAGGGAATTCTCGGCGTGCGAAGCGGACGTTTGAGAATCCACTGGACGGTCGGGCTCGGACGTGACCATCGAATTCGGAAAAGGCGTTCAGGAAGTAAGCGGTTCCCGACGCTGCGGGGCCCGGCGGAGTCGCTCCGCCGGGCCCCGTTCCGGCGGGTCGTCACGGAGCGCAGTACTACGGCTCGCGCACGTCCCCGGACCCCGTCAGGATGGGTGGGCCGGGGCCCGACCATGTGCAGGAGGACATGATGCTGCTGCCCGACAAACAGACGCTCGCACGGCTGCTCTCGCACTACCGGGCGCACGAACGCGCGGTCCTGGCACAGCCCCATGAGCCCGTCCTGCGCAGACGCTTCGAGGACACGGCGTACACCCTCTGCGTGCTCATGGGAGAGCGCACGGCACGCGAGGCGGTGCACGCCGCCGAGCGGTACCTCAGCCGCGCCCGCGCGGCGGCCCGCCCTCCCCTCGCCCCGGCCGCTCCCCCGTCGTCGCCGACCAGCTAGCGCACGCCGGCCAAAGGCACGTCAGGACGCGTCCGTCCTGGAGAAGACGTGCTCGTCCAGGACGATGCCGATGGCGACCGCGGCCGGGATGGCGACCAGGGCGCCGATGACGCCGAGCAGCGCCCCGCCGATGAGTACGCCCACGACCGTGACGAGCGGGTGGACGTCGACGGCGAACTTCATGACCCGGGGCACGATCAGATAGTCCTCGGCCAGCCGGAACCCGACGTAGAAGCCCGCGGTGGCCAGGGCGACCGGCAGGGACACCGACAGGGCGACCAGGCTCACGACGAAGCCGCCGATGGTGGTGCCCACGATGGGGATGAGGTCCATCAGTGCGATGAAGACGCCGAGAGCCGCGGGGTAGGGGACGCCGGTGACCGCACACCAGACGAAGGTGGCCGCACCGGCGATCACCGAGGTGGCCACGTTGCCGAGCATGTAGCGCCCCACGCGGTTGAGGACCTCCTCGGTGACCTCCTGGGCGTGCGGGCGTTTGTGGGCCGCCACGAAGTGCAGGCAGAACCGTTTGAGCGAGGGCAGGAAGGCCATCACGTACACCGTCACGACGATGACGATGGCGGCCGAGGTGACCGCTCCGACCACGAACTTTCCGGCGCCGAGCAGCCCGCCGGCGAGCCCGGCCGCCCCACCGGAGGAGAACTGCTGCTTGGCCTTCTCCACCAGGTGGTAGCGGTCCTCGAACCGGCCCAGCGTGGAGTTGTGGTCGTGCAGGTCCCGCAGCCAGCCGGGAACGGCCTTCACCAGCGCGTTGATCTCGTCGGCTGCCGGCGGTACGACCAGCGCCAGGAACCCCGCGAACAGCGCGAGCAGCAGGACCAGGACGACCGCGACGGCCCCGCCGCGGCGCAGCCGGTGGCGGGTGAGCCACACGACGACGGGTTCGAGGGCGAGCGCGAGGAACACGGCGAGCAGCAGCAGCGTGAGCAGGCTGCCGACCTCCAGGACGGTCTGCACCGTCAGCCACGCCAGTGTCGCTCCCAGGCCCAGCGAGAAGCCGACGGCGAACCACGACCGGCCGCCCACGCCCTTCCTGCTCACGCCCCGGGCACGCTCGCCCGTCGGCCCCGGTTCCGCGGGGGCCGACCGCTCCGGCTCGCGGCCGTCCTCGCCGTCACGTCCCACGGACGTCATCGCGCACCCGCGGGGTCAACCGGTGCCTTCCCGCAGGGTCCGCAGGACCGTGTCGCAGAAGCTGTCGGTGGACACCAGCTTGGCCGTGTGGTCCGCCTTGGTGACGGCCTCCCACGGCTCGGTCAGCTCCACCTGTTCGACGCCCTCCGGCGCCACGAGAAATGCCACCTGCATGGCGTGCGCTCCCTTCCCGTCGCACCGCGCGCGGACGCGGACCCGGCCGTCCGCCGTCTCTTGACCGAGCATCTCCGACCGCCGGGCATCCGGCCACATGGACCGCGCCGCACACGGGCCGCGGCGTGCCCCGCCCCGGCCCCGGATGTGTCGTGGAGCCGGATGCCCCTCCCGGTTCTCGCGAAACTCCGGCACCGCCTTCCGGGGGATTGCCCGGCGGACCGCCGGGTACCCGCTCGCCCGGAGGAGCCGGGGCGACCAGGCGCGCGGTGTGGTGCACGGTGGCGCCGCGCGCCGTCGGCGGCCCGCGTACCCGCGGTGCTTTCATGAGCGCACTCCATGCGACGCGGGTGCGCCCGACCGGGCGTGCCCACCGATTCCTGACTGCTGTCGAGGTGATGTACGGATGGGTCGAGCGGCGGCCGTGACCGCCGAACTCCTCGCGTGGTGGCTACTGCTGATGGCCGCGTGGCTGGTGTTCATCAGTACGGTCGACGCCCTGGAAGGGTTCGTCGGGGCCGGGTGCGCCCTGCTGGGGGCGTTCGCGGCCTGCGCGGCCCGGCGGGCGATGAGCGACCGGTGAACGGGTGGCTGTGGGCCGCGACCGTACTGCTCGCGGCGGGGTTCGGGCCGGTGGTGTGGGCCGTCGCGTCCGGGCCGGTGGGGCGCAGGGTCGTCGCCCAGAACTTCGGCACGTCGGCCGTCTGCCTGGTCATGCTGCTGCTCGCCCAGGGCTACCAGCGGCCGTCGTACACCGATCTCTCCCTGGTGCTCGCCGTGCTCGGCCCGGTCGGCACCCTGGTGTACGCACGGCTGCTCGCCGACGACCTCTCCCCCCGTCCGCCGCACACCCGGGTGCTGACCGCGACAGCCGCCCTCGCCACCACGGCGGTGGTCGTGGCGGTGTGCGCGGCCACGGGACCGGGCCGGGCCATGGTGAAACTCCTGGTGACCGGGGCGCTCCTGGTCGCCGGGAACGTCATCGCGTCCCGGGCGGTGTCGGGCGGTTACCAGAGCGCGGAGGCGGGGTCCCATGGCTGATGTGCTCACCGTCCTCGCGCTGCTCCTCGTCGCCGTGGCGGCGACCGCGGCGGTGGCGGTCCGCGACCCGGCCCGCCAGGCACTGGTGCTCGCGGTGCTCGGGCTCGCCCTTGCCGTCCTGTTCACCGTTCTGCAGGCACCGGACGTGGCCCTGTCGCAGCTCGCGGTGGGCTCGGCGCTCACCCCGCTGCTGATCCTGCTGTCCGTACGCAAAGTCCGCCGCCGGGGCCGGGAAAAGGACGGCGGCCGGTGAGCCGGCGGCTGCGGATGTGGGTGCTGGCCGTGGGCGGCCTCGGCGTGGCCGCGCTGCTCGCGGCCGCGTATCTCCAACTGCCGGGCTTCGGCGGCGACATCCACCCTTACGGGGACCGCGCCGTCAAGGCCTCCCTCGCCCGCCGCACCTCCAACACCATCGCGTCCGTCAACTTCGACCAGCGGGCCTTCGACACCCTGGGCGAGGAGACCATCCTGTTCGCCGCGGTGCTCGGGACCGTCGTCCTGCTGCGCCAGACCCGCGACGAGCGCCATGTGCGCCCCGCCCCCGAGAAGGTCGCCGCCCCCGTCCGCCGCTACGCCCTCATCATGCTCCCGGTCGCGCTGCTGACCGGGCTCTATGTCATCGCGCACGGACAGCTGAGCCCGGGCGGCGGCTTCCAGGGCGGCGTGGTCGTGGCGACCGCACTGCACCTGCTCTACATCGGGTCGGACTACCGCGCCCTGGAGCGGATCCGGCCGGTCGGCCTGTACGAGGTCGGGGACGCGGCGGGCGAGGCGGCGTATCTGATCCTCGGCGTCGCGGGACTCGTCGGCGGCTCCGCGTTCCTCGCCAACACCCTGCTGCCGTACGGCACGTTCAACACCCTGGCGTCGGGCGGGACCGTGCCTCTGTTGAACGCGGCGGTCGGCATGGAGGTGGGCTGTGCGGTGGTGGTGCTGCTCGCCCGCTTCCTCGACCAGGCCGTGGAGATCGAGAAGAGCACCGGAACCGGGAAGGGACGAGCGGAATGAACGGGGGCGCGAGCGCGCGGTGATGTCCGTACTGCCGTATCTGGTGGCCGGCTGGATCTTCCTGGCGGGCTGCTACGGCCTCGCCACCAGCCGCCATCTGGTCCACGCGGTGGGCTGTCTGGCGGTCTGCCAGTCCTCCACGTACGTCCTGCTGCTCGCCGTGGGCTACCGCCACGGCGCCACGGCGCCGGTCCACTCCGACCTGGCACCGGGCTCACGGCCGGTCGTGGACCCCGTGGTGCAGGCGCTGGCCCTCACCGACGTCGTGGTCGGGGCGACGGTGACCGCGCTGCTGCTCGCGCTGGTGATGCAGGTGGCCAAACGCCACGGCACGGTGGATCCCGACGAGCTCTCCGAGCTGCGCGGATGAACCATCTGCTGCCGCTGGTCGTGGCCCTGCCGCTGCTCGGCGCCGCCGTCCTGGTGGCCGCCGGGCGCAGACTGCCGCGGGTCGCCGCCGAGTCGATCGGCGCCTGCACCGCGGCGGCGACGGCCGTACTCGCCGTCGTCCTGCTCGTCCACTCCTCGCCCGGCGCCGAGGAGTGGGTCGGCGGCCGGCGCCCCGAGGACGGGGCGAGCGTCGGCATCGTCCTGGTCGGGGACGGCCCCGGCACCGGGCTCGCCGCCCTGGTCTCCGTCCTCGTCGTCGCCGTGCTCGTCTACTCCTGGCACTACTTCGACGAGCCGCCGCGGCGCCACGCGGGCTCCTTCCCGGCGCTCGTCCTGCTCTTCCAGGCGGGCATGTGCGGCTTCGCGCTCACCGGTGACCTCTTCAACGCGTTCGTCTTCTTCGAGCTGATGAGCGTGGTGGCGTACGCGCTGACCGGCTACCGCGTCGAGGAGGCCAAGGCCGTCCAGGGCGCGCTCACCTTCGGGGTGGTCAACTCGTTGGGCGCGTACGCCACGCTGACCGGCATCGTGCTGCTCTACGCCCGCACCGGCGAACTCGGCATGCGGCAGATCGGGGCGCGCCTGGACGCGCAGGGCGGGCCGGACGCACTGACCCTGGCCGCCTTCGCCCTCGTCCTGACCGGCCTCCTGGTGAAGGCGGCCGCCGCGCCGTTCCACTTCTGGCTGCCCGACGCGCACGCGGTCGCGCCGACGCCCGTGTGCATGCTGCTGTCCGGGGTCATGGTGGAGCTGGGGGTGTACGGCACCTGGCGGGTGTACACCACCGTCTTCGCGGGACCGGGCGGGCTGCCCGGCCCGGACGCCGAGCGCGCCCTGGTCGTACTCGGCACGCTGACCGCGCTGGTCGGCGCGGTCATGTGCTGGCAGCAGCGCCACATCAAGCGCCTGCTCGCCTACTCGACCGTCGCCCACACCGGGCTCTTCCTCATCGGCATCGGCCTGCTGCGGCCGGAGGCGAGCGGCGGGGTGGCGCTGTACGTCCTGGGCCACGCGGGCGCGAAGGCGGCTCTGTTCGCCTGCACCGGCATCCTGCTCGACCGCTACGGCAGCGTCGACGAGCACGAACTGCACGGCTGCGCCCGGAAGTTGCCGGTCGTCGCGGCACTGTTCACGGTGGGGGCGCTGGCCCTCGCCGGACTGCCGCCGTTCGGCACGGGACTGGGCAAGTCGGTCGCGGAGGAGGCGGCGGGCGGCGGCTTCACCGTACTGTTCGTCGCCGTTTCGGCCATCACCGCGGGCGCCGTGCTCAGGGTGGCCGCCCGGGTGTTCCTCGGCCTGGGGCCCCCGCCCCTGAGCGAACCGGCCTACGGGACCAGCGGCGAGGGCGAGGAGCCGGAGACCGAGGGCCGGATCGGCCGGGTGCCCGCCACCATGATCGGGGTGCCCGCGGCGCTGCTCGCCGGGTCGCTGGCGCCGGGTCTTGTGCCGGGCCTGGCGGAGGCGACCGGCCGGGCGTTCGGCGTGCAGGAGCACCACGCGCCGCACTGGAACCCGCCCGGCGTGGTCCTCGGGCTCGTCTCGGCGGTGCTGGCGGCGGGCCTCGCCGCGGCGGCCGTACGCGGCCCGGCGCGCCGCGAACCGTACCGCTGGACGGAGCCGCTGCGGCGGCTGCACTCCGGCCACTTCGGCGACTACGTCGCCTGGCTCCTGGCGGGCACCGCCCTGCTCGGCGCGCTGGCGCTGCCGGGCATCCTCACGGGCTGACCGCGACGCGCGGACATGGGGGGAGGCCGGGCGGGTACCCCACTGCGGCTCGCATCCGGCTCCCCGTTCGATGCCGGGGCCCGGCTCGACGCCGAGGCGGCGTCACAGCTCGCGCAGGGCGGGCATCAGCTTCGTCTCGGCCCAGTGGATGAAGGGGAGTTGATGCTCTCCGCCGATCTGGACGAGGGCGACCTCGGTGAAGCCCGCCTCGACGAACGGCCGTACGGCGTCGACGAAGGCGGTGACGTCGTCGCCGCACGGGATGGCCTTCGCCACGTCCTGCGGTGTGACGTACCGAGTGGCGCCCTCGAAGCCCGACGGCCCGGGGAGCTCCGCGTTCACCGGCCAGCCGCCGCCGAACCAGCGGAACTGGTCGTGCGCGCGGGCGATCGCCGCGTCCCGGTCGGTGTCGTAGCAGACGGGCAGCTGGCCCACGCGGGGCTTTCCGCCGCCGCCGTGCCGGTCGAAGGCGTCGAGCAGCTCCGACTTGGGCTCGGTGGCGATGACGAGGTCGGCGGAGCGGCCCGCGATCGCGCAGGAGCGCTCGCCGGAGACGGCGATCCCGATGGGCGGCAGCTCGTCCGGCAGATCCCACAGCCGTGCGTTCGCCACGTCGAAGAAGGCGCCCTGGTGGTTGACGTTGCCGCCTTCGAAGAGGGCGCGGATGACGTCGACGGCCTCGTCCAGCATCTCCAGGCGGACCTGCGGAGAGGGCCATCCGGCGCCCACCACGTGCTCGTTGAGGTTCTCCCCGGAGCCCAGGCCGAGGCGGAACCTCCCCTGGGACAGCAGCTGCATCGTCGCCGCCTTCTGGGCGACGACGACGGGGTGGTAGCGGACCGTCGGGCAGGTCACGTACGTCATCAGCGGAATCCGCGTGGTGGCCTGGGCGGCCGCGCCGAGCACGCTCCACGCGTACGACGCGTGTCCCTGGGATTCCAGCCAGGGGAAGTAGTGGTCGGAGGTGACGGAGAAGTCGAAGCCCGCGCGCTCCGCGGCGACCAGGTCGGAGACGAGGGCACGGGGACCGGTCTGCTCGGTCATCATCGTGTAGCCGATTTGCACCATATTTCACCCATTGCCTGGCTCCTCGAATCAAAAACATCACTTTCGTCGCCCTCCCCTCCCCGCCACCTCGATGTTTTCGATGCGCGTATGGGGCTACGCGGTCCAGTGGACCCGTTCGCCCTTGAGGAGTCGTCGTGGTCATCGTGGCCCTGCTGATCCCGCCCCTGATGCTGGGCGCGCTGCTCGCCCTCGCGCGCTACGAGGAACGCATGTTCGGCGAGCCCGAGGCGGTACGAAAGCGCGGGCGCCATCTGCACGCCGTACCGAAGGGCGGCACCAAGGCCCCGCCCCTGCGGCCCGTGCCGCACACCGAAGCCGGCCCCGTCGCCCGGCACCGCCGCAGGCCCCGCGACGCGGCGTGATCCACCGGCACCCCGGAGGTCGGCGATTGGCCCACTCTCATCCATGCGAAATGGACCAGAGGAAGGAGCCACCTGGGCCATAGTGTCCAGTCCATGACGACCAGAGCGGTGTCTCCCGCAGGCCCCCGGCGCCTTCTCGCGCTGGCCCAACTGACCAATTCCGTGGGCGACGGCGCGTACCTCGTCACCTCCGCCCTGTACTTCACACGCGTCGTCGGCCTCGCCCCGGCGCGCATCGGCCTGGGGCTGACCCTCGCCTGGGCGGTCGGCTCGGTCGCGGGCGTACCGCTCGGACGGCTCGCGGACCGGCGCGGGCCCCGGGGGACGGCGGTGCTGCTGGCCCTGGCGACCAGCGCGGCGGTGGCGTCGTTCCTGGTCGTACGCTCCTTCGTACCGTTCCTCCTGGCCGCCTGCCTCTACGCCACCGCCCAGTCGGGGCTGTCGGCGGCCCGTCAGTCGCTCCTCGCCGGACTGGTGGCCGAAACGGAGCGGACCGCGACGCTGGCGCGCCTCCAGGCCACGCTCAACGCGGGGCTCGCCGTGGGCGCGGCGCTCGGGGGCGTGGCCCTGCACTCCGGCACGACCGGCGCGTACCTCACGGTCTTCGCCCTGGACGCGGCGAGCTTCCTGGTGTGCGCACTGCTGCTGACGCGACTCCCCCGGGTCGCGCCCGTGCCGTCACCCGGCGGCGAGCGCGGCGGCCCGACGGTCCTCAAGGACCGCCCGTACGTCGTCGTCGCCCTCCTCAACACCGTGCTGCTCCTGCGGATGCCGCTGCTCAGCCTGGGGATTCCGCTGTGGATCACTCAGCGCACGGCCGCACCGGCCTGGCTGGTATCGGCGCTGTTCGTACTCAACACCGGTGCGGTGATGCTCTTCCAGGTCCGAACGGCCCGGAACGTCAAGGGACTTGCGAGCGCCGTGCGGGCCGTGCGCCGCTCCGGCGCGGTGATGCTGGCGGCCTGCGCGGTCTTCGCGCTGTCCGCCGCGGGCGACGAACCGTGGGTGGCCACCGCGGCGCTCGTCGGTGGCTCGGTGCTCCTGGTCGTGGCCGAGATGCTGCACTCGGCGGGCTCCTGGCAGATCGGCTTCGACCTGGCCCCGGCCGACCGGATCGGCGAGTACCAGGGCCTGTTCGGCACCGGCGTCACCGTCGCCCGCACCCTGGGCCCGCTCCTGCTGACCGCGCTCCTGGTGGACTGGGGCAGCCCGGGGTGGCTGCTGCTCGGCGGGATGATCCTGGTGGCCTCGTACGCGATGGGGCCCGCGACGCTCAGGAGCGCGCGCCGAGCGGCCCCCCTCGCCGCGGCCCCCACCCGGGTCCCCTCCGGTCAGTCCGGCTGAAGCGAGCGCCAGACCCGGTCGGGCAGGATCCGGTACGCCTGGGCCAGGTCGATGTCGTACGTACTGGACAGCCAGCGGCGTGCGGTTTCGGCCGGGGGCCCGAGGATGAGGACGTCGATCAGGGGCGAGGGGAGGGGTGCGATCTCGCCGGCCTCGACTCGGGGGCCCAGCCAGGCCGCGATGGCCGCCAGCTTGTTCGCCTTGACCCTGCGGATCTCGTCGGCGTGGGCGGCGAGGTAGCCGGAGTAGGCGGAGGCGTGCAGGAAGAGGGCGACGTCCGGGTGCTCTTCGGTGAAGCGCAGATAGCACTGGACGAGCGCGCGGATGCCGGTGCGGGCAGTGCGGGCCCGGGTGAGCACGGCGGTCATCTCGTCGAACAGCTGCTCCATGCACCGGGTGTAGAGAGCGGCGGCGAGACCGTCGAAGCTGCCGAAGTGGTGGTAGAGGCTGCCGAGGCTGACCCCGCTGGCACGCGTGACGGCACTGACGGTGAATCCCTGCTGGCCCGACTCGGCGAACACCCGCAACGCGGCGGTCAGCAGGCGGTCGACGGTGACCTCACCGCGCTGCTGCCTAGGCGACATGACCGTGCCCCGCTCGGTGCGTACCGTGCCCGCCGCGTCGGCCTCGGGCGCTGGGGGCGCCCCAGGGGGCACCGATCGGGATGCTGTCTGCCATGACGGCAACCCTAGCGTAGCAATCTGTAGAAAACTGTTCTAGAAATCGACTCCTCAACGGGCGCCCCACCGGCCACACTTGACGGTATGACTCGACGCCTGACCGGCGAACAGCCGGAGATCGACGCAGCCACCGAGGACGGCATCCGGGAAGACGACTTCTGGTGGCCCGCTGCCACGCTGCCCACGGCGGGTGACGATACGGCGGAGCCGCGGAACCCGGCCGACTCCCGTGCGGCCGGGAAATACGGGTGTACGGCGCGGGTGTGATCGTTTACTGTCACGCGGTGACTCTTTCCCATGATGTGGCCGGAACCGGCCCCGCAGTGCTCCTGCTCCACTCCACCGTCTGCGACCGGCGGATGTGGGACCCCCAGGTGTCGGCGCTCGTCGGCGCCGGCTACCAGGTGGTGCGCTGCGACTTCCGCGGCTTCGGCCAGACGCCCATGCCGGACCGGCCGTACAACAACGCGGAGGACGTCGTCGCCCTGCTGGACGCGCTCGGCATCGAGCGCACGGCGGTGATCGCGGCGTCCGGCGGCGGCCGGGTCGCGCTGGAGATCGCGGCCCGTTGGCCAGGGCAGGTCGCCTCGCTGGGACTGCTCTGCACCGCGCTGGCCGGGCACGAGCCCACCGCCGAACTCGACGCGTTCGGCGACCGCGAGGACGCGCTGATCGAGGCCGGCGACATCGCCGGGGCGACCGACCTCAACGTGGACGCCTGGGTGGGCCCCGACGCCGACCAGGCCACCCGGGAGCTGGTGCGCCTGATGCAGCGCAACGCCTTCGACGTCCAGATAGCCGCCGAGGAGGAGTTCGGCCAGATCAAGGTCGAGCCCGACCTCTCCGCGATCAAGGCCCCCACCCTGCTCGTCTCCGGCGACCACGACTTCGCGGACTTCCGGCAGATCGCCGTCCACCTCACCGGTGTGCTCGCCGACGCCCGCCACCTCGAACTCTCCTGGGCCGGTCATCTCCCCAACCTGGAGCGCCCCGACGAGGTGAACCGCATACTCGTCGACTTCCTGCGCGAGACGTACGCGGCGGTCTGAGCCCGGGTGGGACCCCGGCGCCGTCAGACGCCCGCCGCGTAGCAGCGGACGGCCACGGTCTGCCGGGGTCCCCACTCCTGCTCAACCTCGGCCAGCAGCTCCCAGCCCAGGCGTTCGTACAGCGCCGTCGCTGCGGTGTCCGAGGCCACCACGTCGAGCACCGGATGCAGACCGCGAGCTTGGGCTTCGCTCACCGCCCGGGCCAGCAGCAGCCCGCCGATCCCGTGGCCGCGCGCCTCGGGAGCCACGAACAGCCGGCTGACCACGGCGGTCGCATCCGGACCCACTCCCGCGCGGGCGCTCCACAGACCGGGCGCCACATCCCCCGTACCGCTGAGCGACAGACCGACATGACCGGCGACGCGGCCGTCCAGCTCGGCCACCCAGGCCGAGAGGAGCGACGGCTGAGCGAGCCAGTCGGCGGGGCGGTCCGGCCAGTTCACCGGGTAGCCGTCGCGCTCGTGGACGGCGGCGAGCGCGTCGACGCACGCGTCGAGGTCGCGATCCGTTCGGGGGCGGACGTACGGGGTCGGGCGGGCGCCGGACCGGTCGGTGTTCTCGCTCTTCACCGCGTCATGGAAACACGGTCCGGGGCCGGGCCCACACGATTTTCGGCGGCGCCGTTTTCGGCGGCGACCGCGCCCGTGCCTCAGAGCTGCCACGCCCGCGGCATCCGTGCCAGATTCGCGCCGATCATGCGGGCCGCGCGGCGCAGCGGTTCGCCCGCCTCGGCGAGCCGACGGCGGTCGAGGACGGACACGGCGAGCGCGGCGACGACCTTTCCCGACGGGGCGCGCACGGGCGCCGCCAGACAGGCCACCAGCACATCGGCTTCGTAATAGTCGATGGCCGTGCCCTGCTCGTGCGCCACCTCGATACGTCGCCGCCAGCGCGTGGCGCAGTGGCCCTCGGGCGGCGCCGTGGCCGGTCCGGCCGTCACCAGGACCACCTCGGCTGCGCTCCCGGGCGGCAGGACCGCACCGGCCCGCAGCGGGAAGACGTCGTCCACTTCGCCGGGCAGCGCGGCCACGACCAGCGGGCTCCCAGTGCCGGACACCGTCACGCTGACACTGGCGCGGGTGGCCGCGGCGAGGTGCCGCAGCGGCCCGGCGGCGGCCGTGCGCAGCGGCCGGTCGGGGCTCCAGGCCCGGCCAAGCCGGACGATCGCCGGTCCCATCCGGTACCGGCCCGACCGGCGCTCCACCGCGTCCAGCGCCACGAGCTGGTCGAGCATGCGGTGCACGGTGGTCTTGGGCAGCCCCGCGCTGGCCGCCAGCTCGCTCAGTCCCCCTTCCTCCACCCGCGCCAGCGCCTCCAGCAGCGAGAACGCGCCCTCCAGCACCCCCCGCCCCGCCGCGCCGGCGTCTCCCCCGTCTTCCCCGTGCCGAACCGGTCTCCGTGCGTACTCCACTGCCGCCCCCCGTCGCCGTGACTCCCGTCCATGGTCGAACCAGGTGCCGGGCGCCCGGTATCCCCAACGTTGGGTATGGCGCGGCACGTTGTCCAGGTGGTGGGATGGTCGACGGCCCGCGCCCCGGCGTCAGACGAGGGCGTCGTGGACGAAGCACCAGCGCCAGTCCTCGCCGGGTTCGAAGGAGCGCACGACGGGGTGCTCCTCACTCGCGGCGTGCGCGCGGGCATGGCGCAGCGGGGAGGAGTCGCAGCAGCCTACGTGGCCGCACGTGAGGCAGAGCCGCAGGTGGACCCAGGGGGAACCCAGGCGCAGACAGTCCTCGCAGCCCTGCGGGGTTCGGGGCACCACGTCGCGGATCATGGCCAGATGCGGGTCGGGCTTGCTGGTCATCGCGTCCTCCGGGGTCTGGCACCCAGGGTAGGAACGCCCGGCGGCCGCCGCACCCCGGCCCCGCGTCGCGGCCGGGGCGCCGCGGAGGGACCCTGGAGGTACGAAGGGTGAGTCCTGGAGGTGATCCGTCATGACCACACTCGTCGGGTGGCATGTGGAGCTGGAGTTCTCCGAGGTCGGGGACCGCACCAGCGCCGTGGGCCTGGTCAGACTCGGTGACGGCACCGAGGTGAAGGGGCACGGCTACGCCATGCGCCACCCCTCGGACCCCGAGCAACTGCGGGTCGGAGAGGAGATCGCGGGCTCGCGGGTCCTGATGGACCTCGCGTCCCAGCTGTTGCAGAAGGCCCACATCGAGATAGACGAGGCATCGGGGCGCCGGTCCCGCCCGCTGAACCGCTGACGGTGCCGCCGACCGCCTGCCCCGGCTACTTACGGCGGGCCACGGTGACGGACAGACGGAAACCGGCCGTTCGCACGGCAGTCGCGACGCGCCGCGCCCCCTCCTGGTGGAGGGGGCGCGGTGCGTATGCGCGTGGGGTGCGTGCGGCTACCTCTTCGCGTAGTCCGAGAAGCCCATCCAGTCGACGACGACGCACGGGTCGTCGCCGAGGACCCAGGCGTCGTGGCCGGGCGCGATGTTCATGTAGTCGCCGGGGCCGAAGTCCTCTTCCTGGCCGTCGTTCATGACGACTTTCATACGGCCGGAGACGACATAGGCCGCGTGGGCGACCAGACAGCTGTCGGTCTGCGCGATCGGCTTGACGTGCTCTGACCACTTCCAGCCTGGCTCGAACGTGGCCCGGCCGACCTGCCCCCCGCCCACGTTGACCAGCTCCAGGCGCCCCTTGCCGCCCTCGAACGGACGGACCTCCTCCGGCGCATCGAAACTCTTCCGTACGAGACCGGCCATGAGCGCTTCTCCTTGGGCGGCGGGTGGGGGTGAACGATCGACGGTCCGAACGTACCCACGGCGGCGGGGGGCTGCGAACGGCATGGGCCGTACGGGTGACGCCGCCGGGCCCCGCCCCGCCCCCGCACCGCCCGCCTCCCCCGAAATTCCCACGGCCAGTGGTCCAGTGCGCCGCATCCCCCGTGACCAACGCCGCAGCCACCCGTCCCCCGAAATTGGTCTAGTCCTGTTTTGGTCCAGTCCATTGACATGTCTCTGATCACGGAGATATCCCATATCCAACACCGCTGCGCCCCACGGGAATTGGCGGACGCCCCCCTCACACCTTGGACGGACATGAGACGCATGCGTACCCTCCGCGCGGTCCTGACCGCGACCGTCACCGCCGTGGCCACGGCGGGTCTCGCCGTGCTCGGCGGCGGCTCCGCCCAGGCCGCGACCCCCCTGCCGGCCCATGTCTTCGCCCCCTACTTCGAGGCCTGGACCGGCGAGAGCCCCGCCGCCCTTGCCGCGCAGTCCGGCGCGAAGCACCTGACGATGGCGTTCATCCAGACGGCGTCCAAGGGCTCCTGTACGCCGTACTGGAACGGCAACAGCGGTATGCCGATCGCCTCGTCCACCTTCGGCAGCGACATCAGGACCATCCAGGCCAACGGCGGGGACGTCATCCCCTCCTTCGGCGGCTACACCGCGGACACCACCGGCACCGAGATCGCCGACAGCTGCACCGACGTCGGCCAGATCGCCGCCGCGTACGAGAAGGTCATCACGACCTACGACCTCTCCCGCCTCGACATGGACATCGAGGTCGACTCGCTGGACAACAGCGCCGGAATCGACCGGCGCAACAAGGCGATCAAGCAGGTCCAGGACTGGGCGGCGGCCAACGGCCGCAAGATCGAGATCTCGTACACCCTCCCCACCACCACCTCGGGTCTCGCCTCCAGTGGCCTCGCCGTGCTCCGCAACGCGGTGAGCAACGGGGCGCGCGTCGACGTCGCCAACATCATGACGTTCGACTACTACGACAACGCCTCCCACAACATGGCCAACGACACCCAGACGGCGGCCCAGGGGCTGTACAACCAGCTCGCCCAGCTGTACCCCGGCAAGACCTCGGCCCAGCTGTGGGGCATGATCGGCATCACCGAGATGCCGGGCGTCGACGACTTCGGGCCCGCCGAGACGTTCACCCTGGCCAACGCCACCCAGGTCTACAACTGGGCGGTCTCCAAGGGCATCAACACCCTCTCGTTCTGGGCGCTCCAGCGCGACAACGGCGGCTGCCCCGGCGGCGCGGCCGCGGACAACTGCTCCGGCATCCAGCAGAACACCTGGGACTTCAGCCACATCTTCGAACCCTTCACCTCGGGTACCACCGCTCCCGCCAATGACTTCTCGGTGACGGCCTCGCCCGCCACCGGCTCGGTGGCGGCGGGCAGTTCGGCCACCACCACGGTCAAGACGGCGGTCACGGCGGGCCAGGCGCAGTCCGTGAACCTCACCGTCGGCGGCGCCCCGGCCGGTGTCACCGCCTCGCTCAGCCCCACCTCGGTGACGGCGGGCGGCTCGTCCACGCTGACGGTGTCGACGACCTCGGCGGCCGTGTCGGGCACGTACACCCTCACCGTGACCGGCTCCAACGCCTCCGCCGCTCACTCGGCCACGTACACCCTGACCATCACCGGCGGGAACGGCCACCAGTGCACGGCCACCGCGTGGAACGCCACGTCCGTCTACACCGGCGGGATGCAGGTGTCGCACAAGAGCCACAACTGGAAGGCCAAGTGGTGGACGCAGGGCGAGGAGCCCGGCACCACCGGTGAGTGGGGTGTCTGGCAGGACCTGGGGGCCTGCTGAGCTCAGCGCGCGTGATGGGGTGGTGTCCGGTACGGAGTCCCGTGCCGGACACCACCCCGTCGGGCAACCACGTTGCGCACACACCCTTCCCAAACCGCCGCCTCCTCCCACACCCTTTTAGCCTGATGTCCGCGCAACGGCGCGGGCGACTCGGCGGCGGGGGTGGGGCGATGCCGGACGCTCCGGCGACAGACGGCTGGGCCGTGGACGTCGTGCTCTGCATCGATGTGACGGGCAGCATGTCCCCGGTCCTGAAACAGGTGAAGGAAGGGGCGCTGTCCTTCCACGGGCGGCTGAAGGCCGTGATGGCCCGGCGCGGGATGGACATCGGCCGCATGCGGTTACGGGTGATCGCCTTCCGCGACTTCGGCGCGGACCGCGACCGCGCGATCGAGCGCACGTCGTTCCTGGACCTGCCCGAACAGACCGCGCAGTTCGCGGAGTTCATCGCGGGGCTCAAGGCGACCGGCGGGGGCGACGTCCCCGAGTCGGGGCTCGAAGCGCTCGCACTCGCGGTCCGGTCGCCCTGGTCGGCGCGGAACGAGTCGAACGGCGACCGGCGGCACATCGTCGTCCTCTTCACCGACGCGCCGGCCCACCCCCTGGGCAGACACACCCCTCGTCGGCGCGCCGCCAAGTCCCCCTCGGACCGGCCGCCGTGGTGGTCGTCCCGACGCAGGTCCGGGTCGTCCGCCTCCCCCGAGGACTACGACGTCTACCCGCGCAGCCTGGACGAACTCCACGACCAGTGGGGCCGCGAGGGCCAGGACGGCGCCGTGATGGACCAGTCCGCCAAACGACTGCTGATCTTCGCGCCGGAGCAGAAACCGTGGCGCGACATCGCGGAGACCTGGGACAAGACCCTGTTCGTCCCCTCGGTGGCGGGCACCGGGCTCAAGGAGATCGCCCTGGACGAGGTCATCAGCACGATCGCCCGCAACCTGTGACGGTGTGCTTCCTCACATCTCCCCGCTGTCCAAAAACCGTCTCCGACCGGCCGCCGGACAGGCAAGCTGCTCCAGTGATCGTCCGCCGTGGACGGTACGTACGTGTGCCATGTGTGCCGAATGGAGCCGAGCATGTCGAAGATTCCCGCCGACCTGCGCTACACCCTGTTCCACCAGTGGGTCCGGGACGAGGGCGACGGCGTTCTCGCGGTGGGCCTCACCGACTACGCACGCCAGGCCCTGGGCGACATCGAGTTCCTGGAACTGCCCGCCGCCGGAAAGACCGTTTCCCGCAAGGAGGCCGTCGGCACGGTGGAATCGGTGAAGGCGGCGAACGACATCTACGCGCCGCTCGCCGGTGAGATCGTCGCCACCAACGCGGACGCCGTCGCCACCCCGCAAACGGTCAACACCGACCCGTACGGCGTCTGGCTCTTCAAGCTGACCCCGGCCCAGGGCGAGCCGACGGACGACCTCCTCACGGCGGAGCAGTACCAGGCGGCTGTCGGGGGCTGAGCGCGGCCGCAGGACCGGTGGGGAGGCAAAGGTGGACTGGGGCACGCTCGTCGCGACGTTCAGTGGTGGTTCGATCGCGATTTCCGGGACCGTGCTGGCCGACTATCTGCGCCATCGCCGTGAGGGCGAGCGCGGGGTCGGGGCGCGGCGGCGGGCGGTGTATCTGGAGTTCATCACCGCCGCCGAGGCGTGCTTCACGCGGTTGCGCCACCTCGCGCAGACGCCCGGTGAGGAGCCCGACTTGGAGGCGGCCACGCGGGTGGCGCTTCGCGAGGGCGGGATCCAGGAGGTGCGCGAGCGGCTGTTCATCGAGGCCAGCACGGGCGTCGCCGGCGCCGGGCAGGGCATGTTCGAGCAACTCCGCGCGCTGCGCAGGGCGGTGGCCACCGGCGCCGGGGCGGATTCACGTGTGTTCCACGAGGCGTACCACCCCTACATCGCGGCGGTGTGGGCCTACCGGGTCGCCGTGCGCGAGGAGTTGGAGGGTCAGTCCCTTACGCCCGCGGCCTTCGGATGGGCCAGGTGGGACGGGAAGGACCGCTGCCCCGTGTGCCGGGAGGCAGGATCGGCCGCGGCGGTCGCGGGAGCCTGAGCGACGGGCCGTCGGCCCCGGCAGGTGCCGCGGCCGACGGCCCGTATGCCCAAGTGGTTCACATGGGCGGGCCTTCCCCGCGCTCCTCACGGCGGTCCGACCCCAGCTGCTCCTTGAGCTTGTCCTGGGCCGTGTCGACCTGGCTGCTGTACTTGCCCTGGGTCTTTTCGTCGACGAAGTCACCGGCCTTGTCGATGCCCTGGCCGGCCTGGTCCTCGTGCCCCTTGAGCATTTGCTTGAGCTTGTCCATCACGGACATGTCGAGTCCTCCTAGGAACAGCCCCCGCACCCAGGATCACCCCTTCCCCCGCCACTCCGCATCCGGGCGGGCTCGCGGGGTGCCGCCGGGCCCCGGCTCAGGGCCACAGCAGGTGCCGCTCCCAGGGCGCGCCGGCGGCCTCGCGCTCGTAGCGGAGCCGGGTGTGGACGCGGCTCTCGTCCGCCTGCCAGAACTCCACCGTGAGCGGGGCGACGGTGTACAGGTTCCACGCCTCGGCCACCAGGCCCGGCTCCCGCTCCACCCGGGCCAGTGCCTCCGCGATGACCCGGTCGCGCTCGGAGGCGCTGTCCAGGTGCCGGCTCTGCCGTCCCACCAGCGCCTCCGCACGGGCCGATGCCGAACGGGACAGGTAGTCCGTCGCCCCGCGCTCGGCGGGCTCCAGGACCACCGGGCCCCGTATCCGTACCTGGCGCCCCAGGGCGGGCCAGTAGAACGTCAGGGCCGCGCTGGGGTGCGCGGCCAGCTGCCGCCCCTTGGGGCTGTCGGCGTGCGCGGCGAACTGCCAGCCGTCGGCGTCCACGTTCTTCAGGATCAGCACCCGGGCCCAGGGGTCCCCGTGCTCGTCGACGGTCGAGACGGTCATGGAGTGCGGGTCGGGCAGTCCGGCCTCGACGGCCTCCGTCAGCCAGTCCAGGAACAGTGCGACCGGCTCGCCCGGGGCCGCGCCCGGATCGAAGGCGGCCAGCGGTCCGGCGAACACCTCCAGGCCGCGCAGCCACGCCCGTACGTCCCTCGGCCGCCCCGCTCCCTCTGCCGTGCTCATCGCCTCTCCCTGCCCCGACGCGCCCCGTCCGGAATCGACCCTACTCGGACAGGGGGGAGGGCCCACCCCGCATGCCGCCCGACGCCGCGATAGGGTCGGACCCATGCCCGTCGTCATCGCCCGCGTCCACCCCAAGCCCGGCCGTCTGCAAGAGGTGTTGGACGTGTACGCGGAAGCCGTTCCGCACGTCCACGAGGAACCGGGGTGCGAGCTGTTCGCCCTGCACACCGACCAGACGTCGATCTTCGTCGTCGAGCGCTGGACCACCGGCGAGGACCTCGCGGTCCACTCCGCCACGCCCACCTTCGCGCGGACCCGTGCGAGGGTGGAGGGACTCCTGGGCGCTCCCGCCGACGTGTGGGTCCTCGACGCCTTCCCGTCCGGTGACCCCCTCAAGGGCGTCATCCAGTAGGCCCCTCCCCGGGGGGCCTACCCGCGCGCCGCCGCCACGAACGCCCGGATCAGCCGCTCCGACTTCACCCCGCGTTCGCTCTCCACACCGCTGGAGACGTCCACACCCCACGCGCCGGTGGTCTCGACCGCCCGGCGGACGTTGTCCGGGTGCAGGCCTCCCGCGAGCAGCCAGCGGCCCGCAGGGGCGGTGAACCCGGGCGAGGCCCAGTTCCACGGCTTGCCCGAGCCCGGGTCGGGGGCGTCGAGCAGCAGCATGTCCTCGTCCAGCTCGCCGCAGCGGACGGGGACCCCGGTGGCGGCGGTGGCCCGGATCAGGGTGCGGCCCGGCGCGCGCAGGGCCTCGTAGTACTCCGGTCCCTCGTCGCCGTGGAGCTGGACGGCACGGATGCCGCTCTCCTGCGTCAGCCGCCGGACCTCGTCCACCGACTGGCCCCGGAAGACACCGACCGTGAGGACGTGCTCCGGAACCCGCCGGGCCAGCCGCCGGGCGGTTTCGGTGTCCACCG
This sequence comes from Streptomyces sp. NBC_00224, assembly GCF_041435195.1. Classification (NCBI taxonomy): domain Bacteria; kingdom Bacillati; phylum Actinomycetota; class Actinomycetes; order Kitasatosporales; family Streptomycetaceae; genus Streptomyces; species Streptomyces sp. NBC_00224. Next base: position 1,389,212 of record NZ_CP108106.1, read on the forward strand.
TGCGCGGGCTGACCGCGAAGACGAAACCCACCGCGTCGGCCCCGGCCTCGACGGCCGCGTCCACATGGCGCTCGGTCCGCAGACCGCAGATCTTGACGAAGAGATCGCTCATGCCCTCAGTCAACCAAACCCATAGTCATCGGACCACTGGCGGCCAATTACGCAAGGTGTGGACCAAGTTGCCGCCAACTCAAGGGCGTTGGACGCATTGACATCCGATGTATTCGTCCCTACGTTCCCGGGCGAACCCTCACACCAGGGAGTCGCCCCATGCACACCTCGCTCAGTCGCACCGGGCGCACAGTCGCCGGGCTCGCCGTGTTCCTCGCCTCCGCCCTGGGAGCCTCGGTGGCTCCCGCCGCTGCCGCGAGCGCGGCGGATCCGCTCGCCGCCGCCCCGGCCGCACGGACCGGCCAGGTCGCGGGCCCCGGTACGGACTACGCCACCGACGACCCGTTCACCTCCGCCCGCACCAACTGGTTCCGCCAGGACCGCTTCGGCATGTTCATCCACTTCGGCTCGTACTCCAACTGGGAGGGCGAATACCGTCGCCCCGACGGCAGCGTCTGCCGCAACGCCGAGTGGATCAAGCGGGAGTGCGGCATCCCCATGGACGCGTACGAGAAACAGGCCGCGACCTTCAACCCCGCCGACTTCGACGCCAAGGCCGTCGTCAAGGCGGCCAAGGACGCCGGGATGCGCTACATCGTCATCACGTCCAAGCACCACGAGGGCTATGCGATGTGGCCCACCAAGGTCAACTCCTGGAACCTGCGCGACCATTCGGCCTTCGACAAGAACCGCGACATCCTCGCGGAACTCAAGCGGGCCACCACCGAGGCGGGCATCAAGCTCGGCTTCTACTACTCGATCTGGGACTGGCACGACCCGGACTTCGCGAACCCTGCGACCTTCCCCAAGTACGAGCAGCGCATGTACGCGCAGCTCAGGGAGCTCGTCGACGGCTACCACCCCGACCTGCTGTGGTTCGACGGCGAGTGGTCGACCGAGAACCCCCACAACCCGTGGACCGAGCGGGACGGCGAACGCCTGGAGTCCTATCTGCACGGCCTGAGCCCGGACCTCGTCGTCAACAACCGGGTCGGCAAGCGCCGCGTCGTCGACGGCGACTACGGCACCCCCGAGCAGGAGATTCCCGCCGCGCCGGTCGACGGCCAGCTCTGGGAGTCGTGCATGACGCTCAACGACCACTGGGGGTACGCCCGTTACGACCAGAACTGGAAGTCCAGTACGACGCTGGTGCGCAACCTTCTCGCCACCACCTCCCGCAGCGGCAACTACCTCCTGAACGTCGGCCCCGACGCCCACGGCCGCATCCCGCAGCCCTCCGTCGACCGCCTGCGGCAGATGGGCGACTGGCTGCGCGCCTCGGGTCAGGGCGAGGCCGTCTACGGCGCACGCTACGGCGGCCTGGTCGAGGAGCCCGCCTGGGGGGCGGTCAGCCGCAAGGGCGACAAGCTGTACGCGGCGGTCACCCAGTGGCCGTCGAGCGGCGCGGCCCTGCATCTGAAGGCGCGTACGGCCTTCGATGTGAAGGCGGCGCGGGTACTGGGCAGCGGCCAGCAGGTGCGGGTCACCAAGGCCGGTGACGGGTTCGACATCAGGCCGTCGGGCGCCGCGACCAACGCCGTCGCCACGGTCATCGAGCTGACCGTGAACCCCGGCCCCACCTCCCCCGCCGGGACCGGCCATGGACTCAAGGAGGAGATCTTCGACAACGGTGACCTCAGCGGCGCCCCGAAGGTCACCCGCACCGATCCCACCGTGAACCACGCCTGGAGGTTCGGCGGTTCGCCCGACAAGGCGGTCCCGGCGGACTGGTTCAGCGTCCGGTGGACCGGCACGATCGAGCCGCGCCGCTCCGAGACGTACACGCTCACCACCGTCTCGGACGACATGGCGCGCGTCTGGATCGACGGCAAGCTCGTGATCGACTCCTGGTCGCCGCACGGGCCGCGCGTCGACAAGGCCGGCGTCGGCCTCACCGCGGGCAGGCGTCACACGATCAGGATCGACTACGCGGAGCAGACCGGGGAGGCGCATATGAAGCTCCTGTGGTCCAGCCCGGGCCAGGACCAGCAGGTTGTCCCGGCGTCCCAGCTGTACGCGAGCTGAGCCCCGCCCGGGGCGGCCGCCCGGCTCATCCCGGTGGCGGCCCCGGGCGGTTCGCTCAAGGATTTCCGCCGCTGACTCACGCTCCGCGCGCGAGGTGGGGTGACGGGGACGGCTGGTCAACGGGATGCCTGGAGTGCCGTACAGTTGTGTTTACCGACGCGGGGTGGAGCAGCTCGGTAGCTCGCTGGGCTCATAACCCAGAGGTCGCAGGTTCAAATCCTGTCCCCGCTACTGTACGAAGAGGCCCGCATCCCCTGGGATGCGGGCCTCTTCCTTTGTGTACGCGCGCGCCGTCAGAGCGTGCGGTTCAGCAGGGCGAGCAGGGCTTCCCAGTGACGGGCGTCACCTTCGGCGTTGTACGCGGCGGTGTCGGCCTGGGTGTAACCGTGCTGGGCGCCCGCGTAGACCTCGGCCTCGTGGCGGACCCCGGCTGCCGAGAGGGCCTTGTTCAGGCGGTCGATCTGCTCGGGGGGCATGCCCTCGTCCTGGTCGGCGTGGCCGAAGTACAGCTCCGCGGTGATGTGTTCGGCGAGCAGGTGGGGGCTGTCCGGGGCGTCGGTCGCCATGCGGCCGCCGTGGAAACCGGCCGCCGCCGCGACCCGCTCGGGGAACGATCCGGCGGTGCGCAGGGCCAGGCCCGCGCCCATGCAGTAGCCCGTGACGCCCACCGGTCCGTCCGTGGCCAGCGGGGAGTCGGCCAGCCAGCGCAGATACGCGTCGGCGTCACGCACGACCAGCTCGGAGGTGAGGGCGAATATGTGCGGGCCGATGACGTCGAAGAGGTCCGGCCGCTGCTGGGGGTCGATGAAGTCCGGCAGCTCGACGATCGGCGCCCGCCCGACGCGGTAGAACACATTGGGGACCAGGACGGTGTAACCGGCCGCCGCGATGCGGTCGGCCATCCCCTTGAGGTGGGGGCGGAGCCCGAAGGCGTCCATGTAGAACAGGACCGCGGGGTGCGGGGAGTTGTCGTCGGGGTGGACGAGATAGGCGTCGGCGGTGCCGTCCTGCGTGGGGATGTCCACGGAGGTTCCGAGCACTGTGGTCATGAACGTCTCTCTTCTCGTTCGTTCTTGCACATGTGACAGACCAACAGCCTGTCACAATCGTCCGAACGTGAAGATCCTTTTGTTGCCGTTCCGCACCGGTTGGACCGGTCAGAGGCTCGGCGCGTTCCGGCCAAATCCGGCCTGACAGGCCGGATTTGGCCGACGGCCCACCCTCGACGCCGTCAGGTCAGCACTACGACCTTGTGCATGCCCTCGGCGACGTGCGGACGCCCCGTCTTGTCGTCCGGTACGAAGCAGAGCAGCGCATACGTGCCCGGGGGCAGGTGGTGGGTCTCCAGCAGCGCGGTGCGGCCCGGGGAGACGGCGCCGAGGCCGAGGGAGGGGCCGGTGAACGGCGGCGTCCCGGAGCCGTTGCCGCCGAAGAACGCCTGGATCTGGGCGTCGGTGGTGCCGCGCTTGACCGGCTGGAGCGCCATCTCATGGAGCTCGTCCGAGGAGTTGTGGACCAGGACGTTGTCCGCGGCCTTGTGCAGGCCGTTGACATCGAAGCGGGGTCCGGCCGACGTCTCGCGGGTGATCACGATGCTGTCGGGGAAGGCCGCGAGGTCCTCGGACGCGCCGCCGCGCCTGCTCCCGCGCAGGTTCAGCGTGCGGGTGACCGGATGGGCCGGGTCGGCCAGGAAGGCGGTGAAGTCCAGGAGGACGACGGGGCCCGCGCCGATCGGGGTGGTGAAGGTCTCCGACACAGCCGGGGTGACCTGGGCGCCACCGAGCGCGTCCACCTCGTCACGCACCGCGGAGATGCCCCGCGCGGCAGTGGCGGGGTTTCTGCTGATGGCCTTGGTCAGGTCGGCGAGCACCTTGCGCATGGTGACACCGCGGTGCGGCCGCAAGGCCTGGAGAGAACGGCCGTTCGGGTCGTCGGTCTTCACATGGAAGGCGACCAGACCGGCCTGTGCGGTGTCCGGTGCGTGAATGCCCGAGGCCCCGATCGACACCTCTACGGGGTGGCGGCCGTGGCCGCCGTAGTCCCCGCGGACGGTGGCGTCGGCCGTGGTGGCGCCGGCGAGGGCGGTGGTGAAGGCCAGGGCGGCGGCCGCCGTCCTCACCCCGTTGCGCAGCAGTGCGGTACGCATGAATCTCCTGTCGTCGCGTGACCCCCTGTCACAGGGCAGCACCTTCGGTGCTGAGTGATCGTCAGCCACGCAGACGGCAGGGCCGATCGGCGTATCCCCGGACCGGCGGGGTGATCAGTGCGGCTTGCCCACCGCCCGGTCCACGAGGGCCGCCGCCCCGCCCGTGTACCGGGCCGGGTCGCACAGCTCGGCCAGTTCCCCGGCGGTGAAGTGGCCGCGCAGCTCCTCGGACTCGGCGAGCACGTCCCCGAGCGGGCGGCCGGACCGCTGTGCGGTGTGCGAGGCCCGGGTGAGCGCCTGCTTGGCCTCGGCCTTGCCGAGCCTGGGCGCCAGTACGGCGGCGATGCGCTCGGAGACGATCTGGCCGCCGGTCAGCGCCAGGTTCTCGGCCATCCGCTCCGGCCGCACTTCGAGCCCCTCGGCCAGTTCGACCAGGGTGTGGGTGGCGCCGCCGGTCAGCCGCAGGCACTCGCGCAACAGCTGCCACTCCGCATGCCAGGCCCCGGCGGAGCGCTCGTCCTCGGAGAGCATGCACTGGGTGACGCCAGCGGCCAGGACGGGCACCTGGAGGGCCGCGCTGCGCAGCAGCGTCGCCAGGACCGGGTTGCGCTTGTGCGGCATGGCCGAGGAGCTGCCGCGCCCGGTGACCGCGGGCTCCGCGACCTCCGCGACCTCGGTGCGGGTCAGCGACTGCACATCCACCGCGATCTTGCCGAGGGCGGCGGCCGTGAAGGCGAGGGCGGCGGCGAGGTCGGCGATGGGCGTACGCAGGGTGTGCCAGGGCAGTTCGGCCGTGGCGAGACCCGTCTCCCGCGCGAACGTGTCGGTGAGCCGTGCCGCGTACTCGTCCGGGTCCAGTGAGCCGTCACCGTCGAGCCGTGCGTACTCCAGGTATCCGGCGAGCGTTCCCGCCGCCCCGCCGAGGGAGACGGGCAGCCCTCCGTCCAGGACGCGCTCCAGGCGCAGGTCGGCGTCGAGCAGCAGCTTGCGCCAGCCCGCCGCCTTCAGCCCGAACGTGGTGGGGACGGCGTGCAGGGCCAGGGTGCGGCCCGCCATGGTGGTGTCGCGGTGCCGCCGGGCGAGAGCGGCCAGGGCGTCGGCGGACCTGGCGAGGTCGGCGCGCATCAGCCGCAGCGCCCGCTGGGCGACGAGCATCGCGCCGGTGTCGAAGATGTCCTGGCTGGTGGAGCCGCGGTGCACGTATTCGGCTGCCGCCGGGTCCACGGCGGCGACGCGCCGGCTGAACGCCTGCACCAGGCCGACGACCGGGTTGGCGGTCTCCCGCGCGGCCAGCGCAAGCTCCCTCAGGTCGAGGTGCTCGGCGCGGGCCTGTGCGCCGATGACCTCGGCGACCCGCTGCGGCAGGGTGCCGAGCCGCGCCTGCGCCCGGGCGAGGGCGGCCTCGGCGTCGAGCATCCCCTGAAGCCACGCCAGGTCGCCGACGGCCTCCTCGACGGGAGTGCCGACGCGGACCGGCGAGAGCAGGCCGGAGTCGAGCAGGCTGTCGGGGCGGCCGGTCATACGAGTGCTCCTTGCAGCCGGTCGGGGGCGGCGACCGAGGTGGTGGGGCGGGGTGCGAGTGCCAGCACCGCACGGGCGATGGCGTCGGAGTCGGCCAGGGTCACCGAGTCCACCCCCGGCCGGATCCCGGCCGCGGTCACCCAGTGCACGGCCTCCGTGGGCACACCGTAGGCGAACCGGCGCGGGTGCGCCCGGCCCCGGGCGTCGCGGACGCGGTAGGGGCGCTCGGCGACGGCGAGGCCGCCGGTCTCGTACCCGGCCCCGCCCGCGTTGGGCACCCGGTGGTTCACGGCCTGCCCGGTGGCGACCAGGTGCTGGAGCAGCGGGTCGGCGGCGCGCCGCAGATCCGACTCGGGCAGCCGCGCCTCGATCAGTACGTGGGCCCGCAGGGGCGGTCCCGGTACGGCCCGGGACTGGGCGACGAAGGCGGGGTTGACCGTGTCGATGCGTATCTCGGTCTGAGGGCCGGTGAGTTCGAGGATGCCCGCCTCGATGAGCGCGATCATCTCCTCGATGCGTGAAGTGGGCGGGCCGATGGAGAGGAAGGCGTTCAACGGCGTGTACCAGCCGTCGAGTTCGTCGCGGTGCGAGTCGCCGTGCAGACCGCTGTGGTCGACCGCGAGCCGGATCTCGTTGCGCAGGTCGCGCAGGACGTCGAGGGCGGACTTGAGCGGGCCGCTGAGGTTGCCGTGCTTGGCCTCGCGCACGTCGTCGCGCAGATACTGGAGCAGCCAGTCGCGGAACGCGGCCCGGTCGCCGAACTCCTGGCCTCCGTACGGGCGCGAAAGCCGCTCCCAGCTCCAGCGCTCCGCCTCGGGTATGCCGGCCGCGTCGAGCAGCCCGCTCCGGTCCTCGGCGCTCTCGCAGGCCAGGAAGCGGTCCACCAGGTCCGTGCGCTCGGCGTCGCGGCCGTGGGCGGTGAGCCAGGTGCCGTAGTAGACGCTCTCCACCTCTCGGGTGATCAGCGGCCACAACTCGTCGCGCAGACCGATCCGTTCGCCGTCGTCGGCCCGCTTGCGCAGGGTCTCGACGTGCTCGGGGGTGAGCAGGCGGGGGTAGTAGCGCTCCGAGGCGCCCTTCTCGTTCTCACCGCGTGCGTGGTACGGAACGCCTCGGCGGGACGTGGCGTACATCACCGGCTCCTGGCCCGAGGGCCGGTACACCAGGCGGCCGTCGACGCGCTCGAAGGAACCGCCGCGCCCCTGGGTGAGCAGGGTCATGTGGTCGAAGAAGTTGAGGCCGAGGCCCCGCAGCAGGACCGGCTCGCCCGCCTTGACCCCGCTCAGGTCGAGGTCGGCGGGGTTCGCGGGCTGGAGGTAGCGCAGGCCGTGCACCCGGGCGAGGCTGGCGGTCCGCTCCTCGTGGGCGGTCGGCCGCACCGGGACGTGGCCCTGGGCGAGGACGACGGCGTCCAGACCGCTGAGCCAGGTGCCGTCCAAGAGGCCGACGGCCTGCTCGCAGTCGGCCTCTCCGTGGCTGTCCGTCAGGGCGACGGCGCGCGAGCGGTGGACCTCGATCGTGACGTGCGCGGGGGCGCGCCGGACGACCTGCTGGAACATCGCGGAGAGGTAACTGCCGTAGAACGCGCGGGTGGGGTACGTGTTCGGCCCCAGGTCGCGGGCCTCGGCGAGCGTCTGCTCGTCGTGACCGGCACGCCCGCCGGACGCGGCGACCTCCCTGGCCCACTCCTCCAGGGTCGGGCCGGGCTCGATGGGCCCGTCGATGCACGAGCTGGCATCGGTGTGGACCGTGATCTGGGACGCCACCGTGTTCATCAGCAGCAGACGGGACTGGTCGGTGCGCCACACCGCACCGGCACCGGGCTCGCACGGCTCGACGACGTGCACGGTCACCGCGGAGTGTGTCGGCTGCGCACGCTCGTTGGCACACAGCCGCTCCAGCACCGAGAGTCCTCGCGGTCCGGCGCCGACTATGCACAGCGTCCTGGGAACGCCACTCCTCATACCAACACTCTCCTGTTGTCGTGACCGAGCGGTCCCGGGGGCGGTACGGAACGACTTCCGGGGGAAAGGGGCGGTTGGCTGCTGGTTGTCGTTCCTCACATCGGGAAGATAGCCATGGTGAGGTCGTTCGATCCACGGACACCGATCAACTGCGGCATCGTGCACAGGTGTTGGTCGTGCGCCGCTCAACTCGCCGGGGAGCGAGGAAGCGCAGGTCACAGTGGTCGCGCCGGCGCACCCGGATGGCGTCGGCGTGTCGCGCGGGCGACGTCGAGCACGCACGATGGACAAGCGGAAGCAACCAGTCCGCAGAGGAGCCGTCCGCGTGGAGGTGCGAGAGCGATGTGGCGACCTGATGGCTGGGACGTACGGGTACGCATCGGTGTACTCACCCCGCACGCCGATGTGGGCCCCGAGTCGGAGTTCCGCGCGATGGCTCCGCCCGACGTGGGCGTGCACGCCGCCCGGGTGCCGTTCGGAGCCATGCGCCGGGGCGGAGCCATGGATTCCACGATCCCGCTCGCCCCCGTGCGGGCCTTCGCCGAGCCTCCGTACGTCGACGAGGCCGCCGCGCAGCTCGCCGCCGCGCCCGTGGCGGCCCTCGCCTACGCGTTCACCAGCTCCGCGTACGTCATCGGCGCGGACGAGGAGGCGGCGATGCTCACCCGCCTCTCCGCCCGCGCCCACGGCCTCCCGGTGGTCGCCACCTGCGCCTCGACGGTGGAGGCCCTGCACGCCGTGGGCGCCACCCGGATCTGCCTGGTCGATCCGCCGTGGTTCGACACCGCGCTCAACGACCTCGGCCGGGCCTACTACGAGGCCGCCGGATTCGACGTACGGTTCTCCGCCCCCTGCGACCTCCCCAGCGGGCAGGCCCTCATCCGGCCGGGCGAGCTGCACGACTGGGCGGCCGGCCACGTCCCCGAGGAGGCGGAGGCCGTCGTCGTGGGAGGCAACGGCTTCCGGGCCGTGGGGATGGTGGAGAACCTCGAAGCAACCCTCGGGCGGCCCGTACTGACCGCCAATCAGGTCCTGCTGTGGGCGGTGCTGCGCGCCGCCCGGAGCGACACCGCCGCGATCACGGGGTACGGCCGGCTGTTCACGCCGGCCGCCCCGCCCCCGGCCGGGGGCGGGGCGCCGTGACACCGGGGCCGCACCGCCCCTACCGCTCCCGCATCACTCGGCCACCCGCAGGACGATCTTGCCCCGGGTGCGGCCCGAGGCCTGCCGGCGGTGGGCCTCGGCGGCCTGCTCCAGCGGCAGCACCGCCGCCACCTCGACCTTGATCGCGCCGGCGTCGATCAGACCGGCCAGGGTGGTCAGGGCCGTACCGTCCGGCTCCACCAGGAACGGCCTGGCCCGCACGTCGGCCGCGGCGGCCTTCGCGGCGAGCTCGTCCGACACACCGGAGGGGACGGCGACGAGCAGGCCTCCCGGGCGCAGCACGGCGAGGGAGCGCGTGCTGGTGCTGTCGATCTCGTCACCCACGAGGTCGACGACCACGTCGACGCCGGACAGCTCCTTCTCGAAGCGGGTGGCGGTGTAGTCGACGACCTCGTCGGCGCCGAGCTCCCGCAGCCAGGCGTGCTTGCCCGCGCTGGCGGTGGCGATGACGTGGGCCCCGAGGTGCTTGGCGATCCGGACGGCGAAGTGACCGACGCCACCCGCGGCGGCGTGGACGAGCACGCGCTGCCCCGGGCGCACATCGGCGGTGTCCACCAGGATCTGCCAGGCGGTGAGCGCGGCGAGCGGGACGGCCGCGGCCTCGTCGTGGTTCAGGGACGCGGGCTTGCGGGCGAACTGCCGGGCGGGAGCGGTGACGTACTCGGCGTAGCCGCCGGCGGCGCGGGGGAACCACGGCATGCCGTACACCTCGTCCCCCACCTCCAGGGTGTGCACGCCGAAGCCGAGCTCCTCGACCACTCCGGCGACGTCCCACCCGAGGACGAACGGCGGCTCCCCGAGGACGCCCGCCATCCCGTGGCCCTCCCGCGTCTTCACGTCGACCGGGTTGACCCCGGCGGAGACGACCCGCACCAGGACCTCCGTCGGCAGCGGGACGGGGCGCGGCGCCTCGGTGACCCGGAGGACCTCGGGGCCGCCGAAGGCGGACTGGGTGACGGCGCGCATCGTGGGGGTGGTGTGAGACATGGGTGACTCCTCGAATGCGGGGCGGCTGCGCCCGCGCGGTGAACGATGCGGCCAAGCTATGGGAGGGGTAGTAGTAACCTGCAAGGGCACCTACTATCTTTTGGATAGTGTCCACTCGACCGCGCTCCCCCGCGCGGAGGAATCGCCGAGGAACCGCCCATGAGCAGGAACTGCACCACCGGCAGTCACGACAAGCACGACGTCTACGCGGCCCTGTGCCCCTGCCGGAACCTGCTGGAACTCCTGGCCAACAAGTGGAGCGCGCTGGCCATAGGGGCCATGGAGGACGGTCCCGTACGGTTCGGGGCGATGCAGCGCGTGCTCCAGGGCGTCAGCCCCAAGGTCCTCACCCAGACCCTGCGCCGCCTGGAGGAGGCGGGGCTGGTCTCCCGCACGGTCTACCCCGCCGTGCCCCCGCACGTCGAGTACGCCCTCACCGAGCTCGGCCACAGCGCCGCCGAGCCGCTGGCGCACATGCGCGACTGGGCGGAGCGGAACGTGGATCTGCTCTACTCCGGGCAGTGAACCAGAGGTGACTCGTGTAGGGATCACTCGGCTGGTACAACCCTGACGTTTGGTCCTGTCGTTTCAGGTCGAAGAGGGACAGGAAACACGTCACCCGGGCCCGGAGGGGGCCCTTCCGGTGCGGCCGTGGTGTCAGAGTCCGAGTGCGGCGCCCGGACCGGGCGCCCATGGATGAACTACCTGACCCAAGGAGTTTTCTCGTGGGGAAGAGAGTCACCACACTTCTGGCCACCGCCACCCTCGCCACCATGGCCCTCGTCGGGCAGGCGAGCGCGACACCGTCGCACCACACCCCGTCGCCCACCACCGCCAAGTCGGCGGCGGCGCGCGTGGCTTCGAACCAGACGCGGTATGCGCCGTTCACCCTCAACCACAACCAGTCGGTGAGCTCGAACACGGCTCGGCTGATCATGCAGTCCGACGGCAACCTCGTCATCTACGACGAGTTCAACCGGGCCCGCTGGGCCTCGAACACCGTCGGCCGGGGCTGGACCGCCCGCTTGCAGACGGACGGCAACTTCGTCGTCTACACCCGCTCCAACCGCCCGGTGTGGGCCTCCAACACCGACGGCCACCCGGGCTCGCGCCTCGTCGTCCAGGACGACGGCAACGTAGTCGTCTACGACGGCAGCCGGGCCGTATGGGCGTCGGGCACCAACCACTGACGACCCGTCGCGGCAACCACTGATCACCTGCATCCGGCAGGCCGGGCACGCGCGGGCCCGGCCTCGCCGGCGTACGTTCCCTGACGTCCGCTACCGGCCCGTGTACTGCTCGCGGGCATCCGTGACCTCGGTCAGATGCGCCCGGGACCACTCGCACGTGGCATTGAGGGGATCGATCAACGAGCGTCCGAGCGCGGTGAGTTCGTACTCGACACGGGGCGGGTTCTCGTCGTACGCGGTACGGGTGAGGAAGCCGTCCCGCTCCATCGCGCGCAGGGTCTCGGTCAGCACCTTCGCGGTGATCCAGTGCAGTGGCACCCGCAGTTCGGAGAACCTGCGCGGGCCGTCCTCCAGACAGCGCAGGACCACACCGGTCCACTTGTCGCCGACGCGGAAGGGCACCAGACCGCCCGCGCAGTCGGGGCGGTCGAAGAGGTCGGCGGGCAGGGGTGCGGAGGTGGGGCGGTCGCTCATGGGGCCGACGCTAGCCCAGTACCTTTGCGGTAACCAGGGGTGCCCGTCCTAACGTTCCCGTCATGACCTCGACGAACGCGAATTCCGCGCCCTCCGTGAACCCCGCCCGCTCCACCGAATCCGCCGACTCCCCCAAGCGCATCGCCGTTTTCGGCGCGGGAGGGCGGGTGGGCCGGGCCGTGGTGGCCGAGGCGGTGGCACGCGGCCACTTGGTGACGGCCGTCGTGCGCGACCCCGCGAAGTATCCCGGCCTCGGCTCCGACGCCGTGACCGTCGTACGCGGCGACGCCACCGACGCCGCCTCGGTGGCCGCCGCGGCGGTCGGCCACGACGCGGCCGTGAACGCCTCGGTGCGGCTCGACGTGCCCTCCGAGGAGTACTTCGTCTCCGCCGCCGAGGCCATGACCGGCGGCCTCGCGGCGGCCGGGGTGGGCCGGCTCGTGGTGCTGGGCATCGCCACGACGCTGGAGACGGCGCCGGGTGTACGGATCATGGACGCGCCGGAGTTCCCCGAGCAGTACCGGGTGTTCTCGCAGGGGCACGTTGCCGAGTTCGCGACGCTGAGCGCGGCGGGGCCCCAGCTCGACTGGCTGATGGTGGTGCCGCCCCTCGACCTGGACGCCGAGGGCCCGCGCACCGGCCGGTACCGCACGGCGGTCGGCACGGTCCTCGACGGCCCGGGGCACATCTCGCACCCCGACCTGGCGCTCGCCGTGCTGGACGAGATCGACGCGCCGGGGCACACCCGGGTGCAGCTGGCCGTGGCGGACTGAGGGAACTCCCTTGCCGTGATCGTCGTGGGGCGGTGAGGGTGGCGTCGTGCCTGCGTTCGAGCCCTCACCTCGGGACATCGCCAACGGCGTCCGCTTCGGCGACCACGGCGGCTTCCTCGGGCAGCCCGAGGAGTTCGCCGAGGTGGTACGGAGGGTGCTCAAGGGCTGATCCCCCGCGGGCGAGCGCGGGCGTCGCCTCACAGCCCGTCCGTCCACTCCTCCGCACACTCCCCCATCCACTCCTCCGCCCACTCCACCGCGTAGTACTTCAGCCGCTCGTCCTGCGCGACAAGGCTCATGCCCGCCGCGGTCATCACCCGCTGGGAAGCGATGTTGTCGTGGGACGTGTCGCCCTTGACGCGGGTGATGCCCTCGGCACGGGCGAACAGCAGCAGGGCGCGCAGGGCTTCGGTGGCGTATCCGTTTCCCTGGACCGCCGGCACCAGGCCGTAGCCGATGGTGACGGTGCCGTCGAGGTCGGGAGCGCCGTGGAAGCCGAGGCCGCCGATGGCGCGGCCGTCCTCGCGGCGACGGATCTCGTACGTCCCGAACGGCTGCGGGTCTCCGGCGCTCTCGCAGGTCTCAAGGTAGCGCCGGGCCCCCGCGGTGTCGGCTTCGGTGGGGTATCCGGGCGCCCAGCGCGCGTTCCCGCCCGGCTCGTCCGAAGTCAGCGCCACGGCTTCCTCGACGCTCATCGGGTGGAGTACGAGCCGTGCTGTCACGAGGCATTCCATACCCGGTGGGATATCACCAGGTATGGCGCGCCGCAAGCGAATTGTCCAACGGGTGTGGCCTGATGTGACCCCTGCCGGGAACTCCTTGCACGCTACGGGAGTTCGCCGTGGGCGGTGGGTGCGCCCGCAAACCAGATGGCTTCGCTGCGGCCGGTCCGGTCCGGGTCGTCGAGCGTGGCGCGGATTCCGGGCAGCACCTTCTCGCCGAGGATCTGCTGGAGTTGCGACTCGATCAGGTCCACACCGGTCACGTCGGTCACCATGTTCCGGATTTCGTCGCCGCCGGTGCGCAGACGCGTCTCGATGACGCGCGGCCCGTGCTCGGTGAGGATGACCTCGGTGTGGGTGGGCCCGAACTCGACGCCCAGGGCGTCCAGCGTGGCGATGACGTGCCGGGTGACGGCCTCTGTCCGCTCGGGCTCCAGCGGAGCGGGCACCACTCGGCCCGGCTCGACCGGGCCGACGGCGTCGGAGTGCTTGCGGGTGACGGCGACGACCACGTGCTCGCCCCGCTCCGAGAAGGCCTCCACGCCGTACTGGGCGCCCACGAGGAACTCCTCTACGGTGGCCCGCGGGTCGGGTCCCGTACCGCCGGCGCGTTCCAGTGCCGACTCCGCCTCGGCGGGCCCGGCGACGACGGCGCAGGCCGTGGCCTCGACACCGGCCCCCGCGAGCCGCTGCCTCATCGCGTACTTGTTCATGACGAGTTCGACGATCTCGGGGGTGTGCGTGTCGAGCCCGAGGACCTCGGCGACGAGGGCCGCCTGCGGGCGGCAGTCGTCGTAGAAGGAACCGATCCGGGTCACCGGCTCGACGGCGTCGATGGCCCGGGCCATCGCGATCCACTCCTCGTCGGAGGCGTCGGGGCTCAGGACGACGATCCGGCCGTGCTCCTCGGTGTCGTCCGTCTTCGCGAGGTGTTCGGGCCAGCACATGACGGACGTGGTGACCTTCCGTCCGGCCGTCTCGCCGAACGCGCGCATGCGGGCCGGTATGTCGTACCCGACGCCGAACACCAACACGTGTTCCGTCACGGCAACCCCTCTCCTCGGTGATCTTTTCCGTAGCGATATCAACTGTCAAGGTCTGTACGCCACTTCACGCAGGGCGTGAGAGCCTTGGTGCCGGTCCTGGCGCGTCGAAGGGTTCGAAGCGAGGAGAGTGCACGTTGAGTACCGAAGCCGGCCGCGAACCACGTCCGAGTGCGACGGACGGGACCGGCACCGGTGCCGTACGGCATCTGATTTCCACGAACGACCTGACCGACGCCGACCTCAGAGCCCTCGTCGAGCGGGGCGCGGAGTTCTCGAACGGATCGGTCCGCTCCGGTGAGCAGCTGACCGACCTGGTCGTCGGCATCCTCTTCCTCAAGACCTCCACACGGACCCGTACGTCGTTCTCCGCCGCCGCCCTGCGGCTCGGCGCGAAGATCATCTCCTTTGGGCCCGACGACCTCCAGACCAACACCGGCGAGACGCTGGAGGACACCGCCGAGGTCCTGTCGCGGATGCTCGACATCCTGGTGGTGCGCTCCGCCGGAGACCCGGCCGACCTGCGCACCTTCGCCGCGCAGCCGCGCATGGCCGTGGTCAACGCGATGACCGCCGACGAGCACCCCACCCAGGCGATCGCCGACCTGACCACGATCCTGTGCCGCTTCGGCCGGATCGAGGACCTGCGGATCTGCTACATCGGCGAGGGCAACAACACGGCGGCCGCGCTGGCGCTGACGCTGAGCCGCTTCAAGGGCGTCCACCTGGAGCTGCGGACGCCCCCCGGCTACGGTCTGGATCCCACCACCCTCAAGCGCGCGGCCGCCAACGCCGCCGCCTGCGGGGCGAGCGTGGTGGAGCTGCACTCCATGGACAGCCGCCCGCAGGGCTTCGACGTCATCTACACGACGCGCTGGCAGACGACCGGCACCAGCAAGCCGGACCCCGACTGGCGCCGGATCTTCGCGCCCTTCCAGGTCACCACCGCCCTGTGGGACAGCAGCCCGGACGCCGTGTTCCTGCACGACCTCCCGGCGCACCGCGGCGAGGACGTCACGGCCGAGGTCCTCGACGGGCCGCACAGCCTCGCCTTCGATCAGGCGGAGAACAAGATGTACGCGGCGATGGCCGTTCTGGAGTGGTGCGCCGGACGGCGCTGACCGACTCCCTTTTCCACAGCGCGCTTCCAGGGATCCCGCCGGGAATTCGCGGCTCGGCGGCATTCCCTCCCTTGGCATTCCGTCCTTCGGCATTCCCTCCTTCGGCATGCCCGCGCACATTTCAGCGACCTGGCCGCGCTCGGACGAATCACGACCATGTGACACACCCGGCGCCCCCAGCCCCAGTCCACCGCAGTCGCACTCTCGGAACAGGAGACACCCCATGGCCGACTTCACCGTCGTACCCGGCGCCGCAGTGTCCGCCATCCTCGCCGACTCGCACAAGGACGTCCTGCGCATCGTCGCCGAAACCTACATCGCCCACGAGCAGGGCCGGTCGGTCAACCCGGACAGCTGCTTCCTGCACTTCCCCGCGAAACCCAACGCCCGTGTCATCGCGCTGCCTTCCTACCTCGGCGGCACGGTGGACACCATCGGCATCAAGTGGATCGCCAGTTTCCCCGACAACATCCAGCAGGGGCTGCCACGCGCCTCGGCCACCCTGCTGCTCAACGACTCCGCCACCGGGTACCCGCTGGCCTGCCTCGAAGCCGCCAGCATCAGCGCGGCCCGCACCGCCGCGTCCGCCGCGGTCGCCGCCGCCGAACTGGTCGCCGCCGAGCAGCCCGTACGGGTCTCCTCCGTCGGGGCCGGAGTCATCGCCCGCACCATCCTCGACTACCTCCACGCGAACGGCGTCGCCGTCGCGGACGTCCTCGTCCATGACCTGGACGCCACCAGCGCGGGCCACCTCACCGCGCACGCCGCCGAGCGTCTCGGCGTCCCGGTCGCCACGGGCAGCCTGGCGGAGGCCCTCACCCGGGACCTCGTCGTCTTCGCCACCACGGCCGCCACGCCCTACGTGAGCGGCGACACCCCGCTGCGCCCCGGCCAGGTCCTGCTCAACGTGTCGCTGCGCGACCTGGCGCCCGAGCTGCTGCTCAAGAGCAACAACGTGGTGGACGACGTCGATCACTGCCTCAAGGCGCACACGTCGCCGCACCTGGCCGAACAGCTCACCGGCGGGCGCGACTTCATCACGGGAACGCTCGGGGCGCTGCTCCAGGGCAAGGTCACGCTCGACCCGGCCAAGCCCACCGTCTTCTCCCCCTTCGGCCTCGGCATCCTCGACCTGGCGGTCGGCCACCACCTCCTCGGCGAGGCCCGGCGCCGGGGCAGCGCCGTCGAGATCCCCGACTTCATCGGGGAGACCACGCGCTGGTGACTCGCAGGACTTCACGGTCGCGTCGGCCGGGCTTGGGGGATCCGGGCCACGGTGCGGTGTAAGCAGGAGTCATGGATCTTCGGGCACTGAGCGCGCGGCGTTACCCGTACCGCCGACTGCGCCACGCACTGCTCGCGGCGCCGTTCGCGCTGATCGCGTTCGTCACGGTGAGCGACATCCTGGCTCCGCCCGACGTCCACCTCGGGCCCTTCCTGGTGGCCGCGCCCGCCCTCACCGCCTCCTTCGCCGGGCCCCGGACCACGGGTCTCGTCGGGGCCGTCGCCGTCCTCGCGCAGGTCGTGGTGGCGATGGTGCGCAGCAGCGCCACCAACCTCAACCACTCGGTCCAGATCATCTCGCTGATCCTGATCTCGGTGTTCGTGACGCTCTTCGCCCATCTGCGCGAGGTGCGCGAGAAGGAACTCGTCCAACTGCGTTCGGTGGCCGAGGCCGCGCAGCAGGTCGTGCTGCGGCCGCTGCGGGAGCGCATCGGCCCGTTGCGCATGGCGTCGATGTATCTGGCGGCGGAGGCGGAGGCGCAGATCGGGGGTGACCTCTACGCCGCCGCCCGCACCGCCCACGGCACCCGGCTGCTCATCGGGGACGTGCGCGGCAAGGGCCTGGAGGCCGTGGGGGACGCGGCCGTCGTCCTGGGCGCCTTCCGGGCCTCGGCCCACCAGGAGGCCGAACTGTCCGGCCTCGTGGCCTATCTGGAAGGCGCCGTCACCCCGGACCTGGACGACGCCTCCGCGGGCGACGGCGCCGACGACCCGGGCGAGGCGTTCATCACGGCGGCGGTGCTCGACGTACCCGACGACCGACAGACCCTCGGCCTGGTCAACTGCGGGCACCCGCCGCCCCTGCTCCTGCGCGGCGGCCGGGTCATCCGCCTCGACGTGGCCCATCCGGCACCGCCGCTCGGCCTCTCGGAGCTCGTCGGGTCCGGCATCGCGGCGCAGACCTTCGCCGCGGAGACCTTCGTCTTCGAGGCGGGCGACATCATGCTGCTCTACACCGACGGCGTCATCGAGGCGCGTGACGAGACGGGGGCGTTCTACCCCCTGGCGGAACGCCTGGCCGCCTGGTCGGGCACGGGCCCCCGCGCCCTGCTCGACCACCTCTGCGACGACCTGCTCACCCATGCGGCGGGGCACTGCCTGGGGGACGACGCCGCGATGGTGGCGATTGAGCGGTTGGCGTGAGGGTGAGGGTGAGGCTTACGAAGCGGGCACGGCCGCACCCGCCCCACGACCCGCCCCCGCCGCCGCACCCGCCAGCCGCTCCTCGGCGAACCGGCGGTTGGCCCGGGTCTGCTTCCGATAGGACTCGGGCAGGTCCGGCAGGGCGAGGAGCCGGTCGCAGGCCCGCAGGGAAGCCGCGAAGTCACCGGTCCAGTAGGCCGTGATGGAGAATTCGAACAGCAGCCCCCACCGGTACACCCAGGGCTGGGTGAACAGGAGGTCCTCCGGCGCGGCGCGGTCCAGACCCGCGCCGACGATCGCGTGTGCCGACTGGTGACGACCCATCGTGCGCAGCCTCGACGCCAGCTCGTAGCAGGCCTCCAGACGCTCCGGGCGGACCTCCCAGGCCCGTACGAGGGCGTCCATCGCGGACGGCCAGTCACCGCTCTCCGCGCGCAGGACGCCCACCTGGAGCAGCGCGTAGTAGACCTCCTCCACCCAGCCGCCCATCTCGGCGCGGCGCTGGTAGAGACCGATCGCCTCGTCGGTCCTGCCCATGTCGCGCATGGTCTGGGCCAGGTAGAAGACGGTTCGGTGGTTCCCCGGGTCGCGGTCCAGCTCGGCGCCGAGCAGCCGTGCGTCGCGTTCGAACTTGTCGTGGCGCGACCCGCCGTCGGCGAAGTCGCGGATCGTCAGTGCGTCGAGGTTCTCCTGGCCGGTCGTCCGGTCGCAGGTGAGGTATTCGTGGGTGACGCCCTCGTAGTACCAGGCGAAATCGGCGCGGACCAGGCGCTTGATGCGGTACGAGGTGTCGCCCTCGTGGCGCAGCATGTACGCGTCCGCGGTGAGGTCCGGGAGCGGGCCGTCCTGGCGGATCACCAGGTCCGCGTCGAGCAGCAGCAGGTAATCGGCCTTGTTCCGCGCGTGCGAGATGTTCAGGGTGCGGTTGTGGCCGAAGTTCACCCAGGGCTCTTCCCACAGCTCGCCCGGGACGCCGTCGAGGGCGGCCCGGATCAGCTCCTGCGTGCCGTCGGTGGACCCCGTGTCGGAGATGACCCAGGTGTCGATCAGGTCGCGTACCGAGGCGAGACAGCGCTCGATGACCCGCGCCTCGTTCTTGACGATCATGCAGAGACAAATGGACGGCTTCACGGCATCACCCACCCGGTCCGGTGCGTCGTTCGAACAGCGGCCCACTGTGACACCCACGCGTCGGCTGCCCGCGTCACCCACGCCGGAGCGGGGGAAGGGTCACCCGTTCTGGCGTACGCGCAGGCCCGCACGTCGGTGTCCCACTGGCCCATCGGAGTGGTTTCACTACTCCGAACCGCTGACCCCCCCGCGTGTTCTGCGGGATCGGGGCGAACGAGTCCCTTCCGAACGGGGATGTCTTCGAATGCGTTCACGGAACGCACCAGACCTTTTCGAAGAGGGAGCAGGAAGTGAATTCTGACTACAGGTCGGGGTCACGGCTCGGTCCGCTGCCGAGGCGTGGCAAGTGGCTCGCCGGAAGCGCCGTCGCGTCGCTCACCCTTGTGCTGGCCGGCGTGGCCGTACCGGCGGCGGCTGCCGCGCCTCAGGGCGTGGGCACCCGGGTCGCATCCGGTGAAGAAGACCGAGGCGGAGACGACGACCACTGCCGACCCACGCACTGGCCGGACGCGAAGGCCGCGCGTCCCGCCATGGGCGGCGACGACGACCACTGCCAGCAGGGCCCACCCGGACCGCAGGGCCCGAAGGGACCGCCCGGACCCACGGGTCCCACCGGGGCGACCGGAGCCACGGGCGCAACGGGTGCGACCGGCCACACCGGCGCGACCGGAGCCACCGGCGCCACGGGGGCGACTGGAGCCACCGGAGCAACGGGGGCGACCGGAGCCACCGGCGCGACTGGCGCCACGGGCCCGACCGGACCGTGCTACGAGATCGACAGCAACGCCCCGTCGAGCACCGAGACCTTCAGCGCGGTGCTCATCAACGGGAAGGCGTTCGCCGGCCGGCAGGCGACGCCAGGGGGTGTGGTCGTCTGGACTGATCTGACCAACGCCGACAACCCCCGTTACCCGGCCAACGTCTGTGGGATCGCCATCGATTCGCACGGCAACGACACCTGGATCAAGGTGGTCACCACAGCCGGCACGGTCTTCCAGACCCATGGCGACACCAACGGCACGACCTTCACCTGGGACGAAGGCTGGACCGCACTCGCCACACCGGTAGCGGGCACGCTCCGCGCCACACCGTCCAACGCAGGAAGGCCCGAAACCTCCTGAGTTCGTGAGGGAGACCCCCGCGCGTGCCGCTGTCCGGCGCCATACGCGGGGGTCTCCCCGTCCGGCCGGAGCCCGTCGGCTCACGGCTTGACGTTGACGACCTTCATCTCCAGCGGGTAGCCGGACGTGCCGCAGTTGAGCGTCGACGCCTTCTCCCGGCCGAGCTTGCGGTACCCCTGGTCCCCCTTGTACGGGCCGTTCACCCTGCCGGGACCGGCGCACTTGGCCTGTACGTACCAGGTTCCGTTGCCGTGCGAACACCAGCCCACGGCAACATGGTCGTTGGTGTGCGAGACATACGCACTGCACCCCGTCGGGCCGACCGCCGCGTTCGCCGTCGGAGCGACGCCCAGCATCACACCGGCCGCCAGCAGACCCACCGCCGAAGCCATGCCGCCCAGCTTCTTCGTCCTGTCGTTCATATGCCCTCCATCTCAAAGGATGTTCAGCTTGAGCGAGCGAGACTAGTGCGATTGAGGTGTACTCGCGTCCTGCTGGAAGACGATGACGAACGGCGTTTCAGGCTCTTCCCGACTGCCCAACCACCGCTCCTCCGCCCGGAGTTGTACCGATTCGCGGAATCCGTCACGCCGAGGCCGACCGCGCTCGCGGGGACAGACGAAGCGCGGCGCACCCGGCGGCCGGTGTGGCCGCGGGGTGCGCCGCGCGGTGGTGCTGGGCAGTGACCGGCCCCTGTGTCGGGGCCGGTCACCGACGGGTGTCAGTGGTGGCGGTGTCCACCCTGGTGGGCACGCCCCCACATGGCGGTGTCGAGGATCCGGCCGTTGTCGTTGCGCAGGGTTGCGGTGTCGCGGTGGTTGTCCCAGACGTAGCTGTGACGGTCCTGGTAGACGTCGTGGCTGCTGTCACGGCCCATGCCCGAGTGGACCTTGACCGTCGAGTGGCCCTCAAGGCGCATGGCGTGGAAGCGGTAGCGGGCGCCGTCGCTCGCGGTGAGGGTGAACCCGCGCAGGTTCACGGCGTGGCGCCCGGTGTTCATGACCTCCACCCACTCGCCGTTGAGGCTGCGGTTCGAGTGGTCGTCGCGGCCCGGGCTGTTGTACTGCACCTCGCCGATGACCACAGTGGAGCGGGGAGCGTGCCGGTGGTGGCCGTCCGCCGCGGCGGGCAGGGCCGCGGCCCCGATCAGGGTGCCGGCGGCGAGGACGGTGGCGAAGATACGGCGGCTGGTGCGCGAAGCAGACATGTGCGTGCTCTCTCAAGGACAAGCCCCGGACCAGGCCTTGATCGGGCCGGTGACGGAGCGGGCCAGGTTCCCGGCTGGTGCCGAGGACCCACACTTTGGCCCGCCGGAGCGATCAGGACCCGCCGACCCGACGCTCTTTACAAATTCAGGACATTTCCGTAACCACCACTTATGTCAACTCCCAGTGTGCATACGCCCTCCGCTCGGACGCGCGGCTCCTTCGTAACAGCGCCGCACACCGCGCGTCGTGGCGAGCCGCCCGCCCTGGGAGGGCAGCCCCTGCCTCGCGCCCGGCGTCAACGCTTCACCGCGGTGGTGACCACCAGCGGGGGGCGCAGCCGCTCGGCGGACCAGTCGCGGCTGCGCACATGCTCCGGGTCGGCCACCCCCACCGCCTCGTCCGGCGTCGGATGGTGCTGTGCCACATCGGTGAAGCCCACGCGTTCCAGCAACGGCGGGAACGTCTCCACCGGCCAGGCGTGGTTCCGCACTGACTGCCACGTCCCGTCCGTACGGCGCAGTCGTACGGGCATGGCTTCGCCGGGGCCGTAGCTGACACCCGACTCCCCCACCCGCAGCGACGCGTACTCGATACCGGCGCAGACGGGGTCCGTGGTCAGCAGCGCGAACGGCGCCCCGGGCCGGAGCAGGCGGTGGATCTCGGTGAACACCTCCAGCACCGTCCGCTCGTCGGGGAGCGACGCCAGCACGTGGTTGCACATCGCCGCGTCCGCGCAGGCGTCCGCCAGCCCGCCCACCCGGCCATCCGCGACCAGGTGGTACTCAGCCCCGGGCGTGCCCTCTTCCCGGGCCAGCGCGAGCATGTCCGGCGACGCGTCCACACCGATGATCCGCATCCCGAGCGCCCGGGCCGCGTGACCGGCGACTCGGCCCGGCCCGCAGCCGAAGTCCAGCAGCACCCCGCCCTCCCGGCCCGCCCCGGACAGGGCCTTGAACACGAACGGATAGCCGAGCAGCCAGTCGGTGCCCGCCTCCACCGCCGCGAACGCCTCCGCCCCCTCGTGCCCGGACCAGGCCCGCCCCGCTTCCGGAGACGACGGCTCGGCCGGTCCACCCGCTCGATCCTGCGGCATCACTGGGTCCCGTCTCTCGCATACGTACACGGCACAGGGCTCCCATCATCGACGCCGTCCCCGCACCGCGCACGCCGCCGCTCCGCCGACCGCGCGCCCCGGCGAAGGGTGTTCCGGTGCCGCCCAGCACGACGCTCAGCCCACCGCCGCCGCCCTGCGTTCCAGCCTCGCCACGTGCCTGCGCAGGCCCAGTGAGAACACCCACGCCGCCAGGAACAGGGCGGTGGCGATGGCCAGGGTGCACCAGCGCAGATCCTTCGAGACCACGAACCCCGGGCCGAGGCCGGGATGTACGGAGTTCAGCAGGACGTGGAAGAACAGGGTCAGGGCGAGCAGATACAGGCCGTACCAGGCCGGTTTGCTCCAGCTCTTCAGGACGTGGCCGTCCATGCCGGAGAGCGGCAGCATCCCGAAGACCACGACCTCTATACCGCCGACGACCATCAGACCGACGGTGTACGCGAGCACGTGGTGGAAGCTGCTGGGACCGGCCGTACGGCCCTCCTCGATCAGCGGTGTGCCGAGGACCCACACCAGCAGAGAAGCGCTCAGGACGCTGATGCCGCCGACCATCACCGCCTGCCCCTTCGGCATGGCGTGGCGCGGGTCGCGCGAGCCGGGAGGCACGGCGCCGAGCACCATGTAGACCGCCACCAGGCCGTAGACGTACGGGACGGGGAACGCCAGGCCGCGCGAGAGCGCCGCCATCAGAGCCGCGAGGAGCAGGCCCGCGGGAACCACCCGCAGCTCGGCCCGTATACCTCCCCGCCCGGGGCGCAGCAGCGAGTCCTTCGTCTTCTCGTATGTCACCAGGATCAGCAGGGTGCCGACCGCCGCTCCCAGCACCTTCGCCACGGTGGGCGCGCTCCAGCGGGCCGTGGCATCGGCCCAGACGACCAGCGCGCCACCGAGCAGGGCGAAGGTGCCCATCCGCACCCAGCCGGGCAGCCGGGCCGCACTCGCCCGCGCCGACCGTTCCTCGCGGCGCCGGCGCCACCGACGGCTCAGCGCGTTGTCCGCCAGCTGCGAGGGGAACGCCTTCTCCAGCAGGAGCACGAGCAGCAGGAACCAGGCGGCCATACCCACCGATCCCGCGATGTCCTTGAGCGCCCAGGACACTTCCGCCGGGGTGGGCATACTGCCCACCAGATCGCCCGGACGGTCGTGGCCCACAGGCGGCTTCGGCTCCTGCGTGGGTCCGCTGGGCCAGGGGGTCGGCTCGGGTTCGGGCACGCCACTCACGTCGTCCGAGGGGGTGGGACGGGGGCCCGGTGTGCCGGAGGCGGGAGGGGGCGGAGGGGGCGGTGTGATCCCCGGCAGGTCGGGTTTGGGCAGGACGCCGGTCCTGTCCTCGGTGTGGGGCGCGACCGGCGAGCCCTTGGGCAGGAAGAACGCGGTGAACGGCTCGGGCGGGAGGTCGATGGTCCCCGCCCGTTCCACCGCACGCCCGGGACAGTCGAGGTCCACGGGCTGGTAGCCCTTCATGTCCGGGGGAATGTAGGCATGGAGATCGATGAACCTCCAGCGGCCGGGCTCGGCGTCGCCCTTGTACGAGTCGGCGTCCAGCCATGGGTCGAGCAGGCCTTTGCCGTCGATGAGGATCCGGCCCCAGGTGCAGGCGGCGGGGTAGTCGGTCATGTGGATGGTGATCTCGTACGTCCCCACGGGCGGCGGGGTGATGGGCGGTTGGATCACCGTGAAGGTCTGCGACGCCGCGACGACGCCTGCGGCGGCCACCGACCGAGCCCCCACCGGCCCGGCGCCCAGGGGCGCCGCTTCGCAGGTCGCCGTCACCTTGTACGTACCGGCACCGGCGCCGGGCGGTACGGAGAAGGAGGCGGCCAGTTTGCCGTCCGCCGTGGGGGTCGCGCCGGTCCCCGGCAGGTCGGCCCCGTCCCACAGGAGGCGGGCGGGTCCTCGGCACAGGAACCCCTCGCCGGAGACTTTCACCTTGGTCTCGGGCGCCCCCGAACTGGGCGAGAGGGCGAGGACCGGGTTGGGGTGCGGTGGTGTCACCACTGGGGCCGCCACCACTTCGTAGGAGGTCTCCTGGGTCACGGAAGGGCGCGCGTCACAGGTCGCGACCACCTCGTACCTGCCCAGGGGCGCTTTCTCGGCCACTTTGACCGACTGCGAGAAACCGCCGGACGCGTCGGTCCGTACGGCGATCGGTACCGGTAGGTCGCCGGTCAGCGTGAGCGGGCCCGCCTTGGTGCCTTCGCCCGTCCCGCAGTCGAAGTGACTGCCGGACACGACCACGTTTTTGCCCTGCTGCACCTTCTCCGAGGACGGCCACAGCACGGGAGTCACGGGAGGGTGGGTCGGAGGGGTGGAAGGGCCGGAAGGCACGGGCTTGGTCGGATTCACCGTGGACTTGGAGGGCTTGGGCGCCGACGGGGTGGGCACCGACGGCTTCGGCGCCGACGGGGTGGGCTCCACCTCCGATGGTGGCGGCGGTGGCTTCGAAGGGGACTGTTTCTCCTTGGACTTGGAGGGTGCGGGGCCCGAGGCGGAGGGCGTCGGGCCGGGCGATGGCGGCGGCGACGTCGCCCCTGCCGCCGCCCTCGTCCCCTGCTCACGGCCCGGCACGCCCGCGAAGCTCGGTGCCGCCATCCCCGCGAGCAGCACCATCGTGAGCAGCGCCGTCAGCACCGCCATCGGTAACCCGCGCGTCTTCCGCCTGCGTCCCACAGTGTCCCCCTCGTAACCGCACGGCCTCCCCAGACCGTCCCCGTTCGGGTGCACTTGTTAGACGTCCCGGCCCCACGCCTTCGTTTCCCTCGTGGGTACGGCGCATGGGAGCGCAACGGCGGAAATGGGTGCCTGCCGCACGCCCCTTGGACCGACACCCCCGGCCAAACCCCTGTCGCGAAGGGACGGTTTATGGCCCGTGGTGTCTCCAACGTGTGAATCTTGTGCACACTCACCTGTGCTGTTGCCGCAGAGATGGGTAGCATCCGGCGGCAACATCCAGCACGAGGAAAGCGAATTCTCATGGCGGACGAGCCGGACTTCACCACACTCAAGGACCAGTACGCGGCGCGGGTCACCGCGGATCTGGATGCCAACCAGCAGGACCAGTCACGTATCCGCGCGGAACTCGACTCGCTGAAGGGCCAACTCGAAGACCTGGAGCGGGACCACGGTCTGCTGCAAACCATGCAGCACACCCTCGGCGGCACCGCCGCCGCGGCGGCGCAGACGCCGACAGCAACGCGCAAGCGCACCACCAAAGCACAGCCCCCGGCCAAGGCATCGGCCCCCGCCGCAGCACCCGCCCCCGCGGCCACACCCACCGTCGCAGCGGTGCCCAGGCCTCGTAAGGCTCAGGCCCAGAAGCCGGAGACCAAGGCGGCCAAGACGGCCAAGACGGCCAAGAGCCCCAAGAAGGCTGCCGCACAGGCCAAGAAGCCGGCCGGCAAGAGCACGGAGAGCGGTGGACCCACCCTGCGTGAGCTGGTGCTCGGCCTCTTCGCGAACCACGAGGAGCCCCGTACGGTCGCCGACATCCTCACCGAACTGACAACCGCCCACCCGGACCGCCAGACCAGCCCCCAGGTGGTCCGCAACACCCTCGAAGCACTCGTCGCCAAGGGCGAGTTGGAGCGCGAGCGCAAGCAGGGCTCCGTCTTCTACACGGCACACCGCAACCCGGCCCCTGCCGAGAAGACCGAGGCACCCACCGCCGAAGCCGTGGCCGCCCCCGCTACGGCTCCCGCGCCCGCGACCGTCTGACGGGACCGCGCCCCCACCGCGCCGTGGCCACCCCGGTGCCGAGGCACCTGAAACGGGGTGGCCACGTCCGTGGGAAGAACCCGGCCGCCGTCTGTCGAACAGAACGGCCGCCGGGTTGTTCTCAGTGGTTGTCCTCAGTGGATGTGTTGTCCTCAGTGGGTGTTCTCAGTGGATGTTCTCAGTGGGCCTCTCTCATTGCCGGGCGTAGCCGGATGCGGGATCCGTGGAGATCACTCCGTCCCCCTGCTGTCCCGAACCGTCCGCGCCACCTGAGGCACCCGCGCCACCGGAAGCACCCGCGTCGCCCATACCGCCATTGCCGCCTGCACCACCCGCGCCGCCTGCGTCACCCTCTCCGCCCGAGGCGCCGGATCCCTGGCCCCCCGCACCGATCGTCGCGCCCACGGCCGCGAGGGCGGTCGTGACGGGCTGGAAGAACGTCTCGCCGCCGGCGGTGCAGTTCCCGCTGCCACCGGAGGTGAGCCCGACCGCGCTGCCGTCGGCGGTGAACAGGGAGCCGCCGCTGTCGCCCGGTTCGGCGCAGACGTCGGTCTGGATGAGCCCGGTGACCGTGCCCTCGGGGTAGTTCACCGTGGCGTCGAGACCGGTGACCTTGCCGTCGTGCAACCCGGTCGTGCTGCCCATGCGCAGTACGCGCTCGCCCACGGACGCGTCGGCCGCCCCGGTGATCTCGACCAGCTTGCCCGCCCCCGTATCGACCGCGCTGGGGGCTTCCGTGGCGGCGTCGTCATACGTGAGCAGGGAGAAGTCCCCGTTGCCGGGGAAGGTCGCCTTCTGGACGGTGGCGGCGGGCGCCCCGTTCGCGCTCAGCGACCACTGCTTGGCCGCGACACCGCAGTGGCCCGCGGTGATGAATCCCGGTTTGCCGTCCTGGGTGGTGACGTTGAAGCCGAGGGAGCAACGTGCGCCGCCGCCGAAGATGGCGTCACCGCCCTCGCTGAACGGCTTGAACTGCCCGGCGGACTTCTGGATCCGGGCCGTGTCCGCGCCGAGGGACCGGACGGCCTTCTCCAGTCTGGTCCACTGCGCCCCCTTCACCGTCCGGTCCGCCGAGACCACGATGCGGTTGGTCCGGGGGTCGACGGCCCAGGCGGTGCCGGGGATGGTCGCCGTACGGGCGAGGGTGTGCGCCGCCGAGCGCAGTTCGGCCGTGCTGTTGCGGACCGCGCGCGGCACCGCCCCGGCCTTCTTCACCTGTGCGTTCGCGTTGCTGTTGTTACCGGCGACGTTCACGATGACCTGCTGCTTGGCGGCGTCGTAGTACGAGCCCGCGAACGCGTCGCCGAGTTGCTGGGCCAGGCCCCGCACCGCGGCTGCGGCCGAGGCCGCGTTCGCCTTCCCGGCCGTGGCCCCGGACGGGGGTTCGGGCTGCGCCTGTGACGCGTTCGCACGTGGGAGCAGTACAGCCGCCGCGATGAGGCCCGCGGCCCCCGCTCCTGCCATTACTGCCCGCCGCTTGGGTATGCGCCTGTGAGTCAACTCGCCGCCTCCTGGGATGTGTTCCGTAGCCGATGGGGATCGGCGGAAGGTGTGCAGTCCTAGGTACGGATGGGACGGGTGTGGTGTTCACCGTGATTGCGAAAGAACATTTTTGAAGGTTGGTCAGCAAACGCACACACCGCCCGCACGCACCACCCACCCGCACCCCGGTGGCCCCACCGCCGATCCGTCAACTCCCGGCGAACCGCCCGCTCACGGACGTCAGTACGCGGCGCGCGTCCGCGCCCAGATGCGGCCCCGCGAGCCAGGCGGCCGGGTGGGAGCCGAGCGAGGTGTTGGACACGAGGACCAGCGCGCCGTCACCCCGGCGCACCAGCCAGCCACCGCCCGACGAGCCCTCGGTCATGGTGCAGCCCATGCGGTACATGTCCGGCTGGTCGGCGGCGACGGAGAACGAGCCGGGCCGGTCGGCGCAGTGGAAGAGGGACGAGCCGTCGAAGGGGCGCCCCGCCGGATACCCCACGATGTCGACCAGGCTCCGGGAACCGGAGAGTTCGGCGTCGAAGCCGACGTCCGCCGCCGCCCCGACGGTCTCCTCCAGCGACCGCGTCGCACCGGCCGCCTGCCGCACGTGGAGCACCGCGAAGTCGAAGGCCGCGCCCGCCCCGGCGCTGGACGTGCCATGGTCGATCCACTGCTGGGAGGTCTGCGCCCAGTCCGCCCACCAGATCCCCAGGGGCGCCGCGCTGTTGCGCCCGCCCGCTGTCGCCGGCCCGCTCTTGTCGAACTCGGGCACGAAGACGATGTTCCTGAGCCATCCGCCGTCCTTGCCCGAATGGACGCAGTGCCCGGCGGTCCACACCAGGTTGGACCGGCCGGGGCGGGCGGGATCGCGCACCACCGTGCCGGAGCAGGCGGCGGGCCCCTTGGGGGTGTCGAAGAAGAGCCGACCGGCCGTGGGCGCCTGCTCGCCGTACGGGCGGGCGACGGGCCGCGCGCTCACGGCGTCCGGCTCGGGGTCGGAGACTCCCCGGGGCATGGCGCTGCCGTCGAAGGACCGCTCGCCCTCGGCGGCTCCGGCCATCCGCTCCGGCCCCCACAGCCCGTCGACCACGGGGTTGACGAAGTCCGCCGCACCGCGCAGCCAGCCCCGCACGTTCCAGTCCTGCCACCCGCCCGGCGTCCGCCCCGGGTCGGCACGCCGGGCGGCCCCGGCCGGGTCGGCGGACCCGATCGAGCCGGAACCACCGTGTGGGCGCGTGGAGTTCTTGGTGACGGTGTACGCAAGTCCGCCCGCCACCACGGCGACGAGCAACCATGCGGCCGTCCTCCGGAGGCGACGGCTGAGACGGCGAAAAGGCACGGGACCCTCCTCGGGCGCGGCACGCTACTGACCGGTTGATACGGCGCCGCGCCCCCGGGCGTTCAGTCACCCGGTCACGCACCCGGTCACGCATACGCGATCGGGCCCGCCTGCGTCAGGCGACTTCCGCACCCGTCCGCCGCCTCACCCTCCGCAGTTCGCTCTCGCTGAGCCCGCCCCACACTCCGCGCTTCTCGTTGTTCGACAGCGCCCACTGCAGGCAGGCGGTGGTGACCGGGCATCTGCGGCAGATCGCCTTGGCCTCTGCCAGCTGCTGGTCCGCGAAACGCCTGCTGTACGTCGGGAAGAACAGCTCCGGGTCCTCCGTACGGCACGCCGCACGCTTTCGCCAATTCACAAGAAGACTCCCTCCTCGGCAACGAGTGACGCGATCGACTCCCTTAGGGGTCTTGCGCGTTGTTACGTCAGCCGCTGACGGACCGTTCAATGCGGACCGCGCCTTCAGCGCCGGAAGAAGACCCCGATGCCGTTGGCCACCGTGCGTTCGAAGGTTCCCGGCGGCCGGTTGCGGACGACGACGCCGTGGTCTCCCGGGCCACGCGTGGCGAGCGTGGAGGAGCCGCCGCCGTCGAGGTTGACCGCGTCTTCGGCGCCCATGTCCCGCATCAGCCGGGCGAGTTCGGCGAGGGTGAGGCCCGCGTCGTTCTCGGCCGAGCCGTTCAGGGCGATGAGGTAGAGGCGGTGTCCGCGGCCTCCGATCCCCGCGCCGGTGCGGGTGGCGGCCGTACGGTCGTCGAGCCCGTTCAGCGGTGCGCCGGCCCGCAGCACCGGCATACCGCCCACCGCGAACGCCAGCGGCCCCTTGCGGCCGCGCAGCCGGTAGCTCAGCCCGGCCCGGTCGCCGAGCCTGAGCGCGCTCAGGGCGCGGGCCCCGTTCTCGCGCCCAACCAGGACGAAGGTGCCGACGGGCACCGGCCCCTTGCCCAGGACGGTCGACGTGCTGACGACACGGCCCCGCCGTACCGTCACTTCGTAGGTGTCCTTGGTGCACGGCGCACCGCGCGCCGCGTCGGTGCCGCACGCGGCGCGCTCCCGGGAGGCGGACCCCCACTTCGCGGTGAAGGCGCCCACCCCGCCCACCGGCAGGGCGTACTGGTTGAGCCCGTCGAGGCGCAGCCCGCCCCGGCCGGTGTCGACCGTTCCCTCCAGGGTGAGGCGGTCCAGGCGCCCGGTGCGCGCCGAGTTGACGCCGATGACGTCCCGGGCGGTGGTGCCCGGCGGCAGGGTGGGGCCGAAACGTTGGCCGTCGGGCACGGCGGCCTTGAGCGGGCGGCCGGACTCGATGGCCGGGCCCGAGGAGGCGCCGGTGGCCTCCACGCCCGGGTGCTGGGTCTCGCTTATGTTGAAGAAGTCCCCGTTGACGGCGGCCACCGCGTCCTGTGCGTCGGCCATCGCGGTCACCTTCGCCCGGGCGGCCACCGCGCCCGGTGTGAGAAGGTCCACCTTGACGTGCGGGTTGCTCAGGTCGGCCAGCACGAGGTGACCACGTGTCAGCCCGTGGGACGCGGTGACGGTGAAACTCCGGTAGGAGATGCCGGGCGCGACGGACACCGTGCGCCCGAACCCCACGGCCGGCGCGCTCTGCGCGGCACCCGGGGCGAGTGCGCCCTCACCGACGACCATTCCCACCGCGGCGATCCCTGTCATCGCCATTCTCGCCCAGCCCAGGGACCACCCCATCGCGCCTCATCTCCTGAGACCCACACCGCATCGGCAGCCGCAGCCTAGCGAGCCGCGCGGCGGCCCACGGGCAGGCTCGACGCGATGACCGAGAACAGCCCCCCGGCAGCCCTCGTACGGTCGTACGGGCGGTCGGCCGCGCGTTCCCGTGGCGCGGAAAGCCCCCCGGCCCGCCACCACTTGAGGGTGACGGACCGAGGGGCGTATGCCTGGGCCGGCCGGGACGCCATGGTGCGCCAGGCCACCTGAGGGCGTCACGGGTGTTGGGGCCGTAGACGCCGTCGGCGGACAGGCCGAGGCTGCGCTGCCGGGCCGGTCGTGACCATGCCAACGGTGATGACGGCAAAGGCGCCAAGGCATGCCAAAGTACGCTTCATAAGAGTCTTGCTCCCCTGGAAATGGTGCTGAACTGGCCGCGTCTCAGATGGCGGCGAAGCGAGAATTGAGCAGACCTGGAGAGGTACTTGATCACTTCACCAACCGGCGGCACCCCGGGTGAAGTTCACGGCACAGCGCTTCCCCCGGCGCCCGCGACGGCGTTCGCCCCGGAGATCACCCACGCCGAGTGCCGCCAGTGCGGTACGCGTGTGGCCGGGCTCGACGGCCGGTACGCCTGCGGCGTCTGCGGGTGGACCAACGACTGGTCCGAGGGACACCGGCCGCTGCCGCGCGCCGAGGACGACCCCGACTTCCCGGGCCCCGGCGTCTCCCCCGAGAACCCGCTGGCCGACTGAGGCGGCCTGCGGTCCGGCGCGAGGGGGAAGCGGGGTGCCCGCGTGCGCCGTGCGCTTGAATGATCCCCACGACCTGGGAAGGAACAGAGCTGCGGTGCGTGTACTACAGGGCATCATGGGTGCCGTCATCGTCCTCGGGATCTTCTCCTCGGTGCTGCGCACCCTGGTGATACCCCGGCCGACGCGCTCCGGCTTCACCCAGGTCGTCCACGGTCTGGTCCGGCGGCCGTTCCAGCTGGTGGCCGACCGGCTGCCGGAGGCGGAGGCGAAGGACCGGATACTCGCCCCGGTGGCGCCGCTGGCCGTCGTGGTGACGCTGATGGGCTGGCTGGCGTGCTTCATGGTCGGCTACGCGCTCCTGGAGGCGGCCGTCAGCCGGCTGCCGTTCCAGGACGCGATGATCGAGTCCGGCTCCTCGCTCTTCACCCTCGGCTTCGCCGGCGGCACCCGCGTCACGCTCAACGTCATCGACTTCTGCGCCGCCGCCACCGGCCCCATCGTCATCGGCCTCCAGGTCGGCTATCTCCCCACCCTCTACGGTGCCTACCAGCGCCGCGAGACGGAGGTGACCCTCCTCCAGTCGCGCGCAGGCAGCCCGCCCTGGGGGCCGGAGATCCTCGCCCGCTACGCCCAGGTCGAGATGCTGCACAGCCTCACCGAGCTGTTCCGCAACTGGGAGCGGTGGAGCGCCGAGGTGAGCGAGAGTCACACCACCTACCCGGTCCTGATCCACTTCCGCTCCCCCAAGGCCAACCGCAACTGGCTGATCGCCCTGCTGGCCGTGCTGGACGCGGCGGCGCTGCGGCTCGCCTTCAACCCCTCCCAGCCCAAGGCCGAGGTCCGGCTCGCCCTGCGGGCCGGGTTCGTCTGTCTGCGCGACATCGCGGATCTGCGGGGCATTCCGTACGACCGCGACCCCCACCCCGACGACCCGCTCCGGCTCACCTACGAGGACTTCCTGCACGGCGTGGCGCGGATGGCCGACCAGGGCTATCCGATGGAGCGCACGCCCGAGGAGGCCTGGCCGCACTTCCGCGGCTGGCGGATCAACTACGAGCAACTGGCCTACTGGCTGGCCAGGGACATCGACGCCGTGCCCGCCCCG
Source organism: Streptomyces sp. NBC_00224 (assembly GCF_041435195.1). NCBI lineage: Bacteria > Bacillati > Actinomycetota > Actinomycetes > Kitasatosporales > Streptomycetaceae > Streptomyces > Streptomyces sp. NBC_00224. Next base: position 1,421,532 of record NZ_CP108106.1, read on the forward strand.
TGGTCCGGCCCGCGCCGCACCACGGTCGCCGTCCGCACACCGGTCACCCCGGTCGACCGCCGCCCCGTGGGCTGACCGGGGACCCGGCTCGCGGTGGACCGCGCACCTGCCGAAGGAGGCGTATGAACACCTCTCGTGTGAACGTCGCCGGGCCGCTGCACCGCGGTGCCGCGCGCCTCTTCCCGGGCGCAAGGGACCACCGTGACGTCCTGCCGCCGCTGCTCGACCTGCTCACCTTCGTCACCGGTCTGGTGGACGCCGTGAGTTATCTGGGGTTGCACGCCCGCCGCGCCGGCGCCGGCGCTGCTCCTGCTGGCTGCCGTCGCCCTGGCGGCCGGGTCCGCCGCCCGGCCCGCCCCGGCGTGAGCTGCTTCCGGGTCACGCCGACTGCTGGTGCCAGGCGTCCTGGAAGTTGCGGCGGGCTCGGTGCAGCCGGGAGCGGACGGTGCCGACGGGGAGGGCCAGCGTCGCGGCCATCTCCTCCTCGTTCATGCCGTAGACGGCGCGCAGCATGAGGACTTGGCGGTGCTGGTCGGGCAGCCGGTCCATGGCGTCGGAGATGTGGACGGTGTCCAGGGGGTTGCCGTCCAGGGCGCGGTCGGTGAGGTCGTCCGTGGGCCCCTGGCTCAGCCGTTTCGAGGTACGGACGGCCTCCCGTACGGTGACCGCGCGGACCCAGCCGTAGAAGGCCTCGGGTTCGCGCAGCCCCCGGATGCCGCGGAATATGGCGAGCATGGCCTCCTGGGCGGCGTCGGAGCTGTGGCTCTGGGCGATCGGCAGACAGAGCCGGCCGACGAAGGGCGCGATGTGCAGGAGGATGTCGTTCATGGCCCGGTCGTCCCCGGCCTGTGCGCGCGGCAGCAGGGCCGTGGTGACGGGGGCCTGCGCATCGTTCGTCGTGGTCACCGTGGGAGTACTCCTGGACTCGGTCTGCTCGAACAGGTGCGTGGCGGGTGCGGGCCGCGCCGGGCAGGCGTCGGCGGTGCGTCCCTCACGCGGGCACCGTCACCGTGTCCTCGGCGTCGTCGCGGTGGGCGGCGAACGCGAGCAGGTTGGTGTGCAGGGCGGCGCGCAGCTCGTCCACCTGCTCGTGGGTGAAGCACCCGGCGCTGTAGGGCAGTTCGATGCCGAGCCGACCGTCGAAGGAGACCACGCACGCCATCACGGGGCCGCGCCCGGCCTCGGGGAAGTAGTGCTCGCGGGCCGGGGCGAGGCGTACGTCGGTGACCTCCAGACCGTCCGGGGTCACCGGGCCCGAGACGCGGCCCATGTTGGTGACGATCACGCTGGTGGCGAGGAGCGCGGGGTGCTGCGGGACCTTCGGCAGCAGGTGCAGTTCCTGGAGGAAGTCGCCCCGCTCGATGGCCGCGTGCAGATTCTCGGTGACCTGGCGGGCCAGGGTCAGCGGGTCGGCGTCGTGCGCCACTTCGAGCACGTCCAGGCAGGAGGTGACGGCGGGCACCATCACTTCGCGGTCCAGCGGCGGCGTGAGCCGGGAGCGCAGGTCCACCGGGGAGAGACAGCCGAGGGTGCGCGCCCCGGGCTCGCCGCCGAGGCGGTGGCGGACGGCGGTCAGGGCGGCTGAGGCGATCAGGCCGTGCACGGACACGCCCTCGGCCTTGGCGAAGCGCAGCAACCGCGCGGTGTCGTCGGGCTCCAACAGCACGCGCTGTACGGCGAGTTCGGGCTGCCCGGGTTCACGCTCGGTGCCCACGGCCTCGTACGGCAGGCAGACGACGGGGGCCTGCCGGGTCCGCTCGACGCGGCGCGCGAGATACTCCTCGGCCTCCTGCGCGGAGACGGGCGGCAGCAGTTCGGAGATGGGGCTCGGCCACTGTTCGCCGTACTCCGCGGCGCCGTCGGGGAGTTCACCGGCAAGCGCGGTGTAGGCGTCCCACAGGGCGTTCTGGAGGGCGATGGCGCTGTGGCCGTCGGTGATGGTGTGGTCGACGCTGAGCATCACGGTGTGCTCGTCGCCGCCCCGCAGCAGCACGGCCCGCACCAGCGGACCGCCGACCGGCAGCGGGGTGTTGAACTCCTCGGTGAAGGAGTCGGGCCCGCCGTCGCGCACCAGCAGCCTCGGCAGTTCGTCCGCCGCCATCGGCTGGAGCACATGGGCCCCGTCCTCGACGGCGATCCGGCAGCGCAGCGAGGGGTGCTCGGCGACCTTGGCGGCGAACGCCGCGGCGAACAGCTCCTCGTCGAGGTCGCCGCGCACGGTGCAGGAGAGCACGGCACGGCTCCGCTGCGCCACGTAGATCGTTTCGACCGGGCATAACTTGCGCTGCATCCCCATTGCCTTTCAGTTTCCCTTACCCGGCACTGCGCCGGTCCGGCCGCGTCCTGCCCCATGCACACGCTCCGCCTTGCCGCGCGAGCGGCCCTTTTCGGGGTTCGCGCGTTGAGCCCTGGCCGTATTGGCCGATGCATGGATCCCGAATCGCGCTTCAGTGAAGCGGCAATTCCATTCTCCCGCAAGGGTTTCAAGGAGGCTTGTGCAGTGACCTATCCCTCAGACCCTCCGGCACGCGGCCCGCTTCCGCAGCCGGGGAATCCCCAGGGTGCCCCGAACGCCGACCGGAGCGCAGCCCTCTCCTTCGCCGCGCAACCGGATTTGGCTCAACATCGGCGCTCGGCCGACCCCGTGGATCGCTCGTATACAGCGCTTTCCCCAAGGGGGCACTTGCCAGCAGCACGATTTTTTAACAGGCCATGGCTTGTTCATTGACGCGAACTGAACTTCGAAAGCTGGCCAAATTCATGCGGCCGTGCACATGACACCTGACAGGGTGAACCCCGTAATCCAAGGGGTTTTGACCCTCCGTCGGGGACACGCCCGGGAGGATGATCCTCTTGACCCGCCGACTTACCCTCATGCAGGGTTGCTGTTCCGAGGAAGGCTGCGCCCCGTCACGGCACTGCCGGCTCTCACCAAAGTTCCGCCCCCGCAGCGGCATTTCGGCGATGCATTCCTCGCTTCCGTCCCCATGCAAATTCCGCTCACTCGGTGGGCGGATCGCACACGCCTGCCCAACGGCTTCCCAGCGAGGGCCCGCGGGTTCTTTCTGCGTGCCGAGAATTTCAAAGACGCCTAATGAGGGTTGGTGCCATGTCTGTCCAGGAGGACACCAGTAGCCCGCTGACCGGAGCCCAGCAGGGACTCTGGTTCGCCCAGCGGCTCGACCCCGCGAACGCCGCCTACAACACCGCCGAGTACGTGGAGATCCACGGGCCCGTGGACACCGCGCTGTTCGAGACCGCGCTGCGCCGCACCGTCGGCGAGGCGCAGACCTTCGCGCTGCGGTTCACCGACACCGCCGACGGCCCCCGCTCCGCGCCGGCCGCGGGTGACGACTGGCCGCTGCGACTGGTGGACGTCAGCGGCGAGGCGGACCCGCGCGCGGCGGCCGAGGCATGGATACGCGCCGACATGGCGACGGCGGCCGACCTCTCCGAGGGGCCGCTGTTCACCCACGCCCTCTTCACCGTGGCCCCCGACCGCTTCTTCTGGTTCCTGCGGGCCCACCACATCCTCCTCGACGGCTACAGCTACAAGCTGGTCGCCCGGCGCCTGTCCGAGGTCTACGCGGCGCTCGCGGCCGGCCGCGAGGTGCCCGAGAGCACCTTCGCCCCGGTGAGCCGACTGCTCGACGAGGAGACGGCCTACCGGGCCTCGGACCGCTTCGTACGCGACCGCGCCTACTGGACCGGCCGGTTCGCCGACTCCCCCGGCGCCACCGGACTCACCGAGGCCGTCGCACCGCCCGCCGCCTCCTTCCTGCGCCGGACGTCCCTGCTCTCCGCGGCCGACACCGAGCGGCTGTCCACCGCGGCCGCGCGCCTGGGCGGAGCGCGCAACGACCTCGTCGTCGCGGCCGTCGCCGCCTATCTGCACCGGGTCACCGCACAGCACGACATCGTGCTCGGTCTGCCCACCATGAGCCGGCTCGGCTCCACCGCCCTGCGCACGCCCGGCACCGCGTCCAACATCCTGCCGCTGCGCCTCGCCGTCACCCCCGCCACCACGGCCGGTGAGCTGGTCGGGGCCGTCGCCGCGGAGTTACGCGACGTCCGCAGGCACCAGCAGTACCGGGCCGAGGACCTGCGCCGCGACCTCAAACTCATCGGCGGGGCACGGCGGTTGTACGGGCCGGTCGTCAACCTCGTCCCGTTCGACGAGGAGCCGCCCTTCGGCGGCCACCGCACCACCTCGCACCACCTGTCCGGCGGCGCCGTCGAGGACCTCCAGATCAGCGTGCGGCCCGGCGCGGGCGGCGAAGGGCTGTGGATCGCCTTCGACGCCAACCCGGCCCTGTACACCGAGGCCGAACTGGAGGACCACCAGCAGCGGTTGCTGCTCCTGCTCGACCAGCTCGCCGAGGCCGACGCCACCCTGCCGCTCGCCCGCACGAGCCTGCTGCACCCCGGCGAGACACCGTCGTACGCCCCCGCCGAGGCCGCGCGCACCGCGCCCGACGCCGTCCTGCCCACCCGTTTCGAGGCCCAGGCCGCCCGCACCCCGCACGCCGTCGCCGTCACGTACGAGGGCGCCTCGCTGACCTACGCGGAGCTCAACGCCCGCGCCAACCGGATCGCCCGACTGCTGGTCGAGCGCGGCGCGGGACCGGGCAGGGTGGTTGCCCTGGCGCTGCCCCGCTCACTGGAGCTCGTCGTCTCCCTGCTCGCCGTGGTCAAGTCCGGCGCCGCGTATCTGCCGCTGGACCCCGGCTACCCGGCCGAGCGCATCCGCGCGGTGGCCGCCGACGCCTCGCCCGCGCTGCTCGTCACCGACGCGGCCACCGCTGCGACGCTTCCCGAGACCGGCGCCGCCGCCGTGGCCGTCGGGGACCCGGCCGTCGAGCGCGACCTGGCCGCGCGCCCGGACACCGACCTCACCGACGCCGACCGCCCCGCGCCGCTCACCCCGGGCGACCCCGCGTACATCATCCACACCTCGGGCTCCACCGGGCGCCCCAAGGGCGTGGTCATCCCGCACTCCAACGTCGTGCGGCTCTTCGAGACGTCCGCCGCGCACTTCGCCTTCGGCCCGGACGACGTGTGGACGCTCTTCCACTCGTACGCCTTCGACTTCTCCGTCTGGGAGTTCTGGGGGCCGCTGCTGCACGGCGGCCGGCTCGTCGTCGTCCCGTACGACACCAGCCGCTCCCCGCGCGACTTCCTGCGGCTGCTGCGGCGCGAGGGCGTCACCGTCCTCAACCAGACGCCCTCCGCCTTCCAGCAGCTCGTCCAGGCCGACCAGGAGGCCGGTGACGAGGACGGCCCACTCGCCCTGCGGTACGTGGTGTTCGGCGGCGAGGCCCTGGAGCCCGCGCATCTGCGCCCCTGGCTGGAGCGGCACGGCGACGAGTCGCCCGCCCTCGTCAACATGTACGGCATCACCGAGACCACCGTGCACGTCACCCACCAGCGCGTCACCCGCGAGCTGATCGAGGACCCGCGCGCCCGCAGCGTCATCGGCACCGCGCTCCCGGACCTTCGGGTGTACGTCCTCGACCACTGCCTCCAGCCGGTTCCGCCCGGTCGGGTGGGCGAGATGTACGTGGCGGGCCCCGGTCTCGCCCTCGGCTACCTCGACCGCCCCGAGCTGACCGCCGAGCGGTTCGTCGCCGACCCCTTCGGCGCGCCCGGCGAGCGGATGTACCGCACCGGCGACCTGGCCCGGCGCGCGGCCGACGGCACCCTGGAGTACGCGGGCCGCTCCGACCAGCAGGTGAAGATCCGCGGCTTCCGGATCGAGCCCGGCGAGATCGAGGCCGCGCTCGTCGGCCACCCGGGCGTGGCCCGGGCCGCCGTGGTGACCCGGGAGACGGAGGGAGCGGCCGACCGGATCCTCGTGGCGTACGCGGTCCCCGCCCCCGGATCGCGTCCGGAACCGGCCGAACTGCGTCGCCATCTGGCCGAGTCGCTGCCCGAGCACATGGTGCCCAGCGCGTGCGTGGTCCTGGACGCGCTGCCCCTGACGGCCAACGGCAAGCTGGACGGCAAGGCCCTGCCCGCCCCCGACTTCGCCGCCGCGGCCACCGGCCGCGCCCCGGCCACCGGGTCCCAGGCGCTGGTGTGCCGCCTCTACGAGGAGCTGCTGCGGCTGCCGGAGGGGACGGTCGGCGCCGACGACAACTTCTTCGACCTCGGCGGGCACTCGCTGCTCGCCACCCGGCTGATGACCCGGCTTCGCGCGGCCACCGGCGCCGAGGTGTCGATGGCCGTCTTCTTCGCCCTGCCGACCCCGGCGGCGCTCGCCACCCACGTCACGTCCGACGGCGGACGACCGGCCCGGCCGACGCTGGTCCGGGCCGAGCGGCCGGACCCGGTGCCGCTCTCCGCCACCCAGCAGAGCATGTGGTTCCTCAACCAGCTGGACGGGGCGGCCGCCACGTACAACATTCCGCTGGTGGTCCCGCTGGAGCGGGAGATCGACGTGGACGCCCTGCGGGCGGCCCTGGCCGATGTCGCCGACCGGCACGAGAGCCTGCGCACCCTGCTCCCGGAGACCGGCGGCACACCCCGCCAGGAGATAGCCGCGCCGGGCACCCTGCGGCCCGTGCTGCACGTCGTCGACTGCCCCGCGCAGGAGGTCGAGGCGCATGTCGCCCTGGCGCGCGGGCACCGCTTCGACCTCACCCGGCACCAGCCGCTGTGGGCCGGTCTGTACGGGACGGGAGCCGCGCGGACGCTGGTGATCGTCCTGCACCACAGCGCGGCCGACGGCTGGTCGCTGCGCCCGCTGGCCGAGGACCTGTCCGCCGCGTACGCGGCCCGCGCCGAGGGCCGCGACCCGGGCTGGGACGAACTGCCGGTCCAGTACGCCGACTACACCCTGTGGCAGCGCGAGTTGCTGGCAGGCGCCACCGGCCTGGCAGACCGTCAGCTGGCCTTCTGGAAGGACGCGCTCGACGGCCTTCCGGTGGAGATCCCGCTGCCCGCCGACCGCCCCCGCCCCCAGGCCCCGGGCCGCCGCGGCGGCCATCTGACCCTCGACGTCTCCGCCGACCTGCACCGCGCCCTGCTGCGCCTCGGAGACGAGAGCGGCGCGAGCCTGTTCATGGTGCTGCAGAGCGCCCTGGCCGCCCTGCTCACCCGCTGGGGCGCGGGCACGGACATCCCCGTCGGCACCCCCGTGGCCGGGCGCGCAGACGAGGCGCTCGACGACCTGATCGGCCTGATGGCCAACTCGCTGGTCCTGCGCACCGACACCTCGGGCGACCCCGAGTTCCGTGAACTGCTCGCCCGCGTACGGGACTTCGACCTGGCCGCCTACGACCACCAGGACCTGCCCTTCGACCGGCTCGTGGAGGAGCTCAACCCGGCCCGCACCCCGGCCCGCCACCCGCTCTTCCAGGTCATGCTCGCCCTGCAGAACAACACCGAGGCCGTGCTGCGGCTCGGCGGAAACGAGGCGCCGCTGCGGCCCAGCGCCACCGGCACCGCCAAGTTCGACCTCTTCGTGGACGTGGTGGAGCACCGCGGGCAGGACGGCGCCGGGGACGGCCTCGCCTGCCACATCGAGTACGCCGCCGACCTGTTCGACCACGCGACCGTGGAGCGCGCCGCGCTCGCCCTGCACGCCCTGCTGGCCGCCGTGGCGGACGATCCCGGTCTGCACCTCGGCGCCCTGCCCGCGCCCGAGCCCGCCGTCCGGGGCGAGGCGGCTTCGGATGCGCTGTTCGACGGCGCGGACCTGGAGCGCGAGCTCCTCGCCCGGGGCGATCTGCGCGACGCCGTGGCCCTGGCGGGCGCGGACGGGCGGCCGACCGTGTTCGCCGTGCCCACCCGGGCCGCCGCGACCGAGCAGGCGGCCCGCGCCCTGCGGCGCACCGACTCCGAGCCCGCTCCCCGGATCACCGCCGTCAGCGACCTGCCGAGGAACCCCGACGGCACCCTGGACACCGCGGCGCTCGGCCAACTGCCCGTCATCGACACCGAGACCGCCGAGCAGTGGGAGCGCGGCCTGGCCCAGCTGCCGGGCATCCGCTCGGCGACCGTGGCCCTGGAGGAAGTCACCGAGCAGATCGGCCGGTTGTACATCGGCTCGTCCTCCTCGCGCACGGACGCACCCGCGCACAGCTCCGACGCCGGCGCAGGCAAGGCCGTGCCCGCACTGAGCGAGGGGCCCGAGCTGCCCGAGCCGACGGTGGGCAGTTGGGCCGAGGCGCTGCGGCGGGCGGCCGAGGGCGGCCCGCACGCCGAGGTCGTCCACGTCCGCGCCGACGGCACCGAGACGCGGCGCGGCTACGCCTCGCTGATCGAGGAGGCCTCCCGCGTCCTGGGCGGCCTGCGCGAGCTCGGGCTGCGCCCCGGAGACCAGGTGATCCTCCAGTGCGAGGACACCGAGGACTTCCTCGCCACCCTGTGGGGCTGTGTCCTGGGCGGCTTCGTCACCGTGCCGCTGACCGTCCCCGTCTCGTACGCGACGACGTCGGCGCCCCTGACCAAGCTGGAGGGGGTGTGGGAGATGCTGCACCGCCCCTGGATCATCACCTCCGCGTCCGGCGAGGCGGGCCTGCGCGACCTCGCGCGGCGGCGGGAGTGGCCCGGTCTGCGGCTGACCACGACCGACGCGCTGCGCGCGGGAACCCTCGACGAGGACTGGCACCCCTCGCAACCCGACGACGTGGTGCTGATGCTGCTGACCTCGGGAAGCACCGGGCTGCCCAAGGCGGTCCGGCTCAGCCACCGCAACGTCCTGACCCGGGCGGCGGCCACCGCCTCCCTCAACTCGCTGACCGAGCACGACGTCTCGGTCAACTGGATCCCGCTCGACCACGTCACCGGTGTGGTCATGTTCCATCTGCGCGACGTCTATCTGGGCTGCCGCCAGGTGCACGCGCCGACCTCCTGGATCCTGGAGGACCCGCTGCGCTGGGTGGACCTGGCGCACCGGCACCGGGCCAGTGTCACCTGGGCGCCCAACTTCGCGTTCGGCCTGGTCAGTGAGCAGGCGCACCGGATGGCCGGGCGGCCCTGGGACCTGTCTCCCATGCGTCTGGTGATGAACGCGGGCGAAGTGGTGGTCGCCGCGACCGCGCGGCGCTTCCTGGAGGTACTGAAGCCCTTCGGGCTGCCGCAGGACGTCATGCACCCGTGCTGGGGCATGTCCGAGACCTCCTCGGTGGTCACCGACACCGTGCTCGCGGCCGAGCCGCAGCCCGGCGAGGAGACGTTCGTCAGCTGCGGGCTGCCCTACCCGGGCTTCGCCATGCGGATCGTGGACGACCAGGACCGTATCGTCGCCGAGGGCACCGCGGGCCGGCTCCAGGTGCGCGGCACCACCGTGACCTCCGCCTACCACGACAACCCGAAGGCGAACGCCGAGTCGTTCACCCCCGAGGGCTGGTTCGAGACCGGCGACCTGGCCTTCCTGCGCTCCGGCGAGCTCTACATCACCGGCCGCGCCAAGGACGTCATCATCGTCAACGGCGTCAACCACTACAGCCATGAGATCGAGTCCTGCGTCGAGGAACTCCCCTTCGTCGTACGGAGTTTCACCGCGGCCTGCGCGGTGCGCACCGACCCCGCGGCGGGCACCGACGAGCTCGCGCTCTTCTTCCACGTGGAGGAGGGCACGGACGTCACCCAGGCGCTGCGCGCCGTCCGCGGCAAGGTCACCCGGGAGATCGGCATCAGCCCGGCGCACCTGATGCCGGTCGAGGCGGCCGTGATCCCCAAGACGGAGATCGGGAAGATCCAGCGCACCCAGCTGCGCAAGCGGTTCGAGGCGGGCGAGTTCGACTCGGCCGCCCAGGCGTCGGAGATCCTGCTCGGCAGCACCGCGACCGTGCCGGACTGGTTCCTGCGCCCGGTGTGGCAGCGCGCCGAGCGCGTCCACGCCCCGGCCGTGCCCGGCGGGCACACCCTGGTGCTTGCCGGGCGCCACGCACCGGCCGCCGAGGTGGCCGACGCGGTCGCGGAGCGGCTGCGCGTACGGGGCGGGCGGTGCACGGTGGTCACCGCCGGGCCGGAGTTCGCCCGGCTCGACGCCGCCGCCTACCGGGTGCGCGTCGACGCGGCCGAGGACTACGGACGCCTGCTGGACGGGCTCGCGGCGGACGACCGGCCCGTGGACACCGTCCTGCACCTGGGCACGCTCGGCGTGGAAGGCGGCGAACCGGGGAGCGTGGGCGAGCTGTTGGAGGCTCAGCGCGACGGCGCCGACTCCCTGCTCTGCCTCGCCCAGGCCCTGACGGCCCGTCACACCTCGGGTCGCCGGGTCGCCGTCCACTTCGTCGGCGTGGAGGCTCAGGCGGTGCGCGCGGGTGAACGCCCCTCCTACGCGCACGGCGCCGTCGGCGGTCTCCTCAAGAGCCTGCGCGAGGAGCTGCCCTGGCTGAGCACCGTCCAGCTGGACCTGGCGGCCGGAGGCAGCCCGCACGAGACCGCCGAACTGCTGCTCGCCGAGGCCGCCGCGCCGGTGGCCGACGCCGAGGTGGCCTTCCGCGACGGGCAGCGCTGGATCCGCCGCCTCGCCCCGCTGCCCGACCCCCTGCCGCGCACGCCGGTGCCCGTCGCCGAGGGGTTCCGCCTCGTCAGCGGCGGCCTCGGCGGAGTGGCCGGGCGGCTGGCGGAGCACCTGCTCAGGACGCCGGGCACCCGGCTCCTCCTGGTCGGGCGCACCCAACTGCCCGACGAGGACAGCTGGGACAAGCACCTCGCCGAGGGCGGGCCGCTCGCCCGCCGGATCGAGACGTACCGGACCCTGCGCGAGCAGGGCGACGTGCGGTACGCGAGCGCCGACATCACCGACCTGGACGCGCTGCGCGCCGTCGTCGACGAGGCGTCCGCCGCCTGGTCCGCCCCGCTGGCCGGGGTGGTGCACCTCGCGGGCCGCTTCGAGCAGCGGGCGGTGGCCGATCTGGGCCTGGACGAGTGGCGGGCGGCGCTGGCCGCCAAGGTCACCGGCGGCTGGGCACTGCACCGGCTCGCCCAGGAGCACGCGGCCCGCTCGTTCGTCTCGTTCTCCTCGGTCAACGGCTACTTCGGCGGCTCCATGAGCAGCTCCTACGCCGCCGCCAACGCCTTCCTCGACGCCCTCGCCGCCCATCAGCGCGGCGCCGGCCTGGACGCGCAGAGCCTGGCCTGGAGCATGTGGGACGAGCTCGGCATGAGCGAGGGGTACGGCCTCAAGTCGCTGACGGAGGCACGCGGTTACCGCGTCCTGGACGCCTCCGCCGCACTGCGCTCCTTCGACCTGGCCCGCACCCTGGACGAGCCGCACCTGCTGATCGGCACCGACCGGGCCATGCCCTGGGTGCGCGGGCACGTCCGGGCAGCGCTGCGCCCGGTGCACCGCCTCGCGGGCCGGGTGGTCCTGGAGGACGACGCCGACCTCGGCGCCCTGTACACGGCGGCCGGGAAGTCCGCCGAGGCGGCCGGGGCCACCGGCAACTGGGTGCTGCGCGCGGCCGGTTCGTCGACGGCCGAGGCGGCCGGAGGAGCCTCCGACGACTCCGCCGAGGGGCTGCGCCGACTGGAGAAGATCCTCAGCGCCATCTGGTGCCGCGTCCTGGAGCGCGACCGGGTCGGCGTCGAGGAGAACTTCTTCGACCTCGGCGGCCACTCGCTGCTCCTGGTCCGCGCCCAGGGCGCGGTCAACGAGGAACTCGGCTGCGAGCTGAGCGTGGTGGACCTGTTCAGCCACCCCAGCGTCCGGGCGCTGGCCCGCCACCTCACCGACATCGGCGCCGGCGGCGCTCCCGCCGACCCCGTGCCCGCCACGGCGCCGGACAGCGCCCCGTCCGCCGGTCTCGACCGCGTACGGCAGCGGGCCGAGCGCCAGCGCGCCGCGCGGGCGGCCCGCCGCCCCGCCCCGAACACCCCGCACACCGAGCACGAAGGACCCCGTAACGATGGATGAGACAGACCGGCCGGAGTACGGGCCCGACACGGCGATCGCGGTCGTCGGCATGGCGGCGCGCCTCCCCGGCGCCGACACGGTCGAGGAGTTCTGGGAGAACCTGGCGGCGGGCCGGGAGTCGATCCGGCCCATCACCGACGAGGAGTTCCTGGCGGCGGGCGGCGACCCCGACGGTCTGGCCGACCCCGACCTGGTGCGGATGGCCTCGGTGGTCGAGGGCATCGACCGGTTCGACTCCGCCTTCTTCGGCTACAGCCCGGCCGAGGCCGAGGTCATCGATCCGCAGCAGCGCCTGCTCCTGGAGTGCGCCTACCACGCCCTGGAGGAGGCGGGATACGCCGACGGGCACGGCGACCTCCAGGTCGGCGTGTACGCGGGAGCGGGCGACAGCCGCTACTACCCCGGGCACGTCCACCCCCGCTTCGCCGGACAGAGCGCCTCGGTCGCCCTGGTCCACGCGGCCACCAGCAACTCGCTGGGCACCCTGGCCACCCGGATCTCGTACGAACTGGGCCTGACCGGGCCCAGCCTCTCGCTCCAGACGGCGTGTTCCACCGCGCTCGTCGGGATCCACACCGCCTGCCAGGACCTGATCGACTACCGGTGCGACGTCGCGCTCGCCGGGGCCGCCTCCCTCAACCCGTCGGCGCTGCTGGGCTATCGGCACGTGCCCGACGGGCCGTTCTCGCCGGACGGCCGCTGCCGGGCGTTCGCCGCCGACGCGGCGGGCACCTCCTCGGGCGACGGCGTCGGCATGGTGGTCCTCAAGCGCCTGGCGGACGCCCTCGCCGACGGCGACCGCGTCCGCGCGGTGATCCGGGGCTCGGCCATCAACAACGACGGCCGCCGCAAGGTCGGTTTCACCGCCCCCAGCACCGAGGGCCAGACGGAGGCGATCCTCGCCGCCCAGGTGGCCGCGGGCGTCGACGCCGACTCCATCGGCTATGTGGAGGCCCACGGCACCGCCACCCGCATCGGCGACCCCATCGAAGTGGCCGCCCTGACCCGGGCATTCCGCGAGAGCAGTGACCGCGAGCAGTTCTGCGCCCTGGGGTCGGTCAAGAGCAACATCGGCCACCTGGGCGCCGCCGCCGGGATCGCCGGGTTCATCAAGATCGTGCTGGCTCTGGAGCACCGGCAGATACCGCCGACCCTCCACTTCGAGCAGCCCAACCCGCTGATCGACTTCGCGGCGAGCCCGTTCCGGGTGCCGACCGCCCTTGAAGAGTGGGACTCCGGCTCCGCGCCGCGCCGGGCCGCCGTCAGCGCGTTCGGGGTCGGCGGCACCAACGCCCATGTGATCGTGGAGGAGGCCCCGCCCGCGCCGCCCGCACCGGCTCCCCGCAAGGAGGAGAACCCGCGCTGGCACGTGCTGCCGCTCTCCGCCCGCACCCCCGGCGCGCTGCGCGGACAGGCCGAGAGCCTCGGGCGCCACCTCACCGAACACCCCGAGCTCGATCTGACGGACGTCGCCCACACCCTGCGCACCGACCGTCCCGCCATGCCCCACCGGGCGGCGGTGGCGGCGCAGAGCGCCGAGCAGGCCGCGCGGATCCTGCTGCACCCGCTCCAGGCACCCGCCGAGGTGCGCGGCGAGGACGCCCCGCCGGTCGCGTTCCTGCTGCCCGGCGGCGGCACCCAGTACATCGGCATGGGCGCCGGGCTCTACCGCGATCTGCCGGTCTACCGGGACGCCGTCGACCGCTGTGCCGCGATCCTGCGGCCGGTGACCGGCCGCGATCTGCGCACCGCGCTGTACGAGCACTCCGAACCCGGCGGCGTCGACGCCTTCCTGGCCCTGGTGGTCACCGAATACGCCCTGGCCACCGCGCTGATGGAGCACGGCGTACGGCCCGCCGCCTTCATCGGGCACTCGCTGGGCGAGTACACCGCGGCCACACTGGCCGGGGTGATGACGCCGGAGGAGATGCTGCCGCTGGTCGCGGAGCGGATCCGGCTGATCGCCTCGGCCGGGGGCGCCACCGTGGGCGTGGCTCTCGGCGAGGAGGCCCTGCGCGGCTACCTCACCGACGACTTGTCGCTGGCGGCCGTCAACGGCCCGGCCGCCTGTACGGTCGCGGGGCGCCAGGACGCGGTGGCGGCCCTGGAGGCGCGGCTGCTCGCGGACGAGGTCGCCTTCCGCCGGCTGCGGTTGCCGGCGGCCGCGCACTCCCACGTCCTGGACCCGATCCTGCCCGCCTTCGCGGACGTGCTGCGGACCATGACACTGCGGGCGCCGACCATCCCGTACATCACCAATGTCACCGGCACCTGGGTCACCGACGAGCAGGCGACGAGCGTCGAGCACTGGCTCGACCACACCCGCCGCACCGTCCGGTTCGCGGACGGCATCGCCTCGCTCTGGCAGCACGGCAACCCGCTGTTCGTCGAGATCGGCCCCGGCGACAGCCTCGCCAAGCTGGCCGGGGCGCGGCTGGGGGACGCACCGGTGGCCACGGTCCCCACCATGCGCCACGCCAAGGCCGCCACCCCCGACGGACAGGTCTTCGCGGAGGCACTCGGCCGGCTGTGGAGCGCGGGCGTGCCCGCCGACATCACCGGCCCGGACGACGCGCGCGAGCCGTGCCGAGTGCCACTGCCGGGGTACGCCTTCGAGCGGCGCCGCCACTGGATCGAGGCGCCCGGCGCCAGGCCGACCGCCGGTACGGACGACGAGGCGGCGCCGGGGAGCGGCTCCGGCCGGGCACCCCGCCCCTACCTCACGACCGAGTACGCCGCGCCCCGGACCCCGCGGGAGCGCGCCGTGGCCGGGCACTGGGAGGAGGCCCTGGGCATCGAGGGCATCGGCATCCACGACAACTACTTCGACCTGGGCGGCGACTCGATGCGCGCCGTGATCCTCGCGGGCCGGATGCGCACCGAGGGCGTCCTGGACGTCCCGGCCGCCGCGTTCCTGTCGGCGCCCACCGTCGCGGGGCTCGTCGCGCTGGCCGGGCGCGGCGGCGCGGCCGGGCGGGACGCGTTCGCCCCGCTGCTGCCGCTGCGCGCCGACGGCGACCAGCGCCCGCTGTTCTGTGTGCACCCCGGCGCGGGCATCGCCTGGCGCTACACCGGTCTGCTGCCCCACCTCGGGGCCCGCCAGCCGGTCTACGGCCTCCAGGCCCACGGCCTGGACGGCACCCGGGAACCGGCCGCCGACGCCAAGGACATGGTCGACTCCTATCTCGCCCATCTGCGCGAGGTGCAGCCGGAGGGCCCGTACCGGCTGATGGGCTGGTCCTACGGCGGGTTCGTCGCCCACGCGATGGCCACCGCGCTGCAACGGCAGGGCGAGGAGGTCGAGTTGCTGGCCATGCTGGATGCCCCGCTGACCCAGGACGAGGCCGCCGACCCGGCCGCGACCGAGCGCCAGGTGGCGTCCCTGCTGGTGCGCGTCGCGGGCCTGGAGATGCCCGACGGCGGGGCGAGGGACGTCGACGAGGTGGTCCGGCTGATCGGCGAGGACGGCGCGGAGCGGGGGCCCTCGCCGGTGACCCGCGAGGAAGCGCTCGCGATCGCCCGGGTGATGCGCAACAACCTCGCCATCGCCGGCGAGTTCGCCCCCGAGGTGTTCCGCGGCGACGTGCTCTTCTTCAGCGCCACCGAGGACGCCCCCGCCTCCGCCGAACCGGCCGACCTGTCGCTGGCGACCGGAAAGGCCGACAGCTGGCGCCCGTACGTCGGCGGCGTCCTCACCGACCACGCCGTGCCCTGCGGCCACTACGAGATGACCGAGCCGGAGCCGGTGGCCCGCATCGGCGCGGTGCTCGCCGCCGCCCTGCGGCCCGCCGCCGGATGACCACCCCAACGCCGCGCCGCACACCCGACCGTGCGGCGCACCGCGGCCCCGGCCGCGCAGCAACGAAGGGAACAACCGTGCCAAGTCCGTTCGAGCCCCGCGGCGAGGACGAGCCGTCGCACCTGGTGCTCGTCAACGCGGCGGGAGAGCACTCCCTGTGGCCCGCCTTCGCCGCCGTACCGGCCGGATGGGACGCCACCGGACCCGCCGCCGCCCACCGTGCCTGCCTCGCCCGCCTGGCGCGGGCCGACCGCCACCCGTCCCCCGAGACACCCTCAGGAGCCACCACGTGACCCAGGACCTGTACGAACTCGGTGACGCGCCGCCGCTGGGCGAGGCGCCCAAGCGCATGTACGCCTCGCTCATCCGGCCCGAGCGCTACGGGCAGCCCATCGACGCCTTCCGTACCGAGGTCGTGGACGTGCCCCCGGTCGGGCCCGGCCAGGTCCTCATCAAGGTGATGGCGGCGGGCGTCAACTACAACAACGTATGGGCCTCGCTCGGCGACCCCGTCGACGTCATAGCCGCCCGGCAGAAGCGCGGCGCCGTCGAGGACTTCCACATCGGCGGCTCCGACGCGTCCGGCATCGTGTGGGCGGTCGGCGAGGGTGTGCGGCTCAAGCCCGGCGACGAGATCGTGCTGCTCGCCAGTGTGTGGGACGAGAGCGCCGAGGACATCCGGCTCGGCGCCGACCCCTGCACCTCGTCCTCGCAGAGCGTGTGGGGGTACGAGGAGAACTACGGGTCGTTCGCCCAGTTCGCCGTCGTCGACGAGTACCAGTGCCACCCCAAGCCCAAGCGGCTCTCCTGGGCGGCGGCCGCCTGCTACATGGCGACCGCCGCCACCGCCTACCGGCAGCTCTTCGGCTGGGAGCCGCACACCGTGCGCCCCGGTGACGTGGTGCTGATCTGGGGCGGGGCGGGCGGCCTGGGCTGTATGGCGATCCAGTTGGTGCGGCAGCGCGGCGGCATCCCCATCGCGGTGGTGTCCAGCGACGAACGCGGCGAGTACTGCGTGGAGTTGGGCGCCAAGGGCTACATCAACCGCCGCGACTTCGACCACTGGGGCCGGCTGCCCGACACCTCCGACGACGAGGCGATGGCCCGGTGGCTCAAGGGCGCCCGCGCCTTCGGCCGCCGCTTCTGGGAGGTCCTCGGTGAGCGCCGGGCCCCCAGGATCGTCCTGGAGCACTCCGGCGCCGACACCATCCCGACCTCCATGTACCTGTGCGACAACGCGGGCATGGTCGTCATCTGCGGCGGCACCACCGGCTACAACGGCGATGTGGACCTGCGCTTCCTGTGGATGCGCCAGAAGCGGCTGCAGGGCTCCCACGTATCCAACGCCCGCGAGGCCCGCGAGGTGACCACGCTCATCGACCAGGGCCTGCTGGACCCGTGCCTGTCGCTCACCCTCGGCTTCGAGGAGATCGGCAAGGCCCACCAGCTGATCCACGACAACCAGCACCCGGCGGGCAACATGGCGGTTCTGGTCAACGCGAAGGCATAGCAGGGCAGTTGGGGCTGGTCGGCGGCGCCGATCAGCCCCTTCTCACCCGTCGATCACGGCCCAGCTGAACACACCGGATCCGGCGATGCGCACTCCTACGTCGATGACGTGCCCGGGCAGCTGCCTCGGCCAGGCACGGAAGCCTCCCGGAACCAGGCGGGTTCCGATGCCCAGCAGGGTCGCGGGCGCGTCCGCGCCCAGTGCCGCGCTGAACGCCTTGAACGCCGCCTCCTTGGCCGAGAAGGCGGCCAGCAGACGGCTCTCGGTGTCGACGCCGGTCCGCTCGTCGGGGCCGAGCACGATGTGGGCGCTGTCCAGCGGGAGGCCGCGCAGTTCGAGGTCGCAGCCCAGTGCGTGGGCACCCGGCGCGACCAGGGCGACGGCCAGACCGCCGGAGTGGCTGATCGAGCCCGCGAAACCGCACGGAAACAGCGGCCGTCGGCCGGCACGCGGGATCTCCCCGGCCGGGCCGCCCGCCTCGGCCAGCGCCCGCCGGGCCGCACAGCGTCCGGCCAGGAAGTCACGGCGGCGCGGAGGCGGCATCGCGGCGGCGGACTCCCACTCCCCGGGCCCGGCCGGGCGCGCCCGCGGGTCGTCGGCGCGGGCCAGTCCCAGAGAAAGTCCCCGGGCGCGCAGGACGGGGCGCAGCAGAAGCACCGCGTGTTCGGCGCCTGCCCGGCCGGACACGGGGTCCGGCCGGGTGGCGCGGGCGCCCGATGCCCGGTCCGCCGCCCCGCCGCGCGTCAGCGCGTCACGCACGCAGCAGCTTCTTGATGATCTTCCCGGCCGGGTTGCGGGGAACCTGGTCGATGAACTCGATGCGCCGGGGGCGCTTGTACGAGGCCAGGCGCTGTGCCAGATGGGCCTGCAACTCGACCGTGCCAGTGCCCTCTTCGACGACCACGTACGCCAGCGGGACCTCGCCGAAGTCCTCGTCCGGGACCCCGACGACCGCCGCGTCGCGCACCGCCGGGTGGGCCTGGAGCGCGCGCTCGATCTCCGAGGGGTAGACGTTCTGACCGGCCCGGATGATCAGGTCCTTGCTGCGGTCGATCAGCCGGATGAGGCCGTCCCGGTCGATGAATCCGAGGTCGCCGGTGCGGATCCAGCCGTCGACGGTGATCTCGGCCGTGGCGGCCTCGTCGCCCCAGTAGCCGCGCATCAGGCCAGGACCGCGTACGCAGATCTCCCCGATGGCGCCGGGCTCGACCTCCTCGCCCCGGGTGTCCAGGGCGCGTGCCGACATTCCGGGGATGACCCGGCCGGCCGGAATCACCTCGGGCACCGCGCCGGGTGCCGGGTGCTCGTCGGGGCCGAGCGTGACGAACGGGCCGCCGACCTCGGTCATCCCGTACACCTGCCGGAATCCGCAGCCGAGCCGTTCGACGGCCTCGGCGTAGATGTCCGGCGGCATGGGCGCGGCCCCGTACAGGATCTCGCGCAGGGTCGAAAGGTCCGCGGTGTCGGCGGACTTGGCGCGCAGCAGGAAGCGCAGCATCTGCGGGACGAGCCAGACGTGGGTGGCGCGGTGGGTCTCGATGGCGGCCAGCGCGGTCTGCGGTTTGAAGCCGGGCATCAGGACCACGGTCGCGCCCGCGGCCATATAGGTCAGCGAGACGACCATGCTGCCGTGGTAGAGCGGGCAGCAGTTGACCAGCACCATGTCGTCGGCGGGCCGGGCCACGGCGAGCCAGCCGAGCGCGATGGCCCGGAAGGAGGCGTGGTCGACGGTGACGCCCTTGGCCTGGCCGGTCGTCGCCGAGGTGTGCAGGATCGCCGCGGGAGCGTCGTCCGGGATGTCGTCGAGCGCCGGTCCGCCCTCGGCGCCGAGCGCGGCGAACGCGTCGTCGTCCAGGCAGATGCGGGTGCTCACCGGCAGATCGGGGTGGCGGGCCAGCAGCGCGGCCTCGCCGATCACGGCGGCGGCGCCGGTGCGTTCGACGATCCCGGTCACCTCGGCCGGGGTCAGACTGTGGTTGAGCGGGACGAAGAGCGCCCCGATGCGGGCGAGCGCGAAGTACGACTCCAGGACCTCGATACGGTCCAGGGAGAGCACGGCGACGCGGTCACCGCGCCGGATGCCGAGCCCGGCGAGCCCGTGGGCGAGGCTGACGCCGCGGTCGTGGAACTGGGCCCAGGTGACGGAGCGGTGCTCGTCCACCAGGGCCGTCCGGTCCGGGAAGCACTGGCGGTTGCGCTCCGCCAACTGGGTCAGCCACATCAGGCGGCGCCCTGCTGCGGGGTGGCGGCGTCGCGGCCCGCGATGAACCTCTCGTAGTCCGCGATGGTGGTCAGGCCCTCCATGTCCTCGGCCGTCACCTCGACGCCGGTGCGCTGCTCGATGAGCAGGATGAGGCGGACCAGGTCCCCGGAGTCGATCCCGCTGGCGCTGAGGTCCTCGTCGTCGCCGATGACCTCGGCGAACTCCGGCGTCCCGGTCAGCTCGACCAGCATCGTCCTGATGGTGCTCATGGTGTACCCCTCTCGTTGCACTGACTACCGAAGAGAGAGGCGCACTTCCCCCCGCACACTCCCCGGCCCCCGCGTGACCTTCGTCACGGGTCCACGGTGTGCGCGCAGGGATTGAACGCCCCAGGTCAGACCTCTTCATCTGTGAAGGCACCGCCACCGCGGCGGTCCTGGACGAAGGGGTGATCGACGGCGTGGAGCAGCTCAACGCGCACTTCGAGGCGCTGCTCGCGGCCGGGGAGCAGATCGAGCCCCGGGACTGGATGCCCGACGGCTACCGACGGATGCTGATCCGGCAGATCTCCCAGCACGCGCACTCCGAGATCATCGGTATGCAGCCCGAGGGCTCCTGGCTCACCCGGGCCCCCTCGCTCCACCGCAAGGCCAGTCTGCTGGCCAAGGTGCAGGACGAGGCGGGCCACGGGCTCTACCTCTACTCGGCGGCGGAGACCCTAGGAATGTCGCGCGCCGAGCTCCTCGACGCGCTGCACCGCGGCCATCAGCGCTATGCGGCCACCTTCAACCACCCCGCCCTGACCTGGGCCGACACCGGAGCCATCGCCTGGCTCACGGACGGCGCGGCCGTCGTCAACCAGGCGCCGCTGTGCCACACCTCGTACGGTCCGTACGCCCGGGCGATGCGCCGGGTGTGCCAGGAGGAGGCGTTCCACGTCCGCCAGGGCTACGACGTGCTGTGGTCGCTGTGCCAGGGGACGCCCGCGCAGAAGGAGATGGCGCAGGACGCCGTCAACCGCTGGTGGCTGCCCGCGGTGGCGCTGATGTTCGGCCCGCCGGACACCGTGGCGGGCGGTGCGGACGACCGCACCGCGGCCATGGGCGCCGCCGTCTCCCAGCGTTCGATGGCCTGGGGCATCAAGCGCCACACCAACGACGAGCTGCGCCAGCGGTTCGTCGACAACTGTGTGCCGCAGGCGGAGCGGATGGGGGTGACCCTGCCCGACCCGGCGATCCGCTGGAACGAGGAGCGGGGGCACTACGACTTCAGCCCGATCGACTGGCAGTTGTTCCGCGGCGCGCTCGGCGACGGTTCGCAGTGCGCGCGCCAGCGGCTCGCCCACCGGGTGGCGGCGCACGAGGACGGCGCCTGGGTGCGCGAGGCGGTCGACGCCTACGCGGCGCAACTGGCCGACGACGACCGCGAGTTCGCGGCGCAGGACGACGAGGGAAGGCGCGTGTCATGAGCGAGCGGTCCGCACGGGTGCTGACGCCGTGGGAGGTGTTCATCCGGCCCCGGCGCGGCCTGGCCCACCAGCACGTGGGCTCGGTCCACGGGGCCGACGCCGACATGGCGCTGGCCAACGCCCGGGATCTGTACACCCGTCGGGGCGAGACGGTCTCGGTGTGGGTGGTGCGCTCCGACTCGGTGCACGCCGCCTCACCGAGCGAGAAGGACCCGTTCTTCAGCAACGCCGCCCACAAGCCGTACCGGTACCCCGAGCACTACATCCCGTTGAACGAGGAAAGCGGCCATGACGGCTGAGCGCACTGGTGAAGACACGGATCTCGCCGAGTACGTCCTGCGGCTCGGCGACGACGCGCTGGTGCTGTGCCAGCGGCTGTGCGCCCTGGTGACCCGGGCGCCCACCATCGAGGAGGACCTGGCGCTCTCCAACATCGCGCTCGACCTGCTCGGCCACGCCCGCACCCTGCTCGCGTACAGCGGCCGGCTCGACGGCACCGGCCGCGGCGAGGACGAGCTGGCCTACCACCGCACCGAGCGCCAGTTCCGCAACGCGCTCCTGGTGGAGCTGCCGTCCGGCGACTTCGCGGTGACGATCGCCCGCCAGCTGGTGTACGCGCACTACAGCAGGCTGCTGTGGACCGCGCTGGAGAAGTCCTCCGACGACACCCTCGCGGCGTTCGGCGCGCGGGCGGCCAGGGAGGTCGAGTACCACCAGATGCACGCCGACCAGTGGACCGTCCGCCTGGGCCGGGGCACCGCCGAGAGCCGCCGCCGGATGCAGGCCGGACTCGACCTGGTCTGGCCGTACGCGGCCGAACTCTTCGCGCCGGACGCCCTGGTGGACCGGCTGGACACGCAGGGGAGCGCGATCGCCCCGGCGCGGCTGCGCGAGGAGTGGGAGCGGGAGGTCACCGCCGTCCTCGACGAGGCACGCCTCGCGGTGCCGAGCCCCGCGTGGCAGGCGACGGGCGGCCGGGACGGGCTGCACACCGAGGCGTTCGCGCCGCTGCTCGCCGAGTTCCGGTCGGTACGCCTCCAGTACCCGGGAGGCACCTGGTGAGCGCCGCCCGGCTGGACGCCGCCGAGGTGCGGGCTCGGGTGAACACCGTGCCCGACCCCGAACTCCCGATGATCTCGCTGGCCGATCTGGGGGTCATCCGCGCGGTGGAGGCGGCCGACGACGGCGCCCTGGAGGTCGTCATCACCCCGACGTTCCTTGGCTGCCCGGCGATGCCCGCGATCGAGGCCGGCATCCGGGCCGTGCTCACCGAGAGCGGCCACCCCGACGCACGGGTGCGGCAGGTGCTCTCGCCCGCCTGGACCACCGACTGGATCACCGCCGAGGGCCGCCGCAAGCTCTCCGAGCACGGCATCGTGCCGCCGGGTCCCGCCCGGGCGCCCCTGTCGGTCCGGGTCGGTCTGGGCGTGCCCTGCCCGCACTGCGGCTCGGTGGCGACCCGGCCGCAGAGCCCGTTCGGGGCGACCCGCTGCCAAGCCGTCCTGGTGTGCACCTCGTGCCAGGAGACCTTCGCGCATCTGAAGGCGATGTGACGCACCATCATGACGACAGCGACGACTAGCGGCGCCGCCGCTCCCCCGGCAGCGCCCCGACGGGCGACCGGCTGGTACCGGCTGCCGGTGACCGCCGTGGAGCGGGTCGGCGACGAGTCGGTGGCGATCAGCCTCGCCGTGCCGGGCCCACTCGCGGACACCTTCGCGCACCGGGCCGGCCAGCACGTGGTCGTACGGCACCGGCCCGAGGGGCGCGAGCTGCGCCGCAGCTACTCGGTCTGTCTGCCGCCCCGGGACCCGGCGGGGCTGCGTCTGGTGGTCAAGCGCCTGGGCGCGGACGGCTTCGCCGAGTACGCCACCACCGAGCTCGCCCCCGGCGACACCCTCGAACTCGGCCCGCCCACCGGCGACTTCCGCCTGGCGGACGTGCCCGGCGCGCACCACGTCCTGGTGGCGGGCGGCAGCGGCATCACGCCCCTGCTGAGCATGGCGGCGGCCGCCTTGCGGGAGGACCCCCGGTGCCGGGTCTCGCTCGTCTACGCCAACCGCAGCGCCCAGTCGGTGCTCCTCGCGGACGAGCTGACCGACCTCAAGGACGCCCACGTCGGCCGGTTCTTCGCCCTGCACGTGCTCTCCCGCGAGCAGCGCGAGAGCGAGTTGCTGTCCGGCCGGGTCGACGCGGCCCGGCTGCCCAAGCTGCTGGCGCTGCTCGGCGCCGAGCCGGACGAGCGCACGCACTTCTACCTGTGCGGGCCATGGGGACTGGTGGAGACCGTCCGGGAGGCGCTCACGCGGTGGGGCGCGGACGAGGCGCGGGTGCGCTTCGAGCTCTTCTCCACCGGCGGAGGGCTGCCGCCCGCGCCGCCCCCGGAGCCGCTGGGCCGCACCGGTCTGATCTCCGCCCGCCTGGACGGCCGCACCACCGAGACGGTGATGAAGCCCGAGGACCGCGTGGTGCTCGACGCGGTGCTGCGTGCCCGGCCGGAGACCCCGTACTCCTGTCGCGACGGCCTGTGCGGCAGCTGCCGCGCCAAGGTGGTCCGGGGCAGCGCGGTGATGGACCGTCAGTACGCCCTGGGCCCGGCGGAGCTGGCCGCGGGCTACACCCTGCCGTGCCGGGCGCGCCCGGAGTCGGACGAGATCGCGCTCGACTTCGACGCCTGAGCGTCCGCTCCGCCGCCCGAACAGCCGCGCCCAGCCCATGGATTGCGCACCCGACCGCCCCAAGACCGCAGCGACGACCGCGCGGTCCCCCGAGATCACAGGAGTGTGGAGAATGACCAGTACGGGCAGGCTGAGCGACCGGACGGCCCTGGTGACCGGCGGCAGCCGGGGAATCGGCCGGGCGATCTCGCTCCGGCTCGCCGCCGAGGGCGCCTTGGTGGCCGTCCACTACGGACACCGCACCGAGGCGGCCGAGGAGGCCGTCGCCGAGATCGAGGCGGCGGGCGGCCGGGCGTTCGCGCTGCGCGCCGAGCTCGGCGTGCCGGGCGACGCCGAGGCGCTGTGGACCGCCTTCGACAAGGGGCTGTCCGAGTACGGCGCCCGGCCCGGCCTGGACATCCTCGTCAACAACGCCGGGATCACCCTGCCGAAGCGGATCGGTGACGTCAGCGAGGAGGAGTACGACCGGCTCTTCGCCATCAACGTCAAGGCTCCCTTCTTCGTCATCCAGCAGGGGCTCGGCCGGCTGCGCGACGGCGGCCGCATCATCAACATCTCCTCCGGCGTCACCCGGATCGCCATGCCGAACATCTCCGCGTACTCGATGACCAAGGGCGCCCTGGACACCCTCACCCTCGCCCTCGCCCCGGAGCTGGGCACCCGGGGGATCACCGTGAACGCGGTGGCGCCCGGCTTCACGTACACGGAGATCAACCCGACCCTGAAGGTGCCGGAGGTGCTCAACGCGTACGCGGCCACCTCCGTGTTCAACCGGATCGGCCGCCCGTCGGACATCGCCGACGTGGTCGCGTTCGTGGCGAGTGACGACGCGCGCTGGGTCACCGGCCAGTGGCTGGACGCGACCGGGGGCGCGCACATCGGAATGCCGGTCTGACCACCCGGCCCCGCCCCACGACCTACGGAGACCCATGACCGAGCAGACCAGCGCCCTCGCCACGCCCCCGGCCGCCGACGAGGCGCCCCAGGTGCAGTTCGAGGGGACGACGCCGTACGAGGACTACGTCCACGCCTCGCTGCTTTCCACCCTCCAGCGGCCGCTCTCCAACGACCCCGGTGAGATGGCGTTCATCGTCACCACCCAGGTGATGGAGCTGTGGTTCACCCTCATCGTCTACGAGTGGCGCACGGCCCGGGACGCGTTACTCAAGGACGACCTGGAGCAGGCCCTGGACGCGCTGCGCCGCAGCCGACGCTCGCACCAGGCGCTCAACGACTCCTGGACGCCGCTGGCCGCGCTGACCCCGGCCCAGTTCAACGGGTTCCGCGCGGCGTTCGGCGAGGCCTCCGGGTTCCAGTCGGCGATGTACCGGCACATGGAGTTCCTGCTCGCCGACAAGTCCCGCTCCATGGTGCAGGCGCACCGGGGCCACCCGGCCGTCTACGCCGAGCTGGAGGAGGCACTGGCCGAGCCGTCGCTCTACGACGAGGTGCTGCGCTTCCTGTACCGCCGCGGCCTGCCCGTGCCGGAGCACATCGTGGAGCGGGACGTGACCGAGGCGTACCAGCCGGACTCCTGGGTCGAGGAGGTCTGGCGGCAGATCTACGCCGGGCCGCAGGACGACCCGCTGGTGCGGCTCGGCGAGGAGCTCACCGAGGTCGCCGAGCTGGTGCTGCGCTGGCGCAGCGACCATCTGCTCGCCACCCGCCGGGCGATGGGCGCCAAGGCGGGCAGCGGCGGCTCCCCGGGCGTGGCGTGGCTGGAGAAGCGCGCCCACCGGTCCGTGTTCCCCGAGCTCTGGACGGCGCGCAGCTATGTCTAGGACCCCTTCCGCGTTCGCGGCCGAGGAGGAGCGCCGGGTGCTGAGCATCCGCCCGGTGCTGGCCCCCGTGCACCGCAAGTACGGCTCGCACCCGCACCAGGTGTACGACCTGTGGCCGGCCGAGGACCCCGAAGCGCCGCTGGTGATGCTGCTGCACGGCGGCTACTGGCGCTACGACCGGATGCATCTGACCCCCTTCGCGGCCCATCTCGCACAGCAGGGCTTCACCACGATCCTGCCGGGCTTCCGCAGGTCGGGCGGGGCGGGCGGCTACCCCGCCACCTTCGACGACATCGCCCTGGCCGTCGACACGATCCCGCAGGGGCGGCCCTTCGTCCTGGCGGGCCACTGCTCCGGCGGCCACCTCGCCCTGTGGGCCGGGGCGCGCGGGCTGCTGCCCGAGAGCTCGCCCTGGTACACCACCCGGCTGCCCACGGCGATCCTGGGACTTGCCCCGCTCACCGACCTGGCGGCCACCATCCGCGACGACCTCAGCGACGGCGCGGGCCTGCAGCTGCTGGGCGGCGCCGACCAGGTCGAGGCGAGGCTCCCGCTGGTCGACCCGCTGACGCTGCTGCGCGGCAAGGGCACGACGGGGGTGCGCACGGTGGTGCTGCACGGGGCGGCGGACGAAGAGGTGCCGCTGGGGCAGTTCACGGACTACGTCGCGGTGCATACGGATGCCGAGCATGTCGTGCTGCCGGGGACCGGGCATTACACGCTGATCGAGCCCGGGTCGGAGGCATCGCTTGCGGTGATCGAGACGATCAGGCGTCTGGGGCGCGGCTAGCGACGGGCCGTTACTCGTCTGCGGGCCGTCGTGGGCTGGTCGCGCAGTTCCCCGCGCCCCTGAGGGCACCCGGGGCCGAGGGACTTCCAGGAGTCCCCTTGCAGCCTTCACAAGCCGGAGACTCGGGGGTGCACAAGCGTTTACCCTAGGCGGGGGTGAACGCTTGTGCACCCCCTCTCCGAACAGCCTCTGGAGCAGCATGACCGCGGCGACAGCCACCCCCGCCCACGACCCCCGCACCCGCTTCGTCGTGCCCGTCCTGGCCTTCTGCGGTGTGGTCGTCGCCGTGATGCAGACGCTGGTCGTGCCACTGCTGCCGCACATCCCGGCCCTCACCGGCAGCACACCGGGCGCCGCGGGCTGGCTCGTCACCATCACACTGCTGACCGGCGCGGTCTTCACCCCGGTCCTCGGCCGCGTCGGCGACATGTACGGCAAGCGGCGCGTCCTGCTCGCCTCGCTCGGCGTGCTGACCGCCGGGTCCGTCCTGTGCGCCGCCACCTCCGACATCGGCGTACTGATCGCGGGCCGGGCGCTCCAGGGCGCCGCCCTCGCCGTCATCCCGCTCGGCATCAGCATCATCCGCGACGAACTGCCGCCCGCCCGTGTGCTGCCGTCCATAGCGCTGATGAGCTCCACGCTCGGCATCGGCGCCGCCGTGGGCCTCCCGGTGGCGGCCCTGGTCGTGGAGAACTTCGACTGGCACGCCATGTTCTGGGCGTCGGCGGCCCTCGGCCTGCTCGATCTGCTCCTGGTGCTCTGGATCGTGCCGGAGTCCCCGGTGCGCACCCCCGGCCGCTTCGACGTACTCGGCACCCTCGGCCTCACCGCCGCCCTGGTCGGCCTGCTGCTCGCGATCACCCAGGGCGCCGACTGGGGCTGGACCTCGGCGCGCACCCTCGGCCTGCTCGCCGGGTCACTGGTGGTGGCCCTCGTCTGGGGCCACTACGAGCTGCGTACCGAATCCCCGATGGTCGACCTGCGCGTCTCGGCACGGCCCGCGGTCCTGCTCACCAACCTCGCCGCCCTCTTCATCGGATTCGCCTTCTACGCCAACTCGCTGGTGACCGCCCAGATGGTGCAGGAGCCGAAGACGACCGGGTACGGCCTGGGCGCCTCCCTCGTGGTGAGCGGTCTGTGCATGCTGCCCGGCGGCCTCTCGATGGTCGCCCTGTCGCCGGTGTCGGCCAAGATATCCGCGAAGTACGGCCCCAGGACGGCCCTCGCCCTGGCCGCCTGCGTCATGGCGGTGGGCTACGTCGTACGGTTCTTCACCAGCCACAGCCTCTGGCTGATCGTGGCCGGCGCCACCGTGGTCTCCGCCGGCACCGCCATCGCGTACTCGGCGCTCCCGGCCCTCGTCATGCAGGGCGTCCCGGTGAGCGAGACCGGCGCCGCGAACGGCCTCAACACCCTGATGCGCTCAGTGGGCCAGGCGTGTTGCAGCGCCGTGGTCACCGCGGTCCTGGCGAATGTCACGTTCGTGGCGGCGGGCCGCACCGCCCCCACCCTCCACGCGTATCTGCTGATCTTCCTCATCGCGGCGGGCGCCGCGCTCGCGGCCCTGGTGGCGACGGCGTTCCTGCCCGCGCGGCGGCCGGAGCGCACCAAGGCGGCCGAGCCCGGTACGGTCGGAGAGTCGACATCGGTGCCCGCGGCCCAGGAGGGCAGATGACCACCGCCGAGCACACCGGCGCCACCGCCCCCGAGCAGGGCACCGGCCGCGACGCCATCCTGCGCGCCGCACGCCGCGCCTTCGCCCTGCGCGCCTACGCCGAGGTGACCATGCGGGGCATCGCGGCCGACGCGGGGGTCAGCCCGTCCCTCATCGTGAAGCGGTTCGGCAGCAAGGAGCAGCTGTTCCACACGGTCGCCGACTTCCAGCCCGTGGCCGATGAGCTGTTCGCGGCGCCGCCCGCCGAGCTCGGGCGGCACCTGGTGCTCACGATGCTGCGGCTGCGCGACGAGTTCCGCGGCGACCCGCTGCTGCGCGTCGTCTTCTCGCTCGGCCGGGACGACGAGCGCACGCTGCTGCGCGACCGCTTCCGCGAGCAGGTCACCGCGCGGCTGTCCAGGCTGCTGCCCGGGCCCGACGGGGAGTTGCGGGCCGAGTTGATCGCGGGGCAGTTGCTGGGACTGGGCGCGACCCTGAGCCTGCATCGGCCCGGCGCGGGCAACCTCGCCTCGGCCGAGCGTGTTGCCGATCTCTATGCACCGGGCTTGCAGCGGCTGATAGACGGGGACTAGGCGCTCCCGCCGGTAGTTTTGTCGCCGCGGGCCGTCTTGGGCTGGTCGCGCCCACGCGGCGGAGCCGCACAATTACACAGCCCCGCGCCCCTGTAGGGCCTCCGGGAATGTCACGCGTACCGTCAGCCCGCCGCCCTCCCCATTCGCGTACGCCGCCGTCGTCCCCCCATGCGCGCGGGCGATCGCGGCGACGATGGACATGCCCAGACCGGCGCCCTCGCCCGGGGTGTGGCGGTGGCGCTGGGTGAGGCGGCGGAACGGCTCGAAGAGCAGATGGACCGTGTCCGGCGGGATCTCGGGGCCGGTGTTGGACACCGTGATGCCGTCGGGGCCGGTGCGGACCTCGACCCGGCCGTGCGGCACGTTGTGGCGGATGCCGTTGGCGACCAGGTTGTGCAGCAGCCGGTCCAGGAGCACCGCGTCCCCGGGCACGGTCAGGGGTCCGGCCGTGACCGTGACGGTGACGTCCCGCTCCCCGGCCTCCTCCGCCAGCGCGCCCACCGCCTCCCGGGCGACCTCGTGCACCGCCACCGGCTCCCGGCGCTCAAGGCCCTGCTCGGAGGCCGCGAGCAGCAGCAGCCCTTCGATGATCCGCTCGCTGTCGTCGGCGACCGCGATGAGCTTGGCGCGGATCCGCGCCACTTTCCGCGCGTCCGGCTCCCCCGCGAGCCCGATCTCCGCCGCCGCCCGCTGCACGGCCACCGGGGTGCGCAGCTCGTGGGCGGCGTTGGCGGCGAACCTCTGCTGGGCGGAGACGAGCTGCTCCATCCGCCCCAGCATCCCGTCGAAGGTGTCCGCGAGCTGCTTGAGCTCCCCCGGCGGCGCCTCCAGGGCGATCCGCTCATGCAGGTTCTGGCCGGACAGGCGCCGCGCGGTCTCGGTGATCACGGCGACCGGGCGCAGCACCCGGCCCGCCATCCACCAGGCCAGCGCGATGGAGAGCACCGCGTAGGCGCAGAGCACGATCACCGAGACGGCGAGCAGCCGGTTGAGGGCGGCGTCCTCGGCCGCGTCGCTGAGCGTCCGGGTGACCGCGAGGCCTTGGACGACGCCCGGCGGCAGCGGGGACGGGCTCGCGGGTGCGGCGCTCTGCCGGGGGATGACGGTGGGGAGGTCCTTCAGTTCCTTGGCGGGGACGGCGGTCGTCACGGCCGAACTGATCGAGGTGTAGAGACCCTGCTGGACCAGCAGGTACACCACCGCCGTGAGCAGGGCGCCCGCCAGGACGAGGAGTCCGCCGTACAGGGCGGTCAGCCGGGCGCGTTCGGACTTCATGCGCCGATCCGGTAGCCCGCGCCCGGCACCGTCTCCACCACGGGCGGCTCGCCCAGTTTGGCGCGGAGCTTGCTGAGGGTGACGCGTACGGCGTTGGTGCGGTAGCTGGTGTGCTCCTCCCACACCTGCTCGATGAGGTCCTCGCCGCTGACCACCGCGCCCTCGGCCCGCAGCAGCGCCTCAAGCACCGCGAACTCCTTGCGCGACAGGTGCAGATGGCGTCCGTCCCTGGTGGCCTGGCGGCGGGCGGTGTCCAGGACGATCCCGGCGCGCTCCAGGACGGGCGGCAGCGCGGGCCGGGCACGGCGGCCGAGCGCGAGAACGCGGGCGAGGAGTTCGTCGTACGCGAAGGGCTTGGCGAGGTAGTCGTCGGCGCCCAGGCCCAGGCCGTCGACCCGGTCGCGCACGGTCCCGGCGGCCGTCAGCATCAGGACCCGCGTCAGCAGCCGCCGCTCGACCACGTGACGGCACACCTCGTCGCCGTGCAGGCCGGGCAGATCGCGGTCGAGGACCATCACGTCGTACGCGCCGAAGGCCAGTTTGCGCAGCGCCTCCGGGCCGTCCGGGGCCACGTCGACGGCGAGGGCGTCACGGCGCAGCCCCTCGGCGATCATCTCCGCCAGGAATTCCTCGTCCTCCACCACCAGTACGCGCATGCCCCCTGTGTATACGAAGAGCACCTTTCGCCGTTGTTAACGCATCCGCTGAGAGAAACGAAACACCCCCTCGCGGCAGGCTCCCGGCCATGACGACTTCGCAGCGACACCTCGGCAGGATCATGGCGCTCACGGCCCTCTCCGCTCTCGCGCTCGTCGCCACCGGCTGCTCGGGCGACAAGGGCTCGGACGCCGGGAACGACAGCGTGAGCGACGCGGGCAAGAAGGCGGACCAGGCCTTGGAGCACCGCAAGTGCCTGCGCGAGCAGGGGCTGAACGTCCCCGAGCCCAAGCCCGGCCAGGACGACCGCGCCATGAGCATCTCCGGCGACGGCATGACGAAGGAGAAGATGGAGAAGGCGCTGAAGGCGTGCGCGGGCAAGGGCGGCTCGGGCAGCGGCAAGGGCCCCACCCAGGCGGACAAGGACAAGATGCTCAAGTACGCCCAGTGCATGCGCAAGAACGGCTTCAACATGCCCGACCCGAAGTTCGACGGCGGGATGATGTCGGCGCAGCGCATCCCCGAGGGCGCCGAGAAGCAGAAGTTCGACAAGGCGAACAAGGCGTGCGAGAGCGTCAACCGATGAGCCGCCGCCGACTGGCCGTCGCGCTCACCACGATCGTCCTGGTCGCCGGGGGCGGCGTCGCCGTCACCGCCCTCGGCACCCCCGAGCACAAGAAGTCCGAGGACCGCTCCGGGCTCCCGCCCGCCACCGCCCCGATCACCCGCGGCGACCTCAGCGACAGCTCGCAGCAGGACGGCACGCTCGGCTTCCTCGGCGAGCGCCGGATCAACGCGGGCGCCACCGGCACCCTCAACTGGATCGCGGGTACGGGTGCGACCGTGCGGCGCGACGGACGCCTCTACGAGGTGGACGGCAAGCCGGTGCGGCTGATGTACGGCTCGGAGCCGATGTACCGGACGCTGAAGAGCGGCGACAAGGGCAAGGACGTGCGCCAGGTCGAGGAGAACCTGGCCGCGCTCGGCTACACCGGCTTCACCGTCGACGACGAGTACAGCTCGGCCACCGCCGCCGCGGTCAAGCGCTGGCAGAAGTCGCACGACCTGAAGCAGACGGGGCAAATCGGACCCGACCAGATCGCCTTCGCGGGCAGCGCCCTGCGGATCAAGGAGGCGGGCGCCGCGGCCGGCGACCCGGTGGGCCCCGGCAAACCGGTGCTCACGATCACCGGCTCGGAGCGGGTCGTACGGTTCAAGGTGCCGGTCGCGGACGCCAAGTTGGCGAAGAGCGGCACGAAGGTTTCCGTACAGCTGCCGGACGGCACCCGGGCGCCGGGCAGGGTGAGCGGGGTCGGCAGGACCGCGAAGCCCGGTGACGACGCCCAGGACAAGACCCCGAAGATCGAGATCACGGTCTCCTTCGACGACCCGGAGAAGGTCGACGGCTTCGACCAGGCGCCCGTCACGGTCGAGCTGACCGGCGAGACGAAGAAGGGCGTCCTGTCCGTGCCGGTCAACGCGCTGCTCGCGCTGCCCGGCGGGGGCTTCGGGGTCCAGGTGGTGGAGAACGGCGCCGCCCGCGAGGTCGCGGTCGAGCTCGGCATGTTCGGGCAGGGGCGCGTGGAGGTCAGCGGCGGCGGGCTGCGCGAGGGAATGAAGGTCGGGGTGCCGTCCGTATGAGCACGGTCGCCATGAGCACGGTCGTCCGGCTGACGGGCGTCACCAAGGAGTACGCGGGCGGCGTCCGGGCCCTCGACGGGGTCGATCTCACCATCGGGCAGGGCGAGTTGCTGGCGATCGCCGGTCCGTCCGGCTCCGGCAAGTCCACCCTGCTGCACATCGTCGGCACCCTGGACCGGCCCTCCGCGGGCACGGTGGAGATCGCGGGCCACGACGTGGCCTCGCTCAGCGACCGGCGGCTGTCCGCCCTGCGCTCGCAGCACATCGGCTTCGTCTTCCAGGCGTTCCATCTGGTGCCGGGCGTCAGCGCCCGGGACAACGTGGCCGAGGGACTCCTCTACTCCGGGCTCCCGCGCGCCCGGCGCCGCTCCCTGGCCGCCGACGCGCTCGCCCGCGTGGGCCTCGCGGACCGGATGAAGCACCGTCCGCACGAGCTGTCCGGCGGGCAGAAGCAGCGCGTCGCCATCGCCCGGGCCGTCGTGGGCGAGCCCGATCTGCTGCTCGCGGACGAGCCGACCGGGGCGCTGGACTCGGCGTCCGGGGAAGCCGTGATGGAGCTCCTGCACGATCTGAACCGGGAGGGGGCGACCATCGCCGTCATCACCCACGACACCGAGATAGCGGCGGGGCTCCCCCGCCAGGTGCGCATCCGCGACGGGCGCGTGGTCGCGGACACCGCACGGGGAAAGGTCGCGGCGTGATGGCTCCTGCTCGTACGGAAGACACTTCGCGCACCCGGCTCAAGGCAGCCCGGCTCAGCCCCCGGGACGTCCTGCACGTCGGTTCGGCCGGGCTGCGCAGCCGTCCGGTGCGGGTGGTGCTCTCGGCCCTCGGGATCGCCATCGGCATCGCGACGATGATCGCCGTGGTCGGTATCTCGGCCTCCAGCCAGGCGCAGTTGATGCGCCAGTTGGACGCGCTCGGCACCAACATGCTGGTGGCGAAGCCGGGCGAGAGCATGTTCAGCGGGCAGGAGGTGAAGCTGCCCAAGGACGCGCCGGGCATGGTGGGCCGCATCGACGGCGTCCAGGAGGTCGGCGCCACCGGCGACCTCAAGCAGTCCGTGCGGCGCACCGAGAAGATCCCCAAGGACGAGACCGGCGGGATCGCCGTCAAGGCGGGCACCGAACGGCTCCTTCAGGTCCTGCGCGGCAAGGTCGCCTCCGGGACCTGGCTGAACGCCGCCAACGGCCGCTACCCGTCCGTGGTGCTCGGCCATGTCGCCGCCGACCGGCTCGGCGTCACCGGGCCGGGGCAGCAGGTGTGGATCGGCGAGCGCTACTTCACGGTCGTCGGCGTCCTCGGCCCGATGCCGCTGGCGCCCGAGATCGAGCGGTCGGCGCTGGTCGGCTGGGCGGCGGCGCAGCAGCTGCTCGGTTTCGACGGACACCCCACGGCCGTGTACGAGCGGTCCACGGACGCCTCCGTGCGCCAGGTGCAGAAGCTGCTCGCCCCGACGGTCGACCCGCGCAACCCGCAGAACGTCGCCGTGAGCGACCCGTCGGCGGCGCTCCAGGCGAAGGCGGCCACCGAGGGCGCGCTGTCCACGCTGCTGCTCGGCCTGGGCGGGATCGCGCTCCTGGTGGGCGGGGTCGGGGTCGCCAACACCATGATCATCTCGGTGCTTGAGCGCCGTCACGAGATCGGGCTGCGCCGCTCGCTCGGCGCCACCCGGGGCCAGATCCGCGTCCAGTTCGTCGCGGAGTCGCTGATGCTCTCGGGCCTGGGCGGGCTCGCGGGCATCGGCCTGGGCGCGGCGGCGACCGGCGTGTACGCCTCCTCGGGCGGACTGCCGTGGGTGGTCCCGCTGTGGGCGGTCGGCGGCGGCTTCGGCGCGACCTTGGTGATCGGCACGGTCGCGGGCCTGTATCCGGCGGTACGGGCGGCACGGCTCTCCCCCACGCTGGCGCTGCACGCGGCGTAGGGAGGGAGGCGGTGGGTGGGCGGCGGGTCGTCGTGGGGGACGACCCGCCGCCCATCGCCGCATCGGGTCAGAACGGCTTGGTCGGCAGGTACTTGCCGTCCAGCGTGATCACCGCGCGCTCGCCGCCCTCGGGGTCGGCGACCTTCTTCACGTCCAGCTTGAAGTTGATCGCGGAGATGATGCCGTCACCGAGCTCCTCGTGGACCAGGGCCTTCAGCGTGGTGCCGTAGACCTGGAGCATCTCGTAGAAGCGGTAGATGGTCGGGTCGGTGGGGATACCGCCGGGGATGGAGCCGCGGGTCGGGATGGTCCGCAGCGTCATGGCGTCATCGGCGTCCAGGTCCAGGAGCTCGGCCACGGCCTCGGCCGAGGCCGTGGGCAGCGGGTGCTGGCCGAGGACCGCGGCGGTGACGAAGGCGACCGACAGGCCCGCGACGTCGGCTATCTGCTGCCAGGACAGGTCCTTGCGGATCTTGGCGTCGACGGCCTTGGCGGCCAGGGCCTGACGAGCGGTGTTGTCGAACTGGGCGTGCACCATGGGAAAGAGCTCCTTTTCGAGCGGGTGAAACGGTGGGAGGAGGGGGGTCAGGCCGCGGCGGCGAAGGGGTTCACGACGTCGAGCTGCTCGACGGCGCCGGTGGCGATGTCGTAGCACCAGCCGTGCAGTGCGACCGTGCCCTGCGTCAGGGCACGGGCCACCGACGGGTGGGTGACCAGGTTCGCCAGCTGGGCGCGGACGTTGTTCCGCACGAGGGCGTCGACCCCGGCCGTGGTGGTGCGGGCCCGCGCGGCGTCCGCGTGACGCAGCCAGTCGGCGGTCGTCGGCAGGGCGCCCATGTCGTGGCTCTCGGCCAGGGCGGTCATCGCGCCGCAGGCGGAGTGGCCGCAGATGACGATGTCGGTGACACCCAGGGCGGCGACCGCGTACTCGATGCTGGCCGCGACGCCGTCGATGCCCGGTGTGTAGGCGGGGACGAGGTTTCCGGCGGTGCGGATGACGAACAGCTCGCCCGGCTCGCTGCCGGTGATCAGCTCCGGGACCACACGGGCGTCGGAGCAGCTGATGAACAGCGTCGAGGGCCGGTGGGTGGTCGCCAGGTGTGCGAAGAGCTCCGCCTTGGCCGGGAAGACGTCCCGGCGGAACCGCGCGACGCCCTCGGTGAGGTCTTGCATGTCACTCCCTTCGGTGGCTGTCGGCCCCGTGGGGCTGACGAGATCCACCATGCATGACCTGCCTCTATAGTGTCCAAGACGTGCTATCCATGTCTGCTATTGGTCTCATCTATAGTTGGAGCATGGCTCCGGAACTGCGTCATCTGCGCTATCTGCTCGCCGTCGCCGAGCAGGGCAACTTCACCCGTGCCGCCGAGGAGCTGCGCATCTCCCAGCCCACGCTCTCCCAGCAGGTCAAACAGCTCGAACGCACGGTGGGGGCGCAGCTCCTGGACCGCACCGGCCGGACCGTACGGCTGACCGACGCGGGCGAGACCTACGTCCACTACGCCCGCCGCGCGCTGCGGGAGCTGGCCGCCGCCGAGCGCGCCGTCCTCGACGTGGCCGACCTTTCGCGCGGCAGCCTGCGCCTGGCCGTGACACCGACGTTCACCGCGTATCTCACCGGCCCCCTCGTCGCGGAGCTCCACGCCCGCCACCCCGGAATCACCCTGGACGTCAAGGAGCTGGCGCAGGACCGCATCGAGGCCGGTCTGCTGGCCGACGAGCTCGACCTCGGCATCGCCTTCCACCGGCCCCATCTGCCGGGCATCGCCGCGACACCCCTGTTCACCGAGACCCTGACCCTCGTCGTGGCCACCGGCGCCGCCCCCTCCGGGCCGCTCTCCGTCCGCGACCTGGAACACCGCCAACTCGCCCTGTTGAGCGGTGACTTCGCCACCCGTGGCCACATCGATGCCTACCTCGCCGCGCACCGGGTGCGGCCGCATATCGCGGTGGAGGCCAACTCCCTCCAGGCCCTCACGGAGATCGTCCAGCGCACCCCGCTGGCCACCGTCCTGCCCGACGCGGTCACGCACGACCACCCGCGGCTGCACCCGGTCCCGCTCGAACCGGCCCTGCCCGCTCGTACGGTGACCCTCCTGCGGCGGGAGAGCGCGTACGAGAGCGCCGCCGCCCGCGCCTTCACCCGCCTCACCCGCCGGCTCGTACGCGACCGCGACTACCCGCCCGCCTGAGAACGGGCGCTCACAGCCCGGGCGCGCCCCACACCGGGAACCAGCGGGCGAGGTCCTGCTCGATGCGCAGGTCGTCCGCGAGCACCGCCTTGATCCGCAGCTCCAGCGCACTGTCGCGCTTCTCGCCGGGCAGCGGGGCGAAGGGGTAGAACGTGCCGCGCTTGTAGAGGTACACCAGCGCGAGCGCGTGCCCGCCGTCGTCCTGGAAACCGACCAGGGAGCACAGCAGTTGGGGGCCGAAGCCGCTCTCCTGGAGGGCGGTGTTCACCGCGTGCAGATCCCCGGCGAGCGCGGCCGACTCGGCGGGCCCGCGCCTCGACAGGAGCCAGGTGTAGCCGTACTCGTCACGGCTGAACTCCACCGGGCTGCCGCCCCGTTCGGCGTCCGCGTTGAGCAGCTCCTCGACGTCCTTCCGGATCCGGGTGAAGGCCCCGCCCTCGACCGTGGTGAAGCAGACCGAGCCCCGTCCGGTCGGGGTGAATCCGGCCGCCGCCTCCAGGGTGACGGCCGCCGACGGCACCGCGAAGAGCCGGTCGAGGTCGGGGGCGACGGGCTTGGTCCGCCCGAGCAGGATGTCCAGGAAGCCCATGCGGATCAGTCACTCCGTCCTGTGCGGGCTCTCGTCGTACGGTCGGGGGCGCGCGGGGCCGCTCATGCCGGGCGGCCCAGCTCCGCCGAGATCCTGGCCAGCCCGTCGAGGCGCTGCTCCAGGGTGGGGTGGGTGGACAGGAGCCGCGAGAGTGTGGCGCCGGCACCGAGGGCGGGCACGAAGTAGAAGGCGTTGAAGGCACTGGCCGTGCGCAGGTCCTTGCTGGGGATGCGGGCGATGTCGCCGTCCAGCTTGGTCAGCGCCGAGGCGAGCGCGGAGGGGCGGCCGGTGAGCAGGGCGGCCGCGCGGTCGGCGGCCAGCTCCCGGTAGCGGGACAGGGCCCGGATCAGCAGGAAGCTCAGCGCGTACACCGCCGCCGAGACCGCCATGACGACCATCAGGATCGCGAAGGTGTTCTGGTCGCCGCGGCGGCGGCCGCCGAACATCTGGGAGTAGAAGGCGAAGCGGACGATCAGCCCGGCGATGACGCCCAGGAACGAGGCGACGGTGATCACGGCGACGTCGCGGTGGGCCACGTGCGAGAGCTCGTGGGCCAGCACGCCCTCCAGCTCCTCCGGCTCCAGGCGCCTGAGCAGTCCGGTGGTGACGCAGACGACGGCGTGGTCGGCGTTGCGCCCGGTGGCGAAGGCGTTGGGCAGATCGGTGTCGGCGAGGGCGACCCGGGGCACGGGCATGTCCGCCGTGGCGCACAACCGGTCGATGACACCGTGCAGTTGGGGCTGTTCCTCGCGGGTGACGAGGCGGCCGTGCATGGCGTAGAGGGCGATGCGGTCGGAGAACCAGTACTGCCCGAGCAGCAGGGCCGCGGCGATGACGACGACCAGCACCGTCGACTTCAGCAGGACGAGCAGCGCGGCCACGAACCCCACGTACAGCAGGCCGAGCAGAAAAAGGGTGACCAGCATGCGCGCGGTCAGCTGCCGGTCGGGCTGGAAACGGCCGATCATGATGTCTCCCCGGGGCCCGGGTCCTTGGGTTCTCACTCTCCACCATGCCACTTACGGCGGCCGTAAAGGGGCGTTGTGAGCGGAGCCGGCCAGGTC
Source organism: Streptomyces sp. NBC_00224 (assembly GCF_041435195.1). Lineage (NCBI taxonomy): Bacteria > Bacillati > Actinomycetota > Actinomycetes > Kitasatosporales > Streptomycetaceae > Streptomyces > Streptomyces sp. NBC_00224. The sequence goes on from NZ_CP108106.1 coordinate 1,459,222, forward strand.
GAGGATTGAGGACCGTCCACCGACCAGGCCCATCGACCGACCGTGGAAAGGCCGCCCCATGACCCAGGCATTCGGTTTCTACCAGAACGAGATCTACTTCGAGGGGCTCGGCGGCGTGGTGCCGCGCTTCCCGTTCACGTACGAGGAGCTGGAGTCCCGCGCCGAGGCCGCACTCGGGCCGTCCCTGTGGTCGTACGTGGCGGGCGGCGCGGGCGACGAGCGCACCCAGCGGGCCAACGCGTCGGCCTTCGAGCGCTGGGGGCTGTACCCGAGGATGTTCGTCGGGGCCGCGCGGCGCGACCTGTCCGTCGAGCTGTTCGGGACGACCTTGCCGTCGCCGCTGTTCATGGCGCCGATCGGGGTCATCGGGCTGTGCGCCCAGGACGGGCACGGCGATCTGGCGACGGCCCGCGCGGCCGCCCGCACCGGCGTCCCGATGGTCGCCTCGACGCTGACCGTCGACCCTCTGGAGGAGGTCGCCGCCGAGTTCGGCTCGACGCCGGGCTTCTTCCAGCTGTACACCCCCACCGACCGCGAGCTGGCCGAGAGCCTGGTGCGGCGCGCCGAGAAGGCCGGGTTCAAGGCCATCGTCGTCACCCTCGACACCTGGGTCACGGGGTGGCGCCCGCGCGATCTGAGCACCGCCAACTTCCCCCAGCTGCGCGGCCACTGCCTGGCCAACTACACCTCCGACCCGGTCTTCCGGGCCGCCCTGGACCGTACCCCTGAGGAGGACCCGCGGGCCGCCGCCGGGCGCTGGGCGCAGATCTTCGGCAACCCGCTCACCTGGGACGATCTGCCCTGGCTGCGGTCGCTCACCGAGCTGCCGCTGATCGTGAAGGGCATCTGCCACCCGGAGGACGTCCGGCGCGCCAGGGACGGCGGCGTGGACGGCATCTACTGCTCCAACCACGGCGGCCGCCAGGCCAACGGCGGGCTGCCCGCCCTCGACGCGCTGCCCGGCGTGGTCGAGGCGGCCGACGGCCTGCCGGTCCTGTTCGACTCCGGCGTCCGCACCGGGACGGACATCGTGAAGGCCATCGCCCTGGGCGCCACGGCCGTCGGCGTCGGCCGCCCCTACGCGTACGGACTCGCTGTGGGCGGTACGGACGGCCTCGTCCACGTCCTGCGCTCGCTGCTCGCCGAGGCCGATCTGCTGATGGCGGTGGACGGCTATCCCGCCCTCGCCGACCTCACACCCGAATCCCTCCGGCGCGTCCTCTGACCCGCCCCGCTCGCGCGGCCGCACGCCGGCTCAGGGAGCTGCCTGAGCCGGCTCGCCATGGTCCGCGGTGGGTCAGCGCGCCGACGCCGTCACGCCGACGGCTTCCAGCCTGGCCGGATCGGCCCGCAGGATGGCTTCCTGGGTCAGCCGCAGCGGCGGGCCCGGTTCGACGCCCAGCTCCTCGCGGATGACCTGGCGCGCGCTGCGGTAGACGCCCAGGGCGTCGCCCTGGCGGCCCACCCGATACAGGGCAGCCATCAGCTGCCGGTAGAAGGGCTCGCGCAGCGGGTGCTGGACGACGAGTCCCTTCAGCTCCTCTATCACGGCGTGATGGCGGCCGAGCGCCAGGGCGGATTCAATATTCAGCTCGATGCAATTCAGCCGTTTTTCGTCCTCCACGGCGGCGAACGAGCTGATCTCCGAGGACCCCGACATCCCGTCCAGAACCGGCCCCCGCCACATGGCGAGGGCATTTCTCAGACACTCGGACGCGGCCGGGTAGTCGGCCGCCAGGTAACGGGCCCGGCCGCTTTCATAGAGTCTCTCGAACGTCCGGACATCGAGTTGGTTCTGACTGACGTCGAGAATGTAACCCGGGGAAACAGTGACGATCGGCGAGGCCCGGCCGGGTGTGCCGAGCAGCTTGCGCAGCTGTGACACATAGACCCGCAGGCTCGCCGCCGCACACCGCGGTGGATGCTGTTCCCAGAGCTCCGCCATGAGTTTGTCGCCCGGTACCGTCTCCCCTGCCCGGATCGTCAGCAGGGCGAGCAGCTTGGCGATCTTCGGTGGCGCCGGCGTCAGATCGACGTCGCCGCAGGTCACCCGGAGCCGCCCCAGTACTTCGTAGCGCAGCGGATGACTCGATTGTGCATAGGACAGGGACACGTGACGCAACCCCCTTGAATGCATGCCAGGCATTCAACTAGTACGGATCTCCCCGTTCACCCGGGCCCGCGCGCCCCAGGTGCACGCGATTGCCGATAAACATCGTAGTCGAGCAGTCGTTACGTAACCATTAAAAGGGCGCTAACACCTGGAGCGCAGCACCCAGGGGCCATTTCGGCCACCAATCAGCGGGAATTCGATTATTAATTCCGGGTGCCGTATACAGAGCGCCCGAGGCGGGCGGCCCCGGGTGTCCCCCGGGGCCGCCCGCCTCGGGCGTGCGTGTGCGAACGGTCAGACGGACGGCGCGGGTTCGGGCTCCTGGGCCTTGGGCTCCGCCGTCTCGGCGAGCCAGGAGAAGACCCGGTCGTGGAAGAGGGTCATGGAGCCGGAGTGGCAGTGGGCTCCCCCGCCCTCGTCCGAGGTGAAGACATGCAGGGTCTTGGGGGAGTTGAGGCCCGTGTACACCTTCTTCGCGTGTTCCAGACCGGCGAAGAACATGTCCTCCTCGGCGTCCAGCACCAGGACCGGACAGCGCACCTGCCCGACCACGTCCGCGAGGCCGAACGCGGGCATCCGGCGCAGCAGTTCGGACGGGCTCTGGACCCCGAACGTCCACATCGCCTGCCGCAGCAGCCAGCGCGTGAAGGTCTGCTGGACGGCGATCCCGTACATCACGGGGTTGGCGAAGTCGTCGCAGCCCTGCTCCACCCACTCGTGGACGAACGGCGGCAGCCACACCACGTCCCCCAGCTGCCAGACCGCGTCATGCGCGACGCACCCCGCGAGCCGGTGCTCGAACGCGGCGGCCCGGACCGCGAGCAGCCCGCCGAGGCTGGTCCCCACCAGCGTGACGCGCTCGGGGTCCACCCCCGGCTGCGCCAGCGCGAAGTCCACCACGGGCGTGACCACCTCCTCCCAGTCCGGCCGGAAGGTGAGCCCCTGCTCGCGCAGCACCGAGCCCTGCCCCGGCCCCTCGAAGCAGAGGACGTGGTAGCCGCGCGCCTGGGCGGCGGCCGCGATGAAGAAGTAGCCCTCCTCAAGCGTGGAGTCGATGCCGCCGTGGTGGATCAGGGTCGGGCGCGGCCCCGCGGAGTCGTCCGCGCGGTAGAAGTACCCCGGCAGCGAACCGTCCCCGTACGGGATGCGGACGAACTCCGGCGGGCGTTCCATGAGCCCGGCCGCCTCGGCGAAGGTCTCCTTGGAGAGCCGCATCAGCCGCGCCGCCTCGGGGTCGTGCAGCGGGTCGTCGCGCAGGAAGAACTCGGCGGTGCGGTAGTACGTGTGGGCGCGCAGCAGGGCGCCCCGGGCGTCGAGGGTGCGGCGCTGGGCGAGCGCGGCCGCGGCGAGGCCGTGGACGCGCTCGGCCAGCGCGGTCCACTCGCGCCGCCAGGCGTCCGTGTCGCCGCCGGGGATGCGCGAGGCGACGGCGATGATCTCGCCGAGCTGGGCCCCGCCGAAGTCGGCGTAGCCGGCCGCCCGTAAGGCCTGGTAGTCGAAGGCTGGGTCGTCGAAGAGGAACTTCATGGTTGCGGCTCCTGGGTGGGGAGGTGGTTCGGTGCCCGTCCATGCGGCGGACGGGCGGATGGCGCTGCGCTCGCGCGCGGCCGACCAGTGCGTGCGCCCGGCGCCCGGTTTCCCGTTCCGGTGGGCGCGGGCCGTCTACCGGGGTGCGGGGTGGGTCCGGGTGCCGTCGAGGAAGGTGTCCACGATCGCCTCCGCGAACGCGGCGGACTCCACCGGGCGCTGACGAAGGATCAGCCGCGCGAGCATCGGCCCCGTCAGCAGCTCGATGGCCTGGTCGACGTCGAGGCCGGGGCGCAGCTCTCCGCTGTCCAGCCCGTCGCGCAGCACCTGCCGCATGGCGTCCCTCCGTGCGGCGACCGCGGTGTCCTCGTACGCCTCCACCAGCTGCGGCCGGTGCACCGCCTCGCCGAGGAGGCCGGCGAGCAGGCGGTGCAGATTGGTGTCCTGGCCGCGGTGGCGGATCTGGTCGACCAGGTCCACCAGACGCTCCCGCAGAGGGAGTCCGTCCGAGGGGGCGACGGGGACGTCGAGGCTGCTCAGGGCAGCGAGCACCAGCTCTTCCTTGTTGCGCCAGCGGCGGTAGATGGTGGCGCGGGCGACTCCGGCCCGCTGGGCCACCAGGTCCATCGACAGCGCGCTGAAGCTGCACCCCTCGCCCAGCAGGCCCAGGGTGCTCTCCAGGATCGCCCGGTCGGCCGCGGGGTCGCGCTGGCGCCCGCCGCGGGCGGCGCGCTGCGCGGGCGGCGCGGGGGCGGGCCCGTCCCCGGTCGCGGAGACGGGCCGGAGGCCGGCGGGCGCGGCGCCCTCGGCCTCCGGTGGAACGGGTGGTGGCATGCTCAGACCTCCGAGGAGTGGTGGACCCTGGCCGCTTCGTCCGCACCGGCGGGTTCGTCGGGCGTACGGGCGGGCAGCAGGAGCAGGCTGACGAGGGCGCCGAGGAAGGTGACCCCGGCGGCGACCAGTGCGGTGAGGTGCATCGCGGAGACGAACGAGTCGACGGCGTGGCCCGCGAGCCCGGCGCCGCGCGGGCCGAGCGCGTCGGCCACGGCGAGGCTGCTCTGCACGGACTCCCCTGCCTTGTCGCGCAGTTGGCCCGGCACGGCTCCCAGGTGGTCCGACATCCGCGAGCGGTACGCGGTGGACAGGACCGAGCCGAGGACGGCGACGCCCAGCGCCCCGCCCACCTGACGGAAGGTGGTGTTGACGGCCGAGCCGGTGCCCGCGCGCCGGCGGGGCAGGGCCGACATGACGGCGGCCGTGGCGGGCGGCATCACACAGGCGATGCCCACGCCCAGGACGAAGAAGACGGATTCGAGGAGCCACAGCGAGGTGTGCTCGTCGACGGTGGCGACGACGACGAACGCCAGGGTGGTCAGCAGCATCCCGGTGGTGCACACCGGGCGGACCCCGATCCGCTTGGCCGCGAGCGTGGCGGGCGGCGAGAACGCCAACTGGGCCACGGCCAGCGGCAGCAGACAGTACCCGGCCTGCAGGGGCGTCCAGCCGCGCACGCTCTGCAGATAGAAGACCAGGAAGAAGGTGGCGCCGAGCAGCGCGAAGAACACCAGGCCGATCACGGTCACGGCGGCCGAGAAACGCGGGACGCGGAACAGCGCGATGTCGAGGGCCGGGCGCTCGGCCCGCCGTTCCCAGCCGACGAAGGCCGCCAGCACGACGAGCCCGCCGAGCATCGTCCCCCACACCCGGCCCGCCGCCCAGTCGTCCGACTCGCCGCCCTGGATCACCCCGTACACCAGCAGGGTCAGACCCGCCACGGACAGGGCGACGCCCACCGGGTCGAAGCCGCCGCGCCCGGGGTCCCTGGACTCCGGCACGACGACCAGCGCGGCGACGGTGCCGATCACGACGATCGGGATGTTGATGAGGAAGACCGAGCCCCACCAGAAGTGCTCCAGGAGCGCGCCGCCGGTGATGGGGCCGACGGCGACCGCCAGACCGGCCGCGCCGGCCCAGATGCCGACGGCCTTGGCGTGTTCGGCGGGCGGGAAGACGTTCATGATGATCGCCAGGGTCGCGGGCATCACCAGCGCGCCGCCGACGCCGAGTCCGGCGCGCGCGGCGATCAGTTCGCCGGCGCTGCCCGCGTACGCGGACCAGAGCGAGGCGCCGCCGAAGACGACGAGCCCGGTCACGAGCGTACGTTTGCGTCCCCAGCGGTCGGCCAGCACTCCGGTGCTGAACAGGAGGGCCGCGAAGACCAGCGTGTACGAGTCCACCGACCACTGCAGCGCGCTGGAGGAGGCGCCCAGGCCCTGTGGTGCGGGCTCGGCGAGCGTCTTGAGCGCGACGTTCAGGATCGATGTGTCGAGGACCACGAGCAGGAGGCTCACCACGAGCACGCCCAGTACCCACCAGCGGTGGGCGGCCGCCTGGTCCTGCTCGGCATTGCGATGTTCGAGCTGAGTGGTCACGGGTGCCGCTCCTCGGAAGGAAGAGGGTGTTGCGTGAACTGCCGTCTGTGGCTGTGCGGTTCACGACGCTAGACCCGTCCACCAATCGAGTCAATGCCGTATCGAAACAGTGCTGACTCACATCCCGGCGGCGGCAGGAGAGCGCGAGAGCCTGCGGCACTGGGTGCCAACTTCTCCTCCCTACACGTGTGAACGCCCCCCGTACTCCCCCTCTCCACCGCACCCTGCGGGAAGACCCGAAGCTGCGACGTGCACCTCAAGGCTGCCTTTACACGTCCTTTTCACTTCCCGCCAACGATGGGTCAGCAGATGGCACTTGGTGCCGCGCCAGCCCGAACAGAGCGACAGGGGAAGAGATGCACAGGACGTTGACCGAGGCCGTACGCGCCGGAGCCGAGCAGCACCCCGACCGGCTCGCCTTCGTGTACCTGCACGAGGACGGCCGGACCATGCGGCCCGAGGAGCTCACCTACGCGGAGCTGGACCGCCGCGCCCGGCTGATCGCCACCCGGCTGCGCCAGGAGTCACTGGGCGACCCGACCCGCCCGGTGCTGCTGCTCTACCCGCCCACGCTCGACTTCGTCACCGCGTTCCTCGGCTGCTTCTACGCCGGGCGCACGGCCATCCCGGCCCCGCTGCCGGACGAGCCGGGCGAGCGTCTCGCCCGGGTCAGCGGCATCCTGCGGGACGCCTCGGTGGGCGCCGTCCTGACGCTGCCCGAGCACCGCCAGTCCCTCGCCGCCTGGCTGGCCGCCGCCGGGGAGCAGGACGTGGTGTGCCTGGCGCCCGAGGACGACGGCGAGGACCCCGCGCTGTGGTTCCCGCCGCAGGTCCGCGCCGACGACATCGCCTTCCTCCAGTACAGCTCGGGCTCCACCAGCCAGCCCAAGGGCGTCATGGTCACGCACGCCAACCTGGCCGCCAACCAGGAGGCCATCCACCACGCCATGCTGACCGAGCCCGGCGTCGTCACCGGCAGCTGGCTGCCGCTCTACCACGACATGGGCCTCATCGGGATGACCCTGCACCCGCTGTGGATGGGCGGCACGAGCGTCCAGATGTCGCCCATCTCCTTCATCAAGCAGCCGCACCGCTGGCTGCGGATGATCCACGACTACCGCGTCGAGGGCACCGCCTCGCCCGACTTCGGGTACGAGCTGTGCGCCCGCCGCACCACCGACGAGCAGGCCGAAGGGCTCGACCTGTCCAGCCTGCGGGTGGCGCTGAACGGGGCCGAGCCGGTGCGCGCCGCCACCATCCGTACCTTCAACGCGCGCTTCGCCGCCTACGGGCTGCGCCCCGAGGCGCTGTTCCCGAGCTACGGGCTCGCCGAGAACACCCTGGTGGCCTCCGGCGGCGACACCACCGCCCCGCACGTCGAACTGGCCGTCGACGCCCACCTCCTGGAGCAGCACGAGCTGCGGCCCGCCCGGGCCGACCGTGCGTCCAGGACCCTGGTCGGCTGCGGCGCGCCGGCCGGGAGCGAGGTGCTCGTGGTCGACCCCATGACACGCCAGGCGCTGGCGGACGGCCAGGTCGGCGAGATCTGGCTGCGCGGCCCATCGGTGGCGCGCGGCTACTGGAACCGCCCGGAGGCCACCGACGAGACCTTCCGCGCCGAGACCGCCGACGGCCGCACCGGCTATCTGCGCACCGGCGACCTCGGCGGCCTGGTCGGCGGGGAGCTGTTCGTCACCGGCCGCATCAAGGAGATGCTCATCCACCACGGCCGCAACCTCTACCCGCAGGACATCGAGCAGGCCGTGCAGGACTCGGGGCCCGCCCTGCGGCGCGGCGGCGGGGCGGTGTTCACCGTCGGGGACGAGGAGGGCGACCGCTCGCACGTCGTGGTGGTGCAGGAGGTCCGCCCGAACCAGCAGGGCGAAGCCGATCTGCCCGCCCTCGCCGCCTCGGTCCAGACCGTGCTCAGCCGCAGGTTCCAACTCCCCGCCGCCAGTGTGGTCCTGGTGCGCCCCGGCGCGGTCCGCAAGACCACCAGCGGCAAGACACAGCGCACCCTGATGCGCCGGCTGTTCCTCGACGGCGCGCTGTCCGTACTCCACCAGCGCCTGGAACGGCCGGTCGCGGAGCTCGTCGCCCGCCCGGCCGAGACCGCCGAGCACTCCGCTCCACTGGCCGCCCCCGGCCGCTGAGCCCGCCCGGTCCACCGAGCGCCGCCCCCAAGGAAGAGGTACCTCATGTCCATCGCCCCCGACACCCGCACCGCGATCCGGCCGCAGACCCCCGTACTGGCCCCCGCGGACCTGGAGAAGTGGCTCACCGACCGAGTGGCCTTCCATCTGCACCGGCCCGCCCGGGAGATCGACCCGACGACCCCGCTCGCCGACTACGGCATCGACTCGGTGGCCGCGATCGGCATCTGCGGCGAGATAGAGGAACGCCACCTCCTGGCGGTCCCGCCGACCCTCGCCTACGACTTCCCGACGGTACGCGCCATCGCCGGGCACCTGGCCGAGCTGCTCGCCGTCGGTGATGCCGGGGCCGCCTCATGAGCGCACCCGAACCGGTCGCGGTCGTCGGGCTCGACTGCCGCTTCCCCGGGGCCCGGGACGCAGGCGAGTTCTGGAAGCTGCTGATGGAGGGCGGGGACGGCACCCGGCGCGTCCCCGAGGAGCGCTGGGAGGCGGACCGCTACCGGCTCGCCGACCCGGCCGCCCCGGGCGAGGCCCGGCCCCCCGGCCGCTCCAACACCGTGCGCGGCGGTTTCATCGACGACCCGGACGCCTTCGACCCCGCCTTCTTCGGGATCTCGCCGCGCGAGGCGGCCGCCATGGACCCGCAGCAGCGACTGCTGCTCCAGTGCTCGTGGCGCGCCATCGAGGACGCGGCGGTGGCGCCCGAGGACCTGGCCGGCACGGACACGGGCGTGTTCGTGGGGGTGATGGCCAACGAGTGGGCTCACCTCCAACTGGCCGACTACGACGGAATAACCGCCCGGCACGGCTCCGGCAACGGCTACTTCATGGGCGCCAACCGCGTCTCGTACCACCTGGACCTCAAGGGCCCCAGCCTCGCCGTCGACACGGCCTGCTCGTCCTCGCTCGTCGCCCTGCACCTCGCCTCCGGCGCGCTGCGCGCGGGCGACTGCGACTACGCGCTCGCCGGCGGCACCAACCTGATCATGACGCCCGTACTCAACATCTTCTACACCCAGGCGGGCCTGTCCGCGCCCGACGGCCGCTGCAAGCCGTTCAGCGCCTCGGCCGACGGCATCGGCCGCGCCGAGGGCGTCGCCGTACTCGTCCTGCGCCGCCTCGCCGACGCGCTCGCCGACCGCCAGCCGGTCTACGCCGTGCTGCGCGGCACCGGCGTCAACCAGGACGGCCGCAGCAACGGGATCACCGCGCCCAACCGCTGGGCCCAGCAGCAGCTCATCGAGCGGGTGTGGCGCTCGGCCGACGTCGGCGCCGACGACATCGGCTTCATCGAGGCGCACGGCACCGGCACCCTCCTCGGCGACATGATGGAGGCCCAGGCGCTCGGCCACCTCACCAGCGGCCGCAGCGGCGGCAGCGTCGCGCTCGGCTCGGTCAAGAGCAACTTCGGGCACGCCGAGGGCGCCGCCGGGATCGCCGGGGTCGTCAAGACCGTCCTCGCGCTGCACCACCGCACGGTGCCGCCCAGCCGCTTCGCCGACGACGAGAACCCGGGACTCCAGCTGCCCGAGCGGCGCCTGACACTGCTCAGGTCCCCGCTGCGGCTGCCGTCCGGCACCGTGCACGCCGCCGTCAGCAGCTTCGGCATGGGCGGCACCAACGCGCACGCCGTGCTCTCCTCGCCGCCGCGCGCGGTCCACCGCTCCGGCGAGCGGGTCCCGGGCGTCTTCACCGTCTCCGCCCGCTCCGCGCGCCAGCTGCGCCCCAATCTGCTGGCGCAGGCCGACGCGCTGGCCCGGCTGCCCGAGGACCGGCTCGCCCAGCTGTGCTGGACCAGCAACCGCGTCAAGTCCCGGCTGCCGCACCGCGTCGCCGTCGCCTCGGGCGATCTGGCGGGGCTGGTGGCGGGGCTGCGCGAGGCGGCCGAGCGCACCCACGACGAGGAGGGCGGGGTGCGGCGCACGGCGCCCACGGTGGCGTTCGCGTTCACCGGACAGGGCGCCCAGCACCCCGGCATGGCCGCCTCCTGGTACGCCTCCTCCCCCGTCTACGCCCGCCTCTTCGACGAGATCGACGAGCACCTCGCCGTCCACCTCGGCCGCTCGGTGCGCGACGCGGTCCTGGAGGGCGATCCCGGGGTGGACCGCACTGGTCTCGCCCAGCCCGCGCTCTTCGCGGTCGAGTACGCGATGGCGGGCGCCCTGGCCGACGCCGGGATCCGGCCCGCCGCCGTCATCGGCCACAGCATCGGCGAGTTCGCCGCCGCCTGCGCGGCCGGAGCGCTCGAACCCGCCGACGCGGCCCGCCTCGTGGCCCGCCGGGGTGCACTCATGGAGGCGCTCCCGGACGGCGGCGGCATGCTCGCCGTACCGCTGCCCGAGGCGGAGGTGGAGGCGCTGCTCACCGATCCCGCGCGGGTATGCGTCGCGGCCGTCAACGGTCCGCGCAGCACCGTGGTCGCCGGGGAGCTCGACGAACTCGCCCTGCTGCGCGCCACGTTGGCCGACCGGGGCGTCACCGCCCGGCCGCTGACCGTCTCGCACGCCTTCCACTCCCCGCTGATGCGACCCGCCGTCGAGCCGTTCCGGCGCGAGGGCGCGGACTTGGCGGTGCACGCCCCCTCGGTGCCGGTCTTCTCGACCGTGTACGGACGGGTCATGGGCGGCGAGGAGCGCATGGACGCCGCGTACTGGGCGCGCCAGATCACCGCGCCGGTGCGGTTCGCCGACGCCGCCGCCGAACTGTTCTCTTCCGGCGTCACCCACATCGTGGAGATCGGCCCGCGCGCCGTGCTCACCCCCATGCTCGCCCGGCTCAGGCCGACCGACGGCGACCCGGTGAGCTGCCTCGCCGCCCACCCGGGCGACCGCGCGCCCCGCCACCCGCTGCACCACCTGCTCGGGCAGCTGTGGAGCGCCGGGGCCGACCCCACCTGGGACAGCCTGTACCCGGAGGCGGACCGCGTGCCGCGCCGGCTGCCGCCGTACATCTTCGACGACAGCTTCCGCGCCTGGCGCTCCGCCACCGCCCCCGAACTGCCCGCGCCCCGCCTCCCCGCCATGGACGCGGCAGCCGCGGGACCGCCGACGGCGGAACTCGCCCAGACGTGCCCGCCGACCCCGGACGGTGGTTCCCCCCACGGGGTGTCCGAGGTGACGCACCGTCTGGTGTGCCGGGTCGGCGGGCACGACCCCTCGGCGGTACGGACCCACTCCCGCCTCGCCGAGGACCTCGGCTTCGACTCGATCCAGGTCATGGAGCTCAAGACCCGCATCGAGAACGAACTGCCCGAGCTCGGCAGCCTGCCCGTCGAGGAGCTGCTCGCGAGCCTGGAGACGGTGGGCGACCTCAGCCGCTATCTGGGCGAGCGCCTGCTCGTACCGGCCGCGGCGTCCGCGCCGACCGCACCGACTGTCCCGACCGCCCCGGAAGGACCGCGCACATGAGCCCGTCATCCGCCCCCGTCGCCCACCTGGTCTCGGTCGGCACCTGTCTGCCGGGGGAACCGGTGGACAACGCCACCCTGGCCAAGCTCGTCGGCGTCGACGAGCAGTGGGCCGAGATGTTCATCGGCAACGTCAGCAGGCACTTCGCCGTCGACCTGGCGACCGGCCAGGTCCGCCACTCCCTGGCGGACATCGCGGCGACCGCGGCGGACCGGGCCCTGGCGGCGGCGGGTCTGGAGGCCGTCGACATCGACTGCGTCGTCATGGGCACCGCGACCCCGGACCAGCTGATGCCCGCCACTGTCAACCTGGTGGCGGACCGCCTCGGCATCGACAACGTCCCCACCTACCAGCTCCAGTCCGGCTGCGCCGGGGCGATCCAGGCGCTCGACGTGGCCCGCACCATGCTCCTCGCCGGGCGCTGCTCGACGGTCCTGGTGATCGGCGGCGACGTCTGCGCCAAGCATCTGGAGACGGACTTCGACCCCGGCTCGCGCACCCCCGCCGAGCTGGTCAACTACATCCTGTTCGGCGACGGGGCGGGCGCGGCCGTGCTCAGCGCCGAGTCCTTCGGGCAGCGCGTCGAGATCCGCCAGGTCCTCAACCGCCTGGTGGGCCTGGGCAAGGCGCCCGGCCAGGTCATCGACTGGTTCGGCCTGGGCGACCGGCACAGCGACCGCACGGCGATCTCCGAGGACTACAAGGCGATCGAGGCGGCGGTCCCGGTGCTTGCGACCCAGATGTTCTGGGAGCTCATCGGGGACGTGGGCTGGACGGCCGACCAGGTGGACTATCTGCTCCCGCCCCAGCTCTCCGGCCGTATGAGCGACCGCATCTCCGACTCGATGCCCGCCCCGCTCGCCCAGCGCGTCAACGTGGTGCGCACCGTGGGCAACAACGGCAACGCACTGCCCTTCCTGCAACTGGCCGAACTGCTCGACAAGTGGCAGGGCGGCGGGCGGGCCGTCACCGTCGCCGTGGAGTCCAGCAAGTGGATCAAGTCCGGCATCGCCCTGGAGCGCGCATGACCACGATCGCAACCAACACCCCGGCGGCAAGCGGCAGTTGGCGGGATCCCGAGGCGCTGCGCACCCTGCGCGCCCGGTACGCCGCCGGGAGCCTTGAGGCCGAGTACCCCTCGGTACGGCCCCTGCTCGCCCGTCTCCCGGAGCGGCAACTGCCCGCCGCGGGACAGCTGCTCGCCCGGCTCGATCGCGAGGAGGTCGTCCGCCACCACGCCGACGTGCCGGTGGTGACCGTCGCCGTCACCGGCCAGTCCACCGTCGCCCCGCTGGTGGCCCCGCTCACCGCGGAGCTGGCCCGCCACGGACTGCTGCTCGACCCGGTGGTCTCGCCGTACGGCTCGTATCTGGCGGACCTGCTCGGACCCGGCTCCGGCACCGGGCCGCAGCCCCGCGTCACGCTGTGCCTGCTGGACGCGCACACCGTCTTCGAGGAGGTGCCGCTGCCCTGGCGGGTCGAGGACGTCGAGGCCGCGGCCCGGTCCCGGCTCGCCCTGATCGGCCGGGCCGTCCGCACCCATCAGGACGGCGGGCGCGGGCCCTTGGTCCTCAACACGGTTCCGCTGCTGCACCGCCACGCCCGCCAGCTGGTCGATCTGCGCTCCCGGGCCCGACTGGGCGTCGTCTGGCGCGAGTTCAACAGCGGGCTGCTCGCCCTCGCCGAGGAGCACCCCGGGCTGATCGTCGTCGACCTCGACCCGCTGATCGCCGAGGGGACGCCCGCGTACGAGCCGCGCACCGGTCTGTACGCCAAGGCGCGCCTCGCCGAGGGGCTGCTCGCGAGCTACGCCCGCGACGTCGGCCACCTCGTCACGGGGCTGCTCGGCCGGACCCGCAAGTGCCTCGTCCTGGACCTGGACGGGACGCTGTGGGGCGGGGTGCTCGGCGAGGACGGCGTGGATGGCATCGAGCTCGGCAGCGGGTTCCGCGGCGAGGCGTTCGCCGAGTTCCAGCGCGTGGTGGCCCAGCTCGGCTCGCAGGGGGTGCTGCTCGCCGTCAGCAGCAAGAACGACGAGGACAGAGTGCGCGAGGCGCTGCGCGAACACCCCTCGATGCTGCTGCGCGAGGACGACTTCGTCCGCGTCAACGCCAACTGGTCGGCCAAGCACGACAATCTGCGCGACATCGCGGAGCGGCTCGGGATCGGTCTGGACAGCTTCGTCTTCGTCGACGACAGCACCTTCGAGTGCGGTCTGGTCCGCGAGCAGCTGCCGCAGATCGCGGTGGTCCGGGTCGACGAGGAGCCGGCCCTGCACCCCGCCGCGCTCCTCGCGGACGGCTGGTTCGACCTGCCCGTGCTCACCGACGAGGACCGCGAGCGGGCGGGCCGCTACCGCACCGAGGCCAAGCGGCAGGAGTTCCGCGAGGACACCGGCTCGTACCAGGACTATCTGGACGGTCTCGGCATCGAGGTGACGGTGCGCCCGCCGGAGCCCGCGGAGCTGTCCCGGGTCTCCCAACTGACCCTGCGCACCAACCAGTTCCACCTCGCCCCCGAGCGCCTCCAGCTGCCCGAGGTGCGGGAGTGGGCCGAGCGCCCGGACCGCGGTGTGCTGGTGGTGCGCGCCCGCGACCGGTTCGGCGACCACGGCCTGGTCGGCGCGGTGTTCCTGCGCCGCGACGCGGAGGACCTGCACATCGACAACTACGTGCTGAGCTGCCGGGTGTTCTCACGCGGCATCGAGAGCGCCTGTCTGGCGGCCGTCCTGGAGCACGCGGCGGCGTCCGGAGCGAACGGCGCGCTCGCCCACCACCGGCCCACCCCGCGCAACGCCGCCTTCGCCTCCTTCTACATCGACCACGGCTTCGTCCCCACGGGCGTCGCCCCCGACGACCCCACCACCGTCGTCTTCCGCCACGCCCTGCGCGACATCACGCCCGCCCCCGCCCATCTGCGGCTGCACACCGCCTTCGAGGAGAACTGACCATGACCGCCACCGCCATCGCCGACGCCACCGAGTTCTGCGCGCTCCTGGAGGACGAACTCGGTATCCGCGTCGCCCCCGAAGACCTCGGCCGCCCCCTCGACGAAGTGGCCGAGTGGGACTCGGTCCATCTGCTGCGCCTGGTCACCGTGGTGGAGAGCGTCACCGGCCGCCGCATCCCGGTGGCCGACCTCCTGGAGGCCGTGACCTTCCAGCAGATGTACGAGGCGGTACGCGCGTGAGCGGCCCCGCCACGGCCGCCACGGCGGGCTGCCTCGTCCGGGCGCCGCGCGAGGACGCTCCGCTGCGGCTGTTCTGCTTCCACCACGCGGGCGGCGGGGCGTCGTTCTACGCCCCGTGGGCCGCCCGGGTGATACCCGAAGTCGACGTCCTGCCGGTGCAGTTGCCCGGCCGCGAGTCCCGGTTCCGCGAACCGCGGTTCCACGACGCGGGGACCCTGGCCGAAGCCCTCGCCGACGAGCTCGCACCGTGGCTGGACCGTCCGTACGCCGTGTACGGGCACAGCATGGGCGCGCTGATCGGCTTCGCGGTGGTGGCGGCCCGGATGCGGGCCGGGGGCCGGGCGCCGCTCGCGATGTTCCTCGGCGCGTACGCGGCCCCGCATCTCACCCCGCCCCTGCCGCCCGCCGATCTGCACGACGACGCCGGCCTCGCCCGCCTCCTGGTGGACATCGGCGGGCTGCACCCGCAGTTCCTGGGCCGCGACGACTGGCTGCGCGCCCTACTGCCCATCGTCCGGGACGACCTGCGGATCTGCGCCAGCCACCGGGAGGCGGGGCTGCCGGACCCGGACGAGGCGGAGCAGCGGCTGCCGCTCGACATCCGGGCCTTCGCGGGCGCGGACGACGCGCTCGTGGACCCCGGCGCGGTGTACGCCTGGGAGCGGTACGCGCGCGACTTCCGGCTGACCACCGTGCCGGGCGGCCACTTCTTCCCGCGCGACGCCCCCGAGCCGTTCTTCGAGGAGCTCAACCGCTCGCTCGCCGGGCTGCTCACCGAGGCGCGGCGGGCCCCCGCGTGACGGGCCGCCTCACCGCGGGCGCACCACGCGCGGCACCCCGGCCATGCGCCGCCGGGCCTCCTCCGCGTTCTTCTCGTACAGCGTGCGCTGCTCGTCGACGCCGGGCATGACCCACAGCGGGCGCGAGGAGCCGTCGGCGAAGGCGAGCCCCTCGGTGTCGGGCCGCAGTCCCGTCAGGGTGAGCGCGAACGGCTCCTGGTAGTCGATGGCGCCGTCGGAGGTGAGGCGGAAGGGGCGGTCGTGGCCCGGGTAGATGACATCGGCCGCCCCGATCACCCGGTCGATGCTGCGGGCCGCGAGGTCGGCGTCCCAGAAGACCAGCGGGTTGCGGCGCGTCGTGGCGACGTACGCGAAGTGCAGGGCGTCGCCGGTGATCGCGGCCACTCCGGCGTCGGTGTCGACCAGTACGCCGATGCTGCCGGGCGAGTGCCCGGGCAGGCCGATGACGCTGACGCCGGGCACGATCTCCTCGCCGTCCGCCACCTCGCGGATGCGCAGCTGTTCGAGCAGCAGTCCGGTCCAGGCGGGGGTCGCCCAGTCGTTGGAGTGCGGCGCGTGGGCGTAGCGCCGCTCGTCGCCGTGGAGGAGGAGCTCGGCGCGCGGGAACAGATCGATGTTCTGTACGTGGTCCCAGTGGGCGTGGGTGAGCACCAAGGTGTCGATGTCCGCCGCTGTGAGGCCGCGCGCCGCGAGCGCCGCCCACAGATGGGGGCGGCGTCCGACGTGGGCGGCGTCGACGAGGATGGTGCGGGGGCGGCCGGTGGCGTCGGCGCCCCGGACGAGGAAGACGCCGCAGAAGGCGGGGTAGCCCTGGTCGGTGTCGATGGCGAAGCCGGGCAGGAGAATGTCGATCGTCGGCATGGAACTCCCTTGTGTGTGGCCGCTGTTGACACTCATGCGGCCGTGTTCCGGTGTCAGCCGTCGGCCGCCTCGTGGACGGCGGCGCGCAGCGCTTCGAGGCTGTGCGGGTTGGCGAGCGTGGAGAGGTCGCCGGGCACGTCCTGGGTGACGCAGTCGCGGATCAACCGGCGCATCACCTTGCCGGTGCGGGTGCGTGGCAGTTCGGGCAGGGCGACCACGCGGCTGGGCCGGAAGGCGGGCCCGAGGGCGTCGGCCACGCGCGCGCGGATCCGGTCGGCGTCCGGCGCCGACAGCGTCCCGTGCGCGGGCACCACGAAGCACCAGAGCGCCTCGCCCTTGACCGGGTGCGGAATCCCGACCGCCGCCGCCTCGGCCACGGCGGGGTCGCCGAGCGCGGCCTCCTCGACCTCGGCGGGGCCGAGCCGTTTGCCCGCCACCTTCATCACGTCGTCGAGGCGGCCGTGCACGAACCACTCCCCGTCGGACCGGGACGCCAGGTCGCCGTGGGACCAGCGGCCGGGCCTGCGGCTGAAGTAGGTGTGGGCGAACCGCTCGGGCGCGCGCCACAGGCCCCGGGTCATGCCCGGCCAGGACTGGCGCACCACCAGTTCGCCCATCACGCCCTCGCCGACCTCGGCGCCGTCCGCGTCCTCGATGACCGCGTCGATGCCCAGACAGGGGCCGGTGAAGCCGCACGGCGTCTGGGGGACGGTGGGCGCGGACGCCAGGAGCGAGCCGCCCACCTCCGTACCGCCGCTGATGTTGATGACGGGGCAGCGGCCGCCGCCGACCTCGTGGAAGTACCAGCGCCAGGCGTCCTCGGTCCAGGGTTCGCCGGTGGAGCCGAGTATCCGCAGCCGGGACGCGGCGGACCCGGGCCCGGCGGTGGTCATCATCGCCCGCGCGAGGCTGGGCGAGCTGCCGAAGACGCTGACCCGGTGGTCGTCCAGGAGCCGCCACAGCCGGGCCGGGTCGGGGTGGTCGACGGCGCCTTCGTACGCGAGGACGCAGGCACCCGCGAGGGTGCAGCCGACGACGACGAGGGCGAACATGATCCACCCGGGGTCGGTGACCCAGAAGGCCACGTCGTCGGGGCGCACGTCGAGGTTGTAGCGGACCTCGGAGCCGACCTGCACGGGAAACCCGCCGTGGGTGTGGACGGCGCCCTTGGGGCGTCCGGTGGTGCCGGACGTGTACAGGAGGAGGAAGGGCGCGCTGGCGGGCAGCGGCACGGTCTCGGCGGGCTTCGCCTCGGTGAGCGCTTGCCAGGTGGTGATGGCCGCGCCGGACGGCGACGCGGTGTCGGGCGGTTCGTCCGCGACGACCACCAGGTGGTGTACGTCGGGGACCTTGTCCGCCGCCGCGCGGGCGACGGGCAGCATCTCGTACCGCTTGCCGCGCCGGGTCGTGGCCACGGCCGTCACCAGCACCCGGGCCCCGGCGTCGGCGAGCCGCACCGCCAGTGCCTCGGTGCCGAAGCCGGAGAACATCGGGACCAGGACGGCGCCGATGCGGGCGCAGGCGAAGAGCAGCACGAAGGCCTCGGGACCGGGTGGCAGACAGCCCGCCACCCGGTCCCCCTCCCCCACTCCCAGGCCGCGGAGTCCCGTGGCGACCCGGGCGCTGAGTCGCGCCGTCTCGCGGTAGCCGAGCCGTCCCCGCGTGCCGTCCTCGCGCTCCCAGCGCAGAGCCGTCGCGTCCGGGCGGCCACGGCGCACATGGCGCTCAAGACAGGACTCGACCAGGTTGGTCCGACCCCCGGGGAACCAGCGCGTGGCGGCGATCCCGCCCCGCCCGTCGCGGGCGCACAGCGGCTGCTCGTGCCAGACGATGCCCATGTCGCGGGCGGCGCTGGTCCAGTACCACTCGGGGTCCGCGACGGAGCGGCGCTGCAGCTCGCGGTATCCGTCCAGGCCGTGGGCCTGGCAGAACCGGGCGACGTTGCTGTGCTCGGTCAGCTCCCGGCCGGGGTACCAGGCGTACTCGCCCATCAGTGCGCCTCCGGGTTCTCGATGAGCGCGGCGATGCCCTGGCCGCCGCCGATGCACAGCGCGACGACCGCGAACCGCGCGCCGGTGCGGCGCAGTTCGTGGGCGGCCTTGAGCAGCAGGATCGTTCCCGTCGCGCCGATCGGGTGGCCGAGCGCGATCGCCCCGCCGTTCGGGTTGACCCGGTCGGGGTCCAGCTTGAGGTCGTCGAGTACGGCGAGGACCTGCGCGGCGAACGCCTCGTTGAGCTCGACCACCGCGATGTCGTCGATGTCGAGCCCCGCGCGCCGCAACAGCTTCCTGATGGCGCCGGCGGGCGCGAATCCCATGATCTCCGGCTCCAGGGCGGTGACCACCACATCGCGCAGCAGACACAGAGGGACGGTGCCCGGGCGCAGATCCGTGGCGCGCGTCATCAGTACGGCGGCGGCCCCGTCGTTGAGCCCGGCCGAGTTCCCGGCGGTGACGGTGCCGTCGGGAGCGAACGCGGGGTCGAGCTTGGCGAGCCGCTCCACGGTGGTGCCGGGGCGCGGGTGTTCGTCCCGCCCGACCTTGCCGTCCGGGGTGAGCACGGGCACGATCTGACCGGCGAACCGCCCTTGCGCCACGGCCTCGGCGGCCCGCTGCTGGCTCCGGGCGGCCCAACTGTCCTGGCGCTCCCGGGAGATGGCGAACCGTGCGGCCACGGCCTCGCCCGTGAGCCCCATCGGGCCGTGCGCGAAGGGGTCGGTGACCAGCGAGAACGTCCCGTCGATACGAGGTGGTCCGGGCAGCTCGTCGGCGGCGCGCTCGCTGTAGTCGAGCAGCGGCTGACGGGTCATCGACTCATTGCCGCCGGCCACCATGACCTGCGCCTCGCCGAGGGCGAGCGTCTGCGCGGCGGACCAGACGGCCTGGAGGCCGGAGCCGCACAGCCGGTTGACGTTGTACGCGCGCACCTCGACCGGCAGCCCGGCGGCCAGCGCCGCGCGCCGCGCGTTGAACGCGTCCGGCCCCACCTGGCCGACGCAGCCCAGGACGACCTCGTCGACCTCGTGCAGGTCGATACCGGCCCGCAGCAGCGCCTCCTGGATCACCAGGGCGCCGAGCCGGTGCGCCGGGACCGACCGCAGCGCCCCCTTGAACCGCCCGACGGGCGTGCGCGCCCCGTGGACGACGGCTATGTCGGACAGCATCAGATCCCCCGCTCGTCGAGCCAGTCGAACACCCGCTGGTGGAAGTGGAGGGCCGCGCCCTCCTGGCAGTGCTCGCCGGAGCCGTCGGCGGCGGCGAACCGGATGAGGCCCTTCTCGGCGCGCAGCGCGGCGTGGACCCGCTGCGCCTCGCCGCGCGCGACCACGTCGTTCTCGGCTTCCAGGACCAGGGTCGGGCAGGTGATGTACTCGGCCACGCCGTCGAGGTTGTACGGCATGCAGGCGCGCAGGGCCTCGGCCGGGGTCTTGGCCCCGAAGGCCCACATGCCGTGCCGCAGGAACCAGCGCAGCTGGGTGCTGTGCGACATGGCGACCCCCAGGGCGGGCCCGGCCACCTCGTCGCGGCTCTCCGTTACCCATTCGGCCAGGTGCGCCGGGATGCCCGCGAGGGGCAGCCGGTAGAAGTCGTAGATGCCGTTGTGCAGGACGCAGGCCGCGAAGCGCCGTTCGAAGGCGGCGGCCCGGGCGCCGAGGAGCCCGCCGAAGCTGGTGCCGAAGAGGACGAGCCGGTCGGCGTCGACCCCGGGCAGGGTGAGTGCGTGGTCCACCACCGGGGTGACCACCGACTCCCAGTCGGGCCGGAAGGCCAGGCCCTGTACGCGGCGCACGGACTGCTGTCCGGGCCCCTCGAAGGCGAGCACGTGGTAGCCGCGCCGCAGGGCGCCCGCGCCGACCATGAAGTACAGCTCCTCCAGCGTGGAGTCGTACCCGCCGTGGTGGATCAGGGTCGGCCGGGGCTCGTCCGTGGGCCCGGCCAGGAAGAGGTAGCCCGGCAGGGTCGTGCCCTCGTACGGGATGCGGAGCGGGACGACCGGGGTGTCGAACAGTTCGGCGGCGCGGGCGAACGTCTCGCGCGAGTGCAGTGCGAGGCGGTCGGACTCCCGGTCGTGGTCGCGGTCGTCGAGGCGGAAGAAGTCGGCCGTGCGGTAGTAGTTGGAGGCCCGCAGCAGCGCCTCGCGCGCGCTCACCCGGTGCCCGGCGGCCAGTGCGTCGTCGCCGGTGCGGTGCAGCCGCGCGGCGGTGGCCGACCAGGCGCGGCACCAGGCGGCCTCGTTGCCGTCGGGAACGTCCTGGCAGGTGACGAGCACCTCCCCGAGATCGGCGCCCCCGCAGGCGGCGTGTCCCGCCGTGCGCAGCGCCTGGAAGGAGAACGCCTTGTCGTCGAAGAGGAACTTCACCGCGGGCCTCCCGCTGAACCCACTGAACGGAACGGCACCGTTCCGGCTCGTAGGGCGCGAACGTACACCCGCCACTCACGGAACGCAACCGTTCCGTTCCGTGTTAATCTCCGATCATGGCCAGCCTCCGTGACAGCGAACTGCGGCGCCCGCCCGCCGGCGCGGGCGTACTGCGCGAGTCCGTGACCGAAACGATCCGCCGGGCGATGTTCGAAGAGCTGGCGGAGTCCGGGTACGCACGGATGTCGATGGAGGCCGTGACCCGCCGCGCGGGCGTCGGCAAGGCGGCGCTCTACCGCCGCTGGCCGTCCAAGGAGGCCATGGTCGTCGAGCTGGTCTCCGAGGCGGCCGCCGCGCACATCCCCACGACGACGGACTCGGGCTCGCTGCACGGCGACGTCGAGCGGTTCGTCCGGGAGACCCTGCGGGCGCTGCGGCACCCCCTGGTGGGCCGGATCATCCCCGACCTCCTTGCCGAGTCGGCCCGCAGCGCCTCACTCCACGACGCGCTCCACCACACCGTCCTCGCCCCGCGCCGCGCGGCGGTCGCGACCCTTCTGGACCGCGCGACGGTACGGGGCGAGCTGCCGCCCGACATCGACACGGCCCTGGCCACCGACCTGTTCGGCGCGCCGCTGTACTTCCGCATGCTGGCGGCGGGCGGCCCGACGGACGACGCCTATGTCGCACGGCTGACCCACGCCATCGTCGCGGCGGTAGCCGCGAGCCGCTGACCGCCCGCGACCCTAGAGCCTGTCTTTGAACCCCCGTCGTCCGCCCGGAGGGCGGGGGTTCAAAGACAGGCTCTCACCCGGGCAGCAGCTCGGCCTCCATGTCGCAGCACCCGCCGCGCCGCATCAGCCGCCCCACCGAGAGCCACTCGCTGTCGGCGGCCGCGTGCCGCACCGGCTGCCCGAAGGCGGCCACCAACTCCTCGGTCTCGTACGGCACTCCTCCCCGGAGCACGGAGACCGTCCGTACCATCGCGTCGAAGTCCTCGAACGGGTCGCCGTCCACCACGGTCAGGTCGGCGATCTTCCCCTCCTCCACGGTGCCGAGATGCCGCTCGACCCCGAACAGGCGGGCCGGGAGCACGGTCGCGGTGCGCAGGGCCGCCGCCGGGGAGAGACCGCCCCGGTGCAGCGCGCGCAGGCCCAGGTGCAGGGAGAGGCCGACGGGCACGATCGGCGCGTCCGTACCGAGGGCGACCAGGCCGCCGGCCGCGAGCACCCGGCGGTAGACGTCGGTCTCCGTGCGCAGCGTGGCCAGTTGGGCCGCCGTCGGCGGCACGCCCGCCGACTGCCGCACCAGCGCGGAGTCCCACGGCGGCATCACGACGGTGACCCGGGGGTCCGCCGCGAGCCCGGGGTCGGCCCCGATCAGCGGCGTCGAGGTGAACGGCGTGGCGATGAGCGCGAAGTTGACGCCGCGCGCGGAGTAGACCTCCACCACGTCCTCGTAGGCGCGTCCCGACGTGG
This sequence comes from Streptomyces sp. NBC_00224, assembly GCF_041435195.1. Lineage (NCBI taxonomy): Bacteria > Bacillati > Actinomycetota > Actinomycetes > Kitasatosporales > Streptomycetaceae > Streptomyces > Streptomyces sp. NBC_00224. The sequence goes on from NZ_CP108106.1 coordinate 1,481,544, forward strand.
TGGTGGCATGCCCGAACTCGGCTCGCTGGGTGGCCTGCAGATGGGTCGTCAGATCCTGGCCCAGCTGCACGCCGGGCGAGAGCAGATGGCTTCCGGCGCGCACCCCGAGGCGTTCGTGCGCGAACCGGGCCGCCTCCTCCATCACCCAGCTCGGCGCCCGCACATAGGTCTTGACGAAGTCCCAGTCGAGCGCGGCACCCCGCTCCAGCGACCGCCGCAGCCCCTCCCTGGTCCGGTGGGCGCGCCCCATGCTGTACGCCACCCGTGAGCCGTCCAGCAGCTCCCCCGTGGTCAGCAGCCGGGGCCCGGCGAGCTGCCCGGCGGCCACCGCCTCACGGATGCGGGCCTGTTCGTACGCGAATCCGCCGAAGGAGACAGCCGTGGTGATCCCGTAGGTGAGCTGGCCCACGGTCTGACGGCCGCCGTAGGTGCTCTGCCAGGGGTGGGTGTGGGTGTCCCACAGGCCGGGCACGACCGTACGCTCCGAGGCGTCGATCCGCCGCAGCGCCCCACGGCCGCGGTGCGGCTCGACGGCCGTGATGCGCCCGTTCCGTACGACGATGTCGACGTCGTCGCGGACCTGCTCGCCGGTGCCGTCCCACAGCCGCCCGGCGTGCACCACCGTGTCGGCGGGCGCGGGCCTGCGCGCGTCCAGCGGCACCCGGACGGTGCGCGCGGGCCCGCCGTCGACGCCGATGAGCCGCAGCCGCGAACCGGACAGATACAGCAGCGTCTTGGAGTCGCCCGACCATGACGGGTGGTCGGCGGGCTCGTCGGTCAGGGTGCGCGGCGGGCCCTGCGGGGTGCCGTCGGGGGCGACGGGCAGCAGACAGAGCGCGGACTCGACGATCACCGCCATCCAGCGCCCGTCGGGCGACCAGACGGGCCCCGAGTCGTACCGGTCGGAGACGGAGACGTGCGGCGCCACCGCGTGGAGGCGGGCGGTGCCGGTCTCCGTGTCGACGACCCGGATGAGGTTGTAGCCCTCCCTGAAGCGCGCGTTGAGGCGGTTGCGGTCGCAGAGCGCGAGACGGCGGCCGTCGGGCGACCAGCTCGGGCGGCCGGGCAGCCCGCCGCCGCCGAGGGGCGCGGCCAGGACGCGTTCGGCGCCGGAGGCCAGGTCGCGTACGAGGAGGTGGCCGGTCATGTCGAGGCAGGCGAGCCGCTTGCCGTCGGGCGAGAGCGCCGGGTGCACACGCCCGCCCGTCGCGAGCGTGCTCTCCGCACCGGTGGCCAGATCCCGACGGTGGATGCCGAGCAGCCCGTCGCGGTCGTCGGCGTACAGCAGCGCCCGCCCGTCGCGGCTCCAGACGGGACCGAGCAGATAGCGCGTCGGCGCCGACTCGCGCAGCCGCTCGGGCGGCCGGGCGCCCGAAGTGTCCGCCAGCCACAGCGTGTTGAGGGCGGCGAACGCGATGCGCCGCCCGTCCGGCGAGAGCGCGGGCAGATGCACGCCCCGCACCGGCCGCGCGCGCCCCTCGCCGAGGTCGTACTCCTTGACCCGGTAGCGCGGCCGCTCCACGGGCAGCACACCCTCGAACGGGATCGTCTCCGCCTCCCCCGGCCGGTCGGGCCGTACCAGCGTGAAGCGCCCGTCGACGGTCAGCAGCAGCTCCCCGGCCGCCGTCCAGCGCGGGGGCACCGGCGCGAGGTCCCCGGCGACGGCGACCGGCCTGCCGTCGACGACGAGCACGCAGGAGCCGTTCGGCGCGGCGGTGGTGCGCAGATGGGCGAGCCGACGGCCGTCGGGCGCGAGGGCCGGGCACATGACCTGCGCGGCTTCGCTCTCGGTGTACACGACGCCGACGGGCCCGGCCCCCTCGGCCGCGACGGCGGCGACGGTCCGCGCCTCCACGCCGAGCCCCGTGGGGAGGGTGACGACTTTCGCGCGGACGAACAGGATCCTCGCCCCGTCCGGCGACCAGGTGGGGTCGAAGTCCTCCCAGGCCCCGTCCTGGAGCGGCCCGTCCTGGCCGGGCAGCCCGGTGAGCCGAGTGAGCCGCCCCGTTCGCAGGTCCAGCACGTGGACGCGGTACGGGCTGCCCGCCACCGGATCGCCCGCGCGCTCGGACGCGAACGCGAGCCGCGTCCCGTCGGGCGACCAGGCCGGCCCCCGGTCGTCCCAGGGCCCCTCGGTGCGCCGCCGCACGTCCGAGCCGTCCGGCCGCATGGTCCACACGTGATAGCCGCCGCCCTCATAGGCGCAGAAGGCGATGAGCGACCCGTCCGGAGAATGGACCGGCCGACCCGGTTCAAGACCCGCCGGGGTGAGCGGCACGGCCCTGCCCCCGTGCCGGGGCAGCGACCACAGCACGCTCTGGACCTCGGCGACCACCCGGTCCCCGGCGGGCGCGAGGCTCGCGGAGCCGTTGGTTGCGGCACTGAACGACAGCGAGAGCCCGCTGCGCTGCCGGGCCGCCGCCGGCACCGTCCCGACGGCGGTGACGGCCCCGGCCGCACCGGCGGCGGCGAGCAGTTGACGACGGGAGAGGGAGCTCGCGGCGACGCCGCTCGGGTCACGATCCATGCCCCCACACGCTGGTGCACCACGCACCACGTGGGCAACCCTGCCATTCAGGCCAAATGGGTGGGGGCGGAGGAGCAGTTGAAGGCGAACGGTCAGATGCGCCAGGACCGTATCCGGTCGGCCGCGTCGTAGGCGTCGGTGTGGCCCGCGTCTATGTCGCGGGCGAGATCGATGAGGGCGCCGTACGGGGCGTCCAGGCCCTCGCCCGCCGCGTTCATGTACGCGACCACCACCGCCGCGCCGAAGAGCGCGTTGCGGGCGGGCAGGGGGCGCAGCCGGATGATCGCGTGCATCAGGGCGCCCGCCCGCCAGGAGTTGTCGACGGTCGCCTCGACCCGGGGGGTGTTGACGCGGTGGCGGCCGACGGCGGCCACCAGGCTGGAGAAGTCGTGGACCGTGGGCTGCTTGGGCAGCACTTCCGTCTGGCGTTCGAGCAGCCAGCGGATGTCGATGTGGAACTCCACCGTCAGGCGGCCCGCCCCGAGGAGTCCCGCTGGTCGGGGGCGTCGTCCGGGAAGGCCGCGTCGAAGGCGTCGCCCTGTTCGGCGATGAAGGAGCGGAAGACCTCCGCCGCGCCTTCCAGCCGTGGATCGCGCACCGCCTCGTACGCGGCCTGCGTGATGAGCGCGGTCACCGTCGACCCCTCTGCCTCCGCGCGCTCCTTGAGCAGCGCGTGCAGTTGGTCGTCGACCCGGATCGTCACTGACTTGGACATGCTTCGACCGTACAGCAGGCCGTACAGCGCGGGACCGCTTCCGCCGAAACGGCCCCGCGGCGGACGCGCCCGGCGGGCAAGTCCCGGACGGGCGTCAGGCGTTCGCCGCGTATCGCCAGAAATCCTGCATGGCGACGGGAGGCGGAGTGGGTCCGGTCAGCTCCAGCTGCGTGAGCAGGATCGTGGCCGTGCCGGTGGACGGGACGATGTGCGCCGCCGTTCCGGTGCCGCCCATCCAGCCGAACCGTCCCGGCACGTTCCACGGCTCGACCGCCTCGACGTCGACCGAGGCCCCGAAGCCCCAGCCCTGCCCCTCCAGGAACAGCCTGCTCGCCTCGCGCTGGGCCGGGGTGAGGTGGTCGGTCGTCATCCGCCGTACGGAGTCGGGCGACAGGAGGCGGTGGCCGTCGAGCGTGCCCCCGGCGAGCAGCATCCGGGCGAAGGCGTACAGATCGTCGACGGTCGAGACGAGCCCGCCCGTCCCGGACGGGAACGCGGGCGGCGTGCTCCACTGCCCGTCCTGCGCGTCGACCAGCTCCAGGCCGTCGGAGTCCGGGGCCCCGGCCCGGTAGTAGCCGGTGAAGCGGCCGAGGTCGGCGGCCGGGACCGCGAACCCGGTGTCGGTCATGCCCAGCGGCTCGAAGATCCGCTCGGCCAGGAACTCGGGCAGCGGACGCCCGGCGACCCGGGCGATCAGTACGCCCTGGATGTCCGAGCACGCGTTGTACAGCCAGGCCTCGCCGGGCTGGTACAGCAGCGGGATCCGGGCGAGCGCCGCCATCCACGCGTCCGGCGCCGCGACGGCCTGCGGCTGCGGCGGGCCCTGCAGCAGCTCGGTGAAGAGCGGCGCGACCGCCGGGAGCGAGAAGTCGGAGGGGAAGCCGTATCCGGCGCGGAAGGTCAGCAGGTCGGTCACCGTGATGGGACGGACGGCCGGGACCACGTCGTCGACCGGGCTCTCGGGCGTACGGACCACGCTGGGCGACGCCAGCTCCGGCAGCCACTCCGCCACCGGCGAGTCCAGGGCGATCCGGCCGTCCTCGACCAGCGTCATCACCGCCGCCGCCACGATCGGCTTGGTCAGCGACGCGATCCGGAAGATCGAGTCCCGGGCCATGGGCGCGCTGCCCTCGACGTCGGTGTGCCCGACGGCCTCCACCTCCACCCGGTCGCCCCGGGCCACCAGGCCCACGGCCCCGGGCGCACAGCCGTCGCCGCCCACGTGCTTCGTGAGGATGTCGTGCAGATCGCTCATCGGTCCACCTTCGGAAGTCGGAAGTCATCAGCGGTCGGTCGTGGGGAAGACCGGTGCCGACGCGCGAACTCATCGGTCCTGCGGCCATCGGATCCGCGTCCCGTCCATGAGCACCGATGAGTTGCGCGCTCCCCCACGGTCTATCCGTCATGGACCACACGGACACGGCCTGGTCGCCGGACGGAACGCCCATCGCCTACGAACGTGCCGGGGAAGGGCCACCGGTGATTCTCGTCGGCGGCGCCTTCTGCACCCGGGAGACGCATCGGGAGCTCGCCGGGCTGCTCGCCCCCCGCTTCACGGTGTTCAACTACGACCGCCGGGGCCGTGGCGCCAGCGGGAACACTCTCCCGTACGCGGTCGGCCGCGAGGTCGAGGACCTGGCCGCGGTCGTCGGCGCGGCGGGTGGCACCGCCATGCTCTACGGGCTCTCCTCGGGCGGCGCGCTGGCTCTGGAGGCCGCGGCGGGCGGGCTGGCGGTGGCCGCGGTCGCCGTGTACGAGCCGCCCTACGCCCTGGAGGCCGAGCGGCGGGCGGGGAACGTCCGGTACGGCGAACGGCTCGCCGCGCTCCTGGCCGCCGAACGGCGGTCGGACGCGGTGGAGTTGTTCCTTTCCCGGATCGGCATGCCCCCGGCGATGATCGAGCAGTTCCGGCTCGCCCCCATGTGGCCGGGCATGGAGGCGCTGGCCCACACCCTCGCGTACGAGCACGCCGTGCTCGGTGACGCCGCGCTCCCCGTCGAGCGCCTGGCCTCGGTCACCGTCCCGGTGCTCGCGCTCTGCGGCGGGGCGAGCCCGGAGTGGATGCGCGCCCCGGCCACCGCGATCGCCGGGGCCGTGCCGGACGGCCGCGCCCTCTCCCTGCCGGGCCAGACGCACGAGTTCTCGGCACAGGCGCTCGCCCCGGTCCTGGCCGAGTTCTTCGGCGGCGGGCCGCGCCTTCTGTCCTGACTTCCTGACCAACCCCTCCCACCTGCGAAGACGGCTAAGATCACGAGGATTTTTCACCAACGGGGAAGGAATGCGACCTGTGCGCGTTTGGGGCACGGGCATCGCGCTGGCGACCGCGGGGGCGGCGCTCGCGGTGATGCTGTCGGGATGCGGAAGCGGCGAGTCCGAGCATGACGGTCCGGACGGCGGCGGTGCGAAGGGCGGCACGGGTGTGCCCGAACCGGAGCGGGCCGAGGACGAGGGAGCGGCCTCCGGCAAAGGAGCCGCGAAAGGTTCCGGCAAAGGAGCGGAGGTCCGCGCCGCGTTGACGGCCGCGGCCAGGAAGACCGGCGAGCAGGCCTCGTACAAGACGCTCCAGACGGGGGCGCCGGGCTCGGGCCGCTCCGAGATGCTGTTCCAGAAGTCGCCGTCCGCGAGCGCCATCAAGTCGTGGAGCAAGCCGTCCTCGGCCAATCCGAGCGGCTTCAGCCAGGTGATCTCGCTCGGCGGGAAGACCTACATCCATACGGACGAGGTGCCCGGCAAGAGCTGGTACACCATGGACGACACCGCGTACGCGGGCGCCGACAAGGGCTCGGGCGAATCGCGGGCGGCGGGATACGTCCCCGAGTTCGCGGGCGCGCTCGCCGCGTCCCCGTCCACCCGGCGCCTCGGCGAGGAGCGGGTCGGCGGGCGTCCGGCCGACCACTACCGCGGCACGGTGGTCGTGGACGAGCTGGCCGCGTACACCGGTCCCGCCATCGACAAGGGCGTCCGCGACAGCTATGTCGCGAGCACCCGCCAGCAGGGCATGAGCTCGGTCGTCATCGACCTGTGGGTCGGCAAGGACGGTCTCGTCCTCAAGTCGCGGGAGGAGGGCCGGGGTTCGAAGGGGCCCGGGCTCGTCGTCGAGGAGTACTCGGACTTCGGCGCGGTCCCGGCGATCACGCCACCTCCGGCGAACACCGTCGCCAGCTGGAACGAGTACGTCGACGGCCTCTCGCAACGGTCGTAGGCGGTACGGGAGTACGTGAAGGGTGCTGCCGGGCCCCGCAGGTCCGGCAGCACCCCTCCTCAGTTGTCGCCTCGGAATGTGGTCAGCGGTTGAAGACGCTGGTGCGGCTCCCTTCGACGGCCGCGGTGCCGTCCAGCGGGGTTTGGTTCGCGAGTCCGCACAGCTGCGCGGGTGTCAGGCCCGCCAGCGCCTTGAAGTCGCGGTTCAGATGCGCCTGGTCGTAATAGCCGCACGCCGCCGCGAGTTCGGCGAGCGACCCGTGCGAGCCGTACGGCAGCGTCAGCGCACGCTGGAACCGCAGGATCCGGGCGACGGACTGCAGCGGCAGACCGATCTGCTCCCGGAAGAGCACCTGCAGACGCCGGCCGCCACGGCCGGTGGCCCCGGCCAGTTCGCCCAGCGTCATCCCGCCGTGGCGCGCACTCAGCCTGCTCCAGGCCTCGGCGACCACGGGGGACGGCACGGGACCGTCGGCCAGCAGGCTCGCCAGGGCGTCGTCGAGGAGCGCCCAGCGTGCCTCCCAGTCGGGTGCCGCGGCGAGCCGTTCGGTCAGCCGCTCCGTCCATCTCTTGCCCAGCAACTCGTCCGGGTGCACGGTCTCGTTCGCCAGATGGTGCATGGATATGCCCAGGCACATATAGGCGCCGAGCGGGGTGAAATCCACTTCGACGGCTTGTCCGGATCCCCGGTAGCCGCCGAGGACGGGTGACGTCCGCAGACCTCCGACCAGCGAGTACCACGCCCCGCCCGCCGATTCGCTCTCACCGGCGCCGAACAGGTGCAGCGGGTCGCCCCAGCCGACGATCATCGTCACCGTGGCGCCGGGGAGGGTCAGCCTGGCGGGCATCCCTCCCGGTGTGCGGCGGCCCCGGTACTTGACCACCTGGCCCCGCAGCCAGTCGGGTGCCGCTCGTTCCACGCTCTCCCCTCGGTCTTCCTCCTCTCGGTCTTCGGTAATCAAGGATGCTTTGGCCTCCACCTGCAACCCTCTCCTCACCATGCGCGTGTTCCGCCGACCGGAATCCGGCAAGGCAGTGCGCCTTCTTACAAGACCAGCGGTCGGCCTCGGCAGCAGTCTGTGATGGCAGAGGTGGTGAAGGCCAGGAACAGCCGAACCCCTGGCCGAATATCGGCCATCGCCCGAATGCCGAGCGCATATGCCCCTGGCCTTCGGCCAGTCGAGCGGTGGTACGACGGGGCCCGGCGGGGCCGGCCCGGCCCGGTCCGTTTCCCTGTTGTCACCCGCCCACGGGGGTGGCGGGTGACAACAGGAAAGCGGACCGGGGCACGGGAAGGGCGGAACCGCACGGCGAGGCCCGGCGTCCCTTCGGGCATCCGCGTGATCGCCATCTGCCCCAAAAGGACCTCGCCCATGGCCGGAACGGCTGCCCGCTACCTCTACCTCGCGCGCCACGGCGAGGCCCTGCCGGACGAGAGCGGACTGACGGAGAACGGGCGGCGCCAGGCCGTCCTGCTCGGCCGACGACTCCGGGACAGCCCGCTCTCGGCGGTGCTGCACAGCCCGCTCGCGCGCGCCGCGGAGACCGCGCGCCTGATCCACGGCGAACTCGACGGCGTCCCCATGGAACCGTCGGATCTGGCCGGGGACTACATCCCGTACGTGCCCCGCAAGGAGGAGCTGCCGCCCGAGTACGCGGACTCGCTGCTCGAACGGCTCGCCCAGTTCCCTGCCGAGATGAGCGAGCGCGGGCGCGAGCTGGCGCCCGCCGCCCTCGCGCGGTTCGCCCGGCCCGTGGACGGCGACGAGCCGCGCCACGAGCTGGTCGTCACCCACAACTTCCTCATCGGCTGGCTCGTCCGGGCCGCGCTCGACGGACCGAAGTGGCGCTGGCAGGGCCTCAACCACGCCAACGCGGCACTGACCGTGATCCGGTACGCGCCCGACCGCCCGGCCTCCGTCGTCTTCTTCAACGACATGGGGCATCTGCCCGCGGAACTCCACTGGACCGGCTTCCCACCGGAGTTCCGCGTCTGAGCGGTCGCGCAGCTCCGCGCCGATGTCGCTCATCCGCGGGTTCACCAGCGGGGCGCTGTCCGCGTAGAGCGCCCGGTACTGGTTGATGATCCCGTCCAGGACCGGATAGCCGAGGCGGTCCTCGGCGATGTTGGACTGGTGGATGAAGTGCGGACGGGGGTCGTTGGCGAGCACATGGCCCAGCGCGATCCGGGTCTCCAGCGGCACGATGTAACCGGCGTACCCCGTCCCGAGGTCGAGCGGCGCGGGCAGACAGGTGCTCGTCCGCGGGTCGGCCTCGCAGATGCCGCTGCCGCCCTGGGCCCGGCTGGTGTAGATCCAGTTGTACTCGTCGACCTCGTCGGCCGCCCGGCCCGCGTTGTAGAAGATGTTCATCGGGTAGCGCGACACGGTCAGGGCCGGGCCGATCTGCCGCTGCACGGGCTCGCGGGACAGGTCCGAGCCGACCCACCGCACCCCGTTGGCCGCGAGCGCGGGGGCGAAGTCGGGGTTGTCGCCGGGCTGCTGCGGCAGCAGCTTCAGCCCCGAGTGCTCACCGGGGACCATTTCGCTCGGGTCGATCGGCAGGCCGCCGCGCTGCGCCCCCTCCAGGTTGTCGGAGAGCTGCCTGGAGATCATCTGACGGGTCACATCGTGCTTCGCCTTGTGGGGCTTTCAGGGGTCCTATGTGAAACATGACGTGAACCGGTTGCTCGCGGCCAACAGGGCCCGCACCGGTGCGGATTCCCGGCAGCGACGCGCCGACGGCGGCTGCCTATGATCGTTCGAGGGTTCGATCGAGGTGCTGGTCGAACCGCACCGCACACGACCACGGAGGCTGAACGGGCATGGCTGAACGACAGGTTGTCATCGTCACCGGAGGCGGGACCGGGATCGGCGCCGCCACCGCCCGGCTGCTCGCCGACGCCGGACACCGGGTGGTCGTGTCCGGGCGCCGCCCCGAGCCCCTGCGCGAGATCGCCGAGGAGACCGGCGCGCTGGCCCACCCCTGCGACATCGGCGACCCGGACGCCGTGCGGGGTCTGGTGGAGGCGGCGGTCGCGGCGTACGGCCGGCTGGACGGCGTGGTGCTCAACGCCGGGACCGGGCGCAGCGGGGCCGTCGGCGACACCTCGGTGGAGGACTGGGACCTGGTGATGCGCACCAATCTCACCGGCCCGTTCCTGCTGCTGCGCAGCGCGCTGCCGCATCTGGTCGAGGCCCGCGGGTCCGTGGTCGCGGTCGCCTCGGTGTCCGCGCTGCGCAACGGGGTGGGCAACGCCGCGTACGCCACGTCGAAGGCCGCGCTGCTCCAGCTGTGCAGCTCGCTCGCGGTCGACTACGGGCCGAAGGGGCTGCGCGCCAACACGGTGTGCCCGAGCTGGGTGCGTACGGAGATGGCCGACCGGCGCATGGCGCGGTTCGCCCAGGACGCGGGCCTCGCGGACGTCGACGCGGCGTACGAGACGGCCACCCGGCTGCTGCCCGCCCAGCGCCCGGGTGAGCCGCGTGAAGTCGCCGAGGCCATCGCGTGGCTGCTCTCCCCCGCGGCGTCGTTCGTGAACGGCGCGACGCTCACCGTCGACGGCGGGGTGACGGCGCTCGACCCCGGGACCGTGCCCTTCGGGTTCCACGTCGAGCGCCGCGGGGACGCGACCGGCTGAGGCCCGTTCTGACGATCCGTCAGGCAAGGCCGGTGAGGAGCTCCTCGCGGCTGTTGACGCCCGTCTTGCGGTAGATCGCCTTGAGGTGGTCGTTGACCGTGTGCGGTGACAGGTCGAGCCGGCGGGCGATGTGCTTGGTCGGCAGGCCCTGGAGCACTTCCTGCATGACGGTCCGCTCCCGGGTGGTGATCCCGTACCAGACGGAGACGGCCGGCAACAGCAGGCGGCCCGGGGCCGGTTGGATCGTGACGGCCACCGCGCCCGCCTCCGGGCCTTCGAGCAGCTGGCCGTGGAGCGCGATCCAGCCGTCCCGGGTGGGGACGCGGCTCAGCGCCTGGCCGCCCGCGCGCCGGGCGAGGTGGGCGATGTTCCAGACGGTGGCGGTCAGGTCCCTCTCGTCGGCCGAGGTGCCCACGGGGGCCAGCAGCCGCATCCACTCGTGCGCCGAGGGCGTGGCCGAGGTGACCTTGTCGTCGGCGCCGACGACCGCGACGCCGGGCGAGAGGCTGTAGCGCGACGGCCGCAGCGGCGTAGCGGCCACGAACCGCTTCAGTGCGGCGGCGAGCGGCTCGGCGAGCGTCTGCGCATGGGCCGCCTCGGCGGCCGAGAAGGGCCGACCGCCCCTCTCCCGTACGAGGATCAGGCCGCCCCAGGCGACGCGCGCGTGGGTGAGCCCGATGCGCATCTCGCTGTCGAACCCTTCGGGGACGCTGACGTTGTGCAGCCGCACGCTGTGCCGGTAGCGGGCCGCGCCGAGGCCGGCCACGCCGACCTTGGCGGGGCCCGCGACGAGCCGTTCGAAGGGGTGCCGCTCGGCTCCGGCGGCGTCGTCGAGCGCCATCCGGCGCGAGGCGGCCTCGCTGTAGTCGTGTTCCTCGGTGAAAAGGCAGCTGGCTCTGTTCAGCGGGTCGAGCCCGGCCAGCATGTAGCCGTCGTGCGGCACGATGCGCCCCAGCTCGTCCGAGAGCGCCCGCCCGAGATCCGGCACGGTCACCGCGTCCGACGCCTCGGCCGACAGGGCACGAAAGATCGCTTCAACTCCCCCGGTCACCCCACGAGCGTAGCCCGTGGCCGTCGTGGAATCGCGGCAATTTCCGCCGGTCCATGGCCACTTGGCCGGAAGACGTCCGACGGTCCGCACGTCAACCCCTCAGTTCTGGGGATTCCGGACGATCCACGGCCGGAGCACAGTCGTTGAGCCGGCCGCGTCGCACCGCGTCTCCACTAACCGCGCCGCTGTTCCAGGTGTTCCCAGGTGCTCCAGGACATGAAGGAGAAGGCCGTGACCGATCAGTCTCAGACGCGCCGAGGCGTCATCAGGGCCGCCGGCGGTGCGGCCCTGGCCGCCGGAGCGATGGCGCTCGCCGCGCCCGCGGCACAAGCCGCCCCGCACCACGGCACCAAGTCCGCCCCGGCGGTGCCGCCCGGCGCCGCCGCCCACAACGAAGTGAGGGCCGCCATGGGACTGCCGATCCCGGACGAGGTAACCGCGTACCAGAACAACTGGAGATTCTGCAATCACTGCTTCGGCCTCTGGTGGAACGGCGCCCCGACCAACGGCGCCTGCCCCTCCAGGAACTCCCCCGACGGCCAGCACCACGGCCCCGGCAGCTGGAACTTCATCCTGCCGGCGAACCCGGCCGAGCACATCTGACATCGGACCCCCCTCAGAAAAGAGGGCGGCGGCACGGCTACACATGGCCGTGCCGCCGCCCGGCGTCAGGGACCCGAGACCAGGTTCACCACGTTGTTCGAGGAGTTGGCGGTCCCTCCGGTGTTGTTGATGACGTGGTTGATCGTCCCCGTGCCGCCCAGCGAGACCGTCACCATGTCGTGGAAGCGGACCCCCGCCGTGCCCGGCGCCTCGAAGGAGCGCTCGGCCACCACCGACGGATTGGCGTTGAAGTAGCAGTAGCTGCCGAGGCCCCACGCCTCGTGGCCGGTCACCGAGCTCGCGACCTTGTACGCGTCGTAGCCCCGGGTCGAACCGTTCATCCACGCGGCCTGGTTCGGCGGGTCGTACGGCATCTCGTTCTGGAAGAAGTACGTACGGCCGCCGTTGCCGTTCCAGAGCACCTGGTGCTGCTGGTAGTGCTCGACGAACAGGCCGTACATCGTCACGTCACTGCCGTTGACGACCAGCCCGTTCGCGGCCGTGTTGCTGGTCCAGCCGACACCGCTACCGTGGTCGGCGCGCCACAGCCACATGTGGTCCCCGATGACGTCCGAGCTGTTGATCACCAGGCTCTGGGTGGCCCTGCCGACGCCCGCCCCGCCGATGCGGAAGAAGACGTCGTGCAGTGAGGTCGGGTCGGCGGTGTGGCGGGCGGTCGCGCCCGGGGTGCCCACCCGCATCAGGAGCGCGGAGTTCGTGGGCCCGGCGTCGACGAGCAGTCCGGCAACCTTCACCCCGTCGACGTCCGCGATGTTCATCGCGGTGATGCCGTTGTCGGGGACCAGGGTGGCAAGGCCCAGGCCGAGCACGACGGTGTCCGGGCGGTTCACCTCGATGGTCTGGTTCAGGTGGTAGACGCCCGGCGTGAACAGCAGGTTCTTGCCCTGGGCCAGCGCGCCGTTGATGTCCGCCGCCGTGGCGCCGGGCTTGACGACGTAGAACTGGTCGATCGGGAGCGAGGTGCCCGCCGGGTTGCCGTTCGCCCAGGTCGTGCCCTGGGCGGCGGTGCGCAGCGCGGGGACGAACACCTTGTACGCGCCCGCCGCGTCCACGTACAGGAACGGCTTCTCGCGGATCACGGGGCTCTGCGCCACCGTGGTGTAGGGCGGGCTGGGGAAGGTGTTGGCCGGGGCGTTGGTGTCGCCGACGAAGACCATGTTCCAGTTCGAGCCGTTCCAGCTGCCCCACTGGCTGTTGCGCGAGAGCCACTGCTGCTGCGAACCGGACCGCACCTGGCCGTCGATCTTGGAGTCGGCCATGAACCCGCCGCTCGACCAGCCACCGTCGTCCAGCTGGAGGTCTCCGCGCACGTGCATACGGCGGTACGGGGCGGCCTGCGAGACGGCCCACCGGTCGCTGCCGCCGCCCGGGGTGACCGACAGGTTCTCGGCGGAGCGCCAGAAGTTCTGGGTGGCGTTGCCCTGGAACCAGTCAGCCTCGGCGTGCACCGCGCCGTTGATGGTCACCGCGTCCGGCGACAGACCGAGCCCGGCCACCTGGGTGTAGAAGCCGACGTTGGCGTCCACGTTGTAGCTGCCCGGCTTGAAGAGCAGGGCATAGCGCTGGGCGCCGAACTGATTGGACTCCTGCTGGCCGAAGACCTGGTTGAGCCTGCTCTGGACGGTGGCCGAGGACATCGACGGGTCGAAGACGGACACATTGGGGCCGAGGTCGGGATTGCCTCCACCCGGTGGCTGTGTGTCGACGGGGCCGACGTGGAACGACTGGGCCGCGCTGCCGTTGCACGCGTACTGCTGCATGCGCGCCCCGTCGGCCGTCGAGGCGCCCGGGACGTCGAGGCACTTGCCGCTGTGGCGATTGACGAAGTGGTAGGTCCCCGCGGCCTCTTCGACGGGCTTCCACTGCTGGTTGCCGCCGCCGCTGTACGTCCAGAGCTGGATCGGGGCGCCGTCCGCGGTGGAGACGTCGGTGACGTCCCAGGCCTTGGTGGCGTCGTTGCGGTTGTCCACCCGTACATAGCCGTCGCCGGCGTCCTGGAACCGCCACTGCTGCGCGGTGGTCGCGTTGCAGCCGTACTGCTGGACGGCGGTGCCGTCGGCGGTACCGGCCGACGCCGCGTCCACGCACTTGCCGCTGTGCTGGGCGGACACGGTGACCCACCCCGTCGGCAGCGGCGCGGCTTCGGCCCTGGGGGCGGCGACGGCACCGGTGGTCAAGGAGGCTGCGAGCGCGCCGACGGCCACCAGTGATGCGGCTCTGCCACGCGCGCTCCGACGGTCGGGCGGAGTGGGGGTTGCGGGAATGGTCATGGCCTCACCCTTTCTTCAAGGCGTGAAGTTAGAGCTCCACCATGGACACGTCAAGGGTTCAGACCTCGAACGTCTGGTCTGCACCAGGGGCTTGACAAGTTGTTAGCTCACCACTTAAGTCACGTAGTGAAATAAGAGGGTTCCGCTAAGGTGTAGACCAATTCGGCCCGCCTTTGGCGATCTTGCGTTCAATAAATGAACGAACATTCCACCTTTTCCATCAACACGCCGTATTCCTTGAATGCAATGACCGGCGACCAGACCACATGGGCACCTCTCGACGAGCACTACCCACCTGAGCTGCGAGACTGCAATTCAGCCTCTCGTCAAATTGACGAACCATCAGCAATCGCCCAGCAAAGCAAAAAGCAGCCGTAAGCCCGTTTCACCCCGTATTGCCGGGCAGATTAAGCCCCTCCCACCCGTATCCGAAAATTCCGTTGTCATCTCGTTAAGGGCTAACTTCTTGACGTCACCGCAGGGGCAGGGTTGGCTTCCAGCCACCTCGGCCGAAATTTATGCGGCCATGTCAGGGAGGTTGTTTTTAAGTGAGCACGCGTACCGGCCGTGGAGCGATGACCGTAGGTGTCGTCGCGATGGCCGTCACCCTCGCCGCATGCGGCGGCGGGAGCAAGTCCGGCGACGGGTCCGACGGAGCCGCCAAGAAGAGGGACCTCAAGATAGGTCTGCTGCTGCCGGAGAAGCAGGCTGCTCGCTACGAGAAGTCGGACAAGCCGCTGATCGAGAAGATGGTCGGCGAGCTGACCAGCGGCAAGGGCCAGGTCGTCTACGCGAACGCGGAGCAGGACGCGGCGCGCCAGAACCAGCAGGTCGACGCCATGATCGCCAAGAAGGTCGACGCGCTCATCATCGACGCGGTGGACTCCAAGGCCATCGGCGGCGCGGTGCAGCGGGCCAAGGACGCGGGCATCCCCGTCGTCTCCTTCGACCGGCTCGCCGAGGGCCCGGTCGACGCGTACGTCTCGTTCGACAACGAGGACGTCGGCCATGTGCAGGCCAGGGCCCTGCTGGAGAACCTGGGCGAGAAGGCCAAGGACGGCCAGATCGTCATGATGAACGGTGCCCGCACCGACCCGAACGCCGCCCAGTTCAAGAAGGGCGCGCACACCGAGCTGGACGGCAAGGTGAACATCGGGAAGGAGTACGACACCAAGGAGTGGAAGCCGGAGAACGCCGCCGCGAACATGCGCAGCGCGATCGCGGCCCTGGGCAAGGACAAGATCATCGGCGTCTACTCCGCCAACGACGGCATGGCCGGCGGCATCATCAGCGCCCTCAAGGCCGCGGGTGTCTCCAAGCTGCCGCCGATCACCGGCCAGGACACCGAACTCGCCGGAGTCCAGCGCATCGTGGCGGGCGAGCAGTACATGAGCGTCTACAAGTCGTACGCGGAGGAGAGCCCGATCGCCGCGCAGATGGCGGTCGCGCTGGCCAAGGGGCAGAGCCTCATCTCCATCGCCAACTCCAAGACCAACAGCCCGACCAAGAGCGACATCCCCACCGCGCTCGTCCCGGTCGTCGCCGTGATCAAGGAGAACATCCGCTCCACCGTCGTCAGCGACGGCCTCTACACGATCGACGAGATCTGCACGGCCAAGTACAAGGCCGCCTGCAAGTCCGCCGGGCTGCAGTAACGGCCGCAGTCGTACCGCCCGACCGTAAAGACTTCTGCCCGGCCCGCGTGACGCGGGCCGGGCAGAAGTCTTTGGTCCCTTTTGCGGGCCTCAGGGGCGGTCAGCCGCCGTACGCGCCCTTGGGCGGGCGGCGCAGCCGGGGCTCCGGGCGGGCCGCGCCGGAGGCGCAGGGCTCGAACCCGAAGGGTGCCAGCAGCTCGGCCTGGAAGGACGCGGGAGCGGTGGCGTAGGCGGGCAGGGACGCACCGTCCACGATGCGCAGGACCGGGTCCAGGACGGCTTCGAGGGCCGCCGGGTGGGCGGTCGGGGCGATGCCCACGGCCGCGAGCAGCCAGTGGTCCTCCTCGCCCGGTATCCGTCCGTCGTGGTCGCGCGCGGGCATCAGGGTCGGCCGGAGCCCGTGCAGTCGCAGCAGGGCTCTGTGCTCCTCCTCATCGATGGAGACGCCCGGCGGAATCCACACCGCGGCCGCCTCGGGCGCTCCGGAGCCCGACTCGGCGACCCACACCTTGCCGGTCTCCAGACCGAAGTGCGCGAGGATGAGCCGGAGTTGGGCCTGTGAGGCCGAGACGAGAGCGGCGGTCTCGGGCGGCAGCCCGTGGTCGCCGGAGAGCAGGCGCACTATCGCGTTCACATCCTGCAGGGACGCACGCCGAGCGCTGACCCTGTGCGCAAAAGTGAGGGCCATAAGCCGTGCCTTTCGCTGTGGTGCGCGAGGACGGCAGTGGCCTCACGCACCTCTTTGGCTTCTCTTTACCGAGGCTACCCGCACAAGGGTAAGGGCATCGTATGAATCGGGGACCCCCCAGCCGGCCGGGAATTGTGCGCTGAAGGAGGCGCCCGGGGCGTGCGACGGCACCTGGGCGCCCTCGCCGCCCGCCACGAATCCGTCGAACCGGTCCGGTCACCGCTTCAGGGGCTTGCGGTGACGCCATCGTGGCGCCACTCTGGCGTCACGGACCTTGTGCCCCACGTCGGCAACCTCCGCCACACGGTCGAGGTCCGGCGGCCGCGCACCCTCAGAGGCTGTGGGCGACCGGGTGAAGAGGCTGGTAGAAGGCGAGCTCGGCCCCGCTCGGCAGACGGACCGCCGCGATGCGGCCCCAGGGCTGGTCGGTGACCGGCCGCGTCAGCTCGACCCCCTTGGCCGCGAACTCCTCCACCTGGGCGGTGATGTCGTCGCACATCAGATACAGCTCGTGCTTGGGCTCGTCCGTGGTGGGGTGGACCGCCAGTTCGGTCGGCGGGAGCCGGAAGATGAGCCAGCCCTGGCCCGCGTCCACCCCGGGGAAGCCGAGCACGTCCCGGATGAAGGCCCGGTCTGCATCGGCGTCCGTGCTGTAGAAGATGGCGTGCGCGCCACTGAACATGCTGCCCTCGCTTAGTCGTTCCGTCCGCACCGGCTGGTCCCCGGCATCCTCGCAGCCGGGCCACGGGCCCCTCGTCGACACGCGCGACCCGGCCGGAACCTACCGGGTCCGGACGCGGCGGGAGTCGAGCGCCGCTGGAGCGCGCGGATGGCGGACGGGGCCGACGCCAAGGCCAGGGCACCTCGATCCCTCGCGCACCCGGCTCGGCGTCAGCCGACCGTCGCGCCGAGTGCGGACAGCGCCTCCAGCTGCCGGGCGCTCAGCCCCCGCACCCCGCGCAGATCGAGCCGCTCGTACACGCGCGGGGCGTGGAACGTACTGACGCAGTGGCCGGTGCCGGTGTCCCAGAGGCGTACGTTGCCGTACTGGTCGCCGCTCGCCAGCGTGTCGTCGTCGCAGAAGGCGACCCGCAGGACCCAGCCGTGGTGGCCGGACAGCCTGCACCGGGGCTCCTCCGCCTCCAGGTCCCACAGCACCACGACCTCATCACCGCCCGCCGTGGCGGCCAGCCGCCCGGACGGGCTGGTCGCCGCGTTCCAGACCGGGCCGGAGTGCGAGCTCGCGAAGACCGCCCGGCAGGACAGGTCGGCGGTGTCCCAGAGCCTGACCTCGCCGTTGTACGCGCCGGTCAGGACGCGTCCCAGGGGCTCGCTCACACAGACGCCGGTGACCGGCGAGGTGTGGCCGGTGAACCGGCCGAGCAGCCGTCCCGACGCGGTGTCCCACCAGCCGACGGTACGGTCGTAACTGGCGGTGGCGACGCGGGAGCCGTCGGGGGTGGCCGCGACGCTCCACACCCAGCCGCTGTGCCCGGCCAGTTCGCGCTCCACGCGCCCGCCGTCGGCCATGTCGAGGAGGCTGACGCTGCCGTTCTCGGTGACCACCGCGATCCGGCGGCCGCCGTCCAGTGCCTCGACGGACCAGATCTGCTTGTTCAGGTCGGCCACCACCCGGCCCTGCCAGTGGTCGTCCGTGTACAGCCAGAGCCGGACGGTGCCGTCCTCTCCCCCGCTGACGATCCGGTCGGCGCCCACCACCCGCAACGACCAGACCCGGCCGGTGTGCCCCACGAGCTCGGCCTCCGGCTCCGGCGCCGCGCCGCCCTCGTGGCGCCGCCACACCCGAAGGACGCCGTCGGCGCCGCCCGTGACGACCTCCTTCGCCCTGGCGTGCAGGGCGCACAGCTGGCTGGTGCTGCCGTGCAGCGAACGTACGCACTCGCCGGAGGAGGCGTCCCACAGCCGCAGCGTCTCGTCGTCCCCTCCGGAGGCGAGCAGCCCGTCGCTCCCGGAGAATCCGAGGCTCCACACGCGTTGGGTGTGGCCGAGCAGGGTGCGCCGGACCGCCGGGCCGTCCTGCCCGCTGAGCCAGCTGCAGAGCGTGCCGTCCCCGTACCCGGCGGCGATCCGGGAGCCCCGCGCGGCCACCGCCCAGACCCAGGCGCCGTGGCCCACCTCGACGTCGACCGCACCGGTCTCCAGGTTCCACACCCGTACGGTGCCGTCGTGGCCGCCGCTGATCAGCCGGAGCGGCGGTTCGGTGAAGGCGAGGGAGAGCACCCAGTCGGAGTGGCCGGTGAGGACGCTGTGCGGCTCCAACGTGCCCGCGTGCCACAGCCGTACGGAATGCTCCTCGCCCGCCGTCGCGATCAGATCGCCGTCCGCCGAGCGGGCCAGCGCCCACACCTGGCAGTCGTGGGCGCGGACGCGTGCGCGCTCCCGCCAGGTGCGGGTGGACCAGGCGACGAGGAAGCCGTCGTCGCCCACCGAGAGCAGCTGCTCGTGCCCGGCGTCGAAGACCACGCCGGTGACCTTGCCCTCGTGTCCGGTGCAGCGGGCCACCTCCCGGCCGGTGCGGTGGTCCCAGATCCGGATGGTGCCGTCGTCGGCGGCGGAGGCGAGCAGGCGGCCGTCCGGGTGGAAGGCGAGCGCCCGAATCCAGTCGACGTGTCCGCGCAGCCGCCCCACCTCGGCGAGGTCGCTCACCCGGCTGATCCAGATGTCACCGGTCGAGCCCCCGAAGGCGACGAGCAGCCCGTCCGGGCTGAAGGCGATGGCGTGGATGCTGCTCACCGGCGTGTGCAGGCGGCAGCCCACCAGGCGCGCGCCCCGGAAGTCGGCCCCGGCCACCCGGGCCCGGGTGAAGTCGGCGCGGCGCACGGTGCTTCCGGCGAACGTCCAGCCGCCGAGCTCGACGCCCTCGGCGGCGGCCAGGTTGATCAGATTGCCCGCGAGACAGCTGGTCGCCCGCAGCGTGCGGTCGTGGAGCTGGGTGTGCGTGCGGTGGAGCATCACGGCGGGTTCGACCGTGGCGGCGGTGCGGTAGCGGTCGAGGACCGCCTGGAAGAGATAGCGGATCTGGGCGCTCTGCAGGTGGTCGGGGGCGTCCGGGTCGAACAGGGCGACGGTGTCCAGCACGCGCGGCTCGACGGCGAGCAGTTCCGCGACGCAGCGCTCGACCAGACTGTCCGTCAGATACTCGGACACGGCGGGCTGCAGCACGAACTGCCCGGCGTCGGTCCGCTCCACCAGGCTGCGCCGGTACAGCGAGGTGACGGCCCCGGACACCTCGCGCGCGGCGTGCCGGTCGGGGACGAGGGCCGTGAGCTCCGGGACGGTCAGCGCCGTGCGCTCGACCGTCAGCCAGTCGAGGAGGTGCTGCTCCAGCGGACTGATCCGCTCCACCTGCGCCCGCACCAGGGCGCCCAGATCGCCCGGCGCCTGCTCGTACGACACCAGGAAGGCGGCTATGTCCCCGCCGTACGTCTCGGCGGCGGCGCTCGCGGCGAGCTGGAGCTTGAGCGGGTTGCCGGACAGCGAGTGGCACAGGCCGCGCAGTTCGGCGGGGCTGCCGTGGAGATCGTACTGCCCGACCAGGGCCCCGGCCGCCGCCTCGGAGAGCCCGGCCAGCCGCAGCACCTTGACCCGGCCGTCGCGGGTCGCCGCCAGATGCACGTGCTCGGGCATCTCCCGCCCGGTGAGCACGAGCGTGGAGGGCCGGGCGGCCGTCAGGAAGAGGTCCATGAGCTGCCGGTAGCCCTCGAACCCGGCAAGGTAGTGCCCCGCGGTGGTGGTGCCGTCGAGGACGGACTCCACGTTGTCGAGGACGAGGAGGACCCGGGCGCGGCCGAGCAGCGCGGCCAGCTGCGCCAGGTCGTCCGCCGCCTGCCCGGTGGCCGCCTGGCGGCCTCGGGAGAGCAGCGTGAGCAGTTGGGCCAGGGTGGTCGCGGGCGCGGGCCCGTCCTTGAGGCTGCGCCACACGACGTAGTCGTACGCGCCCGCGCGCCGCTCCGCCGCCGCCTCGGCGATCTCCGAGGCCAGTCGGCTCTTGCCGATGCCCGCGGGACCGAGCAGCCCCACGAGCCGCTGCCGGTCCGCACCGCCGGTCCACGCCCGGAGCCGGGCGATCTCGTCCTCGCGACCGAAGAGCGCGCCGGGCCGGGCCGCGGTCGCCATGTCGACGGTCACCCCGGAGAGGCCGCCGCGCCGACGCTGCGGCGCCGGGGCCCGACGGGTCTCACTCCTCGCGCGCCGGAACTGGTAGTACGCGGTCGCCAGCCCCAGCAGGGCGGAGGGCACGGCGACCAGGGTGGTGAGGGCGGTCACGTCCATGCTCGCTCCGCTGAGTCGTGACTCCGGGTGACTGATCGGTGACGTCGTCCAGAGTGGCACGCGGGATGCGGTCGCGAAACGCGTTTGCCGAAGGCCGCGCACGCGGAGCGCGCACGGAGCCTGAACACGCGTTACGGCTGAACGGCCGCTGCCCCGCCGGGCTTTCGGCCCCGTACCGCCCAGGCGCGGGCGGTGAGAGCGATCGAGCCGTCCGGCCGGGCCGGTACGGCCTGGCGCAGCGCGGTACGAAGCCGGTCACGGGCGGGTGGGGCGAGTGCGGCCACATAGCCGGGAGCCGGGCCCTGCCCGCTGAGGAAGGGTTCCCACAGATCCGCGAAGCCGGTGAAGACGGTGTCCACCTCGATCTCGGCGACGGCCACGTCGAGGAGGCCAGCGCCGGTCCACAGGCCCCGCAGCGGATCCGGGCGGCACTGCGGGAACCGGCGGCCCTCGTGCAGCGCGGCGGCCGCCGGGTCCAGGGCGAGGGCGGCGTCCCAGAAGTGGCGCAGGAGGCGCATCCCCTCCGCGTAGTCCCAGACGTACGCCGCCACCGTCGCGCCGGGCCGCCCGACCCGTACCGCCTCGGCGAGCGCGGAGCCGGGTCCGGGCAGGAAGTTGAGCACGAGCCCGCTGACCACGACGTCGCAGGAGGCGTCCGGCACCGGCAGCGCACCGGCGTCCGCCACGGCGAACCGCGCCCGCGCGGCGGTCCCGGGTACCTGGGCCGCGGCGAACCGCCCCCGTGCCGAGGCCGCGAACCCGGCGGACCGGTCCACGCCGAGCAGCGCGGCCGGTCCGCACCGCGCGGCCACGGTCGTGGTCAGGGCGCCGGTGCCGCAGCCCACGTCCAGCCACCGCAGCCCGTCCGGGCAGCCCAGCCACGTCACGAACCGCTCGGCGACCGTGCGGCTCCAGCGGCCCATGTACCGCTCGTAGGCGTTCCCGGCCGCCCAGACGTCGAAGCGCCGGTCCTGCGCGATGTGCTCGGCCTGCCCGCCTGCCGTGTCCGTGTCCATGGGACTCACGATCCCGGTCGCGGCCGGGCGGCGCGAGGCCGCCGCGTTCAGCCGTCCCCGGGGCGGTGCCCGCGTTCCTTCGCGGCCGCGGCGCGCACCATTTCCTGCTCCCACAGGCGGGAGAGCTCCTGGGCCTGTTCGTTCAGCTCGATCGGCTCGTCCTCCTCCTTCCAGAGGCCCTGTTCCTTGAGCCGGCGCACTTGGATGTCGACGGGCGGCTCCGGGTCGTAGTCGGAGGGGCGCGGGCCCTCGGGCCCGTCGGGGCCGATCCGGACGAGCCGTTCGACGCGGGTGACCCGGAAGCGCCGCTCGGCGACGCTCAGGGCGTTGCGGCGCTTGTCGTCGAGCCGGTCGGCCGCCTCCGCGTACACCGCCCGGGCAGCCTCGTCCAGCTTGAGCGTGAACGGCGCCATCACCCGCAGCCAGTCCGCCAGGGAGTCCCTGGCGGACTGGGGCGTCGTGTACGCCGCCCCGGGGTCGTGCGCCCGCCACTTCCCGTCCTCCCGCTCGGAGACCATGAAGACGGCGGGCAGCAGCACCCCGCCGGGGTACCGCTCGGCGGCCCGCCACGCGTCGTCCGTGACCTCGCGGGGCGCGCCGGGGGCAGAGCCGACGAAGCGGACCAGGTCCAGCTTGAGGATGCCGTCGGCCAGGCCGGTTCCGGTGTACGGGTCGATCACGAAGCCCTTGGTGCGCGAGGGCACCCGATGCGACTCGCCCGCCTCGCCCGGGTCCGGGTCGGACGGGCGCGGCGGCTCCGGCCCACTGGCCCCCATCCGGATGAAGCGCGAGGCCCGGACGATCCGGAACCGCTCCCCCAGGACACGCACGTCGTCGACGACCTCCCGGTCCATCCGCGCGGCCGCCGCCAGCCACTTGCGACGGGCCTTGTCCCGACCGGCGCCCGAGGCGTCCTGCGCGCGCCCGCGGAAGCGCGAGCCCAGCGCGTCCCGGGCGCCCTGCGGAGTGTCGCTGCTGTACTCGGACAGCTCCCAGCCGCCCGTCTCGCACTCTCTGGCGTGGAAGAACTCCGGACTCCCGACCCCCAGGATCTCCGGGTACCGCTTCCGGGCCTGCCACGCCTCCTGTTCGGCGAACGCGGCGATCGGACCTTCCTGCGGCGTCACACGGAACGTCAGAAAGGCCGGCACCTTGTCCTCGTAACCGCTCATGCACCGACTGTGCCCGACCCGGGGACGGCGTTGTGGGGCGAAGCGTGAAATCAACTCATCGCGGGTGACGGGCGAAACCCCGCTGACGCGGACCCGCCGCCGAAGCCCAGCCCGTGAGGCCCCCACAGCCGGGCCCGCCCGCCCCGCAGGCCACCCGCGTCACCCAGCGTCACAATGAAACCGTGGAGTGGTTCGTCGCACCCGACTACTGGCTGAGCCGGCTGGTCTTCCAGCGGGCGCTCGCCGCGATCTACCTCGTCGCGTTCCTGGGCGCGGCCCTGCAGTTCCGGGCACTGATCGGCGAGCGCGGCATGCTCCCGGTCCCCTGGTACGTGGAGCGGGTGCCGTTCCGCCACGCGCCGAGCGTCTTCCACTTCCGCTACTCGGACCGGTTCTTCGCCGGCTGGGCCTGGGCGGGCGTCCTGGTATCGGCGGGGCTGCTGGCCGGGGTCGACGCCCGGGTGCCGCTGTGGGGCGCGATGCTGCTGTGGCTGCTGCCCTGGGCGCTGTACCTGTCGATCGTGAACGTGGGCCAGACCTGGTGGTCCTTCGGCTGGGAGTCGCTGCTCCTGGAGGTGGGGTTCCTAGCGGTGTTCCTGGGCAACGACGAGGTGGCGCCGCCCATCGTCGTGCTGTTCCTGATGCGCTGGGTGCTGTTCCGCGTCGAGTTCGGGGCGGGGCTCATCAAGATGCGCGGCGACGAGTGCTGGCGCAAGCTGACCTGCCTCGACTACCACCATGAGACACAGCCCATGCCGGGCCCGCTGAGCTGGTTCTTCCACCATCTGCCCCGGCCCTTCCACCGCGTGGAGGTCGCCGCCAACCACGTCACGCAACTGGCCGTCCCGGTCCTGCTGTTCACCCCGCAGCCCGTCGCCACGGCGGCCGCCTCGCTGATGATCCTCACCCAGCTGTGGCTGATCCTGTCGGGCAACTTCTCCTGGCTGAACTGGACGACGGTCGCCCTCGCCGTCACCGCCGTCGACTTCTCCCCGGCCGCCGGCACCCGGCACTTCGCGGCCACCCCGCTCTGGTACGAGGTCGTGGTCCTCGCCGTCGCCGCGTTCCTGCTCGCCCTGAGCTACCGCCCGGCGCGCAACCTGCTCTCGCGCCGCCAGATCATGAACTACTCCTTCGACCCGCTGCACCTGGTCAACACCTACGGCGCGTTCGGCAGCGTCAGTCGGCTGCGGCTCGAAGTCGTCGTCGAGGGCACGGCGGACCCGCTCCCGCTCGCCGACTCCGACTGGCGGGAGTACGAGTTCAAGGGCAAGCCCGGGGATCTCCGGCACTGGCCGCGCCAGTTCGCGCCGTACCATCTGCGGCTCGACTGGCTGATGTGGTTCGCCGGTCTCTCCCCGGGCTACGCGCGGCCGTGGTTCGGGCCCCTGGTGGAGCGCCTCCTCGACAACGACCCCGACACCCTGCGCCTGCTCAGGCGCTCCCCGTTCCCGCCCGACAGCCCGCCCCACTACATCCGCGCCCGGCTGTTCCGCTACCAGTACACGACGTGGCACGAGCTGCGGGCGACGGGGGCATGCTGGAAGCGGACGTACGTACGCGACTTCATGCCGCCCACGCGGCTCGGCGATCAGGCCGAGCAGACCCCGCGCTCGTAGTCGAACGTGGCGGTCGCCTGCGAGTACTTCCACTGCGGAGCGAGCAGCTTCGCCTTCAGCTGAGCGGCGGCTTCGGGGCTCTCCACCACGTATCCGAAGTCCTGGAGCCACGAGGGGTACAGGTTCTTGGAGCCGATGTAGAAGGCCGAGTCGTCGACGGAGACCAGCTTGTGGTGCTGGGCGTACGGGTGGCCGTCGGCCCACTTCGGGCTGTCCGAGCTGCGGAAGGTCGCCAGCTGGAGGCTGGAGCACATCTTGGCGCGGGCGGCGCCCTTGTCGCCCGTCAGCAGCGCGAGGCGGTCGCGCAGGGTGTCGCTGACCTCGGAGAGCGACTTGATCTGCGAGTAGCCGCCGCTGCCGACCGCGCCGCGGTTGGCGGGGTCGCTGACGACGATCCGCACCTTGACCCCGGCGGCCATCTTCGCGGCGAGCGCGTCGTAGAGCCGGATGTCGTAGCGCGGGAGCGGCGGGCAGGTGGCGTTGAGGTCCTGCTGGGAGATCTCGATGTGGTCGCGCGCGCTGGCGACGAGGGCGCGCAGGGCGCTCTCCTCCGGGTTGACCGTGTCGTAGTCGCGGTCGGCGTTGGTGTTGTCGTGCAGCCCGACGACGCACTTGGTGTCGGCGGCGGTGGGCAGCGTCGGGCGGAACGCCGAGGCCGGGTCGTTGTTCTTGATGCCGACGCCGAGGCCGCCGACGGCGATCACGGGGACGTTGCCGTCGGCGGGGGCCGGGGCGGGGGCGTCCTGCGCGAGCGACGGCATGCAGCCGGCGCCGTTGGAGGAGGCGAACCAGACGCTGGCGATGTTGGACTTGTTCTGGCAGGTCCAGGCCCACAGCGTGTCGAGGTACTTGCCCGCGGAACCGGCGGCCGGTCCCGTCAGCGCAAGGTCGACGTCCGACACCGGGTGGGCGGTGTCGAGGTAGTCGTCCTTCCAGCCGTTGATGCCGCCGGTGACGGCCGACCGGTTGTCGACGACCAGCAGCTTGGAGTGGTTCCACGAGAACGCGGTCTTCGAGGTGGTCATCGACGCCACGTTGAGCGTGACGTTCTTCGCCGCCTCGCCCAGCCTGCCGACGAGTTCGTCGCGGTACTTCGAGGGGACCACGTTGAGGTGGTAGATCGGCGCGGCGCCGACGAGGACGCGGACCTTGAGCTTGTTCCCGGCGGCGGCCGAGGCCTTGAGGCCGTCGACGACCGCGTCCTCGAACGCCCCGTTGGGGAACGGCGCGAGCGTGGATATGTCGACCGTGCTCCTGGCCTTGGAGATGTTCTCGGTCATCTTGGCGAGCAGCCGCTTGGTCCCGGGCCGCTCGGCGCACTTGTCGTCGCCCCAGCAGCCGGGGGTCTGGAGCAGCCAGTCCGAGGGGTCGGCGCCCGAGGCGTCGAGCCGGTTGCCCGCGGTGCGCTCCCAGACGGTGCCCTCCAGGCCCGGCGAGACCTGGCGCAGGGCCTGTTCGACGGCGTCGAGGTGCGCGGTCGCGCCCGGGGCGGGCGGGGTGTCGCCGGAGTCCGCGAGCGCCGGGGCGGCGGGCAGGACCGCGAGCACGGTGGAGCAGGCCACCAGGTGACCGGCGAGGCGGGTGCGGCGGCGAAGCTGACGGTGAGCCAATTCTTTTCGCATTCTGGTCGGGGAGGGCGTTCGCGAACGCCCGCGCGGGGTGGGCGAGTCGGAACACCGGGACCGCCCACCAAGATCAACTCACTGAGGTTACCAATCGGTCGGAAGCGGTCGGACCCGACCGGGACGCGGGGAGCCCCCGATGGCCGGGAACCGCTGGTCGGCGAACGTCGCCACAGGGCGCACGTCTCCAGCGTCGACTTCCAGCGACCGGCACCCAGTGACGGACATCCGCTGACCGGCCTTCGGTGGTCCCACCGTCGTCGCCGTCACGGGCGTATCGTCGCGCCCGTACCCGTCCCGGCTGACTTCGGCGAGGCCGCCTTGAGGAAGATCATCCTGATGATGTCCGTGTCCCTGGACGGATTCTTCGAGGGACCCGAGCGCCGGCTCGACTGGCACCGGGTCGACGACGAGCTGCACATGCACTTCAACGACGAGATCCGGTCGATGGGCGGCCTCCTCGAAGGCCGCGTCACGTACGAGCTGATGGCCGGGGTCTGGCCGACCGCCGAGGCCGACCCGGCGAGCACCGCGCCGATGAGGGATTTCGCCAGGATCTGGCTGGACATGCCGAAGTTCGTGTTCTCGCGGACGCTGGAGCGGGCCGACTGGAACACCACGATCGTGCGGGAGGTGGTCCCCGAGGAGATCGAGGCGCTCAAGGCCCAACCGGGCGGCGACCTGGTGGTGGGCGGTCCCGACCTCGCCGCGAGCTTCCTGCGCCACGACCTGGTCGACGAGTTCCGGGTGTACGTCCACCCCGTCCTCATCGGGCGGGGCAAGCCCCTGTTCCCGTCCTCCGACGCGATCGTCCCGCTCCGGCTCGCCGAGAGCCGGGCGTTCGGCAACGGAGTCGTCCTGCTGCGTTACGAACGGGACGCCTGAAGATCCTCAGCGCCGGGCCCGGACCGCTCAAGGGCGCCGCGTGCGGCCCTTCTCCTTCTTCGGGGCGGCCGCCCGGGGCGGGTGGGGGTCGAGTTCATGGAGCTGTACGCGGTGCAGCAGGTCGGCCAGATCGACGCCCGGCCGACGCGCTTCGGCGCGCAGGGCGTCACAGCCAGGACAGCCGTACTGCATCGCACTCCGTCCTCTCCCAGGGGCCTGCCGGACGCGGCAACTCCATCACGCCGCCCCCGCTCCAGCGGCGCAGCGAAACGATTCGTCACTCCGATGGCCGGTCCCGCTCCCGCGCTCCCCGCGCCCGGCGGGCAGTTCAGGGACGGAGTCCGCGCGGTACCGCGAAGTCGGTGAGCAGGGCGGCGCCGGGCGCGAGGTCCGACCAGGAGCCGCGCCAGGTGAGCACGGCGATCGCCGAGGTGGGGAACTTGCTCCCGGCCCGGTCCAGGCTCTCGCCGAGGGCCTCCCCGGTGAGCAGCAGGGTCAGGTCCTGGACGCCGGGGTTGTGGCCGACCAGGAGCAACGTCTCGATGTCGGCGGGCCCTTCGCGCACGGCGTCGAGGAGGCCGCGGGCGTCGGCCGCGTAGAGCCGCGGGTCGTGGCGGACCGGGGGCGGGCTGCCCAGCTCGGCCGCCGCGAGCTCCCAGGTCTCGCGGGTACGACGGGCGGTGGAGCACAGGACGAGGTCGGGCAGGCAGTCGGCCGCGCTCAACCACCGCCCGGCGGCCGGTGCGTCGCGCAGCCCGCGCCGTCCGAGCGGCCGGGCGTGGTCGGGCACGCCGTCGGGCCACGCCGACTTGGCGTGGCGCAGGACCACCAGCCGCCGCAGCGGGCTCATGCCCGCGCCCCGTCGGAGGGCGCCTTGCCGATCTCGCGGGTCAGCTCCAGGCCGAGGACCCGGTCGAGCCGGGCGAACGTCTCGAACTTGGCGCCCGCCGGTACGTCGGCGTCCGTCGCCAGTTCGCCCAGGATCCGCAGCACGGCGGCGGTGTCGAGGCTGTCCTCCAGCCCGTCGCGGGCCGTGCGCTCCAGGTCGGCCCGGAGCGGCTTGGACGGCTCCTCGGCCCACCCGGAGACGGCCCGCCGCCACTGCGCGAGGAGCCGTTCGGCGCCCTCGACAGCTTCGGCCGTGACCACGACGGGTTCGTGGTAGAGACGATCGAGCAGCAACAAGCGCACGGCGAGCGCGTCCCCCTCCAGGTCCGTGCTCCCGCTCGCGCGCGCCTCCGCGATCCGTACGAAGGCACCGCCCCCGCCTTCGTACGCCCTGCTGGTGAGCTGTACGGCCGGTGGGCCGCCCAGGGCGTCGGCGATCTCGTCCGGGGTGCCCTCGGCGTCGGCGGGGTGGATACCGGCGGCGTCGGCGTCGGGGACCCGCGGTCCGGTCCGCCCCGTCAGGACGGCCCGGCCGCGCAGTTCGACGACGCGCGCGAGCACATCGGCGGTCAGGAGCACCCGTAGCCCGGCGAGATCGCCCGGACCACCGACCTCCGGCACATGCGCACAGATCCGCAGCGGCCCCCGGCCGACGAGATGATCAACGATTCGCAGCACACCACCGAGCCTAGGCGTTCACCCGCCCAGTGACAGGGACTCGCGCCACCGCGCCCGCCACGTGCCCGAAAACGATCGCATCAGCTTGATCGGGGTCAGCGCTCCTCTCGGAAGTCGACGTGACGGCCGGCGACCGGGTCGTACTTGCGCAGCGTGAGCCGGTCGGGGTCGTTACGGCGGTTCTTGCGGGTGACGTAGGTGAAGCCGGTGCCCGCGGTGGAGCGCAGCTTGATCACGGGGCGTAGTTCGTTGCGTGCCATGACACCCACTATACCGAAATGGTTTTCATTACCGTTAAGGTGGTGACGTACGGAACACCGTCAGCCACGAAGGAGCCCTCTCCCATGTCCGCCCACCACCAAGAGAATGAGCGGCGCCGCCTCGTCGTGGCCTGGTACGCGGTCAGGCGGGCCGCGCTGATGGCGATCATCCAGAGCTCGCGCGGCTCCGACGGCGGGTGAGCCGGTGACGGGAAACCGGCCCTCGGCGGCACCCGCCGAGGGCCGGATCGCGGTGTACAGAGGGTGACCGTCCGGCAAGCGGGAGGGACCGGAATCCGCTCTTCCTGACACAGTTCCGGCCAAAGGGAAGCCGGAAAACGCGCTGTCCCCGCTCCATGCGGGAGCTTGTTGTACGCGGGAAGCCCGATGACCTGCGCGGGGGGAACGATGCCGTACGACCTGGTACCGGGGGCGTTCGTCGCCAGGGAGCAGGAGCGGAAACAGGTGCTGGGGGCCGTTCTGGCCAGGAGAGGGGCCGCGGTCGTCGGGCCCGGCGGTGTCGGCAAGACGGCCCTGCTCACGGCCGTCACCTCACAGCTGGGCGCCTCCCGCTTCGAAGTCGTCTGGACAGCCGCCACCGAGGCGAGCCGCCAGGTGCCGTTCGGGGTCTTCCGCGGGCTGCTCGGCGTCGGCGGCCGCCTCGACCACGGCCAGGCGTACGGTCTGCTGCGCACCGAGCTCGCCCGCCGCGCGGGGCGGCGCACCCCGGTGCTCGTCATCGACGACGTCCACCACCTCGACGACGCGTCCGCCGCTCTGACGCTGAGTCTGGCCGGTGACGGGAATCCGCGCCTCGTCGTCTCCGCGCAGTCAGGGCTGCCCGCCTCCGACGCCGTCGTCGCGCTCTGGAAGGACAGCTATCTGGAGCGCCTCGACATCGCGCCGTTCGGCCTCGCCGACACGGCCCGGCTCGTGCACGCGCTGATGGACGGCGCCGCCGCCCACCCCACGGTGGACCTGCTCTACCAGTGGACCGGCGGAAATCCGCTCTTCCTCACCGAACTGGCCCGCCACGGCCGCGCCACGCGCCGCCTGGTCAGCGCGGGCGGCCTGTGGTGGTGGCGGGGCCCGCTGAGCGTGCCGCCCCGGCTGGCCGAACTCTTCGAGCGCGAACTGCGCGGCCTCGACCCGCGCCACCAGGACGCCCTGGCGGCGGTCGCCCTGGGCGAACCGCTCTCCCTGCCCGTACTGGAAGCGGTCGCCCCGGACGTCGTGGAGAGCCTGGAGGAGCAGGGCCTGCTGTGCACGGTGGAGATCGGCGGGCAGATCCTGGTCCGGCTCGGCCAGCCGATGCTGGGCGCGGCGCTGCGCCACCGGCTGCCCCGGCTGCGGCGCCGACGGCTCGCCGCGGCCCTGCTCGACGCGTGCACCCCCAGCGGCCCCGATCCGGTGACCCGGGCGCGCTGGCAGCTCGACGCCCACGGCCCGGTCGACTCGGCGCTGCTGATCCGCGCGGCGGAAACGGTGTGCCGCCAGGATCCCGAGCTGGCGTGCCGCTTCGCCCGCCGGGCCCTTGAGCGCTCCAGCGCCGCCGCCGTCCCGCTGGCCCACGCGCTGGTCGAGCTGGGTGACACCGCACAGGCCCGCAAGGTGCTGGAGCGGACGCGCGAGGCGGCGGCCACACCCAGCGGCCGGCTGCGGCTCGCCACGGCACTCGCCGCCCACCGCTGCTGGGCCGACCGCGACCCGGCGGGCGCCTCCGACGAGCTCGTCGCCCTGCGGGCCGAGGCGACGGCGCCCAGCGCGCAGGCCGCGCTGGACGGCGTCCACGCCCTGGTCCTGCTCTTCGGCGGCCGCACCGCCGCGGCGGCACGGCTGGCCGAACGGGTCCTGCACGAGGCCTTCCACGGGCCCGGCGTCGCCGCCGCCCGTCTCGCGCTCGCCGCCTCCCTCGCCCTGACCGGGCGTACGGCGGACGCCGCGACGCTGGCCGAGGACCCGTCCCCGGACCGGGCACTGCCTTCCTATCTGCCCGATCTCGCCACCTCGCTGCGCGCCTTCGCACAGCTGTGGCCCGCCTCCGGCCCGCTCAGACCCATCGACTCCCGGCCCCTTCCCCGCCGGGCGGGCCAGGGCCTGCCGCCCGGTGGGGAAGGGGCGTTGCTCGGTGGCTACCTCCAGTGGGTGAGCGGCCGGCGTACGGAGGCGATGGCGCGGCTGCGCGAGGCGGTGGTCCAACAGGCGGGCGGCCCCCGCCTGTTCCTGACGGAGGCCTCCAGCTGGCTCGCCATCTGTCTGGCCGAGGAGCAGCGCCCCGACTGCGCCGAGCAGGCCATCGCGCCCTGCTGGGCGGACCGGGTGGCGGTGGTTCCCGGCCAAGTGCACCGGGCGGCCGCGGTGATAGCGGCCGCGCGCGGGGATTCGGCGGGCGCGGCGGTCTCGATACGGGCCGCCGTGGACGCGGCGCGGGAGGCGGGGTGCTGGGCGGTGGAGGCCGAGTACCTGACCTGCGCGGCGTGGCTGTCCCCCGCCGGACCGCCGCCCGCCGTGCTCGACCGGCTGACCGAAGTCGTCCGCCACGTCGACGCGCCGCGGCTGGTCACGGGGGCGGAGGCCGTGCTGGCGCTGGCCCGCGGCGCCGGTCCGGAGCTGCTCGACCACGCCGTACGTCTCGACGCGCTCGGTCTGAGTACCCAGGCGTGGCGGCTCGCGGAGCGCGCGGCCGCCACGCTCCAGAAGCAGGGTGGCAGCCGCCGCGGTGACGCCGTGGTGCTGGTGGGGCGGCTGCGCGAGCGGCTCGGGGTGGCTGCGCCACCCGCCCAGCCGGTCGCGCTCACCACCCGGGAGGTGGAGATCGCCTCACTGGCCGCCGGTGGCCTGTCCGACCGGGCGATCTCCCACCGGCTCGCGGTGTCCGTCCGTACCGTCGAGAGCCACCTCACCCGGATCTACCGCAAGCTCGGCGTGCACTCCCGGCGCGATCTGCCGCCCGTGCTGCGCGGCTGAGGAGGCGGGCTCCGAGGTGTACGCGGCCGCGTGGAGCGCGTACATGTCCGCGTAACGGCCGCCGCGCGCCAACAGGTCGGTGTGCGCGCCCTGTTCGACGATCCGGCCGCCGTCCAGGACGACGATCAGGTCGGCCTCGCGCACGGTGGTGAACCGGTGCGACACGATCACGGTGGTCGTCGCCGGGCCGGGCGCGCCCGCCCGCAGATACCGGCTGAGCAACTCGGCCTCGCTGTCCGGATCGAGACTGGCAGCGGGCTCGTCGAGGAGGACGAGGGCGGGCCGGGTCCGCATCCGGGCGCGGGCCAGTGCCAGCTTCTGCCACTGTCCCGCCGACAGGTCCGTGCCGTCCGGGAACGTCCGGCCGAGCTGGGTGTCGAGCCCCCGGCCCAGCGCCGCCACCACCTCGGCGGCGCCCGCCGACTCCAGGGCGGCCCACACCGCCTCCGGGTCGTCCAGCGCCCCGAGTTCACCGACACCGACCGCCTCCCGGGCGAGCAGCTCGAACCGGCAGAAGTCCTGGAAGCACGCCGTGATCCGCGCCGACCACTGCTCGGCGGGCATCCCGGCCAGGTCCTCGCCGCCGAAGGTGATCCGCCCGGCGGACACCGGTTGCAGCCCGGCGAGCAGCGCGATCAGCGTGGACTTGCCCGCCCCGTTGTCGCCGACCACGGCGACGGTGGCCCCGGCGGGCAGGCTCAGGTCGACGGGCCCGAGCGCCGGTTCCGTACGGCCCGGATAGGTGAACGAGACGCCTTCCAGGACGAGATCGCCGCCGGATTCCTGTACGTGGCCCGGCCGCGCGGCATCCTGCCGTTCGGTGCCCCGCCGCGTCCCGCTCCCCCGCGCGTAGTCGACCAGCCGCAGATACAGCGCGACCGTGTCGAGCGAGCGGCGCAGCCAGCCGATCAGCCAGCCGAGGCCGGTGGTCGCGCCGACCAGCCGCGTACTCAGCAGCAGGACCAGCACCGCCTGGCCCGCCGAACCGGTTCCGTCGATCACCGATCGCGCGATCAGGTAGAGGCCGCCGATGAGCGCCGACGCGAAGACCAGCCACCCCGCGGCGACGGCGACCGCGCCCTTGGCCCGGGCCGCCTCACGCGGACCGCTCGCCGCGAGGAAGGCGTCCCGGTGGCGTGCCGAGAGCTCACCGGCGAGCCGGTACAGCCGCACCTCCCGGGCCGGTGCCGGATCGGTGGCCAGGGAGAACACGGCCCGGCGACGGCGGTCGGCCGCGGCACCCGCCCGCTCCGCCCCCGCCACCAGCCGCGCCTGCCGGCGGTTGGCCCCGGCCAGCGGCACGATCGTCAACGGCAGCAGCGCGAGCAGCGGATGCGCCCCCGCGAGCAGGACCAGCGCGCCCAGGAACCGGGCCACCAGGTTCGCGTTCTCCACCAGCGCGGCCAGGGCGGTGCCGAACTCCCCGCGCCGCTGGCGCACCACCTCGGCGGTGTCGAGGAACTCGGGGTCCTGGTAGTGCCCGATGTGCGGCGGCTCCGAGCACAGGGTCATCAGCCTGCGGTCGAATTCGAGGCCCACCCGGTGCTGCAGCACCAGCCGCAGATCGGTGGCGATCGCGGCGGCCTGGTGCACGAAGACGGTGACGCCGAGCAGGAGCAGCCCGCCGTGCACCGCCTCGGTACGGTCGTGGCCTCCGGCGCCGTCGACCATCCACTGCAGGCCCACCGCCTGGAGCGCCGCCACGACGTTGAGCAGCGGGGAGAGGGTCAGGACCACCAGGGCGCGCCGGGGGTCCGCCCTGACGGCGGTCCCGACCAGCAGACGGACAGCTGCGAGGCTCTTACGCACGGCTGCTTCCTCCCCGTATTCCTTCCCGTATTCCTTGCCTTGCCGCAAGCGTTTCGTCCCGTGCCGCGAAGGGCTGGGACTGCACACGGAACATCCGTGCGTACCGGCCACCGGCGGCCACCAGCTCGTCGTGCGTGCCGTACTCGCTGACGCGGCCGTCCTCGACGACGGCGATCCGGTCCGCGAGGCGGACGGTGGCGAACCGGTGCGAGACGAGGACGGTGGTCAGCCCGGCGGTGATGTCCAGGAAGCGGGCGTACAGCTCGTGTTCCGCCTGGACGTCGAGGTGGGCCGTGGGCTCGTCGAGGACGAGCACGCGGGCGCCGTGCCGGACCGCGTACAGGGCCCGGCTCAGCGCCAGCCGCTGCCACTGCCCGCCGGACAGCTCGGTGCCGTCGGTGTAGGCGCCGCTGAGCAAGGTGTCCCAACCGCCGGGCAGTTCGGCCTCG
Organism: Streptomyces sp. NBC_00224; assembly: GCF_041435195.1. Taxonomy (NCBI): domain Bacteria; kingdom Bacillati; phylum Actinomycetota; class Actinomycetes; order Kitasatosporales; family Streptomycetaceae; genus Streptomyces; species Streptomyces sp. NBC_00224. The sequence goes on from NZ_CP108106.1 coordinate 1,515,573, forward strand.
ACACCGAGGAAGCCACCGAGCCGGGTGGCCTCGGTGAGCGCCTCCTCGTCGGCGTCCGCCTCGATCCGGCCGAAGCCGACGTTGTCGCGTACGGAGAACGGGTAGCGGACGAAGTCCTGGAAGACCACGGCCAGTTGGCGGCGCCAGGACTCGGGGTCGTGGGCGCGCAGATCCTGGCCGTCGACGGTGATGCGGCCGCTGTCCGGCCGGTAGAGCCCGGCGAGCAGTTTGGTGAGCGTGCTCTTGCCCGCGCCGTTGTCCCCGACGATCGCGAGCGAGGAGCCCACCGGGAGGGCGAGGTCCAGGCCGTCGAGGACCCGGCCGCGACCGCCGGGGTAGGCGAAGCCGACCTTCTCGAAGCGGATCTCCCGCTGCGGCAGACCGGCCGCGCCGAGCCGTCCCGCTTCCCCGTCCGTCCCCAGCTCACCGACCGCCAGCGCGGCCGGGACCGCGGCGCTCGCCGTGTGCAGCATCCACTGGAGGTCCCCGCTGAAGCCGAGCGCGAACAGGCCGAGCAACGCCTGCAGGGCGACGGTCAGTTGCTCCACGGAGCGGGCGCCGTGGGTGGCCTGGTGGACGAGCGGGAGCACGACCGCGAGGTGCGCCGCGAGCAGCAGCAGGATCGCCATGGCGTGGCGGCGCGGGCTGACCCTGGCCCGGCGCATCTGCACCATCCCGTCCCACCAGGCCGCGGTGAACCGCTCGACGAGCCAGGAGCGCAGGCCGAAGAGGCGCACCTCCTTCGCGGCGGGCGCCGTGGTGGCGACCTCGCGCAGATAGGCGGCGCGGCGCAGTTGCGCGGTCTCGCCCGCATGCGCGGACACCGACCGCTGGATCTCCTTCTCCTGCCAGCGCCCGGTGACCACCCAGGCGGAGCCCAGCACGACCGGCATCCACCACTGCCCGGCCCAGCCGAGCAGCACGGCCGACACCAGTCCGGTCAGCCGGAGCGGAACGAGCCCGGCGAGCGCGGTGACCGCCTGCCCCGGGGGGTGCGCGCCGAGGCCGACGGCCCGGGCGCGCTCGATGCGGTCGGCCACGTCCGCGTCGTCCAGGTGGCCGATCTGCGCCGGGCGCAGGGCGCCGTCGACCGTGGCCTGGGCCGTCGCACCGTCGAGCGCGGTACCGAGGCGCCAGGCGAGCATCGTACGGATGGGGTCGAGGACGACATCGAGGAAGAGCACCACGCCGAGCAGCACGAGCCCGACCCTCACGCCGTGCATCGACTTGGAGGCGTCCGTCAGCGCGGCCACCAGCCGCCCGGTGGCCAGCGGCAGCAGGGCACTGCCCGCGGCCTGCCCGACGACGAGCGCGGCGAGCGCGATGGTCAGCCCTTTGGCGATCCGGGGCAACTGCCGGACCAGGAGCAGGATGTCACTGGTGGTCTTCATGACCGGTTCACCCTCCGCCGGACGGGGTTCGCCGGCCCTCCCGGCCGACGGGTGCGGTGGCCGCTCCAGGACGGGAGCGACCACCGCTTCGCGTTAGCGACCGGTACCGACGGTCGGGGGCGGATACATCATGAGGCTCACCTCCTCCGTGCTCTGGGTCACAGGAGAGGAAGCTAGCCGGAGGAGCGGGGCCGGGAGATCCGTATTCGACTACGTAACTCAAAGCCGCCGCTACGCAGTTGGGGGCGCGCGGCTTGCGTACGTACCCCATGTGCGTACGTACGCGCCCGCGCTCATTGCGTACTTCGCCACGGACGACCGGCGGGCCGGGCGTTCGTAGCGTGCGGATCCGGCGACGTGTGTCGCCCCCGCGGCCTGGAGGTACGCCCATGGACACCGTCGAGAACCCCAACGCCATCATCTGGGACGTCACGTTCGCCTGCCCGTTGCGCTGCTACCACTGCTACACGGAGTCGGGGCGGCGCCCCGCGAAGAACCTCAGCCACGACGAGATGATGCGGGTCGCGGACGCGATCCTCTCCCTGGAGCCGCAGCAGATCACCCTGTGCGGCGGCGAGCCGCTGACCATCAAGCGGATCGTGGACGTCGCCCGCTACTTCTCGGACGCCGGGCTTGTGGTCTTCGTCTACACCAGCGGCTGGGCGGTGCCGGTGGCGACGGTCGAGGCCCTGGCCGAGGTGGTCTCCAAGATCGTGGTGAGCCTCGACGGAGCGACCGCCGCGACCCACGACCGGATACGGGGGCGCGCCGGTTCCTTCGCGCGGGCGACCGGCGCACTGGCCCGGATCGACGCGGAGGTGGGGCGCAGGATCGCGGCGGGGCTTGTGGCCCCGCGCTTCGGCATCGACTATGTCGTGATCCGCAGCAACTTCGACGAGTTGGACCGGATGTGCGCGGAGGTGGCGCCGCGTTTCCCGCATCTGGAGACGCTGTACTTCGGGGCCGTGGTGCCCACCGGGCTCGCCAGCCGCCCCTCGTTCGTCGAGCACGAGCTGCTGCGGGACGAGCAGGTGGCCGAGCTGATCGCGCCCGAGACCCGGCGCCGGCTCCAGGCGGCCGCCCCCGCCTCGGTCGCCGTGGAGACCACCGAGAACTTCGAGGTCCAGATGAACCCGGACTTCCTCGCGCGCACCCCGGGTTTCCGCCCCATGGAGATCGAGCCGGACGGCGAGGTGCGCGGCATGCCGATCTACGAGGGCACGGTGGGCAGCCTGCTCACCGAGGACCCCCTGGTCGTGTGGCGGCGGTCGCGGGCGCGCTGGGACGACCCGTTCGTCGTCGACTGCCTCAACGCCGTGCGCACCCGCGCCGACTGGGCCGAGGCGGTGCGCCGCATCGACCTGCGGTTCGGCTCGCCCGAGGTGCGCGAGCGGATCGAGGCCCGCCCGGTCCAGCTGCCGGTGGCCGGCCGACCGGTATGAGCGCGGCCGGCCGCGGCCGCGCGGCTCAGCGGAAGTCGTCGGCGTGGTCGTCCGCCCAGATCCGGAACGTACGCGCGGGCTTCCCGGTGATCTCCTCCACCGTGCCGGTGACCAGGTCCGACCGCGACCGCTTCTCGGCGCTCGCCAGCAGGGCCTCCACGAGGGCGGGCGGGCGGCCGTCCGCGAGCATCTGCTTCCGGGCGATCTCCACGGGCACCTCCTCGAACCGCAGCGGGCGCCCGATCGCCTCGCCGATCGCCCGCACCTGCTCGGCCCTGCTCACGACCTCCGGGCCGGTCAGGACGTGCTTCACACCCGCCTGCCCGGTATCGGCCAGCGCCCGTACCGCCACCGCCGCGACATCACGCTCGTGGATCACGGCGGTGGGCGCGATGTCGGGGCCGCGCATCGCACCGGTGCTCCGGATCTGCGCGGCCCAGCCGAGGGTGTTGGAGGCGATCGTGTTCGACCGCAGGACGGCCCACTCCAGTCCGGACTCCTCGATCAAGGCCTCCATGTCGGCGTGGAGTTGGTTGATCGGATCGCTCTGCCGGTCGGCGTCCTCGCGCACGCCCGACGACGAGAGGTAGACGATCCGGCGCGCCTGCCGTTCGATCGCCTCCAGGACGGCGGGCGCGCCCTCCGTGGTGAGGAACGGCCAGATCAGGAACACCGTGTCGATGCCCGTCAGTGCCGCATCCAGTGACGCCGGCTCCGCCAGGTCCCCCGTCGCGACCTCGGCGCCGTCCAACGCCCCGGCCGCTTGCGGCCGACGCGCCAACGCCCGTACGCCGATGCCCTCGGCCACGAGTTGCGCGACCACCTGACGTCCCACATTGCCGGTCGCGCCGGTCACCAGAATCCCGTTCATGATCAGCTCAACCGGCTCGTACCCGGGTTATTCCTCGGGCGCCACCCGCACCGTACGGTTCGGTGCTGCGCCCGGGGAACGGCCCGTGTCAGACGACCGTGAAGCCGTGGCGGGCGCCGAGCCGGGTGAGCGAGTCACGGCCGGGGATCCCGTCCGCGTCCGGGCCCGAATAGCCGCACCGCCGCTGCCAGGCGGAGTACGCCGTCTTCGTCTTCGTGCCGAAGGAGCCGTCCACCCAGGTGGCGCTGAGCAACCCCTCGGCTTGCAGGGCGCGCTCCACGACCAGGACCTCCGCCTTGTACGTGGTGCCGCCCTGGGGGAGGCCGGGGTCGCGCCTGGCCGCGGCGACCACATGGGCCAGCGAGACCTTCGCCTTCGGTGGAGCTCCGGTGAACTGGGGCCAGGAGCCGGGGTCCTGATGGGTGTTCTCCGGCACCTGCTGGTGTCCGTACCAGCCGCCCTGTGTCTCCCACACGTGCTCGTTGCGGTGCGAGGTGAAGTCGACCGGCCGCCCCATGGGCCAGGTGTCGGGCACGCCCCAGGAGCGCACCCAGGCGTTCAGCGTCGCCCAGCCGGTGCAGGGGGTGTCGACGAGCCGGGCGTAGACCTTGCCGCCGACCCGGCAGTACGGGAAGAAGTGCGACTCGATCTGTATGACGACCGTGCCCGCTCTGTTGGTCCGGGTGCCGCCGGATAAGTCGACCAGCGACTTGGAGCGCGAGTTCGCCGGGAAGAACTGGGTGAACGCGCCGGTGAAGGGCGACCAGAGCAGGTGGGGGGCGGACGGTTTGCCGTCGGGGTTGCGGCCGAACCACTCCTGCAGGTTCCCGTACGGCACCTGGTCCTGCGGGTGGGCGGCGGTGGCGTTCTTGTCCCAGGTGATGTGGGCGATCGCCTTGGCGGGGTAGGTGCTGTCGGTGGGGGCGTGGTCGCCCACGTCGATCCGTTGTGCGCCGGGCAGCCAGAGGTCTGGCATCGGTGCCTCCAGAGCAGAGCCCCGGTCGTCCGGGGCCCGTGGGGGGATGGGGGAATGGGTGGGGGCCGGCTGATGACGTCGAAGCCGAAGGCCCCACGGGCGCGTCCCGCCCGAGGTCTTCCGTGACGCTCCGTCGACCAGCCGGTGGGTCGAGGCGGAGTTGGCCTGTCATGAACAGTGTTGCGCGCAACGGCCCCGCCGAAACGATTCGGCGGGCCTCCTTGCCAAGGGCGTTACCAACACCGTCCGCATCACGAGGCCGGGCCGCAGGCCTGTCTGCTGGACCGCGGGCCGGAGTCGCCGTAGCCGACTCCGGCCCGCGGTCAGGTGGCTCAGCGGCCGGCGAGGAACACCGAGCGGAGCTTGAGGCGGTCGCTGGCGGGCCGACCGTGGGGCCGGAGGGTCCAGGAGTCACCGGTGCAGTCGGGCTCGGTGAAGACCAGCGCGTATTCGTCGGTGTTGTTGTGCGGGGCGAAAGCGGGTTCGGAAGCATCCGGGTCGGCGGCCTCGGGGATCGTGATGCACAGGCGGCTTGCCGGGTCGTGCAACGTGGCCGACTGCGCGCTCCCGTCGAGCCCCGTGAACTTGTACGAGAAGTCGCCGGTCGCGGCGTTGGCCGTGCCCGACACGGCGAGCAGGAGCGCGAAGGAGCCGGCCGTGACGGCGGCGGCAGCGGTGCGTAGACGCATGGAGACATAACCCTTTCGAAGAGCACCGACGCGCACAGCACACGCGTCAAGATCACCCCAATGGTCACTCTCCGCGAGCAATCGATTCTCCTGCGCCACCAGATCTACCGGAAAGCGTGGTTTACCCCTTCGTACCCTTCACGCTCCGCACATCCGGCCACGAGCGGCGGCGCAATTGCGCCCAAGTGTGCAGCGGGCCGCACCACTCCTCCGTCGACACGGGGAGTTCGGCGCCCTCCAGGACGAGGGGCATGACCCGCAGATACAGCAGATACGCCCGGGCGGCCGCCTCCTCGCACAGCGCGGCGGCCGTGGCGCGCTCGGCGACGGCGAAGCGCTCCACCTCGACGATCGGCCCCGCGTCCACCCGCTCGACCATGTGGTGGCAGGTCACCCCGAACGTCTCCGCCGACCGCGCCAGCGCCACCTCGTACATCCCCACGCCCCGGATGTCGGGCGGCCCTGGATGGAAGTTGAGGGCGCCGCGCCGGGCGCGCTTCAGATCCTGGCCGGACAGGATGTAGTCGGCCTTGAAGCCGACTATCCAGTCGCCCTCCCAGCCGCCGAGCGGGTCCTGGGGGACCGGGTCGCCGTGCTCCCACAGCACGTGCGAGACGGCCGCACCGGCCGCCCGGGCGAACCGCCCGACCAGTTCGCCCCATGCCGACCTGTCCGTGACCAGCAGCAACGACGGATCGCCCCGTCGCGCGTGATGAGCTCCCACGCGTCCCCCCTCGCTCGGGCCCGCCTGCCCGGCATGAGCCAGGGTGCTGACAGGGTGACGACACGTCAAGAGCGCCCGGGAGCGGGCGCCCGGCGGACCGGCGCCACTCTCCCGCGACTTCGCCAACCCCCGCCCCACCAGCCCCAATCGTCGCCCTGTGCACGATCCGGCAAGGAGCGCGCACGGATCGTCAAGGACATCTCTAGTCGGCCCTCGTTGAATGAGGCACAAGCCGACCAGGAGGGGGCAGGCAGTTGAACACCCCATCGCAAGCAGACCACGGATCCGCCCACGCGGACACCTTCGTACGGGACCACCTACCACCCGGGCCGCTCCAGCCCGACCTGCTCCTCGGCATGCCCTCCTTGCGCTTCCCCGCGCGGTTGAACTGCGCGTGGGAACTCCTGGAGGGGGGCGGTTCGTTGGACCGGGCACAGCGGACCGCCGTGCTGTCCCCGCACGGCGTGCGCTGGACGTATGAGCATCTCACCGCCGTCGTGGCGCGCATCGTGCACGTCCTGACCGAGGACATGGGCCTGGTGCCGGGCAACCGGGTGCTGCTGCGCGGCGCCAACACACCGCTGCTGGCGGCGATCTGGCTCGCGGTGGTGCGGGCGGGCGGGGTGGTCGTGGCCACGGCGCCCACGCTGCGGACCGAGGAGCTCACCTATGTGATCGACAAGGCCCGGGTCACCCACGCCCTGTGCGAGTCCGGCCTGCGGTCCCAGCTGGAGTCGACCGGGCGCGTGCCCCGGACGATGTTCTTCCGTGGCGGGGCGGGCGACGAGGCCGGTCTGGAACGGGCGATGGCGGACAAGCCCGACTGGTCGCTCCCGGTCGACACCGCCGCGACCGACCCCTGTCTGATCGCCTTCACCTCCGGCGCCGGGGGGATGCCCAAGGCCACGGTGCACTCGCACCGCGATCTGATGGCCGCGTGCAACTCCTTCCCCCGGCACGTCCTGAGGGCCACCAGTGACGACCGCTTCATCGGCACCCCCTCACTCGCGGACACCTACGGGCTGGGCGGACTGCTCCTCTTCCCCCTGCACGTCGGCGCCTCGACCGTGCTGCTCGACACCTCTTCGCCTCGCCAACTCGCCCGCGCCATCGGGGAGTTCCGTGCCACGGTCTGCTTCAGCGGGCCCGCCCGCTACCAGGCGATCTGCGCCGACACCACCCCGTACGACCTGGCCTCGCTGCGTGAGTGCGTCTCGTCGGGAGAGGCGCTGCCGACCGAAACGCGCCGGAGATGGAAGCAGCGGACCGGCAACAGCGTGATCGACGGGCTCAGCTCCGCCGAGATGTTCCACATCTTCGTCTCGATGCGCGGCGAGGAGGCCTGGTCCCGGCCCGGCGCGATCGGGCGGGCCGTCCCCGGCTATCTCACCGCGATCGTCGACGACTCCGGGCGCCCCCTCCCGTACGGCCAGGTCGGCGCCCTCGCCGTCAAGGGGCCCACGGGCTGCCGCTACCTCGACGACGTACGCCAGCAGGACACCGTGCGCAACGGCTGGACCTTCACGGGCGACGCCTGCTGGGCCGACGAGTACGGCTTCCTCTACTACCACTCCCGCATGGACGACCCGCTCAGCGATTCCGGACTGCCTCGCGGTAGTCACGCGGGCTGATCCCGTACGCCGCACGGAAGGCGCGGCTGAAGTGGGACGGCTCGATGAAACCCCAGCGGGCGCCGATCGCGTACACCGGGCGGCGGCGCAGGGCCGGGTCGGCCAGGTCCCGGCGGCAGCACTCAAGCCGCCGGGCCCGGATCCACGCGGCGACCGTCGTACCGCGCGAGTCGAAGATCTGGTGGAGGTGGCGCAGGGATATCCGGTGTGCGGCGGCGACCGTCGCGGGCGAGAGGGAGGGGTCGCTCAGATGCCGGTTGATGAAGTCGCAGACCTCCACCCGCAGCGCCTGCTTGCGCGACTCCGGGGTCATCTCGTCCTCGACGGCCATACGGCGCCCGAGCACGGCGGCGAGCAGGTCCACCGTCACCGAGGCCAGGGCCGGGATGTCGGCGGGCGCGCACTCGTCGGCGCGGGCGTCGAGGTCGGCGAGCCAGCGCCCGAACACCCCGCCCATCCCGTGGTCCGCCGCGATCGGGGTCGCGGTGACGCGCTGGACCACGTCCTGGGGCAGCGGCAGCAGGGTCCGGGGCAGCTGCACCACCGTCATCGACGAGAGCTCTCCGTCGAAACCGCCCTCGAACGGGCGGCTGCTGTCCACCAGCACCAGTTCTCCGGCGCGCACGACCGCCGCCCGCCCGCTCTGCGCGGCGTGACCACCGCCCGACCTGAGGACGTTGACCTGGTAGACCTCGGGATCGTCCTGCCGTATCAGCTGGGGCGTACGAGTGATCTCCACGCTCGGGTACGTGAGCGTGGACACCCGCACATCGCCCAGGTCGAGGACACGCAGCCGGGCGTGGAAGTCCTCGGCCCACTCGCTGCGCAGCCAGTTGCGCACATGGGACTGGCCGGCCAGCTCGCTCCACAGCGCGAACCGCTCGGCCGCCGGCACGACCGCGGTGGTGAACTCGCTCGTCAGACCCATCCCACACCCCCGTTGTGCCAGATGTCCGATGTGGCGCGAGCATGGCACACGTGTTCGCCTAGCGTCGAGCGCGTCGTCGGCCATCCACCGCCGTATACCTGCCGCGTCCCACTTGAATCCGGAACACGTCGAAAATGCCGCGAAGAGCCGCGCGGCAGCCGTCTCACCTCGGCGCGGGCCAAATTCCGTTGCCCCGCGGCCGACCCATGAGGAAGGCTTCGCGCCATGTCAGAGAACACCGCCGACGGCACGTCAGAGAACATCACCAACGGCTCCCGAGCCGTGGCCGCGCTCTTCTCCCACGGCCGGCTGACGGCGATCCCCCGCAAGGCGGCCCGCCGTGAGCAGTTGCTCGTCCACCTCAAGGAGACGCTCTTCGAGCCGGGACGGCAGTACACCGAGCGCGAGGTCAACGAAGCGCTGCTCACGGTCCATGACGACTTCCCGGCGCTGCGCCGCTACCTGATCACGGCGGGCCTGCTGACCCGTACCCGCGACGGCGCCAGCTACCAGCGGGCGGCGTAACCGGTCGGGCATCGGCTCGGCCCCCAGCCCTTCAGGGGTTCTCAAACCTCACCTCCGGGTTCCCGGCCGTCGGCCCCGCGAGCACCGGCTGCGGTATCCCCCGCAGATGCTCGTCGAAGAACGCGGCCACGTACGTACGCGTGATGCCGATCGCGCGCCGCGCGGGCAGCGGTGGCCGGGGCAGCCCGAAGTGCTCCTCGATGGCGGGGCTGTCGGAGAAGCTGAAGTGCTCCGATCCGGCCACACTCAGCCAGCGCTTCCAGCCGCCGAGCGTCGGCCACGTCCGGTCCCAGGTCTTGTCCTCGCCGCCGGGCCGGTGCTCGTCCGTGCCGAGCATCATGAAGGGGCGCCCGCCGAGCCCTCCCGCGGGCAGGGCGTCCCAGAACGCCCCGTCCATGTTGATCCCGGCCCCGACCCGCCGGTCCTCCAGCATCGTCGTGGCCGCGCTCGCGCCGCCTATGGAGTGCCCGGCCATGCCGATGCGCCGATTGTCGATCATGTCGGCGTACCGCCATATCGGATGGCGTCCGGTGAGACGGTCGAGGACGAAGGAGACGTCCTTGGCGCGCGTCGCGGTGACGACGCTCCCCGACACACCGCCGTCGCCCACCGCGTCGCAGGCCAGACAGGTCAGGGTCCGGCCGCCGGGGACGGAAATGCCGTACGACTCGTACGCGTGGTCCAGCGAGGCGACCACATAGCCCCTGCTGGCGAGGTCCTCGGCGAGATTGGTCAGGGTGTAGCGGGACACGCCGAAGCCGGGCGAGAGCACGATCAGGGGGTGACTCCCCCGCGCGGGCCGTGCGTCGGGGCGGCTGTTGGTCCGCGTGGCGCTCAACTGCGCCGCCGGGACGGCCGCTTCGATGCCGAGGCCCTTCACCAGGAGGGCCGTCTCCTCGGTGGTGGCGTACGGCGCCGGGCGGCCCGGCCCGGGCCGTGCCGCCGGATAGTGCAGCGTGAGCATGAGCTCGCGCGCGTCGGCGCCGGGCTTCCACGGGTCCGTACGCGACCGGTCGACCAGGTGGAACACGGAACTGCCCACCCCGTACTCACCGGTGGGGCGCGGCAGTTGCAGGGGGCCGGCGGCGACGTCGGCCGGTGCGGCCGGTGCCGGCGACGCCGCCGCGGGTAACGCCGATGACTGCGGCGCCGCCGAAGCGGTACTCGCGGCGACGACGGGCAGCGCGAGAGCGAAGGAGAGTGCGACGGCCGTGACCGCCCGAGTGCGTCCGATCATGCTCTCGACGGTAGAGCGCGGGGCCGGGCGTGCGCGTCGTCCTCTGGTCCCTATTCGCAGGCCGCCGCATCCACCCGAGGGTTGCCCCTCGCCTCCACCCGGAGGTGGGCTTGCGTGATCACTGCCCCCCGGGACCGGTTGCGGCGGGCCGTGGGACGACGGAAGGTGATTCGGGTGCCGCTTACACCCGAATCGGGGTACCCGGATCGACACAGAAACACGAAAGCCTCAGGGAGTCGTCATGCCCCGTGGATCCAGCCCGAAGCGGGAACGTCAGTACGAGCACATCAAGGAGAGCGCCGAAGAGCGCGGCGAGAGCACCAAGCGGGCGAAGGAGATCGCCGCCAGGACCGTCAACAAGGAGCGCGCCCGCTCCGGTGAGTCCAAGACCGCCGGCAAGAGCTCCACGCAGGACATGTCGTCGTCCAAGCGCGGCGGCCGGCGCTCGCACAGCGGCTCCCAGGGACCGACGTACGACCAGCTCTACGCCGAGGCCCGGCGCCGCAACGTCCACGGCCGCTCCGACATGAACAAGGCCCAGCTCAAGCGGGCTCTCGACGGCAAGTGAGCCGTCGGGCGGGACGGCGGCCGGACGGCCCGGGCCCCTCCGGCGGCCGGATACCGCCTCCGATACGGTGAGCGACACCATACGCAGCGTAGCCACTACACTGTGTAACGACCCACCACCCAAGCGGCTGGGTGCGGGGTGCCCGTTTTGCGGGAAAATGGTGACGCAGGAAGCCGCCAAGCGCTAGCGAACGGCATCAGCGATGGACAGGACAACCACGGTTCCGGACCGCAAGGCCTCGTCGAGTGCGGCGGTGCTCGGGGCACCGTGCTGGGTGAGCCTCATGGCGCGCGAGCTGGAGCCCGCGCTCGACTTCTACGGGGCCGTCTTCGGCTGGACGTTCCGCACCGGGCGGCTCGGCGAACAGTTCCGGGTGGCGCTCGACGGCGGCGAGCCCGTGGCCGGGATAGGAGCCCTGGCGCCCGCGCTCCAGGTGGCCGTGGCCTGGACGCCGTACTTCGCGGTCGAGGACGCCGACAAGACCGCCTCGCGCATCCGCGAGCGGAGCGCCACGGTCGCCGTGGGCCCGGTCGCGTTCCAGACGGGGCGCGGCGCGCTCGCCGCCGACCGGGACGGCGCGGTCTTCGGCATCTGGCAGGGCAAGCTCGTCGACGACTGGGAGTCCTGGCGCGACCGCGAGCCGGCCTGGCTGCGGCTGCGCACCCGTAACGCCTTCGAGGCAGCGATCTTCTACGGCGAGGTCCTCGACTGGGCGGACGAACGGCCTGGCTGCTGCGACGTCCAGTACGAGGCCGAGGAGGTCGTCCTGCGGCACGGCGGCCACATCGTGGCGCGCCTCGGCTCCGGCGCCCTGGAAGCGGCGCCGGACCCCACCATCCGGCCGCACTGGGAAGTCCACTTCGTCACCACGGACGTCCCCGCCAAGACGGCCACCGCCCGCGCCCACGGCGGCATGGTCATCGCCCAGGGCACGGCCGCCAACGGCCCCTGGGCGACCATCCGCGACCCCGACGGCGCCACATTCACCGTCAACACGCGCGCGGTGGCGCAGCGGAAGGCGTGACCGGGCGCCCGGTCGGCCCGGGTACGGCAGACGCCGGGATCACCGGCATCACCGGCGTCACTGCGCGTCGTGGAAGACGAGCCCCAGGGTGTGCCGTCGACCGGAGCGGACCGTGCTCACCCCGTGCCGCATGGGGCCCGCCGACCAGCCTCGCTGTGAGCGCACGGGCCGGTCGCGCATGGTGAAGACGAGCCCGTGGCCCTGCGGCAGGGTGGCGGCCGACCCCCTCGACTGTGCGCGGGGCCGCTGCTCGGTCATGAGGAACTCCCCGCCGGTGAAGTCGGTTCCGGGTGCGTTCAGGCCGATGACGACCTGGAGCGGGAAGACGGCCTCGCCGAACACGTCGCGGTGCAGGGCGTTCCAGTCGCCGGGTCCGTAACGCAGAAGGATCTGGGCGGACTTGGCCTGCCCGGCGTCATGGCACATCCGCAGCCACTCCCCCAGCGTGTCGGGCCACGGCGCCGGACGTCCCAGCTTCGCGGCCCACTCGCGCGCGATGGGCAGCAGGCGTGGATAGAACGCGGCGCGCAGGTCGGCGACCACGTCGGGCAGGTCGTGGGTGAAGTAGCGGTACTGGCCGGAGCCGAAGCGGTGCCGGGCCATGTCGACGGTCGTACGGAAGTGCTCGCCCTCGTCGTAGAGCGCGGCGATCTCGTGGCACTCGTCCGGGGTGAGCAGCGGGCCGGTGGGCGCGCTGCCGTGCTCGTCGAGTTCTTCGGCCAGCGCGGGCCAGGCCACCGCCGCGACACGGTCGGCCGGGCGGCCCGCCGGACGCGTGGCGTCGTTCGTGTTCATAGTGCGAGGGTGGCGCTTCGCGACAGGGGTTGCTGGCGGGATCCGGACGCCACGGTGCGGCCGCGTCCGGGGCGCGCGGCGAGGACCGCGCCCCGGTCTCCGTCCCGGTCCACGCATCACTCGATCTCGACCGATCTCAAACGTGTCGATTATTCACCTAATTGCCTAGTGAAGAAAGTGATAAATTGGCGCGATGGCACTGCGCAACGCCGTTCTCGCCGCGCTCCTGGAGGGCGAGGCTTCCGGGTACGACCTGGCCAAGGGATTCGACGCGTCCGTCGCCAACTTCTGGATGGCGACCCCGCAGCAGCTCTACCGGGAGCTGGAGCGGATGGAGTCCGAGGGGCTGGTCGAGGCGCGGCTCGTGCATCAGGAACGCAGGCCCAACAAGCGTCTGTTCTCGCTCACCGACGCGGGCTGCGCGGCCCTGTACTCCTTCACCGCCGAGCCTCCCCGCCCCAGCGCGATCCGCGACGAACTCCTGGTCAAGGTGCAGGCCGTGGACGCGGGCGACGCCGAAGCCGTACGGGGCGCGGTCGCGGAGCGGCTGGAGTGGGCCCGGGCCAAGCTGGCCCGCTACGAACGGCTGCGGGACCGCCTGCTCGACGGGCGCACCGAGGACGAGTACCTGGCCCTCGCCGAACGCGTCGGTCCCTATCTGACCCTGATGAGGGGCCGCGCGTTCGAGGAGGAGAACATCCGCTGGGCGGAACGGACCCTCGCGATCCTGGACCGGCGTGCGGCCGTGACCAAGTGACCTTGGGCCTCTGACAATTGGGGGCCACGAGTAGGCACCCCCCGCCCTCACCCCGCCACGCGCGCGACCGCCCGAGCCACCGCCCCCGCCCCGTCCTCCGTCGCCATGCGACGCGAGAGCGCGGCGGCGGCGCGGGTGTGGGCCGGGTCGCGTACGGCTCGGTCCAGGGCGTCCGCGAGGCGCGCGGCGGTCAGTCGCCTGAACGGGACCGGGTGCGGGGCCGCACCGAGCGCGGCCAGCCGGGCGGCCCAGAACGGCTGGTCGGCGGTCACCGGCACCGGCACCGCGGGCTTGCCCGCGCGCAGCCCCGCCGCCGTGGTGCCCGCTCCCGCGTGGTGCACCACGGCCGCGACCTGCGGGAAGAGCAGGGCGTGCGGCACTTCGCCGATGGTGAGCACGTCGTCGCCGCAGGCACAGAGGCCGGCCCGGCCGGTCTGGAGGATGCCACGGAGTCCCGCGCGGCGCAGGGCCTCCACGGCGATGGCACCCAGGCGCTCCCCCTCGCCCGCCGCCATGCTGCCGAAGCCGATGAAGACGGGCGGCGGTCCCGCTTGGAGGAAGTCCTCAAGCAGTGACGGAAGTTGGGACTCCGGATCGAGGTGCGGCCACCAGTTGCCCACCGTTTCCAGGCCCTTGCGCCAGTCCCCGGGCTGCGGCACCACGGCGGGGCTGTAGCCGTGCAGTACGGGCCAGGCCGCGGCCTCCTGCCTGCCGCGGGCTTCGCCGGGCGTGGCGGGCGGAAGGCCGAGGCGCGCCCGCAGGTCCGCGACCGCGCCCGCGAAGATCCGGTCGACCATCCGCAGGGAGAACCGCCCCGCCGCGCGGTTGCCCCACGGCCCGAGCGACCTCGCACCCCCGACCACCGGCGCGAACTCCCGGGTGGGGTGTGTCGGTTGGAGATACACGCCGAGGCGGGGTATCCCCGTCGCCTCGCCGATGTGCCAGCCCAGCGGGGCCGTGGTCGTGGAGAGCAGCATCAGGTCGGTGTCCTGGGCCACCACGTCCACCAGGCCGCCCGCCATCTCCCCGACGGACACGCTCGCCGCCCGCATCAGGGCCCGCTTGCCGGCGCCGGGCGCGGCCTGCGTCCGGGGGTCTGCGGGCAGCGGCCGGAACTCCAGTCCGGCGTCCTTCACCAGCGTGGCGAAGGGGTCGGGCGCGGCGAGGGCCACTTCGTGCCCTTCGAGCCGGAGCCGGGCGCCGAGGCCGGTGTACGGGGCGATGTCACCGTACGACCCCGCCGCGGTGATCAGAATCTTCATGACTGCCCTTCGGTGGCTTCGGTACTACCGGCACTACCGGCATGACGTGCCGCATTGGCCTCGATCGCGGTACGCAAGTAGGCGGCCAGGCCGGGCCGTTGCTGCGACGGGGGCACGACCAGCGCGAAGGCGCGCGGGTCACCGGCGAAGTCGTCGCCGATGCGGCGGTGCGTCTCGGGCGGGCAGGGCGTGAACCAGCGGCCGATGTGGGCGCGGTGCTCCTCGGCCAGGTCCATGACCGTCTCACCGTCGGCAGGCTCGCGGCCGTCGAAGGCCTTCAGCAGGTCCTCGCGCCAGGCGGCGGCCTCGGCCATGATGCGGGCCCAGTCGTCCTTGGTGTGCGCGGCAGCGCTGGCCATGGACTGGCGGTAGCCCTCGCTGTCCTGCCACCTGAGCTGCGCCTCGGTGGCGTAACTGAGGTCGAACGCGACCTCCCCGAAGACCTCGAACCGCTCCTGCGGAGTGAGCCGGACGCCCGTTTCCTGCACGGCCATGGCCCGCTCGGCAACCTCCATCATCCGCTGGAGCTTGCCGATCTGCTCGCTCAGCCGCCGGTGCCGGGCGCGCAGTTGGTCCAGGGCGTTGGCCTCCGGGTCCTCCAGGATCGTGCCGATCTCGTCGAGGGAGAACCCGAGCTCCCGGTAGAAGAGGATCTGCTGGAGCCGTGCGAGGTCGGTGTCGCTGTAGAGCCGGTAGCCCGCGGGGCTGCGCTCACTGGGGGTGAGCAGCCCCGCCGTGTCGTAGTGGTGCAGGGTGCGCACGGTGATCCCGGCGAACCCCGAGACCTGGCCGACGGAGTAACTCATCACGGTGCCTTTCGTCGTGCCGCAGCGTGCCGCCTCACGTGGCGTGAGGGTCAAGCCGATCATGCGACGCGATGCGCACGGGCAGGTCACGGCCGCCCGGAGATGCGGGTCGCCGAGCACCTCGACGCGGTACGCCCCGAGAGCGGCGCCCCGGAGACCGAGCGCGCTCAGGGCACCCGGTAGCCCGGAACCGAGGGCCAGCGGACGGTCAGGACGACGGACTCCTCCTCCGCGTGCCAGGAGTGGTCCACCCCTTTGCCCCACACGACGTAGTCGCCCTGCTCCGCCAACGTCACGGTGCGGCCCGGAAGTTCCACCCGGAAGCGGCCGCTGATCAGGACGAGCAGCGCCGTGCGCTCCTCGCCGGTCACCCACCGCGCCCGCTCGTCGCCACGGGGGTGGACGCCCCACTTGATCTCGACGGCGTCGCTGTGCCGTGGATCCCCGGCGTCCTTGAAGTGCCCGAGCAGCCAACCCCGGTCGAGCGCGGCGTCCTTGCCCGCGTTGCCCACGTACACCTCGTCGGCGGGAAGGGCGTCCACGTCGTCGTTCATGGTGTCGACCCTAACCGCCGCCTCAGATGAGCGTGCGGCCGCCGTCCAGTGGCAGGAACGTGCCCGTGACCTTCCTCGACAGGTCGCTGGCCAGCACCACGACCGCATCGGCCACATCCTCCGCCCGGATCGGCTCGGGCAGCGGTGTGCCGGCGGCGACATGGGCGATCAAGGACGCCTGGTGCGGGCCCGCGTTGGCGTCGGTGGGGACGAAGCCGGGGGCGACCGTGTTCACGCGGATGTTGTCGGGGGCCAACTCCCGTGCCAGCGCCCGACCGACCGCGTCCTGGGCGCTCTTGGCCGCCGTGATCTCGACGGGGACGGGATAGGGGTTGTGCGTGGCGGAGGCGCCGATCAGGACGATCGAGCCGCCGCCTTGGCGCCGCATCGCGGGGACGACGGCGTGGCAGCAGGCGAGCGTGGCGTCCAGTTGGGAGGCGACCGCGTCCCGGACCGAGGCGATGCCCTCCGGGGTGTCGATGAAGCTCCCGGCCGCACCCGCCCTGGCGGCGACGGCCTCGGTGCCGACCATGACGTTGCAGACCAGCACGTCCGGCGCGCCCAGCGCCGCCGTGCTCGCCGCCACCACGGCCCGTACCTGTTCCAGGTCGCTCATGTCTCCCGCCACCGCCACGGCCCGGCCGCCGGACTTCTCGATGTCGGCGACCACGCCCGCGGCGGCGTCGGCACTGCGCAGGTAGTTCACGGCCACCGCCGCCCCGTGCGCCCCCAGCGCCCGGGCCACGGCGGCACCGATCCCCCGGCTCGCACCCGTGACCAGAGCCACCCGACCGTCCAGTAACGCCGACGACATGCCCACTCCCCTTCGTATGGCCCTCGCATGGCCCTCGTACGCCCCGACTCCTGGCAGTCCGGCGTCACACTCGCCACTCGTATGACACTTTTGTGTACTTTCAGATGGATCTGAGAAGTCTTCCCCCATGGGCCTGGAATGATCCAACACGGCTGTCCGGCAGCCCGCCCGTCCCCCGTCACGAGACCGGGCGCCGTCTACCCCCTCAGGATGTTCCGCCCATGGCTGTCTTGTGCCGACCTGCCGTCGCCGTGCCCGAGCACGTGATCACGTCAGAGCAGACTCTCGACCTGGTGCGCACCGTTCACGCCGACCATCCCCAGCTCGCGCTCGCGCTGCGCCTGATCGAGAACACCGGAGTGGCCAAACGGCACGTCGTCCAGCCGCTTGAGGACACCCTGCGGCATCCGGGCTTCGAAGTGCGGAACAAGCTGTACGAGGCGGAGGCCAAGGCGCGGGTGCCGCAGGTGGTGCGGCAGGCGCTGGAGACCGCCGAGTTGTCGCCGCGCGACATCGATCTGATCGTCTATGTGTCGTGCACGGGGTTCATGATGCCGTCCCTGACGGCCTGGTTGATCAACAGCATGGGTTTTCGGCCAGAGACCCGCCAGATCCCGATCGCCCAGCTCGGCTGCGCGGCGGGCGGCAGCGCGATCAACCGCGCGCACGACTTCTGCACCGCCTATCCCGAGGCCAACGTACTGATCGTGGCCTGCGAGTTCTGCTCGCTGAGCTATCAGCCGACCGACCTGGGCGTCGGCACGCTGCTGTCCAACGGGCTGTTCGGCGACGCGGTGGCCGCGGCGGTCGTCCGGGGCTCGGGCGGCACCGGCATCCGACTGGAGCGCAACGGCTCGTACCTCGTACCGCAGACCGAGGACTGGATCGCGTACGCGGTGCGCGAGACCGGATTCCACTTCCTGCTCGACAAGCGGGTCCCCGGCACGATGGAGGCGCTGGCACCCGTCCTCAGCCGACTCGCCGACCAGCATGGCTGGAACGCCTCCACCCTGGACTTCTACATCGTCCACGCGGGCGGGCCGCGCATCCTGGACGACCTCTGCAAGTACCTCGGCGTGCCGCCGGAGGCGTTCCGGTTCAGCCGCGCCACGCTCACCGAGTACGGGAACATCGCCAGCGCCGTCGTCCTCGACGCGCTCGGGCGGCTGTTCGACGAGGGCGGTGTGGAGCACCAGGCCAAGGGCCTGATCGCCGGGTTCGGCCCGGGCATCACCGCCGAGGTGGCCCTCGGACACTGGACCGCCGTCCCGGCCGTACCGAAGAAGGCCGCGGCGCCGAAGGAATCGGCCGTGCCGAAGGCCGCCGCACCGAAGGCGGTCGTACCGAAAGCGGTCGTCGTGCCGGACTCGGCCGCCTGTCCCCGCACCCCCCAGCCAGGAGGCGAGAACGCCATGGCCGAACCGCAGATCCACTTCTGGGCGCCGCCGGACCTGCCCGGCCTCGCCTTCGACCCGCTGCTCGCGCGGCTGCTGCACGAGGAGCCGGTCGCCCGGGTGAAGCTGCCCAACGGCGAGGGCCACGCCTGGCTGGCGACCCGCTACGACGACGTGCGGTTCGTCTCCGTGGACCCCCGCTTCAGCCGTCAGGCCGTGATGGGACGCCAGGTCACCAGGCTGGCCCCGCACTT
Organism: Streptomyces sp. NBC_00224; assembly: GCF_041435195.1. NCBI lineage: Bacteria > Bacillati > Actinomycetota > Actinomycetes > Kitasatosporales > Streptomycetaceae > Streptomyces > Streptomyces sp. NBC_00224. The sequence goes on from NZ_CP108106.1 coordinate 1,534,215, forward strand.
CATCCCGATGGACGGGGCCGTCGGGTTCGCCGACCCGCCGGACCACACCCGGATGCGGCGCGTGGTCGCCAGCGCCTTCACCGCCCGGTCGATGCGCCGGCTCCACGAACACGCCCAGCGGGTGGTGGACCGCCTCCTCGACCGGATGGAGGGCCGGGGCGGGCCGCTCGACCTCATGGCCCACCTCAACCGGCCCTTCCCGCTCGCCATGGTGTGCGCGCTGATGGGGGTGCCGGACGAGGACCAGTCCAGGATGGCGCACTGGTCGGACACCATCATCTCCGCCGCGCGCGGCCGCGAGGCCAGCGAGCGGGCCAAGGCGGAGATGGCCGAATATTTCCGCGATCTCATCGAGCGGCGCAGGGCGGAGCCCGAGGAGGATCTGGCGGGTGTGCTGGCGGGCGCCCTGGAGAACGAGGTGCTCGACCAGGACGAGGCCGTCGGGCTCGCCGTGCTGATCCAGATCGGCGGCGCACACGCCGTGCGCAACAACAGCGCGAACATGGTGTACGCACTGCTCACCCGACCCGGGCACCTGGCCCGGCTGCGCGCCGAGCCGGAGCTCGTCCCGCAGGCCGTGGAGGAGTTGCTGCGCTACATCCCGCACCGCAACGCCGTGGGCCTGTCGCGGATCGCCCTGGAGGACGTCGAGGTGGGCGGGGTGCTGATCCCGGCGGGCGACCCCGTCTACGTCTCGTATCTGACGGCCAACCGCGACCCGCAGGTCTTCGCCGACCCGGAGCAGCTCGACTTCGACCGGACCCACAACCCGCACGTCGCCTTCGGACACGGCCCGCACTACTGCCCCGGCGCCACGCTGGCCCGGATGGAGTCCGAGATCCTGCTGCGCTCGCTGTGGGACCGCTTCCCCGGCCTGCGGCTCGCCGTGCCGGAGGACGAGCTGGTGTGGGAGCGCGGGGCGCTGATCCGCGGGCCCAGGGAACTGCCGGTGCAGTGGTGACGGAGCGTCAGGACCCGTACCGAGAGGAGAGAGCCGTGGACGACGTCGACCCGTACACCCGCCCGACCGACGGCCTGGTGATCCCGCCCGGCGGCGGCCGGACCGTCAGGACCGCCGCCCAGCAGGTGACCTTCAAGGTCACCGGCGCGCACTCGACCGTCGCCTCCACCTTCGAGGTGGTGGTGCCGCCCGGCTTCGACGTCGGCGCGCACGCCCACAGCCGCAGCGAGGAGCTGTTCTACCTGCTGGAGGGCGAGCTGGACGTGATGGCCTTCGAGCCGAAGGTCCGTACCCTCGACGACTGGCGGGAGTGGGAGTCGCCCTCCGGCCGGCGCCACCTCCGGGCGACGGCGGGGACGATGATCCTGGTGCCGCCCGGCTGCCCGCACGCCTTCGCCAACCCGACCGGCCGCCCTGCCAGGATGCTGTTCCAGGCCGCCCCTCCCCCGGACCACGAGCGGTACTTCGAGGAGCTGCTCGAACTGCTCAACAGCGGGGGCGGGATCGACCCGGCGGCGGTGCAGGAGCTGCGTGTGCGGTACGACATCGAGCAGCTCACCCCGCTGCGGCACTCGCCTCCCGTACAGGCCCCGACGGCGGACGCAGCGGCTCCGACGGCGAATGCGCGGGTCACGTCATGAGCGAGGACGTACGTGTCGACGAGCTGCGCCGCCGCACCTCCGGCGAGGCCACCGAGCACTTCTGGCCGGTGGAGCACCTGGAGGCGCTGGAGTTCGACCCGCTGCTGCACCGGCTGCTGCGCGAGGAGCCGGTCGCGCTGGTGCGGATGCGGTTCGGGGACGGGCACGCCTGGCTGGTGACCCGGTACCAGGACATCAAGGAGGTCACCTCGGACTCGCGGTTCAGCCGGGCGCTGACCGTCGACCGGCCGGTGACCAGCATGACCCCGCACGTCGTGGCCCCCGCCGGAGGCATCGGCCGCACCGACCCGCCCGACCACACGCGGCTTCGGCGGCTCCTCGCGCAGACCTTCAACCGCAAGCGGGTCGCGGTGCTCAAGGTGGAGGCGGAGGCGATCGCGGAGCGGCTGGTCGGGGAGATGCTGGCGCAGGGCCCGCCCGCCGACCTCACCGAGTGCGTGACCGGCCCGATGCCGGAGCAGGTGATCGGGAAGCTGCTCGGGGTGCCGGAGTCCGACCTCGGCCGACTCCAGGCCTGGCGGGGCGTCATCCTCTCCAGCGACCACTCCCTGGAGGAGAGCAACGCGGTCAAGGCCGAGATCGCCGGGTACTTCAGGACGCTCGCGGACCATCGCCTCGACCACCCGGGCGACGACCTGTTCAGCGAGCTGTCCCTGGCGCAGGCCGAGGGCGCGCTCAGCCGTCCCGAGCTGATCTCGCTGGCCGTGATGATCGTCCTCAACGCCCTCGACCAGGTCCGCAACCAGTGCTCCACGATGGTGTACACGCTGCTCACGCACCCCGAGCAGCTGGCGCGGCTGCGGGCGGACCCGGAGCTGCTGCCCACCGCCATCGAGGAGTTGCTGCGGTTCATCCCGCAGCGCAACGGCGTGGGGCTGCCCCGGATCGCCACCGAGGACGTCGAGGTGGGCGATGTGCTCATCCGTGCCGGGGAGGCCGTGTACGTCTCCTATCTGGCCGCCAACCGCGACCCGGAGGTCTTCACCGACCCGGACCGCTTCGAGTTGACCCGCGACGAGTCCCCCAACCTCTCCTTCGGGCACGGCGCGCACTACTGCCTCGGGGCGGCGGTGACCCGGATGGAGTCGGAGGTGATCCTGTCCACGCTGCTGCGCATGGCCCCGGAGCTGCGGCTGGCGATCGAGCCGGAGCAGGTGCGGTGGCGCCGGGGCTCGATCAACCGGGGCCCGGAGACGCTGCCGCTTGCCTGGTGAGGAACGGGGGCGGGATCGTACGGGGATGACCTCTCTCCGGCACGACTTCCTCGCCCTGGCGGGCTCGGTCCCGGACCTGCTGCGCGACCCGGCGGTCGCCGCCGCGTGGCCGGGGCCGAGCGCGCTCGCGGAATTCAGCGTGGGCGGTCTGGCGGGCCATCTCGCCTACCAGGTCCTGTCGATCCCGCCCGCGCTGGCCGCACCCGTACCGCCCGAACCCACGGTCCCGCTGCTCGGGCACTACGAGCGGGTGGAGTGGATCGGGGCGGGACTCGACGACGAGATCAACGTACGGATCCGGCAGGGCGGCGAGAGCACGGCCGCCGACGGGCCCGAGGCGCTCGCGGACCGGGTGGACGCGGCCGTCACCGAACTCGCGGACACGCTGGCCTCGGCGGAGAACCGGCCGGTCCGCATCCCGCTCTGGGGCCCGTGGTCACTGCTGCTCGACGACTTCCTGACCACTCGGATGATGGAAATCGCGGTGCACGGCGACGACTTGGCGGTGAGCGCGGGCATCGCCCCGCCGCGGCTCGCGCCGAGCGCCGTCGAGACCGTCGTCGATCTGCTCTCGCGCCTGGCCGTGCGGCGCCACGGCCAGGCGGCGGTCCTACGGGCGCTGAGCCGTGCGGAGCGGGCGCCCCGCACGATCGCCGCGTTCTGAGGCCCCCCTACAGCCCGAGCTCCGGGGCCACCGCGCTGACCTTGGTGAACACGGAGAGCGGGTACTGGGTGTCGCAGTACTTGTTGCCGGTCGAGACGATGCCGATCAGCTTGCCGTCCGCGACCAGCGGGCCGCCCGAGTCCCCGGAGCAGATGCTGTCGGTGGTGCCGGTGCGCGGCAGTCCGCAGACCCGGAGGTCGCGCGTGTCGCCGGGGTCGGTGAACGGGGCGCAGGAGTCCTGCGGGGCGAGCGTGAGCGTGGCCTGCTTGAGCTTGCCGCCGAGGACACCGGGGCCGGTCATGCCCCACCCGTACACGGTGGCCGTACGGCCGTTGCGGTACAGCGCGGTGTCCGTCTTCTTCGCGAGCGGCAGCGGCTTGTACGGGAGGGGCTTGTCCAGGGTGATGACGGCCGCGTCGTGATCCAGGTTCCAGTTGAAATCGGGGGCGACCTTGAACTTGGCGATATGGCGCACCTGTCCGCCCGTGGAGGACAGGTCGGACCGGCCACCGACCACGAGCAGCGACTTGGGGTCCGCCGCGTTCATCAGACAGTGCCCCGCGGTCAGGACCTTGTCCGGGGCGATCAGCGTGCCACCGCACCACTGCGACCCGTCGGGGTTCTCCAGCACCACCGCGAACGACGGCGAACCGCTCACGGTCTTCCCTCCGTGCACGGCGGAGGCCGGAACGGCGCCCGCCGCCACCAGCCCGGCGGCGGCCACGACCGCACCCACAACGGCCCGGCTCGTCTTCTTCGACATCATGTTCTCGCATTCGTCAGGGAGGAAGCGGGGCCGACCGACCCCGCGACCACACACTCGCCGCCCACCCGTCCCACCTGCCAGCTCCCACGGCGAGTTGGGGACGCTGGAACGTTCCTACCGCCCTGACCTGCACGAACACCGTTTCCTGGAACACGGAACTGGGACGGGTGCCGCGGGTCCCGCCCGCGCGGACTTCTTCACCGGCTCGGTCCCCCTTCGTCCCGATTCGGTGACCGCGCCCCTGGAGTCCGTTGTGTGGCGGTACGGTCCCCGTGCGTACCAGACCTCCGGGGGGAATCCATGCGCAAGACCCTGCTCGCCGCCGCTACCGCCACCGCCGTCGCCTGCCTCTCACTGACGGCCTGCCAGAACGACTCCGGCGCCAAGTCGCCGTCCGGCCAGGCACCCACCACCCAGGCGCCCAGCACGCAGCCGCCCACGACCGCGCCCACCGACGCGCCCGGCGGCGGCGCCGGCAGCGACCCCACGTCCGGCACGGTCGCGCAGGCGCTGGGCGAGCCGTCGCGGACGGTGGGCGCCAACACCGTGGGCATCCTGGAGATCACGCCGATGACCGTCGTGTACCTCAAGGACGCGGGCGGGCAGAGCTCGAAGTACGGCACGTTCGCCGTCGTGACCATGGACGAGAAGTCGCTCAGCGCCAACCCGGCCGCCGAGACCGCGCTCGCCAAGGGCGGCGGCTGGCACTGGATCGCGCCGAACGGCACGCTCATCGCGGAGGGCGCGGGCAACGCCGCCCGGGTCGCCCTCGGCAAGTACCAGCACTCCGGCGCCATCGAGCCCGGCGCCCACCAGCTGCGCGCCAAGGTCTTCGACCTCACCCCCGCCCAGGCCGGGGGCGGCAGGCTGATCTACACGGACGGAACGGAGTCCTCCGACCGCTGGAGCATTCCCGCCAAGGACTCCGGCCCCCAAGTCACGGACGTCAAGGCCGAGTTGAATCACTGAGCGTCTGACAAGGTGTCCGCTCCACGGATACCTTGTGCGGGCGAATCCGTATGGACGGTCCGGGACGGGGTGCGATGGCGATACGTGGGGCGCGCGGCCGTGCCTGGCTGATAGGTGGCGCGGGCGCGGCCGCGGTGGGCGCGGTCCTGCTCTGGGCCCCGGGCGGAGCCCTGTCGTGGTCCGGCGGAGTGGCGGCCGCGGCCGCCGCCGCGTATCTGAGCCAGGACCTGCCCCGGCAGTTCAGCGACCGGCTGGCGCGGCGCCGGGGCCGGCAGGACTCAGGCACCACGATCCCGGTCCTCGTCTCGACGCGGATCAGGAACCAGGACCTGGTGGTCCTCGACGACGGTGGCCGGACCGTCGAGATCCCGGCGAGCGGGCACACGGTCCGGCTGGTCGCGACCGGGGCCGGACCCCTTCCCGTGGTGCTCACGGACCTGCGCGTCGAGGTGATCGCGCGGGCGGACCGCTCCGGGGACCTCTCCCGGCACGCGGCGGAGGTCCCGCTGCGGCGGTTCGAGGTGCTGCTCGACGCACGGCCGCCGCGCGTACGTCCGCTTTCCAGCAGCGACTTCCCCTACCAAGTCGGCCAGGACGAGGTGGAGGTGCTGGACCTGGAGGTCAGGACCGAGGCCGGGGACGTCGAGTGGGTGCTGTGGCTCGACTGGTCCTGCGGGGGCCGGACCGGGAGCGTCCGGGTGGACCTCGGCGGCCGCCCGTTCCGGACCGCCGCCCGCCACGCCCGTCCGGCCCGCTGATGGCGTCGGCACCCGCGCTGCGCGGCGCGGCCCTCACCACCCTTGTCCCGCTCGTCCTGGGCGGCGCGGTCCTGCTCGCGGGCGGAACCCACGCCTGGCCCGCGTGGGCGGCCGTCGTCGCGGTGTCCGTCATCTCGGGAGCTCTGGCCCTGCGGCGGACCGCGCCACCGAAGCTCCCGGCCACGCCCGCCCGGCCCGCCCGGCCCGCCCCCGACGAGAGCGGCTCGGCGATGTACGCGATGCAGCGGCCCGTCCGAGGAGTGCTCACTAACGGGCTTCCCGACAACGTGCCGTACACCCTCAAGGTGACGACGCGCAGCCACCTCGCGGTGATCGGACCGCCCGGTTCGGGGACCGGCTCCGAGGCGGTGCACATCCCGCTCACCGGCCACAACCTGGTGTTCTCGCTGACCGCCGACGGGCCGTGCGACGTCACTCTGGTACGCCTGGAGGCCCGGGCCACCCAGCACGCCTCGATCGTCGCGGACGGCATCAGCATGGCCCACCGCCGGGTGCCGGACATGGTGTACAGCCCCGACCTGCTGGAGTCGATCCAGCGCTCGGTGGACGCGTTCGAGCCGCTGAAGCGGCCGGACTTCGAGGTCCGGCTCGACGACGGGCCGGCAACCGTGCGCCCTGTCGGCGAGGACGCGCCGTCGCTCCCGCTGACCGTCCCCGGGGGCGAGAGCGCCACCCTGGTCCTGGCCCCCGTCACCGAGTCCGGCGCCTGGGTGCACTGGCGGCTGGAGGCCGAGATCGCGTGCGACGGCCGTACGCACACCCCGAGCTGGGACCTGACCGTCACCGCCACGACCGGTATGTCGGCCTACCATCCGGGCGGCGGCCGAACCAGCACGCCCGCGCACGAACTCTTCCCGGACCACTGGGACCCGTCCGCCCCGGACGGCGAGCCCGGACAGGACCCCTCGAAGCAGCGCTTCGAGGTCGCCGCCCATATCGCGGCCGACGGCGCCGGCGTCATGCGCGGCCCCGCGCGGCCCGCCCCGGATCTGGAGCCCCGCGAAAGCCTGCGCCAACGCGAGGCGGGCGACCGGCACCGGGCGGCAGGCCGGGTGCGCGAGGCGGCGGACGCCTACCGGGCCGCGGCCGAGGCGGGCAGCGGCCAGGCCGCCTTCGCATTGGGCCAGCTGCTGCACGAGCAGGGCGACCTCGCGGGCGCGGAGCACTGGTACGGGGTCGCGGCCGAGCGCCGCGTCGCGGTGTCCTTCAACAACCTGGGCATGGTGGCGCTCCAGCGCGGCGAGGCGGCCGAGGCCGAGCGGTGGTACCGGCGGGCCATGGACGAGGGCGACTGGACAGCGGCCGACGGACTCGGCGCGCTCCTCGCCGGACGGGGTGACACCGCCCAGGCCGAGACGCTGTGGAGACTCGCCGCCGACAACGGGCAGCCCAACGCGGCACAGAACCTCGCGGTCCTGCTCAACCGGCAGGGGCGCACCGCCGAGGCGGAGGAGCTGTGGGCCCGCGCGGCCCGGGAGGGCAACACCGAGGCCGCGGTCCACCTCGGCTTCCTGCGGCACGAGGCCGGGGACCTCAAGGAGGCCGAGCGCTGGTGGCGCGAGTCCGCCGAGCGGGGCAACAGCCGGGGCGCCTACTACTTCGGCGTGCTCCTGGCCCGGGCCGACCGCACCGACGAGGCCGAGCACTGGTGGCGGCTGGCCGCCGGGCGGCTCGGCGACCCGGAGGATTTCACCGGCTCCCGGATCAGCGAGGAGGGGTTCAGCTACACGCTCGGCACCGCCGCCGACTCGGGCGAGGCGCTCTCCGCGTACCAACTGGCCTGCCTCCTGGACGAGAAGGGCGACCGGGCGGGGGCCGAGCGCTGGTGGACCGCCGCCGCCCGGGCCGGTCACATCGAGGCGGTGCTGCGGATCGCGCAGGTGGCCATGAACGACCACGACGACCTCGACGGCTGTCTGCACTGGCTGCGGCTCGCCGTCGAGGACGAGCGGACCCCGGTGGAGCGGCTGCGCACGGCGGCGGACGCGCTGCACCGCCTCGCGGGCGGGCTGTACGACCGGACGCGCCCCGACAACCCGGACGCGCTCGCGGCCTGCGCGCTGGCGGTCGACGCCTACGAGCGGCTGCACGGCCAGGACGCGGCGGCCTACGCGCAGCCGTACGGCCTGGTGCTGGCGGACTCCGCCCGTCTCCACCGGGAGGCGGGAGAGGCCGTGGCGGCCGACGCGGCCGACCGGCGGCTGAGGGCGCTCGGGCTGCCGCCCCGCTGACAAGGGCGGCTCAATCCAACTGCCTGCCCGGTGAGTTGGCTTGTCCGTCCGGCTCGCTGGGAATGGCCCTATCGTTCCGCTGTGCACCAGCGAGGAGGGGCGTGTGGACAAGGACGAGGAGCGGCGGTTACGGGCCATCGCGCCGGACATCACCCGCGTCACCATCGACCTGCTGAGGACGGTCGTCGGCCTCGAACCGGCGGAGCGGGTGCCCGAGGAGGCGCTGCGGGCGGCCGACGCGGTGCTGGCGAAGTACGGCTCCGACGGGCTGCGGGTGCTCATCATGAGCATGGCGGGGTGGACGGCGGTCGGTATCGAGTCGAACGCGCATCTGACCGGCAAGACCCACGAGGCGTACCTCGACGAGATGGAGCTCACCTGCTGGGAAGCCAACCCCGACGGCTGACGCGGACGCAAAGGGTGCCCGAAGAGCGGGTTTGCCGGACGGGATGTCAGGATGGGGGCATGACGACCAAGGTCTACTTCGACATCACCATCAACGACGAGCCCGCCGGGCGGATCAACTTCAACCTGTTCGACGACGTGGTTCCCAAGACGGCGGAGAACTTCCGCGCGCTCGCCACGGGCGAGAAGGGCTTCGGCTTCGCCGGCTCCTCCTTCCACCGTGTGATCCCCGAGTTCATGCTCCAGGGCGGCGACTTCACCCGGGGCGACGGCACCGGCGGCAAGAGCATCTACGGCGAGAAGTTCGCCGACGAGAACTTCAAGCTCAAGCACGACCGGCCGGGCCTGCTGTCCATGGCCAACGCCGGCCCGAACAGCAACGGCTCGCAGTTCTTCGTCACCACCATCGTGACCGGCTGGCTGGACGGCAAGCACGTCGTCTTCGGCGAGGTCGCGGACGAGGACAGCATGAAGCTCGTGAAGAAGATCGAGGGCCTCGGCTCGCAGAGCGGCAAGACCAAGGCGAAGATCACCATCGCCTCGTCCGGCCAGCTCTGACGGTCCCCTTCCGTCTGCTGTCCGCCGACGGCGGTCCGAGGGGCACACGTCCTGCGTGAGCCCCTCGGCGCCCGGCGCGGCCCGCGCCACCCGAGTGGGCGATCCCGGTCCCGCGTGATCGGTGTTTGACTCGACGGCATGATCATTCGTACGCGCGTCCACACCGCCGGTCGTACGCGCGCCCACACCGCCGGTGTCGCGGCGGCCGCGGCGCTGCTCGGCCTTCTGGGCGCCGGGCCCGTCGCCGCCGACCCCGTCCCCGTGCCCACCCCGGTGACCGCGGCAGCGCCCGCGCCCGTCCTCGCCGCACAGGACCAGGTCGAGGCGTTCTTCATCGCCTACCGCAACGCGCGCCTCGGCACGACCGAGGACGCGACCCCGGCCGAGGTGCGGACCAGGTTCCTCACCAAGGAGCTGAACCAGGCGCTCGACGCGTGGGCGGCCGCGCACACCGGCCAGGACCCGGTGTTCCGCGCCCCGAACGTCCCCTCCACGTGGACGTTCACCTCCTCCGGTGCGGACGGGGCGAACGTCGTCGTCACCCAGAAGTGGGGCGACGGCACCACCGCGGACGTCGCGTACACCGTCCGGCCGGGCGACCTCATGATCACCGCGATCGCGGACCCACCCGCCACCGCCTGATCCCCGGGCCGCTGGTTTCACCGGCCGCCCCGCCGGGGAGAGTCCGGCATGAATCCAAGGCCCCGGTCCAGGTCCTCGCTGCGCCGACGCGCGGGCGCGCTCCCCGTACTGCCCCTCGCCGCCGCCCTGCTCACCTCAACCGTCGCGCTCTACATGGCACTTGTGGCGTTCGGGAACATCACCGACTTCGACACCAACCGCGCCTTCGTCCGCCATGTCCTGGCCATGGACACGACGTTCAAGGACCCGGACCTCATGTGGCGGGCCGTCGGGTCGACGACGCTCCAGGACATCGCGTACGTCCTGATCATCGCCTGGGAGACGGTCGCCGCGCTGGTGCTCGTCGCGGCGGGCGTCGGGTGGGCGCGGGCGCTGCGGGGTGGCGGTGGCTTCGCCCGGGCGCGGCGGCTGAGCACGGCGGGGCTGCTGATGGTGCTGCTGCTCTTCGGCGCCGGGTTCATCGCCATCGGGGGCGAGTGGTTCGCGATGTGGCAGTCCAAGGCGTGGAACGGCCTGGACGCGGCGATGCGCGACTTCATGCTGGCCGCGTTCACCCTGCTCATCGTCCACCTTCCCGGGGTCGAGGAGCGGGGCGGCGGCTGACCCGGCGGGCCGTCAGCCCGCCGCTCCCCGCTCCACCCGCGCCGCCGCCCGCGTGATGTTCCGCGCCATCCCTCCGAACACCACGGCGTGGAACGGCGACACGCTCCACCAGTACGCGTGCCCGAGCAGCCCGTGCGGATGGAACAGGGCGCGCTGGTGGTAGCGGGTGCGGCCGTCGGGCTCGCGCTCCGCGTACATCTCCAGCCAGGCGAGCCCCGGCAGCCGCATCTCGGCGCGCAGGCGCAGCAGATGCGGCCGGGTGATCTCCTCCACACGCCAGAAGTCCAGCGAGTCCCCCACCCTCAGCCGTGCGGCGTCCCGGCGGCCCCGGCGCAGTCCCACCCCGCCGGTGAGCCGGTCCAGCCAGCCGCGCACGGCCCAGGCCAGCGGGAAGGAGTACCAGCCGTTCTCCCCTCCAATGCCCTCGATGACCTGCCACAGCGCCTCCGGCGACGCGTCCACGACGCGCTCGCGGCGGTCGGTGTAGAGGCTGCCGCCCGCCCAGTCGGGGTCGGTGGGCAGCGGGTCGCTGGGGGCGCCGGGGAGCGCGGCCGAGGACCAGCGGGTGGCCACGTTGGCCTCCTTGATCCGGCGCAGGGCGAGCTCGATCGCCTCGTCGAAGCCGATCGGCGTGCCGGGCGGGTCGGGCACATGGCGCGCGATGTCGTGCTCGTGGCAGACCACTTCATGGCGCAGCGACTCCGCGAGCGGTCGCGCTAGCGCCCTGGGGACCGGGGTGACCATGCCGATCCAGTGGCTCGACGGCCGTGGCGGCAGCATCGGCACCTTCAGGATCAGCCGGTGCGGCAGCCCCGCCACGGCCGCGTACCGCCGCATCATCTGCTCGTACGTGAACGCCTCGGGGCCGCCGATGTCGAACGTCCGGTTGACGTCGGCGGGCATCCGGGCACTGCCGACGAGATACCGCAGCACATCCCGTACGGCGATCGGCTGGATCCGATTGGACAGCCAGCTCGGGGTGATCATCACCGGTAGCCGCTCGGTCAGATGCCGCAGTATTTCGAACGAGGCCGATCCGGAGCCGATGATGACGGCGGCGCGCAGCACGGTCGTCGGCACGGCCGAGTCGAGGAGGATCCGGCCGACCTCGGCGCGGGAGCGCAGATGCGGGGACAGGTCCTCCTGCGGCACGCCCACGGGTGTGAGGCCGCCGAGGTAGACGATCCGCCGGACCCCGGCCGCCGCCGCCTGCTCGGCGAAGATCCGGGCGGCCGAGCGGTCGGTCTCCTCGAAGCCCGGCCCGGCGCCGAGCGAGTGCACCAGGTAGTACGCCACGTCCACGCCCCGCAGCGCCGCCCCGACCGACTCCGCGTCCGTCACATCGCCGCGCACGGTCTCCACACGCCCGGCCCACGGGTGGTCGCGCAGCTTGCGCGGCGTACGGGCCAGACAGCGCACCCGGTAGTTCGCGTCGAGGAGCTCGGGCACCAGTCGGCCGCCGATGTAGCCGGTCGCGCCGGTCACCAGGACGAGTTCCGGGGTGCCGTCGCTCTTCATACCCGCCTCCGCGGCTCGCCGTGCCATCGAGCAACGATCTCCCGCGCGCACCGCTTCCCGGCGGCACGACACCACACGGTTTGCCGTTCGCGTCCCGGCGGAGGAGGCTCGAAGCGTAGGCCCCTCGCGGCCCACCAGGCGCGGGCCGCGACCTTCTGAAGGAGGTCATCATGGGCACCGCCTTCGACACCGAGACGCTGCGCCGCGGCATTGAGGGCCACGACGCGAAGGCCCTGCTGTCGCTCTACGCGGACGACGCGGAGATCCGCGTCGTCGACCGCAACACCCAGCCGAGCCACCCGATGGTCATGCACGGCCAGGGCGAGATCTCCAAGATGCTCGACGACGTCTACAGCCGTGAGATGACGCACAAGCTGGAGCAGTGCGTGGTCCAGGGCGACACCGTCGCCTTCACGGAGTCCTGCGAGTACCCCGACGGCGTACGGGTGCTGGCCAACTCGATGATGTCGCTCAAGGACGGGAAGATCGTCGAACACACCCTGGTGCAGGCCTGGGACGAGTAGCGGGAGCGGGAGAAGAGGAGAGGCGTTCCTGCAGGCGCGCGTGCCGGAACTGGTACACCGCGCCCGCCTGCCGCAGCACGCCCAGGCGGTGGGCCTCGCCCAGGAACGCCATCAGCCGCCAGGGCAGGGCGCCGCGCGCGCACAGCCACAGCCGGGCCACGGCGAGTCGTCCCCACGCCGACATCGCCACCGTGACCACGCCGGTGGGGATCAGCGCGTACGCACCGATGCTCGCGGCGTCCGGGAGGCCGAGGAGGCGCGGCAGGGCGCTGCCCGCGAGGACGGCGGCCAGATAGGTGAACAGCGCGCGGGCGAGGGCGGTGCCCCGGTCGGTTCCCAGGATCGCCGAGGGGCTGAGGCTGCGGGTGACGTCGACGGGCGCCCCCAGCCACCGGTGCAGCCCGGCCGCGATACCGCCGACGAGCCCGAGGCCGAGGCCGCCCGCGAGCCCGAAGACCACAGCGGTACGCAGGATCGCGCCCGGGCTCTGCCGGGTCACCCACTCGCTCCGGGCGCGGTCGAGGAGCGGTGACAGATCGTACGAGCCGGCGTCGCGGCCGTCCGTGAGCCGGACGGTGAAGACCTCACCGTCCGGCCGGTAGTCGTGCGCGGAGATCGCGAGCCGCTGGTCGATCGCCGTGCAGCGGGCCGGTGGGGCGCACAGCTCCAGGTCGCGTACGTCGGCGGGCAGCGCGAAGTCACGCGTACCGCCGCGCTCGACCAGCGTGCCGTGGACCGGCTCCGGCAGCACGAGGTAGGTGTGGCCGTGCGCGCGCAGGCCGTAGCGGGTGCCGTCCGCCGCGTCGACGTAGCGCGAACCGTCCGGCGCGTGGCGCACGGGCCCGCTGACGGGGAAGTCGTCGCGCAGCGCCGCGCGCGTCGCCGCCGTGCCTCCTTCGGCCAGGGTGAAGACCGCCCCGAGCGTCAGCCCCGCGAGCAGGCCGACGGCGAGGCCGTGGACCATCGCCCGGCCCAGGCGGCGCGTCCGGCCGGCGGGGTCGCGCCGCCCGCCCTTGGCCACCACGGCCGACTCTCCGCGTACGAGGTACGCCGTCACGGCGCCCGCGACCACCGCCCCGAGCGCGGTGAGCAGCGGTGCGTCCGGCAGGACCCCGGCGCCGACGAGCAGCACCCCGGCGGCCGTGAGCAGCCCGGCGCCCGCCCGCCGCGCCCAGCGGCCGCGCGGTCCGCGCCGCCGGCGGCCGAAGAACGGCATCGTCGACGGCAGGGGCGACGCCGGCATGCCGACGGCCGCGAGCCCGGTGGCGATCACCAGGCCGTAGAGGCCGCCCACGGCGAGCCAGCCGAGCGCCCGTGGCATGCCCGCGAAGGGCACGGCGAAGTAGGGGTCCTGGCTGAGCGGCCGGGTGAGCCCGACGGCGAGGCTGAGCGGCACCGCGTACACCAGCGGCAGCAGGAACTGCCGTCGCGGCCGGCCCCGCGCGGCGTACCCGGCGCAGACCCCGGCCACCGTGGCGGCGGTCACCGCGGGCAGCGCGGGGTCCTGGCCGAGCGCCCACAGCGGCAGGCACACGGCCTCCGCGAGCAGTCCGAGCAGCAGGAGCGGGCCGAGGCTCGGCAGCGGCCGGGGCAGTGCGGTGTGCAGCTCCCACCAGGCGAGGTCGCGGGTGTCGCGGTGTTCCAGATGGCGGGCGAGGAAGCGCAGCCAGTGCACGGCGCGCCCGGTGTCCCAGCGCGTGGACCCGGCGAAGGCGGCGGGGACGAAGGCGTCGAGCAGATACTCCTCCAGGGCCGTCGGATCGGCGAACTCCGGGCGCCGCAGCAGCTCCTCGGGGTCGTTCCCCGACTCGCCGTAGACGGCCCTGGCCATCGCCACCATCAGGGGCGAGGCGAGCACCCGGCGCACCGGGTCCCCGGGCCGCGTCCGTGCGAGCACCGGGTCCCAGGCGGTGGTGCGCTCCCCCGCGGGGCCGCGCACGGGCCGCGCGGTGCGCCGCAGGAAGTCGGCGGCCTCCTCGAAGGCCAGCGGCTGGAGCTCGACGACCGCCGCCGCCGTGAACACGTCGCCGTCGGCGACGACTTGGGCGTACACCTGGCTGCGGCAGGTCAGCAGCAGCGGACTGCCGTCGTCCAGCGCGGAGTTGAGGCGGCGGACGGCCTCCGCACGCAGGGGCGCGGCGAGTTCGTCGAGCCCGTCGAGCACGGGCAGGACCCGCCCGGACTCAAGGAGCTCCGCCGCCAGCGAGGACCCCGACCGCTGGAGGGATCCCAGGGCCGGATACCCCTCCGCGAGCCGGGCCGAGAGCCAGGCGTACAGCTCCGTGCTGTCGGGCTGCCAGGTGGCGAGCGGGAAGATCACCGGCACCGGGTCGCCCGTGTCGCGGCGCTCCAGGAGGTCGAGGGTGAAGCGGACGGCGAGGACGGTCTTGCCGCTGCCGGGTGCGCCAAGCACCACGAGCCGCCGCGCGGGGACGCGGGCGAACACCCGGGCGATGTCGTCCAGTACGCCGTCGAACCGGGCGTCCCCGCCGCCCCCGATGTTCTCGGCCGCGTCGGCGAGCCAGGGGTCCGCCGTGGTCCAGCGCACCGGCAGCGGCTTGGGGTCCTGGAGCCTGCGCAGCCGCCACTCCGCCTGCCAGTGCAGCCGCACCCCCTCGGCCAGCGCGTCGGCGGCGTGCTCCAGGTGCTCGGCCGGAGAGCGCTCGCCGGGCCCGGTTCTGAGCGTGTTGGCGACCAGTCCGGCCATGGAGACGAGGAAACCGAGCACCGAGACGAGCGAACCGGCACTGCTGAGGCTGCGCTCCCGCACCGCCACGGCGACAACCGCCCCGGTGGCCAGCACCGCCCCCACCCAGATCCCGCGCCGCCAGTACCGCATCACGCGCGCCCCCCGTCAGGGTCACCCCTTTGGTGCGCGCCATTGTCCCAGCGGACGGCCGGGACGGAACCGGGTGCGGCACTGCGAACGTGCGGCTACTGGACGCAGAACTCGTTGCCCTCCGGGTCGGCCATGACCACATGGTTGGTGCCGGGCTCGACGACGACCTGGAGCACGCTCGCGCCCAAGCCCTCCAGCCGCTTCACCTCCGCCTCGCGGCGTTCGGGGCCGAAGTGCAGGTCCATGTGGAGGCGGTTCTTGACCTGCTTGGGCTCGGGGACGCCCTGGAAGAGCAGGCGGCGGCCGAGGCCCACGCCGGAGGCCGCCTCGACGGGGTCGTCGGGGTGGCGCACGGCGGCCAGGGTCCGCCAGGCCTTGCGGCCGTCGACCACCGTGTACAGCTCGTCGGTGACGGCGCCCGCGGCGACCAGCCGCTCGATGAGCACGGTGTGGTCCTCCACCTCGTAGTCGAGGGCCTCGGCCCAGAACGCGGCGAGGCTCAGCGGCCGAGCGCAGTCGACGACGAGTTTCCAGTGGACTGCCATACGGCTCTCCCAACGGTCGGATGCCCGCGTGGGCGTACGGAGTTCGGCACACCCATTGTCCGGGGCGCCCGGCATCGTGCGTGCCGGGCACCTCCGTTCCGTGCGCGTGACTCAGCCGGTTCTGACGATGGTCCAGGCGTTGGGGTCGATGCTGGGGACGACCGAGTAGCGGCAGGAGCTGTTGTAGTACGTGCTGGTGATGGTCCAGCCCGCGGGCGGGTACGTGGAGGCGCAGGCGTTGACCCTGGTGCCCACCGGGTAGCCGGTGAGCTGCATGATCCGCTTGCTGTTCGGGCTGAAGCCCGATCCGCAGCCGGCGCTGTTCCACCACTGGGTGTCGATCCAGCCGGTCGGGGTGAGCGTCGAGGCGCACATGTTGAGCGTGTCACCGGGCGCGGCGTTGGCGGGGGTCGTTCCGGCGACGCCGGCCGCGGCGGCCAGGAGGGCGAGACAGGCGAAACGGGTCCGAATCACGTTGGGTCTCCTCGTCAGTGCAGCGGGGATGCGCCGACGACGTCGGCGTCCGGTCACTTGCGCTGAGCAATTACTACCGGCACATGCGGACCTGCGGACAGTCACCTTTCAGCCCTGGCGACGAACGCACATTCGGCCTCCGTTCGCCTGTTCCCCTCCTGTGAAGTGCCCTAGCCCACGGAGGGCAGCAGACCCGTGATCGGGGCGACCGGGTCGGTGACCTGGTGGAGCTGGTTGAGGTCGTTCAGCTTGTTCAACTGGCTGAGCTGGGCTTTCACGGTGGGCATCTCGCCGCGGTGCTCCGCCGGGATGGAGTTCTGTACAAGCCCGTCGAGCACGGCGACCGGGGAGATGGGCTGGATGCCGGCCGTGCCCGCGGCGCTCGCCGCGGACGCACCGAGGCCCGAGACTCCGGCGGCGAGGGCGAGGACTGTGGCGATACGTCGTGTTGAGATCACGCCCTGACAACCGGCGGACCCCGCCGATGGACACGGCCGCGGCCCAGCCTCACCCGAGAAGCCGATGCCGAGGTCTTCGGCGCGGATGACGCGTCAACCCCGCGCCGGTGTCCTGCCCTCGCGCGTCCAGGCCAGCAGCTCCTCTTCCGTCCACGTCGTGATGACGCGCTCGGCCGGGACCCCGCACTCCTCGGCCCGTACACAGCCGAACACCTGCCAGTCCAGCTGCCCGGGTGCGTGCGCGTCGGTGTCGATGGAGAACAGCACGCCCGCGTCGACCGCGCGCCGCAGCAGGCGGCGCGGCGGATCCAGGCGTTCGGGACGGCTGTTGATCTCGACGGCGGTGTCCGACTCGGCGCAGGCGGCGAAGACCTCGTCCGCGTCGAACTCCGACTCGGGCCGCTTGCCCCGGCCCCCGGTGACCAGCCGCCCGGTGCAGTGCCCCAGTACGTCGGCGTGCGGATTGCGGACGGCCGCGACCATGCGGCGGGTCATCGCGGCGCCGTCCATGCGCAGCTTGGAGTGGACCGACACCACCACGACGTCCAGCTGCTCCAGGAGCTCCTCCTCCTGGTCGAGCGAGCCGTCCTCCAGGATGTCGCACTCGATGCCGGTGAGCAGCCGGAAGGGCGCCCAGCGCTCGTTCGCCCGGGCCACCACCTCCAGTTGCCTGCGCAGGCGTTCCGGGGACAGGCCGTTGGCCACGGTCAGCCGGGGCGAGTGGTCGGTGAGCACCGCCCACTCGTGGCCGAGCTCCGCCGCCGCCCACCCCATCTCCTCGATCGGGCTGCCGCCGTCGGACCAGTCGGAGTGCAGATGGCAGTCGCCGCGCAGGGCCGCGCGCAGTTCCTCGCCGCCCTCGACGAGGGGCGCGGAGGCGCCTTCCTCCTCCAACCGCCGCAGATAGTCCGGCAGTTCTCCCGCCAGGGCCTCGCGCACCACCCGCGCGGTCTTCGGGCCGATCCCCTTCACCGACTCCAACGACCCGGCGGCCACCCGCTCCTCGACCTCGCCGCCCGCCATCTCCTCGACCACGCCGGCGGCCGTACGGAACGCCTGTACGCGGTATGTGGGGGCCTGCGTGCGCTCCAGCAGGAACGCGATCCGCCTCAACGCCGTCACCGGATCCATCGACACCTCCGACCGCCCACCATTGTCCGCCGACCGGCCGCCAGGCGCCTCCCGTACGGGGCCGGGCGACGCGGCGGCGGGGCACCCCCGCTCGGGGTGCCCCGCCGTTCCTGCTGTCGCGTGCGGGCGACGAAGCGTGCTCGTCGGTCAGAAGTTGAACACGACGCCCTGGCCCGCCTGCTTCTCACAGGGGTTGCCGAAGGTGTGCCGGTAGGAGACGCGCTGGCCGCCCCAGACGCCGTCGGCCATGACGGTCATCGGATTCCACTCCTTGGTACACACCGCACCGGCCGGCGGGCCGGCCGTGATCGCGGCGAAGTCGCCCTGGTTGCGGTCGAGCTCCGCGCAGGCCCGCTTGGCGGCCGGGTGCGTACCGGAGGGGGTGGGCGCGCAGCTGAGCGTCACCGCGCGAAGGACGGACGCGCCGTCGTCGCCGGTGCCCGGCGCCACGGTCAGGACGAGCGCGGACGGCGGGTAGAGGCTCATCGCGGCGCCCCGGGTGTCGTGCTGATCGGCGCCGGCCGCACCCGGTACGGCAACCGCTGCGCCGACGAGCGCCAGCGCGGCCACCAGAGTCGTACGCCCAAGCGTCTTACGCATATCAAACACTCCTGTCATTCAGGGACTGTTGTTCAGGGACCGATGAACGAGCCCGAGTCTTGTCCAGACCTGGGAGTGCCGCAGACCGCCGTATACGAATCCGGTCACCCTCCGCCACGCCGCGATCGCATGAAGTTGCAGGCCACAGCCACCCGAACGGTCGGACGGGCTGATGGGTGCCCGTAGAGAAGAAGGCGCAAAGCCGCCTCTACTTTGTTTTCTAAAGCAACAAGAACATTGAATCTTGAATAGTGAGGTTTCGATTACATTTCATTCTCGGTCCACGATCAGGCCCTCCGCCTGTGCCTTCGGCGCCGCCGGACGTGCGCACACCCGGGGCGGGCGTCAGAGTGGGGACGGTGCCGCGCTCGCCGTGCCCGGCCCGCCCGGCGCCCACGGGCCCATACGAAGGAGCAGCACACGATGGAACACCACATCGTCGCCGAGATGATCGAGCCCGGCGGCAGCACACTCAAGGAGTGGCACATGGTCCGCGCCGGTCAGAGCGTGTCCATGTGCGGCCGGGAACTCGACATGAATGAGCAGGAGTTGCCGGCCGACGCCTGGGGGACCGAGCGGGCGCGGCCGTTCTGCCACACCTGCGGGGCCCTGTTTCTGCGCGAAGTGCCGTGAAACAGGGCGCCGGTGCCGCACCCGCCCGCCGCTCCCGCTATCCGCGCGCGAACGCGGCCAGCGGGAGCAGCGGGCGGCGCACCGCCGCGGTGGGCGGGCGCTGCGCCTCGGGCAGCGCCCGCAGGGGGCGCACCCGGACCAGGGTCTGCGCGTCGGGAACCTCGGCCCGCAGCGTGAACCAGACGACCTTGCCGTCGGCCGTGCCGTGCGTGCCCCAGCTGTCACTGAGGGAGGCCACCATGGCCAGGCCCCGGCCGCGGCTCTCCAGCGGCTCGCCGCCGCCGAGGACGGGCAGCCGGGGGTCGCGGTCGAGGACGGCGGCGGTCAGGCGCCGCCCCGTCCACCGCAGTTCGAGCGTGCAGCGCTTGTCGCCCTCGGTGTGCCGGAAGACGTTGGTGAGCAGCTCGCACACGCCGAGGCTGACCGGCTGGATCAGGCACTCAAGCTTCCAGTACCGAAGGTGTGCGGCGACGATCCGGCGGATCTGCGGCACCCGTTCGGGGGCGGCTTCGAGATCCAGGGTGTACTGACGGTTCACTTCCACGACCACGCCCACGACTGCGCTCCTCATCAGGACGGCCGGCGGACCGGCTGCCGCTTTGACAATGACAGCCCCGAGAAAGCGGAAAGTAATCATTCAGATACGGAGGGAACGCAATCAGCGTGACCCCATCCGGGTGAACGCGCAACACAGGCCGCACGACGGCGCCGGTCCGGGCCGGTCCGGGCCGGTCCGGGCCCGTCCGGACAGGAAAGAGCCCCGGCAGGACGGGGGAGACCTGCCGGGGCTCGTATATGGGCGGGCGGTTCAGCGCGGCCCGCGTATAGATGAATTGTAAACCATGGCTAGACCGACAGGCTGTCCATGAAGGAGCTCACCGAGAACACCGCGTTCCCCGGCCCCGCCGGCCCGTATCCAGGCGGGGAGGCCAGGCCGTACTCGTCCATCGTCGCCCGGTACGCCTCCAGGAGGCGGATGTGGTACTCCAGCGGGGCGCCCTGCGGGTTGGCCTTGCCGAGCGGGGTGGTCGGCTCGGGGCACCAGGTCGTGAAGCGTGGGGTGATGCCGCGCGACATGAAGAAGCGCAGCCCCTCGACCGTGGAGTCGATCGCCTCGTCGACGGTGGTGAAGCCGAAGGGCTCGGCCATCTCCACGCCCGCGACGAAGTTGGGGATCACATGGCGCGGGCCGAAGATCTCCGCCGAGTCGAGGATGCGCCGGTGCCACTCGTCACGGCCGACGTACTCCTCCTTGCCCGGGCAGTACAGCTCGAACAGCCGCCGGTCCCACACCTCGTAGTTGGGGTGGTAGATCCGCACGCCGTAGTCGTGGAAGCGCTGCACGTCCTCCTTGGGCAGCGCCTGGGCGACGACCTTGCCCGTCCAGCGGCCGGGGAAGCGCTCCTCGATCGCCTTGGCGTACATCCCGTAGAAGTCGGCCTCGTCGCGCCCGCCGACGTGCGAGGTGATCGCGCCGCCGGTGAGGGTGTACGCGGTGGACGCCTTGGCGGTGTCGTACCGGTCGATGATCTCCAGCGCTTCGAGGATCTCCTCGACCGGCTTGACGCCGGTGTAGGGGCGCCCGGCCGCCTTGTGCTGGCGCCAGTTGTGGTTGATGTCGCAGTACTGGCACTCCTGCTTGGCGCCGAAGTACTGGCAGACCCGGAACACGGTGAGGTAGATCAGATAGCCCCACTGGATCGTCGGGGCCACCTCCATCACGGACTTGCCGTTGGACAGCTTGTGACGGTAGTACTCCGGCATCGGCGGCAGCCCCACGTCCGAGATCCGCTTGCCGTCCAGGTACAGGCCGAGCATGCCGTGGTCGTCGGCCGCGACCCGGTACGGGGACGCCGGGTTGACCCGCACCGACACGACCGTGCGGCGCAGCTCGTACGGGCCGCCGGTCAGCACGATCTCCTCCGGCGGGCGGCGCAGCGCGGCGGCGCCCAGCTCCGGCAGGGTGCGGTGGTCGAAGGAGAAGATGAAGTACGACTTCGGCTTGACCTCTCCGGACTCGTTGTCGCTGAGGGCCGAGTCGTCGAAGGCCATCCCTCCGCGCAGCAGGTCTTCCTTGATCACGGCTTCCCTGGGCACCCCGGGGAACCGCGCCATCAGTGATTCGACCTCATCGGTACGGCTGCTGAGCATGTGCTGACGTCCTCCGGTCCAGTCGCTTTCCTGTCGTACTGAACCTATGCTCTCGCCGGCTTCACCGATGGACTGGGCATCGACGACGAAGCCGGCGAGCGATCGCCAGACTATCCACGGGGCGATCTTCGGCGGATCGGTCTGCGGTCGCGCTTCTCCTCATCCGAAAGGCCTAGGGCCTGTCCGGCGGATCTTGTCTGGGACGCGGGGGTCTGGTGCGCCCATCTGCGGCGTTGTCGTCGGTTGCCGACGCTCCGCGTCGACGCCCTCCTCCGCCTTGCAGCTGGACGCACCAGACCCCCGCTCACCAGCACCGAAAGGCGGAGGCACCTCGCGGGCGACCAGATCCGCCGGACAGGCCCTAGGCACTCGGGCCGGTACGCGCTCAGTGGGCGATCGAGTCGATCAGCTCGCGGGCTCCCTGCCGCAACAGGGTGACCGCGACCGAGGTGCCGAGCGTGGCCGGATCGAGCGGGCCCGCCCACTCGTGTGCGTTGAGGACCGTCTTTCCGTCGGGGGTGAACACACAGGCCCGCAACGAGAGATCGCCGTTGCGGGCCGCCCTCGCGTACCCGGCGATCGGGCTGTTGCAGTGACCTTGCAGGACGTGGAGGAACATCCGCTCGGCCGTCGCCTCGCGGTGGGCGTCGGGGTCGCCCAGGTCGCTCACCAGGTCGATCAGCTCGCGGTCGCCCTCGCGGCACTGCAGCGCCAGGATGCCCGCGCCGATGGGCGGACACATCACCTCCGCGGAGAGCACCTCGGTGATCACGTCCGTACGGCCGATGCGCTCCAGGCCCGAGACGGCGAGCAGCAGTGCGTCGGCGTCGCCCGCGGCCAGCTTCTCCAGGCGGCGGTTGGCGTTGCCGCGCATCGGGACGCAGCGCAGCTGCGGATGGGAGGCGGCCAGTTGGGCGATGCGGCGGACGGAGGAGGTGCCGATGCGGGTGCCGGCGGGCAGCTCGTCGAGGGTGAGACCGCCGGGGTGGATCAGGGCGTCGCGGATGTCGTCGCGTTTGAGGAAGGCGGCGAAGACGGTACCGGCGGGCAGCGGGCGGTCGGCGGGCACGTCCTTCACGCAGTGCACGGCGAGGTCGGCCTCGCCCGCGAGCAGCGCGGCGTCCACCTCCTTGGTGAACGCACCCTTCCCCTCGACCAGCGAGAGGTCGCCCATCCACTTGTCGCCGGTCGTCTTGACCGGGACGACCTCGGTGGCGACACCGGGGTGCAGGGCCGCGAGTTCGGCGCGTACGCGTTCCACTTGCGCGAGCGCCATGGGCGAGTCGCGCGAGACGATCCGGATCAACTCGGCAGTAGACATGGGTCCACGATATGGGGAGGACCCGGATCCCGCTCACACCGCCTCGTGGCCTCAGCGTCTTTGTACGCCAAGGGAGTTGACCCCCGCCTCAGTCGCGGTCCGCGACGATCAGCAGATAGTGAAAGCTGCCTTCCTCGTGGGCGGTGAGGAAGGCGTCCTCAATTCCGGTGGCGGCCGGGGACGGCCCCGGCGGACGGCGACGGGCCCCCGGCCGCGGCTCGCGCGGGCGGGGACCCTGGGGCGGGCGGCTGTGCGGGCAGCCGCCGTGGATCAGGTCGCCCTTCTGTTCCTGCTCATCAGCATGCCGCCCGCGACCAGCGCGAACAGACACACCGCGGCGCCGGTGATGACGTTGCTCAGGATTGCTCCGGTACCGGGGTGGCGGGCGACCACCCACGGAGCGACGATCAGCCAGGCGCCCAACAGCAGGACCACGAAGTTCAGGTCCTGCGACCGCTCCGGGACGATGGACATGCACAGGCCCACCACCGCGAGAGCGATGCCGACGATCAGGTTGGTCAGGGCGAGCGTCGGTAGCGCGCCGGAGAAGTGCACGGTCCAGCCGGAGATGGCCGCGTAGATTCCGGCGAGGATCACGAGTTCCTCGACCGCCGCGACCCCTCGCGTCTCCATCATCGCCGCGTACCTGTCCCGCATCTCCGATACGTCGGGGTGCCCGGATATGTCACCTGGTCGGTGAGAGACGTCGGCCATGTGACTCGCCTCCTTCTGATGCCTGCAAGTCTTTGGCCCCGATGCGACATCCGGTCGCGGTTCCAGTGTGCTCTTATCTGGCCTTTATATGCACATTGAGCAGCTATCCGATATCTACAGAACTTTTTGGCGTTCTGTGTAGAAATGCCTAGGCCGTGGCCTCGACGACCGCCATCGCACGACGGTTGCGCCGACGCGACCACCTGCGGCGCAGCGCGGCCGGGCCCAGGTCGACGCGCCCGTGCAGCAGACCGAGCACGATCGCCGTGCCCACCGCTATCAGATGCTCACGGCCGGCCAGATTGGGCTTCACCATCGCCTCGAACAGCATTGAGCCGCCGGTCAGCGCGAACACGATCGGGGCCCGCCGGACCACCGAGAGATAGGTGAACAGCCCGACCACGGCCGCGGACGGCCCCGTGTCCAGCACCCGCCCGATCTCCGGCGGCAGCCCGAGGCCGCCCCAGGTGCCGGGGCCGAGCGCGATCATGACGCGCGCGCTGAGCGTCCCGGCCAGCGTGGTGACGTACGCGATGACCAGCGTCCGGGTCCGGCCGAGCGCGAGCTCGGCGAGGGCGAACCCGAGGAACAGCTGGGTGAGGCCGGCCCAGACCGGCAGGTCGAGGGCCGGGACGAAGAGCGAGATGGGGGTGCGCAGCAGCGCCAGCCACAGCGGCAGATCGGCCTTGACCTCGCCGGTCAGCCGGACCACCACCGCGCCGGTCTGCGTCAGGTGGATGGCGTGGAAGACCGTCACGGCGACACAGGCGAGCACGCCGAGGAAGAGGCCGCGCAGGCCGCGGTTGATCAGTTGCCGGACGGGGTCGACGACGATGCCGTGGAACTCGCCGCGCAGGGTGCGCGCGATGAACCGGACGAACCGCACCAGCAGGTCGGCCGGTTGGGAAAGGTCCCCGCCGCTGGTCGCGGGCGGCGCTATTGCCGCGCCGGCGCCCCCGACCGCGTCGGCGTGCCCGCCCTGGACCCCGTCACGACGGCCGTCGGCAACTCGGAACACTGCTTGATCAACCCCTCACGCTGCAGCGCCAGGCGGTCACGACAATCGGCGCAGCTCCCCACGTACCCCCAGATCGTGCACCAGGTCGAACACACGCCGCACATGGGGGTCCTCACAAAGGTAACCACGGTGGGGAGGACGTTCAAAGATTTTGGTTCACTCACCGAACTGTTCTGGGTTAGGGTCGGTCCGTGACCCTGCCCCGCGACTACACCGGCCAGTCCTGCTCCCTCGCCCGCTCGCTGGAGATCGTCGGCGAGCGCTGGACGCTGCTGATCGTGCGGGACGCGTTCTACGGGGTGCGCCGCTTCGGCGACTTCGCGGCGCACCTCGGGGTCCCCCGCGCCGTCCTCACCGACCGGCTCACCACCCTCACCGAGGCGGACGTCCTCGCAAGGGTGCCGGGCACCGGGCGGCGCGAGGTGTACGAGCTCACTCCCAAGGGTGTGTCGCTGTGGCCCGTGGTGCGGGCGCTCACCAGTTGGGGCGACGAGCACTACGCGACGGGCGGCCCGCGCCGGATCTTCCGGCACACCGCCGACGACGCGCCGATCGCCGCCGACGGGCGGTGCACGCGCTGCGACGCGGCCGTCGAGGTGCGGGACATCCTCGTCACGCCCGGCCCAGGGCTCGGCCCTGGCGGCGAGGACGACGACCCGGTGACGGTGGCCCTGAGCCGCCCGCACCGCCTGCTCCACCCACTGCGCGGCTGAGAAACCCCGGCCGAGAGACCTCGACCGAGGAACCCTCGGCTGAAAAGAAACCCTTCGCACAACCTCTCGCACGACGATGTTCACGACGAAAGGTGTACGCACATGAAGATCCTGGTCGTCGGCGCAGGAGCCACCGGAGGCTACTTCGGCGCCCTGCTCGCCCGGGCCGGACGCGACGTCACGTTCCTGGTACGGCCACGCCGCGCCGCCGCCCTGCGCGAGCGGGGTCTGCGGCTGACCGGCGCGGGCGAGGACGAGGTGCTCACACCGCGTCTGATCACCGCCGACGAGATCACGGAACCGTACGACCTCGTCCTGCTGTCGGTGAAGTCCACCGCCCTGGAACAGGCCGTCGAGGACCTCGCCCCGGCGGTCGGCCCGGACACCGCGATCGTGCCGCTGCTCAACGGCATACGCCACCTCGACGTGCTCAACGCCCGCTTCGGCAAGGAGCCGGTCCTCGGCGGGGTGGCCAAGGTCATCACCACACTCAACGACGAGGGCGACATCGTCCGGCTGGCCCCGCTCGCGGTCCTCGCCCTCGGCGAGCAGGCCGGCGGCGCCTCGGCCCGTACCGAGGAGATCCGCGCCGTACTGGCCGGGGCGGGCATCGACGCGAGCGTGTCGCCCGACATCCTCGCCTCGATGTGGCACAAGTGGGTCTTCATCACGACCCTGTCCACCGTGACGTGTCTGCTGCGCGGCGAGGTCGGTGACGTCAACGCCGTTCCCGGCGGCTCCGGCATCGGCCCCGCCGTCCTCGCCGAGGGCGCCGCGGTGTCGGCCGCGGCGGGCTTCCCCGTTCCCGAGAGCGAACAGGCCCTCACCGCCTCCCTGGTCACCCAGACCCCCTCCACCTTCGCGTCCTCCATGTACCGCGACGTGGTGTCCGGCTTCCCCACCGAGGTGGAGCACATCTTCGGCGACCTGACCGCACGCGCCCGCGCCCTGTCCGTGCCGACGCCGCTGCTCGACCTGGCCACCCTGCACCTGCGGGTGCACCAGCACCGGGTGGGGGCGAAGCGGTAGTGAACAGCCCCTGGATCAAGCGGTACCACCCCGCCCCGCAGGCCCCCACCCGC
This sequence comes from Streptomyces sp. NBC_00224, assembly GCF_041435195.1. Taxonomy (NCBI): domain Bacteria; kingdom Bacillati; phylum Actinomycetota; class Actinomycetes; order Kitasatosporales; family Streptomycetaceae; genus Streptomyces; species Streptomyces sp. NBC_00224. Next base: position 1,560,390 of record NZ_CP108106.1, read on the forward strand.
CTCGTCTTCTTCCCGCACGCGGGTGGCTCGGCCACGTCCTTCTTCGCCGCCGCCAAGGCGCTGTCGCCGGAGGTGGACGTGCTGGCGATGCAGTACCCCGGGCGGCAGGACCGGCTGGCCGAGGCCCCGATCGAGGACATGGGCACCCTCGTCGACCGCGTCACCGAGGAGCTGATGCCGTGGACCGACCGGCCGCTCACGCTCTTCGGCCACAGCATGGGCTCCTCCGTCGCGTACGAGGTCGCGCTGCGGCTGGAGGAGAAGGGTGTCCGGCCGCTCGGGCTGTTCGCGTCCGGCCGCTCGGCGCCCTCCGTCCCCGTCTCCCGCCGGCTCCACCAGGCGGACGACGACGAGCTGGTCCGCCATCTCATGGAGCTCTCCGGTACGGACGCCCAACTGCTCGCGGAGGAGGGTCTGTTGCGCATGGTGCTGCCCGCGCTGCGCGGCGACTACCGCGCCCTTGAGACGCACGTCCCCGAGCCGGGCCGGTCGCTGGCCTGTCCGGTCGTGGCCCTGTGCGGGGACGCCGACCCGGTGGTCGACCCCGACGACGTGGCCCGCTGGGAGCGGCACACCTCGGCGTCGTTCCGGATGCGGGTCTTCACCGGCGGCCACTTCTTCCTGGACGCCCATCTGCCCGCCGTGGCCCAGGAGATCCGGGACCACATCGAGGCGACGACGGCACGGTAAGGGGCGACCGCACGGTGGGAGTGAGCGCGCGGGGCGTGCGAGCAGGGCACGCCCCCCGCGCTCATCCCCCGGCGCCCTGCCGCCCCACAACCACACCGGTGGCCACCAGACCGCCGTTCTCCGACTCCACCGTGCGCCACCGCCCCCGGAACACGTCGACGCGGACCCCGTCGACCACCGGCCCCGGCACCTGCAACGCACCGGTGAAGGTGCCGCGCTCGGGGTCGGGGGTGATCACGCAGTCACCGAAGTCCAGCCAGCGGCCGGTCAGCGGGAACCACGCCTTGAAGACGCTCTCCTTGGCGCTGAACAACAGACGGTCCCAGGCCACGGCCGGATGCGAGGCGGCCAGCCGGTCCAGGGTGAGGCGCTCCTCGGGCCGGGTGACCATCTCCCGTACCCCGTCGGGGACCGGCGCGTTGGGCTCGGCGTCCACGCCGACCGAGGCGACCGCCGAGGCGGGGGCGACGGCCGCCGCGCGGTAGCCGTCGCAGTGCGTCATGCTGCCGACGACGCCGTCCGGCCAGCGCGGGGCGCGCTGGGCCCAGGCCGGACCCTCCCGCGCGGGCAGGATCGGGCCGGGCGCGTGCCCGAGCTGGGCGAGCGCGGTGCGCGCGCACAGCCGTACGGTGGCGAATTCGCGCCGGCGCTTGTCGACGGCCTTGGCCACCACCTCGGCCTCCTGCGGGAACAGCTCGACCGACGGCGGGTCGGCGAACAGCTCCGCCACCACCACCTGTGCCGGGAGCAGCCCTGCGAGCAGCGCGCGGGTCACCATCGGGGCACCGAGGCCGGTCCGGGCAGGATGCGGCAGAGCCCCTGCGGCGGCGCCGACCGCTTGCCCCACTCCCGGGGATAGCCGAGCGACACCTCCAGGTGCGGCACCCCGTCGACGTCGATGGCGCGCGGGATGTGCAGATGCCCGTAGACGACCGCGGCGGCCCGGTAGCGCACGTGCCAGTCGGCGGTGGCCTCGGTGCCGCACCACTGGGCGAACTCCGGGTGGCGCAGAATGTCGGTGGGCCGGCGCACCAGCGGGAAGTGGTTGACCAGCACGGTCGGCAGCGCCGGGTCGACGGCGTCCAGCCGCGAGCGGGTGTACGCGAGCCGCGCCCGGCACCACGCGTCGCGGCTGGGGTAGGGGTCGGGGTGCAGCAGGTACTCGTCCATGCACACCACACCGGTGCCGTGGGCGACGGCCAGCGCCTCTTCCTTGGTGTGCGCGCCCTCGGGGCGGAACGTGTAGTCGTACAGCACGAACAGGGGCGCGACGACGACCGGCCCGTCCGGGCCCGGCCACTGGCGGTAGGGGTCCTCCGGCGTCGCCACCCCGAGGTCGCGCAGGCGCTCGACCAGATACTCGTAGCGGGCCTCGCCGCGCAGCCGCACGGGATCGGCGGGCGGCGTCCACAGCTCGTGGTTGCCGGGCGCCCAGACGACGGTGGCGAACCGGCCCGCGAGGTGCTCCAGCGCCCGGAGCACGTCGTCCGCCTTCTCCCCCACGTCCCCGGCGACGATCAGCCAGTCCTCGGGCGAGTGGGGCCGCAGCCCGTCGACGATCGCGCGGTTCTCCGTATGGCCGACATGCAGGTCGCTGATGGCAAAGAGACTCATGGTGATCACAGCCTACGTCGGCCCTCCCGCCGCCCGGCCCCCCGGATGGCCGGTTCGGACCGGGCGGCCTACCGGCGTGCTCCAGGAGTCCGATAGAGGTTCATCCGCGCAACACCGCCACCTGCCTGCGGAGGTACGCCCCATGAGCCGAGGAACGAGCCATGCGTCGCCGGGCAAGACCCGCTTCGACGAGATCTACGACGCACCCGACCCCCGCACCTACTTCCGCCGCCTCGCCCCGCTGGAGTACGAGATTCCGCATCATGCGCAGGCGGTGTTCCGTCATGACCGGGCCGCCCGGGCCGCGGCCTGCGGTCCGGGCGGCCCGGTCACGGTGCTCGACCTGTGCTGCTCGTACGGGATCAACGCGGCGCTCCTCAACCACCACCTCACCCTCGCCGAGCTGTACGCGCACTACACCGGCCCCGAGGCGGCGGAGCTCTCGACGGCCGAACTCATCGCGTACGACCGGTCGTTCTACGCCTCCCGGCGCCGGGCCGACGCGAGCCCGGTCGTCGGTCTGGACGCGGCACAGCACGCCGTCGGCTACGCGCTCGCGGTCGGGCTGCTCGACGAGGCGTACGCCGAGAACCTGGAGCTCGCCCCGCCGAGCGAGCCGCTGCGCAGGGCGATCGCGCGCACCGGGCTGATCACGGTCACCGGAGGCATCGGCTACATCGGCCACCGCACCTTCGAGGCGCTGCTCGGGTGTGCGCGGCTGCCGGTGTGGGTGAGCGCGTTCGCCCTGCGCACCGTCTCGTACGCGCCGGTGGGTTCGGCGCTCGCCGCACACGGCCTGGTCACCGTGTCGGATGCCTCGCGGGCCTATCGGCAGCGGCTGTTCACCGGCCCGGACGAGCGTGACCACGCGATCGGGCAGGTCGTTCTCGCGGGCCACGACCCGGCCGGTCTGGAGAGCGCGGGCCGCTACCACGCCCGGCTGTATCAGTCCCGGCCGCGCTGAGCCGGGCGGGCGGGGCCCCGGGCGCGCCGGTCCGGGCGCGGGAACGGGGAGGGCTCCACGTCGATCTCCTCCATCCGCCCGACATAGAGCACATGGCGGCGCCGGGCCTCGCCGTGCCGGCCCGCCGCCGCGAGCAGGGCGATCAGGGCGAGATGGGTCTCCTCGTCGTACGGGTCGCGCTCCAGCAGGCGCAGCCGGAAGTGGACCTCGGCGTGGTGGTCCCCCCGCTCGGCCGCCGCCGTGGCGAGCCGGGCCAGCAGCTCCGAGTGGACGGCCTGGGCCTCCTCGCGCAGGGCGACCGCCCACTCCGCGTACGGCTCGTCCTCCAGCACGTCGCCCCGGTAGAGCCCTTCGGCGTCCGCCAGCGCGGCGTAGGCGTGGCCGCCGGAGCGGTCGGCGAGCGCGAGGGCGTGGCGGGCGGCGGCCAGGAAGTCCCGGACGTCGACGCGGAGCCGGGCGATACCGATGACGTGCTTGTCCGCCGCGATGAAGTGGTCCTGCGCGAGGCGGCGTTCCGGGTCGAGCACCATACGCAGGATCGACAGCGCCACCGAGAGCCGGTTGGCGCACCGGGCCGGGTCCTCCTCGGGCCACAGCGCCTCCACCACGACCTCCCTCGGCGTGGCCAGCCCGCGCCGGGCGACCAGGAGTTTGAGCAGGTCGCGGGCCTTCTTCGACTGCCACTCCTCAGGTCCCACCGGGTTGCCGTCGCGCAGGACCTGGAAGCCGCCGAGGACCCGTACGGCTGCCGAGGGCCGCAGCGGCGCGGTCGCCCGGTTGAGCAGCCCCGCCGCGTCCGCCGCGCGCTCGCGCACCCCCAACTGCCGCAGCGCGCCGACCGCTTCGCGCAGATCCGGGCCGCCGGCTCCGGACAGCAGGGCGCGGGCGGCGGCCACCCGGGCCACCGCCACGGGCCGGCGCGCGGCGGTCCACATCGCCTGGGCGTCCTCCAGGAGCCGCTCCCGTACACGGGGTTCGCGGGTGCACATCGCCTCCAGCTCCAGGAGCTCCGCGAAGACCGGGCGGCAGGCCTGGGCGCCGGGTTCGCCCGCCGCCTGGCGGGCCGCCTCGGCCGCGATTTCCGGCCGTTCGTCGGCGAGCGCCACCCAGCCCGCCGCGACCAGCGCGCGGATCCTGGTCCGGCCCGCGCACTGGCCGACCGCGCGCCGGGCCAGCAGGGCGGCGGCGCACGGCTCCTCGGCGCCGCGCGCCAGGGCCAGCCCGGTGAGTGCCGCCGCGAGGACCTGGCGGTCGCCGCACTGCTCGCTGCGCACGACCGCCTCCTGGTAGGCGGCCCGCGCGGGGCCGAGCGCCCCGCGCTCGCGGTGGACGTCGCCGAGCCCGAGCAGCGCCCGGGCGCCGAGCGCCGCGTGCCCGGTGGCCTCGCCGAGGCGCTGGTAGCCCGCCAGCGCACGGCCGAACTCGGCCGCCGCGTAGTCGAGTTCACCGACGGCCAGATGTGCGGAGCCGCGCAGACACCCGGCGGCCAGCAGGAGCTCCGGCGTCTCGGCCCGGTCGCCGTCCGGGCCGAGCGCGGTGAGCGCCGTGTCGAGCCCGGCGAGGACGCGGCGGGCCTCGCCCTGCTCGATCCGCTCCTGCGCGGCGCAGGTGCGCACGAGCAGGACGAGCGCGGGGTCCCCCGCCTCGCACGCCGCCTCCCCCGCCAGCTCGCGGTGGTGCTCGGCCACCGCCCCCCGTCCGTCGCAGGCGGCCACCACGGCGGCCACCGCGTGGGCGACCGCCTGCGCGCCCGGGTCGCCGCAGTGGGTGAGCCCCCGGACCGCGCGGCGCACCGACGCCTGCGCCTGGCGCAGTTCACCGTGCGCGCAGTACGCGGCGGCGGCCCACGCCAGGGCCGTGATCTCGTCCGGGGTCGCGGCGCCGGTGAGCTCCGTGCGCCGGTGGACCTCCAGCGCCCGCGCGGGCTCCCCGAGCAGTTGGTGCGCCATCGTCAGGCGCCGCCCCGCGGCCGCGCCCAGGGTGCCGGTGCGCGGCTCCCCGCCCGCCGCGCCGGCCGGACCCGGCAGATGGGCGGAGCGGGCCGGCTCGCCCTCCGCCCCGGTGGACTCCCGCTTGTGGTCCTCCAGTTGAGCCGTACTCATCGTTCCCCCCTTGCCCGTCCCGTCGGACGGGTCTCATCCGTTCGTACGCCCACGGGTGGGTCCGCCGGGCCGCGCTGGTCAGGCGCGGCGAGCGGGAGTGTCCGCCTCCCGCGCCGCCGGACTCCACCGCTTCAGTGTGCGCACTCGCGCCGCGTCGCAGAATCCGGGCCGCCTCGCTCCCTTATGGAGGCTGTCCGCCATACGGGTGGTGAGGGAGGCTTTCTGTACAGCGCTCGCGCGGCCCGGGAAAATGGTGGAATGGCGGAGCCTGAGGGACGGCCGATGCGCGTTCTCGCGATCTGCGGCGGATTGGCATTGCTCTACGGGGTGCCCAATGGTGTACGGATCTCGACGGCCCAGACGCTTCCGTGGACCATGGCCTGCATCCTGCCCTGCTATGTGGCCGGGCTCTCGCTGTCCTGGCACACCCCGCAGCACCCGGTCGCCCGACGGCTGCTGGCGGCGGGGTCGTTCGCCGCGATCGGCATGGCCGTACGGTTCACGCTCGGAAGGCCCCCGGCGACCGGATGGCACGCCGACGCACCCCGCGCATGGGCGTTCCTGGGCGTGGCCCGGACCTTCGACGTCCTCGCCGCGATCACGATCTGCCGACTGGTGGCGCTCCTCCCCGACGGGCGCGTGCGCCACGGCTACGAGCGGGTCGTGCTGCGGGCGCTCTGGCTGCTCGTGCCCTATCCCGTACTGCTGATGGCGCTGCCCATCTCGGACCGGACACTGCCGTGGCTGCTCGTCCTGCCGGAATCGTGGGCGCCGGGGCTCGGCGCCGGGCTGCTCCTGATCCGCTCGCTCCTCGACGCGCGCGAGCAGCGGGCCGGGCGCGCGGAGCGGGCGGACCGGGTGTGGGTGATCGCCCTGATCGCCCTCCTGGTGTTCGGCGGACGCGGCTCGGCCCGGCTGTTCCGGCTGTGGCTGGCCGGCAAGGGCCTCGACTACTTCATCGGCTCCGCGCTCGGGGCGCTGCCGTACATCACGATCTCGGCCGGTCTGGTGTTCGCCGCGTTCCGCCACCGGCTGCCCGGCATGGACTTCGCGATCCGGCGCTCGCTGGTCTACGGCGTGCTGTGGACCATCATCGGGGCCTGGTACCTGGGCATGACCACGGCGCTCGGGCTGACCGCCGGCCAGTATCTGCCGATCGGTCTCGCCGTCCTGGTGGCGGTGACCGCGACCATGCTGTTCCAGCCGGTACACCGCCAGCTCAACCGGCTCGCCGCACGGCGCGTGTTCGGGGCCCGGCCGTCCAACTTCGAGCTCCTGGTGCAGTGCGGCACCACTCTGGAGCACGCCTACGACCTCGAACGGCTCGGCCCGCAGCTGGCCGTCACCCTGCGCGAGGGGCTCGATCTGCGCTGGGTGCGCGTACGCCTCGGACCCGCCGGCACGGCGCGGGCGCCGTTCGGCTCCGGGTCCGCCGGGGCGGAGGCGGACACCGGCCAAAGCCCGTGGGGCGAGGTGCGGCTGCGGTACGGGGAGGAGGTGCTCGGCTCCATCGAGTACGGGCCCAAGGAGGAGGGCCGGTTCACCCCCGAGGACCAGGACCTGATCGAGACGCTGGCCCGGCAGGCCGCGCTCGCCGTCCACAACGCGCTCCTCACCGCGGAGCTGTCCACCCGGGTCGACGAGGTGCAGCGGCAGGCGTGCGAGCTCAACGCGTCGCGCACCCGGATCGTGCAGGCCCAGGACACCGAACGGCGGCGCATCGAGCGGCAGTTGCACGACGGGATCCAGCAGGAGCTGGTCGCCCTGGTGGCCAAACTGGCGCTCGCCCGCAACCAGCTCTGCCGCAACGGCGACACCGTGCACACCACGCTCACCGAGCTCCAGGACGACGCCTGCCGGGTCATCGACGAACTGCGCGAGGTCGCCCACGGCATCCACCCGCCCGTCCTCACCGACCAGGGGCTCGCGGCCGCCGTGATGTCCAAGGCCCGCCGGCTGCCCATTCCCGTCGTCGTCGAGGTCGACCCCTCGGTGTCCTCCGCGCGGTTCGCGCCGGAGATCGAGGAGGCAGCCTTCTTCCTGGTCTCCGAGGCGCTGACCAATGTGCTCAAGCATGCCCGGGCCGACGGGGTGACCATTCGGATCGCCCGCGCCGACGGCTCGCTCTTCCTCGACGTCAGCGACGACGGCGTGGGCCTGCCCACGGCCTCCCGGCTGGGCTCGGGGCTGACCGGGATGCGCGACCGGATCGAGGCGGTCGGCGGCCGGCTGTCCATCTCCGGCCGGCCCGGCGGCGGCACCACGCTCTGTGCCCAGCTCACCGAACGCTCAAGAGAGACGGCCCATGCCTGACGCCCCGGACCGGATGCGCATCGTGATCGCGGAGGACCACTATCTCGTACGGGAGGGAACACGACGGCTCCTGGAGGACACCGGCGAGGTCGACGTGATCGCGGCGGTGGGCACGGCGGAGGAGCTCCTGGACGCCGTCGACCGGTTCCGCCCGGACGCGGTGATCGCGGACATCAGGATGCCGCCGAACCACCACACCGAGGGCATCACCGCCGCGCACACCATCCGGGCCGCGCATCCGGGCATAGGTGTGGTGGTGCTGTCCCAGCACGCCAACGAGCAGTACGCCTTCGCCCTGTTCCAGCAGGGCACCAACGGCCTGGCCTATCTGCTCAAGGAGCGCATCGGCGAGCTGGAGGAGCTGCTCCGCGCCCTGCGCGAGGTGTCGGCCGGGCGGTCGGTGATCGATCCGCGCATCGTGGAGGTGCTGGTCGGCAGCCACATCCGTACCGTCGACGCACCCCTGGCCCAGCTCACCCGCCGGGAGCTGGACGTGCTGCGGCAGATGGCCCAGGGCAAGAACAACCGGAACATCGCCGAGTCGCTCTCGCTCTCCGAGTCGACCATCGAGAAGCACGTCAACTCGACCTTCGCCAAGCTCGGCCTGGTCGAGGAGTCCCAGCTGCACCGAAGGGTCACGGCGGTGCTCACCTATCTGCGGTACGGGCCAACAGGGCCGCCTGACCTGTGAGTTGACGCCCCGCGGTCACCGTCGCCGCGCGGGGAGGCGGTGGCGACGGTGACCGGGGAGGGCGGGTCAGAACGTGCTGCAGCACGAGCCGGCGGTGGGCGGCGGCCAGGACCCGGAGTCGGGCGCCTCCTCTTCTTCGAGCATCTGGAGAGCGCTCACATCGGATTCCCTCACGGTGTTCACCCCCTCTGCTCGGTGTCACGTACCGGCACCGTCCCGGTGCCGGAGTCATGGGCGGGCGGCTGTGTGAGCGAGCCAGGGAGCCAGAGGCGCGGGCCCCCGCAGGCGAACCTCAGCAGGAAGGCGATCACTCCGGACAGGCCCGTGCCGTAGTCGGCCCACACCTGGGTGCCGGTGTCGTCGGGGACGAGGGTGCGGCCGTCGCGGACGACGTTGCGGGCGTACAGGCCCGCCGCGAGTTCCGCCGCCCAGCCGCGGTACGCCGGGTCGGCGCAGCCGTCCGCCAGATCGAGCAGGAACTCCCCGTCCCCGGCGAGGCCGTGGCACTGGGCCGTGCCGATGTGCCGGCGGGAGCGGCGCACGGCCACGGCCGCCCGGCGCGCCGCCACCAGGAAGTCGTCCTCACCGGTCTCCTGCCAGACCCGCAGCAGGAACGTGCCGATCCCCGACGATCCGCTGCACCAGTGCGTCTTGCGCGGGCCGCCCTGCTCGCCGGAGCGCCAGTACGCGGCCCCGTCGGCCACTTCGGCGACGGCGAGCAGCGTCCGGGCGCCCTCGACGGCCAGTTCGGCGGGCACGGTGTCGCCGGTGGCGCGGGCGAGGGCGAGCAGGAACGCCCCGATGCCCGCGACCCCGTGGGCGAAGCCGTAGTGGACGACGTCGGCGGGGGTGGACAGGATCGCGCGCGGCACCGGCCACAGCAGCTGCCCGTCGCGCCGCCGGGCCGTCGCGGCGAGTTCGGCGCCCGCCTCCTGGGCCCGGTCGAGATAACGCCGGTCCCCCGTCGCCTCCCAGAACCTCAGTTGGGTCAGCCCGGCACCGGCCACCCCATGGCAGACGTCGGGGCTGGGCCAGCGGACCGGGACCCGGGCCGCCAGCTCCATGGCGTGCCCCAACAGCCGTTCGTCACCCAGGAGTTGGGCGGCGTCGAGCAGCGCCCAGGCGGTGCCGGAGCGCCCGTAGTGGAGACCGGGAAGGGTGCGGGGCTCGCGGCCGACCCGGTGGGCGATCCAGGTGGCCGTGCTCCGTACGGCGTCGAGCACCGCCGGGTGCTCACCCGCCTCGTACGCACGGACGAGCACCCCGAGGACACCCGCCGCGCCGTGCTGGACGTTGAACGCGTCGGTGGCGCCGCCCACCGGTCCCGAGGGCCAGAGCCGGTCCGCCGCCTCCGGGGCGGCGGTGGCCAGCAGCTGGTCGATCCCGTCGGCCATCAGCTCCTTGAGCTCGGCCTCGGTCAGACCGCGCGCTCCGGCCGCCGGGGAGGGATCGGCCTCGGTGACGGCGAGGCCGATCACCCCCGCCGCCGTGGCGGCGGCACCGGGCCCGTCGGCGGCGCGGGCGCTCTCCGCCAGCCGGTCGAGCACCTCGTCGAGGCCGGGGCGCCGGGCCGGGTCGTCATCGAGCAGGGCCACGATCAGCGGGGCGAGCAGGCGTGCGGCCTCGTTGCCGGGGACGAGCCGGCCGAGCCAGGCGGCGAGCCGGCCGGCGTTGCCGCGGATCCCGGGGTCGTCGGCGGCGAGCAGCGGGTCGACCCCGGCGGCGAGGTGGAAGAAGGTCGCGCCGAGGCTGTAGAGATCGGCGGCCGCGCCGGGGGCGGGGCCGTAGCGCGGCGCGTTCATCTGTTCGACCGCCGCGTATCCAGGAGTGTGGATGCGCAGGGCGGGCTCGCCGGGGCGGGCCAGCATCTCCAGGTCGATCAGGCACACTTCGCCCTCGTCGGTGACCATGACGTTGTTGGGGTTGAAGTCCCGCAGAACCCATCCCTCGGAGTGGACGAGCCGCATCAGACAGGCCAGGGAGCGCGCCCGGCGCAGGACGTCGAGGGCCGGTACGCCCCACCGCTCACCCGCACCGAACTCCAGTCTGTCCAGGACCCATTGCCGAAGCGTCACACCGTCGACGGCCTCCTGGACCAGGAACAGATCCCCCTGCTGCTCGAAGAGCGCGACCGGGGCCGGGGTGAAGCCGCTCCCGGCGAACGCCTCCAGCATCGCCGCCTCGTGGCGCCGCAGGTCCCGGGCGTCCCGGCCGGTCAGGGTGGCGGCGGTGTGCGGGCGCGCCTGCTTGATGATCACAGGCGTGCCGGTGGACTCGTCGACGCCCCGGAAGACGCCGCCCCCGAAGGCGTGCCGGATTACTCCCCGTACGAGGAAGCGCCCGTCGAGCAGCACCTCGGCCGGGGCTGCCCGGCCCCCCACGGCGGCGGACTCGCCCTGGGTGAACGGGTCGCGCGGGGCCCACTCGGGCGGCGCGAACCAGGCCCGGCGCCGGTCGGGGACCAGCCGGCCGTCGGGCGCGACCAGCATGGCGCCGCGGATGCCGTCGTCGCCGAGCGCGGGCACCCCGGTGAACACCCCGTACCGGTAGTGGACCAGGCTGCCGGGGAAGCAGGGCCGGTCGGAGAGGATCCCGGGGCCGGGCAGGCCCAGGGTCGCGCGGTGCAGCTCGACGGCCAGCTCGCGCAGCCGGGCGTCGTCCCCCTCGGGGTAGACGGTGAGGAACTTCCCTCCGCCGCCCCGGTCGTAGCGGTGCGAGACGAGGTCGCCGGCCCGGCCGACCGTCCCGGCGAACTTGAAGCGGCACCCGTGGCGCACCAGGATCTCCGCGGCCCGCGCCAGGACCAGGGGCGCGGCCAGCGGGGTCGCGGCGACGTGCAGCTTCCAGCCCTGCAGCCGCCCGGCTTCGCCCGGCGGCGAGACATGGCACCAGAAGTCCCCCTCGCGCAGCCGCCACGGCCCGCCGGTGACTGGCCCGACCCCCGTGCGGGCCAGCACCGCTTCCACGATCTCCACGAGCAGCCGTTCGGCCGGTTCGCGGATCCCCCTCGCAGACTCCATGCGCCCATCGTGGCCGCGGCTCTGTCGGTTGCCTTACACCTGCCTTGCGGGCCGGGAGGGCACTTCCCGCCGCCGGGTCGAGCGGGGGTCCAGCGGACCCTGGTACCGCCGGTCCCTGGTTCCGGCGGCCGGGTTCCGTCATGATGATGATCATGACGACTGACCGCCGCCAGCTCGCTGATTTCCTGCGCCGCTGCCGCGACCGGGTCACCCCGCAGGACGCCGGACTGCCCGCAGGGCCGCGCCGCCGCACCCCGGGGCTCCGGCGCGAGGAGGTTGCGCAGCTCGCCGGGATGTCCGCCGACTACTACATCCGCCTGGAACAGGCCCGGGGACCGCAGCCCTCGTCCCAGATGCTCACCGCGCTGGCCCGCGCCCTGCGGCTGAGCGACGACGAGCGCGACCATCTGTTTCTGCTCGCCGGGCACCGGCCGCCCGTCGCGCACTCGTCCGACGGCGAGGTGAGCCCCGGTCTGCTGCATCTGCTCGAACAACTCACCAGCACCCCGGCCGTGGTGCTGAGCGACCTCGGTGACGTGCTCGTCCAGAACCCCATGGCGCGGGAGCTCCTGGGCGAGGTGTGCACGGTCACCGAGCACGGCCGCAATGTCGTCTGGCGCTGGTTCACCGAACCGTCCGCCCGTGTCCCGTACCCGGAGGAGGAGCACAGCTACTACAGCCACCTCCACGTGGCGGATCTGCGCGCGGCCGCGGCGCGCCGCTTCGGCGACGCGGAGTCCGCACGGCTGATCTCCCGGCTGCAGAGCGTCAGTCCCGAGTTCACGGCGCTGTGGGAACTGCACGAGGTGGCCGTGCGCAGACGTGACCGGGTCCGTGTGCTCCACCCGGAGCTCGGCCCGTTCGACCTGTTCTGCCAGGTGCTGCTCGCCCCCGAGGGCGACCACCGCCTGGTGCTCTTCACCCCTCCGCCGGGGAGTACGACCGCGGACCGGCTGGCGCGGTTCGGCGCCTCGCAACTGGGCTGAGGCGCTCCGGTACGGCGGGGGCGACGGGGTTCACTCGGCGCCGTGGTCCAGACACGGGTACTCCCGGCCGCACCAGCAGCGCCCCTGCACCGGTGTGGTGGCGAGCAGCAGCCGGATCACCTCGTCGACGTCGAAGCCGTCCAGCTCGCTGCCCTCCGGGACGAGTTGATACGTACGGGAGAGGAAGTCCGCGACGTCCTCGATCTCGGCGAGGAGGTCGGCGCTGCCCTCGTCCGAGTGCAGCCGGATCCGCAGCCCGCCCTCGCCGTACTGCCAGACCCGCACGTCGCCGAGGCCGACCGGGCAGCGCGAGGTCAGGCCCTCCGCCACGAGATCACGGCCCATGGTCCATGTCGTATGCATGCCATTGCCGCAGACGAATTCCACCGAAACGGCGAGCGGGTCGGCGGGGTCGTAAGCCATCAAGGCCTCCACGGGGGTCATGGCATCACCCTCGTGCAGTAGTTCGACATACAACGGAACGCAGATCTCTTCCATGTCGCCCCCCTCGTCGGGACCGTCCCCGGCGGCCGGTCGCCGGGCGTTGTTCGGTATACGCATCTATGACGTACTCAACGGCCGTGATAGTGACCGACTTCGCGAACAAATTCGCCCGGGGATGTGGAAACTGTGCGTACGGTGTCGCAAATTCGCATGCCCGCACGGATCCCTTACCCCGTACCGCGCCGGCCGATCCCCCCTGCGAACGGGCTGGTACACCCGCTGCTGCCGCCTCAACCAGCGGTGGCGCGGGCTCCGGGGCGGGTCGCGCGGCTTGTGGTGAAGGCTTCACAATCCCGGCCGCGGCAGCGCCGATTCGGCCGGAACATTGCGTTCACCAGGGCCTCGTGATCACGACGCCACACCGCCCGCGGCCGCGTCGGTGGCGGCCGCGGGCGGCTGGGGGGAGGAGCGGGCTCAGCAGAACTTGTCCAGCTGTCCCGCTTTCGCCGCGCGGACCATGGCGGCGATCTCGGACCGGGTGTACCGGAGCACCGGTGCGTCGGCGTCCTTCGTATGCGTCACGGCGATCCGCTCACCGTCCACGGCGAATCCGACGCAATCCTTGGAGTAGTCGAGGTCACTGAAAGACGACTTCTCGAATGCGAGGTGAGGGGCATTGCGGTTCACGTATTCACTGACCTCGACAAGGCGGGAGTGATCCACGGAAGAGCTCCTTCGTGCAACAGTGGGGGCTGTTCAGCACGCTACGAGCCCAAGTCGGCGCATTTCTAGTGCCCTTGACAGATATACGCGTGATGCGCTAGCGACTCCTGGGAGACGGACGGAAGCGCCTGGGTGCGGAAGGCCTTGGCGGAAAGCCTTACAGGAGGCCGAGGTTGGCGGTGGGCGCGCCGCGCAGCGTCGGGGCGAGCAGTCCGGCCTGGGGCTCCTCAAGCGCGGGCAGCCCGAACAGTTCGGCCTGCGGCGGGGTGAGCGGCGCTTCGAGGATCGCCCCCGGGCTCTCCGCGCGCAGCGGCGAGGACGGCGTGGTGACGGCGGCCGAGCCGATCTTGTCGTCGGTGAGCGGATCCGTCAGCGGCGCCTTGAGCAGCGTCGACGGCAGCTCCGTGGTGACCGGCAGACTCGGCAGCAGCGGGGACGGCATCAGCGAGCCGACGACGTGCCGCGGCCCGCCCGGGGAACCCGGCATCGGGATCGGTACGCCAGTGCTCACCGTGGGGGATTCGAACGGCAGCGTCGTCTCCAGACCTTCCAGCGGGACCACGACGGGTACGGACGACCCGGCCGCGGCGGGCGCGACCGCCGCCGCCGTGGCCATGCACGTCATCATGGCCGCGAGGCCGGCCCGCTTGGTGAGCTTCATAGGTACTTCCATCCCTCTGGGTCTCGGATCTCTGACGGACAGGTGCCGCCTGGAAGAACGAGACCAGCGGGCCGATCACTCCAAAATTCCCCTGTTCAGCGGAGCGGAAAGGCAACTCCGCGCTCGGAGTCGGGGCGTGTTCCGAAGATCCGACGTTCCGATTCATCGATCGGCACATCATTGATGCTCGCTTCGCGGCGGTCCATCAGACCGTTCTCGTCGAACTCCCAGAGCTCGTTCCCGTAACTGCGCCACCACTGCCCCGCCGCGTCCCGGCTCTCGTACTGGAAACGAACCGCGATGCGGTTGCCGTCGAACGCCCACAGCTCCTTGCGCAGCGCGTAGTCGAGCTCGCGCGCCCACTTGGCGGTGAGCAGCTCGACGATCCCGGCCCGCCCGGTGACGAAGGTGTCCCGATTGCGCCAGCGGGAGTCCTCGGTGTACGCGAGCGAGACCTTCTCGGGGTCACGGGTGTTCCAGGCGTCCTCGGCGGCCTGGACCTTCTGCCGGGCGGTGTGCAGGTCGAAGGGGGGCAGGGGCGGGCGAGCGGTCATGGCGGGGTCCTCCGGTCGAATGGTGCGAACGGTGCGAACGGGCAGGGGGGACGGGGGAGAACGTGCGTTCTCCTCTGTCGTGGCGCTACTCTAGAGAACGAACGTTCTCAGTTCAAGGAGTGATGAGGTCATGGACAGCGCAGTCGCACGGGAGCGGGTGCTCGACGCCGCCGGGACGCTGTTCTACGGGCGGGGCATCCAGAGCGTCGGCATGGACGAGATCCGCAGCGCCTCCGGCGTCTCGCTCAAGCGCCTCTACGCCCTCTTCCCCGCCAAGGACCAGCTCGTAGAGGCATATCTGGAGCGCCGGGACACGGTGTGGCGCGGTCGCCTGGCGGAGTACGTCGAGCAGCGCGCGGAGCCGGAGGAGCGGATCCTGGCGGTCTTCGACCATCTGCACCGCTGGTTCGGCGAGCCCGGCTTCCGCGGTTGCGCATGGATCAACGCGTACGGCGAACTCGGCGCCTCCTCGGCCCGCGTCGCCGCCCAGGCCCGCGCCCACAAGAGCGCGTTCCGGGAGTACCTGGGCTCGCTCGTCGCGGACGCGGGGCTGCCCGAGCGTCTGGCCGACCATCTGACACTCCTCGCCGAGGGCGCGATGGTGACCGCCGGCATCTTCCACAGCCCGGACCCCGCACTCCAGGCCCGCGAGGCGGCGGCCGCACTGCTGGCGGCGGCGCGGGCCTGAGGCTGAACCTGAACCGCTCGACCGCCGCCGGTCTCCGCGCTTGACCACGCGCTAGCTGCTCGTTGGCCACTTGTTCACCGGTTTGCCCCGCTGCCCCGCCCCCCGCGCCGGGAAGGCTTCGGTCGGGTCCACGACAAGGGACCCCACCGACAGCTCAGGAGGCAATCCTCATGGCCGAGTTGACGCGCCGCAGACTCCTCGGATCGGCGGCGGGCGCGATCGGCGGCACGGCGGCGCTCTCCCTGCTTCCGCCCAGTGTGCAGAAGGCGGTGGCGGCGGGGCCGCCGCGCCGGGGGTCCATCCGCGACATCGAGCACGTCGTCCTGCTGATGCAGGAGAACCGTTCGTTCGACCACTACTTCGGTACGCTCTCCGGCGTACGGGGCTTCAATGATCCGCACGCGCTGCGGCTCCCCGACGGCCGTTCGGTCTTCTACCAGCCGGACGCGGTCAACCCCGACGGCTATCTGCTGCCGTTCCACCTGGACACCCACCACTCCAGCGCGCAGGCCATCCCGTCCACCAGCCACGCCTGGGGCGTGCAGCACGCGGCGTGGAACGGCGGCAGGATGGACCAGTGGCTGCCCGCGCACCGCAAGGCGGACGGGGTCAACGGGCCCTATGTGATGGGGTACTACACCCGCAAGGACATCCCGTTCCAGTTCGCGCTCGCGGAGACCTTCACGGTCTGCGACAACCACTTCTGCTCGGTCTTCGGGCCGACCTGGCCGAACCGGCTGTACTGGATGACCGGCACGATCGACCCGGGCGGCACCCTGGGCGGCCCGGTGATCACCAACAAGGCGCCGACACCGTACCGGTGGACGACGTATGCCGAGCGGCTCCAGGTCGCCGGGGTCAGCTGGAAGGTGTACCAGCAGGACGACGACTACGGCTGCAACATGCTGGAGCGGTTCCAGTCCTTCCGCGCGGCCGCGCCCGGCTCCGATCTGTACGAACGCGGGGTACGCCCGCAGCCCGAGGGCACGTTCGAGGACGACGCCCGGGCCGACCGGCTGCCGACGGTGTCGTGGATCATGCCGACGAGCTTCCAGTCCGAGCACCCGGACTATCTGCCGGCGGCGGGTGCGGACTTCGTGGCCCGCAAGATCGAGGCGATCGCGGCCAACCCGAAGGTGTGGGCGAAGACCGCGTTCATCCTGAACTACGACGAGAACGACGGTCTCTTCGACCATGTGCCGCCGCCGACGCCCAAGGCGGGCACGGCGGACGAGTTCGTCCAGGGGCTGCCGATCGGCGGTGGCTTCCGGGTCCCGGCGATCGTGGTCTCGCCCTGGACGGTGGGCGGCTGGGTGGCGAGCGAGGCGTTCGACCACACCTCGGCGCTCCAGTTCCTGGAGGAGTTCACCGGGGTCGAGGAGCCCAACATCAGCCAGTGGCGGCGGCGCATCTTCGGCGATCTCACGTCGGCGTTCCGCTTCGCCCAGGCCCGGCCGCGCCCGCCGCGGCTGCCGCAGAACACGGCGGAGCAGTTGGAGGAGGCGAAGAAGGAGGTGGCGACGCTGCCGAAGCCGACGCTGCCGGGCGCCGACCAGTCGTTCCCGCGCCAGGAGAGGGGCCACCGGCCGCACACGTAGACCCATACGGGCAGAAGTTGTCTTGCGCGAGGCCGTCCTGGACCGGTCGCTTCCGGTTCCGGGCGGCTCTCGCCCGGAAGTGAACAGACTTTCACAGGGCGTTCAGCAGCTGGTCACCAGGTGTTGGTCGAATCCGGTACCTGACGATCATCACCATGATCTCCATGTCGTTCATCCCGTACAACTCATCGGCACCAGGTGGCGCTTCCGTCACACGGTGCAGACCGTCGCCCGCCGGGGCCCTCGCCGGGCTGCTCGCCCTCGCCGTCGCGGCCGTCTCCCTCCTTCTCGCCGCGCCCGCGTCGTACGCGAGCGGCCCGCTGGCGTCCTCGCGCGCCCTCGTCGGCGCCGAGCAGGTGCTGTTCCGCTCCGGTGTGGGCGGTTACGGCTGCTATCGCATTCCGGCCCTGGTCAAGACGAAAGCGGGCAGCCTGCTCGCGTTCGCGGAGGGGCGCAAGTCCCCCACCTGCGCCGATCGCGGTGACATCGATCTGGTGATGCGCCGCTCCACCAACGACGGCCGCACCTGGGGCCCGGCACATGTGGTCCTGGAGGGCAGCCCGGCCGACGGTACGGCGCCCTTCACCCGGGGCAATCCGGCGCCCGTGGTGGACCGCGAGACCGGCTCGGTGTTCCTCCTGACCACCTCCAACGAGCAGACGCCGACCGGTCTGCGGCTCCCCTGGGTGCAGCGGAGCGACGACGACGGGGTGAGCTGGGGCGCACCCAAGGCGCTGCCCACGTTCACCGGTGCCAACAACGGCTGGTTCGCCACCGGCCCCTCGCACGGCGTCCAGCTGACCGAGGGCGCGCACGCCGGACGCCTGGTCGTCGGCGCCCACCAGAACCCCGACGCGACGACCCGTTACGCGGGCGTCCTCTACAGCGACGACCACGGCGCCACCTGGCAGGCGAGCTCCACCGCCAACTCGTATGTGGCGGGCGCGGTCAAGCCGGGCGAGGTCTCGGTGACCGAACTGCCGGGCGGCAGCGTGTACTTGGCGGCCCGCAACGAGATCGGCGGCAGCGCCAACCACCGCACCCGCGCGGTGAGCACCGACGGCGGCACCACGGTCCCCGCCTCCACCGTCATCCCCGGTCTGATCACCCCGGAGGTCCAGGGCTCGGCGCTCACCCTGCGCCAGACGTATCAGCGCACGCCCGGCGACACCATGGTCTTCTCGGCGCCGTCGGACCCGTCCGACCGCAAGCTGATGAAGATCCGTTACTCCACCGACCAGGGCACCACGTGGACGGCGGCTTCCAACGGCCTGATCAGCAACGACCGGGCCTCCTACTCCGACCTCGCCGAGCTGGACACGGGTGAGCTCGGCCTGCTCTACGAGGGCGGCCCGAGCAACTCGGCCGACGAGATCCGCTTCAACGTGACCACGCCGGGCGCGCTGGGGATACCGGGCACATTCGCGGGCAAGGGCTCCCCGCAGAAGAGCCCGACAGCGGGCCGCACCAGCCCGGACTCCGGCCCTGACGCCAACGACGCCTACCTCCAGGGCAACGCGGCCCTCGGCAGCGGCCGGTTCGGGCAGGGCCTGGTCCTGGACGGCACGGGCGACTACGCCGATGTGCCCTACGGCAAGACGATCGACCCGGGTGCGGGCGACTTCACGTACTCGATGTGGTTCAAGTACGCGGCGACGACCGCGAGCAAGCAGCAGGCCCTGTTCTGGGCGTACGGGCAGGGCAGCACCAAGCCGCAGGTGTGGCTGCGCTCCCAGCCCGTCGACGACCGGCTGTACGCCTGGGTGCAGGGCGCGGGCGGCGGCGCCTGGCTGACGCTGACCGACACCTCGTCGGCCGTGGCGTTCGGCGACGACCAGTGGCACCACGTGGCGCTGATCCGCTCGGGCGCGCAGATCCGCCTCACCGTCGACGGCACGGTCACCGGGACGGCGACGGGCGTGTCCGGCTCGGTCACGGACGCCCCGCAGAACGGCGTCGAGGGCATCCGGATCGGCGCCAAATCGGACACGGGCGTGAGCGACGCGTTCGGCGGCGCCATCGACGAATTCCGCGTCTACCGCTCGGCGTTGACGGATGCGGCGCTCACTCAGGTGCGTGCCAACGCGACGGAGCTGGACACGGACACCGCCACCCGTTCGATGGGGGCGCGGCTGCCGTTCCAGGTGATCGACACAGCGGTCGTCCCGGACCGGCGCCGCATCACCATCGAGGACGACGTCTCCGGCCACTGCGCCGGCGGCACCCTGCTGGGCGGTGTGCCGACCCTGCCGGCGGGCCGGATCGGGTCGTTGGCGGCGACCGTCGACAGCACCCACCCGGGCACGGAGACCGGGTTCTCGCCGACGCTGGACGTCGGCGCGGGCGACTTCACGTACAGCCTGTGGTTCCGGTACGCGGCGGGCTCCACCACGCCGGACCAGGCGCTGGTGTGGGCGTACGGGACGGGGAGCAGCAGCCCGCAGCTGTGGGTGCGCGCCCAGCCGTCGCAGGACCGGCTCTACGCCTGGGTGCAGACGGACTCGGGAACGGCGGCCGTCGCGCTGCCGGACACGACGTCGACGAGGTCGTTCGGGGACGGCGCCTGGCATCTGATGACGCTGACCCGGTCGGCGGACAAGGTCTCGCTCGGTGTGGACGCCCGTACTCCGGTGACGGTGAGCGGTCTGACCGGCTCGCTCACGCCCGCGCAGGGCAGTGGTCAGCAGGGGGTGCGGGTCGGCTCGAAGCTCGACAACACGAGTGTGTTCGACGGTGACGTGGACGAGTTCCGGGTCTACCACCGGGCGTTGACGACGGCCGAGGTGTCGACGGTGGCGGGTTCCACTGCGGGCTCTTCCGGCTCCTACCCGGCCGATCTTCCGGCACTGTGGTGGTCGTTCGAGAACCAGTACACGGGCGCGAAGGACGTGGTGCGGCCGGTGGCGGGTCCGGCGACGCCGGACTCCACGGTTCACTGCGGCCACGGTTTCGTGCGCGGCGGCGCGGCGAGCGTGCCGGGCAAGTTCGGCAACGCGCTCGCCTTCGACGGCTCGAACGACGCCGTCGACCTGCCGTACGGCGCGGCCACCGCGCTCGGCTCGGCCGACTTCACCATCAGCACCTGGCTCAAGTACTCGGCCACCACCAGCAGTCCGGACCAGGTTCTGGTGTGGGCGTACGGGACGGGCGCATCGGAGCGGCAGATCTGGCTGCGGGCCCAGCCCGCGCAGGACCGGCTGTACGCCGCGTTCGAGACGGACACGGCGACCACGGTGGTGGCGGCGGTGGACGACTCGGGGGCGGCCGGTTTCGGCGACGGGGCCTGGCATCACGTGGCCCTGCAACGGGCGGACGGACAGCTCCTGCTGATCGTCGACGGGCAGACACTGGGCAGCGCGGCGGCCCCGGCGGGTTCGGTGACGACGGGTGACACGTACGCGGTGGACGGCTTCCGCCTGGGCGCCAAGCCGGACGGAACCAATCCGCTGACCGGCTCGCTGGACGAGTTCCGGATCACCCGCAAGGCGCTGTCGGCGGACGAGCTGACGGCGCTGCGCACGCAGAACAGCCTGCCGGGGACGGCGACTTCGACGTGGCTGCCGTTCCAGGTGATCACGGGAGCGGAGTTCGCACGTATGTAGCTATGTAGCCTGGGAGTTACGTATGGGGTGGCCGTCCGTCGCACTTCGCGGCGGGCGGCCACCGGCGCGAGTGGGGGGTGTGGGGATGACCGATCGAGGACTGCGTAATGCTGCCCAGACACGAGTCGAGGAGATCCTGGCTGAGGTGACGGCGTCCGGCGAGGAGACCGGCGTCCAGGTGGCGGCCTATCTCGACGGCGAACTCGTCGTGGACGCGTGGGCGGGCCTGGCCGATGTGAACAGCGGTCGGCCGATGGAGGCGGAGACGCTGGTGCCGTCGTGGTCGACGGGCAAGGGGGTTGCGGCGGCGCTGGTGGCGGTGCTGGTGGACCGGGGAATGGTGGGTTACGACACCCCGATCGCCGCGCACTGGCCGGAGTTCGGGGCACGGGGCAAGTCGGGGATCACCCTGGGCCACGTCCTGTCGCACTCGGCGGGACTGCCGCAGCTGCGCCCCGAGGTGACCCCGGAGGAACTGTTCGACGTCCCGTCGGTCGGAGACTGGCTGGCCGGGCAGGCGCCGCTGTGGGAGCCGGGCACGGCGAGCGGCTACCACGGCTGGACGTACGGCGTACTGCTGGCGGAGACCCTGCGCCGCGCCACGGGCCGTACGTGCGACGAGCTGCTGCGGGACGAGCTGGCGGAGCCGCTGGGGGTGGCGGACTCGCTGCTGTTCTCGGTCCCGGACAATCTGGTCGACCGGGTGGCCACCTGCTACGACGGCGGCTGGTCGGCGTACTTGGACCGTATGCCGCCGGACTCCCCGTTCTTCACGTTCGCCCCGCGCCCGGTGCTTCCGGTGGCGTCGCTGGCCAACCGCGCGGACTTCCGCCGGGCGGCCCTCCCCGCCAACGGGACGATGACGGCCCGGGCGGCGGCCCGGATGTATGCGGCGCTGGTCTGCGGGGAGCTGGACGGAGTACGGCTGGTGTCGGAAGCGACGCTGAAGGAGGCGACGACCCCGAGGACGAGCGGCGAGGACCGCTCCCTGGGCTTCCCGCTCCTGAAGGGCTACGGCTTCATGCTGGGCGGCGCGGGCTCGGTGGTGCGCTCCCCCGACGGCGGCTTCGGCACGAACGGCTCGGGCGGCAGCGCCGCCTCCGCCGACCCGGCCCACCGCTTCTCCTTCGCCGTGACGAAGAATCGGATGAGCGTGAACGGGTTGGACAAGCGGTTGTTCAGGGAAGTGCGGGCCGCGCTCGGTGTCAGCGGCCGCTCGTGAACTCCCGCAGGTCTGCCGTGAGGCGGTCCGCGTGGGTGACGAACAGGCCGTGACCGGCGTTCTCGTACACGTGGAACGTGCTGCCCGGGATCAGGCGGGCCGCCCGCTCCCCCGTCAACGCGATCGGCGCGGACGCGTCGTGGGTGCCGTGGATGACGAGGGCCGGGACGTCGATCTTGGCGAGTTCGGGGGCGAGGTTCAGGGTCACGACGAGGTCGCCGAGGGCGTTGGCGGCGCGGGCCGTGGCGCCTGCGCAGCGGTTCTCCCAGTACTGGACGTGGGCGGGCGAGACGTCGTTGCCGGGGCGGTCCAGGGCGAAGAACGCGGCGGCGCCGTCGGCGAAGAAGCCCGGGCGGTCCTTGCGGAAGACCTCGTTCCCGGCGGCGATGAGGGCGGGGTCGACGCCTTCGGGGTGATCGGCCGAGCGGACCGGGCCGGGGGCCATCCCGGCCACCAGGGCGACCCGCGCCACCCGCCCGCTGCCGTGCAGGGTGAGGTGGCGGACGACCTCGGCGGTGCCGATCGAGTGGCCGACCAGGGTGATGTCGGTGAGGTCGAGGTGGTCGAGGAGCGCGCCGACGTCCCCGGCCAGGGTGTCGAGGTCGAAGCCGTCCCACACGTCGTCGGACCGCCCGTGCCCGCGCCGGTCGAGCCCCACGCACCGGTAGCCGTCGGCGGCCAGTGCGAGCATCTGGAACTCCCACATCTCCGTACCGAAGTACGAGCTGTTGACGAAGACGATGGTCCGGCCCTCGCGCGGCCCGTAGTCGACGTAGTGGAGGCGGGTGCCGTCGGTGCTGGTCTCGAAGTACGGCATGGCGCTGGGTCCTTCCCCATCGGTGACCGCCTCGGCGCGGCGGTGCTGGTGTGATCAATCGTGCGGGGAGCGAGGCCCGTTGGTCGATTACCTGGTGGGTAATGCCCGGCTGTCCGCGCCAGGCTGATCGTTTAGCCTGATCGTGTGAACGACACCGTCGCGGGGACGCAGGGGTACGGCGCTGACGCCGACGCGCTGGCCGAGCAGTACGAGAGCGTGACCTTCGAGGAGGTCCACGGCGGCCTGCTGCACCTCTATCCGGCGACGCCCGTACGGGCCCTGGACCTCGGCGCCGGGACCGGGCGGGACGCGGCCGCGCTGGCCCGCCTCGGCCACACCGTCACGGCGGTCGAGCCGACCCCCGAACTCCGCGTCCACGGCGAACGGTTGCACCCGGCACCCGCTCTGACCTGGCTCGACGACGCGCTCCCGGACGTCCCGGTGCTGACCGAGCGCGGCGAGCGTTTCGATCTCATCCTGCTCACGGCGGTGTGGATGCACCTGGACGCCGCCGAGCGCGCCCGGGGCATGCGGGCCGTCGCCGCGCTGCTCGCCCCCGGCGGCATGCTGGCGATGACCGTACGCAGCGGCCCGGTGCCGTCCGGGCGCCGCATGTTCGACGTGCCGGAGGCCGAGACGGTCTCGCTGGCCGAGGCGGCGGGGTTGCGGGTCGCGCACCGGGGCGGCCGGGCGGATCTGCACGGCCGCCCCGGGGTGCGGTGGTCGGAGCTGGTGTTCACCGCCCCCTAGCAGGAAGCGGCACCGAAACAAGAACCGGAACCCTCGCTCAGCCGGTCGCCACCCCCGCCAGCGCGCTCCTCGCCGCCTCCGCATTCGTCTCCGCCTTCAGATACCCGTGGTCGAGCAGCCACTTCACATTGAGCTTCTGGCCCTCACCCGGGTTGACGAACGCCGGGTCCAGCTTGACCTGTTCGCCGCCGCCGCGCTGTTCGAACCAGGGCGCGATCCGGCCCTCCCAGACGGTGAAGCTCTTGGTCACCTCGTACGCGTGGTACGCACACGGGTAAGCCGCCTCACGCGTGATCAGGCTCTGCGGCGGCAGCGCCCGGCGGCCGTAGCCCGCCCCGGCCGGGGCGAGGAAGGCGCCGTACTCGGAGCCGAAGCGGTCCAGGTCCTCGCCCACCCGCAGCCGTACCGCACGCTTGTCGAGGCTGCCGTCGGGGCGGTTGGCGAAGCCGTCGTTCGGCGGATACTTCCAACTGCCCGCCGTAGTGTCCCAGTAGGTGGCCAGGAACGCCGTCGGGCTGAGGCGGCCGGTGCGGTGGTAGCCCAGGACCAGCGGGCCGACCGGGTCCTGCCAGGGCCTCGGCAGGTACTGCGGGCCGAGGCGTTCGTCGCCCTCGTACGTGCCCGAGCAAGCCGCCGGGGCCACCGGCTGCGACGCGGCACTCGCGCTCGCGGCCGTGCCCTCGCCGGACCCCGTCGCCTGCGCCGGTGCGGCACCGAACAGGACCGTCGCGACCAGCGCGACCCCCGACGTGCCCGCGCCCATGAGAACCCGCAGCCTGCTGAAACGTTTCGCCATGTACGCCTCCTGAGATGTGACAACGCCTCACATCTAGTGGCGCCGCGATCAGTTGGGCATCCCGTACGCGCAAGTAGGCCGAAAGATCACCGGGCGCGGCCGGAAGCGCACTGTTGTGCCCCGAAGTGGTGCGTGGTGCCCGGCGGCACGCGGACGGCAGGCCCTCTCGGGTACTTGACGCGTGACCCCCGAGGCGCTTTCATCCAGCCAGTGCAGGGCCCACGCGGCCCGGCGCTTCGAGAGGTGCACCCAGCCGGTAGCGGATCCCGACCCGATCCCGAGTCCGGCCCGAGTCGCCAGGGCGTGTGTCCCGCGTCCGAGGCGGGGCGCATCCGCGAAGGGATGGACGACCATGCCCGCCGGTCAGGACCGCACCAGCAAGCCCCACCCCGCCCCGGGCCTCCCGCGCCGCCGGGTGCTGCGCACCGGGGCGGGCGTCGTCGCCGGGGCCGCGACCCTCCCCCTGCTCGACGCCTGCGCCTCGACCACCTCCGACGGCGTCGGCTCCGACGGCCGCGTCAACATCGAGATGTGGCACGGCCAGAACGAGATCGGCGCCAAGGCGATCGAAGGGCTCGCCGCCGACTTCAACCGCTCGCAGTCCCGCATCCGGGTGAACGCGAGCGGCGGCGGCGTGGTCGCGGACGCCATGCTCCAGAAGGTCACGGCCGCGCTGGCGGCCGGCTCCTACCCCGACATCGCGTATATCTTCGGCTCGGACCTCGCCAGCATCGCCCGCAGCCCGAAAGTCGTCGATCTGACCGGCGTGATGCACGACGGCTCGCCGCCGTGGAACGACTTCTGGCCCTCCGTCCGGGAAGCCGTCACCCTGCACGGCAAGGTGCGGGCCGCGCCCTCGCTGCTCGACTCGCTCGCCGTCGCCTGCAACACCACGCTCTTCCGCCGCGCCGGAATCCCGCTGCCCAAACCCGGCTGGACCTGGCCCGAGTTCGTGGCCACCGCCAAGAAGCTCACCGACGCCGGGCACGGCGTCTTCGGCACCGGCTGGCCGGGCGCGGGCGACGAGGACACCGTGTGGCGGCTGTGGCCGATGGTGTGGGACCTCGGCGGCGACGTGATCGGCCCCGACGGCAAGAGCATCGGCTTCGCCGACGCCGGTAAACGGGCCCTGGAGACCGTGGCCCAACTGGTCGCCGACAAGAGCGTCTACATCGACCCCAAACCCGGCAGCGAGCAGATGTACCAGGTGTTCACCTCCGGCCGGATGGGCATGGTGATCACCGGGCCGTGGCAGCTGCCCAACATCGTGGAGTCCAAGCTGCCGTACGACGTGGTGCCCATGCCCACCTACAGCGGAAAACCGCTCACCATCTCCGGGCCCGACACCTGGACCGTCTTCGACAACGGCAAGGCGCGCGCCCGGGCGGCCGTGGAGTTCGTGCGCTGGCTGATCACGCCCGCGCAGGACGTGCGGTGGGACGTAGGGGGCGGCAGCCTGCCGCTGAGCAGACAGAGCGAGGCCGAGAGCGCCTGGCAGCGGCACTCCGCCGACACCGTCGGCCTCCCCGTGTTCACCAAGGCCCTGGAAACCGCCCGGGTGCGGCCCATCCACCCCGCCTATCCGCAGATCTCCCAGGCCACCGGCGAGGCCGTGGTGTCCGTGCTGCTCGGCCGCGCCTCCCCCGCCAAGGCGGTGCGCCGGTGCGCCGACAAGGCCGACGCCGCCCTGCTGATTCCCCGATGAGGAGGGTCGTCGTGGACCGAGGATCCCGTACGGGCGCACCCCGCCCGCTCACCCTGGCCCCTGCCGAGCGGGAGCCCGCCGAACGGCGCCGCGCCCGGCGCCGGAGGGCACGCGGCGAGACGGCCACCGCCTGGGCGTTCATCACCCCGTCGGTCCTGGTCATCCTGGGCTTGAGCGTGGTGCCGGTCATCTGGTCGCTGCTGCTGTCGTTCCGCGCCGACGACCTGGTCACCCCCGGCCGCTGGGTCGGCCTCGACAACTACCGGGCCCTGTCGAAGGACCCCGGCTTCCGCAAGGCCGTCGAGAACACCCTGACGTACGCGGGCATCTACGTGCCGCTGAGCCTGGCGGGCGGGCTCGCGCTGGCCCTGGCCCTCAACCGGCGGATCCGGTTCGTCGGCATCTACCGCACCCTCGTGTTCATACCGTTCGTCGTCTCGGCCGCCGCACAGGGCGTGCTGTTCTCCTTCATCTTCGACCCGCAGTTCGGCGCCGCCAACTCGATTCTGCACAAGCTCGGCGTCTCGCCGCAGGGCTTCCTGACCGACCCGGGCCAGTCGCTGTACGTCCTGCTGGCGATCTCCCTGTGGAGCGGCATCGGCTTCTGCGTCGTCGTCTTCCTCGCCGCGCTCCAGGACGTACCCACCGAACTCGTCGAGTCGGCACGCCTGGACGGGGCGAACCGGGCACAGGTCCTGCGGTACGTGACGCTGCCGACGCTCGCCCCGGTCACCGCGTTCCTGGTGCTGTGGCAGCTGATCACCGCGCTCCAGGTGTTCGACCTGGTGTACGTGACGACCAAGGGCGGGCCGCTGGAGTCGACCACGGTCATCGTGTACTTCGTCTGGCAGCAGGCGTTCCGCACGTTCACCGCGGGCTACGGCGCCGCCGCCGCGTACGTACTCGCCGTCGCCCTGCTCCTCGCGGGCACGGCCGTGACGCTCTACCGCCGCCACCGGGAGCGCACCACCGGCACCACACCCGGACTGCGGCGCGCGGAAGGAGTGGCCCGATGACCGCCTCCACCATGGTCACCGAGGGCGCCGCACCCGCGGCCGCCCCGGCGGCGCGCACGGCCAAGCGGCGCCGACTGCCGTTCAGCGCCTGGCACTTGCTGCTCGCGCCGCTCTCGCTCTGCTTCGCGCTGCCGCTGGTGTGGCTGGTGCTCAGCTCGTTCATGACGAACGCCGAGATCAACCGGTTCCCGCCGGCGCTGTGGCCCAAGGGGATCGACTTCGGTGGGTACCGCTATGTGCTGGGCAACGCGATGTTCCCGCGCTGGTTCGCCAACTCGTGCATCGTCTCGGTCGTCGCCGTGGGCTCCAACCTGGTGCTCGGGGCGCTCGGCGGCTACGCGTTCGCCCGGATGCGGTTCCGGGGTTCGCGGGCGCTGCTCGCGCTGATGCTGGCGACGATGGTGATCCCGTTCCAGCTGACGATGATCCCCACGTTCCTGGTGATGAAGTGGCTGGGGCTGATCGACACGCTGGGCGCGCTGATCGTGCCGTCCCTGGTCACCCCGTTCGCGGTGTTCCTCTTCCGGCAGTTCTTCCTCGGGCTGCCCAGGGAGATGGAGGAGGCCGCCTGGATCGACGGGTGCTCACGGCTGCGGGTGCTCTTCTCGATCGTGGCGCCGCTGGCCCGGCCCGCGCTCGCCACGGTCGCGGTGCTGACCTTCCTCGCCACCTGGAACGACCTGTCCTGGCCGCTGATCGCCATCAACCACGACACCCAGTACACCCTCCAGCTGGGGCTGACCACCTTCCAGGGGCAGCACCACACCCAGTGGGCGGCGGTGATGGCGGGCAACGTCATCACGGTGCTGCCGGTGCTGCTCGCCTTCCTGTTCGCCCAGCGGACCTTCATCCAGTCGTTGACGTCGAGCGGGCTGAAGGGCTGAGGCGACCCGCGCCTTCACGGGACGCACCCGAGCACCCGCCCCCGGACCAGAGAGCCCTTCGCCATGCCTTCACCACCTGCGCCTCCGTCCTCCTCCCGCCCCTTCGACCTGCTCGTCGTGGGCGACGCCAACCCGGACGTGGTCCTCGGCCCGGTGCCGCGCGACCTCGCGTACGGCCAGCGCGAGCAGCTGGTCGAGCGGGCCGACCTCGTCCTCGGCGGCTCCGCCGCGATCATGGCGTGCGGCGCGGCCCGGCTCGGGCTGCGCGTGGCGTTCGCAGGCCGCGTCGGCGACGACCCGGCGGGCGCCTTCGTCCGTACGGCCCTGGCCGCGCGCGGAGTCGACACCTCGGCCCTGGCCACCGACCCCGAACGGGCCACCCCGCTCACCGCCGTCCTCACCCGGGGCGCCGACCGGGCGATCCTCACCGCGCCGGGATGCCTGACCGCGACCGGACCCGGGGACGTCCCCGAGGAACTGCTCGCCGGGACCCGGCACGTCCACGCGGCCTCCTTCTTCCTGATGCCGCGGCTGGCCGGGGCGCTCGCCGAGGTGTTCGCGCGGGCGCGCGAGCTGGGCGCGACGACCTCGCTCGACACCAACGACGACCCGTCCGGCCGCTGGGACCCGGAACTACTCGACCCGGTCCTGAAGGTGACGGACCAGGTGCTGCCCAACGCGGCCGAGGCGCGCGCCATGACCGGGGTCGCCAAGGGCGTGGCCGAGGCGGCGGCCGCACTGGCCCGGCGCGGCCCGCTCGTCGTGGTCAAGAACGGTGCCGACGGGGCGCTCGCGCACGACGGGACGCGGGTCACCACGGCTCCCGCCCTGCCCGTCGAGCCGCTCGACACCGTCGGTGCCGGGGACAGCTTCGACGCCGGATTCGTCGCCGCCGTACTGCGCGGGCTCGGCCTCGCGGACGCCCTGGCCGTCGCCGCGGCCTGCGGCTCGCTGTCCACCCGCGGCCGCGGCGGCACCGCGGCCCAGCCCACCTGGGACGAGGCGCTGGCCCATGTCCCCGGGACCGGAGTTCCCGCATGACCGAGACGACTGGAGTCACCGAGATGGCCGAACCGGCCGAAGTGAAGATCGCCTTCATGGGCGCGGGCAGTGTGGTGTTCACCCAGGGGCTGCTGGCCGACCTGTTCGCCTTCCCCGAGTTCACCCGGCTGCGGATCGCGCTGCACGACATCGACCCCGAGCGGCTGGCGACCAGCGAGGCGGCGGCCCGGCACATCGCGGGGGCGCTGAAGGTCGCCCCCGTCATCACCGCGCACCCCGACCGGCGCGGCGCGCTCGACGGCGCGCACTTCGTCATCAACACCGTCCAGGTCGGCATGAACGCGGCGACCCGCACCGACTTCGCCGTCCCCGCGCGCTACGGACTGCGCCAGACCATCGGCGACACGCTCGGCGTCGGCGGCATCTTCCGTGCCCTGCGCACCTTCCCCGTACTGCGCGGGATCGCCGAGGACATGGCCGAACTCTGCCCGGACGCCTGGCTGTTGAACTACACCAACCCGATGGCGATGAACCTCCTCTATCTGCACCGGATCGCCCCCCGGCTGAAGGCGGTGGGCCTGTGCCACTCGGTGTACTGGACGATGCACGACCTGTCCGAGCTGGTCGGCGTGGACTTCTCCGAGGTGTCGTACCTGGCCGCCGGGATGAACCACCAGGCGTGGGTGCTGCGCTTCGAGCGCGACGGCCGGGATCTGCACCCGCTCCTGGATGCCGCCATCGAGAAGGACCGCGAACTGCTGCGCCGGGTCCGCGTGGACATGTACCGCAGGCTCGGCCACTACCCCACCGAGACCAGTGAGCACTCCTCCGAGTACGTGCCGTGGTACCTGCACCACGACAGCGAGGTGGAGCGGCTGCGGCTGCCGATCGGCGCGTACCTCGACATCATCGAGGACAACACGGTCAGCTACGAGCGCACCCGCAACGCCCTGGCGGCGGGCCGGCCGCTGCCGGTCGAGGGCACCATGGAGTACGCCCCGCAGATCGTCCACAGCATCGTGACGGGCACGGTCCGCACGATCTACGGCAACGTCCCCAACACCGGCCTGATCAGCAATCTGCCGACCGATGCCGTGGTCGAGGTCCCTTGCCTGGTCGACGCGTCGGGCGTGCAGCCGACCCACGTCGGCGCGCTCCCGCCGCAGTGCGCGGCGCTGAACCGTACGTACGCCAGCGTCACCGATCTGGTGGTCCGGGCCGCCACCGAGGGCGAGCCCCGGCATGTGCGGCACGCCGCGATGACCGACGCGGCGACCGCCGCCACGCTGCCGGTGGAGCGGATCTGGGACCTGTGCGACGACCTCGTACAGGCCCACGGGGAGCTGCTCCAGCCCGAGTTGAGAGTGCTGCTCGGGCACTGAGGGCGGCGCCTGAGAGCCTGTCTTTGAACCCCCGCCGCTGCGCAGGCGGGGGTTCAAAGACAGGCTCTCAGTACGCCACGGTGAACCTCGTGCGGTGGTGGCGGGGCTGCTCGGCCTCGTCGAGGAGCGCCACCGCGAGGTCCTCCATCGAGATCGCGGACTCGCCCCGGTCGTCCACCAGGAGCTCGTCGGCGCCGAGCCGGTAGCTGCCGGTGCGCTCGCCCGGCTCCAGGAGGGCGGCCGGGCTGAGGTAGGCCCAGTCGACCTCGGTCTCGGCGCGCCAGACGGCGAGTTGCTCGGTGCACGCCTGCGCGATGGGCTGCCAGTCGGCGGGGAAGTCCGGGTCGTCGACGACGGTGGCGCCCCCGCCCCCGGGCAGCGTCAGGGTGGCGGCGCCGCCGACGACCAGCACCCGCACGCCGGTTCCGGTGAGCCCGGCCAGGAGTGCCTTGGTCACCGTGACGAGGTCGCCCTCGCTGCCCGGCGCGGGCCTGGTGGCGCTGATGACCAGGTCCTGTCCGGCGCTCAGCTCGGCTATGTCCTCGACGTTCCGCGCGTCGCCGGTACGGGCGACGGCGGCCGGGTGGAGTTCGGGGAAGCGGGCCCGGTCACGCACGACGGCGGTGACCTCGTGCCCCCGGGCGACGGCCTCGGCCACGACGCGGCTGCCGACGTTTCCCGCGGCTCCGAAGACGGTGATGCGCATGAGTGTCCGCTCCTTCTGGTCCGTCCGGTCGCGCCGGAAGGTTTCCCTTAGTCTCTTAGCACTAAGAGACTAAGGGGAAAGTATCTCATCGCTAAGAGATTGGCTAGTCTGAGTCCGTGACCGACCATGTGGACCTCCTGCTCGCGCAGTGGGGCGAGCGCCGCCCCGACCTCGATGTGTCGCCGATGGCGGTGATCGGGCGGCTGAAGCGCCTCTCCCGGCTGATCGAGACCGAACTGCGCCGCACCTTCGCCGAGCACGGCCTCGACCCCGCCTCCTTCGACGTGCTCGCGACCCTGCGCCGCAGCCCGCCGCCCCATCTGCTGACCCCCGCCGAGCTGATGCGCTCCGCGATGGTCACCTCGGGCGCCGTCTCGCAGCGCCTCGACCGGCTGGAGGCGCGCGGCCTGGTGACCCGCTCCCCGAGCGCGACCGACGGCCGGGTCGTCGAGGTCGCCCTCACCGCCGAGGGCCGGGCACTCATCGACCGGGCGCTGCCCGACCACCTCGCCACGGAGGAACGGCTGCTCGCCGCCCTCGGCACGGACCGGCGGGACGCGCTCGCGGGGACCCTGCGCGAACTCCTCGAATCCCTCGGGGACGGCGTCGACTGACCCGGCGGTCGCGGACCCCGGGCGGGGCGGCGCCGGGCGACGGATGGAGTACAGCCGACGGGCGTGGGCACGCGCTGGAGGAGACAGTGGAGACGGCGTCGGGCCGCACGGGCCAGGTTCCGGGCGCGGAGCCGACGCCCCGCCCACCGGCCCGGAGCAGGGCCGGAGCACCCCAGGAGGTCCCGATGACCCAGCCCCCGTACCCGGATCCCAACCCGCCGACGCCGGGTCCCACCCCGGGCCCGACCCCGGGACGGCCCGATCCGGTGCCGCCGACGCCGGGGCCGACGCCCGGCCCGCCCGCACCCGGGCCCGGACCGCTGCCGGGGCCCCTGCCCGTACCGGAGCCGGATCCCGTGCCGAACCCGCCGGGGCCCGACCCCGTACCGGAACCGATGCCCTCGCCGGGTCCGCTGACCTGATGCCAGGGCGGCTCCCCGGCTACATCCCGCCCGCCACCCGCATGACCGTCCCCGTCGCGTACGAGGCGTCGTCGGAGAGCAGCCACGCGACCGCTCCGGCGATCTCGTCCGGCCGCCCGGCCCGGCCCATCGGGATGGCGCCGGCGAGCTTCGCGGGGCGCTCGGGGTCCTCGTGGAAGCCGGTCCAGATGATGCCCGGCGCCACACAGTTGACCCGGATGCCGTCGGCCGCGACCTCCTTGGCGAGGCCGACCGTCATGCCGTCGACGGCCGCCTTGGTGGCGGCGTAGTGCACGTACTGCCCGGGGCTGCCCAGGGTGGCCGCGGCCGAGGAGATGTTGACTATGGACCCGCCGCCCCGCGCCGCCATGTCGCGCACGGCCCGGCGGGCGCAGAGCAGATAGCCCAGCACATTGACGTCGATGGCCCGGCGCATCCCCTCCGCGTCGGCGTCGGCGAGACGGCCGTTGGGGCCGCTGACCCCCGCGTTGTTGACGAGCCCGGTGACCGGGCCGAGCGCGGCGGCGGCATCGAAGAGCCGGTCCACGGAAGCCTCGTCCGCCGTGTCGACCGCCACCGCCAGGCTCTTGCGGCCCGCCGCGCGCACCTCCTCGGCGACGGCTTCGGCGGCCGCGGCGTCCGAGCGGTAGCCCACGACCACGTCGTGGCCGTCGGTGGCCAGCCGGGCGCAGACCGCGGCGCCGATACCGCGACTGCCGCCGGTGACGACGGTGACGAACTGCTGCTCCACAACGAACCTCCGGCGCCGGGCGAGCGACCACTCCGAATGGAAGTGATCTTCCACCATCGTAGGTTCCGGCACTGACAACGCCCCGGGGGCCCTGTGTACGGACGACGGCGCACCCGTCCGAGCGAGTTGGCGGGAATCCGTTGGATACTGGCACTCCCGCCACTTCTCCGGCGCACGAGCACGCCATAACGTCGGCCGGGGCTCCCGTCCGGAAGCCCTCGCACCCGTACGAAAGTGCCCTGCTCGTGACGAAGTTCCTCCTCACCGTGCACATCCTGGCCGCGATCCTCGCCGTCGGACCGGTCACCGTGGCCGCCAGCATGTTCCCGCCCACCGCCCGGCGGGCACTGGCCGCACCCGACGACGCGCAGGCGCTGGCATCGGTGCGGCTGCTGTACCGGATCTGCCGGGTCTATGCCGCCGTGGGCGTCGCGGTACCCGTCTTCGGGTTCGCCACGGCGAGCAACATGCACATCCTCGGCGACACCTGGCTGATCGTCTCGATCGTGCTGACGACCCTCGCGGCGGGCGCGCTGATCGCGCTCGTCCTGCCCCGCCAGGACGCGATACTCACCGAGCTCGACGCGGCCGCCACCGGCGGGCACACCGGGCCGGTGACCGCCGTCGACGTGCGCGGGACCGCCCGACTGGCCATGTTCACGGGGGTGTTCAACCTCCTGTGGGCGGCGGTGACCGTCCTCATGATCCTGCGGCCCGGCTCCACCACCGGAGGCTGACGGCCGGCGGCCGCGAGGAAACGTTTCCGGCCGCCCGGGTGCGCTCCGACGACTCGCCCCCGCCGAGTGGGGCAGGCTGGAAGGCGAATCACCCTCGGCAAGGGAGGACGCAGTGGCTCTGAAACCCGGAGACGGCGGCGCGGTGGAGATCAGCCCGACCGGCTGGGTGGCCCAACAGGCCCAGCTGTACGAGGAGTCGGGCGGCACCGAGGGAACGACCCTGCGCGGCGCGCCCTGTCTGCTCCTGGACTACGTCGGCCGCCGCAGCGGCGCGGTGCGCCGCACCGTACTGATCTACGGGCGCGACGGCGACGACTACCTGATCGTGGCCTCCAAGGGCGGATCCGACGACCACCCGCTCTGGTACCTCAACCTCGTGGACGAGCCGGACGTCAGCATCCGGGTCGGCACCGAGCGGTTCCCGGCCCACGCCGAGACCCTCTCCCCGCAGGAGAAGGCCCGGGTGTGGCCGCACTTGGTGGAGGTGTTCCCGCCGTACGCGGAGTACCAGGCGAAGACCGAGCGGGACATTCCCGTCGTACGGCTGCGGCACACCGACCGCTGACGGCCGCGCCGATCGGTGGTACGGCACGGGGGATCCGTGCCGTACCACCTGCGCGGCGTCAGTCCTCCACCGAGATGGCCTGCACCGGGCAGGCGCGGGCCGCCTCGCGAACCATGGGGTCTCCCCCGCCGTCCGCGCGCCCCGGCAGCAACTCGCTGAAGCCGTCGTCGTCCTGGGTGAACACACCCGGCGCCGTCAGGGCGCACTGCCCCGAGCCGATACAGACGTCACCATTGATGCTGATCTTCATGAGCCCACTCCACTACCAAGTGACGGGGAGTTCCAGCATTCCCTGGAGGGTGTCGCCCGGTTTGAACGGAATCCGGTCGGCGGGCGCCGCGAGCCGCAGCCCCGGCAGCCGCGCGATGAGGCCGCCCAGGGCGATCTCCATCTCGGCCCGCGCCAGGTTCTGCCCCAGGCACTGGTGGATGCCGAACCCGAAACCCACGTGGTGGCGGGCCGATCGGCGCCAGTCGAGCGCGTCGGCGTCCGGGTAGACCGAGCCGTCCCGGTTGATCAGGGAGGTGGAGAGCACGACACCCTCCTCGGCGCGGATCACGGTCCCGGCCACCTCGATGTCCTCGGTGGCCACCCGCAGAATGCCGTCGGCGATGGAGAGGAACCGCATCAGCTCCTCGACCGCCACCGGCATCAGCGACACGTCCGCCCGCAGCTCCGCGAGCCGCTCGGGGTGCTCCAGGAGCGTGAAGGTGCCGAGCGACAGCATGTTCGCGGTGGTCTCGTGCCCGGCGACGAGCAGCAGCACCGCCATCCTGACCAGCTGAGCCCGATCCATGCCGCCGGTGTGCAGCTGGTCCTCGATGAGCTCGTCGAGCAGCCCGTCACCCGGCTCGCGGACCTTGTGGTCGATCAACTTGCCGAGATAGCCGTCGAGTTGGTCGCGGGCGTCCTGGGTGTCGGACGGAGCCGGCCCGCGCAGCAGCCGCCGGGACTGCTCCTCGAAGAAGTCGTGGTCGTCGTAGGGGATGCCGAGCAGCGCGCAGATCACCATGGACGGCACCGGTAGCGCGAACGCGGAGACCAGGTCGACCGGCGGCCCCTTCTCGACCATGGCGTCGAGCAGGCCGTCCACGGTCCGGCTGATCATCGGCCGCAGGGCGGCGGTGCGCTTGAGGGTGAAGCCGGGGATGACCTTGCGGCGCTGGGTGTTGTGCTCGGGGTCGTCCACGCCGAGGAGTTCGGTGCGGCGTTCGTTCAGCGCCGCGAACCGCTCGGTGGTCGTCGGGAAGGCCGGGTGGAGCCGGTCGGAGGAGAGCCGCGGGTCGACGAGCAGCGCCCGCGCCTCGGCGTGGCCGGTCACGAACCACGCGGTGCGGCCGTCGAAGAGCGTCACGCGCGACAGCGGGCTCGCTTCCCGCAGCGGCTCGTACGCGGTGGGCGGCTGATAGGGGCAGGTGCGGTCCTGGGGGAAGGAGACAGATTCGGTCATGGGTGAACCTCGCAAGCGAAGAGTCCGTCTTGCCGATCTCCATTACATGCCCAAGGCAGCTAAGTACTCTACGCAGAGTTCGGCCGAATCACCCGTGCGGGACGATCCAGCTGATTTCTGCCGCAATGGGCCGACTCGCCCCGTGTGCGCATGAGAGCCTGGGGCCCCAGCACCACGAGCGCGCAGGCGGAAGAGGGGTCCCGCATGGCAGTCACGGCCCGGGAACTGGTGGAGAGGGTCACGGCGGAGCTGGCTCCCGCGAAGGACGCCAACCGGCTGGTGCCGCGGATCGCGAACGGCTCGGCCACCCTGCCCTCGCTGGCCGCGCTGGCGCTGGAGCAGCACCACGTCATCGGCTCCGATCTGCGCGCCTTCGCCTTCCTCGCCGACCGGTCGGCGGGAGCGGGCAACTCCGCCTGCGCGGAGTTCTTCACCTCGCTCGCGACCGGCGAGAGACTCGCCCAGGAGCGGCTCGGCGCATACGGGGCCGCCTGCGGGCTCGACGCGGGCGACATCGAGCGGTACGAGCCGCTGGCCGGCTGCCAGACGTATCCGGCCCATGTGGCGTGGCTGGCACTGAACGGCGAGCCGCCCCTGGTGGCGCTCGCGCTCACCGCCAACTTCGCGGCGTGGGGCGGCTATTGCGCCACCGTGGCCGAAGCACTGCGCGGCCGCTACGGATTCTCCGACGAGGCGTGCGGCTTCTTCGACTTCTTCGCCGAGCCCTCGCCCGACCTGGAGCGCCAGGCCCTCGCGGCCGTCGCCTCGGGCGTCCACTCCGACGCCGAGACCGCCCTGGCCCGCCGCTACGGCAGGCTGCTGCAGACGTACGAGGCGATGTTCTGGAACACGCTCGCCGACCGGTGACCGGGTGGCCGGTGGCACCAGTGCCACCGCCGATCCGGGTACCAGCGGGATCGATCGGGCCCTGCCCGCGGCAGGAGGATCGCAGACGACCGATCCACCCCGACGGGGAGTACCCATGAGCACGTTGAGCACGTTCCGGAACGCGGCCCGGTGGTCGAACGCGACACGCTGGTCGGTCGCCGCCGCGGCCGGACTCCTCGTGGCCGCCACGCTGCCGGCCGCCACGGCCCACGCCTCCACCGCACCTCCGGCAGGCGCCGCCCGCGTGCCCGACCGCTATCTGCGGCAGCACCTCGACTGGCGGCCCTGCGACTCGGGCGCGCTGGAGTGCGCGGCCATGGCGGTCCCGCGCGACTGGCGCCACCCCGGCGCGGGCCCGGACCTCACCGTCGCGGTCTCCCGTCACCGCGCGACCGGTCCCGGGGCGCGCAAGGGCGTCCTGATGATGGCGGCGGGCGGTCCGGGCGCCTCGGGTCTCACCCGGCCCACCGGCTTGGCCGAGGGCGCGCCGAAGCTGGCGGCCGCGTACGACATCGTCGGGTTCGACCAGCGCGGCGTCGGCAGCAGTACCCGCGTGGTCTGCTCGGGCCAGCCCACCGTGGACTCCTTCTTCGACAGCGGCGACCTGCGCGACCGCACCTCCCCGGCGATCCGCCAGACCTTCGCCCGGGCCCGCGCGTTCGTACGGGACTGTGAGCGCAACTCCGGCGAGCTGCTGCCGTACATCACCACCGACCAGGCCGTCCACGACATGGACCTGTACCGCGCGCTGCTCGGCGTGGACAGGATCTCGTACTACGGGCCGTCCTACGCCACCTTCCTCGGCGCGTACTACGCGACGGAGTTCCCCGGCCGGGTCGAGCGGATGGTCCTGGACAGCAACGTCGACTTCAGCGGCTCCTGGCAGTCGTTCATGACGGGGCAGCCGCTCGGCTTCCAGCGCCGGTTCGAGCAGGACTTCCTGCCGTGGCTGGCCAAGAACGACACCGTCTACCACCAGGGCCGCACCCCGGCCGAGGCCAAGGCGAGCTACGAACGGCTGCGCCGGGCCCTGCACGAGCACCCACTGGAGCTGGAGGGCACCAGCGTCACCGCCAACAGCCTCGACGTCGCCGCGACCGACGCGATGTACAACACGGGGCGCTTCGGCGGGTTCGCCTCGGCGCTCGGTGTCCTGGAACACCCCGACACGGCCGCACCCGCCGACCGCAAGGCCCTCGCCCGGCGCCTCCAGCACGCCATGGGCGCGGACTTCTTCGCCGACTTCTTCGCCGTGACCTGCGCCGACACTCCGTGGAACCGGGACAGCGGCCACTGGGTCCGCGAGAGCGCCGAGGCCACCCGCGCCTACCCGCTGGCGGGCGCCCGGGAGTTGACGTTCGCGTCGATCTGCGCCTCCTGGCCGCGCTCGAAGGCGCCGCACATCGAGGTCACCGGCAAGGGCCTGCCGCCCGTCCTGATGCTCAACTCCGTACACGACCCGGCCACCCACTACGAGGGCGCCCTGCGCGCCCACCGCGCCCTGCCCACCTCGCGTCTGGTGACGGTGACCGGCGGCGGCGACCACGGCCAGTACCTGAACGACAACGCGTGCGTGGACGGGCTCGTCGAGGGCTATCTCCTCGACGACCGGATCCCGGCGGGCGACACCAGCTGCCCGGCGCGCCCCTGACGGGCGACGGCGGGCGTGACAGGTTGACGCACGCATCTGGCCATCACCGGCCCCAGGGCCCACCATGCTCCCAACTACCCGGTCGTAACCACCGTGATCCGCACCGCCGTCGCGGAGTGAGGGGGACATCGTGCTGTCCATGCGCCTGCGCCGAAGTGCAGTGTCACTGGTGGTGACGTTCGCGGCCGCTGCCGCCGGGCCGGGGCTCGCCCCCGGACCGGCGGCGGCCGCCCCCGCCCACACCCCGGTGATCTTCGTGCACGGCTACAACGCCGACCCCGGGGTCTGGGGCGGGATGCGCGACGACTTCAAGGCGTCCGGGTACACCGACGACGAGCTGTTCTCCTGGGGCTACGACACGAGCCAGTCCGTCAACGAGGTGCTGTCCGGCCGGTTCGCCGCCTATGTGGACCAGGTCCGCGCCCGGACCGGCGCGGCCAAGGTGGACGTCGTGGCGCACTCCTTCGGGAGCCTGGTGACGCGCTGGTACGTCAAGTTCGGCGGCGGCACCGCCGCCGTCGGCCACTGGGTCTCGCTCGCCGGGCCCAACCACGGCACGTCCACCGCCTGGGCCTGCGCACTGTGGTCCCAGGCCTGCCGCGACATGACCCCGGGCTCGTACGTACAGAAGCACTTGGCCGAGGGCGACGAGACGCCCGGCGCCGTCCCGTACGCGACCTGGTGGTCGAACTGCGACGAGGTGATCAACCCGGACAGCAGCGTGCCGCTGACCGGCGCGGTCAACAACCC
This sequence comes from Streptomyces sp. NBC_00224, assembly GCF_041435195.1. NCBI lineage: Bacteria > Bacillati > Actinomycetota > Actinomycetes > Kitasatosporales > Streptomycetaceae > Streptomyces > Streptomyces sp. NBC_00224. The sequence continues at coordinate 1,599,148 of NZ_CP108106.1, forward strand.
GGCGGGCTGTCTCAAGCACAACGACCTGCTCGGCGACGACGCCGTCTCGCAGGGCGTGCGCGCCTTCCTCGCCCGCTGAGCCCGCTGAGCGTGACCTCCGCCACCGGCCCCACCTGCCGGAATGCCACCGCTCGCGGCTTGGTTGTGCCGTACACGGTCCGGCGGGACGAGCCCGGCGGGCCGGTCGCGGAGAACGGGAACCATCCATGGGCGAGTTGATCCTGATACGGCACGGCGAGACGCCGTGGACCCTGACCGGGCAGCACACCAGCCACACCGACCTGCCGCTGACCGAACACGGCGAGGCCCAGGCCCGCGCGGTGGCGCCGCTGCTGGCCGGGCGCCGGATCGGGCTCACCCTGGTCAGCCCGACGGCCCGGGCCCGGCGCACCGCCGAACTCGCCGGACTCACCGCCCCGAAGGTGCGGCCCGATCTGAGCGAATGGGACTACGGCGGGTACGAGGGCGTCACCACCCCCGAGATCCAGCGCGACCGCCCCGACTGGAACCTGTGGACGGACGGGGTCGCCGCCGGGCCCGCCGCGCACCCGGGCGAGAGCGCCGAGCAGGTCGGCGAGCGGGCCGACCGGGTGCTCGCGGAGGCACGGGCCGCACTCGCGTCGCCGGAGGATGCTGACAGCGACGTCGCCCTCGTCGCCCATTCGCACTTCCTGCGCGTTCTGACGGCCCGCTACCTCGGGCTGCCCGCCTCGGCCGGGTCGCTGTTCCTGCTCGGCACCGGGGCCGTGTCGCGGCTGGGGACCGAGCACGACCGGCCGGTGATCACGGCGTGGAACACGACGCTTCCGCGGAGCGTGCCCGCGCCCGTGGGATGAGGCGGCCGCCGCCTGCCGCCAGGGCGAGCTCCGCGAGCGCCTCGGGGGCGCCCCGCTGACCCCGTATCCCGGGAAAGGCGTTGGCGTCCACGACCAGCGGGCTCCCACCGCCCGCGTCGATGAGGTCCACCCCGTACACGTCCAGGTCGAAGACCTCCCCCACCCGGAGCGCCAGCTCGGCCCAGCCGGGCGGCAACGCGTCGAGGGAGAGCGAGCGGGTGGGGCCGCGGCCCCCGGGCGCGAGCTCGGAGCGGCGCAGGGCGGCGAAGACCCGGTCGCCGATCACCCACAGCTTGTGGTCCCAGCCGCTGTTGGCGGTGAACTCCTGCACCACCACCGGCTCCCGCGCCCACGCCCCGGCCAGCGCCCGCAGCCCCGCGGCGTCGTCGGCCCGGGCGACCAGGTCGTGGCGGCGGCTGTGACGGCTCTTCACCACCAGCGGATACGCGAGGTCCGGGTCGTCCGGCAGCGGGGCGAGCGCGGCGAAGGTGCGGGTGGCCGCGAACGGCAGCCCGGCCCGGTCGGCCAGCTCCGCCATCGCCGTGCGGTCCTGGCAGAGGGCCGTCGCGGACGCCGAGTTCAGCACCGCGGCGCCCCGCAGCTCCAGCTCCCGGGCGAGCGCGAGGGCGCGGGGCGTACGGGACTTGAGCAGGTAGACGTCGGCGACGCGGTCCGGGGGCGCCGAAGCCGGGTCCACCGCCTCCACCGTGTGCTCGCGGCCGAGCAGGGCGGTGGTGGCGGCGAGGAGCGGATGGCCGGGCTCCGGGGTGATCAGCCCGATCCTCATACCGCCGCCCCCGGCTGCTGCTCCGGGATGCGGGCGGCGGGGAAGGCGTCCGGGCCGCTCCCCCGGCCCGTGCGGGCCAGTTCGAGCACGGCGCGCGCCACCCGTTCCGCCGCCTGGGGGACCTGACGGAAGCTCGGGAAGTCGTTCACGTCGACCACCACCGGCCCGTCGGGACCGAGCAGCACGTCCACCCCGTACAGGTCCAGGCCGTAGACCGCGCCGACCTGCGCGACGGTCGCGGCCACCTCGGCGGACAGCGCCACCTGCCGCTCGCGCACGGCGTGGTCGGGGTGGAGCGGGGAGCAGCGCTCGGTGGCGTACAGCTCGCCGCCCACGCAGTACACCTTGAGGTCCACGCCCGAATTGGGCACATACGGCTGGGCCACCAGCATGCCCTGGCCCGCCAGTTGCCCGGTCATCGCGGCGAGCCGGTCCGGCGAGGGCACCAGGCACACACCGCGCCCGGCGCTGCCGTCGGCGGGCTTGACCACCAGCGGGAACTCGGATTCGGGTATCTCCGCGAGGAGCTCGGGGACGGCCGCCGCGTACGTCGTCGGCATCGGCAGGCCCCGGCTGCGGCCGATGGCCGCCGCGAGCGCCTTGTCCCGTACGCCCCGTATCGACCGGGCGTCGTTGACCGTGGTCAGGCCGACCGCCGCGGCGGCCTCAAGGAGCGTGAGGCCCGGGCCGCCGGACACCGTCTTGAGCACCCAGGCGTCATGGCTGCCCGCGCTGACCGCCTCGGACATCCGCAGCAGGGAGCCGCCGGGGCGCAGCACATCCACTCGATGACCCCAGTCGACGAGTTGGCGGATCACCTCCACCGGCATGCCGTCGTGGCGGTAGTGCTCCTCCACCAGAAAGCAGAGCCTCATCGACCTTCCCCTGTAACCCCCCGGACGTCCGCCGATCTGTCCGGCGAGCTGTGACGACACAGGATGTCATGAACGGCCGGGAACCTCGCTCCCCGCCCCGGGACCGGTTCCTGCGCAGGTCAGCGCGGTCGCCGACGAAATGGGACTTACCCTTCACACGGATGTGAGGGTTCGGTCGCACTCTGGGCGATGCCCTGGACGGCGCTGGCGCTCGTAATCAGTGCTGTGCTGGTGGTTTGGAATTCACACACCCATGGTTTCGCTGTTCGGCGACGGGTGCGCTGATCGCCTCTGGTCGGCCGCAGGCATATGCCAGAAGCACCACCGTATCGAGTGTTGCCAAATCCCTTACGGGGCATCGCTCCCTGTGCAACAGTCGTTACCGGTCCATCCTTCCGACTTGCAGTGCCGCGCCTGTATCGGAGTACGTCATGCCGTCCCATCTGTTCGCGGACCGTCCCAGCCCGCAACCGCCGGAGCGGGAGACGGTCGACGCACTGATCACACAGACCCGTCGGCTGCGCGGCGGAGTGGACGCCGTACGGCGGGACGCGCTCGTGGACGACGACGACCCGCACGGCCGCTGGCAGCGCGCCCTGTGCGATCTGGCGGTCCATCACCTCGACGACCTCGGCACACACCTGGACCAGCTGAAGGAGGGCCTCCTCCCCGAGCCCGCCCCGGAGGAGACCGGCGAAGAGGAGCCGCAGCCCGAGTTCGCGCTCGACCCGCTGCCCGGATCCCTGCTCAGCCGGGTCGGCAGCGCCGAGTGGAACCTGCTCACGGACGCGGTGGACTGGTCCGAGGAGCTCTTCCAGATATTCGGACGGGCGCCCGAGAGCGGAGCGATGTCGCTCGACGAACTGCCTTCGATGGTGTTCGCCGACGACCAGGCGCTGCTCACGGCCATGGTGACGGACTGTCTGGTCGACGGGAAGCCGATCGACGGCGAGTTCCGCATCGTCCGGACCGACGGGCGGGTGCGGACGCTGCACATGATGGGCGAGCCCGTGCTCGACGCCGACGGCTGCACCGCGTCGATGTGGGCCGTGCTGCGCGACGTCAGCGAGCTGCGCCGCAGCCAGCGCGCCGTCCGGGAGTCGCGCGACTCGCTGCGGCGCGAGCAGCACATCGCCCAGACCGAACACCGGCTCGCGGTCGAGCTGCAGGAGGCCGTACTGCCGCCGTGGCGCGGCTCGCTGCGGCTGCCCCAGGGCAACCCGGCGGCGCTCGACGTGGCGGCGCACTATCTGCCGTCGGCCACCAGCGCGCTCATCGGCGGCGACTGGTACGACGCGCTGGAACTGCCCGACGGCAGGTCTTTACTGACCGTCGGAGACCTCACCGGCCACGGCGTCACCGCCACCGGTGCCATGGCCATGCTGCTCGGCGCACTGCGCGGCATGGCCGTCGCCGGCATTCGCCCCGGCGACCTGATGGGCCACCTCAACCAGTTGCTCGACCACTCGGTCCAGCCCGCGCTCGGCAGCGCGGTCTGCTGCCAGTACGACCCGGCCACCCGCGTCCTCTCCTGGGCGCAAGCAGGACACCCCGCCCCACTGCTGTTCCGCGGCGGGACGGGGTGCGCCCTGACGTCGCCGGACGGGGTGCTGCTCGGAGCGACGTCAGGAGCCGGGTACGGACAGGCCGAGGTGCAGCTGGTCCCCGGCGATCTGCTGGTCCTGCACACCGACGGGCTGACCCGGCGGGGCACCTCCAATGAGCCGGGGTGCCGCAGGCTGCTGGAGCTCGCCGCCCGCCTCGAAACGGTCCGTACGGCCCAGGACGGGGTGCGTACGGTGGTCGAGGAGTTCGGCGAGACGGACCGCGAGGACGACGCGTGCGTGCTGGTGGCACGCATCGGGTCGTGAACTCCCCGGCGGCAGGGATCGGTTGACGGCGGTACGGATCGATTGAGCGGAATGGGACGGTGAGCGGGTCCGGTTGACCGGGCCCGCTACAGGTCCATGCTCCTGCCCCGGCGCGTCGGGGCCTTCGGCAGGGCCAGCTGGATCTCCTCGCGGAGGTCCTGGATCTTCTGGTACCCGGAGTACTGCCCGGTCAGCCGGTACATCTCGCGCAACCGGTCCCAGGTGCGGTGGGAGGAGGTCTCCCCCATCGACACCAGGGCCAGCCGGGCGTAGCGGTCCGCCTGTTCGGGGTCGTCGGCGATGAAGCAGGCCGAGGCGAGCGAGATGTAGTCGAAGATCTTCGAGCGCTGGCGCCCGTTGACCCGCAGTTCGAGCGCCTGTTTCGCATGGCGGGCCGCGATGCCCGCCGCGCTCGCGTCGTGCTCGGCGAACGTACGGAACGCCAGGGCCTGCATGCCGTGGAGGTCCGCCTCGTCGAACATCTGCATCCAGCTCGGCGGGGGCACGTCGCCCCGGTCCGAGACGAAGAGCTCCTCGGCCTCGCCGAGGGTGCGCCGCATCGCCTGGCCCTGCCCCATCGACGCCTGCGCCCAGGCCTCGATGGTGTGCAGCATGGCCCGCGTGCGCGGCAGGGTCTCCTCGCCGGAACCGGACTTGGCGAGCTTCATGAGGTCGAGCGCTTCGTCGGGACGGCCCAGATGGACCATCTGCCGGGCGGCGCGGGAGAGTGCTTCGCCGGCGCGCGGGCGGTCGCCGCCCTCGCGGGCCGCGTGCGCGGCGATGACGAAGTACTTCTGGGCGGTCGGTTCGAGGCCGATGTCGTGGGACATCCAACCGGCCAGGACGGCCAGGTTGGCGGCGACGCCCCACAGGCGCCGCTGGAGATGGTCGGGGTGACGGTAGGCGAGCATGCCGCCCACCTCGTTGAGCTGGCCCACCACGGCCTTGCGCTGAAGCCCGCCGCCCCGGGACGCGTCCCAGGCACGGAAGACCTCGACCGAGCGCTCCAGCGCCCCGATCTCCTGCGACCCGATGGGGGCGGCCTCATAGCGGTCGTACCCGGCGGGGTCGGCGTAGAGGGGATCGTCGAGGTGGGGGGCGTCGGCCGAGAGTGCGGGGTCGGTGTGCAGCCAGTCGTGCATGGCGCTGCTGAGTGCGGAGCCTGCGGCGAGCGCGGCGCCCGCGCCCACCAGACCGCGTCGGTTGAGCATGAGGTCCATTCCCGTGAATTCGGTGAGGACCGCCGCCGTCCGTTCAGGCGCCCACGGTAGGCCGTCGGGATTCTGCTTGGGTCCGACGTCCCGCCGCTTTCCGGCGCGCCCTTGCCGGTCGAAACCGAGGTCCTCGATGGTCACGACACGGCCGAGCCGCTCGGTGAACAGAGCCGCCAGCACCCTCGGCACCGGATCGCGCGGGGACTCCCCCATGTCGATCCAACGCCGCACCCGCGAGGTGTCGGTGGCCAGCTGGGGGTGGCCCATTGCCGCCGCCTGCCGGTTCACCAGCCTCGCGAGTTCGCCCTTGGACCAGCCGGCGAGGCCGAAGAGGTCGTTCAGGCGAGTGTTGGGTTGTCCGTTCACTTCAAGCCCCCAGGTTCTCGGCTGAGTTGACAGTAACCCCCTGTCAGATGCGGTGGGAGCATTCGCCACGGTTCGCCAGGGTGCGCCAGATGGTGTGCCACCCGCAGTCGGGTGTCAGGTAAGAAGGCGCCACCCCGCCCCGGCAGGCGGACCCCATTCCCCAGGGTGGGATCAGGGCCACCGGGCCGGGCTGGCCAGCAACTCGTCGGCGCACGAAGGGATCTGTTTCGCCCATGTACACAGCATCGTCCTCCGTGTCAGCCCCGCCCCGGCCGCACCGTCACCTGGTGGCGGGCGGCGGACCGTACCTCGACCCCTCGCACGCCGCTCCGGCGGCGCTGGGCGCCGGCCGGACCGCGCGCCGGCCCGGGGCGGGCGTCCAACCGCCCAGCGGCAGGATCGACTTGTCCGGGCCGCAGGGCGCACAGCTGCGGATGGCCATCGCGTCGGTGCACCGCATCTGTCCCGAGTTCAACCCGGTGCAGGTGCTGCGGCGCAGCGGCCGGTCCGTGCTGCTCGTCGGATCCACCGGGCGCGCCACGGCGGTCGCCAAGTGCCTCCTGGACCACTCGCCCGTCTGGGCCGAGCGGTTCAGGCACGAAATAGCGGTCTACCGCGCGTTCGTCCGGCACCGCCCACCGGTGCGGGTGCCGCGGCTGATCGCCGCGGACCCCGACAACTGCACCCTGGTGATCGAGCGGATGCCCGGCCGTGCGGCGGCCCTGTCCCGGCACCCGGTCGAGGCTCCGCCCCGGGCCGACGTCCGGGCGGCCCTCGGGGCGATCAGCCGGGTCAACGCCTGGCGGCCGCCGGCCGAGATGTTCACCCGGCCGCTGGAGTACGCGCCGCGGATCACCCGCTACCACGAGCTGGGGCTCTTCACCGACCGGGATCTCAGCGACCTCCAGAAGCTGCTGCACGGTCTGGCCCACTCGGGCCGCCCGGTCGCGTGGCAGTTCTCGCACGGCGAGGCGCTGCTGACGAACATCCTGTTGTCGCCCGCGGGTCCGGTGCTGGTCGACTGGGAGCACGCTGGCTGGTACCTGCCGGGGTACGACCTGGCGACGCTGTGGGCGGTGCTCGGGGACGCCCCGGTGGCCCGGCGGCAGATCAGCCAGGCGGCACAGGCGGCCGGCCCGGCCGCGCGGGACGCCTTCCTGGTGAACCTGATGCTCGTACTGACGCGGGAGATCCGGACGTACGAGACGGCCGTGCAGCGCACCATGCGCGAGTCGGCGCCCTCGGGCGCGGGCTCGTCGCAGCAGCCGGGTGTGCCCTCGGCCGGGGAGCAGCAGAGGCTGCTGCTGCGCAGACTGCACGACGACTGCGCGCTGGCGCGTCGGGCCGTGCGTGCGGCGGTCGGGACCCGCTGACCGCCGTGTGAGGGGCCCGTTCCGGCTACCTGCTCCGCCGGACGGGCCCCGGGGAAAGGTGCGCGCCGCGCGCCCGGTGCCGACACACCGGACGCGCGGCGCGCCGCCGTGTGCGCGCGCCGCGCTCAGCGCACCCGTACGACGTCGACGTCGGCGGCCCGCACCACGGCGATGCGGTGGCCGATCTGCACGGTGACGTACTTCGCCGTGCCGGGGAAGTACGTGTGGTCGTACGGGAGGGACGAGTCGATCGTCGGCGCGTAGAAGTAGCCGGTGGGCGCCTCGCCGCCGCCGGGGTAGGACTGGCCCGCCTTGATGGTGTACGCGAGCGGGGTGCCGACGCGCGGAGCGGTGAAGTCGGCCGGGTAGTCGGCCTTCTCGGGGTAGGCGACGCCGTACACCGCCACCTCCGTCAGGCCCGCCCTCGGCCGTACGACGTAGCCGGCGGTCGGTGTGGTCGTGCGGGTGTGCTCGGGCGTCTGGAGCCAGGCCTTCTGGCCGTACCACCAGATCGCCGTCCAGCCCGGCCTGCGCTCGGCCACGACGGCCTGCTGGGTGGCGCTGATCTTGCTGCCCCAGTCGTTGGCGCAGTTGGTGCCCGCCTCGCCGGGCGCGTGCAGGCCGGGGTCCGCGAACAGCGGGGCCGTGGCGGAGGGTTCGGTGTGCAGCGGGACGGCGCTGCTGCCCTGGACGGGCAGGTCGGCGTTCTTCTCGCAGTCGCGGAACACCTGCTGATTGGAGCCGAACCCGGGGCTGATGGTGACCAGTTGACTGCTCGGCCGCGCGGTGGGGCGGGTGGGTGCGCCGAGCACGGCCATGAAGCGGTTCCAGTCCCAGTACGGGCCCGGGTCCCAGTGCATGTTCTTGGTGCCCCCGGCCGTCGTCGGCGGCACGTTCTCGTGGCCGATGATGTGCTGGCGGTCCAGGGGAATGTCGTACTTGGCGGCGAGGTGGCGCACCAGGGCGGCCGTGGAGCGGTACATCTCGGGCGTGTACCACTTGGCGCCCTCGACGGCGACGCCCTCCTGCTCGATGCCGATGGAGTGCGTGTTGACGTACCAGTTCCCGGCCTGCCAGGCCACGTCCTTGGTCTTCACCATCTGCGCCACATGGCCGTCCGAGGAGCGCACGACGTAGTGGGCGGAGACGGCTCTCTTGGGATCCTGGAAGATCCGGATCGTACCGGCGTAGTCCTCTTCCGTGTCGTGAAGCACGATGTACTTGATCCGGTTGGTGGACGGCCGGTCGGAGATGTCGTAGTTCCCGTACGCCTGTTTGTTGGCCGGATCGCCGTTCTGCTGGTAGGCCGCCGGGATCCAGTCGCACTTGAGCACGCGCGGGCACTCGGTGGCGTGGTCCTGGGCCGCGCCGGCCGGGGACACGGGGGCGAGCAGGGTGAGGCCGAAGGCCCCGGTGGCGGTCAGCGCGAGTGCGAGCCTGGTCCTCTGATGGGGTGCCATGACAACCCTTCCTGCCGGGAGTTCACCTCGGGTGCGGTGCGCGCACACTGTGTGACCCCGGGTGAGGGCGCGTCAAGAGCGCCGCCAGAAGGGTGAGTTGTATCAGTGGATCAGACCAGTGGCAGGCCGGTGACGCCGTCAGCCCTGCTGGAAGAGCTCCGCGGGCAGCGGCTTCAGGAGCGCGTACAGGTCGTCGGTGATCGGCCGGTCCCAGCTGGCGATGGTGACCAGCACCTTGTCGCTGCGGTCGAACTGCACACAGGAGACCCGGCTCTCGGAGAGCTTGAGGCGCCGCACGATCAGCAGGTTGTCGCCCTGCATCACGGGGATGTCCTCGGCGCCGACGACCTCGACGGGCTCGTCGTTCTCCAGCGCCAGCAGGAGCTGGGAGACCTCGAACGGCACCTGGCCCTCGTCGAGCTCCCGGGCCGGGGAGCCCTCGGGCAGATTACCGATGACCATCGCGGGGCCGCGGCCGCCGAACAGGTCGTAGCGCAGGAAGACGCCCTGGCAGCTTCCGTCGGGCGCGGGCAGCAGCCCGGCACCGAGGTTTCCGGGCCAGTCGCCCGGGTCCATGGCCAGGACATCGAAGTCCGGGCCCGCGGGAGTGGCGGAGCTGCGGCGGCGGAGGAACGACATGCCGCCCATGGTACGTGGCCGGGGCACCCCGACGGGCCCCGGCCCACGTCCGGCGGTTCAGTGCAGCGGCGTGCCCGGCACCGGGCGGCCCTCGGTGTGCCGCAGGAGCTCCGGCAGCCCAGCCCGGTCGGTGCCGATCTTGCGGAAGACGCCCGAGAGCAGCAGCTCGACGGCCCGCTCCCGGATGCCCAGCTCCTCGGCGATACGGGTGTTCTCCCAGCCCCGCGCCGCCCGGTCGGCCGCCGTCTTCTCCTGTGCGGTGAGCGAGTCCGTGCCCACCGCACGCAGCCGCAGCGGGCGCAGCCCCGACGCGGCCAGCTCGTCGCGCGCCCGGGCCGCCAGTGCGTCGGCGCCGCAGCCCACCGCGTTCTCCATGCCCCGGATGAGCAGCTCCGAGGCGTCCTGGGGCAGCCCGGCCCGGCTGAGCGCCGTGCCGTGGTCGACCAGCGCGCACGCCAGCTCGTACGCGGACGGCGAGCGCTCCAGGTGCTGCACCGCCTCCGCGAGGAGCTTGAGGCTCTTCGCACCGGTGGCCACCTTGGCGGCGGCGTGCAGAGCCCGGCCGATGGCGCCCGCCGTGCCGAACCGGCGGGCCAGCTCGACTCCCTCGTCGGCCACCTTCTGGGCCTCCGCCGGGTCCGCCTGGGCCAGCGCCTCGGCGAGCAGCGGCCGCCAGGGGCACCACGCCGGGTTGCGCATGCCCCTGCGGTCCAGGCGCCGGCCGACGGCGCGCAGCCGCTGCTCGGCGTCGCTGCGCAGACCCCGGGCGAGCAGCAGCTCGCTGTAGACGGTCTCGGAGTCGGGGTAGACGACGGCGTTGGGGACGACCTGGCCGTAGTTGTACCGGTCGGACAGGTCCTGCGCCTCGTCCACCCGGCCTCGGGCCAGCAGGATCTCGATCAGGATGCCGAGGGCGAACCACTGGGCCGGGATGCGCTGGCCGACCCGGTCGGCGATCCGCAGCCCGCCGTGGACCAGGTCCTCGGCCTCGGCGAGGCGGCCGCGGCAGAACCGGATGTAGCCGAGCAGGGTGAGGCCGAACGAGAGGTGGGCGCCGCGCCAGCCGCGGTTCTCGCACTCCGAGATGCCCTTGCTGAACAGCTCGTCCGCGCGGCCCGGCTGGTCGCAGTACATGAAGGTGAGCGCGACCATGACGGGGACCTCGAAGCCCCATTCCTCGTCGGTCCAGGAGAGCCCGTCGCCCAGTGCCTCCTCCGCGTAGGCGAGCGCGACGGCGGCGGGCTCGCCGCGGACCATGGCGTCCCAGGCGCGCAGGCCGAGGATGTAGCGCTCGGCCATGCCCCGGGTGGTGAGGTGGTCGGAGAGTCGGGCGAGCCTGCGCGAGCGGGCGGCCGAGTCCTCCTCGTCGGCCCGGAACGCGTTCCACTTGAAGCCCTCGGCCTGCATGCGCAGCCGGGTGCGGGGGTTGGTGGAGCTCCTGCCCTCGACGGCGACCAGCTCGGCGGCCTCGCCCATCCGGTCGGTGTGCGCCAGCGCCTGGGCGAGCCGGTAGGTGATCGCCTCGCGCAGGGCGGGTTCGAGCTCCGGCTCCTCCAGGGCTGCCTGGAGGTGGTTGACCGTGGTGGCCGGTTCGTTCAGGAGCGCCGAGCAGCCGAGCTCGAACAGCACCTCCGCCCGCTCCTCAAGGGCAGGCGGCTCGCGCAGGGCCCGGGCCAGACAGCGCCGGGCGGCCTCGGGAGCACCGGCCCGCATGCACTCGCGCGCGGCGGCCCTGAGCTGCTGCACCGCCCAGCGGTCGTCCTCGGGATGCATTTCCAGGAGGTGGCGGGCGGCGACGGTGGGGCCGAGGCCCGCCTCGGTGACGCAGACCGCGGCCTGGCCGTGCATCGCCACCCGCATCGCGGGCGGAATGGCGCGGTAGACCGCCGTACCGACCAGTGGGTGGAAGAAGTCCAGCCGGTCGGGGTCGCCCGCGCGGCCTGCCAGGATGCGGGCCTCGCGCAGCCGCTGGATCGCGTCGACCGACTCCTCGGCGCCCAGTCCGCCCACGCTGCTCGCCATGTGCGGGTCGACCGCGGTGCCCAGGATGGCGACGGCCCAGGCCAGCCTGACCGGCGAGGGGCCGAGCCGCTCCAGGCGCTCGACGAGTCCGCTGCCGCGCGCCGAGGAGGCGAGCTCGCGCAGCTCGGCGGCGTTGGCGTAGTGCGGTTTGATGTTCCGCTCACGGATCTTGGCGATCAGCTCGACCGCCTCGAACGGATTGCCTCCCGTCAGCGCCCAGCACTCGCGCGAGAACAGGTCGTCGGCGCCGTTCTGCAGCACGTCGTGGACGAGCCTGCCCACGGCGTGCGGGGAGAGCGGCGCCAGGGTCACCGGCCGGGAGCCGTGCCGCTCGGCGAGCCTGCGGAACTCGCTCGCCTGCACGGGCAGTTCCTCGGGCCGGTAGGCCGCCACGATCAGGATCGGCAGCTCGGCGGCGCGCAGCGCGAACGAGCTCAGCCAGGTGAGGGACTCCTCGTCCGCCCAGTGCGCGTCGTCGACGATGAGCACGACGGGCGTGTGCTCGACGGCGAACCGGGTCACCAGCCAGTCGAGGCCGTCCCGCACGCCCTGCGGGTCGGGCGAGCCGCCCGGGACGGCGACCAGGCCGACCGCGGGCGCCACGATGTCGTACCAGGTTCCGAGTATCCGCCGGTGTTCGCTCTCGCCGGCCGCGGCCAGCACGGGCTGCACCAGCTGGCGCACCACATGGAAGGCCACGCGGTTCTCCTGCTCGCCGCCGCGGGCCGTCAGCAGGGTGCAGCCCCGGGCGACGGCCTCCCTGCGGACCTCGGCGAGCAGACTCGTCTTGCCGAGCCCGGCCGCTCCCGAGACCGCGAGCAGCCCGCCGCTCGACGCGGCAGTCTCCCCTTCGGGCCCCGTGCCGCACAGGTCGTCCAACATGCCTTCGAGAAGCAGGAGTTCATTCTCCCGCTCGAACAGCCGCCTGCGCGCACCACTGGTCCGCCGGCCTTTCATGTCCGCCACAACCGTCCCCTTTTGGCAGTAGGGCCGAGCCTACGCTTTCGGACACGCACCGTGACACCGATGTGACCGTCTTGCAAACCCGGCTTGACTAACTCGCCTGGATATGCTGGGGGGTTGACGCGGCTCCAGGGGGCGCGAAGCACCGGTTCACACGCCGCTTGTGCGGTTCCGGCCACGGGCGCACTATGAGCTTTCCGGACAGCAGCTCCGCCCAAGGCTGCTCACCCTTCGGCGCAGAGGAGGCGGAGCGATGTCGTCCCCAGCAGGCTCACAGCTGTCGGAGGACCGCACGGGGCTCGTCGACATCCCGTTCCCCGCCCGCTGCCATCCGCGCCACACCGTCGCGCGTCAGCACACGCTCGACTGGCTTCACCGGTTCGGGATGCTCTCGGGCGAGTGCGCGACCAATGAGTACGACGCGATGGGGCTAGAACGTCTGATGGCGTACTTCTATCCGGACGCCACGGACTCGGATCTCGCGCTGGCGACCGACCTCAACGCCTGGTTCTTCGTGTTCGACGACCAGTTCGACGGCCCGATCGGCCGGCAGCCGGACGCGGTGGCCCGGCAGATCGACATCATGCTGCGCACGATGAGCGACCGGGGCCCGGCGCCGGGCGACCCGACCAACCATCTCGCGGGCACGCTCGCGGAGTTGTGGAAGCGGCTGGGCGACGGCACTCCCCGGCTGTGGCAGGAGCGCTTCCGCGGGCACTGGCGGGAGTATCTGACGGCCTATCACTGGGAGGCCATCAACCGCACCCGCACCGGGCCGCCGTCGCTGCCGGGGTTCCTGCGCGGCCGCCGCGACTCCATCGGCGTACAGCCCTGTCTGGATCTCGTCGAGCGGTGCGGCCGCTACACGCTCCCCGACGAGCTGCACCGCGGGAGCCCGCTGGCCGAGATGCGCTGGATCACCGCCGATGTGGTGATCTTCGTCAACGACATCGTGTCCGCGGACAAGGAACTGGCCGCCGGGGACGTCAACAACAGCGTCATCATCCTGCACAAGGGCTCCGGGCTCTCGGTGGACCGGGCCGCCCGTGAGGTCGCCCGGCTGGCCAACTCCCGGGTGGAGCACTTCCAGACACTCGCGCTGGAGCTGTCCGAGGCGCTCGCGGTCGCCGGGGTCCCGGGCCAGCTCCGCGCCCAGGTCGACGACTATGTGGCGGGCATGCGGGCGCTGATGAGCGGCAATCTGGCGTGGTCGCGCACGACGGCCCGGTACGGCAAGACGGGCATCGAGGCCGCGGGCCGGGGCCAGCGGCCGTGGGCCCATCTCTTCGAGGAGGAGGACGCGCTGGAAGCCTGACGACCGCAGGGCCGGCAGGTCCTACGGCTCGGCGTGGAGCTGGTGGCGTCGCTGGTGGCGGGCGACCCGGGCGCGGTTGCCGCAGGAGGGCCTGCACCACTCCTGGCGCGGGTGCTCCTTGAGGAAGTACCGCACGCACCGGGGCGCGTGGCAGGCCCGCAGCCTCGCCCGGTCGGGCCCGGCCAGGAAGTCGACGGCGGCGCGGGCGAGCGCGGCGCAGAGCGCCGTGACGGCGTCGGGGGTGCCGGTGCCGCGGTGGACGGCGTACGGGTCGCGGCCCTCGGGCCATTCCAGGCGCGGCACGGTGGGGACGGCGGCCGCGGCCGAGTTCAGCAGCTCCAGGGCCATCCCGGCGGGGAGCAGCCGCTGGGCGTCGGCGGGGCTCGGCGGGTCCGGCCGTACCGCGCGGGCAAAGAGGGCGCGCACGGCGGCCCGCAGCGCGCGCACCGCCGCGAGGGCCTCGGCGTCGGCCGTGAAGGCGCCGGCGGCGAAACCGTCAGCCGTGAAGCCGCCAGCCGTGAAGCAGTCAGCCGCAGAGGGTTCGGCCGCGGAGCCATGCGTATCCACAGTCGTATCCGCATCCAGCGCCGCCGCGTGCTCGCGCACCCACGTGGTCAGCCCCTCCGGCCCGCTCAGGTCGTCGGCGACCCCGCCGTGTCCGTCGTGGCGGACGGTGAGGGCGAGATCGAGAACGAGGGAGTGGGCGGCCATGCGGCTAATGGTAACCACGGCGGCAAGCGTTAGACGGAGACGGCGTCCGGGACCCCGGGGCGCGGGCGCTCGCCGCGCTCCGGCCCCGCCCGGCCCACGGGCCGGGCGGGTGCGCGGACGCTCGCGATCGGGCGGGGCGGCCCCGTCCGTCCCGCCGCTCAGGTGAGGTCGAACTCCCCGTCGCGCGCGTTCAGCACGAAGGCGCGCCACTCGCCCGGGCTGAAGATCAGCGAGGGGCTGCCGGGGCGGCCCCCGTTGCGCATCGCGATGAACCCCTCGACGAACGCGATCTGGACGTCTCCCGTCCCTTGACTGCTCGACCTCCAGTCGGCCTTGCTGAGATCGAGATCCGGCTTGTCCCAGCCCACAAGGGTCTGCTGGGTGGTGCTCTCGGCCACGTCCCTGCTCCTCCCGGTTCCCTGTCGTCCGTGGGCCAGACTAGCGATCGCATCCGGTCCGGGACAGGCCACGGAAGGAGTACCGCGACCCACCCGCGACGACGGCCGCACGGCCCCGGTGACCGACCGCCCGCGCCCCGCGCCGAGGCCGACCGGATCCACCGGGCAGGCGCTACCGGCTCGGCGGCTCGGACCCCACCAGCCACATGGAGAAGAACTGCGAGCCGCCGCCGTAGGCGTGCCCCAGCGCCCTGCGGGCCCCCTCCACCTGGTGCTCCCCGGCCCGGCCCCGCACCTGGAGGGCCGCCTCGGCGAAGCGGATCATGCCGGAGGCGCCGATGGGGTTGGTGGAGAGCACCCCGCCCGACGGGTTCACCGGGAGATCCCCGTCGAGCTCGGTGACGCCCGCCTCGGTGAGCTTCCAGCCCTCGCCCTCCGCCGCGAAGCCCAGGTTCTCCAGCCACATGGGCTCGTACCAGGAGAACGGCACGTACATCTCGACGGCGTCGATCTCGCGGCGCGGGTCGGCGATGCCCGCCTGCCGGTAGACGTCGGCGGCGCAGTCCTTGCCCGCCTGCGGGGAGACGAAGTCCTTGCCCGCGAAGAGCGTGGGCTCGCTGCGCATCGCGCCGCCGTGCACCCAGGCGGGCGGATGGGGCGAACGGGCCGCCCCCGTACGGTCGGTGAGGACCATCGCGCACGCCCCGTCGGACGACGGACACGTCTCCGAGTAGCGGATCGGGTCCCAGAGCATCGGGGACGCCTGCACCTTCTCCAGGGTGATGTCCCGCTCGTGCAGATGCGCGTACGGGTTCAGGAGCGCGTTGCGCCGGTCCTTGTACGCGACGAGCGAGCCCACCGTGTCGGGGGCGCCGGTGCGCCGCATGTACGCGCGCACGTGCGGCGCGAAGAAGCCGCCCGCCCCGGCGAGCAGCGGCTGCTGGAAGGGGATCGGCAGCGACAGGCCCCACATGGCGTTGGACTCGGACTGCTTCTCGAAGGCCAGGGTGAGGACCGTGCCGTGGACCCGGGCGGCCACCAGGTTCGCGGCGACCAGCGCGGTCGAGCCGCCGACCGAGCCCGCCGTGTGCACCCGCAGTATGGGCTTGCCGACCGCGCCGAGCGCGTCGGCGAGGTACAGCTCCGGCATCATCAGCCCCTCGAAGAAGTCGGGGGCCTTGCCGATGACGACCGCGTCGATGTCCGCCCACCCCAACTCGGCGTCTTCCAGGGCGCGTTGGGCCGCCTCGCGGACCAGTCCCGCGATCGAGACGTCGTGCCGGGCCGCGACGTGCTTGGTCTGGCCGATTCCTACGACGGCCACGGGTTCCTTGCTCACGGCTTCCCTGCTCACGACGGCTCCCCCTCCAGGACGGCGACGAGGTTCTGCTGGAGGCACGGCCCCGAGGTGGCGTGGGCCAGCGCCCGGTCGGACTCGCCCCGGTGGATCGCGGCGGCCGCCTCACCGATGCGGATCAGACCGGCGGCCATCACGGGGTTGGCGGCCAGCGCTCCCCCGGACGGATTGACCCGTACCGTGTCGTCCAGCCGCAGCGCCTTGCGCAGGACGACCTCCTGCGAGCTGAAGGGGGCGTGCAGTTCGGCGGTGTCGACGGGCCGCTGGAAGGCCCCGGCGCGCTCGGCTGCGAGCCGGGCCGACGGCGAGTCGGTGAGGTCGCGCACGCCCAGGCCGTGCGCCTCGATGCGGTGGTCCATGCCCCGGATCCAGGCGGGCCGCTCGCACAGCCCGCGCACGGCGTCCCCGGCGGCGAGGATCACGGCCGCGGCACCGTCCCCGACCGGCGGGCAGTCGCCGGTGCGCAGCGGGCGTACCAGGTAGTCGCCCTGGGGCCGTGAACCGCGCACCTGGGCGTGGCTGTTGGCGGTGGCGGAGTCCCGGCTGCGGGCCGCGACGGCGGCGAGCGCGGGCTCGTCGGTGTCGCCCGCGTCGATCAGGGCCTGCGCCTGGAGCGCGGCCAGCGCCACGGAGTCGGGCCACAGGGGCGCCACGTAGTACGGGTCGAGCTGGCGTGTCAGTACGTCACGGACCTCGCCGGGCGAGGACTTGCCATAGGAGTAGACGAGCGCGGTGTCGGCCTCGCCGGTGAGGATCTTCACCCAGGCCTCGTAGAGCGCCCAGGCGCCGTCCATCTCGACGTGCGACTCGGCGATCGGCGGCCAGGCGCCCACACCGTCGAGGGCCATGGTGAAGGAGAAGGCGCGGCCCGCGAGGTAGTCCGAGGAACCCGAGCAGGTGAAACCGATGTCGCGGGTCTTCAGCCCGGTCCGGTCGAGCACCTCGTGCAGCACCGGCATCAGCATCTCGACCTCGGAGAGCTCGTCCGTGCGGCGCCGGTGGTCGGTCTGCGCGAAGGCGACGACGGCCACATCCCGTGCGGGGCCCATCAGATCAGCTCCTTGTACGTGTCGTAGTCGGCGTCGGGCTCCCCGGTGGGCCGGTAGTGGTCGGGGTGGCGGCCGGCCGACGAGGACTCGGGCCACACCGGCTCGACCCGCAGCCCCATCCGCACCTGGTCGTAGGGGATGCCGCCGATCCGGCCGTGCAGGGCGAGGTCGGCGCCGTCGAGGGCGATGTGCGCGTAGACGTAGGGAACTTCTATGTCCAGGTTCTTCGCCTTGATGTTGACGATGCAGTACGTCGTGACGGTGCCGGCCGGGCCCACCTCCACCCGCTCGTCGGTGGCGACCCCGCACGTGGGGCAGGCCCCGCGCGGCGGCACGTACACCTTGCGGCACGACGGGCAGCGTTCACCCACCGTCCGGCGCTCGGCCAAGGCCTCGATGTACCCGGTCTGGGCGCGGCCCGGACTGTAGGTGTAGTCGAGCCGGGCCGGGGCGACGATCCCGGTGACCGGGTCCGCGAACTCGCCGCTGTGCGGGCTCGGTTCACCCGCCGCCGCCTCACTCTCGTACGGTTCGAAGCACGCGATGTCGGTGATGGCGCCGCCGCGCTCCGGCGCCCATCGCACGCGTACCCGCATGCCGGTCCGCACGGCGTCGGGGCCCGGCGCGTCCAGGGCGTGCAGCAGCGCGGTGTCGGCGCCGTCGAGCCGCACCAGGACCCAGGCGAAGGGGCGCTCCAGCGGCTGGCCCCGGCGCGGGGACGGGTTCCAGGCCCAGGTGGTGACGGTGCCGGTGGCGGCGACCTCGACGAGGTCACGGAGCTCTTCGGCGGTGGCCGGGTCGTACTCGACGGGAGGCACCAGCGTCCGGCCGTCGCAGGTCCGCACACCGAGGACGGTCCGCTCGCGCAGCCCGGTGAGGAAGGCACTCTGGACGGGGCCGAGGGAGCGGGTGAACGGGAACTCGACCACCAGGGGGGCGCTGAGGACTTGGGGCATCGGTAATTCCTTCTTGAGTGCGTCGACTTGGAGCCCGGGTCCGCGCCCCTTCAGGGGCGCGGGGCTGTGACATATATGCGGCTCCGCCGCGATGGGGGTCCCCCCTGTTCGAGCGAAGCCGAGAACTTGGGGGAGCGACCAGCCACAGACGGCCCGCAGTCGAATCACCGCACTTCCAGTGGAGCGTCAGGCTCGCCGGTAGACGGGCGGGCGCTTCTCGGCGAAGGCGCGGGCGCCTTCCTTGGCGTCGGCGGTGTCGAAGACCGGCCAGCCGCGCCCCAGTTCGGCGGCGAGCCCGTCGGTCTCGGTCATCTCGGCGGTCTCGTACACCGAGGCCTTGACCGCCTCGACGGCGAGCGGCCCGCAGGCGTTGATCTGCTCGGCGAGGGCGAGCGCCTCCGCCAGCGCGGTGCCGTCGGCCACCACCCGCCCGACGAGCCCGATGTCCCGCGCCTCCGCCGCGCTGTAGGCCCGTCCGGTGAGCAGCATCTCCAGGGCGTGGGTGCGCGGGATCTGGCGCTGGAGCCGGACGGTCGAGCCGCCGATCGGGAAGAGCCCGCGTCTGACCTCGAAGAGCCCGAAGGTGGCGCTCTCGCCCGCCACGCGGATGTCGGTGCCCTGGAGGATCTCGGTGCCGCCCGCCACACAGGGCCCCTCGACGGCCGCGATCACGGGTTTGCGGGGGCGGTGGTGGCGCAGCATCGCCTTCCAGTGCAGATCCGGGTCGGCCTTGAGGCGGTCCCGGTACCCCTCGCCCTCCATCCCCTTGCCCGCCAGGGCCTTGAGGTCCATGCCCGCGCAGAACGCGCCGCCGGCGCCGGTGAGGACGACCGAGCGGACCGCGTCGTCCTCGTCGGCCTCCAGCCAGCCGTCGTAGAGGCCGACCAGCATCGAGAGCGAGAGCGCGTTCTTGGCCTCCGGCCGGTTGAGCGTGAGTACGAGTGTGGCGCCCTCGCGCCGCACGGTGAGGTGTTCGGTGCCACCCATGCGCATGCCTCCCGTCGTCGGACTGGAACAGGTTGCAGGAGCGGGGGACGCAGTTCAATAGTTTTCTGACAGTCAGTCAGATTCTTTCGGCGGGGCCCCTTCCCAGTTGTGGTCGGCTCTGCTCTGATGACGGCCACACGGATGGCGCCGGGGTCAGGAGGAGCGGTGGAGTACAACCTTGCCGACCTGTTCGAGTCGGTCGTCGACGTGGTCCCCGACCGCGAGGCACTGCTCTACCTCGACCACCCGGGCACGGGCGCGGAGCGCCGGCTGACCTACGCGCGGCTGGACGCCGCCGCCAACCGGATCGCCCACCACCTGATCGACAGCGGCATCGGGCCGGGCGAGCACCTGGGGCTCCATCTGTACAACGGCGTCGAATACCTCCAGACCGTGCTCGGCTGCCTCAAGGCCCGGATCGTCCCGGTCAACGTCAACTACCGCTATGTCGAAGACGAGTTGGTCTATCTCTACCGGGACGCCGATCTGGCGGCGCTGGTCTTCGACGCGGAGTTCACCGAGCGCGTGGCGGGCGCGCTGCCGCACACCGGGAAGCTGCGCCATCTCGTACGGGTGGGGGAACCGCCCCAGGGTGCGCCCGCGCTGGACGCGGTGCCGTTCGCCGAGGCCGAGGCGGCCGGGTCCGACGGGCGCGGGTTCGCACCCCGCTCGCCCGACGACCTCTTCATCATCTACACCGGCGGCACCACCGGCATGCCCAAGGGCGTGATGTGGCGCCAGGAGGACCTGTTCTTCTCGGGGCTCGGCGGCGGCGCCCCGACGGGCGAGCCGGTCGCGCGCCCCGAGGAACTGGCCGAGCGGGTCGCGGCGGGCGGCGAGGGCATCACCTTCTTCCCCACTCCCCCGCTGATGCACGGCACCTCCACGCTCACCGCGTTCATCGGCTTCAACTTCGGCCAGCGCGTCGTCATCCACCGCAAGTTCGTGCCCGAGGAAGTCCTGCGGACGGTGGAGAAGGAGAAGGTCACCAGCATGTCTCTGGTCGGGGACGCGATGCTGCGCCCGCTCATCGACGCGCTGAGCGGTCCGATGAAGGGCACCGACTGCTCCTCCATGTTCAGCGTCTCGTCGTCCGGCGCGATCATGTCGGAGACGGTCCGCGCCCAGTTCAGCGCACTGGTCCCGACCGCGATGCTGCTCAACAACTTCGGCTCGTCCGAGTCCGGGTTCAACGGCACCGCCACCGACGACTCCGGCCCCGACAAGGGCTTCCGGCTGCGCGTCAACTCCCGTACGGCGGTGGTCGACCCGGCCACCCACGAGCCGGTGAAGCCCGGCGAGCCCGGCCGGATCGCCCAGCGCGGCCATGTGCCGCTCGGCTACTACAACGACCCGGCGAAGACCGCCGAGACCTTCTTCCAGCGGGGCGACGAGCGCTGGGTGCTGCTCGGCGACATGGCCACGGTCGACGAGGACGGCATCGTCACGGTCCTCGGGCGGGGCTCGCAGTGCATCAACACCGGCGGCGAGAAGGTGTATCCGGAGGAGGTCGAGCAGGCGCTCAAGTCCCATCCGGACGTGTACGACGCGCTGGTCGCCGGGGTGCCGGACACCACGTGGGGCAACCATGTCGCGGCCGTGGTGCAGCTGCGCGAGGGCGCCGAGGAACCGACCCTCGACGACATCCAGAGCCACTGCCGCACCCGGCTCGCGGGGTACAAGGTGCCGCGCCAGCTGGTGATCGCCCCGAGTATCCAGCGCTCACCCAGCGGCAAGGCGGACTACCGCTGGGCGCGGTCGGTGGCCGTTGCGGAGTCCACGGCGGGGTGACCTCAGATCCCGAACTCCCTTAGTTCCGCGACGAATTCGTCCGGCCGGACCGCGTGGGCCGAGTGACCGGCGTCGATGGTGACGAGGCGGCCGCCGGGGATGCGGGCGGCCATCTCGGCGATCCGGGCCTGGATCTCGATCCCGCCGGACTCGCCGCCCGCGACCAGCAGGGTCGGCACGGTGAGCTCGGCGAGCCGCTCGCGCCAGGCCGGGTCGGGCGCGTTCAGCTGGGCATTGGTGTCGGCGACCACCGGCCAGTCGAACGCGAGCTCCTCGTCGGGCCGCGCCACGAACCCGCGCGGCGGATCCAGCGGCACGAACGCGGGTGGCTCCTCCAGGACCAGCCGCCCGACCAGCTCGGGCGCGTCCTGGGCGAGCAGCAGCGCGGCCGCGCCGCCCATGGAGTGGCCGACCACGTCGGCGCCGGCCAGGCCGAGCGCGTCGACGAAGCCGCGCAGGTCGTCGCGGAACCCCTCGAACGAGTAGCGGCCGGGCCAGTCGCTGAGACCGTGGCCGCTCAGGTCGAGCGCGTACACCCGGCGCGTCGCGGCGAGCCGTTCGGCCACCTCCGTCCAGTGCGCGCCCGATCCGCCGCGCCCGTGCGCCAGCACGACGGGCGGTGCGGAGGCGTCGCCCCAGGTCCGGTAGGCGAGCCGGACGCCTGAGTCGGTCCGTACGCTGTGGACACCGGGCTCCAGGAACGCCGCGACCGTACGGGCGAAGTCGCCGGGCGCGTCCACCCACGGGAAGTGCCCGGCGCCCGGCAGCACGGCGGCCTCGCCGTGCGGGAAGAGCGCGGCGAGCCGGGATGCGAGCGCGGGCGTGGGGCCGCCGTCGTACTCCCCGGCCAGGACCAGCACGGGCGCTTCCACGGCCGCGAGCGCCTCGGTGGTGGCGGCCGGGTCGAAGACCCCGTCCTCGTCGTGGACGGCAGCCGCTTCCCGGTTGGCCCCGGAGCCGGCGGCGGCCGCGTGCGCCCGGGCGGCCGCGTCCCAACGCCCGTACGTGAACGGCTCGATGGCGGACCGGACCTCGTCGAAGTCGCGCCCGCCCCAGATCTCCTCGAAGGCGGCCCGCCCCTGCGGATACCAGCTCTCGCCCTCGCGCAGCGCCACCGCGCCGCGCCAGTCGTCCTCGGTGACGGGGAGGCCGACGGCCCGGGTGCCGGGCGTGACCAGGACGAGCGAGCCGATCCGGTGCGGGTGGGCGGCCGCGTAGAGCGTGGCGAGGTTGCCGGCGGCCGAGTGCCCGAGGAGGTCGACCTCCGCCAGGCCGAGGTGCTCGCGCAGCGCCTCCACGTCGTCGACCAGCCGGTCGCAGCGGTACGAGGACACGTCGTCCGGCACCGCCGAGTCACCCGTGCCCCGCTGGTCGAGCAGGACCAGTTGGCGGTGGATGTCGAGGCCGCCCAGGTCGCCCAGGTAGGCGGAGGCCCACGCGGGCCCGCCGGGCAGACAGATCAGCGGCTTCCCCGCCCCCACCAGATGGTAGGCGAGCTCGGTCCCGTCGTACGCGGTGAACTTCGGCATGATCGTGATCCTCACAGCCCGTGGTGGTCGGGCCAAGGGGTTTTCGCGGAGAGCGCGAACGGCAGCGCGATCGGCAGCACGGCCGACGCGGTGAAGCACGTTGTCCACAGGCCTTGACGGTGCGGTTCGGTGGCTGGATTACTGAACCCGAGCAGATCTACCGAATGATCGGTCGTCCGATTTCGGGCGGAGTGACGACCGGCGAGGACGGGAGCGGCCCATGGAACCCCTGCTGGACGCGGCGGAACGGCTGAGCCGGGCGGAGCTGGAGGCGCTCCAGCTCGACCGGCTGAGAGCTTCGCTGCGCCATGCGTACGACAACGTGGGCTTCTACCGGGAGGCGTTCGACAAGGCGGGCATACGGCCCGAGGACTGCCGTTCGCTCGCGGACCTCGCCCGCTTCCCGTTCACCACCAAGGCGGATCTGCGCGACCACTACCCGTTCGGGATGTTCGCGGTCCCCGACTCCGAGGTCCGCCGCATCCACGCCTCCAGCGGCACCACCGGCCGCCCGACGGTGGTCGGCTACACCGAGCGCGACCTGGACACCTGGGCGGACGTGGTGGCCCGCTCCCTCCGCGCGGCGGGCGCCAGACCCGGCCACAAGGTCCATGTGGCGTACGGATACGGGCTGTTCACGGGCGGCCTGGGCGCGCACTACGGGGCGGAGCGGCTCGGCTGCACGGTGATCCCCGCGTCCGGCGGCATGACGGCCCGCCAGGTCCAGCTGATCCAGGACTTCCGGCCCGAGATCATCATGGTGACCCCCTCGTACATGCTGACCATCCTCGACGAGTTCGAGCGACAGGGCGTCGATCCCCGGGCGACCTCGCTCAAGGTCGGGATCTTCGGCGCCGAGCCGTGGACGGAGGAGATGCGCCGCGAGATCGAGGAGCGCTTCGCCATCGACGCGGTCGACATATACGGGCTCTCGGAGGTGATCGGGCCCGGTGTGGCGCAGGAGTGCGTGGAGACCAAGGACGGGCTGCACATCTGGGAGGACCACTTCTACCCGGAGGTCGTCGATCCGCTCACCGGCGAGGTGCTGCCCGAGGGCGAGCGGGGCGAGCTGGTCTTCACCTCGCTCACCAAGGAGGCCATGCCCGTGATCCGCTACCGGACACGGGATCTGACCCGGCTGCTGCCGGGCACGGCGCGGGTCTTCCGGCGGATGGAGAAGGTGACCGGCCGCAGCGACGACCTGGTGATCCTGCGCGGGGTGAACCTCTTCCCCACCCAGATCGAGGAGATAGTGCTGCGCACGCCCGGCCTCGCCCCGCACTTCCAGCTGCGGCTCACCAAGGAGGGCCGACTGGACGCGCTGACGGTACGGGTGGAGGCGCGCGCCGATACCTCGCCCGAGCAGCGTGACGCGGCCGCGCGGTCGATCGTCTCGGCGGTGAAGGACGGCATCGGGGTCTCGGTGGCGGTGGAGATCGTCGACCCCGACACCATCGAGCGGTCGGTGGGCAAGTTCAAACGGATCGTGGATCTGCGCTGAGCGCTCCGCTGGAAGTGCGGTGATTCGGCTGCGGGCCGTCTGTGGCTGGTCGCGCAGTTCCCCGCGCCCCTCAAGGGCGCGGTACCGCACCGGACTTCCACAAGCCTGCTTGGGGCGCTGCGGGCCGGGCCTGAGTGTTGACAGGCGTGCGCCGGGCTGACTGAGTGGCTGGCGGCACTTCGTGTGTCACGAGCAACCACCTGTGTCACCCCCTGAGTTGGGAGGAACGTTGGCTCTCCGCGCCCGCACCGCCACCCGCACCCTCACCCTCACCCGGATCAGGCGCCTCGCGCTGGTCGGCATCGCCATGCTGACCGCATCGGCGTCGCTGTCCCCCACGGCCTCGGCCGCGTCAGGCGACCGCGAACACCACCCCTCCGGCGGCGGCCTCTCCGCCGTCATCCGGTACACCGAGTACGGCGTTCCGCACGTCCTCGCCAGGAGTTACGCCGACCTCGGCTTCGGCACCGGTTACGCCCAGGCGGCCGACCAGGTGTGCACTCTGGCCGACGGGTTCGTCACGCTGCGCGGAGAGCGGTCGAAGTGGTTCGGCCCGGACGCGGCTCCCGACGGCTCGCTCTCCGCCGCCACCAAGAACCTCTCCAGCGACCTGTACTTCACCTCCGTACGCGACTCCGGCACGGTCGAGAAGCTGCTGGCCACCCCCGCGCCCACCGGGCCGAGCCACCAGTCCAAAGAGCTGATGCGCGGCTGGACGGCGGGCTACAACGCCTGGCTGAAGCAGCACCGCATCACCGACCCCGGGTGCGAGGGCGCGGCCTGGGTGCGCCCGGTGACCCTCGTCGACGTGGCCGCACGCGGCTTCGCGATATCCGTGCTCGGCGGGCAGGGGCGCGTCACCGACGGCATCACCGCCGCACAGCCGCCGACCGCCGCCTCCACACCTGCGGCGCCCGACCCCGCCGACAGCGCGCGGGCCACCCAGCGGCTGTTCGCCGCCGACCAGGCCGACATGGGCTCCAACGCCGTCGCCTTCAGCGGCGCCGCCACGGCCGACGGGCGCGGACTGCTGCTCGGCAACCCGCACTACCCCTGGCACGGCGGCCGCCGGTTCTGGCAGATGCAGCAGACCATCCCCGGAGAGCTCAACGTCTCCGGCGCGGCCCTGCTCGGCACCCCGACCATGAGCATCGGCTTCAACGACAAGGTGGCCTGGAGCCACACCGTCGCCACCGGCGTCACGCTCAACCTCCACCAGCTGACCCTCGACCCGGCCGACCCGACCGCCTACCTCGTGGACGGCACCCGTGAGCGCATGACCCGGCGCTCGGTGACGGTCCCGGTGAAGGGCGGCGCGCCGGTGACGCGCACCCAGTGGTGGACGCGGTACGGGCCGGTGGTCACCGCGCTCGGCCCGACGGTGCCGCTGCCCTGGACCAGCACCACGGCGTTCGCGCTGAACGACCCCAACGCCCTCAACCTGCGCGCCGCCGACACCGGTCTGGGCTTCTCCAAGGCGGGGAGCACCGACGACGTCCTCAAGACGCTGCGCCGCACCCAGGGCCTGCCCTGGGTGAACACCGTGGCCGCCGACGCGCACGGGCACTCCCTGTTCACCCAGTCGCAGGTGCTCCCCCGGATCACCGACGAGCTGGCCGCGCGCTGCTCGACCCCGCTGGGCAAGGCGCTCTACCCGGCGTCGGGCGTGGCCGTCCTCGACGGTTCGCGCGGCGACTGCGCCCTCGGCTCGGACCCGGACGCGGTCCAGGCCGGGGTCTTCGGGCCCGCCCGGATGCCGGTGCTCAAGGACGCCGCGTACGCGGAGAACTCCAACGACAGCGCCTGGCTGACCAACGCCGACCATCCGCTCACCGGTTACGAGCGGATCTTCGGCACCATCGCCACGCCGCGCTCACTGCGCACGCGCGGCGCCGTCGAGGACGTCGCGGCCATGGCCGCGAAGGGACGGCTCACCGTCGCCGACCTCCAGCGCCAGGAGTTCGCCGACCGGGCGCCCGCCGGGAACCTGGCGGCCGCCGACACGGCCAAGGCCTGCGCCGCGCTGCCGGGCGGCACCGCGACGGACAGCAGAGGCAAGGCCGTCGACGTCTCCGGGGCGTGCGCCGTGCTGGCCGGCTGGGACCGTACGGTGGACGCCAGGAGCCGGGGCGCGCTGCTCTTCGACCGCTACTGGCGCAAGCTGACGGCGGCGGTCCCGGCGTCCGAGCTGTGGAAGGTGCCGTTCTCGGCCGCCGACCCGGTGCACACGCCGAACACCCTCAACACCGCCTCGCCCGGCGTCGCCCGGGCACTCGCCGACGCGGTGGGCGAGCTGCGCGCGGCCGGCATCCCGCTCGACTCGGCGCTGGGCGACCACCAGTACGTGGTGCGCGACGGCAGGCACCTGCCCGTCTCCGGCGGGACGGAGGCCCTCGGCGTCTGGAACAAGGTCGAGGGGATATGGGACCCGGCCCGCGGCTACTCGGAGGTGTCCACCGGATCCAGCCACATCCAGGCGGTCGGCTGGGACGGCGGCAAGTGCCCCGTCGCCCGCACCCTCCTCACGTACTCCCAGTCGGAGAACGTCCTCTCCCCGCACTACAGCGACCAGACGAAGCTCTACTCACAGCGGCGCTGGGTCACCTCGCGCTTCTGCGAGCGGGACATCCTCTCCTCGCCCGCCCTGCGGGTCGTCCGGGTGCGCGAGCACCGCTGACGTCCGCGCGGCCCGCCGTCCGCCGTCCGCGCGGGCCGCGCCGGAGGCTCACACCGGGAGGTGGCGCCCCCTGGGGCAGGCGGTTCACATCGCCCGCTCGTGGCCCTCCCAGTACGGCTCGCGCAGCCGTCGCTTGTAGAGCTTGCCGTTGGGGTCGCGCGGCATGGCCGCGATGAAGTCGACGGACTTGGGGCGCTTGTAGCCCGCGAGCCGTTCCTCGCAGTGGGCGAGGATCTCGGTGGCGAGCGCGTCGCCCGGCTCGTGCCCGGGCGCCGCTTCGACGACCGCCTTGACCTCCTCGCCCCAGTCCGTGTGCGGGATGCCGAACGCGGCGGCGTCGGCGACGGCCGGGTGGGTGAGGAGCGCGGCCTCGATCTCGGCCGGGTAGATGTTGACCCCGCCCGAGATGATCATGTCGATCTTGCGGTCGCGCAGGAAGAGGTAGCCGTCCTCGTCGAGGTAGCCGAGGTCGCCCACGGTGAAGAAGTCCCCGATGCGGTTCTGCCGTGTCTTGGTCTCGTCCTTGTGGTAACTGAAGCCGCCCGTCGACATCTTCATGTAGACGGTGCCGAGCTGACCGGAGGGCAGCCGGTAGCCGTCGTCGTCGAAGACCGCGAGTTCGCTGATGGGCCACGCCTTGCCGACCGTGCCCGGCTTCTTGAGCCAGTCCTCGGCCGTGGCGAACGCCCCGCCGCCCTCGCTCGCCGCGTAGTACTCCTCCACGCAGCTCCCCCACCACTCGATCATCGCCCGCTTCACATGGTCGGGGCAGGGGGCCGCGCCGTGGATGGCGTGCCGCAGCGAGCCCACGTCGTAGCGCGCTCTCACCCCCTCGGGCAGCGAGAGGAGCCGGTGGAACTGGGTCGGCACCATGTGCGTATGGGTGCAGCGGTACGCGTCGATCAGGCGCAGCATCTCCTCGGGCGTCCACCTGTCCATCAGGACCAGCGGATGCCCGATGTGCAGGGACGCGCCCGCGAACTGGAGCACGGCCGTGTGGTAGAGCGGCGAGCAGACCAGATGGACGTTGTCGTCGAACGGCTTGATGCCGAAGATGCCCAGGAAGCCGCCGAGGTAGGACTCCTCGGGAAGCTTGCCGGAGAGCGGGCGCCGGATGCCGCGGGGGCGGCCGGTGGTGCCCGAGGTGTAGTTCATGACCCAGCCCAGGGTGCGCCCCTCGGGCACGGACTCGGGCTGCCCGTCGAGGAGTTGGCCGTACGGGCGGAATCCCGCCACCTCGCCCACCGCGTACCGGTGGCTGCCCGGCAGCTTCGCCTCGTCGGCGGCGGCGGTAGCCGCCTCCGCGAACCGCTCGTGGGCGATGAGGACCTTGGCGCCGGAGTCCGCGACGATCCACGCGATCTCGGGCCCGACCAGATGGTGGTTGACGGGGACGAGATAGAACCCGGCCTGGGAGGCGGCCAGATACGCGGTGAAGAACTCGACCCCGTTGGGCAGGACGACGGCGAACGCGTCGCCCTGTTCGAGTCCGGCCGCGCGCAGCCCGTGCACCAGCTGGTTGACGGCGGCGTGCAGCCGCCCCGCCGTCCAGCGCTCGCCGTCGGGCGCGGTGAGCACCACCCGGTCGGGGTCGGCCGCGGCCTGCGCCCAGAACCCGTTGGGCGGCTGCTGGGAGTCGGTCATGCCCCACTCCTTCGGGCGATGCGGCTGATGCGGTCGACGGCCTGCTCGAAGCCGCGGGTGAGGTCGTCGAAGACCTCCTGGACGCTGCGCTCGGAGTTCATCCGGCCGACGATCTGGCCGACCGGCGTGCCGAGCAGTGGTGCGATCTCGTACTTCTGGATCCGCGACAGCGCCTCGGCGACCAGCAGCCCCTGCAGGGGCATGGGCAGGGTGCCCGGGCCGCTCGGGTCGTCCCAGGCGTCGGTCCACTCGGTGCGCAGCTGGCGGGCGGGCTTGCCGGTGAGGGCGCGCGAGCGGACGGTGTCGCCGGAGCCCGCCGCGAGGAGTTTGCGGGTGAGCGCGCGCGAGTGCAGATCGGCCTCGGTGGTGGTGAGCCAGAGGGAGCCGAGCCAGACGCCCTCGGCGCCGAGGGCGAGTCCGGCGGCCACCTGGGCGCCGCTGCCGATGCCTCCGGCGGCGAGCACGGGCAGCGGCCCGACCGCGTCGACGACTTCGGGCACGAGCACCATGGAGGCGATCTCCCCGGTGTGGCCGCCGGCTTCGTAGCCCTGGGCGACGACGATGTCGATGCCCGCGTCGGCGTGGTGGCGGGCGTGCTTGGCGCTGCCGGCCAGCGCGGCGACCAGGACCCCGTTGGTGTGGGCCCGGTCGACGATGTCGGCGGGCGGGGAGCCGAGCGCGTTGGCGAGCAGCTTGATCGGGTAGGTGAAGGCGACGTCGAGCTGGTTGCGGGCGACCTGCTCCATCCACCCGGTGATCCGCCAGCCGGACGCCTCGCCCTCGGCGAGCTCGGGGACGCCGTGCTTGGCGAGCGTCTCGCGCACGAACTGCCGGTGCCCCTCGGGGATCATCGCGTCGACGTCGGCCTCGGTGACGCCCTCCACCTTTCTCGCGGGCATCACGACGTCGAGGCCGTAGGGCAGCCCGTCGGTGTGGTCCTGCATCCAGTCGAGGTCGCGCGCGAGGTCGTCGGGGGCGGTGTAGCGGACCGCGCCGAGCACGCCGAATCCGCCGGCCCGGGTGATGGCGGCGGCCACCGCCGGGAACGGCGTGAAGCCGAAGATGGCGTGCTCCACTCCCAGTCTTCTGCTCAGCTCCGTCTGCATGGGGCGCAGGATGCCGCAGCCCGGGCGACGAGGGAAGAGATTTTCTGATGCTGCGTCAGATTCTTTACGCAGGCGGCGCACCCGGGCCGGTTAGGGTGGCGGCCATGATCCGGAGCGACGGGACGGGGCCCGTACTGCGGTACGGCACCGCCGAGGAGGCCGGCCTGCTGCCGGGGCCGCTGGGCGAGCTGGTCGCCGTGGCCGAGCGGTTCCTGGGGCCGTCGCCGGCCCACCCCTGGTACGCGGGCGCGGTGGTGCTCGCCGGGCGCGGCTCGACGGTGGCGCTGCACCACGCCGTGGGCACGGCCGTGCGCTACTCGGCCTACGACGAGCGGACGGACACCGGCGTCGAGCTCCCTCCTGAGCGGCGGATCCCGATGGCCCGCGACACGGTCTTCGACCTCGCCTCCGTCTCCAAGCTGTTCACCTCGCTGCTCGTGGTGCGGCGGATCGAGCGGGGCACGCTGGAGCTGGAGGCCGAGGCGGCCGCGTATCTGCCGGAGTTCGCGGCGGCGGGCAAGGGGGCCGTCACCGTACGGCAGTTGCTCACCCACACCTCGGGGCTGCGCGCCTGGCTCCCGCTGTACGAGGAGCCGACGTACGAGGGGAAGCTGCGGCTGCTGTGGGACGAGAGGCCCGAGCGGCCACCGGGGAGCGCGTACCGCTACTCCGACCTCAATCTCCTCGCGCTCCAGGTGCTCTTGGAACGGATCACCGCTCGCACTCTGGACGACCTGCTCCACGACGAGATCACTGCTCCACTCGGGATGCACCGCACTCGCTACAACCCGCCCGCCTCCTGGCGATCCGGCACCGCCGCGACCGAGGACGCCAGAAAGCCCTGGTCGGGGCTTGAGCGGGGGCTGGTATGGGGCGAGGTCCACGACGAGAACGCGTTCGCGCTCGGCGGGGTCGCCGGGCACGCCGGAGTGTTCTCGACCGCCTGGGACCTCGCGGCCCTGGCCCGCACGCTCCTGAACGGCGGCGCGTACGGCCCCGCCCGCATCCTCCGCCCCGCCTCGGTCGAGCTGCTCTTCACCGACTTCAACACCGCCTTCCCCGGCGACGCGCACGGCCTCGGCTTCGAGCTCGACCAGCGCTGGTACATGGGCGCGCTCGCCTCCCCGCGCACGGCGGGCCACACGGGCTTCACCGGCACCAGCCTCGTCATCGCCCCGGACACCGACACGTTCCTGGTGATCCTCGCCAACTCCGTTCATCCGGTACGGAGTTGGCGATCCGGCTCGGCGCCGCGCATGGCCCTGGCCGACGCCCTGGCCCGGGCGATCGCGCGCTGAGAGCCTGTCGGCCGGTCCTACCTCCCCAGCACCGCCATCGCCGCGTTGTGGCCCGGGATGCCGCTGACCCCGCCGCCCCGGACCGCACCCGCCCCGCACAGCAGGACGTTCGGGTGTGCGGTCTCCACGCCCCAGCGCCCGGCGGACTCCTGCGCGTACGGGAAGGCGAGCGGGCGGTGGAAGATGTTGCCGCCGGGCAGCCGCAGCTCCCGTTCCAGGTCGAGCGGGGTCTTCGCCTCGATGCAGGGCCGCCCGTCGGCGTCGGTGGCCAGGCAGTCCGCGAGCGGCTCGGCCAGGTGCGCGTCCAACTGGGCCAGCGTCGCCTCCAGCAGCACCTCGCGCGTCTTGTCGTGGTCTTTGGCGGTGCCCGCGAACAGCCGTGCCGGGGTGTGCAGCCCGAACAGCGTCAGCGTCTGGTAGCCGCGCCGCGCCAGGTCCGGGCCGAGGATCGACGGGTCGGTGAGCGAGTGGCAGTAGATCTCGGAGGGAGGCGCCGTCGGCAGCTCGCCCGCCGCGGCCTGCGCGTACGCGGCCGCCAGCGCCCCGTACCCCTCACCGATGTGGAAGGTCCCGGCGAACGCCTCGCGCGGGTCGACCGACGTGTCCTTCAGCCGGGGCAGCCGGGTGAGCAGCATGTTGACCTTGAGCTGGGCGCCCTCGGCGCGCTCCGGGGCCGTGGTGCCGGTGAGCGCGGCCAGGGCCTCGGGCGAGGCGTTGACGAGGACGTGCCGGGCCGTGACCGTGCCCTCGCCCGACGCCGTACGGAAGTCGACCTCGGCCTCGCGGCCGTCGGTGCGCAGCGCGGTCGCCTCGTGCCCGGTGACGATCTCCGCGCCGGCCGCTAGTGCGGCGCCCGCGAGCGCGTCGGTGAAGGCGCCCATCCCGCCCACCGGTACGTCCCAGTCGCCGGTGCCGCCGCCGATCACGTGGTAGAGGAAGCAGCGGTTCTGGGCGAGGGAGGGGTCGTGGGCGTCGGCGAAGGTGCCGATGAGGGCGTCGGTGAGGACGACGCCGCGCACCAGGTCGTCGCCGAACCGCTCCTCCACGGCGACGCCGATCGGCTCCTCGAAGAGCACCCGCCACGCCGTGTCGTCCCCGAGGCGCTCGCGCAGGGCCGCGCGGGTGGGCAGCGGCTCGGTCAGTGTGGGGAAGATCCGCTCGGCGGCCCGCCGGGTCATCCCGTAGAACGCCTCCCAGGCCGTGTGTGCGGCGTCGGAGCCGGTCAGGCGGCGGAACGAGGCTCGGGTGCGCTCCTCGCCGCCGCCGACGAGCAGCCCGGTGGGGCGTCCGTCGCGTACCACCGGCGTGTACGAGGAGACGGTCCGCTTGCGGACGGCGAAGCGCAGTCCCAGATCGTCCACGATCTTCTGCGGCAGCAGCGAGACGAGGTAGGAGTAGCGCGAGAGCCGGGCGTCGACGCCCGCGAAGGGGCTGGTCGAGACGGCCGCGCCGCCGGTGTGGCCGAGGCGCTCCAGGACCAGCACCGACTTGCCGGCGCGGGCGAGGTAGGCGGCGGCCACCAGGCCGTTGTGGCCTCCGCCGACGATCACGGTGTCGTACACCTGGTGTGCGGGCATGGCCCTTCCTAGCACGCGCCGATCACCGGCGGCCAGGGCGGCGCCGGTGCCCCGCCGCCCGCGCCGCCCGCTACCGCCCCGGGCGCCCGCTCTCCTGCCTCAGCACCGCGACCCGCCGGTACAGGGCCGCCGCCTCGGCGCCGCGCCCCAGCTGCTCCAGACAGTGGGCCTCGTCGTTCCGGCTCGCCAGGGCGTCGGGGTGGGTGGCGCCGAGGACCCGCTCCCGGGCGTCCGCGACCTGCCGGTAGACCGTGAGCGCCTGCGCCCACCGACCGAGCCAGCCGAGCGCGACGGCGATCTCCCGTCGGCTGACCAGGGTGTCGCGGTGGTCGGGGCCGAACACGCGCTCGCGCCGCGCGCCCACGTCACGGGCCTCGGCCAGGGCCTCCTCCCAGCGGGCGAGGCGCCCGAGGTTGACGCCGAGGCCGTGGCGGGCGCGCAGGGTCTCGGGGTCCTCGGGGCCGTCGACGCGGGTGCGGTCGTCGACGAGCACCCGGTACAGCTCCAGCGCCTCGGCGCTGCGGCCGAGGCGGCCGAGGGCGATGCCGACCTCGTACCGGGTGGCGAGCGTGTCGGGATGGTCGGCCCCGAGCGCGGTCGCGCGCGCCGAGGCGACCTCGCGATAGAGCTGCAACGCCTCGACCCAGCGTCCCGACTGGCCGAGCACATAGGCGACTTCGGACCGGGAGACCAGGGTGTCGGGATGGCCCGCGCCGAGCACGCGCGCGCGGTCGGCGGCGACCTCGCGCGCCATGGCGTGCGCCTCCTCCAGACGGCCGAGGCGCCCCAGGTTGAAGGCGAGGTTGTGGCGGCAGCGCAGGGTGGCCGGGTGGTCGGCTCCCATGACGCGCTCCCGGGCGGCGAGCACCGAGGAGTACACCTGGTGCGCCTCGAAGTGGCGCCCGAGGCGGCCCAGGACGTACGCGGTCTCCTGGCGGGCGTCGAGCGTGCCCGGGTCGTCGGGTCCGAGCGCGCGGGCCCGG
Source organism: Streptomyces sp. NBC_00224 (assembly GCF_041435195.1). NCBI lineage: Bacteria > Bacillati > Actinomycetota > Actinomycetes > Kitasatosporales > Streptomycetaceae > Streptomyces > Streptomyces sp. NBC_00224. Next base: position 1,632,433 of record NZ_CP108106.1, read on the forward strand.
GCCTGGGCGACCAGGCCGAACTCGCGCAGCGCGTCGGCCTCGCGCCCGGTCCGGCTCAGGGCGAAGGCCACCTCGTACTGGCTGACCAGGGTGTCGGGGTGGTCGGGGCCCAGCGTCTGGGCGCGTTCGGCGGCGACCGCGCGGTGCACCTCGCCCGCCTCCGCCCAGTGGCCGGCGCGAACCAGGGCCAGCCCCTCGCGGTGCCGGTCGTCGAGCGCGGCCAGGAGCTCGGGCGGGGGCGGCGGCGGCCGGTCGGGTTGGGGCGGGGCGGGCGGCAGGGCGGTCGTCCACGCGCCGGTGAGGCTGGCGTCGGGGTCGGGCGGGGCGGGGTCCGGCGGGGTGGAGCCGGTCGCCTTGTGGCCGGTGGTCATCCCGCGTGCCCAGGACGGCAGCCCGCGCAGCCCCACGGGCTGCGGCGCCACCAAGGAGGGGAGGGCCGGGGCAGGGACGAGCCCGCGCCCGGCGGCCAGCCGCCGCACCAGCTCCCTCGCGTCCTGGGGCCGCGAGCCGGGCTCCTTGGCGAGCAGGTCGAGCACGATCTCCTCGAAGAACACGGGGAGTTCGGCGCGCGTGGCGCGCGGGGGCACGGGCGCGGTGTCGCGGTGGCCGACGAGGATCGCCCAGGCGTCGTCGAGGTCGAACGGCGGCGCCCCGGTGGCCAGTTCGTACAGCACGCACCCCAGCGAGTACAGGTCGCTGCGGTGGTCGACGGGGGCGCCGCCGATCTGCTCGGGCGACATGTAGTGCGGGGTGCCCATGGCGATGCCGGTGCCGGTGAGCCGGGAGGTGAACCCGATGTCGGCGCCGAGGCGGGCGATCCCGAAGTCCAGGATCTTCACCGTGCCGTCCGGCAGCCGCATGATGTTGGCGGGCTTCAAGTCCCGGTGGACGATGCCCTGTTGATGGGTGTAGGCGAGGGCCGAGGACAGCTGCTCGGCGATGTCCACGACGTCCGGCACCGGCAGCGGGTGGCCCTTGTCGTCCTGGAGGAGCTGGCTCAGGTTGCGGCCGTCGAGCAGCTCCATGACGAGATAGAGCCCACCCTCGTACTCCCCGAAGTCATGGACGACCGTGACGCCGCGGTGCTGGAGCGCGGCCGCGACCCGCGCCTCGCGCCGGAAGCGCTCGCGGTGCACCCGGGCGAACGACTGGTCGTGCTGCGGCCCCAGCGGCTTGAGGCACTTGACGGCGACCCGCCGCCCCAGTGATTCGTCGCGGGCCGCCCACACCTCGCCCATGCCGCCGCGCCCGATCAGCTCCAGCAGCCGGTACCGGCCGTGGATCAGCCTGGTGTCCGCCATCGCGCGATGTCGCCCCCGTCACGTCACTCCGCTGCGCCCTCCCCGGCTCCCTCCAGTATGGCCGCCTGTCTGCGGAGTGTGTACGGCGAGGGGCGCGTTCCCGGCCCCATCCGGTCGACCGCGCGCAGAATGTGCTTCGGCGGCAGCTGCCAGCGGACGGTCGGCGGAATGCGGCGCAGCAGGCGCCCGGTGGCGGCGAGCCGCCGGGTGACCTCGGGCGGGCCGGGCGCGGGTCGCCCGTACAACTCGTGGGCGTACGGGGGCAGCGCGTCGTAGGCGAGTCTCGCCACGCGCTGCCACAGCACCGCGCGCGCCGGTGCCAGCAGCGGGTGGACGGGCGGCCGCCGCAGAAAGGCGTCCACGTCGCGCGCGTCGGCACCGGCGGCGAGTTCGGGCCGTATGTCCGCGAAGTAGGCGGCGAGCTGCGCGGTGGACGCCGGGACGGCGGCGGGGTCGAGCCCGATGAGCCGGGCGGCCTCGCGCTGCTCGTCCACATAGCGCTCGGCCTGCGCGTCGCTGAGCGGATACCCCGATCGGCGCGCGACGTGCAGATAGCTGTCGACCTCCGCGCAGTGCACCCACAGCAGCAGCGCGGGATCGTCGATCCGGAACCGCTCCCCCGTGACGGGGTCGTCGGCTTTCAGAAACCCGTGAATGCGCCGCACCCGGGCACCCGCACGCTCCGCGTCGTCCTTCGTCCCGTACGAGATGGTCGCCACGAACCGGGCGGTGCGCAGCAGCCGCCCCCAGGTGTCCTTGCGGATGTCGCTGTTCTGCATGACCCCGCGCACGGCGCGCGGATGCAGGGCCTGAAGGTACAGCGCCCGCACCCCGGCGACCCACATGATCGGGTCGCCGTGCAGCTGCCAGGTCACCGACTCGGGGCCGAAGTAGCCGGGGTCGGGTGCGGTGGACGGGGGGCTGGGTTCGGGCATGCGGCGCCACCTTCCTGTAGGGCCAGGCTATCGGCGCACCCGCGGCATCCCCAGACCGATCCAGGAGATGATTTCGCGCTGGATCTCGTTGTTGCCGCCGCCGAAGGTGAAGATCACGGCCGAGCGGTAGCCGCGCTCCAGTTCGCCGTGGAGCACCGCGCCCGCCGAGCCCTCCTTCATGGGGCCCGCGGCGCCGACGATCTCCATGAGCCAGGCGTACGCGTCACGGCGGGCCTCCGAGCCGTACACCTTGACGGCCGAGGCGTCCTGCGGGGTGAGGGTGCCCTCCTGGACGGCGTTCACCATCTGCCAGTTGAGGAGTTTCATCGCGTCGAGCCTGGTGTGGGTGCGGGCGAGGCGGCCGCGTACCCAGCCGAGGTCGATGACGCGGCGGCCGTCGGCGAGCTTGGTGTCGGCGGCCCAGCGCTGGACGTCGTGCAGGGCGCGGATCGCCATGGTGCCGTGCGCGGCGAGCGTGACGCGTTCGTGGTTGAGCTGGTTGGTGATCAGCCGCCAGCCGTTGTTCTCCTCGCCGACGCGGCGGGAGACGGGGACGCGGATGTTCTCGTAGTAGCTGGCGGTGGTGTCGTGCGAGGCGAGCGTGTTGATGACCGTGCAGGAGTAGCCGGGGTCGGAGGTCGGCACGAGGAGCATGGAGATGCCCTTGTGCGGCGGCGCGCCGGGGTCGGTGCGCACGGCCAGCCAGACCCAGTCGGCGGTGTCGCCGTTGGTGGTCCAGATCTTCTGGCCGTTGACCGTGTAGTGGCCGGTGGCCTCGTCGCCGTCCCGCACCGCCCTCGTCTTGAGCGCGGCCAGGTCCGTGCCCGCGTCGGGCTCGCTGTAGCCGATGGCGAAGTCGATCTCACCGGAGAGGATCTTCGGCAGGAAGTACGCCTTCTGCTCGTCCGTGCCGAACCGCATCAGGGTCGGGCCGACCGTGTTCAGCGCCATCAGCGGCAGCGGCACCCCGCCCTGGGCGGCCTCGTCGAAGAAGATGAACTGCTCCATCGGGCTCAGTCCGCGCCCGCCGTACTCCTCGGGCCAGCCCACCCCCAGCCAGCCGTCCGCGCCGAGGCGGCGCACGGTGTCGCGGTAGAAGCGCTTCTGGGTGGCGGGGTCGGTATGGCGGGCGTACGCGTGGTCGGGTACCAGCTCGGCGAAATAGGCGCGCAGCTCGGCGCGGAGCCGCTGCTGCTCGGGCGTGTATTCGAGGTGCACGGGCCCCTCCAGGCTGGTCACGGTCCGTCACTGTGCGCGTGGCTGTACATCGCTGTACGTCGTGCGAGCGGGCACACAGTAGAACGTGTTCCAAGAATCTGGAAGGGCGGTGCGGTGGGGAGTGGAGCCGTCCCCTCGGCGGGTCACCCGTTCGTCTCCATACGGTCGCCGCGCGCCCGGGGCGCGGCCAGCATGACGAGGGCGTACCCGAGGCCGCCCACAGGACCCGACGGCCTTCCCCGCTCAGGACCCCCGGAGGCCCCCATGACCAGCGCCCGCGATCTGATGACCGTCGACGTCCGCTGCATCCCGGCGAGCGAAACCCTCGACCGTGCCGCCCAGTTGATGCGGGACCACAACATCGGCGCGCTGCCCGTGAAGGGCAGCGACGGCACACTGACGGGCATCGTCACGGACCGCGACATCGTGGTGAAGGTCCTCGCCGCCGGGAAGGACGCGGCCGACGTGACGGCCGGCGACCTCGCCGACGGCAAGCCGCGTACGGTCTCCGCCGACGCGGACGCGGCCGAGGCGGTGCGGGTGATGAGCGACGCGCGCATCCGCCGCCTCGTCGTCGTGGACGACGGCGAGCCGGTCGGTGTGATCACCGAGGCGGATCTGGCCCGGCACCTCCCTGCGGACCAGTTCGCCTCGTTCGCGAGCAGCGTCTACGCGGAGGCCTGAGCCCGAAGGGGCGAGGGCCACGCCTCCGCGAGCGGGTCAGGGCAGCAGCTTGTCGATCGCCGCGCGGCCGTCCTCCGCCAGTCGGCGCTCCGCCCACGCCATGCTCTTCGGGTTGATGTCGCGCCCCGACGCGAGCACCAGGTCCTCGGCGGTGACCTCACCGCCCGAACCGGTGTGCAGCAGTGCGTCCGGGGTGATCCCCTCCCGCTTCGGCGCGGGATCGGACTGAGCGTTCATGCCGCCTCCTCATTAGTCCGGCGTGGCTCCATTCTGGTACCCGGTCCCGCAGAACGCATCCGCCCCAGAAATGTCACCCGTACGGCCCGGCCCCCGGCCCCGCCGATGGCGTCCTCCGGGCCCTGCCGCCGCACGCGCTCGCGGGCCGGGTGACCCGTGTTCCCGGCCCTTCGAGGGCCCGCCGCGGGCCCCTCGGCGGGCCGCACGGACACGTCCGCGAAAGTCACCCGTACGACACGCCGGAGCCGGGAACCAGCCGCCGCGCTCACCGCGTTCTCCCCACAGCAACGCGGTACGACGTTGCGGAACGCAGCGCAACACAGGAGCGCGGCGCGGTGGCGGACCGCGGCGGGCCCGTGGACAGGTGGTGTCGATGAGCGAGCTGGTTCCCGGGGGCAACCGGCCCCTTCCGGACGGCGTTCTGACGATCGGCGTGCCGGGGCCCTTCGATCTGTCGGTGCTGATCACCGACGACACCGGAAAGGTCGGCGGCGACGCCGACTTCGTCTTCTACAACCAGCCGTCCGCGCCCGGCACCCGTCTCGACGACGACGTCATCACGGTCGACCCGAACCGGCTGCGGGCCGGGGCGAGCCGGCTGACCGTGGTCGTCAGCCCCGCCGAGCCGGGCGTTCCGCTCGGCCGGCTGCCGGTGCCGAGCCTGCGGCTCAGCGGTCCCGGCGGCGAGATCCTGGCCCGGTTCACACCGCCGAGGCCGGAGCGGGAGACCGTGCTGCTGCTGGCCGAGATCTACCGCCGGGGCACCGGCTGGAAGGTGCGCGCGCTGGGGCAGGGGTACGCGGACGGCCTCGCGGGGGTGGCCCGCGACTTCGGGGTGGACGTGGCCGACGACGACCCGCCGCCGCACGCGCCCACCGTCCAGCTGCCCACCGCGGCGATATCGCTCCCCGCCGCGCGGCGGTCGGAGGCCGAACAGGGCGACGGCTTCGGCGGGTTGGTCAACGCCGAGCGGGTCCGGGCCGGGGCCCCGCCGGTGACGGTCGACGGACGGCTGACCTCGGCCGCCGAGTCGCACGCCGCGACCATGGCCGCCCAGGGCCGCCTCAGCGTGGAGAGCCCGGACGGTATGTCGGTCTTCCAGCGGGTGACCACGCGGGGGTACGCGTATCTGAGCATCGCCGAGCATCTGGTGTCGGGGCCGCGCACACCGGCCGAGTTCCTGGCGTACTGCCTGGAGGACGCGCACACCCGGCGCCCGCTGCGGGACGCCGCCTTCACGGAGGCAGGCATCGGCCGTGCCACCGACGACCGTACGGGCGAGGTGTACTGGACGGCGCTGTGGGCCAGGCCATTCAGCGGGGACGGGCTGCACCGGACGGTGTCCGAAGTGGTCGCGCTCACCAACGGCCGCCGTGTCACGGCCGGACTGCGCCCGCTGGCGGACGACACCCGCCTGGGCTCGGCAGCCCAGGCGTACAGCGCGGACATGGCGGCGCGCGGCTTCTACTCCCACACCTCGCCGGAGGGCCTGGAGCCGTGGGACCGGGCCCGGGCGGCCGGAGCGGCGCACCGGGGCATCGGCGAGAACATCGCGTGCGGGCAGCGCACGGCGGCCGAGGTGGTGGAGGGCTGGATGAACAGCCCGGGCCACCGCGCCAACATCCTCAAGCCCGACTTCACCCACATAGGCGTCGGCTTCGCGGGCGGCGGCCGCGCGGGCACGTACTGGACGCAGCTGTTCGGCCTCGCCTGACGGTCGCGCAGGCCCCCTGGCTACTGGAGTGCGTCGGCTGAGGCGCCCGCCTGCCGGGCCGCCACCTCCGCCAGGCCCACGGGGCGGTCCAGCGTGCCCAGCAGGCTGACGAAGCTGGACTCCAGGAACGCCGTCAGCTCCTCGCGCGCGCCCGGTTCCGCCACCGGCCAGCCGGTCACCGCCTCCTCGGCGAACGCCATCCAGCCGCGGGAGGCGATGTCGAGCCGGGGCGACTCCGGCATGCCCATGCGCCGCTGGGCGTCGACGACATGGCGGGCCACCGCCTCGCGGGTCTCGCCCAGGATGTCCGCGACCGCCGGGTGGCTGCCGGACGCGCCCCTGACCAGAGCCAGATAGACCTGCCGGTGCTCCAGTACGTAGGCGACGAACCCGTCGATGAACGCTTGCAGCCAGGCGACCGGCGGCAGGGCCGGGTCCGGCTCCACCGCCTCGATGAAGCGTGCGCACTCCTTGGCCACCACCGCGCGGTAGAAGTCGCGCTTGGAGTCGAAGTAGTGGAAGAGCAGGCCCCGCGAGATCCCGGCCCGGCGGGCGACCTCGTCCGTGGACAGCTCGTCGAGCGAGCGGTCGGCGAGCATCTCCAGTCCGATGTCGACCAGCTGGGTCCTGCGTTGGTCGGGGGTCAGGCGGGTGATGCGCTTTCCGGACATGCCCGCAGTGTACGAGCGGTCGAGGCGCCGCGCGCCGAGGCGGGGCGCTGGACGGACAGCGCTATTGACAAGCGCTCAACAACAGTCGTACAACGTTATTGAGCATTGCTTAACAACACCGACTCAGGCTCAGGCTCGGCATCCCGACCCCCCGCCTGCCGCCTGCCGAGCCCGCACCCCGTCCGGGCACTGAGGAGACCGCCATGCGCACCATGCGCGCCGCACGATTCCACCCCGCCTCCGGCAAGCTCGGCGTCGAGGAGGTGCCGGTCCCCGTGCCCGGCCCCGGCGAGGCCCTGGTCAAGGTCGCCGCCTGCGGAATCTGCCACTCCGACCTGAGTCTCCTGAACGGCGTCTTCCACACCGACCTGCCGTCCATCACCCCGGGCCACGAGGCCTCCGGCACCATCGACGAGCTGGGCTCGCCGGTCCCGGGCTGGCAGCGGGGCGACCGGGTCGTGGCGCACGCGGGGCGCGCCTGCGGCTCCTGCCCCGCCTGTGTGTCGGGCATGGCGATCGACGACTGCGAGCGCGTGCAGATCATGGCGTTCGACTACGACGGCGCCTGGGCCGAGTACGTACTGGTCCCGGTCGCCGCGCTGGTCCGCGTCCCCGACTCCATCCCGCTGGAGCGGGCGGCGATCCTCGCGGACGCCGTCTCCACGCCGTACGCGGCGGTGATCGACACGGCCGCGGTCCGCCCGGCCGAGAGCGTCGGCGTCTGGGGCCTCGGCGGCATCGGTACGCATGCGCTCCAGGCCGCCCGGCTGGCCGGAGCCGCTCCGGTGATCGGCCTCGACCCGCTGCCCGCGGCCCGCGAGCGCGCCCTCGAACTGGGCGCCGACCACACCGTGGACCCCACCGCCGAGGACGCCCTCGACCGGATCGCCGAACTCACCGGCGGCCGGGGCCTGAAGGTCGCGATCGACGCGGTCGGCCGCGCGGGGACCATCGCCCAGGCCAACCGCGCCCTGGGGCACCGGGGTCGGCTGGTACTGGTCGGCATGTCCATGGACAGGGTCGAGCTGGGCCCGCTGGCCGCCTTCACCCGCGACCGGCACTCGGTGACGGGTCACCTCGGCTATCGCAAGGAGCACATCGAGCAGCTCGTCGACCTGGTGGCCGCGGGCCGCCTCGACATCAGCCGCTCGATCAGCGCCGAACTCCCGCTCTCGGAGATAGCGGAGGGCGTCCGCCGCCTGGAGCACAAGGAGGGCAACCCGATCCGGATCGTCATCCGACCCTGACCGGCCCGCCCCCCGCGCCACCGCCCCGACCCGCACCGCACCCCGCACGACCCCGTCCCCATACCGCCGCTTCGGCCCGCTCGGCCGTCGGCACCCCCCGATCCCCCGTCCCCGCGGGGCTCCAACCGCCGCCCACGCCTGCCGCTCAGGTGTGGGCGGCGGCGTGCGTCCCACGCCCCGTCACATGCTGATCACGAGGCGCGAAACCGGCCAGGTTTCTCGCGTGAGGGCCGCCACACCTTCGCCACCCCAGCAACAAAATCTTCACAGGATCGGCAGATTCCGTGAAGGATCTGCACTTTCGGCGAGCCGGGCGGGTGCGGACAGCAAGATCATCTTCGTTCAACATTGCACTTCGAATCTGGACATGTCCGCATTGAGCCCAACCTCTTTGGTGACGCTTTGCCGTTCCGTTGCCGGGCTGTAGGCATTTGTCAGGACGGTCCCCGACGGACGTCCCCGGCCATGACCAAGCCGGACGAAGGTCCGTCAACGACCCGTCAAGCGCGTTGACAGGGCCGCGACTTCACACTTCCGCGCCCTCGACGCCGCTGGACCACTACCGAGCAATGCCGAACCACTGGGGGTTACCCATGTCCCGACTCACCCGCCGCAGCGCGCTGGGCCTCACCGCGACCGCGGTGGCCGGCCTCGGCCTGGCCGGTACCGCCTACGCGGCGACCGCGAGCGAACCCGCCAACGGTGTCGTCCCCGCCGCGGGCGACGGCCACACCGGTCACATGGACGGCATGGACCACACGGGGCACAACACGCCTGCCCCGTTCGACGAGGTGTACCAGGGCCGCCGCATACAGGGCGCGCCCGCACAGGGAGGTGCGCACGGCGGCCACCACGGGGGCTACCAGGTGCGGATAGACGGCAAGGAACTGCACGTCATGCGGAACGGTGACGGCACCTGGATCAGCGTGATCAACCACTACGAGACGTTCGCGAACCCGCGCGCCGTGGCCCGCGCGGCCGTGGTGGAGCTCCAGGGCGCCACGCTCGTCCCGCTCGCCTGATCCTTCCGCCCCCGCACACGCACCCGCGCAGCACCACCATCTGGAGCATTTCCATGACCGTACGCAAGAACCAGGCGACGCTCACCTCCGACGAGAAGAAGCGTTTCGTCAATGCCGTCCTGACGCTGAAGCGCAACGGCAAGTACGACGCCTTCGTCACCACGCACAACGCATTCATCATGAGCGACGGCGACGACACCGACCGTGTGGGCCACCGCTCGCCGTCCTTCCTGCCGTGGCACCGCAGATTCCTCATAGAGTTCGAGCAGGCCCTCCAGTCCGTCGACTCGACCGTCGCGCTGCCCTACTGGGACTGGACCACCGACCGCACCGCCACCTCCTCGCTGTGGGCCGCGGACTTCCTCGGCGGCACCGGCCGCAGCCGCGACGGCCAGGTGATGGACGGGCCGTTCGCCTCCTCCGGCGGCCAGTGGGCCATCAACGTCCGGGTGGACGGCCGCAACTACCTGCGCCGCGCGCTCGGCGCGGGCGTGCCCCAGCTGCCCACCAAGGCCGAGGTCGACAGCGTCCTGGCCATGACGACGTATGACGAGGCGCCCTGGAACAGCCAGTCCACCGGCGGCTTCCGCAACCACCTGGAGGGCTGGCGCGGGGTCAACCTGCACAACCGCGTGCACGTCTGGGTCGGCGGCCAGATGGGCACCGGCGTCTCCCCCAACGACCCGGTCTTCTGGATGCACCACGCGTTCATAGACCGGCTCTGGGCGCAGTGGCAGGAGCGCCACCCGGCCTCGCCGTACCTCCCGGCCGCCGGGACGGCGAACGTGGTGGACCTGCGCGAAACCATGCGCCCGTGGAACAACGTGACGCCGGCGGACATGCTGGACCACAAGAAGTTCTATACGTTCGACGCCGCGTAGTGCGCGCCGTGCGGGCCCCGGGCGGATCCCCGCCCGGGGCCCGCACCGGCATTCCGGGGTGCGCGCGCCTCGTAAGCTCGGCCCCATGGACGTTCACGAATCAGTGCTCGAACTCGTCGGCGGCACCCCGCTGGTACGGCTGCGCACACCCGGCGGCGACGGGTCGGCCGCCCTCTACGCGAAGCTCGAATACCTCAGCGCCGGCGGCAGCGTGAAGGACCGGATCGGTCTGCACATGATCGAGCAGGCGGAGCGGGACGGGCTGCTGCGCCCCGGCGGCACCGTCGTCGAGGCGACCTCCGGCAACACCGGGGCCGGGCTCGCGATGGTGGCGGCGGCCAAGGGGTACCGGGCCGTCCTCGTCGTCCCCGACAAGACGAGCACCGAGAAGATCGCCACGCTGCGGGGGTACGGCGCGGAGGTGGTCGTCCGGCGCAGCGGGCTGCCCGCCGAGGACCCGGACAACGTGTTCAACACGGCGGCACGGATCGCCGAGGAGACGCCGGGCAGCTGGCTTGCCGGACAGTACGACAACCCGGCCAACCCGGGGGCGCACTACGCCACGACCGGCCCCGAGATCTGGCGCCAGACGGACGGCCGGGTCACGCATCTGGTGGCGTGCGTCGGCACCGGCGGGACGATCAGCGGTACGGGCCGCTACCTCAAGGAGGTCAGCGGCGGCGCGGTGCGCGTGACCGGGGCGGATCCGGTGGCGTCCGTCTACTCGGGCGGCGACGGCCGTCCGTACTTCGTCGAGGCGACCGGGCACGTCCGACACCCGGAGACCGTGGAGGACGTCTGGCCCACCTCCTACCACCAGGACGTGGTCGACGAGCTCCTCCCGGTGAGCGACCGGGACTCACTGCTGACGGTGCGTCAACTCGCCCGGGAGCAGGGCCTGATGGTCGGCGCCTCGGCCGGTCTCGCGGTGGCGGCCGCACAGCGGGTGGCCGCCGGGCTCGGCCCCGAGTCGCTGGTCGTGGTGATCCTGCCGGACTCGGGGCGCCAGTACCTCTCGAAGTACTTCAACGACGCGTGGCTGCTGCGGCTGGGGTTCCTCGACGGGGAGGAGGGGGCGGCGCGGGTCGGGGACGCGGTACGGGACTCCCCGCTGCACTATGTGAACCGGCTCAGCACCGCCGCCGAGGCGCTGGCCGCGCTGCGGGCCCTGCGCGACCTCGGCCTCCCGCCGGTCGTCCCGGCCGGGCCGTGCCCGGTGGGCCCGGACCGCGCGCCGACCGTCCCGGAGCTGGCGGGGTCCCTGTCGTTGGAAGCGCTGTCCGCCGCGCTGTCGGACGGCACGGTGAAGCCGGACACGCCGGTACGCGACCACCTCGGCGCACCGCTCCCCCACTTCGGGGTGGGCGAGCGGGCGGAGTCGGTGCTCGCGGAGCTGGAGGAGCGGGGGGCGGAGTTGGCGGTGGTGGTGCGGGATGGGCATGGGGTGGGGTTGGTGGGGCGGGCGGGGCTGCGCGCCCTGCTCTGATTGGGCCCCTCCCCGCCCCTTCCCCTAGACCCTCCGGGGGTGGGTGGGGGTGGAGGTTCGTTTCCCGGGGGCTACGCCCCCGGACCCCCGTTGCGGGGCCTGCGGCCCCTGCACCCCGCTTCGGGGCTCCGCCCCGGACCCCGCTCCTCAAACGCCGGAGGGGCTGAATGCGCCCCGGACCCCACTCACGCCAGCCCTTCCAGCATGATCCGCTCGGTGGCGGTCAGATAGGCGTCCGCCGCCGCGTGTGCGGCCCGGCGGTCGCCCGTCGCCACCGCCTCGACGACCGGGGCGAGCCGCGCGTACGCCGCCTCCGGGTCGGTGAACGGCCCCACCAGCGCGGCCCCTACCGGAAGGTAGGCGTTGAAGAGGGTGTTGGTGAGGAGCGCATAGACCCGGTTGCCGGTGGCGCGGGCCAGCGCCCGGTGCACTTCGGCGTCGGCCAGCTGCACCGCGTCGCCGCCCTCCGACTCCCGTACGGTGTCGAGGAGTTGGCGCAGCTCGGCGACAGCCCGGTCGTCGGAGCGGGCCGCCGCACGTTCGGCGATCAGTGCGCCGATACTGCGGCGCACCTCGAAGATCTCGCCGATCCAGGCCGGGCTGTGGCGCACCAGCATCGGCAGCAGGTCGGCGCCGCCCAGACGCGCGTAGTCGCGGACCCGGGTGCCGACGCCGTGGCGGGTCTCCAGGAGTCCCGCCTGGACCAGTCGGCCGAAGGCGTGCTTGAGGGTGGTGCGGGTGACGCCGTAGCCGTCGGCGAGGCTGCGTTCGGGCGGCAGGTAGCTGCCCGCCGGATGGCGGCCGGTGAGGATGTCCTCGCGCAGCCGGTTCTCCAGGACGTCGACGATGGTCTCGCGGGACAGCGCCTCCACGTGGTCCCTCCCCAGGGTGGTGCGGCAGGGTGGTGCCGAAGTTCGCGGTGCGGTTCAGTGGCTGAGCCACTGAACCAGTGGCGTCGCGACACCGTCAAGAGACGTGCGACGAGAGGGGTCGATACGTCCGGAGAGGTCGATACGGACCGTTGCGACCACGAACGCGCCCCCGTGTCCGCGCCGGATACGGCACCGTCCGTAAAGGATCAAGAGCGTTCCGGAGAGGGCAAGGTCACAGCCCTTCCCCCTGCTGCACCTTTGCGCCACTGCCCTAGCATCTGAGCATGACGGTCCTGCCTGACGACGGGCTTTCGCTGGCCGCCGAGTTCCCTGATGCAACCCATGAGCAGTGGCAGCGCCTCGTGGAAGGCGTGCTGCGCAAATCGGGTAAAGATGTCTCGGGCACGGCTGCCGAGGAGGCACTGTCCACCCTGGTCGAGGACGGGCTCATCACCCGCCCCCTGTACACCGCGCGAGACTCCGCGCCCGATGCCGGTTATCCGGGCTTTGCCCCCTTTGTCCGCGGAAGTCGGGCCGAGGGCAACGCGGCGGACGGCTGGGGCGTACGACAGCGCCACGCCGGAACCGACCCCGCCCGGGTCAACGAGGCCGTGCTGGCCGATCTTGAGAACGGCGTCACCTCGCTCTGGCTGGCCGTAGGCCGGGGCGGCGTGCCGGTCTACGGACTCGCCCGCGCCCTCGACGGCGTCTACCTCGACCTCGCACCCGTCGTCCTCGACGCGGGCGCCGAATTCGAGCCCGCCGCACGGGAGTTGCTCCGCCTGTACGAGGAGCGCGGCGTCCCCGCCGACTCCGCGCGCGGCGGCCTCGGCGCCGACCCGCTCGGCCACGAGGCCCGCACCGGCGAGGCGCTGGAGGTGGCTCCCGCGGCCGGGCTCGCCCGGCTCTGCGACGAGCGGTTCCCGCAGGTGCGCGCGCTCACCGTGGACGCGCTGCCGTACCACGAGGCCGGCGGCTCGGCCGCCGAGGAGCTCGGCGCGTCGCTGGCCACCGGTGTCGCCTATCTGCGCGCGCTCACCGAGGCGGGCCTGTCCGTCGAGGCCGCCTGCGCCCAGTTGGAGTTCCGCTACGCGGCGAGCGCCGACCAGTTCCTGACCATCGCCAAGCTGCGCGCCGCGCGGCGGCTGTGGGCGCGGGTCGCCGAGGCGAGCGGGGCCCCCGCCGCCGGGGCACAGCGCCAGCACGCGGTGACCTCGCCGGTGATGATGACCCGCCGCGACCCGTGGGTGAACATGCTGCGCACCACCGTGGCCTGTGTGGGTGCGGGCGTCGGCGGCGCGGACGCCGTCACCGTGCTGCCCTTCGACCACTCGCTCGGCCTGCCGGACGGCTTCGCGCGCCGCATCGCGCGCAACACCTCCTCGATCCTCCTGGAGGAGTCGCACCTGGCCCGGGTGATCGACCCGGCCGGCGGCTCCTGGTACGTGGAGCGGCTCACCGACGAACTCGCCCACAGCGCCTGGGAGTTCTTCCAGGTGATCGAGCGCGCGGGCGGCCAGGCCGCCGCGCTGCGCTCCGGGCTGATCCGCGAGCGGCTCGCCGCGACCTGGGCGGAGCGCGGCGCGAAGCTGGCGCGCAGGCGCGAACCGGTCACCGGCGTCAGCGAGTTCCCGCACCTCGCCGAGCGCGCCGTCGAGCGCGAGGCGGCCCCCGCCGAGCCCTCGGGCGGACTGCCGAAGGTGCGCCGCGACGAGGCGTTCGAGGAGCTGCGCGCCCGCTCGGACGCCCACCTGGCCGCGACCGGGACCCGCCCGCGGGTCTTCCTCGCCGCGCTCGGCCCGGCCGCCGCGCACACGGGCCGGGCGACCTTCGCCTCCAACCTGTTCCAGGCGGGCGGCATCGAGCCGGTGCACGACCCGGTGTCGGTGGACGCGGCCACGGCCGCCGAGGCGTTCGCCGCCAGCGGCGCCACCGTCGCGTGCCTGTGCTCCAGCGACGCGCTCTACGCCGAGCAGGCCGAGGCGGTCGCCGCGGCCCTCAGGTCGGCCGGCGCGACGCATGTCTACCTCGCCGGCCGCGGCGAGTTCACCGGTGTCGACAGTTACGTCTTCGCCGGCTGCGACGCGGTGGCCGTGCTCTCCTCCGCCCTCGACCGCATGGGAGCGGCATCATGACGATCCCCGACTTCTCGGAGCTGCCGCTGGCTCCGGGCGCCGGCGCCGACGGCTCCGAAGACCAGTGGCGCACCGCCGTGAAGGAGTCCACCGGGAAGGCCGACGGCGATCTGCTGTGGGAGACCCCGGAGGGCATCGCGGTCAAGCCGCTCTACACCGCGCGCGACCTGGAGGGCCTGGACTTCCTCGGTACGTACCCGGGCGTGGCGCCGTATCTGCGCGGCCCGTACCCGACGATGTACGTCAACCAGCCCTGGACGATCCGGCAGTACGCCGGGTTCTCCACGGCCGAGGAGTCCAACGCGTTCTACCGGCGCAACCTCGCCGCCGGGCAGAAGGGCCTGTCGGTCGCCTTCGACCTGCCGACCCACCGCGGCTACGACAGCGACCACCCGCGGGTCACCGGTGACGTCGGCATGGCGGGCGTGGCCATCGACTCGATCTACGACATGCGCCAGCTCTTCGACGGCATCCCGCTGGACAAGATGACGGTGTCGATGACGATGAACGGCGCGGTGCTGCCGGTCCTCGCGCTCTACATCGTGGCGGCGGAGGAGCAGGGCGTACCGCCCGAGAAGCTGGCCGGGACCATCCAGAACGACATCCTCAAGGAGTTCATGGTCCGCAACACCTACATCTACCCGCCCAAGCCCTCGATGCGGATCATCTCCGACATCTTCGCGTACACCTCGCAGAAGATGCCGCGCTACAACTCGATCTCCATCTCCGGCTACCACATCCAGGAAGCGGGTGCGACGGCCGACCTGGAGCTGGCGTACACGCTCGCGGACGGTGTGGAGTATCTGCGGGCCGGAATCGACGTGGGCCTGGACGTCGACGCGTTCGCGCCCAGACTCTCCTTCTTCTGGGCGATCGGCATGAACTTCTTCATGGAGATCGCGAAGATGCGGGCGGCCCGGCTGCTGTGGGCGCGCCTGGTCAAGCAGTTCGACCCGAAGAACGCCAAGTCCCTCTCGCTGCGCACCCATTCGCAGACCTCGGGCTGGTCGCTGACCGCGCAGGACGTGTTCAACAACGTCACCCGCACCTGTGTGGAGGCGATGGCCGCGACCCAGGGCCACACCCAGTCGCTGCACACCAACGCCCTGGACGAGGCGCTGGCCCTGCCGACCGACTTCTCGGCCCGCATCGCCCGCAACACCCAGCTGCTCATCCAGCAGGAGTCGGGCACCTGCCGGGTCATCGACCCCTGGGGCGGCAGCGCGTACGTGGAGAAGCTCACCTACGACCTGGCGCGGCGGGCCTGGCAGCACATCGAGGAGGTCGAGGCGGCCGGCGGCATGGCGCAGGCCATCGACGCGGGCATCCCCAAACTGCGCGTCGAGGAGGCGGCCGCCCGCACCCAGGCGCGCATCGACTCCGGGCGCCAGCCGGTGATCGGCGTCAACATGTACCGCGTCGAGAGCGACGAGCAGATCGACGTCCTCAAGGTCGACAACTCCTCGGTGCGCACCCAGCAGATCGCCAAGCTGCGGCGGCTGCGCGAGGAGCGCGACGAGGCGGTCTGCCAGGACGCCCTGCGCGCGCTGACGAACGCCGCCGCCTCCGGCAGCGGCAACCTCCTTGAGCTGGCCGTGAACGCGGCCCGCGCCATGTCGACGGTCGGCGAGATCTCGGACGCCCTGGAGAAGGTGTACGGACGCCACGCGGCGCAGACCCGTACGATCTCCGGCGTGTACCGCAACGAGGCAGGCGAGTCCCCCTCCGTGGAGCGCACCCGCGCGCTCGTGGACCGCTTCGACGAGGCGGAGGGCCGCCGTCCGCGCATCCTGGTCGCCAAGATGGGGCAGGACGGGCACGACCGGGGCCAGAAGGTGATCGCCACCGCCTTCGCCGACCTCGGCTTCGACGTCGACGTCGGCCCGCTGTTCCAGACGCCGGGCGAGGTGGCCCGGCAGGCGGTCGAGGCGGACGTGCACATCGTCGGTGTGTCGTCGCTGGCCGCCGGCCATCTCACCCTGGTACCGGCGCTGCGCGAGGAGCTGGCCGCCGAGGGCCGGGAGGACATCATGGTCGTCGTCGGCGGTGTCATCCCGCCGCAGGACGTCCCGACTCTCCTGGAGATGGGCGCCGCGGCGGTCTTCCCACCGGGGACGGTCATCCCGGACGCGGCGTACGACCTGGTGACGCGGCTCGGCGCGGCGCTGGGCCACGACGAGCTGTAGCCGCCCGTGCGCATCGATCTCGACAGCTATGTCAAGGGCGTGCTCGACGGGAAGCGGGCGTTCGTCGCCCGGGCGATCACCCTCGTCGAGTCCACCCGCCCCGACCACCGCACGCTCGCCCAGCAGCTCCTCACCGAGCTGCTGCCGCACACCGGCAACGCCCGGCGGATCGGCATCAGCGGGGTGCCGGGGGTGGGCAAGTCCACCTTCATCGACGCCTTCGGCACGATGCTGACGGGGCTCGGCCACCGGGTGGCGGTGCTCGCCGTCGACCCGTCGTCCACCCGTACCGGCGGCTCCATCCTCGGCGACAAGACGCGGATGGAGCGGCTCGCGGTGGACCCGGCGGCGTTCGTGCGGCCCTCGCCGAGCGCGGGCACCCTGGGCGGCGTCGCCAAGGCGACCCGCGAGTCCATGGTGGTGATGGAGGCGGCGGGCTACGACGTCGTCCTGGTGGAGACCGTCGGCGTCGGCCAGTCCGAGACGACGGTCGCCGACATGGTCGACTCGTTCCTGCTGCTCACCCTCGCGCGTACGGGCGACCAGCTCCAGGGCATCAAGAAGGGCGTCCTGGAACTGGCGGACGTGATCGCCGTGAACAAGGCGGACGGGCCGCACGAGCGCGACGCCAAGTCGGCGGCACGCGAACTGGCGGGCGCGCTGCGCCTGATGCATCCGGTCGACGCGGCCTGGACACCTCCGGTGTTGTGCTGCAGCGCCCGCGAGTCGAGCGGCCTGGACACCGTCTGGGAGCGGATCGACCAGCACCGCACGCTCCTCGACTCCACGGGGCGCCTTGCCGCCAAGCGGCGTGACCAGCAGGTGGACTGGACGTGGACGATGGTCCAGGACGAGCTGCTGGACCGGCTGCGCGCGCATCCGGGCGTACGGGACCTGGCCCCGGCGCTTGAGCGGCGCGTCCGCGACGGCGAGTTGACGCCGACGCTGGCGGCGGAGCGGATCCTGAGCGCGTTCCAGGGGGCGCCGGGGGCGCCCGAGGACGCGTGACCGTACGCCCGTGACGGGAAGGCCCGGACCGCACACGGTCCGGGCCTTCCGTGTCGCTCAGGCCGGGACGGCCGCGAGCTCGGCGCCCTCGGCGGCGTGCAGCCGCTCGATCAGCGCCTGGCGGGCCCGGGCCACCCGGGAGCGCACGGTCCCCACGGGGCAGTTGCTGACGTGGGCCGCGTCCGCGTAGGGCAGTCCGAGGAGCTGGGTGAGGACGAAGGCCTCCCGGCGTTCGTCCGGGAGCGCCGCGAGCAGGTCGGCGAGGGCCACCCCGTCGTCGAAGCCGGGCAGCCCCCGGGGCTGGGCCCGCTCGGCGGCCGACTGCCAGTCGTCGGTGTCGGACACCCGCGGCCGTGCGGCGGTGTACCGCAGGTTGTCGATCACCGCGCGGCGGGCGATCGAGAGCAGCCAGGTGCGGGCGGAGGAGCGGCCTTCGAAGCGGTGCAGGCTGCCGAGGGCCCGCAGGAAGGTGTCCTGGGTCAGATCGTCGGCGGCCTGCGGGTCGGCGCCGAGGTAGGTGACGTAACGGCGTACGTCACGGTGGAGCGCGCGGACGAAGTGCTCGACGGCTTCGGGGTCGCCGGTGCGGGCGGCGAGCGCCCAGGCCGTTATCGCCTGGTCCGTCGACTCGTCGCGCGAGCGGGGCAGGGCAGGAGTGATCACCTGATGTCCTTCTCGGGAATCCGGGATCCGGACCGGCCCGCGAGGCGGGGGTCCGGTGAAGGGGTACGGCGGCACGAAGGCGTGCGGCCGATGCCCGGGGCGCCGGAGAGGACTCCGGGGGCGCCGCGGGGAACCGGCTGTCGTCAGATGACAGCGGTCCCGGCGGGCGGGCCCCGTGAGGTGATCGCGTGGACGAGGAAGAGCTGCCGGGGCGCGCGGACCGTACGGTCCCGGCGGGCGCGCGGGCGCGGGGGCCGCGGCGGCGCGGCCGACAGCGGGGTCGGCCGCAGCGGGGCGAAGAGCCACCCGGCGAAGGCCCGCAGGATCCGGAAGGCCGCACGCTCACCGTGCGCCAGCCACAGGCCGCACAGCAGCGCGGCGAGGAGGTGGGCGGCGAGCATGCCGGTGGAGGACATCCCCAGGGGCATACCAGCCATGTCGTGGTCCATGGAGCCCATGTGGCTCATATGCCCCATGGACGTCCCGCTCATCGGCATGTCCATGGGCGACATGGCGGGGCGCGCGGTGGCCTGGGCCCACGAGAACATCTCGTGCAGCACCGCCTGCGCCCCCACGGCGACGGCCACGACCGGCCCGAACCCGCGCTCGCGCCCTGCCAGCGCCCACGCCGTGGCGCCGGTCGCGACGAAGCCGCAGCCCAGGGCCCACCAGGGCACCGGAGCCCCCGACATGAGGGCGTGCCCGAGCGCGGTGAGCAGCACACAGAGGGCCGCGAACATCGCGGCCCGCACAGTGCGGCAAGAGTCTCCGGCAGTCATGGCGCGCTCATCCTCGCATCCGCACCAGGCGTTTCACCGGCGGGTTCGCACATTGATCCGCCGATTCCGCCCTGAAAACATGCGTGATCCAGGCCACACCAACTCGCCGGAACCCGGCGCCGGTTCGCGCCGACTAATGGGGGGAGCCCAGGGGCGTCAGCCCGGCCTGTGGCCGTGCGGGATGAGGCGGCCCATCGCCCGCCGGGCGGCGGGGACCAGGCCGTGGGGGGTGGCCACGGGCGCCGCCCCGACCCCGATCGTGGCGCGCGGTGAGGGCGCGGCCGAGCCGTACCACTCGCACGGCGGGCCCGGGTGGCGCTGACGGATGTCGCCGTGCGCCTTCAGCGCCACGCTGATCAGACTGAGCAGCAGCTCGACGTCCGCGTCGCAGTCGAGGAGCACGGTGAGCCAGGCGGATCCGGGTGTCACCCGGATCGCGCTGCTGCGCCGGAGCTCGGGCAGCAGCCGCTCTATCGCCGTGTGGGTGAGATGCAGATCTGCGGCGTAGTCGGAGTGGAAGTGCACCACCTCGTACTCCGTCGTGCGGAAGGCTTGCCCAACGGCGCACCGGGGCGGGCCACTTACCAGATTCGGCCATGTCTCCAACTGAGCCATAGCGCGATGGGCCGCGGTCATAACCCCATCCTCGCGCACGATTCACCCGCAGGACACCCCCATCACCGTTCTCCCGGGCCGCTTGACCAATCCGTGCCCGAACCGCGATGGCCGGATTCAGTCCAGGGTGACCGGACCGTCGCCGGTGCTGGCCTGCGAGGTGCCCTCGGACGGCCCTTCTCCCTCTCCCCGCGCGGGCTTCCCGGACGCACCGAGGTAACTCTGCAGCTCCAGAACACCGCTCCCCTTGACGGAGCCGTCGCGCCGGTCCTGGCCCTGGCCGGATCCGCTCAGGTTCTGCCGTACGGAGTCGAGGATCGTCAGGCCCTGGCCGACCAGGCCCGCCGCGATCTCGCCCAGACCGTCGGCCCCGTTGAGCACGTTGACGTTGGCGCCCGCGAGACCGCCCGCCGCCTCCTTGACGATCTGCGGCAGCTGGTCGATCAGCATCCGGTCGAGCGCGACCCGGTCGTACGAGGCGGCCGCCTCGGCCTGGATCTTCATCCGCTCGGCCTCGGCCACGGCCAGCACCCTGATCCGCTCGGCCTCCGCCTCGGCGGGCTTGACGATCTCGGCCACCAGCTGCTGCTGGCGCAGCTTCGCCTGGCGCAGCGCCAGTTCGGTCTGGGCCGCGAGGACCTCCTGCTGGGCGTGGGCCTGGGCGAGCGGGCCGGCCTGGGCGGCCTTGGCCTGGGCGCGGTCGACCTCGGCCGAGTACTCGGCCTTGACGACGGCGGTCTGGCGGGCGTATTCGGCCTGGTTGCGCGCGGCCACCTGCTCGGCCTCGACCGAGGCCTGGGTGGCCTGCGCCTGGGCGATCTGCGCCTGGCGCTGGATGGCCGCCTTGTGCGGGGCCGACATCGCCTCGATGTAGCCGGTGTCGCCGTCGTCGATCGACTGGATCTGGAGCGAGTCGACGGTCAGGCCGATCTTCGCCATCTCCGACTTCGAGGTGTCCAGGACCTCGGCGGCCAGCTTCTGGCGCTCGGTCACGATCTCCTCGACGGTCATCGAGCCGATGATCGCCCGCAGATGACCGGCGAAGATCCGGCCGGTGAGCACCGACATCTGGTCCTGGTCGGAGAGGAAGCGCTGACCGGCGTTGACGATGCTCTCGTGATCGTTGCCGACCTTGAAGGCGATGACGGCCCGTACGGTGAGCGCGATGCCCTGCTTGGTCACACAGGTCTCGGTGACCTCGGCCTCGCACATCGCGAGGGTGAGGAACCGGGTCTTGCGGAAGACGGGGAGCACGAACTTGCCGTGCCCGGTCACCACCCGGAACGGCGCTCCCCCGAGGCCTCGTCTGCCGCCCGAGATGAGCATCGCCTCATCCGGGGCGGGCACGCGGTAACCGAACATCTGGGTCTCCCTTGTCTGTTGCCTGATGTGCTGATGAGCGGTCCCGAGGGGCCGGGCGGACTCAGCCGGTGCCGAGGCCCAGTTCGTCCAGCGGGTCGCCCCACTCGATGACGTCGACCTGACGCGTGCCCCGGGACTCCACGACGAGGACCCTCGCCCCGCGCGGCAGCGGCTCCTCGGACCAGGCGAGGAACGTCTCCGAGCCACCCCGGACCCGTACCAGGACCTCGCCGGGGCCGCCGGAACCACGGGTGTCGATCAGCACTTCGCCGGTGCAGCCGATCACGGCATCGTCCTGCTCCATGGCTCGACCGCCCCCCTTGTCACCGTGGAACCGGCCCTCTACGGTCCGGGGCCGCCCACAGGTTCCGGACACGCGACCGATCCGGACTTCTGACGATAGCTCCCCGCCCCCGTACAGCCCATCCTCGGGTACCTGACGGAGTCTGACGTTCGGATGCCAGAGCCCCTACACAACTGGCAAGTAATTTGCGAAATCTGACACAACCCTGAAACCAGAGTGTCTTGTTCGGCCACAGTGCCGCCGGGAGACTTGGAGACAAGATCTACCGCGTCGCGCCGGGCCCCACCCCGGAAGGACGCCGAAGCACCATGCGACACCCCGAGGCCGAGCTTCATGAACGAGGTGGGGCTGTTCCCCGGGACTGCCGGTCAGGCGGCGGCGAGCCGATCCACTCGCCGGACCGCGTGACAGGCCGGCGGCGCCTGCGGGAGTGCCCGCACGCCGCCCGCACGATCACTGCCAGGACGCCGCGGGGGCGTCCTCAGCATGTCTCGCTGGGAGAGTTTTTGATGATCACACGCAGAAATGCGATGAAGGCCGGCGTCGCGCTCACCGGCGCCGTGGGGGGCGCGGGGCTGCTGATTCCGGCCCTGAGCAGCGAGGCGCAGGCTCAGGCGACCGACATCGACCCGACCACCATCCCCAAGTTCGCCCTGGAGATGCCGGTCCCGGAGACCCTCAAGCCGGACCGCATATCGGGCACGACGGCGTACTACAGCTTTGAGATGCAAGAGGTCCAGACCGAGATCATCCCGGGCAAGCAGACGACCGTCCGCACCTTCGACGGCCACTTCCCCGGCCCGTGGATCAAGGCCTGTTCGGGCCACCGCGTGGTGGTGACGCAGAAGAACAACCTGCCGACGCCGACCTCGATCCATCTGCACGGCGGCCACGTCCCGGAGTCCAGCGACGGCACGCCGATGGACCTCATCCAGCCGGGCGGCGAGAAGACCTACACGTACCCGAACAGCCAGCCCAACGCGAACCTGTGGTTCCACGACCACGCGCACCACGTCGAGTCGGAGAACGTCTTCCGCGGCCTGACCGGGTTCTACACGCTGATGGACCTGCCGGAGAAGGCACTGGGGCTGCCGTCGGGCGCGTACGACGTCCCGATCGCCATCCGTGACGCCCGCTTCGACGACAACGGGCAGCTCATCTACCAGATGAACGACTTCCGGGGCCGCAACGTCATCCTCGCCAACGGCAAGGCGTGGCCGTACTTCGAGGTCGCGGCGCGCAAGTACCGCTTCCGGCTGTACAACACGGCCAACATGCGGTTCTTCACCCTCAAGCTGTCGGACGGCTCGACCGTCCAGCAGATCGGTGGGGACGGCGGCCTGCTGGAGGCCCCGGTGACCACCGACACGATCTCGGTGACCGCCGGCGAGCGCGCCGACGTCGTCATCGACTTCTCCAAGTACCCGGTGGGCACCACCGTGCAGATCGTCAACACGGAGAACGTGCCCGCGGGCGTGCCTCCCACGCCGGTGCTCCAGTTCCGGGTGACCCGCCAGGCCGCGGACTACAGCCGCGTCCCGGCGAAGCTGCGCACCCTGCCCGCGCTGCCGACGCCGACGGTCAACCGCAATGTGGTCCTGCGCGTGGACGAGGGCGTCGCGGACGGCATGGGGTACATCGACGAGAAGGTGTACGACGGCAACCGCGTCGACAACACCATCAAGTACGGCGACACCGAGGTGTGGACGGTCAGCAACGTCAACCAGCGGGTGCCGCACAACTTCCACATCCACCTGGTCCAGTTCCGGGTGCTGGAGCGCAACGGTGTACCGGTGACGTCCGGGCCCGAGACCGGGCTCAAGGACACGGTCCGACTGATGCCGGGCGAGAAGATAAAGGTGCAGGCCACCTTCACCGGCTACCGCGGCAAGTACGTCTACCACTGCCACATGTTCGACCACGCGGCGATGGGCATGATGGCGACGATGGAAGTCGTCTGACGCCTGTCGACCAGTGGCGGGGGCGCTCCGGGAATCCTCCCGACGCGTCCCCGCCCGCCCCTGATACGGCCGTGTCGCGACCCCGCCCCCTGCTGGCTCCTGCGCCCCCGCCAGGCAGCCCGGAGGGTACCCATGGCAGCGGGCCGCGGCGCGGTCAGGACGGCGGGCGGACCCGGTTCACCGGATCCGCCCGCCGTCCGCCCAACTCGGCCTGCTATGACTTGAGTTGACGGTACGAGCCGTAGTGCGGCCGTCTGCCGTTCTGGGCGTCGGCGTAGAGCCGGAAGAAGCGGTCTCCGTACACGGGGCTGTAGGTGATCTGGTGGTACCGGGGATCGGCCTCCGGCACGTCCATGCCGCCGCCGTAGTAGCCGCCGACGTTCCCGATGATCTCGCCGGTCCCGGTGTCCCAGTCGATGTCCGAGAACCACGGCCCGCCGGAGACCCCGCCCCACATGCCGGCGCACTCGACCCGCATCTGCCGGAACCCGGACAGCGGCCCCGACCGCGCCGCGCAGCGCACCGGCCGGTCCGCCGGATTGCGCCCCACCCGGGGATAGCCGAGCATCGTCACGTCCTGGCGGTAACCGGGCGTACGGACGAGGCGGTTGGCCCCCACCGCATCCTGGACGTCCCTCCCGTCGGCCGACGGCGCCAGCCGGGCGAAGGAGTAGTCCAGGTCGGAGACGGCCCCCTTGCTGTTGCGGACGTACTGGTCGTCCACGAACCAGTCGGTGACCCGGTAGAACCCGTACGGCTGGTCGGCCAGCTCTTTGCGCGAGCGGTACCGCGGTACGAAGACGGCCCGCCCGCCCGCACAGTGACCCGCCGTCAGGATCAGGTCGCGCCCACCGCTCTCCACCACGCTCGCCGAGCACTTGTGCGCGCGCAGCTCGCCGGTCGTCGGGTCCGGGCCCGCGGAGGTGAACAGCACGCCGACGGAGGCGATCCCGGGGATGTGCTCGGCGCTCGGCATACCGGGCACGGAGGCCGGGGGCCCGGGCGAGCCGGCCGGGACGCCGTCCGAGTCGGGGCGTCCGGGGTCGACGGCGGAGGAGATGCGCCCCGGGGTCCAGAAGCCGAGGACATCGGCGTCCGACCAGCCGTCGTCGCCGGGAGCCGCCTCCTCCCCCGTACGGGAGGTCACATCGGGGGCCGTGCCGGGTGCCTGGGCCGCGTCGGCAGGGGTACCGCCGGTCAGCAGGAGCGCCCCCGAGGCAGTGAGGGTGATCCCCAGCCGCAGCCCCCGGCCCAGACCCAGGCCTACCCCTGTCCCTGGCCGCAGTCGGAAAAGATTCATGGGCGACATCCTGCCCGAATCATCCGCATACGCCCCGAAGGCTCAACGGATGCGCTCAGTCACGTGCGCAGCGGCGCTCGAACGCCCGCCAGTCCGCTTCCAGCCGCCACTGGAGGACGGCCTTGGGGCTGGCGGCCAGGAACGTCCGGCACGCGGCACCGGGCCTCCGGTCCGGGTCGGGCGTGTCGTTGCGGCAGGGCGAGGCGAAGGTGTCGTACCGGTCCTGCTCCTGCCACAGGTTCGCCCCTTCGACGAAGGCGTGGTCCAGCGAGGCGCGCGCGGAGGTCCGCAGCTCCTCGATGCCCAGGCCCTGGTCGGTGACGCCCAGTTGGAAGACGTCGGTGAGGCTGCTGCGGCTCACCCCCGGGTCGTCGGTGGCCAGGGCGAGGGGCACACCGGCGTCGAGATAGGTGTGCAGGGGGTGCCGGTCGCCGCCGACCCGGAGGATCTGGGCGTGGCTGATCAGAGGGGCCTCGACCAGCACGTGCCGCCTGCGCATCCGGGCCGCCAGGGCCTGGTGGCCGCGCTCATGGACGAGATCGACACCGTGTCCGATACGGTCGGCGCCCGCCACGTCGACGGCCTGGGCGATGTGGAAGGCGAGATCGCGCCGGCCGACCCCGTTCAGGCCCTCGACCAGCTCACCGGCGTGCAGGCTGACGTGCACGGACGGGGCCCGGGACTTGAGGAAGCCGATCATCTTCATGTGCAGGGCGTAGTCCCGCAGGGCCACCGGCGCGTCTTCTGGCTGGACCATGTTGACGCCGACGACCCGGCCGATCCGGCGGCGCGCGAGCTCGAAGCCGAGGATCTGCTGGGCGAAGACATGGCGGGCGGCCTGGGCGCGGCCGACCTGGTAGTCGAAGCGGATGACGACGGAGCACCCGCGCGGCGCGGGCGCGCGGTCGCAGCCGAGGAGTTTGCGGTAGTCGGTGAAGCTCTGGTCATAGTCGGCCGCGGCCTGCTGAACGATCTCCTGGAACCGGGGATCCCTGGTGAGGGCGTCGTGGAACTCCGCCAGGCCGGACGCACCGGGGTCCGCCGGATGCACCCGGTCGACCAGCCGCCGGAGCGGCTCGGCCGCCACGGTCACCAACGTCTCCACGTACGCGGTCCGCTCCCGCGCGGCGTCCCGGGCCACCTCGGCCAGCATGTCCGCGTCGTGGCCCGTCTCGGCCTCGGCGAACTTCCCGAAGGTGTCGAAGAAGTGGTCGTGGCCGGGCTGCGGGTCGCCGTCGGGCGGCAGCACGAAACCGCGCATCGACCAGGCCCGGACGACCTCCCGGCGGAACGGCCCGGGCCGCGTGGCGTCCTGGGCGGACCGCTGTCCGGGGCGGCACGGCTGGGGTCCGGGTGTGACGACGTACGTGGCGACGTCCACGCACTTGCGGTCGCGGGCGGCATACCCGATGAGGGACTCCGCACGGACGGCACCGCCGAGGTGATGGTGCAGGTCACCCCCCTTGGGGAGGTCCCGCAGGAGGCGGGCGAGGTCGGCGGGGGTGCGGGTGGCGGGCGCCAACTGGTGTGGGGGGATGGTTGGTTGGCCCTGGGTCGGGGCGGCGTGGGTCGGGGCGGCGTGGGCCGGGGCGAGCTGGCGCGGGTCGAACTGGCTCGGGGTGAACCGGCTCGGGTCGAACCCGCTCGGGGTGAACCGGCTCGGGGTGAACTGGCTCGGGGTGAACTGGCTCGGTTGTGCCTGGCCCGGCTCGGTCTGGCCCGGCCCGGCGGCCGCCGTCGCCATCGGCAGCACACTCACGGCCAGCCCGAGCGCGGTCGCCCCGGCCAGCACCGGCCACCGAAGTCGCGGTCTCTTCTCCATGACGTCCCTCTCCCTTCCCTCCCCCCTCCCGGCCCATACTCACTACGGGGCACACCGGAACCGTCCGACGCGCGCACGGCAGGCCCCCGTGTGGCCGACACGCGGCAGTCGTCCCGCGCCGGGGAGCCCGGCAGTGGCTACGGTGATCCGCGTTCCCCGCCGAACGCCGAAGGGAGTACTCCCGTATGCGCGGTACGTCCTGGCTCCGGGTGCTCGTCGCGGCGCTGCTCCTGCTCGCCGCGGCTCCGACCACGGCCGGTGCGGCGAGCACCCGCCCCGCCCCCGTCGTCCTCTTCCCCGCCTTCCACCTCACCAAGCTCACGGTGAACGTCAGCGGCCAGACCGCGGCGCCCGGCTGCCCCCGCTCCGGCAGCTTCGAGGACTGGTACCTCAACGACCGTCCGAGCACCGTTTTCAGCCAGGTCTGCCAGGACCGGCTGCTGACCCTGCGCTACGACGCGGACCGCACCGGGCCGGTGCCGTCGCGCCTCTCGGAGCAGCGGGGCGTGACCGTACGGCTCAAGGAGTACGGCAGTACCCGCAGCGCCCCCTTCTACGAGCCGCTCTACCGCTCCCTCGAAGCCGTCGGCCTGCGGCGGGACCGGGGGATCCGGGTAGCCGGGTACGACTCCCGGCTCACTCCGGACCTGGGCGGCTTCCTCTCCCGTACGCGCGAGCTCGTCGAGAGCACCTACCGCGCCAACGGCAACCGCCCGGTCCACCTGATCGGCCACTCCAACGGGCCGCTGTACGCGCAGTACCTGCTCACCCACACCCCACCGGCCTGGCGGGACACCTACATCCACGGCTTCACCCCGATCGCGGGCAACTTCCCCGGGCAGGGGCTCCTCTACCCCACCCTGTTCACCGGGCTCAACATCCAGGACTTCGGCTACCCCACCACCAAGGAGAACGCCGAGAGCAGCGCCCGTATGTATCTGAGCGCCCCGTCGACGTACATGAGCGCGTCCGACCCCCGGGTGATGGGCGACCGGGAGACGGTGGTCAACGACCGCTCCACCGGCCGTGGTTACACCCCGCGCGACTACCGCCGGCTCCTGACGGACGCCGGACTGCCACCGGCGGCCCGCGCCCTGGCCGACCACTACATCGGCTTCGTGCGGTCCACCGACCCGCGCGACTTCCCCGACGTCGACGTGTACGCGGAGAAGGGCTCGGGCCTGCCCACCACCGTGGGGGCGCGACTGCCGGACCTGACGGTGGGACAGCTCGCGAGCGGGGCCGAGTTCCTCCACCGCGACGGCGACGGCAACCAGGAGGACCTCACCAACGACGCGGTCCTGGCCTGGCGCGCGATGCCCTGCCACCGCTTCGCGCTCACCGACAACCCAGGCGTCGACCACTTCGCCCTGCCCGGCAGCCCCGACGTCCTGACCCGCCTCACCACCGACCTGCGCCGCCCGCGCACGCACTGCCCGGCGGGCCGGTGAACACTTCGCCGGCGGCCGGCGCGACATCCGCTGACATCCCCCGGAGGCACCCATGAAGATGTTGATCAACGTGGCCGAGACCGTCGTCGCCGACGCGCTGCGCGGGATGGCGGTCGCGCATCCGGAGCTGACCGTCGACGTGGAGAACCGGGTGATCGTGCGGCGGGACGCGCCGTTCGCCGGGAAGGTCGGGCTGGTGTCCGGGGGCGGGTCGGGGCACGAGCCGCTGCACGGTGGGTTCGTGGGGCGCGGGATGCTCGCCGCCGCGTGTCCCGGTGAGGTGTTCACCTCGCCCGTGCCGGACCAGATGGTGCGGGCCGCGGCCGCCGTGGACAGCGGGGCCGGGGTGCTGTTCGTCGTCAAGAACTACACCGGTGACGTCCTCAACTTCGACATGGCCGTGGAGCTCGCCGAGGACGAGGGCGTACAGATCGCCAAGGTGCTCGTCGACGACGACGTCGCCGTGACCGACAGCCTGTACACCGCGGGGCGGCGCGGCACCGGGGCCACCCTCTTCGTGGAGAAGATCGCGGGCGCGGCGGCCGAGGAAGGCGCGCCCCTGGAACGGGTCGAGGCGATCGCCCGCCGGGTGAACGCGAGTTCGCGCAGCTTCGGCGTCGCGCTCAGCGCCTGCACCACCCCCGCCAAGGGCAGTCCGACCTTCGACCTGCCGCCCGGCGAGCTGGAGCTGGGCGTCGGGATCCACGGCGAGCCCGGGCGCGAGCGGCGGCCCATGATGACGTCCCGGGAGATCGCGGACTTCGCCGTCGACGTCGTCCTGGAGGACCTCAAGCCGTCGAGTCCCGTCCTGCTGCTCGTCAACGGCATGGGGGCGACGCCGCTCCTGGAGCTGTACGGGTTCAACGCCGAGGTGCACCGGGTGCTGGCCGAGCGGCGCGTTCCGGTGGCCCGCACGCTCGTGGGCAACTATGTGACCTCCCTCGACATGGCGGGCTGCTCGGTGACGCTGTGTCAGGTCGATGAGGAGCTGCTGCGGCTGTGGGACGCGCCGGTGAACACGCCCGCCCTGCGGTGGGGTTGTTGACCACCGTGGCCCGACCCGGCCCCGGCCCACATCCCATCCGTACACCTACAGCTGTACCTCAAGGAGGGCTCGTGCTCGACGCCGCTTTCTTCCGTCGCTGGATGACCGTGACGGCCTCGGCCGTGGACCGGGAGGCGGCTCGGCTGACCGAACTGGACTCGGCCATCGGCGACGCCGACCACGGCGCCAACCTCCAGCGCGGTTTCACCGCCGTCACCGCCGTCCTGGAGAAGGAGGCCCCGGACACCCCGGGCGCCGTGCTCGCCCTCGCCGGACGGCAGTTGATCTCGACCGTGGGCGGCGCCTCCGGACCGCTGTACGGGACGCTGCTGCGCCGCACCGGCAAGGCGCTCGGCGACCGGGCCGAGGTGAGCCGGGAGGAGCTCGCCACCGCGCTGGGCGAGGGCGTGGCGGCGGTGGCTCAGCTGGGCGGGGCCGCCGCCGGGGACAAGACGATGCTGGACGCGCTGCTCCCTGCCGTCGAGGCGCTCGGGGAGTCCTTCGCGGCGGCGGGCGCGGCGGCGGAGGCCGGGGCGCTCGCGACCGTACCGCTCCAGGCCCGCAAGGGCAGGGCCAGCTATCTGGGCGAGCGCTCCATCGGCCACCAGGATCCGGGCGCGACCTCGGCCGCGCTGCTCGTCGCGGGGCTCCAGGAGGCCGCCGCATGAGCGGGGGCGACGGACTCGTCGGCGTGGTCCTCGTCTCCCACAGCGCGGAGGTCGCCTCCGCCGTCGCCGCGCTCGCGACCGGTCTCGCGGGCGGCGGCGCGACCGCTCCCGTCGCGGCCGCGGGAGGCACCCCCGACGGCGGCCTCGGCACCAGCTCCGAGCTCATCGCGGAGGCGGCGGCCGCCGTCGACCGGGGTGCGGGCGTGGCGGTCCTGGTGGACCTGGGCAGCGCGGTGCTCACCGTGAAGGCGCTCCTCGCCGAGGGCGACGAGCTCCCGGCGGGGACGCGGCTCGTCGACGCCCCCTTCGTGGAGGGTGCGGTGGCGGCCGTCGTGACCGCCTCGGCCGGGGCGGATCTGGCCGCGGTGGAGGCGGCGGCCTCGGAGGCGTACGGCTACCGGAAGGTGTGATCCGCGCTGCCGGAAGGTGTGATCCACGCTCCCGGAGCGTGTGATCCGCGGCACGTGGGCGAGGGCCCGGCGGGACGTTCCCGCCGGGCCCTCGGGCGTGCGGCCCACAGCGGTCGGGGGACCCACCGCCCACCTTTATGCAACTTGTTGCACAACCGCGTCCCGTGCTCTACAACTGGAGCGACGACACCGCCGTATCTGGAGGCGCCCCGATGAGCGACTACCCCCACCTGCTGAGCCCCCTCGACCTCGGCTTCACCACGCTTCCCAACCGGGTGCTGATGGGGTCCATGCACATCGGGCTCGAAGAGGCCGAGAACGGGTTCGAGCGGATGGCGGCGTTCTACGCCGAGCGGGCGCGCGGCGGGGTCGGCCTCATGGTCACCGGCGGTATCTCCCCGAACGACGCGGGCCGCCCGTACGAGGGCGGCGCCAGGCTCACCACCGAGGCGGAGGCCGCCCAGCACCGTACGGTCACCGAGGCGGTGCACGCGGCGGGCGGGCGGATCGCGATGCAGATCCTGCACTTCGGCCGGTACGCCTACCACCAGGACCTGGTGGCGCCGAGCGCGCTCCAGGCCCCCATCAGCCCCTTCGTGCCGCACGCCCTGACCGACGACGAGGTCGAGCAGACCGTCGAGGACTTCGTCCGCGCGGCCGAGCTGGCCAAGTCCGCCGGGTACGACGGCGTCGAGATCATGGGCTCCGAGGGCTATCTGATCAACGAGTTCATCGCGGGCGCCGTGAACCGGCGCACCGACCGGTGGGGCGGCTCGTACGAGAACCGCATGCGCTTCCCCGTCGAGATCGTCCGCCGCACCCGCGAGCGCGTCGGCGACGACTTCATCCTCATCTACCGGCTCTCCATGCTGGACCTGGTGCCCGGCGGCTCCACCCTGGAGGAGGTCGTCACGCTGGCGCGGGCGATCGAGGCGGCCGGGGCGACCCTCATCAACACCGGCATCGGCTGGCACGAGGCCCGCATCCCCACCATCGCGACCTCGGTGCCGCGCGGCGCGTACACCTGGGTGACCAAGAAGCTGATGGGGTCCGTCTCCATCCCGCTGATCACCAGCAACCGCATCAACACCCCTGAAGTGGCCGAGCAGTTGCTCGCCGAGGGGCGGGCGGACATGGTGTCGATGGCGCGGCCGTTCCTGGCCGACCCCGAGTTCGTCGCCAAGGCGCGGGCCGGACGGTCCGAGACCATCAACACCTGCATCGGCTGCAACCAGGCCTGTCTGGACCACACCTTCAGCGGGAAGATCACCTCCTGCCTGGTCAACCCGCGCGCCTGCAACGAGACCGAGCTGGTCCTCTCCCCCACCAAGCGCCGCAAGAGCCTCGCCGTCGTCGGCGCGGGCCCGGCCGGGCTCGCCTTCGCGGTCTCGGCGGCCGAGCGCGGCCACGCGGTGACCCTCTTCGACGCGGCCGCGGAGGTCGGCGGCCAGCTGAACATCGCCAAGCGGGTACCCGGCAAGGAGGAGTTCGACGAGACGCTGCGCTACTACCGTACGCAGCTCGAACTCCGCGGCGTGGACGTCCGGTTGAACACCACGGCGACCGCCGATGAGCTCACCGCGGGCGGCTACGACGAGGTCGTCGTCGCCACCGGTGTGACGCCCCGCACCCCCGAGATCCCCGGCTCCGACCACCCCAGCGTCCTCACCTACCTGGACGTGCTGCGCGACGGCGCGCCGGTCGGCGAGCGTGTGGCGATCGTCGGCGCGGGCGGCATCGGCTTCGACGTCGCCGAGTTCCTCACCGACGGCGGCGACGCGGCGAGCCTGGACGCCGAGACGTACTTCCGGCAGTGGGGCGTCGACACCTCGTACAGCGAGCGCGGCGGGCTGCGCGCGCCCGAGCGGCCCAAGCCCCCGCGCGCGGTGCACCTGCTCCAGCGCAAGACCTCCAAGGTCGGCGCGGGCCTGGGCAAGACGACGGGCTGGATCCACCGCACCGAGCTCAAGCACCGGGGCGTGACGATGGTGCCGGGCGTCAGCTACGACCGGATCGACGACGCCGGGCTTCACATCACCGTCGACGGCAACTCCACCGTGCTGCCGGTGGACACCGTGGTCCTGTGCGCGGGCCAGGAGCCGCGCCGCGGCCTGTACGAGGAGCTGGCGGCGGCGGGCGCCACCGTGCACCTGATCGGCGGCGCGGACGTCGCCGCCGAGCTGGACGCCAAGCGCGCCATCGACCAGGGCACCAGGCTGGCGGCGGCCCTCTGAGCGCCTGGGCGGCGCGGCGGAATCTAGGATGCGCTCATGTCCCTCCCGTACGCGATCCTGACCGCCCTGCTCGAAAAGCCCTCGTCGGGGCTTGAGCTGACCCGTCGGTTCGACAGGTCGTTCGGCTTCTTCTGGTCCGCGACGCACCAGCAGATCTACCGCGAGCTGGGCAAGCTGGAGCAGTCCGGGTCCATCCGCGCGCTGCCGTCCGAGGCCCCGGCGCGCGGCCAGAAGAAGGAGTACGAGGTCCTGCCGGCGGGCCGTGCGGAGCTCGCCGCGTGGGCGGCCGCCGGGCAGGACCCGCGCCCCATGCGGGACCCGCTGCTGCTGCGGATGCGGGCGGCGGCGGTGGTCGGCACGGAGGGGCTCAATGCCGAGCTGCGCCGCCATCTCGATCTGCACGAGCGGCAGTTGGAGATGTACGAGGGGATCGAGCGGCGGGACTTCCCGCCGGATCGGGACAGCGAGCAGGACCGGCTGCGGCACCTGGTGCTGCGCGGCGGCATCGAGCTGGAGACGTTCTGGATCCGCTGGCTGACGCAGGCGCTGGATACGGTGGACGGGGAGGAGTGAGCCCGGCCCCGAGTGGCGGATGAGCACCGCCCCCACTGACGTTGTATTATGCAACTAGCCAGTGAGAGGACCAGCCGTGCCCAGCCGAGACCAGTCGGTCACCACCATCCAGCGGGAGCTGACCGCGTTCGCCCGCCGCGCCCGGGCCGCCGCCGCGCGTATGCACCCCGAGCTGTCGCTGGTCTCCTTCACGCTGCTGTCCCACATGGAAGACCTGCGGGGGTGCCGCGCGACCGACCTCGCCGCGTACTACATGCTCGACAAGTCGACCATCAGCCGGCAGATCGCGGCCCTGGAGAAGCTGGGGTTCATCGAGCGCCGCACCGACCCGGCCGACCACCGCATCCAGCTGCTCCACCTCACCGCCGCCGGCACCGAGAAGCTCGCCGAGGCGGCGGTGCTGCGGCGGCACGCCTTCCACGAGCGGCTCGCGGACTGGGAGGAAGCCGACCTCGACCGGTTCGCCGCGTATCTGCTCCGCTACAACAGCACGGCTCCCGATGGCAGTTGAGGCCTTCGGGCGCCCTCGGGAGCTATCCCGCTCCGCCGCCCGGGGTGACGAGCCCCGACTCGTACGCGAGCACGACCGCCTGCGCCCGGCTGGCCAGGTCCAGTTTGCTCATGGCCCGGTTCAGATGGGTCTTGACCGTCGCCTCGCTGATGAAGAGGTGGTCGGAGATCTCCAGGTTCGACAGGCCGCGCGCGGTGAGCTTGAGGACCTCGGTCTCCCGGGCCGTGAGCGCCGACAGGTCCGACGAGAGGCGCGGGGAGCGCTCGGCGGGCCGCGCGAAGGACTCCACCAGGCGCCGGGTGACGCTCGGCGCGAAGAGGGTGTCGCCGCCGCCGACCGCCGCGACCGCCGTGAGCAGCCGCTCCGGCCCCGAGTCCTTGAGCAGGAACCCCGAGGCACCGGCCCGCAGCGCGGAGTACACGTACTCGTCCAGGTCGAACGTGGTGAGGATGAGGATGCGCGGAGCCGGGTCCTCGGCGTCCGCGAGGATCCGCTCGGTGGCGGCGATGCCGCTCATCCCGGGCATCCTGATGTCCATCAGGATCACATCGGGGCGCGTCCGCGCCGCCTGGGCGACCGCCTCCTCGCCGTCGCTCGCCTCGCCGACGACGTCGATGCCCGCCGCTCTCAGCAGCGCGACCAGACCGGCCCGTACGAGGAACTGATCGTCGACCACGAGTGCCCTGGTCATGGCAGCGCGTCTTCCCCCTGTGTCATACGGGCTGGGCCGAGGTCGGCAGGAGCAGCCGGACCTCGAAGCCTCCCCCGCTCCTCGGGCCGGTGCTGATCGTGCCGCCGTAGAGCTTGGCCCGCTCCCGCATTCCGATCAACCCGTGTCCACTACCCGATCGATTTCTGACCGGATTCACTCCCGTACCCTCGTTCACGACGGCGAGGGCGACATGGTTCCGCTCGTACGAGACTTCCACGGTCGTGCGTGCGCCGGGCGCGTGTTTCAGGACATTGGTCAGCGCCTCCTGCGCCACCCGGTACGCGCACAGGTCGACGCCGGGCGCCAGGGTCCGCGCCTGCCCCTCGACCCGCAGCTCGACCGGCAGCCCGCCGGCCCGCAGCCGCTCCACCATCTCCGAGAGGCGTGAGAGGCCCGGCATCGGGGCCGACGGCTCGCCGTCGAGGTCCTCGGCGCGCAGCACGTGCAGCATGCGCCGCAACTCCTCCAACGCCTCCTGGCTGGTGGCCGAGATGGTGCCGAGCGCGCCGCGCGCGGTGGGCGGGTCGGACTCGAAGACGAAGCGCGCCAGACCCGACTGGACCGATATCACCGACATGTGGTGGGCGATGATGTCGTGCAACTCCCGTGCGATCCGGCCGCGTTCCTCGGCCACCTCGCGCCGGGCCCGGGCCTCCTGCTCCTTGGCGAGCTGGTCGGCGAGCTTGGTGGAGCGGCGGGCCACCCGGCCGAACCGCCAGACGACGGCCGGCACGGCGAGGGCCTGGACGACCACGGACGGCATGGAGTTGCTCCCGGTCCTCAACCCCGCGAACAGCCAGACCGCGCCCAGGATTCCGGCGAAGCTGACGGAGGTGCGGGCGGGGCGGGTGGCGGCGACCGTGTAACACGCGACCATCGCGCCGTACGTGCCCACCACCGGCCAGTTCCCCAGCGCGATGTAGAGCGTCCACGTCGCGATGACGAAGAGGCAGACTCCCACCGGCGCCTTGGTGCGGAAGGCGCACGCCATGTTGATGACCACGGCGAGCGCGTATCCGGCCAGGTCGAGCGGGGGTTGCCCCTGGCTGGAGGCCTCCCGGCCCAGCAGCACGGCGACACACGTCTGTGCCAGCGCGATGAGTACATCGGCGGCAACGGGGCGGATCCGCATTACCGCAGCCTAATTGCAGGTCAGACGCGCGGCGTCAACCAGTCGCGGTGCACGGACTACCGCAGGAGTTGTAGACGGATCCACTCCTTCCGGAGCGGTCCGAAACCCGTTTGTCACAGCCGCCCGCCGATGTTGGAGTGGGCGCATGGACAAAGAAGAAGTGCTGGCCCTGTTCGACCGGCAGATGCGCGAGACCTCACTGCCCGACGGCCCCGTCGCCCGGATCGAGCGCGCGGGCCGGATCGTGCGGCACGTCGGACCGGACCCCGTCTGGAACGGCGTCCTCTGGTCGGACCTCGACGAGGAGTGCGCCGACCGCGAGATCGCCGAGCAGGTACGGCACTTCGCCTCGCTGCACCGCGAGTTCGAGTGGAAGCTGTACGCGCACGACACCCCGGGCGACCTCGGCGAGCGTCTGCTGGCGGCCGGGTTCACGGCCGAGCCCGCCGAGGCGCTGATGGTCGCGGAGAGCAAGGACCAGATGGGCGCGGTGGAGCTCCCCGAGGGCGTCGAGCTGGTGCCGGTGACCGACAAGGCCGGGGTCGCGCTGATGACGGCCGTCCACGAGCAGGCGTTCGGCAAGGACTCGTCCCGGCTCGCCCGACGCATCGAGCTCCAGCTCACCGAGGCCCCCGACACCCTGGTCGCGGTGGTGGCGATGGCGGACGGGGTGCCGGTGTGCGCGGCCCGGATGGAGCTGATCCCGGGGACGGAGTTCGCCGGGCTGTGGGGCGGCGGCACCGCCGAGGCCTGGCGCGGCAAGGGCATCTACCGGGCGCTGGTCTCCTATCGCGCCCGTGTCGCCGCCGAGCGCGGCTACCGCTTCCTCCAGGTCGACGCCTCCGACCAGAGCGCCCCGATCCTGCACCGCCTGGGCTTCTCGCGGCTGAGCACGACCACGCCGTACGTCCACCAGCCGTAGCCGGGGCGCCTGTTGGGGGTCAGCGGGCGTAGACGGCGACGAAGTCGCGGGTGGCCTGGTTGTAGTAGCGCTCCGGGGGGTTCTCGAAGTCGAGGATGTTGGTGGGCGCGGGGTCGTCCGGGGTGCGGCTGCCGTCGTAGGTCATGAAGGACGGCCAGGCGCGGTTCATGTCGAGGGGCATGGCGCGGACCGCGCCCGCGCGCTCCATCAGCTCGGCGAGCGTACGGGCCGACAGGGCCTGGCCGACCACCATGATCACATCGCCCTCGGCGGTGACGCCGACGCCGGAGCGCGCCACGTACATCCTGCTCTGGTCGGTGGCGCCCCACTTGGAGTCGTTGTCGATGTCGGGCACCACCCGGCCGCCGTCGACCATCAGGTCGAGGCACTGGCGCACCCCCACGACCTCCGGGGTCATCCGCAGATCGCGTCCCCAGACGCCGATGCGGATCGAGCCGTCACGGTAGAAGACCTCGGAGGCGGCGCCGTCGCGGAGCTCCCCCGCGGTCTTCCCGGCGAGGAGGAAGCCGCCCCGGGAGCCGCCGTCGGTGATCTTGAAGCCGCCGTTCCAGGACGCCACCAGACCGGTGCGCTGCCCCTTGGGGATGCTGGGCGGGACGGCGAAGGACCCGCCCGGCTCGCGCAGTCCGGGGTGCAACTGGAAGCGGGAGTCCTTGGCGCTGACCCAGGCGACGGCCGCCTCGTACGAGGTGTGGGCGGCGTCGGGGCGCACATAGGTGCCCTGCACGATCGGGCGGCCGTGGACCGAGACCAGTGCGCGCCAGACGCCTTCGCCCGCCAGCGCGGGGGCGACCGGCGGCCGCATCGGGGACCGCAGCGGCAGCCCGTCGCGCGCCGCGACCGGTGGGGCGACGGCGGCCCTGCGCATCCGGGCCAGCGACTCGCTGGGCAGCGAGCCGCCGACCTTCGGCGGGTCCATCTCGTACTGGAGGTTCTCCAGCTTGTCGACGACGAAGCCCAGCTCATGCTCGCGGGCCCAGCCCGCCAGGCGCGCCGCCGTGCTGTCGTCACCCGGATAGGTCAGGGCCTCGCCCACCGACCAGCCCACGGTCCCGGCGCCGAGCACGCACACCGCCAGCGTGGAGCGGACGGCCAGACGGCGCCGACGGCGCTGGGGCGGTGTCAGATCGCGGCGGTGTCTCCACGGCAGCAGCCGGCGACGGGCCATGGCGCTCCCTCTCCGAGGCGGGTTCCGGGCGGACACGCATCCGAAATGCCCAGATAAATGACTTCTTTCTGCTATAACCCGATCGCCGGTGACCTAATCAGCCATCACACTGGGCGGCATGGCCGAGAAGCGCAGCGCGGGGCTCCTCCTCTACCGGACCGCACCGAGCGGTGTCGAAGTGCTGATCGGGCACATGGGCGGGCCGTTCTGGTCCCGCCGCGACGAGGCCGCCTGGTCGATCCCCAAGGGCGAGTACGGCCCGGAGGAGACACCGGAGGCGGCGGCCCTGCGCGAGTTCGAGGAGGAGCTGGGCCTGCCCGCCCCCGAGGGCACCCGGGTGCCGCTCGGCGAGGCCCGGCAGGCAGGCGGGAAGGTGGTGACGGTCTGGGCGGTCGAGGCCGACCTCGACCTCACGGCCGTGGTGCCCGGCACCTTCACCATGGAGTGGCCCCGGGGCTCCGGCGTGCAGCAGGAGTTCCCGGAGCTCGACCGCCTCGCCTGGCTCGCGCCCGCGCAGGCGTCGACCAGGCTGGTGGCGGGGCAGCGGGTCTTCCTCGACCGGCTGGCCGCGTACCTCCAGGAGCCGGGGCGGAGCTGACGGGTCAGGCCGCGCGCGGGGCGCGGCGGCGGTGGCCCGCGATGATCTCGGCGTAGTGCCGTCCGCTGCCCTTGACCGTCCGCTTCTGGGTCGCGTAGTCGACGTGCACCAGGCCGAACCGCTTGTCGTAGCCGTACGCCCACTCGAAGTTGTCCAGGAGCGACCAGGCGTAGTACCCGGCGAGCGGGGCGCCCCTGCGGGCGGCGCGGGCACAGGCCGCCAGGTGTTCGCGCAGGTACTGGACGCGCTCGGGGTCGTGGACGGTGCCGTCGGCCCGTACGACGTCGGGGTAGGCCGAGCCGTTCTCGGTGACGTGGATCCGGCGGGCCCCGTAGTCGTCGGTCAGCCGCATCAGAAGGGTCTCGATGCCGCTCGCGTCGATCTCCCAGTCCATACCGGTGCGCGGCAGGCGGGGGCGGGGCACCTGGCGGGCGAAGGGGTACGGGCCGTGCGGGTCGTCGGCGACGCGTACGCCGAAGTAGTAGTTGAGGCCCAGCCAGTCGAGCGGCTCGGCGATCGCGGCGAGGTCGCCGGGGCGCTCGGGCAGGTCGACCCCGTACACCTCGGTCATGTCGGCGGGGAAGCCCCGGCCGTGCACCGGGTCGAGCCACCAGCGGTTGGTGTGGCCGTCCGCCCGGCGGGCGGCGGCGAGGTCGGCCTCGGACCGGGTGGCGGGCTCGACGGTCGACAGGTTGTTGACGATGCCGATCCGCGCGCTCGGGGCGGCGGCCCGCAGCGCCCGGGTGGCCAGGCCGTGGCCGAGCAGCAGGTGGTACGAGGCGCGGACGGCGGCCGCGATGTCGGTGAGGCCGGGGGCCATCCGCCCTTCGAGGTGGCCGATCCAGGCCGAGCAGAGCGGCTCGTTGAGGGTGGCCCACAGCGGGACGCGGTCGCCCAGGGCCTCGGCCGCGACCGACGCGTATGCGGCGAAGTGCTCGGCGGTGTCCCGGGCGGGCCAGCCGCCCCGGTCCTGGAGGGCCTGGGGCAGGTCCCAGTGGTAGAGCGTGGCGTTGGGGGTGATCCCGGCTTCCAGGAGGGCGTCGACCAGGCGGGAGTAGAAGTCGAGCCCCGCCCGGTTGACCGGCCCGTCGCCGCCCGGGACGATGCGCGGCCAGGCGAGCGAGAAGCGGTACGAGGTGACACCGAGCTCCTTCATCAGCGCGATGTCCTCGCGCCACCGGTGGTAGTGGTCGCACGCGGTGTCGCCGTGGTGGCCGCCGTCGACCTTCCCGGGGGTGTGCGAAAAGGTGTCCCAGATCGAGGGGGCTCGGCCGTCCTCGGCCACGGCCCCCTCGATCTGGTACGCGGAGGTGGCCACGCCCCAGGCGAAGTCCTTCGGGAGGGCGGCGAGGTCGATGGGCTCGGTCACGAATGTCCTTTCGGGGAAACGGGGGTGACGGCTCGTCACTTCACGGCGCCGGCCGTGAGACCGGCGACGAGATAGCGCTGGAGCAGCAGGAACCCGGCGACCACCGGCACGCTGACGACCAGCGACGCGGCCATGACCTGGTTCCAGTACACGTCGTTCTGGGTGGCGTAGCCCTGGAGGCCGACGGCGAGGGTGCGGGTGGTGTCGTTCGTCATCACCGAGGCGAAGAGGACCTCGCCCCACGCCGTCATGAACGCGTACACCGCGACCGCCACGATGCCGGGGACCGCCGCCGGGACCACCACGCGAAACAGCGCGCCCAGCGGGCCGCAGCCGTCGACCATCGCCGCCTCGTCGAGGTCGCGCGGGACCGAGTCGAGGTAGCCGATGAGCATCCAGATGGAGAAGGGCAGCGAGAAGGTGAGATAGGTGAGGATGAGCCCGCCGCGCGAACCGTAGAGGGCGACTCCGGTGGTGTTGCCGACGTTGACGAAGATCAGGAACAGCGGCAGCAGGAAGAGGATGCCGGGGAACATCTGGGTGGACAGGACGGTCACGGTGAACACGCGCTTGCCGCGGAAGCGGTAGCGGCTCACCGCGTACGCCGCGAAGATCGCGACGACGACGGACAGGACGGTCGCCGAGCCCGCCACGATCAGCGAGTTCACGAAGTACTTGGCGAGCGGGACGGTCTTCCAGATGTCGAGGTAGGGACGGACGGTCAGCCCGCTGGGCAGCCAGCGGAACCGCCCCGACACGTCCTCCAGCGGCTTCAGGGAGCTGCTGGCCATCACGTACACCGGCAGCAGCACGAACCCGGTCAGCAGGGTGAGGAAGATCCGCCGGGACCGGACGAAGGACCGGGGCGGGGCGGTGGGGCTCGGGCTAGACATTCGCGGACTTCCTTCCCCTGGACGTGAGGAGCAGATAGACGCCCGTCACCACGAGCAGGAACAGCACCAGCAGGACCGACATCGCGGCGCCGGTGCCGAAGTTCCAGGTGACGAACGACGACTGGTAGATGTGGATGGAGATGAGGTCCGCCGCCTTCGGTGCCGAGCGCCCGAACAACACGTACGGCGTGTTGAAGTCGTTGAACGTCCACAGGAACAGCACCAGGACGAGGACCTGGTTGACCGGCCGGAGCGACGGCAGGGTGATGCGGCGGATCTGCTGCCACACCCCCGCGCCGTCGATCGCCGCGGCCTCGTACAGCTCCTTGGGGATGTTCTGCAGCCCGGCCGTCACGATGAGGAACGCGAACGGCCAGCCCTTCCAGACCGAGACGGTGAGCAGCGCGTAGAAGCTGTTGTCGCCTATCAGCCAGAAGGCGCGGTCGCCGCCGAGCCCGAGCTGGTCGTGCAGGACGTGGTTGACCAGCCCGTTGTCGCGCTGGAACATGAACGCCCAGGTGATGACGGCCGCGTAGACCGGCAGCGCGTACGGGACGAGGAAGAGCGCGCGCAGCAGCCCCCGGCCGCGGAAGCTCTCCTGCGTGAAGACGGCCGCCGCCGTGCCGAGCAGCCAGCACAGGGCGACCGAGGCCACCGTGAACAGGCAGGTGGTGACGAAGGAGTCGAGCAGGTCCTTGCCCACGGGTGCGGAGAAGTCGACGGAGAGCTTGTAGTTGTCGAGTCCGGCCCAGGGCGCGGTGGACCAGTCGCGGATGTAGAACTGGGTGAGCGTCTTGAAGCTCATCACGGCGCCGATGACCATCGGCACCAGGTGGATGAGGAGTTCGAGGGCCAGGGCCGGGAGCAGGAGCAGATACGGCAGGCTCGCGTGGCGGATCCGGCCGGGGGCGCGGGGGCCTCGGCGGCGGGCCCGCGCCGGCTCGGCCCGCTCGGCGCGCTCCGGTGGCGCCTGCGCGCCGACGGCGGTGGGCGCGGGGGTCGGCGGGGTCACGGGGGCGCTCACTTCGGCATCTGCTGCTGGGCCTTGGCGAGGGCCGCCTCGACGGACTCGGTGGTGACCGCGCGGCCCGCCGCCGCGTCGGCCCACAGGTCCTTGACGGCGGTGCCCACGGCGGTCTCGAACTGGGACTCCTCGGGGACCTGCGGCAGCGGGGCGGCGCTCCTGAGCAGCGTCTCCCTGAGCACCGAGGTGTCGGGGGCGCCGAAGGCGGGGTCCTGCTGTGCGGCCTTGACCGGCGGGATCGAACCGTACGTCTTGTTGAGGATCCGCTGTTCCTCGTCGCTGGTCATGAACTTCACGAACTGGAGGGCGCCATCGCGGTTGTGGGTGTTCTTGAAGACGGAGATGTTGATGCCCGCGACCATCGAGTTGACGTTCTTGGCCGCGTCCGGGGTCCCGGCCGGGACGGGCACCGGTGCGACGCCCCAGTCCTCGGGCTTCATGCCCTGCGCGGCGAAGGTGGAGGCGGCGGCCTGCCAGAGCACCATGGCGGTCCTGCCGGTCGAGAAGTCGCGCAGCGACTGGTTCTGGGCGTACTCGGCGCTGCCCGGCGCGACGATCTTGTCCTTGGCCATGAAGTCGACGTACTGCTTCACGGCGGCGACCGCGCCCTCCGAGGTGAAGGTGGGTTTTCCGGCGGAGTCGAAGAAGTCCGCGCCGTGCTGCTTGCCCAGGACGAACACCTGGTGGATGTTGTTGGCGAGGTTGGCGCCCTCGGCGCCGAGCGCCCACTTGCCGTCCTTGGAGAGCCGCTTGCCGTCCGCGACGAGCTCGTCCCAGGTCGCGGGCGGCTTCGCTATCCCCGCGTCGGCGAACATCTTCTTGTTGTAGTAGAGCGCGTACGACAGCGAGTACAGCGGGACGGCCGCCGGGTCCTTGCCCGGGGCGCCGGCCGCGGCGACCGCGGAGTCCGCGAACCGGGCCCGCCCGCCTATCGCGTCGAACGCCGCCCGGTCCCACGGCAGGAGCGCACCGGTGGCCTGGAGCGAGGCGGACCAGGTGTTGCCGATGTTCAGTACGTCGGGTCCCTGGCCGGACGTGGTGGCGGCGAGGATGCGGTTGAGCAGGTCGGACCAGGGGACGACCTCCAGCTTGACCTTGATCCCGGTCCGCTGCTCGAACTTCCTGAGCTCGGCGGTCAGGATCTTCTTGTCCGCCTCGATGCTCGGACCCTGGTTGGACGCCCAGTACGTCAGGGACTTCGGGGAGTCGTTGCCGCCCGATCCTCCCGTGTCGGAGCCGCCGCCGCAGGCGCTCGCGGTGGCGGCGAGAGCGGTGACGGTCGCGAAGGCAGCCGCGGCTCGGAGTCTGCGCATGACGGGATCGCCCCTTTCCAGGGTTCCAGAGGTGGTTGGGTTCCAGAAGGTGGTTGGGTTCCAGAGGTGGTCGGGTTCAGGCCCTGAACGGACTCACGCCTTAATTTAGGACGTGAGTTAAGACCCGAGAGAAGGTCGCGTCAAGGCCCCGCGCGACGGTATGTTGCACGCAGGGAGGGAGCCATATGGCCATGCCGAACAGACGAACCGTTCGTGACCTGCGGCGGGACAACCGGACCGCGGTATTGCAACGGTTGTATTTCGACGGCCCGACGAGCCGTCAGGCGCTCGGCCCCGCCACCGGGTTGAGTTCAGGTTCCATCAGCAACGTGGTCACCGAGCTCGCCGCCGACGGGCTCCTGGAGGACGCCGGCGTCGTCGACTCGGACGGCGGCAGACCGCGCACCCTGCTCCGGGTCACCCGCGACAGCGGCCACCTCATCGGGGTGGACGTCGGCGAGACGCGTGTGCGCGTCGAGCTCTTCGACCTGGTGATGAGCGAACTGGCGCGCGCGGAGCTGCCGTTGGAGGCGGACGGCTACGACGTGGACCACATCGTCGGACTCATCCGCGACGGGGTGGCCGCCGTGCTGCGCGAGGCCGCCCTGGCGCCCGAGCGCCTGCTCGGGATCGGCGTCGGGGTCCCGGGCATCGTCGACCGCAGCGGCGCCGAGGGCGCCGTGGTGCACGGGCAGACCATCGGCTGGGACGCGGTCCCGCTGGAGGCCCTGCTGCGCACCGCGCTCGCGGCCGAACTCCCGCCGGGCGTCCGCCTCTTCGTGGAGAACGGCGCCAAGACGCTCGGCCAGGCCGAGATGTGGTTCGGCGGCGGACGCGGTGCCCAGGACGCGGTGGTCGTGCTGTTCGGCTCGGGCGTCGGCGCGTGCATCGTCTCCGACGGGCAGATCTACGGGGGCGCGCACAGCAGCGCCGCGGAGTGGGGCCACACCACGGTCCACGTACGCGGCCGCCGCTGCCGGTGCGGCGCACCGGGCTGCCTGGAGGCGTACGCGGGAGCCGAAGCCCTGGTCGCGCGCTGGCGCGAGGCGGGCGCCGCCCTGCCGGACGGCATCGCGGAGGAGGTGGCGGTGTCGGCGCTGGTGGCGGCGGCTTATCCGGAGGCGGCGGAGGGCAGAGCGGAGACGGACGCTTCTACCGGAAAGGACGGAAGCCGACCCGCCCACGACCCCGTCGCGCGGGCCGTGCTCGACGAGACCGCCGAGTATCTCGGCGCCGGGCTCTCCGACCTCATCAACCTCTACAACCCCGAGCGCATCCTCATCGGCGGCTGGGCGGGCCTCCAACTCGGCCCGTACATCCTGGAGTCGGTGCGCGCGCACGCCACCGCGTACGCCCTGCGGCACCCCGCCGAGCGCGTCACCATCGAGCTCGGGCGGCTCGGCCCGGACGCGGTCACGGTCGGCGCCGCGACCCTGCCGCTGGCCGACTTCTTCGCACGCGGCGGCCGCCGCGCACCGGCCGACGCGGCGCCCGCCGTCCCCGAGCAGCCCGGCTGGCGGGCCTCGGTCGAGGAGCGCGCCGCACGCTGACCGACATACCGGCATACGGGGTCGAGGAAGCCGTGGAGCGCGGGCGCGCCGCCGGATCAGGGCCCAGGTGAGCGCGAACGGACCTGGGCCCCAACAACCGGTATGCGTACAACTCTTGACGTGTTGGTAGCACGGGAGAACCATCTGGGTGCAGTCGGAGAGCGCTCTCAGACATCCCGTTCCTCACCCCCACGACTCAGGATCGAGGCTCGATGCACGCTCCCCCCACCGGTTCGCCGGTGTCCCCCGGACCGTTCGCACACCCTCGGCGGCTCGCCGCGGCCGTGGCCGCCGCCCTGGTGGCCGCGCTGCTCCTGTTCGTCCCCGCGCCCGCCGCCCACGCCGATCCGCCGCCGCTCTCCCAGGGCAGGCCCGTCACCGTGTCCAGCCAGGAGAACGGCGGCACCCCGGCCGCCGCGGCCGTCGACGGGAACGACGGAACCCGCTGGTCGAGCGCGTTCTTGGATCCGCAGTGGATCCAGGTCGACCTCGGCGCCCCGGCCGCGCTCGGCAAGGTGGTCCTCAAGTGGGAGGCGGCGTACGCCAAGGCGTACCGCATCGAGCTCTCCACCGACGGCACCGCCTGGACCACGGCGTACTCCACGGCCGACGGAGCCGGCGGCACCGAGACCCTGAACATCTCGGGCACCGCCCGCTATGTACGGATGTACGGGACGGCCCGCGCCACCGGATACGGGTACTCCCTCTGGGAGTTCCAGGTGTTCGGCAGCGGCGGCTCCACCCTGCCCGGCGGCGGGGACCTGGGCCCCAAC
Source organism: Streptomyces sp. NBC_00224 (assembly GCF_041435195.1). NCBI lineage: Bacteria > Bacillati > Actinomycetota > Actinomycetes > Kitasatosporales > Streptomycetaceae > Streptomyces > Streptomyces sp. NBC_00224. Next base: position 1,677,203 of record NZ_CP108106.1, read on the forward strand.
GTCCTGGTCTTCGACCCGTCGACCCCCGACATCCAGGGCAAGCTCGACCAGGTGTTCCGGCAGCAGGAGTCGGCGCAGTTCGGCACCGGCCGATACGCCCTTCTGTTCAAGCCCGGAACGTACAACGGCATCAATGCCAACCTCGGCTTCTACACGTCGATAGCGGGGCTCGGGCTCAACCCCGACGACACGACCTTCAACGGCGATGTGACCGTGGACGCGGGCTGGTTCAACGGCAACGCCACCCAGAACTTCTGGCGCTCCGCCGAGAACCTGGCGCTCAACCCGGTCAGCGGCACCGACCGCTGGGCGGTCGCCCAGGCCGCGCCGTTCCGGCGGATGCATGTGAAGGGCGGCCTCAATCTGGCCCCGAACGGCTACGGCTGGGCCAGCGGCGGCTACATCGCGGACAGCAGGATCGACGGCACGGTCGGGCCGTACTCGCAGCAGCAGTGGTACACCCGTGACAGCTCGGTGGGCGGCTGGACCAACGGCGTGTGGAACATGACCTTCTCCGGGGTGCGGGGCGCGCCCGCGCAGAGCTTCCCCAATCCCCCGTACACCACGCTCGACACCACACCGGTCTCGCGCGAGAAGCCGTTCCTCTACCTCGACGGCAACGACTACAAGGTGTTCGTGCCCGCGAAGCGCACCAACGCGCGCGATGTCTCCTGGGGGCCGGGTGCGACGCCGGGCAGTTCCGTCCCGCTCAGCCAGTTCTACGTGGTGAAGCCCGGCGCGACCGCGGCGACCATCAACCAGGCGCTCGCCCAGGGCCTCAACCTGCTGTTCACGCCCGGGATTTACCACGTCGACCGGCCGATCGAGGTCACCCGGCCCGACACGGTGGTCCTGGGCCTCGGGCTCGCCACGATCGTGCCGGACAACGGCGTCACCGCGATGCGGGTCGCCGATGTCGACGGGGTGCGGCTCGCCGGGTTCCTCATCGACGCGGGGCCGGTGAACTCGTCCGTACTGCTCCAGGTCGGGCCGCCCGGGGCGAGCGCGAACCACGCGGCGGACCCGACGACCGTCCAGGACGTGTTCGTCCGGATCGGCGGGGCGGGCGCGGGCCGGGCGACCACCAGCATGGAGATCAACAGCAACCACACCGTCGTCGACCACACCTGGCTGTGGCGCGCCGACCACGGCAGCGGCGTCGGCTGGGACACCAACCGGGCCGACTACGGGCTGACGGTCAACGGCGACGACGTCCTGGCCACGGGCCTGTTCGTCGAGCACTTCAACAAGTACGACGTGCAGTGGAACGGTGAGCGCGGCCGGACGATCTTCTTCCAGAACGAGAAGTCGTACGACGCGCCCAACCAGGCCGCGGTGCAGAACGGGAGTGTGCGCGGGTTCGCCGCGTACAAGGTGGCCGACTCGGTGACCACCCACGAGGGCTGGGGACTGGGCAGCTACTGCTACTACAACGTGGATCCGACGATCGTCCAGGACCACGGCTTCCAGGTGCCGGACCGGCCGGGCGTGCGGCTGCACGACCTGCTGGTGATCTCACTCGGCGGCCAGGGGCAGTACGCGCACGTGGTCAACGACACCGGCGCGCCCACCTCGGGCACCTCGACGACGCCGTCGACGTTGGTCTCGTATCCCTGAACCCTCGTGCCCCTGTGACACGCGACCGCGCCGGAGACCCGTCCAGGTCTCCGGCGCGGTCGCCACGGGGTGTGTGGTTCAGTGCCTGGCCGTGCGCCTCCGGCGCGCGGCCCAGACGATGGCGCCGCCCGCGACGAGCACCGCACCGCCCATGCCGGCGACGAGCGGGGTGGAGCTCGACGAGCCGGTCTCGGCAAGGTTGGGGCTCGGCTGGGGCGCGGGGGCCGCCGCCGAGGACGTGCTGGGCGCGGGGGCGGGCGTGCTGGGCTTGGCCGACGGGGTCGGGGTCGACTTCGGCGGCTTGGACGGCTTGGACGAGGGGGTGGGCTTGGTCGGCGGCACCGTGTCGCACACGGGAGACGTCTTGGTCTCGTCGCGCGAGTACTGGTCCCCGTCGCCCGCCTTCACGATGAGCCGGAGCGTGAGCTCCTTGTCGTGGGCGGGGAGCTTGAGGCTCTTGTGGAACTCGCCCTTGAACTGCTCGGTGGGAAGCAGGTCCTTGCCGTCCGCCGTCTTGATGGTCACCGTGTTGGCGGCCTCGCCGGAGTACCTGGTCAGGTCCACCGTGACGGCCGAGCAGGTCACCTTCCAGACCGGGTTGTGGGCCTGCGCGGGCACCGCGGTCAGGCCGACGCCGATGAGGCCCGCAGCGGCGGCTCCTAACAGCGCTCCACGACGACGCCCCGTTCCTCTGATTACGGTCACAGAATCCTCCACAGTTCCGCACCGCCGGATTGACGGTGCGCGCACAGTACCGCTCCCGTCCCACGACCGAGCAGCGGTCCCCCCAACCGCACCGGGCCCACTGGGGATCGCCACGCGTAACTCGCCAGCATAAGTCGGACTTTCAGGAGCTCATAGCGTCACCATCGGGTCATATCACGCCTTTCCCAGGGAAGTTGAATTTCCTTCAATGAATCCGGAAAAGGCGTACCAGCCACGCCCTGACGGCAGCCACCAGGCAACCTGTTGAAAGAATCCACCATTCCATTTCAGGAACCCATCGACTGAATGAACTGTTTCAGGCCGGGCGGCTCCGCGCGCCCGCGAATGGCGCCTTGTGGACTGCCCGGGGGCAAGCAGACGATCGGTCCTCGTTCCTGTGCGGCAGCCGTCCCGGCGGCTGCCCGCGTATGTCTTCGAGGAGGTTTCCTGTGGTGAATGACCGGATGACACTCAGCCCGGATGCGGCACGGCAACTCGCGACCGCCACCAAGACCACGCCGCAGATGCGCGGCATCACCCCGCGCTATCTGTTACGCGCGCTGCCCTGGGTGGACGTCGAGTCCGGGGTGTACCGCGTCAACCGGCGCCGCACCTTCGTCCTGGGCGACGACCGGATCACCACGTACACGGACAACGACGGCGCCAACCGCGTCGTACCCGGCGACCTGCGGGAGATGCCGTATCTGCGCGACGCCGACGACGCGCTCCTGACCGAGCTGGCCGGCGCCTTCACCGAGGTCTCCTTCGAGTCCGGGCAGGTCCTGGTGCAGAGCGGCGACCCGGCCGACCGGCTGTGGGTGATCGTGCGCGGCCGCGCCGAGAAGCGCATGACCGGCCGGTACGGCGAGGAGGCGCTGCTCGAAGTCATCGGCGACGGCCAGTTCTTCGACCTCGACAGCTGGACCCGCTCCGAGCCGATGCCGTACCGCGTGCAGGCGCTCACGCCCGGCGTGGCCCTGGTCGCCGAGCGCAGCGCGCTCGCCGCCCTGACCGACCGGGACGCGGGGGTCCGGGCCTCCATGGACGACTACGCCGCCGGGAACCACATGGTGCCGGGCGCCGAGGTGCCGGTGGACCTGTCCTCCGGCCATGTGGGCGAGCCGGATCTGCCGGGGACGTTCGTCGACTACGAGGACGCGCCGCGCGAGTACCACATGACGCTCGCGCAGACCGTGCTGCGCGTCCACACCCGCGTCGCGGACCTCTACAACGGGCCTATCGACCAGACCCGCGCCCAGTCCAACCTCACCGTGCAGGCGCTGCGCGAGCGGCAGGAGGCGGCGCTCCTGAACCACCCGGAGTTCGGCCTGTTCAACAACGTCTCGGCGGGGCAGCGCGTCCAGGCCCGCACCGGCTCGCCCACTCCGGACGACCTCGACGAGCTGCTCGCCAAGGTCTGGAAGCAGCCCGGGTACTTCCTCGCGCACCCCCGGGCGATCGCCGCGTTCGGCCGCGAATGTACCCGGCGGGGCGTGCCCCCGGTCACCGACACCCGGTTCGGCAGCCCGCTGCTCACCTGGCGCGGAGTGCCGCTGCTGCCGTCCGACAAGGTCCGGTTCGCGGGCGGCGTGGGCTCCGGCACCACCGAGATCCTGCTGATGCGGATGGGCGAGGCCGAGCAGGGCGTGGTGGGCCTGCGCCCGTCGAGCGTCCAGGACGAGGTCGAACCCGGTCTGGCGATGCGGAACATGGGCACCGACCAGAAGGGCATCACCTCGTACCTGATGACCGCGTACTTCAACACGGCCGTCCTGGTGGAGGACGCCGTCGCCGTCCTCCAGAACGTCGAGGTGTCCAACTACCATGACTATTCCTGACCTCACGCGACAGGTGTCGTCGGTACCGGTCACTGGACTGCCGTCGATGCCCCAGCAGGCCGCCGCGCCCGAGCAGCCGGCCGTCCCCGCACAGCCGAGCGCACCCGAGCAGCCGGGGCTCCCCCAGCGGCCCTCGGTGCCGGGTGCCTACTCGGCCGAGACGGCCCGCCAGGACTTCCCGATCCTGCACCGCACGGTCAACGGCCGCCCGCTGGTCTGGCTGGACAACGGGGCGACGACGCAGAAGCCCCGCCAGGTCATCGAGGCGCTCGGCGCGTACTACAGCGCCGCCAACTCCAACATCCACCGGGGCGCGCACACCATGGCGCGCGAGGCCACCGAGGCGTACGAGGCGGGGCGCGCGGCGGTCGCCGGGTTCCTGGGGGCGCCGGACCCCGACAGCATCGTGTTCGTGCGCGGCACCACGGAGGCGATCAACCTGGTCGCCCAGAGCTGGGGCCGGGACAACCTCGGGCCCGGCGACGACATCCTCGTACCGGTCCTCGAACACCACTCCAACATCGTCCCCTGGCAGATGATCGCCAAGGAGACCCGGGCCCGGGTGGTGCCGGTTCCGCTGACGCCCGAGGGGGAGATCGACCAGTCCGCGTACGCGGACCTGCTCTCCTCGCGGACCCAGCTGGTCGCGCTCAGCCACGCCTCCAACGTCCTGGGCACCGTCCCGCCGGTGAAGGAGATGACCGCGCTCGCCCATCGGTACGGGGCGAAGGTGCTGGTGGACGGGGCACAGGCGGTCGCCCACTTCCCGGTCGACGTGCAGGACCTGGACGCGGACTTCTACGCGTTCTCCGGGCACAAGCTGTTCGCCCCGACCGGCATCGGCGCCCTCTACGTCAAGCCGGAGGTCCTGGCGGGCATGCGGCCCTGGCAGGGCGGCGGCAACATGATCGACTCGGTGGACTTCGGCCTCACCACCTTCGCGCCCGTCCCGCACCTCATGGAGGCCGGCACCGGCAACATCGGCGGTGTGGTGGGGCTCGCGGCCGCGCTGGACTGGCTGGGCTCCTTCGACCGCGACGCCGTCACGGCGTACGAGGAGGGGCTGATGGCCTACGCCCAGCAGGCCATGGCCACGGTGCCCGGTCTGGAGCTGGTGGGCGCCGCACCCGAGAGGATCGCGGTGCTGACGTTCACGCTGGCGGGCCAGGACCCGGCGGGCGTCGCCGACTGGCTGGACCGCGACGGCATCGCCGTCCGCGCGGGCCACCACTGCGCGCAGCCCGCACTCGCCCACTACGGACTGGAGTCGGCGGCCCGGGCCTCGCTGGCGCTCTACAACACGTCGGAGGAGGTGGACCAGCTGGTGGCGTCGCTGCGGCAGCTGCAACTGGCGTCCGGCTGACGGCTCTTGACCCACGGACAACAGGTGACGGACGGCAGATTCAGTATCTGTCGTCCGTCACCCGCACCGCCCGCCACGGCGGGCGATGTGCCTGCGGCGGGACGGTCGGCATCGGCGGCAGCGGCGCGCCCAGCGAGTCGAGCCGGCGGCGCAGCAGCTGGTTCTCGACGTAGAGGTCGGCCAGGACACGGACCTTGGAGCGCACCGCCCACTGGTCCACCGGCTTCACCAGGAAGTCCGCGACGCCGAGGTGGTAGGCACGGGCCGCGAGGTCGTCGTCGCGGCCGATGCCGGTGACCAGGATGACCGGCAGGTTCCGGGTGTGGTCCAGGCGCTTGAGGTAGTCGACCACTTCGAGGCCGTTCATCTGCGGCATCAGCACATCGAGCAGGATCACCGCTATGCCGCCGCGCAGCACGGTCTTCAGCGCCTCGTCCCCGCTGCGGGCGCACACTATCGGGCGGCCCACGGGACGCAGCACACTCTCCATGGCGAAGAGGTTGTCCTCGCGGTCGTCCACCACAAGGATCTTCCACGAACTGTCCACGTCCCAACCACACTCCCCTGCAGCCGGACTTTCACAGTAGTGCGCACCGGGGCCGAGCGCAGGAGGCCCCCGGTACCTGCCAACGGCATCTGCGCCCGTCGCCGAGGGGGCCGGTGCCGGGGCGGCGGCCGTCTACGGGCGTCCGCCAGCGCAAACGGAAGCCCCGCCGACGCCTCTTCGCCTCCCGGGGCTCTCCGCGTGCGAATAATTCGGCCGGTTGTGACTCCCCCTTTTGGCTCTTCTGCATGCCTCGGCGGAACGACGGGCCGGGCCGGGGTCCCCGACAGGCCCTAGCGTGGAGGCATGGACGAGGCGCGCGGGGCAGGAGCGAGAGGGTCGTCGGCGGAGCCCGACGACCCCGCGTTCCCCGCCCGCCGGGCGCCGCGCTGCCGCAGCCTCGACGCGCTGGACGCGCAGGTGGTCCGCTGCCGTGCCTGCCCGCGTCTGGTGGCCTGGCGCGAGGAGGTCGCCGCGACCAAGCGGGCGGCCTTCCGGGACTGGGAGTACTGGGGGCGGCCGGTGCCCGGGTTCGGCCCGCCGGACGCGGCCCTCGCGGTCGTCGGCCTCGCCCCGGCCGCGCACGGCGGCAACCGTACCGGCCGGATGTTCACGGGGGACGCCTCCGGCGACTTCCTCTTCGCCGCGCTGCACACGGTGGGTCTGGCCTCCCAGGCCGAGGCGACGCACGCCGGGGACGGGCTCGAACTGCGGGGCGTACGGCTGGCCGCGCCCGTGCACTGCGCGCCGCCGGACAACAAGCCGACCCCTCAGGAGCGCGACAACTGCCGGCCGTGGCTGGCGGCCGAACTGGAGCTGCTGAGCCCGGGGTTGCGTACGATCGTCGTGCTCGGCGCGTTCGGCTGGCAGGCGCTGCTTCCGGTGCTGAGCGCGGCGGGGTGGCAAGTGCCGCGCCCCCGGCCCAAGTTCGGGCACGGCGTCCAGGTGACACTGTCCGCCTCGGACGGCGGGCGGCCGCCGCTGCATCTGCTCGGCTGCTACCACCCGAGCCAACGCAACACCTCGACGGGACGGCTCACGCTCGCCATGCTCGTCGAGGTGTTCCGCGATGCCGCGCGCCTGTCGGGCCTTTGAACGCACTCGTCCGAACGCACTCGGCGGGCTTCTGGAACCGCCCACTTTGGTTGAACCTTGACCGAAAGACCGGCTACCGGTGACCGCTTCCCGGGCTCCCACCTGCCCAGATCGCATCCGGAGCGGCCCGGGTGTGTGATGGAAGGGTTGGTCACAAGGGGCGGGAGCGACGAAAGGAGCCGGTATGCACACCGGACGGATACGTCGAGCGGCCGCCGCGACCCTGCTGTCGTGCGGTCTCGCCATGGGCACTTTCGCCACCGCGGCAGCGGCGGCGCCGGCTCACGACCAGGGTGACGACCACGACCGCGGCCAGGGCAGCGGCTGGTCGTGGGACGCCCACATCAGCGGCTGGATCCGCGAGGACCACGGCGGAGGATGGCGCTGGGACGATCACCGCGACGGCCGGAACCGGGACGACCACAACAGGGATCACTCCTGGGACCACCACGACGGCGGCCGGGTCTGGGGCACGGTGACCTCGCGCATCGAGCTGAACGTCCGCGACAACCCGAGCCTGAACGCCGGGGTCGTCGTCAGCCTGAGCCCGGGCAGCCAGCACCGCATCGAGTGCAGGACCCACGGTTCGGACGTCAACGGAAACTCCACCTGGTACTGGCTGAGCGGTGCCCGCGGCTGGGCCAGCGCGGCGTTCATGCAGGCCAACGGTGACGCGCCGAAGTGCTAGCAGTGCGGCCGCGGCCTTCGTTGCGGCCGCGTGAACAGTGCGTACTCCCGGGAATAGTGACACCGGGAACGACCTTGGAGCTGCTGAGAGCGAGGAGTCGGCAGATGCCCAAGGCGTACGTGTACACCCGCAACGGCGGGCCGGAGACCGAGGCGTTCATCGAGCGGGACCGGCCGCGCCCGGGCCCCGGAGAGCTGCTGATCGCGGTCCGGGCGGCCGGGGTGAACCCGGTCGACTGGAAGCTGCGCAACGGCTTCCGCAGGCCCGGGGCGCCGGAGCCGGAGCTGCCGGGCGTGTTCGGCAGCGAGGTCGCGGGCGTGGTGGCGGAGCTGGGTCCCGGGGTGACGGGGTTCGCCGTCGGGGACGCCGTCTTCGGCAATCCGGTGGGCGGCGGTTACGCGGAGTACGCGCTGCTGCCGGTCCCGGTGGCCGCTCACAAGCCGGAGGGCCTGGCGTTCACGGACGCGGCGACCCTGCCGGTGGCCGCGGCGACCGCGTACGACGGCGTGCGCCAGCTGGATCTGCCTGCCGGGGCGACACTGCTGGTCACCGGCGTCGGCGGTGGGGTGGGCGTGGCCGTCGCCCAGATAGCCCGGGCCTTCGGGGTGCGGGTGGTGGGCACGGCGAGCGAGGGCAAGAAGGAGTTCGTCGAGGCGCTGGGCGCGGTGCACGTGTCCTCGGCGGGCGACGGGCTCGCGGAGCGCGTCCGGGCGGCGGCGCCGGACGGTGTCGACGCGGTCTTCGACCTCGTCGGCGGCGAGGTCCTGGAGACGGTCGCCGCGCTCGTCGACGACCCTGCGAAGCTGATCACGGCGGCCGACCCGCCGGTGGCGGCCCGGCTCGGCGGCTCGCCGGTCCGGCGGGCCCGCACGGCCGCGGTGCTCGACGAGGTGGCGCGGCTCGCGGTGAGCGGGGCGCTGCGCCCGTTCGTCACGGCGACGTTCCCGCTGGAGCGCGCGTCCGAGGCGCTGCGCGCGGTCGAGGACGGCCATGCGCGCGGCAAGGTCGTGATCGAGGTGGCGGCGTGAGCGCACCGCACCCCCTCGACAACCCCGCCCGCGCCTCCCTCACCGGGCCGCACGCCCACTTCGCCGAGCGGCTGGGGCGGGTGCTGCGCTATCCGCCCGAGGTGACGCCGTGGCTGGCGCTCTCCGACGATCCCGGGCCCGAGGACTGGGCCGACGTCGCCGCGCTGGCCGGTCCCGGCACCGAGGTGCCGCTGCTCGGGATGAGCCATCTGCCGCCTCCGGGCTGGGAGTTGACGTTCGAGGCGGACGGGGTGCAGCTCGTGGACGACCACGTGGCCGCCCGGCCGTTCGCCGAGGCGGTCACGCTGACCGCCGACGACGTGCCCGAGATGATGGAGCTGGTGGAGCGGACCCGGCCGGGCCCTTTCCTGCCGCGCACCATCGAGCTCGGCACCTATCTGGGCGTGCGCAGGAACGGCGTCCTGGTGGCGATGGCGGGCGAGCGGCTGCACCCGCCCGGCTGGACGGAGATCAGCGCGGTCTGCACCGACGACGCCTTCCGCGGCCAGGGCCTGGGCACCCGGCTGATCCTGGCGGTCGCGGCGAACATCCGGGACCGGGGCGAACGCCCCTTCCTGCACACGGGTGCGCGCAACACCGGCGCCATCCGCCTCTACGAGTCCCTGGGCTTCCGGATCCGCCGTACCACCCGGTTCATGGCGGCGCGGGTGCCGGACGACGAACTGGCAAGCCTCACAAGATCACTTCACTCGATCGAGTGATGAAACGGTCGTGTGAATTGTTTCTGCACTTCTGGCGCTCCGGCTAGCGTCTAACGTTCCCCCCGGCGGCCCAAGCCCCCGGCCGTCACACCCGCTGCCTTTGGGGGAGAGACTGTGCTCCGCGACGAATTCGTCGACGACGGTCCGCGCGAGCTCGTGCCGGCCTCCCGCCCGCACCACGAGCGGCCACTCCTCAAGGTCCGCACACGGGCCGGAGTGACCGTCGTCGAGCTGCACGGCGAGATCGACATCCAAGCCGTCCAGGCGCTGCGGCCGCGCCTGGACACCCTCACCGGTGACGGGGTGGGTGCGCTGGCCGTGGACCTGCGCCCCATCCGGTTCCTGGACTGCTCGGGCCTCGCCCTGCTGGTGCGGGCCCACCGGAGGGTGACCGAGCGGGGCGGCTCCTGGGCGCTGGTCTGCGACCATCCGCTGACCCTGCGGATCCTGCGGATCACCGCCCTCACGGCCGTCCTGGGGCCTGCTCCCACACTGGAGCAGGCCCTGGACTCCCTCAGTTCCCCGGACGGGTCCGCGTCAGACGGAGGGTGACCAGCTCGAAGGGCCGCAGCGCCAACCGCACCACCCCGTCGGCCAGTTCGGGCGCGGTGCCCTCGGCGAGCGGCCGCTCCAGCAGGTCGGTCGCCGCCACCGCGTCCGCCTCGAAGCCCGGGGTGACCCGGGCCCGGGCCCGGCCGCCCCGCGACTCGTAGAGCCGTACGACCACGTCGCCGCTCCCGTCGTCCGCGAGCTTCACCGCGCTGACGACCACCGCGTCGTCGTCCACCGACACCAGCGGCGCCACCTCCGCGCCGCCCGCGACCCGCCGCTCCGGCAGATTGACGCGGTAGCCCTCGCGCACCGCGTCACCGATCGTGGCTCCGGGGACGAGCGCGTGCCGGAAGCGGTGCAGCCCCTGGTCGGTCTCGGGGTCGGGGAAGCGCGGGGCGCGCAGCAGCGAGACGCGGACCGTGGTGGTCGTGCCCGGGCCCTCGTCGGCGTCGCGCACGGTCCGGGTCACGTCGTGCCCGTACGTCGAGTCGTTGACGAGGGCGACGCCCCAGCCCGGCTCCTCCAGATGGACGAAGCGGTGGTTGCAGGCCTCGAACTTGGCCGCCTCCCAGCTGGTGTTGGTGTGGGTCGGCCGGTGGACGTGGCCGAACTGGGTCTCCGACGCGTACCGCTCGGCATGGATGTCCAAGGGGAACGCGGCCTTCAGGAACCTCTCTGTCTCGTGCCAGTCGACCTCGGTGTCGATGTCGAGCCGCTTGGCGCCGGGGGCGAGACCGAGCAGCTGGGTGACCTTGGAGTCGCCGAAGCTCCGCACGATCCGGACGGCGGCCACCCCCGCGTCCTCCACCGCCACGAGCTGGTCGAGGTCCGTCAGATCCGTCACCGTGTTGCGGTAGAACGCGTCCACGTCCCACGCGTCCCACATGTTCGGGAAGTCGGGGTGGATCTGGAGCAGGTTCGCGGCCTGGCCGGGGGCGACCGTCTCACGCCCGGCGCCGATGTCGTACGCGGACACCACGAGCCCCCGGGCGTCGATCTGCACCGAGAGGAGTCCGTTGTCCAGGACGAAGCCGCCGCCCTCGCGCGGGGCGGCGCGGCTCACGCCCGTACGGAGAGCGGGTGCGGCCGCGCCCGCCGCCACCCCGTCGCGCGCGTGGGGCGCGGAGTTGAAGACCAGGGTGGTACCCGAGGCGCTCTCCCCCGCGAGCGCCCGCTGCGAGCCGTCGATGATCGCGTTCAGCTCCCGCGCGACCGCCGCATACGTCTTCTCCGCCTCCCGGTGCACCCAGGCGATGGAGGAGCCGGGCAGGATGTCGTGGAACTGGTGCAGCAGCACGGTCTTCCAGATCCGGTCCAACTGCTCGTACGGATAAGGGAATCCGGCCCGCACGGCAGCCGTCGCGGCCCACAGCTCGGCCTCGCGCAGCAGGTGCTCGCTGCGCCGGTTGCCCTGCTTGGTCTTCGCCTGGCTGGTCAGCGTGGCGCGGTGCAGCTCCAGATAGAGCTCGCCCACCCACACCGGCGCGTTCGGGTACTCCGCCTGCGCCTTGGCGAAGAACTCGGCGGGACTCTCCCATGCCACGGTCGCCGAGCCCTCCAGGCTCCGCAGCCGGGCCGCCTTGGCGACCATCTCCCGGGTGGTGCCGCCGCCGCCGTCGCCCCAGCCGGTCGGGGCCAGCGAGTGCCGGGCGTGGCCCTTGTCCTTGAAGTTGCGGGCCGCGTGGGCGATCTCGCTGCCCTTCATCGAGCAGTTGTAGGTGTCGACGGGCGGGAAGTGGGTGAAGATCCGGGTGCCGTCGATGCCCTCCCACTGGAACGTGTGGTGGGGGAACTTGTTGGTCTGGCTCCAGGAGATCTTCTGGGTGAGCAGCCACTTGGCGCCCGCCGCCTTGATGATCTGCGGCAGCCCGGCGGCGAAGCCGAAAGTGTCGGGCAGCCAGGCCTCGTCGTTCTCGACGCCGAACTCGTCGAGGAAGAACCGCTTGCCGTGCACGAACTGACGGGCCATCGCCTCCGAGCCCGGCATGTTGGTGTCGGACTCCACCCACATACCCCCCGCGGGCACGAACCGCCCGTCGGAGACGGCCTTCTTCACGCGCGCGTACACCTCGGGCCGGTGCTCCTTGATCCAGGCGAACTGCTGCGCCTGCGACATGGTGAAGACGAAGTCCGGCTCGTCCTCCAGGAGCGCCGTCATGTTCGACGTCGTACGGGCCACCTTGCGCACGGTCTCGCGCAGCGGCCACAGCCACGCCGAGTCGATGTGCGCGTGCCCCACCGCGCTGATGCGGTGGGCGGTGGGCCCGGCCGGAACGGCCAGCACACCGGCGAGCTCGGCGCGGGCCGCCGCCGCACTGCCGTTCACGTCCTGGAGGTCCACCGCGTCGAGGGCACGGCCGATCGCCCGCAGGATGTCCCAGCGCCGGGCGCCCTCGACCGGCAGCTCGTGCATCAGCTCGCCCAGCACCTCCAGGTCGAGGACCAGCTGCCACACCGTCTCGTCGAAGACCGCGAGGTCCATCCGGGCCAGCCGGTACTGCGGCGCGGTGCCCGCGGTCTCCTTGTCGCCGAGGGTGGTCGGCACGAAGGGGTGGTAGTCGAGGATGACGGGGTTGGACGCGGCCTCGATGTGCAGCCGCACCTCCTCGCCGCCCACGGCGGGAGCGCCGACGCGCACCCACTGGTTGCGCGGGTTGAGGCCCTTCACCGGGGTGCCGTCGGGGCGGTAGACGAGGCCCTCGCACTGGAAGCCCGGCATGTTCTCGTCGAAGCCGAGGTCGAGGAGCGCCTCGACGGTCTTCCCGGCCCACTCGGCCGGTACGGTCCCGGTCACCCGGAACCAGCTGGTGCCCCACGGCGCCCCCCAGGCGTCCCCGACGGCGATCGGCTCGGGGACGCCGGCCAGGCCCTCGGCGACCGGGACGGGCTCGCCCGGCGCGTGCCACACCGCCACTTCCAGCGGGACGGATTCGGGGTACACGGCGGGGCGGATGCGCTCGTCGAGAACTCGCCTGAGGCGGGCTTCGACCAGGCTGCGGTCGTCATGCATGAGGGGCTGCTCCGTGGGGTCGAGGTCGTGCGAGGTGCGGATTCCAGGGGTGAACGGGGTTACCAGTGGTGGACGGTGGAGACGGGGGCGGAGGCTGAGTACAGCTCGTCGACGGCCCGTATCTCGAACCGCGCCGACCGCTCGCCTCCTTCCGGCTTCAGTGCGGGAACGAAGAAGGCATTCCCGCACGTTCCCCCGAGGAAGCGGCGGCTTCCGCCGGGCAGCACCCGGTGCAGCTCGTAGTGGCGTACCGCGCCGGGCGCCCGGCCCCACGCGAAGCGCAGCGAGGTGCCCGCGGCGCCGGTCGCGGAGCCGGTGACGCGCGGCCGGGTCGGTGCGGCCGGCTTCGTGGCGGCCGTGTCGCGCACCGCCAGCGCGCCCAGGCGCCACTTGACGCGCCCCTTGGCGGTGAGCCGGACGCCGAGCGAACGGGCCGTCCCGGAAAGGGTGTTCAGACGCAGAGTCGCGGTGGTCCAGCCGGCGCCGCCGGCCCGCAGTCTGCCCGCCGGGACGTAGGTGTACGGGACCGGGTCGCCGGGTCCGGCGGGCTCGCGCAGGGCGACCGCGAGCTCGACGGTCACCGTGCCCTCGTCGGCCCGGTGGGTGAGCTCGACGACCGTGGACCGGGACAGCGGCAGCCGGGTCGCGTGGAGCTCGACCGTGGCGGGGGCGTCGAAGTCGCCGTCGACCAGGAGGCTGGACCCGCCGCGCCAGGCGTCGGCGAAGTCGAGGGCGACGTCCGGGCGGCGGCCGCCCGTGCGGACCACCCAGCGGCGGCCCGGGAGCCGGTCCTGGAGGCCGAGGTGGTTCCACTCGGCGGCCGAGGTCACCTTGCCGCCCTCGTACCAGCGCAGGCCGTGCCCGGTGTTGAAGGTGGTCGCGAACGGCAGCCGGTCGACCGTCGAACGGTCCGCGACCACCGTCGCCGGGGCGCGCCAGCCGTCCGTGTCGGGCTGGGACGGGTCGAGCGAACGCCCGGTCCAGAAACGGTCGTCGGCCGCGTGGAACTGCGCCGGGGTGCGGCCCGCGGGCAGCTGGTTACGGGTCCACTCGGGCCGGTAGAGGCCGTACGAGACGATGTGCGCCCGGTCCCGGGGCACCATGGCGTCCCAGTCCACGGAGCTGTCCCACCCGTGCGCCTCGACGTCGACGCCCGCCCACAGCTCGTAGCGGCCGCGGCCGAGCCGCCCCGCGAGCTCGCCGGAGGACGCGAGGGTCTCGGCGGACCACCGGAAATCCACGAACATCGAGTCGGCGCTGCGGAAGAAGTCCTGGTTCCGGTCGTTCAGCGCACCCTGCCAGCCCACCGACCCGCCGACAGTCATCGCGTCGTACCACGTGATCCGCAGCCCCGCGGCCTCGCTGCGGGCCTTGAGGTCCCGTACGAAAGCGAGCATGTCGGCGCCGAGGGCCGCGTCGCCGCCGTCGGTCTCGGCGTTGACGAACCAGCCGTCGAAGCCGTGCGCGACCGCGACCTCGACGAGCTTCGCGGCGAGCGGGAAACGGCCGAGCGAGTCGCGTCGCACCAGGTCGCGGGTCCAGCGCAGCTCGCCGCCCCAGGCGGTCGGCGGCAGGAAGACGGTGCCGAGCACGGGCACGCCGTTGCGGTGGGCCGCGTCCACGATCGGGGCGTTGGGCGCCAGGATCAGCCCCTCCCCCGCCGAACCGCCCCAGAAGACCAGCTCGTCGAGGTAGGCCCAGTGGGTGAGCGCGTAGTAGTCGGCGGTGGCCGCGCCCTGGGACGGGTTGCCCGCGGTGTGCTCGAAGGAGACGAGCGCCTGGATACGGGCCTGCCCGGCCCGCGCGGTCCGGTTCACCGCCACCGGCGTGAACCGCCGGGCGAGCGGCACGGTCGCGGTGTTGAAGGGCAGATCCCGGTCGTCCTCGGCCCGCCAGTCCTTGAGACTCCGCCAGGTGATGCCGGTCCCGGGCGTGCCGGAGGGCAGCGAGTCCGGGTACCAGTACGAGGCGTACGGCTGAAGGTCGACGGACCCGCCCTCCGCGGCCCGGGCGGCAACGGACGGGACGACGACAGCGGCGGCCGTCCCCGCGCCCGCGAGGACGACGGCGCGACGGGTGGGGCCGGGGAGGTGCTGGGGCATGGTGTTCTCCGTTTCGGGTCGGGTCGGGATGCCGGAAGTGCGGTGTGTTCGGCTGCGGGCTGTCTGTGGTTGCTCGCGCCACGCGGCGGAGCCGCAAATGTCACAGCCCCGCGCCCCTTGAATGCCGCTGCGCGGCATCCTCGGGGCGCCCCGGAGGGGCGTATTCAGGGGCGCGGGGAACTGCGCGACCAGCCACGCACGGTCCGCAGACGAACAGGCCGCCGCCCAGCACCCCTCAGCTCACATCACCCGGCACCACAACCTCCCCAATCCCCCGCAGCGCCAGATACTCCTTGTCGGAGGCGCGGGAGGCCAACACCGCGGCGGGCCGAACCCCGTCCGCGACGAGCCGCGCGTACGCCTCGAAGACCGGTCCCCCGGGCGCACACACCGAACGGCGCGGCGCCACGACCTCGTCCCCCACGTCGACGACGAGCGCGGTCGTACGGGGCGCGGGCGCATGGACACGCCCCCGCCACTCCCGGGCCAGCCGGGCCACGACCTCGCCCGCCGGCTTGACCCGCCCGGAACTGGTCAACAGCCCGAGGCTGTACTCCAGTTCGGGAAAATCAGCCAGCGACCGATCCACATCGTGGGAGCACCACCAGGTGACCCCCCACAGATCCGCGCAGTCCAGCGCGTTCACCACGGTCGCCTCGGTGAACGCGGCCGCATGCCCGGCGGGGATCAGCGGGGCGGGCGCGCCGACCTCCTGGAGCCACACCGGCCGGCGCGGGTCGTCGGCCCAGGCCTTCGACAGCTCGACGAGGTACGCAGCGTGGTGCTCGGTGGCCGTGCCGGTGCGCCCGTGCGCCTGGGCCGTACCGTTGAACACCCAGGAGTGCACGGTCGTCATGGCGCCGAGCCGGGCGGCGTGCTCGGGGGTGAAGGGCTGGTCGTCCTGGTACCAGGCGGCGTCGTACTCGGCGTGCACATGCGGCTTGCCGGGGGCGCCCTCCTCGCACGCGGCGAGCATCCGCCCCAGCCACGCCCCGGCCTGCGCGGGCGTGATGCGGTCGGGATCGGGGTGCGGCCCGGCCGCGAACTGGTTGATCTCGTTCCCGAGCGTCATCCCGATGAAGTTGGGCCGGTCCGCGAGCGCGCCCGCGAGGGTGCGCAGCAGCGCCGCCTGCCCGTCGAGCACGTCGGGGTCGGTGAAGATGCTGCGCCGGTGCCAGGTCTGCGTCCAGGCGGGCAGGAAGTCGAAGCTCGACAGATGGCCCTGGAGCCCGTCGACGTTGACGTCGAGGCCGCGTTCGCCCGCCGCGTCGGCGAGCTGGACCAGCTGCTCGACCGCGCGCGGCCGGATCAGGGTGCGGTTGGGCTGGAAGTACGGCCACACCGGGAAGACCCGGATGTGGTCGAGGCCGAGCGCCGCGATCGCGTCGAGGTCGGCGCGTACGGCGTCGAGGTCGAAGTCGAGCCAGTGGTGGAACCACCCCTGGCCGGGCGTGTAGTTGGCGCCGAAGCGCACGGCAGCAGGCATGCGGGCCTGTTCTGAAGGCATGCGGGTCCGTTCTGTGGGCGTGTGGAGGGGCGGGGCCGCGGGGCTAAGAGCCTGTCTTTGAACCCCCGTCGTCCGCCCGGAGGGCGGGCGCAGCGGCGGTCGGTGCGTGCGATCGGTGTGCGGCGTCCCAGGTCATGTGGCGGAGCCACCTGTCCTGGGACACCGTGCGGCGAGCGTGCGTGCCGGGCGTCGCTGCGCAGACGGGGGTTCAAAGACAGGCTCTCAGCCCTTGACGGCTCCCTCGCCGACGCCGCGGAAGAAGTAACGCTGCAGGCAGGCGAAGAGCACGATGAGCGGGGCGACGGCGATGACCGTGCCCGCCGCGACGAGCCGTTCGTCGTTGGCGAAGGTGCCGTGCAGATAGTTCAGGCCGATGGTGAGGGTGAAGCGGTCCGGGTCGCTGAGGACGATCAGCGGCCACAGGAAGTCGTCCCAGGCGCCCATGAAGGCGAAGATGGCGACCACGGCGAGGGTGCCCTTGACGGCGGGCAGGGCGATCCGCAGATAGCGCTGCCAGGCGTTGGCGCCGTCGACGTACGCCGCCTCCTCCACCTCGTACGGCAGGTTGAGGAAGGCGTTGCGCATCAGCAGGACGTTCATCGCGCCGATGGAGCCGGGCAGGACGACCGCGATGAGGGTGTTGTTGAGGCCGAGGTCCCGCATGGTGGTGAACTGGGCGATGATGATGCCCTCGACGGGGACCAGCATGGCGAGGATGAACGCGAGGGTGGCCGCCCGGCGGCCCCGGAAGCGCATCCGGGCCAGTGCGTATCCGGCGAGCGAGGCGCCGACGCAGTTGGTGACGACGTTGGCGGCGGCGACCTTCAGCGAGTTCAGGGCGTAGTCCCAGACCGGGATGGTGTCGGCCACGCGCGCGTAGTTGTCGAGGGTCGGCTGCCCCGGCAGGAACTTGGGCGGGGAGCTGAAGATGTCCTCGTGCGGGCCCTTGAGCGAGGTGGAGAGCTGCCAGAGGAAGGGGCCCACGGTGAGGGCCAGGACCATCAGGAGCAGGGCGTAGCGCAGCACGAGCTGCCAGAGGGGGACGCGCCGCCCTTCCGCGTCGGTGACGCCCGCCCTGCGGCGGCGCACGGCGGGCACCGGGCCCGAACGGGGCTCTGTTGCGGTGTCGGTGTCGCTGTCGGTCTTCACGCGTCCTCCCTCCGGTCCGCCCGCAGCACGAGCAGCATCAGTACGACGGTGACGACGAAGACGACCACGGAGATCGCCGAGGCGTAGCCGACCCGGCCGGTGAGGCCGGTGCCGACGCGCTGGACGAGCATCACCAAGGTGGTGTCCTCGCCCGCGGGGCCGCCGCTGGGCCCCGCCATCAGATAGACCTCGGAGAAGACCTTGAAGGCCGAGACCGAGGAGAGCGCGGCGACCAGGACCATGGTGGAGCGCAACGCCGGCACGGTGACGGTGAAGAAGCGGCGCACCGCCCCGGCCCCGTCGACCGCCGCCGCCTCGTGCAGTTCGCGCGGTACGTTGGCCAGCGCCGCCAAGTAAATGATCATGTAGTAGCCGAGGCCCTTCCAGACCGTGACCGCCATCGCGCTGCACAGCAGCAGCCACTGGTCGCTGAGGAAGCCGACCTTGCCGACGCCCACCGCCTCAAGGACCGAGTTGATCAGCCCCCGGTCGTCGAGCATCCACACCCAGATGAGGCCGACCACGACGATGGAGGCCACGACCGGGGTGTAGAACGCCGCCCGGAAGAAGGCGATGCCGGGGATGTGCCGCTGGACGAGCAGCGCCAGGAGCAGCGGCAGGATCACCAGGGCCGGGACCACGCCGAGGACGTACAGCGTGCTGTTGCGCAGTCCGGTCCAGAACATGTCGTCGTGCCACAGCTCGCGGAAGTTGGCGAGGCCCACGTAGTGGCCGGGCACCAGGGTGCGGCGGTCGGTGAAGGAGTTCACCACGGTGCTGACGAACGGGTACAGGCTGAACACCCCGACGACGAGCAGTCCGGGCGCCGCGAACAGCCAGGGGCTGGACGGCAGATGGCGCCGGATGCGGCGGCCGGCCCGGAGCGGCCCGGAGCGGGTGCTCCGGGCCGCCGGGGCGGCGGCGAGGGTGCCGGACGGGTCCGCCGTGGAGGCGGTGGGGCTGTTCATCGAACGGCTCAGCTCTGCTTCAGCAGCTGGTCACAGGCCTTGACAGCGTTGTCAAGCGCTTCCTTGGGGCTCTGCTTGCCCTGGAGCGCCTTGGCCACCTCGTTGCGCAGCGCGGTCTTCATCTGCTCGCTGAACAGCACCGGCGTGTAATTGGCCGCCGTCTTCAGGGACTTGGCGGCGGCGATCCGCACCCGGGTGTCGTCGGTGCCGTCCTCCTTGGTGAAGTACGGGTCGTCGAGCGAGCCCGCGGTGCTCGGGAAGATGGCGACCTTCTTGGCGAACTCCATCTGGCGGGTAGCGTCGGTCACGAAGTGCGCGAAGGCGACGGCCGCGGGCTTCTGCTTGGCCTTGGAGTTCACCATGACGCCCATGACGTACATGTTCGCCTTGCCGGTGCTGGTGACCTGGTCGGTGATCCCGATGTTCTTGTAGAGCGTCGGGGCCTGCTTCCTGAAGTTGGCGAGGTCGAGGGCGCTGCCCGGGTTCATGGCCACCGACTCGGTGAGGAACTTGTGGCCGGCGGACTCGGGGGTGGCGGTCAGCGCCTGCGGGTCGAGCGCCTTGGCGTCGTACAACTCCTTGTACTTGGTGAGGAGTTCGACCCCCTTGGCGTCGTTGAAGGCGAAGCCGTCGCCGCTCTTGTTCATCGGCTCGACGCCGTAGCGCCCGAAGTCCTCGATGGCGGGCACGTTGGCGAAGGTCGCGATCTTGCCGTTGCTCTGCCGGGCCATCTTCAGCCCGGCCGCGAAGACCTCGTCGTAGGTCTTCGGCGGCTTCTCCGCGTCCAGCCCGGCTTCCTTGAACAGCCGCTTGTTGTAGAACATCGGGCCCGTGTTGAGGTACCAGGGGAAGGCGTAGGTGCCCTGCATGCCGGGTATCTGGTGGGCCTGCCAGGCGCCGGGCAGGTACTCCTTCCGGTACGCGGACGCCGCCTTGTCGAGGTCGAGCGCGAGACCGGCCTTCGCGAGCGGGGCCACCAGGTCGGGCGAGACGTTGACGACATCGGGCAGGGTGCCGCCGGCGGCGTCGGCGCTGATCTTGTCGGCGTAGCCCTCGGCGGGCCGGTCGACCCACTTCACCTCGGTGCCGGGGTACTTCTTCTGGAACTCCGCGATCACGCCGTTGAAATAGTCCTTGAAGTTCGCCTGGAGGTTCCAGGTCTGGAAGATGATCTTCCCTTCGACCTTGCCGGACGCGTCGGACGAACCGGAGTCGGAGTCGCTGGAGCAGGCGCTCAGCGGCAGGACGGTGGCGAGGACGGCGGCAGCGGCGAATGCCCTGCGGGAGATGCGCACGGTGTACGGCTCCTTTGCTCGGACCAGACGTGCGGACGGCGGAGGCCGGCCTCGCAGGGGGCCCGGGGGCTGTCCCCAGGAAAGGCGCGGTACCGGACGCTCACATCGGCAGACTTTGCGGTGCGATTCTTCAAAAAGTCAATAGGTAGCCCTAGTTGGATGCTGTACGTGCAGGTCATCGGCGTGCGATGGGGTAGTTGCAGCGATCTACTAATGCGCTTTAGAGTCATAGGGCTCAAGCGCTTTAGTACGCTGGGGCATTCACCGGCCGCAGACCGGCCGGATCCAGCGGGAAAGGGGCACGGGTGACGGACAGCCCGCCGTCCGGCAAGCACACGCAGGCGGCCCGGCGCACTGTGGCGCGCCGCCCGACGATGAAGGACATCGCCCAGCGGGCCGGGGTGTCGGAGAGCGCGGTGTCGTTCGCGCTCAACGACCGCCCCGGCGTCTCCGAGGTCACCCGGGACCGGGTCCGCCGGGTCGCCGAGCAGCTGGGCTGGCGGCCGAGCACGGCGGCCCGGGCGCTCTCCGGCGAGGGCGCGGCCACGGTCGGCCTGGTGGTGGCGCGCCCGGCGGCGACCCTCGGCGTGGACTCGTTCTTCCTCCAGCTGATCTCCGGCATCCAGGAGGTCCTGGCGGAGCGTCAACTCGGCCTGCTCTTCCAGGTGGTGGAGGACGTGAAGGCCGAGTGCGCGGTGTACCGGCGCTGGTGGGCCGAGCACCGCGTGGACGGCGTCCTGGTGGTCGACCCGCGCACCGACGACCCGCGCCCGGAGCTGCTCGACGAGCTCGGGCTGCCGGGGGTCGTGATCGGCGGGCTGCCGGACGCGCACCCGAACCTGTCCCAGGTGCGCGCCGACGACGCCGGGGCGATGGCGGCGGTCGTCGGCAGGCTGTACGAGCTGGGGCACCGCAGGGTCGTGCACATCGCGGGCCTCGACTCGCTGGCCCACACCGACCGCCGCATCCGCTCCCTGCGCGCCGAGGCCGAACGGCGCGGCCTGACCGGGGTGCGCTCGGTGACCACGGACTACTCGGACACCGAGGGCGCGGCGGTGACCCGCCGGGTGCTGGGCGGAGAGGCGGCGCCGACCGCGCTGGTCTACGACAACGACGTGATGGCGGCCGCCGGCGCCGCCGTGGTGGCGGGGCTCGGCCTCGCGGTGCCGGGCGACGTCTCGATCGTGTCGTGGGAGGACTCGGTGCTGTGCCGGATGGTCCACCCGTGGCTCACCGCGCTCTCCCGGGACACCATCGCGTTCGGGCGGCTCGCCGCGCGGGAGCTGACCGCGCTGCTCGACGGCGCCGCCGCCCGGTCGGTCCCGATGCCGCTGCCCCGGCTGATCGAGCGCGAGAGCACCGCTGCTGCGCCGCTCACCCGGGCCTGAGCAGCAGGAGCGCCACGTCGTCGCTGCGCCCCTGGGTCTCCTGGACATGGCGTACGAGGCTGTCGGCGACCTCCTCCAGGGGGCGCCCGCCCTCGGCGGCGAGCCGGTCGGCGACGGCGGCCAGCGACTCGTCGAGGTCGACGCCCGCGATCTCGATGAGGCCGTCGGTGTACAGGGCGAGGACCGACCCGGGCGGCAGCGCCACCTCCGTGGTCGGGTAGACGGCGTCCGCCTCGATGCCGAGCAGCGGGCCACCGGCCAGATCCAGCGTGCGCACTCGGCCGTCCGGGTCCCTGAGCAGCGGCTGGGGATGTCCGGCGCGGGCCAGCAGGGCGCGTCCGCGCGCGGTGTCCAGCTGCAGATAGATGCAGCTGGCGAAGCGCTCGGTGGCGAGGTCGACCAGGAGCCGGTTGGTGGACTCCATGACCCGGCCGGGGGTCTGGCCGACGGCGGTGTAGGCGCGTACGGCGGTGCGCACCTGGCCCATCAGGCCCGCCGCGGTGACGTCGTGGCCCTGGACGTCGCCGATCACGGCGGCGGCCGCGGTGCCGACGGGCAGCAGGTCGTAGAAGTCGCCGCCGATGTCCATGCCCAGGGTGGCCGGCAGATAGCGCGCGGCCACTTCGAGCCCGGGCAGGTCCGGCAGGGTGTCCGGCAGCAGGGCCTCCTGGAGGCCGTGGGCGAGCCGGTGCTTGGTGTCGTAGAGCTGCGCCCGCTCCAGGGCCTGCGCGATGAGGCCGCCCACGCTGGTCAGCACCGCGCGCTCCTCGGCCGTGAAGGCGCGCTCCTCGGCGTAGCCCAGCACACAGGTCCCCACGGCGCGGCCGGAGGCGATCAGCGGCAGATAGGCCCAGGCGGCCATGCCGTCGGGGGTGGCGTGCCGGACCGGGTAGAGGCGCTCCAGCTGCCGGCGCGACTCGAAGAACCCCGGTACGCCGGTGAGCAGGGCGCGCACGCCCGGCGTCGGGGCGGTCAGCGGCATCCCGTCGAACCTGTCCACCACCGAGGGGTCCTCGTATCCGCGCTGTCCCAGCACGTGCAGGCGGCCGCCGGAGGAGCCGAGCATGACCAGGGTCCGGCTGCCCACGGCCGGCATGATCTCGTCGGCCACCAGGTCGATCACGTCCTGTACGCCCACGGCCTCGGTCAGAGCGCTGGCCAGGCTCAGGACGTGCGAGATGGTCACAAGACGCCCCGGCCCCTCCCCCTCGTCGCGCGGCGGACGGCCTCCCCGGGGCGTGGCGCGGGCCCGGGTGATGCGCACGCTGAGCCCGGTGGTGCTGGGGTAGAGCCGGAAGGAGAGCCAGTCGCCGGGCGGGCGCAGCGCCACGAACGAGGTGATCCGCTGGCTGAGCAGCGCCGCCCGGTAGCGGTCCTCGTACATCGGGTCGTTCAGCCAGGGCAGGGTCACCCACGGCGGGGTGCCGAGCAGGCTCTCGACCGGGATGCCGAGCAGGTCGGCGGCCGCCTGGTTGGCGTACTCGACCCGTCCGTCGAGATCGAGCGCGCACAGCCCGTACGGCAGGCGCGCGGCCATCCGGGCGGCCTCGGCGGCGCCGCTCTCCCCCGGGGGCGGCTCCACGGGGCGCACGCCGGGCTCCGGCAGCACGGGTCTGCCCTGGCCCGCGGCCCACTCCATGTACTCGGCGAGCCGGTCGCAGGCGGCGCCGAGCCGCTCGCGCTCGTGGCGGGAGAGGTCCGCCGGGTGCGAGCCGGGCCAGGTTGCGTAGACGGCCCCGTAGACGGTGTCGGCGGTGGCCACGGGGAGCGCGGCCAGCGCGAAGGGGTAGGGCAGCACGACCGCGATCCGGGGGTAGCGGCCCGCCATCTCCTCCTCGCCGCCGACCCAGACCAGACGCCGTTCGCGGGCCGCGTCGGCGACCGGGATGGGGGCGGCGAGCCCGACCCGCTCCCAGGGCGCGGCGAACACCCTGGGCAGCCCCGCGATCGCGGCCATGACCAGGACGTTCTCCCCGCGATCGAGCACATAGACGGCACCGGAGTGCGCTTGGACGTCGTCCAGCAACCCGGTCAGCACCCGGGACAGGACCGCCTGGTGCGGGGGCGCGCGGTCGGGCCGGGGCCCGGGCGCATCCCGGTCGGGCACGGCGGACCACCTCCTCCACGGCCGCGCGCGGACACCTCTGGAAGATCCAGGCTGCCCGCTCGCGGCCGTCCCCGCACGGCGAGAGGGCCCGGCGGCGGGGCGGGGCGGCCCGGCGGGAGCCGACCGGGGGACAGCTCCGCCGGGGTGACGGCGATTCGCGTGGAAGATCCCTCCGCCTCCGTTATAAATCGGACGAAATAACTGACGGATCGTCTGACCGGAAGAGAGGGCTCCGAGTGCGACAAATGCCCCGGTGGGGGCCACAGCAGCCCTTATGTGAAAGGCAGTTGAACTTCGACGGAGCCAACTACTTCTGGCCTGCTGCCTCGTTCACTCATCAGTGAGAGTCACTTCATGTGGGCAGCGTGTGACGTATCAGCGCAAGCCATGTCCACACCATCTAATTTTCGACGCACCTTCCCACCCATGAAGGAAGCCTCATGCGCCGAACCACCCTCGCCGCCGCGCTGTCAGCCGCCGTCGCACTGACCGCCGCGGTCGCCATGCCGACTGCCGAGGCCGCCCCCCACGGCGCCCTCCGGCCCGCCCTCGACGCCAAGCCGTTCCAGCCGCCCCTGACGCCCACCGCGCCCCCGGTGACCCGGACCCTGAGCCCCGGTGTCACCCTCACCACGTACACCTTCGGCAAGAAGAACGCGGACGACTTCTGGACCGTGCACGTGTACCTGCCCGCCGAGCCCGGCGGCCGGGTCGGCAAGGCCACGACCGAGCTGGGCCCCAAGGACACGGCGGACCAGGTCGCACAGGCCCTGCGCGAGAAGGGCTTCACGCCACGGGTCGAAGAGGTCCGCTCGCCCGCGTACGCCGACCTCGCGGCCGGCACGCTGGGCTGGACGGTCCGGGTGGGCGGCTTCGCCGAGCGGCCCGACGCGACCGCCGAGCTGGCCAAGGTGAAGGCCGCCGGGTTCACCGGCGACACGCGCTACACCGCGCAGGACGGCACCGACCTCCAGGCCCCGCAGAAGGTCAACGTCATAAGAGTCGACTTCCGGGAGTTCCAGGGCAAGGTGGACACCGAGTTCGGGCCCACCCTGCACGGCACCGAGCCCGCGACCGACCTCGTCGCCCGCGCGCACGCGATCGCGGGCATCAACGGCCAGTGGTTCTACAACGACGCCCCCGGCGGGTTCTACGTCAAGGACGGCAAGGTGCTCGCCTCGGCGACCCAGGGCCGGGGCGCGATCCTCATCACCAAGGGCGGCCGGTCCGTCCGCGTCGACGCCATCAAGGCGCACATCTCGCTGCAGACGCCGGGCGGCGCCATCGAGGAGATCGACGGCGTCAACCGCTTCCCCGGCGACGTCTGGAACTGCGGCGGAGTCGGCGGCGACACCCCGACCGAGAAGCCGCAGCACGACTTCGAGTGCACGGACCCCAGCGAGCTGGTGCAGTTCACCCCCGAGTGGGGCGCCGCGCCGAAGGGTGCGGGCGCCGAGGCCGTCCTCGACGCCGACAACGAGGTGGTCGCGGTGAACGCCTCGCGCGGGGCCGCCGTCCCGGACGGCGGATCCACCATCCAGGCCATCGGGGACAGCGCCGAGTGGCTGCTCGGCCATGTGCACGTGGGCGACGAGCTCGGCATCCGCACCCGCGTCAGCGACAGCTACGGCCGGCCGGTCCCGCTCACCCGGGACACCACGATCATGCAGGTCGGCCCGACCCTGGTGCGGCACGGCAAGGTGTCGGTGAACGCGCTGGCGGACGGGATCATCCGGTTCGGCGCCGACCAGTCGTTCACGTACGACTGGACCAACCGGGCCAATCCGCGCTCGATGATGGGCGTGGACGACCGCGGTCGGCTGATGCTGGCCGTGGTCGACGGCCGCCAGGCGGGCTACAGCGAGGGGCTGAGCGTCGCGCGCACCGCGGAGCTGATGCGCCAGCTCGGCGCCCGTGAGGCGCTCAACCTCGACGGCGGCGGCTCCAGCGTGATGGCCACGGCGGCCGACGGCGTCATCAACCACCCGTCGGACTCCTCGGGCGAGCGCTCGCTGGGCGACGCCTGGGTCATCAAGCCCTGATCCCGTACGTCCCGGAGGACTGACCGGTCAGTCCTCCGGGGGCTCCTCCGGCGGCACCACCGGCCGCTCGGCCGACAGGTCCGCCTCCGTGCCGTCCGGCACGAACTCGCACCACACCGCCTTGCCGTCGCCCCTGGGCTCGATGCCCCAGCGGGCCGACACCGCCTCGATGAGCATCAGACCGCGCCCGGAGGTGGCCGCCTCGCCGGGGGTGCGGCGGCGCGGGCGGACGCTGGAGCGGTCCTTGACCCACAGCCGTACCCGCCGCACCGGCTCGGGCAGCACCTCCAGGGTGAGGACGGCGCCGCCCTCGGTGTGCAGCAGCACATTGCCCAGGAGCTCGCCCGCGGCCAGCTCCACGTCGTCGACGAGCTCCCCGAACCCCCAGTCCTCCAGAGCCCGGCGCAGGGCCACCCGGGACTCCGCGAGGCCCTCGGGGTCGGCCTGGTGGATGTACTGGTGGATGCGGGGGGCCTGCGGGGTGCCCGGGTCGGGGGCGCGGCGCAGCACGAGCAGGGCGACGTCGTCACCGGTGCCCCAGCGCTCCCAGAGGGTGGCGGAGAGGTGGTCCGCGAGCGCGTCGGCCCCCTCGGGGCCCGTTCTGACGGCCCCCTCCAGGGCGTCCATCCCGGCCGCGATGTCCAGGCCCGGCTCCTCGACGAGCCCGTCGGTGCACATCACCATCGTCTCGCCGGGCACCAGGTCCAGCCGGGTCTCGGGGAACTCCTCGTCCTCGAACTCGGTGGCGAGCCCGAGCGGGAGTCCGCCGCGCAGTTTGGGGCGGCCCACCCGGCCGTCGGTGTGCCGGATGAACGGCCCCAGGTGGCCCGCCCGGACGGCCCGTACACCGCCGGAGGAGAGGTCCACCTGGGCGTACGTACAGGTCGCGAAGCGTTCGGTGTCGAGCTCGGCCAGGAAGCGCGAGGCGCGGGCGAGCACGGTCGCGGGCGGGTGCCCCTCCCCCGCGTACGCGCGGATCGCGATCCGCAGCTGGCCCATGATCGCGGCGGCGTGGGTGTCGTGGCCCTGGACGTCGCCGACCACGACCCCGACCCGCCCCCGGGGCAGCGCGATCACGTCGTACCAGTCGCCGCCGACCTCCCGGCCGCCCCAGGCCGCGTGGTAGCGCACGGCGATCTCGGCGCCGGGGACCTCGGGCACGTGCCGAGGCAGCATCGACGCCTGGAGGCCGGTCGCGAACTCGCGCTCCTGGTCGAAGAGGATGGCCCGCTGGAGCGACTGGGCGAGGATGCCCGCGAGCCCCAGACAGAGGTTGCGGTCCTCGGCCGAGAAGTCGCTGCGCCCCCGGAAGAAGAGCGCGAGCCCGCCGACCGGGCGGGCCTGGGCGATCAGCGGCAGGAAGGCCGCCGCGTCCAGCTCCAGGTGCTGGATGAACGGGGCGAGCCGGGGAAAGGTGTGGCCGAGCTCGCCGAGCGAGGTGACGAACCGGGACCGGCCGGTCAGCACGGCCTCGGCGAGCGGCAGCGAGTCGTCCAGGCGGTGCAGCTTCAGCTCGTCGAGCGCGTCCATCGAGTCGCCGGCCGTCGCGATGACCTTGAGCGCGCCGCCCTCGACCAGGCCGAGGACGAGCCCGTCGGCGCCGAACCGTTCCATCCCGTCGGTGCCGGTGAGGACGGCGGCGACGTCCTCGACGGTCACCGCCTTGGAGAGGGCCTCGGTGGTGCCCTGGACCATGCCGGTGATGCGTCTTCGGCCCGCCTCCAGCGGGCTGATCAGCGTGAACTCGGTGAGTTCGGTGGAGGCGTTGCGGACGATCCCGAGGACGCGGTACGCGCTGCCCCGCTCGTCGCGCAGGATCCGCCCGCGCACATGGGTCCACTGCCGGTGTCCGTTGCGCCGCCGCAGCTGGAAGTAGGCGCCGTAGGAGGAGCGGCCGGTCTGCATGGCCTCGTCGATCACCGCGTTGACCCGCATGCCCTCCTCGGGGGGCACCCGGGAGACCAGCGAGTCGGGGTTCCCGTCGTATTCGTCGGGCTTCAGGTCGAAGACGGCGAGACCGGCGTCATCGAACGCAAGGGTGTTGTTCGCCAGGTCCCAGTCGAAGCTGCCCATGCGGTTGAGGGCCAGCCTCTCGCCCGGCCCGATCTCCCGTCGGTCGCGTCCAGCCACTGCGTCAGCTTAACTTCGGGGGTTTTTCCTCCGCATCACGGAGCCGCACCCGAGTGGCCCGTTGTGGTGCGGTCGGCCCACAGCCACCCGTTCGGCCGCGCCCCCCGGGCGCCGGGGGCGGGATTGTGCCGCAGTACCGCGTCGATCAGCCCCGAGGTCGCTTCGGGGAAGTCCATGGGGACGATGCCGAGGCCGGTCCTGCCCGGCAGCGCCGAACCGTTCAGGAAGTCGCGGACCTGCGGGTTGAGCCGGGCGGCGTTCCACTCGGGCGGCAGAGCGGCCGCCGTGCTCACATAGTTGATGTAGAGCTTGCCCGGCTGGTCGGCGGCCTTGCGGAACTGGGCCTCGATCTTGGGGTACTTGCCGAAGGGCTCGGCGTTGTAGTCGTCCTGGATGTCGAAGAGCGCCGGGTCGCCGTAGCGCACGCCGGGCAGACCGCCGTTGTCGGCGAGCAGCACCACCTTGCCCCGTGCCTCGCCCAGCGTGGGCAGCGCGCCGTCGAGGCGGAACAGCGGCCGCCAGCCCTTCTGGTCGAGGTAGAGGTCGAAGATCCGGCGGAACTCCGCGTCACCGACCGTCGAGTACTCCTGCTTGACGCGCATCAGCACGGTTTCGCCCGGGTGGGCGGCGAGGAAGTCCCGGCAGGCGATCAGCACGTCGCCGAACATCAGGTTCTGGTAGAAGGCGGCGTGGTGGATGGCGAAGGCGTCGCCGGTGGCCCGGCAGCGTACGTCCAGGAAGCGGATGCCGGCGTTCAGCTGAGCGGCGACGACCGCGCTCTGGCACTTCACCCACAGGCCGCCGAAGCGGGCGCCGGTGTCGTGCGTGCCGGGAATCGTCAGCTGCCGCAGCGCGGTCGTGCCGCCGAGGCCCGCCATCCAGTCGCCGGTGCCCAGCGCGCGGGCCCGGGCGGGCGCGGCGCCCGCGTACGCGAGGAGTCCGGCGGCCGGAAGCACGGCCGCTCCTTTGAGAAAGCCACGCCGGTCCATGCCCACGCTCCCCTTGCCGCTCGGCGGCCCCCCAGGGCCCACCCGGTCATCGCTGTGGCATGGAAGCACAGCGGGCCGCAGGAGAACAGGCGTCGCGCAGCACCGATTACCGCCCGGTAGTCCTGTCCGTACGTGTCACCGGTAGTCCCCGGGGTCCGCGTCGAGCCCCCGCTCGCGGTCCTCCAGGAAGCGCCAGATGTCGGGGCGGGAGCCGTCGACGTCGGTGAAGCCGTAGACGCGGGCGAGTTCGCCGGAGCTGACCGACTTCTGGTTCCAGCGGGCCCGGTCGCCGTCGGCCGCCAGGGCCGCGACCGCGCGCCCCACGAACCGCGGCGACTCCGAGAGCGCGAAGTCCGGCGGGGCCGCGGCCTCGCGCCAGTTCTCCTCGGTGACGCCGAAGGCGTCGAGCATCATCTCCGAGCGCAGCCAGCCGGGCGTGAGGGAGACGGCGGTGCCTCCGTAGGGCCCGAGCTCGTGCCCCTGCGAGAACGCCAGCCGGTTCACGGCGACCTTGGCCAGGTCGTAGAAGACGGAGAGCCGGTAGTGCGCCGCGTTGTAGGCGGCGGTGCCGTCGGTCACCTCGACCAGCAGGCCGCCGGGCCGGTCGATGAGCAGCGGCAGCAGGTGATGGGAGGTGATCAGATGGGTGTCGACGGCGAGCCGCAGGATGCGCAGTCCGTCGTCGAGGTCGTGCTCCCAGACCGGCGTGTTCCAGTCGGCGGGGCCGCCCTTGAGGAGTTCGGCGCCCCAGATGTCGTTGACCAGGACGTCGACGGCGCCGTACTCGTCGGCGATCCGCTCGGCCAGCGCCTTCACCTGGGCGGGGTCGAGGTGGTCGGCGGCGACCGCGACGCCGGTGCCGCCGAGCCGGGTGACCAGCTCGGCGGTCTCCTCGACGGTCTCGCCGCGGTCGTAGTCGGACGGGATCGGATGCCTGCGGCTGCTGCGGCCGGTGCACACCACGGTCGCGCCCGCCTCGCCCAGGGCGGCGGCGATGCCCCGGCCGGCGCCCCGGGTGGCCCCGGCCACCACGGCCACGCGCCCGCGCAGCGCCCGCCCGGCCGGTTCGGCCCGAGGTCCGTCCACGGTCCGAGTCTGCCCGCGCCGAGGCCGCGGATTACCGGTTCGGCCCCGTATTCGACAGGATGGGCGCATGACCGAGATCCACACCCCCCGTCTGCTCCTGCGCCGCTGGGACGAGGACGACCTGCCCGCCCTGGCCGACATCAACGCCGATCCGGACGTCATGCGCTGGACCGGGGACGGCTCGGTCCTCGATCTGGAGGAGACGGCCGAGGAGATGGAGCGCTGGGAGGAGGAGTGGGACGAGGAGGGCTTCGGGCTCTTCGCCGTCGAACTCCTCGGCTCGGGCGAGCTGGCCGGGTTCACCGGGCTCTCCGTCCCCACCTATCTGCCCGAGGTGCTGCCCGCCGTGGAGATCAGCTGGCGCCTGGGGCGGCAGTTCTGGGGGCAGGGGTACGCCTCGGAGGCCGCGCACGCGGCGCTGGAGTTCGCCCTCCAGGACCGCGGCCTCGACCGGGTCCTCGCCATCGCGCGGGTGGGCGACAGCGCGTCCGAGAACGTGATCCGCAAGCTGGGCATGGTCCCCGAGAAGGTCACGACCGACCGTCGGTACGGCAACCAGGTGGCGGTCCACTCCATCGACCTCACCGAGTACGAGGGCTAGCCCGCGCCCAACCGGCCCGGCGCCGAGTGGACGCCGGGCTGGTACTTGGGCAGCCGGACCGTGATCTTCATTCCGGCGCCCACCGCCGTCTCGATGACCAGGCCGTGGCCGTCCCCGTACACCTGGCGCAGCCGGTCGTCCACGTTGGACAGACCGATGCCGGCGGACGGGCCGGCCTCGCCCGCGAGGATGCGGCGCAGCCGGTCGGGCTCCATGCCGACGCCGTTGTCCTCGATGACGACCAGCGCCTCGGACCCGGCGTCCTGCGCCGTGATGCTGATGTGGCTCTTGTCGGTCTTGCCCTCCAGGCCGTGTTTGACGGCGTTCTCGACGAGCGGCTGGAGGCAGAGGAAGGGCAGGGCCACCGGCAGCACTTCGGGGGCTATCTGGAGGGTCACCGAGAGCCGTTCCCCGAAGCGGGCGCGGACCAGGGCCAAGTACTGGTCGATGGCGTGCAGTTCGTCGGCCAGGGTGGTGAAGTCGCCGTGCCGGCGGAACGAGTAGCGGGTGAAGTCCGCGAACTCCAGGAGCAGTTCTCGGGCCCGGTCCGGGTCCGTCCGGACGAACGAGGCGATCACGGCCAGCGAGTTGAAGACGAAGTGCGGGGAGATCTGCGCCCGCAGCGCCTTGATCTCGGCCTCGATCAGCCGGGTGCGGGACCGGTCGAGGTCGGCGAGCTCCAGTTGGACCGAGACCCAGCGGGCCACCTCGCCCGCCGCCCGTACGAGGACCGCCGACTCGCGCGGCGCGCAGGTGACCAGGGCGCCGTGCACCCGGTCGTCGACGGTGAGCGGGGCCACCACCGCCCAGCGCAGGGCGCAGCCGTCGTCGTCGCAGCGGATGCGGAACGCCTCGCCCCGGCCGGTCTCGCGGATGCGGCCGAGCCGCGCCAGGATCTCCGCGCTGTGGTGCTCCCCCGCCCCGTCCCAGGTCAGCACCGAGGACCCGTCGGTCAGGCACAGCGCGTCGGTGCCGAGCAGGGTGCGCAGCCCGCGGGCGGCGCGGCGCGCGGTGTCGGGGGTGAGCCCGGCCCGCAGCGGGGGCGCGGCCAGGGAGGCGGTGTGCAGGGTCTGGAAGGTGGCGTGCTCGACGGGCGTGCCCAGATCGCCGAGGCCCTGCGGGCGGGCGGTGCGCCGCCCGGCCCAGAACCCGGCGGCGACCAGCGGTAGGGCCGCCGCGAACATCCCGGCCAGGAAGCCGTTCACGCCTGGGCCTGACGGGGTGCGGTGCCTCGGGCCGGTCCGCCGTGCTGTCCCGCGTAGAGCGCCTCCGGCAGGTGGAAGCGGGCCAGTATCGCGGCGGTGCCCGCCGGGATCCGGGCCGCCGTCGCCAGGGACACCAGGATCATCGTCAGGAAGCCGAGCGGCACCGACCACAGGGCGGGCCAGGCGAGCAGCGCGTGCAGCGGTCCGCCGCCGGGCAGGCCCGCCATGGTGGCGGTGACCGCGAGCAGCGCCGAGCCGCCGCCCGCCACCATCCCGGCCACCGCGCCCGGCGGGGTGAGCCCGCGCCACCAGATGCCGAGTACCAGGAGCGGGCAGAACGACGACGCGGAGACCGCGAACGCCAGGCCCACGGCGTCGGCCACCGGAAGCCCGCCGACCAGGGCGCTGGCCGCCAGCGGCACCGCGACCGCGAGCAGGGTGGCGAGGCGGAAGTGCCGTACGCCCCGGGTCGGCAGCACGTCCTGGGTGAGGACGCCCGCGACCGCCAGGGTCAGCCCCGAGGCGGTGGACAGGAACGCCGCGAAGGCGCCGCCCGCGAGCAGCGCCCCGAGCAGGTTCCCGCCGACCCCGCCGATCACCAGGTGCGGCAGGACGAGCACGGCCGCGTCGGCCTGTCCGGTGAGGGCGAGTTCGGGCGCGTACAGCCGGCCCAGGGCGCCGTAGACGGGCGGCAGCAGATAGAAGGCGCCGATCAGGCCGAGGACGACGACCGTGGTGCGGCGGGCGGCGACGCCGTGCGGGCTGGTGTAGAAGCGGACCACCACGTGCGGCAGGCCCATGGTGCCGAGGAAGGTGGCGACGATCAGGCCGTACGTGGCGTACAGCGGGCGCTCCTGGCGGGCGTGGGCGAGCGGGGTGGACATGCCCGCGCTGCCCGCGTCGCTGCTGGGGACGGGGTCGCCGGGGGCGAAGACGAGCCGGGTGCCGCCCTCGACGCGGTGGGTGCCGGTGGGCAGGAGGACGCGTTCGGCGTGGTGGCGGGTGCCGTCGACGGTGCCGGTGGCGGTGACGGTGAGCGGGGCGGCGAGCCTGATGTCGAGGGTGTCGTCGACGCGTACGGCCCGCTGCTCGCGGAAGGCGGCGGGCTCGTCGAAGGCGACGCGCGGGGTGCCGTCGCCGTGCCAGGCGAGCAGCAGGAAGAGCGCGGGCACGAGGAGGGCGGTGAGCTTCAGCCAGTACTGGAAGGCCTGGACGAAGGTGATGCTGCGCATGCCGCCAGCGGCGACGGTGGCGACGACGACCACCGCGACCAGGACGCCGCCGAACCAGCGCGGCGCCCCGGTGAGCACGTGGAGGGTGAGGCCCGCGCCCTGGAGCTGCGGCAGCAGATAGAGCCAGCCCACCCCGACGACCAGGGCGGCCGCGAGCCGTCGCACGGAGCGGGATTCGAGCCGGGCCTCGGCGAAGTCGGGCAGGGTGTACGCGCCGGAGCGGCGCAGTGGGGCCGCCACGAACACCAGCAGGACGAGATAGCCGGCGGCGTAGCCCACCGGGTACCAGAGCATGTCCGGGCCCTGGACGAGGACGAGTCCGGCGATGCCGAGGAAGGAGGCGGCGGAGAGGTACTCGCCGCTGATCGCGGCCGCGTTGAGCCGGGGGCCCACTGTGCGCGAGGCCACGTAGAAGTCGGAGGTGGTCCGGGATATGCGCAGGCCGAGCGCGCCGACGAGGACCGTGGCGAGGACCACGAGGGCCACGGCCGGTACGGCGTAGTTCTGGTTCACGTTCTCACGTTCCTCGGCGGCGCCGGGCGGGCGGTCAGCGGTCCTCGACGAGGCGGGCGAAGTCCTGTTCGTTGCGCTCGGCCCGCTTCACGTACCAGCGGGCGAGCAGCACGAGCGGCGGGTAGACGCCGAAGCCGAGCACGCCCCAGACGAGCCCGGGGTTCTGCGGCCGCACCGCGAACACCAGCGGCAGCGGGCCGACCAGCAGCACGAGGACGGCAAAGACGGTGAGCCCGGCGAGCAGTTGGCTGCGCATGAGGGAGCGCACATAGGTGTGGCCGAGGGTGGTCTGCTCGTCGATCTCGGTCCGGGGGCGGTAGCCGGTGAGCCCGCGGGTGCGCCGGGGCACCCCGGTGACGACGACGCGGCGTTCCGTCGGATCCTGCGGCACGGCTGCCTCCCCCAGAGACTCTGTGTCGCCAGAGAGTAGTCGTGATGGCCCGGCAGGAGCACGGCCGCGATATGGATGGCGCCCGCACGGGTACCTATGTACCCTAGGTTTGCACCTAGGGATCCTAGGAACCGCCGGTTCCAGGGCGGAAAACAGCGACGACGGAGGTACGGGGCGCATGGCGCGTGCGGGACTCACGGCCGACCGGGTCACGGCGGCGGCCGCCGATCTGGCGGACGAGATCGGATTCGACAACGTCACCCTGTCGGCCCTGGCACGGCACTTCGGCGTGAAGGACGCGAGCCTGTACTCCCACGTCAAGAACGTGCGGGACCTGCGCACCCGGGTCGCCCTGCTGGCCGGTGGCGAGCTCATCGACGAGATCGCCGTCGCG
Organism: Streptomyces sp. NBC_00224; assembly: GCF_041435195.1. Taxonomy (NCBI): domain Bacteria; kingdom Bacillati; phylum Actinomycetota; class Actinomycetes; order Kitasatosporales; family Streptomycetaceae; genus Streptomyces; species Streptomyces sp. NBC_00224. The sequence continues at coordinate 1,711,464 of NZ_CP108106.1, forward strand.
GTGGCGGGCCGGTCGGGGCGGGACGCCCTGATGGCGTACGCCGACGCGTACCGGGCGTACGCACTGGCCCACCCCGGCCGTTACGCGGCGACCCAGATCCGGCTCGACCCGGCGGCCGCCGCCGACTCGCCCGCGATGCGGCGGACCGTGGAGATCACCTACGGGATGCTGCGCGGCTATGGGCTCGCCGAGCCGGACCTGACCGACGCGGTACGGCTGCTGCGCAGCACCTTCCACGGCTACATCAGCATCGAGGCCCAGGGCGGCTTCAACCACGTGCGCGACGTGGACACCTCGTGGCGGCGGGCCGTCGCGGCCCTGCACGTCCTCCTCGAACACTGGCCGGCCTCACCCACGGAGGAAGCGAACCATGCCTGAACTGCGCGTACCCGGCGCGACCCTGTACTACGAGAAGCGCGGCACCGGCCCGGTGCTGCTGATGATCCCCGGCGGGGGCGGGGACGCCGCCGCCTTCGACCTGGTGGGGGCCGACCTGGCCGACCGGTTCACCGTCGTCGCCGTCGACCCGCGCGGCAAGTCCCGCAGCGCTGCCGGTGAGCGGGGCCGGGACCAGCAGGTGGAGGTGCACAGCGACGACATGCGCCGACTGCTCGCCGAGGTCTCGCCGAGCGAGCCCGCCTTCGTCTTCGGCAGCAGCTCGGGCGCGATCATCGCGCTCGACCTGCTGGCCCGGCACCCGGAGCGGCTGCGGTTCGTCGTGGCCCACGAGCCGCCGACGCTGGGGCTGCTGCCCGACGCGGACCGGTGGCGGGCGGCCTTCGCGGGCGTCGTCGAGGCGTTCGGTCGCGACGGCCTGGATGCGGCGATGACCGCGCTCGGCACGGCGGCGGGCCAGGAGAGCGCCGACGAGCCGGACGACGAGCGGGACGGGAGCGCACAGCCGGACGGCACACCGGCGACCGCCGAGCGGTTCCGCCGGATGCGGGAGAACATGCCGCAGTTCCTGGAGCGCGAACTGCGCCAGTTCAGCGGGTACATGCCGGACATGGACGCGCTGGCGGCGCACTCCGGGCGACTGGTCCCGGCGTGCGGGCGCGCCTCCCGGGATCTACTGCTCGCCCGCCCGGCGGCGGTGCTGGCCGAGCGGTTCGGCACCGGGCTCGTCGAACTCCCGGGCGGCCACGTCGGTCTGAGCACGCATCCGGTCCGGTTCGCGAAGGTGCTGCGGCGGACGCTGGCGGCGGCCATGGCCGAGGACGCGGTGTAGCGGCCGGGAGCGGGCTCGCGAAAAAGGTCTGGACCAGACGGTTGACCGACTGGTCCAGACCTTCTACGTTGCGCAGCGATCCGCCCTGTCCCATCCCCCACGGCACCGCAGGGAGGAACGATGTCCTCGCCCTCGTCCTTACCGGGCTCGCCCTCGTCCCCATCAGGCTCGCCCCACCGAAGACTCCTCGCACTGCTCGGCGCACTGCTGCTCCCCGTCGCCCTGCTCACCGGCCTCGCCGCCACCCCCGCCCACGCGGCGAGCGGCCTCACCGCCTCCTTCAGCAGCCAGGACAACGGCTCCTGGTGGAAGGGGACGTACGTCATCCGCAACACCACCTCCTCCCCCGTCACCGGCTGGACCCTGGAGTTCGACCTCCCGGCCGGGGTCTCCATCAGCGGCCACTACAACGGCGACGCCACCGTCAGCGGCCGTCATGTGACGGTGAAGAACGCCTACTACAACGCGACCGTCGCGGCCAACTCGACGACCGAGCCGTACAGTTACTGGTTCGTCGCGAGCGGCCCGATCGCCGCGCCCGGCGCGTGCACGGTCAACGGCGACAAGTGCGACGGCACCCCCGACGCGCCGCCGTCCGCGCCCGGCGCCCCCAAGGTCACTTCGGTCACCGCGCACAGCGTGTCGCTCTCCTGGACCGCGGCTACGGGCGGCGACCACCCCGTGGCCTCGTACGACGTGCTGAGCGGCGCCACCGTCGTCGCCACCGCGACCACACCCTCGGCCACGGTCAGCGGGCTCACCCCGGCCACCGCCTACGGCTTCGCGGTCCGGGCCAGGGACACCCGGGGCAACACCGGTCCGCAGAGCGCGGTGGTCACCGCGACGACCACCGACCCGGCCTCCGACCCGACCCCGCCGACCGCGCCCACCGGCCTGCGCTCCACCGGCCGGACGTCGACGAGCGTGAACCTGGCCTGGAACGCGTCGAGCGACAACGTCGGCGTCGCCGCGTACGACATGTACCGCGACGGGGTGCTCTCCCAGACGCTCTCCGCCGCCACCCTCACCGCGACCGTCGCCGGGCTGACCCCGGCCACCACGTACACGTTCACGGTGAAGGCACGCGACGCGGCCGACAACGCCTCGCCCGCCTCCGCCGCCCTGGACGTCACCACCGACGACCAGGCCGGCACCGGCAAGTACCTGAAGGTCGGCTACTTCGCCCAGTGGGGCATCTACGGCCGCCAGTACTTCGTGAAGAACCTCGACACCTCGGGCTCGGCGGCCAAGCTCGACGTCGTCAACTACGCCTTCGAGAACATCGATCCGGGCAGCCTGACCTGTCTGGCCGGGGTCACCAAGGGCGTCGGCGCCAACCCGCAGGACCCCGACCAGGGCACCGGCGCGGGCGACGCGGACGCCGACTACGCCCGGCCGTTCAGCGCCGCCCAGTCGGTGGACGGCGTCGCCGACGACGGCTACGCCAAACTCCGGGGCAACTTCAACCAGATCAAGAAGCTCAAGGCCAAGTACCCCAATCTGAAGGTCGTCGTCTCGCTCGGCGGCTGGACGTACTCGAAGTTCTTCACGGACGCCGCCGCCACCGACGCCTCACGCAAGAAGTTCGTCTCGTCCTGCGTCGACGTGTGGATCAAGGGCAACCTCCCCGCCTACAACGGCGCGGGCGGCCCCGGCACGGGCGCCGGGGTCTTCGACGGCATCGACCTGGACTGGGAGTGGCCCGGCTCGCCCGACGGCCACGCGGGCAACCACTACTCCACGGCCGACAAGGCCAACCTCACCCTGCTGCTGGCCGAGTTCCGCAAGCAGCTCGACGCGCTCGGCGGCCCGCACAGGCTCCTGACCGCGTTCACCCCCGCCGACCCCGCGAAGATCCAGCAGGGCTGGGACCTCACCAGGATCTTCTCGTCCCTGGACTTCGCCAATGTGCAGGGGTACGACTTCCACGGCGCCGGCAGCGACAACTCCTGGGAGCCGAACCGCACCGGCCACCAGGCGAACCTCTACACCGACACCCAGGACCCGTACGCCACCCACTTCAGCGTCGACGGGGCCGTGCGGACCTATCTGGACGCCGGGGTCAACCCGCGCAAGCTCACCGTCGGCTTCCCGTTCTACGGACGCGGCTGGCAGAGCGTCGCGGACGGCGGGGCGCACGGCGAGTGGCAGTCGGCCAAGGGGGCCGCGCCCGGCCAGTTCCCGGAGGAGGCCGGGGTGCGCGGCTACAGCAACATGATCGGCGCCGTGCCCGGCCTGACCGTCTACCACGACGAGCAGTCCGTCTCCACGTACGGCTACACCGGGGCCGACGGGCAGTGGTGGACCTTCGACGACACCTGGTCGATCGGCAAGAAGACCGCCTACCTCAAGTCGAAGGGGCTGCTCGGCGCCATGATCTGGGAGATGTCCGGCGACACGCCCGGCGGCACGCTGATGAGCGCGCTGGCCGGGGGGCTCGGCTGAGGGACCCGGCGCGGCTCGGGCAGCCGGGCCTCAGCCGATGCTCCGGAACGCGAGCACCGCGTTGTGGCCGCCGAAGCCGAACGAGTCGCTGAGCGCGATGTCGCCGTCCAGCGGCAGTGAGCGCGGGCTGCGGCGCACGACGTCGAGGGCGATCCCGTCCTCGACGTCGTCGCACCCGGCCGTGGGCGGGATCAGTCCGTCCCGCAGCGCCAGGACCGTGGCGATGGCCTCCACGCCGCCCGCGCCGCCCTGGAGATGGCCGAGCGCGCCCTTGTTGGCGGTGACCGGGACGTCCGGGGTGTGCGCGCCCAGGACCCGGCCCAGGGCCCGCGCCTCGGCCCGGTCGCCCTCGACCGTGGCGGTGGCGTGGGCGTTGACGTGGACCACGTCCGCCGCCGTGGCGTCCGCGTCCGCGAGGGCCGACCGCAGCGCCGCCTCGATGCCGCGTCCGCCCGGCTCGGGGGCCGCCATGTGGAAGGCATCGGCCGAAAGACCCCATCCGGCGGCCTCGCAGTAGATGCGCGCGCCCCGGGCCCGGGCGTGCTCCTCGGCCTCCAGGACCAGCACGCCCGCGCCCTCGCCGAGGACGAATCCGTCCCGCTTCTTGTCGAACGGGCGGGACGCGGACGCCGGTTCGTCGTTGCTGGTGGAAACGGCTCTCATCGCGGCGAAGGCGGCCAGGATCGCCGGGGTGATCACGGCTTCGGTGCCGCCCGCCACCACCAGGTCGACGTGTCCGTCGCGGATGCGGTCCATGGCGTGCCCGATGGCCTCGGTGCCGGAGGCGCAGGCCGACACCAGGGTGCTCGCCTCGCCCAGGATGCCGAGGTCGATGGAGATCTGGGCGGCGGCCGAGGACGGCACCAGCATCGGCGCGGTGTGCGGCGAGACCGCGCGCGGGCCCCGCTGCTCAAGCCGCCGCTGGGCCTCGACGAGCACCGGCGCACCGCCGATGATCGACCCCAGCGACACCCCGGCGCGGGCGGGCAGCAGTCCGCTCTCGCGGGCGCCCTCCAGGTCCAGGCCGGCGTCCCGCCAGGCCTCGCGCGCGGCGAGCACGGCCAGTTGCGCGGACCGGTTCATCCGCCGCGCCTGGGGCCTTGGCAGCAGGTCGGACGGGTCCACCGCGGACCGGGCGGCAAGCCGCACCGGCAGCGCGTCGAACTCCTCGTCCTCCAGCAGCCGCACCGCCGAGCGCCCCGAGAGCAGCCCCTGCCAGAGCCCGGGCACGTCCGCTCCGAGCGGGGTGAGCGCGCCGAGGCCGGTCACCACGACCCGCCGTCTGCCGGTGCCGGGGCCCTCGGGCTTGGTCACGTCGGCCGGGTCGACCCGGCCGACCCGCACCACCTGGCGCTCGCGCCGGTCCAGGAGGCGCTCCTGGTCGGGGCCGCCGCCCACCGGGCGCAGGACGAGCCGGGTCCGGGCCTCGCTGGCGGGCGCGGTGCGCGTCACCACGTGCCAGCTGTCCACGCCGGTCGCGACCACGTCGCCCGGTACGAGTTCTCCGGTGGTGAGGAGACAGCACTCCCCGCCCATGACCGACTCTTCGCTCATCGCCGCTTCCTGGTTCGCACGTGTGAACGGCTCCAGGGCATCACTTCAGCCCTAAGAAGTCGATAAAGCGATCTGGAAACATCTTGCCTGCCCCCTCTCGTCCCAGCACCTCGGCGGGCCGGGCACCGCGCCGGGCATACGGCCCTCTTCCGTACGGTCCGACCAGTCGGTACGGTCCCGGCATGCCCTCCATGACTGAGCCCGTTCCGCCGGTCCACGGCCACTGCGACGCCCGCTTCGAGGCCGTCCGCGCCGCCTTCGAGGAGAACTTCCGCGACCGCTCGGAGCTGGGCGCCGCCGTCAGCGTCCTCGTCGACGGCGTGAGCGTCGTCGACCTGTGGGCGGGCTGGGCCGACGGCGCCCGGACCCGCCCCTGGGAGCGGGACACCCTGGTCAACGTGTGGTCGACGACCAAGGGCCCGACCGCCCTGTGCGCCCACCTCCTCGCCGACCGCGGGCTGCTCGACCTGGACGCGCCGGTCGCCGCGTACTGGCCCGAGTTCGCGGCCGCGGGCAAGGAGTCCGTCCGCGTACGCCATCTGCTCGCGCACCGCGCCGGGCTCGCCGGGCTGCGCGAGCCGCACACCCTCGCCGACCTCTACGACTGGGAGACGACCACCGCGCGCCTCGCCGCGACCGAGCCGTGGTGGGAGCCGGGCACCCGGTCCGGGTACCACGCGCTCACCTACGGCTATCTGGTGGGCGAGGTGGTCCGGCGGGTCACCGGGGTGCTGCCCGGCGAGTATCTGCACCGGGAGGTGACCGGGCCGCTGGGCCTCGACTTCACCATCGGGCTCGACGCCAAGGAGGCCGGGCGCGCCGCCGAGCTGGTGCACCCGCCGACCGCCGACAGCAGTCAACTGGCCGCGCTCTTCGCCCGGTTGGAGCCGGTGGCGATCGCCGCGCTCAGCAACCCGCTGGCCGGGGCCGCCGACGCCAACACCCCCGAGTGGCGGGCCGCCGAGATCCCGGCGGCCAACGGCCACGGCACCGCCCGCGCGGTCGCCGCGCTCTACGGGATCTTCGCCCGGCGGGGCCGCTGCGGCGACCGCCGCGTCCTGTCGCCCGAGGCCGCCGAGCGGGTCCGCGAGGGCCAGGGCGCCTGCCGCGACCTGGTGATCGGCGCGGGCTTCGCGCACGAGACCGAGCTCGGCCTCGGCCTGTGGCTGAGCGGCCCCAACGGCTCGTACGGCCCCAATCCGCGCGCGGTCGGCCACGACGGCTTCGGCGGCTCCTGCGGCCTGGCCGACCCGGAGGCGGGGATCTCCCTCGGCTACGTCATGAACCGCATGGGCTCCCACATCGCGGACGACCCGCGCAAGATGGCGCTGGTCGAGGCCGTCTACAGCGCACTGTGAACCCCGGGCGTCGGGGCGCAGACGGGGGTTCAAAGACAGGCTCTCAGGGGCGGCCCGCCTCGGGGACCGCCTCGCCGCGCCGCACCGGCTCCGGCGGGGTGCCGTCCCCGAAGGGGCGGCCGCCCAGCTGCTCCCGGTGATGGGGTGTCAGCCAGCCGGACAGATCAGGGCCGACGGGCACGATCCCGGTCGGGTTGATGCCGGACTGCACGAGGTAGTAGTGCCGCTTGATGTGGTCGAAGTCGACGGTGTCGCCGAAGCCCGGGGTCTGGAAGAGGTCCCGGGCGTAGGCCCAGAGCACCGGGTCCTCGATCAGTTTGTTCCGGTTGCACTTGAAGTGCCCGTGGTAGACGGCGTCGAAGCGCACCAGCGTGGTGAACAGCCGGATGTCCGCCTCGGTGATGGTGTCCCCGACCAGATAGCGGCGGTCCGCGAGGCGCCCGGAGAGCAGGTCGAGCCGGCGGAACACATCGCGGTGGGCGTCCTCGTACTCACGCTGCCCGGTCGCGAACCCGGCCCGGTACACCCCGTTGTTGAGGTCGCGGTAGACGCCGTCCATGACCTCGTCGATCTCGTCGCGTAGCTCCTCGGGGTAGAGGTCGGGCGCGCCCGCCCGGTGCAGCTCGCGCCACTCGGTGGCCAGGTCCAGGGTGATCCGCTGGAAGTCGTTGGTGACCAGCTCCCCGCTGGGCACGTCCACGATCGCCGGGACGCTGACGCCGCCCGAGTAGCCGGGCTCGCGCGCCTCGTACGCCTCGCCGAGGTAGCGGATGCCGAGCACCGGGTCCCGTCCGTCCGGATGGAGGGTGAAGCGCCAGCTGCGGTCGTCCTGGATGGGGTCGGCCACCGCGAGCGAGAGCGCGTCGTCCAGGCCGAGGAGCCGTCGGGAGACCAGGGCGCGGCTCGCCCAGGGGCAGGCCCGGCTGACGACCAGCCGGTAGCGGCCGTACTCGACGGGCCAGCTGTCGCGCCCGTCGCGCGTGATGCGGTCGACGAAGTGGCTGCGCGAGCGCTTGAACGGCTTGTTCCCATAGCCCGCGTTGCCGTCCGTGCCCTCCATGCCCGCCGTGTCGCTGTCGTCGGGGCGGCTCATCCCGGTCTCCTTCCCGCTGGGCTCACGTGCTTTCTGCGAGCCTTCCCCCGAAGCGGGAGATCTCCCACGGGATGAGCCGCCCGGTCGAGCCCGTGTCCCCCGTCGGGGGCGGGCTCAGGGCCGGGGCCGACCAGATCCGCCGGACAGGCCCTAGCTGAACGGGTCGAGCGTCAGATACGCCTGCCTCGGATCCCCGTCGTTCACCAGCGACTCGTGGTTGCCGACGTCGTCGAAGGCGAAGGCGTACGCCTTGCCGTCGGCCATCCGGGCATGGATCTCGCGGGCGTACTGGTTGGTCACCGCGTCCTGGTAGAAGGCGGCGGACCCGGTGTCGGGCTGGTTGGGGTTGACCAGCAGCGTGGAGCGGTTGTAGCCCGCGCAGAGCGTGCGCGAGATCGGGCCGCGCACCAGGTCGTTCGGGGCGTCGAGCAGCTTGTAGCAGCCGAATACGCTGTCGGAGTCGGGCTTCTGGAAGCTGGTGACGACCGCGCCCGCGCCGTTGGTGAAGTTCATCGTGGAGCCGGAGACCCGGCCGAAGTACTTGGTGTTCGGCTGGTCGGCGAAGGGCGTGACGGTCAGCGTCGAGGTGCTGTACTTCTGCCAGACCCGGTTGATGTAGTCGTCGAGGACGGTCTTCGCCAGGGCGCCCGACTCGATGCCGTGGCCGGGGGCGAGCGCGCGCAGGACCGTTCCGTCGGGCCTGGTCTGGATCAGGTTGGCCCAGCCGCCCGGCTTGCCCCTGAGCGCGGTGAAGATGCCGTTGTAGCCGCCGGGCTTCAGATGCCCGGTCGACCTGGTGGTCCCGTCGGCCGTCTTCACGCCGACCGCGTACGGGGCCGAGACCATGTCGACCTGGGTGCTGTTGATCCACAGTCCGGCGTCGTTGAGCGTGTACTCGGACCAGTTGAACAGGATGTTCCGGTTCGGGTCGCTCGGATTCTGCACCGCCGGCTGCACCAGACCGCCCGTGGTGAGCTTGAAGACGAGCTTCTGGCCGTACGAGAAGTAGACGCGGCCGGAGAACTTGGGCATCCGGATGGTGGTCGACTGCCCGCTCGCCGGCCCGGCGATCGAGGCGTCGGGCGCCGGGGTGGGCGGGTTGCCCCCGGCCGGCCAGGGGTGGAAGGTGCCGTTGGCGTCGGCCCAGCCCTGCCGGCCGGTCGAGAGCTGCGTTCCGAGGTTGTAGATGTAGACCGGCTCGCTACGGCCGGAGTTGTTGGTCACGGTGAGCGGGATGGTCGAGGGCACGGCGGCGGTGGCCGGGGCTGCCGCGCCGGTGGCCGTGAACCCCGCTGCGACGAGCAACGCGGCAACCAGGGGCGCCAGGGGTTTTCCTAGGACAGACACGCTCCAACTCCTCATCGGATCCGGCGGGTTACGTGGGGGCGCCGCGAGGAGGAACGAGCTCTTCCACCTCGTGAGAGCGCTCTCAGAATCGTCGCGGGACGAGGGTGTGTCAATGCGCGTGCGTCAATTTCCTTGAGGAAGCGGGGGTGTTGGCGGGGCCAGGCCGTTCACTTGGTGTCGTGGCCCCGCCTTCGCCGCCGTACGGCTACGGCTTCGGCTTCGGTGCCACCGAGACCACCCGGCCCCGGTCCACCCAGCCGCCGTGCCCGTCGCCGCCCGCCCAGGCGTGCACGGACGCCGCCGTGGCCGAGGGGCCTGCCAGGATGTAGTCGGCGTTGCCGTCCCCGCTGAAGTCCGCCAGCGACACCCGCGCGGCGTCGGTGGTGAAGCCGGTGGTGGTGGTGCCGAGGTCGACCCAGCTGCCCCGTCCGTCACCGCCCCGGTTGAGGAAGCTGCGGACCGCGCCGTTCGCTCCCACCACGCTGTAGTCGGGGCGGCCGTCGTCGTCGAGGTCGGCGAACCGCACCCGGCTCGCGTCGGCGGTCACCCCGGTGGCGACCCGGCCCCAGTCCGTCCAGCCGCCGCGCCCGTCGCCGCCGCGGTTGAGCCGTACCCGCACCTCGCCGGTGGCGCCGAGGGTGACGTAGTCGGTCCGGCCGTCGCCGTCGAAGTCCGCGAACACCACATGGCTCGCGTCCTCCGTGGTGCCCTCGGTGACCTGCCCCAGCGCCTGCCAGCCGCCGTTCGGGTCGCCGCCCCGGTTGAGGTAGACGCTTACGGCGCCGTTCGCGCCCAGGGCGACGCAGTCGGCGCGGCCGTCGCCGTCGAAGTCCGCGAACCGCACCCGGGCCGGGGCGGCGGGCAGGCCCCGGACGACCCGGCCGAGCGACTTCCAGCCGCCGTGGCCCGCGCCGCCCCGATTGAGGCGTACGGACGCACCGCCGTGCCCGTCCAGCGTGAACTGGTCCATGCGGCGGTCGCCGTCGAAGTCCGCCCAGCGCACCGAATTCGCCCCGCCCGCCTCGGTACCGGCGCCGAGCGCGGGACCGCCGCTCTCCCAGCCGCGCCGCCACACCGCGTCGAGCGGCTTGAAGAAGGACCAGGCCATCCGCCGGAATCCGGCGTCGTTGGGGTGGAGCTGGTCGACGAACTCGGCCGAGGTCAGCGCGGGCGGCTCCACATAGCGGAACTTCCGCCCGGCCCGGCTCTCGGTCTCCTCCAGCGCCTCGGCCCGTACGTTGAACGCCTTGGCGGGCTCCTCCAGGCCGCTCGTCGTGGGGATGAGGCCCATCACGAGGACGGTGACGCCCGGCTTGTCCGCGTAGATCCGGTCGACCAGGGCCGCCAGCCGGTCGGGGGCGTGCGGCAGGTCGATGCCCCGGGCGATGTCGTTGATCCCGATGTGGAGCAGCACGACGTCGGGCCGGGCGCCCGCCATCCAGCCGTCGATGCCGTCGCGCAGCTGGTCGATGACGTAGCCGCTGTGGCCCTCGTTGGAGAAGTCGGCGAAGCTGCCGGAGGCCTTGGAGCCCACGAACCGTACGGTGTAGCGGCTTTCGAGCCGCATGATCTGCCACAGCGGGCGCCGGTAGGAGGAGAGGGTGGGGCTGCCGCCGCCCCAGGTGATCGAGTCGCCCAGCGGCATCACCCGGAGCACCGGGGTGCCCTTGTGGTCGGCGGCCGAGGGGCTCGCGGGCAGCGTCGCCAGGGAGAGCGCGCCCGTGAGGGCGAGGAGACCGCGGGTCAACCGGATACGTCTCATGATCTTCCTCCAGCCGAAAAGGCGCCGGTGACGCCTTGTCTTGACGGGGCATCAGTTGCCACGGCAGTCATGGGATCACTCCGGACCACCGTCTCGCGCGTTCTTGTACAGCAGGAGAACCCGGCCGGAGCAGCGGACGGCGCCGTGTTGACGCGCGCGGGACAAAGAACCCGGGACAAAGACCAACGGGCGCGGAACGCCCCCTTGCCCGCATGACAAGCCGCGCGCACGGTACTCGCAGGACGAGAACGCGCGGATCCCGCGCTCCAGCCCCCAACCCCAGGAGGTGGCTTCGGATGACGGAGCCGATCAGCCCGGCCGTGGAGAAACCCGACACCGACGAATACCGCACCGGCACTTCGGGCACCACCCTGCAGTCCGCGCGGAGCGGTGCGGGTCAGCCACCCGCGACCCGGGGCCGGACGACGATCGCCGGGGGCGTGGTGGAGAAGATCGCCGGGCTGGCCGCGCGCGAGGTGCCGGGCATCCACGCGCTGGGCGGCGGGTTCGCCCGTACCATCGGCGCGATGCGCGACCGGGTGCCGCGGGCGCGCGGCGCGGCCGTCAGCCGGGGCGTGAAGGTCGAGGTCGGCGAGCGGCAGACCGCGATCGACCTGGACGTGGTGGTGGAGTACGGCGTGAGCATCACGGCGGTCGCGGCGGAGGTGCGCGAGAACGTGATCGCGGCGGTGGAGCGGATGACCGGTCTGGAGGTCGTGGAGGTCAACATCTCGGTCGACGACGTCCACCTGCCGGACGACGGCGCCTCCGAGGTCTCCGAGGGCCGCGTGCAGTAGCGGGACCGGACCGCCGGTGCCCGGCTCATTCGTTCGGGGCCGCCGAGGTGGCCCGGCGGCCCCGGACCCGGGAGGCTGGGGAGGACTCCGACCGCCCCGAGGAGAACCGATGGCCCCGACCCCGTACCGCTACGACGACCTGCGCGCCCTCTACGTCAACTGCACGCTCAAGCGCTCCCCCGAGGTCAGCAACACCGAGGGGCTGATCGACCGCAGCCGCGCGGTGATGGAGGGGAACGGGGTCACCACGGAGGTGATCCGCGCCGTCGACCACGACATCGCGACCGGCGTCTGGCCCGACATGACGGCGCACGGCTGGGCGAGCGACGAGTGGCCCGAGCTGTACGAGAAGGTGATGGCGGCCGACATCCTGGTGCTCTGCGGGCCCATCTGGCTGGGCGACAACAGCTCCGTCGCCAAACAGGTGGTGGAGCGGCTCTACGCCTGCTCCAGCCTGCTCAACGAGCAGGGCCAGTACGCCTATTACGGCCGGGTCGGCGGCTGTCTGATCACCGGCAACGAGGACGGCGTCAAGCACTGCGCCATGAACCTCCTCTACAGCCTCCAGCACCTCGGCTACACCATCGCGCCGCAGGCCGACGCGGGGTGGATCGGTGAGGCGGGGCCCGGCCCGTCGTATCTGGACGCGGGCTCGGGCGGCCCCGAGAACGACTTCACCAACCGCAACACGTCCTTCATGAGCTGGAACCTGATGCACCTGGCGGCGATGCTCAAGCGGGCGGGCGGCATCCCCGCGCACGGCAACCAGCGGTCGGCGTGGGACGCGGGCTGCCGGGACGACTTCGCCAACCCCGAGCACCGGTGAGGTCCGGGCGGCGCCGGGGTCGCTCAGATCGTCCGAAATGAAGCGGTGGAGCGCCGCCGGATCGCGTCGTACGTGACCCCGTGCGAGCGGCGTCCGCCCGCACGGGACCCACAGCTCAGCCGAGCCGGACCGGGATCTCCTGGTAGCCGAAGGCGATGAACGACGGCACCTGGCTCAACTCGTCGACGTCGGCGGCGAGTCGCAGGTCCGGGAAGCGGTCAAACAGGGTGGGCAGCGCCGCCAGCGCCTCCATCCGGGCCAGCGGCGCGCCGATGCAGCGGTGGACGCCGATGCCGAAGGCCAGGTGGTCGTCGGCGGCGCGGGTGGCGTCGAAGGCTCCGGCGTTCTCGCCGTAGTGGGCCGGGTCGTGGCCGGCCGCCGCGTAGGTGGTGACGATGGCGTCGCCCGCCGCGATGGTGACCCCGTCGACGGTGATGTCGGAGACGGCGAACCGCAGCGGCAGGGTGGCGATGGACGGGTGGACCCGCAGGACCTCGTCGATCACGTTGTCCCAGCTGATCTCGCCGGAGCGGACGGCGGCGAGCTGGTCGGGGTGGTGGAGCAGGTCGACGACGGCGTTGCCGATGAGGTTGACCGTGGTCTCGAAGCCGGCGCCGATGACGAGCAGCAGCGTGTAGACGAGCTCGTCGTTGCTGAGCCGGTCGCCGTCCTCGTCCCGGACCTTGATCAGCTCGGTGGTCATGTCGTCGCCGGGCACCTCGCTCTTGAACGCGATGAGCGAGGGCAGCACATAGGCGATCTGCTTCTGGACGGACTCGGCGTGCTCGGGGCTCGGGTCCGAGGTGTCCATGATGGCCGCGATCAGCCGGGCCATGTCCTTGACCAAGTAGCCGGGTACGCCGAACAGTTCGCAGATCAGCCGCATCGGCAGGGGGTGCGCGTAGGCCGCCTTCAGGTCGACCGGCTCGCCGGACGCGGCCGCCTCGGCCAGCTCGTCGAGCAGCTCGGCGGTGATCTCCTCCACCCGGGCGCGCATCGCCTCGGTGCGCCGGGCGGTGAAGCTGGGGGCGACGAGCTTGCGCAGCCGGGTGTGGTCGGGCCCGTACGTGGAGAGCATGTTGATCACGCCGACCCAGCCCAGGATCCAGCCCCAGTCGGGGTGCTCGCCGAGCTCGGACCACAGCCCCCAGTGCCGGCGGGGGTCCTTGCTGACCCGGGGGTCGAGGATCAGGGACTTGAGGGTGTCGTAACCGGTGGGCGCCCAGGCGGGGATGCCCCCTGGCAGCTCGACGGGCACCACCGTGCCGAGCGCGCGCAGCCTGGCGCTCTCGGCGGGGATGTCGGCGCCGAACGGGTCGAGGGGCACACGCGAGGACGGGGTCATGCTCGTTCTCCTGGCTGGTCGGGGGTGCGCGGGGTGAAGCGGACGGGCAGCGACGTGAGCGAACGGTGGAACGGGCCGGGGCGCCAGGTCAGGCGCCCGCGCTCGGTGGTGGGGTCGAGGTCGGGCAGCCACTGGGTGAGCCGCTCGATGGCCTCGGTGGCGATCAGCAGGGTGTGCTGCTTGACCGGGCAGCCGTGGTTCCCGGCGGACCAGGACAGGTGCGAGGCGTCGTGCGGGTGGTGCGCCCCGGCGAAGTCGCGCTCCGCGAACTGGCCGATGGCACCGAAGGAGACGACCACCGGCACGGCGGCCTGGATCCACACGCCGTGGAAGCTCAGCGACTCGCGGGCGAAGTGGATGCCGTAGTTGGAGAGCGGCGTCTCGTACCGCAGCACCTCGGCGACGGCGTCCGTGACCGGGCGGGAGCCGCTGGTCAGGGTCGAGTAGTAGGCGGGGTTGCCGAGGATGCGCGACAGCGCGTTGGAGACGAGGTTGGCGGTGGGCTCGTGGCCCGCGCCGAGGGTGAGGAACACCTGCCAGGTGACCTCCTCGGGGGTGAGCGCCGCCGGGTGGTCAAGGAGCCGGCTGGTGAGGTCGTCGCCGCGCCGCTCGCTCTTGGCCGCGACGAGTTCGAGGACGTAGCGGCCGTACTCGGCCTCGCCCTGCGCCGCCTGCTCGCCGCCCTCCATCATCTGGCCGAGGGAGTCGTTGAGGCGGCCGCTCTCGCTGTCGGGCAGACCGAACAGGTTGTTGAAGATCAGCGCCATCAGGGGCCGGGCGAACTCCGTGACCAGGTCGGCCCGCCCGGCCGGTCCGAACCGGTCCACCAGGATGTCCACCGCCCGGTGCACCCGCTCGCGCAGGTCGTGCGGCTCGACCAGGTCGAAGGCGTCGAGGAGGGTGCGCCGGTAGCGGATGTGGGCGTCGCCGTCCGCGAAGAGCGCGTTGGGCCGCCAGCGCATCATGCCGAGGATCGGCGAGTCCGCGGCGACCGTGGCCTCCCAGGGCCTCGGGTCGTGCGACCACGTGTCGGGGTCGTGCAGCAGGTCGAGCGCGGCCCGCCGGTCGGTGACGACGTACGCGGGGACGCCCGGGGCGAGTTCGGCCCAGCCGACCGGGCCCTGGGCGCGCAGCGCCGCGTAGTAGGCGTGCGGGTCGGCGGCGAAGCCGTCCTCCCACAGGCGCACCGGCGCGGAGAGCGAGAAGGCGGCTGCGGGGGCGGGGTAGGCGGGGTGCGCGTTCACCGGGTCTCCGGGCGGTTGCGGGCGATCAGGTGCTGGACGAGCGAGAGCAGCGCGTCGATGGAGGAGTTGGTGTCGCGCGCGTCGCACGTCACCATCGGGGTGCCGGCCTCCAGGTCGAGCGAGCGGCGCAGCTGTTCCTCGGTGTACGGGCGGGAGTCGGGGAAGGTGTTGAGCGCGACCGCGTACGGCAGTCCGGTCTCCTCCACCAGGCCGAGTACGTCGAAGGAGTCGTCGATGCGCCGGGTGTCCACCAGGACGAGCGCGCCGAGCGCCCCGTAGGCGATGTCCGCCCACAGAGAGCGGAAACGTTCCTGTCCGGGGGTGCCGAAGAGGTAGAGCACCACTCCCCCGCCCAGGCTGATCCGCCCGAAGTCGATGGCGACCGTGGTGGTGGTCTTGTCCCGGACGCCGGCCAGGTCGTCGACCCGGGCGGACGCCTCGCTCAGGTGCTCCTCGGTGTGCAGCGGGCGGATCTCGGAGACCGAGTCGATCAGGGTGGTCTTGCCCACCCCGAACGGCCCCGCGACCAGGATCTTCACCAACTCGCGTGCGGTGTCGGGCAGATGGATCCCACGGGCCCCGGCGGCGCCGGTGGGGCCGGGGCTACTGCTTGAGGGCGCGGAGGCCATCGGCCACTCTCTTCAACAGATCGGGGGCGGGCAGTGCGGCGACGGGAATCGGCGGGCGGGCGCTCACCAGACCCTGGTCGATCAGCTCGGCGGCGAGCACCCGGACGGCGGAGACCGGCAGTTCCAGGAGCGCCGCCGTCTCGACGACGGTGAGTGAGCCGCCGTCCAGCACGTCGAGCACGGCGTGCTGGGCGGCCGGCAGTCCGGCGGGCTCCGGCCCGCCCCCGCCGGTCAGCACGGACAGCCGCTCCAGGCTGTTGCGGCTGGGCCGCGCGACGCCGCCGGTGGACAGATAGGCGGGAACCAGCGGGCGGCCGCCGCGGCGGCCCGTCATGCGTGGGTGGCGCCGTCGGCTCCGCGCGGCGCGGCCGCCATGGTCTTCTCACCGAGCCGGGCCACCTGGGAGTGGACGCGGTGGGCGAGCAGGTCGAGCCGGACGTCCGGGTCGCCGTAGGCGGCCACACAGGTGCCGTGGGCGGTCGGCGCGACCAGGATGTAGCCGTGGTCCGACTCGATGACGACCTGGCGGATACGGGCGTCCTCCTGGTCCGCGAAGGCGGCCGCGGCGGTGCGGCAGGCGCCCTGCACGGTGCTCATGATGGCGGCGGTGCGCTCGGCGGACGCCTGGGAGAGGGCCTTGGTGTAGCCGGAGACGAGGCCGTCCCGGGTGAGCAGGACGGCGGCCTGGACGTGCGGGATCTCCAGGATCGCGTCGAGCACCCACGCCGTTTCGCCGGTAGTGCCGCTGGTCATCGCGGTTCGTTCCCTTCGGTGGGGGCGGCGGAGCGGGCCGCGGCGGTGCCGGACTGCAGTGCGCCGAGCGCGGCGGCCGACTCCTCGGGGGTACGGGCGGGCGCCGCGGCCGTCTCGGCGGGCAGCGCGGCCCGGGCGCGGCGGCGCCGCTGGGGCAGCGCGTCGCCGTCGGGCGCGGGTTCATGGGTGATCGCGCCGGTGTCGTACGCGGCGACGGGCTCGGGGGCGTACGGCGCGGCGGGCTCCAGGGCCGGCTGCTCGTCGGCCGTGCGCGTGGAGCGCGGCGCTGCCGCGGCGGGCCGCCGCCGGGCCGGGTCGATCCGGCTCAGCAGATGGTTCTTGACCAGCAGCACCGCGCGGACGCCGCCGTACGGCGAGGGCGAGGACAGGTCCACCGAGAGGTCGAACTGCCGGGTCAGCTGGCCGATCGCGGCCAGGCCCATCCGGGGCGGGTCGCCGAGCTCGGAGAGCAGGATCGGCTCGGTGCCCGCCACCATCCGCTGGGCGTAGGCGCGTTCGTCGGGGCTCATGCCGACCCCGGCGTCGTCGATGGTGACCGAGACGCCGTGGTGGGCGCGTTCGAGGTTCACCACGACCTCGGTGTCCGGGGCGGAGTGGCGCAGCGCGTTGTCGAGCAGCTCGGCCACGATGATCGCGACGGGCTCGACCGCGTGCGAGACGAGCGCGGTGCCCGGCTCCAGATGGTTGTGGATCCGCACCCGGTGATAGCCCACGAGCCGGGACTGGCCGCCGGTCACCGCGTCCACCAGGTGCGACTCCTCGCGGGCCAGGCCGACCCAGGCGCCGCAGACCACGGCGGTGACCTGGGCGCGCCGCAGCGACTGCTCGTTCTCGTGGTCGAGGGCGAAGAGCGTCTGGGCCAGCTCGGGGTCGTCGTAGCGCTGTTGGAGTCCGCGCAGCTGGTCCTGGAGGCGGTAGAGCCCGGCCTGGATCTCCCGGGTGGCGCCGCGCATGCCCGCGCGGGCGGCGGCGTCGACGCGCTTGCGCTCCTGCGCCACGGCGGTCGCGATCCCCTCCAGGACGCCGTCGAGGCCGGCGCCGAGCTCGGTGCCCGCGAGGTCCGGGTGGAGGGGGCCGGGCACCTGCACGTGCGGATGCGCGGCCCGGGTCGCCTCGGCCGGGACGCGCCGCTGGGCGAGATGGGCCACCTCGGCGGCGTACGCCCGGGAGAGCCGGCTCACTTCGGCGCGGGCGCCGTCCCCCTGGGAGCGCAGTTCGGCCATCTCCTCCTGCTGCCGGGCTCCCCGGCGCCGGGAGCGCAGCAGCCCGCCCGCCAGCACGAAAGCGGACAGGGTCCCGGCCGCCAGGCCTCCGGCGGCCAGGTCCGGTATCTCAATCATCTGATGGACCTTCAGGGGAGATCGGGGGAAGGGCATGTGGACGACCGCCCCGGAAGGCGAACGTGGCCAGTACACACTGTCATTGACCGGTCCCGCACTGTTTTACACGAAGATCCTTTCGAACCTGAACGCGGGAGTCCGATTCTGTACGAAACGTCAGCGTGTCAGATCTGGCACATGCCTACTGTTGGTTGAAGAAGTTGCGGACCCAGTAGCGGCGGCGCCGCGACTCGCCGCCGTACTCCTCGTCGTCGTTGTCGTCCGGATGGTGCAGCACCGTCCAGCTCACCGCCGAGACGGCCGGTTCCAACGACAGCCTGCTCACCGCCTCTTCGAGGAGGCTGTCGTCGCGGCGCTCGGTGGTCAGCTCGGCGGTCACCGTCACCTTGCCCGGGGCGTCCGCGTCCTGGCTGTGCACCGAGCGCAGCCGGAACCCCGGCCGGGTCAGGGCCTGGACGGAGAGGATGCGGATGTGCGCCTCCTCGGGCTCGGCGCACACCACCTCGAACAGGTAGTCCGTGCCGACCTCGACCCCGCCGTGCGGCTCACGGTCCATGCGCCGCCCCAGCGGCCGCAGCAGCAGGTTCGCCCCGACCACCCCGGCGGTGCCGAGCGCGGCCACCCCGTAGAGCCCGGCGCCGGAGAGCGCCCCGACCGCCGCCGAGCACCACAGCGTCGCGGCGGTGTTGAGCCCGCGCACGCTCAGCCCGTCCCTCATGATCACACCGGCGCCGAGGAAACCGATACCGGAGACGATCTGCGCGGCGACCCGGGAACCGTCGTAGCCGCTGGTGCTGGTGGCGTCCACGAAGCCGTACGTGGAGAGCAGTACGAAGAGCGCGGAGCCGGCGGCCACCAGCGCGTTGGTGCGCAGCCCGGCCATCCGGGCCCGCCACTGGCGCTCCAGACCGATGATCCCGCCATAGCCCAGGCCCGCGCCGATGTTGGCGGCCGTGTGCCACTCGTTGAGCATTGAGTACTCCTCGCCCTCGCTCCGTCCCCCTCCCTATCGGCGGGCCGCGCCGCGCTCGATAGGGTCGGCGGGCAGGAGCGCCCCGCACGGAGGAACCGAGAGACCTTGGACATCCGCACCGCACAGCAGCAGGCGTGGCAGAACAAGCTCGACAAGGGGTTCAACGTCAGCGATGTGCCGCTGGAGTTCGGGCTGCTCAACGCCGAGGTGGGCGAGGCGTTCACGGCCTGGCGCAAGCGGCTGCCCGACTTCGGCGAGGAACTCGCGGACGTCCTCCTGTACCTCGTGGCCCTCGCCGAGATGAACGGCATCGACCTCGACGACGAGGTCGCCCGCAAGCTGGAGAAGAACCGGCGCCGCGTCTACACCCGCGACGAGAAGGGCGTGCTGCACAGGGTCTCGGAGGGCTGAGGCCCTGCGAGACCCCCCTCAGCGACGGCTGAACACCGCGACCGTCCGGGCCGGAACGGTGAACGTGCCCGAACCCTCCTCGTACGAGCTCGACTTCACCGTGGCATCGCCACCGGCCGCCTGCACCGGGTGCAGCCCGTACCCATGACCCGCCAGGTCCGCGACCCGCTGCGCCTGCCGATCCGGCGTCGCGTTGAAGACCACGACCAGGGAGCCGAGCCGCATCGTGATCACACCCGGCGTCTCGTCCTTGCCCGAGAGCGGGAACGAGAGCGCGGACTGCACCTCACCCGCCGTGGCCAGCCGGAACGCCGGATCGGTCGTACGGATCTTCAGTAGGTCCCGGTAGGCGGCCGAGGAGGACGTGATCTCCGGGCATCCGACCGCGAGCGTCGACGCCGTCAACAGGGGCTTCGCATAAGCCCACTTGGACTGATTGTCCGCCGCCGGCGGCAACCCGCGGCCGAAGCCGTTGCCGTCCGCGCAGTCCCAGTGGATCGCGTTGAACCAGTCGCCGCTGTCGAAGGAGTTGCGGTCCAGCGACTTGGAGCGCAGCAGATCCGTACCGGCCTGGGAGAGCGCCGGACCCTGCGAGAGCGTGGCGGTGGCCAGCGCGAGCACCTGCATCCTGGCCCGCTCGGCCGCCGGGGTGGAGCGCGGCAGCTTGAACGCGAGCGCGTCGTACAGCGACTCGTTGTCGTGCGCGTCGGTGTACGCGAGCGCGTCGCCCGGAGCGTCGGCGTACCCGGCAGGGGCGCCGTTGTAGTCGACGTCCGCGCCCTTGACCGTACGGCCCGAGGTGTCGGTGAAGGTGTACCCGGCCAGGTTGCCGGAGAGGCCGACCTTGATCAGGTCCTGGTAGTGCAGCAGCCGGGCCCGCTGCTGGGCCGGGGTGCCGTTGGCGGCCGAGGAGTTGGGGTCGGTGTAGAGGCCGGAGGCGAATCCCTGGACGCCGGGGTCCTCGTCGAAGGGGCCACCGCCGCGCACCGCGTCGCGCGCCCGGTCCGAGAAGGTCGCGATCCCGGTGCCCGCCATGTTCTTCTGGGTCGCCTGGACGAACCGGGCGTCGTCGGCGACCTCGCCGAAGTTCCAGCCCTCCCCGTACAGGACGATCTTCTTGCCGTCGACGCCGTCCTTTTCGGGCGTCAGCGCGTCGAGCGCCTTGCGGACCGCGAGGATGTTGGCCTTGGGGTGGTGGCCCATCAGGTCGAAGCGGAAGCCGTCGACCTTGTACTGCTTGGCCCAGGTGACCACCGAGTCCACGACGAGCTTGCCCATCATGGCGTTCTCGGGCGCGGTGTTGGCGCAGCAGGTGGAGGTGGCCACGGTGCCGTCGGCAAGCAGCCGCTGGTAGTAGCCGGGCACGATCTTGTCGAGGACCGACTTGTCGGCCTGGCCGCTCGCCACGGTGTGGTTGTAGACGACGTCCATCACCGTGCGCAGCCCGGCGCCGTTGAGGCCCTGGACCATCTGCCGGAACTCGACCGTGCGCCGGGTCCCCTCGGGGTCGCTCGCGTAAGAGCCCTCCGGAACCGTGAAGTGCAGCGGGTCGTACCCCCAGTTGTATGCGTCCTTGGCGGCGGTCTTCGCCACGCACGCCTGCTGCGCCGGTGAGTCCGGCGCGTACACCTTGAGGTCACAGGCGGGGACGGCCTGGTCGGACTTCTTCTCCGGGATGGTGCCGATGTCGAACGCCGGGAGGAGGTGGACGTACGAAGTCCCCGAGCCGGCAATCTCCTTGAGGTGCTTCATGCCGTTGGAGCCGGTGTCGGTGAAGGCGAGGTACTGGCCGGGGTGGCGGGAGGTGGGGTCCGCGATCGAGAAGTCGCGGATGTGCAGCTCCTGGATCTGCGCGGCGCGCAGCGGCACGGCGGCGGGCTTGCGCAGCGTCGCCCAGCCCTTGGGGGCGAGCTTCGGGTCGGCGAGGTCGACGACGAGGCCGCGGGCCGAGTCGGTGGTGAGGGCGGTGGCGTACGGGTCGGTGACCAGGTTGGTGACGACCTTCTGGACGCTGGGCACCCACACCGTCACGGCGTACCGGTACGGCTTGCCCGACCAGCTCCTGGGACCCGTCACCGACCAGACGCCGGACGCGTCGTCGCGGCGCATCGCGACCGTACGGCCGTCGAGTTCGAGGACGACCCGCTGGGCGGTGGGGGCCCAGAGCAAGAGTGTCGGACGCCCGCCGGTGAAGACGGGGCCGAGCGCGGCGCCGGTGGCCCGTGTGCTGTACAGGTCGTCGAGGACGCCCTGGGTCTGGACGCCGGTGGCGGCGAGCAGGGCGCCGTTGGCGAGGCGCTGGGTGGCGACGATCTGCCCGGTGAGGGCCTTTCCGGCCCGGGCGCGGTCGCGCGGGTCGACGGTGAACGCCGCGTACTTCTTGAGGTGCGGGAACCTGGCCTTCTGCGCGTCCGTCAGGCCGCCCGGCACGGGGGTGAGCCGCAGCCAGTGGCCGTCGCCGGTGAGGGCGCCGTCCTTGACGGCGAGACCGCCCTTCGGCGCGTACACCAGCTGGTAGCTCGCGGCCGTGGCGCCCGTGTCCCAGGCGACGGTGTCACGGTCGATCCACTGCGCCCGCGACTTCGACAGGTCGAGGTCGGCGGCGGAGCCGGACGTCATGGGCAGAAGGTACTTCTCGACCCCGCCCAGTAGCCACACCTCGTGCGAGGACGGCGAGAAGTCCAGGGAGCGGTCGGAGCCGAACTCCTTGGTGTCGCCCTTGTGGAGGATGTAACTCAGGCTCGACGCGCCCTCCTTGAGGGGCACCTCGAAGACCGCGCCGAAGGCGTCGGTGCGCACCGGCGGAAGCGGGCTCGACCAGTCGGTGGGCGTCGCGGCCCCCGTCCAGGTGTGGATTCCCCAGCCGCTGTAGTCGCCGTCGGCGCGCTGGTAGTGGATGACGGCCTTGGTGGTGTCCTGCGGCGGATAGGTGCCGGCGGGCGGCGCGGTCAGTACCGCGTCCTTGCCCTGCTCGACCCAGATCTCGCCGGCCCGGCCGACGTCGATGGTGCGGTCGGCCAGGACGTCCTTGTTGCCGTCCTTGTCGATGACGAGGAACCCGACGCTGGAGGCACCCGGCTTGAGCTTGACGTGGGCGAAGGCGCCGTAGGCGTCGCGGCCCGCGAAGGCGTGGCCCGCGGGCCAGGTGGTGGACTCGCCGTCGGCGAGGTCGCCCCAGGCGTACAGCCGCCAGTCGGTGTAGTCGCCCGCCGGGCGCTTGTAGTGGACCACGGCGTAGTCGCGCCGGGTCGCGGTGGGCACCGGTTCCGCGGCGGGGGCGCCGCTGGTGGTCTCGGCGGTCGCGCTCGCGGTGCGTCCGGCCGAGTCGACGACAACGGCCTTGTAGCGCAGGGGCGTTCCGGCCGCGAGGGTCGCGGGCAGGTGCTGGACGACCTTGTACGGGGCGTGGTCGGCGGAGCCGAGGACCTGCCACTTACCGGTGCCGGCCCGGGCGGCGAACACCACCCGGTTCAGCTGACCGCCGACGGTGTCCGCCGCGATCTCGACGTCACCGGTGGCGCCCGCCGCCGGGGCCTTGAGGGTGAGCGAGGGCCGCGCGGCCGGGGCGCCCAGGGGCTTTGCCGCCTTGTAGACGACGGCGGAGAGGGCGGGCACCCGCACCGCGACGCGGCGGTCGGCGGCGCTGGTGAGCGTGCCGGACGCGCCGTAGATCCCCGTGAACGCGGTGTTCGCGGAGCCGGTCGCGAACTCGGCGGTCTTCTCCTCGGCCGCGTTGTTGACGGCGACGACGTACTCGGTCCCGGTCTTCGCGTCGGTGCGGGAGAAGGCGTAGACGCCCTTGCCCTGCGCCGCGTACCGCTCGCTCTGCACACCGTCCGCGAGCGCCGGGTTCTGCCTGCGGAGCTTCGAGAGAGCGGCGATCGCCTTGTAGAGCGGGTGCTCCGGATCGAAAGCACTGCTCGCGTGCGTACGGGTCGTACCGATCTGGGCGTCGTCCAGATAGTCGGCGACCTTGGACGCGAACATGGTCTGCCGGGCGTCCTTGTCGCCGCCCGCGCCCGTGAAGCCCTGCTCGTCGCCGTAGTAGACGACGGGGTTGCCCCGGCTGAGGAACATCAGCTCGTGGGCGAGCCTGTCGCGCCGCAGCAGCTCGGCGGCATCGGCCCGCGGGTTGTCCTGGACCAGGAAGCTGCCGATCCGGCCCATGTCGTGATTGCCGAGGAAGGTCACCTGCTCATAGGCGTTGGCCTTGTCGGTGGTGTAGCGGTAGTCCTGGCCGAGGGCCGCGGCCAGGTCGCCTGCCGGGCCGCCCTGCGAGACGTAACTGCGCATGGCCTGCTGGTAGGGGAAGTCCAGGGTCGCGTCGAGTCTGCCCCGGGTGACGTACGGGGAGGTCACGGCCGGGTCCGCGGAGTACACCTCGCCGTAGATGAAGAAGTCCTTGCGCCCATGCTTCGCCGCGTAGGCGTCCAGCGCGGTCGCCCACTGGGTCCAGAAGTCCATGTCGACGTGCTTGACCGTGTCGACGCGGAAGCCGTCCACGTCGAAGTCCTTCACCCACTTCTCGTAGATCTTCTCCATGCCCCGCACGACCTCGGGCCGCTCGGTCCACAGGTCGTCGAGCCCGGAGAAGTCCCCGTACTCCGCGCTCTCACCGGCGAAGGTCGAGTCCCCCCGGTTGTGGTACAGCGTCGGGTCGTTGAGCCACGCCGGGACCTTGGCGTTCTTCTCGGCGGCGGGCACGGTCGGCGTGTACGGGAAGGAGCCGGGGCCGACATCCGGGAAGCCCTTGCCGCCGGCCGCGTAGGCACTGTCGTCGAACGGCACGCCGTCCTTGGTCAGATACGGGAACGCGCCCTTGGAGAGGTACGGGGAGCTCTGCCCGGTGTGGCCGATGACGTCGGCGGTGTGGTTGGTGATGACGTCGAAGAAGACCTTCATGCCCTTGGCGTGGGCCTTGTCGATCAGCCGCGCCAGATCGGCGTTGGTGCCGAAGTGCGGGTCGACCTGGGTGAAGTCGGTGATCCAGTAGCCGTGGTACCCGGCGCTCTGGTCGGCGCCGGTGCCCTGGACCGGCTTGTTCTTGAAGATCGGCGCCAGCCAGATCGCGGTGCTGCCGAGCCCCTTGATGTAGTCCAGCTTCCGCGTCAGGCCCTTGAGGTCGCCGCCCTGGTAGAAGCCCTTGTCGGCCGGGTCGTAGCCCGTCACCGAGCGGCTGCCGGTCAGACCGCCCCTGTTGTTGGCGCCGTGGCCGTCGGCGAACCGGTCCGGCAGGACGAAGTAGGGCTGCTCCCGGGTGAGTTCGTGCCGGGCGGGCTCGGCGGCGAGCCGGGCGTCGGACGGCGGGGCCGGGGGCGCAGCCGGCGCCGGATGCGCCGCGGGCGCGGCCGACGCCAGCAGCGCGAGGGCCACGGCGGCGGTGACGGCGGTTCGGCGCGGAGAGCCGATCACGGGACGTACTCCTTCGACAGGGGGGCTACGGGGTGCGGGGCACGGGGAGAGCGTCGCGCCGGGGGTGTTCACGTCACTTGCCGCCGCATGTCCTGGCGTCGACGTGCAGGGCGAGCGCGGTGTCCGGGGCGAGGGTCGCGGTGAACTGCCCGCTGCCGTCGACCGTGACGCTCCTGCCGCTCTGCACGTCGCAGTAGCCACCCGCGGGCAACGACGTCTGGAAGGTGCGGGTGAGCGGGGAGCCCTCGTGATTGATGGCCACGTACGCCTTGGCGCCGCGGCCGAAGGCGATGGCGTTGCCGCCGTTGTCCCACCAGTTGGCGACCGCCGCGTTGCCCGCCGCGTTGCGGAACTTGACCATGGAGCGGACCTCGGGCCAGGCGTGCTGGCACTTCCACCCGTCGCTGTAACAGGCGTTCACCTGGCCGTTGTTGGGCGGGCCCGCGTCCTTGTCGCTGAACACATAGCCGGAGTGGACGTCCGGGGAGCCGTAGGGCCAGGCCAGCATGAAGACGTGGGCCAGGGTGTACCGGGCGCCGTCGTTGTAGGTGAGCGTCTGGCCGCCGCGCTCGGTGTCGTGGTTGTCGACGAAGACCGAGGCCTTGCCCGAGGCCATGTAGCCCCAGCCCTCGCCGAAGTTCTTCAGATACGCGAGCTTCTCGTTGTTGAACACCCGCTTGAGGTCCCAGGAGTAGCGGAACTCCTGGGCGTCGCCGGTGGTGACGTACTCGGTGGGCTGTACGGCCTCGCCCGCGCCGGAGATCGTCTCCTGCTTCCAGTAGACGCCCGGGTTGCTCAGCCGGGACTTGATGGCGGCGAGGTCGTCCTCGGGTATGTGCTTGGCCGCGTCGACGCGGAAGCCGTCGACGCCGAGCGAGAGCAGGTCGTTCAGGTATCCGGCGACGGTGTTGCGGACGTACTCCTCGCCGGTGTCGAGGTCGGCCAGGCCGACGAGCTCGCAGTGCTGGACGTTCCAGCGGTCCTGGTAGTTGGTGATCTCGGACTTGCAGTCGTCCAGGTCGGCGCCGGAGTACGTGCCGGGGTAGTTGTACTTGGTGTAGGCCGACCCGGCGGATCCGGTGCCGGAGCCGCTCGTCATGTGGTTGATCACCGAGTCGGCGACGACCTTGACGCCCGCCGCGTGACAGGTGTCCACCATGGAGCGGAAGGCGGCGCGGTCGCCGAGCCGGCTGCCGATCTTGTAGCTGACGGGCTGGTACGCGGTCCACCAGGCGGCGCCCTGTATACGTTCCTGGGGCGGGGACACCTGGACGTATCCATAGCCGTCGGGGCCGAGTTCACTGGTGCAGGCCTTGGCGACCGAGGCGAAGTTCCACTCGAAGAGGACGGCGGTCACGTCCTTGGGCCCGGGTGCGGCGGCCTGCGCCTGCGGGGCGCCGAGGACGACGCTGCTCGCGGCCCCCGCGACGAGCGCGACGGCGGCGGCCAGTGATCTGCGCGTGCGGCGGGTGCGGGGGGTGCCGGCGGTACGAGCGTCCATGGGGGGGACCTCCGTGCGGGGATACGGGGGGCGGAGCGACCTCCCGGGCGGCGCGGCCCGGCCACCCCAGGAGGACTCTGAATGTTCTTGCTGAAACAACCGGAAAGCTATTGCGGTCGAGACCGTAGGCGGCCCGGACGGCCTGGTCAACCCTTTGGACACACCGTCGCCATACCTGGGAAATCTCACCGCTTTCTCTCCGCAAAGCCTTTCGCAAGAGATTGCAGTGGTGTTACGTTCAACGACACCTCGGGCCCGGACGTGCCCCGCACGGGCCCCGAACGGCAGGAGCCGCCGCACCGAACGGTGCGGCGGCTCCTGGAAATCGGATGGACGGGGTCTCAGAAGCCGATCGCCTCGCGGACGAGCACCACGGTGCTGCGCTGCGGAACGACCTCGCGGCTGTTGATCAGGATCTTGGCGACGACACTGCGCTTGCCGTACGCGTGCTGGGCACGGACGTCCTCCTTGGGCAGCGAGTACGTCTCGACGCGGCGCAGCGCGGTGTCCAGGTCGGCGACGACCTTCTGGGCGCCGACCACCCAGACCGTCCGGCTCGCGCCGAACGCGTACGCGGCGAGCTGGCTGCCGCTGGCGGAGGCGGTGACGAGGCGGCCGTCCTCGGTCACGGCGTGCACGCTGCCGACGACGACGTCGGGCGCGGAACGCGTGGTGCGCATGTCGTCGTTGCGGGCGCGCGGGTCCCAGTCGGCCTGCTCGGCACGGATGCTCTTGAACCGGCCCGACGCGTCGATGTCCTCCTGGATCCCGGAGAGCCGCAGGGTCTCGCTGGTCGAGGCGAGGATCGCCTTGTCGGTCGGCAGGGCCTCGGCGACGAGCTCGCGGGCGTCGGCGGCGGTGTCCACTATGTGCACGGCAAACCCGTTGCCGCGCAGGGCCTCGGCGGCCCGTTCGATGCTCTCGGCGCTCGCGGCGACCGCGAAGGTCTCGTCGGCGGGCAGTGTGGTGATGGTCTTCTCGCTCATGATCAGAAAACCTAGCGCCGGGACGCGAGTCTCGTTCGAGCGTCGCTGGATCGGGCAACTGCGGCGCCCGGGCCATCGCATAGGCTCGGCCACGACATGAAGAGCAACCTCGCCCCGCTGGCGCCCAAGGCCGACAAGGACACCGTGCGGCGGCACAACCTCAGCCTGGTGCTCCGGGCGGTCCACGACGAGGGCGAGACGACCCGGGCGGGCGTCGCGGCGCGCGTCGGGCTGACCCGGGCGGCCGTATCTTCCCTGGTGGAGCAGCTCATGGAGGGCGGCTTCCTCACGGAGTCGGGCAAGACGTTCAGCGGGCAGGCGGGCCGGCCCGGCACCGTCCTCAAGCCGGCCAGGACCGGCGCGGCCGGGGTCGGCGTCGAGATCAACGTCGACTACGTGACCGTGTGCGTGGTGGATCTGGCCGGAACCGACCGGGTGCGCCTCACCGAGCATCTGGACAACCGGGGCACGGCGCCTGCCGAGGTGCTGGCCCGGGCGGCCCGGATCGCCTCGCACGCGCTGGACTCCGCCCGGCAGCAGGAGCTGCGGCCCGCCGGGGTGACGCTCGCCCTGCCGGGCCTGGTCGCGGGCGGTACTGTTCGCCAGGCACCGAACCTGGGCTGGAACGGCGTCCCGGCCGACGCCCTGTTCGCCCGGGCGCTCACGGAGTGCCCGGGCACCCTTGCCCTGCCGGTGAGTTCGGAGAACGAGGCCAACCTCGCGGCGCTCGCCGAGCTCTGGTTCGGCGGCTCCGGCGAGGCCCGTACGTTCCTCTACCTCTCCGGCGAGATCGGCGTGGGCGGCGCCCTCGTCCTCGACGGCGAACTCCTGCGCGGCGCCCACGGCTTCGCCGGGGAGATCGGCCACGTCCCGGTGGACCCGGCCGGCCCCGCCTGCCGCTGCGGGGCGCGGGGCTGCCTGGAGCAGTACGCGGGCCAGTCGGCGCTGCTGCGCGGCGCGGGCATCGACGAGGACGCCGGGGCGGCGGGCGTGGCCGAGCTGGAGCGCCGGGCGCGGGCGGGCGACGAGCGCGCGCTGGCGGCGCTGGGCACGGCCGGGCTGATGCTGGGCCGGGTGCTCGCGGGCGCGGTGAACCTCGTCGACCCGGAGGCCGTGGTGCTCGGCGGTGTCTACCGCGCACTGGCGCCGTGGCTGTCGCCCCCGGCCGAGGCCGAGCTCGCCGCCCGGGTGGTGTCGGGCCTGTGGCCCCGCGACAGCGGCCGCCTGCGCGCCTCGTCCCTCGCGGGGGACGCGGCGCGGGGCGCGGCGGCCCTGGTGGTGGAGGCGGTCCTCGACGACCCGGCGGGGTGGACGGAGGGGACGGCGGGCTGAGCCGGGCGGCTCGACCCCGGCTTCAGGAGGCGTCCGCTCGCCCGGAGAGGCGTCCCGCCCGGCGCCGTCGACCCCAGCCGGGCTGTCCGCCCGGGCGACACCCCTGCCCCCGGACGCACCCCTCAGCGCACCCCCATCAAGTGCTCCATCGCCAGCTGGTCCAGCTGCTCGAACGCCATGCCGCGCGCCCCCGCCGCCTCCGCGTCGAAGTCCTCGAAGGCCGAGCGGTCCCCGAGCAGCCCGGCCAGGCCGTCCGCCGCCGTCGGGCGGGCGAGGTCGTCGAGGCGGGAGGCCCGCAGCGCCTCCCGTACCGCCGGGTCGGCACGGAACGCCGCCGAACGCTCCCGCAGAATCAGATAGTTGCGCATGTTCCCCGCCGCCGAGGCCCACACCCCGTCGGCGTCCTCCGTGCGCGGCGGCTTGAAGTCGAAGTGGCGGGGGCCCTCGTACCCCGCCGACTCCAGGAGGTCGACCAGCCAGAACGCGTCCCGCAGGTTCCCCGCCCCGAACCGCAGGTCCTGGTCGTACTTGATGCCGGACTGACCGTTGAGGTCGATGTGGAAGAGCTTCTCGGCCCAGAGCGCCTGGGCGATCCCGTGGGTGAAGTTGAGCCCGGCCATCTGCTCGTGCCCGGTCTCCGGGTTGACCCCGACCAGCTCCGGGCGCTCCAGACGCTCGATGAAGGCGAGCGCGTGCCCCACCGTGGGCAGCAGGATGTCGCCGCGCGGCTCGTTCGGCTTGGGCTCGACCGCGAACCGCAGGTCGTACCCCTGGCTCACCACGTACTCGCCCAGCAGGTCGAAGGCCTCCTTCATCCGGTCCAGCGCCACCCGTACGTCCTTCGCGGCCCCGGACTCCGCGCCCTCGCGGCCACCCCACGCCACGTACACCCGGGCGCCGAGCTCCACGGCCAGGTCGATGTTGCGGATCGTCTTGCGCAGCGCGTACCGGCGTACGTCCCGGTCGTTGGCGGTGAAGGCGCCGTCCTTGAAGACGGGGTGGGTGAAAAGGTTGGTGGTGGCCATCGGCACCGCGAGGCCGGTGGCGTCGAGCGCCGCCCGGAAGCGCTTGATGTGGGCGCTCCGGTCGGCGCCGGACGCGCCGAACGGGATCAGGTCGTCGTCGTGGAAGGTCACCCCGTACGCCCCGAGCTCCGCGAGCCGGTGGACCGTCGCGACCGGGTCGAGGGCGGGCCGGGTCGCGTCGCCGAACGGGTCGCGCCCCTGCCAGCCCACGGTCCACAGACCGAAGGTGAACTTGTCCTCGGGGGTGGGAGTGAAGCGTTCCGTCATCGTCGTGTCCACCTCGGTGCGGGGCGCCCGACGGCCCCTGCGGCTATTTGTTTGCTGACCTTACGAATATGACATGATCGCGGCGGCTTCCGTAACCCCGGGCCTTCATCTAATTTGTTTCGCGCACGCTCAAATGCTCGCTCGCCCATCGGGACCGGCCAAGAACCGGGTCCGCCCGCAGGAGAAGGGGTGCCCGGATGCCGCAGGCCCCGGTCGTCATCGGTGTGGACAGCTCCACCCAGTCCACCAAGGCGCTGCTCGCCGACGCGGAGACCGGGCGGCCGCTCGCCGTCGGCCGCGCCCCGCACCGGGTCGACGGCGCCGCCGGGGCCCGCGAGAGCGACCCCGAGCTGTGGTGGCGGGCGCTGTGCGCGGCGGTCGCGGCCGGGCTGAAGGAGGCGGGGGTGGCCGCGTCCGCCGTCACCGGCATCGCGGTCGCCGGACAGCAGCACGGCCTGGTCGTCGTGGACCGCGCCGGGCGCCCGCTGCGCCCGGCGCTGCTCTGGAACGACACCCGCTCGGCCCCGCAGGCCGCCGCCCTCACCGAGGCGCTCGGCGGCCCGGCCGCCTGGACCGCGCGCACCGGCTCGGTGCCCGTCGCCGCCGTGACCGCCGCCAAGTGGCGCTGGCTGCAGGAGAACGAGCCCGCGCACGCCTCGGCCGCCGCCGGGGTGCGCCTCCCCCACGACTTCCTCACCGAGCGCCTCGCCGGAGTCGCCGCGACCGACCCCGGGGACGCCTCGGGCACCGGCTGGTACTCGACGGCGACCGGCTCCTACGACGCCGGACTGCTCGAACTCCTCGGCCTGGACGCCCACTCGCTGCCCGAGGTCGCCGCCACCGGGGCCACCCGGGTGGGATCCCTGACGGCCCGGGCCGCCGAGGCGCTCGGGCTGCCCGCCGGGATCGCGGTCGCCGCCGGGACCGGCGACAACATGGCCGCGGCCGTGGGCCTCGGGCTCGGCGGCGCGGGCCTGCTCGACCACCCCGTGCTCAGCCTCGGCACCTCCGGCACGGTCTTCGCCGCCACCCGCACCCGGCCCGCCTCGCCCGCGCTCTCCGGGTTCGCCGCCACCGACGGCGCCTTCCTCCCGCTCGCCTGCACCCTCAACTGCACGCTCGCCGTCGACAAGGTCGCGGCCCTGCTCGGGCTCGGCCGCGACGACGCCGAACCCGGCGGCGAGGCGGTGCTCCTGCCGTACCTCGACGGCGAGCGCACCCCCGACCTGCCGGCCGCCGCCGGGCTGCTCACCGGCCTGCGCCACACCACCACCGGGCCCCAACTCCTGGGCGCGGCCTATGAAGGCGCGGTCTTCACCGCCCTGCGCGTCCTCGACGACCTGCTGCGCGCGTGCGGGCTCGACGCCGCCGGGGCCGCCGCTCGTCCGCTGCGGCTGATCGGCGGCGGCGCCCGGGGCCGTACCTGGGTCGAGACCGTACGACGGCTCTCCGGCCGGCCGCTGATCGTGCCCCGGGCCACCGAGCTGGTCGCGCTCGGCGCCGCCGCACTGGCCGCGGCGGCCGTCTCCGGCGCGGACCCGGTGGCGACCGCAGGCGCGTGGGGCACGGGCGCGGGCGCCGCGCTTGAGCCGGTCGCCCGTGACACCGCGGCCTGGGAGCGCATCGCCTCCGTCCTCGGCCGGGCGGCGCCGGTCCTCGGCTGAACGGGTCCGATGGCCGCCGCGGATCAGATCACTCGGGCCGACGCCGACCGCGACTTCGCCTTCCTGGCCGCGCCGGGGCGGGTGCCCGATCCGTACGGGGGTTCAAAGACAGGCTCTCAGGGGCCGCGTACTCACCGGCTCTCGCCCAGCAGCTCGGCCAGGGCGCTGTCCATGTCGAGGTCCTGGTTCTCGGCCTCCGCGGAGACGGCCGCGTAGGTGTGGAAGAGGAAGCGGCGCAGTGCCGCCGTGCCGAATTCGAGGAGCGCCAGGCCGTCCGGGGAGCGCAGCTCCACCATGGTCTGTGCCCGCCCGAGCGGCCACACGTGCACATCGCCGGTGCCGGCCGGGGCACTCAGTCCCCGGTCGATGAGGTCCCGGGCGAACACCCAGGTCACGCCCCCTTCGTGCAGGGAGACCTCGGGCGGGAAAACCATCCGGACGGCCAGCGGGTCGGAGCCGTCGTAGCTGAGGGTGACGGGGACGGGGACGCCGTGGGGTGCGTCGGTGACGAGGCGGGCCAGGACGGATTCTTCGACGGTGGTGGACATCGACTCGCTCCTTGCTGCCACTCCCGATCTGTGACCCGCATCACATCATCTCAATAGTCGCACATTCAACACCTTGCTTGAGATTTCGTGCGAAAGACCCGAATGAGGCCCGCGCGGCCAGGCCTGGCGAGCCCGCGGAAAAGGGGGCCTGGCACCACCCCGGTCCGGGGCCCAGCCCTCCTGACCGGGACCGCCTCTCGGACGGACGATCGTGGGCGACAGGTCGTACGAACGTGGGAGCAGGGGGCTCGGACATGAACGATCACACTCGGCGGAACGTGCTGCGCGGCGCGGCGGGCGCGGCCGCGGGGGGACTGC
This sequence comes from Streptomyces sp. NBC_00224, assembly GCF_041435195.1. NCBI lineage: Bacteria > Bacillati > Actinomycetota > Actinomycetes > Kitasatosporales > Streptomycetaceae > Streptomyces > Streptomyces sp. NBC_00224. Next base: position 1,743,643 of record NZ_CP108106.1, read on the forward strand.
TCGCCGCGCGCGGCGCGGCGGTCGCGGCCGCCGCCGGCCTCGGCACACCGCACCCGTCGGCGCCGTCCGCCACAAGCCAACCGTTCCTGCACGGGGCCTTCGCCCCGGTCACCGAAGAGCGCACCGCCTTCGACCTCCCCGTCACCGGCCGCATCCCCCGCTCGCTCAACGGGCGCTATCTGCGCACCGGCCCCAATGTGCTCGGCCTGGAGGACCCCCGGGCCCACCACTGGATGCTGGGGGACGGCATGGTCCACGGGGTGCGGCTGCGGAACGGGCGGGCCGAGTGGTACCGCAACCGGTGGGTCCGCTCGGCCGCCGTCAAGGCCAAGCTCGGCGAGCCGCACCCCGGGCCCGTCCCCGAGGACGACTTCGCATGCAACACGCACGTCATCCCGTACAAGGGCCGGATCCTCGCCCTTCAGGAGAGCGGGCCGCTGCCGTACGAGCTCGACGGCGAGCTCAACACCCTGCGCCCGTACGACTTCCGCTCCACGCTGAGCGGCGCGTTCACCGCGCACACCAAGTACGACGCCCACGCCGACGAGCTGCACGCCATCACCTACTACCCGACCTGGGACCACGTCCGCCACCTCGTGGTCGACCGGACCGGGCGGGTCGCCCGTACGACGCGGATCCCCGTCGCCGACAGCCCGATGATGCACGACTTCGCGCTCACCGAGCGGCATGTGGTCCTCTTCGACCTGCCCGTCACCTTCGACGAGGCGGCGGCCGGGGCGGGCGCGCCCGTGCCGTACGTCTGGAACGACCGGCACCCGGCGCGGGTGGGCGTGCTGCCGCGTGCGGGCGGGAGCGTGCGCTGGTTCGAGGTGGACCCGGTCTTCTACTCGCACACCCTGAACGCCTATGACGACGGGGACTCGGTGGTCGTCGACCTCACCACGTTCCCGGCGCCGTTCTTCGTCGCGGGGAAGGGCTCCGACGGGCCCACCGCGCTCGGCACCGCCTCACTGGACCGCTGGACCGTCGACCTGGCGCACGGCAGGGTCCGCACCCGGCGCCTCGACGACCGGCCGCAGGAGTTCCCGCGCGTCAACGAGGCGCTGGTGTCCCGGCGCCACCGGTACGGGTACACGGCGGCCGCCGCCGAGATGTCCACCGCGTATCTGACGGCCGACGGTGTGCCGCCGGACCGCTCCTTCGGCAACGCCCTGATCAAGCACGACTTCCTGCGCGGCACCGCCCAGTCGCACCGGCTGCCGCGCGGTGCGGCGGTGGGCGAGGCGGTGTTCGTGTCCGCGCACGGGCCGGACCCGGACCCGGGGGCCGCCGAGGACGACGGCTACACGCTGGCGTACGTCCACGATCCGGAGCGCGGCGCCGCCGATCTGCTGATTCTGGCGGCGCAGGACTTCACCGGCAGGCCGCTGGCCCGGATCCATCTGCCGGGCCGGGTCCCGCTCGGCTTCCACGGCAGCTGGGTGGCGGACGCGTGAGGCTCTCAGCCGAGCTGACTGAGCATGCCCATCACCGAGTTGACCGCGCTGTGCAGTGAGGGGGCGGCGGCGGTGTCGGCGAAGTAGAAACCGAAGGCCGCGCAGATCACGGCGTGCGAGACCTTGGTGCCGCCCTTGCGGCAGAGGAGGAACGCGGCCACGGCGAGCGCGAGCATCAGGGGAAAGTGCACGGAGGGCACGGTGTTTCACCTCGTGACCCCGAGTCTGTCGAGCACCGGCCCGCCGCACCGAACGGCGGTGGGCCGGTGGAAAGCACCTCCGTCACGCTACGGCCGATGCTCACCCGTCGCCACACAGCCGGTCACCGGCCGTCATCGCCGCAGCTCGGGCGGGCCGGGGTCACACGGCGGTGGCGACGACCAGGCGGCAGCGGGGGCTGCCGTCAGGGCGCCGGCCGAGCTCGTCCAGTGCGTACAGCTCGACCCGGAACCCGGCGTCGGCGAGTTCCCGCGTCACGTCGCCGAGCGCGAAGTCCCGGTAGTACATGACGAATCGGGGCCGCCACAGCGCGTTGCGCACCCGCATCGCGGCGTCGAAGCCGAGCAGGGTCCAGTAGCCGAGGGAGCCGGGGCGGGCGGGCGCCGCGACCGGGAACGCGAAGCGGCCGCCGGGCGCGAGCACCGAGCGGACCTGGGAGAACAGGCCGGGCCGCTCGCGGGGAAGGAAGTGGCCGAACGCGCCGAAGCTCACGACGAGGTCGAAGGCGGCCGGTGCGAACGGCAGGGCACGGACGTCGGCCCGGATCCAGTCGACGGCCTCGCCCCCGGGCGTACGGGCGCGCGCGACCGCCAGCATCCCCGCGCTGAAGTCGACCGCGGCGATCCGCTCCCGGCACACCGCGCGCAGCACCGGGACGCCCGCGCCGGTGCCGCAGCACAGGTCGAGCCCGCGGCCGAAGGGGCCGAGTTCACAGAGGGTGCGCGCGACGGCGTCGAGGACCGGCTCGGGCGTCCGGTACGGGGTGAAGTCGAACTTCGGCGCCAGCAGGTCGTAGCCGTGCTCGACCGAAGACAGTGCCTGGACGGCGAGTTCACGCAGAGTAGGGCCCTGGGAAGCGGACATCGACCTCAGCCTATAGCCTCGGAAAAGGTACCAATCGAGCGGATGGGGAGCCGCAGAGACGGGAGAAAGCCATCGTGAAATCCACTCTGACACGTCGCTGTGCCCGGATGGCCGCGGCCAGTGCCCTGTCCGTCGCCCTGCTCGCCGGCGGATCCGCCGCGCTCGCGACGGCCGCGGGCCCCACCCCCAAACCATCTCCGAGCGGCAGCAAGTACGCGTCGGCGGCGCCGGGTTCGCTGACCATCAAGGCGAGCACCACCGAGGCCAAGGTGGGTGACAAGGTCACGTTCACCGGCCGGTCCAAGGGGCTGTCCGTCGGCAGCAAGGTCGTGCTCCAGCACAAGAACAAGGGCAAGTGGACGACCCTGCACGCCGACACCACCATCAAGCAGGGCAGCAGCTACTCCCTGGACTACAAGGTGAACACCAAGGGCAAGGAGGAGCTGCGGGTGATGGACGGCGCGACCGTCTCCCCGACGGTGACCGTCACCGTGAAGTGACGGTCACCCCCGCCACGAAGGGCTAGTCGATCTTCAGCTCGCCCATCGAGCTCCACCCCGTCGCACCCTCGATCGTCGTGCTCACGATGTCGGGGGTGTGACGCAGGAGCGGGCGCATCGTCTCCATGGCGGCCCTGAAGTGGTCGGAGTTCACATGCGCCTCGCCGGCGCCGTCCTGGAACGCCTCGACCAGCACATAGGTGTTCGGGTCCTCCAGGCTGCGCGACCACTCGTACCAGAGGTTGCCCGGCTCGGCGCGGGTCGCGCTGGTGAAGTCCGCGACGTGCCGCGGCCACTCCTCGACGTGTTCGGGCTTCACGGGGAACTTGACGACGATAAAGATCATTCCGTCATTCTATGCACGCTTTAATCACTCGGCAGCCCGACCGCGCCGAGGGTAGGGTGGCCGCGCCCAGAAGTGATCCGGCCATGAAAACCGCAGGTGAGACTCATTACCACCCCTCCCCCCGACGCCATCGTCGCCCGGCTCCGCGCGGCGGGCTGTGTCTTCGCCGAGGACGAGGCCGAGTTGCTGGTCTCCACGGCCCGCACCCCGGCCGAGCTCGACGCCATGGTGGCGCGGCGCGCCGAAGGCCTGCCGCTCGAACACGTCCTGGGATGGGCCGAGTTCCACGGTGTACGGGTCGCGGTGGACCCGGGCGTCTTCGTGCCCCGGCGCCGCACCGAGTTCCTGGTGGAGCAGGCCGTTCCGCTCGCCCCCGCGGGCGCGGTCGTGGTGGACCTGTGCTGCGGCTCGGGCGCCTTGGGCGCGGCGCTGGTGGCGGGGCTCGGCCGGGCGGAGCTGCACGCGGCCGACATCGACCCGGCCGCCGTCGAGTGCGCCCGGCGCAATGTCGCCGCCGCCGGGGGCCGGGCCTACCAGGGCGATCTGTTCGCCGCGCTCCCCGCCGGGCTGCGGGGCCGCGTGGACGTCCTGCTCGCCAATGTGCCGTACGTACCGAGCGAGGAGATCGAGCTGCTCCCCTCGGAGGCGCGCGTCCACGAGGCGCGGGTGGCGCTCGACGGCGGCGCCGACGGCCTCGACGTGCTGCGCCGGGTGACCGCCGAGGCGGCCCACTGGCTGGCGCCCGGCGGCCATCTGCTCTTCGAGACGAGCGAGCGCCAGGTGCCCCTGGCCGTCGCCGCGGTCACCGCGGGCGGACTCGTCCCGCGCGTGGCGACCTGTGAGGAGCGGTACGCCACGGTCGTCGTCGCCGGCCGGCCCGCCCCGGCCGGGTAGTCAGAGCCTGTCTTTGAACCCCCGTCGTCCGCCCGAAGGGCGGGCGCACCGACCGCCGCTGCGCAGGCGGGGGTTCAAAGACCGGCTCTCAGGCCATCCAGAAGAAGACGGCCGTCATCCGGCTGTCCTCGATGGTGCTGCCCCAGTAGCCGGTGGCGGTGTGGATCATGTTGGCGTTGTAGAGGAGCAGCCGGTTGTAGCGGTGGGCGACGCGTACGTCCTCGGTGAAGGAGTCCGGCGGCACGAACCGGGTGCCGAGCGCCTCGACCAGGTTGGTGTGCGGGGCCGCGACCAGATTGCCGCCGAGGACGCCACCGGGCAGGCTCTGCCGGTAGAAGCTGGTGCCGCAGTCCTTGGGCACGCCCGGGTTGAGGTACAGCACGGCCGCGTACCGGCACAGCGCACGCGAGTCGGTGTGCGGGCGCGGCTCGCTCTCGTCCCTGCCGACGACCTGGACGCAGTTGTGGTTGAGCCTGGCGCCGCCGGGCGCCTTCCGCAGCCACAGCTCGCGTACCCCGGTGGCCTTCTTGACCAGCCGCTCCACCCGGGCCAGTTCCGCGGGCTCCAGGCCCGGCATGGTGCGCAGCCCCGGCCAGGTCTCGGGCTTGCGGGGGTATCCCTCGACCCAGTCGTCCTTGGCGAGGCAGCGCGCGCGGACCTCGTCGACGTTGGGCAGGACGTCGTCGAGGACCCAGTAGTCCCGGCCGGGCGTGGGTTTGCGGTACGGGAGAACCGGGAGCGAGGAGCGGTTGGGGGGCATGCGGCCGAACCTAGTTCCGCAACCCTCCGTCGCCGTCCGCGAGTTGGTCAACCTTGTTTCAAGGTGCGGTGAAGCCGCACTCCGTGACGAAGGGCGCATTGCGGGGACATCCCGGCGGGAGATCCCCGCAATGGCAAAGGCGGGCCCATTTTCGTCCCAGGAGAGGGCTGCGGCGCAGGTCAGGCCTTGCGGCCGACGCCGCCGAACATGGCCACCTCGGCCGGCTCGCCGTCGGCTGTGTCGTCGGAGGACTCGGGCCGCCACCGCGAGCACGACACCACGCCGGGCTCCAGGACCTCCAGGCCGTCGAAGAAGCGGGCGGTCTGCTCGGGGGTGCGCTGGGTGAGCTTGGGGGTGCCGTGCTCGTTCCAGAACGCCACCGCCTCGTCGACGTCCGGCATGTCGGGGTGGGTCACCGTGTGCGAGAGGACCAGGTAGCTGCCGGGGGCCAGCCTCTCCATCAGCTGGTGCACCAGGCCGTACGCCTGGGCGTCGTCCCCGATGAAGATGACCACGCCGAGCAGCATCAGCGCGACCGGCTGCGTCAAGTCCAGCGTCTTCGACGCGTGTTCCAGGATGCTGTCCACATCGCGCAGATCCGCGTCGAGGTAGTCGGTCCGCCCCTCGGGCGTGCTGGTCAGCAGCGCGCGGGCGTGGGCGAGCACCAGCGGGTCGTTGTCGACGTAGACGATCCGGGACTCGGGCGCGATGCGCTGCGCCACCTCGTGGGTGTTGTCGGCGGTGGGCAGGCCGGTGCCGACGTCGAGGAACTGCCGGATGCCCCGGTCGGCCACCAGGTGGCGCACGGCGCGGCCGAGGAAGAGCCGGTCCGCGCGCGCGTAGTCGCCGATACCGGGGTGGAGCTGCCGGATCTGGTCGCCGACCGCGCGGTCGACCTCGTAGTTGTCCTTGCCGCCGAGCCAGTAGTTCCAGATCCGGGCCGTGTGCGGCTGGGAGGTGTTGATTCTGCTCCGAACGTGCTCGGGAGCATCGAGGTGGGCCGGGTTCTCGGTCACGGGCGTCTTCTCCTGGGGCCTGGTGGAACTGTCAATGATCAGCCTAGATGGCCAAGTTGAGCCGCGTCCCGGAAGCCCCTGGGCCGGTGCCCCGGGCAGGCGGGTGTCCGGATGACCCATCGGCGCGCCTGACGCGTTCCGGGACGAAGTCACCCCCAGTCTCATACGATCATGGCTGAACGGTTCCGCTCCTCAGCCACCCCCGTATCCATGGAGGTCAACCGTGACCAGGACGGCTCACCGTATCCGCAATCTGACCACCGCCGCAGCCGCTGCGGCCGGGCTGCTGCTCGCCGCCACCGGCTGCTCGTCGAGCGGTGGCGGCGCCGGGGAGGCCGCGGGCGGGGTGCCCGTGGTCAAGAAGGGCAAGCTGACCACCTGTACCCATCTGCCCTATCCGCCGTTCCAGTCGGAGCAGAACGGCAAGGTCGTGGGCTTCGACGTGTCCCTGATCGACCTCGTCGCCAAGAACCTCAAGGTCGAACAGAAGATCCTCGACACCCCGTTCGAGAACTTCAAGACCGGTGCCTTCCTCAACTCCGGCGAGTGCGACCTCGCCGCCGCCGGCATGACCATCACCGACGAGCGCAAGAAGAACGTCGACTTCTCCGTCCCCTACTTCGACGCCACCCAGGCGCTCCTCGCCACCAAGAAGAGCGGCGTCACCTCGCTGGCCGACCTCAAGGCCAAGGGCAAGAAGCTCGGCGCCCAGGCCGAGACCACCGGCGAGAGCTACGCCACCGGCAAGGGCTTCAACCCGGTCGCCTTCGAGAGCTCGGACGCGGTGATCAACGGTCTGCGCACCGGCCAGGTGGACGCCGTGGTGATCGACTACCCGGTGGTCCAGGGCTGGCTCAAGGACAAGGCCAACGCCGATCAGTTCGCCCTGGTGGAGAACATCTCGACCGGCGAGCAGTACGGCTTCTCGGTCAAGAAGGGCAACACCAAGCTGCTCGCCGCCATCGACAAGGCCGTCACCGACGCCAAGGCGGACGGCACGTACAAGAAGATCTACGAACAGTGGATCGGACCGCTGCCCAAGGCCCAGCCGTGACCTCGCGCCTGACGAGGCGTCAACGAAGGCGCGTCTCGCAGGGCATCCAGTACGCGGTCTTCGTGGCGGTGCTGATCACCATCGGCGTGCTGGCCGACTGGGACCGGCTGCAGAACCAGTTCGCGCAGACCGACCTGATCGGGAAGCTCTTCCCGGAAATCATCACCATCGCCCTGCGCAACACCGTGGTGTACACGCTCTCCGGCTTCGCCTTCGGCCTGGTGCTCGGTCTGGTGGTCGCGCTGATGCGGCTCTCTTCCGTGGCGCCCTACCGCTGGGTGGCGGGCATCTACATCGAGCTGTTCCGCGGGCTGCCCGCCCTGCTGATCTTCATCTTCGTGGGCGTGGCGGTGCCGCTGGCCTTCCCCGGCACGGAGATCCCCGGCGGTACATACGGAAAGGTCGCCCTCGGGCTCGGTCTGGTCGCCGCGGCCTATATGGCCGAGACCATCAGGGCGGGCATCCAGGCCGTGCCCAAGGGCCAGATGGAGGCGGCCCGCTCGCTGGGGTTCTCGCACGCCCGGGCCATGGTGTCGGTGATCATCCCGCAGGCGTTCCGGATCGTCATCCCGCCGCTGACCAACGAACTGGTGCTGCTGTTCAAGGACTCCTCGCTCGTGCTGTTCCTCGGGGTCACCCTGGAGGAGCGGGAGCTGACCAAGTACGGCAGGGACCTGGCCAGCCAGAGCGCCAACTCCACCCCGATCCTGGTCGCCGGGCTCTGCTACCTGATGGTGACCGTGCCCCTGAGCTTCGTGGTGCGCCGTCTAGAGGCCCGCGCCGACCGGGCGAGGTGAGGAAGCGATGCCAGAGAACGAGATCGAGATCCGCGGGCTGCGCAAGTCGTTCGGGGACAACGAAGTGCTGCGCGGCATCGACATGGAGGTCGCCCGGGGCGAGGTGGTGTGCGTCATCGGCCCCTCGGGGTCGGGCAAGTCGACGCTGCTGCGCTGTGTGAACCTCCTGGAGGAGCCGAGCGCGGGGCAGGTGTTCGTCGGCGGCACCGAGGTCACCGACCTGGACGTCGACATCGACGCGGTGCGCCGCCGTATCGGCATGGTCTTCCAGCAGTTCAACCTCTTCCCGCACATCACGGTCACCGAGAACCTGATCCTGCCGCAGCGCCGGGTGCTGCGCCGGGACAGGGCGAAGGCGGCTGCCGTGGCCCGCGAGAACCTGGACCGGGTCGGGCTCGCCGAGAAGGCCGACGCGTATCCGGCGCAGCTCTCCGGCGGGCAGCAGCAGCGCGTCGCCATCGCCCGGGCGCTCGCCATGGGCCCCGAGGTGATGCTCTTCGACGAGCCGACCTCGGCGCTCGACCCCGAACTCGTCGGGGACGTCCTCGCGGTGATGCGGGTGCTCGCGGGCGAGGGCATGACGATGATGGTGGTCACCCATGAGATGAGCTTCGCCCGGGAGGTCGCGGACCGGGTGGTGTTCATGGACGGCGGCGTCATCGTCGAGCAGGGCCCGGCCGCGCAGGTCGTGGGCGCCCCGCGCGAGGAGCGGACCAGGAACTTCCTCAACCGCATCCTGGACCCGGCGGCGGAGCCGGGACCCGCCTCGCACCTGCCGCCCGAGGACGCCTGACCCACGCGTACGGAACCGTACGGACCGCCCGCCCCGGAGAGCTCCGGGGCGGGCGCCGTCGTACCGGGCACTACCGGCTCAGGAGCCCGCGGCCTTCATCCTGTGCGTGAACACCCAGGTGGCGATGGAGTCGCCGAGCGCGTAGCCGTCGCTCGCGTCCCACGGGTAGTGCACGCCGAGCCAGATCCTGCTGTCCGCGTCCTCGTGCGCGGCCTGGCTGAAGCTGGTGAACGAGCGGGTCCGCACAGGTGAGTGCGGATCGTCGGTGGACGCCGTGAAGCTCACGTTGTCGCTCTTGAAGTACTGCCGCATGATCCCCGCCCATGCGGCACCGAACGCGGAGTGGCCCGAGGCCCACGCCGGGAAGCAGGGCGTGGTGCCCGACAGCGGCTTCCAGGCGGGGTCGAGACCGCCTTCGCGGATGGCCGACACCGGACGCCAAAGGTCGATGGGCGTCTGGTACTTGACGTCCCACTCCCCGATCGCCGCGTCCGCCATCGCGACGGAGACGAGCGCGAACAGCCGGGCGTTCTGATATGGCGTCAGCCCCCGGTCCTTCGCCACGCGCGCGGTGATGTCGAGCAGCTGCCCCGGCGGCTTGTAGGTGCCGTTGGCGTCATTGGCCCAGAACCAGGCGGCCGCGGTCTGGTCCGTCGTCCGTGTGGTGGACCCGGCGGCGCCCAGCGAGCGCACCTTGGCCACCTGGTCGGCGTAGGCCGGGCTCGCGAGCAGGTTCTCGTACGACGCGTAGGTGCCCGGGGTCGACGGCCGGAACTGGGAGCCGGAGGTCAGCGCCCACGGCTTCACCAGGCCCCAGTTGGGGCCGGCCGCCTGGCCCGGCTGCGAACAGCTCGGGTCCGCCACGTCCGGGTAGCTGGTGGGCAGCCAGGCGCCGGGCTTGGCGTCCGGGGTGTAGACGGTCCTGTCGTCGGACCCGTCGGCGGTCCGGGAGTCCTGCGTGTTCTTGACGATCGTGCCTACCACCGTGACGTCCAGCAGGTCGAAGTCCGTGGAGTTGGTGCCGAACCGCTCCTTGAACTTGTTGTCCAGGTACGTCGTCTGGTCGGGGAACAGCTTGAGCAGGATGTTGTAGGCGGTCCGCCCGATGACCCGCTCCTCCTCGCCCGGTCCCTCGCTCCAGGCCGCGTAGTTGACCGCCTGGAGGTACGGGTCGGAGGTCATGGTGTGCCAGCGGAGCTGGTAGGAGCTCTCGGCGTCGTAGATCGCCGTGTTCATCATGGCGGCCGCCCGGGACAGCGGGCCCGGGGCGCCGCCCGCCGTGCGGATCGCGCCGTTCAGGACGTTGTTCCAGTACTGCACGGGGTCGCCGCTGTAGTTGGGCGCGGCGGAGGCCGGCTGCGGGGCCAGGGTGAGCGCGCCCAGCGCGGTGGCGGCCACGGCGGCCAGCGCCACCGCCCGGGTGCGCGGACGCACGGCGGGTCTTCTTCTCGTACGGATCCATAACATCGGGCACGGGTCCTCTCCGTCGGTGATGCGGTGCGGGTGTGCCGGTGGCGCTCTGCTTCCGCGTCGCAACCTAGGTCCGCGCGCTCGCACGCACATCCAGCCGACGGCTGACACCGCACGTCATCCCAGCGGCGCAGAAACCGCGGGAGGTAAACCCTGGCGGTACCGGCCCGGCACCCCCTCCCCTCTGCGCAAAGGGCGCGATCAGGTGCTGATCGGTAGAATTCACCCCATGGGAGAGCGGTCTGCCGCGCCGACAGCGCCCGAGCTCGTCCTGGAGACCGACACCGGCTCCACGGTGATGAGTCCGAGCCGGGACTACCACGTCGGGCGCGACCCCCTCAGCGAGATCGTCATCGACGACGCCCGCGTCTCGTGGCACCACGCGGTGCTGCGCGTGGACGGCGGTCACTGGACGGTCGAGGACGAGGGCAGCACCAACGGGACGTACGCCGACGGCCGTCGCATCCACGAGTGGGGCGTGGGCCCCGGCAGCGTCATCCGGTTCGGCAGTCCGGCCGACGGCCCCCGCGCCGTCCTGGTGGGCCGCGCGCCGCCACCGGTGCGCGCCCCGGAGCGGCTGTCCGCCGTGTCCATGCCGTCCGCGACCGGCGCCTTCCGGCAGCCCACCTCGGTGCGGCCGCTGCCCACCCGTACCGTACGGATCGGCCGCGCCCCCGACAACGACCTGGTCGTCGACGATCTGGTCGTCTCGCGCCGGCACGCCGAACTGCGCGCCCACCCCGACGGCAGCTACGAGATCGTCGACCTCGGCAGCCACAACGGCACCTTCCTCAACGGCCAGCCCGTCGCCCGCGCCCGGGTCGCGTCCGGCGACATCGTCGGCGTCGGCCACTCGGCGTTCTGCCTGGTCGGGGACGAGCTCCGGGAGTACGTCGACACCGGCGAGGTCTCGCTCGACGTCCAGGACCTCACGGTCGCCGTCGACCGGGGCCGCAAGACGCTGCTCGACCAGGTGTCGTTCCCGGTCGGCGAGAAGTGCCTGCTGGCCGTGGTGGGACCGAGCGGCGCCGGCAAGTCCACCCTGCTCAACGCCCTGACCGGGCTGCGCCCCGCCGACCGGGGCACGGTCCTCTACGACGGCCGCGACCTCTACCGGGACTACGCGGAGCTGCGCCAGCGCATCGGGCTCGTCCCCCAGGACGACATCCTGCACGCCCAGCTCACCGTGCGCCGGGCGCTTGGCTACGCCGCCGAACTGCGCTTCCCGCAGGACACCGCCAAGTCCGAGCGCCGCGCCCGGGTCGACGAGGTGATCGGCGAGCTCGGTCTGGAGCAGCGCGCGGACCAGTCCATCCACAGCCTCTCCGGCGGCCAGCGCAAACGCGTGAGCGTCGCCCTGGAGCTGCTGACCAAGCCGTCGCTGCTCTTCCTCGACGAGCCCACCTCCGGGCTCGACCCGGGCATGGACCGCTCGGTGATGCACATGCTGCGCGGCCTCGCGGACGACGGCCGCACCGTCATCGTGGTCACCCACAGCGTCCTCAGCCTCGACGTCTGCGACCGGCTCCTCGTCCTGGCCCCCGGCGGGCACATCGCGTACTACGGACCGCCCCGCGACACCCTGGGCTTCTTCGGCTTCGGTGAGTGGCCGGAGGCGTTCGAGGCCTTCGAGCGGGACCGCGAGCGGGACTGGGCGGGCGAGTACGCCCAGTCGTCCTTCCACCAGCAGTACGTGGTCAGCTCCAGCGCCCAGCCGCACCTCAAGGAGGCCGCCGCCGCCCGGATCGTGGCCCCGCCGCCCAAGGCGCAGAGCTGGGGTGCCCAGCTGGGCACCCTGGTGCGCCGGTACGCGGCCGCGCTCGGCGCCGACCGGACCTTCCTCGCCATCATGATCGCGCTGCCCTTCGTGATGGGAGCCATGGCGCGTGCGCTGGCGGGCAGCAAGCTGACCCAGGAGACGGCGATGAACGCGCTGCTCATCCTGTGCGTCGGCGGTGTGCTCACCGGTGCGGCCAACGCCGTACGGGAGCTGGTCAAGGAGCGGGTGATCTACCAGCGCGAACGGGCCGTCGGCCTGTCCAGATCGGCGTATCTGATGTCCAAGGTGGTGGTCCTGGGGACGATCACCGTGCTCCAGGCCGTCGTCCTGACACTGGTGGCGCTGTTCGGCGTGAACCTCAACGCGCCGGGCGGCAAGGGCGTGGTCATGCCACCGCTGGTGGAGATCACGGTGGCGGTGGCCCTGCTCTCGTTCACGGCGATGATGCTCGGCCTGCTCGTCTCGGCGCTCGTGCGCAAGGAGGAGGTGACGATGCCACTCCTTGTGCTGCTCGCCATCGTCCAAGTGGTGTTCTGCGGAGCGCTGTTGAAGCTGCACGGCGTCCCGGGCATCGAGCAGCTGGCCTGGCTGATCCCCTCCCGGTGGGCGCTCGGCGGGATGGCGGGCACGATCGGGCTCTCCAGGATCGTGCCGGGCGAGCTGACGGGCGACCCGCTGTTCAAGCACGAGACGGGGGTGTGGCTGCTCAACATGGGCATGCTGGTCGCCCTGTCGGTGCTCTTCGGCTTCGCGGTCGCCCGGCTGCTGCGGCGGCACGAGCCCGCCGTGATGCGGAAGTAGGCGGCCGCGATGAGCGCTCCCGTGGACTTCCGTCCCACCCATGTCGTCCCTCCGGGCGGACTGGCCGCCTGGGAGAGCCCGGACACCGGGCGGCCCACGGTGCCGCTGGACGCGCTGCTGCCGGTGCAGCTGATCGACCGGCGGGGCGACTGGGCCCGGATCCTGTGCGCCAACGCCTGGTCGGCGTGGGTCGACGGCCGCCTCCTGGTCACCGTTCCGCAGGGGCCTCCGGTGCCGGGCGCGCCCCTGGCCCGCACGGCCGACCCGCGCCCGCTCCTCTCCCGCGTCCAGGACATGCTGAACCGCTACCGCAGCGCGGCGGAGGACCTGGCCGCGGGCCATCTCGACGGCGAGGCGTTCCGGCAGCACACCCAGGGGCTGCGAGCCGGGATGGTCGTCGACGGCGAGGCGGTGTGGCTGTACGACGCGGAGCACGAGCGGTGGGTGTACTGCGACGGGACGCGGCTGAGCACGTTCGCGGCGTCCGGGCAGCCGTCCGGTGCGCGCACGAGCGCGGTGTCTTCCGCCGACGACGGGCTTCCTCCGGCCGGAGGCTCCGGCGCGGCCCCGGCCGACGCGACCCGGGTGGTCGGCCCGAACGGCGAGGCGCCGCGGCCCGGGGCCGTCGACGGCGCCCGCGCGTGGCCCGGTGACGCCTGATGGCACCCGAGAGCGACCTGTACACCGGGCGCCCCTCCGACCTCGTCGGGCGGCGGATCGCCGGGTACCGGATCGAGCGGGAGATCGGGCGCGGCGGGATGGCCGTGGTGTACCGGGCCCGTGACCTGCGCCTGGAACGGACGGTCGCGCTGAAGCTGCTCGCCCCCGAACTCGCCCGCAACGACACCTTCCGGCAGCGCTTCACCCACGAGTCGCGGGTGGCCGCCGCGATCGACCACCCGCACATCGTGCCGGTCTTCGAGGCCGGGGAGACCGACGGCGTCCTGTACATCGCCATGCGGTACGTCGCCGGGCGCGATCTGCGGGCGCTGCTCGACCAGGAGGGTCCGCTGCCGGTCGCCACGGCGGCCAGGATCGCGGCCCAGGTGGCGTCCGCGCTGGACGCCGCCCATGAGCACGACCTCGTACACCGGGACGTGAAGCCGGGCAACATCCTGGTGGCCCAGGGCACGGACAGCGACCACCCCGAGCACGTCTACCTCACCGACTTCGGACTGACGAAGAAGTCGCTGTCGCTGACCGGGTTCACCACGGTCGGCCAGTTCGTCGGCACGCTCGACTACGTAGCGCCGGAACAGATCTCCGGACGCCCGGTGGACGGCCGCTGCGACGTCTACAGCCTCGCGTGCGTGGTCTACGAGACGATGGCGGGCGCCCCGCCGTTCCAGCGCGACGACGACATGGCGCTGCTGTGGGCCCACCAGTACGACCAGCCGCCGCCGCTGACCGAGAAGCGCCCCGACATCGCGGCCGGGGTCGACGACGTCATGGCGAAGGCGCTGGCCAAGAGCCCGGACGACCGGTACGACTCGTGCCTGGCATTCGTGGCCGCACTGCGCGCGGCGGCCAAGGGCGTGGGGCCGGAAGGGCATCCCCCGACGCGGGTGGATCTGCGGGTGATCGGCGCCCCGGAGCCGCCCCGCCCGCCGCCCGAGCCGCCGGAGTGGGCGCGGCCGGTGTTCCCGGGGGTGAGGTGAGGGCGGGGGGGCGGACGCACGGTTTTCCTCGCGCCGGTCAGCCGGACGGCCCTTCGGGACTCTCGGCCGGCGCCCGGTCCCCCTCCGGCTCCACCTCCCCGCGCCGCCGCACGCGCCGGGCGAGCAGACTGCCGAGGAAGCCCGCGACCAGCCCCCACAGCACGGCGAAGCCCAGCCCCGTCCACAGGCGCGGCTTGAGGGACACCTGGCCGGAGAGGCCGCCGCCGATGTCTCCGATGCCGAGCAGCGAAAGCCCGTAGTGCGCGGAGATCCGGGCGAGCAGAGAGACGGCCAGCACGGTGAGGGCGAGCGCGAGGGCCATGTGCAGGGCGTGCTGCCACGCCCGTACCCGGGCGGGTGACCGGGCCGCCATGACGAACGCGGCGGCCGGCACCAGCACCGCGGCGACCACGAGCAGCCACCACACCCGCCCGTCGTAGTCCGCGAGAGTGCTCAGATTGAGGGTGGAGAGGTCGGGCGTACGCAGCACCTGGTCCAGTACGTGCGGCATGGGCAGCCCGAACGGCCCGTCCACCCGGCCCTCCCAGGAGGCGCCGAGCCCGAGCGTGAAGGCCAGCCAGACGAGGTTCGGCAGGCCGAGCAGGATCACGGCGAAGGTCTCGGCCGTGTGTCCCTTGACCACCGCGACGACGAGTCCCACCACGATGCCCAGCGCCACATACGCCAGCAGCAGCACGACCATCGCGAAGGCGGCCGGGCGTACCGACTCCTGGAAACGCAGCAGCCGGGCGGGCAGCGGGGCCTTGCGGGAGACCACCAGGGCGAGGAAGAGCAGTCCGGCGAGCCAGAGCAGCCCGAAGAGCAGGGTGAGCGGCACATCGGTCTCGAACCCGACTTTGGGCGAGGCGCCCAGCAGATCCCCGACGTCGCCGATGGCCCCGTTCCCGAGCCCGATGGCGAACTGCTTGCGGGCGAGGAACGAGAGGCCGAGGAGCGCAAGCAGCCACAGGACGGCCACCCGGGCGGCCCAGGCCGCCAGTTCGCGGGCGCTCGCCACGGCCCGGTGCCGCAGCGGCCGCAGGAACCCGACGGCGACGAGCAGCGCGCCGACGAGCGTGACGGAGAGCGGGAGCACGGCCAGATCGGCGTTGGTCTCGCCGATCACACCGGCGTCGCCCTTGATGTCGACGGAGCCGCCGACCGCCATGACGACGACGGCCGCGACGACCTGGGGGAAGGCGTTGTCGGGCAGGTCCGCCGCACCGGCCGCGAGCAGCCCGAGAGCGGCGACGACGGCCATGGCGATCAGACCGGTCAGCACCGCCACGAGGGCCTCGACCCAGCCGTGGCGGGCGCGTCGCGGTCCCGCGGGCGAATCGGGGGGTTTGTCCTGGCTCACGCTGTCACGCTAAGCAGCGCCGGGGCGGTCCGCCCGTCGTGGGGGGCCGACCGCGTCAGCTTGCGGGGCCGCCGGGGCCCGGGCACACAATGGGCAGGTCGAGGACGTACCGGACTCGTCGCGCAAAACGGACGAGCCGGACCGCCCCGCGCACAGCCGTTCCCCACCGCGCCGCGGCGGGCACACGGTTCCGCGGGTCTCCTCGGCCGAGTGCCCCGCACCCCCGCGGGACCCCAACGCCGGGAAGAAGAGCTCGTGAGCGTCGAACCTCCCCCGTCCGGCCGCCCCACCGGCCCCCCGTCCGGCCCCCTCTCGGACCCCTCGCAGCCCGGCCCGCCGACGGGCCCGCCGAGCGGCGGCGGCAAGGGCGGTACGGGCCGGGGCGACGGAAGCGAGGGCGGCGGCCGGAGCGGGGGCGGCCACGACGAGACGATCGCGGTCGGTACGGGCGAGGGCGGCGGGCCGTCGGGCCCAGGGGGTACGGGTGGCCCCGGCGGCGGAGGCGGACCCTCCGGGTCCGGCGGAGGCTCCGGCGGTGGCCCCGGCGACCAGGGCTCCGGCAAGGGCCCGGGCGACGGCTCCACCCCCGGCAAGGACGGCGGCCCCGCCCGCCCGTGGTGGCGCTCGGCCCCCCGTATCGCCCTCACCACCGGCGCGATCGTGGCGGCCGTGGCGCTCATCCTCGTCTTCACCCGCCCCGACGGCTCGTCCGGCAAGAAGGGCGCGGGCAGCGAGGTCTTCCTCCAGGCGGCGGGCAAGGACGGCCCGGAGCCCTTCACCCCGTCGAGCGCGCGTCACAGCTCCCCGCCCCCGTCCCCGCCGTCCCTGCCCAGCGCGTCGGCGCCGGCCTCGGCCAATGTGACGCGCGGCGTGGACGGTTCGGCCCCCGGCCTCTACGGCGGTACGCGGAACAAGGCGAGCTGCGACGTGGAGAAGCAGATCGGCGCGCTGGGGGCGGACCCGGCGAAGAACAAGGCGTTCGCGTCCGTCCTGGGCATCGGCCCCGACACCGTGCCCACGTATCTGCGCGCCCTCACCCCCGTACAGCTCCGCGTCGACACCCGGGTGACCAACCACGGCTTCCGTAACGGTTCCGCGAGCTCCTATCAGGCCGTTCTGCAGGCCGGTACGGCCGTGCTCGTGGACGACCGGGGTGTGCCGAGGGTGCGCTGCGCCTGCGGGAACCCGCTGATGCCGCCGGTCGCCCAGCAGGGCACGCCCAAACCGACGGGTGACGCGTGGCCCGCGTACCGGCCGTCGAACGTGGCCGTCGTCGCCCCCGCCACCCATGTGGTCGACACGTTCGTCATGTTCGACCCGGACCGCGACGAGTGGTTCTCGCGCCCCAAGGGCGACACGGGCGCGGGCGACAAGAAGACCCCGCCGCCGGGGCAGTCGGAGCCGTACAGCTCGTCGCCCACCACCGGCGAGTCCGCGCGGTCCGAGTCCCCTTCCTCTTCCTCGCAGGCCCCGGCAACGTCGGCGCCGCAGCCGGAGACCTCGACCCCGTACGCGCCGGCGACGAGCACCGCGCCCTCGGCACCGGGCGGTTACTGACCCGGGGACCCGCCCTCATAGGGCAGGTCGCGGGCGCCCGGCAATCCCCTTATAGAGTGCCGGTCCACTCCCGGGTGATTCGAACTACGGATCACGGGCGCCCAGTCCAGCCGCCACAACGTTTCGCCTCGGCAGTCGAACTTTTTCTCGACGGCTCGGCCGTGACGTCGCGCTGATCAGCAGCGTTGTACGTACGTCAGGTCCCGCAACCGCCGTCCGAGGAGTCGCCATGGATGCCCGTACCCACGTCGTAGACGTTCATCTGGTGTTCGATCAGGCGGACCTGGGAAGGCGGGCATGAGCAGCGAAGCCACACCGTCGGCACCCCCGGTGCCGCCGCCCCCGCCCACCGAGATCACGTTCGCGGGGCACTACAGGAAGAACCCGCTCGGCGGGGCCTCGTTCCGGCAGATGTGCGGGCGGCTGCCGTCCGTGCTGGGGCAGACCTGCCGGATGGCGTGGCGGATCGACCGGGGCTCGGTCCTCCTGCTGCTGGTCTGCCAGATCGTGATCGGGCTCGCGGCGGCGGTGCTGCTCGGCGCCACCTCCCGGGCCATGGCGCCGATCCTGGGCGAGGGCCGGGCGGCCGACCGGATCGACGCGGCGTTGCCGGCGCTGGTGGTCATCGCCGTCGCGGTCGGCGTCGCGCGCCTGACGTCCGCGCTCGCGTCGTACGCGGAGGGCAGGATCAGCCCGCTGCTGACGACGGCGGCCGACGCCGACATGGTCGAGGCGGTGTGCCGCGTGGAGGTGGCCGCGTACGGCGAGGAGGGCTTCGCGGACCGCCAGGAGGCGGCCGAAATGGGCGTGATGCGCACCAACTTGATGGTGCGCGACGCCCAGCAGTTCATGGCGGCGGTGATCCGCATGGCCGCCGCGGCGGGCGTCCTCACGGTGCTGCACCCGCTGATGCTCGCCCTGCTCGTGCTCGCCGTCCTGCCCGCGGGCGCGGGCGCCGTGATGTCGGCGCGGGTCGACTACGAGACGCACTACGCCAATGTGGGCGACCGCAATGTGCGCGGGATGATGCGCTGGTGGGCGACGACGCCCAAGCTCGCGGACGAGGTGCGGGCGAACGGCATGACCGGCTATCTGATGTTCTGGTACCGCTCCCTGTCCGAGCGCATCGACCGCCGCACCCTCGCGATGGCACCCCGGCTGCTGCGGATCGCCCTGGCCACCTCGGTGCTCGGCGGCGCCTTCCTCCTCGCCACCTGGGCCACCCTGGCCTGGCTGGCCGTATCCGGCCGGGTCGAACTGGGCGTCGCGGCGACGGCGGTGGTCGCGGTGCAGAGCTCGCTGAGCGCCCTGTCGCAGGTCGTCGTGTACGGGGCGGCGATGTTCCACACCAGCCTGTACCTGGCGGACATGCGCACGTTCCTCGACTTCGCCGCCGAACGCGCCCCGAAGAGAGGCAAGTTGGCCGCACCCGCGCGACCCGAGGAAATCCGCCTCGACGAGGTCGTCTACCAGTACCCCAACAAGGCGGCGCCCGCCGTGAACCGGGTCTCGCTCACCCTGCGCCGGGGCGAGGTCGTCGCGGTGGTCGGCGAGAACGGCTCGGGAAAATCCACCCTCACCCGTCTGATCACCGGCCTCTATCTGCCCGACAAGGGCCGGGTGACCTGGGACGGCGTCGACGTGGCGGCCGCCGACCCGGAGACGGTGTGGCGCCGCACCGGCCTGGTCCCGCAGTTCTTCGGCCAATGGCCGCTGGCCGTACGGGAGAACGTCACCCTGGGCCAGCCGCGCACCCACCACGACGCGCCCGTCTGGGACTCCGTGGACGCGGTCGGGATGCGCACGGCGGTGGAGGACCTGCCGCACGGCCTCGACACCCTGCTGGCGCGCGAACTGTGGGGCGGCAGCGAGCTCTCCGGCGGCCAGTGGCAGCGCATCGCCTGCTCCCGCGCGCTCTACCGCCGCCCACCGGTCCTGATCCTGGACGAGCCGACGTCGGAGATGGACGCGCGCGGCGAGCACCGGATGTTCACGGTCCTCAAGGACATGGCCCGCGACCGCATCACGATCGTGGTCACCCACCGCATCGAGAACACCCGTATGGCGGACCGGATCGTGGTGATGGAACACGGCCGCATCACCGAACAGGGCACATACGAGGACCTGTTGCACTCGGGGGGCCTGTTCAGCGAATTGCACGCGCTGTCGCAGGACCGGTAGACCACGAGGTTTTCGAACGACCTGACGGAGAGGGGCTGACGGGCGCGCGGCCCGGCCGCCGCGCGCCCGCCGCGTGAGAGACTGCGGCACCTGTATGTCATGAACAGGCCATTCACGCATCGTCCGCGGTGCGCAAGGAGAAGGGCGACGACGCCATGAACAGATCCCCCTCCAAGGGCTTGGGCCGGGCCGGCCTCGCGCTGGGCGCAGCCCTGGCGTCGACCGTGCTCTGCACCACGGTGAGTGCCGCGGCGCCCGGGGGCGCGAGCGGCGGCACGAGTAAGGACTCCGTCGCGCGCACGGACACCGAACGCGCCTGCCCCGTCGCGTACTTCGACCTGGGCGAGACCCTCGTGCACACCGCCGCCGACGGCAGCATCGGCTATCAGCCCGGCGCGGCCTCCTATCTGCGCACCCTGCGCGAACACCACATCCGAATCGGCCTGATCACCAACGTTCCGCCCTCCTGGGGCAGTACCGACGCCGAACGTGCCGCCAGGCTCAAGAAGGAGGTCGACGCCACGTGGCGGGGCTCCGCGCCCTTCGCCTGGCAGGACTTCGGCGACCGGATCCTCACCCCGCGTACCGAGGCGGAACGCAAACCGGCACCTGCCCTGTGGCAGCGCGCGCAGGCCGACTCGGGGCGCTGCCGACTCGTCTACCAGGCGGAGACGACCGAGGAGATCAAGGTCGCCGCCTCGCTGGGCTATGTGCCGTACCAGGTCGGACAGCCCCACCGGCCCGCGTTCCTCCCGGCCGGACTTGTCGAACTCCTCGGCCGCCGGTCCCGCTGACCGACGCCCGCGCCGCGGCTATGTGTCCGACCGCGGCCTGCGGCCTCCGCCTCCGCCTCCAGTCAACCGGGCCGTGTCGCCGGTGTCATGACCGTCCGCGTCCGCCCCGGGGGCGGCGCGGGCGGTCGGGTCCGACGTCCCCGGGTCCGCCGCCGGTATCCCGGCCCCGGCGCGGTCCCGCTCCACCACCCCGCTGCGCAGGAGCAGTTGGAAGGCCCCTAGCAGCACCGCGGTCGCGAGCGCGCTGTGCCACAGCAGGGCGTCCAGGCGCCCCGCGGAGAGATACGCGCCGACGGCGATCGCGGCCAGTGCGCACACCGCGCGGTCCACGATGCTCTCGACCGAGAGCAGCGTGGCCCGTGGGGCGTTCGCGGGGATCGCGTCGTTCACCAACTTGCGCTGGACGGGGTACGCGAAGCCGGTCGCGGCGGCGAACAGGCAGAGCAGCGCGACGACGGCCCACGGCCCGCCGAACGTCATGGCCGCCAGGGTGCCCGCGAGCGCGAGGCTGAGGAGCGACACCCAGGCCACCGGTGGCAGCCGGCGGCTCAGCCACTGGGGGCGTGCCGATGCCACCGCCTCCGCGACCGTCATCGCCGCCATCACCCCACCGTGCGAGGCCTCCCCGATGCCGTGGTCGAGGAGGATCGGCTGGAAGAGGTTGACCTGGCAGATCCGCGACAGCGTGAAGATCGCCACGCCCTGCACCATCACCAGGGCCAGCCACGGCGAAGAGGCGACGCAGCGCAGCGCGGAGCCCGCGTCCCGCAGGAACGCACCGCCCCTGCGCCCGCCGTTCGCCCGGTCGGCCGCCTCCCCCGTACCACCGCCCGCCCCGGCGAGCCGGGGCAGCGCGACGGCGCACGCGAGGGAGCCCGCGGCGCTGGCGGCGCTGAGTACGTACGGAGCCGCGTGGGCGACGGTCATCAAGGGCCCGACCAGCGGCCAGCACACGACCTTCGCCGCCAGCCCCAGGGCCCGTGCGGTGCCCTCCGCCTTCAGATAGTGCTCGTCGCACTTCTCGGCCCGCAGCCCGTCGTACAGATAGGCGCTCGCCGCTCCCGAGGTGAGGGAACGGCCCGCGGCGATGGCGAGGAAGTGGACGAGGAAGCCGGTGTACGAGGCGCTGACCACGGGAGCCAGGTTCGCCGCCGTCATCACCACCGCCCCGGCCCGCAGGCAGTTGCGGGCGCCGATCCGGTCTGCGATCAGCCCGGTCGGGATCTCGAACAGGCAGAAGGCCACGTAGTAGATGCTCTGGATGCCGAAGATCTGCCCGTCCGAGAGCCCGGCCGCCTTCTGGTAGGCGTAGAACACCGGCATCCACCACAGCAGGTTGAACAGCAGTTGGAAGCCGTAGTTGAGCCGGATGATCCGGCGGGCGGTGGCCGTCGGACCGGTGGCGGCCCGCTCTCCGGGGCGCGGCCGCCTCACAGCGCGTACGGGCGGATCTGGACCAGCCTGAAGTCGCCCCGCTCGGTCATCAGCCACTCGATGTCCAGTGGCTTGTCCACATCGGCCCCGCCGAAGTCCGACCCGCTGAAGTGGGACTGCAGGAGCCGCCCGGTCAGGGACAGGTCGGCGAGCCGGGCGCGGGTGGCGGCGGGCAGCCCGTCGCCCCAGGAGCCCAGGGCGACAGTGCGGCCGCCGCCCTCCACCGTGTTGTACAGGTACTGCTGCGGCAGGACCGAGCCGTCGACGACCTGCTCCGGGGAGCCGGGGGAACAGTTGAGGTAGACATTGCGGAAGTCCTCGCGGCGGGTCGGGTCGCAGGTCACCAGAACGCCACCGAGTGAGGCGGGCACGTACTCCTGGATGATCACGCCCATGTAGGTGTCGTCGAGGGAGATCCCGACCTGGTGGCGCAGTCGTACGCTGCGGGGCGAGACCAGGGAGGCCCACACCTGGCGTACCGCGTCGAGGAGTTCGGCGGTGCCGTGGACGGCGGTGACGGAGTCGTAGACGCCCGCCGCGGAGAAGCCCGGGAGGTCCTCGGCGTTGGACGAGGAGCGCACCACCAGGCGTCCGAGCGCGGCAGCCGGGGCGGGGAACGCCTGGCTGATCTGCCGGGTGACGGACTCGGGGACGGGAGTGTGCCGGATCAGCTGCTGGAGTTGCAGACAGAGCGGGTCCAGGACGTCGGTGGCGTCGAGTTCGAGTGCCATCTTGAGCTTGCCGATGCCCTGCTGGAGGGCGGGCGACGAGGCGAGGAAGTGCTGCTGGAGCGCGAAGGGGAGCGCGATTCCCTCCGGGGCGCCGACCGTTCTGGCCACGAAGTCGGCCGCCCCGGCGCGGAGTTCGGCCACGGAGGGCGCACTGAGGCCGAGCCGGGCGGCGAGGTGCCCGTAGAGGTCGTCGCGCGGCGGGCGGGGCCGCCCGTAGAAGGCGGTCAGGTCGGCCGTACGGCTGTCGAGTACGTGGTGCAGTTCGCCGAGGTTGGCCGCCTTGGTGCCGTACCGGTCGCGGTCGGCGCTGCGCAGCCGGTGCAGGGCCAGCACGGGGGCGTTTTCGAGCAGCGGCGGTTCGAGGCGGATGCGCTGCTGGTGCCAGGCCGGAGCCCGCAGGACCGGTTCCTGGTCCAGCCGCTCCAGGGAGATCTCGTCCTCGCGCACCCGGTAGCGGACCCAAGCTCCGTCCAGGCCGCCCCGCTCGACGAGCTCCTCCAGATCGAGCACGATCGCGTTGGGTATCCCCCAGCCGGAGGCCAGGACGTTGGTGTGCGAAAGCGGGGTGATCGGCGCGGTGTTGAGGAATCCGGCCACCCGGGGCACATCGTCCGGCAGACACGGCATGGCCACGATGTCCGCCCAGCCGAGCCCGGCCTCCGCGGCTGCATACTCGGCGTACTCCTCGTTCGTACGGAAGAACCGCAGCCGCCCGGTGGCCTCGCCGGGGTTCAGCGGCGTCCGGGTCCTGGAGCCGAACAGCTCGTGGCTCAGGATGCGCGGCACGCGCAGTTCGCTGATCGCCGCCAGCTCCTCCTCCTGCCCGTGGTTGGCGGGCTTGAGCAGCAACGGGAGCCTGCCGTCGACGCGTACCCGTACGAACTCGTAGAAGAATTCAAGGAGTTCGCCGTGCATGGTGTCGGCCTCGGTCGTCTCCAGGACGAGGAAGGTGCGCTCGCGGCCCTCCGCGCCCTCGCCGGTGTGCAGGGACAGCACACCGAGCAGGAAGCGACGCCCGGGGTCCATGTAGACGGAGGCGTTGAACGCGTCCAGGTCCGCGTCCAGCTCGGCGAGTTCCATGCCCAGGACGCGGGTGGCGATGTAGTTGACGTGGAAGGGGTGCGCGGCCGTGTCGAGCAGGTGCCAGGTGTTCTCGGCGCGGTCGACGACGACCTTGAGGTAGGGGTGGCCGGCCAGGACCCCGGAGAGCGTGCGGAAGAGCGGCAGGGAGAGGTTCTCGCCGACGACCGTACGGTCGGTGTCCGGTTCGGCAGCGCCGGTGAACAGCTGGGCGGTCATGCGGAGACCTCCTCGGGCCGTATGACGGAGGGCCGCGCGGCGGGCAGCACCCGCGGCAGGGCGTCGACCAGCGTCTCGAAGTCGCGGAGCACCGTCCGCGGGTCGGCGGCGGAGAGCAGGCACAGGGCCGCCATGGTGTTGGCGCCCGCGGCCGGGTCGTACACCGGCACGACGGTGCCGTCGGCGAGCGAACTCTCCGCGACCACCGACAGCTCGCTGCCCCGGCTGAGCGGCACGTCCTTGGCGACGGCCGGGAAGTCCCAGACCTTGCGGTCCCGCCAGGCCTCGCCCTCACCGTCGACCGCGAGGACGACGAGGGAGCCGGCCGCGCCGCGCGCCTGCGCCGGGGTGAGGGCCTGCTCGGGCCACTCGACCGGGCGCCCGAGCAGGTGGTCGACGAGCATGCCGACGAGGTCGAGCCCGAAGACCTCCTCGATCTGCGGCACCGTCATCGCGCCGCCGAACCGGGCAGCCGTCTCGATCAGCCACATGTCGCCGTCCGCGCCGAGCTTGATCTCGGTGTGCGTCCCGCAGTCGCGCAGGCCGAGGGCGTCGACGGCCTCCCGCGCGAGCGCCACCACGCGGTCCTGGGCGCCTGGGGACAGCAGGGCGGGGGTGATGCCCGCGCGCTCGGTGAACGGCTCGACCGTGGGCATCCGGCCGCTGATGCAGACCGGGCGGAAGGTGCCGTCCGCCACGACGCCCTCGACACTGACGTAGTCGCCCCAGCCGGGCTCGTCGAACCAGTCCGACACGGCGCCGGTCACGATCCGCTCGACCACGAAGTCCGCGTTCGCCTCCGCCACATGAAGCTCCGCGTACCCCAACTGAGCCGATTCGGCCATGACTTCACGCGAGCGACGCCAGGCGGCGGACACCTCGTGCGGGGAGCGGATGATCTGATGCGCGGTGGAGCCCGCGCTCCAGGCCGCCTTGAGGAGCATCGGGTAGGGCAGGGCACCGGCCGCCTCGCGCAGGTCCGCTTCCGTGGCGACGGCACGGAACTCGGGCTGCGGCAGGCCGTGTTCCTGCCAGGTGCGCCGCATCAGCCGCTTGTCACGGGCGAGCGCCGAGGCGCTGCCGGCCCCCGCGAGACCGAGCGCCTCGCACGCCTCGGCGACGGCCACGACCGCGTACTCGGAGAAGGTGAGCACCGCGTCCGCGCCAACAGCCTCGGCCCGCGAGACGATGAGGGCCACCAGGTCGGAGCGCTGCGCGTCGGCGGGCGTCACGACCGAGGCGCACAGTCTCCGGGCGGAGCCTGCCACGGCGGGAGGAAGAGCGCTGAGCGCCAGCAGGTGCACTTCCGCCCTCGCGGCCGTCCTGGACAGGACGTGACCGAGCGGCGGACCACCCTTGGCATGCACTAACAGCACCTTGCTCACTGAAGTTCGTCTCCATTCGTCCGTGTTGGTACGTGGTTGGTACGCGGTTGGTACGTGCCGCCGTACGTGTCGTACGTGTCGTACGTGTCGCCGTATGTGCCGTCGTACGGATCAGCGATGCGCGTCGGGTGCGGGGGAATGTCCCGGCGTATGTGTCGGGGCGTGTTCACCCGCACACTCAAGGAGACCACTCAGCAGGCGCCCGAAACACCACCGGGGCGCCTGACGTTCAGGCAAATGCCTGAGTCGCAGGCCGTGTTGGGGCACCGGGAGAGTTCCGTGAGGGCTCGCGGGCCGGCCCCCACTTCGGCCGAGAACCGAGCATGCGCGGGATCGGGACGGGATACCCATCGCGTTGTGACTGTGCGTCAGCCAGTTGTATACGGACGGAGAGACCGCTGTGGACGATTCCAGTCTCAAGGCACTGCTGGAACACCTTCCCGTGTTCTGGTGGGAGGTCGACGAGCCGTGGCAGGTACTGGAGAGGGGAGGCGGCGCGTTCGCCGACACGGGCACGGCGCAGCGCTTCCTCGACCGGATGCGGCAGGAGCTCTCGGCCCCGGGGCACCCGCCGGAGGAGGGCCGCTGGCAGGCCCGGTTCGACGGCCGCACCTTCGACGTGAGCTGGCCCCTGGACGAGAGCCGCGCCCACAGCCGTACGCGCGGCCTCGCCGTGGAGGTCGACGCCCACCCCGAGACCCCGCGCCGGTACGCCGCCTTCGCGGGCCTAGTGGACCTCGCCCCGGCCGCCGCCTTCATCCGGGACCGCGAGGGCCGCTACCTGTGGGCCAACCACGCCTACGCGCACCTCTACGGCACCGTTCCGGACGAACTCGTCGGCAAGTACATCGAGGACTTGGACGCCCCCGCCGAAGCCGTCCAGTTCCGCGCCCTCGACCAGGAGATCCTCACCCGGGGGACGCCGGTGCGCCACACCCTCGACTACCGGCGCCCGGACGGCAGCGCGGGCCAGGCGGTGGGCCACCGGTTCCCCGTCCGGGAGAACGCGCGGACCTGCGTCGCCGGGATCTACGTGGACATCACGGATCAACTCCGCGCCATGGTCCAGTGGCAGGAGGCCGAGGACAGCCTGCAGGCCCTGCGCGACCACAGCGGTCTGCCCTGCGCACTGCTGTCGGCGAACGGACGCGTGGTCGAGGCGAGCGCCGCCGCCGCCGAGCTGTTCCAGCTCAGCCTGCCCGACCTGGTCGGCCGCCGCGCGCACACCCTGCTCGCCCCCGGGCCCGGCCTCGACCGGCTGCACCGCAGGTGGAACGGCCTGATAGCACGCCGCACCAGACGAGTGGAGACCTCCGCGATACTCGTCGACGCCCAGGGGCGGCAGCGCCGCGCACAGCTCCATCTGACGACGGTCGGCCATTCCGCCGCCCGCGCCCGGCACGTCTGGGCCATCGTCACCCACCAGAGCCTCGCCCACGAGGCCCACCCGTCACTCACCGCAGCGCAGATCCGCATCCTCTCCCTCCTGGCGGCGGGCAGCAGCAACGGCGACATCGCCACCTCGCTGAAGCTGTCCCGGCAGACGGTCGACTACCACCTCAGCCGCCTGCGAGAACTCCTGGGCGCCGCGACCCGCCCCGCCCTGGTCGCCCGCGCCTACGTACTCGGCATCCTCGCCCCCCGCACCTGGCCCCCGCGCTCCACCACGGCGGCCCATCCACTCAGCACGGCCTGACGGGCAAGGGCGGGCCCGCCACTGGGGCCGGGCAGCGCGGTCCGGTCCTGGCGGGGCCGGAAGGCGCTGCCCGGCCGGGGCGGCCCTAGGTCGGACGCGACCGCCTCACCCCGCCGCCGACCAGAACTCCGACTGCTCCCGAGGCCGAAGGTCCTCCGCCCGAGGCCCCCCGGGCTGCCCCGGCGTCCCGGCCGGATACGTCATGGCCGAGTCCTCAGCGCACCCGAAACTCGCGCTGATGAACACATTCCCCACGCTCCCCACCTGCAGCGACACGCTGAAGCCGTCCGGGCGGCTCGCGCGGAGCCACGGCATCGACTCGTCGTTCCGCACGCTCGTGACCTTGAAGCCCTGCTGCTCCCAGTAGCGCTGGACCACGCCCAGGAGGCTGCCGCGGCGGTGGGGGGAGACCACCGTCAGGATGTTGCGGCTGCGGGTGACCGTCGTCCTGCCCGTCGGCTCGTTGAGGTCGGTGCTGCATGCCTCCCGCATGGGAGCGCCGTACGCCCACTTCAGCGGCGGCTGGATCGTCGCCAGCGTCTCGTCCAGGATCTTTTCCGAGCCCTCGCCCGCCTGCTGCATGTTCATCTTCGATGCCTTCTGCGTCTGCCGTACCCGCTGGTCGCCGCTCTTCGTCTGCCCGGGCCCGGCCTCGCCGGGCCCGCACGCCGCCAGCGCCGTCATCAGCACCGCGCACGCCACCACCTTGGCCCGCCTCATCGCGGCCTCGTCGTCGTGATGCGGTCACCGTGACCCGTCACCACACTCGCGATGTTGGGGAGGGAGTCGCCGCCCGCGTCGGGGTCGAAGTAGAGCGCGTGCGCGGGGAGGTCACCCTTCGCCAGGCCCGTCAGACCCGTGTCCTTGCCCGGGGCCACGGCGAAGTGGTGACCGCCGAAGTGGTTGTCCGCGGGGTCCGTACCGAACCAGTTCTTCTTCGGGCCGTACTCGCTTCCCGGTGCCACGTACTCCAGGAGGTTCGGCGACGGAAGGTACGTGACCTGGTCGTTCTCCGCCGCGCCTATGTACACGTGTTCCGCCCCCACACCCAGGTCGGACGCCTTGTTCACGCCCACACCGGGGCTGCCGACCAGGACCACGTCGTCCGCCGGGATACCGCCGGGCTGCTGCGTCGCCTGGCCCACCGTGAGCGAGCCGTACGAGTGGCCGATGGCCGTCACATGCGGCGAGCCGGACTCGTGGGTGGCCCTGATGCCGCTCAGGAACCGGTCGTACGCCGGAGCTCCCGCCTTCGCGTCGTCCTTGCTCATCACGTCCGTCGCCGACCACGAGAAGCTGTCGAGCTGCGGGCAGTCGTAGCCGAGCCACACCACCGAGGCGGTCGTGGTGTCCGGGTACATCTTGTTCGCCATGGTCGCCACGTTCCGGGCGCGGTCCACGTCCGCCGACGCGAAGTGGCCGCTCAGCTTGGTGTTGAGCCCCGGCACGTACGCGGAGACGTTCTTCGACGCGTCCGGGTTGCCGAAGGAGACTATGGCCCGGCCCTTGCCCTCCGAGCCGATGCCCAGCAGGTACGGGCGCGGCTCGCCCTCCGCCGACAGCTGCTTCTTGATGCCCTGCAGCCCTTCGATCTTGTCCTTGAGCGCCTTCGCCTCGTCCCCGCTCGCTCCCGCGTACTGCCCCTCCAGGCTGTTCAGCAACATCGGCAGGTATGTCCGGTTGGCCCGGTCGCGATCGACGGCCGGGATGCCGTCGCGGTTGCCGATCTCCTGCGGGTAGTCCTGGATCAACTTGGCCTGGAGGCTGGGAGACAGCTGCGCCCACCACGCCTGTACGGAGGCGGGGGAGCCGTTCTTGTCCGGCATGCCGAGCTCGTGCAGCAACTCGCGGTTGAGCTCGTCCGCCTTCGCCAGCTCCACGAAGCCGGCGCTCCAGTCGCCCTTCGCACAGCGGTTGGCCGCGTCGGTGAAGAGCTTGACCGCCGCCGCGTACTCCTTGTCCGCCTTCTGCGCCTCCGTCAGGGCGTCGCCGATGCGGTCGGCGTACCCCTGCGCGCGGGTGGCCTGGTCGCGCTGCATCATCGCCACGTCGCCGGGCTTCATCCCGCCGGTGTCGACGCTCGGCGCGGTGACCTTGCCGTCGTCCGCGACCTGGTACCCGGCTCCCGTCGCGTCCGCCACGGCGTTCGCGAGTTTGCCCTGCTGCGCGGCGAGCTCCTCGCCGCAGGCCCTCAACACCTTTCCCACGGCGTCGAGTTCCTTCTTCGCCACCACCAGGTCGCGCTGCATCCGGGCGAGCCGGTCGGCGGCGGACTCGGCGGCCATCCCGCCCCAGTTCCCCTGCTGGAGGGGCTGGTGCAGATATTTGCCGCAGTCGGTGGTGTGCGTGGCGAACTTCTCCGCCAGCTTGTCCCAGGCGTCGCCCGCGTCCGTCAGCAGAAGCGGTTTGGCGTCGCGGAGTTGAGAGACCCGCATGTGTCAGTGCCCCCCGTTCGAGACCGGCGGGAGGGTAACTCCCGGAGCGTAGGGGGTGTACGGGCCGTGCCCCGGGGCTGTGACACCCGGCGCGTACGGCGTGTACGGGCCGAAGCCCAGGAATGCCTTCCCGCGCTCGTGGTCCTCCCGGGTGAAGCTCGTACTGGACGAGCCGACCGCGTCCGCCGCCCCCTCCACCATGCCCGCCAGCGAGCGCAGCGCCTTCGCCCACGCCTCCAGGCAGTCGTCGATCGCCTTGGCGGTCTCGAAACCGGCGAGACCCGCGACCGCCGCGTCCGTCGGCGTGTACAGGGTCTTGATCTCGTCGGGGATGTCCTTGGCCACCTTACGGGCCGAGTCACCGGCCTTCTGGACTTCGCCTGGCGTGATCCAGAAGCCCCGTGTGGGACCACCGAAAGGTGTGGACATGCCGTTCGCCCCTCCGCTTGATGATCTTCTTTCCGGCAGGCTACAGGGCGAATTCAGGCCAGCTATGAGTACGCGTACTCAGTCCTGATCATCCAAGTGCTCAGCGACGGCGTCTCCTTGATGCCTTCGACGCCCTCGAACCACAGCCCCTCCAAAACGCCCCCCGAACCAGCACCGATACCCCCCTCATGGTGCCCCCACGCACACCCGCCCCCAGAACTATGGCGTCCCACCACATACGCCCCTGACCTGCCCATTCCTACGGTGTGGCGACACGCAACCGTCCCCGCCCACCGCCCGGAAGTGGTACCCATGACCGCCTCTGCAACCGCTCCCCCACCCACCACCAGCCTCCCCCGCATCGTCGCCGCCAGCCTCATCGGCACGACCATCGAGTGGTACGACTTCTTCCTGTACGGGTCGGCCGCCGCGCTCGTCTTCAACAAGCTGTTCTTTCCCGGGTCCGACCCGCTCGTCGGCACTCTGCTGTCGTTCCTGACGTACGCCGTCGGGTTCGCCGCCCGGCCGATCGGGGCGCTGGTCTTCGGGCACTTCGGGGACCGGGTCGGGCGCAAGAAGCTGCTCGTGCTGAGTCTGCTCCTGATGGGCGGGGCGACCTTCGCGATCGGGCTGCTGCCGACGCACGCCACGGTCGGCTCCGCCGCGCCCGTGCTGCTCACGGCCCTGCGGCTGGTGCAGGGGTTCGCGCTCGGTGGGGAGTGGGGCGGGGCCGTGCTGCTGGTGTCGGAGCACGGGGACGCGCGGCGACGCGGGTTCTGGGCCTCGTGGCCGCAGACCGGGGCGCCCGCCGGGCAGTTGCTCGCGACCGGAGTGCTCTCGGCGCTCACCGCGCTGCTGTCGGACGACGCCTTCCTCTCCTGGGGCTGGCGGGTGCCGTTCCTGCTGTCCGGGGTGCTGGTGCTCGTCGGGCTGTGGATACGGCTGTCGGTCGATGAATCACCCCTGTTCAAGGCCGCGTTGGAACGTGCGGAGGCGAGGAAGGCCGCCGAGCCCGACCGGGTGGCGGAGAAGCTGCCGCTCGTCGCCGTGCTGCGCGACCACTGGCGTGACGTGCTGGTCGCGATGGGCGCCCGTATGGCGGAGAACATCAGCTACTACGTGATCACCGCGTTCATCCTCGTGTACGCGACGACGTCGGCCGGGATGGCCAAGCAGACCGCGCTCAACGCCGTACTGATCGCCTCCGCCGTGCACTTCGCGGTGATCCCGGCCTGGGGCGCGCTCTCCGACCGGATCGGGCGGCGGCCCGTCTATCTGATCGGCGCGGTGGGTGTCGGCGCCTGGATGTTCCCCTTCTTCTCGCTGATCGACACGGCCGACTTCGGGAAGCTCGTCCTCGCCGTCACCGTCGGGCTGGTCTTCCACGGGGCGATGTACGCACCCCAAGCCGCCTTCTTCACCGAGATGTTCGCGACCCGGATGCGCTACTCGGGAGCCTCGATCGGCGCCCAGTTCGCCTCGGTCGCCGCCGGCGCGCCCGCCCCTCTCATCGCCACCGCCCTCCTGTCCGACTACGACAGCTCCACCCCCATCGCCCTCTATGTGATCGCGGCCGCCGTCCTCACGGTGATCGCCCTCGTCTGCGCCCAGGAGACCCGCCACCGCGACCTGGCGGAGGTCGACGCCGAGAGCCGCTCCGAGGACTCCGTCAGCGTCTGACCGCCGCCGACATCAGATGGAGTCGCAGCGCCAGCTGGATCTCCAGCGCTCGGGCCGGGCACTGCCAGTCCGGCCCGAGCAGCCTGCCTATCCGTTCCAGCCGCTGGGCCACCGTGTTCACATGGACGTGCAGGTCGTCCTTGGTGCGCGCGGGGCTCATACCGCTCGCGAAGTACGCGTCGAGGGTGCGCACCAGGTCGGTGCCGCGCCTTTCGTCGTACGCCACGACCGCGCCGAGCGTCCGGTCGACGAAGCCCTCGATGTCCCGGGTGTCGGCGAGGAGCAGCCCGAGGAAGCCGAGGTCCTGGGCGGCCGCGCCCTCGCCGGGGCGGCTCAGCAGCCGCAGCGCCTCCAGACAGCGGCGCGCCTCCGCGTACGCCTCGGCTATTCCGCCGGGCCGGGCCGCCGGGGCTTCGACGGGGGCCGACGCGCCCACCGTGACCCGCTCGTGCAGGGCGCCGCCGAGCTGCTTGGCCAGCTGCCGGGCGACCTCGGCCGGGGTGTCGGCCGGGCCGAGCGGCAGCAGCAGCACCGTCCCGCCGTCGCGGGTCGCGGCCAGGCCGTGCCGGGTCGCCGCCAGATGCGCGGCGGCCGAGCCCATCCGCTGCCGGTCGGCGGTCTGCCGCTCCGCCGTGCCGTCCTCGGGGCTCTCTATGCGGGCGGCGAGGACCACGTGCGGCGCGTCCAGGTCGGCCCGCAGCCGGGCGGCGCGGTCGCGCAGCAACCGGGGGTCGCGGCCGGGCGCGTCCAGCAGGTCGTCCAGGAGCTCACCGCGCACGCGCTGTTCGGCCTCGCCCGCCGAGCGCCGGGCCAGCAGCAGCAGCGAGGTGACCATCGCGGCCCGCTCCAGTGTGCGGCGGTCCACCGGGTCGAGCGCCGGGTGGCCGCGCAGCACCAGCGCGCCCAGCACCTCGTCGCCCGCCGCGACCGTGGCCACCCAGTCCCGTCCGTTGCGGACCGCATGGCCGTCCGTACCGGTCAGCTCCAGGGCGGCGAAGGCCGCCGAGTCGGCGTCGGCGAACTCGACCGTGCCGTCCAGGACTTCGGAGACCGCGCTCGCCACGTCGTGGACCCCGCCGCCGCGCAGCACCAGTTCGGTGAGTCGGTCGTGGACCTCGGAGGCGCGCTCCAGAACCGCGCTGTGGTCCCGGATGATCTCGTTGGCCCGCTCCAGCTCGGCCAGTGCCGACCTGGTCTCGGCGAGCAGGTTGGCGGTGTCGATGGCGACGGCGGCGTGCGCGGCGAAGGAGCCGAGCAGGGCGATCTCCTCGCGCGCGAAGACCCGGCTGTGCCGGTCGGCGGCGAACAGCACGCCGATCACATTGCTGCCGAGCATCAGCGGTACGCCGAGGATCGCGACCAGACCCTCGTCGCGCACTCCGGTGTCGATGGTCCGGGTGTGCTGGAAGCGCTCGTCGTCGAAGTAGCTCGACGTCACGTACGGCCTGGCGGTCTGGGCGACGAGGCCTCCGAGGCCCTCGCCCATGCCGAGCCGCAGCTGCTGGAAGCGGGCGGCCACGGACCCTTCGGTGACCCGCATATAAGTGTCGCCCGCCACCGGGTCGTTGAGGCTGAGGTAGGCGACCTCGGTGCCGAGCAGGGAACGCGCGCGCTGCACGATCGCGCGCAGCACCGCGTCCAGGTCGCGCAGCCCCGCGAGGTCGTGGGCGGTCTCGAAGAGCGCGGACAGCTCGGCCTCTCTTCGCCGTCTGCCCTCCAGGTCGGCGCGGACCCGCAGGGCGAGCTGCCGGGCGGACTCCAGGGCGGCCAGCGCCTCGGGTCCGGCGCCGTCGGCGCGGGCGAGCAGCGCGGGCCGGTCGTACGCCTCGGCCGCCGCGCCGCGCGCCAGAAGCTCCAGATAGGGGGCTTCCGCGTACTCGGTGGACTGCGGGTGATCGTGGGACATGTTCACAGGGATACCTGCCGTACGGGCGGCCGCGCCAGCCCTGTGGACAACTGTTGGCAGGCGCCGGTCAAGGAGCGGAGGTGCGGTGGTGGTGCGGCGGCGGGCACCGTCCGGGTGCGCCGGAAGGTGCGTCAGTGCGCGGTCCAGCCGCCGTCCAGGGCGAGCGAGGTGCCGGTGATGAAGGAGGCCTGCGGAGCGCAGAGGTAGGCGACGGCCTCGGCGACCTCGTCCGGTTCGATCAGCCGCTTGAGCGCCGAGTCCTTGAGGAGCACCTCGGTCAGGACGCGCTCCTCGGGGATGCCGTGGGCGGCGGCCTGGTCGGCGATCTGCCGCTCGACGAGCGGGGTGCGGACGTAGCCGGGGCTGACGCAGTTCGAGGTGACGCCGTGCGGGGCGCCTTCCAGGGCGGCGGTCTTGGAGAGCCCTTCGAGGCCGTGCTTGGCCGCGACATAGGCCGACTTGTACGCGGAGGCCCGCAGCCCGTGCACCGAGGAGATGTTGACGATGCGGCCCCAGCCCTGCCCGTACATGTGCGGCAGCGACCCTCTGATCAGCCGGAACGGCGCCTCCAGCATCACCGTGAGCACGGTGTGGAACACCTCGGGCGGGAACTCCTCGATGGGGCGCACGAGTTGCAGCCCGGCGTTGTTCACCAGGACGTCGGTGCCGGTGGCGGCCTGCTCGGCGGCTTCGAGGTCGGTCAGGTCCAGGACCAGCGGCTCCAGGGATCCGGCGAGGCCCGCGCCCTGTCCGGCCAGGGCTTCGAGGCCTTCGGCGTCCCGGTCGACGGCCCGTACCTTGGCGCCGGCGGCCGCCAGGCGCAGGGCGCAGGCCCGGCCGATGCCGCCTGCGGCCCCGGTGACCAGGGCGGTGCGGCCGCCCAGGTCGAGCTCGATGGACGGGGGGACGGGACCAGGTGTGGTGGGCGCGGTCATGTTCTCGACCCTAGGCAGTGCGGCCGCCCACCACCCATGTGGTCCGGGCCCACACTTCAGCGCTCGGTCATAGGCGCGAACCATGTCGGTTCATCGGTCATCGCCTGTTTGATCCGGAAGAGCGCGGACTCCTCCAGCTCCGGCAGCGCGTCGACCGGGAACCAGCCGACCTCCAGGGACTCGTCGTCGTTGACGCGTGCCTCGCCGCCCACGGCCCGGCACTTGAAGCAGATGTCCATGAACTGGCAGTGGTCGCCGTTGGGGTAGGTGACCGGGCGCAGCGCGTCCACCAGGACGACCTTCTCCACGACGCACCGCACGGCGGCCTCTTCGTACACCTCGCGCACGGCGGTCTCGGCGGGCTGCTCACCGGGTTCCGGGATCCCGCCGATGATCGACCACTCGCCGGTGTCCACGCGCCGGCCGAGCAGCACCCGGCCCTCGTCGTCGAAGACGACCACGCTGACTCCCGGCAGGAACAGCAGCTGGTGGCCGGCCGAGGCCCGGATCTCGCGGATGAAATCTGGTGTCGCCATGCCCTCGACCCTAACGAGACTCGGCGGCGTCGGTCTCCGGTTCACGACGCGCGCGTACGGTACGGCTCACCGCCCAGCCGAGTCCCGCCGCCGCGAGCGCCACCAGGACCCACTCGGGCACGGTGCCGAGCCGGGTCGCCGGGGTCTCGGAGGAGCGCAGCGGCACCTTGGCGACGAGCGAGTCGGGCGTGAACATCTCGGTCTTCTGGACGACTTCCCCGTCGGGCATGATCACCGCGCTGACCCCGCTGGTGACGGGGACGGTGACGGTCCGGCTGTGCTCGACCGCGCGCACGCGCGACATGGCGAGCTGCTGGTAGGTCATCTCGCTGCGGTCGAAGGTCGCGTTGTTGCTCGGTACGGAGATGATCTGCGCGCCATGGGTGACGGTGTCGCGCACGGCCCAGTCGAACGCCGCCTCGTAGCAGGTGGCGATGCCGACCTCGGTGCCCGCCATGTCGAACACACCGGGCTCGGTGCCGCGGCTGAAGTCCTGGCGGACCATGGAGACATAGCCCGGACCGAACTGCTTGATGAGGCCGCGCAGCGGGATGTACTCGCCGAAGGGCTGGATCTGCCGCTTGTCGTAGGTGGCTCCGGGGCCCGTCCTCGGGTCCCACAGCACCTGCTCGTTGAAGAGCTGTCCATCGGGGCGCTCGACGACCGCGCCCACCGAGATGGGCGCCCCGATCGCCTTGGCGGCCCGGTCGATGTCGGTGTACGCCTGGGCGTCGGTGTACGGGTCGACGTCCGAGGAGTTCTCCGGCCAGAGCACGAAGTCGGGCTTGGCGGCCTTGCCCGCCTTGACCCGGTCGGCGAGCCGCAGGGTCTCGCGCACGTGGTAGTTGAGCACCGCGCGCCGCTGCTCGTTGAAGTCGAGGCCCAGGCGCGGCACATTGCCCTGGATCACGGCGACCGTGGCGGTGCCGTTCTCGGCCGCGACGCTGACCAGCGGGGTCGCGGCGAAGGCGGCGGCGACCGGGGCGAGGAGGGTGGCCAGGGCGGCGGCCGCGGCCCCCTTGCGTACGACACCGGTGGCGCGCAGGCGCAGCGCCTGGCGCACGCACTCGTAGAGCCCGAAGCCGCAGAGCACGACGGCGAAGCCGAGGACGGGCGTGCCGCCCAGAGCGGCCAGCGGCAGGAACACTCCGTCCGCCTGGCCGAAGGCCAGCTTGCCCCAGGGGAAGCCGCCGAACGGCACGCGCGCGCGTGCCGCCTCGGAGGCGATCCACATCGCCGCGCCCGCCACCGGCCACCAGGGCAGCCGCGAGACCACCGCGATCCCGGCGCCGGCGGCGGCCACCCCGACCGCCTCGATGGCCGCCAGGGCCAGCCACGGGCCGGGGCCGACCTCCACGCCCGTCCAGTTGAGCAGCGGCAGCAGGAAGCCGAGCCCGAAG
Source organism: Streptomyces sp. NBC_00224 (assembly GCF_041435195.1). NCBI lineage: Bacteria > Bacillati > Actinomycetota > Actinomycetes > Kitasatosporales > Streptomycetaceae > Streptomyces > Streptomyces sp. NBC_00224. The sequence goes on from NZ_CP108106.1 coordinate 1,779,810, forward strand.
AGGTAGCCGAGGCCGAATCCGGCCTTCCAGGTCCGCCCGCGCAGACACCAGCCGAAGAGCGCGAACGCGGGTACCGCCAGCCACCACAGGGGCCGGGGCGGGAAGCTCAGGTACAGGAACACCCCGGACAGCGCGGCCGTGGCGGGCCGTACGAGCCGGTGCAGCAGCCGGCGGCCGCGCGAGGCGGTGGCGGGCTGCGGTTCGAGCTGCTCTGGCTCGGCTGTGGGGGTGGTGGTCGTGCTCACCCGGCGGAGTCTACGGCCGCGAGCTGTGGCCGTGTCAGACCAGTTCGTACAGTAACCGTCCATATCCGCACGATCACCGTCGATCTGCGCCCGATCACTACGTCCGTACGCGTACGGACATCGGACCGCACACCCGCCGGAACGTTTCCGCACGATCTGTACCCGGATCGTGCCCGGCGCCACTACGGTGTGCGCAGTCCGTCAGACGGCCGGGGGGGCGGGGGGCGGGGATGAGCGCACTGACAGGCCGGTCCGCCGCACCCGAGCGCCGGGCCGGGCCCGATCTCGTCGGCGTCCTGGTGCTGGGCGCCTGCGCGGGCTGGTCACTGGTCGCGGCGGCGGGGCGGGAGGCCCGGCCGGAGGGCGTGCTCCTTGCGGTGCTCGCGGTGGCCGCCGGGTACGCGCTGGGCCGGATCAGCGGCAGTCTGGTGCCCGTGGCCGCGGCGACCTGCGCCGCGAGCGCGGGCCTTCTCCTGGCGTACGCCTCCAGGGACGGCGTCCCCGGCGCCACCGTGGACCCCCTGCCGGGCCACATCGGCGTCTCGGCCGCGCTTCCCGCGCTCGCCGCGGGCGCGGCCTGCTGCGGCGCCTGGGCGGCCCGTACGACCGCTGTCCGCCTCGTGCTGCGGCTGCTCGCCGTGGGGTGCGCGGGCACGGCCCTCGCACTCGGCTCGGCGGCGGGCTGCGCGGCGGCGCTCGGCGTACTGCTGTGCTCGCTGGCGGCGGCCCGGATGCGGCACCGGACGGTGGGCCTCGCGGGGCTCGCGGCGGTCGCCGCGCTCGTCGCGGTGGGGTCGGTCGCCGTGGCCGAGGACGTACTGCCCGACGGGCTCACCGTCTCCCTGGAGGGCCAGCTGACGCCGGAGCGCGTGCTGCTGTGGCGGGACGCGGTGGAGCTGGCCGAGGACCACCCCGTGCGGGGGACCGGCCCCGACCGGTTCGGCAGCCTCAGTCCGGTGGCCCGGCAGTCCCCGGTCGCCGCCGGCAAGCCGCACTCCGCCCTGCTCCAGCAGGCGTCCGAGCAGGGCGCGGTGGGAGCCACGCTGCTCGGGGTCACGTACGGCTGGATCCTGTACGCGCTGTGGCGCTCGCCCCGGCCCACACCCGTCGTCCTCACGGCGGGCGCCGCGCTCACCGCGCTGGCCGCGTTCGCCTGCGTCGGCAACGCGCTGAGCTTCACCCCGGTGACGATGGGCGCGGGCCTGCTGGCGGGCCTGGCGACGGCGCGACCGCACGGGGACGGACGGCAGGAGACGGAACAGGAGGTGCACGTCGTACGCGCGCGTGAATGACGTGAATGAGCGGATGATCCGGGTGAGGACAGGCGAGAGGGTCAGACCTCGGCGCGCTTGGCCGCGCCGAGCAGGCGCAGTCGGTCGCGGATGACGCGGACCGCCGCCTCGGCGTCGTCCACCGTCACGGTGAAGACACGGCCGTCGCCGAGCCGCAGCACCAGACCCTCACCTCGGCGGACGACGACCGCGGTGCCCTTCTCGGGGCGCCAGCGGTAGCCCCAGCCGCCCCACTGGCGCGGGGTGACGCGCGGCGCGAAGTCCGCGCCCACCACGTCGTCGAGCGAGATCCGGCGGCGCGGCAGGCCGATGTGGCCGCAGCGCACTTCGAGGGAGTCGTCGTCGACCTTCACGGCCACATGGACGAAGGCGAGCGTCCCGTAGATCACCAGGAGCCCGGCCGCGACGCAGCCGATCACCGACATGAGCAGCGGGGCGACGCCGGACGTCCAGTTGGAGTCGACGGCGAGCTCGACGCCGAGCGCGATGCACGCCGCACCACCGGCGGCGAGCAGCCACTGGACGCGGTTGGTCGCGCGACCGGTCCAGATCGCCGGCTGCGGGGCGGGCGCCGGGGCACCGCTGTCGTGCGCCGGCGGCTCGGGGGGCAATTCCCTCATGCCCAGCAGACTACTCAGAATCCACAGAACCGGCAGTGACCCCACTCTCAGTGAGCGGGGCGACCGGCATTCAGTGAGCGGCGGTGACCGTCTGTAGCAGCTGGCCTTCCGGGTAGCCGAGCGCGGTCTCCGGGAGGGCGCCGGTACGGCCGCTGAGCAGCACCGTCACCATGCCGGTGGGCGCCGCGTCCGGGGCGGCTTCCAGGCCGGCCCGGCGCAGCGCCTGGGCGGCGACGGCCGAGGCACTGCCGTACAGGCCGGGCGCGGAAAGACCGGGCTGCCGCACAGCGGCACGCACCCGCTCGGCGACCAGTTCGTAATGAGTGCAACCCAGGACGACACCCCTTACGTCCTTGGGGGTCCGCTCGGCCGCCGCGGCGATGGCCAGCTCGATGGCGGGCTCGTCGCCGTGCTCGATCGCGTCCGCGAGCCCGGGGCAGGGGACCTCGGTGACCTCGACGCCGTCGGCGAACTCGCGGATCAGCCCGCGCTGGTAGGGGCTTCCGGTGGTGGCCGGGGTGGCCCAGATGGCGACGGGTCCGCCACTGGCGGCGGCCGGCTTGATCGCCGGTACGGTCCCGACCACCGGGATCCGCGGCTCCAGTTCGGCGCGCAGCGCCACAAGCGCGTGCACCGAGGCGGTGTTGCAGGCCACGATCAGGGCGTCCGGACGGAGCTCGGCGGCGGCGAGCGCCACGGCGAGCGCGCGCTCGGCGATCTCCTCGGGCGTGTGCGGGCCCCACGGCATGGTGTCCGGGGCGGAGGAGAGGACGAGGTCGGCGTCCGGCCGCAGCCGGCGCATGGCGGCGGCCGCCGCCAGCAGGCCGATTCCGGAGTCCATGAGCGCGATCTTCACCCGGTCACCATAGTCGACCGCCCTTGCGCACCCGCTCAGGTGGTGCAGACTGCGGCGGATGAGCGCCCTCGCATGGATCGCCGTGGTGTCACTGCTCTGCTGGCTCTGGCTGCTGTTCGGACAGGGCTTCTTCTGGCGCACCGACCAGCGCCTGCCCGCCCGTTCCGCCCCGCCGGACTGGCCGTACGTCGCCATCGTCGTACCGGCCAGGGACGAGGCCGAGGTGCTGCCGCGCAGCCTGCCCACACTGCTCGCCCAGGACTATCCGGGCGAGGCGGAGATCTTCCTGGTCGACGACGGGAGTTCGGACGGCACGGGCGAGCTGGCGCGGGCGCTCGCCGCGCGGGAGGAGTGCGCGCTGCCGCTGACCGTGGTCCAGCCGGGCGAGCCCGAGCCCGGCTGGACCGGGAAGCTGTGGGCGCTGCGCCAGGGCATCGCGCTGGCCCGCGCGCGCGAGCCGGAGTACCTGCTGCTCACCGACGCCGACATCGCCCATGAGCCGGACAGCCTGCGGGAGTTGGTGGCCGCGGCCCGCTCCAACGGGCTCGACCTGGTGTCGCAGATGGCGCGGTTGCGCGTGGCGAGCGGCTGGGAGCGGCTGGTGGTGCCGGCCTTCGTCTACTTCTTCGCGCAGCTGTACCCCTTCCGCTGGATCAACCGGCCGCGGGCGCGCACGGCGGCGGCCGCGGGCGGCTGCGTCCTGCTGCGGACGGAGGCCGCCGAGCGGGCGCGGATTCCGGAGTCGGTGCGCCAGGCGGTCATCGACGACGTGTCGGTGGCGCGCGCGGTGAGCCGCTCGGGCGGGCGGATCTGGCTCGGGCTGGCGGAGCGCGTCGACAGCGTGCGCCCCTATCCGCGCCTCGCCGACCTGTGGCGCATGATCGCGCGCAGCGCGTACGCCCAGCTGCGGCACAGTCCGGCCCTGCTGCTCGGGACGGTCGCGGGGCTCGCGCTCATCTATCTCGCTCCCCCGGTCGCGCTCTTCGCCGGGATGGCGCGGGACGACGCCGTGGCGGGCTGGGCGGGTGGGCTCGCGTGGCTGGTGATGGCCGGGACGTACGTACCGATGCTGCGCTACTACCGGCAGCCGCTGCTGCTCGCGCCGCTGCTGCCGGTCACCGCGCTGCTGTACCTGTTGATGACGGTGGACTCCGCCGTCCAGCACCACCGGGGGCGCGGGGCGGCATGGAAGGGGCGCACTTATGCGCGCCCGGAGGCCACACCGGACCGGTGAGCCCGGCCGTGCCCTCTCGCTTCCGCAGCCAAAAACGCGCCCACGCGCGCGTCACTTGCGCCCGGGCGTCCAGTTCATGCCCCACCCGTACGCCTGGTCGATGGTGCGCTGCGGGCTGACGCCGCGCCCGGGCACCAGATAGCGGGCCTCGCGCTGGACGACGAAGTCGCCCCCGTCGTTGGTGAGCAGCGCGAGGGCGCAGACCGTGGAGGGCACGGTGCACTCGTCGAGCGAGAAGTCGATCGCCGCCCCGTGCTGGGGCTGGAGGGTGACCGTGGCGTGCAGGTCGGCGAAGCTGCGCGCTCCCTCGTAGATCGTCACGAAGATCAGCACGCGGCGGAGCTGGTCCTTGTGGTCGAGGTTGACCGTGAGGTTCTCGCCGGACGAGAGGGCGCCGGTGCGGTCGTCGCCGTCGAGGTGGATGTACGGGGGGCGACTGAGCGAGCCGAAGGCGTTGCCCAGTGACTGGACGACCCCCTTGCGGCCGTCCGCGAGCTCGTAGAGGGCGCACAGGTCGAGATCGAGGTCGGCGTGGTTGGCGACGGCGCGCCCGAGCTTGGCGCCCCAGCCGCTGAACTGCTTGCGCATCTGCCAGTTGAGGTTGACCCGCAGCGCCCCCGAGCTGCCGCCCTGCTTGGCCAGCGAGACCGTGGGGGCCGCCTTGGTCAGGGTCACCTTGGACAGGCGTACGGGGGCGGGCGCGGGCGGTGCGGCCGGAGGCGGCGGGGCGGCCGCCGGGAAGGCGGGGACGCTCGCCGCCGGTGCGGGAGCGGGCGGGGCCGGAGCGGACGGAGCCTGAGCGGGCGGCGCGGATCTCGGCTGGGCGGCCGCCGGGACCGGTGCCGGAGCCGGTGCCTGGGAGGGAGCCGACGGCCCGGCCGGGGCCGCCGTGCCAGGCCGGTCGACCGTGATCCCGAAGTCCGTTGCCAGCCCTTCGAGTCCGGAGTCGTACCCCTGGCCCACCGCGCGGAACTTCCACGCGCCCTGGCGCCGGTAGAGCTCGCCCAGGATGAACGCCGTCTCCACGGTCGCGTCCGCGCTGTCGAAGCGGGCGAGCTCCGCGCCGCTCACCGCGTCGAGGACCCGGATGGCCAGCCCCGGGACGCGGCCAAACGTTCCGCCGTCGGTGGAGGCGGCGAGCACCACGCGCTCCACGTCGGGCTCCACGCGCGCGAGGTCGACGAAGAGCGTGTCCGTGACGCCCCCGGCCGAGCTCTGCTTGCCCTCGTGCCGCACCGCGCCGGAGGCGTGCGCCGGCTGGTTGTAGAAGACGAAGTCCGCGTCGGAGCGGACCTTCCCGGTGCCCGACGCGATCAGCAGGGCCGAGGCGTCGGCATCCGGCACCCCGGGACCGGAACGCCAGGCCAATTCGACGCGTACGGTCGGCGCCGGCACCGGCACATTGGACCCTTTAAGCATGGACATGCTCGCCCCCATCGCGAGTCGGGGTGCCGAAAGATTTTCCGCACCGTCAACCTAAACCCCGGCAGACGTTCCGGCACCCGCCGGTAACCCCTCCCGAGCTCGGCCTTTACAGGATCCGTACGCTCCTGGGCGACCGATTTTCCCATGTTCGCTCGCATTGGGGATGTGCGGTCACTCCGAACCCGTAAAACAACCCTCTTATCGGGCTCCCCAACGACCACATCGTGGGCTTAACTTATGTGCCATGACCTCCCCCCGCTCCACCTATGGCGGCGGTTACTACTCCGCGCCGTCCTTCCCGGACACCCCCATCTACGACTCCCTCGTCGCAGAACGGGGCACGCCCCAGATCGCCCCGATCCGCGTGCCTGCCCTGTACGACACCGGCAGCAGCTATCTGCCGGCCCTCCCGGCCGCGCTCCCCGCCCTGCCCGCCGGTCCCTCCCAGCAGCAGCCCGCCTACGCCTCGTCGTACGGCTACCAGCAGGCGCCGCAGCCGATGCCGCTGCAGCAGGCGCCCGCGCCCTACATCCCACAGCAGACCGGCGCCGCGCGCGGCTACCCGGGCCCGCAGGCCCAGCAGCAGCGCCCGATGGGCCCGACCGGCTACGAGGCGATGCGCCCCGCCGCCCCGCGCCCCGCCCCGGCGCCGTACGACGGCTACAGCCAGCCGTACCCGAACACGGGGTACTGAGCGGGGCCCGCTCCTCCGCGTTCGACCGGATGTCCGAGGCGGCTGGCAGGATTGGCTCATGGAGAGACCACTTCAGCCCGTCGTGCGCCACATCAACATCTACCCCGTCAAGTCGGTCGGGGGGTACCGACTCGACGAGGTGCCGGTCGAACCGTGGGGTCCGGCCGGCGACCGTCGCTGGATGGTCGTCGACGCCGCCGGGAAGGCCGTGACCCAACGCGAGCAGGCGCGGCTCGCGTTGGCCGCCGCCCGTGCGCTGCCGGACGGCTCCGTCCGGCTGTCCGCGCCCGGCCGGGAGGATCTGACCGTCGCCGTGCCCGAGCCGATCGGCGCGAGCGCGGTGACGCTCTTCGGCAAGAAGGTCGAGGCGATAGCGGCCGACGAGACCGCGCACGCGTGGTTCAGCGAGCACCTCGGGGTGGAGGTCCGGCTGGTCCACCTCGACGATCCCGCGACCCGGCGGCCGATCGACCCGGACTTCGCGCTGCCGGGCGAGACGGTGAGCTTCGCCGACGGCTTCCCGCTCCTGGTCGCCACCACGGCCTCGCTGGAGGCGCTGAACTCGCTGATCGCGCAGGGCGGTCATCCGCACGAGGGCCCCCTCCCGATGAACCGGTTCCGCCCCAATGTGGTCGTCGACGGCACCGAGGCGTGGGCCGAGGACCACTGGTCGCGGATCGCGATCGGCGAGGTCGTCTTCCGGGTCGCCAAGCCCTGCGGGCGCTGTGTCATCACCACCACGAACCAGGCGACCTCCGAGCGCGGCCGCGAGCCGCTGCGCACCCTGGGCCGCCACCGCCGCTTCGGCACGAAGCTGGTGTTCGGGCAGAACGTCGTCCCGGAGCGCACCGGTGTCATCCGCACCGGTGATCCCGTGCGCGTTCTCGCGTAAGCCGCCCGTCCGCGGGAACTCGTGAGGACAGCGGACGCGTTGTGCGGGAGGGGGCTCGGGTGACGTTGCTCTCTCTTGGGCCCGCTCGCGCGTAGGGCGCACCGTACGGGGCCAGGACGCAAGCGGAAGGGGGTGCGATTCAGTGCGATCCGCAGTGGGGGTGTGGCGTTGGCGGCAGAACCCCTTACGCCGCCGTACGGATCTCGTCGAGGCATGGGTGGCGCTCGCCGCCCTGGTGCTGATGGCGCTGGCCTCGCCGGTGCTCGGGAGCCTGTGCGGGGCGGTCACGGACCGGGCGCTCCAGCGCACGGTGACCAGGGAGCAGCGCGAGCGGCACGCGACGACGGCCGTGGTGGTCCACCAGGCGCACGAGCACAGTGCGCTCGCCGACGCCCAGGGAGTGGGCGGCCGCGAGGGCCGGATCCGGGTGGTGGCCAACTGGACGGCGTACGACGGCAGTCTTCACACCGGCACGGTCGCCGCCCCCAGGCGGTCGGCTCCGGCGGGCTCCACCTTCCGCATGTGGACGGACGACCGGGGCATGCGCACGAGCCGCCCCCTGGACTCCGCCACCGCGCACGCGCACGCGGTGTTCGCCGGTCTCGGCGCGGCCGTGGCGGCGGCCGGCCTCGTCGAGGGCATACGACGGCTCGTCGTATGGCGGCTGGTGCGACGGCGGTATGCCCGTCTCGACCGCGCCTGGGCCGGATACGGTCCGGACTGGGGCCGTGCGGGAGCAGGCAGCTGACCGGTCAACTCACCGGCCTCGCGCGCGCTACGGTGGACCATCAGTCGCACGTACAGCGTTCGCACGCACGAGGTGGGGGCACAGCAGCGCCATGGCTCAGGGCACGGTCCAGGTAACCCACACCGGCACTTCGAGGTGGCGGCGCCGCACCGGCGAATACGCCTCGCTCGCCGCTGCCCTGGAGGCCGCCGCGGACGGCGACGTCCTCACGGTCGCGCCCGGCACCTACCGCGAGAACCTGGTCCTGCGGCGGGCCGTGACCCTGCGCGGCCCGGAGGGGTCGGCGGGATCGGTGCGGATCGCCCCGGCCGACGGCGTACCGCTGACCGTGCGCGCCTCCGCCACCGTCCAGGACCTCCAGCTCGAAGGACAGGACGCGGCGGCGCCCGCGCTGCTGATCGAGGACGGCGCTCCCGAGCTGTGCGACCTGCGGGTGGTGACCCGCTCGGCGGTCGGCATCGAGGTGCGCGGCGCGGCCCGCCCCACGGTCCGCCGCTGCACCGTGGACAATCCGGGCGGTGTCGGCATCGGTGTACTGGACGGCGCGGGCGGCCTGTTCGAGGAGTGCGAGGTCGTCGCGGCCGGCCAGTCCGGCGTCTCGGTGCGCGCGGGCGCCCACCCCCGTCTGGAGCGCTGCCGGGTGCACCACGCCTCGGGCGCGGGTCTGTCGGTGACCGGCGAGGGCACCGGCCTGGAGGCGCTGGGCTGCGAGGTGTACGAGATCAAGGGCGCCGGGGTGCAGATCGCCGCGCGCGCCGTGGCCCACCTCACCGACTGCACGGTGCACCGCACCTCGGCGGACGGGGTCACGCTCGACACGGACGCCGTGCTCACGCTCGCCGACTGCGACATCCACGACATCCCCGAGAACGCGGTGGACCTGCGCTCCCGCTCGGTCCTCACCCTCACCCGCTCGGCGGTGCGCAGCTTCGGCCGCAACGGCCTCTCGGTGTGGGACCCGGGCACCCGGGTGGACGCCAACCAGTGCGAGATCCACGACAGTACGGGCGACTATCCGGCGGTGTGGGTCAGCGACGGCGCCACGGTGGTGCTGGAGGCGTGCCGCGTCCACGACGTGCCGGACGCGCTGTTCGTCCTGGACCGGGGCTCGCGCGCCGACGTCGTCGACAGCGACATCTCGCAGGTGCGCAACACCGCGGTGTCGGTCAGCGACGGCGCCACCGCGCAGCTCGACGACTGCCGCATCAGGGAGGTGTCCACGGGCGCCTGGTTCCGCGACCACGGCAGCGGCGGCACGCTCGCCAACTGCACCATCGACGCGGCGCAGACCGGCGTGATCGTCACCAAGGGCGCCGACCCCCGCATCGAGCGCTGCACGGTCACCGCGCCCGCCGAGGCCGGGTTCTACGTCTCGGCCGAGGGCCGGGGCACCTTCCACGGCTGCCGGGTGACCGGCAGCGGGGGCTACGGCTTCCATGTCGTGGACGGCTGCCGTACGACGCTGACCCGCTGCCGTACGGAGCGCTGCGCGCGCGGTGGGTACGAGTTCGGCGAGGACGGGCCGGTCTCCGAGGACTGCACCAGCGACGAGAGCGGTGTGCGCCCCGGCGCGGCGGAGCCGCCCGCCGTCCAGACCGCCACCCAGACGATGGGCCTGCTCTCCACGGTCCCTGGGCAGCGCCCCACCGAGGCTGCGGCGGTGTCCGTAGAGGAACCCGCCCGTTCCTCGCAGGACGTCCTGGGTGAACTCGACACGCTGGTGGGCCTGGAGAGTGTCAAGCGCGAGGTGCGGGCGCTCACCGACATGATCGAGGTGGGCCGCAAGCGGCAGCGGGCCGGGCTCAAGGCCGCCTCGGCCCGCCGCCATCTGGTCTTCACCGGCTCCCCCGGCACCGGCAAGACCACGGTCGCCCGGCTCTACGGGGAGATCCTGGCGTCGCTCGGGGTGCTGGAGCGCGGGCACCTCGTCGAGGTGTCCCGGGTCGATCTGGTGGGCGAGCACATCGGGTCGACCGCGATCCGCACCCAGGAGGCGTTCGACCGGGCGCGCGGCGGAGTGCTGTTCATCGACGAGGCGTACGCGCTGTCGCCCGAGGACTCCGGACGGGACTTCGGCCGGGAGGCGATCGACACCCTGGTGAAGCTGATGGAGGACCACCGCGAGGCGGTGGTGGTGATCGTCGCGGGGTACACGGCGGAGATGGAACGCTTCCTCAGCGTCAACCCCGGGGTGGCGTCCCGTTTCTCACGGACCATCACCTTCAGCGACTACGACCCGGACGAGCTGCTGCGGATCGTGGAGCAGCAGGCCGAGGAGCACGAGTACCGGCTGGGCAGCGGGACGGCCGAGGCGCTCGTGAAGTACTTCACGGTGCTGCCCAAGGGCCCGGCGTTCGGCAACGGCCGCACCGCGCGTCAGACGTTCGAGTCGATGGTGGAGCGGCACGCGGGCCGGGTCGCCCAGTTCGCCGACGCCAGCCCGGACGACCTGAGCCTCCTCTACGCGGACGATCTGCCCGAACTGCCCTGACAGCAGGGCTTGTTGGCGGTGTGTCAGCGCGGATGCGGGAGCGCCGGTGCCAGTTCGTCGAGGAGTGCGGTGCGCTCCTCGGCGAAGACCGGGTCGGCCTGGTACTCCGAGTGGGCCAGGATCGGCGCGGGCAGCGGTTGCCGCTGTGTACGTCCGAAGGCGAGCGGGTCGAGCAGCGGGCCCCGGTCCACGTTCGTGCCGGGCAGCACCGGGCCGCCTATCGGGTCGGTGGCCCGCCACAGGTTGCGCCAGCAGCGCAGCTCCCGGTGGAGGGCGGTCAGTTCCGGGCGCCCGAAGTACGCGGGGAACCAGCGCCCGTACAGCCGCTCCAGGGGCGAGCCATAGGTGAGCAGCGCGACGCTGCGGCGGGTGTGGGCGGGCAGCTGCCACACGGCGGCGGCCGCCAGGACGCTGCCCTGGGAGTGGCCGGAGATGACGAGGCGGCCGCCGGTGCGCCCGGTCCAGGTGTTCATCCGCCAGGTGAGGTCCGGCACGGCCCGCTCGGCGTAGCAGGGCGGGGCGAACGGATGGGCCGCGCGCGGCCAGAAGGTGCCCACGTCCCACAGGATGCCGATGGTGCGCCGGGCCGAGGCGTCCTTGTAGGCGCGCCGCCCCCAGGTGACGAAGAGCAGGAAGCCGAGGCCGGTGAACCAGGAGCCGAGCGCCTGGGCGGTGTCGGCGGCCGAGGCGACCGCGCCCGGCGCGTCGGCCGCCGCCCGCCCGGGCACCTGCCCGGTGGTCCACGAGCCCGCCAGCGCGCCCGCGCCGAGCAGCAGCGTGGCGGCGCCGACGATGCCGAGGAAGGCGGGCGCGCGGTCGGTGAGCTGGGCCATCGCGCGGGCGGTGGCGATCCGCCGGGAGCGGGCGGCGTCCGGGGGCTCGCCCGGGTAGTCCGCGAGCAGCCCCGGCTCCTCGGCGCGCGCGGTGCGCCAGGTGCGCAACGCGAAGTAGGCGACGGCCGGTACGAGGAGCGCGAGCAGGGCCGGGATCACCGAGGCCTGCCAGCTGAGCAGCGGCGGCGGGCCGTGGAAGACGTCGGGGGCCTCGCCGGGCGTGCCGGAGCCGTCCAGCCAGTCGGCCACGCGCTGGGCGACCCCGCCGGTCATCACTCCGCCGAGCGCGCACGCCAGGAGCGCGACGGCGGGGCCGCCGAGGCCGGACAGCGCGGTACGGGAGTCGTGCGCGCGGCGCCGCAGCAGGAGCGCGACCCCGGCGAGCAGGACGACCAGGACGCCCTGGGCGAGGGCGATGATCCCGAAGGTGCGGTCGCCGGGGAGCGTGGAGTGCGAGGCCCAGCCGGGCCGCTCCCACGACGCGTACACCATCGACAGGACGAGCACACCGAGGGCGGCGGCGGGCAGGAACGTGATGACGGCCCGGTCCAGGTGCTCGTCGAGGCGCGACTCGCTGCGGCCCCGGCCGCACACCACGCCCACCACAACGGCCGCCCCCGCGAGGAGAGTCGCCGTCAGGAGCCAGCCGACGACGTCGAGCGGGGTGCTCGCGGCGGACCGGTCGTGGCGGGCGGCGGCCCCGGTGACCGCCGCGGCGACGGTGAGGAACCCGGCGGCGGTGTGCGCGGCGCGCAGCCGGGCGACCAGGCGCCGCCCGTACCAGAAGCCGGGGCGGCTCAGAGCGGGCGCGTGCGGCTCGTCGTCGTCCCCGGCGGCGCCGAGCGGCTGCTGGGACTCGTACGCGCTCCAGGTGCGGTTGGACAGGTACCAGAGCAGCCCGGTCAGGGCTGCGGGCACCAGCGCGGCCAGCGCCAGACGGCGGCCGGGCGGGCTCCACCAGCCGCCCCTCTCGGGCGAAAGGAAGCCGAGCCAGGACTTCCCGGCGGCGCAGCCCGCCGCGCCCGCGCACTGCCAGGCGGCCAGATCGAGCGCGACCTCGCAGGCGGCGGCGGTGAGCAGCACGGTCAGGCTGAGCGCGACGAGCCGCACGAGCACCCCGTAGAGCCGCACCGCGCGTGCGGAGTCCCGGGCGGGCGGGCGCATCCAGTGCGCGAGGTTGACCACCATGAACGGCAGGAGCAGCAGCCACAGGGCGCGGGCGCCGTTGCCGGAGGTGAGATTGGCCCAGCAGTACGCCTCGGGCACGGGCCGGTCGCGGTAGCGCTCGGGGTGGTCCTCGGCGTCGGCGTCCTCGGTGCGGCGGTGGACGGCGGCGGTCTCGTCCCCGGTGACCCGGACCGTACGCGGGTCGTCGAGCATGGACTGCGGGGTGGCACCACCGACGCCGTGGACGAGCAGTTCGAGCGCGGGCCCGCCGTCGTCGGCGGCCGGTGTGGCACGGGACACTTCTGTGACTCGCTCTCATGGTGGGAGGATCGGCGGCGGGACACGGCGGGGGCTGTCGTGCGGATCGCGGATCGTGCGGGTCGGGCGTCGTTCGGGGGCCGGGGGACCTCGGCGCGAAGGCCTCGGCGTGCGGGTTCTTCAGGATCTCGGATCGGCGGCCGGAGTGCGGTGTCCTCACGGAATCTCCCCGTGACAGGATTCGGATGTACGGCGACGACATGTACGGCGACGCGGAAGGACCGACCCGGCAGTGACCGACAACCAGAACCTGCTCGCGGAGCAGCGTCGCGCCCTGATCCTCGACGAGGTCAGACGGCGTGGCGGTGTCCGGGTCAACGAGCTCACCCGGAAGCTCAATGTCTCGGACATGACGGTGCGCCGGGACCTGGACGCGCTGGCCCGGCAGGGCGTGATCGAGAAGGTGCACGGCGGCGCGGTGCCGGTGGTCGAGGCCTCCACGCACGAGCCCGGCTTCGAGGCCAAGTCGGGCCTGGAGCTGAGCGCCAAGGAGGACATCGCGCGCGCGGCGGCCGCGATGGCCGTGCCGGGCAGCGCCATCGCGCTCTCGGGCGGTACGACGACGTACGCCCTGGCGCACCGGCTCCTCGACGTGCCGGATCTGACGGTGGTGACCAACTCGGTGCGGGTCGCGGACGTCTTCCACGCGGCACAGCGGGCCGCGGGCAACGGCGGGAACCGGCCGGGGGCGGCGACCGTGGTGCTCACCGGCGGGGTGCGCACCCCGTCGGACTCGCTGGTGGGGCCGGTGGCGGACCAGGCGATCCGCTCGCTCCACTTCGACGTGCTCTTCCTCGGGGTGCACGGCATCTCGGTGGAGGCGGGTCTCTCCACGCCGAACCTGGCGGAGGCGGAGACCAACCGCCGGTTCGTGCAGTCCGCGCGGCGGGTCGTGGTGGTCGCGGACCACACCAAGTGGGGGACGGTGGGGCTGAGTTCGTTCGCCTCGCTGGACGAGGTGCACACGCTGGTGACGGACTCGGGGCTCTCCGACGCCGCGCGCGAGGAGATGGCCGAGCATCTGCCGGGGCTGCTGGTCGCGGGCGAGGACGACTCGGCCGAGGTGGACGCGGCCCCCGCCGAAGACATCTGACGGACCGCCAGTTAAGGTGTGCGGGCTCGCTGTTGACCGCTCGTGCCCGTCCACACCGATCGCTGGAGGTGCGACCCGATGGCTCGCCGACTCCGTCCCGTGGAGCTCGACTTCGTCGAGACCGCTCCGCTGCGCCTGGTCTTCGCCGCCGACGCGGCCGCCCCGGCGGACGCCCTCTACCGCGCGCTTGCCGTCGAGACCGACACCTGGCCCGAGTGGTTCGCGGCCGTGACGCACTCGCGGGCCACCGACGGCGGCCGGGAGATCCGGCTGAGGGGCGGCACCCGGTTCGAGGAGACGGTGATGGCCGCCGAGCCCTCCGCGCGCTACGCCTACCGGGTCGACGTCACCAACGCCCCCGGCCCGCACGCCCTGTTGGAGGAGTGGCGGCTCACCCCGACCGCCGAGGGCACCCGGGTGCAGTGGACCTTCGCGGCCGCGGGCGGCGCGCCCTTCCGGTTCGCGCTGCGGCTGGGCCGGCCGGGCCTGGGCCGGGCGTTCCGCGACGCGGTGACGGCGCTCGACCGCCGACTGACCGCGCCCGACGGCGGGCCGACGGCAGCGGCGTCCTAGGGCCTGTCCGGTCCATCCGACCCGTCAGGCCTCGCCGCACCCGTGCCATCCGGCCCGACTGGCCGCTTCCAGCCGTAGGCCTCCCGGCCGACCGTCCTAGTCCGGCCACACTCCGTTGGCCAGGAACGCGTCGATCGCCGCCGTGTACGGCGCGATGTCCAGGCCCTGTTCGGCCAGCCAGTCGTCGGAGTAGTACTTGTCGAGGTAGCGGTCGCCCGGGTCGCAGAGCAGGGTGACGACGCTGCCGGTGCGCCCGGCGGCCACCATCTCGGAGATGATCTTCAGGGCGGACCACAGGCCGGTGCCGGTGGAGCCGCCCGCCTTGCGGCCGATGGCCGCTTCGAGGGCGCGCACGGCCGCGACGCTCGCCGCGTCCGGGACCTTCATCATCCGGTCGATGGCGCCGGGCAGGAAGCTCGGCTCCATCCGGGGCCGCCCGATGCCCTCGATGCGCGAGCCGCAGTCGCTGGTGGCGAGCGCGTCGCCACGGGTCCAGCCGTCGAAGAAACAGGAGTTCTCCGGGTCGGGGACGCAGATGCGCGTGTCGTACTGCATGTAGTGCACATAGCGGGCGATGGTCGCCGAGGTGCCGCCGGTCCCGGCGGTGGCGACGATCCAGGCGGGCTCCGGGTAGCGCTCCAGCTTCAGCTGCTGGTAAATCGATTCTGCGATGTTGTTGTTGCCGCGCCAGTCGGTGGCCCGCTCCGCGTACGTGAACTGGTCCATGTAGTGGCCGCCGGTCTCGTCGGCGAGCGCGGCGGACTCCTCGTACATCTTCATCGAGTCGTCCACGAAGTGGCACTGGCCGCCGTGGAATTCGATCAGGCGGCACTTCTCGGGGCTGGTGGTGCGCGGCATGACGGCGATGAACGGCACGCCGATGAGCTTGGCGAAGTACGCCTCGGAGACGGCGGTCGAGCCGCTGGACGCCTCGATGACCGGCTTGCCGGGACGGATCCAGCCGTTGCACAGCCCGTACAGGAAGAGCGAGCGGGCGAGCCGGTGCTTGAGGCTGCCGGTGGGGTGGGTGGACTCGTCCTTGAGGTACAGGTCGATGCCCCACCGCTCGGGCAGCGGGAAGCGCAGCAGATGCGTGTCGGCGGAGCGGTTGGCGTCGGCCTGGACCTTGCGCACGGCGTCCTTGAGCCACGCCCGGTAGGCCGCGTCACTGCGGTCCACGTCGATGGTCTCCATGCCACTCCTCCATGTCTCGGGTGCCCCGGGGACGAGGGCGCCCGGGCTGGAAATGTCGTGAAGCGTGTCGCCGAAGTCGGCTGGAAACGCACGGCTCCGTCACTTGACAATACCGCCCTCACCTGCACAAACCTTCCCTTTGAGGATCCATAGGGGTGGCTTGTGGGACGCCGGTGAAGCGGCGTACGGCGGCGGGTGACGGCCGATCCTCCGCGCGCCCTGGTGTCTACGGCCATCGTTGTGCAGACTGCCCAGCAGGAACGGTACGAAGGGGGCACAGCGGCCATGACCGAGCCCGAGTTCAGCGCCAGGGGTGTGCGGATCGAACGCTGGACGCGTTCGCTGACCAGGGCGGGACAAGTCCTGATCAAGGACGGTCGGCTCGCCCTGCTCACCAGCAGCGGGCGGGAGATCGACAGCGCGCCGCTGCGTGCGGTGAGCGCGGGCAAGCCGCTGCTGCCGTGGACAGCCAAGGCCGACCGGACCGTGGCCAGGCTCAACGGCCACCGGTACCGGCTGACCATGGGCCAGCAGAGCGGCAGGCCGCGCGGAGCGGAGCTCGCCCAGCGCTTCCTGCAGGCGGTGCGCCCGGTGGGTGAACCGCGCGACTGAGGGGCTGATGGGGCGCGAGTTGCGGAGCGCCGACCCCTGCGCCACCCTGGTCTCACATCACTGAGGGTTTACCGGCGGTCACGCTGCGATCCAGCCCGCCGGACCAGAAAGCTTCTTCCGGACCTCAATCGGGGAGTCGCAGCCGTGATCAGCCAGTCCAGCAGGCATTGCACGGTGGAGCTCCAAGCCCTGCCGTCGCGGATCGGGCAAGTCCGCAGAATCGTTTCAGCGCAGTTGCGTTACTGGCATCTCGATCCTCTTATCGACGAGGCGGCGCTGGGCGTCACCGAGTTGCTGACCAATGTCCACCGGCACGCCCAGCCGGACAAGATCTGCACCGTGGAGATCGAGCTGTTGCGCGACCGGCTCACGGTGTCCGTCCACGACCACGACCCGCGCATGCCCACGGTGCGCAGCGCCGACCCCTTCGCCACCAACGGCCGCGGACTCGCGATGATCGCGGCGGTCAGCGAGAGCTGGGGGGTGCGTCCGCAGGGCGCCTCGGGCAAGACCGTGTGGTTCACGCTCCCCGCGCCGCCGCCCGCGGTCGGGCTGCCGCCCCGCCCGGCGTACGGGACGAAGACGGCCGCTCCCCCGGCGACCGGCCCCTGCCTGCGCAAACGGCCCGCCCTGGTGCTCGCCGAGGGCCTGGCGGGCCATCCGCGCACTCCCGCCCGGCTGCCCGCGGTGGGCTGACCGGGCGGGGCGGCCGGGCGGGACCGCTCCGCAGTGCGGTGGTCATTCCGTACCGCCCTTGCGGCGGCCGAACTCCTCGTCCAGGACGGAGAGCCGGCGCCAGTACTCGTCCTCGTCGATCTCACCGGCGGCGAAGCGGCGGCCGAGCACGGCGAGCGGCGAGCGCTCGTCGAGCGGGGGGCGGCCGTCGTAGGACCGGGGGTCGGCGAAGGGCGGGCGCCAGGGGCCGCGCCGTCCGCGCCACACCGTGCGGCGCAGCAGGGTCACGACCGTGAAGATCACGGCCGCCCAGATCACCGGGAAGAACAGGATCCAGGGTCCGGGTCCGTCGTAGGCCAGTGTGTTCATCGTGCTCAGCTCCTCGGTCGGGGGTGGGTCTCGTGGTGCTTTCGAGACTGCCGCCGAGGGGTGGCCCGGGTCGTCGTACAGCCAGCGGCACCTGCCGTACCTCCCGGGGAGTAGATCGGGCGCGGACGACTGCTCTCGCTTCTGTACCTACTAGTATGTACAGTACGGGGTATGAGCACCCCCGAGCGTCTGATCGAGGCCACCCGCGAGCTGCTGTGGGAGCGGGGCTACGTCGGCACCAGCCCCAAGGCGATCCAGCAGCAGGCGGGCGCGGGCCAGGGCAGCATGTACCACCACTTCGCGGGCAAGCCTGACCTGGCGCTCGCCGCCATCCGGCGCACCGCCGACGAGCTGCGCGCGAGCGCCGAGGCCTCCTTCGGGGGCGAGGGCACGGCGTACGAACGGATCCGCGGCTATCTGCTGCGCGAGCGTGACGTCCTGCGCGGCTGCCCGGTGGGCCGGCTGACCATGGACCCGGACATCATCGCCAGCGAGGAACTGCGCGCGCCCGTCACCGAGACGATCGACTGGCTGCGCGGACAGCTCGCGCGGATCGTCCAAGAAGGCCTGGACGCGGGCGAGTTCAGCGCTCCCCTGGTGCCCGAGGAGATCGCGGCGACGGTGGTCGCGACCGTCCAGGGCGGCTACGTCCTGGCCCGCGCGTCCGGCTCGCCCGCCGCCTTCGACGCGGGCGTCCGCGGCCTGCTCGCCCTGCTCGCGCCCCGCACCCCCTGACCACCACCACCCGCCCAGGAGCGCCCACCATGCACGTCACCCGTCAGCGTCCCGCCAGTGTGCGGGGTCCGGCCGAGCACTTCACGGGCACGGTCTGGCTCGACGAGATCGCCGTTCCCCCGTCCCCGTCCCGGCTGCGGATGTTCAGCGTCCACTTCACCCCCGGCGCCCACACCGCCTGGCACCGCCACCCGCACGGCCAGGTCCTCCACGTGACCGAGGGCGAGGGCCTGGTGCAGCGCAGGGGCGGCCCCGTCGAGCCGATCCGGGCGGGTGACACCGTCTGGATCGAACCGGACGAATGGCACTGGCACGGCGCCGGGCCGCACACGTTCATGACCCATCTCGCGGTCGTCGAGGCGGCACAGGACGGCACCGCGGTCGACTGGGACCGCCATGTCGCCGCCGACGCCTACCCGTCGTCCACTGCCTGAGGAGTACGCCGTGCACGCCCTGCAGTACGAGATCACCCTGCCCGCCGACTACGACATGGACATCATCCGCACCCGCGTCGCCACCCGCGGCCATCTCCTCGACGGCTTCCCCGGCCTCGGCCTCAAGGCGTATCTGATCCGCGAGCGCGGCGCGGGCTCGCCGGTGAACGCCTATGCGCCCTTCTACCTCTGGAACACACCCGAGGGCATGAACTCCTTCCTCTGGGGCCCGGGTTTCCAGGGCATCGTGGACGACTTCGGCCGTCCGGAGGTCCAGCACTGGATGGGCCTCTCGTACGAGGAGGGGACGGCGGCCGGGGCCGTACCGGTCTCCGCGACGCGCGAGCGCCTCGCGATACCGGACGGTGTACGGCCCGCCGACTTCGTGGCCGAGCAGCTGGGGCGGGCGGCCGCCCCGGGGACGGTGGCGAGCGCGCTGGCCGTCGACCCCCGCCGCTGGGAGCTGCTGCGCTTCACGCTCTGGGAGCAGGAGGCCCCGCAGGCGCCCGGCGACCGCTTCCAGGTGCTGCACGTGTCGGCGCCGGAGCGCGGCGAGCTGACCCGGGGACGGCACTGGTGAGCGGGCTGCCCGTCGTCCGTACCGTGACCGGCGATGTGCCCGCCGACCGGCTCGGCGTGGTGGACGCGCACGACCATCTCTTCATCCGCAGCCCGCTGTTGCCGGGCCAGGAGCTCGACGACGCCGGGCAAGCGGCCGCCCGGCTCGGTGCCTTCCATGATCTCGGGGGCGGCACGGTGGTGCAGTGGACCCCGTACGGAATGGGCCGCCGGGCCGACCGACTGGCCGCGCTCTCACGGGAGTCGGGCGTCCACGTCGTGGCCGCCACCGGGCTGCACCAGGCGACCCATTACCCGCCCGAACTGCTCGACTCCGTACGCGACTCGCTCGCCGAGTTGTTCGTGCGCGAGATCACCGAGGGCGTGGCGGGCGGCGGTGGAGTGCGGGCCGGGCTGATCAAGGTCGCCGGGGGCTTCCACGGGCTCGACGCGCACGCCCGGCTGACGATGCGCGCGGCCGCCGAGGCCCATCACCGCACGGGCGCGGCCGTCGCGGTGCACCTGGAGCTCGGGACCGGAGCCCTCGACGTGCTCGACCTGCTCTGCGGGGAGCTGGGGGTCGCGCCGGACCGGGTGATCCTCGGCCACCTCAACCGCTCCCCCGACTCCGCCGTCCACCGGCAGGCCGCCGCCGCGGGCGCCTATCTGGGCTTCGACGGGCCGTCCCGGGCCAACCACGCCACCGACTGGCGGATGCCGGAGGCTCTCAAGGCGCTCGCCGACGCCGGGTTCGCGGACCGACTGCTGCTGGGCGGGGACACGGTGACCCCGGACACACCGGGCATGCCGTACCTGCTGCGCCGGGTGCGGCCCGGACTCGAACTCGCCCTGGGCGAAGAGCTGGTGGAGCGGATCCTGGTGGGGAATCCGCCGGGGGCGTTCGCGCTGCGCCGTTAGGGCCCGGCGGTCGGCGTTGGACTGACGGCCCGTCAGCCCAGCGCCGCCAACGGGTCGTCGAGCACCGGCTGCCACGCCAGCTCGGCCGCGCCGACCAGGCTGTTGTGGTCGAGCGAGCACGCGAGGATGGGCACGCCGCCGCTGCGCCCCCACAGGCTGCGGTCGGCGACGACCGCCCGCAGCCGGTCCGGGTCCGCCTCCAGCAGGGCCTTGTGCAGTCCGCCGAGGATGATCCGGTCGGGGTTGAGGATGTTGACGAGCCCGGCCAACCCCAGGCCCAGGCGGTCGATGAGCTCCTGCGCGGCCCCCCGTACGGCCACGTCCTCGTACTCCGTGCGCAGCAGCTCGCGGGACTGCTCCAGGAGCGAGACCTCGGGGCCCGGGTCGCGGCCCGCCGCCACCAGGAAGGCGAGCGGGTCGGTCTCCACGTCCAGGCAGCCCCGGCCGCCGCAGTAGCAGGGGCGGCCCTCGGGGCTGACGGTGAGGTGGCCGACCTCCAGGGCGAGGCCCGAACTCCCGGTGTGCAGACGGCCGTCGAGGACGAGGGCGCCGCCGACGCCCCGGTGCCCGGTGGCCACGCAGAGCAGGTGCTGCGCACCGCGCCCGGCGCCGTGGCGGTGCTCGGCGAGGGCGGCGAGGTTGACGTCGTTGCCGGTGAAGGCGGGACCCTCGATGCCCGCGGCCCGTACCCGCTCGGCGAAGATCTCGCGCACCGGGGCGCCCGCGGGCCAGGCCAGGTGCAGCGGGTTCAGCGCGGTGCCGTCCGGCTCGGCGACGGCCGACGGCACGGCCAGGCCCGCGCCGACGCAGCGCAGCCCGCTGCCGCGCAGGAGTTCGGCGCCCGCCTCGACGACCTCGCCCAGCACCTGCGCCGGGTCGGCGGAGACGGTGACGCAGCCGGGTGCGGTGGCGACCGTCCGGCCGCCCAGGCCCACCAGTGCGGCGCGGAATCCATCGGCGTGCACCTGGGCGGCGAGGGCGACGGGGCCCGAGTCGTTGACCGCGAGGCGGTGCGAGGGGCGGCCCTGGGAACCGGCGGCGGCGCCGGGGCGGGAGTCGACCTGGATGAGGCCGAGCGCTTCGAGTTCGGCGGCGACCGCTCCGGCCGTGGCCCGGGTGACGCCCAGCTCGGCGGTGAGGACGGCGCGGGTGGGCGCGCGGCCGGTGTGGACCAGTTCGAGCGCGGGGCCGAGTGCCCCACGGCCCCTGTCCAGCCTCGTCTTGGTGTGCGTCGCCTTGCCGTTCATGGGGGCGAGTCTCCCATGATCCAGGACGGAGGCATTCCCTCCGTCGGCGGCCCCCGTTCACTCGCCGCTCACCCGCCCGGTCGTCGCGCGGGCCGGCGGCTGGGGGATCAACGGGTTGTCCGCAGGGGCCGTCGACCCCTATTCTGAGTTTGTGCCGCTACTAAACAAAGTACGGACGGCCCTTCCGGCAGGATCCGGCGCGCACACCGCCGCGCCCTCCTTGCTCCGCCTCCGCACCGCCCTGACCGTGTTCTTCGCCCTCGACGGATTCCTCTTCGCCGGCTGGGTGGTCCGCATCCCGGCCATCAAGCAGCAGACCGGTGCCTCGGCCGGTGACCTCGGCCTCGCCCTGCTAGGCGTCTCGGCGGGCGCCGTGGTGACCATGGTGCTCACCGGCCGGCTCTGCCGGCGCTTCGGCAGCCACCCCGTGACCGTGGCCTGCGCCGCGCTGATGGCGCTGGCCATCGCCCTGCCCCCGCAGACCCATTCGGCGCTCGCCCTGGGAGCGGTCCTGCTGCTCTTCGGCGCCGCGTACGGCGGGATCAACGTGGCCATGAACAGCGCGGCCGTCGATCTGGTCGCCGCCCTGCGGCGCCCGGTGATGCCCAGCTTCCACGCCGCGTTCAGCCTCGGCGGGATGCTCGGCGCGGGCGTCGGCGCGCTGGTCGCGGGCGGCCTCTCCCCCACCGCGCACCTGCTCGCGCTGACCGGGTTCGGCCTGCTGGTGACCGCCCTCGCGGGACCGGCCCTGCTGCGCCACCCCGCCCCGACGCACACCGCGACCCCGCACGCCCAGGGGCGGCGCCTCGACGGACGGGCCCGGCGCCTGGTGCTCCTGTTCGGCGTGATCGCCCTGTGCACGGCGTACGGGGAAGGGGCCATGGCCGACTGGGGCGCGCTCCACCTGGAGCAGGACCTCGACGCGGCGCCCGGCATCGCCGCCATCGGCTACTCGCTGTTCGCCCTGGCCATGACGGCCGGCCGACTCAGCGGCACCTTCCTGCTCGAACGCCTGGGCCAGACCCGCGCGCTGGTCGCGGGCGGCATGACGGCCACGGCCGGGATGCTGCTCGGCGCGCTCGCGCCGACGGTGTGGCTCGCGCTCACCGGTTTCGCGGTGATGGGCCTGGGCCTCGCCAACATCTTCCCGGTCGCGGTGGCCCGCGCGGGCGCGCTGGCCGGACCCGGCGGGGTCGCCGCCGCCTCGACCCTCGGCTACGGCGGCATGCTGCTCGGCCCGCCCGCGATCGGCTTCGTGACCCAGTGGTCCTCCCTGCCGGTCGCCCTGACGACGGTGGCCGCACTGTCGGCGGCGGCGGCCGTGATCTCGTACGCCTCGCGGCATGCGACGGCGGGGGCGTGACGGCCCGGCCACACCGGCGCCGGCGCCATGCGATGACGGGCCGACGCGCCCGCGGACTACCTGCTGACCGGCCCCGCCAGGCCAGGGACGCCGGCGCCCGCCCGCGGGCGTGACCGGGCGCACATGGACAGCATCACCACCCCGCCCGCACCGCTGGCAGAATCCCGACATGGACACCGCTGAACTCATCAACGCCCTCGACCGCGAGGGCCGGTTGCTGGCCGAGGCCGCCGGCACGGCGGGCCCCGACGCCCCCGTGCCGACGTGCCCCGGCTGGCAGGTGCGGGATCTGCTGCGGCACACCGGGACGGTGCACCGCTGGGCGACCGCGTACATCACCGAGGGCCACACCGCCTTCCACCCCAGCGGTGAGGAGCCCGACCTGGACGGCGACGGACTCCTCGACTGGTTCCGCGAGGGCCACCGGGCGCTCGTCGGCGCGCTGACCGGCGCACCGAAGGACCTGGAGTGCTGGCACTTCCTGCCCGCGCCCTCCCCGCTGGCGTTCTGGGCCCGCCGCCAGGCGCACGAGACGGCCGTCCACCGGGTGGACGCCGAGTCGGCCCGGGGCGGCCACGCCACCGCGCCGGAGCCGGAGTTCGCCGTCGACGGCATCGACGAGCTGCTCCGCGCCTTCCACGCCCGGGAGCAGAGCCGGGTGCGGACACAGACGCCGCGCACCCTTCGCGTACGGACGACGGACACGGACGCGGTGTGGACCGTGCACCTGTCGGACGGGGTGCCGCGCACGGTCCAGGACGACGACGGCCCCGCCGACTGCGAGCTGAGCGGCTCCGCGCACGAGCTGTATCTGACGCTGTGGAACCGACGGCCGCTCTCGTCCGTTGCTCTTGCGGGCGACGCGTCGCTCGCCGAACTGTGGCAGGCGAATTCGGCCATCACCTGGAAGTAGCCCAGGGACGGTCCGCACGGGTCACGGCACGCACGGCCGCGACCCCGCCGCCGTTAGCCGTACCGCCGACGTTACGAGGGCCGGTCCGCCAGCATCCGGGAGAGCACCGCGCGTTGCAGCGGTCGCACCTCCGCGTGGCGCGCCCGGCCCTTGTCCGTGATCATGACCCGGACGCCCCGCCGGTCCTCGCTGCACATCCCGCGGGTGACCAGGTCCTCCTTCTCCAGCCTGCCGATCAGACGGGAGAGGGCGCTCTGGCTCAGATGGACGCGTGAGGCGAGCTCCTGGACGCGGTACGCCGTACCGCCGTCCTCCGCACGCCCCTCCACGAGCACGTCGAGCACCTCGAAGTCGCTCGCTCCGATGCCGTACTGATGCAGCTCGCGATCGAGCTCGCACGTCGTGCGCGCATGCACCGCGAGGATGCCGCGCCACTCGTCCACGAGCATGCGCTCGGACTTCTTGGCCGCCATGGCCGCACGTTAGCAGAGAAGTCGCTCTTTGTTGCACTGTAATTAAATGCACTTGCACTCGATGCATGTGCATGTAGTCTGCTCCGCATGACCTCTCCGCTCAACGTCCCGTCCAGCCAAGAGCGTTGGAGCCCCCGGCTGTGGGGCACCCTGCTGGTGCTCTGCGCCGCGATGTTCCTCGACGCTCTCGACGTCTCCATGGTCGGCGTCGCCCTGCCCTCGATCGCGACCGATCTGGACCTCACCACCTCGACGCTCCAGTGGATCGTCAGCGGCTACATCCTGGGCTACGGCGGCCTGCTGCTCCTCGGCGGCCGCGCGGCCGACCTGATGGGCCGCCGTCAGGTGTTCCTCATCGCGCTCGGCGTCTTCGCGCTGGCCTCACTGCTCGGCGGGGTCGTCGACTCCGGGCCGCTGCTGATCGCCAGCCGCTTCATCAAGGGCCTCAGCGCCGCGTTCACCGCGCCCGCCGGTCTCTCGATCATCACCACGACCTTCAAGGAGGGCCCGCAGCGCAACCGCGCGCTCTCCATCTACACCACCTGCGCCGCCACCGGCTTCTCCATGGGCCTGGTCCTGTCCGGGCTGCTCACCGAGCTGAGCTGGCGCTGGACCATGCTGCTCCCGGCGCCGGTCGCCCTGATCGCCCTGGTCGCGGGCCTCAAGCTCATCCCGCACAGCGACCGCCCCGAGGGCAAGCGCCACTACGACGTGCCCGGCGCCATCACCGGCACCGGCTCGATGCTGCTGCTCGTCTACACCGTCGTCCAGGCGCCCGAGGCCGGCTGGGCCTCCGCCCGTACGCTGCTGTCCTTCCTCGCCGTCGCCGTCCTGCTCACCCTGTTCGTACGGATCGAGCAGCGCACCGCGAGCCCGCTCGTCCGGCTCGGCGTGCTGCGCTCCGGCACCCAGGTCCGCACCCAGCTGGGCGCCGCCGCCTTCTTCGGCTCGTACGTCGGCTTCCAGTTCATGGTCACGCAGTACATGCAGTCGGTGCTCGACTGGACCGCGCTCCAGACCGCGCTGGCGTTCCTGCCCGCCGGTGTGCTCGTCGCCCTCTCCTCGACGATGATCGGGTCGGTCGTCGACCGCTTCGGCACCGCGCGCATCCTCGCCATCGGCTTCGCGGCCCTGGTCCTGGCGTACGCCCTGTTCCTGCGCATCAGCCTCACCCCGCAGTACGCCGCGGTCATCCTGCCGTCGATGCTGCTGCTCGGCGCGGCCTGCGCGCTCGTCTTCCCCTCGCTCAACATCCAGGCCACCAACGGTGTGGACGACAGCGAGCAGGGCATGGTCTCGGGTCTGCTCAACACCTCGATCCAGGTGGGCGGCGCGATCTTCCTGGCCGTGGTGACAGCCGTGATCACCGCGGGCGACCGGGGCGACTCGCCGCAGGACCTGCTCGACAGTTTCCGGCCGGGTCTGATGGTGGTGACCGGCATCGCGCTCGCCGGTCTCCTCATCACCCTGACCGGGCTGCGTACCAAGACCGACCGGCAGACGCTGGTCGTCGCGGGATCGGCCGAGGACGCGGCCGCCACCCAGGAGCCCGCGAAGGTCGCCGTCGGCGACTGACGCCTCCTCGGGGGAGGGTGCGGCCGACGGGTGCTTCTTGCCCGTCGGCCGTATCTGTGTGGAGACTGCCCCATGGGAAACCGGAGCCAGGGCGAACGCGACGCCCTCACCGTCGAGATCATGTACGCCGTGGTGACCGCGTCGCTGGCCGCCCTGCTCGCCTTCGGAGCGGTCGCCGGTCCCGTCTTCCTCTTCGAACTGCGCCATCCCGCACGGGGTTTGCTGCTCCTGGCCGGGTCGGCCGCCGCCGTGCTCGCCTTCGTCAGCAGGACCGTGCACGTCCTGTGGCGCTTCTCGTACGCGGGCGACGACGGCCGCCGTCAGCCGAGCCAGCCGGGCCGCACCAGGCCCGACTCATAGGCCAGCACCACCAGTTGGGCCCGGTCGCGGGCGCCGAGCTTGACCATGGTGCGGCTCACATGGGTCTTGGCGGTGAGCGGGCTGACGACCAGGCGGCGCGCGATCTCCTCGTTGGAGAGCCCGATCCCGACCAGGGCCATCACCTCCCGCTCCCGCTCGGTCAGTTCGCCCAGGCTCTCGGCCGTGGCCGGTTCCTTGGAGCGGGCGGCGAACTCGGCGATCAGCCGCCGGGTCACCCCGGGCGAGAGCAGCGCGTCCCCGTCCACCACCGCCCGTACCGCCCGCAGCAGCTCCTCCGGCTCGGTGTCCTTGACCAGGAACCCGGAGGCGCCGGCGCGGATCGCCTCGAAGACGTACTCGTCGAGCTCGAAGGTGGTGAGCATCACCACCTTCACGCCCGCCGGCTCCCCGTCGCCGGTGATCCGCCGGGTGGCGGCGAGCCCGTCGAGGACGGGCATGCGGATGTCCATCAGGACGACGTCCGGCCGCAGTTCGCGCACCAGGCGCACCGCCTCCTCGCCGTCGGCGGCCTCGCCCGCGACCTCGATGTCCGGCTGGGCGTCGAGCAGCGCCCGGAAACCGGCCCGTACGAGCAACTGGTCGTCGGCGAGCAGTACGCGGATCACGGGGTCTCCCTCGGTGCGGCGGGTGCGGTGCGGGTGAGCGGCAGCCGGGCGACCACCCGGAAGCCGCCGTCGGGGCGCGGGCCCGCCTCGATGGTGCCACCGAGCGCGGCGGCCCGCTCCCGCATGCCGATCAGGCCGTTCCCGCTGCCGCCCGCATCTCCGGGACCGGCCGGTCCGTCGTCGTCCACGCGCAGTTCGAGCACGTCGGGCGCGTAGTCGAGCACCACGCGCGCGGTACGGGAGCCGGAGTGGCGCACCACGTTGGTGAGCGCCTCCTGGACGATGCGGAAGGCGGCGAGATCGGCCCCGGGCGGGAGCGCCCTGGGCGAGCCGGTCGCCGCGGCCTCGACGGTGAGCCCGGCCGCCGCGGCCTGTTCGACGAGCTCGGGCAGCCGGTCGAGACCGGGCGCGGGCGAGCGGGGTGCGTCGCCCGGGGTGCGCAGGGTGTCGAGCACCTGGCGCACCTCGCCCAGCGCCTCCTTGCTGGCCGACTTGATAGTGGTCAGCGCGGTACGGGCCTGTTCCGGGTCGGAGTCGAGCAGTGCGAGGCCCACGCCCGCCTGGACGTTGATCACCGAGATGCTGTGCGCCAGCACGTCGTGCAGCTCGCGCGCGATCCGCAGCCGCTCCTCGTCGGCGCGCCGCCGGTCGGCGGCGGCCCGCTCGGCCCCCGCCCTGGCCCACTGCTCCCGGCGTACACGGGTGAGCTCGGCGATCGCCACGACGGCCAGCACCCAGGCGGCGACGACCAGTTCCTGCCCCCAGGGCGCGGCCCGGTCGCCGCTCGGGGGCAGCCAGCGGTAGAGCCAGTGGGCGACCAGCACATGGCCGAGCCAGAGCATGCCGACCGCCGCCCAGGCGGCCCGGCGGTGTCCGGCGACGATCGCCGCGAAGCAGCCGACGGCCACCGCGAGGAAGATCGGCCCGTACGGGTATCCGGCGCCGAGGTAGACCATGGCGGCGCCCGCCGAGCCGAACGCGGCGAGCACGGGGTGGCGGCGGCGCGGCAGCAGCACCGCGCAGCTCGCGAGGAGCAGCAGCCGGGCGAAGACGTCGAGCGAGGCGCGCTCGGTCTGGTTGTGCGCGGCGAACGTGGAACCGCCCAGCACCACCGCTGTCAGCACCAGGGTGGACGGCCACGGCAGCCGCGAACGCCCCCGGGGGTCCACACCACCGCCCGCGCCCGGAACCCACGTCCGCGCCCAGGGCGGGAGCGGCGGCCCCTGCCGCGCCCAGGGGGGATCGTCGCAGCGGGCGGGGCGCGCTGAGTGCTGCTCTTCCATACCGGCCACGCTAGCCCCGGGCGGGGCGCCCGGGCGTCAGCCCGGTGTGGTGATCACGGCTACTCCCCGGGGAGTACGAGCCCCACCGAGGAGGCCAGCCCGGCGGCCGCGTGCGCGAAGAAGGCGTCCCGCTCCTCGACGACGCGGTGGAACTGGCCGAACAGCTCGAACGAGATCAGCCCGAAGAGCTGCGCCCACGCGGCGACCAGCGCCGGGCCGGCCGCCGGCGGCAGCCCGGGCGCGAAGTCGGCGGCCATCCGCTCGGCCTCCGCGCGCAGCTCCGGGGTGAGCCGGGGAACGGCGATGCCCCGGGCCTGGTGCGCGTCGCGCACGATCCCGATGAGCACGAGCCCGACGCGCGAGGCGGGGCCGACGGTGGCCTGGGGCGCGGTGTAGCCGGGCACGGGCGAGCCGTAGATCAACGCGTACTCGTGCGGGTGAGCCAGCGCCCAGGCCCGCACGGCCCGGCAGACGGCGACCCAGCGCTCGGCGGGCGCGTCGGCGGGCGCGGCCTGCGCGAGCGCCCGCTCGGCGGCCTCGCCCACGGCGTCGTAGGCGTCCACGATCAGCGCGGTGAGCAGGTCGTCGCGGCTCGGGAAGTAGCGGTAGAGGGCGGAGGAGACCATGCCGAGCTCGCGGGCGACGGCGCGCAGCGACAGCTTCGAGGCGCCTTCGGCGGCGAGCTGTCTTCTCGCCTCGTCCTTGATGGCCGCGGTGATTTCGGTACGCGCGCGGGCTCGGGCGCCCTGGACGGTGCTCATGGAAGCCATTCTGCCATCACCGAGAGCAGCGCCCCGAAATGAGAGCACTGATCCGGCCAGCGAGCTCCTCAAGAAATTCGAGAGCACTGCTCTTGCTTTGGAGCACCGGTTCCGTGCACACTGCTCTCAAGCGAGAGCAGTGCTCTCGAAGTCGCAGCAGGGAGTCCCCGATGTCGTCGCAGCCGTACTACCTCAAGGGCAGCCGCTTCACCATCAAGATGAACAGCGCCATCGGCTGGCTCGCCCGCCACGGCCTCAGCCTGGCCGGCACCGCCGAGATGTCGGTGCGCGGCCGCAAGAGCGGCCAGATGCAGCGCGTGCCGGTCAACCCGCACACGTACGAGGGCGCGCAGTACCTCGTCTCGGCCCGCGGGCACTCGCAGTGGGTGCGCAACATGCGGGCCGCGGGCGGCGGCGAGCTGCGGGTCGGCCGCAAGGTCCGCGCCTTCACCGCCGTGGAGGTCCCGGACAGCGAGAAGACCGCCCTCCTGCGCGCCTACCTGGAGCGCTGGGGGTGGGAGGTGAACCAGTACTTCAACGGCGTCACCGCGAAGTCGAGCGACGACGAACTGCTCGCCGCCGCGCCCGACCACCCGGTGTTCCGCATAACCGTCGACGCCTGAGCGGGGCCCGGCCATCGGGCGCGGACCCGGCCACCCGGCACGGACCCGCATCGCCGCCTAGGAGCGGCGGTCCACCATGTCCAGGACGCGCCGCACCATCGGGTGCGTACGCACCATGCCGGCCAGGGTCGTCGTGCCACGGGTGATGTCCGCGAAGGCCTTCCAGGCCGGGCGGAAGCCGGTGATCGCGGCGTGCAGCATCGTCGGGCGCTTCTCGAACAGCTCCATCATCCGGCGGCCCACGCCCATCTCGACGCCGAGGCCCGCCTTGATGGCGAAGGCGTAGTTCAGCGCCTGGCGGCGGGCGTCCACCGCGTCCTGGGACTCCGCGATCCGCACCGCCCACTCGCCCGCGAGGCGTCCCGAGCGCAGCGCGAACGAGATGCCCTCCCGGGTCCACGGCTCAAGGAGACCCGCCGCGTCCCCGCACACCAGGACCCGGCCGCGCGACAGCGGCGAGTCGTCGCTGCGGCACCGGGTCAGATGCCCCGACGAGATCGCGGGCTCGAAGCCGGCCAGGCCGAGCCGGGCGATGAAGTCCTCCAGGTACCGCTTGGTCCCGGCGCCCTCGCCACGCGCCGAGATCACCCCGACCGTGAGCGTGTCGCCCTTGGGGAAGACCCAGCCGTAACTCCCGGGGATCGGCCCCCAGTCGATGAGCACCCGGCCCGCCCAGTCCTCGGCCACCGTCGCGGGCACCGGGATCTCCGCCTCCAGGCCGAGGTCCACCTGGGCGAGCTTGACGCCGACATGGGCTCCTATCCGGCTCGCGCTGCCGTCGGCGCCGACGACCGCGCGCGCGAGGACGGTCTCGCCGCCGGCCAGGACGACCGCCACCGTACGCCGGTCGGGCACCGCCGAGCCGTGCTGCTCGACGCGTTGGACGGTCACTCCGGTGCGCAGCTCGGCGCCCGCCTTCTGGGCCACCTCGACCAGACCGGCGTCGAACTCCGGCCGGTTGATCAGACCGAAGAGCATCTGCCGGGAGCGGCGGGTGCGCGTCAGCTTGCCGTTGAGGGAGAAGGTGAC
This sequence comes from Streptomyces sp. NBC_00224, assembly GCF_041435195.1. Taxonomy (NCBI): domain Bacteria; kingdom Bacillati; phylum Actinomycetota; class Actinomycetes; order Kitasatosporales; family Streptomycetaceae; genus Streptomyces; species Streptomyces sp. NBC_00224. The sequence continues at coordinate 1,810,039 of NZ_CP108106.1, forward strand.
CGCGTGCACCCGCTCCTTCAGGGGCAGTTCGAACCCGGGCGGCAGGGCGTCCCTCGACGGTCCGATGATGCCGCCGCCGCATGTCTTGTAGCGGGGCAGCTCGGCCTTCTCCAGGAGGAGCACCCGCCGGCCCGCGACCGCCGCCGCGTAGGCCGCCGAGGCCCCCGCGGGTCCGGCGCCGACCACGACGACATCCCACACGGACGAGGCCTGCGGCTCGTCCTGCTGCGTCCCGGCATCTGCGTTCTCGCTGCTCACGATGTGCTTCTGCTCCTGATCCGACCCGTGGTCAAGCTGACGACGGCATCCTACGGCGCGGTAGGGCCCGCCCACCCTGTGGGAGGATCGGCCCTACCTTCGTCATACATTTACGTGCACTTGCGTACACGTACATCAACGTCGCACCCACGAGGAGCGTGCCCATGACCGCGAATCCGATCGCCGAGACCATCACCTCACTGATGCCCCGCGCGCAGGCGGAGCTCACGGAACTGGTGGCGTTCCATTCGGTGGCGGACGAGGCGGTGGCACCGAGGAGCGAATGCGAGGCCGCCGCGGCGTGGGTGGCCGGGGCGCTGCGCGACGAGGGCTTCCAGGACGTGGCCCTCCTCGACACCCCCGACGGCTCCCAGTCGGTCTACGGCTTCCTGCCCGGCCCGGCGGACGCCCCCACCGTGCTGCTGTACGCGCACTACGACGTCCAGCCGATGCTGGACGAGTCCGCGTGGCTGAGCCCGCCGTTCGAGCTGACCGAGCGCGACGGCCGCTGGTACGGGCGCGGGGCCGCCGACTGCAAGGGCGGCTTCATCATGCACCTGCTGGCGCTGCGCGCCCTGAAGGCGAACGGTGGCGTCCCGGTCTCCGTGAAGGTGATCGTCGAGGGCTCCGAGGAGCAGGGCACCGGCGGTCTGGAGCGGTACGCCGAGGCGCACCCCGAGCTGCTGACGGCCGACGCGATCGTCATCGGCGACACCGGCAACTTCCGGGTCGGTCTGCCGACGGTCACCGCGACCCTGCGCGGGATGACGATGATCCGGGTGCGGATCGACACGCTCGAAGGCAACCTGCACTCGGGCCAGTTCGGCGGCGCGGCGCCCGACGCGCTGGCCGCGCTCATCCGCGTACTGGACTCGCTGCGGGACGAGAACGGGCAGACGGCCGTCGAGGGTCTGCCCGCCGAGGCCTCGTGGGAGGGGCTGCAGTACCCGGAGGGCGAGTTCCGCAAGGACGCCAGGGTCCTGGACGGGGTGGAGCTGCCCGGCACGGGCACGGTGGCCGACCGCATCTGGGCGCGTCCGGCCGTCACCGTGATCGGGATCGACTGCCACCCGGTGGCGGGCGCGACCCCGTCCATCCCGGCGAGCGCGCGGGCGCAGATCAGCCTGCGGGTGCCGCCCGGCCAGGACGCGGCCGAGGCGACCAAGCTGCTGTTCGCCCACATCGAGAAGCACACCCCGTGGAACGCGCGGGTCTCCTTCGAGCAGGTCGGCCAGGGCCAGCCGTTCCGCGCGGACATCACCAGCCCGGCGTACACCTCGATGGCCGAGGCGATGCGGATCGCGTACCCGGGCGAGGAGATGCAGTCCTCCGGCATGGGCGGCTCCATCCCGCTCTGCAACACCCTGGCCGCGCTCTACCCGCAGGCCGAGATCCTGCTGATCGGGCTGAGCGAGCCGGAGGCGCAGATCCACGCGGTGAACGAGAGCGTGTCGCCGCAGGAGCTGGAGCGGCTCTCGGTCGCGGAGGCGCACTTCCTGGTCAACTACGCGCGCTCCAAGCAGGCCTGACGAAACGTCACTCCTCCTCGTGGGCGTGACGGAACCCGTCAAGCTCTGGGCGGAATCGCGCAGAGCGTAGATCCGTGCGGCGGACGCCACCGCCGCCGTACGTTCGCCGCATGGATCTCGTACGGGTCACTCCCGAACTGCACATGTTCCGCTTCCCGATCGGCCAGGCGTATCTGTGGCGCGACGGGGACGAGTTGACGCTGGTGGACGCGGGCGACGTCGACGCCGCCGCACCCATGGAGAAGGCGATACGCGGCCTCGGCCTCGACCCGGCCGCCATTCGCCGCATCGTGATCACCCACGGCCACCGCGACCACTACGGCGCGGCCGAGGAGCTGGCCGGGCGGTACGGGGCGGAGGTGGTCGCCCACCGGCTCGACGCGCCGGTGGTCCGGGGCGAGCGGCCGGTGCCGGAGCCGGTGCTGCTGGAGTGGGAACTTCCGCTGTACGAGCACGCGTTGACGGTGCCGGAGGCACCCCCGACGCGGGTCGACCGCGAGGTCGAGGACGGCGAGGTGCTCGACTTCGGCGGCGGCGCGGTGGTGGTCCACTCCCCCGGCCACACCGACGGCTCGATCGGCATCCATCTGCCGCGCCACGGCGTGCTCTTCACCGGCGACTGCGTGGCCGGGGTCGGCCAGGTGATGCTGGGCGTCTTCAACGTGGACCGCGCCCGCGCGCAGGCCTCCTTCCGCCGTCTCGCCGCGCTCGCCCCTTCGGTGGCGTGCTTCGGGCACGGGGACCCGCTGACGCGGGACGCGGCGAAGGTGCTGCGGGAGACGGCGGAACAGGACTGACGGGCGCCGGCCTCAGCCCACCGGCACCCCCGCCTCCAGGTTGAGCACCGTCGACTTCTCCCGGGCCCGCAGCGCCCAGCGCAGCCGTTCGTAACGGGCGGGCGGCAGCAGGCGGGACGCCTCCTCCTCGCCGACGAAGCGCCAGTCGCGCAGTTCGGAGCCCGGCAGCAGGACCTGCCCGGCCCCGGCGCTGTCCAGCCGGCCGCCGTCGAAGAGCAGCCGCAGCCCGCCGTAGCCCGGCGGGGCGGGCGGCTCCCAGTCGACGACCAGGAGCCGGGGCACCCGGTCGAGCCGTATGCCGATCTCCTCCTCGACCTCGCGCATGCCGGCCCGGGCGGGCGCCTCGCCGCGCTCCACCACGCCGCCGGGGAACTCCCAGCCCGGCTTGTACGTCGGATCCACCAGCAGCACCCGGTCGCTCTCGTCGAAGAGCAGCACCCCGGCGGCGAGCGTCTCGGCGGTCGGCTCCGGGGTCTGGACGATCTCGCTGACGGGAGCGGCCCCGGTGCGTACGGCCTCGGCGATGCGCTCGGCGGTCTCGCGCGGGGTGAGGGCGCCGTCGTCGACGGCGTGGGCGTCCCCGGCCAGCCAGCCGAGGGCCGCCCGGTAGGGCTCGATGTGCTCGTACGCCCACTGGCGGCAGCGCTCGCTGGCCTCGGGGTCGTCGGGGACCTCGACACGGGCGGCGATCCGGGCGCGCAGGATCGTTTCCTCATGGGTCAGGAGCACATGCCGCACCGCTATGCGGCGGGAGGCGAGGCCCCCGAAGATCTCGTCGCGGTACTCCTGCCGCAACAGCGTCATGGGCACCACGAGCACCCCGCCGACCTCGGCGAGCAGCGCGGCCGCGCCGTCCACCACGAGCCGCCGCCAGATGGGCAGGTCCTGGTAGTCACCGACTTCGGCGAGCCGCTTCTGCGGCAGCAGGTACCGGAGCGCGCCGCCGATCACCTCGGGGTCGTACAAGGTGCTGTTCGGGATCAGGTCGACCAGTTCGCGCGCGGTGCTGGTCTTGCCCGCGCTGAACGCACCGTTGATCCAGACGATCACGGTTTCCCCCTCTTCCATAGCCCCCAGTGGATTGCCCGCAACAGAGTGCCACGGAAACCCCGGGCGGGAACCGGGCGCCCTGATCTTGCACACAACTGTGGCGACCCTGTTGCACGTTGCGTGAGCCTTTCCGGCCGCGCGACGCGTCCTAGTCCATGAGCACCGGCCACGGGGGGCCGTAACGCATCTGATGGGAACATCGTTGTGCGAGTGCCGGAAGAGAGTGAAGGGGGTGCGACGGATGCGTCGTACTGTGCTGGAGCGCTTTCCCGCGGGCGGCCCGCGCGGCAGCTGGCCCGCCGAGGAGTTCGCGCGCGACCGCCGCGACGAGGGCGTGCCGGCGGAGGTCGTGATGGACCTGGAGTCGGACACGTTCCTGGTGGTCGTGCGCCAGTACTCACCGGGGGCGGTGCGCTGACCCCCGCCCCCGGGTACCGGGGGATCGGGGCTACCCCTTGCTCGACCCCAGCGTCAGCCCCGCGATGAAGTGCCTCTGGAGCAGCAGGAACACCAGCACCGTCGGCAGGGCCACGATCACCGAGCCCGCCGCCAGCAGGTTGTAGTCCGTGAAGAACTGGCCGCGCAGGTTGTTCAGGGCCGAGGTGACCGGGAGTTTGTCGCCGTCGGACATGAAGACCAGGGCCCACAGGAAGTCGTTGTACATCCAGGTGAACTGGAGCGTGGCCAGGGCCGCCAGGGCCGGGCGGCACAGGGGCAGGGTGATGCGCCAGTACTGGGTCCACACGCCCGCGCCGTCGACGATCGCCGCCTCCAGGATCTCCTGCGGGAGGGTGCGCATGAAATTGGCCAGGACGAAGACGCAGAAGCCGATCTGGAAGCCGATGTGGACAACGATGACGGCCCAGTACGAGTCGAACATCGTCATCGAGTCGGACATCCAGTACGGCAGCGGGATGCGGTTGAACAGCACGTACAGCGGGGTGACGATGACCTGTTGGGGCAGCAGGTTCCCGGCCGTGAACAGCATCAGCAGCAGGATGCCGCCGCGCAGCTTCAGCCGGGAGACCGCGAAGGCCACGAACGACGCGAAGAAGAGCGTCACCAGCACGCCCGGCACCGCGATGATCAGCGTGTTGACGAAGTACTTCGTCATGCCGGAGTCGCTGAAGGCCTGTTTGTAGTAGTCGAAGGAGAGGTGCTTGGGGAGCGAGAAGTAGCCGTACTCGGCCGTCTCGTCGTACGGGCGCAGCGACGCGTAGACCGCGAGGAGGAGCGGCGCCAGGAAGGCCAGCGAGACGGCCATCAGGAAGGCGTGCACGCCCAGTCGGCCGGGGCGGACGCGGCGGCGCCGGGCCAAGGGTGGCGCGGGCGGGGCGGTGGCGGGGGCGGCGGGTGCGGTGTCCACGGTCATCGGCTCTTCTCCCCTCGGATCTCCTGGACCAGGTACGTCACGACGAACCCGAGGGAGACGGTCAGCAGCACGACGGCGATGGCGGAGCCGAATCCGATGCGGCTGGCCTCGCCGATGATGTTGTCGGTGACGAGCACGGAGAGCACTTCGAGCCCGTTGCGGCCGTGGTTGACCGCGTACACGATGTCGAAGGCCCGCAGCGACTCGATGACGGTGATCACGCCCACGATCACATTGACCGGGCGCAGGGTCGGCAGTACGACCCGGAAGAACGTCTGGGCCTCCCCCGCGCCGTCGATCGCCGCCGCTTCCTTGAGCGTGGGATCCACGGCCTTCAGCCCGGCCAGGTAGAGGATCATCACGTAACCCGTGTGCCGCCAGGCCGCCGCCAGCAGGATCATCCAGATGTTGAGGTCCGGGTCGCCCAGCCAGTCGGTGGGGTTCTGCTTGTCGCCGACGAGCGCGTTCAGGGCGCCCTGGTCGCGGGAGAAGACCAGTTGGGCGATGAAGCCGACGACGGCGAGCGACAGCACGACCGGCATGTAGAGCGTCGACTGGTAGAAGCGGCTGAAGCGGACGCCCCGGTCGATCAGCACGGCGAGCAGCAGCCCGAACGGGACGGCGACGAGGCCGAGGAAGGCCAGCCACATCAGGTTGTGGCGGACCGCCGGCCAGAAGGGCGGGTAGTTGGTGAAGATGTTGGTGTAGTTCTCCGTACCGACCCACTTGATGTCGCCGATCCCGTCCCAGCTGGTGAAGGAGAGGACGACGGAGGCGAGGGTCGGGCCCCACACGATGGCGAGGTCGAGCAGGACGGGTATGCCCAGCAGCACGCCGAGGACGACGAGGTCGCGGGCGGTGAACCGCCGCGGTCCTCGTCGTCCGGCGCGCCGTGCGGAGATGAGCGACACGGCTGAGTACTCCAAGTCGGTGCGGGGGTTGGCCAATTGACGCCTGCCAGCTATCAGATGTCAGCCGACAGCTGACATCTGTCAGTCCGCGGCGAAGATCGTCTTCCTCTGCCGCTCGATGTCGTTGACCAGCCCGTCCACGTCGTTCGGGTTGCCGATGAACCTCTGCAGCGCCGGGATCATCACCGTGGAGGAGAAGTCCGGCCGGGTGTCGCGGTCCATGAACTGCGAGATCTGCTTGGCGCCGGAGATCAGCTCCACGGACTTCTTCTGGAGCGCGCTGTACTTGGAGGTGTCCGCCCCGCTGTTGACCGCGATGTTGTTGGGGTCGCTGGCGAGGTAGATGTCCTCGGCCTTCGGGGTCGCGAGCCACTTCAGGAAGTCCTTGGCGCTCTCCAGGTTCTTCGCGTTCTTCAGGTTCTTGGACTTCTTGGCGAGCAGGAACCCGTCGATGGGCGCCTCGACCGCGTCCTGCCCGTGCTCCGGGTTGATGACCGGGAACGGGAAGAAGTCGATGTCGTCCTGCTCGGACACCGGGAACTGCTGCCCCACGTGCGGCAGTCCGAACACCGCCATGCCCGTCTCCTTCTTCTGCAGGCTCTGTGCGGCCTCCTGCCAGGTGCGGCCGTTGGCGCCCTTTTGGCAGTACGGAAGGATTCTGCGCCAGGTGTCGAAGACCTCCTTGACCCGCTTGTCCGTCCACGCCTCCTTGCCGGCCATCAGGTCGCGGTGGAAGTCGTAACCGTTGGTGCGCATGTTGATGTAGTCGAACGTGCCCATCACGGGCCAGCCGTCCTTGTCGCACAGCGCGATCGGTACGAGCTTGTCCTTCTGCATCTGCTTGGCGAGCGCGATGTACTCGTCGAGCGTCTTGGGCGCCTGGTACCCGTGCTGCTGGAAGACGCTTTTGCGGTGGAAGACCGCCCACGGGTAGTAGTAGTACGGCGTGAGGTACTGCTTGCCGTCCTCGCCCGTCGACTGCGCCTTCAGCGCCGGCGAGAAGCCCTGGAAGTTCTGCCACAGGTCGCTGATGTCGTGCAGCAGCCCCTTCTTGGCGAAGAACTGCATGCGGTTCCCGGCGAACCACATGAAGACGTCGTCGGGCTTGCCCTGGAGATAGCGGTTGATGTTCTCCTGGAAGGTGTTGTGGTCGACGGTGTTGACCTTGACCGTGCGGCCCTCGGACTGCTGCCCGTACGCCTTGAAGGCGTCCGCGAAGGCCTTCTTCGGCACCGCGTCCGACGAGTTGGAGCCCAGCCGGATCGTCTTCGCGTCACCCCCGGGCCCGCTGTCGCAGGCGGAGAGCAGCGAGGGGAGGGTGACCGCCCCGGCGCCGAATGCGGCACTCCGCAGGAGACCGCGCCGGGACATCCGATGTCCTGCCACGCTCCCGGGCACAGCAGGACCTTTGAACGCTGACTGCGACATGTCCCCCTCCTTCGGGGTGCAACCCAACACAACCGAACGCGTGGCTTGGATCACACCCCCAAGTAAGGGGGACGTCAAGGGTTCTGACACGACTCCGAGTAACCGTTACCAGTTCTATTCCAACAGACTCCAACAAGCTCTACCGCAAACGCGCGTCGCTGAATCAGAGCAAGAAGGGGCGCCGAATCGGTTCATCTGCCGTGGGTCCGGAGGAAGGTGACGAGGAGCTACCTTCCCGCACGCACCGCCCGGCGAGGAGTCGTCGGAGCGCTGGACGCGGCGGCCGCGGCGCCGACCAGGCCCGCGTCCGTACCCATCAGGGCGGGGGCGACCTTGAGGCCCTGGACGAAGGAGAGCGTGGCGTAGTCGTGGAGGGCGCGGCGCAGCGGCGCGAACAGGATGTCGCCCGCTCCGGCCACTCCCCCGCCGATCACCGCGATCTCGATCTCCGTCAGGGTCGCGGTCGCCGCGATGCCCGCCGCCAGCGCCTGCGCGGCCCGCTCGAACGAGGCCAGCGCCACCGGGTGCCCGGCGCGGGCGGCGGCCGCCACGGCGGCCGCCGAGGTGTCGCCGTCGGGCCCCGGCGTCCAGCCGCCCTCCAGCGCGCGGCGGGCGATGTTCGGGCCGCTGGCGATCCGCTCCACACAGCCGCGCGCGCCGCACGGACAGGGGTCGCCGTCGAGGTCGACGCTGATATGGCCGATGTGGCCCGCGTTGCCTGTGGGGCCCGGGTGGAGACGGCCGCCGAGGACGAGACCGCCGCCGACGCCGGTGGAGACGACCATGCACAGCGCGTTGTCGTAGCCTCGGGCCGCGCCCAGCCAGTGCTCGGCGGCGGTCATCGCCACCCCGTCGCCGACGAGCTCGACGGGGAGCCCGCCGGTCGCCGCCCGTACCCGCGCCACCAGCGGAAACCCGCGCCAGCCGGGGATGTTGACCGGGCTGACCGTCCCGTTGGACGCGTCGACCGGGCCCGCGCTGCCGATGCCGAGCGCCGTGACCCGCCCCCACAGCGCGGATCCGGCCAGCTCCGCGAGGACCTCGTCGACGGCTCGCGCCACCGTCTCGCCGTCCTGCTGCGCGGGGGTCGCCCGCCGGGTCCGTACGAGCAGTCGGCCGTCGGCGTCCACCAGCGCTCCGGCGATCTTGGTGCCGCCGATGTCGAGCGCGGCGACGAGGTCGGTCTGCATCGGTGTCGGATCTCCTGGTGGGCGAGGGTGCCAAGCTAGTCGGATGAACAGTCTCCATTCACCTGACAACGTTGTCCAGGGCCTATGCTCGACGCCACACCGCGATCCACTCGGATCCGCCCCGGACACCCCGCCCACAGCGCCCCGGGCCCGCTGAGCCCCGACGACGACAGGACACCGCACGTGGCCGAGACCGCCCGCCACCATGAGCCCCGCTACGGCATCCGGCCCACCATGAAGGATGTCGCCGCCCGCGCCGGTGTCGGGCTGAAGACGGTCTCCCGGGTGGTCAACGGCGAGGCCGGGGTCACCCCGGACACCGAGCGCCGCGTCATGGAGGCCATCGACGCCCTGGGGTTCCGCCGCAACGACAGCGCGCGCGTGCTGCGCAAGGGGCGCACCGCCTCCATCGGCCTGGTCCTGGAGGATCTGGCCGACCCGTTCTACGGGCCGCTCAGCCGCGCGATCGAGGAGGTCGCCCGGGCCCACGGGGCACTGCTGATCAACGGCTCCAGCGCCGAGGACGCCGACCGCGAGCAGGAGCTGGTGCTCGCCTTCTGCGCCCGCCGGGTCGACGGGCTGATCGTGATTCCGGCGGGCGACGACCACCGGTATCTGGAGCCCGAGATAAAGGCCGGGGTCGCGACCGTGTTCGTGGACCGGCCGGCCGGGCGGATCGACGCCGACGCGGTGCTCTCCGACAGCTTCGGCGGCGCGCGCGAGGGCGTCGCGCACCTGGTGGCGCACGGCCACCGCAGGATCGGCTTCATCGGCGACCAGCCGCGCATCCACACCGCCACCGAGCGCCTGCGCGGCTACCGGGCGGCGATGGAGGAGGCGGGGCTGCCGGTGGCGGACGCGTGGGTCGCGCTCGGCTCCACCGAGCCGGAGCGCGTGCGCGCGGCCGCCGAGTCGATGCTGAGCGGCCCCGACCCCGTCACCGCGATCTTCGCGGGCAACAACCGGGTGACCGTGACGGCGGTACGGGCCCTGGCGGGCCGGGAGCACCCGGTCGCCCTGGTCGGCTTCGACGACATCGAGCTGGCCGATCTGCTCGGCATCACCGTGATCTCGCAGGACTCCGCGACGCTCGGCCGCACCGCGGCGGAACGGCTCTTCCGCCGCCTCGACGGCGTGGACGAGGCTCCCGCGCGCGTGGTGGTCCCCACCACCCTCATCGCACGCGGCTCGGGCGAGATCCCGCCCCCCGCCGGCAGCTAGCCGCCGGTCAGCAGACCGGCAGCCCCGGCACCGGCGCGTTGTTGGCGCCGCCCTTGAGGTAGACCACGCTCACGTAGACGTTGGTGTTGCCGCTGTCGTCGTCGGTGCGCGCCCAGTACGTGTTGGTCCACTTCCCGTACGTCTCGCGGCGGCCCAGGTCGACCTGGCAGTAGAAGTAGTTGGTGCCCGCGTTGAGCACGCCCATCTCGCCGCCGTCGTACCGGTAGCTCTTCGCGGTGCGCCACACCTGGCAGTCGAACTTGCCCGCGCCGATGGAGTGGCAGGACGGGGCGGGCGTGGAGCCGGTGCCGGTGCCGCCGCCCGCCGTGCCTCCGGCGCCGCCCGGGGTCGCGGTGGCGTGGCCGCCCGTCGGCGCCTTGCCCGGTGCGGTGCCGCCCTTCTCGCCGGGTCCCTTGCCGCCCTTGCCGTCCTTGGCGGAGTGGGTCGGGCCGGGTGAGGCGGACGTACGACCCTCCTTGCCGGCCGGGCCGGGGCTCGCGGCACTCGCCCCGCCGCCGTTCCACGCGCCGCCCGTGCCGTCCTGGGCGCCGGACGCCGACGGGCTCGCGCCGCTCGCCGAGCCGACGGCCTGCTGCCGGGTGCCGTCGTCGTCCCCGGTTCCGACCAGGGCGTATGTGACACCGGCGCCCGCGAGCACCACGGCCGCGACGCCCGCCGCGACCATGCCCCGCGCGCGACCGCGTCGGGGCGGCTCGGGTGCGGGCTGCTGGGTGACCACCGGGCCGAAGCCCTGGGGCCGGTGCGGCAGCACGTCCCGTACGGTCGCCTCGCGCGGCGGTGCCACGGGTTGGGGCACGGGTGCGGACGGCGCCTGCGGGGCCACCGGGACACCCGGGTCCCGGCCCTCGGCCACCGCCGCCAGCATCCGGGCCGCCGTGTCCGCGTCGGGGCGGCGGGCCGGGTCCTTGTGCATCAGCTCGCGCAGTACGGGCCCGAGCGCCCCCGCCCGTACCGGCTCGGGCAGCGGCTCCGCCACGATCGCGGAGAGCGTCGACCAGGTGGAGGTGCGGCGGAACGGCGAGGAGCCCTCCACCGCCGCGTACAGCGTGGCGCCGAGCGCCCAGACGTCGGAGGCGGGGCCGGGGTCCTGGCCCTGGGCGCGCTCGGGCGCCAAGTAGTCGAGGGAACCGACCAGTTCGCCGGTGCGGGTGAGCTTGCGATTGGGGGTCCCCCCGGCCGAAGGCTGGGGGAGGGTGGCCGAGCCGTCGCCCGGGTCGTCCATGGCGGCGATGCCGAAGTCGGTGAGCACCACCCGGCCGCCGGACTCAAGGAGGATGTTGCCGGGCTTCACGTCGCGGTGCAGCACGCCCGCGCGGTGGGCGGCGCCCAGGGCTTCGAGGACCCGGGCGCCGATGGCGGCCGCCTCGCGCGCGTCCAGCGCGCCGCGCTCGGCCAGGACACCGTCGAGCGAGGGCCCCTCGACGAGCTCCATGACGATCACCGGGCGGCCGTCGTGCTCGGTCACGTCGTGGACGGCGACCACTCCGGGGTGGCGCACGCGCGCGGCGGCGCGGGCCTCGCGCTGCATGCGCAGCCGGAGATCGCCCAGTTCGGGCGCGGACATGTCCGAATATGTACGCAGTTCCTTGACGGCGACCTCGCGGCCGAGCACTTCGTCGACGGCGCGCCAGACGACGCCCATGCCGCCCCGGCCCAGCTGCTCGATCAGCCGGTAGCGGCCCGCAAGCCGGTTGTTCTCCCCCGAAGACACCTCTGCCCCGTTCCCTGTCGCGGTTGTGGTCGCGTACAGAGTACGGGGCGGCGGTGACAGCGCCCGGGCTACGGGGCGGTGACGGTGAGGGCCGCGCGGCGCGGGGAGGCGAAGCCGTCGAGGTCGGCGCGGGTGAGGCCGGTGAGGCGGGCGACCTCCTCGTTGTCGAGGGCGCCGCAGTCCAGGCCGCGCAGCAGGAACCCGCTGAGCGCCTTGGCGGTGGCGGGCTCGTCCATCACGTCGCCGCCGGCCTTGGCCACATAGGCGGCGAGGCGGGCCGCGGCCTGCTCCAGGCCCTCGCGGTAGAAGGCGTACACCGCCGCGTAGCGGGTCGGCAGGTGGCCCGGGTGCATGTCCCAGCCCTGGTAGTAGGCGCGGGCCAGGGCCCGGCGGGTGAGGCCGTAGTGGAGCCGCCAGGCCTCGTGGACGTGGGCGGTGGAGCCGATCGGCAGGACGTTGGTGGAGCCGTCGGAGACCCGTACGCCGGTACCGGCGGCCGCGACCTGCATCACGGCCTTGGCGTGGTCGGCGGCGGGGTGGTCGCTGGCCTGGTAGGCGGCGGAGACGCCCACGCACGCGCTGTAGTCGAAGGTGCCGTAGTGCAGGCCGGTCGCGCGGCCCTCGGCGGCGTCGATCATCCGGGCCACGGCGGCGGTGCCGTCGGCGGCCAGGATCGACTGGCTGGTCTCGATCTGGATCTCGAAGCCGAGCCGCCCGGCAGGGAGGCCGTGGGCCTTCTCGAAGGCCTCCATGAGCCGTACGAAGGCGGAGACCTGTTCGGGGTAGGTGACCTTCGGCAGCGTGAGGACGAGTCCGTCGGGCAGGCCGCCGTGCTCCATCAGGCCGGTGAGGAAGACGTCGGTGGTGCGGATGCCGCGGTCGCGTACGGCCGCCTCCATGCACTTCATACGGATGCCCATGTACGGGGCCGCGGTGCCGTCGCGGTACGCCTGGGCGATCAGACGGGCGGCGCGGGCGGCGGCCGCGTCCTCCTCGGGTTCCGGGCGCGGGCCGTAGCCGTCCTCGAAGTCCACGCGCAGGTCTTCCACCGGCTCGCGCTCCAGCTTGGCGCGCACCCGCTCGTACACGGGCGCGGCGAGCTCGTCGGCGATGCCGAGGACCTTCGCGAAGGAGGCGGCGTCCGGGGCGTGCTCGTCGAGGGCGGCCAGCGCCTGGTCGCCCCAGGAGCGCAGGGTGCCGGCGTCGAAGAGGTCACCGGGTACATAGACGGTGTGCACGGGCTGGCGGGTGCCGGGGTCGCCCGGGTAGCGGCGGGCGAGCTCCTCGTCCACGGCCACCAGCGAAGCGCTGATCTCCTCGCTGACCGCGCCCGCGAGGCTCGTCGCCACCTTCTCCTGCTGACCCATCCTGCACCCTCCGCACGTTCAGTTTTCCACTGACTGTTTTCCACTGGCCGGAATCATCGATCCGCATAGCAGAATTTAGTTATGGGCTCCCTTCGCGTCAATGGTTGCCCGAAACGACCGGGGGCCGCGCGGTGAAGATCACCACGCGGCCCCCGGGGCGGAGCGAACGAGCAGGTCAGCCCTTGCGCGCCTGAACCTCTTCGGTCAGCTGCGGCACGACGTCGAACAGGTCGCCGACCACGCCGTAGTCGACCAGGTCGAAGATCGGGGCCTCGGCGTCCTTGTTGATCGCCACGATCGTCTTCGAGGTCTGCATACCGGCGCGGTGCTGGATGGCACCGGAGATGCCGGACGCGATGTACAGCTGCGGCGAGACCGACTTGCCGGTCTGGCCGACCTGGTTGGAGTGCGGGTACCAGCCGGCGTCGACGGCGGCGCGGGAGGCGCCGACGGCGGCACCGAGCGAGTCGGCCAGCGCCTCGATGATCGCGAAGTTCTCGGCGCCGTTGACGCCGCGGCCACCGGAGACCACGATCGCGGCCTCGGTCAGCTCGGGGCGGCCGGTCGACTCGCGCGGGGTGCGGGCGACGACCTTGGTACCGGTGGCCTGCGCGGAGAAGGTGACCGCCAGGGCCTCGACAGCGCCCGCGGCCGGAGCGGCCTCCACGGCGGCCGAGTTCGGCTTGACCGTGATGACCGGGGTGCCCTTGGAGACACGGGACTTGGTGGTGTACGAGGCGGCGAACGCCGACTGCGTGGCAACCGGGCCGTTGTCGCCGGCCTCCAGGTCGACGGCGTCGGTGATGATGCCGGAACCGATGCGGACCGCGAGGCGGGCCGCGATCTCCTTGCCCTCGGCGGAGGACGGGACGAGCACGGCGGCCGGGGACACCGCCTCGTACGCGGCCTGGAGCGCGTCCACCTTCGGCACGACGAGGTAGTCGGCGAACTCCGGGGCGTCGGCGGTCAGCACACGGGTGGCACCGTGCTCGGCGAGGGCCGGCGCGGTGGCCTCGGCGCCGGCACCGAGGGCGACCGCGACCGGCTCGCCGATGCGGCGGGCCAGCGTCAGCAGCTCCAGGGTGGGCTTGCGGACGGCGCCGTCGACGTGGTCGACATAGACGAGAACTTCAGCCATGGGACTCAATCTCCTGCGAAGTACGAAGAATCTGGGGGCAGTTGGGCGCTACGAGCTGTCGACGAGCCTTAGATGAACTTCTGGCTCGCGAGGTACTCGGCCAGCTGCTTGCCGCCCTCGCCCTCGTCCTTGACGATCGTGCCGGCGGTACGGGCCGGACGCTCGGCGGCCGAGTCGACCGCGGTCCAGGCGCCTTCGAGGCCGACCTCGTCGGCGTCGAGGTCCAGGTCGCCCAGGTCCAGCGACTCCACCGGCTTCTTCTTGGCGGCCATGATGCCCTTGAAGGACGGGTAGCGGGCCTCGCCCGACTGGTCCGTCACGGACACGACGGCCGGCAGGGACGCCTCAAGCTGCTCCGAGGCGGTGTCGCCGTCGCGGCGGCCCTTGACCACGCCACCGTCGACCGAGACCTCGGAGAGCAGCGTGACCTGCGGAACGTTCAGACGCTCGGCAAGCAGCGCCGGCAGCACGCCCATGGTGCCGTCGGTCGAGGCCATGCCGCAGACGACCAGGTCGTAACCGGTCTTCTCGATGGCCTTGGCGAGCACCAGCGAGGTGCCGACGACATCGGTGCCGTGCAGGTCGTCGTCCTCGACGTGGACGGCCTTGTCGGCGCCCATGGAGAGCGCCTTGCGCAGCGCGTCCTTGGCGTCCTCGGGGCCGACGGTCAGCACGGTGATCTCCGCGTCGTCCGCCTCGTCGGCGATCTGCAGTGCCTGCTCGACCGCGTACTCGTCGAGTTCCGAAAGGAGGCCGTCGACGTCGTCGCGGTCGACGGTCAGGTCATCGGCGAAGTGCCGGTCGCCGGTGGCGTCGGGCACGTACTTCACACAGACAACGATCCTCAAGCTCACGCCGGCTCTCCTACTGCATCGTCATTTCTGGGCTGCCTTGTTGCACGCAGCATAGGCGCCTGATGGGGCGGTTTCCGGTCGGGGCGACCGACGCTCCGAACGAAATATTACTCGCCAGTACACCCACTGTGTTCCCCGTAAGCAAGCGCTTTGAACTGTGACGTTGCCAACGCTGAGTAACCGGTGAGTACGGAGACGATTCAGTCACGCAACGCGTTGAAGCGACCCTGGTGGTAGAGGAGCGGGCGGCCCGCGCCGGCGGGCTCGCCGAAGACCGCCTCGCCGACCACGATGCGGTGGTCCCCGGCCGGGATGCGGGCGACCACCCGGCACACCAGCCAGGCGAGGACGCCGTCCAGGACCGGCACGCCCTCGGGGCCCGGCTGCCAGCGGGTGTCGCCGCCAAAGCGGTCGGCGCCGCTGCGGGCGAAGGTCGCCGCGAGGTCTTCCTGGTGTTCGCCGAGTATGTGGACGCCTATGTGCTCGGCCTCGGAGACGACGGGCCAGCTGGAGGAGCCGGTGCCGATGCCGAAGGAGAGCAACGGGGGCTCGGCGGCGACGGAGTTGAGGGAGGTGGCGGTGAAGCCGACGGGCCGGCCGTCACGCTGCGCGGTGATCACCGCCACACCGGCGGCGTGCTGGCGGAAGACCGCGCGGAACAGCTGGGGGGAGGCGGCGTGTGCGGTGCCGAGCTCGGGCGAAGCCGTCATGGAGTTGTCCTTCTGCGGTGGGTGCGAGGGGGCTGTGGACTGCTCAGCAGCCCGGACAGCGCGCACTTGCGTTGCGGGCGAGGTCCACATGGACGCGCCCGAAGAGAAGGATTCTGTTCGGCACATCGTCAGATTGACGATTGCCGGTGGCCTCAGTCAAGTGCCTTCTACGATGTGGGAGATCCATCACGGCTCGCTCCACCCCGCTCACACCGCCTCTCCCAGCGCGGCGATCACATCGGCCCGGCGCGGCTGCCCGGCCGCGCGGCGCACGATCCGGCCGGTGCGGTCCAGGACCAGGACGGTCGGCGTGGCCCGGATGTCCAGGGCACGCACCAGCGCCAGGTTCTCCTCGGCGTCGATCTCCACGTGCGCGACCCCCTCCACCATCGCGGCAACGTCCGCCAGGGTGCGCCGAGTTGCCCGGCAGGGCTGACAGAACGCGCTGGAGAACTGCACCAGGGTCGCCCGCTCGCCCAGCTCCGCGCCCAACTGGGCTGCTCCCAGCCCCGGCCCCTGCTCGCGCACCGCTCTTCCTCTCCTCGATCCGGCCGTCCCGCCTGTTCAGCGCCGAAGGCCGCCCGGAAGATTCCCGCCCGCCCCGACCTGGGCGTACGTGATGAGAATCTCCCCGCCCCAAGGCCCCAGGACTGGCCACCACGGCGCGTTTCGGGCACGATCTGCCCAACGCCGAAAACCTACGGCTGCGTAACTTCCACCGGGAGAACCCTCCCCGGGAAAAGAGAAGGGTCACCTCCAGATGGCAGAACTCGTCTATCGGCCGGTCGTCGGCGCCGCCCTCACGATGTTCAAGGCGCTCGACCTGAAGATCGACACCCAGGGTTCGGAGAACATCCCCCGCTCCGGCGGTGCGGTGCTCGTCAGCAACCACGTCAGCTATCTGGACTTCATCTTCACCGGGCTCGCCGCCCTGCCCCAGAAGCGCCTGGTGCGCTTCATGGCCAAGGAGTCGGTCTTCCGGCACAAGATCTCGGGCCCGCTGATGCGCGGCATGAAGCACATCCCGGTCGACCGCAAGCAGGGCGAGGCCGCTTACGCGCACGCCCTGGACTCGCTGCGCTCCGGAGAGATCGTCGGCGTCTTCCCCGAGGCGACCATCTCGCAGTCGTTCACCCTGAAGAGCTTCAAGTCGGGCGCGGCCCGACTCGCCCAGGAGGCCGGGGTCCCGCTGATCCCGATGGCGCTGTGGGGCACCCAGCGGGTGTGGACCAAGGGCCGTCCGCGCAACTTCAAGCGCAGCCACATCCCCGTCACCATCCGGGTCGGCGAGCCGGTCGAGGCCCCCGCCGACCAGTACGCGGGAGCCATCACCCGGCGGCTGCGCGAGCGGTGCCAGGAGCTCCTGGAAGCCGCCCAGCGCGCCTATCCCGTACGCCCCAAGGACGCCGCGGACACCTGGTGGATCCCGGCCCACCTCGGCGGCACCGCACCCACGCCCGAAGAGGTGCGCGAGCGCGACGCCAGCCGCTGAGTCCGCGAGGCGGCCGCTGAATCGTCACGCCCCGGCGACGACAGGGGCGTGGACGGTGATCCGAGCCCCGGGGCTCACCTTCTCCAGGAGCTCGGCGAGCTCCGCCGCCGCCTCTTCCAGGCCGCAGTGCGGAGCCATCCCCTCCAGCAGGAAGAGCGCGTTGACGGACTCCTCGGTGAGTCGGGTCCGCACGCCCTGACGCCAGTTCCAGCGACGGCAGGTCACGCCCTCGTCGTCGCACCACACCACCTCGCCCGCGTCCGGGTGCTCGACGGCCGCCTCCCCGCCCGCGACGGTGGGGAACGGCTCGTCGCCGGTGGCCCGCACCAGCCGCATCGATCCCGCGATGTGGTCGGTGTCCTCGCCGCCGACCGGGACGAGGTGGGCGACGCTGATCGCGTTGTAGACGTCGACGAGCAAGTTGATGCGCGGCAGGCCGCCGTCGGCGAGCGCGCGCCTGGCGAGCGCCTCGGCCGAGTTGCGGGTGCGCGAGGGCTTGGCGCCGAACGCGGTGTACGCGTCCCGCCAGGCGGCCATGTGCGGGTCCTCGTGCGGGGCGAGCGCGCCGAGCCGCTCGCGCAGCCGCCGGGCGGCCTCGTCGAGCAGCGCCGAACTCACCTCGTCGCTGGGGCCGTTGACGAGTCCGCGGGCCTCCACGGCGACATGGGTGAAGCCGGGCGCGAGCGCGTACACCTCGTCGGACACGGTGAGCGTGAGCGTCATGGTCTGGGGTGCCTCACAGTTCGGTCGGGAGCGTCCGCCAGAGGTGCGGACGGTCGGGCGCGGCCTTCAGAGCGGCCAGCACCACCGGATGCGGTACATCATAGAGTACTGGATAGTCCACCTCACTGAACTCCGGCCGCACCTTCCAGGCCAGCCGCTCCTCCCCCAGCGAGAACTGGGCGTCGACCCCGGGCTTGTTCCCGCGCACGTCCTGCCGCGCCCACTCGCGCTCACCGGGCAGCTTCAGGGCGACCAGGCCGTGCATGACGGGGTTCGAGCCGTCGTCGTCGGCGAGCCGCTGGTAGCAGAGGGCGGCCGGTATCCCCTCGGCCCGCAGCAGCGCGGCGTAGGCGTGGGACTTGGCGTAGCAGATGCCGGTGCGCCGCTCCAGGACGTCGGAGGCCCGCCAGGTGACCCGGAGATCGCCCGCGTCCTGGGAGTGCGGGATGGTGTCGCGGACGAATTCATAGGCGACCCTGGCGTATGAGTATGCGTCGGGCACGACGGTCGCGAGCTTCTCCGCGAGGTCGCGTACGAGCGGGTGCTCGTGGTCGATGACCTCGTCCGATACGAGATACGCCGAGAGTTCAGGGTTCTGCTGGATGAGTCGCATGGCACGCGAGCGTACGAAAGCGGCCGACCGCAAGTCAATGACTTTACGGTCGACCGCATACATATTCTGCTCAGCCCACGGGACGTCTAACGGGACATCTCTTCCTTGAGCGCCGTGAGGAAGCCGTCCACGTCGTCCTCGCTGGTGTCGTACGAGCACATCCAGCGGACGTCGCCGGCCGCCTCGTCCCAGAAGTAGAACCGGTAGCGCTTCTGCAGCCGCTCGCTCACGTCGTGCGGCAGCCGCGCGAAGACCGCGTTCGCCTGGACCGGGTAGAGGATCTCTACCCCGTCGACCGAGCGGACGCCCTCGGCGAGACGCTGCGCCATCGCGTTGGCGTGGCGCGCGTTGCGCAGCCACAGGTCCTTGGCGAGCAGCGCCTCCAGCTGCACCGAGACGAAACGCATCTTGGAGGCGAGCTGCATCGACATCTTGCGGATGTGCTTCATCCGGCGCACCGCGTCCGGGTTGAGCACGACGACGGCCTCGCCGAAGAGCATGCCGTTCTTGGTGCCGCCGTACGAGATCACGTCGACGCCCGCGGCGTTGGTGAACGCGCGCATCGGCACGTCCAGGGAAGCGGCCGCGTTGGATATCCGGGCGCCGTCGAGGTGCACCTTCATGCCGTGCTGGTGGGCGTGGTCGCAGATCGCGCGGATCTCGTCCGGCGTGTAGACCGTGCCGAGCTCGGTGTTCTGGGCGAGCGAGACGACCTGCGGCATCGCGCGGTGCTCGTCCTCCCAGCCCCAGGCCTGCCGGTCGATGAGCTCGGGGGTGAGCTTGCCGTCCGGCGTCGGCACGGTGAGCAGCTTCAGGCCCGCCATGCGCTCCGGCGCGCCGCCCTCGTCCACGTTGATGTGCGCGGACTCGGCGCAGATCACCGAGCCCCAGCGGTCGGTCAGCGCCTGGAGGGCGACGACGTTGGCGCCCGTCCCGTTGAAGACCGGGAACGCCTCGGCGCTGCCACCGAAGTGGCTGTGGATGACGCGCTGGAGGTGGTCGGTGTAGTCGTCCTCCCCGTACGCGATCTGGTGCCCGCCGTTGGCGAGCGCGATGGCGGCCAGGACCTCGGGGTGCACGCCCGCGTAGTTGTCGCTGGCGAAGCCGCGCACCTCGGGGTCGTGGTGCCGTCGCGCGTCCGTCTTCACGGCTTGGGGGTCAGCCACAGGCGCTGTCCATTCACTTCCACGGCGGGCCGCTCCCAGACTCCGGCGATGGCCTCGGCCAGCTCCTTGACGTCGGTGAAGCCCGCGAACTTCGCATTCGGGCGCTCGGCGCGCATCGCGTCGTGCACCAGTGCCTTGATCACCAGGATGGCAGCAGCGGCGGCCGGCCCGTCGTCGCCCCCCGCCTTGCGGAAGGCGTCGGCGAGCGAGAGGGTCCACGCCTCGGCCGCGGCCTTGCCCGCGTTGTACGCGGCGTTGTTCGCGGTGGGCTTGTGCGCACCGGACTGGCTCACCAGCACGTATCGGCCGCGGTCGCTGCGCAGCAGCCCGTCGTGGAACGCCAGCGAGGTGTGCTGCACGGTCTTGATGAGCAGCTTCTCCAGCAGCTCCCAGTCGGCGAGGTCGGTCTCCGGGAAGGAGGCGCTGCCGCGCCAGCCGCCCACGAGGTGGACCAGACCGTCGATCCGGCCGAACTCCTTCTCGGTCCGGGCCGCCCACTCGCGAGTGGCGCCCAGATCGAGCAGGTCGACGGTGTCGCCCACGACGGTCGCCCCGCCGTGTGCGTAGCGCGCCGCGTCGACGGCCTCGGCCAGCCGTGCCGCGTCCGCGTCGGACGCCACCACGATGGCACCCGCCTCGGCGAGCCTGAGCAGGGCGGCGCGGCCCGCCGGGCCCGCGGCTCCGGCCACCGCGATCACGGCGCCGCTAAGCGGCCCGTTGCCATTCCCGTTGCCATTCATGATCGTCTCCTCCGCACGAGTGCTCACGCGGCAGCTCGCTCGGCGTTCGCCGCGGTGATCCCCTTGGTGGAGGCAATCACGTCCTTCAGCTTCTTGGCGAGCGCCTCATAGAACATGCTCAGGGGAAACTCGTCCGCGAGCACGTCGTCGACGAGTTTGCGCGGCGGCAGCGAGAGGTCCAGAGCGTCCGGACCCTTGGCCCAGCGGGATCCCGGGTGCGGCGCGAGGTAGGTGGAGACCAGGTCGTACGCGGCGAACCAGTGCACCAGCTTCGGGCGGTCGATGCCGTCCCGGTAGAGCTTCTCGATCTCGGCGCAGAGCTCGTTGGTGACCCGGGGGGCCTGCTCCCAGTCGATGTGCAGCTTGTTGTCGGTCCAGCGCACCACGTCGTGCTTGTGCAGGTACGCGAAGAGCAGCTGGCCGCCGAGGCCGTCGTAGTTGCGGTTGCGGTCGCCGGAGACCGGGAAGCGGAACATCCGGTCGAAGAGCACCGCGTACTGCACGTCGCGGCCGTGCTCGTTGCCCTCGGCCTCCAGCTTCACGGCCTCCTTGAAGGCGGTGAGGTCGCAGCGCAGCTCCTCCAGGCCGTACATCCAGAACGGCTGGCGCTGCTTGATCATGAACGGGTCGAACGGCAGGTCGCCGTGGCTGTGGGTGCGGTCGTGGACCATGTCCCAGAGCACGAAGGCCTTCTCGCAGCGCTCCTGGTCGCCCACCATCGCCTTGATGTCCTCGGGCAACTCGACGCCGAGGAGCTCGACGGCCGCCTCGGTGACGCGGCGGAAGCGGGCGGCCTCGCGGTCGCAGAAGATGCCGCCCCAGGTGAACCGCTCGGGCGCCTCGCGCACGGCGATGGTCTCCGGGAAGAGGACGGCCGAGTGGGTGTCGTACCCGGCGGTGAAGTCCTCGAAGGCGATGCCGCAGAAGAGCGGGTTGTCGTAGCGGGTGGCCTCCAGCTCGGCCAGCCAGTCGGGCCACACCATGCGCAGCACGACCGCTTCGAAGTTGCGGTCCGGGTTGCCGTTCTGCGTGTACATGGGGAAGAGGACCAGGCGCTGCAGCCCGTCGGCGCGGTCTGCGGCCGGGTGGAAGGCGAGCAGCGAGTCCAGGAAGTCCGGCACGTCGAAGGCTCTGTCGGCCCACTTGCGCAGGTCCGCGACGAGCGCGCGGTGGTACGCCGCGTCGTGCGGCACCAGCGGCGAGAGGTCCTCGACCGCGGCCGCGATCCGCTCGACCACGGCCTCCACGGCAGCACGGGCCGGTGCGCCCTCGGCGTCGAAGTCGATGGATCCGTCCTTGGACTGCCAGGGACGGATCTCCTCGACGGAACTCTTGAGCACGGTCCAGGCAGGGTGCTCGACCACGGGCCGGTCGGCGATCGCGCCATCCGCGGCCACGTCCTGCACAAGAATTTCCGTCATGTCACTTCCTCCACAGGAGAACCTCGCGTTAAGACACCGTATCCGTGTTCGGTTCTCCCGCTCAAGGGGGATCTCAGGAAATTATCCTGCGCTCCGTCACACCGGCCGCCGTTCTTCCTGCGGAGCTCCGCCGGGGCGCTCGGTTCTGCCACGGCGCAGACGTAGCGCTCCCCCGCGTCAACAGCCCGGGGACTCGCCCACCTCCGGGTGACCCGTCAGGCCCCCGCACGCCCCGTGGCAACCGGGCGGACGCCTCCACTGCCCCGCGCGAGCCGGGGTCCAACGCGCGTCCCGGCCGTTAGGCTGCGGCACTGCCGCGTGCGCACGGGACTGCCCGCGCGGAAACCGCCGTCGACGGAAGCGAGGCCTGTCTTGACGTTCCTCACCATCGGTCATCGCGGGGTCATGGGTGTCGAGCCGGAGAACACCCTGCGTTCCTTCGTCCGCGCCGAACGCTCGGGCATGGACGTCATCGAACTGGATCTGCACCTCAGCAAGGACGGCGCGCTCGTCGTGCTGCACGACGCCGAGGTGGACCGCACCACGGACGGAAAGGGCCCGGTGGCCGACAAGACCGTCGCCGAGCTGCGGGAGCTCGACGCGGGTCAGGGCGAGCGCATCCCGCTGTTCGAGGAGGTCCTGGACGCGGTCGGCTCACCGCTCCAGGCCGAGATCAAGGACATCAGGGCCGCCGACGAGCTCGCGCGCGTCATCCACGCGCGCGATGTCGTCGGCCGGGTCACGGTCTCCTCGTTCCACGAAGAGGCGCTCGCGCGGATGTCCTCGCTGGTGCCGGGGGTACGGACGGTCCTGGTCGCGAGCCACTGGGACAGCGGCATCGCGGAGCGGGCCACGGCGGTGGGCGCACACGCCCTCTCGCTCGACATCCGCCGCCTCACACTGGACGACGTCGAACGGGCGCACGCCGTGTCCGTACAGGTCATCGGGTGGGTGGTGAACACCCAGGACCATCTGCGGCTGGTGCGCGCGCTGGGCCTGGACGGCGCGACGACCGACTACCCGGAGATCCGCCGCACCGGCCGCTTCACCGCCTGAAACGCCCGCGGAACCGTCAGACCAGCTCCTTCACCAGGAGCTCGAAGGCGAGGTCCTGGCGCTGCGGGATGCCGAAGCGCTCGTCGCCGTACGGGAAGGGCGTCATCTTTCCCGTACGGCGGTAGCCGCGCCGCTCGTACCAGGCGATCAGCTCGTCCCGCACCGAGATCACCGTCATGTGCATCTCGGTCACGCCCCAGCCCTCGCGCGCGGAGCGCTCGGCCTCGGCGATGATCTCCTTGCCGAGGCCGCCGCCCTGGAGGCCGGGGCGGACCGCGAACATCCCGAAGTAGGCGGCGTGGCCGCGCTGTTCGAGCTGGCAGCAGGCGACGACGGCGCCGTCCCGCTCCACCGTGAGCAGCCGGCTGCCGGGCGTGGTGATCACCTTGCGCACCCCCTCCGGGTCGGTGCGCTGCCCCTGGAGGATGTCCGCCTCGGTGGTCCAGCCGGTCCGGCTGGAGTCCCCGCGGTAGGCCGACTCGATGAGCGGCACCAGCTCCTCGACATCGGCCTCGGTGGCGTCCCGGTAGCTCAGCTCTCCGGCGCGGGTGGTGTCCATGCGAACGTTCTCCCAACTGCATCATGACGTGGCGGGCGCACCCCGAGCGTAACCCCGCCCCTAAGCTGCTTCGGCATGGTGCATGTGCTGAGCAGCAGAACCCTCCTGCGCCCCACCGACCCCGACCGCTCCCGAGCCTTCTACGGCGGGCAGTTGGGGCTCGCGGTCTACCGCGAGTTCGGCACGGGGCCGGAACGCGGCACGGTCTACTTCCTCGGCGGCGGCTTCCTGGAGGTGTCCGGCCGCGCCGAGGCGCCCCCCGCGCCCGGTCTGCGGCTGTGGCTCCAGGTGGCGGACGCGGCCCAGGCGTACGAGGAGCTGACCGGGCTCGGGGTGGAGATCCTGCGGCCTCCGGTGCGCGAGCCGTGGGGGCTGATCGAGATGTGGCTCCAGGACCCGGACGGGGTACGGATCGTGGTGGTCGAGGTGCCCGCGGACCATCCGCTGCGCTTCCGCCCCTGACATCGGCCACCCGCGCCGCGACAATCCCGGCGATACGCGAGCTCCCCGCGCGCCCCCTTGTGTGTCCTTGCGCCCGCGTGCGACACGGCCCGCACGGGAATCGACCTCTCGGCAGGGCGACATGTCGAGCGGGGAGGTGTGCCATGCACGGAACCGCGCTGTCCGGCTGGCTGCTCGTGGCGGTGTGCGCGGCCACCGGCGCGTACTGCGTACTGCGGCTGCGCAGCGACTGCGCACGGGCGCGCAGTTCGGCCGGGGGCGAGGCGGTGATGGGCTTCGGTATGGCCGCGATGGCCGTCCCGGCTGCGTTCGCGTCCCCGCCGTCCTGGATCTTCGCCGCGTACGCGGGGGTCTTCGGGGCCGCGGCCCTGCGGGCGGGCTGGCTCGCCCGCACACACGGGAACGGCAACAGTCACCATCTGCACCACGTGATCGGTTCGCTCGCCATGGTCTACATGGCGCTGGCGATGAGCACCCCGGGCGGCCACGCCGCACACGGGGGCCACACGGGTCCCGCGAGCGGGATCCCGCTCGTCACCGGCGCGCTGCTCGTCTACTACGTGGGCTATGTGCTCACGACGGGCGCACGGCTGCTGCCCGTCGCGGGACCGGCCCGCGACGGCGGTGCGCCCGGCTGGGGCGCGCGGCCCGAACTGACGCTGGCGTGCCGGTTGTCGATGGGGATCGCCATGCTGGCGATGCTGCTCGCCCTGTGACGTGCGCCGGGGTTCGCCCGGGGCCCGTCCGCGGTTCTCCTGACGTCCACCCCGCGGCGCCCGCCGGTGATCGTGATCAAAACGTGGCGTGCGTCACTTGGTGTGCAAGGTCGTACCTATGGGGACGGCCCCGCTCATAGGCTGAGGCCATGATGGTCTCCCTCGCGTTGCTGGCGCTCGGCGTCGTGTCCGCCGTGGTGGCCCCGCGGCTGTTCGCGCGCGCCCACTGGGCCGAGCGCGAGCCGGTGGTGGCGCTGTGGGTCTGGCAGTGCGTGGTGGCCGCGGTCCTGCTGTGCTTCGCGCTCGCGATGGTCTTCAGCGCGGCGGCGGCCTGGCAGACGGTACGGGGGCAGGTGTTCGCGACCGCCCCGCGCGCGGTGGTCGACGCGTACGCGCTGGGCCCGTACGGCCCGTGGTCGGCGGCGCTCGCGGTCCTGCTCTTCTGCGGCGGCGCCTGGACGGCCGCGATGCTCACCCGGGAGATCCGCAATGCGCGGGCGGGGCGCCGGGCACGGCGTTCGGAACTGCTGGTGCGCGCGCCGCTGCTGCCCGGCGAGGAGCCCGGCGGGGCGCCGCTGGTGGTCCTGGAGGCCCAGCGCCCGGACGCCTGGTGGCTGCCGGGCCCCAGCCCCCAACTGGTCATCACCACCGCGGCACTTCGGCGCCTGAAGGGCCGTCAGCTCGACGCCGTGCTCGCCCATGAGCAGGGCCACGCGCGCGCCCGCCACCACTGGCTGCTGAACTGCTCGGCCGCGCTGGCCAACGGCTTCCCGAAGATCCCGGTGTTCGCGGCCTTCCGGGACGAGATGCACCGGCTGGTCGAGCTGGCCGCGGACGACGTCGCCTCGCGGCGGTACGGGCGGCTGACGATCGCGCTCGCCCTGGTCGAACTCAACGAGGACCGGGGCCTGTTCGGCCCCTGCCCGGCCCCGCACGGCGAGGTCCCGCAGCGGGTGAAGCGCCTCCTCGCCGCCTCGCCCCGGCTCACCGCGGGCCACCGGCTCCGGCTGACGGCGGCGGCCGCCCTGGTCCCGGTCGTACCCCTCCTGGTGGCTTTCGTGCCGGGTCTGCGCGCCCTGGGCTAGCCCAGGCGCTCACGAGATCGACCCGTCGGCACCTCAGCGAGGATCGAGCCCATGCCCATCGCAGCCCCGCCGACGCGCACCCCCGCCCTCGCCATCGGTCCGGCCCGCGCGGGTGCGACCCTGGCGGCCCTCTCCGGCCTCCTGCTGGCCCTTGTGGCGGCCGGGTGGGGGCCACTGATGACCCAGGACCGCGCGGTCGCCGACGGGCTCCACAAGAGGGCCGTGGCCGAGCCGGGGCTCACCCACGTCAACCGGGTGCTCACCGACTGGGTCTGGGACACCTGGACGATGCGCGCCCTGCTGGCCGTGGTGGTCGTCGCCCTCTTCGTACGCGGCGGACGGCCCCTCGCGCTGTGGGCGGCCGCGACGAGCGCGCTGGGCACGTTCGTCCAGCAGAGCCTGAAGGCGGCGCTCGGGCGGGAGCGGCCCAGTTGGCCGGATCCGGTCGATTCCGCGTCGTACGCGGCCTTCCCGTCGGGCCACGCGCTCACCGTGACGGTGACATTCGGCCTCCTGCTGTGGCTGACGGCTGCCCGGGGCGCCCGCCCCGCGGTGCGCCGGGCGGTGGCCGCGGCCGGCGCCGTCTCGGTGCTCGGGGTGGGCTTCACCCGCGTCTATCTCGGCGTCCACTGGCTCTCGGACGTGGTCGGCGGCTGGCTGATCGGCGCGGCTCTGGTGGCCCTGTCGGTGGCGGCGTACGGGAGATGGGGCGCGAACCGGCCGCATCCGGCCGACGGAGCTTGAACCGACCGGGGCGCGCGGGGAAGGATCGCGGCCATGGCGATCAAGGGTGTGCTGTTCGACTTCTCCGGGACGCTGTTCCGCGTCGAGTCCACGCGGGACTGGCTCCGCACCGTCCTCGACGAGAGGGGCATCACGCTCCCGGAGGAACAACTCGCCCGGTACGTCGAGGAGTTGACCGAGGCGGGGGCGCTGCCCGGCGGCGCCGACCCCTCGCACGTGCCGCCGCAGCTGGCGGAGCTGTGGGCGACCCGCGACCGCAGCGCCGAGCTCCACCGGGCCGCGTACACCGGGCTCGCGAAACGGGTGACACTGCCAGATCCGCAGTTGTACACCGCGCTCTACGAACGGCACATGACACCCGCCGCCTGGCGCCCCTATCCCGACGCGCGGGCGGTCCTGACCGGGCTGCGCGAGCGGGACGCGCGCGTGGCCGTGGTGAGCAACATCGGCTGGGACCTGCGGCCGGTCTTCCGCGCCCACGGCCTGGACGGCCTGGTGGACGCGTACGTCCTGTCGTACGAGCACGGGGTGCAGAAGCCGGACGCGCGGCTGTTCCGGGCGGCCTGCGAGGCGATCGGGCGGGAGCCGGGCGAGGTGCTGATGGTGGGCGACGACCGCCGGGCGGACGGCGGGGCCGCGGCACTGGGCTGCGCCGTCCACTTCGTGGACCATCTGCCGGTCGAGGAGAGGCCGGCCGGGCTGAGCCCCGTCCTGGACGTCGTCGACCGGGGCGAAGAGCAGGCCACCTATGGGCCGCCCCTCCTGGGTGATCCCCCGCGTCACCCAGAAAGGGCAGCAAATCCGCAGGCCAGAACCCCCGGGAGGGGTTCCCGCATACGGTGACCTGAGTATATTGGCTCAGAGCCAGTCAACGCAGGAGTTACAGCATGTCCCCGCGCAGCGCATCGGTCAATGAAGAGTTGCGCCGACGTTCCCGTGAACGGCTGCTCCAGGCGACAGTCGAACTGGTGGCGGAGCGCGGCTACGAGGCGACCACCCTCGGCGACATCGCCGACCGGGCCGGTTCGGCGCGCGGTCTGGTCTCGTACTACTTCCCCGGCAAGCGCCAGCTGCTCCAGTCCGCCGTCCACCGGGTCATGCACCTGACCCTGGAGGCGGGCCTGGAGCAGGAGCCGCGGACCGACGACGGCCGGGAGCGGCTCGCCCGCGCCATCGACGCCATACTGGGCCTCACCAAGGTCCACCCCGTACTGATGCGCGCCCACATGGCCGGGATCCTCCAGGCCGAGGGGTTCGTGCAGTGCCCCGAGCAGCAGCGCCTGTCCTGGCTGCTGCGGGACACCATGGAGCGGTACGGCTCGACGGACGTGGACGCCGACTACCCGATGCTGCGCGCGCTCCTGATGGGCGCGGTCTTCGCGGCGCTGCTGCCCGGCGCGCCCATGGAGGTGCCCAGACTGCGCGCCGAGCTGTTCCAGCGGTTCGGGCTCGACTGGGAGCTGGGCAATCCGCCGCCGCAGGGGAAACCCCTCGCCGTCCCCTGACGCCGCGCGCGCCCCGGTGCGATGCTGGAGTCCCTGGTGGGATCCTCCTGCGGGAAGGGAGCACCCTTCGTGCTGCGCATCGCCGTCGTCGGTTCCGGGCCGAGCGGGGTCTACACCGCCCAGTCCCTGGTCACCCAGAGTGCGGTACCGGGGCTGCGGGTCGACGTCCTGGACCGGCTGCCCTGCCCGTACGGACTGGTGCGCTACGGGGTGGCGCCCGACCACGAGAAGATCAAGTCGCTCCAGAACAACCTGCGGACCGTCCTGGAGGACGAGCGGATCAACTTCCTCGGGCACGTCGAGATCGGGCCCGGGGGCGTGTCGCCGGAACGCCTGCTGCGGCTCTACCACGCGGTGGTGTACTGCGTGGGCGCGTCCGCCGACCGCCGGCTCGGCATTCCCGGCGAGGACCTGCCGGGCAGCTGCTCGGCCACCGACTTCGTCTCCTGGTACAGCGCCCACCCCGACGCCGGAGCGAACGGCTTCTCGCTCGAATGGCTCACCGCCCGCTCGGCCGTGGTCATCGGCGCGGGCAACGTGGCGGTCGACGTGGCCCGCATCCTGTCGCGCGGGGCCGACGAGCTGCGCCCCACCGACGTGCCGCACGCGGCGCTGGGCGCGCTGGCCGCGAGCCGGGTGCGCGAGGTGCACATGGTCGCCCGGCGCGGCCCCTCGCAGGCGAAGTTCACCACGAAGGAGCTGCGCGAGCTGGGCTCGCTGCCGGGCGCCGAGGCGGGGGTGGACGCCGCCGAACTGGCCCTGGATCCGGCCTGCTCGGACCCGTCCGCGCTGCCCTCCGCCGTCCGCCGCAACGTCGAGGTGCTGCGCGGCTGGGCGGCGGCGGACCGCGAGCCGCGCGGGGTGGAGCGCACCCTGCGGCTGCGGTTCTTCCTGCGTCCGGTGGAGATCCTGGAGCGGGACGGGCGGGTGGGCGGGGTCCGGTTCGAGCACACGGCCCCGGACGGGGCCGGGGCCGTGCGCGGCACCGGCACGTACGAGGAGATCGAGGCCCAGCTCGTGCTGCGGGCGGTCGGCTATCTGGGCGTGCCGCTGGCGGGCCTGCCGTTCGACCCGGCGACGGGGACGGTCCCGCACGCGGCCGGACGCGTCCTGCGCGACGGCGTGCCGTCGCCCGGCGAGTACGTGGCGGGGTGGATCAAGCGCGGCCCGACGGGTGTCATCGGCACCAACCGCCCGTGCGCCAAGGAGACGGTGACCTCGCTCCTGGAGGACACCGAAGCCCTCTCGCGGCGGCCCGTCGAGGGCGAACCCGTGGACGCCATGCGGGAGTCGGGGCTGCGGCCGGTCCAGTGGCGGGGCTGGCTGGACATCGAGCGGGCGGAGGCGGAGCTCGGGCGCTCGCTGGGCCGGGGCCCGGTGAAGATCGCCGACTGGGACGGGCTGCTGACGGCGGCGCTGGGCACGCGCGAGGGCTGAGAGCCTGTCTTTGAACCCCCGCCTGCGCAGCGGCGGTCGGTGACAGGCTCTGAGCGCGGCTCAGCCGCCGAGCCGCGCCCCCTGGAGCGCCGCCGCCTCCAGGATCCGGTCGAACAGCCCCGGGAAGAGCTCCTCCAGGTCGGCCCGGCGCAGCCCGTTCATCTTGGCGGTGCCCCGGTAGGTCTGCTGGATGACGCCGCTCTCGCGCAGCACCCGGAAGTGGTGCGTGGTCGTGGACTTGGTGACGGGCAGGTCGAAGTACGAGCAGGAGAGCTCGCCGTCGGCGGCCGCGAGATCGCGGACCACCCGCAGCCGGATCGGGTCGGAGAGCGCGTGCAGCACCCCCTCCAGACGGATCTCGTCGCGCGCCGGATGGTCGAGTTCGCGCTTGCTCGTTGCTGTGGACACGCACTCATTGTACGAGACCCATCGTAGTTTGACATCTCCCGTACTACGATGCGTATCGTACGAAGCGAGCCCGGCGCCGCCCGGTGGTGCCGCGGCCGTCCTGAATGGAGTCTGCCGTGTCTGTTGCGAGTGCCCTGTTCGAGCCCTACACCCTGCGGTCGCTGACCATCCCGAACCGGGTCTGGATGGCGCCCATGTGCCAGTACAGCGCCGAGGTGTTCGGCCCGAACGCGGGCGTGGCGAACGACTGGCACTTCGCCCACTACGCGGCCCGCGCGGCTGGCGGCACGGGCCTGATCCTCGTCGAGGCCACCGCGGTGGCCCCCGAGGGCCGGATCTCCCCGGCCGACCTCGGCATCTGGAACGACACCCAGGTCGAGGCGTTCCGCCGGATCACCCGCTTCCTGGAGGCGCGGGGCACGGTGCCCGGAATCCAGATAGCCCATGCCGGGCGCAAGGCCTCGACCGACCGCCCCTGGCAGGGCGGCGCGCCGCTCGCCCCGGGGACCGAGGAGGGCTGGCAGCCGGTGGGGCCGAGCCCGGTGCCGTTCAGCGAGCGGCACACCGTACCGACCGAGCTGACGGTCGATCAGATCAAGGAGATCGTCGGGCAATTCGCCGACGCGGCCCGGCGCGCGCGGGACGCCGGGTTCAAGGTCGTCGAGATCCACGGCGCCCACGGCTATCTGATCGGCGAGTTCCTGTCCCCGCACTCCAACAAGCGCACCGACGCGTACGGCGGCTCGTTCGAGAACCGCACCCGGTTCGCGCTCGAAGTCACCGACGCCGTACGGGCGGTGTGGCCCGAGGAGCTGCCGCTGTTCTTCCGGATCTCGGCCACCGACTGGCTGGACGAGGGCGGCTGGACCGCCGACGACACCGTCCGCCTCGCCGGACTGCTCAAGGAGCACGGCGTGGACCTCCTCGACGTGTCGAGCGGCGGCAACGTCTCGGGCATCCGCATTCCGACGGGGCCCGGCTACCAGGCTCCCTTCGCGGCCCGGGTCAAGAAGGAGACCCCGCTGCCCGTCGCCGCCGTCGGTCTGATCACCGAGCCCGCCCAGGCCGAGAAGATCCTGGCCAACGGCGAGGCGGACGCGATCCTGCTCGGCCGGGAGCTGCTGCGCGACCCGTCCTGGGCCCGTCGGGCGGCCGGCGAGCTGGGCGGCGAGGTGCGGGTGCCGGACCAGTACGGCTGGGCGATCTGAGCCCGGCTCCGGCCGCCTGGTCGCTCCACCCGTACGGATCTCGTACGGGTGAAATGCGGCCCGGCGGCCGGACCCCGGTGTCCCGGAGGGCCCCGCGAGGCCCGCCCACGCCCTCCGACCTGCGTGGACGCCGTCTGCGGGGGCCGCTGTCAGTGGTCGGGTGCAGACTGGCCACTATCCGGGACAACGGCGTTTTGGAGGGGTCGGGATGACCGACGTACTGCTCACTGTGGGGACGCGCAAGGGACTGTTCATCGGCCGCAGGCACGGCGGCGACTGGCTGTTCGGCGGGCCGCACTTCAATGCCCAGGCGGTCTACTCGATCGCGATCGACACCCGGCGCGCGGTTCCCCGGCTGCTCGTCGGCGGGGACAGCGCGCACTGGGGCCCCTCCGTCTTCCGCTCGGACGACCTGGGCGAGACCTGGGTGGAGCCACCCCAACCAGCCGTGAAGTTCCCCGAGTTCACCGGCAGGTCGCTGGAGCGGGTGTGGCAGCTGCATCCGGCGGGCCCGGAGGCGCCCGATGTGGTCTACGCGGGGACGGAACCGGCCGCGCTCTTCCGCTCCGAGGACGGCGGCGAGAGCTTCGCCCTGGTCCGCCCGCTGTGGGAGCACCCGACGCGCTCGCAGTGGGTTCCGGGAGGCGGCGGTGAGGGTCTGCACACCATCGTCACCGACCCCCGGGACGCCCGGGCGGTGACCGTCGCCGTGTCCACGGCCGGGGTCTTCCGCACCCGGGACGGCGGCGAGAGCTGGGCGCCCGCCAACAAGGGCGTGTCGGCGGTCTTCCTGCCCGACCAGCACCCCGAGTTCGGCCAGTGCGTGCACAAGATCGCACAGGACGCGGCCGACCCGGACCGGCTGTTCCTGCAGAACCACTGGGGCGTCTACCGCAGCGACGACGGCGGCGAGCGGTGGCAGGACATCGGCGAGGGCCTGCCGTCCACGTTCGGATTCGCCGCCGCGACCCACCCCCGCCGCCCGGACACCGCCTACGTCTTCCCGATCACGGCCGACTCGGACCGGGTCCCGGCCGAGAACAGGTGCCGGGTCTTCCGGACCGAGGACGGCGGCCGCACCTGGGAGCCGCTGTCGGCCGGACTGCCTTCGGAGGCGCACTACGGCACGGTGCTGCGCGACGCCCTGTGCACCGACGACGCCGACCCGGCCGGGGTGTACTTCGGAAACCGCAACGGCGAGGTGTACGCGAGCGCGGACGACGGGGACACCTGGCGCCTGCTCGCCTCGCACCTGCCCGACGTCCTCTGCGTACGGGCGGCGGTGATCCGCCAGTAGAGTGACGGCCGTGGCAGCACGACCGTTGAAAGAGATCGTCGAGCCCGGGTGGGCGGACGCTCTGGAGCCAGTGGCCGGACGGATCGCCTCGATGGGCGACTTCCTCCGTCAGGAGATCGCGCAGGGGCGCACCTACCTCCCGGCCGGACAGCATGTGCTGCGGGCCTTCCAGCAGCCGTTCCAGGACGTACGGGTCCTGATCGTGGGCCAGGACCCGTATCCGACGCCGGGGCACGCCGTGGGGCTCTCCTTCTCGGTCGCCCCCGAGGTGCGTCCGCTGCCGGGCAGCCTGGAGAACATCTTCCGCGAGATGCACACCGACCTGGCACTGCCCAGGCCCGCCAACGGGGACCTGACGCCCTGGACGCAGCAGGGCGTCCTGCTCCTGAACAGGGCGCTGACCACCGCGCCCCGCAAGCCCGCCGCGCACCGCGGCAAGGGCTGGGAGGAGGTGACCGAGCAGGCCATCCGCGCGCTGACCGCGCGCGGGACCCCGCTGGTCTCGGTGCTGTGGGGGCGCGACGCCCGCAATCTGCGCCCGCTGCTCGGCGAGCTCCCGGCGATCGAGTCCGCGCACCCCTCGCCGATGTCGGCGGACCGGGGCTTCTTCGGGTCGCGGCCGTTCAGCCGCGCCAACGACCTCCTGGTCCGGCAGGGCGCGCAGCCGGTCGACTGGCGCCTGCCGTGACGGCCGGCGGCGGCGCCTGGGTGCTCGGGGTCGACTCGGGCGGGTCCGGGGTGCGGTTCGCGCTCGGCCGGGCCGAAGCGGGCGCCCCGGCCGAGGTGTTGGCGTCCGACGAGCCTGTACGGACCGGCCCCGCCGGGATCGACGCCGGACACCTGCTCGGCCAACTGGTGCCCGCCGCACTGGAGTTGCTGGACCGGACCGGCGCGGACCGGGTGGCGGCGGTGGCCGTGGGCGCCGCCGGGATGGCCTCGCTCGGCGACGACCTGCGGGCCAAGCTGCCCGCGGCGCTCGCCGGCGCGTTCGGGGTGCGCCGCCTCGCGCTGGCCGCCGACGCCGTGACGGCGTACGCAGGAGCCCTCGGCCAGCGCCCCGGGGCGGTGGTCGCCGCCGGCACCGGAATGATCGCGCTCGGCACGGATCTGACGCGGTGGCGGCGGGCCGACGGCTGGGGCCATCTGCTCGGCGATTGCGGCGGCGGCGCCTGGATCGGCCGCGCGGGGCTGGAAGCGGCGATGCGCGCCCACGACGGCCGACGCGGCGGCTCGGCCGCGCTGCGCGAGCGGGCCGAGGCGCTGTTCGGCCCGGCGCCGGAGCTGCCCGGGCTGCTGTACCCGCGCGCCGACCGGCCCGCGGTGCTGGCGTCGTTCGCGCCCGAGGTGGCGCGCTGCGCCGCGTCCGACCCGGTCGCCGCGTCGATCCTGCGGGAGGCGGCCCGCAACATCGCCGAGTCGGCGGCCGCGGTGTGCCCCGACGGGCGCGGGGACGGCCTCGCGGGGAGCCTCGACGTCGGCCCGGCCGACACCGACAGTGCGAACAGGACGGCCACCGAACGCGCGAGCGAAAGTGTGAGCGAATGCGAAGTGGCGCTCACCGGCGGCCTGTTCCGCATGGGCGATTCACTGCTCGTCCCCGTACGGGAGGAGCTCGCCGCCCTGCTGCCGTCCGCGCGCACGGTCCCCGCGGCGGGAGATCCGCTCGCCGGAGCCCTGCTGATCGCCTCCGCGCTGGCCCGCGAGGAGCTGCGACTGCCGCACGATCCGCGCATGTTGCGGGTCACGACAGAGCAGGACACTTGAGGGCAATGTCACTCGTGGGATAAATGCGGACAGATACCGCTCACCTGCCCCCTCCCCGAACACCCGCGCACGCAAAGCCAGTAGCATGCGGCGCCATGAGCTCCCCCACTGGGCCCGCATCCGGCCTGCCTGTACGAATGCCGCGACCCCGCCAGCCAGGGCGGCACCGCCGCCCGGAGCCGGTGGTCGCTCCCGAGGGTGCGCCCGCGCTCGTCCTCGCCGTTCCCGGTACTCCTTCCGCCGCCGTGCGCGCCCTGGCGGAGGAAGTCATCAGCATCGCGCGCTCCGAGCTGCCCGGCCTCGACGCCCGGATCGGCTACCTGGACGCCGACGCCGCGTCCGTGGAGTTCCCCCCGCTGGACGCCGTGCTCGCGCACACCGCCGCCGAGCGCACCGCCCGCTACGAGCAGGCCCGTGCCGCCGGCCAGGACGTGGCCGCCCCCGACGGCCCCGTCGCCGTCGTCGTGCCGCTGCTCGCGGGCCCCGACAGCGCCCTGATCCGCCGGGTCCGCCAGGCCGTCATGGACAGCCGCGCCGCCGCCGAGCTGACCGACGTCCTCGGCCCGCACCCGCTGCTCGCCGAGGCCCTGCACGTGCGCCTCTCCGAGGCCGGTCTGGCCCGCGCCGACCGCGCCCGGCTGTTCACGGTCGCCACCGCCGCCGACGGCATCATCCTGGCGACGGTCGGCGGCGAGGAGGCCGTGCAGGCCGCCGGGATCACCGGCATGCTGCTGGCCGCCCGCCTCGCCGTGCCCGTGATGGCCGCCGCGCTCGACCAGGAGGGCTCGATCGCCGCCATGGCCGAGCAGCTGCGCGGCTCCGGCTCGGTGCAGCTCGCGGTCGCCCCGTACCTGATCGGCCCCGAGGTCGCGGACGGGCTGCTCGACGCCGCCACCAAGGAGGCCGGCTGCCTGGCCGCCGAGCCGCTGGGCGCCTACCCGGCGATCGGCAAGCTCGTGCTGTCGCAGTACGCGGCCGCGCTGGGCATCACGCCGCAGCCGCAGGGCTCCCCCGTGCACTGACGTACTCGCCACCCGTACGCGTACATGTGACGCGAAAGGGCCCGCACCCGGTGAGGGTGCGGGCCCTTCGCGCTTATGGGGAAGAGGGCTCTCAGCCGAAGACGACGCACGAGGCCGCGGGGGCGGGTACGGAGCCGGCCCGGCGCGGGATGCCGCTCTCCTCGTAGAGGTCGAACCAGGTGACGTCGCCGGAGCGCTCGTTGGCCGCGTAGAGGCGGCGGCCCGAGGGGCCGAGGGTCAGATGGCGCGGCCAGCGCCCACCGCAGTCCACGGTGGCCACCAGGACGGCGTGCTCGCCGTCGGGGTCGAGCGCGAGGGTCGCGATCGAGTCGTGGCCCCGGTTGGCGACCCAGAGGAACCGTCCGTCGCGCGCGACGACGACCTCGGAGGGGAACGTCTCGGTCGTCACGCCGTCGTGGATCACCCGGGTCTCCCCCAGCGGCTCCAGGGTGCCCGCGGCGGCGTCCCAGCGGCAGACGACGAGCGTGGGCTCCAGCTCGTTCAGGACGTACGCGTGGCGGCCGTCGGGGTGGAAGGCCAGATGGCGGGGGCCGGTGCCGGGGCGCAGCGCGGTCTCACTGTGCGGGCGCAGGACGCCGGTCGCCGGGTCGAGCACGCAGACGCGTACGGAGTCGGTGCCGAGGTCGACACTGAGCAGCCAGCGCCCGCTCGGATCGGGCAGCACCTGGTGGGCGTGCGGGCCGCTCTGGCGCTTGGGGTGCGGGCCGGAGCCATGGTGCTTGAGGACGTACGCGGCGGGGCCCGGGCGCCCGTCGGGGAGCAGCGGGAGCGTGGTGACGCTGCCCGACGTGTAGTTGGCGGTCACCAGGTGGCCGGCGGCGAGCGCGAGGTGGGTCGGGGCGGCGCCGTCCACCGGCACCGGCTCGCCGAGGAGGACCGGGGTGTCGCCGGTGACGTCGAAGGCGGCGGCCGTGCCGTGCTCGCTCTCGCCGACCGCGTACAGCACGGTGGCGTCGGCCGACAGGGCCAGGAACGAGGGATCGGGGAGGGTGTCGGTGGCGCCGAGCGGGGTGAGCGCGCCGGTCAGCGCGTCCACGGCGGCGACGGTCACGCCCCTCCCGCCCGCCGTGGTGAACGACCCGATGAATGCCCGCCCGGCGCTGCTCTCGGCCACCGTGCTACCCCTCTCCGCGCGACTGTGCGCACCGGGGCTGGGCCCAGGCGCCGACTGCGGCGACCGTAGCAGGCGGTCTAGACCAACTGGGGGGGTACGGGTGGCTCTTCGTGTCGCGGGCGTCGGGCGCGGGATGCGGCAGCCGAAACCCAGGGCCTGTCAGGCCGTAGGGGACGGGCTCGCGGTGAGGAGCGCCAGGCCTCGGGCCCGAGGCGATGCCCGCGAAGCCCCGAGGCCGGTCAGGCCGTGAGCGCCGGTGCCCGGGGCGAGGTGCGCAGAGGTGTGGCCAGGGCCGTGAGGGCGTGCTCCAGGGCGTGCAGATGGCGCAGGGCGGCCTCGGCGGCGGGGTGGTGGGGCTCGGCGGCCGTGGACGAGGCCGGGGCCGCCGTCGCCGCGGACGCGCGCGCCGCCGGAGTCACCAGGGCCTCCACCGCCGCCTCGACCCGGTCGCACGCCGCCGTGAGCCGGGCGTCGTGCGAGGCGGTCGGGTCGGCGGCCACGGTGGCCAGGCCGCGTACCTCGCGGGCGCAGTCGTCGAGCAGGGCGATGATCTGCCGGGCGCGCGACCTGCGGCCCTTCAGCGGGCTGAGCGGGTGGACCAGCGGCGCCAGCGCGAGGCGCACGCGGCCGAGCAGCAGCTCCAGCTCGGCGGCGTGCGGCGCGGGGTCCGCGCCGTCGTCCCCGGCGAGCCGACGGGTCGCCGCGCTGGTGCAGCCGCGTACACAGTGCAGCGCGCGCTGGATCCAGGCGTCGGTCGCCGCGTGCGTGGTGACCGGCAGGACGAGCGCGACGGCCGCCGCCGCGCCGAGGGCGCCCACCGCGGTCTCCGCGAAGCGCAGCACGAGCAGCCCGGGGTGGAGCACGCCGAGCAGCCCGTACAGCAGTCCGGCCATGACGGTGACGAAGAACATCATCAAACCGTCAATTGGAGTTTCCGCAGGTCAGGGCTATGCAACACGTCCAAGGTCAGCAAAAAGTCAGCATTCGCACGGCATCCACGCCCCGGAACTCTTCTTGTGGGTGTGCCATCAGTGACTATGGATCATATTTCGGCGGTGGCGCTTTGGGGCACGCACGCCGAAAGCCGCCTCGCCCGCGGACCGGCCACCGATAGACCCGGTCGGCCAGCACGACAACGTCCTGGCGTTCACAGATCCGGATGATCTGGTGGGTTCGTTCCGGTGACCCCTGGTCGTCTGCCGTGTCTGCCACGAGGACATTTACTACGACGGATGCCCCTCTCGGCAGAACTCGTGAGAAGAAAAGGTGCTGGAGAGCCGCAGTGCTCGGAAGTCGAGCGCCTGGTTCGGTGGGGGCATTGGAAAAGGGCCTGATCACAGGCACCTCGCTGGCCCCGCCAGATTGACACAGCGCGAGCCCCCGGGCAGCCGAGACCGAGCGCGCGAACGCCAACACATGTTCGCCGTGAACTGGCCCGACCGAACGGGGCTCGCCATCAGCACGGAGCGTCGGATGCGACCGATACCCCGGCCGCCCTGCCTGGACCGTCACCGCGTTCCGACCGCTCACAGGCGCCACGGTCTCAAGACCAAGCAGGTCGTCGCCGAAGAGTCGGTCGCGGGCCAAGTGCTGGAACTCCGCCCGGTGGTCCATCAGCCACGAGAGGTAGAACAAGCCCTGGCTGATGACCCCCGCGTCAACGCCTCGCTTGTACTCCACGATCACCGGCGCGTTTGTTCTCATCCAAGCCGAACAAGTCGGTCCGGCCCCCGTGGACCGGCCCCGTGCCGTACTCGCCCGCCAGGAAACGAACCCCCAGCCGTGTCTCCATGGGCGCCTCGACGAGGCCCTGCACATCCGCCTCGACCTGAGCAAGACGCGGCATGACCTCGGTCACGCCGCTCTTCGTCGTATGGAACAGCTTCAGGCCCGACGCCTTCCCCTCCTCGATTCAGAGATCGACAACGTCAGGCCGGTGCGCGAGGACCTTCGAAGCTGCCCGATCCTGCTCGGGCACCTCGGCTGGCGCCTGGCGTTCAAGCTCTGGTGGAGTCGGGAACCCGGGCCAGCAGAGCGCCAGCGAAATTGCCGCCTTCCCTCCCCAGTCCAGCCCAACCAAGCCATGCACCTGGAGACCGTCCTGAAGCCACAGTCCAATGTCGACCCCTCGGCCGCCACTGTCAGGAGAGCGTCAGAGCAGGTCGGTTCCGCGTATGGGGCGTGCCAACAGGGGGACAAAACAATGACGTCCTGCCTTCTCATGGGCTCATGAACGCATTGCACGTCGAGGAGTGGTGACGGCCATGGACGCGGCGCCCACGCCACGGGTCGTCGTCGGGGTCAGTGGCAGGCTGGGCAGCCTGACGGCTCTCCACCGCGCGGCCGTTGAAGCCCGGCGCATGGACGCCACGCTCTGCGCCGTACTGGCCTGGGTTCCACCCGGTGGCGAGCTCGGGCACCGCGAATCGCCCACGCTCGACCTGCTGGCCGAATGCCGGCGGATCGCGGGCGAGCAGCTGCTCAACGCCTTCGACTGCGCCTTCGGGCCGAGCGGGCCCGGGGTGCCGCTTCAGGGTCTTGTCGTACGAGGCAGGCCGGGGCCCGCGCTGGTCGAGGCCGCCGGTCGAAGCGGCGACCTGCTGGTCGTCGGCGCGGGAGCCCGCGGGCGGCTCCATCGGATGATGCGGCTCTCGGTCGCCCGGTACTGCCTGACGCACGCCACCTGTCCGGTGCTGGCCGTTCCGCCCTCACCCCTGCAGCGCGAACTCGACGCCGTGCAGCGCCGCAACTCGTGGCGACTTCACCTGGACGTAAGGGAGTTGGTGGAGTGACCTCAGCCGGTTCCCGTTAGGACGTGGCCGACGCCGGTACTTCAGGCATGACCGGCACGTGATCCGGCCCCGGGCGCAGTGTGAGAACCATGGTCATCCCGCCGCCCGGGGTGTCCTCGGCGGTGAGTGTGCCGCCCATCGCCTCGGTGAAGCCGCGTGCGACGGCGAGGCCGAGGCCAACTCCCGCGCCGCGCGGGGCATCGCCGTAGCGCTGGAACGGGGCGAAGATGCGGTCCTTGGCCTGGTCGGGGACGCCCGGGCCCTGGTCGGCGACCCGTACTTCCACCCGGTCGGCGATCGCGCTCGCCGAGACCAGGACGCGCTCGCCGTCGGGGCTGTATTTCACGGCGTTCTCGACGACGTTGGCCACCGCCCGCTCCAGCAGGCCGGGGTCGACGGCGACCATCGGCAGGTCCTCGGGAATGTCGAGGACGACGCTGTCCTCCGGGACGCCGCCGAGCGCCATGGGGATGACCTCGTCCAGGTCTATCTCGCGGATGAGCGGCGTGACGGTGCCGGTCTGGAGGCGGGACATGTCGAGGAGGTTGCCGATCAGGTGGGCCAGACGGTCGGCCCCCACCTCGATGCCGGCCAACAGCTCGGCCTCGTCGTCCTCCGACCACTCGACGTCGTCGGACCGCAGGGAGGTGACGGACGCCTTGATGGAGGCGAGCGGTGTGCGCAGGTCGTGGCTGACGGCGGCGAGCAGTGCCGTACGGATGCGGTCGCCCTCGGCGTACACGCGCGCCCGGTCCGCCTGTTCCTGGAGGCGTTGACGGTCGAGGACGACGGCGGCCTGGGCCGCGAAAGCGCCCAGGACCCGCCTGTCCTCGGCAGGCAGGATCCGGCCCGACAAGGCCAGCGCCATGCGGTCGCCGACGGGCATGTCCACGTCCGCGTCCTCCGGCCGGGACACCGGGGCCGGGCCCACACTGCCGGTGCAGGTCCACGGTTCGACCTCGCTCGCCCGCTCCAGCATGGCCACGGACTCCATGGCGAAGGTCTCCCGGACGCGTTCGAGCAGTGAGTCAAGGCTGGTCTCGCCGCGCAGCACACTGCCCGCCAGGAACGAGAGGATCTCGGATTCGGCGCGCAGGCGGGCCGCCTGATGGGTGCGGCGGGCGGCGAGGTCCACCACCGAGGCCACCGAGAGCGCCACGAGCACGAAGACCACCATGGCGACGATGTTCTTGGGGTCCGCAATCGTCAGCTCGTGGACCGGTGGTGTGAAGTACCAGTTTATGAGTACAGATCCGACCAGCGCCGAAGCCACCGCCGGCAGGAAGCCGCCGAGCAGGGCCGCGGTCACGGTCAACGACAGGTACAGCAGCATGTCGTTGGCGAGGCCGAGGTCGGTGGTGATCGTGGTCAGCAGCAGGGTCAGCAGGGCGGGGCCCACGACACCGGCCAGCCAGCCCCAGACGGTCCGGGTGCGGCCGAGCCCGGCCCGCCGCCCCGCCGGCAGGCCGCGCCCCTTGGCGGCCTCCTCGTGCGTGACGATGTGGACGTCCAGGTCGGTCCCGGAGTCGACGGCGACGGTCGCTCCGACCCCGGGGCCGAAGAGGTACTGCCAGGCTTTGCGGCGGCTCGTTCCGAGCACGATCTGGGTGGCGTTCACTCCGCGTGCGAAGTCGAGCAGGGACTGGGGCACGTCGTCGCCGACGACGTGGTGGAAGCTGCCGCCGACGTCCTCGACCAGGGTGCGCTGGACGGCCAGTTGCTTGGGCGAGGCGGAGGTGAGGCCGTCGCTGCGCGACACATACACCGCGAGGACCTCGCCGCCCGCGCCCTTCTCAGCCAGCCGGGCCGCGCGGCGGATGAGCGTGCTGCCCTCCCGGCCGCCGGTCAGCCCGACGACGATGCGCTCGCGCGAGCCCCAGATCTTCGAGACCTGGTGCTCACTGCGGTACTCCTGCAGGTACTCGTCGACCCGGTCGGCGACCCACAGCAGCGCCAACTCCCGCAGCGCGGTGAGGTTTCCGGGCCGGAAGTAGTTGGACAGGGCCGCATCGAGCTTGTCGGGCTTGTAGATGTTGCCGTGCGCCATACGGCGGCGCAGCGCCTGCGGTGACATGTCGACGAGCTCGACCTGGTCGGCCCGCCGGACCACTTCGTCGGGCACCGTCTCCTGTTGGCGAATGCCCGTTATGGACTCCACCACATCGCCCAGCGACTCCAGGTGCTGGATGTTGACGGCCGAGACCACGTCGATGCCCGCGGCCAGGAGCTCCTCGACGTCCTGCCAGCGCTTGGTGTTGCGCGAGCCGGGCACATTGGTGTGGGCCAGCTCGTCGACGAGCGCCACCTTGGGACGCCGCCGCAGCACCGCGTCCACGTCCATCTCGGTGAACACCGAGCCCCGGTATTCGATCTCCCTGCGCGGAATCTCCTCAAGGCCGTGCAGCATCACCTCGGTGCGTGGCCTGCTGTGGTGCTCGACGAACCCGACCACGCAGTCGGTGCCGCGCTCGATTCGCCGGTGTGCCTCGGACAGCATCGAGTACGTCTTGCCGACGCCGGGCGCCGCGCCGATGTAGATGCGGAGCTTGCCGCGTGCCATGGCTTCTATTCTCTGTCGTCGATGGGCAGGAGGGCAGGAGTGTAGACCGGCGGCCGGTACCGGAACGGGCGGATCACGTCTCGAACCGATAACCCATGCCCGGGGCGGTGATCAGGTATTCGGGGTGGGACGGGTCCACTTCCAGCTTCCGTCGCAACTGGGCCATGTAGACCCGCAGATAGTTGCTGTGCGTACGGAAGTTGAGCCCCCAGACCTCCTGCAGGAGATGCCGCTGGCTGACCAGCTTGCCGCGGTTGCGGACCAGGACCTCAAGGATGTGCCACTCGGTCGGGGTGAGCCGGACGTCCTCCTCGCCCCGCCGGGCCTTCTTCGCCAGGAGGTCGAGGGTGAAGTCCTTGGTCGTGACGCGGCCCGAGTCCCCCGACTGCGAGCTGGGTTCGGTACGCCGGGTCGCCGCCCGCAGCCGGGCGAGGAGTTCGTCCATGCTGAAGGGCTTCGTGATGTAGTCGTCGGCGCCCGAGTCGAGCGCCTCCACCTTCTCGTCCGAGGTGTTACGGGCGGACACCACCAGTATCGGCGCCTTGCACCAGCTCCGCAGCCGCCTGATCACTTCGATGCCGTCCATGTCGGGCAGCCCGAGATCGAGCAGAACCGCGTCCGGCGGCCACGCAGAGGCGAGCTGAAGAGCGGTGCTCCCGTCGGTCGCGGAGTCGACTTCGTACTTCCGCGCCCTCAGGTTGATCTCCAGCGCCCGTACGAGCTGTGGTTCGTCCTCGACCACCAGCACCCGGGTCATCGGTGTGCCGCCTTTCTGACGTGCTGTGCGAATACGTACGTGGGCGCTGCTGTGCGAAGGGCGGGAGCCAGCGTCAGCGCCGCTCCCGCCCTTCGCCGTAACCCGGTCACTTCTGAACTAGTTCCTTCAGCGCGATGTTGAGCTTCAGGACGTTCACCCGGGGCTCGCCGATGAAGCCGAGGATCCGGCCGGTGGTGTGGTCGTCGACGAGCTTGTCCACCTGCTTCACGGTGAGGTGGTTGACCTCGGCGACGCGGTGGATCTGGAGCTTCGCGTACGCCGGGGAGATGTCCGGGTCCAGGCCCGAGCCCGAGGAGGTGACCGCCTCGGCGGGGACGTCGGACGGCTTGACCTTGTACGTGGGCGTCGAGTTGTCCTCGACCACGGCCGCCTTGGCGTCCTTGATCTGCTGGATCAGCTTGTCGTTGTCGCCGGAGAGGTTGGTGGCACCGGAGATGATCAGGTCGTACTGGGTGTTGACGCCGTTGGCCTTGTTGGAGCCGAGGCCGTTGGAGGGGCGCGGCTGGAACCAGTGCAGGTCCGGGCGGGCCGCCTCTTCGGGGTCGGACGGGTTCTTCTTCGGCAGGTTGTAGGTCTGCCCGATGAGCTCGGAGCCGACCACCTTGCCGTTGGACTTGACCTCGGAGCCGTTCGCCTTGTCACCGAACGCGGCCTGGGCGATGCCGGTCACGACGAGCGGGTAGATGATCCCGCAGACGACGGTGAGGACCAGGAGCGCCCGCAGACCGGCGCCGATCAACCGGGCGGTGTTTCCAACTGAGTTGTTCATCGTAGGTCAGCCGATTCCGGGGATGAGGGAGATGATCAGGTCGATGAGCTTGATGCCGATGAAGGGGGCGATGAGGCCGCCGAGGCCGTAGATCCCGAGGTTGCGGCGGAGCATCTTGTCGGCGCTGGTGGGCTTGTACTGGACGCCCTTCAGGGCCAGCGGGACGAGGGCGATGATGATCAGCGCGTTGAAGATGACGGCCGAGAGGATCGCCGACTCGGGGCTGTGCAGGCTCATGATGTTGAGCTTGTCCAGGCCCGGGTAGACCACCGCGAACATCGCCGGGATGATCGCGAAGTACTTCGCCACGTCGTTGGCGATGGAG
Source organism: Streptomyces sp. NBC_00224 (assembly GCF_041435195.1). Lineage (NCBI taxonomy): Bacteria > Bacillati > Actinomycetota > Actinomycetes > Kitasatosporales > Streptomycetaceae > Streptomyces > Streptomyces sp. NBC_00224. Next base: position 1,853,373 of record NZ_CP108106.1, read on the forward strand.
AACGTGGTCAGCGCGCCCCGGGTGATCAGCAACTGCTTGCCGATCTCCACGATCTCGATCAGCTTGGTCGGGTTGGAGTCGAGGTCGACCATGTTGCCGGCCTCCTTGGCGGCCGACGTGCCCGTGTTCATGGCCACGCCCACGTCCGCCTGGGCCAGCGCGGGGGCGTCGTTGGTGCCGTCGCCCGTCATCGCGACCAGCTTCCCGCCGGCCTGCTCACGCTTGATCAGGGCCATCTTGTCCTCGGGGGTGGCCTCGGCGAGGAAGTCGTCCACGCCCGCCTCCTCCGCTATGGCCTTGGCGGTCAGCGGGTTGTCACCCGTGATCATGACCGTCTTGATGCCCATCCGGCGCAGCTCCTCGAACCGCTCCCGCATGCCCTCCTTGACCACATCCTTCAGGTGGATCACACCCAGGATGCGAGGGCCCTTGTCGTCCTCCACGGCGACCAGGAGCGGCGTACCGCCGGCCTCGGAGATCTTGTTCGAGAGCGTGTCGGCGTCTTCGGCGACCCGGCCGCCCTGCTCCTTGACCCAGGTGATGACCGAACCGGCCGCACCCTTACGGATCTTGCGTCCGTCGACGTCGACACCGGACATCCGGGTCTGGGCGGTGAAGGCGATCCATTCCGCGCCCACGAGTTCGCCCTGGTGGCGCTCGCGCAGCCCGTACTTCTCCTTCGCCAGGACCACGATCGAGCGGCCCTCGGGGGTCTCGTCCGAGAGGGAGGAGAGCTGGGCGGCGTCGGCGACCTCGGCTTCGGTGGTGCCCTTGACCGGGACGAACTCGGATGCCTGGCGGTTGCCGAGGGTGATGGTGCCGGTCTTGTCGAGCAGGAGCGTGGAGACGTCGCCCGCAGCTTCCACCGCGCGCCCCGACATGGCCAGGACGTTGCGCTGTACGAGGCGGTCCATGCCCGCGATGCCGATCGCGGAGAGCAGCGCGCCGATCGTCGTCGGGATCAGGCACACCAACAGGGCCGCAAGGACGATCATCGACTGCTCGGCGCCCGCGTACTTCGCGAACGGCTGGAGCGTGACCACCGCCAGCAGGAACACGATCGTCAGCGAGGCGAGCAGGATGTTGAGCGCGACCTCGTTCGGCGTCTTCTGGCGCGCCGCGCCCTCGACCAGGTTGATCATCCGGTCGATGAACGTCTCGCCCGGCTTCGTCGTGATCTTGATGACCACCCGGTCAGACAGCACCTTCGTACCACCGGTCACCGCGCTCCGGTCGCCGCCCGACTCGCGGATGACGGGGGCCGATTCACCGGTGATCGCCGACTCGTCGACCGAGGCGACACCCTCGATGACGTCACCGTCGCCCGGAATGATGTCCCCCGCCTCGCACACCACCAGGTCGCCGATCCGGAGCTCGGTCCCCGGGACCTGCTCTTCCACAGAACCGTTGAGGCGGCGGGCGATGGTGTCGGTCTTGGCCTTGCGCAGGGTGTCGGCCTGCGCCTTGCCCCGGCCCTCCGCGACCGCCTCCGCCAGGTTCGCGAAGATCGTGGTCAGCCACAGCCAGCCCGCGATCGCCCAGCCAAACCAGTCGCCCGGATCCTTGATCGCAAGCACGGTCGTCAGGACCGAGCCGATCTCCACCACGAACATGACCGGCGACTTGACCATGGTCTTCGGGCTGAGCTTCTTGACCGCGTCCGGGAAGGACTTCAGGAGCTGCTTCGCGTCGAACAGGCCGCCGCCGACCTTGCCCTGGTCCTTGTGACCCGTCGGGACGTCGCTGTGCGGCGCCCGTGTCGGTGTGGCAGTGGACATGGAGCGGGGCTCCTCAGACTTCAGGTTCGTGGTCATGACGCCAGCCCCTCGGCCAGCGGTCCCAGCGCGAGCGCGGGGAAGTAGGTCAGACCGGTGACGATCAGGATCGTGCCGGTCAACAGACCGGTGAACAGCGGCTTGTTGGTGCGCAGCGTGCCCGCCGTCTCCGGGATCGGCTTCTGCTCCGCCAGCGAGCCCGCCAGCGCCAGCACGAACACCATCGGCAGGAACCGGCCGAGCAGCATCGCCAGCCCGATCGAAGTGTTGAACCACTCCGTGTTCGCGTTCAGACCCGCGAAGGCGGAGCCGTTGTTGTTGGCGCCCGAGGTGTACGCGTACAGCACCTCGGAGAAGCCGTGCGCACCCGAGTTGGTCATCGAGTCGCGCGTGGAGGGCATCGCCATCGCGACCGCCGTGAACCCCAGGACCAGGGCCGGGGTGATCAGGATGTAGCAGGCCGCGAACTTGATCTCGCGCGTGCCGATCTTCTTGCCCAGGTACTCCGGGGTGCGCCCCACCATCAGGCCCGCCAGGAACACCGCGATGATCGCCATGATCAGCATGCCGTACAGACCCGAGCCGGTACCGCCGGGCGCGATCTCGCCGAGCTGCATGCCCAGCATGGTGATACCGCCGCCGAAACCGGTCAGCGAGGAGTGGAAGCCGTCCACCGCGCCCGTGGAGGTCAGCGTGCTGGCGACCGCGAAGATCGAGGTGCCGCCGATGCCGAAGCGGGTCTCCTTGCCCTCCATCGCACCGCCGGCGATGTCGAACGCCGGTCCGTGGTGGGCGAATTCGGTCCACATCATGAGCGCGGTGAACCCGACCCAGATGGTGACCATCGTCGCCAGGATCGCGTACCCCTGCTTCACCGATCCGACCATCTTCCCGAACGTCCGGGTCAGAGCGAACGGGATCACCAGAATCAGGAAGATCTCGAAGAGGTTGGAGAAGCCATTGGGGTTCTCGAAGGGGTGGGCGGAGTTGGCGTTGAAGTAACCGCCGCCATTCGTGCCCAGCTCCTTGATCGCCTCCTGCGAAGCGACAGCGCCGCCGTTCCACTGCTGCGAGCCGCCCATGAACTGACCGACCTCATGAATACCGGCGAAGTTCTGGATCGCACCGCACGCCACGAGTACGACCGCGCCGATCACCGCGATCGGCAGCAGAATACGGACCGTGCCGCGCACCAGGTCGGACCAGAAGTTGCCGAGCTCACCGGTACGGGACCGGGCGAAGCCGCGCACCAGGGCGACCGCGACCGCGATGCCCACCGAGGCGGAGACGAAGTTCTGCACCGCCAGACCGCCGGTCTGCACGACGTGGCCCATGGCCTGCTCGCCCGAGTACGACTGCCAGTTGGTGTTCGACACGAACGACGCCGCCGTGTTGAACGCCTGGTCCGCCGGGATCGACACGAAGCCGAGCGAGCCCGGCAGGTGCCCCTGGAGGCGCTGGAGCAGATAGAGGAAGAGAACGCTCACGGCCGAGAAGGCCAGGACGCCCCGCAGATACGCGGGCCAGCGCATCTCCGTGGACGGGTTCGCGCCGATCGACTTGTAGATCCACTTCTCCACCCGGAGATGCTTCTCCGAGGAGTAGACGCGGGCCATGTAGTCGCCCAGCGGCCGGTACGCGAGCGCGAGCGCCACGAACAGGGCGAGGAGCTGGAGTACACCAGCGAGGACGGAAGACATATCGGGGCTCAGAACCTCTCCGGGTACACAAGGGCGAGGACGAGGTAACCCAGCAGGGCGACGGCCACGACGAGGCCGACGATGTTCTCGGCAGTCACAGCTTTGCCACCCCCTTGGCGATGAGCGCCACCAGCGCGAATACCGCGATCGTGGTGACGACGAAGGCCACGTCGGCCATCGTGAACTCCTGGAAGAGGTCTGAAAACGAGCGGACGCCTCAGGAAACCTGCTTATCCGGCCCTTACTCGCGTCATTGACGGGCCTCTTACGGTCACCGGCGCGTCCTTGACGACTCTCTTACGCGGCGGCGCTCTACACCCGGGGATCCATGGTCAGAGCCGCTCGCACCACTCCCAAGGCGGGCCTTCCCCGGGGCCGCTAGCGATGCATTCCAGCCACCCTCTGACCTGCTGTTTCTGGCTGGGCGGCGCCCGTCGGCCCTGCCGGTGTTCCGAGATCGCCAAGGACTTGTCAGGGGGCCGTCAATACGGCCGGGAACGCCCGGAGAGCGCCCTTCCCGTCGCCTAGATTCGCGCTCGGCCGCTCAAGACGCGGGCGTCAGCGGCGCGACCGAGCCCTGTCTTCCCCGTGGTCGCGCTCACGGCAGCGAGCACGCCGAGGTGTGTTTCGCCGAGTCCGTGGCCGTCCTGCTTGGTACCAGGGCCCGGTACCAAGCAGGGCCCTCAGCGGTTCCGCTCCCCTGCCGACTCGCCCGGCCCTCACTGACCAGAAGGCCGGGCCCTTCCGAAGGCTTCCCGATGTTTCCCGCCGCTCCCCAGCAGGCCCCGACCGTCCCTGCCCCGACGGCCCCCAGCGGGCCCCCGCCCCGGCACCCCCGGGGCCCGCGCCCACACCGGGGCGGCGGCCGCCCCGCCGGGCTGTTCGAACCCGTACAGCTTCTGAAGGCGTTCCCCGACGCCCTGCGCAAACTCCATCCGCGCGCGCTGGTCCGTACTCCGGTCCTCTTCGTCGTCGCCATCGGAGCGGCGCTGACAACGCTCTCCGCGCTCTTCCACCCCTCCGTCTTCACCTGGGTGATCAGCGTCTGGCTCTGGCTGACGGTGATCTTCGCCAACCTTGCCGAGGCGGTGGCCGAGGGGCGGGGCAAAGCGCAGGCCGAGTCCCTCAGAAAGGCCCGCACCGACACCGTGGCGCTGCGGCTGCGAGACAACTGGCGGGTCGGTACAGACCTGCGGCAGGCCCGTACCGAAGCGGTGGCGGCGACCGACCTCAAGCCGTTCGACTTCGTGCTGGTCGAGGCGGGCGAGCTGATCCCGGCGGACGGGGACGTGGTCGACGGCGTCGCGGCGGTGGACGAGTCGGCCGTCACCGGCGAGTCCGCGCCCGTCATCCGCGAGTCGGGCGGCGACCGCTCGGGCGTCACCGGCGGTACGACCGTGCTCTCGGACCGGATCGTCGTCCGCGTCACCTCCCGCCCCGGGCACTCCTTCCTGGACCGGATGATCGCGCTGGTCGAGGGCGCGGCACGGCAGAAGACCCCCAACGAGGTCGCGCTGAACATCCTGCTCGCCGCGCTCACCATCGTCTTCGTCCTGATCGTGGTCTCGCTCCAGCCGATGGCCGAGTACGCGAACGCCGCCCAGTCCACCACCGTCCTCGTCGCGCTCCTGGTGACCCTCATACCGACCACGATCGGCGCACTGCTGTCCGCGATCGGCATCGCCGGTATGGACCGGCTCGTCCAGCGCAACGTCCTCGCCATGTCGGGACGCGCGGTTGAGGCCGCCGGCGACGTCAACACCCTCCTCCTCGACAAGACCGGCACCATCACCCTCGGCAACCGGGAAGCCGCCGCGTTCATCCCGCTGCCCGGCGTCCAGGAGGCGCACCTCGCGGACGCCGCCCAGCTTGCCTCCCTCGCCGACGAGACGCCCGAGGGCCGCTCCGTCGTCGTCCTCGCCAAGAACAAATACGGCTTGCGGGAACCCAACGAGGGCGACCTCCAAGGCTCCCGGTTCGTGGAGTTCAGCGCGCAGACCCGCATGAGCGGCGTCGACCTGCGCTGGGAGAACGGCGCCGTCTCCCACATCCGCAAGGGAGCCACCGCTCAAGTCATCGAATGGGTGGAGATGTATGGGGGCCGAGTCCCCGCAGAGGCGCGTCGGTTCACCGAAGCCATCTCGGCGTCCGGCGGCACACCCCTCCTCGTGGGCGTGCACGACTGGAACGGGCCCCGGGTCCTCGGTGTCATCCACCTCAAGGACGTCGTCAAGGACGGCATCGCCGAGCGGTTCGCCGAGCTGCGCCGCATGGGCATCCGTACCGTGATGATCACCGGTGACAACCCCCTGACCGCCAAGGCCATCGCCGAGGAGGCCGGGGTCGACGACTTCCTCGCCGAAGCCACGCCCGAGGACAAGCTCGCCCTCATCAAGAAGGAGCAGGAGGGCGGCAAGCTGGTCGCGATGACGGGCGACGGCACCAACGACGCCCCGGCGCTCGCGCAGGCGGACGTGGGTGTCGCCATGAACACCGGGACGTCGGCCGCCAAGGAGGCCGGCAACATGGTCGACCTCGACTCCAACCCGACCAAACTCATCGAGATCGTCGAGATCGGCAAGCAACTCCTCATCACCCGAGGCGCGTTGACGACCTTCTCGATCACCAACGACGTGGCGAAGTACTTCGCGATCATCCCCGCGATGTTCGCCTCCGCCTATCCGGGGCTCGACCACCTGAACATCATGGGTCTGCACAGCCCGACCTCGGCAATCACTTCGGCGATCATCTTCAACGCCCTGATCATCGTGGCGCTGATCCCGCTCGCCCTGCGCGGCGTGCGCTACACCCCGGCCTCCGCCCACGACCTGCTGCGGCGCAACCTCGCCCTCTACGGGCTCGGCGGACTGGTTCTGCCGTTCCTCGGCATCAAGCTCATCGACCTCTTCGTCTCGATGATTCCCGGGCTCGGCTGACCCCGTATCAGAGGGCCGTCAAGGACTGGGCCGGTCTCTTGTGTCCGGGATCGTCCCGGAGTTGGATCAGTGTTGTGAACAGCAGTCCGCGCCATGACGACCGGCCACCGCATCCGGTGCCTCCGGTAGTGCGTGCTGTTCCCGGGCCGGCTCTGTAGAGCCGCGCCTCCCCCGCGCGTACGCCGCCGCCGTCCCAAACCCGGCGGCGTACGCGCGTCTCCGTTTCCCGCACGTCGACCGCCCCTCCCGGGGCGGCTTCGCCGTGCCCGTACCCAGGAATCCACCATGACTTCCGCATCCCTGTCCGGCCGTACCGCCCTGGTCACCGGAGCAACCTCCGGCATCGGCTACGAGACCGCGCGACAGCTCGCCGAGAGCGGCGCGACCGTCCTCGTCCACGGCCGTACCGTCGAAGAGGCCGAGGCCGCGACCGACCGCCTCATCGCGACCGCCGGTATCGACGCCACCCGCCTGTGCGCGTACGGCGCCGACTTCACCCACCTCGACGAGGTCGAGATCATGGCCCGGCGGGTCGTCGAAGCCCACCCCCACCTCGACGTCCTCGTCAACAACGCGGGCATGGCCGCCCCCGAGCGGCACACCCTCACGGCCGACGGCAACGAGATCGCCTTCCAGGTCAACTTCCTCGCCCACTACCTGCTCACCTGCCTGCTCGAACCGGCACTCACCAGCGACCCGGGCGGCCGTGTCGTCAACGTGTCGTCGTCGCTGCACCGCACCGGGAACATCCAGTGGAGCGACCCCCACCGGACCCGCCGCTACTCCCGGCTCGCCGCCTACGCCCAGTCCCAGCTGGCGCTGACGGTCTTCGCCGCGGACCCGCGGGTCACCGCGGTCTCCGTGCACCCGGGCATCTGCGACACCGCTCTGCTGCCGCTGTACGCACACGAGGGCACCCCGGCCGCCGACGGCGCAGCCCACGTCGTACGACTCTGCGACCCGGCGGTCGAGATCGTCAACGGCGCCTACTACGACCGCGCCGAGCGCGTCGACCCGGCGCCCGCCGCCACCGAGAACCGCTCGGTGCAGCGTCTCAACAAGCTCGCGTCCCTGCTCGTCGGCCACACCGCCTGAAGACCGCCTGAAGGAGAAACCCCCGCATGTCCAAGCGCGCCCGTAAGAAGAAGGCCCGCCGCAAGAAGAAGGCCAACCACGGCAGCAAAGCCACGACCTAGCCCAGCCGACGAGGCAAGGGGCGGGCGAGCCCAACGGGGGAACGCCCGCCCCCACCCATTTCCCGAATCAGGAGGACTCCCGTGTTGGAGCTGCCAATACACCAACTCCCGTCCTATGCGCGCTGGTTCCCCCGCGCCTCTGCGGGGGCGGCAGCCCTGGCCGAGCACGCTCTCGCAACCCAGGTCGGCCGTCTGTGGGTGGACCGGGCCGACCGACCCCACATGGTCGCCGTCGCCTGCGCGAGCCACGTCCTCCTGCGCGGTGACCCGGGTGCCGTGACTCCCGCCACGCTGGCCCCGCTGGCCGGTCGATACGTGCAGGCTCCGGCCCAGTTCGTGCCGCTGCTCGGCGCCTCCTTCGACCGTGCCGTGCCCTGGGAGCGGATGGTGTACATCCGGCGCGAGAAGCCGGAGGCGCCGCGTCCCCCGCACGGGGTGACCGTGCGGCGTATGGGCGCGGCCGACGCCCAGGCGCTGGCCTCGCTCGATGCCGATTCCTCTTGGATCCACGCCAGTTGGGGCGGCCCCGGCGGGCTCGCCGCCTCCGGGCACGCCTGGGGCGCCTTCCACAAGGACCGCCTTCTCGCGGTCGCCTGTACCTACTTCCTCGGCAGCCGGTACGAGGACATCGCCGTGGTCACCGCCCCCGGCCACCGCCGCCAACAACTCGCCCTCAGCTGCGTCGTCGCCCTCTGCACCGACGTTTCCGCCCGCGGCCGTACCGCCAGCTGGACCTGCTCCCGGCACAACCGGGCCAGCCGCCTGCTCGCGTGGACGGCCGGTTTCCGTCTGGAGCGGGAGTACGTCCACCATGCGACCGGGTCGGCAGCAGCCCGAGGAATCACGAGTACCCGCATTTCCGCGCGGACTGGGTGATTCCGGGGCGAGCGTGGAGACCAACATGGACGGGGCGGCGTACGCCGACGCGCTGTCGGAGTACGCCGCCCCTTGGGAGAGACAAGCTGCGGAAGGGGGCCCGCGCGGCCGTTCCGGCTACTTCGGATCGCGGTTGAAGACCGCCTTCGACCATTGCGGCACCAGGCGCACTAACGCCCGTCTTGAGGCATCACATGGCACGAGTGGTGCCGAGCGGTGCCATGTGATGCCACGCGATGGCCTTCACCGGAACTCGGCGAGCCGAGGCCGGAGCCCGAGTACGAGCAGGGCGCCCGCGAGCAGCAGCGCGCCTCCCGCGGCGGGCGCCTGGGTGCCGATGGCGTCCCGGCCGGTGGCGATGGCCTTCTCGTGGTGCGAGGAGTTGATCGCGGTCACCTGGTCCAGGGCCTTCATCCACAGCCCGAAGTGGGCGTTGGAGGTGTCGGACGCCCAGCCGATACAGAAGACGGTGGCCTCCTTCAGCCTGCCCTCGGCCACCAGCTGCCGTAAGGCGCGGTCGTCCTTCTGGTAGAAGGCGTACGCCTCGACGGTCTTCTCGGCCGCCTCGCGCTCCCCGGCGAAGGTGATGTTGTCCAGCTCGCGCCGGTACTCACCGGTGAACCGCTTGTCCCCGTGGTCGCGCTGGTACGCGTTCCAGGTCTCGTCCAGCTTCGCGTCGTACGAGCCCGGGCTCGCGCCCTCGATCCCGTACAGCTTCTGCGACTTGTCGAAGAACGTGCTCTCGTACGCCGTCCGGCGCGAGGGGTCGAGCAGGAAGCGGCTCTCGTCCGCGTTGGCGTCGTACCCGAGCGCCTTGGACTGCGACAGCGCGACCACCGAGTCGAACGAGTCGTGCCGGGCGATCTTCAACTGGTCGGCGGAGACGGTCAGAAGCCGGCCCCCGCACACCAGCGCGACGAGGGCGCAGAGCGTCGAGGCGAGCAGCGCGGGGTTGAAGACGCGCTGGAAGCGGCGGGCCAGCCGGACCTGGAGCATGACGAGCGCGGCGACCAGCAGCAGCCCGAGGACGACTTCGGCGGCCAGCTGCACGGACAGGTCCGAGCGCGAGGTGTCGTACTCGTGCTCGTACACCGCGTTGTTGGCATCGACGAGCGTGCGGGCCTGGGGAAGCAGACGTGCGGAGAGCAGGTCCGTCGCCCGACTGTAGTCGGCTCGGGCCAGATCCTTGCCGCCGGGGTGCTCGTCGTTCTCCAGGGCGCGCCCGACCAGCTCCTGGTAGTGCGCGAAGTCGTCGGTCAGCGCGACCACCGTGTCCTCGGTGGCCTTGTCGCCGTCCGAGGCGGCGCCCAACGTGCGCAGCGAGCGGCTGATGGTCTGCTGGGCGTCGGTGTAGAAGCCCTGGGCCTTGACGTACGACTCGTCGAGGCGGCCCTTGCCCGTGCCCGAATCGCCGCTGGAGAGAAGGATGTTGGCGGCTTGTGCGTCCATGTCGTTGAGCGCCAGGCTGAGCTCGCTGGCGGCGACCGTGCGGGGCGCGTCGCGGTGTGCGATCGCATTCCATGTGCCGGAGGCGACGGTGGCGGCGACGACCAGCAGGATCAGCAACCCGGTTCCGAGCAACAGACACACCGCGCGGGCCAGCCGAAGCCTGCCGGGCGTGGTGGTCCAGTAGCGCTCGACGGCGTACTTCAGCAGTCGGACGAGCCGGGCGACGGCAATGGGAGGCCGTCGCCACGGCTGTCCTTCACGCGGACCCCCTCCGGACCGCGAACCCGGGTTCCCCCCGTGACGAACGGCCGACGCGGGGTCTGGTTCAGCAACCGCCGGGGCCCCCGCTCCCTGACGCTGCTCGGCACCGGCGGTGATCGCCACTCGCCCTCCAACCTCGCGCCACGGGCCGTTCGTACGAACCCGTGTCACACCAGCATGGGGGCAGGAGTTCGATTGATCGCGTACGTTGACGGGCCCCTGACGCCCAAGGGGCGCTGCTTAACGCGTACTTGATGGCCTTGCCTTCCGGCCAGGTCAGGAGCGGGCGTCCGACCTCCGGCCTGACGTCCTTCTCACGCGTCCGGGACGCTCCCGGTGTTGGACCCGGTGGGCTCCCGTAGATCGGCGACGGGCAGGGACAGGACCATGGTCAGACCGCCGCCCGGAGTGTCCTCGGGTGTGAGCGTGCCGGCCATCGCCTCGGTGAGGCCGCGGGAGAGTGCGAGGCCGAGTCCCACCCCCGTCGTGTTGTCGGTGTCGCCCAGGCGCTGGAACGGTACGAAGGCCCGCTCCCTGTCCTCGGCGGGCATCCCGGGGCCCCGGTCGATGACACGGACTTCGACCCGGTCGGCGAGGGTGCTGGCCGTGAGCAGCACCGTCTCGCCGGGCGGGGTGTGGCGGGCGGCGTTGCTGAGGAGGTTGGCGACCACCCGCTCAAGGAGCGGAGGGTCGGCCAGGACGGCCGGGACGGCGTCGAGGTGCTGGATGTCGATGAGGGGGCCGTCGGGCGGCAATGATTCCAGGGCGGTCGGGAGCACCTCTTCCAGGGCTGTGGCGCGCAGGCTCAGGTTCAGTGCCCCGGCCTGGAGGCGGCTCATGTCCAGGAGGTTGTCGATGAGTCGGCTGAGGCGGGCCATCGACTCGTCAGCGGTGGCGAGGAGCTCGTCGCGGTCCTCGTCGCTGAAGTCGACGTCGCGGCTGCGCAGGGAGGCGATGGCGGCCCAGCCCGCGGCGAGCGGGGTGCGCAGGTCGTGGCTGACGGCGGCGAGCAGTGCGGTGCGCATCCGGTCGGCGGCCTTGACCGGTTCCACCTCGGCGGCCGCCTCGGCCAGCCGGGCCCGTTCGACGGCGACGGTGACGTGCGCGGCGAACGCGGTGAGGACCTTGCGTTCGGAGGACGGCAGGGTGCGACCGCGCAGCACGAGGTGCGCCTGCTCGCCGACCGGCACCTGGACGACGCTGCCGTCGTCCACCACGGGCTGCTCGGTGAGTTCCGCGGAGTCCATGCCGAAGGTTTCGCGCGTACGTTCCAGGAGGGCGGGGATGGCCCGGTCGCCCCGAACGATCGACCCGGCCAGGGAGGACAGTGTCTCGGCCTCGGCGGTGGCCCGGGCCGAGCGGCGCGAGAGTCTCAGCGAGCGGTCCACCACGGCCGCCACGATCCCCGCGACCACGGCGAAGACCACGGTGGCGAGCACGCTGTTGAGCGTGGTGGTGAACGCGCCGATCGGCGGGATGAACCAGTAGTTGAGCAGCAGCGAGGCGCTCACGGAGGCGACCACCGCGGACACCACTCCCCCGACGCAGGCGACGCCGACGACCGCGAGCAGGAAGAGCAGAGCTTCACTGGTGAGGTTGAGGCTGCCCCGGGTGTGATCGAGCAGGAGAGTGAGGAGGACCGGCAGGACAAGGCCGGAGACCGGGCCCGCGATGAGCCGGGCCGTGGACAGGGTGCGCCGCCGGGACGGCAACAGCCGCCCCCTGCCCGCCCGTTCGTGGGTGACCATGTGGACGTCGATGTCCCCGGAGAGCCCGACGACGGTCTCTCCCCTGCCACGCCCGGTCACGAAGCGCTCCAGGCGGCCGCGGCTGCTGGTGCCGAGCACGAGCTGGGTGGCGTTCTCCGCGCGCGCGAACTCGATCAGCGCGGTGGGTATGTCGTCGCCGACCACCGAGTGGTAGCTGCCGCCCAGGCTCTCCACCAGGGTCCGTTGACGGGCGAGGGCGGCAGATGAGGACCCGGCGGCGAGCCCGTCGCTGCGCGCTATGTGCACCGCCAGCAGATCACCGCCGACCGACCGGTCCGCGATCCTGGCCGCCCGGCGGATGATCGTCTCGCCTTCGGGTCCCCCGGTCAGCGCGACCACGACCCGCTCCCGGGTCTCCCACACACCACCGATGCCGTGCTCGGAGCGGTACTTCTGCAGCGCCTCGTCCACCTGGTCGGCCACCCAGCGCAGAGCCAGCTCGCGCAGCGCGGTCAGGTTCCCCACCCGGAAGTAGTTGGCGAGCGCCGCGTCGACCTTTTCCGGGGCGTAGATGTTGCCGTGCGCCATCCGGCGGCGCAGCGCCTCGGCGGGCATGTCCACCAGCTCGATCTGGTGCGCGCGGCGCACCACGTCGTCGGGGACGGTCTCCTGCTGCGGCACCCTGGTGATCTTCTCGACCACGTCTTTGAGGGATTCGAGGTGCTGCACGTTCACCGCGGTGACCACGTCGATCCCGGCGGCCAGCAGCTCCTCGATGTCCTGCCAGCGCTTGGCGTTGCGTCCGCCGGGAACGTTGGAGTGCGCGAACTCGTCGACGAGCGCCACCTGCGGTCTGCGCTCAAGGACGGCGTCGAGGTCCATCTCCTCGAACTCCCCGCCCCGGTAGATCCGCCGGGTACGGGGCAGGATCTCCAGGCCGTCGAGCTTGTCGAGGGTGTGCCGTCGCTTGTGGCATTCGGCATAGGCCACGACCACATCGGTTCCGCGCTCGACCCTGCGCCGGGCCTCGTCGAGCATCCGGTAGGTCTTGCCCACCCCGGGGGCGGCCCCGAGAAAGACCTTCAGTCGACCCGGCCTTCCGGGCGGGACATCCGGCTCGACCACCACTGCACGCTCCTCCTGACGCCGAACGCGCGCCCCCGGCCGTGCAGGCAGCCCTGCGCGACCGGGGGCGCGATGTGTGATGCCGATCATCACCGGGCGATGCGGAGGAGAACAGCCGCGCCCGACAACCTTGATGGATCTCTGACCCAACGGCCGGACTAGGCAGCGGCGTTCGTCGGAATCAGAACCGGTCCGGGAAGATCAGCGCGAAGACCAGATAGCCGAGCAGGCTTGCGGCGACACACAGTCCGACGATGTTCTCGACGCTCACGGTCGTTCAACTCCCTGACACAAGCCGACGGCATTGACGAAGGGCAGCAACAGGCGCCCCACTCAGCGAACCCCTACCGGCCCCTGCCGGACATGCGCCTTGACGCCTCCCTGTCGCCGACCGGCATTTCCTTGACGTCGTCCTGATATTCCACCGGTCGATAAGGTGAAGGCGGTGTGCCGGGAAGTCTGGTCGGCGTTACGGGCCGGACGGGCCCGTTTCTGTTCTGGGGTTCCAGGGGGCGGCATGCGCGGCGTTGGTACGGTCCTGTTTCTCGTGGTGCTCGCCACGATCGTGGCCACCGGTGCCCGCCGCTGGCGCATCCCCGCGCCCTCGCTCCTCGTCGTGGCCGGTCTGACCGTCGCCCTGCTGCCCGGTACCCCGGAGATACACATCACCCCCGAGATCATCGGCCTCGTGGTGCTGCCGCCGCTGCTGTACGCCAGCGCGGAGGAGATCTCCTGGCGCGAGCTGCGCGTGGTGTGGAAGCCGGTGAGCGTCCTGGCGATCGGCCTGGTCCTGGCGTCCGCCGCGATCGTCGGCTACGTCGCCTCGGTCCTGACTCCGCTGTCCTGGCAGATGGCCCTGGTCCTCGGCGCGGTCCTGGCCAGCACCGACCCGGTGGCGGTCACCGCACTGGGCCGGCGCCTCGCCCTGCCGCCCAAGGTGCAGGTCCTCGTACAGGCCGAGAGCCTGTTCAACGACGCCACCTCGCTGGTGCTGTTCAAGGTCGCGGTGAGTGTCGCCGTAGCCTCCTCGACCGTCTCCTGGGCGGGCGCGGGCGGCGAGTTCGCGGTCCTCGCGGGCGGCGGCACCCTGATCGGAGCGGCAGCGGCGGGTGTGGTGGTGCTGATCCGGCGCCGCACCGAGGACCCGGTCCTGGAGACAGTGATCGCGCTGGTCACTCCGTACGCCGCGTACGTCCTCGCCGAGGCGGCCCACACCTCCGGCGTCACATCGGTGGTGGTGGCCGGCGTGCTTCTCGGCGGCCGCTCGGACCGGCTGACCAGCGCCCGCATCCGCCTCCAACTCCACGCGGTCTACGGCACGGTGGTGTTCCTCCTGGAGAGCGTGGTCTTCAGCCTCATAGGACTCTCGCTGCCCGGTCTGATACGCGAACTGGGCGACGGAGACCGACTGTGGCCGCTGTACGCCCTCGCCCTCGCCGCCACCCTGATCGCGGTCCGAATGCTGTGGATCTTCCCGCTGTCCGCCCTGCTCCAACGCAAGGGCCAGACACCGACCAACTGGCGGGTCCCGGTGGTCCTTTCCTGGGCCGGCACCCGGGGGGTGATGCCCCTCGCGGCCGCGCTCTCCATCCCAGTCGCCGCCGCCGACGGCACCACGCTGCCCGGACGCCCCCTGGTCCTCGTCCTCACCACCTCCGTGGTCGTGGTGACCCTGGTCGGGCAGGGCTTCTCACTCGCCGCAGTCGTCCGCCGCTCCGGCATCGCCCTCGAACCCGACCACACCGAACGCGAGGAGGCGCACGCCCGCCTGAACCTCGCGGACGCCGGAATGCGGCGCCTGGACGAGATCGCCGAACTCGAAGCCGTACCCGAAGTCGTCGCCGACCGCCTGCGCCGAGCACTCGAAGCCCGCCAGGAACACGCCCGCGAGCGCCTCGGCGACCCCGACGGCTCGGCCGAGTCCGCCGAACACGTCTACCGCCAGCTGCGCCGCGACCTCATCCTCGAAGAGGCCGCCGAACTCCAGCGCCTGTACGACGACCACCGCATCAGCGACACCACCCGCCGCCGCCTCCAGCGCTCACTCGACCTGGAAGAGGCGCGCCTGGCGGACGCCTGACGCGCGGGCGTCAGAATGCCGTATGCCCGGCGTCAAAACCGGCGGGTGACGCACGACAGCCCCACTCCCCAGTGCATACGGTCCCGTTATGGGAAGACGGACGGCCCGGGAACGGGCGGGGCAACGACGCGATCTCCCGGAGCCCCTCGCGTACGACACCACATGGGCCGGGGAGGCCCGGGCGGCGGTCGGCTGTGCGGCCCTGCTCCTCGGGCTGCTCCTGGCGATCGATACGGGCGCCGGAACCCTCACCGACCTGCGGGCGGCACTGTGGCTGGGCCTGGCCGTCCTGCTGTTCGCGGTGCTGTGGCCCGCCCGGGTGTCCGCCGGCCGGGGCAGCCTGGTCTCCCGCAAGCTGATCAGCTGCTGCGAGGTGCGCACCGACCGGCTGGTCTCGGTCCGCTGGTCCGACGGCGTCGCGCAGCGCCTCGTGCTCCGCGACGCCGAAGGCAACCGCGCCGAGATCGACCCGAGGGTGCTCGTCGCCAACCCGCCGCTGTGGCACGTCCTGGACGAGGACGCCCGTACGAGCATGGCGCGCGGCACGCTCTGCTGCGGCGAGACGGCACTGCGCCAGATGGCCGCACGCGTCGACGGCGAGACGGCCCGCCATGTGTTTAAGATCTCCGGACTGGACTAGGCGTTTCCTCCTGATTCCTGCGGATCTTCAGGAACCTTGACGGCCTCTTAACGGGCACATGCCCGCCGCCGTTCGTACGCTCGCGACGTGCTCAACGTGACCGGCGTCCTCAAGCGCCTCGTGATCGGCCGCGCCATGCGCAGCGAAGAACTGGGCGAGACCCTGCTGCCCAAGCGGCTCGCCCTGCCGATCTTCGCCTCCGACCCGCTCTCCTCCGTCGCCTACGCGACCCAGGAGATCCTCCTCGTCCTGACCCTGGGCGGCCTCGCGTACCTCCACTTCACTCCGTGGATCGCTGCCGCCGTGGTCGCCCTGATGACGGTCGTGGTGCTGTCGTATCGGCAGGTCGTGCACGCGTACCCCAGCGGCGGTGGCTCCTACGAGGTCGTCTCGACCAACCTCGGCCCGTCGGCGGGACTGGTCGTGGCCGCGTCCCTGCTGGTCGACTACGTGATGACGGTGGCCGTCTCGGTCGCCTCCGGTGTCGACAACATCATCTCGGCGCTGCCGTCGCTGGCCGACCACCGCGTGCTGCTGGCGCTCTGCTTCGTGGCGATCCTGACCGCGACGAACCTGCGCGGCGTACGCGAGTCCGGCCGCGCCTTCGCCGCACCCACCTACCTCTTCATCGGCGGCGTCCTGATCATGGTCGGCACCGGCCTGATCCGCTACCTCCTCGGCGACGCACCGGTGGCCGAATCGGCCGCGTACGGCATCACGCCGGAGTCCGGCGACCAGAACCTGACGGGTCTGGCCCTGCTGATGCTGGTGTTGCGCGCCTTCTCCAGCGGCTGTACCGCGCTGACGGGTGTGGAGGCGATCTCCAACGGCGTACCGGCGTTCCGCAAGCCCAAGTCGAAGAACGCGGCGAGCACCATGGCCTCCATGGGCATCATCGCGGTCGTGATGTTCGTCGGCGTGACGACGCTGGCGATCGTCGCGAAGGTCCACATCACCGAGGACTCCTGCCGGCTGACCGGCATCGGCGGCGACTGCGACAGCTTCACCCAAAAGACGGTCATCGCCCAGCTCGCCGAGTCGGTCTTCGGCGGCGACAACAGCATCGGCTTCTACTTCATCCAGGCGGCCACCGCCCTGGTGCTGATCCTGGCGGCGAACACCGCGTTCAACGGCTTCCCGCTGCTCTCCTCGATCCTGGCCCAGCACCGCTACCTGCCCCGCCAACTGCACAACCGCGGCGACCGGCTCGCATTCTCCAACGGCATCCTCGCCCTCGCGATCGTCGCCGGAGCGCTGCTGTGGACGTACAAGGCGGACGTCACCAGCCTCATCCACCTCTACATCCTGGGCGTGTTCACCTCCTTCACGCTCTCCCAGCTTGGCATGGTCCGGCATTGGAACCGCGCCCTGCGTACCGAGCCCGACCCGGCCGTGCGCCGCCGCCACCAGTCCGCACGCGTGGTCAACGCGCTAGGCGCGTGCGTCACCGGCCTGGTCCTGGTCATCGTCCTGATCACCAAGTTCACCCAGGGCGCCTGGCTCGCGGTGCTGGCCGCGATCGTCCTGTGGGTGATGATGCGCGGCATCCGCCGCCACTACGACCACACCGCCGCCGAGCTCGCGGTCGACGACCCGCGCGCCGAACTCGTCCCGCCCTCCCGAGTCCTGGCGGTGGTCCTCGTGTCGACCATCCACAAGCCGACCCTGCGGGCCCTGTCGTACGCGCGCGCCTTCAGACCGCACCAGCTCGAAGCCCTCACTGTCGCGGTCGACAAGGGCGAGACGGAGGACCTCCAGCGCCGCTGGCAGGACCTCGACGTCAACGTGCCCCTGAAGATCCTCGCCTCCCCCTACCGCGAGATCACCAAGCCGGTCGTCGAGTACGTGAAGTCGATGCGCCGCGAGAGCCCGCGCGACGTGGTCGCCGTGTTCATCCCCGAATACGTCGTGGGCCACTGGTGGGAGAACCTGCTGCACAACCAGTCCGCGCTCTGGCTCAAGAGCCGCCTCCTCTTCACCCCGGGCGTCATGGTCACCAGCGTCCCCTGGCAACTCACCTCCGCCGCCCACGCCGACCACCCCGCCGCCCGCGCCCCCGGCTCGGTCCGGCGCGGCGAGCCGGCGGCGGGGCGCGGAAGCGACACACCGGCCGGACGCGTCTGACACATCCGGCACCCAGCACCAGCACGATCTCAGGGGGCCCGACACCGAAGCGACCCCGGGCTGATGGTCGGGCGGCCGTACGAATCCTGAACGGCCGCCACGAGCTCACACTCCACGGTGTGACTCGCCGAGAGGACTCCTTCAGCGTGGAGCACGTCGTCGTCCCGCCCCTCCCAGATCAATAACCCGTACAACCGCACGTGTGCGGGTGGCTGCGGTTACCGCTTTTCGCTGGCGTACGTGACGATGAACGCGACTGCGAGCGTGACTCCGAGAGCGCCGACCCCCATTAGTGCGAGCACCTCAAGTACCGATGCCCCCTCGATCACTCCTCTGACTGCCCCAGTGATCCCGATGACCGCGGCACCGATTCCCAGAAGGAGCGACCGGTGGTCCCTCGGTCGCCAGAGCCACCGCCTCGGCCGCCGTTTCCGTGGCGGTTGAGGAGCGCCCTGCTCGCGTGCGTGCGTCACTTGTACCTCACTCGACCTGGTGCCCCGGGGGCGACCACCTTGGTATCACCGGGCTCCCTGTTCCCACCCGGCGGCGTGTAGTAGTAGTCGATTCCAGTGGCAATGATCGCCACTGGAGCCCCAAAGATCTTCCCACCTGCCTTGCCAAGGAGATTGACGGCCGACGGCTTCCGGTGCAGCCCTCCACCGCCGATGTTCTTCTCCAGGCCCTTGCTGACGAGTCCGCCGGACCAGGACGGTGCGCCTCCCATGAAGCCGTCCCAAGCCTTGCCCCATTGCCCGTGGAGGCCGGCATCGGCGCCGTTCATCCACGAGCGATAGCTGAAGAACTCGGCCACCGGCTTGACGGTCCCGCCGCCCCACTTATCCGTCTTGGTCTCCGCCGGTTCGTCCGAGGGGAGATGCTGCTCTCTGCGGACCTCATTCACGGACGTGTACTTGGCGTGGCCGAAGTTGTGCTCATCGCCGCCATGGCTCTTCTTCAGCGCACGGCCTGCGGCTGCGTCCGTCTCCTGCGCGCGGGCGATGAGGGAATTGATGTAGTCCTCCCGCTCCTGCTTGTCCGCGCGGTCCTTGTCCGTCGGCTGAGCGTCCCCGGCAGCGCAGACGGAGAAGATGCAACTGACCGTGCCGTCCCCCTTGTCGACAACGGTGATGCCTGCTTTGCGCGCGTACTCCGTGGCTTCCTCGATGGATTGCCGCGCCCAGGTGAGATCCGTATGGGCTTCGTCGAGAACGGTCCAGATGCTCGTGGCTTCTGTATGGGCGTCTTGGAACTCGCGGGCGGTCTTACGAACGAAGCCCTTCGTCACGTCCGCGTTCTGACCGGCCCACTGTGCGCCATCGGCGTACTTGACCAGGCCGTCGCCGGCATCCTTCGCGAGCGTGTCGAGCTCGGCCACCATGTCCTTCCAGTCATCGACCGCCTTGCCCAGCTTGCCCAGGTCCAACCGCATGATGCCGCCGTATGTGATGCCGCCCATGGCGCCCCCTCAGCCGAAGTACTTGGAGATCTCGGAGACAGAAGCAGGAGCCCCGGTTCTGTGTTTCAGACTTGCGGCGACCCACGCGTCGTCACTGGCGTGAGCCGCGACTGAATAGTCGAGATGGTTGGAGATATGGGCGCACGCTTGCAGAAGCGTCTTCAGCTGGGAGTTCCACGTCTCAACCGTGGTAGTCAACTCGGACCCCATGGTGAAGCCCTCGTGACCAAGTGCAGCGGCGGCTTCGGCTGTTGCACCGGAGCCTTGCGCCCCTCGGGTTACGTTGCCGGCCTTGAGGAGGCGGCCATGCAGAAGAAAGGCTTCATGCCCCACCTTGCCCAAGTCGTCGCTGTGTACGACCAGATCGCCGGAATCAGGACCGCCGCCTTGGGACGAGCTCGATGCGCCAGCGAGTCGCATCGCTGCCGTCTTCTCTGCCGCGGAACCCTTGAGTTCAACCCATTCGTCCTCGAACGACATGGGTCCCCACCACCCGTCACTCAGTCCAGTTACCTCTTTGATCATCAACTCTGTACTTCCAACGTACCAAGCGTCATCAGAGCCCATACAGCCGCATCTCTGTAGGGGCGTTCGTCTACGGCGCGCGCCGGGGGTCCCAACTGCGGCTGTGCGGCCGGATTCACTATGTGTCGGTGTGGCTCAAAACGGAGCCCAGTCTCGACATGGCGGTCCAGCCCTTTACGAATCGGCGCGCTTCTCGACTTGGTTGGGGACGGGGGCCTTGCGGCAATGCTGATGGCCTGCTCGGTTGCAAGTTCGACGGCGAGAATCAGGCACAGCCATTGCCTGCACTGGAGGCCAGCTCTCACTGGGCGTTGTGCATCGGCGGCAGCTAGACGTGCCGGATGGCGCGGCGCGCTTCAGGTTCAGGGTCATCGAGCAGCCATCCGGCCGACCGTTGAAGGCCCCGCGGTCGTGCGCCAGCTGGGGCCTGGAGAAGACGACGGTGCACCGCGCCCGGTGGCCCTGTGGCATGTCGGGTTCTTCGTCTGCGGGGACCCGCTTACCTGACCGACCCGGCCACGGTTGGGGCGGACTGCGATCCGCACCGCGGGATTGACCCCGCTGCCTCTGCGGCTGCGCGGGCCAGCATCCCCACATTGCCTTGGTCCACTGCGGCGTGCGATCCGTTGAAGGTCGAGTTCTACGTTGCGTAGTCAGCACCAAGTCAGCACGGGAGCGTTGATCAGGGGTGCTGACATGCGGTTTCAGGTCAGCACCAAACCAGCACGGGAGTCAGCACCTGGCCCGCAAAATACCCTGAACGGTGCAACTCAGACAGCCCCGTGCCGCCCTCCAAAAATTGGCCCTCGAACCAGCACCGATACGCCCCTCATGGTCCCCCGCGCACACCCGGCCCCAGAGCCATGGCGTCCCATCACATACGCCTCTGAGCTCGCCGATGTGACGGCGCTGTGACTGGATCTCGTCCACAGCCTGCCGCAGTACGCCCTCCGCTTCCTGCCTGCTTGTGGCCTGGCGCCCGTCGGCCCGAGCCCTGGTCTCGGTGACCAGCTGCCGGGCGACGGCGTTCTGGCAGAGGAAGGCGCCGGAGACCCCAGCGGCCACAACACCCGCGTCGTCACCGCTGCCCTCCCCACACAGTCGAAGGCGGTGAGCCGGAGCACAACGAGTCCGCGTCGAGCACTTCACCGGGGGCCGTCCCCGAACGCAGAGACCCCCGCCGGAACAAACCGACGGGAGTGCCTCCCCTCTCACGCGCTATCACACGCGTCTTACCAAAACCTTTGACGCCACTGGACCGGAAGGCCCTGACCTGCTCCTACGCCCGCTGCCTGGACCACCTGGACCGCACAAACCGCTTCCGCCTACCTGCGCCATGTAGTACCGAGGTCAGCACCGCGCTCGCAACACAACGGGACCCAAAGCGGATCGATTCCAAGCAGAGCATGCAGACCCCTGGCAGATGCCCGCACGTTCCAGGCCCCTGGCCGACTGCACCGCTCGCTGAAGCACCAGCGCGTAGTGGGAGCTGTCACCGTGCACGAGCCCGGTGATCCTCACGGGGTCCGGCCGCCGTCAGGCGGGGGCGACGGGGGCGCGCAAGGGTACGGCGAGTGCTTTCAGCGCCTGCTCCAGGCCATGCAGATGAGCCAGAGCCAGTTCGCCGCCGGAAGGATGCGGTGCGGCAACGGGTGCGTCGATCTCGCTTCGTGCTGCTTCGGGCGTGGTCAGTGCCTTCACTGCTGCCTCCACTCGCCAGCAGGCAGCGGCGAGCCGCGCGTCGTGGGAAGCATCCGGATCCGCCGCAACCGAGGCCAGGCCCCGCACCTCCTGCGCGCACTGGTCCAGCAGCTCGATCACCTGACGGGCCCGTGATTTACGGGCTCGCAGCGGGGTGAACGGGTGCACCAGCGGGGCCACCGAGAGCCTCACCCGCCCCAGCAGCAGCTCCAGTTCAGCGACATACCGGGCCGGATCCGCAGTCGGCGAGCCGGCCAGGCGGGCCGCGGCTTCAGACGTGCAGGCGTGGACGCAGTGCAGGGCGCGCTGGATCCATGCGTCGGTGGTGGCGTGCGTGGTCACCGGCAGCACCAACAGCACAGCCAGCGCCGCTCCCAGCGCGCCCACCCCCGTCTCCATCACCCGCAGAGCGAGCAGTCCCGGATTCAGCACTCCCAGCAGGCCGTACAACAGGCCGGCCATCACCGTCACCGCCAGCATCATCCACGTATACGACACCGCGGCCGTATAGAAGATGCCGAACACGCAGACCGCGACGAGCGCCGCGGTCGGAGCGCCGGCTCCGTCCAGCGGAACAGCGATCACCAGGCCGATGGCGATACCGATCACGGTCCCCAGGACCCTGCGGAAACCGCGAACCAGGGTCTCGCCGCGCGAGGTGGTGTTCACGAAAATCCACCACACCGCACCCACAGCCCAGTACCAGCGCTCGTGCGACACCAGCTGCCCCACCAGCAGAGCAAAGGCGCCGCCTGCCATTCCCTGGACCGCCTGGCGCGTGGTCACCCGGGCAAAACCCGTACCGCCCGGCGCCACCACCGCCACAGCGGCCGGTGACAGCCGCCTCTCGTAACACCACAGGCCAAAGCGCACCGTCGAGGACGCCAGCAGGGCAAGGGCCACCGCCCCATAAAGCTCCGGCAACTGACCCGGCACCGCGTGCAGGAACTGGGCCGCGAAGAACATCATGAACGCGAAGGTCCCCAGAGAGTGGCCTCGCGGGCCCCACCGGCGGGCATACATTCCCGCGCCCAGGACAGCCACGAAGGCCCCATCCCGCGCCCACGGGAATTCGTGCAGCACCGCCGCGAGAGCCAGTACCGGGAAACCCGCCACCGGCAACAGGGCCGTCGTGACCGCCTGCCCCCGCACCGACGAATCGGTCACCGTGAACAAAGCCAGAAGCGCGGCAAGCCCGCCGGCGATCGCCGCCGGCAGCGAATGCGTCGCCAGATCCGACACCGTCACCGCCAGAGCGACACCCAGGACACCCCGCGCAGCGCTGCGCAACCGCAGCCGCCCCGGATCCGGCGCGACGAACACCCGCTTCAGCACGACACCTCCCTGACACCCGAAACGATCAACCCACGAAACTGACAGACAGTCAGGAAAGTCAGCAAAGGGTCAGCATCCGTCCACCCACAGACTGCCGAAGAGGCCCACACCCGCACATCAAGCGACGCCAAGAAAACCGTGCCTGATCTGCGAAAACACGCCCCAGGCCCGCCACCCCCGCGACCCGCCCGGTTGACACTACGAAGAACATCATCCAGCTGTACGACGGCGCCGCCGTGTAGAAGATCCCGAAGACGCAGACGGCGACCAGCGCGGCCGTCGGCGCGGGCGCGCCGTGCAGCGGCAGGGCGACGAGCAGACCGGCCGCGATGCCCGCGACCGTGCCGAGCACCCGCCGGAAGCCGCGGACCAGGGTCTCGCCCCGCGACGCTGTGTTCACGAAGATCCACCAGGCCGTGCCGACGGCCCAGTACCAGCGCTCGTCCGACAGGAACTGGCCCGCCGCGACCGCGATGGCACAGGCCGCCGTCGCCTGGAAGGCCTGGCGGGTGGTGGGCCGGGCAAGGCCACGGCCGCTGAGCGGGGCCGGTGCGGCGGGCGGCGGGGTGCGCCGCTCGATGCACCACACGCCGAAGCGGACCAGCGCGGAGGCGGTGATCGCCAGCGCGATCGCCCCGTACAGCTCGGGCAGTTGCGCCGGGACGGCGTGCAGGAACTGGGTCGTGAAGAACATCATGAAGCCGAAGATGCCGAGCGCGTGGCCGCGCGGGCCCCAGCGGCGGGCGTACACCCCGGCGAAGACCACGGCGAGCCAGGCGGTGTCGCGCAGCAGCGGAGTGCCGTGCAGTGCGGTGGCCAGGGCGAGTACGGGGAAGCCCACGGCCGGGAGGAGCGCGGTGGTGAGCGCCTGGGCCCGGACGGTGGCGTCGCCGACGGTGAAGAGGGCGAGGAGCGCGGCGAGGCCCGCGGTGATGGAGGCGGGCAGGGACATGCCGCAGAGCTCGGCGGCGGTGACCGCCAGACTGATCCCCAGGACGGCGCGTACGGAGACCCTCAGTCGCAACAGCTCCGGATCCGGAGCCACAAACATCCTCTTCACGGCGGTCGCCGCGCCCCCCTTCGCTGGAGCAGACACCCTCTTCGGCTTGCCGTGCGCGGGTGCGCAGCGGCCGCACGACGGCTTCGGACATGGCAAAGGCGCCGCGGTCCGGGACCGGCGTCGTCGCCGCCCGGCGCTGCGCAGCGCCATCTACTTGCTACGTACAGAGGAAAGCATCCGCAGTGACACTGGCTCAACTGCTCTCGTTTCGACTGGACCATTGGTACAGTTGAAACGCGTACGACAGGACCAGGAAGGGACCGACGGACCATGGCGGTGGACGCGCTCGACACCCGGATCCTGCGGCTCCTCATCGAGCGGCCGCGCACCAGCGTGCGGGAGTACGCACGACTGCTCGGCGTCGCGCGCGGCACGCTGCAGGCGCGGCTCGACCGCCTGGAGCGGGACGGGGTGATCACCGGGACGGGCCCGTTCCTCTCCCCCGCGGCCCTCGGCCACCCCGTCCTCGCGTTCGTCCACGTCGAGGTCACCCAGGGCCATCTCGACGAGGTGGGCGACGCGCTCGCGGCCGTTCCGGAGATCGTCGAGGCGTTCTCGATCACCGGCGGCGGCGATCTGCTGACCCGCGTCGTGGCCCGGGACGCCGGTCATCTCGAAGACGTCATCCAGCGCCTGATCCAGCTCCCGGGCGTGGTGCGCACCCGCACCGAGGTGGCCCTGCGCGAGCGGGTGCCGCACCGGCTGCTGCCGCTGGTGGAGGCGGTGGGGCGGGCTGCCGGAGCGCAGAAGGAGCAGGAGAGCGGCACCGGCGCGCATTCCCGCTGACCCATCGGATTTCCCATACCTGCCATGCGGTTCTCCATTGGCCGCCCAACGAAGACGGGTCTACGTTCGAGGACATCGGCGCGCGGGCCCACCGGGCCCGCGGCGCCGCAGCCCGCACCTTCCCCGGGCCGCCCCGGCATCCCGGCCCGGCCCGACTCCCCTCGGAGACATGTGACATGGCAAAGATCCTTTTCGTGATGACCGGCGCCGACCAGTGGACGCTCGCCGACGGCAGCAAGCACCCGACCGGCTTCTGGGCGGAGGAGGCCGTCGCCCCGTACGAGGCGTTCACCGGCGCGGGCCACGAGATCGTGGTCGCCACGCCCGGCGGGGTCGTCCCGCCCGTCGACAAGGGCAGCCTCGCCGCCGAGGTCAACGGCGGCCAGGAGAACGCCGACCGCATCGCCAAGACGCTGGACTCGATGGACGAGCTCCGGCGCCCGGTGAAGCTGGCGGAGGTCGACCTCGACGCGTACGACGCGGTGTTCTACCCCGGCGGCCACGGCCCGATGGAGGACCTGGCGGTCAACGCCGACTCCGGCAGGCTGCTGACCGACGCGCTCGCCTCGGGCAAGCCGCTCGGCGTGGTGTGCCACGCCCCGGCCGCACTGCTCGCCGCGACCGGCCAGGACGGCTCCAACGCGTTCGCGGGCTACCGGCTGACCGGCTTCAGCAACGCCGAGGAGACCCAGGCGGGCCTCGCGGACAAGGCGAAGTGGCTGCTCCAGGACCGTCTGGTGGAGTTCGGCGCCGACTTCCAGGAGGGCGAGCCGTGGGCCCCGCACGTGGTCACCGACCGCAATCTGGTTACCGGGCAGAACCCGGCTTCCGCCGGTCCGCTGGCCGCCGAGCTCCTGAAGCGGCTGGCCGCCTGACGCCTGGGGGACCTCGCTGCTTCCGGCCCCCGAGTTGCGTCCCGCCCGGGAGCCGGAAGTCTTGAGGACGACACCCGTACGGAAGACGCCCGTACGGAATCGGAGCACAGCCATCCGGCTCAGCCAGCTCAGCAAGGGGGCAGACCCATGCAGGACCTCGCAGCGCTCGCGGAGGAGCACCTGGCCAAGGCACGCCTCGCCTCACACGGCCGCAGCGCCCATCTCATCGTGCACGACGGCGCGCTGCGGCAGAGCGTGATCGCGCTGACCTCGGACTCCGAGCTCGACGAGCACAACGCGCCGCTCTCGGCCACTCTTCAGGTGCTGCGCGGCCATGTACGGCTGACGTCCAACAGCGGCAACAAGGAGCTCCGCGCGGGCGAGCTCTGCGAGATCCCCAAGGAGCGCCACGGCCTGCTGGCCCTGGAGGACTCGGCGGTGCTCCTGACGGCCGTCACCGTGGTGGCGTAGCGGCGGGTTCCGTGGCGGTCGCGGAGGCGCCGTTCCCCGGCGCCCGCCCGGCTCCCCCGCCCGCCCTGGTCACCAGGAAACCGGCCAGCGTCAGCAGCCACGCCGCCACCGCGACCCACAAAAGCACCACGCCCAGCGTGTGCAGCCCCTTGACGTGCGCGGCCGCGGCGGTGGACAGCGCGGCCACGGCCGTCATCCCCAGCGGGAAGACGGTCGCCCAGCGCCGTACGTCGTAGTGCGGCCGGGGTCTGACCACCTCCGCCGTCAGCAGGACGGCGTACCAGGCGAGACCGAGGCCGAGCAGGACCAGGGTGGCCGTGCGCAGGGCGTGGTGGGCGTCCCCGGTCCACAGCGGCGACGCGGTCAGCTTCGAGCCGGCCAGCGCCGAGATCGCCAGTGCGCCGCCCGCGATCCACTGGTCGCCCGCCCCGGTCCACACCTGCCGGAAGTCGAACCGGACCAGCGCCTCCCCGTAGAGCAGCACCCCGAGGCAGAAGACCACGAGGGCCGCCCGGGCGAGCCAGTCGCCCTCGCCCATGGCGGCGAGCGTGGCCGCCGGCACCGCGAGCCCCTGGGTGGCGACGCACACCAGGAACGCCCCGCCGGGCATCCGCCGCTTCCAGTGGCGTACGACCGAGTACAGCAGTCCGGGCCAGAGCGCGGCGGCCAGCGCGAGCAGGGCGGCGGCCGCCGGCTGCCAGCCGAGCGCCGAGAGCCGGGTGCCCAGCACGGCCGTGGCCGCGACGGCCGTCAGGGCGGGCGGGGTGTCGGCCTCCGCGTGCCAGCGCGGGCGGTCGCGCAGGAACCGGGCCGAGAAGTCGGCGGCGAGCACCACCCACACGGCGCCGGCCAGCGCGAGGGCGGCGCGCGAGAAGGTCTCGTGGCCGACGAGGTGCAGACCGATGGAGACGATGCCGGTCGCCATGACGGCGGAGCCGGCCGCCGGGGGGAGTTCGGCCCACCAGGGGCCGGGAGGACGGGTCACCGTGCCATCGGTACGCGGCGGCCGCCGGGCCCGCCACTCGGATGCGCCAAGAAGACCATCGGGGACACCCGTCCCAGCTTGGTCCAGACCTATTGACGGAAGGTCTGGACCACTTTACGGTGTGGCGCAGCCGGACCCCGTACCGCAACCGGACCCGTACGTCTCCAGGTTCCCCACAGCCCAGGAGGTACCCCCATGCTCGGTCGGATGTTACGTCTCGCGGGAGCGGGCCTGACGCTGGCACTCGCCGCGCAGTTGCCCGCCGCGGCCGCGCCCGCCGCACCCCAGGGCGACACCTGCGCGGTGAAGTCGAAGCCCGCGGGCAAGGTGCTCCAGGGCTACTGGGAGAACTGGGACGGCGCCTCCAACGGCGTCCACCCGCCGTTCGGCTGGACCCCGATCACCGACTCCCGTATCGCCGCGCACGGTTACAACGTCATCAACGCGGCGTTCCCCGTCATCCGCTCCGACGGCACCGCGCTGTGGGAGGACGGGATGGACGCGACCGTGAAGGTCGCCACCCCGGCACAGATGTGCGCGGCCAAGGAGTCCGGGCAGACGATCCTGCTGTCCATCGGCGGGGCGGCGGCCGGGATCGACCTGAGCTCCAGTGCGGTCGCGGACAGGTTCGTCGCGACGGTCGTACCCATCCTCAAGAAGTACAACTTCGACGGAATCGACATCGACATCGAGACCGGTCTGGTGGGCAGCGGAAATATCGGCCAACTCTCCACCTCCCAGGCGAACCTGGTCCGCATCATTGATGGCGTCCTCGCCCAAATGCCCTCGAACTTCGGGCTCACGATGGCGCCGGAGACCGCATACGTCACGGGCGGCAGCGTCGCATACGGGTCGATCTGGGGCGCATATCTGCCCATCGTGAAGAAATACGCGGACAACGGCCGGCTGTGGTGGCTGAACATGCAGTACTACAACGGCAGCATGTACGGCTGCTCCGGCGACTCGTACTCGGCGGGAACCGTCCAGGGCTTCACCGCCCAGACGGACTGCCTCAACAAGGGCCTGGTCGTCCAGGGCACCACCATCCGGGTCCCCTACGACAAGCAGGTCCCGGGCCTGCCCGCGCAGCCGGGCGCCGGGGGCGGCTATATGGCGCCGAGCCTGGTGTCGCAGGCGTGGAACCGCTACGGCGGCGCGCTGAAGGGCCTGATGACCTGGTCGATCAACTGGGACGGGTCCAAGGGCTGGACGTTCGGCAACAACGTGAAGGCGCTGCAAGGACGCTGATTTTGTTACTCCACTGCGGAACCCCATCTTCCGCAAACCTGCACACCGCATGCCCGAACCAGTCACGTCGGGCCCGCCCGGGCCGGCTCCGCCCCCGGCGGGCCGGCGGCTTAAGGGCCGGAGTGTCCCACTTGGGAGAAAGGGCGCCCGGCCGAACGGAATTCATGAAGTGAAACTCGTGAAGAAGCTGCCACCGATTCCTCAACGGACCTGCACGGGGCGGTAATCCAGACCGGGAGAAGGCCTGATCAGGCGCGGTGGGATTGGCTGGGCGCCAGGTCGGCGTGCTTTGATCCTGGCCCATGCGGAGCCCCCCTGACGGGCTCTCTCCGCAGGGATTCCCCCCACACCATTCCCCCCAATACGAAGGGCAGTTTCCCCATGAACATCACCCCCCAGGTCGAGACCCGCGAGATCTCCGACGCCGACCTCGACAACGTGTCCGGCGGCCTCGTCGGCACCGCGCTCGGCAACGTGACCGGCACCGCCGACTCGCTCCTCCCGGTCTCGGGCATCGTGGGCTCGGTCACGGGTCTGGTCGAGTCGACCACCGGCGTGAACACCGGCGCCGTCACCGGTCTGGCCTCCGGCCTCGTCGCCGGTCTCTGAGACTGCGCGCGAGCCCCGGAACCCGCTCGGTTCCGGGGCTCCCCGCATTCGTTCCCAGGTAAGGGCAGAGTCCCGTGCAATTTCGTCAACAGGCCCTTTCCAAGCTCCAGTCACCGGAGGAACTCGACCTGCCGGTGCGTTTCGCGCGCCCGCAGGGGCGGCTCGTCCTCGCCGTCACCGTGGCCGTCATGGCCGCCGCCTGCTTCTGGGCGGTGACCGGATCGGTCTCCTCCACCCTGAGCGCGCCCGGCATCCTCACCCACGCCCAGGGCAGCTACGTCCTGCAGAGCCCCGTGGCCGGACAGGTCACCGGTGTGCTCGCGAAGGAGGGCGAGGCCCTCGCCGCCGGAGCGCCGCTGCTCAAGGTCCGCACCGAGCAAGGCGACCGGGTCGTCCGCGCCATCGCGGCGGGCCGGCTGACCACGCTCCGGGCCGCCATCGGCGCGGTCGTCGCCACCGGGGCCGACGTGGCGAGCGTCGAGCGGACCGGCGGCGCCGACGACCCGCTGATGGCGATGCTGTACGTACCGGGTGGCGGCGGCGCCTCCGTCCCGGTGGGCGCGCCCGTCGACCTCACCGTCCAGTCCGTGCCCAGCGGACAGTACGGGGTGCTGCGGGGCAGGGTGGCGGCCGTCGGCCGCGGCGCCCAGACCCGCGAGCGGATCGCCGCCTTCCTCGGCGACGCCCAGCTCGGCGAGCAGTTCTCGCGGCAGGGCAGGCCGGTCGCGGTCCTGGTGGAGCTGGACCGCTCGGCCGCCACGAAGTCCGGCTACCGCTGGTCCTCGGCCCAGGGCCCGCCGTACGCGGTCGACTCCATGACCCCGGCCACCGGCTCCGTCCACCTGGCCGACCAGCGTCCCCTCGATTGGCTCCTCCCGTGACCGCACCACCCGCCTCCTCCGCGCCCCCGCAGCTCCCGCCCCCCGGCCGCGGCCGCCACCGCCCCGAGAGCGCACCGGCGGGCAGGCGCCGTGCCCGGCAGGCGCCGAAGGCGAAGCGGGCGAGGACCGTGCGCAGCCCCACCGTCCTCCAGATGGAGGCCCTGGAGTGCGGCGCCGCCTCGCTGGCGATGGTGCTCGCGCACCACGGCCGCCATGTGCCGCTGGAGGAGCTGCGCATCGCGTGCGGCGTCTCGCGCGACGGCTCGCGGGCCAGCAACGTACTGAAGGCCGCCCGCAGTTACGGGCTCACGGCCAAGGGCATGCAGATGGAGCCCGCCGCGCTGGCGGAGGTGCGCGCGCCCGCCATCCTGTTCTGGGAGTTCAACCACTACGTCGTCTACGACGGCATCGGCCGCCGCTTCGGGCGGCGGGGCGTGTACATCAACGACCCCGACAAGGGCCGCAGGTTCGTGCCCGCCGAGGACTTCGACACCAGCTTCACCGGTGTCGTCCTGGTCCTCGAACCAGGTGACGGATTCCGGCGCGGCGGCCGCCGGCCCGGGGTGCTCGGCGCGCTGCCCGCGCGGCTGCGGGGCACCACCGGCACGATGCTGGTCGCGCTCCTCGCCAGCCTGCTGCTCGTGGCGGTCGGAGCGACGCTGCCCGCGCTGAGCCGCACCTACATCGACACCTTTCTGATCGGTGATCAGACCTCCCTGCTGGGCGTGCTGTTCACGGCCATGGGCACCATGGTGGCGCTCACCGCCGCGCTGACCTGGCTCCAGCAGGCCAACCTGCTGCGCGGGCGCATGATCTCGTCGACGCTCGGCGGCGCCCGCTTCTTCCGGCACCTGCTCCGGCTGCCGGTGACGTTCTTCGCCCAGCGCAGCCCCGCCGACCTCGTCCAGCGGCTCCAGTCCAACGACGCGGTGGCCGAGACCCTGGCCCGCGACCTCACCGCGGCGGGCGTCGACGGCGTCGTGGTGCTGCTCTACGCCTTCCTGCTGTGGACCTACGACCCGCAGCTCACCGTCATCGGGGTGGGTATCGCGCTGCTCAACGTGGTCGCGATGCGTGTGGTGGTGCGCCTGCGGGCCACCCGTACCCAGAAGCTGCGGGCCGACAGTGCCCGGCTGACCAACACCTCGTACACCGGCCTCCAGTTGATCGAGACGATGAAGGCGACCGGTGGCGAGGACGGCTACTTCCGCCGCTGGGCGGGGCAGCACGCCACCACCCTGGAGGAGCAGCAGCGCCTCGGGGTGCCGAGCGCGTGGCTGGGCGTCGTCGCCCCGCTGCTCGCCACGCTCAACAGCGCGCTGATCCTGTGGATCGGCGGGCTGCGGGCGGTCGAGGGGCACCTCTCGATCGGGCTGCTCGTGGCGTTCCAGGCGCTGGTGACCCGCTTCACCGCGCCGGTCACCCGGCTGAACTCGGTGGCGGGCCGGATCCAGGACTTCGCGGCGGATGTGGCCCGCCTCAAGGACGTGGAGAACTTCCCGGTGGACGCGCTGTACACACGCGACGGGCCGGAGCACAGCACCCGCAGGCTCAAGGGCCATGTGACGCTCGACGACATCACCTTCGGCTACAGCCCGCTGGACGCGCCGCTGCTCACCGGCTTCTCGCTGTCCGTGGGGCCGGGGCAGCAGGTGGCGCTCGTCGGCGGCTCCGGCAGCGGCAAGTCGACGGTGTCCCGGCTCATTTCGGGCCTCTACACGCCGTGGGAGGGCACGATCCGCATCGACGGGCAGCGCCTGGAGGACATCTCCCGCAGCGCGCTCGCCGCCTCGGTCTCCTTCGTCGACCAGGACGTCTTCCTCTTCGAGGGCACCGTGCGGGACAACGTGGCGCTGTGGGACCCGTCGGTTCCGGACGACGCGGTCGTCGCCGCTCTTCAGGACGCGGCCCTGTACGAGGTCGTCGCCCGCCGCCCGGGAGGCATCCACGGCCGGGTCGAGCAGGACGGCCGCAACTTCTCCGGCGGGCAGCGCCAGCGCCTGGAGATCGCCCGCGCCCTGGTACGCCGCCCCAGCATCCTGGTCCTCGACGAGGTCACCAGCGCCCTGGACGCGGAGACCGAGCAGGTCATCATCGACAATCTGCGCCGGCGCGGCTGCGCCTGCGTCGTGATCGCCCACCGGCTGAGCACGGTCCGCGACAGCGACGAGATCGTGGTCCTGGACCACGGCGCCGTCGTGGAGCGCGGCCGGCACGAGGAACTCCTCGCGGCGGGCGGGGCGTACGCCGAGCTGGTCAAGGAGCACTGAGGTGACGTCCGCACACGGTCTCGCCGACCCGGGCGCGCTCGGGCACGACCCGGTCCTGGCCGCTCTCGGCAGCCTCGGCCAGGAGGTCGACTGCACCGGTCTGCGCGGCTTCTCCCTGGAGGGGCCGCAGGTGCTGTGGCTCGTCGTGGGCGGCGCCCTCGACCTGTTCGCGGTGGACGCGGCGGCGCAGGGCCACTGGCACTTCCTCGGCCGCCTCGAACCCGGCACACTGCTGCTCGGCCCGGTGGAGGGACCCCAGCACACCCTCATCGGCAGGCCCCTGCGCGAGTGCGTACTGCGCCGGATCCCGCTGCGGGAGCTGTACCGGTCCTCGTACGCCGAATCGGTGGCGTACGAGGGCGGCTACGGCAGCCACTACGACACCGGGGACGCGGCCCTCAGCCTGCTCGAACACGCCTTTTCCCTCGGTGTCGGACGCGGCCAGCGCGTGCTGTTCGAGGCGCCGCTGGACGGCCGTACGACGTTCGACGAGCCGGTGGCCGACGACGACGTCCTGTGGCTGCCGGTCTCCCCCGGCAGCGTCCAGTACGGCGCCGCGTTCAGCGCCGAGGCGGCCGGGGACCTGCTGGTCGACGGGGAACTGTGGCAGGGCATGGTCAACCGGCAGCACCGGCTGCTGACCACGCTCGACCGCTGGATCGAGCGCATGGAGCGCGCCCACGAGGACCGCACGGCGGCCGGCATCAAGGCGGGCGAGGCCGTCCGCGACGAAGCCGACCGGGCCCTGCTGACCTCCATCGGCCGCCCCGGCAGAACGCCTTCGCGCACGGCCGGGGCGAGCGACGACGCCACGTACGCGGTGTGCGCCCTGGTCGCGCGCGCGGCCGGGATCACACTCACGGAGCCGTCCAGGAGCGGCGCGGTGAGCGAGCGGATCGACCCCGTCGAGCAGGTGGCGGTCGCCTCCCGGATCCGGACCCGCCCGGTGCGGCTCGACGGAAGCTGGTGGAGCGAGAACGCCGGTCCCCTGGTGGGCCACCGGGCGGCGAGCGGAGCGCCGGTCGCCCTGCTGTGGCGGCGCGGCGGGTACGAGGCGGTGAACCCGGCGACCGGTCGGCGCACCCGGGTCGGCGCGGCCAACGCCGAGGAGTTCGAGCAGCGGGCCGCCATGTTCTACCGGCCGCTGCCCGAGACGCCGCTGAGCAAGTGGGGGCTGCTGCGGTTCGGACTCCGCGGCACCCGTCCCGA
Organism: Streptomyces sp. NBC_00224; assembly: GCF_041435195.1. Classification (NCBI taxonomy): domain Bacteria; kingdom Bacillati; phylum Actinomycetota; class Actinomycetes; order Kitasatosporales; family Streptomycetaceae; genus Streptomyces; species Streptomyces sp. NBC_00224. Next base: position 1,886,655 of record NZ_CP108106.1, read on the forward strand.
TCTGCGCAACCTGGTCCTCGCCGGGCTGGTGACGGTCGGGCTCGGCGCGCTGGTGCCGCTCGCCACCGGCCAGGTGCTAGGGGTGTACGTGCCCCGGGCCGAGACCAGCCTCATCGGCCAGGTCTCGCTGGCGATCATCGTCAGCGGCGTCGTCGCGGCGGCCTTCTCACTGCTGCAGAACCTGACCCTGCTGCGGATGGAGGGGCGTATCGAGAGCACGCTCCAACCGGCCGTGTGGGACCGGCTGTTGAGGCTGCCGACGAAGTTCTTCACCGAGCGCTCCACCGGTGAACTGGCGAGCGCGGCGATGGGGGTGAGCGCCATTCGCCGGGTGCTGTCCGGGCTGACGCCGGTCGTGGTCCAGGCGGGCACGGTCGGTGCGATGAACCTCGTACTGCTGCTCTGCTTCAGCGTGCCGCTCGCCCTGACCGCGCTCGGGATGCTCGCGGTGATCGCGGCGGTGTTCCTCGCCCTGGGCATCTGGGAGCTGCGCTGGCAGCGCCGCCTGGTCGAGCTCGGCAACAAGCTCAACAACCAGGCGTTCCAGACCCTGCGCGGGCTGCCCAAGCTGCGGGTCGCCGCGGCGGAGAGCTTCGCGTACGGGGCGTGGGCGCGGGAGTTCGCCCGCAGCCGGGAGCTCCAGCAGCGGGCGGACCGGATCAAGAACGTGACGACGGTGCTCAACGCCGTCTATCTGCCGCTGTGTTCGCTGGTGATGTTCGTCCTGCTCGCGGGCCCGGCGCGCGGGTCGCTGTCGGCCGGTGCCTTCCTGACCTTCAACACCTCGGTGACCATGCTGCTGACCTCGGTCACCCAGCTCACCGGGGCGTTCCTGTCGGCGGCCGCCGCGCTGCCGATGTTCGAACAGATCAAGCCGGTGCTCGACGAGGCGCCCGAGGTGCGCGGCACCGGCACCCAGCCCGGCGCGCTGTCCGGCGAGATCGAGGCCCGGGGCCTCTCCTTCCGCTACACCGACGACGGCCCGCTGGTCCTGGACGAGGTGTCCCTGAAGGTGCGGCCCGGCGAGTTCGTGGCGATCGTCGGCCCCAGCGGCTGCGGCAAGTCCACCCTGCTGAGGCTGCTGATCGGCTTCGACCGGCCGGTGGCGGGCAGTGTCCTGTACGACGGGCAGGACCTGTCGGCGCTCGACCGGGCGGCCGTGCGCCGCCAGTGCGGCGTGGTCCTCCAGCACGCCCAGCCGCTCAGCGGGTCGATCCTGGAGTGCGTCTGCGGTGCGGAGGCGTTCACCCAGGAAGAGGTGTGGGAGGCGGCCGCGATGGCGGGGCTCGCCGAGGACATCAAGCGCATGCCGATGGGCCTGCACACCATGATCGCCAATGGCGGTGCGGTCTCCGGCGGTCAGCGCCAGCGGCTGATGATCGCCCAGGCCCTGGTCCGGCGCCCCCGCATCCTCTTCTTCGACGAAGCGACCAGCGCGCTCGACAACGAGACCCAGCGCGTCGTCATCGAGAGCACCCGTGCCCTGGACGCCACCCGCGTCGTGATCGCCCACCGGCTCTCCACGGTGCTTGACGCCGACCGCGTGATCGTGATGTCGGAGGGCCGCGTCGTACAGCAGGGGCCGCCCGCCGAGCTCCTGGCGGACACGGGCGGGCGGCTCCACGAGCTGGTGCGGCGGCAGTTGAGGTAGCGGCCGTCGTCCGGTGCCGACGCGTCAGAAGCTGACCTGCGCCCGCACGTCGGCGCGGCCGACGGACTCCAGCTCGTACATCGTGCAGTACAGCCGGCGGATGTACTCGATGTCGCCGTCGCGGGCGCGGGCCTCCTTGACGGGATACAGCACCGTCAGCTCGTACGAGCGCTCGCGGTTGATGTCGCCGTCCTTGTCGCGCCACTGGCCGCGCCCCTCCTGGAGGGTGAGGCCGGACGGGAAGCGCGGGGTGACCACGTCGGCGACGAACTTCATGAACTCCTCCTCGGTGATGGGCGGTTTGCCCTGGTGGCGGCCCGTGCCGAAGTAGAGGTGCGTGGAGACGTACGGGCTGCCGCGGCCTTCGGTGGCCTGCGCGGTCGCGGCTGCGGGAGCGGCCGTCCCGTAGGCGACCTCGGAGACCGGTCCCCCGGTGACGAAGAGGAGCGCGATCGCCACGAGGGCGGCGGCCGCGGGCGTCGAAATCCGAATGTGCAGCATGCGGGTCCTGTCTGTCGACGGGCGGTGGGGGTGGTGCTCGGAACGGGTGGTTCACGGAACACGTGGTGCTCGGGACGGGCGGCTCTCAGGCCGGGTGGTTCCGAGGGATCAGGGAGCCCGGGCCGCCGGTCCTGACGGGCAGCGACTCCAGCAGGAAGGCGGCCGCGTCCCGCAGGTTCGGCGGGGCCCCGGGGCTCGCGAGCAGCCGGACCGCCGTGGCGCCGAGCGTCTCGGTGGTGCGTACGGAGCCGATCCCGGCGGCCCGGGGCGCGACGTCCGCGATCAACTCCTCCGCCTCGCCCCAGGCCCGCGCCCGTACCAGCGCGGACAGGAGCTCCGCGGTGAACAGGTGGCGGTAGGACGGGCCGGGTGCGGTGGCCGCCTCGTACAGCAGGGGGACGGCCCGGCCCCAGGCGCGCAGCCGGGACAGCACCCAGCCCTCGTGGCCGAGGAGTTCGGTCCGGTCGATCCACCAGGCCCACGGCGGGTCGTTCGGCGACGCGCCGTCGAGGAACCGGCTGCGGGCGCGGGAGATCAGGGCCACGGCTTCCCGGCGCCCGCCCAGCATGGCGGTCGCGTGCGCCCGGCGGACCAGGACGAGGCTGCCCACCAGGGCGGGCAGGGGGCGCGCCCCGGCCACCCGGGCAGCCGTCTCCAGAGCGGCTCTGGGGCGGCCGGTGTGGGCCTCCAGCATGCTGTGGTTGAGCAGCGTCAGGCGGGCGATGCCGCGGTCGCCGCAGAGCTCCGCGAGGGCGAGGGCCCGTGCGTTCATCCGGCGCGCCCGGTGGTAGTGGCCCGCGTCGAAGAGGATCCAGCCGATCACCTCGCTCAACTCGGCGAGGGCGGCGAGCAGATCGCGGTCGCTGTGGCGCAGCCGCGCGGGGTCGGCCGACAGCTGCGGGATGCGGCGCAGGGCCTCGCGCACGGCGGGCACCGCGGCCGTGGCGCCGCACGAGGCGTCGAGGGCGACCAGGCGCTCGATCGCACCCAGGGCCGCGGGGATCAGGGCGGCGGGGTCCTCGGCGCACGCCTCCCCACGGGCCGACGGGGCCCGGGACGGCCGCCCGGTCATGAGGTGACCTTGGCCTCGGAGCGCCGGGGCCGGCCCTGGGCGAGGGCGGTGAACGAGGAGGCCACCTCGGTCAGCCACTCCACCTCGTCGCGGAAGTCCTCGTACGGCGGCCGTGCGGGGATGTCGGACGCGTCGGCCCGCTCGGCCCGCTCCTCTGGCGGGCGGCTCAGCACGGCCCGCACCTGGAGCGCCTCGCCCAGCGGGGAGGTGGGGTCCTCGGGCAGATCGAGGGAGCGGGCCTCGCGCGCGAAGTCCGCGAGGGAGAGCGAGGTGCGCAGGATCAGCTGGCCGTCGCGGATCTCGATGACCCGCCGGTAGAGGCTGTAGTGCGGATCGCGGGGCGGGATGAGGTCGCGCGGCCAGCACCGCGGCGGGTCGAGGGCGATGTCCGGCGACGCCTGGTACAGCGCCCACCACAGCGGCCGCAGTCGCAGATACGAGCGGTAGCTGCGCAGCCAGCCGAGCGCGCGCGTGATGTGGATCCCCCAGGACGGGATGGTCCAGCCGGTGATCTGGAGCAGGGCCCCGATACTGCCGCACGACCACTGCACGGGGTCGAGGGCGGATCCGTCGAAGTGCAGCCTGGTGCCGGCGATCTGGATGCTGCGCGTGACGCAGTAGACCAGGATCAGGCTCGCGCCGAGGGTCACCGTGCGCATGCCGACCTTGAGCCATTGCCGGTTGGCCATCTTGGTGAACCGCAGGGAAAGCCGCACGGTCTCGAATTGACCGATCGCGCAAAGCACCAAATAGAACGACATGTACAGCGCGTATTCGCCGTGCTGAATACTGAGCAGGATCGTCGAGGTGGCCGTTTTGGACTTTGTCACGGGGCCGACGGCGATGGACGCGGCCACGAGTACGCAGAGGGCGGCGCCGAAGAACAGCACCCGGCGCCGGGCCCTGCGCCGGGCCTCTTCGGGCGGACACGACCAGTACACGAGGACGACCTGCTGCGCCGCGGTGAGCACGACCACCGCCACCTGCACGATGAGCGAGGTGACGTTGGGGCGTCCGAAGAGGGCCGAGATGTGCACCCGCAGGGCATCCAGATCGACCAGGAAGCTGATCCCCGAGCAGAGGAAATAGGTGCACAGCGCCCACAGGGCCGGGTCGTGCTTTCTGCGCAGGAGATCCGGCAGCCGGTACGCGAACGCCGCGAGGCCGCCGACGGCGCAGGTCCACGCCAGGAATCCGTAGACAGTGTTCATCTGTTGTCATTCATCCGTTGTCCGGCTTCCCCACACCGTTCTCGATCCGGGCGACGACCTCCGCGGCCCCGTCCGGGACGCCCCAGGCGGGTTCGAGCCACCGCTTGGTGGCCCTGGCCAGGATCAACGAGGCCATCGTCTCGGCCTCCTGCTCCTCGTCGTCGCTGTAGCGCGAGCGCATCAGCATGCGCTGGACGACCCCCGGCTCGACGTCGGTGAACAGCTGCCCCGCGTCACCGCGGTCGAAATTCACGGAGCCGCGGTGCTGGAAGGCGATATGCGCCAGCTCATGGGCGATGATGTGTTCTTTGTGTGACTGCGATGCGGCCTTCTCGTAAGCAATGACGTCGAAGTCGTCCATTTTCAGCCAAAGACCGAAGAGATGGCGCTCGGGGAACGGCATCGGAATCAGATGGATCGGCCGCCGGTTCTGCACGCTGAGAAAGCGGTGCAGTTCCTCGATGCCGCAGCCGTGCTCCATGCCCCACTCCGCGAGCATCGCCTCACAGGTATGGCGGACCTTTTTCAGACGGCGCCTGCGCCGACGGTCCTCCGGTGACGGTAACGCTGAGTCAGGCAACACGGAATTGACCTCACTGATTCAACGAGCCCGTGATTCAGGGCCCCTGATCCCCGCGGACAATGCGGCCATGATGCCATACGCTCAACTCGCGAAAGATTGACGTGAGTTCCATTCGGCCGCGTGTGGCAGAACCGTGCCGGTGCCCCTTTCGTCCGGGTCATGGTGAATGGGTGTGTGCGAGCCCGTCAGGGGAACTCCGGTCCCGCCGCGCCGCGCGGCGACGATCTCCGCGGCGATGGACAGGGCGGTCTCCTCGGGCGTACGGGCACCGAGATCGAGGCCGATCGGTGAGCGCAGCCGGGCCAGTTCGCGCTCGGTGAGGCCGATCTCGCGCAGCCTGCGGTCGCGGTCCTCATGGGTGCGGCGCGAGCCCATCGCACCGACGAACGCGACGGGCAGCCGAAGGGCCGTCTCAAGGAGCGGGACGTCGAACTTGGCGTCGTGGGTCAGCACGCACAGCACCGTGCGTCCGTCGGTCTCCGTGCCCCGCAGATACCGGTGCGGCCAGTCGACCACCACCTCGTCGGCCTCCGGGAAGCGCTCCCGGGTGGCGAAGACGGGGCGCGCGTCGCACACCGTCACGCGGTAGCCGAGGAACCTGCCCGTACGCACCAGGGCCGCCGCGAAGTCCACGGCGCCGAAGACGATCATGCGGGGCGGCGGCACGCTCGACTCGACGAACACGGTGAGCCCGCCCGCCCCGCAGCGCTCCCCGGTCTCCGCCAGCTCGAACTCCCCGGTGCGCCCCGCGTCCAGCAGGGCGCGGGCCTCGGCCGCCGCCGCGCGGTCGAGGCCCACAAGGCCGCCGAGGCCGCCTTCGTACGATCCGTCGGGGCGTACGAGCAGGGCCCGGCCAAGGCGTCCGGCCTGGCCCGCGACCACCCGGGCCAGGGCGGCGGCCCCACCCCGGGCGGCGGCCGCCAGCGCCGCCGCGACCACCGCCCGGTCCGGTGCGTCCACGCGCACCGGCGTGACCAGTACGTCGACGACCCCGCCGCAGGTCAGCCCTACCGCGAAGGCGTCCTCGTCGCTGTAGCCGAACCGCTCGCGGACCGCCTCGCCGTCCTGGAGCGCCTGGACGCACAGGTCGTAGACCGCCGCCTCCACACAGCCGCCGGAGACCGAGCCGATGGCGGTGCCGTGGCCGTCCACGGCGAGCGCGGCGCCCGGGCCGCGCGGCGCGCTGCCGCCCACGGCCACCACGGTGGCCACGGCGAAGTCCCGGCCCTCCCGCGCCCACCGGTCCAGCTCCTCGGCGATGTCAAGCACGTCGGCTCCCGTCCGGCCCGGTCCCGGCCAGCAGGACGCGGTCGGGGCGGATCGGGAGATCGCGGTGGCGCACGCCGGTCGCGTGCCAGACGGCGTTGGCGACCGCCGCCGCGGCCCCCACGATCCCGATCTCCCCGATGCCCTTGATCCCGACCGGGTCGTCCGCGTCCGGGTCGTCGACCCAGTGCGCCTCGATGTGCGGCACATCGGCGTGCGCGGCGAAGTGGTAGCCCGCCAGGTCCGGCCCGACGTGGGCGCCCGAGACCCGGTCGCGGACCGCCTCCTCGTGCAGCGCCATGGAGATGCCCCAGGTCATACCGCCGATGAACTGCCCGCGTGCGGTCAGCGGGTTGACGATCCGGCCCGCCGCGAAGACGCCGAGCATGCGCCGGACTCTGACCTCGCCGCTGGTGGTGTCCACGGCGACCTCCGCGAACTGCGCCCCGTACGAGTGCCGCTCCTTCTCGGCCAGTGCGGCGATCGCGGCGGAGGTGTCCGAGCGCGCCGTGACGCCCTCGGGCGGGATGTCGCCGCCCAGGCCGAGCTGTTCGCGCAGCTCGGCCGCCGCGGCCATGATCGCCCAGGCCCAGGAGCGGGTGCCCGTCGAGCCGCCGGCGATCATCGCGGGTCCGAAGTCGCTGTCCCCGATCCGCACCTGGACGCGGCCGGGCTCGACCTCCAGCGCGTCCGCCGCGATCAGGGTCAGCGCGGTGCGCGCGCCCGTCCCGATGTCGGACGCGGTGATCCGTACGGTGAAGGTGCCGTCCGCCTGCGCCGTCACGGCCGCGGTGGAGGGGGCGACGCCCGCGGGGAAGGTGGCCGCCGCCGTGCCGGTCCCCAGCAGCCAGCGCCCTTCGCGGCGCACTCCCGGACGCGGGTCGCGCTCCGCCCAGCCGAACCTGCGGGCGCCCTCCTCGAAGCAGGCGAGCAGATTGCGGCCCGCGAACGGCAGCCCGGAGACGGGCCCGGCGGCAGGTTCGTTGCGGGCCCGGAGCACGATCGGGTCGATGCCGCACCGCTCGGCGAGCTCGTCCAGCGCGGACTCCACGGCGAACGAGCCGGGGGCCTCGCCGGGCGCGCGCATCCAGGTCGGTGTCGGCACGTCGAGCCGGACGAGCCGGTTGGCGGTGCGGTGCGCGTCGGCGTCGTACATCACCCGGCCGAACGCGGCGCTCTGCTCGACGAACTCATGGACGGTCGAGGTGACGTTCTGGGCCTCGTGCCCGAAGGCGCGCAGCCGTCCTTCGGCGTCGGCGCCGAGCCTGACCCGGTGGGCGGTGGGACTGCGGTAGCCGACCAGCGAGAACATCTGACGGCGGGTCAGAACGACGCGGACCGGGCGGTGGAGCACGGTCGCCGCCATCGCGGCGGCCACCTGGTGGGGGCGCACGCCCTTGGAGCCGAAGCCGCCGCCGATGTGCTCGGACAGCACACGCACCGAGGCCGGGTCGAGGGAGAACAGCCTGGCGAGCTCGTCCGCCACCCACTTGCTGCCCTGGTTGGAGTCGAACACCTCCAGTCGGCCGCCGTCCCAGCGGACCGTCGCCGCGTGCGGCTCCATCGGGTTGTGGTGCTCCTCCGGCGTGCTGTACCGCGCGTCCACGACGACGGCGGACGCGGCGAGTTCGCGCTCCAGGTCCCCCTTCTCCGTCTCCATGGACTCGCGCGGCTCCGGGGTGTACGTGCCGGGCCGGTCCGGGGTGAACTCGACGTCGTGCGGCTCCGTTTCGTACCGCACGACCAGCGCCTCGGCGGCCTCCCTGGCCTGTTCGGAGGTCTCGGCGACGACCAGCGCCACCGGCCAGCCCGCGCACGGCACCCGGTCGTTCTGGAAGAGCGCGACGATCGGGTCGGGCCGCCCGAGGAGGCCCTGGTAGTCGGCGTCGACGCGCGGGGCGTTGCCATGGTGCAGCACGGTCAGGACGCCCGGCATGGCGAGGACCGGGGCGCTCTCCACCGAGCGGACGCTGCCGCGCGCGACGGTCGACACCACCAGCCAGCCGTGGGCGAGGTCGGCGAAGGGGATCTCCCCTGCGTAGCGGGCCGCACCGGTGACCTTGTCGCGGCCCTCCACGCGGGTGTGGGCGGTGCCGACGGCTCCGGTGACCCGGGTGGGTCCGGTGGTCGTGGTCATCGGGCGGCCTCCTCGGCGAGTTCGGTGAGCACGGCCACGACGAGGTTGCGCGTCAGCGTCACCTTGTAGCCGTTGTGGGGCAGCGCCTCGGCGGCCGCGAGCTCCGCGTCGGCCGCGGCGGCGAAGGCCTCGGCGCTCGCCGGGCTCCCGGTCAGCGCCCGCTCGGCGGTGCGGGCCCGCCACGGCCGGGACGCGACCGCCCCGAAGGCCAGGCGCACTTCGTGGACGACGCCGTCGCGTACGTCGAGGGCGGCGGCGATCGAGCCGATCGCGAACGCGTACGAGGCGCGCTCGCGCACCTTGCGGTAGCGCGAGCGGGCGGCGACCGGCGCGGGCGGCAGCGTCACCGCGGTGATCAGCGCGCCCGGCGGCAGCGCGGTCTCCCGGTGCGGGGTGTCGCCGACCGGCAGATAGAACGCGTCGAGCGCCAACTCGCCCGGTCCGTCGGCCGTTTCGTACGAGACGACGGCGTCGAAGGCCGCGAGCGCCACCCCCATGTCCGAGGGGTGGACGGCCACGCAGTGCGCGGAGGCGCCCAGGATCGCGTGGTTGTGGTGCACTCCCTCGACGGCGGCGCAGCCGCTGCCGGGGGCGCGCTTGTTGCAGGGGGCGGCGAGGTCGGTGAAGTAGCCGCAGCGGGTGCGCTGGAGGAGGTTGCCGCCGACCGTGGCCATGTTGCGCAGCTGGCCCGACGCACCGGCCAGGACCGCCTGCGCCAACGCCGGGTAGCGGCGGCGCACTTCGGGGTGGGCGGCGAGGTCGCTGTTGGTGACGGTCGCGCCGATGCGCAGCCCGCCGTCCTCGGTCGCCTCGATCCGGTCGAGGGGCAGTTCGGTCACGTCGACGAGGAGCGCGGGCCGCTCCACGCCGGACTTCATCAGGTCGACGAGGTTGGTGCCGCCGCCGAGGAAGCGCGCCTCGGGGTCGGCGCCGAGCAGCGCCACCGCGCCGGGCACGTCGACGGCACGCCGGTAGCCGAACTCCCTCATGCCGCCGCCTCCGTCCCGGCCGAACGGCCCTGGGCCGACTGCGCCTGGGCGGCCTCGGCAGCCCGCGCCACCGCTTCGACGATCGACACATAGGCGCCGCAGCGGCACAGGTTGCCGCTCATCCGCTCGCGGATCTCCTCGGCGGTCAGCTGCGGCACCCCTGCCTCCGGCCGTACGTCGGCGGTCACGGCACTGGGCCAGCCAGCCGCGTGTTCCTCGATCACGGCGAGGGCCGAACAGATCTGCCCCGGTGTGCAGTAGCCGCACTGGTAGCCGTCGAGGTCGAGGAAGGCCTGCTGTACGGCATGGAGTTGTTCGCCGTCCGCCACGCCCTCGATGGTGGTGATCTCGCGCCCCTCGGCGGCCACCGCGAGCTGGAGGCAGGAGACGGCACGGCGCCCGTCGATCAGTACGGTGCACGCCCCGCACTGCCCCTGGTCGCACCCTTTCTTCGTACCGGTCAGATCGAGGCGCTCGCGCAGGGCGTCGAGCAGGGTGGTGCGGTGGTCGACGGGCAGCGTGTGCTTCTCGCCGTTGATGTTCAAGGTGATGGCACTGGAGGTCGAAGGGGTCATGAGCAGCCTTCTCTCGCGTGGGTGGTGCGAAGCGCCGTCCATCGGGACCTGCGGCGTGCGCGGCGTGCGAAAGGCCGGTCGGGCGTGCACCAACCGTCCACTCGGGCCGTGTCTGCCGCTATGGTGGACCTAAACGGACAGCTGTCCGTTATCTTTCGAAAACCTAACGGACAGCTGTCCGTTTCACAAGAGCCGAACCCGCCGGGGTGTCCCGCCGGCCGGTGCCCGCGCCCGCGGAAGGAGGACGAGTGCAGCACAAGAAGGACGTGCCGTTGCGCTCCGACGCACAGCGGAACCGCGAGCGCATCCTGGAGGTGGCGCTCGCCGAGCTGACCCGCTCGGCCGACGCCCCGCTGAGCGCGATCGCCAAGAAGGCGGGGGTCGGGCAGGGGACGTTCTACCGCCACTTCCCCAGCCGCGAGGCCCTCGTCCTGGAGGTCTACCGGTACGAGATGCAGCAGGTCGCCGACACCGCGGCCCAGCTCCTGGAAACCCGCGCCCCGGACCGGGCCCTGCGGGAGTGGATGGACCGCCTCGCCCAGTACGCGATGGCCAAGGCCGGACTGGCCGACGCGATGCGCAAGGCCACCGCCCGGGGCACCCTGGCCGGGCTCGGCCACGCACCGGTCACCGCGGCCGTCACGCTGCTCCTGAACGCGAACGACGAGGCCGGCACCATCCGCCCGGGCGTGACCCCCGACGACTTCGTCCTCGCCATCGCCGGGCTCTGGCAGATCGACCCGCACGGCGACTGGCAGGCCCGCGCCGGACGCCTCCTCGACCTCGTCATGGACGGGCTGCGGGCGGGGGCGCCGGGCACCGGGGCGCGCCGCCACTAGCCGAGGAACCCGGCCCGAGGAAGCCCGGCCGGGGGGAACTCAGCCCAGCGAAGCTCAGCCGAGGAAGCTCAGCCGCACCTGACGGTCGGGGTTGTCCTTGTTCGTGTCGACCAGGCACACCGACTGCCAGGTCCCCAGCTCCAGCCGCCCCGCGACCACCGGCAGCGTCGCGTGCGGGGGCACAAGGGCGGGCATTACGTGGTCGCGGCCGTGGCCGGGGCTGCCATGGCGGTGCTGCCAGCGGTCGTCCGCCGGAAGGAGCATGTGCAGGGCGGCCAGCAGGTCGTCGTCGCTGCCCGCGCCGGTCTCGATCAGCGCGATCCCGGCCGTCGCATGGGGCACGAAGACGTTCAGGAGGCCGTCGCCGCCGCCGGCCGCCTCGCGGAGGAACCGCTCGCACTCCCCGGTCAGATCGGTGACGGTCTCGGACGTTCCGGTGGTGAGGCGCAGGACGCGCGTGGTGAAGACGGACATGGCCCCATCCTCGCGCCCATCCAGCAGGATCGCGCGTCCGGCAGGCGAGACGGCATTGACCGGGTCCTGGCCGGTCGCTACCTTCGGCGCCATGTTGCGTACAGCTCTGCTCACCACGCGCGGTCACATCGACCTGCTGCGGGTGGCCTCCGCCGCGTGTCCCCGCGGCTGCTGACGCCCTTTCAGCGCCTTCGCACCCTCCCCGTCCGGCTCGCCGTCCCCGGCTGAGCCCTGCCGTACGCGCGCCCTGTCGACGTAGCCCTTCCGGGGGCCGTCCGGGCTGCGTACGCGCCCGCTCTCCCGACCCGCCGCCCACGCGGCACCCTCCCTGGAGCCCCCATGACCGTCGGCCATGCTCCGCCGGATATCTCCGGTAAATCCGCTTCCCCCGGCTCACCCCTCCCAGCCCGCGACTCCGACCGCGACAGCGCTCACGGCCTCGAACTCGTCACCGTTCTGCCCTCCTCCCGCCGTCGGCGACCCGCCGTGCCGCGCTGGCTGCGACGGACCGTCGGGCCGCTCCTGCTCCTCACCCTGTGGCAGGTCTCCAGCGCCACCGGCACGCTCAGCCCCGACGTCCTCGCCTCGCCCGGGACCATCGCACGGGCCGGCTGGGACCTCATCGCGGACGGCACCCTGCCCTCCGCGATGGCCGTCTCCCTGCAGCGCGTCGTGTTCGGGCTGCTCATCGGCGGGGTCGCCGGGGTCGGGCTCGCCCTGGTGTCCGGGCTCTCGCGGCTCGGTGAGGATCTGGTGGACGCCACCGTGCAGATGCTCAGGACCGTCCCCTGGGTCGGGCTCATCCCGCTCTTCATCATCTGGCTCGGCATCGGCGAGGCCCCCAAGGTCGCCCTCATCGCGCTCGGCGTCGCCTTCCACCTCTATCTGAACGTGTACGCCGGGATCCGCGGCGTGGACGAACAACTCGTCGAGGCGGGGCAGGCGTTGGGGCTCGGCCGGTGGGGCCTCGTCCGGCACGTGGTCCTGCCGGGCGCGCTGCCCGGCGCGATGACCGGGCTGCGGTACTCGCTCGCCACCGCCTGGCTGGCCCTCGTCTTCGGGGAGTCCATCAACGCCGAGGACGGCATCGGCTTCCTCATGAACCAGGCCCGCGAGTTCTTCCGCACCGACGTGATCGTCGTCTGCCTGGTCGTCTACGCCTTCCTCGGCCTGATCGCCGACGCCGTCGTCCGCACTCTCGAAAGGCTGCTGCTGCAATGGCGACCGACCTTCAAGGGCCAGTGACCACGCCGGTGACCACGCCAGTGACCACTCCTGTGACCACCGACGCCGTACGGGTGGCCGGGCTCACCCGGGCCTTCGAGGGGCGCCCCGTCATCGACGGCCTCGATCTGACCCTGCGCGCGGGCGAGTTCACCGCGCTCCTCGGCCACAGCGGCTGCGGCAAGTCGACGCTGCTGCGCGTCCTCGCCGGGCTCGACCGCGACATCGAGGGAACCGTGCTCGTCCCCAAGCGGCGCGCGGTCGCCTTCCAGGCGCCCCGGCTCATGCCCTGGAAGCGGGTGTGGCGCAACGTACTGCTCGGACTGCCCGGCAAGCCCCAACGAGCCGTGGCGGAAAGGGCGTTGGAGGAGGTCGGACTCGGCCACCGCTCCGGTGCCTGGCCCAAGACGCTCTCCGGCGGCGAGGCCCAGCGCGCCTCGCTGGCCCGCGCCCTCGTCCGCGAGCCGGATCTGCTGCTGCTCGACGAGCCGTTCGGGGCGCTCGACGCGCTGACCCGGATCAAGGCACAGCAGCTGGTGGCCGAGTTGTGGCAGCGGCGCGGCTGCGCGGTGCTGCTCGTCACGCACGACGTGGACGAGGCCCTGCTGCTCGCGGACCGCGTACTGGTGATGCGTGACGGCGTCATCGCGTACGAAACGCCGGTCACCCCGGCCCGCCCGCGCGCCCTGGGCACCCCCGCCCTCACCGAGCTCCGCTCCCGCCTGCTCAGCGAACTCGGCGTGGACCAGCCGCAGGCCCCCTTCACCGACGACAGCCACAGCCGCCCCACCGTTCACTCCGCCGCCTGACGGCCCCCTCCCCAAGGAACTCCTCCATGCGACGCCGCTCACTCCCCCTGCTCCCACTGCTCCTCCTTCCGCTCCCCCTCGCCCTCGCCGCCTGCGGCGGCGACTCCGCCGCCGACAGCGGGTCCGGGTCCGGCGCGGTCACGCTCAACGTCGGTGACCAGAAGGGCGGTTACGAAGCCGTCCTGCGCGCCGCAGGTGAGCTCGACCACCTCTCGTACAAGATCAAGTGGTCCACCTTCACCTCCGGTCCACCGCTGCTCGAAGCCGTGAACGCCAAGGCCGTCGACATCGGCGGCGTGGGCAACACCCCGCCCGTCTTCGCCGCCGGGGCCGACTCCAAGATCAAGGTCGTCGCCGCCACCCACGGCTCCTCCGCCGGGGAGGCGGTCCTCGTCCCCGGCGACTCCCCGCTGAAGCGGCCCGCCGACCTCAAGGGCAAGTCCATCGCGGTCGCCCAGGGCAGCTCCGCGCACTACCAGTTGCTGACCGCGCTGAAGAAGGCCGGGCTCGGCCTGTCCGACGTCAGGCTCAGCTACCTCCAGCCGGCCGACGCGCTCGCCGCGTTCAGCCGGGGCAAGGTCGACGCCTGGGCGGTGTGGGACCCGTACACCTCCCAGGTGCTGAAGGACGGCAAGGCCCGCGTCCTCACCACCGGCGAGGGCGCCGTCAACGGCCTCGGCTTCCAGGTCGCCGCCCCGGCCGCGCTGTCGGACCCCGCGAAGGCCAAGGCCATCGCCGACTACCTCACCCGTCTCCAGCGCGCCCAGAACTGGGTCTTCGCGCACCCCGAGGAGTGGGCGAAGGTCTGGTCGAAGGAGACCGGGCTGCCCTACGACGTCGCCCTGGACTCGGTGAAGCGCAGCAACGGCACCCGAGTCGCGGTCGCCGTCGACGACGCCGCGATCACCTCCGAGCAACGGATCGCGGACACCTTCGCCGACCTGAAGCTGATCCCGCGCCGCTTCTCCTTCAAGGAGTACGTCGACACCCGCTTCAACGGCACCCTGCCCGCCTCCACCACCGCGCCCCGCACCTACGGAAAGGCCGCCTCATGACCGTCCGACTGCACTGGTTCCTGCCCACCGGCGGTGACGGCCGCACCCTGGTCGACCGCCACGCGTACACCGACGGCGGGATCAAACGCTCCCGGATCACCCCGGTCAGCGGGGTCCGCGCACCCGACGTCGACTATCTGGTCCAGATCGCCAAGGCAGCCGAGCAGTTGGGGTTCGAGGCGGTCCTCACCCCGACCGGGACCTGGTGCGAGGACGCCTGGCTGACCACGGTCGCCCTCTCCCAGCACACCGAGCGGCTGAAGTTCCTGGTGGCGTTCCGCCCGGGCGTGATCTCGCCGGTGCTCGCCGCGCAGATGGCCGCGACCTACCAGCGCATCACCCGGGGGCGGCTCCTCCTGAACGTCGTCACCGGCGGCGACTCCACCGAACAGCGGCGCTTCGGCGACCACTTGGACCACGACCGCCGCTACGCCCGTACGTCGGAGTTCCTCTCGGTGGTACGGGGTGTCTGGCGCGGGCAGCCGTACGACTTCGACGGAGAGCACTACCAGGTGGCGGGCGGGCTCACCGCACTGCCGCCGGACCCGCTGCCGGAGATCTTCTTCGGCGGCTCGTCGGCCGCCGCCGGGCCGGTCGCGGCCGATCACGCCGACGTCTATCTCACCTGGGGCGAGCCGCCCGCGCAGGTCAAGGAGAAGATCGACTGGATCCGCGGGCTGGCCGAGGAGCGCGGTCGCACCGTCCGGTTCGGCATCCGGCTGCACACCATCTCGCGCGACTCGGCGCGCGAGGCGTGGGCGACGGCGCACCGGCTGCTCGACGACCTCGACCCCGCGACGGTCGCCGCCGCCCAGCAGGCGCTCGGCAAGAGCGAGTCGGTCGGCCAGCAGCGGATGCTGGCGCTGCACGGAGGCGGCTCACTGGAGCGCGACAAGCTGGAGATCTCCCCGAACCTGTGGGCGGGCGTGGGCCTGGTGCGGGGCGGCGCGGGCACCGCGCTGGTGGGCAGCCACGGCGAGGTGGCGGACCGGATCGAGGAGTACCACGACCTGGGGATCGAGCACTTCGTGCTCTCGGGCTATCCGCATCTGGAGGAGGCGTACTGGTTCGGCGAGGGCGTCACCCCCGAGCTCGCCGCGCGGGGCCTGCTGCCCACGGTCCCGGCCTCCCCGCTGCTCGGCGTACCGGCGGCCAACGGGCGCCCCGCCTCGGCGCCCGGCGGGGCTCCGCTGCTGGTGGGAGGGGGTCGGTAGGGGCGGGCGCCGCCCTCCGGGAAGATCCACGCACCCCCCTTGGTTGGTAGAACCGTGAACGACTTCGGGGCACAGGACGTGGACGTGGTGGTCATCGGCGCCGGACAGGCGGGTCTGTCCGGCGCCTACCATCTGCGCCGGGCGGGGTTCGAGCCGGACCGCGACTTCGTGGTCCTCGACCACGCGCCCCGGCCGGGCGGCGCCTGGCAGTTCCGCTGGCCCTCGCTGACGTACGGCAAGGTGCACGGGATGCACGCGCTGCCCGGCATGGAGCTGACCGGCGCGGACCCGGCCCGGCCCTCCTCGGAGGTGATCGGGGAGTACTTCACCGACTACGAGGACGCCTTCGGCCTGCGGGTGCACCGGCCGGTCGAGGTGAGCGCGGTACGGGAGGGCGAGGGCGGGCGGCTGCGCGTCGAGACGTCCGAGGGCGTGTACGCCACGCGCGCGCTGATCAACGCCACCGGCACCTGGGACCGGCCGTTCTGGCCCCGCTACCCGGGCCAGGAGACGTTCCGGGGACGCCAGCTGCACACCGCCGACTACCCGGGACCCGAGGAGTTCGCGGGGCAGCGTGTGGTCGTGGTCGGCGGCGGCGCCTCCGGCACCCAGCACCTGATGGAGATCGCCGACCACGCGGCCGCCACGACGTGGGTGACCCGGCGCCCGCCCGTCTTCCGGGAAGGCCCGTTCACCGAGGAGTGGGGGCGGGCGGCGGTCGCGATGGTCGAGGAGCGCGTACGCCAGGGGCTGGCGCCGATGAGCGTGGTCTCGGTGACCGGTCTGCCGGTGAACGACGCGATCCTGGCGGCCCGCGCGAAGGGCGTCCTGGACCGGCTGCCGATGTTCGACCGGATCACGCCGACCGGTGTGGCCTGGGACGACGGGCGGACCGTGGAGGCCGATGTGATCCTCTGGGCGACCGGGTTCCGGCCGGTGATCGACCATCTCGCGCCGCTGAAGCTGCGCACGCCGGGCGGCGGCATCCAGATCGAGGGCACCCGGGCCGTGAAGGACGAGCGGGTGCATCTGGTCGGCTATGGACCCTCCGCGTCCACGATCGGGGCGAATCGCGCTGGGCGCGCTGCCGTTCGGGAGATCAAGGCGCTGCTGAGTGCGCCGCCGCTGGAAGTGGCGTGATGCGTCTGCGGGCTGTCTTGGGCTGGTCGCGCAGTTCCCCGCGCCCCCAAAAAAGCGGGGGCGCGGCTGGGCTAGCCCCCTGAGCTGCTCCGGAGCTTATTGAACTCCCTTACGTTCCGCTGCTGTTCCGCATAGTCCGCCGTGAAGCGCGTGTCCCCGGGGGCCACCGTGACGAAGTACAGCCAGTCCCCCGGCGGCGGGGCGATCGCCGCGTTCAGCGCCTGCTGCCCCGGGTTGCCGATCGGTGTCGGCGGCAGACCGCCACGCGCATAGGTGTTGTACGGGCTGTCGGCGCGGGTGTCGGCGTGGGTGGTGGTCAGGGTGGAGCGGTTGAGCGCGTAGTTGAGCGTCGAGTCCATCTGCAGCGGCATGCCCTTGGCCAGCCGGTTGAGGACGACGCGGGAGACCTTGCCCATGTCGGCCGCCGTGTCGGCCTCGGCCTGCACGATGCTGGCGACGACCACGGTCTGATAGACCGTCATGCCGTGGCGCCGGGCGCCGACGCCGATGTGGTCCTTGCCGAACCGCTTGTTGGCGGTGTCGACCATATAGGCGAGCAGCCCGCCCGGGGTGGTCTTCTTGGTGACCGGATAGGTGGCCGGGAAGAGATAGCCCTCGGGGTTGCCACGGGCGTCGGCCGGGAGGGCGAGCCCGGCCTCGGACGCCGCCCGGCCGGTGGTGCCCGCCTCCACCCCGAGGCTCTTGTCGACCGCCGCGTACACCTGCCCGGCCCGCCAGCCCTCCGGGACGACCAGGGACTTCACCTTGCCGCCGGTCTCCCGCAGCACCAGGACGAGCACCGCGGCCCCCACCACGAGCAGCAGGCCGAGCGCGGCGAGGAGCAGCCGGCCGCGCCGGGTGAACCGGGTCCGGGGCCCGGACCTACGCGTGGACGCCGTCATACGGGCACGCTATCCCGGCGGACCCCGTCAGGAGGCGACCGGCGCCAGCCGTGCGTCGCGGCGCACCAGCGCCGCGTATTTGCCGTCCTGGTCGAGCAGTTGCTCGTGCGTCCCGCGCTCGGCTGTCCGGCCGCCGTCCAGTACGACGATCTGGTCGGCGTCGCGGACGGTGGAGAGCCGGTGCGCGATGGTGATCGTGGTACGGCCCGCCGAGAGCGCGTCGATGGCCTGCTGCACGGCGTGTTCGGTACGGGTGTCCAGTGCGCTGGTCGCCTCGTCGAGGATGAGGACGGGCGGGTCGCGCAGGATCGTCCGGGCGATGGCGAGCCGCTGCTTCTCGCCGCCGGAGAATCGGTAGCCGCGCTCGCCGACCACCGTGTCGTAGCCGTCGGGCAGGGAGGCGATGTGGTCGTGGATCTGGGCCGCGCGGGCGGCCGCCTCCAGTTCCTCGTCGGTGGCGTCGGGCTTGGCGAAGCGCAGGTTGTCGGCGACGGAGGAGTGGAAGAGGTAGGTCTCCTGGGAGACCACGCCGACCGCGCGCGCGAGGGTGTCGAAGTCCAGGTCGCGGACGTCGACGCCGTCGAGCGTGACCCGTCCGCCCGTCACGTCGTACAGCCGTGGCACCAGATAGCTGAGCGTGGACTTCCCTGAGCCGGTGGGGCCGACGACGGCGAGGCTGCCGCCGGCCGGGACGGCCAGGTCGACCCCGCTGAGCGTCGGGCCGCTCTTCTCGTCGTAACTGAAGTCGACCGACTCGAAGCGGATCTCGCCGCGCACCTTCTCCAGGCGGACCGGCTGCTCGGTTTCGGTGATGTCGACCGGCAGGTCGAGGTACTCGAAGATGCGCTGGAACAGGGCGAGCGAGGTCTGCATCTGCACCCCGGTGGAGAGCAGGCTCACGGCGGGCCGGAACAGGCCCTGCTGGAGCGAGACGAACGCGACGAGCGTGCCGATGGAGACCGCGGGGCCGCCGGACTGCAGGGCGAGGCCCGCGGCCCAGTAGATGACGGCGGGCATGGCGGCCATGACGATGCCTATGGTCGACATCCGCCACCGCCCGGCCATGCTGGAGCGCACTTCGAGGTCGACCAGGCGCTCGGACTCGGCCGCGAAGGACTTGGTGAGCGAGTCGGCGCGGCCCATGGTGCGGCCGAGCAGGATGCCGCTGACCGACAGCGACTCGGTGACCTCGGCGGCCATCGCGGCCATCTGCTTCTGGCGCTGGGTCGTGATCCTCTTGCGCTCGCGCCCGACCTTGCGGCTGATCCAGACGAAGACCGGCAGCAGGAGCAGCGAGACGACGGTCAGCCGCCAGTCGAGGGCCAGCATGGCGACGACGGTGGCGATCACGGCCGTGAGGTTGGAGACGAGCGAGGTGGCGGTGGAGGTGACGGTCGCCTGCATGCCGCCGATGTCGTTGGCGATACGGGACTGGACCTCGCCGGTCCGGGTCCGGGTGAAGAAGGCGAGCGGCATCCGCTGGAGCTGTGCGTAGACACCGGTGCGCAGGTCGTGCATCACGCGCTGGCCGACGGTCGTCGAGATCAGCGTCTGCAGGACGCCGAAGACGCCGGTGACGACGGCGGTCGCGAGCATGCCCAGGGCGAGCAGGCTGAGCAACCCGGTGCGGCCCTGCGGGATGGCGACGTCCAGGATCTCGCGCAGCAGGAACGGCGAGGCGACCGAGACGAGTGAGGACGCGGCGACCAGCAGGCCGACGACGGCCAGCCGACCGCGGTAGGGGCGGAAGAGCCGCAGGATCCGCCGCGTCTGGGCGGGCGGCTGTTCGCGGTCACGGGACGGGGGCGTCCAGGGGGATTCCTCGGGGTGCATGGGCTCCTTCGAAGGGGTGGGACGGCAGGACGGACAGGACTCTGACTCCGACTCTGACTTCGGCTTTGTGGAGCATAGCTCACTGTTACCTATACTCACAATGAACAAGGTCCTGATATTGTTCCCGTATGAGCACCACCGACGCCGACGGCGTGCTGGCCGAGCAACTGCTCCGGCTCACCCGCCGACTCCACCGCATCCACAAACAGCACCTGGAGCCGGTCGGCATCACCCCCGCCCAGTCCCGGCTGCTGCGGACGGTCGCGCACTACGAGAGTCCGCCCCGCATGGCCGATCTCGCCGCCCGTCTTGAGGTGGTCCCGCGCGCCGTGACCACCCTGGTCGACGGGCTGGAGGAGAGTGGCAACGTGCGCCGGGTCCCCGACCCGACCAACCGCCGCGTGGTGCGCATCGAGCTCACCGACACCGGCCGGGCGACGCTGCGTTCGCTGCGCGGCGCGCGCCGGGGCGCGGCGGAGGAGATCCTGGCGCCCCTGACCGCCGACCAGCGCGAGGTGCTCGGCGGTCTGCTGTCCGCTCTGGTCGACGGAGTGCCGGAGCGCCGCTGCTGAGGGGATCCGCCGTATGCCGCTCCTGGAGCCGAAGCCGCAAGCCCTGCGCCCCTCCGGGCGGCGCACCGAGTCCCCCGACCGGGTCCCGGACCGGCTCGCGGGCGGCACCCCGGAGCCGCTGCGCGGTGAGCTGACCGCCCTGCTCGGCGCCGAGAAGGTGCTGTGGAAGGTCTCCGACCTGGTGCGGTACGCCTCGGACGCCAGCCCGTACCGCTTCGTTCCCCAGGTCGTGGTGGTCGCCGAGGACATCGACGACATCTCGGCCGTCCTGTCGTACGCGCACGGAAAGCGCCGCGAGGTCGTCTTCCGGGCGGCCGGGACCAGCCTCAACGGCCAGGCGCAGGGCGAGGACATCCTGGTGGACGTGCGCCGCCACTGGGCCGGTGTCGAGGTCCTGGACGGCGGCGCCCGCGCCCGGGTCCGGCCCGGCACGACCGTCGCGCGGGCCAACGCGGCGCTCGCCCGGCACGGCCGCGTCCTCGGCCCCGACCCGGCCAGCGCACTCGCCTGCACGATCGGCGGGGTCGTCGCCAACAACGCCTCCGGGATGACGGCGGGCACGACCCGGAACTCGTACCGCACGGTCGCCTCGCTCACCTTCGTCCTGCCGAGCGGCACCGTGGTCGACACCGGCGACCCGCGCGCCGACGAGGACCTGGCGCACGCCGAACCCCGCCTGTGCGCGGGGCTGCTGGCACTGAAGGCGGAGATCGAGGCGGACCCGGAGCTCACCGCCCGGATCCGCGCCAAGTACGCGATCAAGAACACCAACGGCTACCGGCTCGACGCGTTCCTCGACGGCTCGACGCCGGTGGAGATCCTGCGCGGGCTGATGGTCGGCTCCGAGGGCACCTTCGGCTTCATCTCCGAGGTCGTCTTCGACACCGTGCCGCTGGAGCGCCGACTCAGCACGGCACTGCTCTTCTTCCCCGCGCTCCCGTCCGCCGCCGCCGCGGTGCCGCTGTTCAACAAGGCCGGGGCGCTCGCCGTGGAGCTGATCGACGGCAACACCCTGCGCGCCTCGGTGAGCGTGGCGGGCGTCCCCGCCGACTGGGCCGCGCTGCCCAGGGAGACGGCCGCGCTGCTCGTGGAGTTCCGCGCGCCGGACGAGGCGGGCCGCGAGGCGTACGAGCGGGCCGCGGCCCAGGTGCTCGCCGGGCTCGACCTGGTCGCCCCGGTCGCCTCGGTGACCAACGCGTTCACCCGGGACGCCGGGGCGATCGCCGGTTACTGGAAGGCCCGCAAGGCGTTCGTGACGGCGGTCGGCGGCTCCCGCCCAGCCGGTACGACCCTGATCACCGAGGACTTCGCGGTGCCGCCGGCCCGGCTCGCCGAGGCCTGCGAGGCGCTGCTCGCGCTCCAGGAGACCCATGGCTTCGACGCGGCCGTCGCGGGCCACGCGGCCCACGGCAACCTGCACTTCCTGCTGGCGTTCGACGCGGCCGAGCCGTCCGACGTCGAGCGGTACGCCGCGTTCATGGACGACTTCTGCCGCCTCACCGTGGAGCGCTTCGACGGCTCGCTGAAGGCCGAGCACGCCACCGGCCGCAACATCGCGCCGTTCCTGGAGCTGGAGTGGGGGCCGAGGGCCACCGAGCTGATGTGGCGGACCAAGCAGGTCATCGACCCGGACGGGGTGCTCGCGCCGAGGATCGTCCTGGACCGCGACCCGCGCGCCCATCTGCGCGGCCTCAAGACCATCCCGAGGGTGGAGCGGGTCGCGGACCCATGCATCGAGTGCGGCTTCTGCGAGCCGACCTGCCCCAGCCGCGACCTGACGACCACACCCCGGCAACGGATCGTGCTGCGGCGGGAGATGATGCGCCAGAGCGACGGCTCGCCCGTCCAGGACGCGCTGCTCGACGCGTACGGATACGACGCCGTGGACACCTGCGCGGGCGACTCGACCTGTGCGCTCGACTGCCCGGTGGGCATCGACACCGGCGCCCTGATGAAGGGCTTCCGCCATCTGCGGCACAGCCCGCGCGAGGAGCGGGCCGCCGCCCTCACCGCCCGTCACTTCAAGGCCGTCGAGGCCTCGGCGCGCCTCGCGGTGGCCGCCGCCCGTACCATCGGGGACCGCCTCGGCGACCGCGCCCTCGCGCGCGTGACGGGCCTCGCCCGCAAGGCCGTGCGCCCCGATCTGGTGCCGGAGTGGCTGCCCGAGATCCCGGGCGCCGCCGCCCGCGCCCTGCCCCGTACGCGACGGGTCGGCGCGAGCGCGGTGTACTACCCGGCGTGCGTCAACCGCATCTTCGGGGAACCCGAGGGCCACCGGGGCCCGTCGCTTCCGCAGGCCGTGGTGGCTCTCGCCACGCGCGCGGGGAAGCCGGCGTGGATCCCCGAGGACGTGGCGGGCACCTGCTGCGCCACCATCTGGCACTCGAAGGGGTACGAGCTGGGCAACGCCGTGATGGCCAACCGGATCGTCGAGGCCGCCTGGGGCTGGACGGCCGGCGGCACGCTCCCGCTGGTGGTCGACGCCTCCTCCTGCACCCTGGGCATCGCGCACGAGGTGGTGCCGTATCTCACCGCGGACAACCGGGAGTTGCACGCCGCTCTGACCGTGGTGGACTCGGTGGTGTGGGCCGCCGAGGAGCTGCTGCCGCGGCTGACCGTGGTGCGCAGGGCGCGCTCGGCCGTGCTCCATCCGACGTGCTCCATGCGGCATTTGGGCGACGAGGCGCAGCTGCGGGCCGTCGCCGGGGCCTGTGCGGAGGAGGTCGTGGTGCCGGACGACGCGGGGTGCTGCGCCTTCGCGGGCGACCGGGGGATGCTCCACCAGGAGCTCACCGGGGCGGCGACCGCACGGGAGGCCGCCGAGGTGACGGGCCGTCACTTCGATGCCCATCTCTCCGCGAACCGGATGTGCGAGATCGGCATGGAGCGGGCGACCGGCCGCGCCTATGTCTCCGTCCTGCTGGAGCTGGAGCGCGCGACCCGGCCCGGCCCGGAGTATCTGCGGCGCAGCTGACCCGGCACCCTTGTCGCGCGCGGGCCAACAGGACTGACGGGCCGTCACCGACCCGTCCGCGCCCTTTCCCCGCGCCTCCCACGACCCGGGCGTATCCGGACGTACCGTGACGTGGTGCAGCGGTGTACCTTCCCGGGGCGGCCCCGAGCGTCGACAGGCCCCCTTGCGCGGCAGCAGCCCCAACAACCATGGTCCTTACCGAGGTTCGTCCAACGCCGCGCAGAAATCAGCTCCCTCTCTTTTCAGGAGACTCGATGAACGACGCAGCTCCGCAGAACCACGACATCAGCCGACGTTCCGTCCTGGGGGCCGCGGGTGCCGCAGGCGCCGGGATCGGCGTCGGCGGCCTGGCCACGGGCAGCGCCTCCGCCGCCGAGCAGACCGGGCAGACCGGGCAGACGGCGCGGACCGCGGCCGGGGCCCAGGAGGCGCCCGCGCCGAAGCGCCAGGGCCGGACCATGATCGGGGTGCCGTTCCAGCGGCGCTCCACGGTGCGGGTGGGCCTGATCGGCCTCGGCAACCGCGGCGGAAGCATGATCGACCTGTATCTCGCCGTCCCCGGGGTGCGGGTGGTGGCGCTCTGCGACCCGGTGAAGGCCAAGACGGAGAGCGCCGCCGCCAAGGTGACCGCGGCGGGCCAGCCCGCGCCCACCGTCTACCACAACGGCGACCACGACTACGAACAGCTCCTCAAGCGCGACGACATCGACTTCGTGCACATCGCCACGCCCTGGGACACCCACTTCGACATCACCAAGGCCGCCCTGCTCAACGGGGTGCACGCGGGCGTGGAGTGTCCGGCCTCGATGCGCCTGGACCAGCTGTGGGAGCTGGTCGACCTCTCCGAGCGCACCAGACGCCACTGCATGCAGCTGGAGAACTGCTGTTACGGCAGGAACGAGATGCGGGTGCTGCGGATGGCGCACGCGGGCAAGTTCGGCGAGCTGCTGCACGGCGCGGGCGCGTACATCCACGATCTGCGCGGCCTGATGTTCGACCCGAAGTACTACGAGGGGCCCTGGCGCCGTCTGTGGCACACCCGGCTGCGCGGCGACCTCTACCCCACCCACGGCTTCGGCCCGGTCGCCAACTACATGGACGTCAACCGCGGCGACAGAGTGGTGTCCATCGTCAGCGTCGGCACGCCCGCGCTCGGCCTGGCCGAGTACCGCGAGGCCCATATGCCCCCGGGCGACCCCAGCTTCAAGGAGTCGTACATCGAGAGCGACCGGACGATCAGTCTGGTGCAGACGGCCAAGGGCCGGGTGATCCGCCTCGAACACGATGTGTCGACGCCGCACCCCTACAGCCGGATCAACAGCCTCGGCGGCACCAAGGGCGTCTTCGAGGACTACCCGGAGCGGATCTACATCGAGCCCGACCAGCACGACGACAACTGGGGCGACTTCTCGAAGTACACCGACTGGGACCACTGGCTCTGGAAGGAGCACGCCAACCCGCCCGGCGGGCACGGCGGCATGGACTACATGCTGGTGTTCCGGGTGATGCAGTGCATGCGCCTCGGGCTCGTCCCGGACTTCGACGTGTACGACGCGGCCGCCTGGTCGGCGCCGGTGCCACTGAGCCACCTCTCGCTCAAGGCGAAGGGCGCGCCCCAGCAGATCCCCGACTTCACCCGCGGCGAGTGGCACAGGCCCCGCCCCGGAATGGACTCCGAGAAGCCGGCGGAGGCCTGAGTCCGCGGGGCCCGTGCTTGGCGGCGAGCACGGGCCCCGCACCGCCCCGTCAGCAGCGCCGCAGGTCCTCGGTGAGGGTGCCCTGGGCGGTCTTGAGGCTGCGGTCGTAGCAGCCGTCGGAGCCGGTCAGGCGGTAGCGCTCGGCGGAGGTGCCGCTCGCGTGCCGCTGGTCGCGCGGGACGTTCAGGGTCCAGGAGGCGTCGCCCCGGTAGGTGTCGTCCAGGTGCGACCACGAGGTGGCCCGGCCGCCGCGCAGGGTGGCGGTGTCCGCGAGGTCCCCGAGGGTGATCACGGTCCGCAGCCGGTCGTCCGCGCCGATGGTGATGGTGCCGTCCATCGTGTACGTACGGTGCACGCGCGCGGTGACGGCCGGGCCGCGCCCGTCCGTGGTGACCGCGCTGTCGTCGGTCCAACTCCCCTTCAGGGAGTCGGTGTTCTCGCCCTCGGTCCAGCGGTGGACCGTGTCGGCGGCGACACCGCGGGCGACCGTGGTGGTGACCCGGCCGTGCGAGGTGTCGAGATAGCCCGCCGTGGTCAGCCGGTGGCCCGCCTTCGCGTCGAGGCGCAGCTCGGTTCCGGGCGTGTAGGTCGTGGAGTCGGTCGGCGCGCTCTCCTCGTGGCGGGTGAGCGCCCCGGTGACGACCTCGCTGCCCCGGTCCTGCCAGATCAGCACGTTGACCGGCGTCGACCAGCCGGACTGCCCCTCGGGGACCCCGGCGACGGACACCTCCACGCGGTGCGCGCGGCCGTCGTTGAGCAGCGCCGCGTACGGCGTCAGGTCGTACTCGATCGGCCGTACGTCGAAGGCGTGGGGCGCCGGGACGACGTACCAGAGGAAGGGGTTGGACCAGCCGCCGGTCCACACGTTCGGGAACGGCGAGGCGATTCCGGCGAGTTGGCCGTCGACCTTGATCCGCACCTCGCGGTTGGGCCCCGCGGCCGCCTTGCAGGAGTAGGGCGCGGGGTCCGGCACCGCGAGGTACCAGAACTCCTCGCAGCCGCCGCCCGAGCCGGTCGCGTACACCTCGGCGACGATCCGCTCGGAGTTGCGCGGCGCCGTCAGCGCGGTGCCGTCGAGCGGCAGCACCCTGTCCGGCGCGGCGGCGGGCTTCACACGGCCCTCGGCTGGGGGCACCTCCCACGCCCCCTGGGCGTAGGGGGAATAGAAGGTCAGCGTGACCTTGACGTCGATCACGCCGGTGTACGTCTCGTCGACAACATTGCCGATCAGCATCTCGACGGGCTGCGCGGAGCGGAAGGTGTCGCTGTAGCGGGTGACGTCCTTCTCGACGTTCCAGGCGATGCCGTCCGGCGAGGGCTCGGGGGTGGACGTGCGCAGCACCTCGACGCCGCCGACGTGGAGATAGCCGAGGCGGTCGTACTGCCTCCCCTTGACGTTGCCGTCGAGCCGCAGCACCACCTTGCTCCACCGGTCGCCGCATCCCTTGGGCGGCGCGTAACTCCCCTTGTACGGCGTGAAGTCGCGGAACTGCGCCTGCGCCAGGGTGACTTGGCAGCTACGGGTGTGCGGGACGGCGACCGGCGGCGCGGCGGTGACCGGGTCGTGCCAGTCGGTGCCGAACTCGGCGGGGGGCTCGGCCGGCTGTGCGGCCGCCGCGGCCGGGCCCGCGCCTAGCAGCGCTCCGGCCGCGAGCACCACCGCGCCGATCATGGACATGATCCTCTGTGGTCTCATGCGTCAGGAGTGAAGCGTGAGTGGGCGCCGCGCGCCAGGGGCCGGCCGCCGGTCTTGGCGCGTTCCGGCCGCCCGGGCGGGAAAATCAATTGCCCCGGGGCCTCCCGGAAGGCCAACCTTGCACGGTTTGAACCACTCTTTCCGATCCTTGGGACGTCATGCAGATTCGCGATCTTCCTTATACGGATCCAGGCGAACCGGACGTCCGCTCGGGTCCCCGGTTCCTGCTGTGGCTGGGCCTGGGCCAGCTCGGCGGGCAGCTCAGATCGATGGCCTGGGGGCTGCTGCACCAGTGCGGCATCGCCGGGCTGCCGCTCGGCGTGGGCATCGCCGTACAGGCCGTGATCGACCGCTCGGGTACGCGGCTCGCGCTCGCGGGCGGCCTCATCGCGCTGATGGGCGCGGCCATCGCCGTCGGCGACACCATGCTGCACCGCACCGCGGTGACCAACTGGATCACGGCAGCGGCCCGTGTGCAGCAGCTGCTCGCGCGCAAGACCGCCGAGCTCGGCTCGGTGCTCACGCGCCGGGTCGCGGCGGGCGAGGTCGTCGCCGTCTCCACCGGCGACGTCGAGAAGATCGGCTGGTTCGTGGAGGCGCTGTCGCGGTTCGCGGCGGCAGCCACCGCACTGGTGATCATCTGCGTCGGCCTGGTGCTGTACCAGCCGACGCTCGGCGTCGTGGTCGCCGCCGGAGTGCCCGTCATGGCCCTGGCCGTCCTGCCGTTGCTGCCGCCCGCCACCCGGCGGGCCGACACCCAGCGCGAGAAGGCGGGCCGGGCGACCGAGCTGGCCTCGGACACCGTGGCCGGGCTGCGGGTACTGCGCGGCATCGGCGGCGAGGAGCTCTTCCTCGGCCGCTACCGCGAGGCCTCCCAGGAGGTCCGCAGGGCAGCCGTGCGCAGCGCCCGCATGTGGTCGCTGATCTCGGCGGTCCAGGTGCTGCTGCCGGGCGTCCTGCTGATCACGGTGGTCTGGTACGGGGCGGCGCTGGCCCGCGACGGCCGGATCCAGGTCGGTGAACTGGTCACCGTGTACAGCGCGGTGACGCTGATGCTGTTCCCGCTGCGCCACTTCGAGGAGATCGCCATGGCGTACTCCTTCTCGCGGCCCTCGGCCAAGCGCGCGGCCCGCGTGCTGGCACTGCGGAGGGTCACCGACCCGTCCGGGACGGACACGGGGGTGCCGTCCCGGACGGCGGCGGCGCCGGCCGGGTCCTCCCGGCCCGCCGCCGAGGGGCTGTCCGGCGACCTGTACGACCCGGCGACCGGACTGCTCGCGCCCGAGGGCCGGTTCACGGCCGTGGTGTGCGGCGACCCGGACGCGGCCGGACGGCTGGCCGAGCACCTGGGCGGACACGCCACCGAGGCCGACGCCTTGGCGTCCGCCCTGCTCGGCGGGGTCGCGCTCGACGGGCTCCCGCTGGACGCGGCACGGGCCGCCGTCCTCGTCCAGGACAAGGACCCGGTACTGCTCTCCGGCACGCTCCACGAGCTCCTGGACGTGCCCT
Source organism: Streptomyces sp. NBC_00224 (assembly GCF_041435195.1). Lineage (NCBI taxonomy): Bacteria > Bacillati > Actinomycetota > Actinomycetes > Kitasatosporales > Streptomycetaceae > Streptomyces > Streptomyces sp. NBC_00224. Next base: position 1,914,578 of record NZ_CP108106.1, read on the forward strand.
CGTCCGGGAAGGTCGCGGCCGACGAGGCGCTGGCGGCGGCGCAGTGCGGCGACGTCCTGGACGCGCTGGCCCAGGCGTCGGTGGACACCGACGGCGACCCGATGCGCACCCGGATCACCGAGCGCGGCCGGTCGCTCTCCGGCGGCCAGCGCCAACGCCTCGCCCTGGCACGGTCGTTGGTGACCGACCCGGAGGTGCTCGTCCTGGACGAGCCGACCTCGGCGGTCGACTCGCACACCGAGTCACGGGTGGCGGGCGGCATCAAGCGGCTGCGCGCGGGCCGTACGACGGTCGTGTTCTCGTCGTCGCCGCTGCTGCTCGACCTGGCGGACCGGGTCGTCCTCGTGCACGACGGCGAGGTCGCCTCGGTCGGGGTGCACCGCGACCTGATGCGCACCGACGCCCGCTACCGCGCGGTGGTCACCCGCGAGACCGACGAGTCGGCGCGGACCGAAGAGACACAGTCACTGGAGAAATGGGAGGAGACGGCATGATCGGCGTGGCGGCACCCGAGTACGACCCGGCGGCCCCGCAGTCGGCCACCACCCTGCCGGTCGGCACCCCGGCGACCGTCCGGGCGTACGTACGTCAGCTGATGCGGCGCCACCGCAAGGCGTTCGCGCTGCTCATCGGGGTCAACGCGGTCGCGGTGATCTCCTCGATGGTCGGCCCGTACCTGCTGGGCGGGATCGTCGAGGACCTCTCCAACGACGTCCAGGACCTCCATCTGGAGCGCACGGCCGCGCTGTTCGCGGGGGCGCTGATCGTGCAGACCGTGTTCGTGCGGCTGGTGCGGCTGCGCGGCGGGATGCTCGGCGAGGAGATGCTGGCCGATCTGCGCGAGGACTTCCTGGTGCGGTCGGTGGGGCTGCCGCCGGGCGTCCTGGAGCGCGCGGGCACGGGCGATCTGCTCTCCCGGATCACCACGGACATCGACCGGCTGGCCAACGCGATGCGCGAGGCCGTGCCGCAGCTGGCCATCGGTGTGGTGTGGGCGCTGCTGCTCATCGGCGCGCTCACGGCCACCGCGCCGCCGCTGGCCCTGGCGGTGCTCGTGGCGCTGCCCATGCTCGTGGCGGTGTGCCGCTGGTACTTCAGGCGGGCGCCCTCGGCGTACCGCTCGGAGGCGGCCGGGTACGCGGCGGTCGCCGCCGTGCTCGCCGAGACCGTCGACGCGGGCCGGACCATCGAGGCGCACCGCCTCGGCGAGCGCCGCATCGCGCTCTCCGACCGGCGGATCACCGAGTGGACGGCCTGGGAGCGGTACACGCTGTGGCTGCGGTCGGTCCTGTTCCCCGTCATCAACCTCACCCACACCACCATCCTGCTGGCCGTCCTGATGATCGGCGGAACGTTCGTCCTGAACGACTGGCTCACCGTCGGGCAGCTGACGACGGGCGCGATGCTCGCGATGATGATGGTCGAGCCGGTCGGTCTGATCCTGCGCTGGTACGACGAGCTCCAGGTCGCCCAGGTCTCGCTGGCCAGGCTCGTCGGCGTCCGGGACATCGAGCCGGACGCGGGCGACGCCGAGGTGCGCCCGGACGGCCGGGACGTCGAGGCGGACGAGGTGCGCTTCGGCTACCGCGAGGGCGTGGACGTACTGCACCAGGTCTCGCTGTCGGTGGCGCCGGGCACCCGGCTGGCGCTGGTGGGGCCGTCCGGCGCGGGCAAGTCCACGCTCGGGCGGCTGCTCGCGGGCATCTACGCCCCGCGCGAGGGCAGCGTCACGCTCGGCGAGGCCGAGCTGTCGCGGATGCCCGCCGAGCGGGTGCGCGAGCACGTGGCGCTGGTCAACCAGGAGCACCACGTGTTCGTGGGCTCGCTGCGGGACAACCTGCTGCTCGCCCGGCAGGGCGCCGGGGACGCCGAGCTGTGGGCGGCCCTGGGCGCGGTCGACGCCGACGGCTGGGCGCGGGCGCTCGACGACGGCCTGGACACGGAGGTCGGCTCCGGCGGGCTCTCCCTCACCCCGGCCCAGGCCCAGCAGATCGCGCTGGCCCGCCTGGTCCTCGCGGACCCGCACACGCTGGTCCTGGACGAGGCGACCTCGCTCCTCGACCCGCGCGCCGCACGGCACCTGGAGCGCTCACTGGCGCGGGTGCTGGACGGCCGTACGGTCGTGGCGATCGCCCACCGGCTGCACACCGCGCACGACGCGGACATGATCGCGGTGGTCGAGAACGGCCGCATCAGCGAGCTGGGCAGCCATGACGCCCTGGTCGAGGCGGACGGCGCGTACGCCGCGCTGTGGCGGTCCTGGCACGGGTGAGGCCTCGACGGGTGGTGGTCAGTCCGGGGGCGCCGCCTCCGGACCGGCCTCCCCTCGGGGCAGCCACTTCTCGATCACGATCAGCAGCGCGTCGGTGTCGACCGGCTTGGTCAGATACGCGGAGGCGCCCGCCTCGATGCTGCGCTCGCGGTCGCCCGCCATCGCCTTGGCCGTGAGCGCGACGACCGGTAGCGCCTCGTAGCCCGGAATCCGCCGGATCCGCCTCATCGTCTCGTTGCCGTCCATCCCCGGCATCATCACGTCCATCAGGACGAGGTCGACGCCGGGGCGGCCTTCGAGCATGTCGATCGCCTCCTGGCCGCTCTCCGCGTACCAGACGGTCAGCCCGTGCTGTTCGAGGACCGAGGTGAGGGCGAAGACATTGCGTACGTCGTCGTCGACGACCAGGACGTGCTCGCCCTCGAACCCGCCGGTGAACAACGGAAGCAGGGCGGGCGTCTCCTCCGGCAGCGGATCGAAGTCGTCCAGCTCCCCCGCCACCGGCCCCCGGGGCAGGTCGAGGGTGAACGTCGAGCCCCGGCCGACCTCGCTCTCGCAGCGGATCTCGCCGCCGAGCAGCCCGGCGATCTCCCGGCTGATGGACAGACCGAGCCCCGTACCGCCGTATCTGCGGCTCGTCGTGCCGTCGGCCTGCTGGAACGCGTCGAAGATCACCTGGATCTTGTCGGCGGGAATGCCGATCCCGGAGTCGGAGACCGAGAACACCATCCGGGGGCCGAGCTGGCCGACCCGCAGCTCCACGGCCCCGTCGGCGTCGGTGAACTTCACCGCGTTGGCAAGCAGATTGCGCAGCACCTGGAGCAGCCGCTGCTCGTCGGTGTACAGCTCGGTGGACACCCCGGGCGCCAGGCTCACGGAGAAGTCGATCCCCTTGTCCGCCATCAGCGGGCGGAACGTCGCCTCCACATGGTCCACCAGCGCGGCGACCCCGATCCAGGCCGGCGCGACCTCCATCCGGCCCGCCTCCACCCGGGTGAGGTCCAGGATGTCGTTGATCAGTTCGAGCAGGTCGGAGCCCGCGCGGTGGATCGTCTCGGCGAACTCGATCTGCCGTTGCGAGAGGGTGCCCTCGACGTTGTCGGCGAGCAACTTGGCGAGGAGCAGCATCGAGTTCAAAGGGGTGCGCAGCTCGTGCGACATGTTCGCCAGGAACTCGGACTTGAAGCGCATCGAGACCGCCAGCAACTCCGCCCGCTCCTGCAGGATCTGGCGGGCCTCCTCGATCTCGTGGTTCTTCACCTCGATGTCCCGGTTGGCGCGCGCGAGGAGTTCGGCCTTCTCCTCCAGCTCCGCGTTGGAGGCCTGGAGCGCCAGCATCTGCCGCTCGGTGCGCTCCTGTTCGCGCAGGACCGCGAGGCTCCTGCGCATCAGCGCCCCCACCTCGGGCGGAATGTCGTCAGGGCGCTCGTCCAGCCACCGCTGCGCCTCCGCGACCCGAGGGGCCGACATCAGGTCGCCCTCGGTCGCGCGCTCCTCCGCGACCGCCAGCCACTGCTGGAAGTCGGCGTCCTCGTCCACCCATCCGGCCAGCCGCTGCCAGCCCCGGATCAGCGCCTCGTGGGCGATCTCCGCCGTGCCGGGCCCCTCCGGGCCCACGACGACCAGGCGCCGCTCGGGGTCGGCCATCAGCTGGGCCACGTACCAGTCCGCGCCGAGGTGGACGCGCCGGGCCGCGACCCGTACCGCGCTGGCCGCGCCGCCCCGGGCCCGGATCATGGAGAGCAGGACGCGCCGGATCCGGGCCTCGTCCAGGGTCTGGGTCAGGAAGCGGTAGACCTGCTCGGCATGGCGGTTGAGGGCGCCGGAGACGCCGCCGAGGCCGTGATAGCTGTCGAAGCTGATCCGGCGCTCGCGCTGCATCGGCCAGAGTTCGGTCAGGGCGAACTCAAGGAGCGGCAGCCCGCCCGGCCCCTTGCTCGCCTCGGCCGCCACGGCCTCGGCCAGCCCCTCGGTGAAGGTCACCCCGGCGAGCGCGGCCGGTTCGACGATCACCCGGGTCAGCGCCGCCTCGTCGAGCGGGGACACGTTCAGCTGCCGGTCCTGCAAACGGGGGCCGATGTCCGCCAGCTCCAGCAGATCGGGCAGGAAGTCGGAGCGCAGGGTGCAGATGAGGCGTACGTCGGGGCTCTGCACCGTCTCGGGCGGCGGAAAGGTCTGCCGGAGGAAGCGCACCGGGTCCGCCCCCTCCGTACCGGCGCTGAACACCTCCTCGAACTGGTCGCCGATGAGCGCGAGGCGGCGGCCCGAGAGCACCGACACCCGGGTCGCCACCGGCCAGAAGCCCTCCTCGCGCAGGGCGCGGCAGCGGTTCTCCAGCTGTTCGAGCGAGTGGTCGCCGCCCGGGCACTCCAGGTCGAGCAGCGCCCGCGCCAGCGTGTCGTACGGCGTGGCGCCCGGCCGGAAGGTGGCCACCGACCAGCCGTCCGCGCGCAGCCCGGGTTCGAGCCCGGCAGCCACCAGCGAGGACTTGCCGACCCCGGACGGGCCGGTGACGACGACCAGCGGCCGGTCCTTCACCATCGCCCGCAGCCCGGCGATCTCCCGCTCGCGGCCGACGAAGAGCCCGGCCCGGGCGTCGGCGGCGGTGAAGGACCGCAGGCCCCGGTAGGGGCAGGGCGGCAGCATGCTGCCGCCGAGGACCTCGGGCCAGGCGGCCGACACCTCGGTCATGGGCACCGCGTACGCGTCGTCGGTGCGGCCCTCCCGCCCGGCGACCGCCAGCAGCCCGACGACCGCGTCGCCCCACGCGTCCCCCACGATCACCGGGGCGCCGCTGAAACCGGGCTGGGCGCGCAGCGCGGACTCGCTCTCGGCGTCGAGCTGGACCAGTCCCCCGCCGACGGCGCCCCGCAGCCGACAGGACGACCAGGCGCCGTTGGCGGTACGGGACCGGCTCGCCGGATAGCCGAAGACCCCGGCCCGCACGTCCTCGGCCCCGCAGCCCGGCACCGCGACCAGCCGGGCGGGACCGGCGCCGACCGGCAGCGTGTCGCCCACCACGACCAGACCGGCCGTGTCGCGCCCGCCGAGCCCGGGCGCCGCGGGCGGGTCCCAGGCGGCGACGCGGCACTCGCGCAGCGGCGCGCCCTCCGCGTTCCCCAGGAGCGGGAAGTCGACGCGGATCCTGGCGCTGTCCGGGGGTCGCTCGCGGTCGGCCTTGTCCCGGCCGAGCGCCGCGTTGATCACATGGGCGCAGGTCACGATGTGCCGCTCGCCCACGACACAGCCGACTCCGGCCGCCATCGGGGGTTCGGCCGTGGCGTGCCGGATCCTGACGACGAACCCCTCCCGCCCGGTCATGCTCCGGCGCGGTTCCAGACGAGCCGGACGGCGAAGTTCACCTCGGCCGTCCCCTTGGCGATGATCACGCCGGACTCGCCACCCGCCTTGAGGCCGAACTCGATCTCGACCTCGTCGGGCCCGAGCCCGCGCACCGTCTCGACGACGCGGGACAGCGCGGGCCGCACCTGGTCCATCGCCTCCGCGAGCGACACCCTGGCCCGGGCCACCGTGCCGGCGCCGCCCGCGGCCAGCTCCAGGTCGCCGCCGGTCTCGTCCTCGCCGATCTCGAACACGGCCCGCACATCGCTGCCGTGCTCCAACGGCATCGTCAGAATCTGCACCATGCGGTCGCCCCGCCGCCCTCACTGCCGTACGAGCGCGGCGCGTCCGCCCGGAACGCGGAGCCGCCGCGATGACGGGTCCCATCGTCGGCCACGGCGGGCCGCGGGCGCAGCCGGTTCACGGAAACCCACCCGGGGCCGCGGGCTCAGATGAAGTTGAGCGCGCCCGCCGCCCCGACCCCGCCGAGCACCATGAACACGGGCATCAGCACCTTCAGCTCGACCCAGCTCCCGGCCCGGAACCGCATCGCCTTCGGCGGGCCCAGCGGGTACCAGCGCTTGCGGCCGAGCGGGATCGGCCACAGGATCGGGCAGCCGGAGACGGTCAGCGCGTCCCCGATGTCGTGGACCAGGGCGCCGAGCACGATCGGCAGGCCCAGCCACAGGTACTCCTGGCCGGAGCCGGCGAAGAGCCAGTCCGAGCCGTTGCCGGGCTTGTCGAGGACCCCGGCCATGATCCAGGCGCCGGCCGCGCCGAGCAGCCACACCAGGACGTCGCTGGACATCCGCGCGGCCCGCCACAGCAGGCCCTCGACGGCGAGCACCGCATGGACGAAGAGGATGCCGAGCACCGCCCAGCGGCCGCCGAACACGGCCGCGGCCGAGGCGCCCGCCCCGATCAGGACGGCCCACAGCCAGGTGTGGGTCAGCGTGCGGTGGCCGCCGTTGCGGCGCGGGTCGCCGGGGCCCCTGGTCGCCTTGTAGACGGCGTGCGAGAGCTCGTCGACGATGCCGCACAAGGCCCGGGAGACCGGTCCGAAGGCGCGCGAGATGGTCGCGGACTTGTGGTCGAGGTCGGGTGCGAGCGCCGCCCCGGCGCTGATCAGCGCGCCGACGACGAGCACCGGCCAGGGCATGGCGTGCCCCGCGGCAGCGGTCGCGGCCCCCACCCCCAGCCAGGCAGCCGCTCCTGACAGTGAGTGCGCAGGTCCCATCATGACCGTGCCCCGCCCCATTTCCTGTTGTCCCGTGGCCCAGTTGACGAGGCAGCCTATCGCTCATGATCTTCTTGCCCGTCCTCCGGTTCCCTCTCATGGGGTGAAGCCAGGCAAGATGGGGACGTGACCCTTATCGATCAGCTGCCGCCGAGTGCCGACCCCGATGCCCTTTTCGAGGCCTTCTCCACCTGGGCCGAGGAGCGGGGCATCTCCCTGTACCCGGCGCAGGAGGAGGCCCTGATCGAGGTGGTGTCGGGGGCGAACGTGATCCTTTCCACCCCGACCGGCTCCGGAAAGAGCCTGGTGGCGGCGGGTGCGCACTTCGCGGCGCTGGCCCGGGACGAGGTCACGTTCTACACCGCGCCGATCAAGGCGCTGGTCTCGGAGAAGTTCTTCGACCTCTGCAAGCTCTTCGGCACCGAGAACGTCGGCATGCTGACCGGCGACGCGTCCGTGAACGCCGACGCCCCCGTCATCTGCTGCACCTCCGAGGTCCTCGCCTCCATCGCGCTGCGCGACGGCAAGCACGCCGACATCGGCCAGGTCGTGATGGACGAGTTCCACTTCTACGCCGAGGCGGACCGCGGCTGGGCCTGGCAGATCCCGATCCTGGAACTGCCCCAGGCGCAGTTCGTCCTGATGTCGGCCACCCTCGGCGACATGTCGATGTTCGAGAAGGACCTGACCCGGCGCACCGGCCGGGAGACCGCGGTGGTCCGCTCGGCGACCCGCCCGGTCCCGCTCTCGTACGAGTACGTCACCACGCCGATCACCGAGACGCTGACCGAGCTCCTGGAGACCAGGCAGTCGCCGGTCTACATCGTCCACTTCACCCAGGCGCAGGCGGTCGAGCGGGCACAGTCGCTCATGTCGATCAACATGTGTACGCGCGAGGAGAAGGACGCGATCGCGGAGCTGATCGGCAACTTCCGCTTCACCACCAAGTTCGGCCAGAACCTCTCCCGTTATGTACGCCACGGCATCGGCGTGCACCACGCGGGCATGCTGCCCAAGTACCGCCGTCTGGTGGAGAAGCTGGCGCAGGCGGGCCTGTTGAAGGTGATCTGCGGTACGGACACCCTCGGCGTCGGCGTCAACGTCCCCATCCGCACGGTCCTGTTCACCGCACTCACCAAGTACGACGGCACCCGGGTGCGCACCCTGCGCGCCCGCGAGTTCCACCAGATCGCGGGCCGGGCCGGGCGGGCCGGGTTCGACACCGCCGGGTTCGTGGTCGCCCAGGCGCCCGAGCACGTCATCGAGAACGAGAAGGCGCTCGCCAAGGCGGGCGACGACCCGAAGAAGCGCCGCAAGGTGGTCCGCAAGAAGGCCCCCGAGGGCTTCGTCGCCTGGTCGGACTCCACCTTCGAGAAGCTGATCGGCGCCGACCCCGAGCCGCTGACCTCGCGCTTCCGGGTCACCAACATCATGCTGCTCTCGGTGATCGCCCGGCCGGGCAACGCCTTCGAGGCGATGCGCCACCTCTTGGAGGACAACCACGAGCCGCGCAAGGCGCAGCTGCGGCACATCCGCCGCGCCATCGCCATCTACCGCTCGCTGCTCGACGGCGGTGTGGTGGAGCAGCTGGACACCCCGGACGCCGAGGGCCGCACCATCCGGCTCACCGTCGACCTCCAGCAGGACTTCGCGCTCAACCAGCCGCTGTCCACGTTCGCCCTGGCGGCCTTCGACCTGCTCGACCCCGAGTCGCCCTCGTACGCGCTGGACATGGTCTCGGTCGTCGAGTCGACGCTCGACGACCCGCGCCAGATCCTCGCCGCCATGCAGAACAAGGCGCGCGGCGAGGCCGTCGGCCAGATGAAGGCGGACGGCGTCGAGTACGAGGAGCGCATGGAGCGGCTCCAGGACATCTCGTACCCGAAGCCGCTGGAAGAGCTCCTCTGGCACGCGTACAACGTCTACAAGAAGTCGCACCCGTGGGTGGGCGACCACCCGGTCTCGCCGAAGTCCGTCATCCGTGACATGTACGAACGGGCGCTCACCTTCACGGAGTTCACCTCCTGGTACGAGCTGGCGCGCACCGAGGGCATCGTCCTGCGCTATCTGGCGGGCGCGTACAAGGCGCTCGACCACACCATCCCGGACGACCTCAAGACCGAGGACCTTCAGGACCTGATCGCCTGGCTCGGCGAGATGGTCCGCCAGGTCGACTCCAGCCTGCTCGACGAGTGGGAGCAGCTCGCCAACCCGGAGATCGAGACCGCCGAGCAGGCCCAGGAGAAGGCCGACGAGGTCAAGCCGGTCACCGCGAACGCCCGCGCCTTCCGCGTGCTGGTCCGCAACGCGATGTTCCGCCGGGTGGAGCTGGCCGCGCTCGACAACATGGCCGAGCTGGGCACGATGGACGCCGAGTCGGGCTGGGACGCGGACGCCTGGGGCGAGGCGATGGACAAGTACTGGGACGAGTACGAGGACCTGGGCACCGGCCCGGACGCGCGCGGACCCAAGCTGCTGCAAATCGAGGAGGACCCGGCGCACGGCCTGTGGCGCGTCCGGCAGACCTTCGCCGACCCGAACGGCGACCATGGCTGGGGCATCAGCGCGGAGGTCGATCTGGCGGCCTCCGACGAAGAGGGTCGCGCGGTGGTGCGCGTCACCGACGTCGGCGAGCTCTGACCCCCGCCCCCGAGAGGACCGCGACGACATGACCAACCCCGCCGAAAGACTCGTCGATCTGCTCGACCTGGAGCAGATCGAGGTGGACATCTTCCGCGGCCGCAGCCCGCAGGAGTCCCTCCAGCGCGTCTTCGGCGGCCAGGTGGCCGGCCAGGCGCTGGTGGCGGCCGGGCGCACCACGGACGGTGAGCGCCCGGTGCACTCGCTGCACGCCTACTTCCTGCGCCCGGGCCGCCCCGGCGTCCCGATCGTCTACCAGGTCGAGCGGGTGCGGGACGGCCGGTCGTTCACCACCCGCCGGGTCACCGCGGTCCAGCAGGGCCGCACGATCTTCAATCTGACGGCGTCCTTCCACCAGCCGGAGCCGGGCAGCATCGAGCACCAGCTGCCGCCGCGCCTGGACTTCCCGGAGCCGGAGTCGCTGCCGACGGTCGCGGACGAGATCCGCGAGCACCTGGGCACCCTGCCGGAGGCCCTGGAGCGGATGGCGCGCCGCCAGCCCTTCGACATCCGGTACGTGGACCGGCTGCGCTGGACGCCGGACGAGATCAAGGACGCGGACCCGCGCAGCGCGGTGTGGATGCGCGCGGTCGGCCCGCTGGGCGACGACCCGCTGGTGCACACCTGCGCGCTGACGTACGCGTCCGACATGACGCTGCTCGACGCGGTCCGCATCCCGGTGGAGCCGCTGTGGGGTCCCCGGGGCTTCGACATGGCCTCGCTCGACCACGCGATGTGGTTCCACCGGCCGTTCCGGACCGACGAGTGGTTCCTGTACGACCAGGAGTCCCCCATCGCGACCGGCGGCCGGGGCCTGGCCCGCGGCCGCATCTACGACCGCGAGGGCCGGCTGCTGGTGTCCGTGGTCCAGGAGGGCCTGTTCCGCCCGCTGCCGGCCCGCGACTGACCGGTCAATCCCTGTTACGAGGAGTCTGTTGATGAGCCTGTACGACATCCCGCTGCGCACGCTGTCCGGCGAGCCCACTTCGCTGGCCGACTACAAGGGCAAGGCGGTGCTGGTCGTGAACGTGGCGTCCCAGTGCGGTCTGACCCCGCAGTACGCCGGTCTGGAGCGCCTTCAGGCACAGTACGGCGAGCGCGGCTTCAGCGTGCTCGGCGTGCCCTGCAACCAGTTCGGCGGCCAGGAGCCCGGCAGCGCCGAGGAGATCGGGACGTTCTGCTCGGCGACGTACGGAGTAACGTTCCCGCTCCTGGAGAAGACGGACGTCAACGGCGACGGCCGCCACCCGCTGTACGAGCGCCTCACGGAGGTCGCGGACACGGACGGCGAGGCCGGCGACGTGCAGTGGAACTTCGAGAAGTTCCTGATCTCCCCCACCGGCGAGGTGGTCGCCCGGATCCGTCCGCGCACCGAGCCGGAGGCCCCGGAGGTCGTCGCGGCGATCGAGGCGCAGTTGTCGGTCTGATCCACCGGAGAGACAGCGCGGCTCCGTTCCCGCCACACGGGAACGGAGCCGGTCTCCTGGCCGGTGGAGGCTAACGGATCGGCATGCCCGAGAGCGTGCGGGCGATCACCAGGCGCTGGATCTCGCTGGTCCCCTCGAAGATCGTGTAGATGGCCGCATCGCGGTGCATGCGCTCCACCGGGTACTCGCGGGTGTAGCCGTTGCCGCCGAGGATCTGGATCGCCTGCCCGGTGACCTTCTTCGCGGTCTCGCTCGCGAACAGCTTGGACATCGAGCCCTCGGCGGAGGTGAAGGGCCGGCCCGCCGTGGCCATCCAGGAGGCGCGCCACACCAGCAGCCGGGCCGCGTCGATCTGCGTACGCATGTCGGCGAGCTGGAAAGCGACGCCCTGGTTGTCGATGATCGGGCGGCCGAACTGCTCGCGGCCCTTGGCGTATTCGAGTGCGTAGTCGTAAGCGGCGCGGGCCGTGCCGACCGCCATGGCGCCGACGGCCGGGCGGGAGGCCTCGAAGGTGGCCATGGCGGCGTTCTTCACGCGCTCACCGCCGCCCGCCCTCGCCTTCTCGTGGGCCCGGGCGAGCCGCTCGTCGAGCTTCTCCTTGCCGCCGAGCAGGCAGTGCCCGGGCACGCGGACGTCTTCGAGCACGACCTCGGCGGTGTGCGAGGCGCGGATGCCGTGCTTCTTGAACTTCTGGCCCTGGGACAGGCCGGGGGTGCCGGGCGGCACGATGAAGGAGGCATGCCCCTTGGAGCCGAGCTCCGGGTCGACGACCGCGACGACGACGTGCACATTGGCGATGCCGCCGTTGGTGGCCCAGGTCTTGGTGCCGTTGAGGACCCACTCGTCCTTGGCCTCGTCGTACACGGCCCTGGTCCGCATGGAGGCGACGTCGGAGCCCGCGTCCGGCTCGGAGGAGCAGAAGGCGGCTACCTTCACGTCGTCCACGTCGCCGTACATCTGCGGTATCCAGGTGCCGATCTGCTCCTCGGTGCCGTTGGCGAGGACGCCGACGGCGGCGAGGCCGGTCCCGACGATCGACAGGGCGATGCCCGCGTCGCCCCAGAACAGCTCCTCCATGGCGACCGGGATGCCGAGACCGGTCGGGTCGAAGAACTGTTGGGCGTAGAAGTCCAGGGAGTAGATTCCGACCTTGGCGGCTTCCTGGATCACCGGCCAGGGGGTCTCCTCGCGCTCGTCCCACTCCGCGGCGGCGGGCCTGATGACGTCCTTCGCAAAGCCGTGCAACCAGTCCCTGACCTGCTTCTGGTCGTCATTGAGTTCCATCGTGAACTCGGCCATGTCCCCTCCACCACTTCCCGTGCCACAGACAAGCGTTACTTGCGGTAACGGCAGTATGTTACTGGCCGGTAGAGCCTGTCAACCGACCAGCGGCCGATCAGCGCGGGACCTGGCCGGAGTGTTACGTTGCGCAGGCATTCCGGATGGCGGAACACGTCGGCGGAACCGCGTAACACGTAAGACGCTGTACGAGTACGGGCGGGGAGACGAAGCCATGGAGACCACACACCAGGCCGAGCAGCAGCGGACGTCGGCCGAGAGCCGTCGGCGGGAACTGCTGGAGGCGGCGGACCGGGTGGTGCTCCGGGACGGCCCCAAGGCATCGATGAACGCGATCGCCGCCGAGGCCGGGATCACCAAGCCGATCCTGTACCGGCACTTCGGGGACAAGGGCGGGCTGTACCGGGCGCTGGCGCAGCGCCACACGGACGCGCTGCTCGCCGCGCTGCGGGCGGCGCTGGACGCTCCCGCGGAGCGCCGCGAGCGCGTCGAGGCCACGCTGGAGACGTACCTCGTGGCGATCGAGGCGCGGCCCCAGGTGTACCGCTTCCTGATGCACCCCGCGGAGGAGACCAGCGGCGGCGAGCACGCCGGGTTCGACGTGGGCCGCCACTCCGCGCCGCTGCTGCGGCGGATGGGCGAGGAGCTGGGCATCGTGATCGCCGAGCGGATCGACCTGGGGCCCGGGAGCGAGGCGCTGGCGCGGGTGTGGGGCCACGGGATCGTCGGCATGATGCACGCGGCGGGCGACTGGTGGCTGGGCGAACGCCCCTGCTCCCGCACGGAGTTGGTACGCGGCCTGGCGGACCTGCTGTGGGGCCGCCTGGCAGCGGCGGCGGACCGGGTGGGCGGGCCGGGGTTCTGACACCGGTTTCGTCTGCGGGCCGGTGGGGGCTGGTCGCGCAGTTCCCCGCGCCCCTTAGGTAACTCCAGCCCCTCCGGCGTGCGAGGAGCGGGGCCCGGGCACATTCAGCCCCTCCGGCGTTTGAGGAGCGGGGTCCGGGGCGGAGCCCCGAAGCGGGGTGCAGGGGGCGCAGCCCCCGCAACGGGGGTCCGGGGGCAACGCCCCCCCGAAACCACCTCCACCCCCACCCACCCCCGGAGGGTTTAGGGAAGGGGCGGGGTGGGGCAATCCCCCCGCCCACCCCACGGCGCTCGCCGCACCGCCCTCCCCAGCCGCGCCTTCCGCCACCCCGTCAAGCGATCCGGATACACCACCCCCTCCAGGTGGTCCATCTCGTGCTGGAGGCACCGCGCGAAGAACCCCGTGCCGGACACCCGCACCACCGCGCCCGACACCGTCAGGCCCTCCACCACCGCCTCGTCGTACCGCTCCGTCCCCGCCTCCAGACCCGGCAGGGACAGACAGCCCTCGGGGCCGCGGAGCAGCAGGCCTTCGGCCGACACCAGACGGGGGTTGACGAGGTGTCCGAGGTGGCGGACGTCCTCGTCGTCGGGGCAGTCGTAGACGAACACCCGCAGCCCCACGCCGATCTGATTGGCCGCGAGCCCCACCCCCCGCGCCGCGTACATCGTCGCGAAGAGGTCCTCGACCAGCCGGCCGAGGGACGGACCGAAGTCGGTGACGGGCTCACAGGGGGCATGCAGGGCCGGGTCGCCGAGGAGAGACATCTCTCGTACGGAGCCGGAACTGCCGGGAATGGGACGGTGACGCATGGCCGTAAGCGTACGGTCCAGGGGGTCCGTGGCCGCGCCGGTGGTGGCGCGGTTCGGGCCGCTGTCCGGATCTCGATAGGCTGAGGTCCGACCCAGGCGCAAGGAGGATCAAGGACGATGGCAGGCAACGCGGAGCCGCTGTCACCGCGGGCCAAGCTCGCCGTGACGGCGGGCAAGGCCGCTGCGGCGGTGTCGCGCGCAGCGGGGCGGGGCAGTGGATCGGTGATCGGCGGCCGGGTGGCGCTCAAGCTGGACCCCGATCTGCTGGGGCGGCTGGCGACCCACCTGGACGTGGTCCTGGTCTCGGCGACGAACGGCAAGACGACGACGACCCGGCTCATCGCCGAGGCGCTGCGGGCCAGTGGCCCGGTGGTGTCCAACGCGCTGGGCGCCAACATGCCCGCGGGCATCACCTCGGCGCTGGCGGGCGGCTCGGACGCCCGCTTCGGCGTGATCGAGGTGGACGAGAAGTACCTCTCCGGTGTCGCGCGCGATGTGACGCCCAAGGCGATCGCACTGCTCAACCTGAGCCGCGACCAGCTCGACCGGGCCGCCGAGACCCGGATGCTCGCCGAGAAGTGGCGCGAGGGGCTTCAGGGCACCAAGGCCGTGGTGATCGCCAACGCCGACGACCCGCTGGTCGTGTGGGCCGCCTCCTCCTCCCCCAACGTGGTGTGGGTGGCGGCGGGCCAGGAGTGGAAGGACGACGCCTGGTCGTGCCCCGCCTGCGGCGGTGTGATGCAGCGCCCGGGCGACGACTGGTTCTGCGGTGAGTGCGGCTTCCGCCGCCCCGCCCCGAGCTGGGTGCTCAGCGGCGACTACGTCCTGGACCCGCACGGTTCGGCCTGGCCGATCCACCTCCAGCTGCCCGGCCGCGCCAACAAGGCCAACGCCGCCACCTCCGCCGCGGTCGCCGCGGTCTTCGGGGTGCCGCCGCAGGTCGCCCTGGAGCGGATGTACCAGGTGCAGGCGGTCGCGGGGCGCTACGACGTGGTCTCCTTCCAGGGACGCGAGCTGCGGCTGCTGCTCGCCAAGAACCCGGCGGGCTGGCTCGAAACGTTTTCCCTCATCGACCCGCCGCCCACGCCGGTGATCCTCGCCGTCAACGCCCGCGGCGCCGACGGCACGGACACCTCGTGGCTGTGGGACGTCGACTACACCCGGCTCGCCGGTCACCCGATCTTCGTGATCGGCGACCGCAAGCTGGACCTGGCGGTCCGCCTGGAGGTCGCGAACCTGGACTTCCGGGTCTGCGAGAGCCTGGCGGAGTGCGTACAGCTCGCGCCGCCCGGCCAGATCGAGCTGATCGCCAACTACACCGCCTTCCAGGACGTGCGCCGCACGGTCGGCAACTGAGACCCCCTAAGGAGCAAGCGAGCATGAGCGACAACAGCCTGCGCCTCGTGTGGGTCTACCCCGACCTGCTGAGCACGTACGGCGACCAGGGCAACGCGCTGGTCGTGGAGCGCCGGGCCCGCCAGCGCGGCCTCGACGTGGCCCGTCTCGACGTCCGCAGCGACCAGCCGGTGCCGTCGTCGGGCGACATCTATCTGATCGGCGGCGGCGAGGACCGGCCGCAGCGGCTCGCGGCCGAGCGGCTGCGCCGCGACGGCGGCCTGCAGCGCGCCGCCGCCAACGGCGCGATCATCTTCTCGGTCTGCGCCGGGTACCAGATCCTGGGCCACGAGTTCATCAACGACCTCGGCGAGCGCGAGCCGGGCCTCGGCCTGCTCGACGTGGTCTCCACCCGGGGCGAGGGCGAGCGCTGCGTCGGCGACGTGCTGGGCGACATCGACGAGCGGCTCGGCCTGCCGCAGTTGACCGGTTTCGAGAACCACCAGGGCGTCACACACCTGGGCCCCACGGCCCGCCCGTTCGCCCGGGTCCGCCTGGGCCGGGGCAACGGCACCGGCGACGGCACCGAGGGCGCGTACAACGAGACGGTCTTCGGCACGTACATGCACGGTCCCGTGCTCGCGCGGAACCCGCAGATCGCGGACCTGCTGCTGAAGCTGGCCCTCGATGTGAACGCGCTGCCGCCGACCGACGACCGCTGGTACGAGGCGCTGCGCGCCGAGCGCATCGCCTCGGCGACCCAGCCCGCCTGACCCGGGCTCAGCCCCGGAAGACGGCGTTCGTACTTTCGTCTGACGTCCATCAGTCGGACGTCTGATTCGGCCCCGCCACCCTGCGCCGGTAGGGTGGCGGGGATCCAACCGGACGACGTGGTCCGGTCGTCGGCCCACGTTGCAAAGGTTTTCCGGGCAATGCGAATTGGTGTGCTCACCTCCGGCGGCGACTGCCCCGGCCTGAATGCCGTCATCCGTTCCGTCGTGCACCGCGCGGTGGTCGACCACGGCGACGAGGTCATCGGCTTCCACGACGGCTGGAAGGGTCTCCTGGAGGCCGACTACCGCAAGCTCGACCTGGACGCGGTCGGCGGCATCCTCGCCCTCGGCGGCACGATCCTCGGCTCCTCCCGCGTTCAGCCCGCGCATCTGCGCGACGGCGTCGAGCGCGCGAAGGGCCATGTCGCAGAGCTCGGCCTCGACGCGATCATCCCGATCGGCGGCGAGGGCACGCTCAAGGCCGCCCATCTGCTCTCCGAGGCGGGCCTGCCGATCGTCGGCGTGCCGAAGACCATCGACAACGACATCGCGTCGACCGACGTCACCTTCGGCTTCGACACGGCCGTCGGCGTGGCCACCGAGGCGCTCGACCGCCTCAAGACGACCGCCGAGTCGCATCAGCGCGTGCTGATCGTCGAGGTCATGGGCCGCCACACCGGCTGGATCGCGCTGCACTCCGGCATGGCCGCCGGCGCCCACGCGATCGTCGTGCCGGAGCGCCCCTTCGACATCGACGAGCTGACCGAGCTGGTCGGCCGCCGGTTCTCGGCGGGCAAGAAGTTCGCGATCGTGGTCGTCGCCGAGGGCGCCAAGCCGCGCGAGGGCTCGATGCGCTTCGACGTGGGCGGCACCGACATCTACGGCCACGAGCGGTTCGCGGGCGTCGCCAGCCAGCTCTCCGTGGAGCTGGAGCAGCGCCTGGGCAAGGAGGCCCGCGCGGTCATCCTCGGCCACGTCCAGCGCGGCGGCACCCCGACCGCGTACGACCGCGTCCTGGCCACCCGGTTCGGCTGGCACGCGGTGGAGGCCGTGCACCGCCGCGAGTTCGGGATGCTGACCGCGCTGCGCGGCACCGACATCACCATGGTCCCGCTCGCCGAGGCGACGGCGACGCTCAAGACCGTCCCGGCCGAGCGGTACGCCGAGGCGGAGTGCGTCCTGTAACGCCCACATCGTTCTGCGCGCAACGAGCCGCCCCCGGTCGCGATCGCGACCGGGGGCGGCTCTACTCTGGGTGCGGACAACCGGTACGAAATCAGGAGTCAGCGGATGGATCACGGCGGGCACGGCATGGGCATGAACATGGATCTGCCGCCGTTCACGCTGGGGCGCGGCCTGGAGTGGTCCACGGACCCGTTCTTCCTGATCGGCTGTATCGCGGGGCTCGGTCTGTACGGCTGGGCGGTGCTGCGGCTGCGCAGGCGCGGCGACAGCTGGCCGGTGAGCCGGATGGTCTTCTGGACCCTCGGCGTGCTGAGCATCGCCCTGGTGATGTGCACCAAGCTCAACGACTACGGCATGGTCATGTTTAGCGTGCACATGGTCCAGCACATGGTCATCAGCATGCTCTCGCCGATCCTGCTGCTGCTGGGCGCGCCGGTGACGCTGACGCTGCGGGCGCTGCCGGTCGCCGGGCGCGGCCGCAAGGGGCCGCGCGAGCTGCTGCTCGCCCTGCTGCACAGCCGCTATCTGCGGATCATCACGCACCCCGCGTTCACGATCCCGATGTTCATCGCGAGCCTCTACGGGCTCTACTTCTCGCCGCTCTTCGACTTCCTGATGGGTTCGAGGACCGGCCACATCGCGATGATGGTCCACTTCCTCGCCGTCGGCCTGATCTTCTTCTGGCCGATCATGGGCGTCGACCCGGGCCCGCACCGCCCCGGCTACATCATGCGGATGCTGGAGCTCTTCGCGGGCATGCCGTTCCACGCCTTCTTCGGCATCGCCCTGATGATGGCGACCCAGCCGATGATCGGCACGTACAAGAACCCGCCCTCCTCGCTCGGCATCGACGCGCTCGCCGACCAGGAGGCGGCCGGCGGCATCGCCTGGGCCTTCAGCGAGATCCCGTCCGTGCTGGTCCTGATCGCGCTGGTCTTCCAGTGGTACGCGACCGAGAAGCGCGAGGCGAGGCGCCAGGACCGGGCCGCCGACCGCGACGGCGACAAGGAGCTGGCGGCCTACAACGCCTATCTGGCCTCGCTGAACGCACGCGGGCAGTAACACCCGGTGCGCCGGTCTGGCGCGACGGGCCCTCACGGGGCGACCATGGACTTCACGGCAGCGGCCGGGAGGAAGGGGACCCCATGCCCGGCACGACGAAGGCGATGGTGGTGCTCACCGTCGTGGCGCTGGTGATGATCACTGCGTACACGGTGGCGCTCGGCAGCAGCGGCTGGCTCTGGTTCGGCTGGGTGGTCCTCGGCCTGGCGACGGTGGGCATGGCGGCTTCGCGCAGCGCCTGAGCGTGGCCCGGCGGGCGGGCCTGGTGAGGAGCTGGTGCGTTGCTGTACTACGTGCTCAAGTACGCCCTTCTGGGGCCGTTGCTGAGGCTGCTCTTCCGGCCCAGGATCGAGGGCCTGGAGCACATTCCGGACGACGGCGCGGCGATCGTCGCGGGCAACCACCTGTCGTTCTCCGACCACTTCCTGATGCCGGTGATGCTCAAACGGCGTATCACCTTCCTCGCCAAGCAGGAGTACTTCACCGGGCCCGGCATCAGGGGCCGGCTCACCGCCGCCTTCTTCCGCGCCGTCGGGCAGATCCCGGTGGACCGCTCCGGCAAGGAGGCCGGGAAGGCGGCGATCCGCGAGGGCCTCGGGGTGCTGAGCAAGAACGAGCTCCTGGGCATCTACCCGGAGGGCACCCGCTCCCACGACGGACGGCTCTACAAGGGCAAGGTCGGGGTCGCCGTGATGGCGCTGAAGGCGCAGGTGCCGGTGATCCCGTGCGCGATGGTCGGCACCTTCGAGATCCAGCCGCCCGGACAGGTCATGCCGAAGATCAGGAGGGTCACCATCCGGTTCGGCGCGCCGCTGGACTTCTCCCGCTACACCGGCATGGAGAACGAGAAGGCGGTGCTGCGGGCCGCCACCGACGAGCTCATGTACAAGATCCTGGAGCTCTCCGGGCAGGAGTACGTGGACCGGTACGCGGCCGACGTGAAGGCCGAGGAGGCCGGAAAGTTCCCCAAGATCCTCGGCTGACAGCGGATCCGCGCACGGCGCAACTCCCTGGCCCCGGTGATCACGTGGTCGTAGCGTCCCCTGCATGGGCAAGGGAACAGCGTTCGTCGTAGGTGCCACGGGCCAGATCGGGCGGGCCGCCGTGCGCGTGCTCGCCGAGGACGGGTGGGAGGTGCGGGCCGCCTCGCGCGGCGGTGGGAGCGATCCGGGCTGGCCGGACGGGGTGCGCCCGCTCGCGCTCGACCGGGACGCGGAAGGGGAGCTGGCCGCGGCCCTCGGGGACGGCTGCGACGTCCTGGTGGACATGGCGGCGTACGACGGCGGGCACGCCCGGCAACTGGCCGCACTCGCGGACCGCGTCGGCTCGGCCGTGGTGATCTCCAGCGGGGCGGTGTACGAGGACGACCGGGGCCGCAGCTTCGACACCCAGGGGGAGCCGGACGGCTCGCCCCGCTACCCGGTGCCGATCCCCGAGACGCTGGCCACGGTCGCGCCGGGCGAGGAGACGTACGGTACGCGCAAGATCCGGCTGGAGCGGGAGCTGCTCGCCTCGGCCCTGCCCTCGACGCTGCTGCGGGCGGGCGCGATCCACGGCCCGCACTGCCGGAGCCCGCGCGAGCTGTTCTTCGTGAAGCGGGCGCTGGACGGTCGGCCGGTGCGGGTGCTCGCCCACGGCGGGGCGAGCCGCTTCCATCCGGCGCACGTCGCCAACATCGCCGAGCTGATCAGGCTGGCCGCGCTGCGGCCCGGCTCGCGGGTGCTCAACGCGGCCGACCCGCAGGCGCCGACCGTGGCCGAGATGAGCGCCGCGATCGACGAGGTGATGGGGGTGCGCGGCGAGCTGGTGCTCTTCGATGGGGCGCCCACGACGGGCACGGTGGGCCTCACCCCGTGGAGCGCGTCGCACCCGGTCGTCTACGACATGTCGGCGGCCGAGCGGGAGCTGGGATACCGGCCGGTGACCGGGTACGTGGAGTCGCTGCCCGCGACGGTCGCGTCGATCGTGGACCGGCTCGGGGGCGGGGACTGGCGGGAGGCGTTCCCCGGCATGGCCAAGTACCCGGACCTGTTCGACTACGCGGCCGAGGACGCCTGGCTGGCCGGGCGGGGCTGACGCGCGAAGGGGGCGGCCGCAACCGCGGCCGCCCCCTCCTTCATGCGCGCTCGGCCGTTACGGCTTCGGCGTGGCGTGCGGGGCGCACGTCACATCGGCGCTGTCGACCTTGCCGGAGAGGAGGTAGGCCTCCACGCGGGTGTTGATGCACGGGTTGACCAGACCGGTCACACCGTGCGAACCCGCGTCCTTCTCGGTGATCAGGCGCGAGCCCTTGAAGCGCTGGTGCAGCGAGACGGCGCCCTCGTACGGCGTGGCCGCGTCCCGGGTGCTCTGGACGATCAGCACCGGCGGCAGGCCCTTGCCCGTCTTGACCTCGACCGGGGTCTGCTGCCGCGTCTGCCAGGTGGCACACGGCAGGTTCATCCAGGCGTTCGCCCAGGTCATGAACGGGTTGTCCTTGTTGAGCCGGGTGTTGTCCCGGTCCCACTTCT
Source organism: Streptomyces sp. NBC_00224 (assembly GCF_041435195.1). NCBI lineage: Bacteria > Bacillati > Actinomycetota > Actinomycetes > Kitasatosporales > Streptomycetaceae > Streptomyces > Streptomyces sp. NBC_00224. The sequence goes on from NZ_CP108106.1 coordinate 1,935,338, forward strand.
TCCAGCTGGTGGGCCACTTGGCGTCCGCGCACTCGACGGCGGTGTAGACCGCGTTGCCGTTCTCGGAGCTGATGTTGCCCTTGGTGTCCGACATGTCGGGAGCGGCCGCGTCGACCAGCGCCTTGGTGTCGCCCGCCACGTACTTGCTCCACGTCTTGGCGGTGGACGCCCAGGACGAGTCGTAGTACGGGGCGTTCTGGAAGTACGCGATGAGCTCGGCCGGGCCGACCACGCCGCCGAGGGGGCTCTTCTTGGCCTCGGCGCGCAGCTTCACCCACTGCTGCTCGACCTTGGCCGCCGTGTCGCCGAGGTGGTAGGTGGCGTCGTTCTGGGCGACCCACTTCTCCCAGTCGCTCCAGCGCCCCTGGAAGGCGACGTCCTGGTTCAGGTTGGCCTGGTACCAGATGTTGTCGCGCGCCGGGTCGACGACGCTGTCCACCAGCATGCGGCGCACGTGCGACGGGAAGAGCGTGCCGTAGACCGCGCCCAGGTAGGTGCCGTAGGAGACGCCCAGGTAGTTGAGCTTCTTCTCACCGAGCGCGGCGCGGATGACGTCCAGGTCGCGGGCGGTGTTCGGAGTGGTCATGAACGGCAGCATCCAGCCGCTGCGCTCGGCGCACCCGTCCGCGTACTCGGCGGCGAGCTTGCGCTGGGCGCGCTTGTCGGCCTCGCTGGACGGCACCGGGTCGGCCTTCGGCGCCTTGACGAACTCCTGCGGGTCGACACAGGAGATCGGCGTCGAGTGGCCCACGCCGCGCGGGTCGAAGCCCACGAAGTCGTACGCCTTGGAGGTGTTGACCCACAGGGGGTTCTTGCCGGTCACCCGGGTCGGGAAGCGCATGCCGGAGGCACCGGGGCCGCCCGGGTTGTAGATGAGGGCGCCCTGGCGCTCGGCCGGGGTACCGGTCGAGGCGATGCGGTCCACGGCGAGCTTGATCTGCTGGCCGTACGGGTGGGCGTAGTCGAGCGGAACGCTGACGTAACCGCACTGGATCGGCTTGGCGAAGCCCCAGTCGGCCGGGCAGTCGGTCCAGTCGATGCCCTTCTTGGCGGCCCGCTCGGCGGCGAGCTGCACGCCGCGCGCCTCGGACGTGCCGTGGTGGCGGCTTTCGGCGGTGGCCGTCGGTGCCGCGATCGCGCCCGCTATGAGCGTGCCCGCGATCAGAGTGCCGGCCGAGCCGAGCACTGCGGTGCGTCTCAAGTGGTTCCTCCCCCTGCTGAAGTGCGCCGCTCGGAGCGGCGCGTTCCATGGTCTCGGGGGATCCTCGCGCCTCGATGGCCGTCGAGAACAGGTCGTACTGGTGTTTCTTTACCGAACCGATAGGCGGGACGCTGAGTCCCGCTGAGCGGTGTGGACTTCGTCGAGCACGCGCCGCAGCAGCCGGGCGTCCGGCGCGAGGGCGGTCACCAGGAAAGCGGGCCCTGCCAGCGGTGTCAGCACCGCGCTCTCGCCGAGCATCCGCGCCCGCACGGGTTTCTCGGCCAACTCCGGGTCTACGACGAGGAGTTGCCCCACCGCCCGGTGTCCGCCCAGGACCGCCGAACCGTTCCAGCCACCGGGTGCGCCGGGACCGTACGCCAGCGCCTGGTCGAGGAGCGGGCGGCCCGCGCGGTGCACGGTGAGCCGGGTGGCGAGCGTACCGGGCTCCTCGCCGTGGCGCCCGAGGATCTGCTCCTCGCGCAGAACGAGCCGCGCGTCCGCCGCGAGCTCCACGTGGGTGCGCATGCGCAGATCGCTGCCGCGCGCCGAGATGAGCTGCTCGGGCAGCCAGTGCAGCTCGCCGCCGGGGCCGACGCCCAGACGCACGTCGTAGTGCGCGGGCTCACCGGTCCGCCCGGGCAGGGCGATGGTGGCGGCGGCCGAGTCCACGGTGAGCCGGGCGCCGCCCCGCACCTCGGCCTCGACGGCGATGCGGTCGCCGCCGAGCGGGGCGCTCATCGCCCCGACGACGGTGACCCGGTGGCGCCCGCCGGTGGCCCGGGTGCGGCGCAGCGCCAGCGGGCCCTCGCCCGCCAGGACGGGCAGGCCCTCGGGGGTGGCGACGATCCGGGCGGTGGCGCGCACCCCCGCGCCGAGGGTCAGCCCGTCCATGCGGCGAGCCGCTCCCGCACCCACTCGGCGACCGCGTCCACGCCGTCCTCGGACCTCAACGACTGGAAGACGACGGGCAGTTCGGCCCGCTGCTCCTTGGCGTCGCGGGCCATCCGCGCCAGGTCCGAGCCGACGTACGGGGCGAGGTCGGTCTTGTTGACGACGAGCAGGTCGGCCGTGGTCACTCCGGGCCCGCCCTTGCGAGGGATGTCGTCGCCGCCCGCCACATCGATGACGAAGATCTGGGCGTCGACCAGGCCCTTGGAGAAGGTGGCGGTGAGGTTGTCGCCACCGGACTCGACGAGGATCAGATCGAGCGGCCCGACCGCCTCCTCCAGGTCCTCGACCGCTTCGAGGTTGGCGGAGATGTCGTCCCTGATGGCGGTGTGCGGGCAGGCCCCGGTCTCCACGGCCTGGATGCGCTCGGGCGGCAGCACGGCGTTGCGCAGCAGGAACTCGGCGTCCTCACGGGTGTAGATGTCGTTGGTGACGACGGCGAGCGAGAACCGCTCCCGCAGGGCCTGGCAGAGCGCGGCCACGGTGGCGGTCTTCCCGGACCCGACGGGCCCCCCGAGCCCGATGCGCAGGGCCCGCCGGGTCCCGTCGGGCCGATGGGCGTCGGCGCTGATGGCGGCGGGGCCGCCGTGGGAGTGGTCGAGGTGCATGGTCAGGGCTCCTTGTCAGGCGGTTGATCCAGCCCGGTCGGGCGGATCTTTCTGGCCCGTGCAGGCCGCTCGGGCCCGCCCGGGCGGGCGGATCTTTCAGCCCGTCCGGCGCTTGAGGACGAGCCCGTTCAGGGCGATCGGGGGGCTGGGGGCGGAGCCCCCAGCGGGCACCGCAAGGGGGTCCCCTACGAGGCGAACAGCCGCACCGGCCACGCCGCGTGCGCTTCGGCCATGACGTCGAGCAACGGCGCCGACGCGGCGGGCAGCGCGTCGAGCCCCTCGGCCGAGGCGACGCCGGCGGCCCGCGCCGCCGCCGCGGCCACCGAGTCCAGTTCCGGCCCCAGGCGTGCCAGCACGCCCGTCGCGTCGAACGGATCGAGGCTGAGCAGCCGGACCGCCGCCGTCGCGGGCCCGCTGACCGTCTCGTACACGACGCAGTGCGCCGCGTCCGGCGCGGACAGCCCGCCCGCGCGCGCCGCGAGCCCCAGCACGACCGGCTGGTGCGCCCCGCGCGGCCGGGCCGCCGCCAGCGCGGCCAGCTCCTCACTCGGCCAGGCGGCCCGCGCCGCCCGCATCATCTGACGGCCCAGCTTGCGCGCGGTGGCCCGCAGCGCCGGGGACGGGGTGCGCGCGTCGGCGGCCTCGTCGAGCGCGAGCGGGTCGAGACCGAGGACGGCCGCCGCGGCGAGCGAGGCCGACACCAGGCCCGCCGTGTGCAGCCGCCCCCGGCAGAACTCCGCCAGGGAGGCCGCGTCATGGACCCGGCCCGCCTTGACGGCCGGTTCGACGCCGCCCGAGTGGGCGTGGCCGCCGGCCGGGAACCGGCCGTCGGCGAGGACGAGCAGGGCAGCTCGGGTCATCAGAGTCGACTCCGCCCGCTCAGAAGAGGAAGTAACGCTGGGCCATGGGCAGTTCGGCGGCGGGCGCGGGCTCGACCGCCTCGCCGTCGATGGTCACCGTGAAGGTGTCCGGGTCGACCCTGACGTCCGGCAGTGCGTCGTTCTCGCGCATGTCCGCCTTGCCCACCCGGCGGGTGTTCTTGATGGCGGTGAACTTCTTGTCCAGGCCCAGTCGTTCGGGCAGCCCGTCGTCGAGGGCGGCCTGCGCCACGAAGTTGAGCGAATTGGCCGCCGGGGCCTTTCCGTGCGCGCCGAACATCGGACGGGGCAGCACCGGCTGGGGCGTGGGGATGGACGCGTTGGCGTCGCCCATCTGCGCGTACGCGATCTGGCCGCCCTTGATGACGAGCTGCGGCTTGACGCCGAAGAACGCGGGCTCCCACAGCACCAGGTCCGCGAGCTTGCCCGGTTCGACCGAGCCGATCTCGCCGTCGAGGCCCTGGGCGACCGCCGGGTTGATCGTGTACTTGGCGACGTAGCGGCGCGCCCGGTGGTTGTCGGCCCGCCCGTCGCCCGCGAGCGCTCCCCGGCGCACCTTCATCACGTGCGCGGTCTGCCAGGTACGCAGGATGACCTCGCCGATCCGGCCCATCGCCTGGGAGTCGGAGGAGAGGATCGAAATGGCGCCCAGGTCGTGCAGGATGTCCTCGGCTGCGATGGTCGAGGGCCGGATACGGGACTCGGCGAACGCCAGGTCCTCCGGCACGGCCGGGTTGAGATGGTGACAGACCATCAGCATGTCGAGGTGTTCCTCGATGGTGTTGACGGTGTGCGGCCGGGTCGGGTTGGTGGAGCTGGGCAGTACGTACGGCTCGGAGACCACGGTGATGATGTCCGGGGCGTGCCCGCCGCCCGCACCCTCGGTGTGGTACGCGTGGATGGAGCGGCCCGCAATGGCGGCGAGGGTGTCACCGACGAAGCCCGCCTCGTTCAACGTGTCGGTGTGGATGGCGAGTTGGGCGCCGGTCTCGTCGCAGACGCCCAGGCAGGCGTCGATGACGGCCGGGGTCGCGCCCCAGTCCTCGTGGATCTTGAATCCGAGGGCGCCGCCGCGCAGCTGGGAGTGCATGGCCTCGCGCGACGTGGTGTTGCCCTTGCCGAGCAGGCCGATGTTGACGGGCGCGTTCTCCAGGGCCGCGAACATCCGGGCCAGATGCCAGGGGCCGGGGGTGACGGTGGTGGCCTTGGTGCCCTCGGCGGGGCCGGTGCCGCCGCCGACGAGGGTGGTGATGCCCGAGGAGAGCGCCTGGTCGACGAGGGTGGGCGAGATGAAGTGGACATGGGTGTCCACCGCGCCCGCCGTGAGGATCTTCCCGTTGCCCGCGATGATCTCGGTCTCGGGGCCGATGACGAGGTCCGGGTGGACGCCGTCCATGGTGTCGGGGTTGCCCGCCTTGCCGAGCGCGGCGATCCGGCCGTCCCGGATGCCGAGGTCCGCCTTGACGATGCCCCAGTGGTCGAGGACGACGACTCCGGTGATCACGGTGTCGGGCGCGCCTTCGGCACGGGTGGTGCGGGCCTGACCCATCGACTCGCGGATCACCTTGCCGCCGCCGAACACCGCCTCGTCGCCCGCGCGTCCGGGTCCGCCGCAGCGGTCCTCCTCGATCTCGACGAGCAGATCGGTGTCGGCGAGCCGAATGCGGTCGCCGGTGGTGGGGCCGAACAGGTCGGCGTACACGGCACGGTGGAGCTCAGCCATCGAGGGGACCTCCGGTCTCGCCGCGCAGCCCGCTGACGATCCGGCGGCCGGCCAGCGGCACGAGCTCGACGTCGACGGGGATGCCCGGCTCGAAGCGCACGGCGGTGCCCGCGGCGATGTTCAGCCGCAGCCCGCGGGCGGCGGCGCGGTCGAAGTCCAGGCCGGGGTTGGCCTCGGCGAAGTGGTAGTGCGAGCCGACCTGGACGGGCCGGTCGGCGGCGTTGAGGACGGTCATCGTGGTGGTCTCGCGGCCCTCGTTGAGGGCGACGGGCTCGTCCGCGAACAGGATCTCTCCGGGAATCATGGCGGCGCTCCCCCGTCAGACGATGGGCTCGTGGACGGTGACGAGCTTGGTGCCGTCCGGGAAGGTCGCCTCGACCTGTACGTCGTGGATCATCTCCGGGATGCCCGTCATGACGTCGTCGCGGGAGAGCACCTTGCGTCCGGACTCCATGAGTTCGGCGACGGTGCGGCCGTCGCGGGCGCCTTCGAGGATGTGCGAGGTGATGAGCGCGACGGCTTCGGGGTGATTGAGTCTCACCCCGCGGGCGCGGCGCTTGTCCGCGACGTCCGCGGCCACATGGATGAGCAGTCTCTCCTGCTCGTGCGGCGTCAGTTGCACGCTTCCCACCTCACAGTCGTGCCCGGAACGGGGGAATCCCGCCTCGACGCTGCGGGACCCCAGCCAAGTTCAACACTCTGTTGACCTGCGGTTCACGGCTCCGCAACCAGGCATTGCACGTTACGGCGGAAGTTTTTCCGGCTCGTTAACTGACGCTTTGCATATCCATGGCCAATGCATCCATCACCGGCTCGGGCGATCCGGAGCCCGTCAGTCACCCGCCGGCGGCTGACGGTGCTCGGCGGCGATGCCGAACCGGCGCCGTTCGCCGGGAGCGGACGCGCCGTGGCGCACCGACGACACCGAGCTGATCACCTGCTCCTCGGCCGGCTCCGCCGCGCTTTCGAGTCGTTCCAGGTCAGCGGCGGACACCAGGGCGACGAGGGGCTTGCCGTGCCGGGTCACGACGACGCGCTCCCCGCCGTACACCACGCGGTTGATCAGCTCGGCGAGCTCAGCTCGGGCTTGCGTCACCGGAATCTCATAGGCCATGCTCCCCATCATAACGGCCTGTACGTCCTGTACATTTTTTACAGAGACATCGGCACGAGAGAAGAGGTACGTCATGCACGGCCCGTCCGCCCGCCACGTCCTGCCCGAATTCTCCGAGCGCACCTCGACCGGGGTCCGCACCCTCGATCCGTACTCCAAGCTCCTGGAGGAGCGGATCATCTTCCTCGGCACCCCCGTCGACGACACCGCGGCCAACGACGTAATGGCCCAGTTCATGCACCTGGAGCACGCCGACCCGGACCGCGACATCTCGCTGTACATCAACTCCCCCGGCGGCTCGCTCACCGCGATGGCGGCGATCTACGACACCATGCGGTTCGTCACCTGCGACGTGGAGACGGTGTGCATGGGCCAGGCCGCCTCGGCCGCGGCCGTGCTGCTGGCCGCGGGCGCCCCGGGCAAGCGGCTCGCACTGCCCGGCGCGCGGGTCCTGATCCATCAGCCCTCGGTCGCCGAGCCGATCCAGGGACAGCCGTCCGACCTGGAGATCTACGCCAATGAACTCCAGCGCGGACGCGAGCTGTTGACGGAGCTGCTGGCCCGGCACACCGGGCGGTCCGTCGAGCGGATCAGCGCCGACATCGAGCGGGACACCATCCTCGACGCCACCGCGGCCGCCGAGTACGGGCTGGTCGACCACGTCGTCACCAGCCGCAAGAACTCGGCCCCGGCGCAAGGGAGGTAGAGCCGTGCTGCCGGAACTTCCGCCGCTGCCCGCGCTGACGCGTGCCGAGGGCGAGTTCATCGACGCGTACCTCGACGCGCTCGACAGGCTGGGCCGGATCAACCCCGCCCGGCACCGCGACACCTACGGCGCGCTACGGGCCGCGCAGGCGCTCGTCGGGCAGGCCGTGGCGCTGCGGGACGCGCTGACGACCATGCATCGGCGCGGCGAGTCGGAGCTGCACTCCGAGACGCTGGCGCGGGCCCTTCGGCTGCTCGACGGGGAGCGCCGGGCGGGCCGTCTGACGGTGCCGCCGCCGTCATCCGCGAGTTGACGCTCCGGTGTCCGTGCACCCCCGCGCGGGTACGAGTCGGCCTCCCCCGTTCGCACCATCCGATGGTCCGAACGACGTACCGCAGGTGTTGCTCCGAATGCGCAGACACCGAACGGAATGAATCGTTCCAGCGCCGGTGCGACGCAGGTCGGACAGCCCGTCAGGAGCGTTGAAACATAGATGTACACCTGAATGGGTCAGTCGTGAGGAGCCTCACAAAACGCCGTTTCGGCTCGGAAATCCGACACTTCGTGGGTCAAGATCCCTTCCGACGACAAGCCCCCGCCACCGCGGCGGGGCGGTCCGGGCGGACGCCGAGTCCTGCCGCCGCACCCGGATGACTGGTCGACTGAGTGGATCGGCAGGAGTGGAGGACCCAAGCAGTGCGGGCCCACCGGGAGACCGGGAGGCCCTTGGGGTGAAGCCGCGCGAGCGGCCGGGCATCTTCGCCAGTCCGAACCCGACAGGTCATCCTTCGCAGGCGGTTTGACGAAGGGTCGCGCATGACTGCGCAGAATTACGTCCCGTCCCTGTTGAGTCGAGTCGGGGCGGTCTCCGCCCTCACGCTCGCCGCCGTCGGCGGCACGATGCTGGTGCCAGGAGCCGGCAGTGAGGCGAGCGCCGCGACACTCGCGACGAAGGCGCTCAACGTCGCCGCGTCGAAGAAGGGCGCGCCTTACAAGTACGGTGCCAGCGGCCCGTACCGGTTCGACTGCTCGGGGCTCACCCTCTACTCGTTCAAGCAGGCGGGCAAGAAGCTGCCCCGCACCACCCAGCAGCAGTACAACAGCACCCGGCACATCTCGTCGTCCGCGCGCCAGCGCGGGGACCTGGTGTTCTTCCACTCCGGCTCGAACGTCTACCACGTGGGGATCTACGCCGGGAACGGCAAGATATGGCACTCCCCCAAGACCGGGTCCGTAGTGCGGCTGGAGAAGATCTGGTCCAAGGGCGTCTGGTACGGGCGCGTGCGCTGACGCACGGCACGAGGGCCTGTCCGGTGGTACGGCGGGCCGGTGAGCGCCGCCGCTTGCGCTCACCGGCCCGCAGCCGGATCACCCCGCTCCCGGCGGAGCGCTCAGCTCTGGACCGGTACCGTCCACGGCAGCGCGATCCAGACGGTCTTGCCGCCCTCCGGCGTCGGGGTGACCGACAGCCGCCCCCCGCACTCGGCGGCGAGCCAGCGGATGATCACCATGCCGCGCCCGTTGTCCTGCTGGACGGCGGCGGGAAGACGTTTCGGCCAGCGGGGATGGCTGTCGGTGACACCGATGTGGAGCTGCTCGTCGCGCTCCAGGCGCAGCTCCACGGTGAACGTGGGCGACTGGCCGAACGTATGCTGCACGGCGTTGGTCGCGAGCTCGGAGACGATCAGGCGGATCGTATCGGCGGTGTCGGCGTCCGACGGAAGACCCCATTCGGTGAGTACGCCGACGACGTGTCTACGGGCGACGGAGACCGAGGCGGGATCGCTCGGCAGAGTGACGGTTGATTCTTGGTGGTCTGCCATGGCGACGCTGTCCCTTTCCCACCCGGGCCGGCCTGCTGGGCTCGTAGCGAGCGGACAAACGCGAGGACGCCCCGGACTTGTGCTTCGCGCCAGAGTGCCACTCATCGTGCCGCCGGATGCGCCGATCCACCAAGATGTGCATATATCTGTCCCTCAAAGCGGTGAACTCTGCGACGAAGGACCGTATTTGGGCGCCACACTTGCCCATCGCCCGAATCCCGGCCGGGCGGAAGGAGGCCGACATGTGGCACGGGCCCGCGGTACGCCGCCGCAAACTCGGCGAGGAACTGCGCCGGCTGCGCTGCGCGGCGGCCCTCACGAGCGGCGAGGTCGCCGGGCAGCTGGGCTGGCACCAGTCCAAGGTGAGCCGGATCGAGACCGGCCGCAGCGGGGTGAAGCCCGCCGACGTGGCCCGGCTCCTTGAGGTGTACGGGGTGGCCGACCCCGAACTGCGGGCGCTGCTCGAAGCGCTGGCGGGGGCGGCGGACGGGCGCGGTGGCCAGTGGTGGCAGGCCTACCGCGGGCTGCTGCCGCCGCAGTACCGGGACTTCATCAGCCTGGAGTCACAGGCGTCGGCGGCGCGCACCCTGGAGACGTCCGTGGTGCCGGGGCTGCTCCAGACGCCCGAGTACGCCCGCGCGGTGACCCGGGCGGCCCTGGGCTGGCCGGACGCGGCGCGGGTGGACTCCCTGGTGGAGGTGCGCCTGGCGCGCCAGGAGGTGCTGCGGGCCGATCCCCCGCTGGAGCTGAGCGCGGTGGTCGACGAGGCGGCACTGCACCGCGAGGTGGGCGGGGCGCCCGCGATGCGGCGACAGTTGCGCCATCTCCTGGAGGCGGCTCAGCTGCCGCAAGTCCGGTTGCGGGTGGTGCCTTTCAGCAGCGGTGGCCATATCGGGCTCACCGGGCCTTTCATTATCTTCTCCTTTCCGAACATTTCCGATCTGGACGTTGTGGTTATCGACCACTTGACGAGTAGCCTCTATCTCGAACGGAGAGAAGACCTTGAGGCGTACAGCGCCGCGTTCCACATGGCCGAGGCGCAGGCCCTCTCGTTCAAGGAATCATTGAATCTCATCGCCGGGATGGCTGACGGCGTGTAAGGGAGGCATGATGCCCGCACCCCTCGCGCATGTACCTTCCAGCACTTCTCTGAACGGTGCGCAGTGGCGGCGCAGCAGCCGTAGTACAGGAATGAACAATTGCGTCGAGGCCGCATTCCTCGACGCCGGACTGCTCGCCGTCCGTGATTCCAAGCGGACCGCCGGACCCGCGCTGCTCTTCGGAGCGCGGGCCTGGCACAGCTTCCTTTCCGGCCTGCCGGTCGAGCTCAACGAGGCGCCCGACAGCAGGAGTTGAGAATGCGAACGGGGGACTAGGCGGTGGGCCCGGTCCGCAGGATCGTGTCCACCGCCCACTGGATCTGAGACTCGCTCAGATCGGCCCGGGCGGTCAGCCGCAGCCGGGAGATGCCGTCCGGCACCGACGGCGGCCGGAAGCACCCCACCGCCAGACCCGCGCCCCGGCAGTCGGCCGCCCAGGCCACCGCCCGCTCCGGCGACGGCGCCCGCACCGAGACCACGGCCGCGTCCGGGCGCGCCGCCTCCAGGCCCGCCGCCGTCAGCCGTTCGTACAGTTCGGCGGCCACGGCCCGGGCCCGCCCCGCCCGCTCCGGCTCGGCCTCCAGGAGCCGCAGCGCCGCGAGCGCGCCGCCCACCGCCGCGGGTGCGAGCCCGGTGTCGAAGATGAACGTACGGGCGGCGTTGACCAGGTGCCGGATGACCCGGGCGGGGCCCAGGACCGCGCCGCCCTGACTGCCGAGCGACTTCGACAGGGTGAGGGTGGCCACCACGTCGTCCGCGCCCGCCAGCCCGGCGGCGTGCAGCCCGCCCCGCCCGCCCTCGCCCAGGACTCCCAGGCCGTGGGCGTCGTCCACCACGAGCGCCGCGCCGAACTCCCGGCAGGCGGCGGCGAGTCCGGGCAGCGGTGCGGCGTCGCCGTCCACCGAGAAGACCGAGTCGCTCACCACGAGCGCGGGCCCGCCGTGGGCGTCCAGGGCCTTGCGTACGGCCTCGGGGTCGGCGTGCGGGACCACCTCGGTCTCCGCGCGCGACAGCCGGCAGCCGTCGACGATCGAGGCGTGGTTGCCCGCGTCGGAGACGATCAGCGCGTCCCGCTCGCCGAGGGCGGTCAGCGCGGCGAGGTTGGCCGCGTACCCGGAGGAGAACACGAGCGCCGCCTCGAACCCGCAGAACCGGGCGAGCGCGTCCTCCAGCTCGGTGTGGAGCGCGGTGGTGCCGGTGACCAGGCGCGATCCAGTGGATCCGGCGCCCCAGCGCAGCGCCGCGTCGGCGGCGCCCCGGGTGACCGCCGGGTGCCGGGTGAGCCCCAGGTAGTCGTTGCTCGCCAGATCCAGGAGGTCCTGGTCGGCGGCGCGCGGCCGCAGCACCCGTACGAGACCGGCGCGCTCGCGCCGCTCGGTCGCTCCGTCGATCCAGTCGAATGGCGCTCGGGGCATGGTGGAGATCCCTTTTGTAGGCAGCGGACAGACCCTATTCCTGGACGGGCGAGGTCAGGGTGTGGCAATACACACACCTTCCGGGAGCGCAGTTGTACGATCCCTCCTTGGCTGGGGCGGGGGTTTTCGGCAAGGATCGGCGCCATGGACCTGCTGAACACGCTGGTGGACAAGGGGCTGCGGCGCGAGCTGCCGAGCCGTGAAGAGGCGCTCGCCGTACTGGCGACCTCCGACGAGGAACTGCTCGACGTGGTGGCCGCGGCCGGCAAGGTGCGCCGTCAGTGGTTCGGGCGCCGGGTGAAGCTGAACTACCTGGTGAACCTGAAGTCCGGACTGTGCCCCGAGGACTGCTCGTACTGCTCGCAGCGGCTGGGCTCCAAGGCCGAGATCCTCAAGTACACCTGGCTGAAGCCGGACGAGGCGTCCAAGGCGGCCGCCGCCGGTGTCGCGGGCGGCGCCAAGCGGGTCTGCCTGGTGGCCTCGGGCCGCGGCCCGACCGACCGCGACGTGGACCGCGTCTCGCAGACCATCGAGGCGATCAAGGAGCAGAACGAGGGCGTCGAGGTGTGCGCCTGCCTCGGTCTGCTCTCCGACGGCCAGGCCGAGCGGCTGCGCGCGGCGGGCGCCGACGCGTACAACCACAACCTCAACACGTCCGAGGGGACGTACGGGGACATCACGACCACCCACACCTACGCCGACCGCGTCGACACTGTGCAGAAGGCGCACTCCGCCGGGCTCTCCGCCTGCTCCGGTCTGATCGCGGGCATGGGCGAGACGGACGAGGACCTGGTCGACGTCGTCTTCGCGCTGCGCGAGCTCGACCCGGACTCGGTGCCGGTCAACTTCCTCATCCCGTTCGAGGGCACCCCGCTCGGCAAGGAGTGGAACCTCACCCCGCAGCGGTGTCTGCGCATCCTCGCGATGGTCCGGTTCGTCTGCCCGGACGTCGAGGTACGGCTCGCGGGCGGCCGCGAGGTGCATCTGCGCTCGATGCAGCCGCTCGCCCTCAACCTGGTCAACTCGATCTTCCTCGGCGACTACCTCACCAGTGAGGGCCAGGAGGGCAAGGCCGACCTGGAGATGATCGCGGACGCCGGCTTCGAGGTGGAGGGCACGGGCACGACCACGCTGCCCGGGCACCGCGCCGACGCGATGGCCGGCGCGGGCTGCGGCTCGCACGCGCAGAGCGGCTGCGGCTCGCACGAGGGCGGCGCCTGCGGCCCGTGCGGCTCCGAGAGCACTCCGGCCGCCGTGGCCGAGGTCTCCGAGGCGCGTACGGACCTGGTGGCGGTGCGCCGCCGCGGCGCGGGCACGGACCTGGCCCCCAATGCCTGACCCGACGACACCCGGTTACGACGTCGCCGAGCTGCGGGCCCTGGACCGCCAGCACGTCTGGCACCCCTACGGCCCGATGCCGGGCCGCCAGGAACCGCTGGTCGTGGAGTCCGCGTCCGGGGTGCGGCTGCGGCTCGCCGAGGAGGCGCACGGACAGCGCGAGCTGGTCGACGGCATGGCGTCCTGGTGGTCGGCGCTGCACGGCTACCGCCACCCGGTCCTGGACGAGGCCGTGCGCGGCCAGCTGGACCGGATGAGCCATGTGATGTTCGGCGGGCTCACCCACGAGCCCGCCGTGCGCCTCAGCACCAAGCTCGTCGAGATCACCCCCGAGCCGCTCCAGCACGTCTTCCTCAGCGACTCCGGCTCGGTGTCGGTCGAGGTCGCCATCAAGATGTGCCTGCAGTACTGGAAGTCGGTCGGGCAGCCGCGCAAGCAGCGCCTGCTGACCTGGCGCGGCGGCTACCACGGCGACACCTGGCAGCCGATGTCGGTGTGCGACCCGGAGGGCGGCATGCACTCCCTGTGGTCCGGCCGGCTGCCGGAGCAGGTCTTCGCGGACGCGCCCCCCACCGGGTACGACGCGGAGCCGGACGAGGCCTACGTACGCCATCTGCGGGAGCTGATCGCGCGCCACGCGGACGAGGTGGCGGCGGTGATCGTCGAGCCGGTGGTGCAGAACGCGGGCGGGATGCGGTTCCACTCCCCCGCCTATCTGCGGGTGCTGCGCGAGGCGTGCGACGAGCACGGCGTGCTGCTGGTGTTCGACGAGATCGCCACCGGCTTCGGCCGCACCGGCACACTGTTCGCGTCCGAGCACGCCGCCGTGTCGCCCGATGTGCTGTGCGTGGGCAAGGCGATGACCGGCGGCTACCTCTCGATGGCCGCGACACTCTGCACCACCCGGGTGGCCGAGGGCATCTCCTCGGGCGAGGTCCCGGTCCTGGCGCACGGCCCGACGTACATGGGCAACCCGCTGGCCGCCTCCGTCGCCTGCGCCTCGATCGACCTGCTGCTCTCCCAGGACTGGCAGGGCGAGATCAAGCGCCTGGGGACGGGGATGCGCGACGGTCTGGGCGAGCTCGCCGGGGCGCCCGGGGTCAAGGACGTCCGCGTCCTCGGCGCCATCGGCGTCGTCCAGCTCGACCACGAGGTGGACATGGCGGCGGCGACCCGGGCTGCGATCCGCGAGGGCGTGTGGCTGCGCCCGTTCCGCGACCTGATCTACACGATGCCGCCCTATGTGACGAACGACGAGGACCTGGCGCGCATCTGCCGTGCCGTGGGCGCCGCGGCTCGGGAGGGCTGATGACGGTTCTGGTAGTGAGCGGCACGGGGACGGAGATCGGCAAGACGGTCGTCACGGCTGCCGTCGCCGCGCTGGCACGAGCCGCCGGACGCACGGTCGCCGTCCTCAAGCCGGCCCAGACCGGGGTCGCACCCGGCGAGCACGGCGACGTGGCGGAGGTGCTGCGCCTGGCGGGCGACGACATCACCGGCGCCGAACTCGCCCGCTTCCCCGAGCCGCTGGCCCCCAACACGGCCGCACGGCGGGCCGGGATGGCGGCCGTGCGCCCCGAGGAGGTCGCCGAGGCGGCCGAGAAGCTGGCCACCGAGCACGACCTGGTCCTCGTGGAGGGCGCGGGCGGGCTCCTGGTCCGCCTCGACGACGAGGGCGGCACGCTCGCGGACGTGGCCCGGCTGCTTGCCGCGCCCGTCCTGGTCGTCACCCCGGCCGGCCTCGGCACGCTTAACATGGCGGCGCTGACCGGCGAGGCACTGCGGGCCCGGGGCATTCGGTGTGCGGGCGTGGTCGTGGGCAGCTGGCCCGCCGAGCCGGACCTGGCGTCCCGCTGCAATCTGGCGGACCTGCCGGAGTCCGCAGGCTCGCCCCTGGTCGGGCTGGTGCCGGAAGGGGCCGGGCAGCTCTCCGGCGCCGACTTCCGTGCGGCGGCGCCCGGCTGGCTCGGTCCGGAGCTCGGCGGCGGCTGGAGCCTGTGATGGCGGTCTTACGGGCACGGCTGAACCAGATCGTCGTCGACTGCGCCGCGCCGGACCGCCTGGCGCGGTTCTGGGCGGCGCTGCTCGGCGGCGCCCCGGTGATCCGCGACGCGGGCTGGGCGTACCTCGACGCGCCCGGCACACCGCGGCTCGCCTTCCAGCGGGTGCCGGAGGCGAAGGCGGGCAAGAACCGGCTCCACCTCGACCTCGTGGTGGAGGACGTCGCCCGGGCCCGCGCCGCCGCGGTGCGCCTCGGCGCGCGGTCGGTGGGCGCGATCGTGACGGACGCCCAGGGCGCGTTCCAGGTGATGCGCGACCCCGAGGGGAACGAGTTCTGCTTCGTGAGCGGCTGACGGCCGTCGCAGGAGGGGGGCAGGGACGGGACCGCGTACGGGTGACGTGGGGCCGGGGCGGGGACAATCACTGTGTCCGCCCCGCCCGTTTCTCCCGCCCGTCGTTGGAGGGTCCCCCATGGCGAAGCGCGCCAAGATCGCCCCGGACGCCGTGCACCATCCCCTGTTCGCCCGCTTCTACGGCCGGTACAGCGAGGCGGCCGACCTGCGGGCGGGCGTCGCCGCACACCGCCGCGAGCTGCTGGCCGGGCTCTCCGGCCGGGTCATCGAGATCGGCGCGGGCAACGGCCTGAACTTCCCGCACTATCCGGGCGGCGTGTCCGAAGTGGTCGCCATCGAGCCCGAGCGCGGGCTGCGCGCGCTGGCCGTCCGGGCGGCGCTGCGCGCGGAGGTGCCGGTCGACGTGGTGCCCGGGGCGGCCGAGGCGCTGCCGGTCAAGAGCGAGGCGTTCGACGCGGCCGTGGTCTCGCTGGTGCTGTGTTCCGTACGCGATGTGGACCGCTCGCTCGCCGAGATCCGCCGGGTCCTGCGCCCCGGCGGCGAGCTGCGGTTCTACGAGCACGTGCGGGCCGAGAGCCGGGCCCTCGCGGCCGTCCAGCGCGCAGCGGACCGGACGCTGTGGCCGCTGCTCCTCGGCGGGTGCCACACCTCGCGCGATCCGCTCGCGGCGATCGAGGCGGCGGGCTTCGAACTGGTCGCGTGCCGCCGGCTGCGGGTGCCCGAGAGGGGGCCGCGGCACCCGGCGTCGCCCCATGTGCTCGGCACGGCACGGCGCCCGGATCCCGGCTGATCCCTTCCCGGCGGATCTCCTGCTTCCGCCGGATGGCCCGGGCCGGTCCGCGCCTCTACTCTCGTATGCCGTACGGGAGTCGGTCCAGCCATGACGCAACGACCCGGGAGGCGGCCTTGTCCACACCCGCAGCGGCCACAGCGGCAACGGAAGGGGTCGCCGCGCGGGCCCGGGCGCTGACCAAGGCGTACGGCACGGGCGAGACGGCGGTCCTGGCACTCGACTCGGTCGACGTGGACATCGCGCGCGGCCGGTTCACCGCGGTCATGGGCCCGTCGGGCTCGGGCAAGTCCACCCTGATGCACTGCCTGGCCGGGCTCGACTCGGTCTCGGCGGGCCAGGTGTGGCTCGGCGACACCGAGATCACCGGGCTCAAGGAGCGCGAGCTGACGCGGCTGCGGCGGGACCGGATCGGCTTTATGTTCCAGGCGTTCAATCTCCTGCCGACGCTCACCGCCGCCGAGAACATCACGCTGCCGATGGACATCGCCGGGCGCAAACCCGACCGGGAGTGGCTGGAACAGGTCATCGACACGCTCGGGCTGCGCGACCGGCTGCGGCACCGGCCCGCCCAGCTCTCCGGCGGCCAGCAGCAGCGGGTGGCGTGCGCGCGGGCGCTGGCGTCCCGCCCTGAGCTGATCTTCGCGGACGAGCCGACCGGCAACCTCGACTCGCGGGCCGGGGCCGAGGTGCTCACCTTCCTGCGGGAGGCCGTGGACCGGCTGGGACAGACGGTGGTCATGGTCACCCACGACCCGGTCGCGGCGGGCCGGTCCGACCTGGTGCTGTTCCTGGCCGACGGGCGGATCGTCGACGAGATGCCCCGGCCGACCGCGGAGGCGGTCCTGGACCGGCTGCGGCTCTTCTCCGGCGGGCCGGGTACGGACACGGCCACCGCCGAGGACGGCAACCCCGGCTTCGACCCGCTGCGGAAGGGCTGAGCGGCCGTGCTGAAGGCGACCCTGCGCAGTTTCCTCGCCCACAAGGGACGGCTGCTGCTGTCCGCGCTCGCGGTGATCCTCTCGGTGGCGTTCGTCGCCGGTTCGCTGATCTTCTCGGACACCGTGGCCCGTACCTTCGACCGGCTCTTCGCCTCGACGTCCGCGGACGTCACGGTCGGGCCGCCCAAGGGCCTCGACGAACGCGTGCCGTCCGGGGTGACCCGTACGGTCCCCGCCTCGCTCGCGGCGAAGCTCGCGGGTGTCGACGGCGTGGCCGCCACGCACGTCGACGCGGCCGTCGAGAACATCACCGTCGTCGACCGCGCCAACGACTCGGTCGGGCCGACCACCGGCGCCCCCACCATCGCCACCAACTGGTACGTCACCGAACGCAGCCCGGTGAAGCTGACCAGCGGCCACGAGCCGCACGGCCCGGGCGAAGCGCTGCTCGACAAGGACACCGCCGACAAGAAGCACGTCCGCGTCGGGGACCCGCTCACCGTGCTGGCCCAGCCCGGCTCCTTCAAGGTCGAGGTCGTCGGCATCGCCACCTTCACCACCACCAACCCCGGTGCGGCGCTGGTGTTCCTGGACACCCCGACCGCGCAGACCCGGCTCCTGGGCAAGGCGGACGCGGCCACCGCCATCTCGGTGGACGCGGCCGCCGGGGTGTCCGACGAGGTGCTCAAGCAGCGCGTCACGGCGGCCGTCGGCGGCTCGTACGAGATCAAGACGGCCGCCCAGCAGGCCAAGTCGGCCGCCGACGAGCTGGGCGGATTCCTCGACGTCATCAAATACGTGATGTTGGGCTTCGCCGGTGTGGCCACGCTCGTGGGCATCTTCCTGATCGTCAACACCTTCTCGATGCTGATCGCCCAACGCACCCGTGAGCTGGGCCTGTTGCGGGCGCTCGGCGCCGACCGGCGGCAGGTGCGCCGGTCGGTGCTGCTCGAAGCGCTGCTGCTCGGCCTGGTCGGCTCCACCCTCGGCCTCGGCGCGGGGATCGGTCTTGCCGCCGGTCTGATGGCGCTGATGGGCGCGTTCGGGATGAAGCTCAGCACCGCCGAGATGGTGATCGGCTGGGGGACGCCGGTGGCGGCGTACGCGGTGGGCGTCGGCGTGACGTTCGTGGCCGCCTATCTGCCCGCCCGCCGGGCCGCCAGGGTCTCCCCCATGGCGGCGCTCGCGGACGCCGAAGTCTCCGGCATCGGGCGGCCGTTGAAGGTGCGGGCCGTGGTGGGATCCGTGCTCACGCTCGCGGGTGCGGCCGCGCTCACGGGGTGCGCCACCTCCACCAGGACCGCCACCTCGTCCTCGCTGCTCGGGCTCGGCGTGGTGCTCACGCTGATCGCGACCGTGGTGGCCGGGCCGCTCCTGGTCCGGCCGGTGATCCGGGTGCTCGGCGCCGCGTTCCCCCGGCTGTACGGTCCGGTGGGCCGGATGAGCCAGCGCAACGCGCTGCGCAACCCGCGCCGCACGGGCGCGACCGCGTCCGCCCTGATGGTGGGCATCGCCCTGGTGGCCGGGCTCTCGGTGGCCAGTGCCTCCATGACCAAGTCGTTCGACCAGCAGATCGACAAGACGCTGGGCGCCGACTTCGTCGTACAGAACGGCAATTTTCAGCCGTTCCCGCAGGAGATCACCGACAAGGTGCGCACGGTGAAGGGCACGGAGACCGTCGTCCGCCAGCGGTTCGCGCCCCTGCGGCTGACGCTGCCCGACGGGAAGACGCCCGAGACGACGGCGTCCGGCTACGACCCCCAGCTCGACGACGTCGCCCACATCACCTATACGGCGGGCGGTTCGGCGGAGGCGCTCGCCCCCGGCAACCTCGCGATGGACCGCACCTACGCGCGCGACCACCGCGTCCGCCTCGGCGACACCCTCCCCGTCACCTTCGCCACCGGCGGCAGGGCACGGCTGCGGGTCGCCGCCCTGACCGACATGGACACCTCGGGCGGCTTCGGCGTGGAGGGCGGGGTGTTCATGGGCCTGGCCACCGTGGAGCGCTACCTTCCGGGCGGCCAGGACGCGGCGGTGTACGTCAACGCGAGCGGCGGCACCGGTGCGGACGAGCTGCGGGCCGCGCTGGACAAGACCCTGGACCCGTATCCGCAGGTGCAGGTGAGGGACCAGGCGGACTACAAGAAGCTGATCCGCGACCAGATCGCGGTAATGCTCTACCTGGTGTACGCGCTGCTCGGCCTGGCGATCGTCATCGCGGTGCTCGGCGTGGTCAACACCCTGGCCCTGTCGGTGGTGGAGCGCACCCGCGAGATCGGGCTGCTGCGCGCCATCGGGCTCTCGCGGGTCCAGCTGCGGCGCATGATCCGGCTGGAGTCGGTGGTGATCGCGGTGTTCGGGGCGCTCCTCGGACTCGTCCTCGGCATGGTGTGGGGCGTGGGAATCCAGCAGGTGCTCGCACTCCAGGGCCTCAAGGCGTTCGCCGTGCCCTGGTCCACGGTGATCGCGGTCGCGGTGGGCGCGGCGGCCGTGGGCCTCCTCGCGGCGCTGCTCCCGGCGCTGCGCGCGTCGCGGATGAACGTGCTGGCGGCGATCGCGCACGAGTAGCGGGCGGCGGGGAGGACGGGCGGAGGCTCGGACGCGGGGGCGGCTTGTGTGCTGCGGGGTGAGCCCGTGACCTCGGGTCTTCCCGGCCTCCGGAGCCTCCCCGAACTGCCATTTTGCCAGTGCTTTACCATGGGTGGACCTACCCACGACTGAAAGGTGTGAGCGTCCGCCCATGGGCGAGCCTCCCAGTACCCGTCCCCGTACCGGTACGCGACATCGCGCGATCCTCCTGGCCCTGCCCGATCATGGGACGGAGGTGAACCGATGACCGAAGTGCTTCTGCTCGTGGTGGCCGTGCTGCTGTCGCTGGCCTGCGGGGCCTTCGTGGCGGCCGAATTCTCCCTCACCACCGTGGAGCGCAGCGAGCTGGAGCGGGCCGTCGAGAGCGGCGAGCGCGGCGCGAGCAGCGCCCTCAAGGCCGTCCGCAGCCTCACCTTCCAGCTTTCCGGCGCGCAGCTCGGCATCACCGTCACCAACCTGGTGATCGGCATGCTCGCCGAGCCGTCGATCGCCAAGCTGATCAGCGGCCCGCTGGGCTCTCTGGGGCTGTCAGACGCCGTTTCCCACTCGGCGGCGCTGGTCCTCGGCACCGCCCTGTCGACCGTCTTCCTGATGGTCGTCGGCGAGCTCGTCCCCAAGAACTGGGCCATCTCCTCGCCGCTGGCGGTGGCGAAGGTCGTCGCCACGCCGCAGCGCGCCTTCAGCGCGGCCTTCCGCCCCTTCATCAGCCACCTCAACAACACCGCCAACCACATGGTGCGCCGTCTGGGCCTGGAGCCCGCCGAGGAGCTGGCCTCCGCCCGCACCCCGCAGGAGCTGGTCGCACTCGCCCGCCACTCTGCCAAGGAGGGCGCCCTCGAAGAGGACACCGCCGAGCTCTTCGTCCGTACGCTCAATCTGGCGGAACTCGACGCCGAGAACGTGATGACGCCCCGTGTGCAGGTCACCGCGCTGGAGGTGCACGCCACCGCCGAGGACGTAGCGAACGCCACGCGCGCGACGGGGCTCTCCCGCTTCCCCGTCTACCGGGGCAGCCTCGACACGGTCGTCGGCATCGCCCACATCAAGGACGTCCTCGCCATCCCCGCCGAACAGCGCCCCCGCCACCCGGTCACCGAGCTGCTGCGCGAGCCGCTGCTCGTACCGGAGACGCTGACCGTGGACCGGCTGCTCGACCAGCTGTACGGACGGCGGACCATGGCCGTGGTCATCGACGAGTACGGCGGTACGGCCGGGGTCGTCACCCTGGAGGACATCGTCGAGGAGGTCGTCGGCGAGGTGCGGGACGAGCACGACCCGCACGAGACGTCCGACCTGGCCCGGGCCGGCGAGGACGCCGACGGGCGCGCGCTCTACTCGGCCGACGGCGCCGCGCGCACCGACCAGCTGGAGGCCATCGGGCTGCGCGTCCCGGAGGGCCCGTACGAGACGCTGGCGGGCCTGATCGCCACCGGGCTGGGCCGGATCCCGGCCCTCGGCGACAGCGTGGAGCTGGCCGGCTGGCGGCTCGACGTCGTCGACGCGTCCGGCCGACGCGCCGCGCGCGTCCTGCTGCACGCGCCGCTGCCCGGCGACGGGGACGGCGAGGACGAGGAGGATGGCTCCCGCCGCCGCAGGGAGCACCGGGGCGCGGGGCGCCGCGGGCAGGACGGGCACCGGAGGCACGGGGGTGCTCGGCGCGGCAGGGGTGCGCGGCGCGACGGCCGCGACGGTTCCGGTGACCGCGAGGGGCCTGAGGGTTCCGAGGGGCCTGAGGGCTCCGTCGGGCCTGAGGGCTCCGTCGGGCCTGAGGGCTCCGAGGCTCCGGGCGACGAGGGGGCCGGCCGATGACCGTCATCCAGTTGCTGATCGGTCTGGCGACGCTGGTCGTCAACGCCTTCTTCGTCGGCGCCGAGTTCGCGCTGATCTCGGTGCGCCGCAGCCAGGTCGAACCGCTCGCCGAGCAGGGCAACCGCCGTGCGCGCAGCGTGATCTGGGGTCTGGAGCACGTCTCCGCGCTGATGGCGGCGGCGCAGCTGGGCATCACGCTGTGCACCCTGGTGCTCGGCGTGGTCGCCGAGCCCGCCATCGAGCACCTCCTGGAGCCGGTGTTCCACCTGGTCGGGATGCCCGACGGCGCGGCGCGCCCGGTCTCCTTCTTCATCGCGCTGGCGCTCGCCACCTATCTCCACATGCTGCTCGGCGAGATGGTGCCGAAGAACATCGCGCTGGCCGAGCCGGCCAGGACCGCGCTGCTGCTCGGCCCACCGCTGGTGACGCTCGCCCGGGCGCTGCGCCCGGTGATCTTCGCGATCAACGCCTTCGCCAACACCCTGCTCAAGCTGTTGCGGGTGGAGACCAAGAACGAGGTCGCGGCGACGTTCTCCGACGACGAGCTGGCCCGGATGGTCCGGGACGCGGGCGACGCCGGGCTGCTCGACGACCGGGCCGCCGAGCGGCTGCACGACGCCCTGGAGCTGGGGCGCCGCCCCGTCCAGGACGTGGTCGTCCCGCTGGAGAAGGTCGTGCACACCCCGGTCGGCACGACCCCGGAGGAGCTGGAGCGGCTCGCCGCCCTGTCGGGCTTCTCCCGCTTCCCGGTCGTGGACGCGGGCAACCGCATCCTCGGCTATCTGCACGTCAAGGACGCGCTCGACGCGACCCCGCGCGACGTGCCGTTCCCGGTGACGGCCCTGTGGCCGATCGCCCGGGTCCGGACGTCGACGCCGCTCGACGACGTGCTGACCGCCATGCGCCGCAGCCGTACGCACCTCGCGGCGGTGCTCGACGAGGACGGACGGCTGTCGGGCCTGGTCACGATGGAGGACGTCCTGCGCGAGCTGGTCGGCAGACCGGACACGGCGTAGGACGGACGCGCTCGGGGGCGGCGGGGCGCCGCCTATACAACGGGCTTGGCGGCGCTTTCGGTTCCCGGTGCCTTCGCCGGCTCGGCGGGGGCGTCGGGTCCCGTGGTCTCGGTGAGGCCCGGGCCCGGCCGCCCCAGGCTCGACGAGCCGACGGCCATCAGCACGGAGAGCAGCGTCGCCAGACCCGCGGTGGCGAGCGCCGCCTTCCAGTCCACGTCGAACAGGTTGGTCGCCCCGGCCGTCAGGACCGCCGCGAGCGACTGGGCGAACGTCCGGATGGCCCGCTCGGCAGTGGCCTTCCAGAAGGCTTTGGTGAACATGGAACGCTCGCTCTCTCGTACGTGTTGGTCAGTGCGCGATCAAGTGGTCTGGATACAAAGGGAGTTGAGGGTACGGGATGTGACGTGAGCGGAGTTCAGGTCAGCGGAGTTGAGGTGTTCCTGGCATACCGCGTAACGCCCCGCGCCGACAGGGCCCGCGCGGCGGGGATCGGCCGAGTTCGCCCAGGGGACGTGTCATGAGCCGCAGCCGACGCCGTCGGCGGGTACGAGCCCGCCGAGTACAAGCGGCGGGCTGCCGGGTACGAGCGGCGGGTCAGAGCGACGTCGCGGCCAGCCACGCGTCGAGCGCCTCGCGCTCGCCCGTGACCGTGAACTCCTCGTCGCCGGGCGCCCGGCGCCCGTACACGAGCAGCAGCAGTTCGCCCGCCGCGCCCTCGACGGTGACGGTGGCGTCGCCCCCAGAGGCGTCGGACCCGCTCGCGCCGTGTGCGGCGTTCTCCCACCGGAAACCGCTCCCGCCGCCGAGGACGACCGTCCAGGCGGCACCCGTGTCGGTGGCGCGCAGCCGCAGGAACGCGCCGTCGCGGCCGAGCGCGGCCGCGGGCTCCGCGAGCCGCCCGAGGAACGGCAGGTTCTCCAGGAACTCCTCGATGCCGTCGGCCGCCGTACACGCCTCGACGCGCGGCGTGCGCCCCAGCGCCAGCTCGGCGTCGGCGAGGTGCACCACGGCCTCGAAGAGCAGCCGCCGGGCGAAGAACCGGACGTGCTGGTCGGCGCCGGGCGACCACATCGGGGTCTCGGGGTCGGCCGAGCGCAGTACCTTCAGCGACTCCTCGGCCGCGGCCGCCAGCCAGTCCGGACAGTCCTCCTCCTCGTCCGGCAGCTCCAGCGGCACGTCCCGCGACCAGACACGCTCGGTGACCCGATGGCGTACGAGATGGGCGATCCAGCGGTGCGTGGTGCCGTGGTGGCGGGTGAGGTCGGCGAAGGTCCAGCCCGGGCAGCCTGGCACCTCGGTCGCGGGATCGACGGCCCGCACGGTCTCGACGAACCGCCGCACGTGCGCCTCGACCGCGTCGCAGTACAGCTCGTGCTGGTCCTCGTCGAGCCCGAAGCCGTCGCCGACCTTGAGGAGGTCGTCGCGCCAGGGCCCGGCCGGTTCGCGCAGCGCGGCCGCACGGAACAGCGCGGCCAGCCGCCGTCGGTCCGCCGGAGCAAGTCGGTCCAGGACGTACGCGCTGCCCTCCAGCCACTTCACCGCGGTGTCGGGGTCGAGCACGTCGTCCTCGCAGGTGTCCACCGCGGTGACCAGCCCCGCCAGCGCCTCCGCCAGCGCCTGTTCGAGCGCCTCGCTCATCCGCTTCCCCCTTGCCGTCTCCACCCGGACCGCGTGACACTACCGCGCGGTACGATCACTCCGCCATGGAGATGAATGCCAGCTACACAAGCTTTGTCGCAATCGGCGATTCCTTTACCGAGGGCATGTCCGACCTCCTGCCCGACGGCTCCTACCGCGGCTGGGCGGATCTGCTCGCGGCCCGGCTCGCCGCCCGGACGCCCGGCTTCCGTTACGCCAATCTCGCCGTACGCGGAAAGCTCATCGGCCAGATCGTCGACGAGCAGGTCGAGCCCGCGGCCGCGATGCGGGCGGACGTGGTGACCCTGGTGGGCGGCCTCAACGACGCCCTGCGGCCCAAGTACGACATGGACAGGGTGCGCGGGCACCTCACCGAGGCCGTCGAGAAACTGGCGCCGTCCTGCGGCCGGCTCGTCCTGATGCGCAGCCCCGGCCGCAACGGCCCGGTGATGGAACGCTTCCGCCCCCGTATGGAAGAGCTCTTCTCGCACATCGAAGGCCTCGCCGCCAAGCACGGCGCGCTCGTCGTCGACCTGTACGGCGCGGCCGTGCTCGGCGATCCGCGCCTGTGGGACGTCGACCGCCTCCATCTGACCGGCGAGGGCCACCGCCGGGTGGCCGAGGCGGTCTGGCAGAAGCTCGGGCTCCCGGCCGAGGACGACTGGCTCGCCCCGCTGCCGCGCGGGCCGCAGCCGCGCTGGGCGACGCGCCGCGTGGCCGACGCGCGGTTCGCCCGGCAGCACCTCGCCCCGTGGATCGGCCGCCGCCTCACCGGCAGGTCCTCGGGCGACGGCCGCCCGGCGAAGCGCCCGGAGCTCCTGCCGTACGACACGACCCCACAGGCGGACGGGGAGCCGGGGACGGCGTCCGGCGACGTGACCGCGCTCTCGTAGCAAGCCACAAACCGGGCCGGGGCGCTGGCCTGCAGAAATCGCCAGTAGAATCTGGTCACGTGACTGCTGTGTCTGCGAAGCCTCGCATCCCCAATGTCCTGGCCGGCCGCTACGCCTCCACGGAGCTGGCCGTCCTCTGGTCCCCCGAGCAGAAGGTGAAGCTGGAGCGTCAGCTCTGGCTCGCCGTGCTGCGCGCGCAGAAGGACCTCGGGATCGAGGTGCCGGACGCCGCCCTCACCGACTACGAGCGCGTACTCGACCAGGTCGACCTCGCGTCGATCGCCGAGCGCGAGAAGGTCACCCGCCACGATGTGAAGGCCCGGATCGAGGAGTTCAACGCCCTCGCCGGACACGAGCAGGTCCACAAGGGCATGACCTCCCGCGACCTGACCGAGAACGTCGAGCAGCTCCAGATCCGGCTCTCCCTTGAGCTGATGCGCGACCGGACCGTGGCGGTCCTGGCCCGGCTCGGCAAGCTCTCCGGCGAGTACGCGGAGCTGGTCATGGCGGGCCGCTCGCACAACGTCGCGGCGCAGGCCACCACCCTGGGCAAGCGCTTCGCCACCGCCGCCGACGAGCTGCTCGTCGCCTACGGCCGCCTGGAGGAGCTGCTCGCGCGCTACCCGCTGCGCGGCATCAAGGGCCCGGTGGGCACCGCCCAGGACATGCTCGACCTGCTCGGCGGCGACGCCGCGAAGCTCGCCGAGCTCGAACAGCGCATCGCCGGGCACCTCGGCTTCGCCCACGCCTTCACCTCCGTCGGTCAGGTCTACCCGCGCTCGCTGGACTACGACGTCGTGACCGCCCTGGTGCAGCTCGCCGCCGCCCCCTCCTCGGTCGCCAAGACGATCCGGCTGATGGCCGGACACGAGCTGGTCACCGAGGGCTTCAAGCCCGGCCAGGTCGGCTCGTCCGCGATGCCGCACAAGATGAACACCCGCTCCTGCGAGCGCGTCAACGGCCTGATGGTCATCCTGCGCGGCTACGCCTCGATGACCGGCGAGCTCGCCGGTGACCAGTGGAACGAGGGCGACGTCTCCTGCTCGGTCGTCCGCCGCATCGCGCTGCCCGACGCGTTCTTCGCCTTCGACGGCCTGCTTGAGACCTTCCTCACCGTGCTCGACGAGTTCGGCGCCTTCCCCGCCGTCGTGGCCCGCGAGCTGGACCGCTACCTTCCCTTCCTCGCCACCACCAAGGTGCTGATGGCGGCCGTGCGCGCCGGGGTCGGCCGTGAGGCCGCGCACGAGGTCATCAAGGAGCACGCCGTCGCGTCCGCGCTGGCCATGCGCGAGCAGGGCGCCGAGCGCAATGAACTCCTCGACAAGCTGGCCGCCGACGACCGCATGCCGCTCGACCGCGCCCAGCTCGACGCCCTGATGGCCGACAAGCTGTCCTTCACCGGCGCCGCGGGCGACCAGGTCGCCGTTCTGGTCTCCCGTATCGAGGCGATCGTCAAGCAGCACCCGACCGCCGCCGCGTACACCCCCGGCTCGATCCTCTGACCGGGCCCACCCCCCTTCCACGGGTCTTCCCATGACTCCTGAGGAACTCCAGGCCGCTCGCGACAACGTCATCCCCGACGTGGCCGCGGGCGGCCTGTCCGTGCTCTTCTGCGGCATCAACCCGAGCCTGATGTCCGGCGCCACCGGCCACCACTTCGCCCGGCCGGGCAACCGCTTCTGGCCGGTCCTGCACCTCTCGGGCTTCACCCCGCGCCAGCTGAAGCCCTGGGAGCAGAACGAGTTGCTCACCTACGGCCTCGGCATCACCAACGTCGTCGCCCGGGCCACCGCCCGAGCCGACGAGCTGAGCCCCGAGGAGTTCCGCGAGGGCGGCCGCATCCTCACCGCCAAGGTCGAACAACTCCGCCCGCGCTACCTCGCCGTCGTCGGCGTCACCGCCTACCGCACCGCCTTCGACGACCGCAAGGCCCGGATAGGCCCCCAGACCCGCACCATCGGCGAGACCCGCGTCTGGGCCCTCCCCAACCCCAGCGGTCTGAACGCCCACTGGACGGCCCAGACGATGGCCGAGGAGTACGGCCGACTCCGAGCGGCTGCGGAAGCCGACACAGACACCGCCACCGCCTGACCACCGACAGCCCGGCGGCCAGCAGCCAGCAGCCAGCAGCCCGGCGTATCGGCACCTTGCCCCGGTCTAGAGCGTGCGGCCCCAGATCCTGGCCCAGCGCTCGTGGCCCGCCTGCAGCACCACCGGGTCGGGCTCGGCATCACGCGAGTCCAGCGCGACCCCGCACACCCGGCAGAGCTCGTACACCTCCCGGCCGTTGAACCACCGCACCACCCCGTTGTTCCCCACACACGCCCGGCACGCCGGGGCTTCCCCAGGGACGAGCGTGGAGCCAAGGACACGCTCCGCCACTACCGGCAGGGGCTCGGTGGGATGGAATCCAGGGTCGGGACAGTGGACAAGACTCCCGCCGCTCCCCCGTCCGACGTCCCGCCAACTCCCGTCCGCCCGAGTGTCCCTCCGCCCGGACGCCTTCTCCCTCCGACGCCGCGCCACATACGCCGCCTCGTCCTCCAGCCACAGGACCCGGGCCGTCTGCAACTCCTCGACCGCCCGCACCAGCGCACCCGGATCGGACTCCAGCCGCGCGGGCACCCCCGCGCTACGGCACAGATGGTGGTAGGTCGCCCGGAACCCGTACGGCGCGAACATCACCACACACGTCCGCAGGCTCGCGTGCCGCGCACGCGCCGACAGCCGCGTGTCATGCACCCGTTGACGATGTGTCGCGAAACCGCTCATCCGGCGAGATTAGGTCCCGCCCCGATCGAGCCGCATCCGACTTACGTGGCACGGCCACCGAGCCTCCGCCCAACACCGCCGAGCCCCCGAGCACCGCCCCGGCCCACCCCCTTCCCTCACCCCGCTGCTTGCGGCCCCCGCCTCCGCAGGCGGATGTCCGTGTCCATGGCATAGCTCTGCGTCCAGGTGCGGCCCGCGTCCGACTTCCAGGTGACGTGCGCCGTCGAGATGGCCCCGTCCACCTTGACGCGGTCCACGGTCATCGACCGGTCGCCGTCCCGTACATCACCGCGCCGCAGGTCCTGCGCCTTGACCGACACGGGCTCGCTCGGCGCCAGGTTCTCCGCTTCGTCCGCCGCCCGTACCAGCGCCGCTGCCAGCTCCCGGGCCTGTGCGGGGGTGAACTCGCCGACCGACGCCTCACCACCGCCCGCGTAGCCGGTCATCTGCACCACGCCGTCCGCCACGACGGACACTTCCGTCGTCCCGCCGCCCAGATCCGCCACTGCGTACGTCATCACGATCTCCTCACCCGCCGGCAAGAGACGGCGACGCCCCAGGACGTTACGCCACGTCGGCCCACCGCCCCGTCACCCGGCGGCCCCGCCGTGGCCTCCTACGGCGTCACGGCGGATCGACCTCCGTCACCACCGCCATCAGCTGGAACTCCAGTTCCGTGTCCCACTGCGAGACCCCG
This sequence comes from Streptomyces sp. NBC_00224, assembly GCF_041435195.1. Lineage (NCBI taxonomy): Bacteria > Bacillati > Actinomycetota > Actinomycetes > Kitasatosporales > Streptomycetaceae > Streptomyces > Streptomyces sp. NBC_00224. Next base: position 1,963,694 of record NZ_CP108106.1, read on the forward strand.
ACGGCGACCCAGTGGCGGTCCGCCCGCCAGAGGTGGAGGTACGGGACGCTGTTGCTCAGCTCGCCCCATGGCTCGGCTATCTCCTCTCCTTCCATGCCCCGGGTCAGCACGCTCCAGAGGCTGAACATCTGCGCCGCGCCCCACCGCTCGCTCAGCAGCTCGGCCAGGGCCTCGCACTCCGCTTCGTACTGCTCTTCCACTTCGACGCGTCTGCCGCCGTCGTCGTCCCAGAAGTCCTCGCTGGTGCTGAGCTCCACCAGGTGGTAGCCGGGTCCGCTGGTGATCGCCCCCGACCGGCCGCGCTCCGCGGGGAAGTCGCGGACGCGCAGCAGATCGATGACTTCGAGATGCCGTGCGGTGGTCATGCAGTCAGTAAACCCGCCGCCACTGACAATTGGCCTCTCAGGCGTCCCGCCGCCGCAGCGCCCACCAGCCCGCCACCACGGCCAGCCCGCTCCACCCCACGAGCACCGCCATACCGCTCCAGGCCCCCAACGGTCCTTCCGGGTGGAGCAGCAGGATCTGCCGGCCGGCCCGGTCCGGCAGGAAGTCCGCGGCACCGCCGCCCTGCGATACGTCCCCGACCACGAAGGGCACGATCAGGAACAACGGTACGAGGATGCTCATCGCGCCGGTGACACTGCGCAGCAGGGCCGCGAGGCCCGCGGCCAGCAGGCTGAGCAGGGCGAGGTAGAGGGCGCAGCCGACCACCGCCTGTAGCGCTCCAGGATCACCAATGCCCCTGCCGAACCCCTTGTCCATGAGCGCCTGGCCGGACAGGAACGAGGTCAGACTGGTGACGAAGCCGACGGCGAAGACAAGACCGCCGATCACGGCCAGCTTCGCTCCGTAGAACAGCCCCCGGTTGGGCACGGCGCCGAGCGAGACGCGTATCCCCCCGTTCTTGTACTCCGCGGCCATCGCTATCGCCCCGAAGGTGAGCGCCGCCATCTGCCCGAAGTTCAGGCCGTAGTAGGAGAACAGGACGGGGTCGAAGTCGGTGCTGTCGGGCTCCGGGCGGCCCAGCGTGGCGCAGACGAGGATGGTCAGCCCGGCTGTCGTCAGGAACACCGATATCAGCGAGCCGACGAGGGACCGCAGCGAGCGGACCTTGATCCACTCGGCGTGGAGAACTGCGGGGAACGACACGGCTCATACCTCCTGGTCGGTGGTCGAACGGACAGAACGGTCAGAATGGGCTGACTGGCGGGGAGGGGCGGAACCGCTGGGAAGGGTGGGACGGCCGGTGCTGCCCGACGAAACGGACGCGAACTCCGCCTCGTCTGCCGTGAGGTCGAGATAGGCCTGCTCCAGCGTTGCCTCCTCCGTCGCGAGTTCGAGGATCGGGATGCCTTCCGCCGCGGCGATCGGACCCACATCCTCGACCCGGGCACCCTCGACGATCCAGCGGCCGTCCTCGCCCTGGACAGGTGCGAAGCCCCGTGACGTCAGGAGGGTGCGCAGGCGGCCGCCTTCGGTGGTCCGCAGACGCACTCGCGGCTGAATGCGCGAGTCGATGAAGTCCTGCATGGGCGTGTCGGCCAGTAGCCGTCCCCGGCCGAGGACGACCAGGTGGTCGGCGAACGAAGCGGTCTCGTTCATCAGATGGCTGGAGACCAGGACGGCTCGGCCCTCACGGGCAAGCCCTCGCATCAACTCCCTTATCCAGATGATCCCTTCCGGGTCGAGACCGTTGGAGGGCTCGTCGAGGATCAGCACCGCGGGGTCTCCGAGCAGCGCCGCGGCGATCCCGAGCCGCTGGCGCATACCGAGGGAGAAGGTCTTGATGCGTCGGCTCGCGACCCGGGCGATACCCGCCTCTTCCAGCACCTCGTCCACGCGCCGGGCCGGTATTCGGTTGCTGGCGGCCAGAGCCCGCAGATGGTTCCGTGCGGTGCGCGAGCCGTGCGCGGCCTGGGCGTCGAGCAGTGCGCCGACGTGGCGCAGCGGTTCGCCGTATTCCGCGTACGGGCGCCCGCCGATAGTGGCGGTTCCCGAAGTCGGCCGGTCCAGGCCCAGGACGAGCCGCATGGTGGTGGACTTGCCGGCGCCGTTGGGGCCGAGGAAGCCGGTGACCTGGCCGGGCTGCACGCTGAATGTCAGGCGGTCCACGGCACGGGTGGTTCCGTACTCCTTGGTGAGCTCTTGGACGTCGATGCTGGTCATGTCTCAACATTCGCCGTCGCGGCAGGTCCCGGGCCTCCCCCGTGCGTGGGGATCGTCTCCCCCGTGCGGGGGAGCCGCGGTGATCGGGACGCTGGCACGATGGCGACATGTTCCGCTTTCTCCGCCCGCTGGGTCGCTCCGTGACGTACACGCGATGGCTGCATCTGTCGATGCCCGTCGCGGTGTACGGCATTTGGCTGTTCATCGATATGGAAAAGCCTTATGTCCCCTTTCTCGCCCTGCTGTTGATAGGGCTGATACCGGCCGTGCGCCTGGCCGAGGGGATACAGGTCCAGTTGCTCGTCGTGCCGAAGGAGCGGGGCCGGCATGACGCGACCGTCTCCGCGGCGCCATCGGCCAGTTGGGGCGAGCGCTGGCGGACGGTGATGTGGCTGGAGATACGGCTGGCGCTCGCGTTGGTGACCATGGTGATATCGGTATGGCTCCCCATAGTCGCCTACGAGCTGGTCAGCGCCTCCGTGGGCCACGGGACGAGCGACCTTCCCCTCCTGCGCGGCCCGGCACCGCACTGGTGGTGGTCGGCACTGGCTCCGCTGCCCGTTCTCCTCATGCTCGGCTGTGTCGCGCCCCTCGGAGAGCTGGATGCCGCCATCGCCCGGCGGCTGCTCGGCCCGTCGAAAGAGGAGCGGCTGACCGCGCTGGAGGAGCGGACCGAGCGGCTGCTCGAACGCAATCGGATCGCCCGCGAGATTCATGACTCGATCGGGCACGCGCTGACCGTCGCCGTGGTGCAGGCCGGCGCTGCCCGGGCGGCGGGCGACCCGGCGTTCACCGCCCGGGCGCTGGCCGCGATCGAGGAGACGGGCCGGGCGGCGCTGGACGACCTGGAGCGCGTACTGCTCGTGCTGCGCGAGAGCGGGGGGCCGGTGGGGCAGCGGCCGACGCTCGACGAGGCCGACCGGCTGCTCGAATCGGCGCGGGCATCGGGGGCGAAGGTGGAGTCCGAGCTCAGCGGCCCGCTGGCCTTGGTGCCGGGTCCGGTCTCCCGGGAGGGGTACCGGATCCTCCAGGAGGCACTGACCAATGTGCTGCGGCACTCGGGACCCGTGCCCGTGCGGGTGCGGATAGCTGTGTTGGGAGAGCGATTGGAGCTCGATGTGACGAATCCGCTGGCGGGTTCGATGCCCAAGATGCAGGGCGGCAGCGGTCTGCGCGGCATACGCGAACGGGCGGCACTGCTGGGCGGCGAGGCCCGGTCGGGTCCACAGGAGGGGGAATGGAGGGTGCGCGTCCGGCTACCGCTGGACGGCCTACGCTGACCGGATGCCGGTTACCGTTCTTCTCGTCGACGACGAACCCCTGGTCCGTGCGGGTCTGCGTGCCGTACTGGAGGCCCAGCCCGACATCGAGGTGGTGGGTGAGGCCGCCGATGGCGCCGCCGTCATCCCGCTGGTGCGCCGGCTGCGCCCCGATGTGGTGGCGATGGATGTCCGGATGCCGTTGCTCGACGGGATAGAGGCCACTCGGGCGGTGCTGCGCACGGTGCAGGATCCGCCGAAGATCTTGGTGGTCACAACGTTCGAGAACGACGAGTACGTGTACGAGGCTCTACGGGCCGGTGCCGATGGGTTTCTGCTGAAGCGGGCCCGGCCCGCCGAGATCGTGCACGCGGTGCGGCTCGTCGCGGAGGGCGAATCGCTGCTGTTCCCGGCGGCGGTCCGTTCGCTCGCGGCCGAGTACGGCAACCGGGACGCACGGGCGGCGCTGGACAAGGCGGCACTCACCGAGCGGGAGGCGGCCGTTCTGCGGCTGATGGCGCGCGGGCTCTCCAACGCGGAGATCGCCGCCCGGCTGATCGTCGGCACCGAGACGGTGAAGACGCATGTCAGCGCCGTCCTGGCCAAGTTGGGCGCCCGGGACCGGACCCAGGCGGTGATCGCGGCGTACGAGTCGGGATTCGTGGCTCCGAGCTGATGCGTCTCCGTGACCATCCGCCACTCGCCGTATACCTGACCAGCGAGTACGATCCGGCAGACACGCGTACGAGCTGGGAGGACACACGTTGGGGCGGCTGACCGGCGGGGATCCCTCTCTGCTGCGGCGGATCAATTCCGCGGTGGTTCTCCATGCACTGCGTGGGGCGGAATCTCCCACTCTGACCGATCTGACCCGGATCACCGGTCTGTCGAGGCCGACGGTCGAGGGTGTGGTCGAGGGGCTCATGGAGGGCGGACTCGTCGTCGAGTCGGCTCCCGAGGAGGGCGAGGCTCGCCGTCAGGGGCGCCCCGCGCGCCGGTTCAGGTTCCGGGCCGAGGCGGGCCATCTGCTGGGCATCGAGATCGGCCCGCACCGGGTGGCGGCGCTGCTGTCCGGGCTCGACGGGCGGATCGTGGGCGCCGGGTCGCGCGAGGTGTCGGAGACGGCCTCCGCCGATGAACGTCTGGAGAAGGTCCGGGCGACGGTGGCCGATCTGCTGCGGCGGGCCGGGGTGGCGCGCAGTTCGCTCCGTGCGGTCGGTGTCGGCAGCCCCGGCATAGTGGAGGCCGACGGCACCGTTCGGCTCGGGACGGCGCTGCCCGAATGGACCGGGCTGGCCCTGGGCGAGCGGCTGCGGCGGTCGTTCCGCTGCCCGGTGCTGGTCGAGAACGACGCCAACGCGGCGGCCGTGGCCGAGCACTGGAAGGGCGCGGCGACCGACTCCGACGACATCGTCTTCGTCATGGCCGGGCTGAGCCCGGGAGCCGGGTCGCTGATAGGCGGGCGGCTGCACCGGGGGTTCGGCGGCGCGGCGGGCGAGATCGGGGCGCTGCATCTGCTGGGCCGTGATGTGACGCCGGAGAAGCTGCTGTCGACGACCGGGGAGCCACTGCACCCGCTGGACGAGCAGGCGGTCGCCGATGTGTTCGCGCTGGCCAAGCAGGGCGACAGCGGTGCGCAGGAGGCGGTCGAGCGGTTCATCCAGCGGCTGGTCCACGATGTGGCGGCCCTGGTGCTCGCGCTCGACCCGGAGCTGGTGGTCGTCGGCGGCTGGGCGGCGGGGATCGACGGTGTGCTCGATCCCCTGCGTCAGGAGCTGGCGCGGTACTGCCTGCGGCCACCGCGCGTGACCCTCTCCCTGCTCGGGGAGGCGGCGGTGGCGACCGGTGCGCTGCGCCTCGCACTCGACCATGTCGAGGAGCAGTTGTTCGCGGTCGAGGGAACGGTCACGGCTCGCCGCTGAGCGGGCCGGGCGTGCGGGGCTGCTACGGCCCGGGAGCACGACAGGGCTGGGTCCCGCCATTCCGGGCTATGAGGCAGAGGCGCCCGGGACGCCGGGCCGGACACGCCCCCGGCCTCCGGCCTCGGAAGCGAAAGTCGGCCGGCGCCGACGCCAGTCCGAGCCCCAGCCCCTCACCCGCCCGGTCCCGCCCCGCCCCGCCCCGTCCCGTCCCGTCCCCAACGCGAACGGCCCGCCACTCGTAGAGCGGCGGGCCGTATCGAAAAGCGGGGCGCGCAGGGGTCAGGAGGCCTGGCGGTGGCCGTCGTGGCTGATCTGGAGGTCGCCCGAGTCGCCGAACGTGAGGCGGCAGGTGTCGGCGCGGTAGGTCGCCACCGAGACGGCGACGGTCCGGCCGAGGGAGAAGTAGCGCGTGGTCACGACGAGAACGGGCGCGCCCGGCAGCCGGTCGAGCTCCTTCGCGTCGTCGGCGCGGGCCGAGCCGAGTTCGACCGCGCGGTCCTGGCCCTCCAGGTCGAGGCGCTGGAGCTCGCGCAGCACGCTGCGCGCGCGTGCCGGTCCGGACGGCGCGTCGATCGCGGTGAGGTCCGGCACGGAAGACGCCGGTACATAGAGCAGCTCGGCGGCGACGGGCTGGCCGTGCGTGGTGCGGATCCGGCGGACGGTGTGCACCTCTTCGAGCGGCTCGGTGTCGAAGAGCCGGACGACCGCGAGCGGCGGGGTGGCGACGGCGCAGTCGGCGGACTGCCAGGCGTCACCGGCGGTGCCGGGCCAGTCGTGCTGTTCGGCGCCGACGGAGACGCCCACGCGCGGCGGGGCGACGGTCGTGCCGACGCCGCGGCGGCGCTGCAACCTGCCTTCGAGTTCGAGCTGCTCCAGAGCCTGGCGGAGCGTGGCGCGCGCGACGCCGAAACGGGCGGCCAGTTCACGCTCGTTGGGCAGGATCTCTCCCACCGCGAAGTCCGAGTCGAGCGCCTCGCTCAGCACGGTCTTGAGGTGCCAGTACTTCGGCTCCGGCACCGTTTCCAGCTGCGTGGTCCCCACCCTGTCCTCCGCAATCGCCGTGCCCCGGCGGCTTTTCTGCGCCCTTGTTTATTAAAGGTTCCTGCACTAACTCTGCGACCATAGGGCGGCACACCCCCTTGGTCAAGACCAATCCTCGTTCCGTTACGGAACGAATCCGACCCCTGGCCCAGAGCGTTCACACGACGTTCGCGGTCCCGTGAGCAGGGCGCAGCAAAGTACTCCGTGCCCGGATCCGGGCACGAAGTGGTGACTATTGGGGCGCGTGGGGCTAACAGGGCGACTGGTCCACGCACTCCTCGCGGACGAGTGCGGTCATTTTGTCCGGGTTCCGTACGACGTAGACGCAGTGGATGCGGCCGTCGAGGACGTCGAGCTGCAGGACGCTGTCCGGCTTGCCGTCGTAGAGGACCAGCACCGCGGGGCCGCCGTTGATCTCCGTGATGCGGAAGTCGCCCTCGGGCCCGCCCTCCTGCGACACCGCGTACAGGAAGCGTCCGACCTTGTCGGCGGACTCGATGATCCGCGTCGGGGCCTTGGACTTGCCGCCGCTGTCCCCGATGAAACGGACGTCGGGGGCGAGCAGGGAGAGCATGGAGTCCAGGTCACCGCCGCCCGCGGCGGCCATGAACCGCTCGGTGAGGTCGCGGCGGTGGGCGGGGTCGACGTCATAGCGCGGCTTGCGCTCGTCGACGTGGCGCCGGGCGCGCCCCGCGAGTTGGCGCACGGCGGGCTCCGAGCGGTCCAGGGCGGCCGCGATCTCCGCGAACGGAAAGCCGAACGCCTCACGCAGGACGAACACCGCCCGCTCCAGCGGCGAGAGCGATTCGAGGACGACCAGAACGGCGAGCGAGACGGAATCGGCCAGCATGGCCTGTTCGACCGTATCCGGTACGGCGGGCCCGAAATCAGTCGTGATCAGCTCAGGCAGCCAGGGTCCGATGTACGCCTCACAGCGCGCCTGGATCTGTCTGAGCCGGTCGATGGCGAGCCGGGTGGTGATCCGTACGAGGAACGCCCGCGGGTCGCGCACGCCATTGCGGTCCTGCGCCGACCAGCGCAGCCATGCCTCCTGCACCACGTCCTCGGCGTCGGCCACGCGGCCCAGCATGCGGTAGGCCACGCCCGTGAGGACGGACCTGTGGACTTCGAAGATCTCGACGTCGGCGGCGGCAGTCACCGCCCCATCCCAGCCGACCGGCAACCGGCTGTCCAGAAGGAGAACCCGTGCTGTTCGATTCTTCGCCCCTCGCGCGGTGTCCGGGACCCGCCTCTTGAACTCCAAGCTACCGAAGGGTAATTGTTGCTGACAGGGTGTCTACCGTCGCCCGCGCGGCGCCGTCCGTCCACGACCGGGAGCAGCAGCATGGCCGAAGAGGTCTCCTTCACGATCGGCTCCCCCCGGGGCAGCCGCACCGTCACCGTCTCCTACCGGCGGGCCGGTTCCGGCGATCCGCTGCTCCTGCTGCACGGCATCGGCCACCACCGCCAGGCATGGGACCCGGTGTTCGACCTCCTGGCCGCCGAGCGCGACGTCATCGCCGTGGACCTGCCCGGCTTCGGCGAGTCCCCGGCGCTGCCCGAGGGCACCTCGTACGACCTGCGGACGGTCGTGCCGACGCTGGGCGCGCTCTGCGAGGAGCTGGGCATCGAACGGCCGCATGTGGCAGGCAACTCCCTCGGCGGGCTGCTGGCCCTGGAGCTGGGGCGCGAGAAGCTCGTACGGTCGGTGACGGCCCTCTCCCCCGCCGGGTTCTGGACCCCGGCGGAGCGCCGCTACGCCTTCGCGACACTGACCGCGATGCGGCGGGGGGCGAGGCTGCTGCCGCTGCCGGTCATCGAGCGGATGTCCCGGAGCTCGGCCGGGCGTGCGGCGCTCACGAGCACCATCTACGCGCGCCCCGGGCGCCGTTCACCCGAGGCCGTCGTCGCCGAGACGCTCGCGCTGCGCGACGCCACCGGCTTCGACGAGACCCTGGCCGCCGGCATCGCGGTCCGGTTCACCGACGACGTGACCGGAGTTCCGGTCACCGTCGCCTGGGGCGCCAAGGACCGGCTGCTGCTGCGCCGTCAGGGGATCCGCGCCAAGCACACCCTCCCCGGCGCCCGGCTGGTGCGGCTGCCCGGCTGCGGCCACGTCCCGATGAACGACGACCCCGCCCTGGTCGCGCGCGTCATCCTCGACACCAGCCGCTGAACCGATGCGCTTCGGGCGCCGGCCCAGCACCCCGGCGCCCAGCGCGACCCCGGCACCGACCAGCGCACTGCCCGCCGCCTGCGCCGTGCCATACGCTCCGGCGCCGACCAGCGGGGCCGTGAGCGCGGCCGACACCGGGATGAGGCCGGAGAAGAGCGTCGCCCGTTCGGCACCGATCCGCTGCACGCCCACGTACCAGCAGACGAATCCGACCACGGTGACGACGGAGGCCTGCCAGACCAGGGCCGCCGTCTCGGTGGCGTCGGGCAGCCGCAGCGCCGCCCAGCCGTCCAGTACGAGGGCGAGCGCGGCGGACTCGACGGCCGCGACGCCGCACACGGCCGCCGAGAGCAGCTTGGGGCCGAGCGGTCGCAGCACCGGAACCGCGAGCACCGCGAACCCCACCTCGCCCACCAGCGCGCCCACCGACCAGGCGATGCCCACGGCGTCGGTACGGCCCCATCCCTGCACGGTGAAGGCTCCGGCCGCCACCAGGAGCGCTCCGTAGAGCACCGGCCGGGTGGGCCGCCGTCCGTCGAGCAGCGGCACGAGGACCGCCACCACGACTGGCGCACACCCGACGAAGACACCGGGGACGGCGGGCTCGGCTGTGCGTTCGGCGGCCAGCACCGCCAGGTTGAAGCCCACCATGCCGACGGCGGAGACCAGCGCGAGCCTGCCCCACTGCGCCCCGCCGAGGCCGCGCAGCGGCGCGGTGCCGCCCCGGCCGAGCAGCGGGAGCAGCAACAGGCAGGCGAGGCCGTAACGGAGGGCCTGGCCGCCCGCGTGCGGATAGTCGCCGAGGACGCTGTTGGCGGTGAAGGATCCGCCGACGAGGAAGCAGGCGACGGCGGCGAGCGCCGCGCCCCGCAGCTGTGACACGTTCATGGGCCCGACGCTAGGCAGCACGGTGGCCTTGTTTAAGGTCCACTTCCATGACGCCATCGGGGACCACTTCGCCCTCCGTACCGGAGGGCCGCGACGCGCCGCCGTCGTGGAACGCGGCCTGGGAACTGCTGCTTCCGGCCGCCGCGGCGCCTGCCCGGCAGCGGGGCAGAATGCTCCAGTCGGCGTTCCGGGAGGCCGTGCGGTCGGGGCGGCTCGCGGCCGGGACGCGGCTGCCGTCGAGCCGTGAGCTCGCCGCCGACCTCGGGGTTTCGCGCGGCCTTGTCACCGAGGCGTACGAGCAGCTCACCGCCGAGGGCTATCTGCGCAGCGACCGGGGCTCGGGCACCTGGGTGGGCGGGGCGGCGCGCGCCGCCGACGCGCCACGCGCGCGTGATCTGGCTCCGCGCGATCCGGGCGCCCTCGTCGACTTCCTGCCCGGGACCCCGGACCTGTCGCTGTTCCCGCGCGCCGCCTGGGCCGCCGCGCACAAGGCCGTCCTGGAGCGGCTGCCGCACCGGGCGCTGGGCTATCCCGACCCACGCGGGCTGCCCGAGCTGCGGACCGCGCTGGCCGCGCTGCTCGCCCGGCGGCGCGGGGTGGTCGCCGACCCCGAGCGGATCGTGGTGTGCTCCGGGGTGGCCCAGGCGACGACGCTCCTCGGCTTCGTGCTCGGGGAGCGGGGCGAGCGGACCGTGGGCGTCGAGGACCCCGGCAGCCCCGAACACACCGCGCTGTTCGCGGCCACCGGCGTACGGACCCGGCTGCTGCCGCTCGACGAGGAGGGCCTGGCGACGGGCCCGCTGTACGCGAGCGGGGTACGGGTCGCGGTGACGACTCCGGCTCATCAGTTCCCCTCCGGAATCGCCTACTCCGCGCGTCGGCGGGCCGAACTCCTGGACTGGGCGCGGGCGGTGGACGGGCTCGTCGTCGAGGACGACTACGACGGTGACTTCCGCTACGACCGGGCTCCGGTCGGGGCTCTCCAGGGACTGGACCCGGAACACGTGGCGTACACCGGGTCGGTGAGCAAGTCGCTCGCCCCCGGGCTGCGGCTCGGGTGGCTGCTCGCGCCGGAGCGGCTGACGGGCGCGATCGTCGCCCGCAAGCGCACCATGGACCTCGGCAACCCCGCCTTCGACCAGGCGCTGCTCGCGGACTTCCTCACCAGCGGCGCGTACGACCGTCAGCTGCGCCGGTGCCAACGCGCCTACCGGGAGCGGCGGGACGCGCTGGTCGGCGCGCTCCGCGAGCACTTCCCCGGCACCGAGGTGAGCGGCATCGCGGCCGGACTGCACATCATCGCCCGGCTGCCCGCGCGGTACGGCCCGGAGCGCCGCCTCCTCGCACGCGCCGCCCACGCGCGCGTGGCCGTGCGCCCGCTCTCGTACTACAGCTCGCGCGGGACCGAAAGCTCACGCGGGACCGAGGCGGGAGCGGGCACCGAAGTGGGCGACGGCGTCGCGCTGGTGCTCGGGTACGCCCATCTGACGCCGTCCGACATCGCGCGCGGGGTGCGGCTCCTCGCCGGTGCCGTACCCGCTATTTCACAGGCGCCGGGCCGAACCGCTTCAGGAGTCGGGCCGGGCTGACATCAGGCGTTGGCCCAGCCCCGTATGGAGAGCACCAAGCGGTACCCGTCGGGGTCCTCGATCGTCACGCCCCACTCGTTCCAGTACGGGTTGGGCGACTGCACCCGCTTGCCGCCGTATGCCTCCAGGCGGTCCACCAGGTCCTGCGGAACTTCTTCGTCCGCGTAGATGACCAGCAGGTCCTCCTCGGTCGGCCGGGGCTCGACCGGAGCGGCCGACTCGTGGATCAGCTCCAGATGCCAGTCGGCGTCGGGCCAGCCGACCATCAGCAGCGCGTGCTCGCCGGGGGCTGTGCTCTCCGCGTCGTGCCGCCACACCACGTCGAGGCCCAGGCCCTCGACCCAGAAGCGCTCCGCCGCGGCCAGATCGCGCGACGGACGGGCGATGCGGATGTGTGAACGGCCTCCGACCGGCATGGGAGCCCCCTGTGCTTTCGCCATGGCTGTTGTCCGGGGCCGCCGCGACGGAGGCCCGTACCGCAAGGTACCCAACGAAGATCACCCGGTCGATCGTTCCCTGGTCCTACGCCGCTCGTCCTGGTCCGGCCGTCCCCGGCCGAGCGCCCCAGGGCCAACATCCGGTTGTTCACCTGGGGTTCGCGCCCGCGCCGCAGCCGGGCAGTAGGCATGGCACGGATCCGCACGCACCGGACCACACCGCCCTACCTCACCACGCCGCTCCTGGAGGCGCCTCGATGCCGTACCGCCCTCGGATCCCCTCGCCCAACCGCCGTACCGTACTGAAGGGTTCACTCGCCGCGTCGGCGGGCCTCGCCCTGCCCGTCGGGCTCGCCACGGCCGCGCCCGCGCTGGCGCTCTCCGGGCGGCCGAGCGCCGACTGGGGTGTGCAGGCCGGTGACATCACCGCGTCGTCGGGGCTCGTCTGGGCCCGGGCCGACCGGCCGGCCCGGATGGTCGTGGAGACCTCCGCCACCGAATCGTTCCGCCGCCCGCGCAGATGGCAGGGCCCCCTGCTCGGACCGGGCACCGACTTCACCGGTACGACGCAGCTGCGCGGCCTGCCGGCCGGTGAGCAGATCCATTACCGGGTCACCCTCGCCGACCCCGACGACCCGCGCCGTACCGGCAAGCCGGTGTACGGCACGTTCCGCACGGCGCCCGCCTCGCGCCACCAGGATGTGCGCTTCCTGTGGTCCGGCGACATCGCCGGACAGGGCTGGGGCATCAACCCGGACATCGGCGGCTTCCGCGTCTACGACGAGATGCGGCAGCTCAACCCGGACTTCTTCCTGTCCAGCGGAGACAACATCTACGCGGACGGGGTGATCCTGCCCAGCGTGACGCTGCCCGACGGCCGGGTCTGGCGGAACATCACGACGGAGGAGAAGTCCAAGGTCGCCGAGACACTGGCTGAGTACCGGGGCAACTTCCGCTACAACCTGCTCGACGACAACGTACGGCGGTTCAACGCGCAGGTGCCCTCCATCGTCCAGTGGGACGACCACGAGGTGCGCAACAACTGGTACCCGGGGCAGATCCTGGACGACGCCCGCTACACCGAGAAGAACGTCGACGTGCTGGCCGCCCGTTCGCTGCGGGCCTTCAGCGAGTACTTCCCCGTCTCCACGCTGCGGCCGGGCAGCCGGGAGGGGCGCGTGCACCGGGTGGTGCGCCACGGGCCGCTGCTCGACGTGTTCGTGCTCGACATGCGTACGTACCGCAACGCCAACTCCCCCGGGCGGCAGGCCGACGACACCGTGGGCATCCTCGGCGCGGAGCAGCTGGAGTGGCTGAAGCGGGAGCTCGCGCGCTCCCGGGCGGTGTGGAAGGTGATCGCCGCCGACATGCCGCTCGGGCTGGTCGTCGCCGACGGCCCGGCCGACTTCGAGGCCGTGGCGCAGGGCGACCCGGGCGCGCCGCTCGGGCGCGAGCTCCAGATCGCCGAGCTGCTGCGGTTCATCAAGCACCGCCGGATCACCGGCACGCTGTGGCTGACGGCCGATGTGCACTACACGGCGGCCCAGCACTACGAGCCGTCGCGGGCCGCGTTCAAGGACTTCGCCCCGTTCTGGGAGTTCGTGTCGGGGCCGCTCGCCGCGGGCGGGTTCCCGGCGAACGCGCTCGACGCGACGTTCGGCCCCGACCGGGTCTTCGTCCACGCGCCGGCGAAGGCCAACGCCTCCCCGATGGAGACCCCGCCGAACTTCGGCGAGATCGAGATCGACGGCGGCAGCGGCGAACTGACGGTGCGACTGCGCGCCCAGGGCGGTTCGGTACTCTTCACCAAGGTGCTCAGGCCGGGGCTGGTGGGCCAGTAGCGACGTACGGTCGGCTGCGGGGCAGGCGTCGGTGACGGTGTAGGGCAGTGATGACGTGCACCGGAGACGGCGTACGGACTGCGGCACCGAGCCGGTCATTCCGCGCCACAAGCCGTAGGAAACGGTCAGAAAACCATCAGAATCACACTTAACCCATCAGTCACAAAGCGTTCGTGATCACGCAACACCGCTCGGCCACAGTGATGGCATGACTGAGATGCCCGAGTTGAATGCCCGCAAGAGCGCCCGCCGCCACCACTGGCGGCGGGACATGATCGAGCTGGCCGCGCTGTTCATGGCCGTGGCGGTGGCCGACGGGCTGGCGAACATGGTCGCCCACGGGCCGGACGGACCGTTCCTGCTGATCGCCTCGGCGGTGGCCCTGGTGGCCACGGCGGCGTTCCACACGTGGTGGGCCAGGCGCCACAGCCACGCACCCCCGGCGGACACACCCGCGGATACGGGCGCGGCGCCCGCGACAGTCGGCGCCGCGTCCACCGACGGTTCCGCCGAAGCGGAGACGGCGCCCCGCGAGACCTCGCTGTGGCGGATGCGGGCCACCGTGCGCGACGAGCCGGGCAGTCTGGCCGCCCTGTGCACCGCGCTCGCCCACAGCCGGGTCGACATCCTCACCCTCCAGACGCACCCGCTGGCCGACGGCACGGTCGACGAGTTCCTGCTGCGAGCCCCCGCCGAGCTGGCCGGGGCCCGGCTCACCCGGGAGATCGTGGCGGCGGGCGGCGGCGACATCTGGCTGGAGCGCGCGGACGCGCACGACCTGGTGGACGCGCCCACCCGGGTGCTCGGACTCGCCACCCGGACCGCACTCGACGCCGCGGAACTGCCGCTCGCACTGCGGCAGTTGCTGGGAAGGTGCACCATCCACTCGCTGCCCGCCGTGTCCCTGTCCGGCCGCCCGACCGGTGAGACGGCGCCGGTCGAGGGCGTACTCGAATCGACCACCATGCGGCTGCGCGATCCGAACGGCGGGGCCATCACCATTGAGCGGCCCTACCTCCCCTTCACCCCGACCGAGTTCGCGCGGGCGCGCGCGCTGGTCGAACTGGACGCACGGCTCGGCCCGCGCATCCCGCGCAGCCAGGACGTCCTCACCCTGCCCGAGGGCAACGAGATCACCGTCCGCCGGGCCGGTCAGGACGACGTCGAGGCCGCCAAGGCCATGCACGAACGCTGCTCCGACCGCACGCTGAGCCTGCGCTACCACGGCCCCATCGGCGACGCCGACCGCTACCTCAACCACCTGCTCAGCCCCCGCTACGGCCGCACCCTCACCGCCCAGACCGCCTCCGGGCGGCTCGTCGCCCTCGGCCATCTGCTGTGGGACGGCGACGAGACCGAGGTGGCGCTGCTCGTCGAGGACGACTGGCAGCGCCGGGGCATCGGCTCCGAGCTCCTGGAGCGCCTGGTGGCGCTGGCGGTCGAGGCGGGCTGCGAGAGCGTGTACGCGGTGACGCAGTCCTCCAACACCGGGATGGTGGCGGCGATGCGCGGCCTCGGCCTGCCGCTCGACTACCAGATCGAGGAGGGCACCCTGGTGGTCACCGCCCGGCTGCCGAAGGCTCGCGTACCGGCGCGTCCGTCGTCGGAGCGCCCGGCGTTCGAGCGCTCGGAGTTCGAGCGGGCATCGTTCGAGCAGGCGTCGCAGGCGGAGCGCTGAGCGCCCGGTTCAGATCGCTCCACAGGTCCTCCACGTCCTCCAGACCGACCGAGAGCCGCAGCAGGCGCTCGCTCACCCCGGCGGAGCGCCGGTCTCCCTCGGCCACGATGCGGTGGCTGATGGAGGCCGGGTGCTGGATGAGAGTGTCGACGCTGCCGAGGCTCACGGCCGGGGTGATGAGCCGGACGCCCGCGATGACGCGGTGCGGATCGCCGTTCACCTCGAAGGAGACCATCGCCCCGCCCACCTTCGGATAGTGGACGCGGGACACCCGCGGGTCGGCGGCCAGTCTGCGGGCCAGCTCCGCGGCGCTCCCGGCGGCCGCGCGCATCCGCACCGGAAGCGTCGCCAGGCCCCGCAGCAGCAGATAGCCCGCGAGCGGGTGCAGGACACCGCCGGTGGCGAACCGCACCTGGCGCAGCTGCCGGGCGAACGCGTCGTCGCAGGCGACGATCCCGCCCATGACGTCGCCGTGACCGCCCAGGTACTTGGTGGCACTGTGCAGCACGATCCGCGCGCCCTGTTCGAGCGGCCGCTGGAGCACGGGCGTGGCGAAGGTGTTGTCGACGAGCAGCGGCACCGAGCCGCAGGCGTGGGCGACGGCCCGGATGTCGACCTCGGCGAGCGTCGGGTTGGCCGGGGTCTCCACGATCACCAGGCCGGTGTCGGGCCGCAGGGCGTCGGCGATGCCCGCCGGGTCGACCCAGGTCACCTCCGTACCGAGGAGTCCGGCGTCCAGGAGGTGGTCGCTGCAGCCGTACAGCGGCCGGACCGCGACCACGTGCCGCAGGCCCGCCGAGGCCCGGGCGAGCAGCACGGCGGAGAGGGCGGCCATGCCGCTGGCGAACGCGACGGCGCCCTCGGCCCCTTCCAGCCGTGCGAGCGCTGTCTCGAAACGGCCCACGGTGGGGTTGTCGAGGCGGGCGTACACCGGGGGCCCTTCGGGCAGCAGTCCGGTGGCCGCGAAGGCGTCGATCCGGGCGGCCTCGGCCGCGCTGTCGTACGAGGGGTAGGTCGTCGAGAGGTCGATCGGCGGGGCGTGCAGGCCGAGTCCCGCGAGGTCGTCGCGGCCGGCGTGGACGGCTTCGGTGGCCAGGGCACGGGGTGCGGCCTGGTCGCGGTCCTGCGTGTCGGAGTCCATGGCGGAACTGTGGAGACGTGACCGGAAACGAGCGGTGAGGTCCGTGCTACGTTCGGCCAATGGCCGATTCTGTCGCACTGGACCCGGTGGATCTGGACATTCTGCGCCTCCTGCAGAACGACGCCCGGACCACCTACCGCGATCTGGCGGCGCAGGTGGGCGTGGCGCCCTCCACCTGCCTCGACCGGGTGACCAGGCTGCGCCGCTCCGGAGTCATCCTGGGCCACCAGCTCCGTCTCGACCCGGCCAAAATGGGCCGTGGCCTGGAGGCACTCCTCTCCGTACAGGTGCGACCACATCGGCGTGAACTGATCGGCCCGTTCGTCGAGCGCATCCGGGCGCTGCCGGAGTCCCGCGCCCTGTTCCACCTCGCCGGCCCGGACGACTACCTGGTCCACGTGGCCGTGACCGGCACCTCCGACCTTCAGCGGCTGGTCATCGACGAGTTCACCTCGCGGCGCGAAGTCGCCCGGGTGGAGACGCGGTTGATCTTCCAGCAGTGGGAGTGCGGCCCTCTGCTGCCACCTTCGTCGACACCGGTGTCAACTTCCACTTCGGCCCCTCTCTCCCCTTCCGCCTCAAGTGGCTGAAGGTCGCCTGTTGGTGACGCGGAGCCTCCGCTCGTACGAGTATGTGGTCCATGCCAGACACTTCCAGCAGCGTGCTGCCCCGCCAGGTCGCCGACGCCCATGTCGACGCACTCATCGAACTCGACCCCATCACCGGCACCTATCTGGGCGTGCGCAAGAGCGCCCGGCTGCTTCCGGACTTCACGCCCGCCGGGCAGACGGCCGTGGCCGACCTGGCCCGCGCGACGCTGGCGCGGCTCGACGAAGCGGAGCGGCTGCCGGGTGCGGACAGCGACTCCGAGCGGCGCTGCGCCAGACTGCTGCGGGAGCGCCTGACGTCCGAACTCGCCGTCCACGACGCCCAGGAGGGCCTGCGCTGCATCAGCAATCTGCGCTCGCCCGTCCACTCGGTGCGCCAGGTGTTCACCATGATGCCGGTCGCCGACGAGGCGGACTGGGCGGATGTCGCGGCCCGGCTCACCGTCGTCCCCGCCGCCCTTGAGGGCTACCGCGCCGCGCTGCGACTGGGGCTCGACCGCAAGCTGTTCGCCGGCCCGCGCGCCACGGCCACCTTCACCGGCCAGCTCACCGAGTGGATCGGCACGGACCGCAACTGGTTCGAGGAGTTCGTCGCGCCGGGCCCCTCGTCCCTGCGCCCCGAACTGGACGCGGCCGCGCGCGTGGCGGGCGAGGCTCTGGTCGCTCTGCGCGACTGGCTGCGCGAGGTGTACGCGCCCGCGGTCGCCGGGGCGCCGGACACCGTGGGCCGCGAGCGGTACGCCCGCTGGGTGCGCTACTTCAACGGGACGACCCTGGACCTCGACGAGGCATACGCGTACGGCTGGTCCGAGTACCACCGCATCCTCGGTGAGATGAAGACCGAGGCCGACAAGATCCTGCCGGGCGCGGGCCCTTGGGAGGCGCTGGCCCACCTCGACGAGCACGGCGTCCACATCGAGGGCGTGGACGAGGTCCGCGAGTGGCTCCAGGCCCTGATGGACGAGGCGATCGAGGCCCTGGACGGCACACACTTCGAACTCGCCGAGCGGGTACGGAAGGTGGAGTCGCACATCGCACCGCCCGGCAGCGCCGCCGCGCCCTACTACACGGGCCCCTCGGAGGACTTCTCGCGCCCCGGCCGCACCTGGCTGCCGACCATGGGCGAGACCCGCTTCCCGGTGTACGACCTGGTCTCGACCTGGTACCACGAGGGCGTTCCGGGTCACCATCTGCAGATCGCGCAGTGGCGGCACGTGGCGGACCGGCTCTCGCGCTACCAGGCGACCATCGGCACGGTGAGCGCCAACGCCGAGGGCTGGGCGCTCTACGCCGAGCGCCTCATGGACGAGCTGGGCTTCCTGCCCGACCCGGAGCGGCGACTGGGGTACCTGGACGCCCAGATGATGCGGGCGTGCCGGGTCATCGTCGACATCGGCATGCACCTGGAGCTGGAGATTCCGGACCACTCGCCGTTCCATCCCGGCGAGCGGTGGACGCCGGAGCTGGCGCAGGAGTTCTTCGGCAGCCACAGCGGGCGTCCGGCGGACTTCGTGGAGAGCGAGCTCACCCGGTATCTGTCCGTGCCCGCCCAGGCGATCGGCTACAAGCTGGGCGAGCGGGCCTGGCTGATGGGCCGGGAGAACGCGAAGAAGCACCACGGCGACGCGTTCGACGCCCGGGCCTGGCACATGGCGGCGCTCTCGCAGGGACCGCTGGGCCTCGACGACCTGGTGGACGAGCTGTCCAAGCTCTGACGCGGCGTGGGTGGTGCGCCCCGGCCCACCACCCACGGCCCACCGCTCACGGCCCGCCGACCGACCTTCAGCAGCCGCAGTTCTCCGCGCCGAGGGGCGCGGTCAGCGCGTCGGCCTCGCGCTTCTCGCGGCCCTCCCAGGTCTCGAACTCGAAGCCCTCGCGCACCCAGTACTCGAAGCCGCCGAGCATCTCCTTGACCTGGTAGCCGAGTTCGGCCAGGGCGAGGGCGGCGCGGGTGGCACCGTTGCAGCCGGGGCCCCAGCAGTAGGTCACGACCGGCACGGACCTGTCGAGCAGCTGCTCGGCCTGCTCCGCGATGAGCGCGGTCGGCAGGTGCACGGCGCCGGGCACGTGGCCCTGGTCCCAGGCCTCGGTGGAGCGCGAGTCCAGCACGACGAAGCCGGGCTCGCCGCCCTGGGCCAGCACGGACGCCACGTCGGAGACATCCGCGTGGAAGACCAGACTGGCGCGGAAGTACGCGGCGGCGGCGTCGGGCGCGGCCGGGGCGACGCGCAGGACGGGGTTGGCGGCGGTGGCGAGCTGCGTTGTTGTCATGGCCAGAAATCTACGGCTCTTGATCATTGGCCGGAAGATACGATCCCCGGAACATCTCTTGATTCGCCGGGGATTTCACTGTTGTCTGGCAGCCATGACCGAGTATTCCCCGGACGCCACCGACTGGCGCATCCTGGACGCCCTCCAGCAGGACGGCCGGGCCAGCTTCGCGGAGCTGGCCCGCGCCGTCGCCATGTCCCCGAGCGCCGTCACGGAACGGGTGCGGCGGCTCGAAGAGGCGGGGGTGATCTCGGGCTATACGGCTGTCGTCGACCAGGAGCGGCTCGGCCGGGGCATCCTCGCCTTCGTACGGCTGCGGTACCCGAACGGCAACTACAAGCCGTTCCACGATCTCCTTGAGGCGACTCCGGAGATCATGGAGGCACACCACGTCACGGGCGACGACTGCTTTGTGATCAAGGTCGGCGCGCGGTCGATGAGCCACCTTGAGGAGATCTCCGGGAAGATCGGCGCACTGGGGTCGGTGACGACCAGCGTCGTCTACTCCTCGCCACTGCCCCGGCGCGCAATCGGCCGCTGAGCGCCGACCCCGGCACACGGCCGGGGTGCTCAGTCCCCGGTCCCCGCCGAGCGGTGGCGCACCTCCGACCCGCCCCGCTCCTTGACGATCTCCAGCTGGGTGGGGATGCGGCGGCGCAGATCCCCGACGTGGCTGACGATGCCGACGCTGCGGTCGCGCTCGCGCAGCGAGTCCAGTACGTCCAGGACCTCGTCCAGGGCCTGGTCGTCGAGGCTGCCGAAGCCCTCGTCGATGAAGAGCGTGTCGAGCCGTACGCCCCCGGCCTCGTCGGTGACCACATCGGCCAGGCCCAGCGCCAGTGCGAGCGACGCGAAGAACGTCTCGCCGCCCGAGAGCGTGGCGGTGTCCCGCTCCCGGCCCGTCCAGGCGTCGACCACGTGCAGCCCCAGACCGGAACGGCCGCGTCCGCCCCGGGCGTCGGAGTGCACCAGTGTGTACCGCCCGCCGGACATCCGGCTCAGCCGGGCCGTCGCGGCGGCCGCCACCTGCTCAAGGCGCGCGGCCAGCACGTACGACTCCAGCCGCATCTTGCGCTCGTTGTCGGCGGAGGTGCCCGCGGTGAGCCCGGCCAGACGGGCCACCCGGTCGTACTCCTCGCGCAGCGGTCCGATCCCGCGCGTCTCCGCGGCGGCCTCGCGCCCCAGCCTGCCGAGCTCGGCGCAGCGGGCGCGCGCGGCGGCGAGCACCGAGGCGGCCTCCCGCAGCGCGCGTTCCACGCGCGCGTGGGCGGCCTCGGCCTCCTCGGTCCGCGCGGCCGGGCGCGCGGACGCCGCGACCGTGGCGGGCTCGGCAAGCCGGTCGGCGACGGCCGCCTCCTCGCGCTGCCACTCGTCGAGCCGGTGCTGGAGCTCGCGCTGCTGCCGGTCGTCGAGGAAGGCCTCCGCCGCCGCCCGAGGGGTGTCGAAACCGGCCCGGAAGGCCGCCTCGGAGAGCCGCCCGTCCGCGTCCTTGAGCCGCTGGGCGGTCGCCTCGACCTCACGGACGGCCTCGGCGGCCCCAGCGAGCAGACCGGCCCGGTGCTCAAGCAGGGCCGCCTGCTCGGCGACGCTGCGCGCCTCGCCCCGGGCCACCGCCAACTCCCGCTCCAGGGAGGCCTGTTCCCGGTCGATCTCCTCGCGCCGTGCGGTACGGGCCGACACGCGCTTGTCCGCCTCGCGCTGCTGCGCCAGGCGTCGCGCGTGCTCGCGCTCCGCGCTCTCGAAGGCCTCCCGGGCGGCGTGCAGCCCGGCGGCGAGCGCACGGCTCTCGCCGTACTCGGCCCCCCACTCGCGCACTTGGCCGTCGAGCACGGCGAGGGTCTCCGTGCCCGCCTCCGCGCTCGCCGCCGCGAACCGCTCGCGTACGGAGGCGAGGGCGCGCTCGGCTTCGGCGCGGGCCGCTTCGGCCTGCCGGTACGCCTCGTGGGCGGCCTCCTCCGTCGCACGGTCCACCTGGCCGGTCGTGGCGCGCGCCGGTGCGGGGTGCTCGGACGAGCCGCAGACGGCGCACGCCTCGCCGTCCCGCAGCCCCGCGGCGAGCTCGGCCGCGATGCCGCGCAACCGCTCCTCGCGCAGGGCGAGCCAGTGCTCATGGGCGGCGTTGGCCCGCTCCCGGGCGGTGCTCTGCCGCTCCTCGGCCTCGGCCACGCGCGCGTGGAGGGCGTCGCGCTCGCGGGCCGCCGCCAGTCGGCGCCGGGCCGGTTCGAGCCGTCCCGCCAGCTGTTCGGTGCGGGTGGCGGCCTGGTGGGCGGCGTCGATGCGCTCCTGGTGGCGCCGGCGGTCGCCCTCCCAGGAGGCGAGCCAGCCGGCCGCGTCGAGGAGCAGCTGCTCGTCGGCCCTGGCCTGGCGGTCGAGCTCGGCGCGCTCGGCGGTGATCTCGGCGCTGCGGGCCTCGGCCCTGCGGGCGGCGTCGAGCGCGCCCAGCTCCTGGCGCATCTGCCGCTCCAGCGCGCCGAGTTGGTCCGCCCCGGCCTCGGCCAGATCGGGGGGCAGCAGCGCACGGGAGCGCTCGCGGGCCGTGGCCGCCGTGTGGTGCTCGCGCTCGGTCTCCGCGCGCAGCGCGAGGGCGGGGGCGACGAGGTCGGCCTTGCGGGCCCGGTCGAGCCGGTCCCGTACGGCGGCGCGGCGGGGCCCGGCGGCGGCAAGCTCGTCGGCGCGGCGGCGGGCGTCCGCGTACCGGCCCTGCAGCTCGGCGAGGCGGCGCTCGTCGTCGAGCGCGATACGGGCGGCGGCCTGCCGGCTCTCGGCGGCGGTGGCGGCGCACTCCGCGACGGCGAGGCGCTCGCGGGCCCCGGCGCGCGCGACAGCGGCCCACTCCAGGACGGCCTCGGCGAGCCCGGGCTCCCCGGGGCGGTGGTCGGGCAGCGGCCAGTCGCGCGCGTCCGCGCCGTCCCCGGCGGCCTGCGCCATCCGCTGGGCGAGCGCGATCAGTCGCTCGTCACCGGCCCTGACCTGCTGTTCGGCGGCGCGGCGCAGCTCGGCAAGACGCTCTTCGACGGCGGCGAAGCGGCCGGTGTCGAAGAGCCGCCCGA
This sequence comes from Streptomyces sp. NBC_00224, assembly GCF_041435195.1. Classification (NCBI taxonomy): domain Bacteria; kingdom Bacillati; phylum Actinomycetota; class Actinomycetes; order Kitasatosporales; family Streptomycetaceae; genus Streptomyces; species Streptomyces sp. NBC_00224. The sequence goes on from NZ_CP108106.1 coordinate 1,985,761, forward strand.
GCAGCTTGCCGCGCGCCTCGGCGTCGGACCGCAGGAACTTGGCGAAGTCGCCCTGCGGCAGCAGGACGACCTGGCAGAACTGCTCGCGGCTCATACCGACGAGCTGCCCGATCTCCTCCCCCACCTCCTGGTGGGAGCGGCTGAGCGCCTGCCAGACGGCGTCCCGCGCGTCGTACTCGCGCAGCCAGGTCTGCGCCTTCTCGGAGGTGAAGCCGGTGCCGCGCTTCTTCGGCCGGTTCTGCTGGGGCCGCCGGGTGATCTCCAACCGCCGTTCCCCGACGGTCAGGTCGAGCAGGACCTCGGTGACGGTGTCGGGCGCGGCGTGGTCGCTGCGCAGGGTTGCGCCGGGGCTCTGGCGGGCGCCGGGCACCGCCCCGTAGAGCGCGTAGCAGACGGCGTCCAGGACGGAGGTCTTGCCCGCGCCGGTCGCCCCGTGGAGCAGGAAGAGCCCGGCGGCCGAGAGCGCGTCGAAGTCGACTTCCTGGGTGCCGCCGAAGGGGCCGAAGGCGGTGACGCGCAGCCGGTGCAGCCTCATCGGGCTCCCTCGCGCGCGTGGTCCTGGGTGAGCGCCGACTCGACCCGTACGTCGTCGAAGGCGCCGCGCAGCACCGTCCGCTCCCGCTCGTCCGGGCCGCTGCCGCCGCGCACATGGGCCACGAAGTCCTCCGCGATCTCCTGGTCGCTGCGGCCCTGGAGGCGTCGCGCGTACGAGGCGAGCGGGTCCTCGGGGGCCCCGTCCGGCTCGAAGACGAGGCTCAGCGTGTGCGGGAAGCGGGCGGCGACTCGGGCCATCGCGTCGTCGGGGCGGACCGGGTCGGTGAGCGTCGCCTCGACCCAAGCGCCCTCGTGACGCTCAAGGGCGGGATCTTCGAGCAGGTCGTCGAGCCGGCCCCGGACGCGGGCGAGCGGGCGCGGGACCGGGCAGTCGATCCGCTCGGCGGCGACTGATCCGTCGGCGGCCAGGTCGACGAGCCACATCGACTTTCGGTGGGTGGTCTCGGAGAACGAGTACGCCAGCGGGGAGCCCGAGTAGCGCACGCGGTCGGAGAGGCTCTGGCTGCCGTGCAGATGGCCGAGCGCCACATAGTCGACGCCGTCGAAGACTCCCGCGGGCACGGCGGCGACCCCGCCGACCGTGATGTCCCGCTCGCTGTCGCTGGGCTCCCCGCCCGCCACGAAGGCGTGGGCGAGGACGACGGAGCGGGTGCCTCGCACGCGCGTGGCGAGATCCGCCCGGACGCGCTCCATGGCCGCGGCCAGCACCTGCTCGTGTCCGGCCTTGGCGGTCTTGAACTCGTCGCGGACCAGGGCCGGTTCGAGGTAGGGCAGCCCGTAGAAGGCCACTTCACCGTGGGCGTCGGACAGCAGCACCGGGGTGCCGCACCCGGCCGGGTCGGTGCGCAGATGGATGCCCGCCCGCTCGATGAGGCCCGCGCCGACGCCGAGTCGCCGGGCCGAGTCGTGGTTCCCGGAGATCATGACCGTCGGCACGCCCTCCTCGGCGAGCCGGTGGATGGCGCGGTCGAAGAGCTCCACGGCCGCGAGCGGCGGCACGGCCCGGTCGTAGACATCCCCTGCCACGAGGACCGCGTCCACGTCGTGCTCGCGCACCGTCGCCACCAGGTGGTCGAGGAACGCTGCCTGGGCGTCGAGCAGGGCGACCCGGTGGAACGACCGTCCCAGGTGCCAGTCCGACGTGTGCAGGAATCTCATGATCCCCGAGGGTAACGGTGGGGTCGGACATCCCGGGCGGCAACTGCCTTACCGGTACGGCGCAGAGCTGTCACGCGTCCCCGTACGCCTCTCCGCCGAGCTCCAGCGTCGCGCTGCCCGCGGTGACGTCCGCGAGCCAGCGCCGCAGGGACTCCACGTCCGCCTCCGGGATGCCGATCTCGATGGTCACGGCCTCGGCGTAGCGCACCTCGCGCACCGCGCGGCCGGTGGCCCGCAGGTCGTTCTCCAGCTTGCCCGCGCGCTGGTGGTCGACGGTGACGGTGGCGAGGCGGAACCGCTGGCGCACCACGGTGCCGAGCGCGTCGAGGGCTTCGCCGACCGCTCCCCCGTACGCACGGATGAGCCCGCCGGCGCCGAGCTTCACACCGCCGTAGTAGCGGGTGACGACGGCGACGGCGTAACGCACCTCGCGGCGGGTCAGCATCTGGAGCATCGGGACTCCGGCGGTACCGCCCGGCTCACCGTCGTCGCTCGCCTTCTGTACCGAGGCGTCGGCCCCGATGACGTACGCGAAGCAGTTGTGGGTCGCCGTCGGGTGCTCCCTGCGGACGCGCGCGACGAAGTCCTGCGCCTCCTGCTCGGTCGCGGCGGGCGCGAGCGCGCAGAGGAACCGCGATCGGTTGACCTCGGTCTCGTGCACGCCCTCGCGGGCGATCGTCCGGTACTGCTCCTGCATACGGCCACCCTATGCGGTGCCGCGCCGCTGACCTGCTGGTCGCCCTGGCGCCCCGGAGCTGGAGACCGAGATCCCCGGTCCGCCGCAGGGGTACGGGGTGACCGATGTCACCCGGCCCGGCGCGACGGCACGCCTGGGCGGACGTCCGTCGGCACACGCGGGCCACGGCCGGGTGGACGTCAGTTGAACCTTCACCTGCTCCTCCCCCTTGATCCTCAACTCTCCCTATAGCCACCTCCCCCAGGCTGCGGGGAGGAGTCGTGCCACAGCAGAGAGTGCGCCGGTTCGTAAGGAGCAACCCGATATGTCATCAAACCTCCCGTTATTCTCCGTCCTCCTGGGAGGCGATTACGCGGGCAAGTCATCGGCGATGTCCCGGCTCGCGGGAGACCCGGAGCCAGTCCGGGTCGTCTCGGTCGACGATCACTTCCTCACCGACCGGCACGCGCTGATCGGCCGGCTGCGGCGCGACGTGGTCAAGGACGTCGCCGCCCCGGACGGCGCCTACTCGCCGGACTTCATGGCCAGCATGCTCCAGACCGCCGTGGTGCACCTGCGCGACCAGCTCCTCACGGCCGCGGACGCCGCCGACGGACAGCCGCTCCTCGTGGACTCGTACTACTACAAGATCCTCGCGAAGTGCCGCCTCGCGGGAGTGCGCGAGAACCCCATGTACGACTGGTGGCGCTCGTTCCCGCAGCCGCGCCACGTCGTCTACCTCAAGGTCTCGCCGCACGAGGCCTGGCGCCGCAGCCGCCGCGGGACCCGGCTCAACTCCCTCGAACACTACGGCGAGCGGCCGAACCGGACGTCGTTCGAGCGGTACCAGACCGACCTGGAGAAGCTGATGTGGGACGAGATCCGGTATCTCCCGGTGACAGTCGTGGAGCAGCAGAACTCCCCCGAGCGGACCGCCGACGCCGTACGGGAGGCGGTCTGTCATGACTACGTCTGAGACTCGACAGGACGGCCTGTCCTGGGCCGATCCGGAGCGGATCGAGCGGTACCGGTCGCGGGTGTTCACCGAGCGGGCCCGGCTGCGGGCCGCGTTCGCGGACCCGGCCGGACATCAGCGGCGGGTCCTGGAGGACCTGCTCGCCTTCAACGCCGACACCGCCTACGGGCGCGCCCACGGCTTCGCCCGGATCCGCACGCTGGACGACTGGCGCAAGGCCGTACCCGTCCAGGACTACAGCGGCCTCGCCCCCTGGATCGAACGGGCCGCGGCAGGCGAGGACAACGTCCTCACCGCCGACAAACCCACCGTCTTCTTCACCAGCAGCGGCAGCACCGGCGCCCACAAGAAGATCCCCGTCACCCCGCAGTTCATGGGCACCACCTTCTTCCCGTTCTACTACGCCGCCTGGGCGCCGCTCATCGAGCACTTTCCCGACGTCCTCGCGCGCCCGGACGCGGTACTGAACCTCAAGCACGACCCGATCGCCGCGCCGCCGACCACGGCCTCCGGCAAGCCCCATGTGGGGGCCAGCCAGGTCGACTTCGGTGCCAGGTTCGGCGAGCCGCTCTCGGCGGAGCCCGGCACGAGTGCCCCTTGGGCCACCCTTCCGGTGCCGGTGGCGGCCGACGCGCATCTGGAGAAGATGTATCTGCGGCTGCGCCTGGCCGTCGAGAGCGATGTGCGCTGTGTCATCGGGATCAACCCGGCGATGGTCGCCGCCCTGCCGTACCAGTTGAACCTGTGGTGGGAGCGCATCGTCCAAGAAGTGCGCGACGGCACCCTGGGCGGGCACCCCTACCGCTCCCCCAACCCTGATCGCGCCCGCGAACTCGACCGCCTCGCCGCGCACTTCGGGCGGGTCCGGCCCGCCCACATCTGGCCGCGGATGCGGGCCCTGTTCTGCTGGACCACCGGCCTCGCCTCGCTCTATCTGCCGCGGCTGCGCGAGGAGTTCGGGCCGGGGGTCACCCTGCTCCCCGCCCCGGTCGCCGCATCGGAGGGCCCCACGGGCGTCGCCCTCGACCGGCACCCGACCGCCGGAAGCCTCGTCGTCACCGCCTCCGTCTACGAGTTCGCCGACGCCGACACCGACCTCACTCCGGACACACCCACCCTCCAGCCCCACGAGCTTGAGGTGGGCCGCGACTACCACACCGTCTTCAGCCACATCGGCGGCCTCTACCGCTACGCCGTCGGCGATGTCGTACGGGTCGTCGACCGCGAGGAAGGCGTACCCCGCCTCGAATACACCGGCCGCAGCAGCCTCTCCGACGCCGTCGGGGAACGTCTGCGCGACGCCCACGTCCTGCGCGCCCTCAGCACCGCCCTGGCCGCAGGCGGCCTCGAACTGCGCAACACCGCCTGCCGCTTCACCCACGACCAACATGGCACCCCCGCCTACCAGTTCGCCCTCGCCTCAGCCACCCCGTGGAGCGGAGACGAAACCGAAGCGTTCCTGAAGCGCCTCGACCACGCCCTCGCCCACGAATCCCCCGGCTATCGCCACGCCCGCACCCAGCACCGCCTGGGCGCCCCCACCGGCCTCCATCTGCATCCCGACGCCTTCCTCGACGACTGGCACGCCGCCGTCGCCACCGGCGTCCGCCCCACCCAGGTCAAAGACCGGCTCTTCCGCCAAGACCCGGCGCAATGGCAACGACTCACCGACGGGAACGGTTCCTGACCGGCACTCCTCCAGGCGCGGCCGCACCCCACTGCGGGCCCCGCACTCCACCCATCCGACCGAAGGAGACGAGAACCCCGTGACCGAGTTGCTCGACGCCGTCGAACGCACCGCCCTGCTCACCGCTGCCCTGCGTGCCGCGGAGACGCGTCGGCCCGACCGCATCTACCAGGATCCGTACGCGGACGCGCTCTGCGGTGAGATCGGGCCGGAGCTGCTCGCGGAGATCCGGCAGGCGACGTTCCCGGCGGACGCCTCGCGTACGCTCCCCAGCACCCCCGACTACAACGCCATCCGCACCCGGTTCTTCGACGACTACCTCCAGGAGGCCGCCCGCGAGCCCGGGATGCGGCAGATCGTGCTCGCCCCGGCCGGGATGGACTCGCGCGCCTACCGGCTGGACTGGCCCGAGGGGCTGCGCTACTACGAGGTCGACCGGCCCGCGGTGCTCGCGCACAAGAAGGACCGGCTGGAGGGCGTCAGCCCGCGGACCGACCACCGTACGGTCGCCGTGGACCTCACCTCTCCCGACTGGGAGGACGACCTCCAGGAGGCGGGGTACGACCCGGCCCTGCCGTCCACCTGGCTGCTCGAAGGGCTGCTGTACTACATCCCCGAGCAGGACACCCACCGCATCCTGCGCCGCGTCGCCGACTTCTCGGCGCCCGGCAGCCGGATCGCCGCCGACCTGGTCAACTCCGCCGCTCTGACGCTCCCTCATATGCGCGGTCTGCTGGACATCTTCGCCGGCTGGGGCTGCCCCTGGCTGTTCGGTACCGACGAGCCCGAGGCGCTCTTCGACAGCTTCGGGTTCTCCGTCGAGGCGCTGCAACCCGGCGAACCAGGCGCGGACTTCGGCCGCTGGCCGGACCCGGTGCCGCCGCGGCACGAGGCGAACGTGCGCCGGGTGTTCTTCATCCACGGTCGGCGGCGCTGAGATGTCGACAGCTTTGGTCGTGGGAGGCAGTGTCGCGGGTCTGGCCTCCGCGCTCGCGCTGGCCGGTTCCGGTCGGCAGGTCGTCGTCCTGGAGCGCTCCGCCCCACCGCCCCGGGGCGCGATGGCCGACCTGCACAGCCGCTGGCAGCGGCCGACCGTGCCGCAGGCCCAGCAGTCCCACACGCTGACCTCGCTCGGCGTGCGCACGCTGCGCACGCGCGCGCCCGAGGTCCTGGAGCGGCTGCTCGCCGCCGGTGCCCCACTGTTCGACCTCACGCGCGCGTTGCCGCAGGGTGCGACCGACCGGGCGCGCGAGGTGGGCGACGACGAACTGGTCGCGCTGGGCTGCCGCCGCACCACGCTCGAACTCGTCCTGTACCGGACGGTCGAGGCCTTGCCGCAGGTGGAGATCCGGCACGGCACGACGGTACGCGGGCTGCGGCTGAGCCCCGACCGGCAGTCCGTGCGCGGCGTGGTCACGACGGACGGCGCGCACCTGCCCGCCGATGTGGTCGTGGACGCCACCGGCCGCCGCGCGGCCGCCCGCGGCTGGCTCACGGATGCCGGGGTTCCGGTGGCGGGGGATCTGACCAGCCCGTCCGGACTGCGCGGCTTCACCCGGTTCTACCGGCTCAGAAGCAGTTCCCTGCCCGGGCCGCTCAACCGGGGCCACGCCGCCGGGGACATCTGGGACCACTACGCGGGCGTGCTGCACCCCGGCGACGCGGGCACCTTCGCGATCGCCCTGGGCACGCTGCCCGGCGACACGGAACTGGACCGGCTGCGGCACGCCGAGGACTTCACCGCCGTCGCGCGCGCCACTCCGGGCCTCACCGGCTGGCTCGACGACGCCGTCAGCGCGCCCATCTCCGCCGTCCATGTGATCGGCAGCCCGGCCAACGCGCTGCGCGCCACCGCCGTGCACCCGCCCGTGGCGGGCCTGTTCCCGGTCGGGGACGCCGCCTGTGTCACCAACCCGCTCTACGGGCGCGGAATGTCGCTGGCGCTCGCGCAGGCCTTCGGCCTCGCCGACGCGCTGGCCGCACGCCCCGCGACGAGACGGACCGAGGCCGCCGCCGGGTTCGCCGACGCGTTCCTGCGGCCGTGGTACGAGCACGCGGCGAGCACCGACCGGGAGCGGATCGGGCGCTGGAGCGCCGTCGTGCACGGCCGGCCCCTGCCGCCCGCCTACGCCGGCTGCCCCGACACGTCCATACGGGCGGCCGCCGCCCAGGACGGCACGGTGTGGCGCGGGCTGATGCGGGTCCTGATGGGACTGAGCACTCCGGACGAGGTGTTCGGGGACGAGAAGTTCCGGCACCGCGTGGCCCAGGCGCCCCGTGGCGCGGTCCCGGAGAGCACCGCGACCATGCCCCGCCAGAAGCTCCTCGGTGCCCTCGTGGCGGCCGAAGGAGGCCGGTCGTGACGCCGTGCGGAAGGAGATCCGTCGTGACACCGTCCTGTCGCCGTGCCCCTTCCTCGGTGGAAGGAGCGCGCCCGTGACCGCCCCTGCCGTCGTCTCCACGCCCCGGCCCCGGCCGGTGGCGGGAGCGCGCCGCCGGGTGCTGCTGGCTCCGATCACGGTCACCCCCTCCAAACCGCTCGCCCCGTCCCACCTCAAGGGTCTGCTCTGGACGGACGTGATGTACCGGGCGACCGCGTGTCTGGCGGATGTCGACTACCGCTACAGCCACACGACGTACCACCTCACCGAACAGACCCTGGGGTTCTGGGAGTTCCTCGACCGCACGCACGGGGACACCGGCTACGCGGAACTGACCGAGGACGACATCGGCTCGCTGTACGTGCGTCACCGCGCTGCGGCGGACCGGGTCCCGGCGGCCGCGTTACGCCCGTACGCCGACGCCGTCGAGCACCACGGCTGGGTGCACCCGGCCGCCACCCGGGTCCTCGAACTGTGGCGGGGGCACTACGCCCGGCTCGGCCTGTACGACCCCGGGCTCCTCGCCCACCAGCCGCCCGGCCTCGGCCTGGAGGAGATGCTGGAGCGGCTACGCGCGCGTGGCCTGTGCCTGGACCACCGGGGGCTCGGCGGCCCGGTCTACCTCGATCTGACGCGGCACGGCCTGCCGCTGCGGCAGATCGTCACCGCCGACAGCCGCCCCAACTACCTCGCCTGCGCACTGCGCGAACTCCTGCCGCTCGCGCCGCACTACGACGAGGTGGTGTTCCTGTACGACCGTGAGCTCGACCCGGACTACCAGCTCCTCGCGCGCGTGCTCGCGCCGCTGGGGCCGGTCGTGCACCGGGTTCCGGTCGGGCGCGTCCCGGTGGACGGCGAGATCCGCTCGGCCCGCGAAGGCGGCTGGCGGGGCCTGGACGCGGCCGCGCTGATCGAGGCGGCGTCCGCCGACCACGACGAGGCGGCGATCCGGCTCGGCATGCGGCTCTACTTCATCGCGACGCTCGGACCCGGCCAGGCCCAGTCCCATCGGTCCGAACTGCTGCACCAGTGTCTGAAGCGCGCCGGCCGCCTGCTGGCCGGCGCGCCCGCCACCGCCGAGCCGGGTCTGCCCGAACGGCTCGGCGTCCACCGCCGCGACCACACCTATGTGGACCCGTACCGGCTCACCACGAGCCTGCTCGCCCGGCGCCGCGCCGCGCCCGCGCGCGATCTGCTGGCGGAGGTGTTCCTGTGTCCCTGACCGGGCAACTGCTCCCCTCAGCAGGCGTTCCCGCGCCCCCGAGCGGGCAACGGCCGCCCTCGGAGGTGGTCCCGTGCCGCTGACCCAGCGACGGCTGCACGACGAGGCGTTCCGGCGGTTGCGGGAGGTGCGGCCCGAACTGGCCGACGCCGAGGGCGAGTCGGATCTCGCCGCGCTGCTGGCGGCGCGCACCCGGGTCGCCGAGCGGCCGGATGCCGACGCCGTCCAGGCGGTGGCGGTCGTGCGCCACTTCGACCCCGCGGCCTGGATCCGTGACGCGTCCGCCTTCGCGCTCGGGCTCGCGCCCGAGACGGCGGCGGCCTGGCGGCGCTCATTCACCCGAACGGTGTTCCTGGCCGGGAACCCCGCGAACCTGCTGGGCCGTTACTCATTCGACTGCCTGGCCGAGGACGGGTCGGTCGGCTGGTGCGGACCGGCACCGGCCGAGAGCAGCGCGGGGCTGCGCCGCCTGCTCAAGCTGTTCCTGTCCACAGCCGCGTTCCCGGTGGGCCCGCCGCGAACGGTCACGGTCCCGTCCCCGACCGCCAGTCGGGGTGACTCCGGGGCGGGGCGGCAGGCCCCGACACCGGGGCCCGGCGCCGGACCGCTGCCGCGCGGCGCCGCCCCGCCGCGATCCTCCACGCCGCGACCCGGCCCCCCGCCGAGGGCCGGGGTCCACCGCGACCTCTATGTGGCCGCTTCGGGTGTTCCCGTGCCCGAGGCGCTCGTCCACCTCAACCACCTGGTGGTCGAGGCGGCTCTGGACGGCCTGATCACGCCGGGAGACCGGCTGACCCTGCGCTCCGTCCCGAGCCTGACCGGCGCCACCGCGCCCTTCGCCGCGCTCCGCGTCGATGTCGACCGCACCCGTCCCGACCGGCTGCGCGCCTTTGCCGCACTGACCGAGGAGACTCCCGATGACTGACCGCACCACCCTTCCCACCGGCAGCGTCCCGGGCCCGCCGCCCGTCCGCCTGGGCATCCACGGCTCGCCCGATCTCGCCGCCGCGATCATCCGCGCGGCGGGCCGCGACGAGAGCGAGGTCGAGCTGGTCGGGTACGACGTGGCCGACCCGTTCCACGGGCTGCGGGCCAAGGAACTGGACGTCATGATCGTCAAGTACGGGCTGCGGGAGCCGGACCTCGCGGTGAGCCGCCCCGTCGCCCTCGACCCGCGCGCGGTGATCGTCGGCGCCCACCACCCGCTCGCCACGCACACGTCCGTGTCGGTGGAGGAGGTGGCCGCCTACGAGGGGTTCCGCTGCCCCGGCTCCTTCCCGGAGTACGTGTGGGACGACGTGGTGCCGCCCCGCACCCCGAAGGGCCGCAGGATCCGGCGCGCGTACGACATGGGCACGGTGAAGGGCCTGATGGGGACGCTCTCCGGGACCGACGCCGTCCATCTGACGTTCCAGTCCCTGGAGGCCATCGCGCCGGCCCGGATGAAGGTGATCCCGATCTCCGATCTGCCGCCCGCGCCGGTCGCCCTGGCCTGGCTGCGGGACCCCGAACCGGCCGCGCACACCGCCAGGTTCATCGCGGACGCCGAGAGCGGGAGCACGGCGCGATGACGGCGGCGACGAACGGCCGGGTCCCCGTGGTCCTGCTGCACGCGCTCTCCCTCGACTCGTCGATGTGGGACACGCACCGGGAGGCTCTGGAGGGGCGCGGCCACCTGGTCGTCGCGCCCGACCAGCGCGGCTTCGGGGCCACGCCACTCGGCAACGAGCCGCCGTCGCTGGACACGGTCGCGGACGACCTGGCCCGCGAGCTGGACGCGCGGGGCATCGAGCGCGCGGTGCTGGTCGGGGTGTCGATGGGCGGCTATGCGGCGATGGCGTTCCTGCGCCGGCATCCCGGTCGGGCGCTGGCGCTCGCCCTGCTGTCCACGCGGGCGGACATGGACGACGAGGCCGCGCGCACGGCGCGGGAGGGGTTTCTGGCCCTCATCGAGGACCCGGTGAAGGGCCCGGCGGTCATCGAGTCGACCGCGCCCCGACTGGTCGGCGCCACCACGCGCGCCGAGCGCCCGCAGGTGCTGGCCCGGCTCCGTACCGTCGCGGCCGGAGCCTCTCCCGCGTCGCTGGCCTGGGCCCAGCGGGCGATCGCGGCGCGGCCGGACGCCCTGGACGTCCTGCGGGCCACCGACATCCCGGCCGTGGTGATCGTCGGAGAGGAGGACGAGCTGGTGTCGCAGGCGGACACGCGCGCGATGGTCGAGGCCCTGCCCCGGGGGCGCCTCGTGGTCGTCCCGGGCTCGGGACATCTGCCGCCGCTGGAGGCACCGGAAGTGATCCAGGACGAACTCGACGCCCTCCTGGCCGAACTGGACGCGCTCACGGCCGAGGTGGATTCGCACTGATGCTGACCGAAGACCACCGGGCCTGGGGGTTCACCACCTCCACCGGCCTCGGTTTCACCCACCACACCATCGTCGACGCGCACTTCGACGCGTGCCGGGACGCCTATCTCGGCCTGCTCGGACAGGCGGGCATACAGCCCGGCGCGCACGTCCTGGACGCGGGCTGCGGCGGCGGGGACTTCCTGCCGTGGCTGGCCGACCTGGTCGGCCCGCAGGGCCGCGTCTCGGCGGTGGACCTGGCCGAGGAGAACGCCGCGCTGGCCACCGAACGGCTGGCGCGGTGGTCCCCCGCCTGCCCGGTGGACGTCCGCCGCGCCGATCTGCTGGAACTCCCCTTCGCGGACGCCACGTTCGACGCCGTCTGGTGCGCGAACACCGTTCAGTACCTGAGCGACTCCGAACTGGCCCTCGCGCTGCGGGAGCTGCGGCGGGTGGTGCGGCCCGGCGGCACGATAGCGGTGAAGGACCTGGACGCCCAGCTGATCACGGCCCGGCCGACGGACCCGTATCTCTTCGCGGACTTCTTCCGCGCGGCCGGGCGGACTCCCGGCTATGCGGCCCAGCTCCTGCGCACCCGTGATCTGTACCGCCATCTGAAGGCCGCGGGCCTGACCGACGTGCGTCAACGGACCGTCCTGATCGAGCACTTCGCCCCGCTCACCCCGCAGGCCAGGGCGTTCTACGCCCCGACCTGTGCCCGGCTCGCGGAACAGGCCCTGGCGCTCGGGCTGAGCGAGGAATGGCGCCGCTTCGCGGACCCGGACGCCGCGGACCATCCGCTCGACGGGCCCGACGGATACATCAGCGAGGGCAATGTGCTGGCCGTCGGCGCCGTGCCCGGCGAGCGGGAATTCCAGGGGCCGGTCACTCGTTCTGCGGGAGAGGAGCACATCTAACGGACCTGCGGTCCGCAGGAGGCACGGAGTGAACAGCGAGCAGGACACCATCCGCAGGATCCTGACCGGGACCGGGGACACCTGGGCGGTCGTGGGTCTGTCGTCCAACGAGCGCCGCGCGGCGTACGGGGTGGCGGCGGTGCTGCAGCGGTACGGGAAGCGGATCGTGCCCGTGCACCCCAAGGCCGAGACGGTCCACGGCGAGCAGGGGTATCCGTCGCTGGACGCGATTCCGTTCAAGGTCGACGTGGTGGATGTGTTCGTGAACAGCGAGCTGGCCGGGGACGTGGCCGACCAGGCCGTGGCGGCCGGGGCCAAGGCGGTCTGGTTCCAGCTCGGGGTGATCGACGACGCGGCGTACGAGCGGACGCGGGCGGCGGGGCTGGACATGGTCATGGACCGGTGCCCGGCGATCGAGATACCCCAGCTGGGCTGAAGCCCGCCCGGGGGCACGGAGGCCCGCACCCCGCGCACTACCAGCCGTGCCGCCGCACCACCGTCGGGTCGTACCCGACCTCCCGTCACACCCCGTCGTCCGCTGTACCGGCCGCCCCGGCGCGCTCATACTGGCGCCAACCCCCAGCCCCCGAACGGACCCACGGGAGGCGCGCCTTGCCGCAGCTCATCCGTACCCCGGACGGCCGGAACCTGGCCGTCGAGAGCCGGGGGCACCCCCTGGGCAGGCCGGTGTTCCTGCTGCACGGCACGCCGGGGAGCCGGCACGGCCCGGCTCCCCGCAGCACCGTGCTCTACCGGATGGGCGTCCGCCTCATCACCTTCGACCGGCCGGGGTACGGGGACTCCGACCGGCGGCCGGGGCGCCGGGTGGTGCACGCGGCCCAGGACGTGGCGGCGATCGCCGACGCCCTGGGTATAGGCGAGTTCGCCGTGGTGGGGCGCTCCGGCGGCGCGCCGCACGCGCTGTCGTGTGCCGCGCGGCTTCCGGGGCGTACGGCCAGGGCGGTGGCGCTGGTACCGCTCGCGCCGCGCGACGCGGACGGCCTGGACTGGTTCGACGGCATGACCGAGGACAACGTCCGGGCGTACACGATCGCGGCGGGCGGCCCGGAGGCGGTGACGGCCGCTCTTGAGGTGCGGGCGGAGGAGATACGAGCGGATCCGAGGGCGACGGTCACCGCGATGCACGGCATGGTGCCGGAGCCGGACCGGGAGGTGCTGACCGACGCCGCGATCCGGGCGCTGCTCGTCCGCAACTTCGCGGAGGGGCTGCGCTGTTCGGCCGACGGATGGGTCGACGACGTGCTGGCGCTGAGCTCGCCCTGGGAGTTCCGGCCGGAGGAGATCCGTACGCCGGTGCTGCTGTGGCACGGCGAGCAGGACGTCTTCGCACCCGCGCAGCACACCCGGTGGCTGGCCGAGCGGATCCCCGGGGCGCGCCTGGAAGTACCCCCGGACGCCGCGCACTTCGGCGCGCTCGCGGTGTTCACCCGCGCCCTGAGCTGGGCGGCCCGCACCTAGACCGGCCGATCACGCGAGGTACCGGGCACGGCACCCCGGGCGTGGGCCGTCCGTCCCTAGACCGGCTGGATTTCGATGTCCCGGTCCAGCCGCTGCCAGGAGCGGGCCGCCTCCGCGATCGGGTGGTCCACGCCCAGGCGTTCGGCGGCCGGTTCGATCACCGCCGCGCGCATTCCGGCCGCGTCGTCGCCCCGGTCCGCCGCCCGCAGGGTGACCGCCAGGTTCGACCGGCAGACCAGCACGTCCGGATGCCACGGGCCGAGCTTGTCGAGCAGCCCCTCCAGCGCGGTGTACTCCCACCGCTCGGCGAGGTCCAGCCGGCCCAGGTCTCCGTACACGTTCGCCAGATTGACCGCCGCGCACAGCGCGAAGGGGTGCTGGGGGCCGAGCGCCTGCTCCAGCCGCTCGCGTACCTCCTCGGCGTCCGCGACCGCCTCCTCGGCGCCTCCGGTCGCCCGCAGATAGACGACCGCGTTGGCCCGGCACGCCAGGCTGTACGGGTGGGACTCACCCAGCGTCCCCCGGTATCCGTGCAGCATCTGCCGCGCCAGGTCGAGGGCGTGCGCCGGGTCGCCGGTGGCCGCGAGGTCGGCGGCCAGACCGACCCCGCAGGCGAGGGTGTCGGGCGAGGCGGGCCCGTACCGGTCGCGGAACCGCTCGTACGTCTCCCCCGTCAGCCGCATCGCCTCGTGCGGATGCCCGGCCCTGCGCAGCGAGACCGCCAGGCTCTTGGCGGCGCGCAGCACCTCGGGCGCGTGCGGGTCCAGGACCCGGCGCAGAGCGTCCACGACCTCCCGCAGGACCTCCACCGACACCGCGTACTCACCGGTCTCCCGCAGGTCCCCGGCGAGGTTCATCTTGGTGACCAGGGTGTAGGGATGGTCGTCGCCGAGCAGCATGCCGCGCCGCTCCACGGTCCGCTCGTCGAGCCGCCGCGCGGCCTCGCTGTCCCCGGTCAGCCGGTAGTCGATCGCGAGGTTGTGCGCGGCGATCAGGGTGCGCCGGTGGGCCTCGCCGAAGAGGCGGCGCATGCCCCGGTAGACCCACAGGTCGCGTTCGAGCGCCTCGGTGAACCTGCCGACGGCGCGCAGATCGGCGGCCAGGCTGCCGGTGACGATCAGCACGCTGGGGTGGTCGTCGGCGGGATGGTCGGCGTGGAAGAGCCGCAGCTGGCGGGCGAGGGTGTCCTCGTCCATCGTCAGCGCGTCCTGGTAACGGCCCTGCGCCCGCAGGGCGTTGGCCAGTTCGAAGCGGATGTTGAGGGTCTGCAGCGCGTCCTCGCCGAGCCGGCTGGTCCAGATCCGGTCCAGCTGGGCGCCGAAGACCCGGGCGCTCTCCAGTTCGCCGCGCCGCAGGAGGTAGCGGATCCGGTCGACCATCAGCTCACGGGCCTTGGCGTCGTCGCTGTCCGCGATGCCGGAGGCGTTCAGATGCGGCCAGATCAGCTCGAAGGCGGGCCAGCTCTTGGGGTCGTTCACCGGGTCGTCCCGGTCGACGCCCTCGGTCGGCCGCGCCTGCGCCAGGATGCGGTGGACCACGCTCTTGGTCTCGGCCTGCTCCTCGGCGCTGAGCGCGTCGCGCACGGCCGCCTGGACCAGGCGGTGCACCTGGATGCTGCTGTCCGCCGGGTCCACCTTGGCGAGGGCGAACCGGTTCAGCGTCTGGATGACCCGGCCCAGCATGTACCGCTCGCGCAGATCGGCGTCGTACGGGAGCAGCGCGTCGAACATCGCGTCGCTGCCGATGAGCCGCATGGAGACGGGTTCGGCGGAGAAGAACGAGCAGATCTCCAGGAGGCGCACCGCGGCGCTCGACTCCTCGCGCAGCCTGCGGATGGAGATGGCCCAGGTCGCCCCGAACCTCAGCCCGTACCCCTCCGGTGTGCCGAGCGAGAGGACCGTGGTGCTCTGCTCCGCGAGCTGGCGCAGATAGGCGTCCACCGGCGTCGCCGTCTCGGCGAGCCAGGCCGCCGCCACCTCCACGGCCAGCGGCAGGTCGCCCACCGCGTCGGCGACCAGGTCGGCGTCCTCGGGCGGCAGTCCCGCCACCCGCCAGGTCAGGTGCTCCACGCTCTCGAACCGGGTGAAGACCTCGACCTGGGTGGTCTCCACCCGGTTGGTGGCCGGTTTGTTGCGGCAGGTGGCGAGCAGATGCCCGTAGACGGGGCCGGGCAGCGGCCCGATGGGCGGGGGCAGCCGGTGCAGCGCCTCGTCCGGGTCCTCCACGTTGTCGAAGATCAGCAGCCAGCGCGGGTAGCGCTCGCCGCGCCACAGCTCCTGGAGGGCCGCCATGGCCGCCTCGGCCACCACGTCCCCCGTCCGCAGGCCCATCTCGGCGGCGAGCTGCGCCAGCGAGGCCACCACCAGGTCGGGCCGCTCCGCCTCGATCCACCACACCAGGTCGTAGTCGGCCCGGAAGCGGTGCGCGTACTCAAGCGCGACCTGTGTCTTGCCCACGCCGCCGAGTCCGTACAGGACCTGCGGCAGGCGCTGTGCGGAGCGGCTGTCGCCGCGCAGCTGGTCGCGCACCCGGTCGAGGAGGTCGGTGCGGCCGGTGAACCAGCTGTTGCGCGGCCGTACGTTCCAGATCCGGGGCACGTTCCCGGGGAAGCGGGGCCGGTCGGGGGCGCACGGGAGCGCGGCGGCGGCCTCGCTCCGGCCCAGCGCGCCGAGCAGCGCGGCCGCCGCCTCGGCCTCGTCCACGCGCACCAGGTCGACCGCGCGCAAGCCGCCCGGCGGCGGTGTGAGCCGTACGTCGCCGACGCGCACGGGCAGCACCTGACGGCGGCCGCCGGCCCGGTCCGGGGCGGGTCCGCTGTCCCACAGTCCGCGTCCCGCACGGGACTTGAGGTAGGGCGGGGAGGCGATGTGCAGGACGCGGTGGGCGCCGTCCTCGCCGGACTCCGGCACCGTCAGGTCGGACCGGGGGTCGCGGACGTCCACCGGGAAAGTGCGGAAGCCCGCGGCGCCGAGCACGGCGGACAGCCAGTCCACCCACATCCGGTCCTCGGACACGTGGTTGAGCACGATGTTCGCGGGCGAGGTGGGCCTGCGCCGGGTGAAGGCGGCGACATGGGCGAGCCGCAGCGACTCGTCGATCGGCGGCAGCCCGGTGACCTGCCCGTGGGTGAGCACCGAGGTGAGCCGCTCGCAGGCGGCGAGCAGGGAGCTGCCGAGGTTGGGCGGGTCGCCGAAGGTCGCCAGGACCTCCTCGTAGGCGTAGAAGGGCCGGTACGGGATCTCCACCGTGCCCCAGTAGTTGTCGGCGGCCTCGCCCGTCAGACCGCTGGGGAGGCCTTCGAAGCACTCCCTGGCGAGCGCCCGCCCGGCGTCGGCCTTCTCCTTCTCGCCCTCGTCGATACGGGTCGGCACGGGCAGGATGCGGATGTTCCGCTCCTGGTAGCGCTCCTCGATGTACCGGGCGACGGCCGAGGCGCCGTCGATGCTCTGGTCGCTCAGGGTGAAGCAGACGACGAGGACCTGGGGCATCTGGACCGTGCAGATGTCGGCGATGTCGCTGAGTCCGGTCCGGCTGTCGATCAGGGTGAAGTCGTAGTGGCGGCGCATGTCGTCGCCCATGGCGTCGAAGAACTGGCCGCCGCCGGAGTGCTCGTAGAAGTGGTCCCAGTCCATCCGGCCCACGACGGAGGAGTAGTCGCGGTTGCGGCGGCCCGCCGAGAGGAAGTCCAGGCTGCCGCCGCTGGGGAAGGACCAGTCGAGGGTGACGGAGTGCGGGCGGACGCGCGCGTAGGCGCGGTGCCAGTCCGGGGTGCGCTCGCCGGGCCGCCGGGCCTCCTCCTGGTACTCGGTGATCAGGTTGATCAGGCCCGGAGTGGCCTCCAGATCACGCAGGTTGAGGAAGGGGTGGAAGAACCGGTGCAGGCCCGGCGCCTCCAGGTCCCAGTCGACGGCGAGCACCCGGTAGCCGTTGGCCGCCAGGATCCAGGCGCAGTTGGCGAGCGCCATCGTGCGTCCGGTGCCGCCCTTGTACGAGTAGAACGTGATGACGGTCCCGTCACGGTTCTCGGCCATCTGGGGGGCCCTCCACCTGCTCGGCCTTGCTCTTCCCGGCGGCGCGCTGTTCTCGCTGGTCCCCGGTGCGGCCGCGGGCCGGCCGGCCGAGCCCGACGCCGTCCGGCAGGACGTGGGGCAGCGGGCTGCCGGGCCCGGCCGGCCTGCCCGTGCGCGCGGCGCTCTCGTAGTGCCTGACCGCCGACCGGACCGCCCTGGGGAGTTCCTGGCTGAAGGCTTCCAGAGTAGGCAGCCCGCCGCCCTGCGTCAGGTGGCCGGGGCTCTGCCGCAGCCGCCTCGCGAGCACTTCGTCCGCGACATGGCGCAACTCGGCCTCGCGCGGGGGCGATTCGGGGTCGGCGCGGTTCCAGGGAACCATCACGCTGAGCCACGGGCGGGGCTCGGCGCAGAGCAGCCGCACCAGCTCCCGGTGGCGGGGCGAGTCCAGCGCCCAGCGGTCGAGCAGCAGCAGTCCGGGGGCGTCGGGCGGCCCCGGGCGCAGCAGCCGGTCGGCGCGGTCCTCGAACTCGGCGAGGCGCACCGCGTAGTTGAGGTTGACGACGAGGTCGGCGGTGTGGCGGGCGAGCGGCCGCGCGGACAGCGGGTGGTACGGATTCCAGTCGCTGGGCCGGGGGCCGTAGCAGTCGGGGCCGCGCCCGCGCGGCAGGCCGTCGCGGGAGCAGGCGAGGACAGTCACCTCCAGGTCGCGCCCGGGCCCGGGGGCCGCCCCGAAGGCGGAGGTGAGCGTCGCGTAGTCCTGGAGCGGGTCGCCGTCGGCCACCCGGGTCCGCTCCGCGACGCTGACGATGCGCTTGGCGAGCTGGTACACGGCGTGTTCGTAGTGGTCGCGCAGATAGCTGAGCTTGATCATCCCGTAGAAGCCCTCGTCGGCGTAGTCGTCGCCGAAGTCCGCGTGGTCGAACTTCAACCTGCGGGCGGGCTCGGGCAGTTGGTGCGGCAGTACGGGGATCCAGAGCGCGGGGATGATCGCCGGGGGCGAGCGGTGCTCGCTGCGCGACTGGTGGAGGGTGTCGCGCCCGGCGAACGCGAACCACTCCCGGCCGCACTGCTCGCTGAGGAAGTAGCGCGGCGAGTAGAGCGGTACGAAGACGCGGCAGTGCGCCAGCGCCTCGGTGATCTGCCCCTGCCAGTCCTCGCCCGGGCGCACGTGCTGGTCCATGAACCCGGCGGGCACCCCGGCCGGGAGCGCGGTCAGCTGCATCACGTGCGCGGACAGGTCGCGGAAGAAGCGCTGCACCCAGAGGTCGGGGTCCTTGTCCCGGGGATCGTTCTTCGGCGTGTGCGCGTAGCTCAGGAAGAAGTACGGCCTCGGCTCGTGCCCCCCGCCCCGCGCGGCTCCGTGCGGCACCGCTCCCTCCCGGTCCGAGTGGGTGGGTCCTCAGTGTAGAAAGCGAGCGATCCACGGCGGAACCGCTTGTACGCGCCGATTCGGGGGCGGTCGGTCACCCGCGCGGCGCATTGCGGGCCCGCCAGGCGTCCCGGTGGCGCCGGGCGGAGTTCGTGGCCGCGGTGAGCGCCTCGGGTGCGACCCGCTCCTCCCGCCAGGCCGCGGCGGTCTCCCCCATCCCGGCGACGAAGCGTTTGCCCGGGCCGGTGAGCGCGCCGCAGCGGGCGAGCGTGTCGATCGCCTCCGACGTCTGCCGGCGCCAGCGCGCGAACTCCGCCTCGGCCCTGCCGCGCGCCGCCGGGGTGTCCGCGGTGGTGCGCCGCACCCGCCAGAAGTCGGTGACCGCCAGATGCGCGTACGCGCCTTGCAGCAGGGCGCCCAGGGGTCTCGGGTCGTCGCGCCAGGGCGCGTAGTAGCGGCCGGTGTCCTCCGGGTCGTACAGGTCGCAGCTGTCGAGCACCGCGCCCAGCTTCACGTGCTGGAACTCGTGGACGATCAGGAGCGCGAGCAGGGCCGGGGCGGACGGGCGGGCGGCGCCCACGGCCCCGAAGGCGTCCCGGCAGGTGGCGCTGGTGTCGCCGCCCGCCCGGGGGCTCAGCGGGGTGATGGACCGCAGCCCGGCGGCGATTCCCGGTGCGTACGCCGGCAGATGACGCTGGATCAGGGACCAGGCGCCGGCGAGCGCGTCGGCCCAGGCGCGCGCCCCGGACGCCGGCAGCCGCTCCTCGGCCGGCCAGGGGTAGCGGTCGCGCAGCGGGTCGGTGTCCTCCAGGGCGACGGTCCAGCCGCTCGCCTCGAAGAGCCGTACGGGCTGCCAGTGCGGGGTGCGGCCGTCCAGACCCTCGCCCCAGCCCATCTCGATCCTGCGGCCCCCGGCCCGTACGGTGAACCCGTAAGGCTGCGCGGTGAGTTCGGCCTCCTCGGCGCCGCCCGGCAGCAGGGCCCGGCCGATGCCGGGCAGCCGCAGGGTGCCGTCGCGCAGCGGCACGACGACGGTGTCGGCGCGCCTGGCCCGCAGCGCCGCCGACGCCGCGAGCTCCGCCAGACCGCCCGCGAGCGCGCCGGGTTCACGGCCGCCCAGGACGCCGAGCGCCCATGGCCGGAAGTAGGGGTGGGCGAGGGCGGCCTCCAGGGCGTGCGGCGCCGCCGCGTCCAGGTCGAGCAGCAGCTCCCAGGCGGCGGCCGCCCGGTGGTCCGCCGGGTCCGCCCGGCCGCCGAGGGCGGCGAGCAGTCCGCGGTTGAGGTCGAGCTGGGCGAGGGCGAGGCGGGCGACGGCTTCGGCGCCGCCGAGCCCGGCGGCCAGCTCCTCGAAGTCGGCCGGTTCCAGGGCCTGTTCGGTCTCGGGCCGGGTGGTGGGCTCACCGGCCCGGGCGTGCGCCGGGTGTTCGGGGAGCGACTCGTGCGTGCGGATGTTCATGATCAGCGCCATCAGGTCGGGGCAGAACACGGACGGATTGTCGAAGCCGGTTCCGGTCCGGTAGCGGTGGGCGTAGAGGCCGCCGCCGCAGGACGCGACCACGGGACAGGCGGTGCACTGGGCGCACAGCGCCTCGATCCCCTTCTGGCGGGCCAGCATCCCGGGGTGGGTGAGCACGTCGTCGATGCTGTGCTCGAAGACGTTCATCCCGGTGGCCGGGGCTCCGTCGTAGGACGTCTTGAGGCTGTCCGCCTGTTCGAAGGTGCCGTCGGTCTCGACGACCACCAGGTCGGCCGGGGCGAGCCCCAGGGACTCGGTGAGGCTGGTGCCGCCGCGCAGGGTGCGCCGGACGGATTCGAAGAGCCGTACGGGAACCGGGCGCCCCTGCCCGTCCCAGCGCCGGTACACGGCGTCCAGCCAGTCCGCGTACGGCGTCGGCGAGCCCTGGGGGCGCGGCGGCGGGTGGTCCCAGGTGGCGTGCGGCAGCAGGAAGTCGATGCGCGGCGGGGCCAGTTCGGCCAGCGCGTCGTACACCGCGACCGGGTCGTTCTCCAGGTCGATGGTGCACAGCAGCCCGGCGAACAGCTCCCGGTAGCGGGGGCGGCCGAGCAGGGCGATCGCGTCGAGGACCCGGGCGTGGCTGCTGCGGCCGTCGGCGTAGCGGCGATGGCGGTCGTTGGCCGCCCGGTCGCCGTCGAGCGAGATGCCGACGTGGACGCCGAGTTCACGGAAGAGCTCGCAGAACTCCTCGTCGAGCAGGACCCCATTGGTGTGGATGCGCAGATCGAGGGCGCTGACGCCACGCAGGGCGCGGTGCAGCTCCTCGGCGGCGCGTCTCAGGAGCGCGGGCCCGGCCAGCAGCGGCTCGCCGCCGTGCAGCACCACATGGACGGCGGGCAGCCGGTGGGCCCGGGCGTGGGCGGCGATCCCGGCCGCCGTGGCGGCCAGGATCTCGTGCGAGACCGCCCTGGGCCGGCCGCGCCAGCTGGTGTCGGCGTGTTCGTACACATAGCAGTGGTCACACGCCAGGTCGCAGCGGCTGTGCATCTTCAGTACGACCTGCGACACCACCGGAGGCGACCGGTCCATGGTGCGGGGCCTCCGGCTAGAGCGCCGACTGGAAGGCGGCGACCGGAACCGTCGAGGCGTTCTCGGCGATCAGGCGCTGAATCTCCGCGGGGAGTTCCCCGCCGCGCGCCTTGGCGGCCTGTGTGTGCAGTGATGGCCGTTCACGGCCCTGACGGTCGGGCGCCGGACAAGGTCGTTCGGCGGCCGTGACGAGATGTCCCATAAATCCCCCCACCGGCGGGCGTGCATCGTTGCGGGAGGGCTTTTGCCCTCTCCGCACTTGTCTTCCCCGCATCGGCCACTCTCGCACAGGACCGCGCCGATCGGTCCGACTCCCGCGCATGGATGGCCAGTTCGCACCACTCGACGGATTCCGACGGCACGGACCCCGGGCCCCTCCTGCACCACGGGCCACCGCGCCGGAGGTATCAGCGTTCGAACGGGACCGAGATCGCCATGGTCATCTCCACCGGCTCGGTGCCGTCGTTGCGGTAGGTGTGGCTCGTGGCGGCCTCGAAGGAGACCGAGTGGCCCGCCGGGACGGGGTGTTCGGCGCCGCCCACCACGAGGGTGAGGGTGCCCGCGGTGACGTGGATGAGCTCGAAGGTGCCCACCGGGTGCGGGTCGGAGGAGCTGCCGTCGCCGGGCATCAGGTGCCACTGCCACATCTCCAGCGGGCCGGGGGCCTCGGTGCCCGCGAGCAGCGTGCTGGAGCTTCCCCGCTCGGTGGACCAGAGGCGGACGGCCTGCTCCGGCGGCACGATCCGCACGCTGGGCCCGCTCTCGTAGTCGAGCAGGGTCGTGATGCTCACGCCGAGGGCGTCGGCGATCTTCACCACGGTGCCGACGCTGGGGTTGGTCCGGGCCTGCTCGATCTGGATGAGCATGCCGCGGCTGACTCCCGCGCGGGAGGCGAGCGCCTCCAGGGTGAAGCCGCGCTCGCTGCGCCAGCGCTTGACGTTGCGGGCCAGGGACTGGGTCAGCAGGTCGAGGTCCGACACATTCCGTCCATGATGGGGGCCGCCGAGGGCGGCAGGCTAATATTTTGGATGACAAGTTCAGCATAGTGAACTACGGTCCGGTGCACCGAACCGTTCACCGCACTGTACTGCGAGGCACTCCCATGACGGCACTCTTCGCCCTGGCCACCAGCCTCCTGTGGGGGCTGGCCGACTTCGGCGGCGGGCTGCTCACCCGGCGTACGCCCGCGCTGACCGTGGTCGTCGTCTCACAGTCCATCGCGGTGGCCGTCCTGGGCGCGGTCGTCGTGGCCACCGGCGGGTGGCACGAGGCCGGGCCCCAGCTCTGGTTCGCGGTGGCGGCGGGCGCCGTCGGCCCGGTCGCGATGCTCAGCTTCTACAAGGCGCTGGCGCTCGGCCCGATGGGTGTGGTCTCCCCGCTCGGCTCGCTGGGAGTGGCCGTGCCGGTCGGGGCCGGCCTGGTCCTCGGCGAGCGGCCCGGCGTGCTCCAGTTCGCCGGGATCGCCGTCGCGGTGGCGGGCATCCTCATGGCGGGCGGCCCGGAGCTGCGGGGCGCACCGGTCCAGCGGCAGGCGATCGTGCTCACACTGCTCGCCGCGTTCGGCTTCGGCGCGGTGATGGCGCTGATCGCGGAGGCGTCGACCACCATCACCGGCCTGTTCCTCGCGCTCTTCGTCCAGCGCGTCACCAATGTCGCCGTCGGCGGGACGGCGTTGTACGTGTCCGTGAAGCGCGGCGGCGAGGCGCTGCCGGAGGGCGGGGTGAGCGTGGTCCGCGCCGCGCTGCCCGCGCTCGCCTTCGTCGGCCTGGCCGATGTGGCCGCCAACGGCACGTACTCCATCGCCGCGCAGCAGGGGCCGGTCACCGTGGCGGCCGTGCTCGCCTCGCTCTACCCGGTGGTGACCGCGCTGGCCGCGCGGGGTGTGCTCAAGGAGCGGTTGCGCGGGGTGCAGGCGGCGGGGGCGGGGATCGCGTTGGTGGGGACGTTGCTGTTGGCGACGGGTTGACCGGGCAGGGGTTTGTCTGCGGACCGGTGGAGGCTGAGCGCGCCCACGCGGCGGAGCCGCACCATGCCACAGCCCCGCACCCCTTAAGGGGCGCCTACACCTCGTCCGCCGTCAACTCCGCCACCGCCAGCAGCTGTTCCGGCGTCACGCCCTCCGGGATCGGCACCGGGGCCGGTGTGCGCAGCGGCGGCTGCCAGCCGTTCTCGCGGTCCCAGGTCCGTACGACCCGGGCGGGCGCCCCGGCCACCACGGCGTGGTCGGCCACCTCGCCCCGCACCACCGCGCCCGCCGCGACCACCACATTGCGGCCGAGCCGGGCGCCGGGCAGCACCACGGCGCCGGTGCCGAGCCAGCAGCCCGGCCCGATCTCCACCGGCTCCATCCGCGGCCACTGCTTGCCCACGGGCTGGTGCGGGTCGTCGTAGCTGTGGTTGGTGGAGGTGATGTAGACGTACGGGCCGCAGTACGTGTTCGAGCCGATGGCCACCGTCGTGTCCGCGATGACATGGCTGCCCCGGCCGAGCACCACACCGTCCCCGAGCGTCAGGATCGGCTCGGAGCCGAGGTCGAGGCCCGGCATCATCCCGGCCGTCAGCGTGACCTGTTCGCCGATGATGCAGTGGTCGCCGAGCTCGATCCACGGCTCGCCGAAGACCGTGCCCTGCGGGAACGCGAGCCGGGTGCCGGAGCCGATCCGGCGGAACCGCAGCCGCCCGGGGTGCTCGGCGGTGATCGCCCCCGCCTGCTGCGCCCACTGCCAGCCGCGCTGGACCGCACCCGCGGCCAGCCGGCGCCGCCAGGCGGTCAGCGATGAGAACGTGTTTCTGTTCTTCGGCACCCGCACACGGTACTCACCGCCGACTCCGCTGGTCAGCGCCGGGACCTGTGATCTTCCGCTCAGCCCGGGCCCGGGAGGTCAGCCGCCGTGCGCCTCCCGGTGGTCCCTGGCCAGGCCCAGATACATCAGCGCGTTGACCTTGATGCCCTCGCGCTCCTCCTCGGTGAGCTCGCGCCTGACCTTGGCGGGCACGCCCGCGACGAGCGAGCCGGGCGGTACGACCATCCCCTGCGGCACCAGCGCCTGCGCGGCGACCAGCGAACCGGCGCCGATCACGGCCCCGTTGAGGACGGTCGCCCCCATGCCGACGAGCACGTCGTCCTCGACCGTGCAGCCGTGCAGCACGGCGTTGTGCCCGACCGAGACGCGCTCGCCGACCGTCACCGGGAAGCCGGGGTCCACATGGACCGTGCAGTTGTCCTGGATGTTGCTGTCGGCGCCGAGCACGATCGGGCCGCAGTCGGCCCGCAGCACCGTGTGGTACCAGACGCTCGCCCCGGCGGCCAGGGTCACCTCGCCGAGCACCACGGCGGTGGGGGCGGTGAACGCCGCCGGATCGACCTGCGGCTTCTTCCCGCCCACAGCCACGACCAACGCCTGCTCTGCCATGCGCCACTCCTTCGTACGGATCTCATCGCACCCAGGGGCACGGTAGGCGACGGATCGCCGCGGTGTGCGCCCGGGTGGTCCGTACGATCGCCGGATGGCACTCTTCCGGATCGACCGGCGTACGGAGGCGGACCCCGCCGAGGTCTGGCGGCGGCTCACCGACTGGGCCCGCCACTCGGGGAGCGTCCCGCTGACCCGGATCACCGTCACCACTCCCGCGCCCACCGGCGTAGGCACGGTCTTCGTGGCCCGCACGGGCATCGGGCGCCTCGCGTTCGAGGACCCGATGGAGGTCGTGGTGTGGGAGCCGCCCGAGCGGGGACGGCCGGGGCGCTGCCGTATGGAGAAGCGCGGGCGGGTGGTCACCGGCTGGGCCGAGATCGAGGTGCGCCCCGGCCCCCGGGGATCCGCGGGTGGGGCGCTGCTCGTGTGGCGGGAGGACCTGCGGGTGTGGCGGCTGCCGCGCGCCCTCGACCCGGTGGTGTCGCGCGCGGGCCGATACGTGTTCGGCCGCGCGCTCACGGTCCTGCTCGGGAGGTGAGTCAGTCGACGGCGGGCACGTTCTCGGCCTTGGCCGACTCGATCTCGGCCGACGCCTTCTTCGCGCGGTTCTTGACGACCAGCATCGAGACGACGCCCAGCACGGCCGCGAGGCCCAGACCCACGTACGAGAAGTTCTTCAGCCACGACTCGGCGACCACGCCGATGTAGTAGATCGCGGCCGTCGTGCCGCCCGCCCAGCAGATGCCGCCGAGCACGTTGGCGATGAGGAACTTCCAGTACGGCATGTGCAGCACACCCGCCAGCGGGCCCGCGAAGATGCGCAGCAGCGCGATGAAGCGGCCGAAGAAGACCGCCCACATGCCCCACTTCTTGAAGGACTTCTCGGCCATGGCGACATGGCCCTCGCTGAAGTGCTTGGGGAACTTGGCGCCGAGCCAGGCGAGCAGCGGCCTGCCGCCCTTGCGGCCGATCGCGTAGCCGATCGAGTCACCGACGACCGCGCCCACCACTGCGGCGGCGCCGAGGATCACCGGGTTGATGTGACCCTCCTGGGACGCCAGCAGCGCGGAGCTGACGAGGACGATCTCGCCCGGCAGCGGAATGCCGAGGCTCTCCAAGCCGATGACCAGCCCCACCAGGAGGTAGACACTGACGGCGGGGATGTTCTCCAGCCACTCCTGGATGTGCAAGGCCCGTTTCCTCCCGATCGCGACGGGCCGACGCCCGGCGTGCGCCCCCCTTGGCGCACGCCGGGAAGCCTACCCGCTCATACCGCGTCGACGGCGTCCCAGAAGCCGCACCGATGCGCGCGGGCGACCGTGGTGACCACGGCGTTACCGTCCGCCGCGGCCGTGCGCAGCCGCAGCACCCGGCCCGGGGAGCCGTCGCCGGGCCACTCCGGCATGGCGGGCTGCCCGGCCGCCCGGGGCGGGTTCCCGTGCAGGAAGGAGCCCCAGTACGCGGTCATCTGCCGGGCCAGCGCCCGCTGTTCGCGGTCGAACGGCGCCTCCAGGCCGAAGTGGCGGAAGAGGTACTGGACCTCGTTGACATGCGTGGCCCCGAAGTCGAAGTCGGTGTGCAGGGCGCGCAGCGAGGCGAAGGGCGGCGAGGTGCGGTCGGCGAACTCGTACGCGTAGACCGGCCCCCGGGCCGCCAGCGCCCGGTCGAGCCGCAGCGCGGGGCAGGCCATCAGCTGGTCCCCGACGGCGGTGGCGTAGGCGAGCGTGGCCGAGGGGAAGGCGCTCAGCGGATAGTGCGCGAGGACCTCCGGGGCGCGGGCCGCGCCGAAGTACGCGGCGACCGCCTCGGGGTAGTCGGCCGCCGCGAGCGGGTAACGGGAGAAGGCGAACAGCCGCCCCTCGTCCTCGTTGGCCCCGTTGAGTACGGGCACGCGGGCGGACCGGCCGGTCGCGAACGCGCTGGCGGGCTGCTCGGGCAGGAAGGCGCCGCCGGTGACCGGGCCCCAGTCGAGGCCGGACTGCGCGGCGAGCAGCTCGGCGGCGGACCTGCGGCGCAGACAGGCGAGGACGGTGGCCGGCTCACCGCACCCGGCCCTGCGGGCGAAGGCGGCGCCGTCGGTGGCCGCCCGCGAACGGGTCCTGGCCGCGCAGTCACCGTACGCGCCGCTCTGGATCACGGCGGCGCGGAACAGGCCCCGGGCGGTGGGCGAGGCGAGCTGGGTGCAGACCGAGCGGCCGCCGGCCGACTCCCCGGCGACGGTCACCCGGCCCGGGTCGCCGCCGAAGGCGCCGATCTCGGAGCGCACCCAGCGCAGCGCGGCCTGCTGGTCGAGCATGCCGTAGTTGCCCGAGACGCCGTCCCTGGCCTCCGCGTCCAGGCCGGGCAGGGCCAGGAAGCCGAGGGCGCCGAGGCGGTAGTTGACGGTGACGACGACGGAGTCGGTGCTGCGGGCGAACGCGTCCGGGACGACGTCGGAACCCGCGCCCGCGGTGAGCCCGCCCCCGTGCAGCCAGACGAGGACCGGCAGCGCACCAGGCCGGTGTGCGGGCACGTACACGTTGAGGGCGAGGCAGTCCTCGGTGTGGGTGGCCCGCTCGTATCCGGGGTCCCAACTGGCGCCCTGGACACAGCGGTCGGCGAACCGCGTCGCGTCCCGTACGCCCCGCCAGGGCGCGGCCGGGCGCGGCGCCGTCCAGCGCAGCGCGCCGACCGGCTGCTCGGCGTAGGGAATTCCCAGGAACTGCCGCCCCTCGCCGGTCGTTTCCCCTTCGAGCAGACCGGAGTGGGTGCGTACGAGGGTGGGGCCGGGGGTGTGCGCCCCGGCCGGGACGGGGGTGAGCAGGGCCGCCGCGCAGGCGGTCGTGAGGAGCAGAGCCGTGCGGATCCGCGCCGCGAGCCGGACCCGTATCCCGCCGTCGCTCATCGCCGGACCTCCCCGTGGCCGGTGAGCCGGATGTCGCGCGCGGAGGCGCCCACCTCCACGCGGCGGCGGCCGGTGCCCAGGACCCAGCCGTGCCGGGCCGGGTCCCAGGACGAGAGCGTGCGGGCGGGGAGCGTGACGGTGACCCGGCGCGTGCCGCCCGGGGGCAGCTCCAGGCGCCGGTAGCCCGCGAGCGCGCGCTCGGCCTGGTCGAGGCGGAGGTGCGGCGAGCGGCCGACGTAGACCTGCGCGACCGTGGTGCCGGTGCGGCGGCCGGTGTTGCGGACGGTGAAGGTCACCGCAAGCCCCCCGTGCTCGGCGCGCACGGACAGGTCGTCGTAGACGAAGGCCGTGTACGAGAGGCCATGTCCGAACGGGAAGAGCGGTGCGACGCCCGCCTGGTCGTACCAGCGGTAGCCGAGGTGGATGCCCTCGCTGTACTCCTCGACGCCGTCGACGCCCGGGTAGCGGCGCGGGTCGCCCGCCACCGGGTGGCGCTCGTCGGAGACCGGGAAGGACTGGGTGAGCCGCCCGCCCGGGTCGCAGTCACCGAAGAGCACCTCGGCCGTGGCCGCCGCGCCCTCCTGGCCGGGGTAGTACATCTGGAGCACCGCGGCGGTCCGCTCCAGCCAGGGCATGGTGGTGCTGGAGGAGGTGTTGAGGACCACGGTGGTACGGGAGTTGACGGCGGCGACCGCGTCGATCAGCGCGTTCTGGTGGCCCGGGAGCGCGAGGGTGGTGCGGTCGGCGCCCTCGGTGGCGTCCTCGTACGCAAAGAGGACCACGCTCTCGGCCGCGCGCGCCACGCGCACCGCCTCGGCGACGTCGGCGGCCCGGGTCGCCCCGGTGATCCGGCGCAGCCGGAACAGCTGCCCGTCGGCGCCGCCCTTCGCGGTGATCTTCAGCGTGTGCGGACCGGCCTTGAGCCGCACGGTGGCCCGGCGCACGGAGAGCCCGTCGGGGGCGGCGCTGACCAGGCCGCCCGCGAAGTACTCGCCGTAGCCCGGGGTGAGCGGGAAGAGCTCGGTGCCGTCGAGGTGGACGACGGGCCGCTCACGCCCGGAGTAGTGGATGACCAGGGTCCACTCGTCGGCCTCGGCGGCGGTGAGGGTGCCGTCGTACGTCCAGGTCGCGCCCGGGGCGACGTGCCGGCCCTCGAAGTCGGCGCCGGGCGAGACGGCTCCGGCGGGCAGGGCCCGGCCGAACAGGTCCTCGCCGAGGGCGTAGCGCACCCGGGCGCCCTTGCCCGCCCGTTCCCTGATGGCGTCCAGGGGGCTCGCGGCCCGGTCCGGCACCACATGGGCGCTGCCGCCGCCGCTGACGAAGGGGAGCGAGCCGGTCGGGCCGATCACCGCGAGGGAGCGGGCGGCGGCGCCGGTGAGCGGCAGGGCGCGGTGCTCGTTGCGCAGCAGCGTGGCCCCGGCCTTGGCGACCTTGAGCGCGGTGCGGGCACCGGCGGCCGGGTCGCGGTCGGGGCGGGCCGGAGCGCTGCCGTCGAGCAGCCCGAAGCGCTCCATGACGGTCAGGACGCGGCGCACCGAGCGGTCCACCAGCGCCTGGGGGACGCTGCCGTCCCGGACCGCCTGCTTGAGGGCGGCGCCGAAGTGGGTGCCGTCGGGCATCTCCATGTCGAGCCCGGCGCGGATCGAGGCGACCGTGGAGTGGGCGGCGAACCAGTCGGTCATCACCCACCCGTCGAAGCCCCAGGTGTCCCGCAGCACCCCGGTGAGCAGGTCCGCGCTCTCGCAGGCGAAGGTGGAGTCGACCTTGTTGTACGCGCCCATGACGGCCCCGGCGCGGGCGGCGACCGCCGCCTCGAAGCCGCGCAGCTCCGCCTCGTGCATGGTCTGCTCGTCGGCCCGTACGTCGACGGACATACGGTCCTTCTCCTGGTTGTTCAGGGCGAAGTGCTTGACCGTGGCGATCAGGCCCTGCGCCTGGATGCCGCTCACCTCCTCGGCGACGAGGTCGGCGGAGAGCAGCGGGTCCTCGGAGAAGGTCTCGAAGTTGCGGCCCGCGTACGGGGTGCGGATCAGGTTGACCATGGGTGAGAGCAGCACGTCCTGGCCGAGCGCGCGTCCCTCGCGGCCGATGACCTCGCCGTACTCCCGGGCGAGCGCGGGGTCGAAGGCGGCGGCGAGCAGCACCGGGGCGGGCAGCGCGGTCGCGTGCTTCGTGACGCGGACCCCGGCGGGCCCGTCCGCGAGCCGCAGGGGCGGGATGCCGAGCCGGGGCACGCCGGGGACGTAGCCGGCCTGGCCGAGGCTCTGGGGGTCGTCGGCGCCGTGCAGGAGGGTCAGCTTCTCGCCGAGGGTGAGGCGGCGGATCAGCGACTCGACGCGGGGGCTGGCGGCGGGGGCGGCGGCTGCTGCGGTTCCGGCGGCGCGGGGCCCGGCGGCCCGGGCGGGCAGGGCGCTCCAGCCGGTCGCGGCCGCGGCGACCGTGACGGCGCCGCCGAGCAGCCACAGGGCGGACCTGCGGGAAACGGTGTCGGACATGACCGTCACTCCTTTGTGTGCGGGCACGGCGAGGTGACACGTGCAAACGACAGGGCGTGCTTCGGCTTCTGAACACACCATGCGCCAGAACCCTGTTGACGCACCGTCAGACGCCTCGTGTTGTCCGAGAAAGCTAGGACCGGCCCGGAAAGGAGTCAATAAGTTGAACAAGAAACGGATCCGGCCCCGAGTGCAGGGCACTCGGGGCCGGATCCGTTCGGGAACCGCGTGGATCAGCTGTGCGGGCGCAGGGTCCAGACGACGGTCATCTCGCCGGTGACGGCGCCGTCCTCGCGGGTGATCGCGATGGCGACCGGGAACTCGGGGCGCTCCCCCGCGTCCAGCTCCGCGACGACGTCCGCGATCGGGCGGCCCAGCGTGGCCGTGGCGGTGACCACGCCCATGGCGAGCTTCTTGTAGCCGATCTCCGCCTTGACGGCGAGCGGCACGGCACGGTTCATCTGGTCGCCGAAGGCGGCGATCACGATGGCACCGCTGGCGGACTCGGCGAGCGTGAACATCGCGCCGGCGTGCGGTCCGCCCACGTGGTTGTGGTAGTCGGGCTGGTCGGGCAACCGGACCACGGCCCGCTCGGGGGTGGTCTCCAGGAACTCCAGGTTGAGGGTCCTGGCCATGGGAACGGTCGCGGCGAGCATCTCGCCGACGGACATCTGATCAGCGCTCATGGCATCGGATGTTACCCGTGAGTAGTAGACCTTGACCATCCCCTCACGGGGGCGGACGTTGGAGCCGCGACCCGTCCCCTCTATGGTTACTCGCCATGTGGCAAGGACAGCAGCCGCCCGGGGGCGAGCAGAATCCGCAGGACCCGAACCAGAACCCGTACCAGCAGCCGGGGTACCAACAGCCCAACCCGTACCAACAGCCGACGCAGCCGGGGTACCAGGCACCGCCGCCCCAGGCACCGCCCGGCGGCCACCAGCAGCCGGGATACGGATATCCGCAGCAGCCCAACCCGTACCAGCAGCCGACCGTGCCGCAGTACCCGGTGGGGGCGCCGCCCGGACCGCCGATGCCGCCGCAGAACGACGACGGCGGCAAGAAGAAGACGACCCTGATCGCCATCGTCGCGGCGACCGCGGTCGTGGTCGCGGCGGTCGTCACCGGCGTCGTCGTCATGAAGGACGACGGCAAGAAGGACGACAAGGCCGACGACAAGAAGCCCTCGAAGAGCTCCTCGGCTCCGGCGCAGGCGTCGCCCACCGCCCAGCCCAATCCGCGCGGCGACTCCACCCAGGACATGAAGCCGACCATCGAGGGCTGGAAGGTCATCACCAACCCCAAGTGGGGCACGGCCTTCGACGTCCCGTCGGACTGGGAGTTCAAGGGCCCGAGCTGGGCCGGTGGCTTCGAGGACCACGCCAACCCGACCGGGAAGCCGATCATCATGCAGTCGGCGCCCGCGTACTACAAGCCCAAGTGGTGCACGGAGGACTCCAACCACGACGGCAACACCGAGGACACCGAGCTCGCGGGCACCGGCACCAAGGGCGCCGACGGCGCGAAGAACACCGACGAGGTGGCCGAGAACCAGGTGCCGTGGTGGGTGTACGGCGCGTACACCCAGCCGGACAAGAACATCATCAAGATGGTCAAGCCCGTCCCGTACACCACCAAGTCGGGCATCGTCGGCAGTCTCGCCCGCGCCTCGGCGACCGGGGTCAAGAAGACCAGCAAGTGCGACACCGACGGCAAGGCGGTCACCTTCGGCTTCAAGAACGCCAAGGGCGACTTCGTGGCGTGGAGCCTCTACTCGGCCACCGGGGTCAGCGGCGCGGTCACCGACGAGACGATCGACAAGATCCTCAGCACGGTCCGTCTCGCCGGTCAGCCCACCGGCTGACGCCCGTCCGTACGCGGTGACACCCCCGGCACCGCGTACGGCACGGCAATCGGTTTGGCACATCGAGGCGGCGACGGCGATAGTCCACAGGTGACATCTGCCGCCGCCGTCTCCCGTTTCCGCCGTCCCACCTGGGCGGGCCGCAACTACTCGCTGCTGACCGCCGCCGCGATCGTGACCAACCTGGGCAGTCAGGGCGCCCTGATCGCCTCGGCGTTCGCGGTGCTGCAGGCGGGCGGCGACGGCGGCGACGTGGGCCTGGTCGCGGCGGCCCGGACCGTGCCGCTCGTCCTCTTCCTGCTCGTCGGCGGCGCGCTCGCGGACCGAATACCCCGGCACCGGGTGATGGTCGCCGCCAACAGCCTCAACTTCCTCTCCCAGGGCGCCTTCGCGCTGCTCGTGCTGACCGGCACGCCGCAGCTGTGGCAGATGCTGGCGCTCAGCGCCCTTGGCGGCGTGGGCCAGGCGTTCTTCGGCCCCGCCTCCGAGGGCATGCTGATGTCCAGCGTGGAGGGCGAGGAGGCCGGGCGCGCCTTCGCGTTGTACCGGATGGCGATGCAGGGCGCGGGCATCGGCGGCGCCGCCCTCGGCGGGGCGCTGATCGCCGCCGTCGGACCCGGCTGGGTGCTCGCCGTCGACGCGGTCGCCTTCGCCGTGGCGGGCGCGCTGCGCGCCTTCATCGACGTACGTCACATCCCGCCGCGCGAGCCCGGCGGCGGCATCGTCGCCGATCTGCGCGACGGCTGGCGGGAGTTCATCGGCCGCCCCTGGCTCTGGGCGATCGTGGCGCAGTTCTCGATCGTCAACGCCGTCGTGGTGGCCGCCGACGCGGTGTACGGGCCGCTGGTCGCCCGGGACCACCTGGGCGGGCCGGGGCCGTGGGGCCTGGCGCTCGCCGCGTTCGGGGCGGGCACGGTCGGCGGCGCCCTGGTGATGATGCGCTGGAAGCCGCGCCGGCTGCTGTTCGTCGGCTCGCTCTGCGTCTTCCCCCTCGCACTGCCCTCCGCCGCGCTCGCCGTGCCGGCGCCGATCGGGGTGCTGGTCGCGGTGATGTTCGTGACCGGTGTGTCGATCGAGGTGTTCGGCGTCTCCTGGATGA
The DNA here is from genome assembly GCF_041435195.1 of Streptomyces sp. NBC_00224. Taxonomy (NCBI): domain Bacteria; kingdom Bacillati; phylum Actinomycetota; class Actinomycetes; order Kitasatosporales; family Streptomycetaceae; genus Streptomyces; species Streptomyces sp. NBC_00224. Next base: position 2,018,835 of record NZ_CP108106.1, read on the forward strand.
CCGCGATGCACCAGGAGATACCCGAGGAGAAGCTGTCGCGGGTCTCCGCGTACGACTGGCTGGGCTCGCTCGCCGTGGTACCGCTGGCCACCGCCCTCGCGGGCCCCGCCGAGAGCGCCGTCGGCCGGACCTCCGCGCTGTGGGGCTGCGCGGTGGTGATCGTCGTCCTGACGGCGGCGGTGCTCACGGTCCCGGACGTACGCAACCTGACGCGCCGCACCGCGCCGGTCGCCGGGGGGCCGCCCGCGCCGGACACGGCCGCGGCTCCCGTCTCAGCCGATGCCGAACGCCCCCTCGGGGGGCTCGGGTGACGGCATCGCCTCGCTGTCCGGTACGGGCGTCGCGCCGCCGGTGAACCGCCGCAGCGCGTCGCCGTGCTCGACCCGGGCGGGAAAAGCGTCCCCGGCGGTCAGCCGGGCGAGGGAGGCGATCGGCAGCGGCCCGTGCGAGGCGAGCAGCACCACGTTGCCGAACCGCCGCCCGCGCAGCACCGAGGGCTCCGCGATCAGCGCGACCTGCTCGAACACCGCCCGGAAGGTGGCCAGCTGGGGGCGGAGGAAGTCGAAGGGCGCGCCGTCGGCGAGGTTGGCCGCGTAGAGCCCGCCGGGCCGCAGCACCCGCTCGGCGGTCCGCGCGTACTCGACCGAGGTGAGGTGCGCGGGCACCCGGGAGCCGCCGAACACGTCCGCGACGAGCAGATCGGCCGAGTCCGCCGGCGCGGCCTCGGTCCAGGCGCGGGCGTCGGCCGCGTGCACCCGGATCCCACAGCCGTCGGGCAGCGGCAGATGCTCGGTGACCAGGGCGAGCAGCCCGCGGTCGGCCTCCACGACGTCCTGGCGCGAGCCCGGCCGGCTCGCCGCCAGATAGCGCGGCAGGGTGAGCCCGCCGCCGCCGAGGTGGATCACGTCGAGCGGTGCGCCCGGCTCCCCCGCGCAGTCGACGACATGGGCGAGCCTGCGGGTGTACTCGAACTCGATGTACGTCGGGTCGTCGAGGTCGACGTACGACTGGGGCGCACCGTTCACGGTGAGCAGCCAGGCCCGCTCCCGGTCCACGTCGGGCATCAGCTTGGCGGTGCCCCAGTCCACTGTCCGGCTGACCGGTATCGGCTCGTTCACCGTCCCATTGTGCGGGACGCTCCGCGGGGAGCCCCCGGTAGGGACGCGGTACCGCAGCCGGCCTCCACACGTTCGCGCCCCTGATGGGACTACGCCCAGAGCTCTGCCACGGCCGCCGCGTGGGCGGCTGCCTGGGTGCGGCCGGCGCGGGCGGCCGGGGCGCGGCGGGACGGCTCCAGGGAGTTGCGGCCGAAGGCGCGGCGGGCGGCGGAGTCCGGGGTGATGAGCTCGACGCGCGCCCCCGCGGCGGCCAGCTCGGCCACCTGGGTGCGCGGCGAGTCCAGCGGGCCGCCGCCGAGCGCCAGCGGCGCGAGGACCAGCACCCGGTCGTATCCGGCGGCGAGCTGGGCGTTGGCCGGGGAGTGCACTCCCCCGTCGATCCAGCGGCGGCCCTCGACGGTGACGGCGGGCCACACCCCGGGCACCGCGCAGCTGGCGGCGACCGCGTCCACCAGCTCCACGCCGCTCTCCCGGTCGAAGATCCGCAGTTCGCCGCTGTCCGCCGCGACCGCCGTGATCCGCAGCCGCCGCGCCGGCCACTCGTGCGCGACCAGCCGTCCGGCGATCACCTTGCGCCGGGCCGCCTCCTGGCCCGTGCCACCGGCGAGCGCCACCCGGCCCAGCTTTCTGCCGTACTCCTCGGGGGTACGGGAGGTCAGCGCCGCGCGGGCGAACCGGAACAGCGCGGCCGGGCCCAGATTCGCCGGGACCTCGCCGTCGGGCCGGGCGAGCTGACGCTCATACAGCTGCGGCAACCCGATCCGCCCCGAGGTGATCTGCGCGGCGACCACCGAGCCCGCCGAGCTGCCGACCACCAGCTCGGCGCCGGTCACGTCGACGCCCGCCTCGGCGAGCCCGTACAGCATGCCGATCTCCCAGCCCACGCCGGTGATTCCGCCCGCGCCGAGCACCAGTGCCGTCTCTGCCATGCCCGAAGCATGGCGGAAGGCGCGGGGCCCGCCTCCGCCGGGGGTGCCGGAGGAGGCGGGCCCGTTCGGCCGCGGGTCGGGGTTCGGCCGCCGGTCAGAGGAGGCCGGTGATCGTCCCGGCGCCGACCGTGCGTCCGCCCTCGCGGATCGCGAAGCCGAGCCCGGGCTCCAGCGGAGTGTCCCGGCCCAGCTCGACGGTCATGGTGACCGTGTCGCCGGGGCGCGCCACCGCCGCCTCGCCGAGGTCGACGTCCCCGACCACGTCCGCGGTACGGATGTAGAACTGCGGGCGGTAGCCGGTGGCGACCGGGGTGGTCCGCCCGCCCTCGCGCGCCGACAGGACGTACACCCGCGCGGTGAAGCGGCGGCTCGGCGTGACGCTGCCCGGCGCCGCGACCACATGGCCGCGCCGCACCGCGTCGCGGGGCACCCCGCGCAGCAGCAGCGCCACGTTGTCCCCGGCCTCGGCGGACTCCATCGGCTTGCCGAAGGTCTCCAGACCGGTGACGACCGTCTCCAAGTCCGCGCCGAGCACCTCGACCCGGTCGCCGACGCGGACCGTGCCGCGCTCCACGGCGCCGGTGACGACCGTGCCGCGGCCGGTGATGGTCAGCACGTTCTCCACCGGCAGCAGGAACGGTACGTCGGTGTAGCGGACCGGCATCGGCACATAGGTGTCGACCGCGTCGAGCAGCGCCTCGATCGCCGCCGTCCAGCGCGGGTCGCCCTCCAGCGCCTTCAGCCCGGAGACCCGGACGACGGGCACCGAGTCGCCCCCGTACCCGTGCGCCGAGAGCAGGTCGCGGACCTCCAGCTCGACCAGGTCGGTCAGCTCCTCGTCACCCGCGTCGGCCTTGTTGAGCGCGACCACGATGTGGTCGACGCCGACCTGGCGGGCGAGCAGGACGTGCTCGGCGGTCTGCGGCATGATCCCGTCGAGCGCGGAGACGACGAGGATCGCCCCGTCCAGCTGGGCGGCGCCGGTGACCATGTTCTTGACGTAGTCGGCGTGCCCGGGCATGTCGACGTGGGCGTAGTGGCGGGTGTCGGTCTCGTACTCGACGTGCGCGATGTTGATGGTGATGCCCCGCGCGGCCTCCTCCGGCGCCCGGTCGATCCGGTCGAACGGGACGAACGTGCCGGTGCCGCGCGCGGCGAGGACCTTGGTGATGGCGGCGGTCAACGTGGTCTTGCCGTGGTCGACATGACCCATCGTGCCGATGTTGAGGTGGGGCTTGGTGCGTACGTATGCCGTCTTGGACATGGCTGTGTCCCTCAAATACCGAATGGCTCGAAGCTGCGACGGGACCCCTGGATCCGGCCGACCCTCCCCCTGCGGGGTCCGCCGGTCTCTCCGGGAAGGGTCAGCTTCGGGCGCCGCCGAGGGGCGCCGCGTCAGCGGCGACTGCCGCGATGGCGGCGATCGCCGCTGCGGCGAGGGCAGCCTTCGGCGCGTCCGCGACTGCGGACGGCGCTGCGGGGAAGGCGTGCCGGAACATGCTGCCGATCATTCCCCGGCGGGGGGCGGGCGTCGAATGGTTTTCGGTGGTGGGGAGTTGGGGCGGGGCTTGGAGGCGGGGCCTTGGCGGGCGGTGCCGCTTCCGGCACCCGCGTCTTCCGGCGAGCGCACGGCCGGGCCGCCCGTGTCGCGGCGCCGTGGCGTGCCCGGCGCGTGGGCGGAGCTCGCCGCAGGCGTTCCCGGCGGGGCTCATCCCTCTCGGATCCGGACGGCGTTCGCCCCGCCTACGGCCATAAGGCGACGCCCGTTACGGCGATCACATGCCCCGGTCGGTTACTCTCCCCGGATGCTCGACGACCTAGTCGCCCGACCGTCCGCCGGGCTCGCCGTGCGCTGCACCAGGGCCCTGCTCTCGCCCTGGACGCGGCTGGCCCTCCTGGTGCTGGTGCTCGCGGCGGCCGCCACGACCGTGCTGCTCCTCGAACCGCAGCGGCTGCTCGCCGACGGCTGGCCGCACCGGCTGAGCGGCGGCGCCGCGGTGGTCCTGTTCGGTGTGGCGTACGGCCTGTGCACCGCGGCGTTCGTACCGCGCCCGCTGCTCAACCTGGCCGCGGGCGCGATCTTCGGGTCGCAGGCGGGCCTGGCGTCCGCGCTCGCCGGGACGGTGCTCGGCGCCGGGATCTCGTTCGGTCTCGGCCGGGTGCTCGGCCAGGACGCGCTGCGGCCGCTGCTGCGGGGCCGCTGGCTCAAGGCGGCGGACGGCCAGCTCAGCAGGCACGGATTCCGGTCGATGATGGCGATCCGGCTCTTCCCCGGCGTGCCGTTCGCGGCGGCCAACTACTGCGCGGCGGTCTCCCGGATGGGCTGGCTGCCGTTCCTGCTCGCCACGGGCCTCGGTTCGGTGCCGAACACGGCGGCGTACGTGGTCGCGGGCAGCCGGGCCGCCTCCCCGACCTCGCCGGTCTTCCTGATCGCGATGGCGTTCATCGCGGTGTCGGGCCTGGGCGCGGCGGCGGTGGCGTGGCGAAAGCGGCACCGGTTGAGCGGGCGGGCGGAGACGCCGGGGGCATCCTTGTCCGGGGCACCCGCCGGGCCGGAGGCACCCACCCCCGCCACCACGCAGGCGCCCGTCGCCCCGCCCGCGCCCGACCGGACCGCATAACTCCCGCTTCATCTCCGGCCTGTACGCTGCCCTCCGACCGGCCGTCGATCACACCATCACACCGACCGTCGGATCGTCGCGCCCGCAACCGTCTTCAGCACCCGGGATGGCCCACGCCCCATGTCTTGGTTCGAATCGTTCATACTCGGGCTCGTCCAGGGGCTGACGGAGTTCCTGCCGATCTCCTCCAGCGCGCACCTCCGCCTCACCGCGGCCTTCGCCGACTGGCAGGACCCGGGACCGGCGTTCACCGCGATCACGCAGATCGGCACCGAGACGGCCGTCCTCATCTACTTCCGCAAGGACATCGTCCGGATCATCTCGGCGTGGTTCCGCTCGCTCACCGACCGGCGGATGCGCGGCGACCAGGACGCCCGGATGGGCTGGCTGGTCATCGTCGGCTCGATCCCGATCGGTGTGCTCGGCATCGTCCTCAAGGACCAGATCGACACCACTTTCCGCGATCTGCGGGTCATCGCCACCACGCTGGTCGTGATGGGCGTCGTCCTCGGCATCGCCGACCGCCGCGCCGCCCGGGACGAGGCGGGCGGCCGCCACCGCGCGGCCACGCAGCGCAAGTCGCTCCAGGACCTGAGCGTCAAGGACGGCCTGGTCTACGGCCTGTGCCAGGCCATGGCCCTGATCCCGGGCGTCTCCCGCTCGGGCGCCACCATCAGCGGCGGCCTGCTGATGGGCTACACCCGTGAGTCCGCGGCCCGCTACTCCTTCCTGCTCGCCATCCCGGCGGTACTGGCGTCCGGCGTCTTCGAACTCAAGGACGCGGGCGGCGAAGGCCAGGCCCCGATGGCCGAGACGCTCTTCGCGACGGTGATCGCGTTCGGCGTCGGATACGTCGTCATCGCCTGGTTCATGAAGTTCATCTCCAGCAAGAGCTTCATGCCGTTCGTCGTCTACCGCATCCTGCTCGGCATCGTCCTCTTCGCCCTGGTCGGAGCCGATGTCCTCAGCCCGCACGCGGGGGAGGTCTCGGGCGGCTGACACGGGCCCGGGGAGGCGTACCTCACTCCCCGAACACCCCATGCCGCCCCGCACCCCCCGCGAACCGGGCCGCCCCCTCCCCCGCCCGCTCCAGCGACCGTATGCCGTGGGCCAGTTCGTTGCGCAGGGCCTCCGGCTCGGGCAGGGGCTCCTGTTCCAGGAGGGAGAGGCGGTCCTCGCGGAGGCAGAGTTGGGGGAAGGCCGCGATCTCCGACGCCAGCTTCTCGGCCGCCGCGCGGGCCGTGCCGTTCGGCACCACCCGGTCGGCGAGGCCGATCGAGAGCGCCTCGGCCGCGTCGACCGGGCGGCCGGTGAGGACCAGGTCCATCGCGCGGCCCGCGCCGATCAGCCGAGGCAGCCGTACCGTACCGCCGTCGATCAGCGGGACGCCCCAGCGGCGGCAGAAGACGCCGAAGACCGCGTCCTGTTCGGCCACCCGCAGATCGCACCAGAGCGCCAGCTCCAGGCCGCCCGCCACGGCGTGTCCGGAGATCGCCGCGATCACCGGCTTGGTCAGGCGCATCCGGGTCGGGCCCATCGGGCCGTCGCCGTCCTCGGTCACCGCGTTGCCGTGCTCGGTGCCGATGGCCTTGAGGTCGGCGCCCGCGCAGAACGTGCCGCCCTCGCCCCAGAGCACCGCGACCGCCGCCTCGTCGTCGGCCTCGAAGGCGCGGAAGGCGTCGGCGAGCTCGCGGGCGGTGGGCCCGTCCACGGCGTTGCGCGCGTGGGGGCGGGAGAGCACCACGGTCGTGACGGGGCCGCTGCGCTCGCTGCGGACGCAGGCACGGGCGGAGGCGGCGGATTCGCTCGGTACGGTCATGGCGCCCACCGGTAGCACGCGCCTCCCGGCGCCCACAAGAGCGGGGCCGTCCAGGTTGTCGGCCGTCGGGGCCCTTGGCCCCCCGCGCCCGCTGCCGGAGACTGTGGCGATGACCCAGCGTGTGGAACTCTCGACCGTGATGGACCGGCTCGCCATCGATGAACTCGTCACGGGCTACGCGGCCGCCGTCGACGACGCCGACTGGTCCGCGTACGGGGAGCTGTTCACTCCGGACGGGCGCGCCGACTACCGGATGGCGGGCGGTGTGGAGGGGCCGGCGGCCGAGGTCGCGGCCTGGCTCGCGGAGACCATGCGGCTCTTCCCGGTCCGCCAGCACCTGATCGTCAACCGGCTGCTCACCCTCCAGGACCTCGGCGGCTATCCCGGCGACCGGGCTCAGGTGCGGGCCGACTACCTCAATCCGATGCGGTTCGGCGCGCAGGACGACGGCGACGGCGGGCCGGTGGAGCCCAACTTCGTCTCCGGCGGCCGGTACGCGTTCTCGGTGCTGCGCACCGACGCGGGCTGGCGGCTGCGCGAGGTGACCGTGCACGAGAAGTGGCGGCATGTGTCGGGGGCGCTCGGCACGGACTGAACGGGGCGTACGGGCGCACGACGGGGCGGACTCGCCGGGCGCGCGGGCCATCTGGGCGCGGCCGCCCCGCTGCCGCACACTGAGGGCGCACACTGGGGACACGCCCGGGCGGAAGCCACCGCTCATGGGCGGGGCGAGGAGGCGTGGCATGCGGGTTCCGGTCGGGCTGCGGCACGCTCTCACGGGGCTGCGCCACCGTCTGATGGTGTCGCGGTGGTGGCGGGGCACGGCGGCGCTGCTCGCCGGCGCGCTCCCGGCCCTGGCGTTCCCGGCGCCGGGCCTGTGGTGGTTCGCGTACGTCGCGCTGGTGCCGTGGCTGCTGCTGATCCGCTCGGCCCGCGACGGGCGGCGGGCCGCGCTCGACGGCTGGCTGGGCGGCACCGGGTTCATGCTCGCGGTGCACCACTGGCTGATGCCGAGCCTGACCGTCTTCATCGTCGTCCTGGCCGCGCTCCTGGGGCTGCTGTGGGCGCCGTGGGGCGTCCTCGTGCGCTCGACGCTCGGCGGTCCCGGCGCGGGCAGGCCCTCGCCGCTGCGCGCGACGGCCGCGCTCGCGGTGCTGCCCTCGGGCTGGCTGATGGTCGAACTGGTCCGCTCCTGGCAGGGGTTGGGCGGCCCGTGGGGGGTGCTCGGCTCCAGCCAGTGGCAAGTGGCTCCGGCGCTGCGCCTCGCCTCGGTCGGCGGGGTCTGGCTGGTGAGCCTGTTCGTGGTGGCCGCCAACGTCGCGGTGACGGTGCTGCTCGTCTCCCGCCCGGCGCGTACGCCCGTGGTGGCCGCGGTGCTCGCCGGGGCCGTCGCCGCCGGGGCCGTGTGGGCATGGGCGCCGCGTCCCGAACGGGCGGGCCGGGTGCGGGTGGCCGTCGTCCAGCCGGGCATGTACGAGAGCGGCGGCTCCCGCTTCGCCCGCAGCGAGGCCCTGACCCGGGAACTGGCGGGGCGGGACGTGGACCTGGTGGTGTGGGGCGAGAGCAGCGTCGGCTCCGACCTGACGGCCCGGCCGGACCTCGCGGCCAGGATCACCGCGCTCTCGCGGGCGGTGGGCGCGGACATCCTGGTGAACGTGGACGCCCGCCGCGCCGACCGGCCGGGGATCTTCAAGAGCTCGGTCCTGGTCGGGCCGGACGGGCCGACGGGCGACCGCTACGACAAGATGCGGCTGGTGCCGTTCGGCGAGTACATCCCGGCCCGCTCGCTGCTCGGCTGGGCCACCTCCGTCGGCAAGGCCGCGGGCGAGGACCGGCGCCGGGGCTCGACGCCGGTGGTGATGACGCTGCCGGACGGGCTGCGGATCGGTCCGGTGATCTGCTTCGAGTCGGCGTTCCCGGACATGAGCCGCCATCTGGTGCGCGAGGGCGCCCGGTTGATCGTCGCCCAGTCGTCGACGTCGTCGTTCCAGCACAGCTGGGCGCCCGCGCAGCACGCCTCGCTCGCCGCGCTGCGCGCCGCCGAGACGGGCCGCCCGGCCGTGCACGCCACGCTCACCGGGATCAGCGCGGTGTACGGCCCGGACGGCCGGCGGATCGGCCACTGGCTCGGCACCACAAGCAGCACGGCCGGGGTCTACGACGTGCCGCTCGCCGACGGCACCACCCTCTACGTCCGGTTCGGCGACTGGGCGGTGTACGCGGCGCTGCTGGTCCTCGCCGCGTACTGCGCCTTCACGGGGCGGCGCTCGCTCAGGAGGCCTGCTCCAGAGCCTCCCGTACCACCCGCTCGCACAGCTCGTGCGTCGCAAGAGCGTCCCGTGCACTGACCAGCTTCCCGGCCCGTACGGCGTCGAGGAAGGAGTGCACGGCCTGCTCGATGCCGCGCTGGCGGGCCACCGGAACCCAGTCGCCGCGCCGGCGCACGGTCGGCTGGCCCTTGTGGTCGACGACGTCGGCCAGATTGAGCACCTGCCGCTTGGTGTCCTGTCCGGAGACCTCCAGGATCTCCTCGGTGGAGCCGTTCATCCGGTTCATCGTGCCGATGGCGGTGAAGCCGTCGCCGGAGAGCTGGAGGACGACGTGCTCCATCAGTCCCTCGCGCACCCGGGCTCGTACGACCGTGTGCTCGACGGGCCCCGGCGCCAAAAAGCGCAGGGTGTCCACGACGTGGATGAAGTCGTCCAGGACCAGCGTGCGCGGGTCCTCGGGGAGCCCGACGCGGTTCTTCTGCATCAGGATGAGCTCGCGCGGGTGCTCGGCGCACTGCGCGTAGCCGGGCGCGAGCCGCCGGTTGAAGCCGACGGTCAGGCTCACACCGCGCTCCTCGGCGAGCTCCACGAGCCGCTGGGAGTCGGCGAGTTCGTACGCCAGCGGCTTGTCGACGTAGGTCGCCACGCCCGCTTCGAGCAGCCGGGTCACGATCGTCGGGTGCACGGCGGTCGGCGCGTGCACGAAGGCCGCGTCGAGGCCCTGCGCGAGGAGCGCGTCGAGCTCGGTGTGGCGCTGCGCGAGTGGGACGTGGTGGGTGTCGGCGACCCGCGCGAGAGTGGCGGGGGTGCGGGTCTGCAGATGCAGCTCCACCCCCGGCAGGGTGGTCAGGACCGGCAGATAGGCCTTCTGCGCGATGTCCCCGAGTCCGATGCAGCCGACCTTCACGAAGTCTCCTGTCGCCGTCCGGTTTCCTGCTTCCTTGCCTGGTCAGCATACGTGGGGCGGAACGGCTGCCGGACGGCGCGGAACGGCGCCCGATATCCCGTGGCGGTGGCGGGGGCGATCCGTGAGGATGGCCGCCATGACGACGACCGAGACGCCCGAACGCCAGGAACCCGCCCTCGACGCCGACGAGCTGTCGATGCTCGTGGGCTGGCTGGAGTACCACCGCGAGACCCTCGCCCTGAAGTGTGCGGGGCTCACCGACGAGCAGCTCAGGACGGCTTCGATGCCGCCCTCCGGGCTCACCCTGATGGGCCTGATGCGGCATATGTCCGAGGTCGAACAGCACTGGTTCAGCAATGTCTTCGGCGGCGAGCAGGGCGCGCCGCACTACTACACCGACGAGGACCCGGACGGCGACTTCCACCCCGGCCCCGAGGACACCTTCGAGGAGGCGCTCGCCACCTGGCGCGGCGAGATCGCCAAGGCCCGCGCCCACGCCGAGGGGCACACGCTCGACGACCTGAGCGCCGGCACCTCGCGCGGCGGGCAGCACTTCAACCTGCGCTGGGTCTACACCCACATGATCGAGGAGTACGCGCGCCACAACGGCCACGCCGACCTGCTGCGCGAGGGCGTCGACGGCACGACCGGCGACTGACCCAGCGCCGACGGCGCCGTCCGCCGTCACCCTCCGCCGTCACTCGTGCGGGCCAATCCCGGCCCGCACGCGCGCACAACGGGCCCCGCACCCAGCAGAGTTGAGCGGGTGCACCGAACACGAACCACAGCGAGGCTTCTCGTCGGGGTGGCCGCCCTGGCCGTTTCCGGATGTGTCAGCGTCCCGCACGGTCCCGCCCCGGGACCGCCCGCGGCGCCCGAGCGCCGGACCAGCGAGCAGGCCGACCGGAACGTCCGGCCCCAGATCGTCCAGGCCCCCGCCCGCGAGGCACTGGAGGCGGCACTGCCGCCCGCCCCGGAGCCCCGGGCCCCGGCCGCGCATCCCGCCCCCGCCCCGCATCCGCACCCGCGCGCCCACCCGGCGCCGCCGCGCCCGCACCCCGCACCACACCCGGCCGTGCCGCATGTGCCGCACGTGCCGAAGCCCGCGCCGATCATCGGGGACGACGTCTGCGACCTGGGCAGGTCACTGGGCGGCTGGCGTCCGGACAGCCCTGAAGCACGCATCTGCGAGGGGGCGTACGGGAAGTAGGGGAACGAGCGAGAAGTAGCGGCGGGCCCCGGCACGTCCGCGACAGGCCCGGGGGCCGCGCCGAAGCCCGATTGTCGGTGCGGGCGGCTAGCGTCAAGGCGACCGGATGCGTACGCAAGGCTCGCGGAGGCCGCAGTGATGGAGCAGCAGGAGGCGTCGGAGGACGTCGTCATGACCCGGATCGGCCAGGCGCTGATGCTCCTGCACGGCGGCGACCGGGAGGAGGCGCGCAACCGCTTCGGCGTCATCTGGGCGGAGATCGGCGAGCACGGCGATCCGCTGCACCGCTGCACGCTGGCGCACTACATGGCGGACGCACAGGACGACGCGGGCGACGAACTGGCCTGGGACCTGCGGGCGTTGGCCGCCGCCGACGGGCTCGGCCAGGACCGGCTCGACGCACACCACGCCTCGCTCGCGGTCCGGGCCTTCTACCCGTCGCTGCATCTGAACCTGGCGGCGGACTATGTGAAGCTGCACCGCCCGGACGCCGCCCGCATCCATCTGGACCGGGCGCACGCCGCCCTGGACGCGCTCGCGGACGACGCGTACGGAAACGGGATCCGGGCGGCGCTCGACCGGCTGGAGCTGCGGCTCGACGGCATCTGAGTGCCTGAGCGCCCGCGGCCGACGGGCGCCCGCGGGTCCCGCCGCGCAGGCGCCCCGAGGCGGGTCAGCCCAGGTCGGGGATGCGCCAGTCGATCGGCTCGTGGCCCTGCGCCGCGACCGCCTCGTCGATCTGGGTGAAGGGCCGCGAGCCGAAGAACCGCTTGGCCGACAGCGGCGAGGGGTGGGCACCCTTCACCACGATGTGCCGCTCCTCGTCGATCAGGGGGAGCTTCTTCTGCGCGTAGTTCCCCCACAGCACGAAGACCGCCGGGTCCGGGCGGGTGGCGACCGCGCGGATCACCGCGTCGGTGAACTTCTCCCAGCCCTTGCCCTTGTGGGAGTTGGCCTCGCCCTCGCGGACGGTCAGCACCGCGTTGAGCAGCAGGACACCCTGCTCGGCCCACGGCATCAGATAGCCGTTGTCCGGCACCGGGTGGCCGAGCTCCTCCTTCATCTCCTTGTAGATGTTCCGCAGCGACGGCGGCGTCCTGACGCCCGGCCGCACCGAGAAGCACAGCCCGTGGCCCTGGCCCGCGCCGTGGTACGGGTCCTGGCCGAGGACCAGGACCTTCACCTTGTCGTACGGAGTCGCGTCCAGGGCGGCGAAGACCTCCTCGCGCGGCGGATAGACGGGACCCTTCGCCCGCTCCTCCTCGATGAAGTCGGTGAGCTCCTTGAAGTACGGCTTCTGGAGCTCCTCGCCGAGGACGCCGCGCCAGGACTCGGGCAGCATGGCGATGTCGGTCACGTCAACAACCTCCGTGGGACGTTCGGTTCCCGCACCCTGCGGTGCGAGGTACCGAAAAACCTACCGGCCGCCACTGACAACGCCTGCCGCGCCCGTCCCGCCGGGCCTCCTACCAGCTGGTCTTGCGGTGCAGCTCCCACATGCACATGACCGTCTGGGGGTCGATGGCGCGCTCGCCGCCGGCGATCTCCTCGCTGGCCGCGACATAGAGCTTGCCCTGCCACAGCGGCAGCAGCCGCACATCGTCGGAGAGCACGTCCTGGGCCCGCTCGAACTTCTTGCTGACCGCGCCCCGGTCGGAGACCTCGCGGGTCTGCGGGATCAGCTGATCGACGATCTCCTTGGGCTCGTACGAGGTGCCGACCGCGTTCTCCTTGCCGACGAACGGCGCGATGAAGTTGTCCGGGTCCGGGAAGTCGGGGAACCAGCCGCGCCCGAAGACGGGGTACTCACCGGCCTGCATCCCCTGGGTGTACGCCTTCCAGGGGCGGCTCTGCAGGGTCACCTGGAACAGCCCGGAGGCCTCCAGCTGCCGCTTGATCTCGGCGAACTCCAGCGCCGTGGACGAGCCGTACCGGTCGGTCGTGTACCAGAGGGTGAGCGGCACCGGGTCGGTGATCCCGGCCTTGCGCAGGATGGACTTGGCCTTGGGGACGCTGGGGGCGCCGAAGGTGTCGAAGAAGCTCACCGTGTGCCCGGCCACACCCTTGGGCACCATCGAGAACAGCGGCTCGGCCGTGCCCTTGTAGACCTTGGCGACCAGCGCCTCCCGGTCGACGAGCTGGGCGACGGCCCTGCGTACGGCCGGATTGGCGGCGAGCGGGTCCTTGGGGTTGAAGACCAGGAAGCGGATCTCCGTGCCGACCGTCTCGACCAGCTGGAGCTCCTTGCCGGCGGCCTTCTCGTTCTGGACGTCCACGACCTCGTCGGCGGTCAGGCCCCGGTAGGTGACGTCGATCTGCTTCTTCTTGAGGGAGTCCACCATGGCGGCGGAGTCCTTGAAGTAGCGGATCGAGACGGCGTCGTTCTTGAGCTGCGCGAACCCGGCGTAGTGGGAGTTCTTCTTCAGCTCGGCCCGGTCGCCCGCCCGGTACGACTCCAGGGTGTACGGGCCGGAGCCGGTGAGCCCGCCGTCGTCGCGGAGCGCGTTCGCCGGGTAGGACTTGGGGTCCACGATGGACATGGCGGGCGCGCCGAGCACGAAGGGGAAGGTCGCGTCCGGCTTGTTCAGATGGAAGGTGACCGTCCGCTCGTCGTCGGCGGTGACCCGGTCCAGGCTGGTGAGCAGGCCCTTGGGGCCCGCCTTCACATTGATCTTCACAATGCGGTCGATCGAGTACTTCACGGCCGCGGCGTCGATCTTGTCGCCGTTGGAGAACTCCAGGCCCTTGCGCAGCGTGCACTGGTACGTACGGCTGCCGGCGCCCTTGAACTGGCAGTTCTCCGCCGCGTCCGGCTGCGGCGCGTTGCTGCCGGTCGGGAAGGACAGCAACGTCTGGAAGACGTTACGGAAGAGTTCCCAGGAGCCGTCCCAGGAAGCGGCCGGATCGAGGGTGCTCGGCTCGCTCACCGTGCCGACCTTGATCGTCTGTTCGGTATCCGAACCGCTCCCCGAGAGCAGTCCGCAGCCGCTCAGCAGGGACATCGCCGATATGGACGCAAGGGCCGCGGTGGTGCGCAGGCATATGGTCCGGTTGAACACGTGCACGCTCCTCGTTCCGCCATGAGTCGGCAGACCATACCGCAGCGCCCCGCCCGGTCAACTGAATGACCAGACGGGGCACTTGGGGTATTGAGGGGCAAACCGGGCGACTACTCACCGGTATCAAGATCACCCTACGCGACGCACGCGCGCGTACGCGCGTCGGCGCACCCGCGCGTCAGTGCACGCCCGCGCCGAGGAACAGCCCTCCGTCGACCACCAGCGTCTGCCCGGTCACCCAGGCCGACTGCTCGGAGGTGAGGAACGCGACCGCGCCCCCGATGTCGGAGGGCACCCCGAGGCGCTTGAGGGGGTAGGCCGCGGCGGCCTCCTCCTCGCGGCCCTCGTAGAGCGCCTGCGCGAACTTGGTCTTGACCACCGCCGGGGCGATGGCGTTGACCCGCACGTCCGGCGCGAACTCGTGCGCCAGCTGGAGGGTCAGATTGACCATGGCCGCCTTGCTCATCCCGTACGCGCCGATGAAGGGCGAGGGGGCGAGGCCGGCGACGGACGCGATGTTCACGATCGCGCCGCCGTTCTCCTTCTGCCAGGCCTTCCAGGTCTGCTGGGCGAAGCCGAGCGCGGAGATCACATTGGTCTCGTACACCTTGCGCGCCACGTTCAGGTCGAGCTCCGCCATCGGGGAGTAGACCGGGTTGGTGCCCGCGTTGTTGACCAGGAAGTCGACCCGGCCGAAGGCCTCCATGGCGCGCTCCACCGCGACGGCCTGGTGGGCCTCGTCATGAGCCTTCCCGGCGACGCCGATGACCCGGTCCGCGCCGAGCCGCTCGACGGCCTCCTTGAGGGCGTCCTCGCCCCGGCCGGTGATGCAGACGCGGTCGCCGCGGGCGACCAGCGCCTCGGCGACGCCGTAGCCGATGCCCCGGCTGGCGCCGGTGACCAGGGCGACCCTGCCGGAGAGCTCGGGGAGCTGAATGTCCGTCATGATGTGTTCTCCCGGCTTCAGTTGAGGGGTCCGCCGGCCACGTACAGCACCTGGCCGGAGACGAAGCCCGCGTCGTCGCCGGTGAAGAAGGCGATGGCGTTGGCGATGTCCTCGGGCCTGCCGACGCGCTGCACGGGGATCTGGGTGGCGGCCGCGGCCTGGAAGTCCTCGAAGCCCATGCCGACCCGGGCGGCGGTCTGCGCGGTCATCTCGGTGACGATGAAGCCGGGGGCGACGGCGTTGGCGGTGACGCCGAACTTGCCGAGCTCCTTGGCGAGGGTCTTGGTGAAGCCCTGGAGGCCGGCCTTGACCGCGGAGTAGTTGGCCTGGCCGCGGTTGCCGAGCGCGGAGGACGAGGAGAGCGAGACGATACGGCCCCAGGCGGCGTCCACCATGTGCTTCTGGACGGCCTTGGCCATCAGGAACGCGCCCTTGAGGTGCACGTTCATCACGAGGTCCCAGTCGGACTCGCTCATCTTGAAGAGCAGGTTGTCACGCAGGACGCCCGCGTTGTTGACGAGGATGGTGGGCGCCCCGAGCTCGGCGGCGACGCGCGCCACGGCGGCCTCCACCTGGGCGCTGTCGGAGACGTCGCAGCCGACGGCGATCGCCCTGCCGCCCGCCGCCGTGATCTTCTCGACGGTGTCCTTGCAGGCCGCCTCGTCGAGGTCGAGTACGGCGACCGCGCGGCCCTCGGCCGCGAGCCGGACGGCGGTCGCGGCGCCGATGCCCCGGGCCGCCCCGGTCACGATGGCTACGCGCTGCTCGGTGGTGGACATGCTGTTCTCCTCGCCCTGGGGATCCGCGGCTCCTCGTCCCTGAGCAACCGCTTAGTAGCTTCAGCAGACGAGACGCTAGAAGCCCTGGCACCCGGTGTCAACGGCCCACGGATCCCCCGGCGAAGGTCACACCCGCGCGGCCCGCCCTCCGGGCGGACGACGGGGGTTCGAAGACAGGCCCTCAGTGGACGAGCAGGTCGAGCAACCGCTCGGTCTCGGCCGCCGGATCCATGGTGAGCCCGGTGTGCACCGGCCCCGGCTGCACCACCGTCGACCGCGGGGCGATCAGCCAGCGGAACCGGCGCCCGGCGTCGTCGCCCGCCGCCTGCCCGGCCGCCTCGCCGCCGCCGCAGACCCCCTCGACGGCCCGCAGCGCCGCCCGCACCCCCACCACGTCCGCGTGCGGGTCGAGCGCCTTCAGCTTGGCCTCGTCCAGATGTGTACGGGCCGCGACGAACGACTTGGCCCGGCAGTAGACCAGCACTCCGGCGTTGAAGTACTCCCCGCGCTCGACGCGCGGCACCACGCGCAGCAGCGCGTACTCGAAGACATCGCGGTCGCTCACTTGCCGTCCTTCTCGCCGGGCGCCGCGGATTCTGCGGGCTTGCTGTCCTTGGTGGGGTGCGGCCAGGGCTTGAGGTGGTCGGTGAGCCAGCCAGGGGCCTGCGACGGAGCCGCCTTGGCGGGCGCGTCCAGCGTGATCCGCTCGTGGATGTCGGCGGCGCGGGCGAGCAGCGGCGCCACGTACGCCCGGCGCAGCGCGTCCGTCGTGTCGAAGCCGGGCTCGTCCACCAGCCACTCGTCGGGCACCAGCGCGGTGACCTCGGTCAGCAGCTCCTCGGTCACCAGCGGCGCCAACTCGGCGGCGGCGGAGGCCACATCGGGCCCGAACGGGGCGAGGGCGTGGTCCGAGGCGTTGTAGGGCTTGGCGGCCGAGGCCTGCGCGCCCGGCCAGTTGTGGTGCCAGATCATCGTGGCGCCGTGGTCGATGAGCCAGAGATCGCCGTGCCAGACGAGCATGTTAGGGTTCCGCCACGAACGGTCGACGTTGTTGATCAACGCGTCGAACCAGACGACCTTGCCCGCCTCCGCCGAGCTCACTTGGTAGGCGAGCGGGTCGAACCCGATCGACCCGGGCAAGTAGTCCATTCCGAGATTCAGCCCGCCGCTCGCCTTCAGCAGCTCCTGCACCTCCTGGTCCGGCTCCGAGAGCCCGATGACGGGGTCGAGCTGAATGGTGACCAGTTCGGGGACGCGCAGAGCGAGCCGTCTGGCGAGCTCCCCGCAGATCACCTCCGCCACCAGGGTCTTGCGGCCCTGCCCGGCGCCGGTGAACTTCATTACGTACGTACCGAGATCGTCGGCCTCGACGATCCCCGGGAGCGAGCCGCCCTCACGCAAAGGCGTGACATAGCGGGTCGCTGTCACTTCATTGAGCATCTGCCCAGGCTACTGGGACGGATGCGACTGTTCGATCACTCAAACCCCGAAGGGACGCTTCGCCATGCCCACCGAAGAGAAGACCGCCCAGGCCCAGGCCACCGAGGACTTCCCCCTCCAGTTCGCGCGCACCAGGCGCTTCTCGCTCGGCGCGCCCCGGAGCCTCACCGTCTCCCCCGACGGCGACCGGGTGCTGTTCGTGCGCACCGCCGACGGGCGCTCCCCGCTCAGCTCGCTGTGGCTGTTCGAGAACGGCCGGGAGCGCGTCCTCGTCGACCCGCTCGCGCTCGGCGAGGAGGACGAGGTGCCGCAGGCGGAGTTGATCCGCCGCGAGCGGGCGCGCGAGACCAGCGGCGGCATCGTCGGATACGCCACCGACGCGGCCGTCCGCACGGTCGTCTTCGCCCTCTCCGGCGCGCTCTGGCTGGCCGGGACGGACGGGAGCGCGCCGCGCCGGCTCCCGACCGCGGGCCCGGCCGTCGACCCGCGCCTCTCCCCCGACGGCACGCTCGTCTCGTACGTGACGGGGCGCGCCCTGCACGTCGTACGCGCCGACGGCACCGGCGACCGGCAACTGGCCGCACCGGAGGGGCCGGACGTGTCCTACGGGCTGTCCGACCACGTGTCGGCCGAGTCCATCGGCCGCGCGCGCAGCTCCTGGTGGTCGCCGGACGGCTCCGCGCTCCTGGTCGTCCGCGTGGACAACTCGCCGGTCCAGCGGTGGTACCTCAGTGATCCCTCGGACCCGGCGAAGGCCCCTCGCGCACTGCCGTACCCGGCGGCGGGCACCCCCAACGCGGAGGTGTCACTGGTCGTCGTCCGCGTCGACGGCGAACGGGTCCCGGTGCGGCTGCCCCGGTCGGCGGACGCCGCGTCGCACCCGGCCGGCGTCTGGACCGACCCGGCCTTCGAATACCTGGTGGAGGGCGGCTGGGACGGGGCGGGCGCGTTCGCCACCGTCCAGACCCGGGACCAGCGCACCGCGTACCGCCTCGCCATCGACCCGGCGAGCGGCGCGACCGAAGTGACGAATCGTCACCATGACGACCACTGGCTGGAGTTCACACCGGGAGCGACGGCGCTCGCCCGATCCGGGGCCGCCCTGGGAGAGGGACTTCCCGCCGGTCTGGAAGTGCGCGCGATACTCGGCTCGGCCGGTGACACGGTCTACTTCGCGGCGAGCGACGAGCCGACCGAGACCCACGTCTGGGCGTACGCACCCGAGTCCGGCTTCACCCGTGTCACCGAGGAGCCCGGGGTGCACACCGCGGCCCTCGGCGGCGACACCCTCGTCCTCGACAGCCGCACCCTGCACGAGCACACCGTCACCGTCCTGCGCGACGGCAAGCCGACGGGCCGGATCGGCGTGCTGACCGAGCGGCCGGCGGTGACGCCGAGGCCGGTGTTCCTGTCGCTGGGCGAGCGCGAACTGCGCACCGCGCTCTATCTGCCCTCCTGGCACCGCGAGGGCGCGGCCAGGCTGCCGGTCGTCGTCCACTCGTACGGCGGCCCCGGCACCCAGACCGTCGTACGGGCCAACGGCTGGCACCACGCGGTGAACCAGTGGTTCGCCGAGCAGGGGTTCGCCGTCCTGTCCGTCGACGGGCGCGGCACTCCGGGGCGCGGCGAGGCATGGCGTACGTCCATCCACGGCGACCAGCTCACCCCGGTCCTGGAGGACCAGGCCGACGCGGTGCGGGCGGCCGCCGAGCGCTACCCCGATCTGGACACGGGCCGGGTGGGCATCCGGGGCTGGTCGTTCGGCGGGTATCTGGCGGCGGCCGCCGTGCTGCACCGGCCCGATGTGTTCCACGCGGCCGTGGCGGGCGCGGCCCCGACCGATCTCACGCTCTACGACACCCACTGGAAGGAGCGCTATCTCGGCCACCCGGACGTGCAGCCGGAGAACTACGAGCGCTGTTCGCTGGTCGCGCACGCCCACAAGCTGACCCGGCCCCTGATGCTCGTCCACGGGATGGCGGACGACAATGTGGTGCCCGCACACATGCTGCGGTTCTCGCAGGCGCTGGTCGCGGCGGGCAAGCTGCACAGCGTGGTTCCGCTGGTGGGCGAGAGCCACTTGGTCACCAAGGAAGGTGTGGCCGACACCCTGCTGTGGCTCAATCTCGACTTCCTCAAGAAATCCTTGAACGTCTGAACAAGCGACAACGCCCGGCCGTATCCCTTCACGCAGCCCCGTGTAGCAAGGTGAAGGGAAAGCCAGTATGAGCACCCAAGCTCTTCCGTCCGAGCCGGGCCCGGCCCGCCGTACCGTCGTCGCGGCGGTCGGCGGCGTCGGGCTCGCGGCCGCGCTCGCCGCCTGCGGCGACTCGGACAAGTCCGGCGACGCCGCCAAGTCCTCCGGTGACGGGGGTACGGGAGGAACGGGCGGCAGCGCCGGAGGGGGCGACGCCGGGTCGGCCGGCGGCGGGGTGCTGGCGAAGACCGCCGACATCCCGAAGGGCGGCGGCAAGGTCTTCCCCGACCAGGGCGTGGTGGTGACCCAGCCGACGGCGGGCACCTTCAAGGCGTTCTCGGCCACCTGCACCCACCAGGGCTGCACGGTGAAAGATGTCGTCGGCGGCACCATCAACTGCCCTTGCCACGGCAGCAAGTACGACTCGGCGACGGGCAGTGTCATGGGCGGCCCGGCGCCGCGGCCGCTCCCCACAAAGGCGATCAAGGTGGAGGGAGACTCGATCAAGCTGGCGTGACGGGCGGCCGTGCGGGCGGGTCACGCCCGTACGACCCGACGCGGCCCTTTCCAACAGGCCACGATGTCGTCGGTGGTGGCGATGGTGGCGACCAGGGCCAGCGTGTTGCGGATCATCGCGGGGGTGTACTCGGCGGGCACCCCCGCGATTGCGTCCGCGGGCACCACGGCGGTGTAGCCGAGGTTGACGGCGTCGAACACGGCGTTCGGAATGGCCACGTTCGCCGAGACACCGCTGACGATCAGCGTGCGGCAGCCGAGATTGCGCAGCAGCGGGTCGACATCCGTCCCCGCGATCGGCGAGAGGCCGTGCAGTCTGCGGACCACGAGGTCCTCGTCCGCCACGTCGATGCCCTCGACGATCCGCACCGCCGTGGTGCCGGAGTACTGCTGTACGGGCAGGCGTTCGGCGGCCCGGAAGAGGCGGGCGTTGCGGTTCGCGCCGCGCCCGTCCGGCCGCCGCTCGGCCACCGCGTGCAGGACCTGGACGCCGGTCTCGTGCGCGGCGGCGACGAGCCGGGCGATGTTGTGCAGGGCGCCCGACGACCGTGCCACCTTGGCGAGTTCGGGCAGCGCGCTGTCGAGGCCGACGACGCCCTGCTGGCACTCCACGGTCATCAGCACGGTGGAGGCGGGATCCAGTTGCCCGGCCAGCCGTTCGTTCGGTCGCTCGTTCAGTCGTTCGTTCGTCGCCATGGCGCGGGAGGCTAATGGGCATTGCGCGAGGGGGGAAGGGCGCGCCATGATTCCTGACACTCAGTCAGCTCGCGGAAGGAACCGCCGATGACCGCCACCCAGCGCCGGGGCCGCCGGATCATGATGACGGACGCCGAACGGGACGCGTTCCTCACGGAACAGCGCACCTGCCGGGTCGCCACGGTCGCCCCCGACGGCCACCCGCACGTCGGCGCGCTCTGGTACGTCTGGGACGGAACCGCACTGTGGCTGTACTCGATCACCCGCAGCCTGCGCTGGTCGCAGCTGCTCAAGGATCCCAGGATTGCGGTGGTGGTGGACGCGGGAGAGTCGTACGGGGAGCTGCGCGGCGTGGAGCTGCGGGGCAGCGCGGTCCCGGTCGGCGAGACCCCCCGCACGGGCGAGCCGTGCGCCGAACTGGACGCCCCGGAGCGGCAGTTCGCGAGCAAGAACTTCGGCCTGAAGGAAATGATCCACGACGGCAGCCACGCGTGGCTGCGCCTGACGCCGGAGACGATCGTGTCGTGGGACTTCAGAAAGCTGAACAACAAATTCAGCCCCTCCGGCGTTTGAGGAGCGGGGTCCGGGGCGGAGCCCCGAAGCGGGGTGCAGGGGGCGCAGCCCCCGGGAAAACCACCTCCACCCACCCCCGCCCCCGCCCTCACCCGGCCAAATCAACCCCCGCCGAAACCAACGCCTCCACCGCCGCCCGGATCGAGGGCCGCCGATCCGCATCCGCACGCCACACCGCGTACACATGCCGCCGCATCGCATCCCGCACCGGCACCACCCGTACCCCCTCGGGAACCGGCCCCCGCCCGAGCCGGGGCGCGACGCTCACGCCCAACCCGGCCTCCACGAGGGCGAGCTGGGTGGCGTGCTCACGCGCCACGTGCCCGATGCGCGGCTCGACCCCCTTGCCCCGCAGCGTGAACATCAGCCACTCGTTGCAGAACTCACCCTCGGGCCAGGTGACCCACTCGTCCGAGGCGAACTCCTCCAGGTCCACGGCCTCGCGCCCCGCGAGCCGGTGCCCCACCGGCATCGCCACATCCGCCAGGTCGTCGAGGAGCGACCGCTTCGCCAGCCCGTCGGGCAGCGGCAGCGGCTTGTTGTACCAGTCGAGGACGACCGCCAGGTCGAGGTCGCCGAGCAGCACGCCCCGTACCGAGTCCTCCGCCTCCAACTCGTCGGAGCGGACGGCCAGTTGGGGGTGTGCGGCGCGCAGCGCGGCGAGCGCCGCCGGGAACAGGCCGCGCGCGGCCGTGGCGAAGCCCGCGATCCGCAGCTCGCCCACGACCCGGCCGCGCTGGGCCTCCAGATCGGCCTGGGCGATCTGGACCTGGGAGAGGATCCGCGCGGCGTGCTCGGCGAGCAGCCGGCCCGCGTCGGTGAGCCGCACGCCCCGCCCGTTCTTGGCGAGCAGCGGCTGCCCTGCCTCCCGTTCCAGCTTCGCGAGCTGCTGGGACACGGCCGAGGTCGTGACGTGCAGATTGTCGGCGGCACCGCCCACCGAGCCGTGGCGGGCCACCGCGTCGAGGGTCCGTAGGCGCTCCAAGTTCAACATGTAAGCGATGCTAACTGAACCACTCCACTTTTTCTCGCTTGTGCTACGAGGTTGAACAAGCCAGGCTTGCCGCCATGAGCACCGTCACCCCGCCCCGGTCCCTGTCGAGACCGTCCTCGTTCCTCTCCACCCGCCGCCCGGCCCTCGACTGGCGGGTCCGGTTCGCGGCGCTCTCGCTGGTCTGGGGGTTCAGCTTTCTCCTGATCAAGGTGGGTACGGACGGCTACGCCCCGTTCCAGGTCACCTTCGGGCGGCTCTTCTTCGGTACGGCGGTGCTCGCCGTCGCCATGGCCGTCAAGCGGGAGCGGCTGCCGCGCGGCGCCCGCACCTGGCTCCATCTGGCGGTGGCCGCACTGCTTCTGAACGCGTTGCCGTTCTCGCTCTTCGCGTACTCCGAGCTGACGATCCCCTCGACCCTCGCCGGCATCTGCAACGCGACCTCCCCGCTGTGGGGCATGGCGCTGTCGCTGGTGGCGCTCTCCGAGGACCGGCCGACCCGGCGCCGGGTGGCGGGCCTCGGTCTCGGCTTCCTCGGGGTGCTCACGGTCCTGGGCGCCTGGCAGGGTTTCCACGGCCTGGATCTGACGGGCACCGCGATGGCCCTGCTCGCCTCGCTCTGCTACCCGGTCGGCTGGATCTACGTCCGCCGTACGCTGGCGGGCAGCGGCCACTCGAACCTGTCACTGATCGGCTCCCAGCTGGGCCTGGCGACCGTTCAACTCGCCCTGGTCACCCCGGTGTTCGCCGGAGTCCCGACCTCGTTCCCGCTCGTCCCGCTGCTCGCCGTGGCCGCGCTCGGCGCCCTCGGCACCGGCTTCGCGGTGCTCGTCCAGTACGGCCTGGTCAACGAGGTGGGACCGACGACCGCGCAGATGGTCACGTACTTCATCCCGGTCATCGCCACCGCCGCCGGGGTGCTGGTCCTCGGCGAGAGCCTGAGCTGGAACACCCCGGTCGGCGCGGTGATCGTCCTCGCGGGCGCGGCCCTCACGCAGAGCCGCCCGAGGGCGACCCGGCAGCCCACCCCTGCGCCCGCCGACCAGCCGTAGCGCCCGGCCATGGCTTCCGGCCGTACCGCCTAGTCGTACCGTCGCCCCGGCGCCGACCCCGTGGCCGCCGCCACCGCGTCGGCGGCGGGGCCGATGTCGGCCGGGGCGAGCGTGGAGACGGTGAGGCGGATGCCCGGCGGAGCCGCCATCCGGAAGCGCGCGCCCGGCGCCACCGCCCATCCGGCGTGCAGCAGCCGCGCCACCGCCGCCGTCTCGTCGGGCACCGGCACCCACACGCTGAACCCGCTGCGGCCGTGCGCCGCGACGCCCCGCGAGCGCAGTGCGCGCACCAGGGTGTCGCGGCGCTCCCCGTAGGAGCGGGCCACGGCCGCCGGGTCGAGGACGTCCGAGGTCCACAGGTGTACGACGGTTCGCTGGAGCAGCCGGCTGACCCAGCCGGGGCCGAGCCGCTGGCGCCCGCGCACCCGGTCGAGGGTCACCGCGTCTCCGGTGAGCACGGCGAGCCGCAGGTCGGGGCCGTACGCCTTGGCCACCGACCGTACGAACGCCCAGTGTTCGGTGGTCCGCGAGAGCGGGGAGAGCGGGACGTCGACCATGCCGTGGCCGTGGTCGTCCTCGATCAGCAGGACCGAGGGATGCGCGGACAGCACCTCGCGCAGCGCGCGGGCGCGGGCCGCGCTCACGGCCGCGCCGGTCGGGTTCTGCGCGCGGCAGGTGACGACCAGCGCCTTGGCGCCCGCGGCGAGCGCGCTGTCGACCGCCCCGGGCAGCGGCCCCTCGTCGTCGAGCGCCACCGGCACCGGCCGCAGCCCGAGCGCCGGGACGAGGTCGAGCAGCGCGCCCCAGCCCGGGTCCTCGATGGCGACGGCGTCGCCGGGCCGCAGATGCGCGGCGAGCACCCGCTCGATCGCGTCGAGCGAGCCGGAGAAGACACCGACCGGGCCCGGCGGCACCCCGTCGGCGTCCAGGGCCGCGCGGGCCAGCCGCGCCAGCTCCGGGTCCACCGGGTCCTGCCCGTAGAGCGTGGGCCGCTCGGCGTGGTCGCGGGCGGCGGCCGCGAGCGCGTCGCCGAGCGGCGGCAGCAGGGCGGGGTCGGGGTTGCCGTCGGAGATGTTGCGCACGCCGACGGGCACGTCGATGCGCTGGGCGTCGCGGGCGGTACTGGCGGGGCGCGGACGCACCCGGCTGCCCCGGCGGCCGCCGGTCTCGATGACGCCCCGGTCCCGCAGGATCCGGTAGGCGGCCGCGACCGTATTGGGATTCACCCCGAGCTCGGTGGCCAACTCCCGCAGCGGCGGCAGCACTTGCCCCGGCTCCAGCTCTCCGGCGCCCACCGCGCGCTCCACGTCGGCGGCGATCTCCGATGCGCGGCGCCCCACAATCCGATACTCTCCTAGCACAAACATAACTATGCACTAGTGCAATGGAGAACGCAAATGCCCGACACCGCTGCCTACGAGCCCACCGAGCGCACCGTGCCGACCCGCTCGCGCGAGCGGGCCTCGTACGACCGCGAGCTGGTGCACGGGATACTCGACGAGGGATACGTCTGCCACCTCGGCTTCGTCCGCGACGGCGCCCCGGTCGTGCTGCCGACGCTGTACGGCCGGATCGGCGAGCGGCTGTACGTGCACGGCTCGACGGGTTCGCGGCCGCTGCGCATGGCCGGCAAGGCGGACCCGGGGCTCGCGGTCTGCCTCACCGTCACGCACGTCGACGGCCTGGTGCTGGCCCGCTCGGCCTTCCACCACTCGATCAACTACCGCTCGGTCGTGGTCCACGGCATCGCGTACGAGGTCACCGACCCCGAGGAGCGGCGCGGCGCCCTGGACGCGATGGTCGACCAGGTGGTGCCCGGCCGCTCCTACGACTCGCGGCAGGCCAACGCCAAGGAGCTCGCCGCGACCGCGGTGATCCGCCTCGACCTGAACGAGGTGTCGGCGAAGGTCCGCACCGGCGGCCCCAACGACGAGCCCGAGGACAGCACCCTGCCGCACTGGACCGGTGTGCTCCCGGTCGTCCGGGGATACGGGACGCCGGTCCCGGCCGACGACCTGGACCCGTCGGTTCGGCTGCCGGAGTACCTCGCGGCGCTGTGAGGTGGCGGGGGCTTCCGGAGGCCTTCCGAAAGCCCCCCGCCGGGTCAGGCGGGCACCACCTGCCGCCGGGCCCGCGCGGCGAGCCGCGCCTCGGCCCCGGCAAGCCCGACCACCGCGACCAGCAGCAACAACGTCCCCGCGACCGTGGCCGCGCTCAGCCGCTCACCCAGTACCGCGACCGCGAGCAGCGCCGCGCTCACCGGCTCCAGGAGCATGATCACGGAGACGGTGGTGGACCGGACGACGGCCGCGCCCGCGAAGTAGAGCGCGTACGCCAGCGCCGTGGGCACCGCCGCCACGTACAGCAGCAGCACGCCCACCCGCACCGGCTCGACGGTGTGCGGCACCATTCCTTCCGCCCCCGCCAGCGGCAGCAGCAGGACCGAGGCCACCGCGAACGCCCAGGCCGTGGTGGCGGAGGGATCGGCGGCCGCGCCGTCCCGGCCGAGCCGCCGGGTGAGCAGCGTGATCGCCGCGTATCCGGCCGCCGACAGCAGCGCGAGCAGCACCCCGGCGGGGCGGACGGCGCCGCCGCCGTTGCCGAGGACCAGTACCGCCAGCCCGGCGAGCGCCCCGGTCACGGCGGTCAGCCCGGCGCCGCCGATCCGCTCGCCCATGGTGAGCCGGGCGCCGACGGCGATGAGCACGGGCCCGGCGCCGAGGGTGACCACGGTCGCCACGGCCAGGCCGGTCGAGGCGACGGCGGCGAAGTAGGCGCTCTGGAAGACCGCGAGGCCCACGCCGTTGCCGAGGATCCGCAGCAGCCGCGTGGCGCGCGGCTCGGCGGGCCTGCGCACCGGGCGCCGCCGCAGCGCGCGTGCGCCGAGCAGCAGGACGAGCCCGCCGACGCACCGCCAGAAGGAGAGGGCGAGCGGGCCGAGGTCGCTGGCGTCGAAGACCAGCGCGGCCGCGCCGCCCGCGGTGCCCCAGGCGACACCGGCGAAGACGAGATAGAGCAGGCCGCGCCCGACGGGCAGGCCGGAGGAAGAGGAAGCGTTCGACACGTACGTACTCCGAAGAGGAAGACGGGAAAGGTCGCATGCCTGGAGTACGCGGGCAGCGACGAGCCGCTCGGGGACTGCCCGAGCCCGGTCTTCGTCTGGAGTGCGGCCGCCCGCGCTACGCGGCGGGAGGCGGCAGAACGGTCGAATGCATGATCGTCACCCTACGGGGCGGCCCGGCCGGCCGACAACTCGCCCTCGGGCGCGGGCTCCTGCTGAGCGGGCGCCTCCTGAAGGGGCGTCTCCTGGACCGGCAGCGGATGCCCGTCCCCGGCCGCCACCGGCCCGGTGGGCTCCTTCGGCGCCGAGGACTGCGCGATGAAGGCACCGACCAGGACCACCGCGCCGCCCGCGATCTGCGGCGCGGAGAGGTGTTCGCCGAGCAGCACCCAGGCCAGGACGGTCGCGATGACCGCCTCCAGACAGGCGACCACCCCGGCCACCTGCGGCGAGAGCTTGCGCACCGAGATCACCCCGGTGACGTACGCGATCACGGTCGCGATGAGCACGATCCAGCCGAGCAGCAGGGCCGCGGGCACGTCCGTGCCGTTCATGTCGGCGCTGCCGCCGAGCACCGACCAGTCCATCCCCCAGGGGCGGGCGACGAGCGTGAGCAGGACGGAGCCGATGAGCAGGCCGTACGCGATGACGCCGATCGGGTCGGGTGCGTCGTCCGCGTCGCCGCCCTGGTCGGACAGGACGAAGTAGCCCACCTGGCAGCAGGCGGCGCCGAGGGCGAGCACCAGACCGACGAGGTCGAAGCTCAGCCCGGACCAGATCTCGACGACGGAGGCGAGGCCGCCGACGGCGAGCACCACGCCGATGACCGCCGCCCGGGTCACGGGCCTGCGCTGGACGAACCGGACCCAGCCGAGGACGAGCGCGGGCGCCAGATATTCGACGAGCAGGGCGACGCCGACGGGGATGCGGGATATCGCCGCGAAGTAGCAGGCCTGGACACCGGCGACGGCGAGCAGGCCGAACCCGGCGAGCAGCGCGGGCCGGCGCACCAGCAGGCTCCGGTGGCGCCAGGCCACGGGCAGCATGACGAGCGCGGCGCCCGTCACCCGCAGCCACACCACGTGCAGCGGGTCAAGGCCCGCCTCGATCAGCGGCTTGGCCGCGACACCCGATCCACCGAATGAAAACGCCGAGGCCAGGGCCAGTCCCAGGCCGACGTTTCTCCCCTGAGACGCCTGCATCGGCACATCATGACAGGAGAAGTCAGGACCGTCACCCCTGTGACACCTGTCGAGACGGCGGGGCCTCGACGAGCCGTGCCGCGAGCTCTCCGGCGTCGACTCCGGCGTGGTCGAGAACCTCCACGGCCCGGCACTCCGGGTCGCCCGCGAGCGCCGCGAGGAGGTCGGTGCCGCCCACCCGTGCGTCGCCCCGGGCACCGGCCCGGGCCAGGGCGCCCTCCATCGCGGTGACCGCGGCGGGCGACCAGCCGGGCTGGGCGAGCAGCGGCAGCGCCCCCGAGTCCTCCACCGACCCCTGCCAGCGCAGCCCGTACCCGATGGAGCGCTGGACGAGATAGCCGAGCACCCGCGCCACCTGCGGCGCACCGTCGAAGGCGGCCCGCACCTCCGGGTCCGTCTCCATCAGCGAGTGCAGCAGATGGGCGGTGTCGATCTGCCGGTCGCCGTCGCGCAGCGCCCTCCTGCGGGCACCCGCGACCACCGAAGCCATCTCGTCGGTGAGCCGGGCTTCGAAGTCGGGGGCGGCGGGGACCGCAGCCGGGACGGCCGGGACCCGCGGGATCGGGAGGTGCACTCTCCTACCCCATCAGGCACGCGGCCCAGAGACATCCCCGCCGGGAAGCATTCCGCATCCGACGTTGGGTGGGCACGGATGACCGGGTTCTCCTCCTTATGGATGAGATTTGCGGTTTACGCCTCGGGGGCGCGCACGGCCGGGCCGTACGCCCCCGCGCAACCACACCGCTGCCGGACACGTCCCCTCCCGTACGACACAGCCGCCCCGGCGACCGCGGGAGGGGGCCCGATGTGCTGGATGGTCGCTCTGCTCGCCGAGGACGGGCTGCAGTACGTGTACCGCGTGTACGCCCCGGGGGACGCCCTGCGCGGCGATCTGTTCTGGGCCGCCTTCCACTGCCACGACGAGTCCTCGCGCCCGCGCGCGTCCGACCTCTTCGACTCGGCGCAGATATGGGCGTTACCGGTGAGCGACGCACGGATCTGACGGTTCATCAGTATTGAATGTTCACGACACCCCGGCTACGTTCCGCGACACGTTCCCGATGCGCATTCCGTTTCGCGTTCCCGATTCGCGTTCCTTAGGTGAAGGGGTGGTCGCATGGCCGAGGTCAGCGCGGAGGCGCGCCTGGAGGCTCCGGCGGAGAAGGTCTGGGCCCAGCTGACGGACTTCACCGCGTACGGCGAGTGGAACGCCACCCACACGAGCTTCCCGCACGGCGGCCCCGAGAAGCTGGAGCTCGGCGCCACCTACGCCGAGAACATGAAGCTCATGGGCTTCCCCGCCGAAGTCACCTGGACCGTGGACGAGTTCGAGGCGGGCCGGCTCCTCGGCATCAAGGGCAAGGGCCCGATGGGGGTGAGCGTCGGCAACCGCTACACACTCACGCCCGACGGGGACGCGACGGTGGTCCGCATCGAGGGCGAGTTCACCGGCGCCGCCGTCTCACTGATGGCGGGCAAGCTCAAGGACTCGGCGACGGCCGCGCTGAACGAGTCGCTGCGCAAGCTCGGCGGCCTGGTGACCTGACCGGCCTGGGCCTTCCCCACCGCCCGCACGCACGGGAAAGCCCCGCGACCGGCGGTCGCGGGGCTTTCGGTGGCCGACGGGGTCAGTCCTCGTCGGCCAGGATCAGATACAGCTTCTTACGGGCGTCGTTGATGACCCCGAGCGCCTTCTGGCGCTGCTCGGCGGTGCCGGTCTTCCAGACCTGGCCGAACGCCTCCATCAGACCGAACCCGGCCTGGCGGATCTCGTTCATGCTCTCCCAGTCGACCCCGCGCCCGGCCTCTTCCCATGGGGCCTCGGCCCCGGATTCGGCTTCGGTGCGCCCGGTGTCGGTGAGCGTGAACAGCTTCTTGCCGCCCTCGCTCTCACTGGTGATCAGGCCCTCGTCCTCCATCATCTGGAGGGTCGGGTAGACCGAGCCGGGGCTGGGCTTCCACGCCCCGCCGCTGCGCTCGACGATCTCCTGGATCATCTCGTAACCGTGCATCGGCCGGTCCTTCAGCAGAGCCAGGATCGACGCGCGGACATCCCCGCGCCGCGCCCTGCCCCGCGGACCGCCCCGGCCGGGCCCGAACGGTCCGCCGCCGAAGCCGGGACCGAAGGGCCCGAAGGCGGCACGCCGCCCCTCGAAGTCGCCCCGACCGCGATGGCCGGGTCCGTGCTGTCCGTGCCCATGTCCATGTGAACGCATCGCTACGCTCCTTCCATCGTTGATCCGTCGCGATGCTTCAACGATATATCGGGACTGTTCGGTTAGCAAGCCTCTTCCGAACGCCGGACGGAACGGGGCCGACCGGTCCACCGAAGGGGCCAATGAACCCGGATTGGCCTTGGCCCGTGGCCTGCTTCGGCCCGTACCGTCGTGCCCATGCAGATGCGAATCGTCGACGCCTTCACCGACCGCCCGTTCGCCGGCAACCCGGCCGGGGTCCTGCTCCTCGACGCGTTCCCGGAGGATGCCTGGCTGCAGGACGTCGCCCGGGAGATCAACCTCTCCGAGACCGCCTTCGCGCACCCCCTGCCGCCCGGTGGCGAGGCCGACTGGGCGCTGCGGTGGTTCACCCCGGCCACCGAGGTCGGCATGTGCGGGCATGCCACTCTGGCCACCGCCCATGTGCTGCACACGACGGGCGCCGCGACCGGCACGGTCAGGTTCGCGGCCCAGTGCGGCATCCTCTCCGCGACCGCGCACGAGGACGGGTCGATCACGCTCGACTTCCCCACCTCGCCGCTGACCCCGGTGGAGATCCCGGACGGCATCCCCGAGGCGCTCGGGGCGCGGCCGCTGTCCGTCCACGACACCTCCGAGTTCATCGGAGACCTGGTCGTCGAGCTGGCGGACGAGCGGACCGTGCGGACCCTGACGCCCGACTTCAAGGCGCTGGCCGCGCACTCCAAGCGCGGCGTCATCGCCACGGCCGCGGCCGAGGACCCCTCCCTGGGCTACGACTTCGTCTCGCGGGGCTTCTTCCCGGGCGTCGGCATCGACGAGGACCCGGTGACGGGCAGCGCCCACACCGCGCTCGCGCCGTTCTGGTCGGCGCGCCTGGGCCGCACCGAGCTGACCGGCCTCCAAGCCTCGGCGCGGACCGGTCTGGTCCGCACGTCCCTGCGGGGCGACCGCACCCTGCTGACCGGTTCGGCGGTCACCGTCATCGAGGGCGAGCTGCTGACGGCGCCGTAGCCACAGCCGTGGCGAACCGCGGGGGATGCGTAAGGGGCGTACGCAATAGCCGTACGCCCCTTACACCTTCATCCACGCGCGCGTGCGCGGCAGCGGACGTCACACCGTCGGCAGCCAGCTCACCTTCCCCGCGAGCAGCGCGTACCCGACGAACGCACCGATGTCGAGCAGGGAATGGGCCACGACCAACGGCCCGACCCGCTGCCAGCGGCGGTAGAGCAGGACGAACACGACGCCCATCGCCATATTGCCGAGGAAGCCGCCGATGCCCTGGTAGAGGTGGTACGAGCCGCGCAGGACCGAGCTCGCCGCGAGCGCCGCCAGCGGGGTCCACCCCAACTGGCCGAGTCGGCGCAGCAGATACCCGACAACGATCACCTCTTCCAGTACGGCGTTCTGCACCGCCGACAGGACGAGCACCGGGTACTTCCACCAGACGTCCGGCAGCGACTCGGGGACGACCGTCAGATTACCCCCGGCCGCCCGCGCCACCAGGTAGAAACCGAGCCCCGCGCTGCCGATCCCGGCCGCGATCAACGCGCCCCTGCCGAGGTCCGGCCAGGGCCGCCCGCGGTCGAGGCCGAGCACCCGCAGACCGCCCGCCCCCTCCCGCAGCAGCAGATGCGCGACGAGCGCCACGGGCACCAGCGCGCTCGCGATGCCGAAGAGCTGCCAAGCGAGATCCAGCCAGGGCCGCCCGGGGGCGTACGAGGTGTTGAGTTTCGCCGCCTGGTCCTTGAGGCCGCCCGGTTTGGTCAGCGATCCGACAAAGCTGATCAGCGCCGACACACCGCTCGCGCCGAGCGAGAGGGCCAGCACGAGCACCGTCTCGGACCGCAAGATCCGCGGCGACACCCCCTGTTCGGGAAGAGAATCAGCCACACGCCCCGCCTCCACCTGCACACCTGCCTCCAGTTGACCGAACCCGTCCCAAGCCCCCCACTGCCCCGCTAGGGTCTCGAATGAAAGTACGAAGATCGCGCGCGACAGGCCGGGGGGCGAGCGCCATTTCGACGGTGCGGTCGCTCTTTTTCCTTGTTCAGGATTCAAGGAGGGCACCACCGCCATGGGACGTCACAGCTTGCCCGACGAGTACGCGACCGAGGGAACCCGGGGCCGTCCGGCCGCCGACCGCCGCCGCACGGTCGTCGTCGCCACCCTGCTCGTACTCGTCGTGGCGGGCGGCGCGGCGGTCGCCGCCAGCAGCGGACTCCTCTCCTTCGGCGACTCCTGCCGGGACTCCGCGGTGCGGCTGGATCTCGTCGCCTCCCCCGATGTCGCCCCGGCCGTCCGGTCCGTCGCCGAGCGGGCGCGCGCCGACAAGGTCACCTCCGACGGCTCCTGCATCGACGTCCGGGTCACCGCCCGCGAGTCGTACAAGGTGGCCGGCGCGCTCGGCGCGGGCCGCGACCCCGACTTCGCGGTGTGGATACCGGACTCGGCGCTGTGGGTGGACCGCGCCAAGGAGGGCGGCGAGGGCGTCCCGCTCGCCACCGCGGGCCACGTCGCCGCATCCCCGGTCGCGCTCGCGCTGGTGGCGCCCGCCGCCAAGTCGCTGGGCTGGCCGTCCAGCACGTACACCTGGGCCGAACTCGCCGCGGCCGCCACCCGCTCGGACGCGCTGCGCCTGGGCGCGGCCGACCCGGCCCGCTCGGCCGTCGGCCTCCTCGCGCTGAGCAGCATCGGGCGCTCCACGGCCCGTCAGGGCGCGGACGGCGACACCAGGGCGGCGGCCTTGGCCAAGCTGCTCTCGCAGCGCACCTCCGACACCGACGCCCAGGTCGTCGACACGCTCGCCAGGGACGGTTCGGGCACCGAGAGCGGCAGCCCGCGCCGCAACCAGGCCGTCGTCCTCTCGGAGCAGGCGGCGTACGCGTACAACACCGGCCGGGGCGCGGGGCGGGGGCTCGACCTCTTCTACCCGAAGGACGGGGCGCCGCTGCTCGACTACCCGTACACGATCGTCCGCGAGAACCGGCTGAGTACCGACCGCAGCCGCGCCGCGATGCGGTTCCTGACGCTGCTCGGCGAGCCGGAGTCCCGGCGGACGCTCACGAACAGCGGCTTCCGCACACCCGGCGAGGCGGTGGACGAAGCGGCCGTGAAGAAGGCGGGCGGCGCCGCGCCGCAGCCCTACGCCACGTCCACCGCCGAGGCCCCGTCCGCCAAAGAGCTCCAGGAGGCTCTCGGGATGTGGACGGTCATCGTGCAGAGCGCCCGGCTCACCACCCTCGTGGACGCCTCGGGGTCGATGGCCGCGCCCGTGCCCGGCGCGGGCGGCCGCTCCCGGATGGACGTCACCAAGGCCTCACTGCTCCAGGCGCTGGCGCAGTTCACCACCGAGGACGAGATCGGTCTGTGGGACTTCGCCACCCGCCTCGACGGCTCGCGCGACTACCGCGAGCTGGTGCCGGCCGCCCGCCTCGGCGACCCGGTCAAGGGCGGGCGCACCCAGCGCGACCGGCTGGCCGCCGCCTTCGGCGCGCTCCAGCCGGTGCCGGACGGGGCGACCGGTCTGTACGACACGACGCTCGCCGCGTACAAGCAGGCCACCGCGGGGTACCGGCAGGGCAGGTTCAACGCGGTGGTGATCCTCACCGACGGCGCCAACGAGGACCCCGGCAGCATCTCGCGCGCCGAGCTCATCACCCGGCTCCAGAGGCTCTCCGACCCGGCGAAGCCGGTGCCGATGATCGCCATCGCGGTCGGCCCGGACGCGGACGGGGAGGCGGTCAAGGAGATCGCCCGGGCCACCGGCGGCGCGGGGTACCAGGTCTCCGACCCGGCCGAGATCCAGGCGGTGATCCTGAAGGCCATCATGACGGTGGGCCAGGGCGGCCGGGCGGGCTGAGAAGCCCGCCCGCGCCCCCTCACCCGCCTCTCACCCCCGGCGCCGGAAAGCCCACCGGCCAGGTGTGGACCGGCTCGCCCGCGTGCATCAGATCGCGGTAGCGCCGGGTGGTGGCCGCCAGCGCCGCCTCGCGGGTCAGCCCCGCGTCGAGGGCGCGGTGGTACGTGTCGACCTGCCAGGAGGCCCCGTTGACGCGGCGCCGGCAGCGCTCCTCGATGACGCCGAGGTAGTGGTCCCGGTCGGCCGGCTCCACGCCCCACGCGTCGAGCCCGGCGTGGGCCAGCGGCAGCAGCTCGTCCCGGACCAGCTTGACGGCCGGTACGCGCGCGACGCCGCCCGCCCTGCGCGGCACCGGCCACAGCAGTTCGGCGTCGATGCCCTGGCGGCACGCCGTCTCGAAGTTGGCGGCGGCCACCGCGAACGGCAGCCGGGTCCACACCGGCCTGCTGTCCTCGGCGAGGGAGCGCACCAGCCCGTAGTAGAAGGCCGCGTTGGCGATGACGTCGGTGATGGTGGGCCCGGCCGGGAGCACCCGGTTCTCCACCCGCAGATGCGGCACTCCGTCCGCGATCCCGTACACCGGGCGGTTCCAGCGGTAGATCGTCCCGTTGTGCAGGACGAGTTCCTGGAGCGTGGGCACCCCGCCGGCGGACAGCACCCGCAGCGGCTCCTCCTCGTCGCAGATGGGCAGCAGCGGCGGGAAGTAGCGCAGGTTCTCCTCGAACAGCTCGTACGCGGAGGTCACCCAGCGCTCGCCGAACCAGGTGCGCGGGCGCACGCCCTGGGCGCGCAGTTCCGGCGGCCGGGTGTCGGTGGCCTGCTCGAACAGCGGCGGCCGCGACTCGCGCCACAGCTCCCGGCCGAACAGGAAGGGCGCGTTGGCCCCCACCGCGATCTGCACGGCGGCGATGGCCTGCGCCGCGTTCCACACCGCCGCGAACCGCGCGGGGGTGACCTGGAGGTGCAGCTGTACGGAAGTGCAGGCGGCTTCCGGGGTGATGGAGCCGGAGGTGCAGACGAGGCGTTCGAC
This sequence comes from Streptomyces sp. NBC_00224, assembly GCF_041435195.1. Taxonomy (NCBI): domain Bacteria; kingdom Bacillati; phylum Actinomycetota; class Actinomycetes; order Kitasatosporales; family Streptomycetaceae; genus Streptomyces; species Streptomyces sp. NBC_00224. The sequence goes on from NZ_CP108106.1 coordinate 2,053,311, forward strand.
GCCCTCGATGTCGAGGGTGAAATCCTCGCCGCGGGCCGCCACGATCTGATCGTTGAGCAGCACATAGCGATCGGAATTCGAAAGGTTCGTGGATACGAGGTCCTGCTGGCTGATCGTCGGGAGAATTCCGATCATCAGGATCCCGGCACCGACTTCACCCGCTTTGCGCTCGGCGTACCCGAGGCCGGTCCGCAGCTCCTCGGAGAGCTGATCGAAAACCCGGCCGCCGAGCCGGTGCGGGGCGATATTCACTTCGAGATTGAACATCCCGAGTTCGGTCTGGAAATCCTTGCTCGCAATCCGCTCCAGAACCTCCGCGTTCATCATGCGCGGCATACCGTCGGGCCCCACCAGATTCAGCTCGATCTCCACGCCCATCAGATTCCTCGGACGATCGAACCTCCGTTCGGTCAGGAGTCGCCCCAGCCCCTCCAGGCACTGCTGGAGCTTCTGCCGGTACGCGTGCCGATCGGACAGGTCGAACTCGCCCGCCACGACCTTCTCACCCATCGAAGCGTCCCTCCTCGAATGGGCAGCCGGCCCGGCCGGCCGCGTGCGTCACGGTCGATAATGCCCAGGCTGACTGATCCATAACGCCCCATGGAAGGGAGCCTGCCGGTAAGCTGGTACGAACCGGCCTCAGGCACATGCATTCGGCATACAGCAACATGCGGATACCAACACTTCGGGAATCGTGAAAAACACCGACGCGTTTCGGCCTACCGCCGCCACAGGACCTTTCCAGGCCAGTCCGGTACCCCGTTCCGCGAATCGGGATGAATGCCGCATCACAAGGACCGGAATGCGACTTGCCCGCAATACGGGCGACAGCTAGATGAAACGCGCCGTGAACACGTGTCGTATAAACTTCGCGAACGAGGCAGAGAGTTGGCGCCCCGGCCACTGTCCCCCGGCCCCCCTCTGACCCCGTATCACCGCAGACAGCGCCGTCCGCACCGCCCACGCACCAACGTGTCTCCGAAGTGAGAGGCGACCCACCATGCCGCTGCATGTTCCCCCGGCCCCCGCGCCCGCCCTGCGCAGCGTCCTCGCGGCACTCGGTTCCCCCACCGCCGTCCGCGCGGCGCGCACCCCCGCCCTGCGATCCGCGCAAGGCCCGCTGACCCCCGAACTCCCGCTCCCCGTCCACGTGCTGGACCGGATCACCCCGAGCGCCCGCGCCCCGCGCAGCCGGCTGGCCGGCTGGCGCTTCCTGATCAGCGACGGAGAGGGCGCGGTCGCGGCCGCCGACACCATGCTCACCCCGGACGGCTGGGCCTTCTCGCACTTCTTCGAGGGCCCCTACATCGCCTCGACCCAGCACGCCCTGCGCCAGGCGGAGGCGCTGACCATGGACTTCGAGCCCCGGCTGCTCTCGGTGCCGGAGCTGTACATGCTCACCCTGTGGCTGCGGCGCGACACCACGGCCGACCCCGCCTCCGGCGCCCTGGACCCGGCCGACCTGCTGGTGCCGCTGGCGCCCGCCCCGCCCGGCATCTGCGCCCACCGCCCGCACCGGGTCTCCGAGCTGCTGCCGGTGATGACCCTGCGGCTCACCCCCGCGCCACTGCTGAGCCAGCCGGTCTGACACGCCGACCGGCCGCCGGCAGGAACGAGCCCACAGCGCTCCGGAGCCCCCTTCGGCCCGGGGCGCTGTGCCGTGCGCCCGTTCGCGTCCTCCGTACGGGCTAGCCCGTAACGGCCACCACGAACCACCCGAAGAGACTGGGCAGTTGAGTTGAACCGGCCGCACGAGTGATGCGTCAATATGCAGTAGGAAGTGGTGCCGCGAAATCCCTGCGGATTGACGCCCGTAGGGCAACACTGGGAGCGGACCGACCGACTTAAACAACGGGGGGCGGCCATGAAGACCGCATCGAGCCGCAGGACACTCACTACTACGACGCAGCGAAAGAACGCATCCATGTGCCAGCACCAGCCAGCCTGCCCGACAGCCGACTCCGCCGACCGGGAGGCCGCGCAGCTCGTGGCACACCACCCGGAACAGGGCTGGAGCCTGCTGTGCAACGGCGTCCTGATCTTCGAGGACACCGGCGAGCTGCTGCCGGACGGGCGGATCATCGCCCCGCACCGGGCGCTGACAGCCGGACAGGTGGCGAAGGCCGCCTAGCGCGGCACCGCCGGGCACGGACACGCGCACCGCACAGCTGAACAGCCGAACAGCACGACACGAAAAGAAGGGGCCGGCCCGGGGAGAAACCCCCGCACCGGCCCCGACGTATGTCAGCCGTAGACGGCTCTACATCAGTTGTCGTACTCGTCCATCGGCGGGCAGGAGCAGACCAGGTTGCGGTCGCCGAAGGCACCGTCGATACGGCGCACCGGCGGCCAGTACTTGTCGGCGGCCGAGACCCCGGCCGGGAAGACGGCCTCCTCGCGGCTGTACGCGTGGTTCCACTCGCCGCCGAGCGCCGCCGCGGTGTGCGGGGCGTTGGCGAGCGGGTTGTCGTCGGCGGGCCACTCGCCCGAGGCGACCTTCTCGATCTCGGCGCGGATCGCGATCATCGTCTCGCAGAACCGGTCGATCTCGTTCAGGTCCTCGCTCTCGGTCGGCTCGATCATCAGCGTGCCGGCCACCGGGAACGACATCGTCGGCGCGTGGAAGCCGTAGTCGATCAGACGCTTGGCGATGTCGTCGACGCTGACGCCGGTCGACTTCGACAGCGGCCGCAGGTCCACGATGCACTCGTGCGCCACCAGGCCGTTGGGGCCGGTGTAGAGCACCGGGTAGTGCGGCTCCAGGCGCTTGGCGATGTAGTTGGCCGCGAGCACCGCGACCTGCGTCGCGCGCTTGAGGCCCTCGCCACCCATCAGACGCACGTACGCCCACGAGATCGGCAGGATGCCCGCCGAGCCCCACGGGGCGGCCGAGATCGGGCCGACGCCCGTCTCGGGACCGGCCGTCGGCTGGAGCGGGTGGTTCGGCAGGAACGGCGCGAGGTGCGCGCGCACACCCACCGGGCCGACGCCGGGGCCGCCACCGCCGTGCGGGATGCAGAACGTCTTGTGCAGGTTCAGGTGCGAGACGTCGCCGCCGAACTTGCCCGGCTTGGCGAGGCCCACCAGGGCGTTGAGGTTGGCGCCGTCGACGTAGACCTGGCCGCCCGCGTCGTGCACCTCGCCGCAGATGTCCGCGACGTGCTCCTCGAACACACCGTGCGTGGACGGGTAGGTGATCATCAGCACCGAGAGCTCGTCGCGGTACTGCTCGATCTTGGCGCGCAGGTCGGCGATGTCGACCTCGCCGTCGTCGGCGGTCTTCACCACGACGACCTTCATACCGGCCATCACGGCGCTGGCGGCGTTGGTGCCGTGCGCGGAGGACGGGATGAGGCAGACCGTGCGCTGCTCGTCGCCGTTGGCCCGGTGGTAGGCGCGGACCGCGAGCAGACCCGCGAGCTCGCCCTGCGAACCGGCGTTGGGCTGGATCGACACCGCGTCGTACCCGGTGACCTCGGCGAGGCGCTCCTCCAGCTCGTGGATGAGCGTGAGGTAGCCCCCGGCCTGCTCGGCCGGCGCGAAGGGGTGCATCTGGCCGAACTCGGGCCAGGTGACCGGCTCCATCTCGGTGGTCGCGTTCAGCTTCATGGTGCAGGAGCCGAGCGGGATCATGCCGCGGTCCAGCGCGTAGTCGCGGTCGGCGAGCTTGCGCAGGTAGCGCAGCATCGCGGTCTCGGAGCGGTGCTGGTGGAAGACCGGGTGGGTCAGGACGTCGTCGGTGCGCAGCAGCGCGCCCGGCAGCGTGTCCGCGGCCGCGGTGTCCAGCGCCTCGATGTCGCCCTCGGCGCCGAAGGCGGCCCAGACGGCGGCGACGCGGTCGCGGTCGGTGGTCTCGTCGCAGGCGATCGAGACGGTGTCGGCGTCGACCAGGTACAGGTTGACCCCGCCGTCACGGGCGGCGGCGACGGCCTCGGCGGCCTTGCCGGGGACCCGGACGGTCAGCGTGTCGAAGTACGAGCCGTGCACGACCTCCACACCGGCGGCGCGCAGCCCCTCGGCGAGGATCACCGCGTACCGGTGGGTGCGGCGGGCGATCTGCCGCAGGCCGTCCGGACCGTGGTAGACCGCGTACATGCCCGCCATGACGGCGAGCAGGACCTGCGCCGTACAGATGTTGCTGGTGGCCTTCTCGCGGCGGATGTGCTGCTCGCGGGTCTGCAGGGCCAGGCGGTACGCCCGGTTGCCGTCCGCGTCGACGGAGACGCCGACCAGGCGGCCGGGCAGGCTGCGGGCGAACTTCTCCTGGACCGCCATGTAGCCGGCGTGCGGGCCGCCGAAGCCCATCGGGACGCCGAAGCGCTGGGTGGTGCCCACCGCGATGTCCGCGCCGAGCTCGCCGGGCGAGGTCAGCAGGGTCAGGGCGAGCAGGTCGGCGGCGACGGTGACGATCGCGCCCAGCTCGTGGGCCTCGTCGATGACCGGCTTGAGGTCGCGGACCTGGCCGGAGGCGCCCGGGTACTGGAGCAGCACACCGAAGACACCGCGCTCGGCCACCTCGGCCGGGATGCCGTGGCTCAGGTCGGCGACGACGACCTCGACACCGGTCGGCTCGGCGCGCGTCTCTATGACGGCGACGGTCTGCGGCAGCGTGTCCGCGTCGACGAGGAAGACCCCGCCCTTGACCTTGCCGACGCGGCGCGAGAGCGCGAGCGCCTCGGCGGCCGCGGTGCCCTCGTCGAGCAGCGAGGCGCCGGAGGTGGGCAGCCCGGTGAGGTCGGCGACGACGGTCTGGAAGTTGAGCAGCGCCTCCAGACGGCCCTGCGAGATCTCCGGCTGGTACGGCGTGTACGCGGTGTACCAGGCCGGGTTCTCCATGACGTTGCGCAGGATCACCGGCGGGGTGAACGTGCCGTAGTAGCCCAGGCCGATCATCGGGGCCAGGACCTTGTTGCGGTCGGCGAGAGTACGCAGCTCGGCCAGGACCTCGGCCTCGGTGCGGGCGCCGGGCAGACCCAGCGCCTCGGCGCTCTTGATCACGTCCGGCACGGCCGCGGCGGTCAGCTCGTCGAGCGAGCCGTAGCCGACCTGCGCGAGCATCTTCGCCTGGGCCTCGGCGTCGGGCCCGATGTGACGCTGCTCGAAGGGGATGCCACGCTCTAGCTCGGTGAGCGGCATGCGGTTGGCGGTCATAACGGAGGCCTCCTGGTCTGCACGACCTGCGAGGGGCACCACGGCGCGGATGCCCGGACGGCCTCCCCCTCTGTCATCTCAACCTGAGAGTTTCACCGGGGCGCGTGGGGGCGTCCCGGCTTTCACCGTCGGTGAGGAAGGGTGCGCGCACAGGCGTATGCCCGCACGTCCCCCGTCCTGCTTTCCAGAGTGACCTCGTCCGCGCGGTACGTGTGCCTGAGAGATTCCGGGGAGGATTTGCTCCTTCGGCGCCTCCGGACTTCTTTCCGAAGGACTCTCCCGCGCGGGGTCAGCAGCCATCGCCAGGGTACCAGCGCGTTCAGGCCCTGATCCTTCGAGTGGCCGACGCCCGCGATGTGCACTTTCGTAGTACTTACGAGCAGTTGCGACCAGTTGGAGGGACCGTGCAGACCGATATCGATCCGCGCAGCCTGATCGGCCGCAAGGCGTTCGACCGCAACGGCAACAAGATCGGCACGGTGGACGAGGTCTACCTCGACGACGCCACCGGAGTGCCCGAGTGGGCCGCCGTACGCACCGGCCTGTTCAGCCGGGACGCCTTCGTCCCGCTGGAGCCCAGCACCCTCGTCGACGAGGGCCTGCACATCCCCTACGACCGGGCGCTGATCAAGGACGCTCCCGACTTCGGCGTCGGCCGCCACCTCTCCCCCGAACAGGAGCTGCAGCTCTACCACCACTACGGTCTGGACATCGCCGCCCCCGATCCGCTCCCCGGCCCCGACCGGGACTTCGGACGGCTCGCGGGCGAGGAGGACGACACCTGACCCTCCGCGCCACCCGCCTCCGCCTCCGCGTCCCCTGGCCCGGCCACCAGCGGCAGCGGCTCGGACGGCTCCAGGTCGGGGTCGTCCACCCGGAACGTCCGCACCCGTCCGGGCACGGTCGCCGTGGGCGTCTCGAACCGGACGGTCACCCGCCCCACCCCGCTGCCCTGCACCCAGCCGGGGCCGAACTCGCGGTGGCGCACATCGTGCCCGGCCACCCAGCGCCGCTCTGCCGGGTCCGCCGCCTCCGCCTGCTCGGGGGCGGCCGGAGCCGTCTCCGCCTCGACGGCCGCCTCCTCCACCGCCTCCCGCTCACCGGCCGCCTGGGCGAAGAGGTCCTCCTGCGTGAAGTCCGCGAGGCCGCTGACCCCGACCCCCAGGAGGCGCACGCCGCCCGTCGTGTCCACGGAGTCGAGCAGCCGGCCGGCCGCCTCGCGCACCACCGCGGGGTCGTCCGTGGGCCCCCTGAGCGTCTCCGACCGGGTCAGCGTCGAGAAGTCGTACCTGCGGACCTTCAGGACGATCGTGCGGCCCGAGTGCCCGGACGCCCGCAGGCGCTGCACACACCGGTCGGCGAGCCGCCCCACCTCGTTCATCACCCGCACCCGGTCGTGCAGATCCACGTCGAAGGTGTCCTCGACCGACACGGATTTGGTGTCCCGCTCGGCCACCACCGGCCGGTCGTCGAGCCCGAGCGCCATCCGGTGCAGCGACGCCCCGTGCGCCTTGCCGAGCAGCCGTACGAGCTCGTCCTCGCCCGCCTCGGCGAGATCCGCGACCGTGGTCATCCCGGCCCTGCGCAGATGCTCCCCGGTCGCGGGCCCCACGCCCGGCAGCGTCCTGACCGGCATCGGGGCGAGCAGCGCCCGCTCGGTGCCGGGCTCTATGAGCACCAGCCCGTCGGGCTTGGCCTCCTCCGAGGCGATCTTCGCCAGCATCTTGGACCCGGCGAGCCCCACCGACCCCGTCAGGCCCGTCACCGCGCGGATGTCCTCACGCAGCCGCTGACCGGCCTCACGGGCCGACTGCGCGTCCCACGCGACTCCCCCGGCCTCCAGGTCCACGAAGGCCTCGTCGAGGCTCAGGGGCTCCACCAGAGGCGACAGCCGCCCCAGCAACTCCATCACCTGTTCGCTGATCGAGCGGTAGAAGCCGAAACGCGGCACCAGATACGCGCCATTGGGACACAGCCGTCTCGCCTGAGCCATCGGCATCGCGGAACGCGCGCCGAAGCGCCGAGCCTCGTATGACGCGGTGGCCACCACACCACGCGGTCCGAGGCCGCCCACGATCACGGGTTTTCCGCGCAGGCTGGGCTTCGACGCCTGCTCTGCGGCGGCGAAGAAGGCATCCATGTCGAGATGCAGAATGGTCGGCGCGGCTCTCACATCACCGATGCTGCCTCACGCCACTGACAATCGGCCCCCGGCGGCCCCGCGGCCCCTCAGACCGCGCGGTTGCGGCGCCGGGCGAGCTCGTCGGTGGGGTTCTGCCCGACCAGCGTCTCACCGGTGTCGACCCGCTCTCCGTGCAGCTGGGACAGGGCCGCCTCGACGTCGCGCCACACCACGCCGACCGCGATGCCGAAGACACCCTGGCCGCCCTGGAGCAGGTCGACGACCTCGTCGGGCGAGGAGCACTCGTAGACGGTGGCCCCGTCGCTCATCAGCGTCATCCGCTCCAGATCACGGAAGCCGCGCTCACGCAGGTGCTGCACGGCGGTGCGGATGTTCTGGAGGGCGACCCCGGTGTCCAGGAAACGCTTGACGATCTTGAGGACGACGACGTCCTTGAAGCTGTAGAGCCGCTGGGTGCCCGATCCGTACGCCGGACGCACACTGGGCTCGACCAGACCGGTGCGCGCCCAGTAGTCGAGCTGCCGGTAGGTGATCCCCGCCGCCGCGCACGCCGTCGGCCCCCGGTATCCGACGGTGTCGGTGTCGGTGCCGGTGTCCGCCGCACTGTCGTGAGGGGGGTACTCACTACTCGGCCGAGAGCCTGGGGGCGGGTACGGCCCGCTCTCCCCCGGACGTCCGGGGGCCTCCCCTGCCGTACTGTCGCCGCTGCTTCTCACGCCGACCCTCCGTCCTAGAACTGCCTTCACGACGGTAGGCAGTCACTCGGGGTGCGTCAACGATCGCCACACTCGGCACGCCGAGTGATAATCACCCTGAGAGTGGTTTCGCGTACCCCTCTTCGGGGAAAGGCTACTCGAATGCGCCGGAGCCGCCCGGTGTTCGGGGCTCCCGGCGCAGCGGCTCACTGACTGTTGGTGCCGAAGTCCTCGGGCGAGATCTGGTCGAGGAACTCGCGGAACTTCTCCACTTCGTCCTCCTGCTCGTCCGGGATCGCGATCCCCGCGTCGTCGAGCACCCCGTCACTGCCGTAGATCGGCGTTCCGGTGCGCAGGGCGAGCGCTATGGCGTCGGACGGACGCGCGCTCACCTCGACACCACTGGCGAAGACCAGCTCCGCGTAGAAGACACCTTCGCGCAGGTCCGTGATGCGGACCTCGGTGAGCTCCTGACCCACGGCCTCCAGCACGTCCTTGAAAAGGTCGTGCGTCAGCGGCCGCGCCGGAGCCATCCCCTGCTGGGCGAAGGCGATCGCGGTCGCCTCCCCTGGACCGATCCAGATGGGGAGGTACCGATCGCCTCCCACTTCACGCAGGAGCACGATCGGTTGGTTGGAGGGCATTTCCACCCGGACACCCACGACGTCGAGCTCGTTCACACAGCAACCCTAGGACGTGCCCGGCAGGTTTGGGTAGTCGGGGACCCCTTGGCTCAGTGCAGCCGGACCCCGAGAGCGGTCTGGACCAGGGCCGCGTGGAGCCGCACGGACAGCGCCGCCAGCTCCCTGACGGTCGCCTCCGCATGAGCCCTGGTCTGCGGGTTGCGGTGCAGCCGCAGGGGTGCGACCACCTGTTCGACCAGACCGGCCTCGCGGTCGGCCGCCGCCTTCATGGCGCGAAGATGCCGCGGTTCCAGACCGAATCGGCCCAGGTCCGCCACGAGACGCGCCACGTTCACCGACTCCGCGTCGTAGCCGCCCTCGGGACCGGCCTTGATCAGCCCGTAGGACTCCCACTCGGTCAGCTCCGCCTCGGTGACCTCGGCGGCCACCAGCAGCTCCGTACGCCCCACACGCGACGCCGTGCGGCGCTCCGGGTCGCCCTCGGCCCCGCCGTCCGCGAGATCGCCCGCTCCGCCCGCAGTGGGCAGCACGGGCTGCTCCCCCCGGCTCAGCGCGTCGAGGTGCTCGCGGATGACCTTCAGCGGCAGATAGTGGTCCCGCTGCATCCGCAGCACCTGGGCGAGCCGCTCCACGTCCTCGGGGCTGAACTTGCGGTACCCCGACGGCGTGCGCCGGGGCTCCACCAGACCCTCGGACTCCAGGAAGCGGATCTTGGAGATGGTGACTTCGGGGAACTCCTCGCGCAGCTGGTTCAGCACGGTGCCGATGCTCATCAGCCGGTCGCCGGCGGTGGCGGTGCCGTTTCCGGCACCGCCCCTCGGTGTGTGCAGCATGGGCCTTCCCTGGATGGTTCTTCCCCTGAGGGGCCCCCGAACGGAGTCTGGAAGAAGGTCAGACGCCGCGCTGGCTCGCGTAGAACACCAGGCGGTACTTCCCGATCTGCACCTCGTCGCCGTTGGACAGGTCGATCGAGTCGATCCGCTCCCGGTTCACATACGTACCGTTGAGGCTGCCGACGTCCGAGACGGTGAAACGGCCGTCCGCGCCGCGACGGAACTCCACATGACGGCGCGACACGGTCACGTCGTCGAGGAAGATGTCGCTCTGCGGATGCCGGCCCGCCGTGGTCAGCTCGCCGTCCAGCAGGAAGCGGCTGCCCGAGTTCGGTCCGCGGCGCACCACCAGGAGGGCGGAGCCCAGCGGCAGCGCGTCGACAGCGGCCTGCGCCTCCGGCGACAGCGACGGCAGTGCCGTCTGGCCCGTCACCTCGGAGTCGTACGCCTCCAGGCCGGAGATCGAGATCGTCGACGTGGTCTCCGCGGCACGCTCGGGAACCGCGCCCGGGCGCAGCGGCGCGCCACAGTTGGAGCAGAAACGGCTCGCCGCCGCATTGCTGTGCCCGCACCTCGTACACACCGGCATGGACGGATCCTCCTGTCCCGGCTGGACCGCGTGGGTGCTGGTCGCATACGGATCGGGCGTAAACCCTCCACCCGTACTTGACGATTCCCCGAAACCTATGCGGCCGGGACCGGCAGGGTCAACAGAAGACGCGCCCGGACCGCCCGGAATGTCACCACCGGGGCGGCCCACCTCATCGCGGAACAGCGGGCGCTCGCCGCCCTGCTCCTCCGCCTGTCCACGGCCTCGGGCACGATGCCGGGCGGAGCCGCTGGCACCGTCCTCACGTGCGCTCTTGCCGAACAACTTCGCAAACAACTTCACGGGCGATTCCCCTTGACCGAAACAGACCCGCCCGTGGGGCAGGACGAACCCAGAATCAACACACCGGCCGACCCGGACATCCTCACAACGTCCGTATCCGCCAAACAGTTTCCACCACGCACCACGAGTTGGGTGCGCCGACCCCCCGCAAGCTCATGCCCTTGTGCGGTCGCTCGCATGCGGCCCCGCGTCACCGCGAGGACGACCGAGCGTAGTCAGGCCGCTTCGCAGGTCGCAAGGCATCTACGACGATCTTCTCGGAACGGACCACAGTGGCCGTGGCCTGCTCCTTCTCCAGAGTCTGCACCACACCGCCGGGGATGTTGAGCGCGGGTTCGAGATCCTGTGGCTTCCCGATCACCTTGAAGACATAGGGAGCGGTGACCTTCCGGCCGTCGACCTCGATGCCCCCGTCGGCGTCCGAGAAGTACGTGTTGGCGACCACCCGGACGTCATTGACCTGGATCGCCTCCGCGCCCGCGGCGCGCAGCTCCTGGATGGTGTCGAGGAGTTTGTCCGCCTCGACCGCCTTCTTGGAGTCGATGATGGTCAGCGTGATGCCGGGGCCCTGCGCCGCGACCGTGCCGGCCAGGATCCCCAGCTGACGCTCCTTCTCCAGGGTCTGCTTGCGCGCCTCCGCCGCCTGGTTCGAGCTGGTCTCCAGCTCGGTGCGCTGCCCTTGCAGCCGCTGCTTCTCGTCCTCAAGACGCTTGGTACGGGAGTCGAGCTCGTCCAGGATGCGCACCAGGTCCTCCTGGCGGGCCCCGCGCAGCGCGCTGTTGTCGCTGGTGGAGCGGACCTGGATGGCCAGGCCCAGACCGAGCACGAACAGCAGCAGGGCGACGATCAGTTGAGCCCGGGTCACCCGCGGCGGCCACAGCCCCGCGGCCAGCCGCTGGCGGCCCGTCTGCTGCGGTCCCGACGGCTCCTGGGGCGCGGGGGCGGGCGTCTCGGACGCCGGGGGCGTCCCGGGCTCCTTCGGCGTGTCGGCCCGAGGGGGCTCCGGCACGGAAGGAGTACTTCCGGCGGCGGGCCGCGGGGTGCGATCCGGTCCCTGCTCCGGGGTGTCTTCGCTGCTCATCGGCCTCACGCCCGGAAGACGTGCCGGCGGATGGCCGCGGCGTTGGAGAAGATCCGGATGCCGAGCACGACGACCACACCGGTCGACAGCTGCGCGCCCACGCCCAACTTGTCACCGAGGAACACGATCAGCGCCGCCACGACGACGTTCGACAGGAAGGACACCACGAAGACCTTGTCGACGAAGATGCCGTCGAGCATGGCCCGCAGACCGCCGAAGACCGCGTCCAGCGCGGCGACGACGGCGATGGGCAGATACGGCTCGACCACCGCAGGCACCTCGGGCCGGACCAAAAGTCCGACCACGACTCCCACGACGAGGCCAAGTACGGCGATCACGATGTGCCTTTCCCTGTGGCGGCCGCGCCCCTGCCGGCGCCCGTGGCCTGCGGCTGTGCTGTACGTACGATCAGGCTCGGCGCGGCCGGCAGGCGCACCTCGCCCTGGTCCGAAATGCTGGTACGGATGCCGTAGTTCTCCTGGAGCACATGGAGATACTGACCGTCGGCGCTGTCCTGGAAGGCGGTGCTGAGTTTCTTCCCGTCCCCCACCGCGAGCACCGTGTACGGCGGCACCAGCGGCCTGTTGTCGACCAGTATGGCGTCGCCGGCCGCCCTGATCGCCGAAAGAGCGGTCAGCCGCTGCCCATTGATGGCCACGGCTTCGGCGCCGGACTGCCAGAGCCCGTTGACGATGCGCTGCATGTCCCGGTCGCGGACCCGGCCGGTGTCCGAGAAGCTGCTGTTCTCGCGCGGACCGCCACCCCCGCCCGACTCGGTGCTCTTGGCGTCGTCGACGACCAGCTTCACACCGGGGCCGCGCACCTCGGTCGCTCCCGACAGCAGCGCGACCAGTTCGCCCTGGTCACCGCCGTGCTTCTCCAGCGCCTTGCGCTGGCGTTCACCGACCTCGTCGCGCAGCGAGTCGACCTCCTTCTGGAGGTCGTCCGCCGCCTTGGTCTCCGCCTCCACACGCCCGATCAGCTCCTGGCGCTCCTTGGCGACCACCGGTGCCGTTATCCGCGCCTGCGCGGCGCCGATCGTCACCACCACGGCGGCGAGCACCAGACCGGCGGCCAGCCCGAGCTTCGCGCGCAGGGTGCGGGGCATGCCCTCCTGGCCCTCGGCCCTGCGCCGGGCCGTCGCCTCCGCGTACCCGTCGTCGAGCGCGTGGTCCATCACATTGGTCAGCAGCGACATGGACGCGTCGGGGCGGGACGGCGGAGAAGGCGTGCTCCGAACGGGGGGCTGCTGCGACATGCCGCACATCGTCGCACGTCGGCGCCCCTGCCGCCGAATGGCCCCACCGGTGCGCCGGACGGCCTCCCACGACCCCGCCCGGCGCCCCCGAAGGCCTCAGTGACCTGCGCTGTCCACGATCGCGGACCACTCGTCGAGCAGCGCCTGCGCGGAGGCGTCGTCGGGCCCCTCGGCCCACAGATGGGTGACCGCCTCGGCCGGGTCGGGCAGCACCATCACCCACCGGCCGTCGGCCTCGACGACCCGTACGCCGTCGGTCGTGTCCACCGACCGGTCCCCGGCCGCCTCGACCACCCGCCGCATGACCATGCCCTTGACCGCCCACGGCGTCGCCAGGTCCCGGCGCAGTACATGCGCGCGCGGTATCCGCGAATCGATCTGACTGAGCGTCAGCTGCGTCCGCGCCACCAGGCCGATCAGCCGTACGAAGGCGGCGGCGCCGTCGAAGACGCTGCTGAACTCGGGAATGATGAACCCGCCACGCCCGTCGCCGCCGAAGATGGTCGACTCCTCACGGCCCACGCGCGTGAGGTCGTCGGGCGACGTGGTCGTCCACTCCACCTGCGTGCCGTGGTACGCGGCGACCTGCTCGGCGATACGGGTCGTGGTCACCGGCAGCGCCACCCGCCCGCTGCGCCGCTCGGCCGCCACGAGATCGAGCATCACCAGGAGCGCCCGGTCGTCCTCGACGATCCGCCCGCGCTCGTCGACCAGCGACAGCTTCTCCCCGACCGGGTCGAACCGCACACCGAACGCGGCCCGGGCCGAGGCCACGATCTCCCCGAGCCGCACCAGACCGGCACGCCGCCCGTCCGCCGTCTCGGTCGGCCGCGACTCGTCGAGCCCCGGGTTGATGGTGAGCGAGTCCACCTGGAGCCGCCCGAGCAGACTGGGCAGGACCAGCCCCGCGCTGCCGTTGGACGCGTCGACCACGACCTTGAGACCGGCCTCCGCGACACCCGTCGTGTCGACCTTGCGCAGCAAGGAGCCTGTGTACGAGTCGAAGACGCTGCTCGGGAACTGCAGGTCCCCGATCTCGCCGGGGAACGCCCGCCGGTACTCCTGACGTGCGTACACCCGGTCCAGCTTGCGCTGCCCGGCCTGCGAGAGGTCCGCGCCCCGCTCGTCGAAGAACATGATGTCCACGGAGTCCGGCACACCCAGTGAGGTCCGGATCATGATCCCGCCGGCGCTGCCCCGCGCGGTCTGCTGTCTGGCCACCGGCAGCGGTACGTTCTCCAGGTCCCGTACGTCGATGGCACTGGCCTGGAGGGCCGAGATCACCGCCCGCTTCAGGGCGCGCGCCCCGCGCGAGTGGTCGCGCGCCGTCGTGACGGTCGCGCCCTTCTTCAGGGTCGTGGCGTACGCACCGGCCAGCCGCACCGCCAGCTCCGGGGTGATCTCCACATTGAGGATGCCGGAGACACCGCGCGCCCCGAAGAGATGGGCCTGGCCGCGCGACTCCCAGATCACCGAGGTGTTGACGAACGCACCCGCCTCGATGGTCTTGAACGGATAGACCCGGACATTGCCCTGAATGATCGATTCTTCACCGACCAGGCACTCGTCCCCGATAACGGCGCCGTCCTCGATCCGGGACGACCGCATGATGTCGGTGTTCCTGCCGATCACACAGCCGCGCAGATTGCTGTGCTGCCCGATGTAGACGTTGTCGTGGACGACGGCCTTGTGGAGGAAGGCCCCGGTCTTGACGACGACATTGGACCCGATGACCGTGTGCTCGCGGATCTCCACACCGGCTTCGACCTTGGCGTAGTCGCCGATGTAGAGCGGGCCGCGCAGCACCGCGTCCGGATGGACCTCCGCGCCCTCGGCGACCCAGACGCCGGGCGAGATCTCGAAGCCGTCGATGTCGACATCGACCTTGCCTTCGAGCACGTCGGCCTGCGCCTTCACATAGCTCTCGTGCGTGCCGACGTCCTCCCAGTAGCCCTCCGCGACATAGCCGTAGATGGGCTTGCCCTCCTTCATCAGCTGAGGGAAGACATCACCGGACCAGTCGACGGACACATCGGCGTCGACATAGTCGAAAACCTCCGGCTCCATCACATAGATTCCGGTGTTCACCGTGTCCGAGAAGACCTGGCCCCAGGTCGGCTTCTCCAGGAAGCGCTCGACCTTTCCCTCTTCATCGACGATGGTGATGCCGAATTCCAGCGGGTTGGGCACCCGGGTCAGGCACACCGTGACCAGCGCGCCCTTCTCCTTGTGGAAGTTGATGAGATCCGTCAGATCGAAGTCGGTGAGGGCGTCACCCGAGATGACGAGAAAGGCATCGTCCTTCAGGGCCTCCTCGGCGTTCTTGACGCTGCCCGCGGTACCGAGGGGCTTCTCCTCATTGGCATAGGTGAGCTCCATCCCGAGCTCCTCGCCGTCGCCGAAATAGTTCCTGACCAGCGAGGCCAGGAACTGCACGGTTACGACGGTCTCATTGAGCCCATGCCGCTTGAGCAGCCGCAGCACATGCTCCATGATCGGCCGGTTTACCACCGGCAGGAGCGGCTTGGGCATGCTTGAGGTCATGGGGCGAAGGCGTGTTCCTTCGCCACCGGCCATCACGACGGCCTTCATGTCGGAAGCGTCCTCCTTGACGAGACGACGGTCTAGCCGACTGCACCCGTCCGGGTGGGCCCCCTGGCATCATGCGCGGACCCCTCTGCTCCGAAGGACCGCCGACGAGCTCAATCGGCCGCTGAGTCCGCCTTCACCAGCCGGCGGACCTGAACCACATACAGGATCCCTGCCCACCAATACAGAGTTGTACCCCATCCGGCGAACGCCCATCCGAAAATCGCTCCCAGATCGGCGAGCCACCCGCTTCCGTCGCTCAGCAGAAGCAACGGGAAGGCGTACATGAGGTTGAACGTGGCCGCCTTACCCAGGAAGTTCACCTGCGGCGGCGGATAGCCGTGCCTGCGGAGGATTCCCACCATCACCAGAAGCATCAGCTCCCGGGCCAAAAGGGCAGCGGTCACCCAAACCGGCAGGATCTCCCGCCAGGTGAGACCGACCAGCGTGGAAAGGATGTACAGCCGGTCGGCCGCCGGGTCAAGGAGCCGGCCGAGACTGCTGATCTGGTTCCAGCGCCGGGCGAGCTTCCCGTCCAGGTAGTCACTGACACCGCTCAGCGCCAGTACGAGCAATGCCCAGCCATCACTCTTGGGCCCGCCGAACTCGGGTCGGAGGATCAGCCACAGGAACACGGGTACGCCGACGAGACGCGCCATGCTGAGGATGTTGGGGATGGTGAGCACCCGGTCCGTCTGAACGCGAGTCTCCTGGACCTCCACCCGGGGGCCTCCTGTGAAAGTGCCAACGATGCCCCCTGACCTTACCGGCAGCGGACGGGAACGAGTGCACAGGGGTACGCGTCCGATAAGGCCCTGAACGCAAAAATGCCTCAACCCCCGGCCCAAAAGGGCACGGGGGTTGAGGCTAAAGATTGTTCGGCGGCGTCCTACTCTCCCACAGGGTCCCCCCTGCAGTACCATCGGCGCTGAAAGGCTTAGCTTCCGGGTTCGGAATGTAACCGGGCGTTTCCCTAACGCTATGACCACCGAAACACTATGAAATTAACGATGCTGGTGTTGACACAGCCGTTCGTTATTTCAGAACTAACACAGTGGACGCGAGCAACTGAGGACAAGCCCTCGGCCTATTAGTACCAGTCAGCTCCACCCCTTACGAGGCTTCCACATCTGGCCTATCAACCCAGTCGTCTACTGGGAGCCTTACCCTCTCAAGGAGGTGGGAATACTCATCTCGAAGCAGGCTTCCCGCTTAGATGCTTTCAGCGGTTATCCTTTCCGAACGTAGCCAACCAGCCATGCCCTTGGCAGGACAACTGGCACACCAGAGGTTCGTCCGTCCCGGTCCTCTCGTACTAGGGACAGCCCTTCTCAATATTCCTGCGCGCGCAGCGGATAGGGACCGAACTGTCTCACGACGTTCTAAACCCAGCTCGCGTACCGCTTTAATGGGCGAACAGCCCAACCCTTGGGACCGACTCCAGCCCCAGGATGCGACGAGCCGACATCGAGGTGCCAAACCATCCCGTCGATATGGACTCTTGGGGAAGATCAGCCTGTTATCCCCGGGGTACCTTTTATCCGTTGAGCGACGGCGCTTCCACAAGCCACCGCCGGATCACTAGTCCCGACTTTCGTCCCTGCTCGACCCGTCGGTCTCACAGTCAAGCTCCCTTGTGCACTTACACTCAACACCTGATTGCCAACCAGGCTGAGGGAACCTTTGGGCGCCTCCGTTACTCTTTAGGAGGCAACCGCCCCAGTTAAACTACCCATCAGACACTGTCCCTGATCCGGATCACGGACCCAGGTTAGACATCCAGCACGACCAGAGTGGTATTTCAACGACGACTCCACAACCACTGGCGTGGCCGCTTCACAGTCTCCCACCTATCCTACACAAGCCGAACCGAACACCAATATCAAACTGTAGTAAAGGTCCCGGGGTCTTTCCGTCCTGCTGCGCGAAACGAGCATCTTTACTCGTAGTGCAATTTCACCGGGCCTATGGTTGAGACAGTCGAGAAGTCGTTACGCCATTCGTGCAGGTCGGAACTTACCCGACAAGGAATTTCGCTACCTTAGGATGGTTATAGTTACCACCGCCGTTTACTGGCGCTTAAGTTCTCAGCTTCGCCAAGACGAATCTTGACTAACCGGTCCCCTTAACGTTCCAGCACCGGGCAGGCGTCAGTCCGTATACATCGCCTTACGGCTTCGCACGGACCTGTGTTTTTAGTAAACAGTCGCTTCTCGCTGGTCTCTGCGGCCACCCCCAGCTCAGGAAGCAAGTTCCCTCACCAGTGATGGCCCCCCTTCTCCCGAAGTTACGGGGGCATTTTGCCGAGTTCCTTAACCATAGTTCACCCGAACGCCTCGGTATTCTCTACCTGACCACCTGAGTCGGTTTAGGGTACGGGCCGCCATGAAACTCGCTAGAGGCTTTTCTCGACAGCATAGGATCATCCACTTCACCACAATCGGCTCGGCATCAGGTCTCAGCCTTAATGTGTGACGGATTTGCCTATCACACGGCCTACACCCTTACCCCGGGACTACCACCGCCCGGGCTGGACTACCTTCCTGCGTCACCCCATCGCTTACCTACTACCACCTTGGATCGACGGCTCCACCACTTTCCTTTCCCCGAAGGGTCCGGAACGGCTTCACGGCCTTAGCATTAATGGATTCGATATTGGGCGTTTCAAAGCGGGTACCGGAATATCAACCGGTTGTCCATCGACTACGCCTGTCGGCCTCGCCTTAGGTCCCGACTTACCCTGGGCAGATCAGCTTGACCCAGGAACCCTTAGTCAATCGGCGCACACGTTTCTCACGTGTGTATCGCTACTCATGCCTGCATTCTCACTCGTGAACCGTCCACCACTAGCTTCCGCTGCGGCTTCACCCGGCACACGACGCTCCCCTACCCATCCATACGCCCGTTGGGGCTATGTGTATGAATGACACGACTTCGGCGGTACGCTTGAGCCCCGCTACATTGTCGGCGCGGAATCACTTGACCAGTGAGCTATTACGCACTCTTTCAAGGGTGGCTGCTTCTAAGCCAACCTCCTGGTTGTCTCTGCGACTCCACATCCTTTCCCACTTAGCGTACGCTTAGGGGCCTTAGTCGATGCTCTGGGCTGTTTCCCTCTCGACCATGGAGCTTATCCCCCACAGTCTCACTGCCGCGCTCTCACTTACCGGCATTCGGAGTTTGGCTAAGGTCAGTAACCCGGTAGGGCCCATCGCCTATCCAGTGCTCTACCTCCGGCAAGAAACACACGACGCTGCACCTAAATGCATTTCGGGGAGAACCAGCTATCACGGAGTTTGATTGGCCTTTCACCCCTAACCACAGGTCATCCCCCAGGTTTTCAACCCTGGTGGGTTCGGTCCTCCACGAAGTCTTACCTCCGCTTCAACCTGCCCATGGCTAGATCACTCCGCTTCGGGTCTAGAGCGTGCAACTCAAACGCCCTGTTCGGACTCGCTTTCGCTACGGCTTCCCCACACGGGTTAACCTCGCTACACACCGCTAACTCGCAGGCTCATTCTTCAAAAGGCACGCAGTCACGACTGCTGTTCCGAAGAACAACAGCGACGCTCCCACGGCTTGTAGGCACACGGTTTCAGGTACTATTTCACTCCGCTCCCGCGGTACTTTTCACCATTCCCTCACGGTACTATCCGCTATCGGTCACCAGGGAATATTTAGGCTTAACGGGTGGTCCCGCCAGATTCACACGGGATTTCTCGGGCCCCGTGCTACTTGGGTGTCTCTTAAACGAGCCGCATGAATTTCAGCTACGGGGGTCTTACCCTCTACGCCGGACCTTTCGCATGTCCTTCGCCTATTCATACGGTTTCTGACTCGTCCTGTCGCCGGCAGACGACAGCAAAGAGATCCCACAACCCCCACGACGCAACCCCTGCCGGGTATCACACGTCGTAGGTTTGGCCTCATCCGGTTTCGCTCGCCACTACTCCCGGAATCACGGTTGTTTTCTCTTCCTGAGGGTACTGAGATGTTTCACTTCCCCTCGTTCCCTCCACATGCCCTATGTGTTCAGGCATGGGTGACAGCCCATGACGACTGCCGGGTTTCCCCATTCGGAAACCCCCGGATCAAAGCCTGGTTGACGGCTCCCCGGGGACTATCGTGGCCTCCCACGTCCTTCATCGGTTCCTGGTGCCAAGGCATCCACCGTGCGCCCTTAAAAACTTGGCCACAGATGCTCGCGTCCACTGTGCAGTTCTCAAACAACGACCAGCCACCCATCACCCCACCACATACGCGGTGAGTGCACTGGGGCCGGCATACCGAAGGACAGGCTTTACAGCCCGTGCCTTCAGACACCCAACAGCGTGCCCGGCCCGGCCCCTCAGGAGTTCACGTTCCACGCCGAAGCAGTACTAGTGATCCCGAAGAACCGTGCCGAATAGTCAACGTTCCACCCATGAGCTGACCGTGCAGAACATTTGCCTGCAATCGGTACTGTGCTCCTTAGAAAGGAGGTGATCCAGCCGCACCTTCCGGTACGGCTACCTTGTTACGACTTCGTCCCAATCGCCAGTCCCACCTTCGACAGCTCCCTCCCACAAGGGGTTGGGCCACCGGCTTCGGGTGTTACCGACTTTCGTGACGTGACGGGCGGTGTGTACAAGGCCCGGGAACGTATTCACCGCAGCAATGCTGATCTGCGATTACTAGCAACTCCGACTTCATGGGGTCGAGTTGCAGACCCCAATCCGAACTGAGACCGGCTTTTTGAGATTCGCTCCGCCTCACGGCATCGCAGCTCATTGTACCGGCCATTGTAGCACGTGTGCAGCCCAAGACATAAGGGGCATGATGACTTGACGTCGTCCCCACCTTCCTCCGAGTTGACCCCGGCAGTCTCCTGTGAGTCCCCATCACCCCGAAGGGCATGCTGGCAACACAGAACAAGGGTTGCGCTCGTTGCGGGACTTAACCCAACATCTCACGACACGAGCTGACGACAGCCATGCACCACCTGTATACCGACCACAAGGGGGCGACCATCTCTGGCCGTTTCCGGTATATGTCAAGCCTTGGTAAGGTTCTTCGCGTTGCGTCGAATTAAGCCACATGCTCCGCTGCTTGTGCGGGCCCCCGTCAATTCCTTTGAGTTTTAGCCTTGCGGCCGTACTCCCCAGGCGGGGAACTTAATGCGTTAGCTGCGGCACCGACGACGTGGAATGTCGCCAACACCTAGTTCCCAACGTTTACGGCGTGGACTACCAGGGTATCTAATCCTGTTCGCTCCCCACGCTTTCGCTCCTCAGCGTCAGTAATGGCCCAGAGATCCGCCTTCGCCACCGGTGTTCCTCCTGATATCTGCGCATTTCACCGCTACACCAGGAATTCCGATCTCCCCTACCACACTCTAGCTAGCCCGTATCGAATGCAGACCCGGGGTTAAGCCCCGGGCTTTCACATCCGACGTGACAAGCCGCCTACGAGCTCTTTACGCCCAATAATTCCGGACAACGCTTGCGCCCTACGTATTACCGCGGCTGCTGGCACGTAGTTAGCCGGCGCTTCTTCTGCAGGTACCGTCACTTTCGCTTCTTCCCTGCTGAAAGAGGTTTACAACCCGAAGGCCGTCATCCCTCACGCGGCGTCGCTGCATCAGGCTTTCGCCCATTGTGCAATATTCCCCACTGCTGCCTCCCGTAGGAGTCTGGGCCGTGTCTCAGTCCCAGTGTGGCCGGTCGCCCTCTCAGGCCGGCTACCCGTCGTCGCCTTGGTAGGCCATCACCCCACCAACAAGCTGATAGGCCGCGGGCTCATCCTTCACCGCCGGAGCTTTCAACCCCCGCCCATGCAGGCAGGAGTGTTATCCGGTATTAGACCCCGTTTCCAGGGCTTGTCCCAGAGTGAAGGGCAGATTGCCCACGTGTTACTCACCCGTTCGCCACTAATCCACCCCGAAAGGCTTCATCGTTCGACTTGCATGTGTTAAGCACGCCGCCAGCGTTCGTCCTGAGCCAGGATCAAACTCTCCATGAATGTTTACCGGTAATCCGGTCCACACACACGAAAGAGCGGGACAGTCATGTCGGAATAAGACCGACCGTCCTCAGCGTCCTCGCTGTGTAATCGCCTGCCCGCCACAAGGGCGCACAGGACTTTTCAAAGGAACCTCCAACCCACCACAAGGGATGGGCCGGGGTTGTCAATCTGGCGTTGACTTTTGGCACGCTGTTGAGTTCTCAAGGTACGGACGCTTCCTTTGTTCCCGTTTCCGGGCCCTCCGGGCGCTTCCTTCGTTTCCGACTCTATCAGACTCTTTCGTATCCGATTCCCAGTCGGCGGGATTCGCTTTCCAGGTTTTCGCTTTCGCGTTTCCCTTTCCGGCGACTCCGACTCTACCAGTGCTTTTCCGTCTCCCTGACCACTTCGTTTTGCGGCGCACGGAAATACCGACACAGCAAAGCGAGGCGCAGGTCAAGATCAGCAAGTGAAGAGGAGCCTGCCCGTCCCGACGCATTCACGTGAAGTTCACACGTTGCGGTCAGGCGGGACTTAGGACAGTACAGGCCCCGGTGTGGTCCGGGCAAATCGGCCCTAGGGCCTCCGGGGGTCTATGGTCTAGTCCACTACCGCACCGGTCTAGTCCAGTAGTCTCCGTCGGGTAAGCCCGGACTGGAGTCATACCAGGCGAACCCGGACTTCTTATGACTTACCCTTCTGAACAGTACGCCGTCACACAGCAAGTAGTGACGGTGACACGAAGAAGCCCCACCCCTGGGAGGCCATCCATGACCACCGTGACGTCCCCGCTCGCCGGGCGTGCCATCGGACTCGCGGCAGTGCCCGATCCGGTGTTCTCCGGCGCAATGGTGGGCCCCGGTACCGCCATCGACCCCGTACGAGAGCCCTCGGAGGCGGTTTCCCCCGTCGACGGCGTCATCGTCTCCCTGCACCCGCACGCTTTCGTCGTCGTCGACGACGAGGGCCACGGCGTGCTGACGCACCTCGGTATCGACACCGTGCAGCTCAACGGCGAGGGCTTCGAGCTTCTCGTCAACAAGGGCGACACCGTCACGCGCGGCCAGGCCGTCGTGCGCTGGAACCCGGCCGCCGTGGAAGAGGCCGGGAAGTCCCCCGTATGCCCCATCGTGGCCCTCGAAGCCACTGCTGACTCCCTCGGCGACCTCCGTGAGGACGGCGATGTGAAGGCCGGCGACGTCCTCTTCACCTGGAAGTAGTTCAGCCAGAAGTCGTACGCCGCCGTCGTCGAGACGGTGAGTCGGACATCCACCGCGGCGGCTCAGACCGCCGCACCAATCGGAGACGGGTGAAATGGAGACAACGCTGCGAGGCGTCGGCGTGAGCCACGGTGTGGCGATCGGCCAGGTCCGGCACATGGGCACTGCGGTCCTGGAGCCGCCGGCCAAGCAGATTCCGGCGGAGGAGGCGGAGCGCGAACAGGGGCGTGCCCGCAAGGCCGTCGAGGCCGTGGCGGCCGACCTGAACGCGCGCGGCAACCTGGCTGGGGGTGAGGCGCAGGCCGTGCTGGAGGCTCAGGCCCTGATCGCCCAGGACCCCGAGCTGATCGCCGACGTCGATCGGCGCATCGCCGTCGGCAGCACGGCCGAGCGTGCCGTGTACGACGCGTTCTCCCACTACCGCGAGCTGCTCGCGGGCGCCGGTGAGTACATGGCCGGGCGCGTGGCGGACCTCGACGACGTGCGCAACCGCATCGTGGCGCGCCTGCTGGGCGTCCCGATGCCGGGCGTTCCGGACAGCGACGAGCCGTACGTACTGATCGCGCGCGACCTCGCTCCGGCCGACACCGCGCTGCTCGACCCGGCGCTCGTGCTCGGCTTCGTGACCGAGGAGGGCGGGCCGACCAGCCACAGCGCGATTCTGGCGCGGGCGCTGGGCGTCCCGGCGATCGTGGCGCTGCCGGGCGCCGGTGAGCTGGCCGAGGGCACGCTGGTCGCCGTCGACGGCAGCACCGGCGAGATCTTCGTCGACCCGACCCACGAGAAGCGCGCCGAGCTGGAGCGTGCCGCAGCCGAGCGCAAGGCCGCGCTGGCCGCGTCCTCCGGTCCGGGTGCGACCTCGGACGGGCACAAGGTGCCGCTGCTCGCCAACGTCGGCGGTCCCGCCGATGTGCCGGCGGCGGTGGAGGCGGGCGCCGAGGGCGTCGGTCTGTTCCGTACCGAGTTCCTCTTCCTCGACGACTCCGCGAAGGCGCCGTCGGAGGAGAAGCAGGTCGAGGCGTACCGCAAGGTGCTTGAGGCGTTCCCCGAGGGCCGTGTGGTCGTGCGGGTGCTGGACGCGGGCGCCGACAAGCCGCTGGACTTCCTGACGCCCGCCGACGAGCCGAACCCGGCGCTCGGCGTGCGCGGTCTGCGGTCGCTCCTGGACCACCCCGAGGTGCTCCGCACGCAGCTGACGGCGCTGGCCAAGGCCGTCGAGGGGCTTCCGGTGTACCTGGAGGTCATGGCGCCGATGGTCGCGGACCGTGCGGACGCCAAGGCGTTCGCGGACGCGTGCCGGGCGGCCGGGCTGCAGGCGAAGTTCGGCGCGATGGTGGAGATCCCCTCCGCCGCGCTCCGCGCGCGCTCGATCCTCCAGGAGGTCGAGTTCCTGTCGCTGGGCACCAACGACCTGGCCCAGTACACGTTCGCGGCCGACCGGCAGGTCGGTGCGGTGTCGCGGCTGCAGGACCCGTGGCAGCCCGCGCTGCTCGACCTGGTCGCGCTGTCCGCCGACGCGGCCAAGGCCGAGGGCAAGAGCTGTGGTGTCTGTGGCGAGGCTGCCTCCGATCCGCTGCTCGCGTGTGTGCTCACCGGTCTGGGTGTGACCAGCCTGTCGATGGGTGCCGCGTCCATTCCTTACGTGCGCGCGACGCTGGCGAAGTACACGCTCGCCCAGTGCGAGCGCGCGGCCGCCGCGGCCCGTGCCGCGGACTCGGCCGAGGAGGCCCGTGTGGCCGCGCAGGCGGTGCTGTCCGGGGAGTGACCCGGGCCGCTGTCCGCTGCCTCCGCGCAGTGTCCGAGTGAGAGGGGCTTCCCGTCGCGGGTGCGGCGGGGAGCCCCTTTCGCTTGTCCGTCAGTGGTCGGTGGTGGGCTGGTCGAACGGGAAGCCCGCCCGGTAGTCCACTCCTGGTTCGGGTGCCACCGGGTCTCCGGTGTCGGCATCGGTGCAGTAGGCGCTGAAGACTTCCCCGGCCGTGAGCGGGAGGAGGCTGCCCTCGTGCAGCCGCCAACCGTGGACGCGGTCGGGTGCGTCCGGCGCTGTCGTCCGCAGCACCAGGCCGCCCGGGCTGTGCTGGGCGATGCCCGCGGCGAGGACGGTGACGAACTCGGCGACGTCCGTCTCGTCGAGCAGGGCCGCGTCGCCGCCGCGGCTCTCGGCGTGGAGCACGGCGATGAGGTGCTCCTGCTGTGCCTGGACGCTGCACACCATGTGGTGCAGGCCCGGGCCCGCCGCCTCGATCAGGCGCGTGAGGATCGTCGAGGCGCGTTCGAAGGCGGAGCGGCCGATGTCCTGGCCGCATTCGGCGCACTCCCCCAGGTCCGCCAGGAGCAGGGTCGCGTAGTCCCAGGTCGCCTGGCGGACCGCTTTGTTGATGAGCTCGGGCACCAGGCTGTCGATGGGCTGGCCCGCGTAGGCGACGCGGGCGCCGCCCGCCGCGATCTCGGCGGTGAAGCGGGTGCGGCTGTCGGCGGTGTCGGGGTCGATGCCGGTGGCCGTGCAGAACTCGGTGAACTCCTCCGGGTCGAAGAGGGCGACCGTGGTGTGCAGTCCCTGGGCGGCGAGGGATCTGAGCAGGCCGTCGACCTGGCGGAGATAGGCGGTGTGGTCGTCGAAGGCGAAGGACCGGTACCGCGTCATCGCCTCGAAGTCGTACGCGTCGGCCAGCAGCCCCACCGTGCCGGGCGTCTCCCGGCGCAGGGTCCGCCGCATGGCTCTGGCCGCGTGGACGGGCCGGGAGCCACGGGGTGTTCTGGACCGGGTGGACGTCGTCGGGCTGGTGGATTTCCTGGAGTTGCGGATGTGCGCCATGCTTCCCCCTGCGTACTGTCGATCAGTGCTCACTCACCGTAACCGGGGCCACTGACAACGCCGGTCGCGGCAGCCGGTCCCGTACGAGCCGGTGCTGAACACAGCAGGTCAGAGCGATGACGGCGCCGAAGGCCGTCCAGCCGGCGGGGCCGGTCGCGATGGCCGCGGTGACGGCGAGCGGTCCCGCGCTGCGCTGTGCGGACTGGGCCAGCCCGTGCACGCCGAGGTAGCTGCCCTGGGCCTGCTCCGGGGCCAGCGCGATCGAGAGTTCCCACGAGACGGTGGCGTGGATCATCTCGGCCAGGGTGAAGGCGGCGGTCGAGACGGTCAGGCAGATGCTCGCCAGTACGGCGCCGTGGACCGCGGAGGCGGCCATGGCGACGCCGGCGGCGGCGAAGACGGCGGCGAGCGGGAGGAGCAGGCGGTGTGCCGCCTTGGTGGTCGCGCCGAAGCGGGCCAGGGGGACCTGGAGGCCCACCACCATCACGTTGTTGAGCACCATCAGTAGCGGTACGAGGCCGTGGGGCACGTCCGTGGCGGAGACCGCCCAGAGGGGGATGCCGACCTTGAATACGGCGTCGTCCATGAAGAGCACCGACTCGGTGGCCACATAGGCCAGGTAGGTGCGGTCCTTCCAGGGGCTGCCCGGTCGCGCGGCGGGGGCGGGGTCCTTGGAGGTGGCGACCGTGCGCATGGGCGAGGGCGGTTCGGCGCAGCGGGCGGTGACCAGGGCGGCGCCGACGAAGGAGAGGGCGTCTCCGGCGAGCAGCCACTGGTAGGCGGCCGTGCTGGCGAGTGCGAGGGCGGCTGCCGCCGCGAGGCCTCCGACGGCCCAGCCCGCGTTGGCCAGGGTGCGGCTGACGGCCTGGTAGCGGACGCGGTCGGGTCCGGCGACGCGGGCCGCGTACAGCTTGGTGAGTACGTTGGCGGAGCGGTCGCCGAAGCTGCCGACGGCCGAGTACGCCAGCAGGAGCGCGTAGTTGTCGGTGGTGAGCAGTGCGGCGGCGGCGAGGGCGCGCAGGACCTGGAAGACGATGAGCACGCGCGTGAGGGGCAGCCGGTCCGCGATGCGGCCTCCTATGGGGGCGCCCGCGATGCCGGCCGCGCCGGCGAGGGCGACCAGCGTGCCGACCTGGGTGACCGAGAGTCCGGCCACGTAGGTGAAGTACAGGACCGAGACGGCGGCCCACAGGCCGCTTCCGGTCCGGTCGACGAAGGCGACCCAGAGCATCAGTCGGCCGTCGCGGCCTCCCGGGACTCGTTCCCACAGTGCGGCACGTCGGCTGCGCAAAGTCACTGCTCCCCCTTGACTGGCATTATGTATTGATACATAGTTCAGTACGTGGCAGAACAATATGCGATTACTGGCACCTCGGCCAAGGGAATTGCCGCTTCCGTCGAACGGGCCGTCGCCGACGGCGGTTTGGCGCCGGGGGACACGCTTCCTCCGGTCCGCCGGCTCGCGGACGACCTGGGCGTGAGTCCCGGCACGGTGGCGACGGCGTACAAGGAGCTGCGCGGGCGCGGCGTCGTGGTCACGCACGGGCGGGGCGGAACCGTCGTCGCGGCCGCGCCCTCGGTCGCCTCGCGGCGCCCGCCGAAGGTGCCGGAGGGGCTGCGGGACCTCGCGGGCGGTCACCCCGACCCGGCCTTCCTGCCCGAACTGCCCGCGCCGGTGCGGATGACGGCCGGTGCGCGGTCGCACCGCTCGACGCCCCGGCTGCCCCTGCTGGAGGAGCGCGTCCAGGAATGGCTGGGTGCCGACGGCGTGCCGACCGGGTCGGTGACCTTCGCCCACGGCGCGCTCGACTGCGTCGCCCGGCTGCTCACCACCGAGCTGCGGCCCGGTGACGCGGTGGCCATGGAGGACCCCGGCTACCACCATCTGCTCGACCTGGTGCAGGTGATGGGGCTGCGTACGGTCCCCGTCGCCGTCGACGACCAGGGGATGCGGCCGGAAGCCCTGCGCGAAGCGCTGCGGGCGGGGGCGCGGGCCGTCGTGTGCAGCCCGCGGGCGCAGAACCCGTACGGCGGCTGCTTCTCGGAGCGGCGCCGCGACGACCTGGTGGAGGTGCTGAGAGCGGCGCCCGAGGTCCTGGTGATCGAGAACGACCACGCCGCGGAGATCGCGGGTGCGCCGCTGTACACCCTGACGGCGGACGGTCAGCTGGCACGCTGGGCGCATGTGCGGACGGTGACGAAGTACCTGGGCACGGATCTGCGGTGGGCGGCCGCCGCCTGTGACCCGGCGACGCTGGCGCGGCACGACGGCCGACTGCTGCTGACCTCCGGCTGGGTGAGCCATCTGCTCCAGGGCACGGTGCTCGGGCTGCTCACCGACCGGATGGCGCGGGAGCTCGTGCACCGCGCGCGTGACGCCTACGGGGAGCGGCGCCGCGCTCTGGCGGGCGAGCTGGAGCGGCGCGGGATCGCCTCGCACGGGGCGAGCGGGATGAACCTGTGGGTGCCGGTGCGGGACGAGTCCGCGGTGGTGAACGGGCTGCGCTCGCGCGGCTGGTGGGTCGCCGCGGGGGCGCGGTTCCGGATCGCTTCGGGGGCCGGTGTACGGATCACCGCGGCGGGGCTCGAACCGGCCGAGGCGGCCCGGCTGGCCTCGGACTTCAGCGAGGTGCTGGGCGAGTCCGAGGCCACATACGGAGGGTGAGGGGCGGCGCCCCGGCCCTGCGGGCGGCCGGGGCGCGCTCTTGTCAGCCGTGCTTGCGGGCGACCGCTTCGTAGAAGCGGAGGAGGTCGAGGTTGTCGACCGAGCCCGGGTTGACCGCCTTCTCCAGGGGTGTGCCCTGGAGAAGGCGCTTGACCGGCACCTCGATGCGCTTGCCCGTCAACGTGTGCGGAACGCCCGGGACTTCGATGATCTCGTCCGGGACATGGCGCGGGGAGAGCTGCTCCCGGATCGCCTGCTTGACCTTCGTACGGAGGGCGTCGTCCAGGACCGCGCCCTCGGCGAGGTGGACGAAGAGCGGCATCCAGTAGCCGCCGTCCGGCTCTTCGAGGCCGATGACCAGGGATTCACGGATCTCCGGGAGGCGTTCGACGACTTCGTAGATGTCGGCCGAACCCATGCGGACGCCCTGGCGGTTGAGGGTGGAGTCGGAGCGGCCGTGGATGACCACCGAGCCGTGGTCGGTGATCGTGATCCAGTCGCCGTGGCGCCACGCGCCGGGGAACATCTCGAAGTAGCTGTCGTGGTAGCGGCTGCCGTCCGGGTCGTTCCAGAAGCGGATCGGCATGGAGGGCATCGGGTTGACCACGACCAGCTCGCCCACCTCGCCCACGACCGGCTTGCCCTGCGGGTCCCAGGCCTGCAGGTCCGTGCCCAGACAGGCGGCCTGGAGCTCGCCGATGTGCACGGGGAGCGTCGGGACGGCGCCCGCGAAGCAGGAGCACACGTCGGTGCCACCGCTGACGGACGCGATCCACAGGTCCTCGCGGACCTCGTCGTGGAGCCAGCGGAAGCCGTCGGGCGGGAGCGGCGAGCCGGTGGTGGCGACGCACTTCACGCGCGAGAGGTCGTGGTCGCGGGACGGGTGCACACCGGCCTTGCGGCAGGCCATCACGTACGCGGCTGAGGTGCCGAAGAGGGTGGCGCCGGTCCGCTCGGCGACGCCCCACTGGGCGCCGGTCTCCGGGAAGCCCGGGCTGCCGTCGTACAGAACGACCGTGGTGCCGGTCAGCAGGCCGGAGACGAGGAAGTTCCACATCATCCAGCCGGTGGAGGTGTACCAGAAGAAACGGTCCTCGGGGCCCAGGTCGCAGTGGAGGCCGAGCTGTTTGAAGTGTTCGAGGAGGATGCCGCCCTGGGACTGGACGATGGCCTTGGGCAGGCCGGTCGTGCCGGAGGAGTAGAGAACCCAGAGCGGGTGGTCGAAGGGAACTTGCTCGAAGACCGGCTCGTTGTCACTCTCAGTGAGCGAAGACCATTCGAGAGTTCCCTGGGGGGCAGCGGTGCCGAGCAATGGGATGTGGACGACGGCGCGCAGGGTGGGCAGTTCGCGGCGGAGCTCCGCGACGACGTCGGTGCGGTCGTGCTCCTTGCCGCCGTAGCGGTAGCCGTCGACGGTGAACAGGACGACGGGTTCGACCTGCTGGAACCGGTCGAGGACGCTGCGCGCGCCGAAGTCGGGGGCGCAGGACGTCCACACGGCGCCGACGGCCGCGGTGGCCAGGAGCGCGGTGACGGCCTGTGGGACGTTCGGCAGATATCCGCTGACGCGGTCCCCGGGCCGTACGCCGAGGGCGCGCAGCTCGGCGGCGAGCGAGCCGACCTGGCGGCGCAGCTCCGCCCAGCTGGTGGCGACGGACTCGTGCGTCTCGTCGACGTGCAGGAGCGCGGCGTCGTCGGCGCGGGCCGGGTCCTCGGCGGTGCGCAGCGCGTGCTCGGCGTAGTTGAGGGTGGCGCCGGGGAACCACTGGGCGCCCGGCATCGACCGGTCGGCGAGCACCGTCTCGTACGGGGTCGAGAAGCGCACCTCGAACCAGTCGGCGACGGCCTTCCAGAAGGTGTCGAGTTCGGTGACGGACCAGCGGTGCAGCGCCGCGTAGCCGCCCTCGGCAGGTGCGCCGTAGCGCTCGGCGGCCCAGGTCTGGAACGCGGTGATCCGCGCCCCGGCGATGCGGTCGGGGCCCGGCTGCCACAGGGGCGCGGGCTGCGGCGCGGCGTTCGCTGGTGAGGTCATGGGTCGGCTCCCGGGCTGGTACGCGTGGTGTGCGTGTGCCGCGCGCACACGCGTAGGGGTGTGCGCATGCGGCGGCTCACAGGGACGATGCCATGTGATCGTCTTCCGCACCAGGGTGTGCCGCCCATAGTCGGGCACCTGACGATGTGGTGCCACCACGGGTGAACGGAAGTTGAACGGAGCACACAGCTCATGATCCGGATGGCAGGGTGAGCCGCATGGACGGCAATGACCTGGTGCGCTCGGTGAAGGCGGTCGGCTCGGTACAGGGGCTGCGGGCGGTCCGCTCGGCCCTGCGGCGGCGCCGTGCGGACGCCTGGGGGCTGCCCGCGCGCGGGCCCGAGCGCGCCCGGGTACCCGGTCAGGTACGGGACGCGGAGCCCCGGCCGGGTGGCGGCGTGGTGCGGTTCGCGCGCTCCGAGCTGGAGGTGCGGGTGGCGGCGGGCGGCGCCGTGTTCTGGGGCTGGGACGGAGCCGGCCCCGAGCCGTCGTACGCGCTGTCAGGGCCCGCGCCCGAGCCCGACGCGCGCGCCGCCCTGGAGCCCGATACGGACGGCGGCTGGCGGGTGGTCTCCGAACGGGTGATGGTGGCGGTGTCCCGGCACGGGGCGGTGGAGGTGCGCACCCCCGGCGGGGTGGTGCTCCGCCGCGAGCTGCCGCCGCGCTGGTGGGAGCCGGTCGGCGGCGGTCCCGCGCGCTGGGTGCAGCGCTCCGAAGTGGCCGCCGACGCGCGTGTGTTCGGGCTCGGCGGGCGCGCGGACGGCCCCCGGCTGCGCGACGGGGCGTACCGGCTGTGGAACACGGACCCGCGCGGCGGCTTCGCCCCCGGCGACGACCCGCTGTACATCACGATGCCGGTGCAGCTGGTGGTGGCGGACGCCGGGACCCATCTGGCGTTCTACGACAACGCCTGGGACGGCCGGGTCCTGCTCCGCGAGGGCGAGGAGGGTGCCGGTTCCGGTCATGACCGGGCCGGGAGCAGCGAGCTGCGGATGGAGGGCGGGCCGTTGCGCTGCTGGGTGGTGGTGGGCACCCCCGCGCGCGTGCTGCAGGGGTGGACGGCGCTGACCGGCGCGCCCGCGCTGCCGCCGTCCTGGGCGCTGGGCCCGCAACACGCCCGCTGGGGTTTCGGCAGCGAGGCCGAGGTGCGGCGGGTCGTCGCCGGGTACCGGGAACACGGGCTGCCGCTGTCCGCGCTCCATCTGGACATCGACCACTACGACGCCCACCAGGTGTTCACGGTCGACCGCGAGCGCTTCCCGGATCTGCCCCGCCTCGCCAAGGACCTGGCCGAGGAGGGTGTGCGGCTGGTGTCGATCGTCGATCCGGCGGTGAAGGCGCAGCGCGGCAACGCCGTGTACGAGAGCGGGCTCGCGGCGGACGCGTTCGTGCGGGACGCGCGCGGCGACGAGGTGCGGGGCGTGGTCTGGCCGGGCGAGTGCGTGTATCCCGACTTCACCGATCCACGCGCGCGTGAGTGGTGGGGCGGGCTCTACCAGGAGCGGCTGGACCAGGGCTTCGCCGGGGTGTGGCACGACATGAACGAGCCGACGTCGTTCGCGCCCTTCGGCGATCCGACCCTGCCCCGCTCGGCGCGGCACGTGCTGGAGGGCCGGGGCGGCGACCACCGCGAGGCCCACAACGTGTACGGCCTGACCATGGCGCGGGCGGGCTACGAGGGTTTGCGCAGGCTGCGCCCCGACGACCGTCCTTTTCTGTTCAGCCGCTCCGGCTGGGTCGGGATGCAGCGCTACGGGGGCACCTGGTCGGGTGATGTGAGCACCGGCTGGCCGGGGTTGCGGGCCTCGCTCGCCCTGGTGCTCGGACTCGGGCTGTGCGGGGTGCCGTACTCGGGCCCGGACGTGGGCGGATTCAGCGGCACCCCGTCGCCGGAGCTGTATCTGCGCTGGTTGCAGCTGGCGGCCCGGCTGCCGTTCTTCCGTACGCACTCGGCGATCTGGGCCGGGCGCCGGGAGCCGTGGGAGTTCGGTCCCGAGGTGCTCGGCCACGCGCGCGTGGCGCTGACCGAGCGGGAGCGGCTGCACCCGTACTTCATGACGCTGGCGCAGCTCGCCCGGCTGACCGGGGCGCCCTACGCACGGCCCGTGTGGTGGGGCACGCCGGGCGACAAGGCGCTGCGGGACTGCGAGGACGCGTTCCTGCTCGGTGACGCGCTGCTGGTGGCGCCCGTCTTCGAGCGGGGCACGGACCGGCGGGCGGTGCGGCTGCCGCGCGGCCGCTGGTACGACACGGCGACCGAGGAGCCCCACGAGGGCCCCTGCCAGGTCCTCGTGGACGCGCCCCTGGCCCGTATCCCGGTGCTGGCCAGGGCCGGTTCCGTCATCCCGGTGCGCGGCGCGCAGGGCGAGGTGGAGCTGGAGGTGTGGGCCCCGGCGGCCGGGCGCACCGGCGGCGGCCTCGTCGTACGGGACGCGGGCGACGGGTGGGGGCAGGCGGTGGTGGAGCGTTTCACCACCCGTACGGCGGGCGGCCGGGTGGTGGTGGAGCGGATCACGGACGAGGGGGCGACGCGGGAGGTGGGGTACGCGGTGCGGGTACGGGGTGAGGGCCGTGGGGTGGGGTGACCTGCGCTTGGCGCCGCGAGGCGAGTGCGGCCAGCCTGTGCCGATGGGGCTGCGCTCAGCGAGTGGCCGCCACTCTTCAGCGAGCGCGGCTGGCCCTCAGCGAGAGCCGCCGACTCTCGCCCCCCCCTCAACGCCCCGCCGCCCCGCCCCCCTCACCCCCTCTCGCCCCCGGCGAACCACCCCCGTACCACCTGCGTATGCAGCGGAAACGCCAGTTCCTCGGGGCGGCGGAGCACCCGCCAGCCCGCGGTCTCGTCGGTCGGGGCGGGCGGTGGGAGTTCGGCTGCGGCGCGGGCGGGGAGCAGGCCGAACAGGAGGACGTGGTGCGGGGAGCTGAGCGCGTCCACGAGGCGTACATCGGAGGCGGAGGCTTCTATTCCGGTCTCCTCGTACAGCTCGCGGACGACCGCCTCCTGCCACAGCTCGCCGTCGTCGACGAAGCCGCCGGGCAGGGCGGAGCGGCCGATATGGGGTTCCACCGCGCGGGTGATGACGACGAGTCCCGTACCGCGCGCGTCCTCCACGGGAAGGAGGGCGACGGCGACCGGCAACGGGTTGCGATAGGTGACGGTCCCGCAGGCCGCGCAGGGGCGGGGCCAGCAGGCCGAGGCCGAGGGGTAGGGCGATCCGCACGCGGTGCAGTGCGAGTCCTTCACAGGCTGCTTCGAGGTCTTCGAGGTCCCGGTCACGCGCGGACTTTAACCGAATACATTCGGCCATCGGATCACATTGCCCCAACTCCCCCTTTTCTACGACCCGTTGAGCAATGAAGGGTGTGCACATGACACTCAGATCGACCGTGCGCGACCTCGTCGCCGCTGCCGCCGCCCTGCTCGCCGTGACCGCCGCCTCGCCCGCGGCCCGGGCCACGCCCGAACCCAAGGCACCCGCCGAGTTCGTGGCGCTGGCCACCGTGGACCCGACGATCATCCAGGAGATGCGCTACATCACGCCGCACAACTTCGTGGGCCGGCCGATCGACGGCTACCGCCAGCCGGTGTGCATCCTGACCCGCCAGGCGGCCCAGGCACTGCACCAGGCGCAGCTGAAACTGCTCCGCGAGGGCTACTCGCTGAAGGTGTACGACTGCTATCGGCCGCAGCGGGCCGTCGACACCTTCGTGGAGTGGGCGAAGGACCTCGACGACCAGCGGATGAAGACCGAGTTCTATCCTCTTGTCGACAAGTCGAGGCTGTTCGAGGACGTGTACATCGCGGCCAAGTCCGGGCACAGCCGGGGCAGTTCGATCGACGTCACCATCGTCCGGCTGCCCGCGTGGCCGACCCCGCCCTACCGCCCCGGCCAGCCGCTCGTGCCGTGCTTCGCACCGAAGGACCAGCGCTTCCCCGACAACTCCGTCGACATGGGCACCGGTTTCGACTGCTTCGACACCCTGTCGCACACCGACGACCCCCGCATCCAGGGCGTCCAGCGCGCCAACCGCCAGCTCCTGAAGGGCACGCTCCAGGCCGCCGGGTTCGTCGGGATCCCCCAGGAGTGGTGGCACTACACCTTCCAGCCGGAGCCGTTCCCGGACACCTACTTCGACTTCCCGGTGGCGTGGCGCTCGGTGGCCGGCCACCGCTGAGCGACGCCCCCTGCCGGAGCGCGGCCGCCCGTGGCACACTTCTGACGTTCCGTCAGATTCGAGGCCGGGAGGGGTTTTGACGCGCACGCGCACGCCCGTGGTGGCGGGCTGGTTCACGGAGGCGGAGGATCAGGGGTTCCGGCTGCTCGGCACCCGGTGCTCCGCCTGCGCCTCCGTGTTCTTCCCCCGCGAGGACTCCTTCTGCCGCAACCCCGCCTGCTCCGGGCGGGAGTTGACCGAGGTGCCGCTCTCCGGGCGCGGGCGCGTCTGGTCGTACACCGACGGGCGCTACCGGCCGCCCGCGCCCTATGTCTCCGACCCCGAGGCCGTCTGGCAGCCGTACACACTGGTCGCCGTGGAGCTGGAGGCCGAGCGGATGGTCGTCCTGGGACAGGCCGTGCCGGGTGTGACCACCGCCGACCTCGCCGTCGGAATGGAGGTCGAGGTGGTGCCCGGCGTGCTCGACGAGGACGCCGGGACCGTCTGGACGACCTGGCACTGGCGGCCCGTGGGGGCGAGCGCATGAGCGGCACGGACGACATCGCGGTCCTCGGCGCCGGGATGCACCCCTGGGGCAAATGGGGCAGGAGTTTCATCGAGTACGGGACGGTCGCGGCCCACGCCGCGCTCGCCGACGCCGGGCTCGACTGGCCGGACGTGCGGTCCGTGGTCGGCGCGGAGACCGTGCGCGGCGGCTACCCCGGGTATGTGGCCGGGGCGACCTTCGCACGGGCCCTCGGCTGGCAGGGCGCGCGCGTGACGAGCGTGTACGCGGCCTGCGCGTCCGGGGCGCAGGCGATCAACACCGCGCGGGCGCAGATCCTCTCCGGGATGGCCGAGGTGGTGCTCGTGGTGGGCGCCGACGCGGCGCCCAAGGGGTTCTTCGCCCCGGCGGGCGGCGAGCGGCCGGACGATCCCGACTGGCTGCGCTTCCGGGTCCTGGGCGCCACCAACCCGGCCTACTTCGGTCTCTACGCCCGCCGCCGCATGGCCCTGCACGGGGACACCATCGATGATTTCGCGCTGGTCAAGGTGAAGAACGCGGCGGCGGGCGCGCTCAACCCGTACGCCCGCTACCGCAAGGCGGTGACCGCCGAGGAGGTCGCCGCCTCGGCCGTGGTCGCCGATCCGCTGCGGCTGCTCGACATCTGCGCGACCTCCGACGGGGCGGCCGCCCTGGTGCTGTGCGGCATGGACTACGCGCGCCGGCACGGGGCGCTCGACCCGGTCCGTATACGAGCCGTGTCCACGGTCACGCCCACCTACCCGAACACGGTCCTGGACCTGCCGGACATCGCCACCGACTCGGCGGTCGCGGCGGAGCCCTCGCCGTACTCCTTCCGCGCCTCCATCGCACGGGCCGCCTACGAGGAGGCCGGGATCGGGCCCGAGGACCTGTCGCTGGCCGAGGTGTACGACCTGTCGACCGCCCTGGAGCTGGAGTGGTACGAGGATCTGGGGCTGTGCGGCGCCGGGGAGGGCGCGAAGCTCGTACGGGAGGGCGTGACAGCGCTCGGCGGTCGCGTTCCGGTCAACGCGAGCGGGGGGCTCGCATCGTTCGGCGAGGCGGTGCCCGCCCAGGCCATCGCGCAGGTCTGCGAGCTCACCCGGCAGCTGCGCGGCACGGCGGGCGAGCGGCAGATCGACGGGGCACGGGCCGGGATCACCGCCAATCAGGGGCTGTTCGGGCACGGCTCGTCGGTGATCGCGGTGCGCTGAACTCCCGGCCGCCGCTGCGTCCGTACCCCGGTAGCCGTTGCTGTCGGCGACCTTGACGCTCCATCACGGCCGGTGAACACTTCCCGTTGTCTCTCGGCTTCGCCGTTCCTCGGCTCCCGGCCGCGTGCCGTCGCACGCGGTCGCCGGGCCGCTCCCCCACAGGGCGATTCCGCCAGACCAGCACGCTCGTCACGGATGCCGGGCGGGGTCCAGCGGACCCTCACCACCGGCTCCGCAGCCATGGGAAAGCACGCACCCTGCACGGCGGACCGGGCCACGCCCCGGGCGAGGGCATAGGAGCAGCCATGAGCAACGGAGACATCTTCCTCGGTGAGGTCATCGGCACGTCGATCCTGATCCTCTTCGGCGCCGGGGTCTGCGCGGCGGTCACGCTCAACCACTCCAAGGCGAGGGGCGCCGGCTGGGTGGTCATCGCCTTCGGCTGGGGCTTCGGCGTGCTGGCCGGGGCGTACACCGCGGCGCCTCTGTCGGGCGGCCATCTCAATCCGGCGGTGACGGTCGGCGTCGCCGTCGACACCGGCGAGTGGGACAAGGTCTGGCTCTACGTCCTGGGCCAGCTGACCGGTGCGATGCTCGGCGCGGTCCTCGCCTACCTCGTGTACTTCGCCCAGTTCCGGGCCAACTCCGAGCGGGACGGCGCCGTTGCGACGCTCGGCATCTTCTCGACGATCCCCGAGATCAGGAATCCGGCCGCCAATCTGGTCACCGAGATCATCGCCACGGTGGGCCTGGTGCTGCCCGTGCTCGCCTTCGGCGACACCGAGGGCCTGGGCGAATCCGGCGGCACGGTGCTGATCGTGTCGCTGCTCGTCGTCGGCATCGGACTCTCCCTCGGCGGGCCCACCGGGTACGCCATCAACCCGGCCCGCGACCTCGGCCCGCGCCTGGTGCACAGCGTGCTGCCGATCCCCCGCAAGGGGACGTCGGACTGGGGTTACGCCTGGATACCGGTGGCGGGACCGCTGGCCGGCGGGGCCCTCGGCGGCCTCATCCACCACGCGGCCTTCTGAGCACGCGCCGCGCCACCGCAGCCTTCAGACCTAGGGGTAGCCATGACGGAGAAGTTCGTCGCAGCCATCGACCAGGGCACCACGTCCAGCCGCTGCATCATCTTCGACCAGAGCGGCGCCATCGTCGCCGTGGACCAGCGCGAGCACCGCCAGATCTTCCCGAAGCCCGGCTGGGTCGAGCACGACGCCACCGAGATCTGGTCCAAGGTGCAGGCCGTGGTCGCGGGCGCGCTGGCCAAGGCCGGGATGCGCGCGGAACAGCTCAGCGCGCTCGGCATCACCAACCAGCGCGAGACGACGGTCCTGTGGGACCGGGCGACCGGCAAGCCCGTGCACAACGCGATCGTCTGGCAGGACACCAGGACCTCCGCGCTCTGTGCCCAACTCGGCGCCGGGGACGGCCAGGACCGCTTCCGGGACGCCACCGGGCTGCCGCTGGCCAGCTACTTCTCCGGGCCGAAGGCGGCCTGGCTGCTCGACAACGTCCCGGGGCTGCGGACCCGCGCCGAGCGCGGCGAGATCGCGTTCGGGACCGTCGACTCCTGGCTGATCTGGAACCTGACCGGCGGCACGGCCGGCGGAGTGCACGTCACCGACGTCACCAACGCCTCGCGGACCATGCTGATGAATCTGGAGACCCTGGAGTGGGACTCCTCGATCCTGGCCGCGATGAACGTACCGGAGGCGATCCTTCCGGAGATCCGGTCCTCGGCCGAGGTGTACGGGACGGCGGTGGGCCAACTGGCGGGCGTGCCGGTGGCGTCCGCGCTCGGCGACCAGCAGGCGGCGATCTTCGGGCAGGCCTGCTACGACACCGGGACGGCCAAGAACACGTACGGGACCGGGAGTTTCCTGCTGCTCAACACCGGCGGCCGGCCCGTGCCCTCCAAGAGCGGCCTGATCACCACCGTTGGCTACAAGATCGGTGACCAGGCGCCGGTCTACTGCCTGGAGGGCTCGATCGCGATCACCGGAGCCCTGGTCCAGTGGTTCCGGGACCAGCTCGGCCTCATCCGCAGCGCCAACGAGATCGAGACGCTCGCCGCGAGCGTCGAGGACAACGGCGGCGCCTACATCGTGCCCGCCTTCTCCGGCCTGTTCGCGCCCTACTGGCGCTCGGACGCGCGCGGTGTCATCACCGGCCTGACCCGGTACGTCACCAAGGCGCACCTGGCCCGCGCGGTCCTGGAGGCCACCAGCTGGCAGACCCGCGAGGTGGTGGACGCGATGTACCAGGACTCCGGGGTACGGATCACCACGCTCAAGGTCGACGGCGGGATGACCGTCAACAAGCTCCTGATGCAGCATCAGGCGGATGTGCTCGGCGTGCCCGTGATCCGGCCGAAGGTCTCCGAGACGACCTGTCTGGGCGCCGCCTACGCGGCCGGGCTCGCCACCGGGGTGTGGGCGGGCCTGGACGAGCTCAAGGCGCACTGGCAGAAGGACGTGGAGTGGGTGCCCGCCATGGAGGCGCAGCTGCGCGAGCGCGAGTACGGCAACTGGCGCAAGGCGGTGGAGCGCAGCCTCGGCTGGCACGAGGAGGACGGGAAGTAGCCGCCTCGGCCCCGAGGGCACGGGAGCGGCAACTCCCCCAAGACGCACGGCCCGTACCCCAGTCGGTGGGGGTACGGGCCGTGTCCCTGCGCGGGGGCCTCAGATCGAGACCGGCCGGCGTCTGCGCTCGGAGAGGACCATCGCGTGCTCCACGACCGCGACCAGCACGTCCTTGACGGCCTCGCGGTCGCGCGCGTCCGTCATGATCAGCGGCACGTCCGGGTCGAGGTCGAGCGCGGAGCGCACGGCGTCGGCCGGGTAACGGGCCGCGTCGTCGAAGCAGTTGACGGCCACGGTGAAGGGCAGCCCCCGGCGCTCGAAGTAGTCGATCGCCGCGAAGGAGTCCTCCAGGCGGCGGGTGTCCGCGAGGACCACCGCGCCCAGCGCCCCCTGCGCCAGCTCGTCCCAGAGGAACCAGAAGCGGTCCTGTCCGGGCGTGCCGAACAGGTACAGCACCAGGTCCTCGCGGAGGGTGATGCGCCCGAAGTCCATCGCGACGGTGGTGGTGTTCTTCGCCTCCACGCCCGCGACGTCGTCGACCGGCCGCCCGGCCTCGCTGAGCCGCTCCTCGGTGCGCAACGGCCGGATCTCGCTGACCGCGCCCACCAGAGTGGTCTTGCCGACTCCGAAGCCGCCCGCCACCAGGATCTTGAGCGTCACCGGTTCGACGGGCCGCTTCCTGCGGCTAGAGCGCCCGAAGGCCATTGATCACCTCGCGGAGAAGGGACTCGTCCGGCAGCTCGGCCGGCGGAACGGGTCGGGAGACGTGCACCAGCTGGTCCTGGACGAGATCGCCCACCAGGACGCGGACCACCCCGACGGGCAGGTCGAGTCCGGCGGCGAGCTCGGCGATGGACTGCGGGGTGCCGACGCAGCGCTCGACGATCTCGACGTGTTCGGGCGAGAGCGAGTGGTCCCGCCCCGGGTCGTCGGCGGCCGGTTCGGGCACCACCACCGCGATCAGGTCGAGGCGGTGCTGACCGACGCTGGTGGTGCGGCCGCGGGTCATCGCGTACGGCCGCACCACCGGTCCCGCGTCGTCGTCGAACCAGTGGTGCTGCCGGGGCGGCGACTGCTGCGGCACCCGGTCCGGCTGCTGCGGGCCGTTCGCCGGCGCCCGCTGGTCTGCTTCACTCATACCGTCGCGCTCACCCTGCGGTGGGCAGGCCGGTCCGTGGTGCCGTGGTGAGGTGGGCCCCGACCCGCTTGACCATCAGGGTCATCTCGTACGCCACCTGGCCGACGTCCGACTCGGCGTCGGACAGGACGGCCAGACAGCTGCCGTCGCCGGCGGCGGTCACGAACAGGAAGGCGTCGTCGAGCTCCACGACGGTCTGGCGGACCCCGCCCACGTCGAAGTGGCGGCCGACCCCCTTGGCGAGGCTGTGGAAACCGGAGGCCACGGCGGCCAGGTGCTCGCCGTCCTCCCGCGTCAGATCCCTCGACGTGCCGGTGGGCAGGCCGTCGCTGGACAGGACGAGCGCCTTACGGATGGAACCGACCCGGTCGACCAACTCGTCCAGCAACCAGTTGAGTTCCCCGGCGCCCTTCCCGATGACGTCCTGTGCTGCGGACTTCGGTGCGGTCATCGACCGTCCCCCTCCGATGTATAACGTCGTACGTCGCCCAGGGCCTGGTCGGGCCCGTCGGCTGTGGTCTCTGCGCTGGTCATCGCGTTGTGCCGACGCCCGCGCTGCCAGCCACGCTGCATCGACGCCATACGGTTGCGCACTTCCTCTGCGTCGCGCTCGGGCTGCGGCTGAGCGCCCGGGCCGCCCGGCCCGGTGCGGTCCGCGGGCTCGGCGGAGGTCTGTTTCAGCTGGGGGGCGAGGCTGGCCTGGCGGACCCGGCGGGGCAGAGCGCCCTGCGGACCGGTTCCGTCGGCGCTCTCGGGGCCGGGAGCGGGCCGCCGCAGCGGCTCGGGCGCCGGGGCCGGGACGAGCCCGCTGGCGCGCAGCGCGTCGGCCCGCCGCCGCTCCGGAGTCGGCCCGGCCGGACGGACCGGCTCCGCCGCGGGCGACGGGTGGTCGCGGCCCGGCTGGTCGTCGACCCGGCGCCCGTGGTCGCTGACCAGCGTCGGCGCGGGCGGGCGGCGGCGCGGCAGCGGTACGGGGCCGAACGGCTGGACCGGGGCTCCGGCGCCTTCGTCGGCCGCCTGCTCGTGCTGCCGGTGCTCGGCCGGGACCCCGCGGGGCGCACCGAGGAAGCCGGTGCGGGCGTCGTCCCGCTGGTCGGCACCCAGGACGTGCGGGGCGACCGGCTCCAACGGGTCCACGGGTGCCTCCAGTTCGACCGGCCCGTCGAGCACGGCGCGGTCGGGGATGCCCACCGGGAGCGGGGAGAGCGCGCGGGGTCCGCCGTCGCGCTCGCGGCGCCCGGCCGCGTCGCCGTGGGCCGCCTTGCGGTCGAGGCGGAAGCCGGTGCCGTTGGTGTCCGGCGCGTCGGTGAGCAGGGCCGCCGGAATGAACACGACGGCCGTGGTGCCGCCGTACGGGGAGGGCTGGAGCGAGACGCGGACGTTCTGCCGCTGGGCGAGCCGGCTGACCACGAACAGGCCGAGCCGGTCGGTGTCGGAGAGCTCGAACTCGGGGGTCTCGGCGAGCCGCAGGTTGGCGTCGAGGAGCGCTTCGGGCGTCATGCCCAGGCCCCGGTCGTGGATCTCCAGGGTGAAGCCGTTGGCCACCCGCTCGCCGTGCACCTGGACGGCGGTGTGCGGGGGCGAGAACACCGTGGCGTTCTCCAGGAGTTCGGCCACCAGGTGGGTGAGGTCCGCGACGGCCGGGCCGCCCACGCCGAGCCGGGGCAGCCTGCGGACCTCGATGCGCTCGTAGTCCTCGACCTCGGCCACGGCCGCCCGGACGACGTCCATCAGCTGGACGGGCTTGCGCCACTGGCGGGACGGGGCGGCGCCGGAGAGGATCACCAGGCCCTCGGCGTGACGGCGCATACGGGTGGTGAGGTGGTCGAGCCGGAAGAGGTCGGCGAGCTCGTCGGTGTCCTCGGTGCGGCGCTCCATGGTGTCGAGGAGCGTGAGCTGGCGGTGGAGGAGGACCTGGTTGCGGCGGGCCAGGTTGACGAACACCTCGGCCACCCCGCGCCGCACGTCGGCCTGTTTGACGGCGGCCTCGACGGCCGCGCGCTGAAGGGTGTTGAGGGCCTGGCCGACCTGGCCGACCTCGTCCTTCTCGTAGTCCAGGCGCGGCGCCTCGGTCTCGACGTCGACGTGTTCGCCGGCGGCGAGGCGGCGCATCACGCTCGGCAGGCGCACGCCGGACACCTCGTGCGCCTCCTTGCGGAGGCGGGTGAGGTCGCGGATCAGCTCGCGGCCGATGCGGACGGAGAGGAAGAGCGAGAAGACCAGGGCGAGGAAGCCGAGGACGCCCGCGACACCGGCCTTGATGAGGACGTTGAAGGCGACCGGGTGGACGCGGTCGCGGTAGCGGTCGTCGGCGTCGGAGACGGCCTGCGAGAGACGCGAGAGCAGCGGGGTCGCGGTCTGCTGCCAGCGGGCCAGGTCGACGCGCGGGTTCTTGGTGGGGCCCGCGGTGATGATGTTCTGCTCGGCGGCGCGCAGCGACTCGGAGCCGGCGGCGGCCCAGAACCGCTCGAAGATCTCGCGTTCGCCGCCGGGCAGGTTCTCCAGGCTTATCTCGTACAGGAGCGTGCGGTTGGCCACCAGGTTGACCACCTCGCGCAGTTCGTTCCAGGTGAACTGCGGCGGCGCGACCAGCGAGGAGGCGATCAGGGCGTCCTCGCGCGCCAGCATCTCGCGCGCCCGGGCCAGGCCCACGACCGCGCGGCCCTGCTTGTCCATGTCGACGTTCTCCAGCGCGTGGAGATTGGTCAGGAACGTGTAGCAGGGCTCGATGACTCCGCTGTAAGCCTCCAGCGCCTGGGTGCGGTTGACGCTGCGCCGGTCGATCTGCCGACGCAGATCACCGATGCCGTCGAACTCCTGGAGGACGGTCTTCAGCCGCGACCTGGCCGCCGGGCGCAGATCGTCGCGCACCTGGGAGTCGTCGGCGGCGGAACGAATCTTCGCCACCGCGCGGTCGGTGTCCCGGCGGCGGCTCTGCAGCGCGGCGAGCGCGTCGGAGGCTCGCTGGTCGGCCAGGTAGACGAGCGTCTGACGGCGCTCCTCCTGGATGACCTGAACCGTGTCCTCCATCGGCGAGCCGACCTTGTCCACGATGTACGTGACGTTCAGGAGCTCGTTGGCCTCGCGGCCGGTGATGTAGGTCGTGAATCCCCAGAGAGCGGTGAGGGAGACGAGCGGCACCAGCAGCAACGCCACGATCTTCCTGCGGATGGACTTCCCGCGAAAGCGCATGGCCTCCCCCAGATCAACCGTCAACAAACGGCGCGAGCCTACTACTGCCACACAGACAACTCGAAGGCACGTCCGGACGATTTTCGGCCGCCCTCACAGGAGTTGATCATGGGTTGTCCTGGTATTACGGGAGATCACCTACCGAGTGTGGCCGAGGACACCCGTAGGGCCAGTGGTTCCCGTACCGGCCCGGATGGCTGGAATTCTGCCTTCCACGCAAATCCGGGGAACTTCGGGGAGTTCCGTTCGTCCTTCTGTACGGGGGTTGTGACGGGATGTACGGACCCGTTCGCATCGGGAGGCATC
This sequence comes from Streptomyces sp. NBC_00224, assembly GCF_041435195.1. Taxonomy (NCBI): domain Bacteria; kingdom Bacillati; phylum Actinomycetota; class Actinomycetes; order Kitasatosporales; family Streptomycetaceae; genus Streptomyces; species Streptomyces sp. NBC_00224. Next base: position 2,096,421 of record NZ_CP108106.1, read on the forward strand.
GATGCGCCGGTGGTGGGGAGTGAGTATCCATGGGCACTGAAGGCATGAGTGCGGACCGTGTGGCATCGGAGGGCTCGCGCGCGGACGGCAGGCATGACGACAGCGGGCGGAGCGGCGGCGGACGCGGCGCGGGCGAACTGCCGCCGCTGTGGGTGGAGGAGCCCGCGATCCGGCCGCGGCTGCCCGATCCGATCAGGAACGCGGCGGTGCGCTCGGTGCTGATCGTCGCGTTCACGCTGATCCAGGCGGTGATCGCGTTCCTGTGCACGGTGGCGGGTTCCTGGCTGGCCTTCCCGATGGTCCTCAGCAGCGTGGCGAGCACGGTGGTGGCGACCTGGGCGGTCCTGGACGTGTGGGTCACCCGCCAGGTGTGGAACCAGCGCAACGGCGTGGTGTCGGTGCCGAGCAGCACCGCGCGCCAACTGCGCCGGGAGCGGCGCCGGGTGCGGCGTGGTGCGGCCCGTGCAGCCGAGAGGTCGGGGACCGGCCGAATAGGCCAGAGCGAGACGGGCAGCCTCTCCCGGGCATAGCGGCCCGGAGGAGTGCTGGTGGGTGAGGTGCAGGAGCCGGACGCGGCCGCGGGCAGACGACGGGGCGGCGCCGGGGCACTGCGGTCGGTCGACCGCGCGGTCAGCGTCCTTGAGGCGCTGGCCCGGCTCGGCGAGGCCGGAGTCACCGAGATCGCCGATGAGTTGGGGGTGCACAAGTCGACCGCGTTCCGGCTGCTCGGCGCGCTGGAGAACCGGGGTCTGGTCGGCCAGGAGAAGGAGCGGGGGAAGTACTTCCTGGGCGCCGGGATGCTGCGCCTGGCCGGTGCCGCGGCCGTGCGGCTCGACATCTCGCAGGAGGGCGTGCCGGTCTGCCGCGCGCTCGCGGACGTCACGGGCGAGACCGCCAACGTCGCCGTGCTCGACGGCGACGCGGCCGTCAACATCATGCAGGCGCGCGGCGCGGCGGCCGTCACAGCGTTCAACTGGCTGGGTAGGCGCACCCCGCTCCACGCGACCGCTAGCGGCAAGGCGCTGCTCGCCCATCTCCCGGAGGAGCGCCGCGAGGCACTGCTGGCCGAAGGGCTGGCGCGCTTCACCACGCACACCGTCACGGATCCGGCCGTTCTCCGCGCCGAGCTGGCCCGGGTGGTGGAGCGGGGGTACGCGCGGACGGCCGAGGAGCTGGAGGACGGGCTCAACGCCCTGGGGGCGGTGGTGCGCGGCCACGACGGCTCGGTCATCGGCGCGATCGGGGTCTCGGGCCCGGCGTACCGGATGCCGCGGGAGTCGCTCCCGGAGGTCGCCGAGCACGTCATGGAGGCCGCTCGGGACCTCTCGCGCCGCATGGGTCATCCCGGGTAACACGCGGGCTGACCATACGTCACAGTCCTTTTCCGCCAGGCGAATTCATGGCTCGGTAGCCCTCGGCCGACGACCGGTCAGACCCTCTTGACGCTCTCCTGGGCCGTCCTCAGGATGTCTCACATCGCGCAACCGGTAGTGCTCTGCGCAACAGGAGGGTGAGGCCGTGTCTCACGAGATCCGCACCGCCCCCGCACCCGATCCCGCCCACGCGCGCGTAGTCGTCATCGGCGCCGGGATCGTGGGCTGTTCGCTCGCCGACGAGCTCACCGCACGGGGCTGGTCGCACGTCACTGTCGTGGAGCAGGGGCCGCTGCCCGCGCCGGGCGGGTCCAGCTCGCACGCGCCCGGCCTCGTCTTCCAGACCAATGCCTCCAGGACGATGACGGCCTTCGCGGCGTACACGGTGGACACGCTGCGCGGGCTGAGCGTGGACGGCGAGCCCTGTTTCCGGGCGGTCGGCGGGCTTGAGGTCGCCACCACCCGGGAGCGCTGGGCCGATCTGCACCGCAAGGTGGGCGTCGCGGCCGCCTGGGGCGTGCGGGGCGAGCTGCTCACCGCGCACCGGTGCAGGGCGCTGTGGCCGCCGCTCGACGTGGAGAAGGTCCTCGGCGGCTTCCACACCCCCGACGACGGGCTCGCCGACGCGGTGCTCGCCTCCCGGGCGCTGCGGGCACGCGCACAGGCCCGGGGCGCCCGGTTCCTGGCGCGGCACACGGTCACGGCCATCGAGCGGGAGGACGGCCGCGTCACCGCCGTCGTCACCGACCGGGGTCGCTTCCCGGCCGATCTCGTGGTCTCGGCCGCCGGGTTCTGGGGCCCGGTGATCGGTCGGCTGGCCGGGGTGACCGTGCCGCTGCTGCCGCTCGCCCACCAGTACGCGACGACCGCCCCGCTGGCCGGACTCACCGCACGGGCGGCGGCCGCGCTGCCGATCCTGCGCCACCAGGACCGCGACCTGTACTTCCGTGCGCACCCGGACGCGGACGGGGCACGGCTCGGCATCGGCTCGTACGCCCATCGGCCGCTGCCGGTGGACCCGTTCGCGGTCCCGGCGTACGACGACGCGCCCGTCATGCCCTCCTCGCTCGCCTTCACCCCGGAGGACTTCGCGCCGAGTTGGGCGGACGCCACGGCGCTGCTGCCCGAGCTCGCGCACAGCGCGGTGGCGCACGGCTTCAACGGCGTCTTCTCCTTCACGCCCGACGGTATGCCGCTGCTCGGCGAGTCCCGGGAGCTGCGCGGGTTCTGGCTGGCCGAGGCGGTGTGGGTGACGCACTCGGCGGGGGTGGCCAGGGCGGTCGCCGAGTGGATGACGGACGGCCGCCCGTCGCTCGACGTGCACGCCTGCGACATCCGGCGCTTCGAGGACGTGCAGCTCACTCCGCGGTACATCGAGGAGCGGGCGGCCCAGAGCTTCGTCGAGGTGTACGACGTCATCCATCCGCTCCAGCCGATGGAGCGCCCGCGCCCGCTGCGGACCAGCCCCTTCCACGTACGCCAGCGCGAGCTGGGGGCGTACTTCCTGGAGGGCGGCGGCTGGGAGCGGCCGCACTGGTACGAGACGAACGCGCCCCTGGTGGACGGGCTGCACATCCCCGTGCGCGACGCGTGGTCGGCGCGGTACTGGTCGCCGATCGCGGCCGCGGAGGCGAAGGCGACGCGCGAGCGGGTCGCGCTGTACGACATGACCCCGCTGCGGCGCCTGGAGGTGACCGGGCGCGGCGCCCTGGCGTTCCTGCAGCGGATGACGACCAACCAGCTGGAGAAGAAGCCGGGTTCGGTGACGTACACGCTGCTGCTCGACGAGGCGGGCGGGATCCGGTCCGATCTGACCGTGGCGCGCCTGGGCCCCGACCGCTTCCAGGTGGGCGCCAACTCCCCCGCCGACCTGGACTGGCTGCTCGCGCACGCGCCGGACTCCGTGTCCGTCCGGGACATCACCTCCGGCACCTGCTGCGTCGGCGTCTGGGGCCCGCTCGCCCGTGAGCTGGTGCAGCCCCTGACCCGCGACGACTTCTCGCACACCGCGTTCGGCTACTTCCGGGCGAAGGAGACGGTCATCGGGAACGTCCCGGTCACCGCGCTGCGGCTGAGCTACGTCGGCGAGCTGGGCTGGGAGCTGTACACCAGCGCCGATCTCGGGCTGCGGCTGTGGGACACGCTCTGGGACGCGGGGCGGCGGCTCGACGCGGTCGCGGCGGGCCGCAGCGCCTTCGAGTCGCTGCGCCTGGAGAAGGGCTACCGAGCCTGGAGCCGCGACATGACGGCCGAGCACACCCCGTACGAGGCGGGGCTCGGCTTCGCGGTCCGGCTCGGCAAGGGCGAGTTCATCGGCCGCGCGGCGCTCGGCGACCCCGAGGCCGTGAAGCGCCGGCTCACCTGTCTGACCCTGGACTCCCGTTCGGCGGTGGTCCTCGGCGGCGAGCCGGTGCTGGTCGACGGTGTGCCCGCCGGTTACGTCACCAGCGCCGCGTACGGCTACACGGTCGGCCGGTGCGTCGCGTACGCCTGGCTGCCCGTCCTGGCGCCGGGCACGGCGGTCCATGTCGAGTACTTCGGCGAGAAGGTCCCCGCGACCGTCTCCGAAGAGCCGCTGTTCGACCCGCGGATGGCTCACCTCATGCGGTGAACGGCGTCCCGCGGTGAACGGCGTCACGAGGCGTGCCCGGCCGGGCACCGACCCCTCCGGGAGGAACCATGGCTCCGACGTACGACGTGATCGTTCTCGGCCTCGGCGGCATGGGTTCGGCCGCCGCCCAGCATCTCGCCGCGCGCGGCGTGCGCGTCCTCGGCCTGGAGCGGTTCGGCCCGGTGCACGCGCACGGCTCCAGCCACGGCGGCTCGCGGATCACCCGGCAGTCCTACTTCGAGGACCCGGCGTACGTGCCGCTGCTGCTGCGGGCGTACGAGCTGTACGAGCGGATCGAGCGGGATTCGGGGCGCGAGATAGCGCTGCTGTGCGGCGGGATGATGGTGGGCCGCCCCGACTGCCGTACGGTCGCGGGCGCGGTGCGCTCGGCCCGGCAGTGGGATCTGCCGCACGAGATGCTGGACGCCCGCGAGATCCGCCGCCGCTTCCCCGCCATGAACCCGCTCGACGACGAGGTGGCGCTCTACGAGGCGCGGGCCGGGCTGCTGCGGCCCGAGACCACTGTGGCTGCCCATCTCCAGCTCGCCACCAAGGCGGGCGCCGAGCTCCACTTCGAGGAGCCGGTGACCCGCTGGGAGGAGCTGCCGGGCGGGCGCGGGGTCCGCGTCCACACGGCCGAGAACAGCTACACGGCGGGCCACCTGGTGATCTGTCCGGGTGCCTGGGCGCCCGAGCTGCTCGCGGACCTCGGTGTGCCGGTCCGGGTCGAGCGGCAGGTCATGTACTGGTTCGGGCCCGAGGGCGGCACCGAACCGTTCCTCCCGGAGCGCCAGCCGGTCTTCGTGTGGGAGGAGGCGGACGGGGTCCAGGTGTACGGGTTCCCGGCCATCGACGAGCCCTCGGGAGGCGTCAAGGTGGCGTTCTTCCGCAAGAACGGCGCCCCCTGCACGCCCGCCACCATCGACCGTACGGTGGCCCCGGCCGAGGTCGAGGAGATGGCGACGGCCATGCGCCGGGTGACCCCCACCCTGCCCGGAACGTTCCTGCGGGCCGTGACCTGCATGTACTCGAACACTCCGGACGAGCACTTCGTGATCGCGCCGCACCCGGCGCACACGGGGACCGCCACCGTGGCCTGCGGCTTCTCGGGGCACGGCTTCAAGTTCGTGCCGGTGGTCGGCGAGATCCTCGCCGACCTGGCGCTCGACGGTACGACGGCCCACCCCATCGAGCTCTTCGACCCGCACAGGTTCGGCGCGCAGGCGGACACGGGCGCGGGGGCGGGCACCTCCGCAAGCACCTCCGGGGGCACCTCCGCCGACGCCCGTGGAGGCGCGCGATGACCGCCGAGGCCGCCGAGCGCACGCCGAGCCTGCTTGAGACCCTGCCCGGCCGGTTCTACTGCGACCCGGCGGTCTTCGCCCGCGAGCAGGAGCGGATCTTCGAAGCGCTGTGGTTCTGCGCGGTCCGCGCCGCCGACCTCGACAGACCCGGCGCCTTCCGCACGGTCCAGGTGGGCCGCGAGAACGTGCTGGTGGTGCGGACGCGCGAGGGCGTGCTGCGGGCGTTCCTCAACGTCTGCCGGCACCGGGGCGCCCGGGTGTGCGCCGAGGAGAGCGGCACGGTCCGGCGCACCCTGCAGTGCCCGTACCACGCCTGGACGTACGACCTCGACGGCAGACTGGTCGCCGCGCCGAACCTGGCGCGGATGCCGGACGTGGACCGCGAGGAGCGCGGGCTGCTGCGGGTCGCGCTGCGCGAGTGGCTCGGCTACGCGTGGGTGTGCCTGGCCGAGGAGCCGCCGTCGTTCGAGGACACGGTGGTCGGCGCGGCCACCGAGCGCCTGGGCGACCCGGCGGCGGTCGAGCGCTACCGGGCCGCGGAACTGGCCCTGGGCCGCCGGATCTCGTACGACGTGCGCGCCAACTGGAAGCTGATCGTCGAGAACTTCATGGAGTGCTACCACTGCGCGACGATCCACCCCGAACTCACCCACGTACTGCCGGAGTTCGCCAAGGGGGTCGCCGCCCAGTACTACGTGGGGCACGGCGCCGAGTTCGCGCGGGGCGCGGAGGGGTTCACCGTGGACGGCAGCGCGGGCTTCGGCCGCCTCGCGGGTCTGGCGGACGCACAGGACCGCCGCTACTACGCGATCACCGTGAAACCGCAGGTGTTCGTGAACCTGGTGCCCGACCACGTGATCGTCCACCGGATGTTCCCGCTGGCCGTGGACCGCACGGTCGTCGAGTGCGACTGGCTGTACGCGCCGCAGGTCGTGGCGTCCGGCGCCGACGTCTCCCGGTCCGTGGAGCTGTTCCACCGCGTCAACGCGCAGGACTTCGAGGCGTGCGAGCGCACCCAGCCCGCCATGGATTCGCGGGCGTACCGGCACGGCGGGGTGCTGGTTCCCAGCGAACACCACATCCGGGCCTTCCACGAGTGGGTTCTGACCTGTCTGAATCGTCACATGTCTGAAGTGTGAATTCCTGGGTAGCGGCGACCCGGGGCGCCTCGTGATCACGGCGCCCCCGACTCTGCCGCACGGCTGTCGCCGGGCGGCCGGGGGAACTGAGGAAGTCAAGGAGCGTCATGCCTGAACTGTTCATCGGCGGCCGATGGAGCGCCGCCGTCGACGGGGAGACCCGCGAGATCCGCTGTCCTGCGGACGGCTCGCAGGTCGCCGTGGTCGACGAGGCGGGTCCCAAGGACGCGGCGGCCGCGGTGGCCGCCGCCCGCGAGGCCTTCGACCGGGGCCCCTGGCCCACAACCCCCGCCGCCCAGCGGGCCGCGCTGCTGCTGCGCGTCGCCGACCTCATCGAGCGTGACGCGGCCGCGCTGGCCCGCGCCGAGTCCCTGGACACCGGCAAGCGGCTGGTCGAGTCCGAGTACGACATGGCGGACATCGCCAACTGCTTCCGCCACTTCGGCCACCTCGTCGCGGCCCAGGAGCCCGGCCGGGTCATCGACACCGGGAACCCGGTGACGGACAGCCGTACCGTCACCGAGCCGGTCGGCGTCTGCGCGCTGATCACTCCGTGGAACTACCCGCTGCTGCAGACCGCGTGGAAGGTCGCGCCGGCCATCGGCGCGGGCAACACCTTCGTCCTCAAGCCCAGCGAGCTGACCCCGCACACCGCGATCATGCTGATGCGCCTGCTCACCGAGGCCGGACTGCCGGACGGGGTCGCCAATCTGGTCCTGGGCACCGGCTCCGCCGCCGGGGCGCCGCTGGTCGAGGACGAGCGCGTGGACCTGGTGTCGTTCACCGGTGGACTGACCACCGGGCGGCGCGTGATGGCGTCGGCGGCGGCCACCGTCAAGCGCACCGCGCTGGAACTCGGCGGCAAGAACCCCAACATCGTCTTCGCCGACGCCGACTTCGAGACGGCCGTCGACTACGCGCTGACCGCCGTGTTCCTGCACTCCGGCCAGGTCTGCTCGGCGGGCGCGCGCCTGCTGGTGGAGGACTCGCTGCACGACCGCTTCGTCGACGAAGTGGTGCGCCGGGCGCGGCTGATCAGGCTCGGCGGCCCCTTCGACGAGCAGGCCCGCACCGGCCCGCTGATCTCGGCGGGCCATCTCGCCAAGGTCGAGGCGTATGTCGAGGCCGGGCTCGCCGAGGGCGCTGTGCTGCGCTGCGGCGGCGCCCGACCGGACGACCCGGCGCTCGCGGGCGGCCACTACTACCTGCCGACGGTCCTGGACGAGTGCACGGCCGCGATGTCCGTGGTCCGGGACGAGTCGTTCGGGCCGGTGCTGACCGTCGAGCGGTTCCGCGACGAGGACGAGGCCCTGGAGCTGGCCAACGGCACGATCTACGGCCTGGCCGGAGCGGTGTGGACCCGCGACGAGGCCCGCGCGCGCCGCGTCGCGGCCCGGCTGCGCGCGGGCACGGTGTGGATCAACGACTTCCACCCGTACGTCCCGCAGGCCGAGTGGGGCGGGATGAAGCAGTCGGGGACGGGCCGTGAGCTCGGTCTCGCCGGGCTCGCCGAATACCAGGAGACCAAGCACATCTGGCGCAACACCGAGCCGCGCCCGCAGCGCTGGTTCGACTGAGCGACCGCCGCACCCACCGGTCCGACCGCACGCCGTCCCCTGCCCTCCCCTCTGCGCGATCCTGTACGAGGAGTGATCCCCGATGACCGCCACCACACCCCCGCCCCCCTCGCCCTCCCCAGCCCGGGCGAGCGCCGACGCCGATGACGCCGCGCTCGCCGAACTCGGGTACAAGCCGGGGCTCAAGCGCACCCTCGGCAACTTCCACACCTTCGCCGCCGGGATCAGCTACATCTCGATCCTGACCGGCACGTTCCAGATGTTCTACTTCGGCGTCAGCCTCGGCGGCCCGGCCTACTGGTGGTCCTGGCCCCTGGTCTTCGTCGGCCAGTTGATGGTCGCGCTCTGCTTCTGCGAGCTGGCCGCCCGCTACCCGGTGGCCGGATCGGTCTACAACTGGGCCAAGAACCTGGGCGGTCCGCACGTCGGCTGGCTGGCCGGCTGGATGATGACGCTGGCGAGCATGGTGTCGCTGGCCGCCGTCGCCCTGGCACTCCAGCTGACGCTCCCTCAGATCTCGTCGTGGTTCCAGTTCGTGGGCGACGGCAGCGGGAAGTACGACGCCGCGGCCAACGCGGTCGTCCTGGCCTGCGGGCTGATCCTCTTCACCACCGTGATCAACGCGTTCGGCGTCAAGCTGATGGCCCGGATCAACACGGCCGGCGTCTTCATCGAGCTGGTCGCCGCCGTGATCCTGGTGATCCTGCTGGCCGCGCACATCACCCGCGGCCCCAGCGCCATCGTGGAGACCCACGGCATAGGCGCCGGCCAGAACCTGGGCTACTTCGGCGCGTTCCTCACCGCCTCGCTCGCCTCCGCGTACGTCATGTACGGCTTCGACACCGCGTCCTCGCTCGGCGAGGAGGCGGTCGACCCGAGCCGCAACGCGCCGCGCGCGATCCTGCGGGCGCTGATCGCCTCGTTCGTCATCGGCGGCCTCATCCTGCTGTGCGCGCTGCTCGCCACGCCCGACCTGAGCGCGCCCGAACTCTCCGTGGACGGGCTCCAGTACGTGGTCCTGAGCACCCTCGGCGACACCATGGGCCAGGCGCTGCTCTGGTGCGTGGTGATCGCGGTCGTGGTGTGCGAGCTCGCCGTGCACACCGCGGGCATCCGGCTGATGTTCGCGATGGCCCGTGACAACAACCTGCCGGGCGGCAGTCGGCTCGCCAAGATCAGCCCGCGCTTCCAGACCCCGATCGCGCCCGCCGTGGTCTGCGGGATCGTCGCCATCGGCATCCTGCTGGTCAACATCAAGCAGCCGCAGATCTTCTCGGTCGTCACCAGCATCGCGATCATCATGATCTACGTGGCGTATCTGCTGGTCACGATGCCCATGCTGGTCCGCAGGCTGCGCGGCACCTGGCAGCCCGCGCCCGGCCGCTTCTCGCTCGGCCGCTTCGGCCTCCCCGTCAACATCGTCGCGGTGCTGTGGGGCCTGGGCATGACCGTCAACCTGCTGTGGCCGCGCGCCGCCGTCTACAACGCGGCGGCCCCGTACCACTGGTACCTGCGCTGGGGCGGCGTGCTGTTCGTCGGCGCCGTCACCGTGGGCGGCTTCGCCTACTACTGGTTCGTCCAGCGCCACCGCACCGGCGTCCTCGCGGACCACGCCGCCGAGAAGAAGCAGGACACCGACCCCACCACCACCCCCGGCACCACCGCCGCCGCCACCGGCTGAAGCAAGGAGCGAAGGAAATCATGAACGAGGCCAATACCGGTACGCACACGGACGAGTTCGACTACGTCGTCGTCGGCGGCGGCACCGCGGGCAACGTTGTCGCGGCCCGGCTCAGCGAGGACCCCTCGGTGACCGTGTGCGTCCTGGAGGCCGGCCCCTCGGACGTCGGCGACGACAACGTGCTGCGCCTGGAGCGCTGGATGGGGCTGCTCGACTCGGGCTACGACTGGGACTACCCGGTCGAGCCGCAGGAGCGCGGCAACAGCATGATGCGCCACGCGCGCGCCAAGGTGCTCGGCGGCTGCTCCTCGCACAACTCCTGCATAGCCTTCTGGGCGCCCGCCGAGGACCTGAACGGCTGGGCGGCCGAGGGCTGTACGGGCTGGGGCGCCGAGGACGTCTTCCCGCTCTACCGGCGCCTGGAGAACAACGACGCGCCCGGCGAGCACCACGGCCGCAGCGGCCCGGTGAAGCTGCGCACCATCAAGGGCGAGGACCCCTGCGGCAGCGCGCTGCTCGACGCGTGCGCCCAGAACGGCATCCCCACCACGCCCTTCAACACCGGCCGTACGGTCGTCCGAGGCGCCAACTGGTTCCAGATCAACTCGGACGAGAACAACATCCGCCAGTCGTCCTCGGTCGCGTATCTGCATCCGATCATCGGCAAGCGGCCCAATCTGACCGTACGGACGGGGATCCGCGCCAAGCGGCTGGTGATCGGCGAGGACCGGCGCTGCACCGGGGTCGAGTACCTGGACCCGGACCTGGTGCACAGCCGTACCGTCTCCGCGCGGCGCGAGGTCGTCGTCAGCTGCGGCTCCATCGACACGCCGAAGCTGCTGATGCTCTCCGGAATCGGCCCCGCCGACCATCTGCGCGAGGTGGGCGTCGAGACGCTGGTGCACTCCCCCGGCGTCGGCGAGAACCTCCAGGACCACCCCGAGGGCGTCATCATGTGGGACGCCAAGCGGCCGATGCCGACCCGCTCCAACCAGTGGTGGGAGATCGGGATCTTCGCGGACACCGAGCCGGGCCTGGACCGGCCGGACCTGATGTTCCACTACGGCTCGGTGCCGTTCGACATGAACACCGCCCGGCACGGCTACCCGAGCAGCGAGAACGCGTTCTGTCTGACGCCCAACGTCACGCACGCCAAGTCGCGCGGCACGGTACGGCTGCGCACCCGCGACTACCGCGACAAGCCGATGGTCGACCCGCGCTACTTCACCCATGAGCACGATGTGCGGGTGATGACGTACGGGCTGCGGCTCGCCCGGGAGATCGCCGCGCAGCCCGCGCTGGCGGACTGGGCGGGCGCGGAGCTGGCGCCCGGGCCCGACGTCCGCACCGACGACGAGCTGTTCGAGTACATCCGCACCACGCACAACACCGTCTACCACCCGGCGTGCACGGTGAAGATGGGCGCCGACGACGACGCGATGGCACCGCTCGACGCCCGACTGCGCGTCAAGGGCATCAGCGGACTGCGCGTCGCCGACGGCTCGGTGATGCCGGAGCTGGTCACCGTCAACCCGTGCATCACGACGATGATGATCGGCGAGAAGTGCGCGGACATGATCAAGGCGGACGCGAGCTGACGCGGGCGGGGGGTGCTTACGCGCCCCCCGCCCCCCGGCTCACGCCGGCTTCTTGAACATCCGCGTCGCGGTGATCTCCCCGTGCACGGTCTCCTCGGCCGGGTCCTGCTTCGGCAGACCCGGCCGCAGGTGTTCCTCCACGCTGATGTACTTCAGACCCGCCCGCAGGTCCGCGTCATTGCGCAACCGGATGACCAGCGGGAACTCCGCGAGCGCCGTCGTGTCGAACAGGCCCGTCGTGTACAGGAGCTGGACGCCGAGCGCGTCGGAGACGGCCCGCTGGAGCTCAAGCAGATACGTGGCGTTGGCCCGGCCGATCGGGTTGTCCAGGAACAGCGTGCCCGCGTGGCGGTGCTTGTCGCGGCCCCGGTCGTTGCTGCGCAGCGCGGCCATCGTGCAGTACAGCGCGATCGCGGCGGTGAGCAGCTGCCCGCCGGAGAACACGTCGCCCATCTGCCCGACCGGGACGCGCTCGGCGCGCAGCACCGCGTCCGGCTTGAGGATCTCCACGGCGATGCCGCGCGGCTCCAGGGCCGCCTGAACTCCCCGCAGCAGCAAGGACATTCCGTCCCGGCGCATGTCGGAGTTCTTCTTCACGGCCGCGCGCGTCGCCTCGTCGATGACCTCGCCGAGCCTCTCGGTCAGCGTCGCCTGGTCGGGCTCCTCGAAGCGGATCCGCAGGAACTCCTGCCCCGACCACTCACCGAGCCCCTCCGGCAGCTGCGAGAGCCGCTGGGCCGAGCGCAGCGTGGTCAGCGCCGACTCGACGAGCCCGCGCAGCCGGTCCACGATCGAGTCCCGGTTGCGCTCCAGCTGCTCCAGCTCGTCGGTGAGGACCCGCAGCCGGGGTGCGAACGCCACCGCCCACGAGGCCGCGTGCTCGGGCAGCGCGGCGGCGGGCAGCTCCCGGATCTGCTGGCGGGCGGGGGTGCGCACCTGCTCGTACCGCGTCGCGTTGGCATGCCGGACCAGGATGTCCGAGGCCTCCCTGACGGCGGCCTCGGCGGCCGACAGGTCGCCCGCGCAGCCGCGCAGCGAACGCCGGGCCTCGGCGGCCGACTGCCGGGCCTCGGCCAGCTCGCTGGGGAACGGCTCGGGCGTCTGCTCGTCCTCCTCCTGCTGGTGGTCGCGGAGCAGGTCGCGCAGGAGCGCGGCCGTCTCGTCGAAGCCTCCGGCCCCGTCCTCGGCGGCCCGGTGAGCCTGCAGGAGCTCGGCGTGCGCGGCGCGCGAGGTCTCAAGATCGGCGGTGCGGGCGGCCAGTTCGGCCGTGGCGGTGCGCAGCAGGGCCTGCGCCTGCTCGGCGTCGCCGGGCACCTGCTCCTCGGGCAGCTCGGTGTGCGCCTCGCCGTCCTCGGGGGCCAGCCGCTCGGCCTCGCCGCGCAGTCGCCCGAGCTGCTCGCTCGCCGCCGAGGCCCTGGTCTCCAGGAGCTGTACGAGGGATTCGGCGCGGGCCGCGGCGGCCTGCCGGGACGGGCCGTCGGCGCCGTCGGTGCCCTCCAGGAGCTGGGCGGCGCGGGTGCGGACCTTGTTGGTGAGCCGGTTCAGCTCGGTGAGCGCGGCGCTCTCGTCGCTCTCCGCGCGCGCCTGCTCGGCGCGCAGATCGGCGCCGACGCCGACCTTCTCGTACAGCTGCGAGGCGGCTCGGTAGGCCTCGCGCAGGGCGGGCAGCGCGGCCTTGGGGGCGGCGCCGTCCGGCTCCGGCAGGTTCTCCGGCGCGCCCGCGATCTCGGCGCGCTCGGCGCGCAGCGCGCGGGCCGTGCGGTGGGCGTCGTCGGCGGCGCGCTGGGTGGCGCGGCGGTCCTCGTCGGCGGCCCGGGCGCGCTCCAGGAGCGACTGGGCGCGGGCCTCGGACTCGGCGGCCTCGTCGACGAGTTCGCGCAGGGTGCTCTGCCAGCCCGCGCGCTCGCGCAGCCGGAAGGCGAGCCCGGCCAGCACGTCGGCGGCGCGGCGGGCGCGCTGGGCGGACTCCTGGCGCTCGTCGCGGACCCGGGCCGCCTCGGCGGCGGCCTCGTCGGCCTCCGCCCGCTCCGTACGGGCCTCGGTCAGTTCCTCGACGGCGGCGCGGGCGGCTTCGCGCGCGTCCCGCGCGGCCGTGGCGAGCTCGTCGAGCATCCCGGGCGGGCAGTCGGCGCGCCAGGAGCCGAGCCGCGCGGCGAGCCCCCGGTCGCCCGCGAGGCGCGCGGCCAGGGCGCGGATCTCCTCGTCGCGGGCGGCGGCGCGGGTGCGCAGCGCCTGCCGCTCCTCGTCGGCGGCGTGCTCGTCGTGCATGGCCGGGTTCGGCGGGACGAGGAACACCTCGTTCCCGCTCTCGCCCTGCGCGCCCTGTCGGGGCACCGGCGCGAGCAGCGCGGCGGCGGTGCCGACGGCCACCGCGGACCGGGGCAGCAGCGCGGCGCCGGCCAGCACCTCGCGGGCCCGGACGTGCGAGGCGGGGTCGGTGATCACCACGCCGTCGACCAGCTCGGGCCGGGCCGCGAGCACCGAGGCGTGGTCGGCGGGGTCGACGGCCTGGGCGAGGTAGCGCCAGCCGGGCAGGGCCGGGATGCCGTGCTCGCCCAAGTACTCGACGGTGGCGAGGACGTCGGGGCCCGGCGGCAGCAGTCCGCCGTCGCCGAGCGCGCCGAGGATACGGGCGTCGTCGGCGGCGCCGGTCCGCAGCTCGAAGAGCTGCCGCTCGGCGGAGGCGACGTTCTGGTCGAGGAGCCGGCGCAGATCGTCGGCCTGGCGGTCCAGCTCCTCGGCGGTCAGCGGGGTGTCCGCGCCGTCCGTCCCGAAGTCGGCGGGGGTGCCGCGCACCGCCGCGTGGACGGCCTCCGCCGCGTACATCGTCGCGTTGCGCGGCAGCGGGACCCCGGCCGCCGGGGCGGACGGGAGGCCGAGAAGCTCCGCGAGGCGTTCGTCGGCGGCGATCGACTCGGCGGCGCGGTGCTCCGCGTCGTACGCGTTCCCGGCGGCCTCGGCCGCGTCCTGGGCGCGGGCCGCGGCCAGTTCGGCGCGCGCCTGCTCGGCGGCGGCCTCGCGGGCGCGGTCGGCGGTGGCGCGGGCGCTCTCGCGGGCCGTGTCCCAGGCGGCGACCGCAGTCTTCTCGGCGTCGCTCGCGGCGAGCGCGGCCCTGGCCGGGTCGGCGTCCGGGGCGCTGTCGTCCAGCCAGCCCGCCCGCACCGCCTCGGCGGTCTCCTGCTCGACCTCGGCGAGGCGCTGACGCAGATGCCCGGCCTCGCTGCGGGCGCGCTGCGCCTCGGTGGCGGCGGCCGTGGCGTCTCGGTGGGCCGCCTCGCTCGCCTCCTGGAGCGCGGCGGACCGCTCCTCCTCCTCGGCCGCGACCCGCTCGCCGTCCTCGGCGGCCGTGTGCAGCGCCCGTACGAGATCGGCGGCGGCGGTGGCGCGGGCGGCGAGCGCGGGCGCGGCGTCCCGCTCGGCCTCGCGGATCGCGACGGCCACGCGCGCGGAGCGGTCGGCCGCGGCCTTGTGCCGCAGCACCGCCTCGGCGGCCTGCCAGGCCGAGTGCAGCGTACGGGCGTCGGCCAGCTCGCGGCGCTGGGCGGTGGCGGCCTTCTCGGTGACGGCGAGCGCCAGCGAGGCGTGGCGGTAGGCGAGTTCGGAGGCGATCAGGGCGCTGCGGCCGCGCGCCTGCTCGGCCTCGGTGACGGTGTGCGCGGCGGCGGTGACCCGGCCGGCCAGGTCGGTGGCGCGCCCGCGCTCCTGGCCCGCGCGCGCGGAGAGCCTGCGCGCGAGCGTACGCGTACGGCGCTCGGCCCCGGCGTGGATGTCGCGCGCGCGGGAGCGGGCCTCGGCGGCCTCGACGATCCGGTTGAGCAGGTCCACCGAACCCGCGGTGAAGTCGCGCTCCGCGATCAGTTCGGCGCGGCGGCCCAGCTTGTTACCGAAGCCGCCGACCAGGTCCGCGAGGCCGTCGGTGTCCCGGGTGTCGGTGACGGCGCGCAGCAGCAGGTCGGTGAAGTCGGAGTCCTTCTTGACCGCGAAGAGACCGGCCGCCTCGCCCTCGTCGGCGTTCATCTCGCGCTGGTAGCGGAAGAGTTCGGGGTCCAGGCCCAGGTCGCCCAGGTGCTCGTTCCAGCGGTCGTGGATCTCCTCCCACACCACGTCGAGGTGCGGATACGCCTTGCCCGCCTCGGTGACCGCGTCGCGGAAGCCCTTCATGGTGCGGCGCCTGCCCTGGGCGCCGGACGCGCCCTCGGCGGCCGGGCGCACCGCGCTGGACTCGGCGACCGGCAGCGAGTCGAGGCTGAGGCCGGGGCCGGGCCGGAACGAGTACCAGGCCTCGGCGAACTTCCTCGGGTCGTTGGAGACCTGCCGCCCGCGCCACTCGCTCACCTTGCCGACCACGACCAGCTCGCCGGTGAGGGTGTGCTGCCACTCCAGGGCGACATGGCCGCAGTCGTCGGCGAGCAGGAACTTGCGCAGCACGCCGGAGCTGGCGCCGCCGAGGGTGTTGCGGTGGCCGGGCAGCATCACCGAGAAGATCAGCTTGAGCAGGACGGACTTGCCGCCGCCGTTCTCCAGGAAGAGCACGCCGGCGGGGGCGGGGCGGCGCGGCGGGCCGACCGGCTCGTCCTCGAAGAACTCCGCCTGGGTGGGCGCCGGGTGGGGCACGGGCGCGCCCACGCCGCGCAGGTCCAGCACGGTGTCGGCGTAACGCGCACCGGCGGGACCGATGGAGTAGAGGCGGACCCGGGACAGCTCGTACATGGCGGACTCTCGTAGATGTGGCGGAGGTGGGGGTGTTCTGTTGCGGAGTGTTCTGTTGCGGGGTGTTCTGCTGCGAGGAGTTCTTTTGCGGGGGTCAGGCGTGGAACGGGAGCCCGGCGTCGGCGGCCAGGTCGAGGTCGTCGCCGTCGGGGGGCGGCAGCAGGGTCGCGCTGCCGTCGCTCACCGCGACCACCCCGAGCTCCAGGAGCTCGGTGAGCGCGGCGGTGCCGGCCATGTCGCGGACCTGGAGCTGGTAGCGGGCGGTGGTGCGGTACGCGCCGCCCGCGTCGTCGCCGGTCCGCTGGAGGAAGCCGGACTCGGTGAGGAACGCGACGGCCTTGGCCACGATGCCGGTGGTGGATCCGGCGAGGCGGCGGGCGTCCTTGGTGGCGCCGGTCGAGCTGCGCCGGGCGTAGATGCGCCAGGCGGCCTCCAGGCCGGGGGCGCCGGTCTCCGGGTCGGTGTTCTCGCCCTGCTCGGCGGCGCGCTCCTCCAGACGGCGACAGGCCTGGCGTACGAACGCGTCGACGCCGTTGACCGTGATCCGCCCGATGTAGCCGTCGTCGGCCAGGTCCTCGGGGCGGGGGAAGGCCATCGCGGCGACGGCGAGGTGCGCGAGGCCGTGCAGGAAGCGGTCCGCCGAGTCGGTGGCGGCGCGGCGGGCGTAGTCGCCCATGCGGACGGCGAAGACGGAGTCCTCGGCGGCCGTCACGGCCATGCCGGCGCGGGGCGAGACCTCCAGGACGACGAGCCCGAGGCCCGCGGCGACGGCGTCCGCGAGCCTGGCGAACGCGGGGTCCTCGCGGTGGCGGCGGAGCAGTTCCGCGTACTCCGCGTCGCGGGCGGGGAGCAGTTTGGGCTGGAGCCCGAAGGCGACGAGGCGGGCGGCGTCGGCGGCGTCACCGGGGGTGATCCGCCGCTCGCCCCCGTCCCGGGGCACCTCGCCGACACCGTCGCCGGCCTCGGGCTC
This sequence comes from Streptomyces sp. NBC_00224, assembly GCF_041435195.1. Classification (NCBI taxonomy): domain Bacteria; kingdom Bacillati; phylum Actinomycetota; class Actinomycetes; order Kitasatosporales; family Streptomycetaceae; genus Streptomyces; species Streptomyces sp. NBC_00224. The sequence goes on from NZ_CP108106.1 coordinate 2,113,384, forward strand.
ACGCTCGGGGTGGTGGTCGGTCACGGGGGGCTCCTTGGGGGGTGTTCGTTCTTGGTGCGGTGGGGGGGCGGTGGGTGCGGTGCGGGTGGGCGGCGCCTGCGGCGGGCCTGTCCCCCGCCCCGCCCCTTCCCTAAAGCCCTGGGCGGGCGGCCGGGGGCTGCGCCCCTGGGGCCGGAATTCGTCTGCGGGTCGGTGGGGGCTGGTCGCGCAGTTCCCCGCGCCCCTTGAATGCCGCTGCGCGACCAGCCGCAGAGGGCCCGCAGGCGAACGGGGACCGGGGCGCAGCGCAGAAGCGGGGTGGGGCCATCACGCCGCCTCCCGGGCCGCCGCCATCCCCGCCGCGTCCAGCCGGGCCGTCCCCACGATCAGGTCCGCCCCGCCGAACTCCGGGTCGTCCAGCTGCGTCCCGTCGTCGACGGCGAACAGCAGCCGCTCCTCGCCCTGCCGGTACGCCGTACCGACCGGCGGGCTCGCCGCGTGCACCGCGAGCAGTGCGACCAGGTACGGCAGCTCCGGGTCGAGCCCGCGCGCCTCGGCGAGCAGGCCGGACAGCCGACGCGGCGCGTCGTGTTCCAGGTCGAGCAGCTCCATCGCCGTCGCCAGCTGCTCCTCACTGAAGCGGCTGTCGTCCGGCGTGGCGATCAGATCGGGCTCGGGCATCTCCGCACCGAGGTGCTCCCGCTCTATCGGAGGCGTGAGCAGTATGTCCACGAGGTCCGACACCCGCACCGACACCGGCGTCCGCAGCCCTGTCCCGCGCGCGAAGAACGCGTCCGTCACCCGCGTCGCGTCCTCGACCGGCAGCGGCAGCAGTGGCGCGACCAGCTGCCCGTACAGGTCGAGGCCGGTCCGGGCGGCCGGGCGCGCGAACGCCTGGCGGTCCTGCTCGGCGCGGAACAGCGGCCCGGCCTCCAGGAGGCGCGACTGCAGCTGGGTGTGGCGCCGGATGCAGTCCTTGACGATGTCGACGAGCTCGGCGGCCCGCCGCTTGTGCTCGGGCTCCTCCGCCTCGTCCCGGGCCTTGCGGATGTTGGTCAGGATCGCGTTCTCGTGCCGGTAGCGGTCGGCCACGTGGTCGAGCGCCTCCGCGATCATGTCCGGGACCGCGTTCAGCCAGTCGACCGCGCGGACGTTGCGCCGGGTCGCCTCCAGGGTGCGGCGCAGGGTCTCCGCGTACTGCACGGTCCGGTAGCGCGCCTGCTCGGCGGCGAGCTGGGCGTCGGCCAGCCTGCCCCGGCTGATCAGCACCTCCAGCTTCACCTCGGCGGCGATCTGGGCGCTGGTGACATCCGTGTCGAGCGCGCCCACCAGCACGTTCACGGCCTCGTCCGTCGTACGGAGGTAGACGCTGCCCCCGTACCCCGGGACCTCTTCGATCAGCTTGAAGTCGTAGTCCCGGCGCACATAGACGCCGTCCGGGCTGAACGTCCCGTACACCGCGCGGAAGCCGCGGTCCACGCTGCCGACGTTGATCAGGTTCTCCAGGACCCAGCGGGCCACCCGCTCGTGCTCGGCGGCGGGGCGGCCCGGCGCCTGCGCGGCGACCCTCGGGATCAGCCTGGCCACTATCTGCTCGTGGTCGGCGCCCGTGTCGAAGTCCATGTTCAGCGTGATGAGGTCGATCGAGGCGAGGGCGACCTCCGCCATCGCGTAGACCGAGTACTCGCCCGCGAGGTTCGCCTTGCGCACGTCCAGGTCGTGCAGCGGGGCGGTGCAGGCGAGCGCGCGAAGCCTGCGCGCCAGCCCCTCGTCGGCGGCCGGGCCCGGTGCCGGGCGCGGCCCCGCGCTGAGCTGGGGCGGAACGGGTTCCGTCGAGGCAGGCGAAGTCACGCTGCACAGATTAGGTCCTCGCACTGACAACGGTCGAAACGGCGCAGATACGACCGCCCGGCCGCCGCCCCCGCCGCCCAGGGCCTGTCCGGTGGATCTGGTCGGCACGCGCGGCCCTGGTGCGCCCATCTGCCGCGTTGTCGTCAGTTGCCGACGCTCCGCGTCGACGCCCTCCTCCGCCTTGCAGCTGGACCCACCAGACCCCCGCTCACCAGCACCAAAAAAGGCACCCCGAGCCGAAGCCGACCAGATCCACCGGACAGGCCCTAGTCGCCGGCCGCCACCAGCCCCGCGTACGCCTCCACCAACTGCCTCCGGGAGTCGTCGAGATAGTCGGCCAGCAGCCGGACCGCCCCGTTCCGCTCGCCCGACCGCAGCGCTTCCAGAATCTCCCGGTTCCGTATGAGATAGGGCTGATGGAGCCGTTTCGGGTCGTCCACCACATGGAAGGCGAGCCGCAGTTCGGCCAGGACGCCGCGCATCAGCTCGTCCGTGCGCGCGCTGCCCGCGAGGCCGACGAGCTCCCGGTGGAAGTGGATGTTGGCGGTGGAGACGCCCTTCCAGTCGTGGCGGCGGGCCGCCCGCTCCCCGCCCGCCACCGCCGCGTCCAGCGTCTCCAGCGCGTACGGGGGCCTGCCGAGGCCCTGGACGACGGCGCACTCGACCAGGCGCCTGGTCCGGTAGATGTCCTCGACGTCCTCGACCGCCAGGACCCGCACGAACACCCCGCGGTTGAGCTCGTGGACCAGCAGCCGCTCGTGGCTCAGCAGCCGGAACGCCTCGCGCAGTGTGTTGCGCGAGACCCCGAGCGCCTTGCCGATGCTGTCCTCCGCGAGGCGCTCCCCCGGCGGGAAGTAGCCCTCGGCGATGCGGCCGCGCAGGATGTCCGCGACGCGCTCGGCCGTACTGGTGCGGCCGAGCAGCGGGCGGTCCTCCGCCAGCCCGCCGACCTCGGACTCCGTCGTTCCCACGGCATCCCCACTCCCCCGCCGGGCTCCCGGCGACGCACGGCTTCCATCGTAGAAGGACTGCAGGGGAGCGGGGGACGAAAGAACGTGCCGACACGACTCTTGTCGGATTGTTCAACGATCCTCTAACTTGGGCGTCACCGCACAGCCCCACCACACCCCCCGCGCACGCTCCCCCTGCGAGGTGCAGATGAGCACGACCCAGGCACAGTCGAAAGAGGGCGAACTCCCCGGCGGCGGCGGCCCGTTCGGGTGGCTGCGGGACCTCGGTCCGCGCGGCCGCCGCGCCTTCGGCGGCGCGTTCGGCGGCTACGCCCTCGACTCCTACGACTACTTCACCCTGCCGCTGAGCATGGTCGCGATCGGCGCGTACTTCGGCCTCGACCACGGCCAGACCGGCCTGCTCACCACGGTGACCCTGGTGGTCTCGGCGGTCGGCGGCGCGCTCGCCGGGATCCTGGCCGACCGCATCGGCCGGGTGAAGGCGCTGATGATCACGGTGATCACGTACGCGGTGTTCACCGTGGCCTGCGGCTTCGCGCCCACGTACGAGACGCTCATGGTCTGCCGCGCCCTGCAGGGCTTCGGCTTCGGCGGCGAGTGGGCGGTCGGCGCGATCCTGGTCGCCGAGTACGCCTCGGCCAAGGAGCGCGGCCGGACCCTCGGCGCGGTGCAGAGCGCCTGGGCGGCAGGCTGGGCGCTGGCCGTCATCGTCTACACGCTGGTCTTCCACTACGTGGACGCGGACACCGCCTGGCGCGTGATGTTCTGGACGGGCGCGCTGCCCGCCCTCCTGGTGATCTACATCCGGCGCCATGTGAGCGATGCCCCGGAGGCGGCCGAGCAGCGCCGCGCGGCCGGCTCGGGGCGCGGCTCCTTCGCCGCGATCTTCAAGAAGGACCTGCTGCGCTCCACGTTCTTCGCGACGCTGCTCTCCACCGGCGTCCAGGGCGGCTACTACACGCTCGCCACCTGGGTGCCGACCTACCTCAAGACCGACCGCGGGCTCACCGTCGTCGGCACCGGCGGCTATCTGACGTTCCTGATCTCCGGCGCCTTCCTCGGCTATCTCACCGGCGGCGTGCTCAGCGACCGGCTCGGGCGCAAGCGGAACATCCAGCTCTTCGCCGTCCTGTCCGCGCTCTGCATCCTGGTGTACACACACATCCCGTCCGGCGCGAACAACCTGCTGCTCGTCCTCGGCTTCCCGCTGGGCTTCTGCATGTCCGCGATCTTCAGCGGGTTCGGCTCGTTCCTGAGCGAGCTCTATCCGACGGCGGTACGCGGGACGGGCCAGGGCTTCACGTACAACAGCGGCCGGGCCGTCGGCGCCTTCCTGCCCACCCTTGTGGGCTACCTCTCCGACAGCTGGGGCGTGGGCGGCGCGCTGGCCCTCGGCGCGATCGGCTACGCACTGGCCTTCGTGGCCCTGTTCGGACTGCCCGAGACACGTGGACAGGAACTGACATGACCCCGGTCATCGACCTCAACGCCGACCTGGGCGAGGGCTTCGGCCGCTGGCGGCTGACCGACGACGAGCAGCTGCTGTCCGTCGTCACCAGCGCCAATGTGGCCTGCGGCTTCCACGCGGGCGACGCGGCCACCATGCGGCGCGTGTGCGCGACGGCGGCCGAGCGCGGGGTGCGGATCGGCGCCCAGGTCTCGTATCGCGATCTGGCCGGGTTCGGACGGCGGGCGATGGACGTCCCGCCGGACGAGCTCGCGGCCGAGGTCGCCTACCAGATAGGCGCGTTGGAGGTCTTCGCCCGGGCCGCGGGCAGCCGGGTCGCCTACGTCAAACCGCACGGCGCGCTCTACAACCGCGTCGTCCACGACGAGGAGCAGGCGGCGGCCGTCGTCGAGGGGGTGCGCCTGGCAGGCGGCCTGCTCGCGGTGCTCGGGCTGCCCGGCTCGCGCCTCCTGGCGCGCGCCGCGAAGGCCGGACTGCCCGTCGTCAGCGAGGCGTTCGCGGACCGCGCGTACACCGAGCGCGCGACCCTCGTCCCGCGCGGCCAGGAGGGCGCGGTCATCACCCACCCGGACGCGGTCGTGGAGCGGTCGCTCTCACTGGCCCGGACCGGCACGGTGGTCGCCGCCACGGGCGAGAGCGTCGAGGTACGCGCGCGTTCGCTCTGTCTGCACGGCGACACCCCCGGCGCCGCCGCCCTCGCCCACCGGGTGCGGCAGGCCCTGGAGGGCGCGGGCGTGCGGGTGAAGGCGTTCGCGTGAGACGCGCCCTGCCGATGCGGACGCTGCCGGTCGGCGACCGCGCGCTCCTCGTCGAGCTGGACAGCGGCGAGGACGCCGAGGCCCTCCACGCCGAGCTGCTGCGCCGCCGCGCCGCCGGAAGCCTGCCGCCCGTACGGGAGATCGTCCCGGCGGCCCGTACGGTCCTGCTCGACGGTCTGGACGATCCGGCGCGCCTTGCCGCGCTGCTGCCCGGCTGGGAGGTCGCGCCGCCGCGCGCGGACACGGGCGCGGCGGTGGAGATCCCGGTCCGCTACGACGGCCCCGATCTGGCCGAGGTCGCGACGGTGTGGGGCGTCTCGCCCGAGGCGGCGGTACGGATCCACTGCGCGGCCGAATTCCGGGTGGCCTTCTGCGGGTTCGCGCCCGGCTTCGGCTATCTGACCGGGCTGCCCGAGCGGTACGGGGTGCCCCGCCGGGCCACCCCGAGGACCTCGGTCCCCGCCGGGTCGGTCGCCCTGGCGGGCCCGTACACCGGCGTCTATCCGCGCTCGTCGCCGGGCGGCTGGCAGCTCGTCGGCAGCACGGACGCCGTGCTGTGGGACCCGGACCGGGAGCCCGCCGCACTCCTCGCACCGGGCACCCGGGTGCGCTTCGTCCCCCGGGGCGGGGCATGACGGACCGGGCCTTCTGCGTGGTGCGGGCCGGCGCGCTCACCTCCGTCCAGGACGAGGGGCGCCATGGCCACGCCCACCTCGGTGTGCCGCGCTCGGGAGCGCTCGACCTGCCCGCGAGCCGCCTCGCCAACCGGCTGGTGGGGAACCGGCCGGGCGCCGCCGTCCTGGAGACGACTCTGAACGGGTGCGCGGTGCGCCCGCGCCGGGCCGTCACGGTCGCGGTGACGGGAGCGCCCTGCCCGGTGGCCGTCGACGGGCGCCCCGCGGCGTGGGGCGCGCCGGTGCGGGTGCCCGCGGGGGCCGTCCTGGAGGTCGGCGCCGCCGTGCGCGGGGTGCGCTCCTATGTGGCGTTCGCCGGGGGGATCGCGGTCGAGCCGGTCCTCGGCAGCCGCTCCACCGATCTGCTGTCGGGGCTCGGCCCGGCGCCGCTCGCGGACGGCGCCGTACTGCCCCTGGGGCATCCGGCCGAGCACTACGCGCGCGTGGACGCGGCACCCGCGCCGGGGCCGCCGCGGGAGTTGGTGCTGCGCATGCTGCCGGGGCCGCGCGCCGACTGGTTCACGGAGAACGCTTTCGTCGCCCTCGCCACCGGCGGCTACCGGGTCTCCGCCGCGAGCAACCGCATCGGCCTGCGCACCGAGGGCCCGGCGCTCGAACGGGCGGTCCACGGCGAGCTGCCCAGCGAGGGCATGGTGTGGGGCGCGGTCCAAGTGCCGCCGGACGGGCGCCCGGTGGTGTTCCTGGCCGACCATCCGACCACCGGCGGCTATCCGGTGGTGGGCGTGGTGGCCGGGGCGGATCTGGCCGCCGCCGCGCAGGCCGTGCCCGGCACCCCGCTGCGGTTCGTGCCCCTGCGACGGGGCCCCGCATCCGTACGGAGGCGTCAGGAGCCGTAGCCGCCGCCTCCGGGCGTGCGGACGACCAGGACGTCCCCGGGGCCCACCTCGACCGTGTCCACGCCGCCCAACGCCTCGCTGCGGCCGTCCGCACGCTCCACCAGGTTCGCGCCGAGCCCGCCGGGCGCGCCGCCCGCCATGCCGTACGGCGGGACGCGCCGGTGGCCGGTCAGCAGGGCGACGGTCATCGGCTCCAGGAAGCGGATCCGGCGCTCGACCCCGCATCCGCCCGTCCACCGGCCCCGCCCGCCGCTGCCCTCCCGTACCGCGAAGGCGTCCACGCGCACCGGATAGCGCCACTCCAGCACCTCGGGGTCGGTGAGGCGCGAGTTGGTCATGTGGGTCTGCACGGCGTCCGCGCCGTCGAAGCCGTCGCCCGCGCCCGAGCCACTGGCCACCGTCTCGTAGTACTGCACCCGGTCGTTGCCGAAGGTCACGTTGTTCATCGTGCCCGAGCCCTCGGCCTGGATCCCGAGGGCCGCGTAGAGCGCGCCGGTGACGGCCTGCGAGGTCTCGACGTTTCCGGCGACGGTCGCGGCCGGGTGCTCGGGCGCCAGCATCGAGCCGGGCGGCACCCGTACCTCCAGCGGCTTGAGACAGCCGCTGTTGAGCGGGATGTCGTCGTCCACCAGCGTCCGGAAGACGTACAGGACGGCCGCCATCACCACCGACCGGGGCGCGTTGAAGTTGCCGGGCTGCTGCGGCGAGGTGCCGGCGAAGTCCACTACGGCGCTGCGGCTGTCGCGGTCCACGGTGACGGCGACCCGGATGACGGCGCCGCCGTCGGTCTCGTACGTGTACGAGCCGTCGCTCAGCCCCGCCACGATCCGCCGCACGGACTCCTCGGCGTTGGCCTGCACATGTCCCATGTACGCCTGGACGACGTCGAGCCCGAACTCGTCGGTCATGCGCCGCAGTTCGGCGATGCCCTTCTCGTTGGCGGCGATCTGGGCGCGCAGGTCGGCGAGGTTGGTGTCGGGGTCGCGCGAGGGGTGAACGGCACCGGTCAACAGCGCCCGCGTCTCCGCCTCGCGCAGCCGTCCGTCCCGGACGAGGAGCCAGTTGTCGAAGAGGACGCCCTCCTCCTCGATGGTGCGGCTGAAGGCGGGCATCGAGCCCGGGGTGATGCCGCCGATCTCGGCGTGGTGGCCGCGCGAGGCGACCAGGAACCGCAGCTCCTCGCCGTCGAACACCGGGGTCACCACGGTGATGTCGGGCAGATGGGTGCCGCCGTGGTACGGGTCGTTGACGGCGTAGACGTCACCGGGCCGCATGGCGCCCGCGTTGCGGTGCAGCACCTCCTTGATGGACTCGCCCATCGAGCCCAAGTGCACCGGGATGTGCGGGGCGTTGGCGATCAGGTTGCCCTCGGCGTCGAAGAGCGCGCAGGAGAAGTCGAGGCGTTCCTTGATGTTGACGGAGTGGGCGGTGTTCTCCAGGCGTACGCCCATCTGCTCGGCGATCGCCATGAAGAGGTTGTTGAAGACCTCCAGCATCACCGGGTCGACATCCGTGCCGACGGCGGTGCGGCCGGGGCGGGGGCGCACCCGGGTGAGCAGCAGATGCCCCAGGTCACCGGCGGCGGCCTGCCAGCCGTCGTCCACCACGGTGGTGGCGTCGGCCTCGGCGACGATCGCGGGCCCGGCCACCGTGTCGCCCGGCCGCAGGGCGGCGCGCCGGTACAGCGGGACGTCCCGGCGCCCGCCCGCCACGAACATGCCCACGGTGGCACAGGGTCCGCTCGCACCCTCGCGCGCGTACTCCTCGACCTCGGGGACGCCGTGCGGCCCGGCGGCGCCGACGGCCTCCACCGACACCGCCTCCATGACCAGCGGCTTGTCCATGGTGAAGGCGTACCGCGCGCGGTGTTCGCGCTCGAACGCCTCCTTCATGGCGTCCGCCGTGTCCAGGGCCAACGGCAGGCTCGCGTCCGTACCGGCGTAGCGGAGCAGTACGCGCGCGTGGGTGGTGATCGCTCCGTCCGGGATGCTGTCGGCGCGCAGTTCGGCACGGGTGCGTGCCGCGAGTTCGTCGCACAGCTCGCGCACCCGCCCGACGGAGTCCCCGTCCAGCTCGGCCTCGACGGACCGCTCGCGCATCGCGGTCGCGTCGGCGAGGCCGATGCCGTAGGCGGAGAGGACTCCGGCCAGCGGCGGTACGACGACGGTGTCGATGCCGAGCGCGTCCGCGACCGCGCAGGCGTGCTGGCCGCCCGCGCCGCCGAAGCTGGTCAGGGCGTAGCGGGTGACGTCGTGGCCGCGCTGCACGGAGATCTTCTTGACCGCGTTCGCCATGTTGAGCACGGCGATCTCCAGGAATCCGGCGGCGACCTCCTCGGGGGTGCGGCCGCCGCCGGTCCGCTCGGCCAGGGCGGCGAACCCCTCCCGTACCACCTCGGCGTCCAGCGGCAGTTCGCCGCCGGGGCCGAACACCGCCGGGAAGTGGGCGGGCTGGATCCGGCCGAGCATCACATTGGCATCGGTGACGGTGAGCGGGCCGCCGCGCCGGTAGCAGGCCGGGCCCGGGACCGCGCCCGCCGAGTCGGGGCCGACCCGGTAGCGCTGTCCGTCGAAGTGGAGCACCGAGCCGCCGCCCGCCGCCACGGTGTGGATGTTCATCATGGGGGCGCGCATCCGCACCCCGGCGACCTGGGTGGCGAAGTCCCGCTCGAAGGCGCCCGCGTAGTGCGAGACGTCGGTCGAGGTGCCGCCCATGTCGAAGCCGATCACGCGCGCGTAGCCGGCCTGTCCGGAGGTGCGGGCCATGCCGACCACTCCGCCGGCGGGTCCGGAGAGCACCGCGTCCTTGCCCCGGAAGTGCGCGGCCTCCCGCAGGCCACCGTTGGACTGCATGAACATCAGCCGTACGCCGTCGAGTTCCTTGGCGACCTCGTCGACGTATCGGCGCAGGATCGGCGAGAGGTAGGCGTCCACCACCGTGGTGTCGCCGCGCGGCACCAGCTTGATGAGCGGGCTCACCTCGTGCGAGCAGCTGACCTGGGTGAAGCCGAGCGAGCGGGCGGCCTCGGCGACGGCCAGCTCGTGGTCCGGGTAGCGGTAGCCGTGCATCAGGACGACGGCGGCGCTGCGCAGTCCCTCCGCGTGGGCGGCCCGCAGCCCCTCGGTGACGCCCGCGAGGTCGAGCGGGCGGACGGTGGCGCCGTGCGCGTCGACCCGCTCGGCCACCTCGACGACCCGCGCGTACACCGCGTCCGGCAGCACGATGTGCCGGTCGAACAGCCGCGGCCGGTTCTGGTACGCGATCCGCAGCGCGTCCCGGAAGCCCTCGGTGACGACCAGGACGGTGGGCTCGCCGCGCCGCTCCAGGAGGGCGTTGGTGGCGACGGTGGTGCCCATCTTGACGACCGAGATCCGGTCGGCCGGGACCGGCTCGTCGGGCCCGAGGCCGAGCAGCAGCCGGATCCCGGCGACCGCGGCGTCGCGGTGGCGCTCCGGGTCGTGGGAGAGGAGCTTGCGGCTGACCAGGCGCCCGTCGGGCCGTCTGCCCACCACGTCGGTGAAGGTGCCGCCACGGTCGATCCAGAACTCCCAGCGCCCTGTCATCCCTCCATTCTGGCAAGGCGGCCCGGGCCGGGGGGCGCGCTGACGGTCGCGAGCGCTGGGGAGAGCGCCTCTGCGGCGCACGGACCGAGGTGGGGGCGGTGCCGCGCGCGGCGTGGCCCCGCCCCGCGCCGCACCGCCCCGGCGAGGCCGGGCAGCTGGGGCAGCAGGTCCGTGGAGCGCCGCGCCACCCGGGCGGTCCCGGCCGTCGCCGGCCACAGCAGCACGGCGGACCGGCCGCGCGGCGGCCGGTCCGGCTCGTACGAGGGTGGTGCGCCCGGCCCGAGGCTGGGCTCGGCGAGCAGGCTCTGGCAGCGGGCCGCCATCCAGTCGGACAGCGCCCGTAGGCCCTAGCGGCTCATATCGCGGCGGCGTCCGGGCCCATCCGGTTGTGGATGGCGCTCTGTACCTCGGCCTCCTCGGCCGGGTCGTCGGCCAGGCGCCGCAGCCGCTCCGCCACGCGCGCGTCGACGAGCTCGGCATGCTGCGCGGCCACTTCGCGGGTGGTCTCCTCGCAGTCCCACAGGCACTCGACGGCGAAACCGGTGGGGAAGGAGGGGTCGGTGGCGGCGAGCGCGCGGGCGGTGCGGCCGCGCAGCTCGGAGGAGGCGGTCTCCCGGTAGAGGTGCCTCAGTACGGGGGCGGCGCAGGCGATGCCGAGCCGTCCGGCCCCGTCGACGAGGGGGCGCAGCAGGGTCGCGTCGGGCCCCTCGGAGCGCACGCACTCGCGCAGTGCGCCGAGGACCAGCTGGGCGTCGTCGGCTTCGCCCCGGCAGGCGAGGACGCCCGCGGCGGCGGCGCCGAGCGCGTCGGGCCGGTGCACCCAGCCGCGCGCCCGGTCGACGGCCTCGGGCCCGCACATCCGCTCGAAGGCGTGGACGGCGGCCTCGGCCACGGTGTGTGAGCCGCCGCCGACGGCGGCCTCGATGAGGTCGAGCACGCGGGGGTCGCGTGACTCGGTGAGGTAGTGCAGGGCGGCGCAACGGGCGCCGTCCGAGCCGGCGCGCGCGGCCTCGACGATCAGGTCGCGATCGTCGGGCCCGGCCACCGCGCCCAGGCAGCGGGCGGCGGGAAGGGTGAGGTCGGCGCCGCGCTCCAGGCCCTCCTGGGCCCAGTCGAAGACGGCTTGGACGCTCCAGCCGGGACGGGGCCCGGACGGTCGCATCTGGCGCTGCCAGCGGTCGAAGGACCCGGCTTCCTGGGCGGCGCGCACCCGTGCGCCGACCGCGTCCCGGGTGTCCTCGGCCCACAGCCGCCAGGGCCGTGGCTCGAAGGCGTCCCGGACGGTGGCGGCCAGTTCGGCGTCGCCCTCGGGGGTGCCGGGGAACCGGGCGAGGACGGGGTCGGCGAGGCCGCGCAGGCCCGCGTCGTCGTCACGCAGGGCGAGCTCGTCCAGGGCCCAGCCCCAGTTGGCGCCGCGCACGGCGTACCGCCGCAGCAGCAGCAGCGCGTCGTCCCTGCCGTAGGAGGCGAGGTGGCCGAGGACCGCGAGCGCGAGACCGGTGCGGTGCTCGTCGCTGTCAAGGACGTCCTCGGCGCTGAAGAGATGGGCCTCGATCTCGTCGAGTCCGCCGTCGAGATCCAGGTAGAGGCGCGCGTAGTACAGGGAGCGGTTCTCCACCTGCCAGTCGTGGCGGGGGTCGCCCAGTACACAGTGGTTCAGGGCCGCCAGGGCTTCTGGGCGCGGGGCGGCGAGCGCGTGCAGGGTGCCGTCGCCGCGGCCCCGCTGCAGCAGGCCGAGCAGCGTACCGCTCGGCGCTATGACCGGATCAAACATGGAAGTAGCCTCACATCAAGCTGTTGACGCAACCGGGATTCGTGCCGTGCCCTAGTAGGCCGCGCGCCAACATGTTCGGCCGTCCGCCGTCTTCTTGCTGTGAGTCATCTTCCTGCCTCCAGTCGTGTGGCCCCCGATGTATGGACCCTGCCCCTGATGAAGGGGCTCGTCGTCATGATGACCCAGGCATTTCGCCACCGCGACCACATTTACGAGCCCCTCTCACCAGGTACGCAGGGGGCACCCGGTGCAAACCTCAGCGGTCGCCGAAGAGTGCGAGCAGTTCCGTCTTGCCGAACATCCGTGCGGTGTCGAGCGCGGACGGCGTTCCGGCGGAAGGATCGGCTCCGCCTGCGAGCAGGGCCTTGACGACCGCGTCCTCGCCCTTGAAGACCGCACCCGCGAGCGGGGTCTGGCCGCGGTCGTTGGCGCGGTCGGCGTCCGCACCGCGCGCGAGGAGCACGGAGACCGCCTCCGCGTGCCCGTGATAGGCGGCGAGCATGACGAGCGTGTGGCCCTTGTCATTGGTGAGGTCCGGCGAGACCCCGGCGTCGACGTACGCGGCGAGCGCCTCCGCGTCTCCCCGGCGCGCCAGATCGAAGATCCTGGTCGCCAGCTCGACCACCTCGGGATCGAGGTCATCGCTCATCGCACGGACCGCCTTTCGCTGCGTACGGCGCTCCTCGGAACGCCTGTGACCTGGGCTCGTACGGCACCGGGGCCGTACGAGTGAATCGACAGGGTACTGCCCGTCGGGCGACATGGTTCGGCCCGCCCGGGGCACATCTCACCGCGAGTGACGGCATCCGGCCCCGCGGCCGCACAGTGTCCCGCCCGCGACCCGGTTCCGTATCCGCCACTCCAGTGAAAATCAGAGAATTTCACCCGATTGCAGCTTTTATCACATAGATACTTCCTGTGATCCTGGAAGAACTCATGGTGACTGTCCCCATCAACCAGGAGAACTTCTCATGATCCTGTCCATCTCAGGCGTCGTCCTGCTCGGAATCATCGTCTTCCTCTTCTTCCGGAAAGACGGTCTGAAGGCGTCGCACGCCATGGTCTGTGCCCTCTTCGGCTTCTACCTCGCGGGCACCGCGATCGCCCCGAGCATCAAGGCCGGCGGCCAGAGCCTGGCCAGCCTGCTGGGCGGGATCAAGTTCTGACCTCCCGCAGTCCCGACCACCCCCTCAGGAGACCGACGTGGCCCGGCGACCACTCCCCCGCATTCTGAGCAGCACGAGCGTTCCGATCGCCCGCAGCCGCGAGATCGCGCGCACGGCCGCCGACAGCGCCACCGACGTCCTCCATCCGCTCATCACGATCAGCCGCGGCCTGCGGCTGATCGCCGCCGCCCTGCGCGGCAAGTGGGCCGCCACGCCCAGGGAACGGCGTGGTCCCGCGCTGTTCCTGGTGGCGGCCGTGGTCCTGGTGGTCGCGCTCATCCCGTACGGGCCGCTGCTCGCCCTGATCACGGTGATGGCCGCGGCCGCCTGGAAGGGCCGCGAGCGCACTCCCGTCAAGACCGGACCCGACGAGGCCGAGACCGGCCGCCTCCAGGCGCTCTACGAGGCGCTGGTGCCGTACTTCTCGGTGGCGGAGGACCCCAGCCCGCTCTTCGCCCACGGCGGGGAGTGGGCCAACGCCTTCAGTGAGTACGAGTTCGACGACGCGGGCCGCGTCACCCGGCTCCTCATCCGCTACCCCGCGTACTTCACGGACGGCGAGCCCGAGGCGCGCGCCCGTATCGAACAGCTGCTGCACACCAAGTCCGGGCGCGGCCGGGAGTACCGGTTCGAGTGGGACGAGGAGGGCAACCAGCTCGTCATGCGCGTCCTCGACGCGCTCTCCACCTCGATCGCCGCCCAGCGGTTCGTCGCCGGCCCCGGTGAGACCGTGCTCGGCTTCACCGACGCCGACGCGGTGCAGCGGACCGTGCCGGTCACCGAGGGCGACGACGTCCGCGACGCGCCGCCGGTCGTCTGGCGCACCGGCCCGCGCTCCACCGAGCCGCACCTGCTGGCGGTGGGCGAGCCCGGCAGCGGCACCACGACCCTGCTGCGCTCCATCGCCCTTCAGGTGCTCCAGCACGGCGACGTGCTCGTGGTCGAGGGCAGCGGCACCGGTGAGTACGCGTGTCTGACCGGGCGCCGGGGCGTGCTCGCCGTCGAGTGCGGCCTCGCCGGGGCGCTGGCCACCCTGGAGTGGGCCGCGCACGAGACCGAGCGCCGGCTCATCGCCGCCAACCGCGCTCGCCAGGGAGGCCACCCGGCCCCGGACGACATCAAGCGGCCACTGTGGATCCTGCTCGACCGGCCGAGCGTCTTCGGGCACCTGGCCGCCGCCGACGGGCGGCCCGACCCGCAGCAGCTGCTCCAGACCCCGCTGCGGCACGGCCGGGCGGCCGGGGTGACCGTGGTGGTCGCCGAGCAGTTCGACAGCCTGGAGGCGCTGACCGAGCCGGTACGCACGCACACCCGCGCGCGCGTGGTGCTCGGCCCCGCCACCCCGGCGCTCGCCGAGTGGGTCCTCGGCGTCCCGCCGCACACCACCCCGACCACGGCGGTCCCGCCCGGTCGCGGCTACGCCCGCCTGGGCACCGGGCCCGTCCTGCGCCTCCAGGTCCCGGCGACGCCGGACCCGTACGACGACGCGACCAGCGAGCAGCACCGCCAGGCGGTCCTGGACCTGCTCCCGGAGCGCGACCTCCCGGTGGAGGCGGCGCCCCGCCAGCAGGCGGTGCCGGCGGAGGGCTGACGGGCGACCGTCACGCCACGAACGTACGCGGCGACTCGCCCCCGTTGCTCGCGCCCTTCTCCACCAAGCGGGCCGCCGCGGCGAGCCGGGCCGCCGCCTCGTCCGCGACCGGGCCACTGACCGTGAACGGCAGCCGTACGTACCCCTCGAAGGCGCCGTCCACGCCGAACCGGGGGCCGGAGGGCACCCGTACGCCGACCCGTTCGCCCACCTCCGCCAGCCGCGAGCCGGAGACTCCCCCGGTGCGCACCCAGAGCGTGAGCCCGCCCACCGGCACGTCGAACTCCCACTCCGGCAGCTCCCGGCGGACCGCCGCCACCAGTGCGTCACGGTTCTCGCGCGCCTGGGCGCGGCGCAGGTCGACCGCCTGCTCCCAACCGCCCGTGGCCATCAGCCAGTTGACGGCGAGCTGTTCCAGGACAGGGGTGCCGAGGTCGGCGTAGGCGCGGGCGGCGACGAGGGAGCGGATGACGTCGGGGGCGGCGCGCACCCAGCCGATGCGCATGCCCGCCCAGAACGCCTTGCTCGCCGAGCCCACCGTGAGCACGGTCGCGCCCGCCGGGTCGAAGGCGCAGACGGGGCGCGGCATGTCGATGCCCTCGTCCAGCCAGAGCTCGGACATGGTCTCGTCGACGACGAGCACGGTCCCGGCCGAGCGGGCCGCGTCCACCAGGGCGCGGCGCTGGTCCTCGTCGGCCAGCGCGCCCGTCGGGTTGTGGAAGTCGGCGACCACATAGGCGAGCCGGGGCGCGGAGTCGCGCAGCACCTGCCGCCACAGGGGCATGTCCCAGCCGGTCAGCCCCTCGGCCATGGCGACCGGCACCAGCCGGGCCCCGGCCTCGCGCATCAGCTGGAGGATGTTGGCGTACGAGGGCGACTCCACCGCGATCCGCTCGCCGCGCCCGGCGAAGAGGTGGCAGATGGCGTCGATGGCGCCCATCGCGCCGGTGGTGACCATGATCTGCTCGGGCATGGTGGGGATGCCGCGCGCCGTGTACCGCTCGGCGAGCATCTGGCGCAGCGCGGGCAGCCCGGCCGGGTAGTCGCCGTGGGTGTGCGCGTACGGCGGCAGCTCCTCCAGGGCGCCCTGGACCGAACGCGTCAGCCAGGGCTCGGGCGCGGGCAGCGCCGCGCACCCCAGGTCGATCATGGAGCCCAGCGACTCCGGCGGCAGCGGCTCCAGGCCGCGCGCGGGCAGCGGGTTGCCCGCCGGCACGGCCGTCCAGCTGCCCGCGCCCCGGCGGGACTCCAGGAAGCCCTCGCCGCGCAGCGCCTCGTAGGCGGCGGCGACCGTGGTGCGGCTGACCGAGAGCGCCAGGGCCAGCTCCCGCTCGGCGGGGAGGCGGGCGGCCACCGGCACCCGTCCTTCGAGGACGAGGAGGCGGATCCCGTCGGCGAGGGCCCGGTAGGCGGGCGGCTTGCGGGTGCCCGCCGGGCGGGGCTGCTGCTGTGCGTTGAGCTGACGGGCGAGCTGTGCCGGCCCGACCGCCGAGGTCCACTGCGCCATGGAAGTCAGTCCACCTTCCCCGAATTGGCCATGGTTGGGATGGGTTTCCCAGCCACAGAGTGTCATGCATCGGTCCACTACCACCAGACAGGGGGGCACTGACGTGTCCACGCACCTCACCCGCAGGCTGCTCCAGCTCTACGTCGGCCTGACGCTGTACGGCGTGAGCTCCGGGCTGCTCGTGCGCAGCGGGCTCGGGCTCGAACCGTGGGGCGTGCTGCACCAGGGGATCGCCGAGCGCACCGGGCTGACCATCGGCGTCGTCTCGATCATCGTGGGCGCGCTCGTACTGCTGCTGTGGATCCCGATCCGGCAGCGCCCGGGCCTGGGCACGGTCTCCAACGTCTTCGCCATCGGCATCGCGATGGACTCCACGCTCGCCCTGGTGCCGGACGTGCACGGGCTCGCCGCCCAGATCCCCCTGCTGGTCGGCGGGATCCTGCTCAACGGTGTGGCGACCGGCCTGTACATCTCGGCGCGGTTCGGGCCCGGCCCGCGCGACGGTCTGATGACCGGGCTGCACCGGCTCACCGGCCGCTCCATCCGGCTGGTGCGCACCTCACTGGAGGTGGCGGTCGTGGTGACCGGGTTCCTGCTCGGCGGCTCGCTGGGCGTCGGTACGGTCGCCTACGCCCTCGCCATCGGCCCGCTCGCCCAGTTCTTCCTGCGCGTCTTCGCCGTCCCCGGGCCGGAGCGGACGACCGCCCCGGAGCCCGCGCCCGCCGTCGCCGAGCCCGTCACCGGTGCGACACCGGCACAGGCGATACTGCGCGGGTGACTCGCGTACGCCACCCCTATCTGGACCACCCGACGCCGATCGCCTTCGCCCACCGCGGCGGGGCGGCCGACGGCATCGAGAACACCGCGGCCGCCTTCGGCCGGGCCGCGGCGGCCGGTTTCCGGTACTTCGAGACCGATGTGCACACCACCGTGGACGGCCGTCTCGTCGCCTTCCACGACTCCACCCTGGACCGGGTCACCGACGCCGTGGGGCGGATCGCCGATCTGCCGTGGGCCGAGGTGTCGCAGGCCCGGGTGGCGGGCCGCGAGCCGCTGCCGCTCTTCGAGGAGCTCCTGGAGGCGTTCCCCGAGGCCCGCTGGAACGTCGACCTCAAGGCCGAGTCCGCGCTCGGCCCGCTCGTGGAACTGATCCGCCGGACCGGTTCGTGGGACCGGGTGTGCGTGGGCTCGTTCTCGGAGAGCCGGGTGGCCCGGGCCGCGAAACTGGCGGGCCCGCGCCTGGCCACCTCGTACGGGGTGCGCGGCGTCGCCGCCCTGAGGCTGCGCTCGCTCGGCGTCCCCGTGCCGCTGCGCCGGGGCGCGGTGTGCGCGCAGGTACCCGAGACCCAGAGCGGCATCCGGGTGGTGGACCGGCGCTTCGTGGAGACCGCGCACGCCCTGGGCCTGCAGGTACACGTGTGGACAATCAATGATCCCGATCGGATGACGAAACTCCTGGACCTCGGCGTGGATGGCATCATGACCGATCATCTGGAGACGCTGCGCAAGGTACTGACCGACCGGGGAACCGGGTTCTGAAACACCCCGCGCGCGCCCGTGGAACGAACGAGAGGGCGCGGGGTTTGACCGCCGAGACCATGGGCCGGGCCGCCGCACAGGCGGCGCCGGACCCCGACCGCCGCCGCGAACAGCGCGGCTGGTACTTCTACGACTTCGCGTGCTCGGTCTACTCGACGACCGTCCTGACGGTGTTCCTCGGGCCCTATCTGACGACGATCGCCAAGGACGCCGCCGACGCGGACGGCTTTGTGCACCCGCTGGGCGTTCCGGTGCGGGCCGGGTCCCTCTTCGCGTACGCGGTGTCCGCCTCGGTGGTGCTCGCGGTGGTCCTGATGCCGATGGTGGGCGCCGCCGCGGACCGCACCGGCCGCAAGAAGCCGCTGCTCGCGGCGGCCGCGTACACCGGAGCCGCGGCGACCGCGGGCATGTTCTTCCTGGACGGGCACCGCTATCTCCTCGGCGCGGTGCTGCTGATCGTCGCCAATGCCGCGCTGTCGGTCTCGATGGTGCTCTACAACGCCTATCTGCCGCAGATCGCGGGCCCCGAGGAGCGCGACCGCGTCTCCTCGCGCGGCTGGGCCTTCGGCTACACCGCGGGCGCGTTCGTCCTGATCCTCAACCTGATCCTCTACTCGGGCCACGACAGCTTCGGACTCTCCGAGGGCACGGCCGTACGGATCTGTCTGGCCTCGGCGGGGGTCTGGTGGGGCGCCTTCACGCTCGTACCACTGCGGCGGCTGCGGGACCGGCACACGCCCGCCGGGCACGCCCCGGCCGAGGGCAAGGTCGGCGCGGGCTGGCGCCAGCTCGTCGCGACGCTGCGCGACATGCGCGCACGTCCGCTCACACTGGCCTTCCTGCTCGCGTATCTGATCTACAACGACGGCGTGCAGACGGTGATCTCGCAGGCGTCGCTGTACGGCTCCGAGGAGCTCGGGCTCGACCAGAACACGCTGATCGTCGCCGTGCTGCTCGTGCAGGTGCTCGCCGTGGCCGGGGCGCTCGGGATGGGGCGGCTCGCGCAGACGTACGGCGCCAAGCGCACGATCCTCGCCTCGCTGGCGGTGTGGGCGCTGATCCTGGGCACCGGGTACTTCCTGCCCGCCCACTCGCCCGCGCTCTTCTTCGTCCTGGCAGCGGCGATCGGCACGGTCCTGGGCGGCAGCCAGGCGCTGTCGCGGTCGCTTTTCTCACACATGGTGCCGAGCGGCAAGGAGGCCGAGTACTTCTCGGCCTACGAGATGAGCGACCGCGGACTGAGCTGGCTGGGGCCACTGGTGTTCGGGCTCGCGTATCAGCTGACCGGGAGCTACCGGGATGCGATCATCTCCCTCGTGATCTTCTTCGTGGCCGGCTTCGCGCTGCTCGCCCGGGTGCCGGTGCGGGCCGCTGTGGCGGCCGCGGGGAACCCGGTTCCGGCGCGGATTTAGACGTTGAAGTGAAAGGCCGGTAGTGTACGCCTTTGGCCTGCCAGGCGGACCGTTACTGCGTGCTCAAGTAGTGAAGACGCTGGGTGACATCTGCTGCCAGATGTGACAAACCGGGCACTGGTGGGTACAACAAGGGGCGGCACGACGGCGACACATGACCCACAACGGGAATCTTTACCGCCGACCGGACGTTGACCGGATGACGACGACAGCGACACCTGTCCTGTGGGCGACAAGCCCGGGAGGCACGATTCATGAGTGAGCGAGCTCTTCGCGGCACGCGCCTCGTGGTGACCAGCTACGAGACCGACCGCGGCATCGATCTGGCCCCGCGCCAGGCGGTGGAGTACGCATGCGAGAACGGACATCGATTTGAGATGCCGTTCTCGGTGGAGGCGGACATCCCGCCGGAGTGGGAGTGCAAGGCGTGTGGCGCCATGGCACTCCTCGTGGACGGCGAAGGTCCTGAAGAGAAGAAGGGCAAGCCCGCGCGTACGCACTGGGACATGCTCATGGAGCGGCGCACCCGCGAAGAGCTGGAGGAGGTTCTGGCCGAAAGGCTGGAGGTCCTGCGTTCCGGCGCCATGAACATTGCCGTGCATCCGCGCGACAGTCGCAAGTCCGCGTAGGCGCGCAAGCGCTCTTGGCGGAAACCGAAGAGTCGAGGGCCGGTCACACCGTTACGGTGTGACCGGCCCTCTTCTTTTGCGTCACGTCGCAGTACGCGTCATGACGCGGTACGTACGAACCTCAGTGGGTCAGTGGCGGGCGGGGCCCCTGCTCGTCCCGCTGCGGGCGCTGGTCGTCCCGGATGACCTCGCCCTGCACCACCTTGCCGTCCGGGTGCTGCATACGGGCCTGCTGGAAGGCGTCGCCCAGGCTGCCGGGCGCCGCCGTGCGCATCCGCTTCTCCAGCGAGCGCTCGGCGTACCGGGAGACCGCCTTGCGCACCGGCGGCACCAGGCAGAGCAGCCCGAGCGCGTCCGAGAGCAGGCCCGGGACGATCAGGAGCAGGCCGCCCAGCATGGTCAGGGCGTTGCCCTCGCTGCCGGGCTGGGGGCCCGCGCCGGGAGCCGTCCCGGACTGCTGCTGCTGGATGGTCTCGGTCAGGTTGCGAAAGGCCCGGCGCCCGGCCCGCTTGATGACGAACGAGCCGAGCACGACACCGCCGACCAGCAGGGCGAACACGGCCAGTCCGCCGGCGGCGTCCGCCACGGTGATCAGCAGCCAGATCTCCACGAGGAGCCAGGCGGCGATCCCCAGCGGGACCAGGGTGCGCGCACGGGAGCGCTTGGGCAGGGTCGGGGGCACGGTGCCGGTCGTCATGCTCCCAGTGTGCCTGGGAGCATGACAGGACGGCGTAAAGGATCCGTCAGCGGACGGCGAACCGGAGCGGAACCGGCCGCTCAGGACGGCTTGCGGCCCAGGAGCTTGTTGGCGCGCGAGCCGACGCCCCAGGCGGTGACCCGCCACAGCGCCTCGACGATGATGTCGTTGCTCATCTTGGAGTCGCCGCGCTCGCGCTCGACGAAGGTGATCGGCACCTCGACCACGTGGTAGCCGGCGGCGACGGCACGGCGGGCCAGGTCGACCTGGAAGCAGTAGCCCTGCGAGGCCACCTCGTCCAGGCCGAGGCCTTCGAGGGTCTCGCGGCGGAAGGCCCGGAACCCGCCGGTGACATCGCGGATGTCCACGCCGAGCAGCAGCCGGGAGTAGGTGGAGCCGCCGCGGGAGATGAACTCGCGGCTCTTGGGCCAGTTCACCACCCGGCCGCCCGGCACCCAGCGCGAGCCGAGGACCAGGTCGGCCCCCTTGAGCGCGGTGAGCAGCCGGGGCAGCTCCTCGGGCTGGTGGGAGCCGTCGGCGTCCATCTCGACCAGGACGTCGTAGCCCTCGTCGGCGCCCCAGCGGAAGCCCGCGAGGTAGGCGGCGCCCAGGCCCTCCTTGCCCTTGCGGTGCAGGACGTGGACGTGGTCGTCCTCGGCGGCCAGCTCGTCGGCGATCTTGCCGGTGCCGTCGGGGCTGTTGTCGTCGGCGATCAGGACGTGGGCCTCGGGGACCGACTCCCTGACGCGGGAGACGATCGGCTTGATGTTCTCCGCCTCGTTGTAGGTCGGAATGATCACCAAGGCTCTGCCGAGCGGGCCGTACCGCCTCTGACCGCCGTCGTTCACTGCTGCCCCTTATTGTCCGTACGCAGGGCACCACCATAGCGAGCGGTCCGGGCACTCCCGCACCGCGAGGTCCCGGGGTGTCGGAATGGGGGCCCGGCGCCCTTCGGGCCGGCCTGGGACCCGCTGGCTGCGGGCTGCCTGGAGCCGTTGTCTACTGAACGTCCGGACCCCATCCGGGTCGCACCCTCCCCCGAGCTCCCGCGGAGCAGGGGGGACCCCCCGGACGGCAGAAACCTTCTGTCGGCCGGACGTCCTGTGGTGGACCCGGCCGAACCTACCCGCCCCCGGCCGCTCTCTGTCAACAGCCGTTTGACCTGCGGCGTCGAGGGAAACCAGCAGGTCAGCAAGGAAGATCCGCAGGTGACGGCAGCGCCCGGAGGGCAGCCTGACGGGTGTACGAAATGTCCCTACGTCACTCGTTCGGCCGGACGAAGACCGTTTGTCCGAACACCACCGTGCGCAGGCAGACCGGCAGCGCCGCCCCGGGGCTGAGGTCCGGCAGTCCGGGCGTCCCCGAGCGCGGGTCGGTCGACCAGCGGGCCACCCGGTCGTCCGGCGCCTGCACCACGAGCTCGCCGGTGCGCCACACCGCGTAGTCGGCGGGCGCGCCCGGCACCAGGGTGCCCGCGTCGTCCCGGCCGATGGCGCGCCAGCCGCCCCGGGTGTGGGCGGTGAAGGCGGCGCGGGCCGAGACCCGGTGCTCGGGGGTCCGGTGGAAGGCGGCGGCGCGGACGGTGCCCCACGGATCCAGCGGGGTGACCGGCGAGTCCGAGCCGAAGGCGAGCGGCACCCCGGCGCGCAGCAGGGCCGCGTACGGGTTGAGGGTGCGCGCCCGCTCGACACCGAGCCGCTCGGCGTACATGCCCTCCTCGCCGCCCCACAGCGCGTCGAACGCGGGCTGTACGGAGGCGGTGAGGCCGAGCTCGGCGAAGGCGGCGATGGTCTCGGGCGTGAGCATCTCGGCGTGCTCCACGCGGTGCCGGGCGGCGCGGACGCGGGCCAGGCCCACCTTCGCGGCGGCGGCCCGCACCCCCTCGACGACCGCGGTGACGGCGGCGTCCCCGATGGCGTGGAACCCGGCCTGGAGCCCGGCCTCGGTGCAGGCGACCACATGGGCGGCGACGTCCGCCGCGTCCAGGTGGCCGGTGCCGGTGTGCGGGGCGTCGGCGTACGGCTCGTGCAGACAGGCGGTGTGCGAGCCGAGCGCGCCGTCGACGAAGAGGTCCCCGGCCGCGCCGAGCGCGCCGAGTTCGCGGATGCGATCGGCGTCCTTGGGGCCGGTGACCCGCTCGGCCCAGTAGCCGAAGACGCGCGGGCCCGCCTCGTCGCGGGCCAGCTTCAGGAGCGAGGTGAAGTCGTCCTCGTCGGAGATCTCGGGGCCGCCGCACTCGTGGAGGGTGCCGATGCCGAGCGAGGCCGCCCGGTGCAGCGCGGCCCGCTGGGCCTCCTCGCGCTGGCGCGGGGTGATCGCCGCGTGGGCGGCGGCCCGTACCGCGTGGTGGGCGGCGGCGGTCAGCGGGGCGTCCGGGTGGTAGCCGTCGAGCCCGGTGACGCCGGGGATCCGGTCGAGCAGCGCGGTGGTCGCGACGGCCGAGTGGACGTCGATGCGCGGCAGGTAGAGCGGGCGGCCGCCGGTGGCCTCGTCGAGCTCGGCGCGGGTGGGCGGGGTCCGCTCGGGCCAGCGCGCGGAGTCCC
Organism: Streptomyces sp. NBC_00224; assembly: GCF_041435195.1. Classification (NCBI taxonomy): domain Bacteria; kingdom Bacillati; phylum Actinomycetota; class Actinomycetes; order Kitasatosporales; family Streptomycetaceae; genus Streptomyces; species Streptomyces sp. NBC_00224. The sequence continues at coordinate 2,136,363 of NZ_CP108106.1, forward strand.
ACCCGTGGCCGAGCAGCACGTCGTCGTCGGGGCGGGACGCGGCGTACGCCCGTACCGCCGCCAGGGCCTCGGCGCGGGTGCGGGCGGACGACAGGTCGAGGCCGGTGAGCGCCAGGCCGGTGGCCGTGGTGTGCACATGCGCATCGGTGAACGCCGGGGTGACCAGGGCCCCTTCGAGGTCGATCACCTCGTCGACGCCGGCCGCGAAGGCGTCGGCCGCGCCCTCGGAGCCGACCCAGGCGACGTGCCCGCGTTCGACGACCATCGCCGTGGCGAACGGGTCGGCGGGGCTGTGGACCTCCCCGCCGCGCAGGAGCACGGTGCGGTGGTCGGGCTCGCCGGTGGACAGCGGGGCAACGGTTCGGGCCGGAAGGGCGGCGGCGCTCTCGGAACTCATGGGAACAGCCTAGATACGCGGCGGCCGTGCCTCGTACGGGGTCGAGAGAACGACGGTCGTCCGGGTGGAGACGCCGGCCAGCGAACGGATGCGGGTCAGCAGGTGCTCCAGCTCAAGGGGCGTGGCCACCCGCACCTTGAGGATGTAGTTCTCGTCGCCCGCGACGCTGTGGCACGCCTCTATCTCCGGCACGTCGGCCAGCCGTTCGGCGATGTCGTCGGGCGCGCTCGGGTCGAACGGCTTGACCGAGATGAACGCGGTCAGCGGCAGCCCCACCGCCTCGGGGTCCACGACGGCGACATAGCCGCGGATGACTCCGCGCTGCTCCAGACGGCGTACCCGCTGGTGTACGGCCGAGGTGGACAGGCCTGTGGCCTTGCCCAGGTCGGTGTAGCTCATCCGCCCGTCCTTGACGAGCAGATCCACGATCTGACGGTCCAGCTCCTCCATGCGGATCAACCTATTCCCACAGGTCCCCTCAGGCACAGTCGGCGGCAACCGGAAGGGGCACCTGCGGGGGGCATGTGACGAATGCCACAGGCTTGTGACGTGCTGCGGCGGGGCGCCGCGGTTACGGCGGGGGCCTGGCGGGAATTGCTTGCTTTGGTCGCGGCGACGGCGCCTTGCCGGCCCACCCGAGGGGGAGAACCCAAATGCAGAACATGAAGCGTGGCGGACGTGTGTCGAATGAACGCACCGATGAACGCACCGATCCGGAGCCCGTTGATCGCACCGTCGAGGACGAGCTCACCGACGACGAGGCGACGGACGCCTACGACACCTTCGAGATGTACCGGGTGATCTGCCCGGACTGCGCCCAGCCGATCGCGCTCCTCGCGGACGAGACGGTGCTGCCGGAGCACGCGCTGTGCCCGAGCCCCTGGAACCCGTTCGTCCTCACGGTGTGCGCCGGGACCGGCCGCGCCGCCTCGCAGAGCAGGCCCGCGGACACCTCCAAGGACGTCCAGGAGCAGGACACCGCGCTGCTCCTGACGCTCCCCCAGGGCCTGGACTGGCGGACGCAGCCCTTCTCGCACGTCCACGGTCCGGGCTCGCGTCCGATGCGGGTGCCGGGCATGCGACGTGCCGCCTAGAGCCTGTCCGGGTCAGTCCCAGTACGTTCCCCGCACCATCGCCTCCAGGCTGCCCCGGTGCAGGATCAGCGCGTCCGGGTCCTCGGGGGCCCGGACCTCGCCGAAGTGCAGCTGCCGGTAGGCGATCCTGAGCATCACCACGGCGTGCCGCAGGGCGGCGTAGAGCGTGTGGAACTCCATGGCGCGCGGGGTGTGCCCGGTCAACTCGGCGTAGCGCGCCTCGATGTGGTCCCGCCTCAGGAAGTCGGGCAGGCCCGGTTGGCCGAAACTCACCGTCAGATCCTGGAAGAAGCGGTGCAGATAGACGGTCCAGCCGAGGTCGAGTTCGCGCGGGCCCAGGGCCGCCATCTCCCAATCGAGGACGGCGGCGGGCTCGAATCCGTCGTAGACGATGTTGCCGATCCGCGCGTCGCCCCAGCAGAGCACCGCCGGACCTTCGTCGGTGGGCCAGTGCACGTCGAGCCAGTCGAAGGCGGACTCGATGAGCGGGGAGCGGGTCAGACCGTCCACCACCCAGTCGTAGTAGGCCCGTTGGGCCGCCACATGGCGCCGCAGGGGTGAGCCCTCGCCCTCCGGGAGCAGGAAGGCGGCCTCCTCGGCCGGGAACCGGTCGTGCAGCCGGGCGAGCACCGCGACCGTGGCGTCCTGAAGGCGCGCCCGCTCGGCGTCGCTCGCGGAGTGCAGCCAGTTCCCCTCGTACGTATAGGGCATGACGTCGGGCGGTACGCGCCCCTCGGCGCGCTCCATCACGAAGAACGGGGCGCCGAGCGCGGTGGGGTCCTCTTCCAGCCACAGCACCCGGGGCACCGGGACGTCGGTGTGCTCGGCGACCAGGCGCATCACCCGGTGCTGGCGGGCCATGTCGTAGACCGGGAAGACGGTGTACGCGGCGGGGTCGGCGGCGAGCCGCAGGGCGCAGGCGCGCACCTGCGCGTCCGGGTGGTCGAGGCCGAAGAGCAGGGTCTCGCTCGACATGCCGTTGGAGGCCGGGACCTCGACGTCGGTGACACGGGCGCCGGGCAGCCGTGCGTCGAGCCAGCCGGTGAGCCGGCGGGTGAGCTCCTGGAGGTCGCGCGTGGTGGTGCGGGGGCGTGGTGCCGTGGCCATGGGCGGTTCCCTTCTCGCGGAGGGGTCAGGGCGCGACGGAGGTGTACGTGGCGAAGCCGCTGGGGTCGTGGCGGCCGAAGCTGCCGTGCTCGAAGATGCCGTATCCGGTCCGCCCGTCGAGGGTGAAGCGGGCGGCGTGGTCGGTGACTCCGTAGGCGGCCATCGGGTGGGCGGCCGGGTCGGAGAGGTCGTAGCGGCGGCGGTCGATCCAGCCCCGGCCCTGCCAGGTGCCGTGCTGCCAGTCGTCGGCGGGCGGATACCCGGCGCCGACGGCCAGCGGCGAGGAGGCGAGCACCTCGACGCCGACTTCGAGGGACTTGCGGGCGGTGTCGGTGAGGTGGACGACCGCGCGTTCGGGGTGGCGGGTGCCGGACCGGTAGGTGATGTCGGCCCGGGGCCAGCCCAGTTGGGCGTCGGGGTGGCCCTCGCGGACGAGCACGGCCTCGTTGAGCGTGCGGTAGCCGTCGGCGTCCTCCTGGGCGATGACCATCAGGAAGCGGTCGTCGAAGCGGACCGGCATCCAGAGCCAGTGGAACCCCTCGGGCCGGTGCTCCTCGGCGCGCCCGTCGCTCTCGCCGGGGATCGGCCGCACCCCCCAGCTGCGGTCGCGGGTGCCGGTCCACTCCCCCGCCGTGACCGGTATCTCCTCGCCCGCGACCCGGATCGTGCCGGTGCAGTGGCCCGCCTGGACGAAGCGGCGGCCTTCGAGGGTGAGGCGGTCGCCCCGGCGCTGGACGTGGTGCGGCTCCCAGACGGCCGGGAAGGCGGCCTGCCAGGTGATCTCGTACGAGAGCGAGCCGGGGTCGGCGGGGTCCGGGGCGCAGTGCAGGGTGAGGCGGCGCAGCGGCTCGTCGACGGTGATACGCAGCGGGCCGACCGAGAGGTTCATCCGGTCGTCGGTGAGCGCGTCGCCGGCGCGGACGGCGTGCAGTTGGTCGCCGAGGCGCAGGGTGGCGTAGGCGTCGATGACCCCGGTGTTGGGGTAGACGCCGAGTCCGGCGATCAGCAGCGCGCGGCCGTGGTGGTCGAAGACGTGGAAGATGCAGCGGTCGTAGGCGTTGCGGTCGCCGGTGGCGACGTGTTTCAGGGAGAGCGGGACCTGGTGGATCGGGTATTCGTCGAGTGCGATCGGACGGTCCTGGGACACGGCTGACCTCCTTGGACGACAGGGAAGTTGACGGTACGTCAGATGCCGTGAAAATCCAGCCCCCGCGGGCCGGGGCGTACGGATTCACACACCCCGGCCCGTACGAGAGGTCAGCGGGTCTCCGGCCCGGCCAGGTGGCGGGCGACGACCATCCGCTGGATCTGGTTGGTGCCCTCGACGATCTGGAGGACCTTGGCCTCGCGCATCAGGCGCTCGACCGGGAAGTCGGCGGTGTAGCCGTAGCCGCCGAGCACCTGGACCGCGTCGATGGTGACCTTCATCGCCGCGTCCGTGCAGAACAGCTTCGCCATCGCGGCCTCCTTGGAGAAGGGCCGTCCGGCATCCCGCAGCCGCGCGGCCGACAGGTACAGCGCCCGGCCCGCCTCGATCTGGGTGGCCATGTCCGCCAGCATGAACCGCAGGCCCTGGAAGTCCGCGATGGGCCGGCCGAACTGCTGCCGTCCGGTCGCATACGCCACCGCCTCGTCCAGGGCGGCCTGGGCGACGCCGATGGCGCAGGCGGCGATCCCGAGCCGGCCGGAGTCCAGGGCGGAGAGCGCGATGGCGAAGCCCTGGCCCTCCTCGCCGAGGCGCCGGCTGTCGGGCACCCGGACCCCGTCGAAGTGCAGCTGGGCGGTGGGCGAGCCCTTCATGCCCATCTTCTTCTCGGGGGCGGCCGCGCTCAGCCCCTCGGCGTCGCCGGGGACCAGGAAGGCCGTGATGCCCCGGGCACCTTCGCCGCCGGTGCGGGCGAGGACCGTGTAGAAGTCGGCGATCCCGCCGTGGGTGATCCAGGCCTTGGTCCCGGTGATCACCCAGTCGTCGCCATCGCGGACTGCCTTGGTGCGCAGTGAGGCCGCGTCGGAGCCCGCGGCGGGCTCGGAGAGGCAGTACGCGCCGAGCAGACCGCCGCCGAGCATGGCGGGCAGATGGTCGGCCTGCTGCTGCTTGGTGCCGTAGCCCGCCAGGGCGTGGCAGGCCAGCGAGTGGACGCTGACGCCGAGGCCGACCGTGAGGCGGGCGGCGGCGAGCTCTTCGAGGACCTGGAGATACACCTCGTACGGCTGGTCACCGCCGCCGAACTCGGAGTCGTACGGAAGGCCGAGCAGCCCGGATTCGGACAGCAGCGAGAAGACCTCGCGCGGAAAGTGTCCGGCGTCCTCCTGCTCGGCGGCATGAGGAGCGATCTCCCGCTGGACGATGTCGCGTACCAGCGCAACGAGGTCCCGGGCCTCCTCGGTGGGCAGCTGTCGGTCCACCGGCTGCGGGGCGCGGTCGGGCATGGCGGCGCTCTCCTCCCTGTCGGGCGCTTCGGCGGACGCGCGCGCAGGGTGTGGCGGCGCCGCCGGTGACTCTGCTGGACAGCCGATGCCTACCCTCCCGGATCACGGAAGCTGCAGGCTGGTGGCTGTGGCGCTGTGAGTATGCCCGATCGGACGCGTCCAGTCACTGGTTCCAAGATCACGGATTGCCCATACGGCAGTTACGGAATGAGCTGCTCCGAAGTTGGTCCGAACCATTGACGGAACTGGTCTAGTCCTCCTACCGTTCCGTTGAACGATTCACCGCGTTCATGTCAAGCACCTGTGAACGGCTCCCCTCCCCCACGAGGAGATCACGATGCTCGGACCACCCCGCACCCCCATCCGCGCCCTGGTCGCCGCCGCGTGTACCGCCGCACTCGGCGTCACCCTGCTCGCCGGGACCGGCAGCGCCACCGCCTCGCCCGAACCCGCCGCCGCCCGGGCCCCGTTGGCGGCCGGTTCCAAGGTCGTCGGGTACTTCACCGACTGGGGCGTCTACCAGCGCAACTACCACGTCAAGAACATCGAGACCTCGGGCTCGGCGGCCAGACTGACCCACATCAACTACGCGTTCGGCAACGTCACCGGCGGCAAGTGCGCCATCGGGGACGCCTACGCCGACTACCAGAAGACCTATGACGCCTCCTCCAGCGTCGACGGCACCGCCGACAAGTGGGACCAGCCGGTCGCGGGCAGCTTCAACCAGCTGCGCGAGCTCAAGAAGAAGCACCCCGGGCTCAAGGTGCTGTGGTCGTTCGGCGGCTGGACCTGGTCGGGCGGGTTCGCCGAGGCCGCCAAGAACCCCGCCGCCTTCGCCAACTCCTGCTACAGCCTGGTCGAGGACCCGCGCTGGGCCGACGTCTTCGACGGCATCGACATCGACTGGGAGTACCCCAACGCCTGCGGCCTTTCCTGCGACACCAGCGGGCGGGCGGCCTTCAAGAACGTGATGGCCGCACTGCGGGCCAAGTTCGGCTCCGCCAACCTGGTCACCGCCGCGATCACCGCAGACGCCTCGGCGGGCGGCAAGATCGAGAAGGCCGACTACGCGGGCGCGGCCCAGTACGTCGACTGGTACAACCCGATGACGTACGACTTCTTCGGCGCCTGGGCGGCGCAGGGCCCCACGGCCCCGCACTCCCCGCTGACCTCCTACAGCGGCATCCCCACCCAGGGCTTCCACACCGACGCGGCCATGCAGAAGCTGAAGGGCCTCGGCATCCCGGCGGGCAAGCTGCTGCTCGGCATCGGCTTCTACGGGCGCGGCTGGACCGGCGTGACCCAGAAGGCGCCGGGCGGCACCGCCACCGGTCCGGCGTCCGGCACCTATGAGCAGGGCATCGACGACTACAAGGTGCTCAAGACCAAGTGCCCGGCCAACGGCACGGTCGCGGGCACGGCGTACGCGTACTGCGGGAACAACTGGTGGAGCTATGACACCCCGTCCACCATCGCCGGGAAGATGACCTACAAGAACAACCAGGGTCTCGGCGGCACGTTCTTCTGGGAGCTGAGCGGCGACACCTCAAGCGGTGAGCTGATCAGGTCCATCAACTAGCCCGGGAGCGGGGCGACGAGGGGCGGCCGGCCGTGTGGCCCGGCCGCCCCTGCGTCGTCACCGTCCGGGTTCGGGCGAGGGACAGGCCGGCTCGAACTCGCCGATGGTGTCCATGGTCTGGCGCAGCATCCGCACCAGCAGATCGCGTACGGTCGCCCGGTCCGGCTCCAGCGTCCCCAGCCACTCCAGGGTCACGCTCTCCACACAGCCCATCCAGCCGAGCAGCGCGAGCCGGGCGAGCACCGGAATGTCACGTCTGCCGTAGGCGCCCTCCGCGATGGTGGCGATCAGCTCCTCGCGGACGGCGTCGCGTATCGCCTGGACCTGGGTGTCGAAGCCGACGCCGCCGGTGACGATCGTGCGGTAGGCCGCCTGGTGGTGCTGGGCGTAGAGCAGATACCCCTCCATCGTGCGGTGGACGCGGTCGGCGCGCGGCAGCTCGGTGTCGCTCGCGGCCCGGGCGACCAGATCGGCCACCGAGTCCTCGACGATGGCCAGGTAATAGCCGCGCTTGCTCTTGAAGTAGTAGTAGATGAGGCCTTTGGCGACCCCGGCGTGCTTGGCGATGTCGTCCATCGACAAGGCGTCGTACGACGTGTCGGCGAACAACTTCCGCCCTGTCGCGATGAGTTCGGAGCGACGCACCTGGGACTTCTCGGTCGCGCCTCGCTGTTGACTATTATTCAAATTCGGCCCTAGTCTCCAACTGCCACAGGATCTCCGCAGTATGGCAGACCTGCACACGCACTCCCCCTGCACCGCTTGGACACGGACGTACGGGAGGAACAAGTGAGCGCAGACAGGCGGCCGTTGGCCGAGGGAAGAACCGCCTGGAAGAAGGCGGCGCTCGTCGCGATGCCGGCGGTCCTCGCCGTAGGGGTCATGGCCAATGTGATGGCCGAGGGAGCACTGGCCGCCTCCTTCGCCGTCTCGGGCACCAGCTTCCAGGTCTCCTCCGGGAAGCTGACGAGCCAGGGCCTCGCCTCCTACGTACAGACCGACAGGTCCGTGGACGGCAAGGGCCATCCGGTCGCCCTGCTCGGCATCGGGGACGCCCGGCTCAGCGACATCTGCCAGTCCGCCCAGGTCAAGACGCCGGTCGGCACGGTGGTGTTCAAGCTGACGGCGGGCGGCGACGCGGGCGAGGTCACGGCGACCAATCTCGTCATCGACGGCGAGGACCTGGTCGGGGACGCCCGGTTCGGCACCGCCGAGATCGGCCGGGACGCCTCCACGCTCGACCAAGTGCCGGGAGTCCACGGCGAGAAGGGCAAGTTCGGCCTCCAGGCCGGGGACATCGAGGTCGCCGGGGTGCGGTCGCACGCCTGGTCGGCGACCGGCGGCAACTTCCGGCTGAAGGGCATGCGGGTCGATGTGAGCATCGGCGGCAAGAAGTGCTTCTGAGCGAGGGGTGGCTAGGGTCTGTCCGGCGGATCTGGTCGGCTTCGGCCCGGGGTGCCTTTTTCGGTGCTGGCGAGCGGGGGTCTGGTGCTTCCCCAAGCTCTCAACTTCGTTCGAGCAGGGGAGACCCCAATGCTGCAAGGCGGAGGAGGGCGACATGGCGGAGCCATGGCAACCGACGACAACGCCGCTGGGGGTCCCCCCTGGCCCTTAAGGCCTTGGGGGAGGGCGTGCCAGACCCCCGCGTGCCGACCAGATCCGCCGGACAGACCCTAGGGCGCCGCCTCCCCCTGCCCGACGCCCGGCGGGCCGCCCGGCGCTGGCGCCGTACCCGCCCCTTCTGGGCCGGACTGCTGCTCGTCCTCGGCGGGGCGGAGCTGCTGCTCGTGCCGCTCTCGCCGCTGACGATCCTGGTCAGCCTGGGGCTCGGCGGGATCGCGGCCATCGGGATCGGGCTCGCCCTGATCGTCGCCGGGCTCTTCCTCTGGTTCCTGCCGCACACCCGGCACTATGTCTCGATCAACGCGCTGCTCCTGTCGGTGCTCTCGTTCGTCGCGACCAACCTGGGCGGCTTCCTGGTCGGCATGGGCCTGGGCATCGCGGGCAGCGCCATGGGGTTCGCCTGGACACCGGCGCGCGAACCGGAACCGGGGCTGCGGGAGGGGCGCGGCACGCGCACGCTCGCGGCCGCGCTGCCGGTGGCCGTGCTGCTGGCGCTCGGCGGCCCGGCCACCGTGCGGCGGGCCCCCGCGCCCGGCGCGGTCGAGGTGCCGCGCGTCCCGCCGACCGTCACCACCACCCTCTTCGCGCCGAACGGCTTCCTGCTCGCCGGGGTGCGCACGGTGCCCAGCGCGGGCGGACCGGTGAAGGTGATGGTCCTCAAGATGGCCTCCGCCTCGCTCACCGACTACCGGCTGCGCACCCACGACGGCCACGACGAACTCGCCCTGGGCGCCGACACGTTGGACCTCAGCGGCGAGGTGACGCTCTACCTCACCAGGTTCAGCGGCTGTCTGGAGGGCGTCCTGTGTCTGACCTTCACCCCGGACCGGCTGCCGGTGCCGCCGGTCGTACCGCCCTTCGTCTTCATGACCGACGTGAGCGCCGAGCAGGCGCTGGTCACCTCGGACTCGATCGTGGCGGGCGGACTGAAGCTGGAGGCCTCGTGATCCAGATCCAGGCCGCGCTGTTCTGGGCGTACGCGACGGGCGCGGCCTTCGCCGTCTCGGCGGGGCGCCAACTGCAGTGGTGGGAGCGTTCGGTGTACGGGGAGGGCGTCCGCACCCGCAGCCGCGCCGCCAACCCCTATCTGGCGCTCACCCTGCTCCACGCGGCGGTGCTGCTCGTCCCGAGCGGCCTGTTCATGCTGTGGCGCAACCCGTCCTGGGCGACCATGCAGGTGGCCCGGGACCACGACGGCGTCTGGGCCGGGTTCGTGCTCCTCTACGCGGGCGGCATCGTCGTCGCCTCGCTGCTCGGCTTCCTGGCGGCCCAGCTGCTGGTGCTTGTCGGGGCCGGCTACTGGGCCTACCTCCAGAGCGTCGGCGGCCACTTCCTGCTGTTCGGGACGCTCATCCACGGCTGGGACGGCAACGGCTACCGCAGGACCCTGACCACCAGCGCCCGGGCCTACCGGGAGTGGCCGCGGGACAGCGTGGTCAACAACGTGCTGCACTTCCTGACCTCGGGCACGTTCCTCGCCCTGCTGGTCCTCGGCTCGGCCGTGCTCGGCACCCTGTTCCTCACCGAGATCGGCTGGCTGGTGGAGGGGTGGCAGCTGCCGGGCGCCGACGAGGAGCGCAAGGTGCCCCGGCCGGTCGCGGTGGGCATCGCGGCGGCCGGTGTCTACGGGCTGCCGTTCACCGGCGCGCTGGGCGCGAGTCTGCTCGTACGCCTGGCGGGGTGGCCGCTGGGTCTCGCCGCCTTCGCGGCCCTGGCGGGTGTGACGCTGCTCACCCGGCGCTCGCCGGTGCGATGGCTCTACGGCCTGGTGGGCGTGCCGGGCCGGCACTGGAAGGCCGACCCGGAGGTCAGAGCAGCCCGGTCTGCGTGACCAGCATCGCCAGGACCACCACGAGGGTCCATCCCAGGAAGTGCTCCAGGAGCTTGGGGCCGTCGTCGGGGCCGCCGGTGCGGGCGCGCAGCTCGGCCAGGGCGCGCGGGTCGTCGGCGGTGGTGGCGTGCAGGGTCATGGGAGCTCACTCGGTCGTCTGGCGGTGGACGGTCCCCCCGGGTGCCATTTCAGAGTGCCAGTGGATGCGGCCCCCGAGGGAGAGACGTTGGTCACTGGCGCTGGGGAGGCGCTGTTCTCACACCCGTACGCCCACCGAGGCCAGGGCCCTGCGCCGGCGCTCGTCGGGGTGCGCGGGCCAGTACAGATAGCAGACCCCGCCCGTGCCCGAGACGACCTTGCCGCTCGCGTTGTACCGCTTGGTGCGCAGCCAGATGTTCTCCCACTCGCGCCGCAGATAGACGCGGCGCACCTCCGGGTCGCTCGGCGAGGCGGGGTCGTTGGCGATCACGTCGCCGTCGGCCGTGAAGCCGATCACCGTCATGAGGTGGCCCGAGGTGCCGTACCCGGCGCCGGTCAGCTCGGTCTTGAGGAAGGACTGGGACGTTATGGCCGGGATGCCCGCCCGGATCAGCGTCTCCAGGTCGTTCAGCGAGCGCAGCCTGGTCACCACCGCGCTCATGTCCCGGTACGTACTGGCGTACGCGGCGTTGAAGGGCCAGTTGCCGCAGCCGTTGTACTGGTAGTCGAAGGTGTACCGGGCTGCGTGGCAGACCTGCGGGTCGGCGAAGGAGGGGTCCACCCAGGCCAGGTCGGCGGCGCTCGGCCGCCGGTCCCAGTACTCGACGATCATCTGCGAGGAGGTCGGGCTGCACCAGGCCTCGCCACCGTTGTCGTACTGCGGGTACTGCCCCTTGTGGATCTCCTGCGAGTAGCGCGGTACGAGGAGCTCGCCCGCGTACGCGGGGGCCGAGGCGGGCACCGTGAAGCGGTCCGGGATGTCGGAGGCCATCGCGCCGAGCCGCCAGACGGTCGGGGTGAGGCGGGTGCCCGGGGTGCGGTAGAGGGTCAGGCGCAGCCGGTAGGAGGCCAGGCGCAGCCCGCTCGCCGCGTTGTCGATGGCGAAGGTGTCGGTGTAGACGGTGCTCTTGCCGTCCTTCTGGTCGTCGACCGAGGTGCGCCGGATGTCGGCGTCGCCGTCGCCCGCCGTCCAGCGGCCCATCACATACGCCGGGGTCGCCGTGGAGTCGGAGTAGGCGCCGAGCAGCTCGACCTGGAGCCAGGTCCCGGCGGGGGCGTGCGCGTTCCAGTGGGCGATGACCTCGGTGGCCGGGACGGGCGAGCGGTGCACCGGCGAGGTCCAGGTGGCGTACTCCCAGGTGGCCGTCTTCTTGGTGTGCGGGTCGGTGTAGTCGGTGCGGCCCGCCGGGCGGGCGATGACCAGGCCCGGGCGGCGGCCCGGCACGGCCCGCACACCGGCGGCGTCGCCCGAGCACCAGTCGGCGTGCGTGGTCCAGGCGCGGTTGTCCACCAGCGAGGGGATGCCTTTCGAGGGCCTGCCGACGGCGGACCGCTCGGTCGACGGGGCGGAGGCGGCCGCGGCGGAGGCCGGGACGGCCGTGCCCGCCGCGGCGGCGAGCGCGGCGGCCAGGACGGTTCTGCGCGGAGTGGAGCTGGTCATGATCGGGACCCCCCGGTCGGACGAGGATGGGGTGGTGGGCACGACAGTGGGCCAACTATCCCGGGTCCCGGGCGACTTCTGCCAGTGACGCGCGCCGTGCCGCGCCACCAATATGGGTCTGGACCACTGGCATGACCTGCGCGGCCGTCGCCGGAGGGATGTCGATCTAGGGTGGGGGCATGGCAGAAATCGACCGAATCGCGGCCGCCGTGCGCGCACTGCCGCCCTCGTGCGGCCCGGTCCGGCTGGTCGCGGTGGACGGGCACGCGGGCTCCGGCAAGTCCACCTTCGCGGGACGCCTCGCCGCGGCGCTCGGCGGGGCGCCGGTCGTCCGCCTCGACGACCTGGCCACGCACGAGGAGTTCTTCGCCTGGACGGCCCGGCTGCGTACACAGGTGATCGAGCCGCTGGCGCGCGGGGAAGCCGGGGGCGTGACGCCGTACGACTGGAACCTGCGCCGGTTCGGTCCGGCCGGCGCCCTGGAGCCCGCGCCCGTGGTGCTGATCGAGGGCGTCGGGGCGGGCCGGCGCGAGGTGCGGCCGTGGCTGGCGTTGCTGCTGTGGATGGAAATGGACGCCGAGGGGTCCTGGGCACGCGGGCGCCGACGGGACGGAGCGGCGCTTTCCGGCTTCTGGGACGAGTGGACGGCGGCGGAGATGCGCCATTTCGCCGCGGATCCGTCCCGTCCGTATGCGGATGCGCTGGTACGGCAGTGTCAGGAGGGATACGAGTGGCTCCCGAGGCGCGATTCCGCACCCCTCGCACACCGTTCCGCTACAGACAGTGAGGAGCTCCCCCCACCGCGCTGAACCGTCGGAAAACCGCCCCTCAGAGTCACCCAACTCCGCTTGACCCGGGGGCCGTACAGGTCTTACGTTCTGAATGTGCGGCTTTCCGGAGCCGCCGCAGACGCGAAGCCCCCGGTTGTTCCCCCGTGATCGGGGGCTTCGTTCTGCCCTTTCCGGCCCTTTCATCGCGCCACATCAGCGGCTTTCGCTCACCCTCGGTCACCGCCAAAGTCGTGCTGCCGCAGCCCTCGCGCCACCCTTCGGTCCGGGGCCCCCTCGCAGGTACGATGCAACTGGTGCGGTCAATTCCCGTCAATTCCGTTCGGTGCTCTGTGAATTGGCGGTTCAGCACGGGGGCACGGTGGTGGGGGACGTGATGGACTTCGGCACGCAGGGCGCGCACGCCCCGGCCGATCTCGCCTGGCTGCGGGGCATCGACGCGTACACCATGGGCGCGTATCCGCAGGCCGAGGAGGAGTTCCGGGCCGCGGTACGGATGGATCCGGGCATGGTGGACGGCTGGCTGGGACTGCATGCGCTGCGGGTGGACACCACCACCGCGCTGCTGCGCATGTACCGCCACCGCGAGCGCTTCGGCGAACAGCGCGCCCGGCACCGGCGCACCCTCAACTCCTGGTACTGGCTGGGCTGGTGGGTCCAGCCGGTCCTGGAGAGCCCGCGCGATCTGCTGCTCGCGCACGCCTCCCACTGGCTCGACGGCCGCCATGTGCCGGAGCTGGACCGCGCGCTGGCCGGTCTGCCACCGGTGGACACGGACCCCCAGGTCCGCTTCCTGCACGCCTGCCGGGCGTATCTGGTCAAGGACTGGGACCAACTGGTGCGGCACACCGAGCCGTTGCTGGGCGATCCGCTGCTCGGGATCGAGGCCGGGCTCTTCGGCGGGATGGCGCGGGTCCGCCTGGAGATGTTCGGGCAGGCCGAGCCGCTCCTCTCGGCGGCCCTGATGCGCTGCCGCAGCGAACAGCCCCAGCGCAAGGAGCTGCGCTACTGGCTGGCCCGCGCCCACGAGGGCACCGGCCGCTCCGCCGCCGCGCTGCCCCTGTACCGGGCGGTGCACCGGGTCGACCCGGCCTTCATGGACACCTCGGCGCGGCTGGCCGCGATCACCGAGTCGGACGGCCTGGACGGGTCGTACGGCTCCGACGACCCGGCCGATCTGGCATCCGTCTCGCTGGCCGGGTTCGGCCAGGACGGCACGGTGGAGGGCGCCGAGCCCGAGGCGGCGCCCCTCGAACCGCCGGAGGGGCGAGAGGTGCGGGCGCCGGTCGTCGGCCCGGCGGTGGCGGTGCCGCCGCCCGACGGCGTACGGGAGAAGGCGGACATCCCGGCCCAGCCCGCCCCGCCGCCGGTGCCGACCGGCCCCACGGACTCGGCGCTGCTCGCCCAGGCGCTGGCGGAGCTGGAGCGGATGGTGGGCCTGGAGCCGGTGAAACGCCAGGTCAAGGCGTTGTCGGCGCAACTGAACATGGCCCGCCTACGAGTCGGCCAGGGCCTCCCCGTCCAGCCGCCGAAACGTCACTTTGTCTTCTCCGGCCCCAGCGGCACCGGCAAGACCACGGTCGCACGGATCCTGGGCCGGGTCTTCTACGCGCTCGGCCTGCTGGGCGGTGACCATCTCGTGGAGGCCCAACGGGCCGACCTGGTCGGCGAGTTCCTCGGCCAGACGGCGGTCAAGGCGAACGAGCTGATCGACTCGGCGCTCGGCGGGGTGCTGTTCGTGGACGAGGCGTACAGCCTCTCCAACTCCGGCTACAGCAAGGGCGACGCGTACGGCGACGAGGCGCTCCAGGTGCTCCTGAAGCGCGCCGAGGACAACCGCGACCACCTGGTGGTCATCCTCGCGGGCTACCCCGAGGGGATGGACCGCCTGCTGGCCACCAACCCTGGCCTGTCCTCGCGCTTCACCACCCGGGTGGACTTCCCCTCGTACCGCCCCCTGGAGCTGACGGCGATCGGCGAGGTCCTGGCGGCGGAGAACGGGGACGGATGGGACGAGGAGGCGCTGGACGAGCTGCGCTCGATCAGCGGGCACGTGGTGGACCAGGGCTGGATCGACGAACTCGGCAACGGCCGCTTCCTGCGCACGCTCTACGAGAAGAGCTGCGCGTACCGCGACCTGCGCCTGTCGACGTACCCCGGCACACCGGGCCGCGAGGACCTGGCGACGCTGCGACTGCCGGATCTGATGCAGGCGTACGGGGAGGTCCTGTCGGGGCGGGGCGGAGCGGTGGACCCGCTGTAGCCCTTCCCCACCCCGCCCGTTCCCTTAACCCTCCGGGGGTGGGTGGGGGTGGAGGAGGGTTTCCCGGGGGCTCAACCCGCCAGTGCCTGCTCCGCGCGCGGCTGTGTCGGGAACGGGCGGTGGGACGGGTCGCGGACCTCGCCGACCAGCATCTCCAGGACGTCCTCCAGGGCCACAAGCCCCAGCACCCGCCCCGACGCGTCCGCCACCTGCGCGAGGTGCGCCGCCGCCCGCCGCATCACGGTGAGCGCGTCGTCGAGCGGCAGCTCCGCCCGCAGGGTGACCAGCGGCCGCCACACCTGCTGCGGCACCGCCCGCTCCCGGTCCTCCAGGTCCAGCACGTCCTTGACGTGGAGGAAGCCCATGAAGGCACCCCCTTCCGCGCACACCGGGAAGCGGGAGTAGCCGGTACGGACCGTCAGTTCCTCCAGCTCCCGGGGCGTCACCGAGCAGCCCACCGTCACCAGGGACGACCGGTCGAGCAGCACGTCCGTCACCGGGCGGCTGCCCAGCTCCAGCGCGTCCTCCAGGCGCTCCATCTCCTGCGGGTCCAGCAGGCCCGCCTGCCCGGAGTCCTCCACCAGGCGGTTGAGCTGCTCGCTGGTGAAGACCGCCTCCACCTCGTCCTTGGGCTCCACCCGGAACGCCCGCAGCACCAGCCGCGCGCACGCGCCCAGCGCCACCGTGACCGGACGGCACACCCGGGCGAAGGCCACGAGGCCCGGGCTGAACCAGAGCGCGGTCCTCTCGGGCGCCGCCATCGCCAGGTTCTTCGGGACCATCTCGCCGATGACGAGGTGGAGGAAGACGACGAGGGCGAGCGCGATCGCGAAGCCGAGGGGGTGGATCAGGCCCGCCGGGACCCGGGCCGCCTCGAAGACGGGTTCCAGGAGGTGGGCCACCGTGGGCTCGGCCACCGCGCCCAGCGTCAACGAGCAGACGGTGATGCCGAATTGCGCGGCCGCCATCATCTGCGGCAGGTTCTCCAGGCCGTGCAGCACCTGCCGGGCCCGCGCCGACTGGGACGCGAGCGGTTCGATCTGGCTGCGGCGCACGGACACCAGGGCGAACTCGGCCCCGACGAAGAAGCCGTTCGCCAGCACCAGGAGCAGGGCGAAGAAGAGTTGCAGCACGCTCATCGCACGGCCTCGCTCAGGACGTCGGCGGTCCGTACGAAGCGCACCCGCTCCGCCCGGTACCGCTCGACCCGGCGGACCTGGATCCGCCAGCCGGGCAGCTCGGCGCGGTCACCGGGGACCGGGATGCGGCCGAGCAGATCGGCGACGAGCCCGGCGACCGTCTCGTAGGGGCCGTCCGGCGCGTCCAGTCCTATCCGGCGCAGGCTCAGCACCCGGCAGCTGCCGTCGGCGTCCCACGCGGGGTGGCCGTCGTCGCTCGCCACTGCGGCGAGTTCGGGCCCGGTGTCGCCCTCGGCGTCGTGCTCGTCGCGCACCTCGCCGACCAGTTCCTCGACGATGTCCTCCAGGGTGACGACCCCGGCCGTACCGCCGTACTCGTCGACGACCACGGCTATCGGCTGCTCGCTGCGCAGCCGCTCCAGGAGCTGCTGCACGGGCAGGGTCTCGGGCACCAGGAGCGGCGGCACCGCGATCCGCGCGGCGGGCGTGCGATGGCGCTCCTGCGGCGGCACCGCCAGCGCGTCCTTGAGGTGGACCATGCCGACGACCTCGTCGATCCGCTCCCGGTAGACGGGGAAGCGGGAGAGCCCGGTGGCCCGGGTGAGGTTGAGGACGTCGGCGGCGGTCGCGGAGGTCTGCAGGGCGCTCACCTTCACGCGCGGCGTCATCACGTTCTCCGCGGTGAGCCGCCCGAGCGCGAGGGTGCGTACGAAGAGGTCGGCGGTGTCCTGCTCGATGGCTCCGGCCCGCGCCGAGTGGCGGGCCAGCGAGACCAGTTCGCCGGGCGTGCGGGCGGAGGCCAGCTCGTCGGCGGGCTCCACGCCGAGCGCCCGGACCAGCCGGTTGGCGACGGTGTTCAGGAGCGAGATGACCGGCCGGAAGAGCCGGGAGAAGCGGCTCTGCGGCCCGGCGACGAACCGCGCGACCTGGAGGGGCCGCGACACCGCCCAGTTCTTGGGGACGAGTTCGCCGATCACCATCTGGACGGCGGAGGCGAGCAGCATGCCGACGACGACGCTCACCCCGGGCACCACCCCGTCCGGCAGGCCGGTCGCGGTGAGCGGCCCGTCGAGCAGTCCGGCGAGCGCGGGTTCCGCGAGCATGCCGACGACGAGCGAGGTGATGGTGATGCCGAGCTGGGTGCCGGAGAGCTGGAAGGACAGCTCGCGCAGGGCCTTGACGACGGTGCCGGCGCGGCGGTCGCCGTCGGCGGCGGCCTTTTCGGCGTCCGGGCGGTCCACGGTGATCAGGCCGAACTCGGCGGCCACGAAGAATCCGTTGGCGAGGATGAGAAGGAATGCCGCGGCGAGCAGCAGAAGCGGGGTGGTCATGCCGCCGCCTCCTGCGAGGGGGCGGCGCAGGTACTACCGGACGATCCGTCCATTGCTGGAGGGAGTCACTCCTCGGGTCGCTGGTGCCCCGCAGGCCGATGGTGCTGCCTTGTGCGCGGGGCGGGCGCGTTGAGCGCCACCGTCACCAGGGTAGCTATTGAGATCGTCGCCGCAATGCTTGCCCCGGTGCTGAAAAGGGCGGGTCAGCCGTCCTGGCGGGTGCCGTGCGACTCGGCGAGCGCGCGCAGCGCCCGGGCGTCGCGGATGGCCCGCTCCTTGGCGATGCCGGGCTGGATGCCGAGCGCGGGCAGGCTGGTGCCGTCGCTGAGGTCCAGGAACACCCAGGGGTCGCCGGGGCGGAGGTTGACGCGCAGGATCTCCGCCCAGGCGAGGCGCCGTGTCCGGGTGAGGTTGACGACCGTGACGCCCGTGTCGTCGGCGACGACCTTGGGGCGGCTCAGCAGTGCGAGGACCGCGAAGAACATCGCCGCGGTGAACACGAAGCTGGCCCGCTCGCCCCCGCTCATGTTCTCCAGGAGCAGCGCGACGCCGGTGATCACGGCGAACATCACGGCGCCCACGCTCAGCAGCACGGCCCGGGTGCGGGTCGGCCGGAACGTGACCGGGAGAGCGGGGAGTTGGGGCGCGGGGGCGGACACGGGGTACGTCACTTCCGTACGGGAGTCAGGGGATCGGAGGCGTCGGTCAGAGGCGGCAGGCGTGGATGGCCGTGGTGAGGATGGCCCGGGCGCCCAGCTCGTACAAATCGTCCATGATCCGCTGGGCCTCCTTGGCCGGGACCATGGCGCGGACGGCGACCCAGCCCTCGTTGTGGAGGGGCGAGATCGTCGGCGACTCCAGGCCCGGGGTGAGGGCGACGGCCTTCTCCAGGTGCTCCGCGCGGCAGTCGTAGTCCATCATCACGTAGCTGCGGGCGACCAGGACACCCTGGAGGCGGCGCAGGAACTGGGCGACCTTGGGGTCGTCGCCGTCGGCGCCGGAGCGGCGGATGACGACGGCCTCGGACTTCATGATCGGCTCGCCGAAGACCTCAAGGCCGGCGTTGCGCAGCGAGGTGCCGGTCTCCACGACGTCCGCGATGACCTGGGCGACGCCCAGCTCGATGGCGGTCTCCACGGCCCCGTCGAGGTGCACCACGGAGGCGTCGACGCCGGACTCGGCCAAGTGCTTGGCAACGATGCCCTCGTAGGAGGTGGCGATCGTCTTGCCCGCCAGGCCCTCGATGCCCGAGACGGTGCCGGGCTTGGCCGCGAAGCGGAAGGTGGAACGGGCGAAGCCGAGCGGCAGGATCACCTCGGCATCGGCGCCGGAGTCGATCAGCAGGTCCTCGCCGGTGATGCCGATGTCGAGCTTGCCCGCCGAGACGTAGATCGCGATGTCCTTGGGGCGGAGGTAGAAGAACTCGACCTCGTTCGTGGGGTCGACGAGGACGAGCTCCTTCGACTCCTTGCGCATCCGGTAGCCGGCCTCATGGAGCATCGCCGCCGCGGGTCCGGACAGTGCACCCTTGTTGGGGACGGCGATGCGCAGCATGAGGTCGGCTTCCTTACTTGGAGACGTACGGGGGGTGTTTCGGGTGTGCTCAGAGGTGCGCGTAGACGTCGTCGAGCGAGATCCCGCGCGCGACCATCATCACCTGGACGTGGTACAGCAGCTGCGAGATCTCCTCGGCGGCGGCGTCCTTGCTCTCGTACTCGGCGGCCATCCAGACCTCGGCGGCCTCCTCGACGACCTTCTTGCCGATGGCATGCACGCCCTTGTCCACCAGCTCGGCGGTGCGGGAGGTGGACGGGTCGCCGTTGGCGGCCTTGAGCTGGAGCTCCGCGAAGAGCTCTTCGAAACTCTTGGAGGGTTTGTTCGCCATGATGCTTCTTAGGGTAAGGGGTGCGTCCCTGCCACTCAGCGCCAGGGTTCGCTGACGGTGCGCAGCGTGGCGGCCGTGGCGACGGCGGCGGTGACCGCTTCGTGCCCCTTGTCCTCGTTCGACCCTTCGAGGCCGGCCCGGTCCAGGGCCTGCTCCTCGGTGTCGCAGGTCAGCACGCCGAAGCCGACGGGTACGCCGGTGTCGATGCTGACCTGGGTGAGACCGTTGGTGACACCCTGGCACACGTAGTCGAAGTGCGGCGTACCGCCCCTGATGACGACGCCGAGGGCGACCACCGCATCGTACCCGCGGCCCGCGAGCACCTTGGCGACGACCGGCAGCTCGAAGCTGCCGGGGACGCGCAGCAGCGTCGGCTCGTCGATGCCGAGCTCGTGCAGGGCGCGCAGGGCGCCGTCGACGAGTCCGTCCATGACCTTCTCGTGCCACTGCGCCGCGATGACCGCGACCCGGAGGTCTGCGCAGTTGCGTACGGACAGTTCGGGTGCGCCCTTGCCACTCACGTGCTACTCCTCAGTGATCTTTCAGCTGTTGCGGGTGTCGCTGTACGGGTGTCGCTACTGGTTGCCGCAGGTCGACGCGGTCGCGTCCAGCCACGGCAGGTCGTGTCCCATCCGGTCGCGCTTGGTGCGCAGGTACCGCAGATTGTGCTCGCCCGCCTGGACGGGCATCGGCTCGCGGCCGGTGACCTTGAGACCGTGGCTCACCAGCGCGGTGGTCTTCTCCGGGTTGTTGGTCATCAGCCGCAGGCTGCGCACGCCCAGGTTCTCCAGGATCTGCGCGCCGGCCGCGTAGTCGCGGGCGTCGGCGGGCAGGCCCAGCTCCAGGTTGGCGTCGAGTGTGTCGCGGCCCCGCTCCTGGAGCTCGTAGGCGCGCAGCTTGGAGAGCAGTCCGATGCCGCGCCCCTCGTGGCCGCGCAGATAGACGACGACACCGCGGCCCGCCTCGGTGATGCGCTCCATGGAGGCCTGTAGCTGGGGGCCGCAGTCGCAGCGCTGCGAGTGGAAGATGTCGCCGGTCAGGCACTCGGAGTGGACCCGCACCAGCACGTCCTCGCCGTCGCCGATCTCGCCGTGGACCAGCGCCACGTGCTCGACGCCGTCGACGGTGGAGCGGTAGCCGTAGGCGGTGAACTCGCCGAAGGAGGTGGGGAGGTGGACCTCGGCCTCGCGGCGCACGGTCGGCTCGGCGGAGCGGCGGTAGGCGATCAGGTCCTCGATGGAGATGATCGTCAGACCGTGCTTGCGGGCGAACGGGATGAGCTCGGGCAGCCGCAGCATCACCCCGTCCTCGCCCGCGATCTCCACGATCGCGCCGGCCGGGGCGAGCCCCGCGAGCCGGGCCAGGTCGACCGCGGCCTCGGTGTGGCCGTTGCGGACGAGGACGCCGCCGGGCTTGGCGCGCAGCGGGAAGATGTGCCCGGGGCGGACGAAGTCCCCGGCGTCCGAGTGCCCGTCGGCCAGCAGACGCAGCGTGGTGGCGCGGTCGGCGGCGGAGATGCCGGTGGAGACGCCGTGCGCGGCGGACGCGTCGACCGAGACGGTGAACGCGGTCTTCATCGACTCGGTGTTGTGGTCCACCATCTGGGGCAGCTGGAGCCGGTCGAGCGCCTCGCCCTCCATGGGCGCGCAGATCAGCCCGCGGCACTCGCTCATCATGAAGGCGACGATCTCGGGGGTCGCCTTCTCGGCGGCGATGACGAGGTCGCCCTCGTTCTCGCGGTCCTCGTCGTCCACGACCACGACCGGCCGGCCGGCCGCAATGTCGCGGATCGCCTGCTCGACGGGGTCGAGGGAGAGGTCCTCGCGATTGTCGGTGGAGTACCAGGTGGGTGTGGTGGCGCTCATGCCGCCGCTCCTTCCAGGACGGGCTGCGCGCTCGTACGGGAGCGCAGCCACCAGTCGCGCAGGCCCCAGAGGACGATTGCGCCGTAGATGACGTAGACGAAGCCGGAGAAAGCGAAGCCGTTGGCGAAGTTGAGCGGCACGCCCACGGCGTCGACGAGGAGCCAGGCGAGCCAGAACTCGACCATGCCGCGCGCCTGGGCGTACATGGCGACGATCGTGCCGACGAAGATGTACGCGTCCGGCCACGGGTCCCACGACAGCGTCGGGAAGGCGGTGAACAGTCCGCCGACGGCGAGGGTGCCGACGGCGGCGCCGGCGACCAGCAGGCCGCGCTCGCGCCAGGTGGCGAACCGCACCGCGATGGAGCCGTCCCGCCCCTGCTGCTTGCCGGCCTGCCACTGGTACCAGCCCCACAGGGCGACCACGATGACCACGACCTGCTTGCCGGCGCTGCCGGAGAGGTGGGCGGTGCTGAACGCGGCGAGCAGGATGACGCCGGAGAGGAACTGGGCGGGCCAGGTCCATATGGAGCGCCGCCAGCCGAGCGCGAGGGCGGCCAGACCGACCGTGTTGCCGATCATGTCGGACCACATGATGTGCTGGTCGAAGGCGGTGAACGCCTCGGAGTTGAGCCAGTTCACTTGGGGTCCTCCTGGCCGTGCGCGCCGAGCAGGCGCTCGACGTACTTGGCGATCACGTCGACCTCCAGGTTGACCGGGTCACCGGGCTGCTTGAGGCCGAGCGTGGTCAGCGCGAGGGTGGTGGGGATGAGGCTGATGGTGAAGTAGTCGGGGCCCGCGTCGACCACCGTGAGGCTGACGCCGTCGACGGTGATCGAGCCCTTCTCGACGACGTAGCGGGAGAGCTCCGCGGGCAGCGAGACCTTGACGATCTCCCAGTTCTCCGAGGGGGTGCGCGCGACGATGGCGCCGGTGCCGTCGACGTGGCCCTGGACGATGTGCCCGCCGAGGCGGCCGCCGACGGCCATGGGCCGCTCCAGGTTGACCCGGGAGCCGACGTCGAGGGCGCCGAGGCTGGAGCGCTTCAGCGTCTCCTCCATGACGTCGGCGGTGAACTCGCCGTCGCCGGTCTCCACGACGGTCAGACAGACCCCGTTGACGGCGATCGAGTCGCCGTGCCGGGCGCCCTCGGTGACGACGGGGCCGCGCAGACGGAAGCGGGAGGAGTCGCCGAGCTTCTCGACGGCGGTGACCTCACCCAGCTCTTCGACGATTCCGGTGAACACGCTCATCGCTCCTTGGGAGTGGCACTGATACGGAGATCGGGGCCGATGCGGACGGTCTCGGTCAGTTCGAGCCGCAACGCTTCGGCGATCGTGGTGATTCCGGCGCCGGTCAGGGCCGCCGGGCCCGCGCCGAGCAGGACGGGTGCGAGATAGCCGACGACCTTGTCGACGGCGCCCGCGGCGACGAAGGCCCCGGCGAGGGCCGGGCCGCCTTCGAGGAGTACGGACCGGACGCCGCGCCCGTGCAAGGCGGCCAGCAGCGCCGGGATGTCCAGACCTGTGGCGGCGCGCGGCAGCCGGACGACGTCGGTGTCCGCCAGATGGGCGGTGTCGGCGTCCTCGGCGACCGCGACCAGGGTCGGCGCGGCGTCGTCGAGGACCCGGGCGCCGGGCCGCACGGCCTTCGCCTCGGTGTCGACGACGACCCGCAGCGGCTGGACGGCGCCCTCGATGCCGCGTACGGCGAGGTGGGGGTCGTCGGTGCGGGCCGTGCCGGAGCCGACCACCACGGCGTCGGCCTCGGCGCGCAGCCGGTGGACGTCCGCGCGGGCCTCGGGCGAGGTGATCCAGCGGCTGCTGCCGTCCTCGGCGGCGATCCGGCCGTCGAGGGTCGCCGCGTACTTCCACAGGACGTGGGGCCGGCCGAGCCGTACGGAGGTGAGCCAGGCGGCGTTGCCCGCCTCGGCCTCCTCGGCGAGCAGGCCCTGCTCCACCTCGGCCCCGGCCGCCCGCAGCGTGTCGGCGCCGCCGGTGGCCTGCGGGTTCGGGTCGCCGACCGCGTACACGACACGGGCGATCCCGGCCTCGACGAGCGCCTGGGCGCAGGGGCCGGTGCGACCGGTGTGGTTGCAGGGTTCGAGGGTGACGTACGCGGTGCCGCCCCGGGCCTTGCCGCCCGCGGCGGACAGGGCGTGGACCTCGGCGTGCGGGCCGCCGGCCTTCTGGTGGAAGCCCTCGCCGACGACGGCGCCCGAGGCGTCGGTGATGACGCACCCGACGACCGGGTTGGGGCTGGTGGAGCCGAGTCCGCGCGCGGCGAGCTCAATGGCTCGGCGCATGGCGTCTGCGTCGGCTGCGGTGGCCACCGGGTCCTCCTGCCTCTTCGGGCACGGACTCCGGGGCTGTCGATGAACGACAGAGAGCGGGAACAGGGCCGTACATACAGCTCACGCATGGCCGAAGGGAACCGACCGCCGTGGACGGCGATCAGCACAAACGGCCGACATGAGCCCTGAGGGCCCGCCCGCCGCGCACTGCCTCCCATCCGGACTTTCACCGTCGGTCCAGGAATTCCACCTGGTCAACCGGCCACTGGATGCGGCCGGGTCGCGGACTATTACCGCCGGTTCGGAATTACACCGACCCCGGAGTGCGCTGCTGCTGGTACACGGTCAGTGTGCCACGACTGATCGTCGGCCATACGGGCGAACATCTATGGCCTGGGTCACAGTGCCGGTCGCGGCCCGTAGCGGGGGTTCACCGTCCGCCATATCGCACACCCGCCCTGGGCTCGGCATTGGTCCATACCTATTGACGCTCTGGTCTAGTCCTCTTAATCTCCGTGTCACCTCCGAGGTGAGGCCCGCCGGTGTGCGCACGCCCTGGGCCGCCGCACGACCGCCCGCAGTCCTGTGTCACACCGACCTCCCCCAGGAGGAACAGATGGTGCTGTCCCCCACCCGCATGAGAGCCACGCTGCTCGCGACCGGTGCCGCGGTCGCCGGGCTGCTGCTCTCCTCGCTCTCCGCGGGCGTCTCGCACGCCGCCGACAACGAGTCCTGTCGCCCGGACGGGCTGTACAAGACGCCCCGAGTCGACGTCCCCTACTGCTCCGTGTACGACTCGGACGGCCGCGAGAAGATGGGCGCCGACCACCAGCGCCGGGTCATCGGGTACTTCACCGGCTGGCGCACCGGCCAGGACGGGACCCCCGCCTATCTCGCCTCCGACGTCCCGTGGGACAAGGTCACCCACGTCAACTACGCCTTCGCGCACATCGGTTCCGACAACAAGATCTCCGTCGGCGGCGACAGCGAGAAGAACGCGGCGACCGGAATGACCTGGCCGGGCGTCGCCGGGGCCGAGATGGACCCCGCGCTCCCCTACAAGGGCCACTTCAACCTCCTGAACAAATTCAAGAAGCAGCACCCCGACGTGAAGACGCTGATCTCCGTGGGAGGTTGGGCCGAGACCGGCGGCTATTTCGGTGACGACGGAAAGCGCGTCGCCTCGGGCGGCTTCTACTCGATGGCCACGAACGCCGACGGTTCGGTGAACCAGCCGGGCATCGACACCTTCGCGGATTCGGCCGTCGCCTTCATCAAGAAGTACGGGTTCAACGGCGTCGACATCGACTACGAGTACCCCACGACGATGAAGGACGCGGGCAACCCGCTGGACTGGAGCCTGTCCAACGCGCGCCGGGCGGGCCTGGTCAAGAGCTATGCGGCGCTGATGAAGTCGCTGCGCGAGAAGCTGGACCGCGCGGGAGCGGCCGACGGAAAGCACTATCTGCTCTCCGTCGCCGCGCCTTCGTCCGGCTATCTGCTGCGCGGAATGGAGACGTTCCAGATCCAGAAGTACCTGGACTACGTCAACATCATGTCGTACGACCTGCACGGCGCCTGGAACGAATACGTGGGGCCGAACGCCTCGCTCTTCGACGACGGCAAGGACGCGGAGCTCGCGGCGGCGGGTGTCTATTCGACTTCCCAGTACGGCGGAATCGGCTATCTCAACGCGGACTGGGCCTACCACTACTTCCGCGGTTCGATGCCGGCCGGGCGCATCAACATGGGCCTGCCGTACTACACCCGGGGCTTCAAGAACGTGAGCGGCGGGACGGACGGGCTGTGGGGCAAGGCCGCGACTACCAGCTGCCCGGCCGGGTCGGGGCTCACCAAGTGCGGTGACGGCGCGACCGGCATCGACAACCTCTGGCACGACCTCGACGACAACGGCAAGGAGGCCCCGGCGGGCTCCAACCCGATGTGGCACGCCAAGAACCTGGAGAAGGGCGTCGTCGGGGACTACGTGACCAAGTACGGCTTCCCCGCGGACACCAAGCTGACCGGCGCCTACGCCCGCAAGTACGACTCCACCCTGGTGGCGCCCTGGCTGTGGAACGACCAGAAGAAGGTCTTCCTCTCCACCGAGGACGAGCAGTCGGTGAACGCCAAGGCCGACTACGTGGTCGACAAGGGCATCGGCGGCACCATGGTCTGGGAGCTCGCGGGCGACTACAAGTACAACGCGGCCAAGGGGCAGTACGAGCCGGGCTCGACGCTGACGTCCGCGATGTACGACAAGTTCAAGTCGGCCGCCCCGTACGGCGCCAAGCGCTCCACCGTCACCCTGCCGACGCAGGCGCTCGACATCGGCGTGGACTTCGGGCAGTTCCCGCTCGGCGACTCCAACTACCCGATCAGCCCGAAGGTGACGCTCACCAACCGCACCAAGGCGACGCTGCCGGGCGGCACGGAGTTCCAGTTCGACTACGGGACCTCGGCCCCGGCGAACGCCAAGGACCAGTCCGGCTTCGGCACGACGATCGTCCGCAGCGACCACAGCGGCAGCAACGTGGGCGGTCTGAAGGGGGACTACAACCGGGTCTCGCTGAAGCTCCCGGCGTGGCAGTCGCTGGCCCCGGGCGCCTCGGTGACGCTGGACTTCGTCTACTACCTGCCGGTGTCGACACCCTCCAACTGGACGGTGACCTTCGGCGGCCGCGGCTACGCGCTGGCCGGGGACCTCACCCGGGGCGCGACGGTCACCGAACCGGAGACCGGCACACCGTCCCCGTCGCCCTCGCCGTCCGGCGGTACGACGGGTGGTTCGACCGGCGGGTCCACCGGTGGCTCCACGGGCGGCGGCTCATGCACCGCGCCCGCCTGGACGGCCACGGCCGAGTACGGTGGCTCCACGACCGTCTCGTACAAGTCCCACAACTGGAAGTCGAAGTGGTGGACGAAGGGCGAGGAGCCCGGAACCACCGGCGACTGGGGAGTCTGGCAGGACCTCGGGGCCTGCTGATCCCCCGCCCCCCAACGCCCGGCGGCCGCGACTCGGGCCCTTGCCGCGGCCGCCGGGCACCCACGGTGAAGCGCCCGCACCCCGGCCGGATCTCCCCGGCCGGGGTGCGGTGCGTCAGCGCCGAGCGTGCGTGCCGGGCGTCGGGGCGCAGGCGGGGTTCAAAGACAGGCTCTCAGGGTGCGGGCGGCGCGAACAGTTCGTCCTGCGCCGCGCCCCGCGCCGCGAGCAGGGCGCCGCGCAGCACCGCCCGGTCCCCGAGTTCGCTGGGCCGGACCTCGGCGCCCAGCGGGGTGAGCTCGGCGAGCCGGCTCCGCACCCGGGCGGAGAGCAACGCGCCGCCCGCGTGGCCGAGTTCGCCGCCGAGCACGATGAGGCCCGGGTCCAGTACGGAGACCACGGCCGCGGCGCCGATGGCGATCCGCTCGGCCAGCGCGTCGAGGAAGGGGCCGGTCGCCTCGCGCACCAGGGTCTCGGCGCTGCCCGTCAGCCCGTGCCCGGCGGCGAGCCGCACCACCGCGTCGGCGCCCGCGAGCGCATGGAATCCGCCGTCGCAGCCGGTCGCGGACGGCAGCGCGCCGGTGCCCGGAACGGGCAGGAAGCCGATCTCGCCCGCGCCGCCGGAGGCTCCCCGGCGCAGCTTGCCGTCGAGGAAGACCGCCGCGCCCACGCCCTGGCCCAGCCAGAACAGTACGAAGTCGTCCTGGCCGCGCGCGGCGCCGAGCCGGTGCTCGGCCATCGCCGCCAGGTTCACCTCGTTCTCCACGAGGACCGCGGCCGACAGCCGCCCGTGCAGGGCGGGGACCAGCTCCCGGTGCCAGGCGGGCAGGCCCGTGCTGTCACGCAGCTCGCCCGTCGCCGGGTCGATCAGGCCGGGCGCCCCGATGCCGATGCTGTGCAGCCGCTCGGCGCCCGCCTCCTTCGCGGTCCGCTCCAGGAGCGCCACCGTCTGCTCCACGGCGGGCTCGGTCCCGGCCTCGGCCCCGATCGGGAGGGCGGCCTCCGCGAGGGGCGCTCCGAGCAGATCGGCCACGAGCACGGTGACGCCGTCGGTGCGCACATCGAGGGCTGCGAGGTGGGCCCGGTCGGCGACGATGCCGTACAGCCGGGCGTTGGGTCCGCGCCGCTCGGCGCCCGACTCCCCCACAACCTCGACGAGCCCCGAGCCCTGGAGCCGTTCGACCAGGTCGGCGACGGAGGGGCGGGACAGGCCCGTGAGCTTCTTGAGCTGACCAGCCGTCAACGGCCCCTCGTCCTGGAGCAGGCGCAGGGCGAGGCGGTCGTTGATGACCCGGGCGGTGCTGGGTGATGCGGGCATGCCGGGAATCCTTCCAGACGACCGGAATCCGATGGACGGCGGAGTATTTATCAGGCAGGGTTCCTGATAGTTTATCGCGCACCGGCATCCAGGGGAGGACCGCGCTGATGGCGACCGAAGCGGGCGACGGCATACGGCAGTTGAGGCGGGCCAGGATCGCGATCGCCGCGGTGTTCTGCGTCCACGGCACGGTCACCGGCAACTTCGCGACCCGGGTCCCGTGGATCCAGGACCACACCGGGGTCTCCACCGGTCAGCTCGGCCTGGCGCTCGCGTTTCCCGCCATCGGCTCGTCGCTGCTGATGCCGCTCTCCGGCGCGATCACCCACCGCTTCGGGGCGCGCCGTGCGCTGCGCGGGCTGCTCGCCCTGTGGACCCTCGCCCTCGCGCTCCCGGCGCTCGCGCCGAACCTCTACACGCTCTGCGCGGCGCTCTTCGTGTTCGGGGCGACGGCGGGCATGTCCGACGTGGCCATGAACGCGCTGGGCGTGCAGACCGAGGACCGGCTCGGCCGGTCCATCATGTCCGGGCTGCACGGCATGTGGAGCGCGGGCGCCCTGATCGGCTCGACCACCGGCACGCTGGCCGCGCACCTCGGCGTCGACGCGCGCGTGCACCACCTGGTCGCGGCGGCCGTCCTCACCGTGCTCGGCGCGCTCGTCTGCGGCGGCGTGCTCGACCTGCGCAGCGCGCCCGACGAGGCCCCGCCGCCGCGCTTCGCCCGGCCGCCCAGGACCGCGCTGGCCATCGGGCTCGTCGCCTTCTGCGCGGTGTTCGCCGAGGGGGCGAGCCTCGACTGGTCGGCGGTGTACCTGCGGGACACCATGGACGCCTCGGCCGGCCTCGCCGCCGCCTCGACCACCGCGTTCACGCTGACCATGGCGGTGGTGCGGATCGCGGGCGACAAGGTCGTGGACCGGTTCGGCGCGGTACGGACGGTCCGCTGCGGGGGCGTGCTGGCGACCGCGGGCGGGCTCGCGGTGGTCCTGGCGCCCGGACCGGCCGTGGCGATGGGCGGGTTCGCGCTGATCGGCCTCGGGGTCGCGGTCGTAGTGCCACTGGCCTTCGCCGCGGCGGGCCGCAGCGGCCCGAACCCGAGTCAGGCCATCGCGGGCGTCGCCACCATCACGTACACCTCGGGCCTCATCGCTCCCTCCGCCATCGGCGGCATCGCCGATCTGACCTCGCTGGTGGTGTCGTTCGGCCTGGTCACGCTGTTGGCGCTGGGGCTGGTTGCGGGGGCGGAGGTGCTGCGTACGGGAGTGCGCGCCAGGTCCGGCGGCCGCGTGGCGGAGGCGGCGCCGGTGCGGTCCACCGACGCCGCCAAGTAGCCGACGGCTGAACCGTATGGGGGGCGGTTCAGCCGGGGCGCTCCTTCGGCCTCAGCCGGCGATCGAGTCCAGCTGTTCGGCGGCGGGCCGCAGCACCCAGAGGTCACCGCCGGGCGGCGCCTGGAGCAACGGCTCGGCCGCGCGGGCCTTCTTGTCGCCCGCGTCGGCCGCCGCGTGCACCACGTCGCTCGCCGCGTACCGGTAGAACTCCAGCTCCGGGTGGGGCCAGGCGGCCGCGCCGGTCGCCGCGGGCAGCAGATAGTCGACGGCCCTGAACAGGCTCTGCCCCTGCGGCCCCCGGTAGCCCCACAGGTCCACCCCGACCTGCCTGCCGATCGCCGCGAGCCGGGTGTACGCCACCAGGTCGAAGGTCGAGTAGTGCCAGCTGCGGGTGCGGGCGAGCTCCTGGGGCTGGCTGCCGTCGGCGGCGATCTGCGGATCGACCCTCAGCTTCTCGGCGCCCCGGACCGTCCTGCGCGCCAGGTCCTTGTCCCCGGTGGCCAGCGCGAGCGCGGCGATCTGCATGTCCTGGAAGGTGCCGTGGTTGTTCTTGGCGGCCGACTCCTCCTTGCCGAAGGGCGAAGTCACCAGCCAGTTCAGGAACTTCTTGTTCCAGTCGAGCATTCGCGCGCGGTCGTCCGCCCGCCAGCCGGGCGCGCCCAGATCGAGGACGGCGACCGCGTCGAGGACGCTGGTGTACTGCTGCGAGAAGTCGATGATGCCGATGGCCCGGCCGTCGTACTTGCAGGGGATGAACTGCCCGTGGTCCAGGTTGGGATTCATCCGGGTCGCCGGGTCCAGGAACCAGGTGCGCAGGACGGTCGAGGCCTGCTCGGCGTACCGCGCCCTGCCGGTGTAGTACCAGGCGAGGCTGAGCGTGGTCACGGAGCCCACGACCTTGCCGAGGTCGGGCCGGTCGGTGCCGGTGTCGACCTCGGGGTTGCGCTGCCCGTCCTTCTGCACGTACGGGCAGCCCCAGGGGTTGTCGGCGGTCCTCGGCTTCGAGGGCCACCAGTACGGGGCCTGGCTGAGGTAGTCGTGGGGGTCGCCGCCCGGCGCGGGCTTCGGCTTGTCCACGACCGTCCAGGGCCCCTGCCCGAGTCGGCCGTCGGCGGCCGCAGTCAGCTTCCCCACGGCGGTGCGCAGCGCCGGGTCGCCGGCGTCGAGCCGCAGCCGCGCGTCCCTCATGCGCGCGCCGTCGACGACCACGGTGTGCGGGGCCTTCGGCGCGGCGGGCTTCGAGGCGGCGGCCTCCGAGGCGTGCGAGGCGGCCGGTACGAGCGCCGACGCGAGCACCGCGGCCGTGGCCAGCAGGGCCACGAGCCCGCTGCGAGATCTTCCGCCGTCCATCAGGGCATCCCCTCCGTCAGGGTTTCACGGATTTCACATATCTGAACTCTGTTCACGGATAAGGCGGTTGGAGCGTAGGCCCAGCAGTTCCGGGTGACAATGCCTCGCGCAGGATTCACGGATGGGACCCGAGATCACGGGGCCCACTACCATTGCGCTGATTCTTCTCAGCACGGAACGAACTGGAGCGAACTCATGGGCCTCGGCGTGCGCTGGACCCTGCACGGTGACGGGCGGACCCCCGCCCCCGGCGCCGTCGTACGTCCCGACGAGCGGCTCTCCTGGCCCCGGACCATCGGCCTCGGCGCCCAGCACGTGGTGGCCATGTTCGGCGCGTCCTTCGTGGCGCCGGTCCTCATGGGCCTCGACCCCAACCTCGCGATCATGATGTCCGGCGTCGCCACGGTCATCTTCCTGCTCGCCACCAAGGGCCGGGTGCCCAGCTATCTGGGCTGCTCCCTCTCCTTCGTCGGCGTCGCGGCCGCGATCCGGGCCACCGGCGGCACCAGCGCCACCGTCACCGGCGCGGTCTTCGTCGTCGGCATCGTGCTGTTCGCGGCGGGCCTGGCGGTGCAGCGGTTCGGTGCGCGGGTCATCCATGCCGCGATGCCGCCCGTCGTGACCGGTTCGGTCGTGCTCCTAATCGGATTCAGCCTGGCACCCGTCTCCGCCTCCACCTACTGGCCGCAGGACCAGTGGACCGCGCTCCTGGTGATGCTGTTCACCGGGCTTGCCGTGGTCTGTCTGCGCGGCTTCTGGTCCCGGGTCGCGATCTTCCTCGGCCTGCTCTTCGGCTACGGCATCTCCTGGCTCTTCGACCGCGTCTTCGGCAAGATCCACTCCGTTCCGGGTGCGGGCGAGGCCACCGACCACTGGCGGCTCGACCTCTCCGGCGTCGGCCGGGCCGACTGGATCGGCCTGCCCTCCTTCCACGCCCCGCACTTCGAGTGGTCCGCCATCCTGGTCGCCCTCCCCGTGGTGATCGCGCTGATCGCCGAGAACGCCGGACACGTCAAGGCCGTCGGCGAGATGACCGGCGACGACCTCGACGACAAGCTGGGCACCGCGATCGCCGCGGACGGCGCCGCCTCGATGCTCTCCACCGCCGTCGGCGGCCCGCCCAACACCACGTACTCCGAGAACATCGGCGTCATGGCCGCCACCCGCGTCTACTCGACCGCCGCCTACTGGGCCGCTGCCGGCTTCGCGCTGCTCTTCGGCCTCTGCCCCAAGTTCGGCGCGATCGTCGCGGCCATCCCCGGCGGCGTCCTCGGCGGCATCACCGTCATCCTGTACGGCATGATCGGCCTCCTGGGCGCCCAGATCTGGATCAACGCCAAGGTGGATCTGCGCAATCCGCTGAACCTGGTCCCGGCGGCCGCGGGCATCATCATCGGCATCGGCGGCGTCACCCTGAAGTTCACCGACGACTTCCGCCTCAGCGGGATCGCCCTCGGCACCATCGTGGTCATCACCGGCTACCACGTGCTGCGCGCCCTGGCCCCGGCCCATCTCAAGGAGCAGGAGCCGCTGCTCGACGAGGGCACGTCGTCGTACGACGACAGCGGCGACGAGGGCGGCGCGGCCGCGGGGACTCAGCGCGCCAGGTCGTAGGCGTAGTCGGGGGTGAAACTGCCCGCCGTGCCCCGGCAGCCGTCGGACTCGCCGGGCAGCTTCACCCACAGATAGGCGTCGATGCGCGCCTCGCCCGTGTGCGTGGTCGGGGCGCGCCCCAGCGCCCGCCCGGCCGGGTCGCACCACTGACCGTCGGGCGGCGCGCCCCTGCCGTTGCGGCTGGTGTCGATCACCGCGCCCAGCCGCGCGGGACCGCCCAGCGCCTTGAGCACCTGCCGCGCGTACACCACTTCGTCCGAGGTGCGGTGGAAGTTGGAGACGTTGGTGAAGATGCCGTCTCCGCTGGTGGCCGCACCCGCCGCGCGCAGCAGGCCGGCCATCTCCCCGGCGTCGCGCCATCCGGAGTGGCCCGCGTCGAAGTACACCCTGGCCCGGGGGTCGGCGGCGTGGATCGCCCGCCCCGCCCTGGCCAGCGAGGCGAACCGGGCGGCGCGCTCGCCCTCGGAGAGGCAGTCCGACTGGGCGATCGCGTCCGGCTCCAGGACCACGATGACCGGTGAACGCCCGAGCCCCGCCGCGAAGTTCCCGATCCAGGTGTCGTACGCCTGCGGGCTCGGCGCACCGCCCTGCGAGGCGCCGCCGCAGTCCCGGCCGGGAATCGCGTAGGGGACGAGCACCGGCACCCGGCCCTGTACGGCCGCCGCCGAGGTCACCGCCCGCACCTCGCGGGTGATCGCGCCGGGGTCGTACTCGGCGAACCAGACCGCCGCCGGCTGATCCGCGATCCGCCGCTCGATCAGCGACCGGCGGGGGTCGTCGGGGTGGGCCCGCACCCAGTCCAGGACCTGCGAGTCGGGCGAGCGATAGAGCGCGGCGGAGACCGCCGCCCGCGACGGCGACGGGGTGGCCGAGGGCTTCGGGGCGAGGGACGGCCGGGCCGGGCGCCGGGTCTCGGGCGTACGGGACGGTGCCGCGGATGCCGACGTGGGCACGGCGGGCAGGGACACCGTGGCGGGCGAGGCGGTCACCGTGGGCCGGGCCACCTCGTCGCCCCCGCCCCCGAGGGCCGCCACGGCACCCGAGACCGCGCCGGCGGCCACGACCGCGCAGGCCAGCCCCACCATGGCGGCGCGCCGCACGGCCGAGCGGCGCGCGGCTCTGTCGTCCCGGCGCCTACGCGCGCGTGACGGCGGTGTTCCCGGCACCGTGAACTCCCCTCCCCCAAGGCCCCGATGGCCGCGTTTTCACCCGTTCCGGGGAAGCCCCGGGCCCGGCGGCGTCCCACAAAGCGCGGTGCTGGGACGCTGCCCTCATGGTGCTGATCGAACAGCGGACAGGTGGCACGGGGCTCTCCGGAGCGTCGGTGGACACCGTAGCGGCGCGGATGCGGGCGCTGCGCACGAGCCTGCCGCCCAAGGACGGTCTGGCCGTCTTCAACCGGGTCTATCTGGCGGTCACCGAGGAGATCGGCCGGTCCCTCACCCGGGGCGCGTTCGACGACTCCCGGGCAGCGGCGACGCTGGACGTGCTGTTCGCCGGGCGGTATCTGCGGGCGGTCGACGCGGTGGCGGCAGGGCTGCGGCCGCCCGCCTGCTGGCGGCCGCTCTTCCAGTACCGGCGCCACCCGGGCGTACGCCCCCTCCAGTTCGCGCTCTGCGGTATCAACGCCCACATCGGGCACGACCTGGCGCTCGCCGTCGTCGACAGCTGCCGCGCCCTGGAGTGCGAACCGGAGGGCCTTGAGCGGGACTTCGAACGGGTCGGCGACACCCTGGTGGCGCTGGAGGAGCGGGTGCGCGAGGAGCTGATGCCCGGGCCCGATCTACTGGAGGTCGCGGACCCGCTCACGCACCTGCTGGCGTCGTGGAGCCTGGAGCGGGCGCGCGACGCGGCCTGGTCGTCGGCCCGGTTGCTGTGGAGGCTGCGGGAACTTCCCGACCTGTCCCGGGAGTTCAGGGAGCGGATGGACGCGGGTGTCGGCCTGGTGGGGCGGTGCCTGCTGACGCCTTACGCAGGCCCTTCTTCGGCACGAGGAGTTCACTCATGGCAATCCGGCTCGGACTCGGCCTTCCGCAGATGAAGCAGTACGACATCGGGCGGGACATCCCCGCGGTCGCGCGCGCCGCCGAGGAGTTGGGCTACGAGAGCCTGTGGGTGTTCGAGCGGGTGATCTTCCCCACGCCCACGACCCAGGGGCTGTACGGAATACCGGACCTGCCCTGGCCGGACTCCTACCGGTCGGTGGCCGACCCGCTGGTCTCGCTCACCCTCGCGGCGGCGGCCACCGAGCGGGCGCGCCTGGGCACGAGCGTGCTCGTGGCGCCGTTGCACGTGCCGTTCCAGCTGGCCCGCTCGCTCGCCTCGCTGGACGCGGCGAGCGGCGGCCGGGTGCTCGCGGGGATCGGCACGGGCTGGTCCCTCGACGAGTACGCGGCGGCGGCCGTGGCACCGTTCGAGAAGCGCGGCGAGCTGCTCGACGAGACGCTGGACGTGTTCGCGGCGGTCTGGGGCCCGGACCCGGTCGCGTACGAGGGCGAGTTGACCACCATCGCCCCCTCCGAGGTCGGCCCCAAACCGGCCCGGCCGATCCCGGTGTACCTCGCGGCGGCGGGCCCGAGGGCGGTCCGCCGTGTGGTGGACCGGGCGGACGGCTGGATGCCGGTTGCCCAGGGCGCGGACCAGCTCGCCACGGCGTGGACGGGGCTGCGGGAGCTCGCCGCCGAGCGCGGCCGGGAGCGCGCGATAGAGGTGTGCGTCCGCGTGAACGCGCGGTACACCCCGAAGCCGTACGAGGGCGACGGGCGCCCGCCGTTCGCCGGGAGCGCCGCGCAGATAGTCGAGGACCTGGTGGCCCATGCCCACGAGGGCATAGGCGAGTTCCTGCTCGACCTCCAGGGCGCCACGCGCGACGCGGAGGAGCTGACGGACGTGGCGGCGGAGGTGTACGGGCTGGCGCGCGCGGCGGGGCTGTAACCGGAAAGGGGCCCGGGGGCAAAAGCCCCCGAGCCCCTCGCCGTCAACAGGCGTCAGTCAACTGCCGTCAGTCCTCCGGCAGCTCGACCGGCGCGATCTCGTCGTACAGGTCGCCCGGGCCCGGGTTGGTGCCGTCCGTCGCGCCGCCCAGGTGGTGCATGACGCCCCACACGGCGTTCAGGGCGGTCTGCACCGCGCCCTCGGCCCAGCCCGCCGTCCAGGAGATGTCGTCGCCCGCGAGGAAGATGCCCCGCTTGTCCTCGGGCAGCGAGTCCTGCATGAAGTGCGTGAACAGACGGCGCTGGTAGCGGTAGTGGCCCGGCAGGTTCGCCTTGAAGGCGCCCATGAAGTAGGGCTCGTTCTCCCACGACACGGTCACCGGGTTGCCGATGATGTGCCCCCGGATGTCGACCTTCGGGTAGATCTCGCCGAGCGACTTGAGCATGACCTCCATGCGCTCGTTCGCCGACAGCGGCAGCCACTTCAGGCTGTCGTCGCACCAGGTGTAGGAGAGGCAGATGACGGCGGGCTGGTCCGGCCCGTTGTCCAGGAGGTAGGTGCCTCGGGTCATCCGGTCGGTGAGCGTCATCGACATGACGTCCCGGCCGGTCTCCTCGTCCTTGTCCAGCCAGAACGGCCGGTCCACCGGCACGAAGAGCTTGGAGCTCTCCATGTAGTGGGTGCGCTCCATCGCCGTCCAGTGGTCGATCGGGAAGAGCGAGTCGTCGCACGCGATCTTGGAGAGCAGCATCCAGGACTGCGCGGTGAAGATCGCCGCGCGGTAGGTGCGGATGTCGCCGGACGCGTCGGTCACGGTGATCCGGTTGCCCGCGGTGCGGGTCAGACGGGTCACCGCCGGGCGCGGCGCGCCCTCGTGCAGCGAGGAGAGCGAGGTGCCCTGCGCCCAGTGCACGATCTTCTCCGGCTCGCGCTCCCACAGCCGCAGCGGCAGCTGCTGGGAGCCGCCGACGATGCCGCGGTGGTGGTCGTCCGCCTCGGTGTAGACGACGCGCAGGATCTCCAGGATGGAGTTGGGGAAGTCGGTGTCCCAGCCGCCGGTGCCGAAGCCGACCTGGCCGAAGATCTCGCGGTGGCGGAAGGACTTGAAGGCCTCCGACTTGCAGAGGAACCCGTAGAAGGTCTCGTCGTCGAGCTTCTCGACGAGCTTGGCCCAGATCTCGCGGATGCGCGGGACGTCCCGCTCGCGCATCGCCGTGTTCATGTCGGAGAAGTCGGCGCCCTCGTCCAGACAGGCGTTCCAAGCGGCGGACACGTCGCGGTAGACCTGCGGCAGGTCGGCGATGGTCTCGGCGTAGTGCGTCTCGCCCTTGAGGTCGACGACCGTCGAGGGGGTGGACTCGGCGAGCGGGTTCGGGAACGGCTCGGTGACCAGGCCGACGAGGTCGATGTAGTGCTGGAGCGCCGTCGAGGAGGGCGGGAAGCGCATCGCGCCCATCTCGGCGGTCAGACCGTCCGTGCCGGGCCCGTCGAACTCGACGGTGCGCAGCCGCCCGCCGATCTGGTCGGCCTCGTACACGACGGGCTTGAGGCCCATCTTCATCAGCTCGTACGCGGAGATGATGCCGGACAGACCGCCGCCGATGACGGCGACCTCGGTGCCGTGCTCGGTCGCGGGTATCTGACCGAGCCCGGCCGGGTGGGCCAGGAAGTCGTCGTACGCGTAGGGGAAGTCCGGACCGAACATGGTGATCGGCGGCTGGCCGTCGGTGTGCGGGACAGCGGTGGGCACCGTGGACGTCATGGGGTACGGACTCCTTGCGCGGTACGAGCGGTACGAGGGGGGTGGGGGCGGCCGGAAGGGTCCGGGTCAGACGAGGGAGGTGTAGAGGCCGGGGCGGCGGTCCCGCAGATACGGGTTGTTCGCGCGCGAGGCGGCCAGGAACTCGGGGTCGGCGTCACCGACGACCAGCTCGGCCTCGCGGCCCGCGCGGGCCCGGGCGGTGCCGTCGGGCCCGGCCAGGCAGCTCAGCCCGACGAACTCGAACTCGCCCTCGGGGCCGGTCCGGTTGACGTACGCGATGTACATCTGGTTCTCGAAGGCGCGCACCGGCACCACGGACTCGGCGACGAACTGGAAGGGGTGCATCTGCGCGGTGGGCACCAGGAGGAGGTCGGTGCCGGCCAGCGCGTGCGCCCGGACGTTCTCGGGGAACTCCACGTCGTAGCAGATCATCATCCCCAGCCGCAGCCCGTGCAGCTCGGCCTGGACGACCTGCTGGTCGCCGGGGGTGAACCACTCCTGCTCGAAGCAGCCGAAGAGGTGGGTCTTGCGGTAGTTCGCCAGGCGCTGCCCGCCGGCGTCGATGAGCTGCGCCGAGTTGTAGACGGTCTCGCCGTCCCGCTCCGGGTAGCCGTAGAGGACCGCGAGCCCGTGCCGCACCGCGATCTCGGCGACGGCCTGCGCCCCGGGACCGTCGGCGGCCTCGGCGAGCTTGGGCACGTCGTCCCCGATGGCGTAGCCGGTGAGGAACATCTCGGGGCAGACGAGGAGCCCGGCCCCGGTCGCCGCGGCCCGGCCCGCCGCCTCGTCCAGCACCTTCAGGTTCGCGGCGACGTCACCCGGACGGCCGGAGCTCTGAAGCAGGGCGGTGCGCAGCGGCGGCATGGCAGACCTCGGGGGCGTGAGGGGGTGAGGGGGTCGCATATGACGGTACGTTCCGGCCTTCGGCCCGGACAAGGCGCGACCGTTGCGCGCCGGAGGATGATTCATTGCGCGTCGGGGGCCCTCGACGGTGATTCGTTGCGTGGCGTTGACGTGGCCCTTACGCCTCGGGGTGTACCCGAGGGCCCGCTCCCCCGCCGTACGGCGGAGGCGGTCCCTCCTCGGGTGCGATGCGGCGGGCCCGGCAGCGGCGGGAAGCTGAGTGTGCCCGGAGGAACCGGGCGCCGCGCAGCACGACCGCTTCGGAGGACCCGCAATGAACCGTCCCGCCCTCTCCCGCCCCCGTACCCGCACCCTGGCGCTGGCCGCGGCCCTGCTGATCGGCGCGGGCGCCGCCGGGTCGGCGGTCGCCTCCGACAACGGGGCCGGGCCGGACGCGCCGCGCGAGGCGGCCGCCCTGACGGGCACGGCCAAGCTCTACCGCCCGGCCGGTGACGACATCACCTTCTCCTTCGACGCGCATCTGGCGGCGAAGGACAACAAGGACCCGGAGAAGGCGTTCGGCACCTTCAGCTTCCGGCACGTCTTCCCGGACGGCCGGACCGGTACGGCCAAGGCGAAGGTCGACTGCCTGATCACCGGCGGCAAGGTCGCGGTGGTGACGGGGATCGTCACCGAGAGCGACACCCCGTTCAAGGGCAAGCGCGTCGGTGTCTCGGTCAACGACCAGGGCACACACGACCGGCTCGGCTACAGCTGGATCGGCTCGGAGGACGAGGCGACCAAGAAGCTGCCGAAGTGCATGAGCGCCGCCCCCTTCGAGAAGGTCAAGGCGGGCACGGGCGACTTCCACGTGCTGCCGTGGCAGGTCCCGTACAACTAGGACCTGTCCGGCGGATCCGGTCAGGCGGGCGAGCCCGACGAGAACCGCCTGAGCAGCGGAGAGAGCACCAGGACGGACTTCGTCCGCTCCACGTACGGCTCGCCCGCGATCCGTTCGAGGACCCGCTCGAAGTGGCGCATGTCCGAGGCGAAGACCTGGACGATCGCGTCCGCCTCACCGGTGACGGTGGAGGCGGACGCGACCTCGGGGTACCGCTCCAGGCCGCGCCTGATGGCGTCGGGCGAGGTGTTGCGGCGGCAGTAGATCTCGATGAAGCCCTCGGTCTCCCAGCCGAGCGCCGCGGGGTCCACCCGGACGGTGAATCCGGTGATGGCCCCCTCGGCGCGCAGCCGGTCCACGCGCCGCTTCACGGCGGGCGCGGACAAGCCGATCAGCGAGCCGATGTCGGCGTAGGAGCGGCGGGCGTCTTCAGCGAGCGCGTGGACGATGCGCTCGTCGAGGTCATTGAGTCGCACTGCGGGTGGATCACTTCTCTGCGGATGCGGTCTCCGTGGCCGTGGCCAGTCGGGAGCGGCGGATGCCGTATCCGAAGTAGATCACGAGACCGACGGCCATCCAGACTCCGAACACGGTCCAGGTGGACGTACCGAGGCCCTTCATCATGTAGATGCAGAAGAAGAAGCCGAGGATCGGGCAGACCCAGCCGAGCGGGGCGCGGAAGCTGCGCGGCATGTCCGGGCGGGTCTTGCGCAGGACGATGACGGCCACGTTGACCAGCGCGAAGGCGAAGAGCGTGCCGATGCTGGTGGCGTCGACGAGGTCGCCGAGCGGGATGGCCGCGGCGAGCACACCGCAGAAGAGCGACACGATGACCGTGTTGGCGCGGGGGGTGCCGGTCTTCGGGTTGACCTTGCCGAAGACCTTGGGGACCAGGCCGTCGCGGGACATCGAGAACAGGATGCGGGTCTGGCCGTACAGCACGGTCAGCACCACGCTGGCGATGGAGATGACGGCACCGGCGGCGAGCAGCGTGCCCCAGAAGGTCTGGCCGCTGACGTCGTTCATGATCGCGGCGAGGGTCGCCTCGCTGCCCTCGAAGGTGCTCCACTTGCGGGCGCCCACGGCGACGGCGGCGACCAGGACGTACAGCGCGGTGACGATGATCAGCGAGAGCATGATCGCGCGCGGCAGGTCGCGCTGCGGGTTCTTGGCCTCCTCACCGGCGGTGGAGGCGGCGTCGAAGCCGATGTAGGAGAAGAAGAGCGAGGAGCCCGCGGCGCTGACACCGGCCATGCCCAGCGGCATGAAGTCGGAGTAGTTGCCGGACTTGAAGCCCATGATGCCGATCGAGCAGAAGAGCACCAGGGTGACGATCTTCACCGCGACCATGATGGTGTTCGCGCGGGCCGACTCGCGGGCGCCGCCGAGCAGGAACACCATCGCGAGCAGCACGACGATCAGCGCGGGCAGGTTGAATATCCCGCCGTCGCCGGGCGGCGCGGAGAGCGCGTCCGGGATGGTGACGCCGATGGTCCCGTCCAGGAGCTCGTTGAGGTACTGGCCCCAGCCCACGGCCACGGCCGCGACCGAGACGCCGTACTCCAGGATCAGACACCAGCCGCAGATCCAGGCGACGAGTTCGCCCAGCGTTGCGTACGCGTACGAGTACGAGGAGCCCGCGACGGGGATGGAGCCCGCCAACTCGGCGTAGGAGAGCGCGGAGAACAGCGCGGTGAGTCCGGCGAGGACGAACGACAGGGTGACCGCCGGTCCGGCCTCGGGAACGGCCTCGCCCAGGACGACGAAGATCCCGGTGCCGAGCGTGGCGCCGATGCTGATCATCGTCAGCTGCCACATGCCGAGGGTGCGGCGCAGAGTGCCGCCCTCGCCCTTGCCACCCTCGGCGACCAGCAGTTCTACCGGCTTGCGGCGCAACAGCGGGTTGCCGGGCCGCCGACCCCCGTCGACCGGTGCTGCTGCGGTGGGGGGCGCTGTGCCGTGGTCCAACACTTCAGTGGGCTCCTTGTCGCTGCCTTCGGAAGCCGACGACCGCGACGGTCCGGCCCTTCCCGCACGAAGGGGAAATCCGGGCATGACTGAGCACACCGTGGCCGGTACCGCCGAGCAGGCGGTCGCCGCCACTCCACGTATCGCGAGAAGAGTAAAGGGTTCCGCTTCCCGCTCGTAATGCAGCAACCTTGCGCATCGGCGAATGATCATTGCGCACAAGGGCGACGGATGGGTGTTTGTTGCGCATCAGCGTTCGATCCGTGCGTGAACGGTGCGCGCGGCCCCTGCGCGGCGGGGTAGGAGTGAGGTCCCCGACACCCCTCCCGGCCCGCTCGGGCACCCCGCGATCGGAGGCACCGATGACCTGGCTGGACCCGGATCCGTTTCTGCGCGGAGTGGCATGGCGGGACGCGAGGGGCCGGCCGGTGCGCGCCGACCCCGACGACCTGGCCCGGCTGCCCTGGGACACGGCGGAACGAGCCGGGCTGCCGATCGGGGTGCGGCTCGAATTCGCTGCTGACGGCGCGTCGGCCGTGGAGATCCGCTACCGCGCCGAGGTGCCCGCGCCCACCGAGAGGATGCGCGCGCTCGCCCACACCTTCGCACTCTGGGCGGACGGCCGCCGCGTCCACGAGACGGCCGTGGCACCGGCCGAGGAGGCGGTGGCCGTACTCCGACTCCCGCCCGGCGGCGGCCCGTTCACGGTCCATCCGCCGCAGGACCGCTCGCCCCGGATCCTCGCCGTGCGCGGGGTCGGCGGCACGCTCGCGCCCGCGCCGCGCGGGCCGCGCTGGCTGGTACACGGCGACTCGATCACCGAGGGCTGGTGGTCGACGCGCCCCGCCCACGCCTGGCCCGCCGCGGCCGGGCGCACGCTCGGCCTGGACACCGTCAACCTTGGTTACGCGGGTGCCGCGCGCGGCGAACTCGCCACCGCCGAACAGCTCGCGTCCCTGCCCGCCGACGTCCTGACCCTGGCGTTCGGCACCAACTGCTGGTCGGGCGTGCCGAGTTCGGCGCCGCTG
The DNA here is from genome assembly GCF_041435195.1 of Streptomyces sp. NBC_00224. Classification (NCBI taxonomy): domain Bacteria; kingdom Bacillati; phylum Actinomycetota; class Actinomycetes; order Kitasatosporales; family Streptomycetaceae; genus Streptomyces; species Streptomyces sp. NBC_00224. The sequence continues at coordinate 2,177,658 of NZ_CP108106.1, forward strand.
CTGTACGAGACGACGCGCGCGTTCCTCACCCTGGTGCGCCGGGGCCACCCGCACACCCCGCTCCTACTGCTCTCCCCGCTACTGCGTCCGGCCGCCGAACGGACACCGAACGCCCTGGGCGCCACCCTGAGCGCCCTGCGCGCCGCGATGGAGGCGGCGGCCCAGGACCGCGCCACAGACGGCGACAGCCACCTTCACGTGCTTCCTGGCCGGAACCTGCTGACCGAGGCCGACCTGGCAGACGGCCTGCACCCGAACGACGGAGGCCACGAGAAGATCGCGGGGGCGGTGGCAGAAACCCTGAGGCCCCACATATAAGAAGGGTCGCCCCCCGCGCGTGGCGCGGGGGGCGACCCTTCTTGGGGGCGCGGGGCTGTGACATCGTGCGGCTCCGCCGCGTGGGCGCGACCAGCCACAACCGGCCCGCAGACGAAACACTGCCCCAGGAGCGCTAGCTCCAGCTGGCGTGCAGCGGCTTGCCCTCGGCGTAACCGGCGGCGGACTGGATCCCCACGACCGCCTTCTCCTCGAACTCGGCCAGCGAGCTCGCACCCGCGTAGGTGCAGGAGGAGCGGACGCCCGCGATGATCGAGTCGATCAGGTCCTCCACGCCCGGCCGGGTCGGGTCGAGGAACATCCGCGACGTGGAGATGCCCTCCTCGAACAGCGCCTTGCGGGCCCGGTCGTACGCGGACTCGTCGCTCGTGCGGTTGCGGACGGCGCGGGCCGAGGCCATGCCGAACGACTCCTTGTACAGACGCCCGTCGGCGGTCTGCTGGAGGTCGCCCGGGGACTCGTACGTACCGGCGAACCAGGAGCCGATCATGACGTTGGAGGCACCGGCGGCGAGCGCCATGGCGACGTCGCGCGGGTGGCGCACACCACCGTCGGCCCACACGTGCTTGCCGAACTTCTTCGCCTCGGCGGCGCACTCCAGGACGGCGGAGAACTGCGGGCGGCCCACGCCCGTCATCATCCGGGTGGTGCACATGGCGCCGGGGCCCACACCGACCTTGATGATGTCGGCGCCGGCCTCGATGAGGTCGCGCACGCCCTCGGCGGCGACGATGTTGCCCGCGACGATCGGGACCTTCGGGTCGAGGCCGCGGACGGCCTTGATCGCGGCGATCATCGACTCCTGGTGGCCGTGCGCGGTGTCCACGACGATCGTGTCCGCACCGGCGTCGAGGAGCTGCTTGGCCTTGCCCGCCACGTCGCCGTTGATGCCGACGGCGGCGGCGATGCGCAGCTTGCCGCCGGCGTCGGTCGCCGGGGTGTACAGGGTCGCGCGCAGGGCGCCCTTGCGGGTCAGGATGCCGGCCAGGCGGCCGTCCTTGTCCACGGCCGGGGCGTAGCGGCGGTTGGCGTTGTCGAGCTTGGTGAACGCCTCGCCCGGGTCGATGTCCGCGTCGAGCAGCAGCAGGTCCTTGGACATGACCTCGGAGAGCTGCGTGAAGCGGTCGACGCCGGTCAGGTCCTCGTCGGTGACGACGCCGACCGGGCGCCCCTCGGCGTCGACGACGACACCGGCGTTGTGGGCGCGCTTGGGCAGCAGCGCGAGCGCGTCGGCGACGGTCTGGCCGGGGGCGAGGACGATCGGGGTGTCGAGCACATGGTGACGCGTCTTGACCCAGGTGATGACGTCGGTGACGACCTCGATCGGAATGTCCTGCGGGATGACGACGATACCGCCGCGGCGCGCCACGGTCTCGGCCATCCGCCGTCCCGCGATCGCCGTCATGTTGGCGACGACGAGCGGGATCGTGGTGCCGGAGCCGTCGGGCGAGGCCAGGTCGACGCCCTGGCGGGAGCCCACCGCGGAGCGGCTGGGGACCATGAACACATCGTCGTACGTCAGGTCGTACGGCGGCTTGATGTCATTGAGGAAACGCACGTGCAGAACATCCCAGTCGATCGGAGTGACCCCAGGCATTTCAGCCGGGGCTAAACGCACGTACTTCATTGTCCCATGTTCGGGTGATTGCGCCGCCCGGGCCGATCATCCAGGGCTTGGACGACCCGCTGGTGGGATCACACGAAGGCGCCGAGCGCGAGCACCACGGCGAGGGTGCCGCCGTCGCCGCTGACCGCCGCCTCGTCCAGCACGTCCCGCGCGGTCTCCCACTCGTCGGGCCGCGCCGCCGCGTACCCCTGCCAGCGCCGCACCACCAGGAGCCGGCCGGGGTCGGCCGGGCCCCAGTCGGGGTCGCCCAGGCAGTCGGCGAGGGCGTCCCAGTTGCGCCCGAACCACTCCGGCAGGCGCAGCGCACGGGCGCAGCGGTCCATAAAACCGGCCTTGTCGGTGACCCCGGCGAGGTCGAGCACGTCGACCTGCCAGCCGGTGGCCCTCACGGCGTCGAACGGGTCGGCCGTCATCGCAGCACCGCCTTGAACGTCTTGTAGTGGTCGCCGGTGTAGTAGATCTCGCCGCTCTGCCCGGTGACCAGGCGCCGGGCGCCCCGGTCGCGCGACTTCGGGGTGTTGACCGTGTACTCGTGGTAGTAGCCGCGCTTCTGCTGCGGCAGGGCCTTCTCGAAGTTCCCGAAGACCGTGCCGTCCTTGGCGTACGGGAACGGGCCGCCCTGGTCGATCAGCTTCAATGTCTGCCGCGCCTCGGGCGGCAGCTGGGAGGCGCGGACGGTGGCCCTGCCCTTGGCCCAGCCGGGTGTGGCGGCGGCGCTGGAGGCGGTGGCCCCGGACGGCTCCGCGTCCTTCTTCGACGCGCCCGCGCACCCCGTGAGCAGGAGCGCCAGGCACGCGAGCAGGACGGCGACGGTCGTTCGGACGGACCTGGTGAGCATGGGCCGATGCTGCCACCCAGAGCCTGCGGACGCGAACGCGCCGGGTGACGATGGGGCCATGCTCCTCGCCGATGTGGCCACCACCTCCCGGGAGATCACGGCGACCTCCTCCCGTACGGAGAAGTCCGCCCTGCTCGCCGCGCTGTTCCGCGAGACCGCGCCGGACGAGGCCCCGCTGGTGGTCACCTATCTCGCCGGACGGCTGCCGCAGCGCCGCACGGGGCTCGGCTGGAGCACGCTCAAGGACCGCCCGCCGCCCGCCGCGAGCCCCGCCCTGACGGTCCAGGAGGTGGACGCGGCGCTCGACCGGATCGCGGCCCTGTCGGGCAAGGGCGCCGGGAGCGAGCGCAAGCGGCTCGCCCGTGAGCTGATGGCCGCCGCCACCGACGAGGAGCAGCGTTTCCTCTTCGGCCTGATCACCGGTGAGGTCCGGCAGGGCGCGCTCGACGCGGCCGCCGTGGAGGGGCTCGCCGAGGCGGCCGGCGCCCCGGCGGCGGACGTGCGGCGCGCGGTGATGCTCGGCGGTTCGCTGGGGACGGTGGCCGCGGCGCTCCTCGGCGGCGGCGCCGGGGCGCTGGCCGCCTTCCGGCTGGACGTGGGCCGGCCGGTGCTGCCGATGCTGGCGCAGACCGCCAAGGACGTGGACGAGGCGCTGGAGCGGCTGGGCCCGTGCGCGGTGGAGGAGAAGCTGGACGGCATCCGGGTGCAGGTGCACCGCGACGGCGACGAGGTGCGGGTCTTCACCCGTACGCTGGACGAGATCACCGGACGGCTGCCCGAAGTGGTGGCCGCCGCCGGGGAGTTGACGGCGGAGCGGGCGATCCTCGACGGCGAGGTGATCGCGCTCGACCAGGAGGGGCGGCCCCGGCAGTTCCAGGACATCGCGGGCCGGGTCGGCTCACGGCTGGATGTGACCGGCGCACAGGACAGGTTGCCGCTGTTTCCGGTCTTTTTCGATCTGCTCTCGGTGGACGGCCGCGATCTGCTCGACCTCTCCGTACGGGAGCGGAGCGCCGAGCTCGTCCGGGTGGCGCCCGGGCCGCGCCGGGTGCGGCGGGTGACGGTGGAGGACCCGGACGATCCCGAACAGCGCGCCGCGGCACGGGAGTTCGCGGCCCTGACGCTGGAGCGCGGCCACGAGGGCGTGGTGGTGAAGGCGCTGGACTCGGCGTACAGCGCGGGCCGCAGGGGCGCCTCCTGGCTCAAGGTCAAGCCGGTGCACACCCTCGACCTGGTGGTGCTCGCGGCCGAGTGGGGCCACGGCCGGCGCACCGGCACGCTCTCCAATCTGCACCTCGGCGCCCGCCGCCCGGACGGCTCGTTCGCCATGCTGGGCAAGACCTTCAAGGGGCTCACCGACGCGCTGCTCGCCTGGCAGACCGAGCGGCTGAGGGAACTGGCGGTGGCCGAGGAGCCGTGGGGCGTGCGGGTGCGGCCGGAACTCGTCGTAGAGATCGCCTTCGACGGGGTGCAGAGATCGTCGCGCTACCCGGAGGGGGTGACACTGAGGTTCGCGCGGGTAGTGCGCTACCGCGAGGACAAGAGCGCCTCGGAGGCGGACACGGTCGCCACGGTGAAGGCACTGGGCGGCGGGAGGGACTGAACAAGTGCGGTCGGAGCAGGTGCGGGAGCGGGTACAGCGGGCCCGGCAGGAGGCGGCGCGACTCGCCGCCGAGGGGGTGCGCGCGGTGGCGCTGACCTCGGTCGACAACGCGGGCATCGCCCGTGTGAAGGCGGTGCCCGCGGCCCGCCTCCCCTCGGCCGTGGAGCGCGGGGTCGGCATGTCGCCGTGCTTCGACGCCTTCCTGGTGGACGACTCGGCCACCTCCAGCCGCTACAGCGGCGGCCCGGACGGCGATCTGCGGCTCTTCCCCGATCTGGACCGGCTGACCGTGCTCGCCGGGCAGCCGGGCTGGGCCTGGGCCCCGGTCGACCGCTACGACCAGCAGGGCGGTGAACACCCGGGCTGCCAGCGGCTGTTCGCCCGGCGGATGACGCGCCGGGCCGCCGAGCGGGGCCTCTCGCTGCGGATGGGCTTCGAGACGGAGTGGACGGTCTCGCCCTCCCTCGAAGGCCCGGCCTACGGGATGGCGCGCATCGTGGAGCGGTCGGCGTATCTGGGTGATGTGCTCGGCGCACTCGTGGAGCAGGGCGTGGAGGTGCTCCAGATCCACCCCGAGTACACCGAGGGCCAGTTCGAGGTGTCGGTGGCCCCCACCGATCCGGTGGGGGCGGCGGATCTGGCGGTGCTGGTGCGCGAGACGATCCGCGCGGTCTCGGTACGCCACGGGCTCACCCCGTTCTTCGGCCCGGTCGTCACAGCGGGCGGCGTCGGCAACGGCGCCCACCTCCACCTCAGCCTCTGGCAGGACGACCGGAACCTGTGCGGCGGAGGGGACGGCCGGTTCGCCATGACGGCCGACGGCGAGTCGTTCCTCGCGGGCGTCCTGGCGGCCCTGCCCGCCCTCCTCGCCGTCGGCGCCCCCTCCCCCGCCAGCTACCTCCGCCTGGAACCTTCCCGCTGGGCCGGCGCGTTCCAGTGCTGGGGGCTGGAGAACCGGGAGGCCGCCCTCCGCTTCATCGCCGGCCCGCCCGACGACCCGGACACCGCCAACGCCGAGGTCAAGTGCTTCGACCCGGCCGCCAATCCGTACCTGGCGGTGGGTGCGGTGATCGCGGCCGGTCTCGCGGGCCTCGACGCCAAGGCGATGCTGCCCGACCCGGTCGCGGGCGACCCTGCGGTGGTCGGCGGCCGTCCCCGGCTCCCCGCCTCCCTGCCCGAGGCACTGCGCCACTTCACCGCCTCCGAGGTCCTGCGCGAGGCGATGGGCGACCCGCTCTTCGAGGCGTTCGCGGCGGTCCGCAAGGCGGAGTCGGCCCTGTTCGAGGGCAAATCCGCGCAGGAGATCGCGGACGCGACGCGGGGAAGGTACTGAGGTGACGGGACAGGAGGGGGCGGCGGGCGCGCCCGGGAGCGCGGCGGTCGAGGCACCCCCGGGCACCCTGCTCGACCACCACTGTCACGGCGTGCTGCGCACCGACCCCGGCCCGGCCGCCTTCGAGGCGTTCCTGACCGAGGCCGACGGTCCCGCCGCGCCCGGGACCAGCTTCTTCGACACCCAGCTCGGCTTCGCGGTGCGCCGCTGGTGCCCGCCGCTGCTCGGCCTGGAGCCGCACTGCACGCCGGAGCGCTATCTGGCCCGGCGCCACGAGCTCGGCGCCCGCGAGGCGACCCGGCTGCTGCTGCGGGGCAGCGGCATCGGCGCGTACGTCATGGACACCGGCCTCCCCGGGGACATCACCGGGCCCGACGAGCTCGCCGAGCTGAGCGGCGCCCCCGTCCACGAGATCGTGCGCCTGGAGCGGCTGGCCGAGCTCGCCGCCGACACGACCCGGGACGCGGACACGTTCCTGGCGGAGCTGGCGGCGGGGATCCGCTCGGCGGCGACCACGGCCGTGGGCTTCAAGTCGGTGGCCGCCTACCGGTACGGGCTCGACCTCGCCCCCGAGCCGCCCGCGCTCCACGAGGTGCGCGACGCGGCGGCGAATTGGCTGAAAAAACGGCCGAAGGACGACCGTCTCAAGGATCCGGTCCTGCTGCGCCATCTGCTGTGGTCGGCGGTGGCCACCCGGCTCCCGCTCCAGCTGCACACCGGCTTCGGCGACCCGGACCTACGGCTGCACCGCTGCGACCCGCTGCTCCTGACCGACTTCATCCGGGCCACCCGCCGCTCCGGCACCCCGCTGATCCTGCTGCACGGCTACCCGTACCACCGCAACGCCGCCTACCTCGCCCACGTGTATCCGCATGTGTACGCGGACATGGGGCTCACCCTCAGCCACACGGGCGCCCGGGCCGGTGCCGTACTGGCCGAGATGCTGGAGCTCACCCCGTTCGGCAAGCTCCTCTTCTCCACCGACGCCTACGGCCTGCCCGAGCTGTACGTGGTGGGAGCCCGCCTCTTCAAGGAGGGCCTGGACGAGCTGCTGGGGACCTGGACGGCGTCGGGCGCGTGGTCGCACACGGACGCGGACAGGGTGGCGGAGCTGTTGGGGAGCAAGAACGCCGAGCGGGTCTACGCAACCCCCCAGCCAGGAGGTGCCTAAGGGGCGCGGGGAACTGCGCGACCAGCCACAGCGGACCGGCAGCCGAGAGGGGGCCCAGGGCGAAGCCCCGGAAAGGGCCCGACACCGACAGGGGGCTCAGTCCCCGTCGGGGTCGGCCCGATCCAGCGCGGGCCGAGGCTGCGCACCGGTCTCGTGCAGCAGGAAGTCCGCCGCGGCGGTATCCGTCACCAAACTGGTGACAAGGCCGGACCGCAGCACCGCATCGATCGCGGAAGCCTTCCGCTGCCCCCCGGCGATCGCGACGACCTCCGGAATCCGCCGCAGCCGGTCCGCCTCGACGGTGATGCACCGCTCCCCGAGGTCCCGGCCGACCCGTCGGCCGTCCGCGTCGAAGAGGTGCGCGGACATCTCGGCCGCGACGCCGAGCGAGGCGTAGTGCGCCCGCTCCTCGTCGGTGAGCATGTCGTGCACCGTGGAGATGCCCGGCTCCCACGAGCCGATGGAGACGGCCGCGACCGTCACCTTGTCGAAGTACTCGAAGGCCCGCGCGATCCCGGTCTGGTTGCGCAGCGCGGCCGCGGTGGCCGCGTCCGGCAGCAGCATCGGCGCGTAGATGGGGTGGGCGTCACCGCCGGAGACCTGGGCGGCGCGCCGTACGGCCTCCACCGAGCCGCGCTCGGCCGTGCCCGCGTCGTACACCCCGGTGAGCTGCACGACCGTGCACGGCGGCAGCCGGTCGAGGGCCGCGGCCATGTGGATGGTGGACCGGCCCCAGGCCAGGCCGAGGACGTCGCCCTCGCTGACCAGCTCGCCGAGCAGATCCGCGGCGACCTCGCCCAGGTTCTCGGGGTCGGGCGACGACTCGTCCTCGCCGGCCTCGGGGGACTCGACGACGACGGCGTGCCGCAGCCCGTACCGGGCGCGCAGCGCGTCCGAGCGCTCCGCGTCCAGCTCCGCCGGGACGCGGATCTCGATCCGCACCAGGTCGCGCTCAAGGGCGGTCTCCAGGACCCGGGCCACCTTGAAGCGGCTGACGCCGAACTCCTCGGCGATCTGGATCTTGGACTTGCCCTCCAGATAGAAGCGGCGGGCCATGGCCGCCGCCTGCACCAGCTCCGCGGGTCCCATCCGCAGGGCTGACCGACCCGCCGACATTGCAGACACCGCGATCTCCTCACTGCTGTTCACACTCTGGACTCGCTGTTCATCCTGTCAGATCCAACGGTCCTTGATCAGCCCCGTAGGGCCGCGTTCACCGAGCCGTGGCTCAGTGGCCGCATGCCCATGGGGCGCTCGCCGTGCTCCGTTCCGCCATGGAGCGCAGGGTACGCACCGCGTCGGCGGGGTCCTTCGCTCCGTATACGGCCGACCCGGCCACGAACACGTCCGCGCCCGCCTCCGCGCACCGCTCGATGGTCGTCGCGGAGACCCCGCCGTCCACCTGGAGCCACAGTTCGAGGCCGTGCTTGGAGATCAGCTCCCGGGTGCGGCGGATCTTCGGCAGCATCACGTCCAGGAAGGGCTGACCGCCGAAACCGGGCTCCACGGTCATGATGAGCAGCATGTCCAGCTCGGGCAGCAGGTCCTCGTACGGCTCGATGGGCGTCGCGGGCCTGAGCGCCATCGACGCCCGCGCCCCCTTGGCCCGGATCTCCCGCGCGAGCCGCACCGGCGCGGCGGCGGCCTCCGCGTGGAAGGTGACCGATCCGGCCCCCGCCTCGACGTACTGCGGGGCCCACCGATCGGGGTCCTCGATCATCAGATGGCAGTCCAGCGGGGTCTCCGTCGCCCGGCGCAGGGATTCCACGACCGGCAGGCCGAGCGTGAGGTTCGGCACGAAGTGGTTGTCCATGACGTCCACGTGCAGCCAGTCGGCGCCCTCGACGGCCTTGGCCTCTTCGGCGAGCCGCGCGAAGTCGGCGGAGAGAATGCTGGGGTTGATCTGAGCCATGCCCCAAGCCTGCCATGCCTCGCACCACTTGCCTGCCACGGTACGGATTCGAGGCCCCCGGGACACGAGACCTACGTCTCTCCTACGACTCGCCGGACCGGGAGACTCCATGTAATCCTGATGTTTCAGGCCATTTCGGGAGCGGCACCCCGCGCCGTCCGCGGGCCCATGGGGGACGTGATGTCCGACCCGCGCACTCACCCTGACCAGAGCGAGGAACACCCCGCGGCGACCGGGCAGGGACCCGGCCCCCGCGGAGTCGCGTGGCTCGTCTGCGGACGGCGCACCAAATGGCTGGTGCTCGTCCTCTGGCTGATCGTGGTCGCGGTCGCCTTCCCGCTCGCCCAGAAGCTCACCGACGCCCAGGACAACGACGCCACCTCGTGGCTGCCCGGCAGCGCCGAGTCCACCCAAGTCTTCAACTCCGCCAAGGCGTTCAGGCCGGAGGAGATCCCGGCGATCGTCGTCTACGCGCGCGACGGCGGCCTCACCCTCGCCGACAAGCAGAAGATCGGCGCCGACGCCAGCGCGATGCGCGGGATGAGCGCGGACGGGATCCAGGGCGCCCGCGTCCAGGGCCCGCAGTTCGACCCCGGCGCCACCGCCGCGCAGATCCTCGTGCCGATCAAGATGGACAAGAACGGCTGGAACCACATCGCGGACGCCGCGGACCGGCTGCGCGACCAGTCGGGCACCAGCGACAGCGGGCTCCAGGTGCACATCACCGGCCCGGGCGGCACCTCGGCCGACTTCGCCAAGGCCTTCTCCGGCATCGACTCCACCCTGCTCTTCTCGGCGCTCGCGGTGGTCGTGGTGATGCTTCTCATCACGTACCGCAGTCCCACGCTGATCCTGGTGCCGGTGATCTCCGTGGTCTGGGCGCTCTCCGCCGCGCAGGCGCTGATCTATCTGCTGGCCCGGCACGCGGGCCTGACCGTCAACGGCCAGAGCGCCGGCATCCTCACCGTGCTGGTCTTCGGCGCGGGCACCGACTACGCGCTGCTGCTCGTCTCCCGCTACCGCGAGGAGCTGCGCCGCCACGAGGACCGCCACGAGGCGATGGCGCTCGCCCTGCACCGGGCCGGGCCCGCGGTCCTCGCCAGCGGCGCCACGGTCGTCCTCGGCATGCTGGTCCTGATGGTGGCCGAGATGAACTCCACCAAGGGCCTCGGCCCGGTCGCGGCCATCGGCGTCGCGGTCGCGCTGCTCGCCATGCTCACGCTGTTCCCGGCGCTCCTGGTGATCTTCGGCCGCTGGATCTTCTGGCCGGCCAAGCCCGTCTTCGGCTCCCCCGACCCGACCGCGCGCGGGGTCTGGGCCCACACCGGCCGCCGTATCGCCACCCGTCCCCGTACGGTCTGGGTGACGACCGCCGTGGTGCTCGCGGCGTGCTCGCTCGGCCTGCTCCAGCTGAAGGCGAACGGCCTGAGCAACGCGGACTCGTTCACCGGCAGACCGGACTCGATCGTGGGCGCGGAGGTGCAGGCGAAGCACTTCCCGGCGGGCAGCGGCGATCCCCTGGTGATCATCACGGCGGCCGACAAGGCGGCGGAGGTGCGCCGGGCCGTCGCGGCCACCGACGGCGTGGTGCCCGCCTCGATCGGGGTGCCACCGGGCACCGCGGCCGAGCACGACGGCGAGGTCCTGATCGAAGCCACGATGACCGCGAGCCCGGACAGCGCCGCCGCGCACGCGACCGTCGAGCGGGTGCGGGACGCGGTCCACGCGGTGCCCGGCGCCCATGCCCGGGTGGGCGGCGGTACGGCCGCGGTCCTGGACATGGAGAAGGCCACCACGCACGACAACAAGCTGGTCATCCCGCTGGTGCTGCTGGTGGTGCTGTGCGTCCTGGGGATCCTGCTGCGGGCACTGGTCGCACCGCTGCTGCTGATCGCGACGGTCGTGCTGTCGTTCGCGGCGGCGCTCGGCATCAGCGCGCTCGCCTTCCGCCATCTCTTCGACTACGCGGGCGAGTCCACCGACTTCCCGCTCTTCGTCTTCGTCTTCCTGGTGGCCCTGGGCATCGACTACAACATCTTCCTGTCCACCCGCATCCGCGAGGAGGCGGCCCGCCAGGGCACCCGCCGGGGTGTCGTGACCGGCCTCGCCGCCACCGGCGCGGTGATCACCTCGGCGGGCCTCGTCCTGGCGGGCACCTTCGCGGTGCTCGGCACCCTGCCGATGGTGGCGTTCGCCGAGATCGGCTTCGCGGTGGCGCTGGGCGTCCTGCTGGACACCTTCATCGTCCGCTCGATCCTGGTGACGTCGCTGTTCCTGGACGTGGGGCGGCGGGTGTGGTGGCCGCACCGGCTGTCGCGCGACCCGGAGGAGGGCCCGGCGGCGGTACCGGCGGGGGCCGGACCACCGACCGACTGAGGGCGAGCGGGGACACCCTCAACGAACCAGGACGTCCCCGACCAACCGGAAAGGGCCCGGAGTCGACACTCCGGGCCCTTCTCTCACGCCGTGCGCCGCAGCAGCGCCAGATACATCGCGTCCGTCCCGTGCAGATGCGGCCACAGCTGTACGTCGGGGCCCTCGCCCAGGCCCGCGACGCCCGTCATCAGCGGCCGTACGTCGATCCACTCGGCCTCGACGGGAGCCCCGCCGCGGCCCTTGAGCACGTCCTCCACCACGATCCGCGTCTCGGCGAGGTGCGGCGAGCAGGTCGCGTAACCGACCACGCCGCCCACCCGGACCGCCGAGAGCGCCTCGCGCAGCAGCCCGCGCTGGAGCGGCGCGAAGCCCTCCAGGTCCTCGGGGCGGCGGCGCCACCGGGCCTCGGGGCGGCGGCGCAGCGCGCCAAGCCCGGAGCACGGCACGTCCATCAGGACCCGGTCGAAGGAGCCCTCCCGCCACGGCGGCCGGGTGCCGTCGGCCGCGATCACCTGGTACGGGCCGGGGTTGCCGGCGAGCGCGCGCTCCACGAGCCGGGCCCGGTGGGGCTGCTTCTCGGAGGCGAGCAGGGCGGCTCCGCGCTCGGCGGCGAGCGCGGCGAGCAGCGCCGCCTTGCCGCCGGGGCCCGCGCACCCGTCCAGCCAGCGCTCGTCCCGCCCCTCGATCGGCGCGTTCGCGAGTGCGATGGCCACCAGCTGGCTGCCCTCGTCCTGCACTCCGGCCCGGCCGTCCTTCACGGCGTCGAGCGCGCCCGGCTCGCCGCCCTCGGCCATCCGTACGGCATAGGGCGACCAGCGGCCGGGCAGCGCGTTGTCCTCGCCGAGAACGTCCGTCAGCTCGTCGGTGGTGGACCGGCCGGGGCGGGCGACCAGGGTCACCTCGGGCCGCTCGTTGTCGGCCTCCAGGAGGTCCTCGATGCCCGCGCGGCCGCCGCCCAGCGCGTCCCAGAGCGCCGAGACGACCCATCGCGGGTGCGAATGCACGATCGCGAGGTGGTCCTCGGCGTCCTCGTCGTACGGGGGCGCGACCTTCTCCAGCCAGCCGTCCAGGTCGTTCGCCGCGATCTTGCGCAGCACGGCGTTGACGAACCTGGCCCGGCCGTCGCCGAGCACCACGCGGGCGAGCTCGACACTGGCCGAGACCGCGGCGTGGCTCGGGATCCGGGTGCCGAGCAACTGGTGCGCGCCGAGCGCGAGCACGTCGAGGACCGGCGGGTCCACCTCGCGCAGCGGCCGGTCGATGCAGGCAGCGATGATCGCGTCGTAGGTGCCCTGGCGGCGCAGCGTGCCGTAGACGAGCTCGGTGGCCAGCGCCGCGTCGCGGCCGTCGAAGTTCCCGCCCTCGCGGGCCTTGCGCAGCAGCGGCGGCAGTACGAGGTTGGCGTACGCGTCCCGCTCGTCGACGGCGCGCAGCGCCTCGAAGGCGAGGATGCGGACGGGGTCCTTCTTGGGGCGGCGGTACGGCTTGCCACCGCCCTTGCCGTCGCTGTTCCGGGGACGGCTGTGCGGCTGATCGTTCACGTGAAAGGTGCTCCGCTGGTCAGATGGTGCGAACCCGACCAGCGTACGACTGTTCGCCGCGCGCCCCCACCCGGGTCGGCGCGCCCGCGTCAGCCGACGTGCTCGTCCGCGGCGATGCGCACGCCCCGCGCCCAGTCCGCGCCCTTCATCGGCTTCTTGCCCTGGGGCTGGACCCAGAGCAGCTCGACGGCGTACGAGCCGGTGCCGACGTACACGTTGTTCTTCCCGGCGGACAGCTCGCCCGGCGCCAGGTCCGTACGGTCCGGGACCGGCACCGCCTGGACGAGCTTGAGCCGCTCGCCGCGGAAGACGGTCCAGGCACCCGGGGCCGGGGTGCAGCCGCGCACCACGCGGTCGACCCGGAGCGCCGGGGCGGACCAGTCGATCTGCGCGTCCTCAACGGTGATCTTCGGGGCGAGGGTGATCCCGTCGGCGGGCTGCGGAACGGCCTTGAGGGAGCCGTCCTCGATGCCGTCCATGGTCGCGGCGAGCAGCCCGGAACCGGCGAACGCGAGCCGGGTCAGCAGGTCGCCGCTGGTGTCGGTGGGGCGGACGACCTCGGTCACCGTCCCGTACAGCGGACCGGAGTCGAGCCCGCGCTCGATCAGGAACGTGGAGGCACCGGTGATCTCGTCGCCCGCCATCAGCGCGTGCTGGACGGGGGCCGCGCCGCGCCAGGCGGGGAGCAGCGAGAAGTGCAGGTTCACCCAGCCGTGGGCCGGGATGTCGAGCGCCACCTGCGGGAGCAGCGCCCCGTAGGCGACGACCGGGCAGCAGTCGGGGGCGATCTCGCGCAGCCGCGCCAGGAAGTCCTCGTCGCGCGGCTTCACCGGCTTCAGCACCTCGATGCCGGCCTCCTCGGCGCGCTGGGCGACGGGGCTGGCCACCAGTCGGCGGCCGCGTCCGGCGGGCGCGTCGGGCCGGGTCACCACGGCGGCGACCTCGTGGCGGCCGGAGGCGATCAGGGCGTCCAGGGCGGGAACGGCGACCTCGGGGGTGCCTGCGAAGACGAGCTTCACTGGGGGGTACCTCGCTTTGTAGAGAGCGACGCCCAGTCTATTGGGTGTCCCGGCCGGTCGGTTGGGTGTCCCGGCCGTGCCGCCGGGTGTCCCGCCGGGGCGTTCCGCACGCGCTGCGGGGACAGGGGCGTACGCGGCCCCGCGCGCCCTCTGCATATGCCCATACGCCCCCGCAGCGTGACCACAACACCAGGTGGCGCGTTGGTCAAGAGAGATTGACCGAAACGGGCCGCGCTTGCGGCCCGATCCCTTTTCAACAACGCCGGTTCGAGAGGCTTGTTCATGGCCGACCACGCAACCCACGACGCCCAGGCACGGGCCAGTCTGCACCTGTTGGTGCGGGACATCGAGCGGGTCCGCCGGCAGGTGGACGCGCTGCGCACCCTCACCGCCCAGCTCGGCAACGTCTACCGTCCGCGCCGCTCCGGCCCGTCCACGGGCTTCGTCGTCTACGGCAGGGCTCCCGCCCCCACCGTCCGGCTCGCCCAGGAGCTGCGGGACAGCGTCGAGACCCTGGTGACGGCGGCGGTGGACTTCGACCGCTCCCTGGGCTTCTCGTGGGACGCGGTGGGTTCGGCGCTGGGGGTCACCAAGCAGGCGGTGCACCGGCGTTACGGGGCGCGGCGGGCCGCCGCCCAGACCGCCGAGGCGGAGCACCCGGCCGAGGCGACCGTGACGCGCACCCTGCCGGTCCCCGCCGGGATCCCCGCGGTGCCGGCCGCCCGCTCGATGCCGCCCCAGCCGACAGCGACCACGCAGTCGCTGCGCGAGGAGGCCCGCACGACGGCGTTCCCGGGCCCGCGCAACGGCTGACCGCACCCTTTTGTCTTTTCGTGCCCTCGTCGCATCTGAACGCGCGCCGGGGGCACCTGTCTGCGCGGCTCCGCGGGGCGTACGGAGCGGGCCACCCAGGGCGCAAAGGGCGCCGGGTGCACGGGGCCGGGCCACCGCCGCCGACAGCCCGCCAGGCGCCCCGCCGCCCCGCCCACGAGGCAGCCCCTCAGCCGATGTCCGGCGGGTCCACCCTGATCCGCACCGGGTCGCCGCCCCCGCGCGCCAGCCGTACCGCCTGAGCGGTCTTCAGCGCGGCGGCCAGGGCCGAGCCGCTGCCGGGGGGCACCCGGAGCAGGGCCCGCTCCCAGGTCTCCCCCACCGGAGGGTCGCCGGGGCGCCGGGCCCGGCCCGGCTCGCTCGGCCGCATCGGGACCGGGCCGAGCACCTGTGCGTCGGGCGGCAGCTGAGCGCTCGTCAGGAACGCCTCGACCGCCTCCGGGCGGCCCAGGACCTCGGCCATCCGGGAGACCGGCGGGAAGCCCAGCTCGGCCCGCTCGGACAGCTCGCGCAGCGCGTGGCCGACCGGGTCCCAGCGGACCAGGGCCTGGACCGGCCGCAGCGTCGGCTCGGCGACCACCACCACCGTGCCGCCCTCGTCCTGGCCGCGCACCAGCGAGGCCGCGCCGATCCAGCGCCGCAGCGCCTCCTCCCCGGCGCGCAGATCGGGCCGCCCGAGCATCGCCCAGCCGTCGAGGAGCAGCGCCGCCGCGTAACCGCCCTCGGCGACCGGCTCGGCGCCCGGTGTGGAGACGACCAGCGCGGGCCGCCCGGGCACGCTGTCCAGCACGTGGTCGCGCCCGGAGGTCCGAACCGGCACCGCCGGGAACGCCCGGCCGAGCTCCTCGGCGGTCCGGCGCGCCCCGACGACCCGCGCCCTCAGCCGTACGCCGCCGCACTCCGCGCAGCGCCACTCCGGCTCGCCCCGCCCGCACCACCCGCACTGCAGATCCCGCTCGTCCGGCGCCTCCAGGGGCCCGGCGCAGTGCCGGCAGCGCGCGGGCGTCCGGCACCGCTCGCAGGAGAGCCGGGGTACGTATCCCCGCCGCGGCACCTGGACCAGGACCGGGCCGCTCTTCAGCCCGTCCCGGACGACCTGCCAGGCGAGGCTGGGCAGTCGGGCGGCGCGCGCCGCCTCGTCCCGGGCCAGCTCGCCGTCCCCGACGGTGCGCACCAGCGGCGCGGCCGCCCGTACGGTGGCCCGGTCGGCCACCAGCGGCGCCGCCCAGCCGCTCTCGACGAGCTGCGCGGCCTCGACCGTACAACTCGTACTGCCCAGCAGGAACGCGCACTTGTCGTGGGTGGCGCGCAGTTCAAGGACCTCGCGGACGTGCGGGAAGGGCGCGTGGTCGTCGCTGTGGCTGGAGTCGCCGTCCTCCCAGACGACCACCAGGCCGAGCCTCTCGACCGGGGCGAACATCGCGGCCCGGGTCCCGACCACGGCCCGCACCGAGCCCCGCCGCACCGCGAGCCACTGCCGGTACCGCTTCTCCGGGCCGGACTCGGCGGTCAGCAGCGCGTGCCGCCCCTCTCCGAGCAGCGCCGTGAGCGCGCCGTCCACCCGCCCGGCGCTGCGCCCGTCGGGCACCACGACCAGCGCGCCGCGCCCGCCCGCGAGCGTGGCCGCGACGGCCCGGGCGATCTCGTCGGCCCAGGACGCGCCGGGCAGCGCGGTCCACACCGCGCGCGGCGCCCCGCCCGCGGCCAGCGCGCGCAGGAACGCGCCCCCGTTCCCGTACCGCACCCAGGTCCCCGCGTCCGGCACCGGCGGCGCCCCCGGCGGCTCGGGCGAAGGCTTCGCCTCGGCCCTTGCGTTCCTCGGCGGCACCGCGAGCTGCAGCACGTCCGCCAGGCTCCCCGCGTACCGGTCGGCGACCGCCCGGGCCAGGGCCAGCATCTCGGGGCTGAGCACCCGCTCCGGCGAGACGACACTGGCCAGCGCGGCGAGCGGCCCCGAGTAGTCGGACTCGGCGAGGCGCTCGACCACGAACCCGTCGATCAGCCCGCCGCCCTCCCGGCGCCCGTCCCGCACCTGGCGCGCCCCGGCCCCGAACCGCACCCGCACCCGCACCCCCGGCTGCGCGTCCGCGTCCAGCTCCTCCGGGACCGCGTAGTCGAAGAACCGGTCGAGGTGGACGCCGCCCTTGTCCACCACGACCCGCGCCACGGGCAGCCCCTTGGCAAGGGCGGCCCCGCGCCAGGTCCGCGGTTTGGCCTTGGGCACCTTGGCCTTGCGCACGGTCTCCCGAATGAGCGCGAGCTGCTCCGCCCCGCCCCCCTCGGCGCCCCCGCCCGGCTTCTCGTTCTCGCTGCTCACAGCCAAATTCCTACCAGACGGCACTGACAGGGGCCTTCGGCCATGGGTCCGGCCATCCCGACCGACGGCTCTCTCGACAGCCCGGGCGCGGTGCTGTTCCCTCCCGGAGAGGAAACGGGAAACGTCCCCATTCGCCTTGTTCAGCCGTGTCGGCTGCCGCACGCTGATTCGCGTCGCTTCCGGCCGCACGGACGGGAAGCGACGGAGGTAGCCATGCAGGAGCACCCGCAGGAGTTCGGCTTCGGGCAAGAACTTCGCCGAAGGCGCCTGGAGGCCCAGTTCTCCCTTGAACGACTGGGCAAACGCGTGCATTACAGCAAAGCGCAGCTGAGCAAGGTGGAACGTGGCCTCAAACGCCCCAGCCCCGAGCTGGCGCGGCTGTGCGACGCGGAGCTCAACGCCGGAGGCTCACTGGCCCGGCTGCTTCCACCCCCGGTTTCCCGCAAACCGCTCCCCACTCCCGAGGGCGACGATGAGGTGTGGTTGATGTACCTGGACAAGGACGGCACCAGTTCCTTCCAGCCGGTCAAGCGCCGCAGCGTCATGACCGCCGGGGCCGCTTCGATCTTCTCGCTGCACATCGGCGATGAGCTCCTCGCGGTGGAAACCGGGGCCGCGACCCTGGTGGAGGCCTCCCGGGTGCTGTTCGACCAGTTCCGTCGCATCGGTCAGGCAGCCGGGCCGGGAAGCGTCCTGCCCTCTCTGATAGCCCAGGCACATTCCCTGGAGCGGCTGGCCGGCCGAGTCGGCACCCACACCCGGCGCGAGCTGCTCGTCTTGGCTTCCCGGTATGCCGAATACACGGGGTGGATGGCGCAGGAGGCGGGCGACGACTCCGCCGCGCTGTGGTGGACGGACCGGGCCGTCCACCTGGCGCAGGGCGGTGACGACACCACTTTGGCGTCGTACGCGCTGGTCAGGCGCTCGCTGATATGTCTGTACGGCGGCGACACGGCACAAGCCGTCGAACTGTCCGGCGCTGCACTGCGCAGTGGAGCACCCCCTCGGGTACGCGGCCTCGCCGCACAGCACCTGGCTCAATGCCGCGCGGTCGAGGGCGACTACGACGCGACCCTGCGCAGCCTGGACCGCGCCAGGGAACTGCTCGCCCTCGCGGCCCGCCACTCCGAAGCACCCGTGCTGGGCGCGTCGCACGTCCCGGACGTCGTGGAGATGTTCACCGGATGGTGTCTCCACGACCTCGGTCGGCCGCAGCGAGCAGCCGAGCTGCTCGACCGGGAGACCGCTCGTATCCCCGCGCATGCGTTGCGGACACGCTCGCGCTACGGCGTGCGCCGCGCACTCGCTCATGCGGCAGCGGGAGAGATCGACCACGCCTGCGCGATCACCACCGAGGTACTCGCCACTGTCGGAGCGGTTGGTTCGGCGACCATCGTCGCCGATCTGCGGCGCCTCGCCAAGGTCCTGGGACGGCACCCCGGCAACGCCCAGGTGCGCGCCACCATGCCCCGTCTGAGCACAGCCCTGACTCAACCGGTGCCCTAGGCACCCGAGAGCCGCACAGACAAGCACAACCCAATCATCGAAGGGACATTCCCGTGCATGAGCTCTTCCTCAACTACCGCACCGAGGGTGGCGGCAAGGAGGCCGCGTACATCTGCGACACCCAGCTTTCGGTCAGGTTCGGTTCAGAGAGCATCTTCCGTGCCCAGAAATCCATCGACCTGGGTGCCGACTACAACGACGCACTCATCAACGGCGTCCGCCGCAGTCGGGTCCTGCTCGCTCTCATCGGCCCAAAGTGGCTTGATGCTCCGGACCGGGAACGCCCCGGCCACCGGGCACTGGAGAATCCGAAGGACTGGGTGCGGCGTGAGATCGAGGAGGCTTTCGCCTCGGGCGTTCTCGTCGTTCCCGTGCTGGTGGGACGGCAGCAGGAGCAGATCGAGCGGCTGCGGCTGCCCAAGTCGCTGGCGGGACTCGCCGAGTGCCAGTACGAACGGCTCGTCTCCACCCGCACAGCCGACACCGATCTCGCCCGGATCGGCGACCGCCTGGTGCGCCAGGTGCCGGAGCTGGCCGCGGTGGACCGACGCCGCGCTGCCGACCGCCCGGCGAAGCGACGTTCCGTACGCCCGGACGTCCGGAACAGGGGACAGAGCGGCGGCATCGGCAACGTCAACGGCGATGTCGGTACGTTCGTCAACGAGTCGCACGGTCCCCTGCACACGGGCTCGGGAGACCAGATCAACGGCCTGCCGACCGATCAGGTCGGCTGGTGAGCGAGTATGTGGGCGCGTACATCGGCGAAGCGGGTGGTGCTGTCCACACGGGCGAGGGAAGTCAGTACAACTTCTATCTCGCGGCCGCTGCGGAGAGGGTCCGCGATCGGGCGGGACCGGGCCGCCGGAGCATCACCGAAGACGCACGCAAGCGGCTCTCCGAACGGTTTGTGCACCCTCCACGCATGCGCGAGGCACGTGACCTCCTCGACCGACATTCCCTGGTCCTGGTCGCGGGCCCGCCGGGTGCCGGAAGGCGCGCCACCGCGCTGATGCTGCTGCATGAACTGCCACCAGGAGCGGGCGGCTTCTACGAGCTGCCGGACACCGAGGACGACGAAGGGTCCACGCTGGAGGCCGTGGCCGTCCACGAGGGCGACCGGCTGCTCCTGGATCTGTCCGTCATCGACGAGACGCGCTACCTCTCCGTCCAGGAACGTCTGCACGACTTCCACGCGAAGCTGATCGAGCGCAGCGCCCATCTCGCACTGGTGCTTCCGCAGCACCTCGCCTATCTGCAGCGCAGCGATCTGAAGCCCCACACCGTGGAAATAGGCCGACCGTCGGCCCGGGACGTTCTGAGCAGACATCTGCAGCGGGACGACATACGCCCGGACTCGACAGAGCTGACCACGCGGAGGCTGACCACCTACCTGGCGAGGGCTCCACTGCGCGACGTGGCCGACCTCGCCGACCGGATCCGACGCTTCCGAGACGATGGCGTGCCAGGCGGCTTCCCGGGGTGGCGCGACCATGCCTTGGAGCGGCTGGCAGACCACAGCGCCCAAGTCGCGGCCGACATCGCCGCCCACAGTGCGGGCCGGGAGCGGGCATTGCTGCTCGCGCTGGCCATGTTCCACGGGTCATCACCGGCAACGGTGTTCCATGGCGCGTCAGCGCTGCTCAATACCCTCTCGCACCCGCCCGACGAACGACCGCGGCTGGAACACGCCGACCTCAACGCGGAATTCACCGCGCTCGGCGCCGAGACCCGCGCCGATGGGCTCGTACAGTTCCGGACCCACAACTACGACCAGGCCGTCCGCACGCACTTCTGGACATACTTCCCGGATTTGAGCGAGCAGCTGCGCCGATGGGTCGGCCAGTGCGTCTCCTGGACCGGGCTCGACGAAGCGGCGCACGAGGAGGTGATCACGCGCTTCGCCGAGCAGTGCCTCGCGGCCGGGCGCCCTCAGGACCTGCTCTGGCTGGCTGAATCCTGGACCGGCGACGGCGGTCACCCACGGCTCATCCCGGACGCGGTACAGGCTTTGGTCCACGGCCTGTCGCACGAGCAGTTCGGACAGCTCTTCCGTCGGCAGATCTACGAGTGGTCGACGAATCACGCCCTTCCGCCGAACCTCAAGCAGGTGCTTGTCCTGGTCTGCTCGGAGGCGATGCGGCGTACCCATCCGCATCAGGCACTGGTGCGTCTGCACCACCTCGACCATCGGGCGGAAGGCCCGGTCGCCGCCACGGCACGCACAGCGCTGCTCGGCCTCGCACGCGCCGACAGCACCATGTACCGCCTGCTCCTCCAGCGCATCGGGCGCGATCTGCCGGACGGGCGCTGGAAGAGGGATCTCATTCTGTTTCTCGAACTCTCCACGTCTGTACGCCTGTTGGGAGCCCCCGATGTACGGGGCGGCCTGACCGCAGGGTGGGCGGCGGCGTTCCGCAGACTCCCGGTCGACAGCTGGCGTCCGTACGCGGAGCACTGGTTCGCGTACCGAACCGACGGCCTCGACCGAGACCGGTTGCTGGACGTACTCGTCGCGGCGTGCGGGCACTCACCCGCCTCGCTCGGCAGCCTCTATCGGGTCGCCCGTGAGTGGGAACGATCCGGGCGGTATCGATCCGCGCACCATGACGACGTGAGCGGACGCCTGTTCCAGAAGATCAATTCCGCTCAGGGTCTCGAGACCCTGGGCACCACCGTCTGACACCACTTCCCGGGGGAGGAATGCGATGGGCTCCGGCCGCAAGACCATGACCGTCTTCGTCACTCTGCTGTCGGGGTTGATTCTCGTCATCACGGGAATCGCCCTGCACTGGCCCTACTGGGCTTGGCCCGCACTAGGGGTTCTCCTGGTCGCCGCCGCTGTGGCGATCCATCGGATCATCGGCGGGGACGGCGGGGACTTTCCACGTGAATACACACTGGAACCCGATCTTCCGATTCCCCCGGCTCCACGCCAGGAGCAGCGGGTCGGCGAAGTGGCCCTCCCCAGCGTTGTCGCCGACTACGACTTTGTGTTCTCGGCCACGGTCCGCTGGACCCTGCTGGACCCACCCGACGGTGCACCCCTCATCAACCCCGCCGGACTGGCCGTCGACGCCGTCCTCAAGCGGGCCCGGGAGATCACCGTGGAGCAGCCACCCACCCGGAGCAAACTGGCGCAACACGCGCTGGACGGCGCCCTGGGGATGATGCAGCCGGACGTCACAGGGCGCGTACTCGCCATGGCGCGAGACGTCTCGCTGAGCCTCCCCGACACGGACCGGGAACGGCTGGCCAAGCTGTCCGCCGTACGCAAGAACGAGGACGTATGGGAACACCAGCGCAATCATGAGCGCAACAAGCGCGCCTATCTCGGCGGCGACGTCCTGAAGGACACCGGCAGCGCGGTCGTCTGGTGGCTGTCGCGGAACGAGGAGCACATCGAAGGGGCCGTCGACCGTATCGGTGTCCTCGCCCGGCTGACCGCCGCGGCCAACAACGAGGAGGTCGCTCCGCAGTTCCAGCATCTGTTCCCTCCACAGCCCCAGGCGGATCCCGCTGCGGCGGAACAGCCGTCGGCGGACGCCGACTCGGCAGAACCGTTCACCTCGGAGGCTTCCGGTACGGGATCCGAGGTCCTGGTGGACGATCTGCTGAGCTGGTTCGGCTTCGGGCCGGAAGACCCTGACCTGCTGCTGTTTGCGGAACGGCTCGCCGATGTCGCCGAGAAGCACGGGAAGGGCGAGGCTGCGGAGGCCATCAAGCGCCGCGTCGGAGGACCGGGGTCGCAAGACCAGGAGCCGGAGGCGCCATCGAATGAGCCCCCGGTGGACGGATCAGGGTGAGCCGAACGCGCGACAGCCCCGGACCATCGAGATCCGGGGCTGTCGTACAGGGGTTCGCCTACAGACCCGCGGCCTTGCGCAGCGCGTCCACGCGGTCCGTGCGCTCCCAGGTGAAGTCGGGAAGCTCACGGCCGAAGTGGCCGTACGCCGCGGTCTGGGCGTAGATCGGGCGGAGCAGGTCGAGGTCGCGGATGATCGCGGCCGGGCGGAGGTCGAAGACCTCGGCGATGGCGGTCTCGATCTTGTCCGTGTCGATCGTGGCGGTGCCGAAGGTCTCGACGAAGAGACCGACCGGCTCGGCCTTGCCGATCGCGTACGCGACCTGGACCTCGCAGCGGGCCGCGAGGCCGGCGGCGACGACGTTCTTCGCCACCCAGCGCATCGCGTACGCCGCGGAGCGGTCGACCTTGGACGGGTCCTTGCCCGAGAAGGCGCCGCCGCCGTGGCGGGCCATGCCGCCGTACGTGTCGATGATGATCTTGCGGCCGGTCAGACCGGCGTCGCCCATCGGGCCGCCGATCTCGAAGCGGCCGGTCGGGTTGACCAGCAGGCGGTAGCCGTCGGTGTCCAGCTTGATGCCGTCCTCGACGAGCTGCTTGAGCACGTGCTCGACGACGAACTCGCGGATGTCCGGGGCGAGCAGCGAGTCCAGGTCGATGTCGCTCGCGTGCTGCGAGGAGACGACGACGGTGTCGAGGCGGACGGCCTTGTCGCCGTCGTACTCGATGGTGACCTGGGTCTTGCCGTCGGGGCGCAGGTAGGGGATGGTCCCGTTCTTGCGCACCTCGGACAGCCGGCGCGAGAGGCGGTGCGCCAGGTGGATCGGGAGCGGCATCAGCTCGGGCGTCTCGTCGCACGCGTAGCCGAACATCAGGCCCTGGTCGCCGGCGCCCTGCTTGTCGAGCTCGTCCTCGTCGCCCTCGACCCGCTTCTCGTACGCGGTGTCGACGCCCTGCGCGATGTCCGGGGACTGCGCGCCGATGGAGACCGAGACGCCGCAGGACGCGCCGTCGAAGCCCTTCTTCGACGAGTCGTACCCGATCTCCAGGATCTTGTCGCGGACGAGCTGGGCGATCGGCGCGTACGCCTTGGTCGTGACCTCGCCCGCGACGTGGACCAGACCCGTGGTGATCAGGGTCTCCACGGCGACACGGGACGTCGGGTCCTCGCGCAGAAGCGCGTCGAGGATCGTGTCGCTGATCTGGTCAGCGATCTTGTCGGGGTGACCCTCGGTCACAGACTCCGAGGTGAACAGACGACGGGACACAACGCTCCCTGGGGTTGCAGCGGCTGCTGGCTGATCATGGGTGGGACGGGTCGGAGGCTGCGCCCGACGTCGTTCCACGACCAGTTTATCGGTCGGTACCGGTCACTGGGCCACTTGTCTCGCACATTGAAAGCTCTGTGACCTGCGACACCGCATTCTGCGGTACGAAGATCGGCCCTCGCCAGAGGCTCCGGGGCCGGTATTTGGCGGGTTTCGGGCGGCCGTGAAGGCGCACGTGAATTTATGCGAAACGCGGGACGACAAGATCCCACACCACGTCCGCGAGCGCTTCCTTGGGCCCGTACGGAACCGGGGTCTCGGCTCCGTCGGCGGCCAGCACGACCGCCTCGTTCTCCTCCGAGCCGAAGGTCTTGCGCTCCCCCACCTCATTGACGACCAACAGGTCACAGCCCTTGCGCCGGAGTTTCAGGCGGCCGTTGGCGAGGACGTCGTCGGTCTCTGCGGCGAAGCCGACGACCACCTGGCCGGGGCGCGGCCGGTCGGCGGAGAGCTCGGCGAGGATGTCGGGGTTGCGGACCAGGGCGAGCGGCGCGGGCTCCTGGCCGTCCTTCTTCTTGATCTTCCCGGCGGCGTACGACTCCGGCCGGAAATCGGCCACGGCGGCCGCCATGACCACCGCGTCCGCCTCCGAGGCGGCCTTCAGCACCGCCTCCCGCAGTTGCACAGCGGTGCCCACCCGGACGACGTCCACCCCGGCCGGGTCGGGCAGCCCGGTGTTGGCCTCGATCAGCGTGACCCGGGCCCCCCGGGCGACGGCCGTGCGGGCCAGGGCGTACCCCTGCTTCCCGGAGGAACGGTTCCCCAGGTAGCGGACCGGGTCCAGCGGCTCACGCGTGCCGCCCGCGCTGACCACCACATGGCGGCCCTCCAGGTCCCGCTCGCCGGTGCCCCGGGCAAGCACCCGACGACAGACCTCGAAGATCTCCGCGGGCTCGGGGAGGCGCCCCTTGCCGGTGTCGACGCCGGTGAGGCGGCCGACGGCGGGCTCGATGACGACCGCGCCCCGGCGGCGCAGCGTCGCCACGTTCTCCTGGGTGGCGGGGTGCTCCCACATCTCGGTGTGCATCGCGGGTGCGAAGACGACCGGACAGCGGGCGGTGAGCAGGGTGTTGGTGAGCAGGTCGTCGGCGAGGCCGTGGGCCGCCTTGGCCAGCATGTCGGCGGTGGCGGGGGCGACCACCACGAGGTCGGCCTGCTGGCCGATCCGCACGTGCGGCACCTCGTGGACGTCGTTCCAGACCTCGGTGGAGACCGGGTGCCCGGAGAGCGCCGACCAGGTGGCCGCACCCACGAAGTGCAGCGCCGACGCGGTCGGCACCACACGCGTGTCGTGCCCGGACTCGGTCAGCCGGCGCAGCAGCTCGCACGCCTTGTAGGCGGCGATCCCACCGCTGACCCCCAGAACGACCTTCGGCTTGTCCACCGCGTCTCCCCGCATTCGGATACGTACCCCCCCTATGACACACCACAGGCCCGGCAGTCGCGCTGCCGGGCCTGTGGTCAGATGAAACGGAGGCCTTACTGAGCCGGGCCCTCGATGGCCTCGGAGGTCAGCAGACCCGCGTTGATCTCGCGAAGCGCGATAGAGAGCGGCTTCTCGTGGACGTGGGTGTCCACCAGGGGGCCGACGTACTCCAGCAGGCCCTCACCGAGCTGCGAGTAGTAAGCGTTGATCTGGCGCGCGCGCTTGGCGGCGTAGATCACGAGGCTGTACTTCGAGTCGGTTGCTTCGAGCAGCTCATCAATCGGCGGGTTGATGATGCCCTCGGGCGTGGTGATGGAAGAGGACACGTCTGCCTTCCGAAGGGGAATAAAGATCAAACAACTTTCATCAAGGCTAGCAGCTCGCGCGCCACATCCTCGACGGAGGTATTGACCAGCGTCGTATCGAACTCCGACTCTGCGGCCAATTCCCCCTTCGCGGCCGCCAGCCGACGCTCGATGACGTCGGGCGCCTCGGTCCCCCGGCCGGTGAGCCGGCGGACCAGCTCGTCCCAGCTCGGCGGGGCCAGGAAGACGAGCAGTGCCTCGGGCATCGACTCGCGCACCAGCCGGGCGCCCTGGAGATCGATCTCCAGGAGGACCGGCTCGCCTGCCTCCAGGCGGTCCAGGACGGCGCGGCGCGGTGTGCCGTAGCGGTTGCCCGCGAATTCGGCCCACTCAAGCAGTTCGCCATTGGCGATCAGCTTGTCGAATTCCTCGTCGTCCACGAAGAAGTAGTGAACGCCGTGGCGCTCGCCGGGGCGCGGCTTGCGGGTCGTCGCCGACACCGAGAGCCAGACCTCGGGATGAACCTTGCGCATATGAGCGACGACCGTGCTCTTGCCGACCCCGGAGGGGCCGGAGAGCACGGTCAGCCGCGGACGTGCGTCCGGGGGTACGGGGGATGACCCCCGGGGTGTAGCTGCCATGCAGCGATTATTCCAGCTTCCCGGGGGTGCCCGGGACGTCAGGCCCCCGCACCGCCGAACTCGCGCTCAAGGGATGCGATCTGGTTGGAGCCGAGACCCCGCACACGGCGGCTCTCGGAGATCCCCAGCCGCTCCATGATCTGCTTGGCCCGGACCTTGCCCACGCCGGGCAGGGACTCAAGCAGGGCGGAGACCTTCATCTTGCCGATGACGTCGTTCTCCTGGCCCTGCTTGATGACCTCGTGGAGGGAGGCGCCGGAGTGCTTGAGTCGATTCTTGACCTCGGCCCGCTCCCGGCGAGCCGCGGCGGCCTTTTCGAGCGCGGCTGCGCGCTGTTCAGGGGTAAGGGGCGGAAGAGCCACGCCTACGTCACCTCGGATGTCGAACTGTC
This sequence comes from Streptomyces sp. NBC_00224, assembly GCF_041435195.1. NCBI lineage: Bacteria > Bacillati > Actinomycetota > Actinomycetes > Kitasatosporales > Streptomycetaceae > Streptomyces > Streptomyces sp. NBC_00224. The sequence continues at coordinate 2,203,961 of NZ_CP108106.1, forward strand.
GGATACGGACCGGTGCGGAACCTAGGCGCTCCACACCAGGCGAGCAACGAGCGGCGAACAATGTCCGTTCGCTCGTCTCTGCTCTCGTCGGAGACTAGCGGCCAGGACCGCTCCAGTCAGCGAGAACAGACGAAAAGTCCTGGTCAGCCTCTGCCGACCAGGACATTCGCGACATAACACCCCGGTTTTGGGTAAGGATTGCGTCAACCTTTGGCGCGCGGACTCCGGCGAAGGGCGCGCACGCCGCTAGGCCGAGGCCACCGCCGTACGGATCTCGTCCGCGAAACGGGCGGCCGAATCCCGCAGTCCCGCGAGGTCGGGACCGTGACGCAGAACACCTCGGCTGACGTTCGGGACCACGTTGCGGACGGCCGCGCCGAACACCGCGGGAAGGTCCGCGGCCGTCGCGCCCTGCGCGCCGATGCCCGGAGCGAGCAGCGGCCCGTTGATGTCGAGGTCGAAGGCCGACAGATCGCCGAGGGTCGCCCCCACCACGGCGCCGAACGAGCCCATCGGGGTCGCGCCCGCGTTCTCGTCCGCCAGGTGCGCCAGCATGGTCGCGCCGATCGTGCGGCCGTCCTCGCGCACCGCGCGCTGCACCTCCGCACCCTCCGGGTTGGAGGTCAGGGCGAGCACGAAGAGCCCGGCGCCGCTCTCGCGGGCCAGCTCCACGGCGGGCCCCAGCGAGCCGTAGCCGAGGTAGGGCGAGACGGTGAGCGCGTCGGAGAACAGCGGCGCGTCCTTGTGCAGGAAGGTCTCGGCGTACGCGGCCATGGTGGAGCCGATGTCACCGCGCTTGGCGTCCATCAGGACCAGGGTTCCGGCCGCGCGGGCGTCCGCCACGGTCCGCTCCAGGACCGCGATGCCGCGCGAGCCGAAGCGCTCGAAGAACGCCGCCTGCGGCTTGAAGACGGCCACCTGGTCGGCCAGGGCCTCCACGACCGTACGGGAGAACCTCTCCAGGCCCGCGATGTCGTCACCGAGGCCCCAGTCGGCGAGCAGCGAGGCGTGCGGGTCGATGCCGACGCAGAGCGGACCGCGCTCGTCCATGGCGTGGCGCAGCCGCGCGCCGAAGGGAAGAGTCACTTCACGGCCTTTCGGGTCTCGGCGCCGACGGCCTCGGCGAGAGTGGCGTACGGGGAGGCGGCGAGCCGGGCCGCGAGGCCCTTGTGGATCGCCCGGCCCCAGAAGGGGCCCTGGTAGATGAAGGCGCTGTAGCCCTGGACCAGGGTGGCCCCGGCCAGGATCCGCTGCCAGGCGTCCTCGGCCGTCTCGATGCCGCCGACGCCCACCAGGGTGATCGAGTTGCCCACGCGCGCGTAGAGGCGGCTCAGGACCTCCAGGGAGCGCTCCTTGAGGGGGGCGCCGGAGAGGCCGCCGGTCTCCTTCACGAGCGCCGGGTCCGACTTCAGGCCGAGGCTCTCGCGCGCGATGGTCGTGTTGGTGGCGATGATGCCGTCCAGGCCGAGCTCGACCGCGAGGTCGGCGACGGCGTCGACGTCCTCGTCCGCGAGGTCCGGGGCGATCTTGACGAGCAGCGGCACCCGCCGGGAGGTCACCGTGCGGTCGGCGGCCTCGCGCACTGCGGTGAGCAGCGGCCGCAGCGACTCGGTCGCCTGGAGGTTGCGCAGCCCGGGCGTGTTCGGGGAGGACACGTTCACCACGAGGTAGTCGGCGTGCGCGGCGAGCCGCTCGGTCGACTTCACGTAGTCGGCGGCGGCGTCCGCCTCGGCGACGACCTTGGTCTTGCCGATGTTGACGCCGACCGTCGTACGGAAGACGGCCTTACGGGCCGCCAGGCGCTCGGCCACGGCCGCCGAACCCTCGTTGTTGAAGCCCATGCGGTTGATCAGCGCGCGGTCCTGGACCAGCCGGAACAGCCGCTTCTTGGGGTTGCCGGACTGGGCCTCGCCGGTGACCGTGCCGATCTCGATGTGGTCGAAGCCGAGCATCGACATGCCGTCGATCGCCACGGCGTTCTTGTCGAAGCCCGCGGCGAGGCCGAACGGGCCGTGCATCCGCAGGCCGAACGCCTCGGTGCGCAGCTCCTCGAAGCGGGGCGCGAGCGCGGCCGCGACGAACGTGCGCAGGACGGGGATCCGGGCGGCGAGGCGGATCCAGCGGAAGGCCAGGTAGTGGGCCTGCTCCGGGTCCATCCGCTTGAAGACCAGGTTGAAGAACAGCTTGTACATGTCGGAGTCCTCATGCGGAGGGGGACACCGGATTCCGGTGTCCCCCTCGGGCGTTTGCTAGTCGCGGGCCGCGGTCAGGTGTTCCGCGTGTTCCTGGAGCGAACGGACGCCCACGTCACCGTGGTTGAGTGCGTCGATGCCTTGTACGGCGGCTGCGAGGGCTTGGACGGTGGTCAGGCAGGGGACGCTGCGGGCGACGGCGGCGGTGCGGATTTCGTAGCCGTCGAGGCGGCCGCCGGTGCCGTAGGGGGTGTTGACGATGAGGTCGACCTGGCCGTCGTGGATGAGCTGGACGATGGTCTTCTCGCCGCTGGGGCCCTCGCCCTCGGACTGCTTGCGCACGACGGTGGCGTTGATGCCGTTGCGCTTGAGGACCTCGGCGGTGCCGGAGGTGGCGAGGAGTTCGAAGCCGTGGGCGACCAGCTCGCGCGCCGGGAAGATCATCGAGCGCTTGTCGCGGTTGGCGACCGAGATGAACGCGCGGCCCTTGGTGGGCAGCGGGCCGTAGGCGCCGGCCTGGGACTTGGCGTAGGCGGTGCCGAAGACCGAGTCGATGCCCATGACCTCGCCGGTGGAGCGCATCTCCGGGCCGAGCACGGTGTCCACGCCGCGGCCGTGGATGTCACGGAAGCGGCTCCAGGGCATGACGGCCTCCTTGACGGAGATCGGCGCGTCCAGCGGCAGCGTGCCGCCGTCGCCGTTCCTCGGCAGCAGGCCCTCGGCGCGCAGTTCGGCGATGGTGGCGCCCAGCGAGATACGGGCGGCGGCCTTGGCGAGCGGCACCGCGGTCGCCTTCGAGGTGAAGGGCACGGTGCGGGAGGCGCGCGGGTTGGCCTCCAGGACGTAGAGGATGTCCCCGGCCATCGCGAACTGGATGTTGATCAGGCCGCGCACCCCGACGCCCTTGGCGATGGCCTCGGTGGAGGCGCGCAGGCGCTTGATGTCGAAGCCGCCGAGCGTGATGGGGGGCAGCGCGCACGCCGAGTCGCCGGAGTGGATACCGGCCTCCTCGATGTGTTCCATGACGCCGCCGAGGTAGAGCTCGGTGCCGTCGTAGAGCGCGTCCACGTCGATCTCGATGGCGTCGTCCAGGAAGCGGTCGACCAGGACCGGACGGGTCGGGGAGATCTCGGTGGACTCCGCGATGTAGGACTGAAGGCGGGTCTCGTCGTAGACGATCTCCATGCCGCGCCCGCCCAGCACATAGGAGGGGCGCACCAGCACCGGGTAGCCGATCTCGTCCGCGATGGCCTTCGCACCCGCGAAGGTGGTGGCGGTGCCGTGCTTGGGGGCCGGCAGGCCGGCCTCCGCGAGGACCTGGCCGAAGGCGCCGCGGTCCTCGGCGGCGTGGATGGCCTCCGGCGGGGTGCCGACCACCGGGACGCCGTTGTCCTTGAGCGCCTGCGCCAGGCCCAGCGGGGTCTGGCCGCCGAGCTGCACGATGACGCCCGCGACGGGACCGGCCAGCGTCTCGGCGTGGACGATCTCCAGCACGTCTTCGAGGGTGAGCGGCTCGAAGTAGAGGCGGTCGGAGGTGTCGTAGTCGGTGGAGACGGTCTCCGGGTTGCAGTTGACCATCACCGTCTCGTAGCCCGCCTCGCTCAGCGCGAACGAGGCATGCACACAGGAGTAGTCGAACTCGATGCCCTGGCCGATACGGTTCGGACCCGAGCCCAGGATGATCACCGCGGGCTTCTCGCGGGGCGCGACCTCGCACTCCTCGTCGTAGGAGGAGTAGAAGTACGGGGTCTTCGCGGCGAACTCGGCAGCGCAGGTGTCGACCGTCTTGTAGACCGGACGCACACCCAGCGCGTGGCGGACCTCGCGCACCACGTCCTCGCGCAGGCCGCGGATCTCGGCGATCTGGGCGTCCGAGAAGCCGTGCCGCTTCGCTTCCGCAAGGATCTCCGGGTCCAGCTTCTCGGCAGCGGCGAGGTCGTCCGCGATCTCCTTGATCAGGAAGAGCTGGTCCACGAACCACGGGTCGATCTTCGTGGAGTCGAAGACCTCTTCCTGGGTGGCGCCGGCGCGGATGGCCTGCATGACGGTGTTGATGCGGCCGTCGGTCGGGCGGACCGCCTCGCGCAGCAGCTCATCCTTGTCGCCGATGGGGCCGACGAAGGTGAACTGCGAGCCCTTCTTCTCCAGCGAGCGCAGCGCCTTCTGCAGCGCCTCGGTGAAGTTCCGGCCGATCGCCATCGCCTCGCCCACCGACTTCATGGTGGTCGTCAGCGTGGAGTCGGCGGAGGGGAACTTCTCGAAGGCGAAACGGGGGGCCTTGACCACGACATAGTCAAGGGTCGGCTCGAAGGACGCCGGGGTCTTCTCGGTGATGTCGTTGGGGACCTCGTCCAGCGTGTAACCGATGGCGAGCTTCGCAGCGATCTTCGCGATCGGGAAGCCCGTCGCCTTCGAGGCTAGCGCCGAGGACCGCGAGACACGCGGGTTCATCTCAATCACGATGACCCGCCCGTCAGCGGGGTCGATGGCGAACTGGATGTTGCAGCCACCGGTGTCCACACCCACCTCGCGGATGATCGCGATACCGATGTCACGCAGCCGCTGGTACTCGCGGTCGGTCAGCGTCATCGCCGGGGCCACCGTGATCGAGTCACCGGTGTGCACACCCATCGGGTCGAAGTTCTCGATGGAGCAGACGACCACCACATTGTCCCTGGTGTCACGCATCAGCTCCAGCTCGTACTCCTTCCAGCCCAGGATGGACTCCTCCAGGAGCACCTCGGTGGTCGGGGACAGCGTCAGGCCCTGCCCGGCGATGCGCCGCAGCTCCTCCTCGTCGTGCGCGAAACCGGAACCGGCGCCGCCCATGGTGAACGAGGGGCGCACCACGACGGGGTAGCCGCCGAGGGTCTCGACGCCGGCGATGACGTCGTCCATCGAGTGGCAGATCACCGAGCGGGCGGACTCGCCGTAGCCGATCTTCGCCTTGACGGCCTCGACGACGCCCTTGAACAGGTCACGGTCCTCGCCCTTGTTGATCGCCTCGACATTGGCGCCGATCAGCTCGACACCGTACTTCTCCAGCACACCCTGCTCATGCATGGAGATCGCCGTGTTCAGCGCGGTCTGACCGCCCAGCGTCGGCAGCAGCGCGTCGGGCCGCTCCTTCGCGATGATCTTCTCGACGAACTCCGGAGTGATCGGCTCGACATAAGTGGCGTCGGCGATCTCCGGGTCCGTCATGATCGTCGCCGGGTTGGAGTTCACCAGGATGACCCGCAGACCCTCGGCCTTCAGAACACGGCAGGCCTGGGTACCCGAATAGTCGAACTCCGCTGCCTGACCGATCACGATCGGGCCGGAGCCGATGACCAGGACGGACTGGATATCGGTGCGCTTAGGCACGCTGGCCCTCCATGAGCTCTACGAAGCGGTCGAACAGGTACGCGGCGTCGTGCGGGCCCGCGGCGGCTTCGGGGTGGTACTGGACGCTGAAGGCCGGCTGGTCGAGCAGCTGGAGGCCCTCCACCACGTTGTCGTTGAGGCAGACGTGGGAGACCTGGGCGCGGCCGAAGGGGGTGTCGGAGACCTCGTCGAGCGGGGCGTCGACGGCGAATCCGTGGTTGTGCGCGGTGACCTCGACCTTGCCGGTCGTGCGGTCCTGCACGGGCTGGTTGATACCGCGGTGGCCGTACTTCAGCTTGTACGTGCCGAAGCCGAGCGCGCGGCCCAGGATCTGGTTGCCGAAGCAGATGCCGAACAGCGGCGTCTTCCGCTCCAGGACGGCCTTCATCACGGAGACCGGGCCGTCGGCGGTGGACGGGTCGCCGGGGCCGTTGGAGAAGAACACGCCGTCCGGGTTCACCGCGTACACGTCCTCCACCGTGGCGGTCGCGGGCAGCACGTGCACCTCGATGCCGCGCTCGGCCATCCGGTGCGGGGTCATGCCCTTGATGCCGAGGTCGACGGCGGCCACGGTGAACTTCTTCTCACCGATCGCCGGGACGACGTACGCCTCCTTGGTGGCGACCTCGGCGGAGAGGTCCGCGCCCTGCATCTCGGGGGCCTGGCGGACCTCGGCGAGCATGGTGCCCGCGTCGGGCAGCGCGTTGCCGGAGAAGATGCCGACGCGCATCGCGCCGCGCTCGCGCAGATGGCGGGTCAGGGCGCGGGTGTCGATGCCGGAGATGCCGACGACGCCCTGCCGGCGCAGCTCCTCGTCGAGCGAGCGCTTGGCGCGCCAGTTGGAGGGCACGCGCGCGGGGTCGCGCACGACGTATCCGGCGACCCAGATCCGCTGCGACTCGGGGTCCTCGTCGTTGACGCCGGTGTTGCCGACGTGCGGCGCGGTCATCACGACGACCTGGCGGTGGTACGACGGGTCGGTGAGGGTCTCCTGGTAGCCGGTCATGCCGGTGGAGAACACGGCCTCGCCGAAGGTCACCCCCACGGCCCCGTAGGCGCGGCCGTGGAACGTACGGCCGTCCTCCAGGACGAGTACTGCGGGAGCCTTGGCTCCTCTGGTGGAGGTCGTCATCGTGCGGCGCCTTCCGTCGTGGTGGTGGGGTGGTTCATGGAGTTGATGGCCTCGATCCAGGCGGCGTGCTCGGCCGCCCGGTCGGAGCGGAAGCCGGAGTCGATCAGCTTGTCGCCGTGCGCCCAGGTGACGACCAGCAGGCCGCCCTCCGGGAGGACCTTTCCGGCGATGGCCTTCTCGGACCGGGCCTCGCGCAGCGCCTCGGCCGGGATGAAGAAGTCGTTCGCCCCGGGGCGTACGACGTTCACTCCCTCGGCCGTCAGGGTGAGCTCGGCCTTGCTGCGTACGCCCAGACCGTGCGCGACGATCCGGTCGAGCCACTGCCCGGCCGTGGTGGAGCCGTGGTAGCGGCCGCTCATGCTCAGTGTCGCCGGGCCGGTCGCCTTGGGCACGGCGGGCAGCTCGGGCAGGTCCGACTGGAGGGTGCCGCGCCACTTCCAGCCCTGGCGCATCAGCCAGTACACGAGGCCGATGAAGATCAGCACGCCGACGACCCAGGCGATCCGGGCCCCCCAGTGCGTCACCTCTGCCGACTTCTGCTCATCGGCCAGCGTCTGTACGCCGAGATTGAAGAGTGCAGATGTCATGCCAGCTTCCCGTCCACGACCGTCGCCCTGCCCCGCAGGAAGGTGTGGGTGACGCGACCCGGCAGCTCGCGGCCCTCGTACGGGGTGTTGCGGCTGCGGGAGGCGAAGCCCGCGGGGTTCACGGGACCACGGTATGCCGGATCCAGCAGCGTGAGGTTGGCGGGCTCGCCTGCCGAGACGGGGCGGCCGTGGTCCTCGGCGCCGCCGATCCTGGCGGGCTTGACCGACATGCGGTCGGCGACGTCGGCCCAGTTCATCAGGCCGGAGTCGACCATCGTGTGCTGGACGACGGAGAGCGCGGTCTCCAGGCCCACCATGCCCATGGCGGCCGCGGCCCACTCGCAGTCCTTGTCCTCGTGCGGGTGCGGGGCGTGGTCGGTGGCGACGATGTCGATCGTGCCGTCCGCGAGCGCCTCGCGCAGCGCCATGACGTCGGCCTCGGTGCGCAGCGGCGGGTTCACCTTGTAGACCGGGTTGTACGAGCGGACCAGCTCGTCGGTGAGGAGCAGGTGGTGCGGGGTGACCTCGGCGGTGACGTCGATGCCGCGCGACTTGGCCCAGCGGACGATCTCGACCGAGCCGGCCGTGGAGAGGTGGCAGATGTGCACCCGGGAGCCGACGTGCTCGGCGAGCAGCACATCGCGCGCGATGATCGACTCCTCGGCGACGGCGGGCCAGCCGCCGAGGCCGAGCTCGGCCGAGACGATGCCCTCGTTCATCTGGGCGCCCTCGGTGAGGCGGGGCTCCTGGGCGTGCTGGGCGACGACGCCGCCGAAGGCCTTCACGTACTCCAGGGCGCGGCGCATGATCACGGCGTCGTCCACGCACTTGCCGTCGTCGGAGAAGACGGTGACCCCGGCGGCCGAGTCGTGCATCGCGCCGAGCTCGGCGAGCTGCTTGCCCTCCAGGCCGACGGTGACGGCGCCGATGGGCTGCACGTCGCAGTAGCCGTGCTCGCGGCCGAGCCGCCAGACCTGCTCGACGACGCCCGCGGTGTCGGCGACCGGGAAGGTGTTGGCCATGGCGAACACCGAGGTGTACCCGCCGCGCGCGGCGGCCCGGGTGCCGGTCAGGACGGTCTCGGAGTCCTCGCGGCCCGGCTCGCGCAGATGGGTGTGGAGGTCGACGAGACCGGGGAGCAGGATCTGGCCCGCCGCGTCGATCACCCGGGCGCCCTCGTCGGAGAGCCCGGTGCCGACGGCCGCGACCGTCTCGCCGTCGATCAGGACGTCCTGGACCTCGCCGCCCAGCACCTTCGCACCACGGATGAGGATCTTGCTCATGATTACTTGGTCTCCGAATCGACGGGGCGGGCGTGGCTGACGGCGGGCTCGTTGCCGCCCAGAAGCAGGTAGAGGACCGCCATACGGGTGTGGACGCCGTTGGCGACCTGCTCGATGACGGTGCAGCGGTCGGAGTCGGCGACCTCGGCGGTGATCTCCATGCCCCGGACCATCGGGCCGGGGTGCATCACGATGCCGTGCTCGGGCATCTTCGCCATGCGCTCGCCGTCCAGGCCGTACCGCCGCGAGTACTCGCGCTCGGTCGGGAAGAAGGCGGCGTTCATCCGTTCGCGCTGCACACGCAGCATCATCACCGCGTCGGACTTCGGCAGCACGCTGTCGAGGTCGTAACTGACGTCGCAGGTCCAGTGGTCGACGCCGACCGGCAGCAGGGTGGGCGGGGCCACCAGGGTGACCTCGGCGCCCAGGGTGTGCAGCAGGTCCACGTTGGAGCGGGCCACCCGGCTGTGCAGCACGTCGCCGACGATGGTGATGCGCTTGCCGGCCAGGTCCTGGCCGAGCCCGGCGTCCCGGCCGACCAGGCGGCGGCGCATGGTGAAGGCGTCGAGCAGGGCCTGGGTGGGGTGCTGGTGGGTGCCGTCGCCGGCGTTGATGACGGCCGCGTCGATCCAGTCGGAGGTGGCGAGCCGGTAGGGGGCTCCGGAGGCGCCGTGCCGGATGACGACGGCGTCCACGCCCATGGCTTCGAGGGTCTGGGCGGTGTCCTTCAGGGACTCACCCTTGGACACGCTCGATCCCTTGGCGGTGAAGTTGATGACGTCGGCGGACAGGCGCTTCTCTGCGGCCTCGAACGAGATCCGGGTGCGGGTCGAGTCCTCGAAGAAGAGGTTGACGACGGTACGGCCGCGCAGGGTGGGCAGCTTCTTGATCGGCCGGTCGGCGACCCTGGCCATCTCTTCGGTGGTGTCGAGGATGAGCACGGCGTCGTCGCGGGTGAGGTCGGCGGCCGAGATGAGGTGACGCTTCATCTGGTTTCTTCTCCAGGAGGGTGGAGGTTCGGGCGTGCGGGCGCGCAGAAGTTCCGCACGGGCCGGTGCGACCCGTGCTCCGTGCGGAAGTGGCTTACTGCTCGCCGGCCTGGGCGGTCCGCTTGGCACCGAGCAGCACGGCGTCGCGGCCGTCCTCCTCGGCGAGCAGGACCTTGACCGTCTCCCGCAGCGACGTCGGGAGGTTCTTGCCGACGTAGTCGGCGCGGATCGGGAGTTCGCGGTGACCGCGGTCGACGAGGACCGCGAGCTGCACGGCGCGCGGGCGGCCGAGGTCGTTCAGCGCGTCGAGCGCGGCGCGGATGGTGCGGCCGGAGAAGAGCACGTCGTCGACGAGGACGACCAGCTTGCCGTCCAGGCCGTCACCGGGGATCTCGGTGCGGGCCAGCGCGCGCGGCGGGTGCATGCGCAGGTCGTCGCGGTACATGGTGATGTCGAGGGAGCCGACCGGGATCTTGCCCGCGGTGATCTCTTCGAGCTTGTCGGCCAGCCTGCGGGCGAGGAAGACGCCACGGGTGGGAATGCCGAGGAGCACCACGTCGTCGGCGCCCTTGGCGCGTTCGACGATCTCATGGGCGATGCGGGTCAGTACCCGCGCGATGTCGGGGCCCTCAAGAACGGGGCGCGCCGGATCGCTCTGCTGCGTGTCCATACGAAACGGACCTCCTTCTCCGCCTCACGGGACGGACCTTAAAGGACGTCGGAATTACAGCGTCCACGGTACCAGGGCCTTTGCCCGTCTTCACACGGGGTCGTCACCCGTCTGGGGTGGGGGTGTGGACCATTCGGCTTGACGCGGGCAAGTAACGCTGCGTAACCTCACAGTGAGTTACCAGCCACGCGGCGGAGCCGCACGTTGTCACAGCGTCCGGGGAGCTATATGTCCAGCGAATACGCAAAACAGCTCGGGGCCAAGCTCCGCGCCATCCGCACCCAGCAGGGTCTGTCCCTCCATGGTGTGGAGGAGAAGTCCCAGGGCCGCTGGAAGGCCGTAGTGGTCGGGTCGTACGAGCGCGGCGACCGCGCCGTGACCGTACAGCGCCTTGCCGAGCTGGCGGACTTCTACGGGGTCCCGGTGCAGGAGCTGCTGCCCGGCACCACGCCCGGCGGCGCGGCCGAGCCGCCGCCGAAGCTCGTGCTCGACCTTGAGCGCCTCGCGCACGTCCCGCCAGAGAAGGCGGGCCCCCTGCAGAGGTACGCGGCGACGATCCAGTCGCAGCGCGGCGACTACAACGGCAAGGTGCTGTCGATCCGCCAGGACGACCTGCGCACCCTCGCCGTCATCTACGACCAGTCGCCCTCGGTCCTCACCGAGCAGCTGATCAGCTGGGGCGTCCTGGACGCGGACGCGCGCCGCGCGGTCGCCCACGAGGACAACTGACACCTCTGACGCTTCAGCAGAAACGTGCCGCCGCCGGGCCGGCCCGGACCTTTCGGGGTCCTGGCCGGCCCGGCGGCTTTCTGCGCGCCCCGGACGGCCGGGTGGGCGCCGGGGCCCGGACATGACGAAGGGGCCCGCCGTACGTGCGTACAGCGGGCCCCTTCGGGTGTCTGGTGCCTGGTGCCTGGCCTGGGCTAGGCGTCCCGGCGAAGACTCGGCTTGAGCTCCTTGAAACGGGCCAGCAGCCCGTTCACGAAGGCCGGGGAGTCGTCCGTGGAGAACTCCTTCGCCAGGTTCACCGCTTCGTCGATGACGACGGCGTCCGGCGTTTCGTCCTCCCAGACCAGCTCGTACGTCCCGAGCCGCAGGATGTTCCGGTCGACGACCGGCATCCGGTCGAGCGTCCAGTCGACGGAGTACGTGGAGATGAGGTCGTCGATGCGCGCCACGTACTGGGCGTACCCCTCGACGAGCTGCATCGTGTACTCGTTGACCGGCGGCTGGCGGTCGTCGGACCGCGAGTGGCGCACCCAGTCCGCGAGGACCGTCTGCACGGACTCACCGCGCTGGTCGGCCTCGAAGAGGATCTGGAAGGCGCGCTTGCGCGCCTTGTTCCGGGCAGCCACGGTTAGCTGTTCACCCGGCCGAGGTAGTCGCTCGTACGGGTGTCGACCTTGACCTTCTCACCAGTGGTGATGAAGAGCGGGACCTGGATCTGGTAGCCGGTCTCCAGGGTGGCGGGCTTGGTGCCACCCGTGGAACGGTCGCCCTGGACACCCGGCTCGGTCTCCTGGATGACGAGCTCGACGGCGGCCGGCAGCTCCACGTAGAGCACCGCGCCCTCGTGCTGCGCCACGGAGGCGGTGAAGCCCTCGATCAGGAAGTTGGCGGCGTCGCCGACGGACTTGCGGTCGACCATCAGCTGGTCGTAGGTGTCCATGTCCATGAAGACGAAGTACTCGCCGTCCATGTACGAGAACTGCATGTCGCGGCGGTCGATGGTGGCGGTCTCGACCTTCGTACCGGCGTTGAAGGTCTTGTCGACGACCTTGCCGGAGAGCACGTGCTTGAGCTTGGTGCGCACGAAGGCCGGGCCCTTGCCGGGCTTGACGTGCTGGAACTCGACGACGGACCAGAGCTGGCCCCCGTCGAGCTTGAGCACCATGCCGTTCTTGAGGTCGTTCGTGGAAGCCACGGTTGCGGAATCTCCTGGACTGAAGCTGGTGGGACCGAGGGTGCGCGGCACAGCAGGGCTAGAGCGCGAGCAGTTCCTTGGTCGTAATGGTGAGTAGCTCTGGCCCACCGTCCGCCTCGGGGCGGACGACGAGCGTGTCATCGATTCGGACACCACCCCGGCCCGGGAGGTGGACCCCCGGTTCGACGGTGACCGGCACGCAAGCGTCCAGTTTACCCATGGCTCCAGGTGCGAGCTGCGGGTCCTCACTGATTTCGAGCCCGACGCCGTGTCCGGTGCACGCTCCCAGGCCCTCCGCGTGGCCCGCCGCGTCCAGCACCTGGCGGGCCGCGCGGTCCACCGCGCGGTACTCGGCGCCCGGGGCCAGCGCCTCCCGGCCGGCCCGCTGAGCGGCGAAGACGACGTCGTAGAGCTCGATCTGCCAGTCGGCGGGAGTCGTCCCGATCACGAACGTACGGCCGATCTCACAGCGGTAGCCGCGGTAGGTGGCGCCGAGGCAGACGGAGAGGAAATCACCTTCCTCGACCCGCCGGTCCGAGGGCCGGTGGCCGCCGCGGCCGGAGTTGGGGCCGGTCCCGACGGAGGTGGTGAAGGCGGGGCCGTCGGCGCCGTGGTCGACGAGGCGGCGCTCCAGCTCCAGGGCGAGGTGGCGTTCGGTGCGGCCGACGAGGATCGACTCCAGGAGCTCGCCGAGCGCCTGGTCGGTGATCTCGGCCGCGATGCGCAGACACGCGATCTCCTCCTCGTCCTTGACCAGCCGCTTCTGCTCGACCGCTCCCCCGAGGTCGCCGAGGAGCAGCCGGGGCGCGACCGAGCCGAGCGCGCGGTGCCGGGCGACGGTGAGGTCGTGCTCCTCCACGCTCAGCGAGTCGGCGCCGGAGGCCTGGGCGAGGTCGGCCGCGGCGACCGCCGGGTCGCCCCCGGGCGCGGGCAGCACGGTGACCCGCAGCAGCTCGTCGAGCCGCCCCTCCACGAGGTCGCCGGTGGGCGTACGGGGGCAGAGCAGGACGTCCTCGGCCGGGCCGAGCAGCAGTACGGCGCCGGGCGGGGCGCCGCCCGCGAGATAGCGGACATTGGCGGGGCGGGAGACCAGGGCGGCGGCGCTGCCCGCGGCGGCGCACCGGTCCCTCAGCCAGCCGCGGCGGACCGCGTACACCTCTGACATGCGTCGAGCGTATGAGGGGGGTGGGGGGTCGGCCGTTTCTGCGCGTCCTTCCGGGGGTCGTCCCGGTGGCCGATGCGTCCTCAGTGGCCGGACCGGCTCGCGGCTCCCGCCGGTGGTTGGTTTACCGCGGGCCGTCTGTGGCTGGTCGCGCCCACGCGGCGGAGCCGCGCAATGTCACAGCCTCGCGCCCCTTATCGGCCCTTCGGGCCTCGTCCTCAAACGCCGGACGGGCTGAAACATCTACCAGCTCGGCGGGCTTGCGATCGCTCTCGCCAAGACGTCGTCCAGTAGGCGGGCCGTCGTGGGGACGTCGTACTGGGAGTTGTCGATGATCGGGAGGCCCGAGCCGTACCAGCCGGCCATGCGGCCGTGGATGCCGGCGACCTCCTCGTCCGAGAGGCGGCGGTTGCCGGAGCGCTCGGCGTTGCGCTCCAGGACGATGTCCAGGCCCGGCAGGAGGACGACGGGCAGCAGGCCGGGGCCGACGTGGCGCTTCCAGCCGCCGAGGCCGACGACCGGGCGGTCCGGGAAGACCGCGTCGTCGAGGATGCAGGAGATGCCGTTGGCCAGGAAGTTCCGGGCGGCGAAGCCGCAGGTGCGGCGGGCCAGGCGGTACTGCGCCTCGGAGTGGTCGTTCCAGCCCGACTGCGGGTCGGCGAAGCCCGCGCAGACCCATTCGCGCACGTCGTCGAGGCTGATGTGGGCGGTGGGGACGCGGCGGTGCTGGGCCCAGTAGCGGGCGACCGTGGTCTTGCCCGCGCCCGCCGGTCCTATGAGCAGCACGGCGAGCGTGGTGACCCCGGTGCCCTCCGGGGCCTGCGGCAGCGGCACGGGGCCGCCCGGGGGCAGCTGGACGTGCCCCGTGGTGTCCCGGGACGGCGGCGCCGGGGCGTGCACGGGGGCCGGGGCGTGCCAGCCCGGGGCGGGCGGTGGGGGCGGCGGACCGGGGACCGGGGGCAGCTGGGCGCCGTGGGTGAGGGGCTGGTGGGCACCCGGGGCCGCGGGTCCGGCCTGGGCCACGGGCTGGTGGGCGGCGAAAGCCCAGTCGGGCCCTGCTCCGTGCCCCGGCGCGTGGGGCGGCGGAAGCGGCGCTCCCGCTTCGTGCTGCATCCGGTGCCACTCCGTCTCGTACAAGGCAACTGGCGCTGGTCCGACGCCCGTCGGAGGCGTCCGGTCCAGAACCGTACCTTCCCCGGCCGTCCCAGTGTGAACGGCCGGGGTGCGACGAAGGTGCCCGGTCAGCCGCCGGTCTCGTCGGCGAGCGCGCGCAGCGCCAGGCGGTACGAGCCGATGCCGAAGCCCGCGACGGTGCCGCTGGCCACGGCCGCCACCACGGAGGTGTGGCGGAACTCCTCGCGGGTGTACGGGTTCGAGATGTGCACCTCGATGAGCGGGGCGGTGCGCTGGGCGGCCGCGTCCCGCATTCCGTACGAATAATGGGTGAACGCGCCCGGGTTGAGAACGACCGGAATCTTTCCGTCGGCCGCCTCGTGCAGCCAGCGGATCATGTCGCCCTCGTCGTTGGTCTCGCGGACCTCCACGTCGAAGCCGAGCTCCTTGCCGAGGGTCTGGCAGACCTCGACGAGACCGGCGTACGTCGTCGCCCCGTACACGTCCGGCTCCCGCGAGCCGAGGCGGCCCAGGTTGGGGCCGTTGAGCACCAGGACGCGGCGGCTCACGAGGACACCTCGCCGTACGCGGCGAGCAGCACCGCCGGGTCCGGGCCCTCCAGGACCGTCGGCTTGGCGAGCCCGTCCAGGACGATGAAGCGCAGCAGGTTGCCCCGCGACTTCTTGTCCAGCTTCATGTTCTCGACCAGCTTGGGCCACTGGTCGGCGCGGTAGGTGAGCGGCAGGCCCACCGACTCCAGGATGGAGCGGTGCCGGTCGGCCGTGGCGTCGTCGAGGCGCCCGGCGAGGCGGCCCAGCTCGGCCGCGAAGACCAGGCCGACGGAGACGGCGGCGCCGTGGCGCCACTTGTAGCGCTCGTTCTTCTCGATGGCGTGCGCGAGGGTGTGCCCGTAGTTCAGGATCTCGCGCAGGCCCGACTCCTTGAGGTCGCTGGAGACGACCTCCGCCTTCACCCGGATCGCGCGCTCGATCAGCTCGGCCGTGTGCGGGCCCTCGGGGGTGCGGGCGCCCGCCGGGTCGGCCTCGATCAGATCGAGGATGACCGGGTCGGAGATGAAACCGGCCTTGATGACCTCGGCCATGCCGGAGACGAAGTCGTGGACCGGCAGCGAGTCCAGCGCCGCGAGGTCGCACAGGACGCCCACGGGCGGGTGGAACGCGCCCACCAGGTTCTTGCCCTCGGCGGTGTTGATGCCGGTCTTGCCGCCGACGGCCGCGTCGACCATGCCGAGCACGGTGGTCGGGACCGAGATCCACCGCACCCCGCGCAGCCAGGTCGCCGCGACGAAGCCCGCGAGGTCGGTGGTGGCGCCGCCGCCCACGCCGACGACGACGTCGGTACGGGTGAAGCCGGACTGGCCGAGCGCCTTCCAGCAGTACGCGGCGACCTCGTAGGTCTTCGCCTCCTCGGCGTTGGGCACCTGGATGGCGATGACCTCGTAGCCCTGGGCGGCCAGGTCCTCGCGGATGGCGTCGCCGGTGCCGGCCAGCGCCTCCGGGTGGACGACGGCGACCTTGTGGGCCTTGCTGCCGATCAGGCCGGGCAGTTCGGCGAGGAGGTTGCGGCCGACGAGCACTTCGTACGGGTCCGTCCCGGCGGTACCGCCGACCTGGATCCGGGTGGGTGCCTGCTCGCTCATGCGGATTTCAGCTCCAGTGCGTCGAGGACCGCCTGGGCGACCTCTTCGGGGGTACGGCCGTCGGTCTCGACGACGACCCGGGCGGCTTCGGTGTACAGATGGCGCCGGGCTTCCATCAGTTCGCGCCACTGGCGGCGCGGGTTGACGGCGAGGAGCGGGCGGGCGGTGTTGAGGCCGACCCGCTTCACCGCCTCCTCGACGTCCATGGACAGATAGACGACCGGCAGGCCGGACAGCGACGCGCGCGTGGACGCGTCGAGGATGGCGCCGCCGCCGAGGGAGAGCACACCGGTGTGCTCGGCGACCGCGGCGCGCACCGCCTCCCGCTCCAGCTCGCGGAAGTGCGGCTCTCCCTCGTCGACGAAGATGTCGGCGATCTCCCGGCCCTGGGCGGCCACGATGTCGGCGTCGGTGTCCCGGTAGGGCGCGCCGAGCCGCTCGGCCAGCAGCGCGCCCACGGTGGACTTTCCGGAGCCCATCGGGCCGATCAGGACGACCAGTGGACCGGTGGTCACCGGATCTGCAGGTTGTCGAGGTAGGACTGGACGTTGCGGCGGGTCTCGGGGACCGAGTCGCCGCCGAACTTCTCCGCGACCGCGTCCGCGAGGACCAGCGCGACCATGGCCTCGGCCACGATCCCGGCGGCGGGCACGGCGCACACGTCGGAGCGCTGGTGGTGGGCCTTGGTCGCCTCGCCGGTGACCACGTCGATGGTCGCCAGCGCGCGCGGCACGGTCGCGATCGGCTTCATCGCCGCCCGTACGCGCAGCAGCTCACCGGTGGTCAGACCGCCCTCGGTGCCGCCCGCACGACCGGAGGTGCGCCTGACGCCCTCCGCGGTCTTGACGATCTCGTCGTGCGCCTTCGAGCCGGGCACCCGGGCCAGGTCGAAGCCGTCGCCGACCTCGACGCCCTTGATCGCCTGGATACCCATCAGGGCAGCGGCGAGGCGGGCGTCCAGGCGCCGGTCCCAGTGCACGTGCGAGCCGAGGCCGACCGGCACACCGTAGGCGAGGACCTCGACCACGCCACCGAGCGTGTCGCCGTCCTTGTGGGCCTGGTCGATCTCCGCGACCATCGCCTTCGACGCGTCCGCGTCCAGGCAGCGCACCGGGTCGGCGTCGAGCTTCTCGACATCGGCCGGGGTCGGGTACACGCCGTACGGCGCCTTGGCCGAGGCCAGCTCGACCACGTGGGAGACGACCTCGATGCCCGCCGTCTCCTTCAGGTACGAACGAGCCACCGCGCCGAGGGCCACCCGGGCGGCCGTCTCACGGGCGCTGGCGCGCTCCAGGATCGGCCGGGCCTCGTCGAAGCCGTACTTCTGCATGCCCGCGAGGTCGGCGTGCCCGGGGCGCGGGCGCGTCAGCGGCGCGTTGCGGGCCAGGTCGGCGAGGATCGCGGGGTCCACGGGGTCGGCCGACATCACCTGCTCCCACTTGGGCCACTCGGTGTTGCCGACCATGATCGCGATGGGGGAACCCATCGACAGGCCGTGCCGTACGCCGCCGAGGAAGGTCACCTCGTCGCGCTCGAACTTCATGCGGGCGCCGCGTCCATAGCCGAGACGCCGCCGGGCCAGGTGGTCACCCACCATCTCCGTGGTGATCGGCACGCCGGCGGGAAGGCCCTCCAGCGTTGCCACCAGTGCGGGTCCGTGGGACTCCCCCGCGGTCAGCCAGCGCAACCTGCTCAACGGTGCTCCTCATTGCTCTCGCGCCTTGGTACTGCGACGGCGCGGCCGGGTGCGCGGCCCTGGCCCGCCTTCCCTGATCCTCCCATGTCCGGTGCGCCGACCTGCCCGAAGGTCCAGCAAGCGGACGCTTCTCCGTCAAGTGCGGGAGCTTTGTGGCCGGTCACAGCCCCGCGCCCCTGAAGGGGCGCCACCTCAGCCGTACGCGCAGAAAACCTCAGCGGGACGCCAGAGCCTTCTCGCCCGCCTCGCGCATGGCCGCCAAGGGAGCCTTCTCCGCGCCCGTCATCTGTTCCACCTGGAGCACCGCCTGGTGTACCAGGAGGTCCAGGCCGCCCACGACCGCTCCCCCGTTTCCGGACCAGGCTGCGGCCAGCGGCGTCGGCCAGGGGTCGTACAGGACGTCGAAGAGGGTGCCGGGCCGTTCGGGAACGGCCGCCGCGAGCGCGTCGGTGGTGCCCGCCGGGGTGGTGGCGACGACCAGCGGCGCCTCGAAGGCCCCGGCCGCGTCCGCCCAGTCGGCGATGCGCACGGCCACCCCGAGCCGCTCGCCCCAGCCCCGCATCTCCTCGGCCCGCGCGGCGCTGCGCACGTACGCGGTGACCTCTCCCGTACAGATGCGGGCGAGGGCGGCCAGCGCGGAGGACGCGGTGGCGCCCGCGCCGAGGACGGCGGCGGACGGCACTCGCTCGACGCCGCGCTCACGCAGGGCGGCGATCATGCCGGGGATGTCGGTGTTGTCGCCGTAGCGGCGCCCGTCGGCGGTGAGGACGACCGTGTTGACCGCCTCCACGGAGGAGGCGGTGTCGCTGATGCCGTCGAGCAGCGGGATGACCGCCCGCTTCAGCGGCATCGTGAGCGAGAGCCCCGCCCACGACCGGTCGAGGCCGTCGATGAAGCCGGGCAGCGCGTCCTCGTCCACCTCGAACCGGTCGTACGACCAGTGGCTGAGGCCGAGTTCACGGTAGGCGGCGCGGTGCAGCACCGGGGAGAGCGAGTGCGCGATGGGCGATCCCAGTACGGCCGCCCGTCGCGCACCGCTCTCCTGGCTCACGGAACTCACTGGCCGGATTTCTCCTTCTCGTACCTCTTGCGGTTCTGCTCGTGCTCTTCGTTGGTGACCGCGAACAGGGTCTCGTTCTCGGTGACGGAGACGAAGTAGTACCACGGGCCCGGCGTCGGGTTGAGCGCCGAGTGCAGCGCGGAGTCGCCGGGGTTGCCGATCGGACCGGGCGGCAGACCGTGGATGTAGTACGTGTTGTACGGGTGCTTGAACTCCCGCAGCTTCTTGACCGAGCCGGTGTCGAGGGTCGACTGGCTCTTCGCGTAGTTCACCGTCGAGTCGAAGTCGAGCAGGCCGTAGGTCTCGGTGTTGTTGGGCTTCAGACGGTTGTAGACGACCCGCGCGACCTTGTCGAAGTCGTGCTTGTACTTGCCTTCCGCCTGGACGAGGCTCGCGACCGTGAGGAGCTGGAGGGGCGACTTCAGGCCGAGCTTGGAGGCCATGCCCTTCAGGTCGACCTTGCCGTACTCCTGGTTGGCGCGGGAGACCATCTTGCGCAGCACGTCCTCGGGCTTGGTGCCCTTGGCGACCGGGTAGCTGGCGGGGTAGAGGAACCCTTCCAGCGGGTCCGCGATCTCCTTGTTGTCGTTCGCCCAGTCGGGCAGACCGAGGTTCTTCGCCTGGGCCTTCGCGACGTCCTGGGTCGTACCCGCCTTGAGTTCGAGGCGCTTGTCGATCTGCTCGTAGACCCAGGCGTTCCGCTTGCCCTCGGGAATGATGAAGTTGCTGCGGCTGGCCGGGTTGAGCATCGCCGCGACCGCGTTCGCCGCCGACATTCCCTTGTTGAGCGTGTAGACGCCCGCCTGGAGGGTCTTGCCCTTGGGGTTGTCGTTCTGCGCGGAGACGAACGCGCCCTGGCTCTTGACCACTCCGGCCTTCGCCAGAATGCTGCCGATCTCGTAACCGCCGGCGCCCTGGGGGATCTCCACCTGGACCGGGGTGGAGCCTGCTCCGACGTAGTCGGGGGCCGCGCCGAACTTCTTCTGCCAGAACTGGTAGCCGAAATAGCCGGCGCCGCCGACGCCGAGCGAGAAGACCACGACGAGCACCAGGCAGGCGCGCCCGCTCTTGCCCTTCTTCTTGCCCTTGCCCCGGCGGTCGCGGCCACCGCCGCCACGCCGGGAGCCGCGCGGCTCGTCCTCGTCGGACTCCGGCTCGTCGCCGCTGCCGCCGTCGCTGAAGAAGGGGTGGGTCTCCTCCTCCGGCTCCGGCTCCTGCTCCGCCTCGGGGTTCCACTCCGGCGCCTGCTCGGGCACCGCGCGCCGCTGCCCCGGGGGCTGCGGCGGCGGATACGCCTCGGGCGTGCCGTAGTAGTCCGGGGTCTCGGTGCCGTAGCCCTGGTAACCCTCGGGCTGCTGGCCCGCGTAGGGCATGGCGGCCTGCTGGCCGGTGTCCCATCCCGGGTTGTACTGGGCCTGGGCCTGCTGTACGTACTGCTGCTCCTGCGGGTAACCCTGCTGGGGCTGCTCGCCGTAGTGCGGCTGCTGCCCGTACGGGTCCTGCGGCTGCTGCACGTACTGCTGCTGGTGCTGAGGATGCTGCTGGTTTTGCTGGTACTGCTGCTGGTGTTGCTGATTCTGCTGCTGGGCGTACTGCTGCTGGGCCTGCTGGTCGCCGTACGGAGCCTGACCGGGCGCAGCCTGCTGCGCTCCCCACCCCTGGTCCCCGTAGAGGGGATCCTCGGGATGCCACGGTTCGGGACCTGCGCCCCGGCCATACTCAGTCATCGGTCCCCTAGAGCCGCGAGGCATCCGGACGGTCCGCCTCTTTTGCTGTGCGGCCGCTGTTCGAATGTCGCCGCATCGCGCGGAACGTTACCGTATCGCGATCAGATAACCACTTCGACGCCCTCGCCGGGCGGGCGTCCTGACACCCGTTCGGCCTCAAGCGCGGTCTGCAGAATGACCACTGCGGCAGCCTGATCGATGACCGACCTGCCCTTCTTCGCCTTCACACCGGAAGCGCGCAGTCCGTGGGTGGCTGTGACCGTAGTCATCCGCTCGTCGACCAGACGGACCGGCACCGGGGCGATGCCCTTCGCCATCTCCTGGGCGAACTTGCGGACCTTGACGGCCGCCGGGCCCTCGCCCCCGCTGAGGGAGCGAGGCAGCCCCACGACGACCTCGATGGGCTCGTACTCCTCGACGATCTGGCGCAACCGCCGGTGGGCGGCCGGGACGTCACGTCCCGGCACGGTCTCCACCGGCGTGGCGAGGACCCCGTCGGGGTCGCACGAGGCGACCCCGATCCGGGCGTCCCCGACGTCGATCGCGAGACGGCGTCCGCGTCGCATCAGACGGTCTCGCCGACCTGGCGCTCGACGGCGTCGATGGCGTCGCCGATCGCGTCCGGGTTCTGGCCGCCGCCCTGGGCGACGTCCGGCTTGCCGCCACCGCCGCCGCCGAGGGTCTTGGCGGCGGTACGGACCAGCTCACCGGCCTTGAGACCGCGCTCGCGGGCGGCCTCGTTGGTGGCGATGACCGTCACCGGGCGGCCGTTGGCCGTGGTGAAGAGCGCCACCACGACCGGACGGTCGGACGCCCCCGACAATTGATCCAGCCGGCCGCGCACGTCGAGGACGAGCTTGCGCAGGTCGTCGCTGGAGGTGCCGTCCGGCACCTGGCCGGTGACCACGGCCACGCCCTGGACGTCCTTGGCACCCTGGGCGAGCCCGGCGGCGGCCTGGAGCACCTTCTCGGCGCGGAACTTCTCGATCTCCTTCTCGGCGTCCTTCAGCTTGCCGAGCATGGTGGAGATCTTCTCCGGCAGCTCCTCGGGGCGGCCCTTGACCAGCTCCTGGAGCTGGGCGACGACCGTGTGCTCGCGGGCGAGGAAGTTGTACGCGTCCACGCCGACCAGAGCCTCGATGCGGCGCACGCCGGAGCCGATGGACGACTCGCCGAGCAGCTTCACCAGGCCCAGCTGGGCGGTGTTGTGGACGTGCGTACCGCCGCAGAGCTCCTTGGAGAAGTCCCCGATGGTGACCACGCGGACGCGCTCGCCGTACTTCTCGCCGAACTCGGCGATGGCGCCCTGCTTCTTGGCCTCGTCGATCGACATGACCTCGGCCTGGACGTCCAGTTCGCGCGAGAGAACCTCGTTGATCTTCTGCTCGACGTCGGTGAGGACCGTGCCGGGAACGGCGGCGGGCGAGCCGAAGTCGAAGCGGAAGCGGCCCGGCGAGTTCTCCGAACCGGCCTGGGCGGCCGTCGGGCCGAGCGCGTCGCGCAGGGCCTGGTGGGTCAGGTGCGTGGCGCTGTGGGCGCGGGCGATGGCGCGGCGACGCTTGATGTCGATGACGGCGTAGGCCGAGGCGCCGACGGTGACCTCGCCGACCTGGACGACGCCCTTGTGGACGTGGACGCCGGGGACCGGCTTCTGCACGTCGCGGACCTCGATGATCGCGCCGGTGTCGAGCTTGATGCGGCCCTGGTCGGCGAGCTGGCCGCCGCCCTCGGCGTAGAAGGGGGTGCGGTCGAGGACGACCTCGACCTCGTCGCCCTCGGAGGCGGCGGGCGAGGGCACGCCGTCGACGAGGAGACCGACGACCGTCGACTCGTTCTCGGTGAGCGCGTAGCCGGTGAAGTCGGTCTCGCCGGAGTTGTCGGCCACCTCACGGTAGGCGGACAGGTCGGCGTGGCCGGTCTTCTTGGCGCGGGCGTCGGCCTTGGCGCGGTCCCGCTGCTCCTTCATCAGACGGCGGAAGCCGTCCTCGTCCACGGAGAGGCCCTGCTCGGCGGCCATCTCCAGGGTGAGGTCGATCGGGAAGCCCCAGGTGTCGTGGAGCAGGAAGGCCTTCTCACCGGCCAGGACCGTGCCGCCGGCGGCCTTGGTGTCGGTGACGGCGGTGTCCAGGATGTTGGTGCCGCCCTTGAGGGCCTTCAGGAAGGCGGCCTCTTCGGCGAGCGCGACCGTCTCGATGCGCTTGCGGTCGGTGATCAGCTCCGGGTACTGCCGGCCCATCGTGTCGATCACGACGTCGATGAGCTTCTGGACGACCGGGCCGGTGGCGCCCATCAGACGCATGTTGCGGATGGCGCGGCGCATGATGCGGCGCAGCACATAGCCGCGGCCCTCGTTGCCGGGGGTCACACCGTCGCCGATGAGCATCACGGACGTACGGATGTGGTCGGCCACCACACGCATGGAGACGTCGGTGTCGTGCTTGTCGCCGTAGCGCACACCGGTCAGCTCGGTGGCCTGGTCCATGACGACGCGCAGGGTGTCGGTCTCGTACATGTTCTGTACGCCCTGCAGGATCATGGCGAGACGCTCAAGACCCAGACCGGTGTCGATGTTCTTCGACGGCAGGTCACCGAGGATCGGGAACTCCTCCTTGCCCTCGCCGGCGCCCCGCTCGTACTGCATGAAGACGAGGTTCCAGATCTCCACGTACCGCTCGTCGTTGACGGCCGGGCCGCCCTCGACGCCGAACTCGGGGCCGCGGTCGTAGTTGATCTCGGAGCAGGGGCCGCAGGGGCCGGGGACGCCCATGGACCAGAAGTTGTCCTTCTTGCCCAGACGCTGGATGCGCTCGGCCGGGACGCCGATCTTCTCGCGCCAGATCTGCTCGGCCTCGTCGTCGTCGAGGTAGACCGTGATCCAGAGCTTCTCCGGCTCCAGGCCGAAGCCGCCGTCCGCCACGGAGCCGGTCAGCAGCTCCCAGGCGTACTCGATGGCGCCTTCCTTGAAGTAGTCGCCGAACGAGAAGTTGCCGCACATCTGGAAGAACGTGCCGTGCCGGGTGGTCTTGCCGACCTCTTCGATGTCCGGCGTGCGCACGCACTTCTGCACGCTCGTGGCACGCGGGGCGGGCGGCTTGGTCTCACCGAGGAAGTACGGCTTGAACGGCACCATGCCCGCGTTGACCAGGAGCAGAGTCGGGTCGTCCGCGATGAGCGACGCCGAAGGGACGACGGTGTGACCGCGCTCCTCGAAGAAGCTCAGCCAGCGGCGGCGGATTTCAGCCGACTCCATCAGTGGTCCTCATTCCGGTTGTACGAGATCTTCTTGTGCGAGATCTTCGGGTTCTGCTGGTTGGGTTGGTCGATGGCCGCGAGGCGGCGCTGCGCCGGGAGCTCCCGCACGTTGGAGGCGTTGAGCCCCAGCGCGTCGTTGAGTTCGGACTCGCGCTCGACCATTCCGGCCTTCACGTCGAGCGCGAAGTCCTTGAGCCGGTGGCCCGCCTCGATCGCCTTGTCGGCGGTGCGCGCGGCCAGCGACTCCGGGGTGAGCTGCTTCAGCTTCCGGTTGACCTTGGTGGTGGCCCACACACCGGCTGCGGCGCCCGCGGTGAACCAGAACGTACGGCGGAACATCGCAGCGTCAGCCCTTTCGCTTGCTCCGCCGCGCGGACGGCAGAGTCCGCCCGACGATCACCGTACGAGGCGGCTCGGCGGGCCCGGTTTTCCGTCCGATGGCCCGGCGCACCCCGTACCCGAAGGCCGCGACCTTCACCAGCGGGCCGCCGAAGGTCGAGGCGACCGTGGTGGAGAGCGCCGAGGCGTTGGAGGTGACCTCCTGGACGTCCGAGGCGATCGCGTCGACCCGGTCCAGCTGGGTCTGCGCCGAACGCACCGCCGAAGAGGCGTCCGCGAGGAGCGGGACGGCCTGTTCGGTCACGTCCGCCACCAGCTTGGTCGTCGCCTTCAGCGTCTGGGCCAGCCTCACGAGGACTACGGCGAGGAAGGACACCAGGATCGCCCAGAAGACGGCCACCAGGATCCCGGCCACCTCTCCACCGGACACTTCGCACCGCTCCCTGCGCATCGACCGTCGGACAAGAAAAAGTTGTCTCCCGACCCTATCGCGCCGAGGGTCTTGCCCCCTACCGCATTAGGGGCCCGCGCGGGCGGAGTCTCGCAAGCCGCTTGTACGCAGTGTTGGCCCTTGAGTACTCTGCGTGTCCCATGCGCTCCCATCTGCCCTCAGAGCTGAATCGCTTCGTAGGGCGAGAACGTGAACTGGCCGCGCTGCACGGGCTGCTGACCGAATCGCGGCTGACCACCGTGGTCGGGGTCGGCGGCGTCGGGAAGAGCAGGCTCGCCCTGCGCGCCGCGTCCGCCGCATCGGTGCAGGAACGCTACTGCGACGGGGTCTGGCCGGCGGACCTCTCCACGGTCACCGACCCGGGACTGCTCGACCACGCGGTGATGGAGGCGCTCGGGCTGACCGACCACACCAGCCGCCCGCCCCGCCGCATACTCCTGGACCACCTCGCCGACCGCAGCCTGCTGCTGGTCCTGGACGGCTTCGAGCAACTCGTGGACGCCTGCGCCGAGCTGGTGTGCGAGCTGCTGCGGCGCTCCCCCGGGCTGCGGGTGCTGGCCGCCGGGCGGCTGCCGCTGCGCCTGGCCGGCGAGCGGCTGCTCGCGCTCGCGCCGATGGACGACGAGGACGCGGTGACGCTCTTCGCCGACCGGGCCGCCGCCGGACGCGGCGGTTTCACGCTCACCGACGAGCGGGCGGCGGCCACCTTGGAGCTGTGCCGAAGGCTCGACGGGATCCCGCTCGCCCTGGAGCTGGCGGCCGGGCGGCTCGGCGCGCTCTCGGTGGAGCAGGTGCTGCGCCGCCTCGACGACCGGTTCCGGCTGCTGACCGGCGGCGGGCGCGGAGTGCTGGCGCGCCATCAGACCCTGCGCACCACGATCGGCTGGAGCCACGAGCTGTGCACCGCGGCCCAACGGCTGCTGTGGGCGCGGCTCTCGGTGTTCGCCGGGCAGTTCGACCTGGAGGCCGTCGAATACATCTGCGTCGGCCCCGACCTGCCGCCCGAGTCCGTCCTCGACGTGGTCCAGGAGCTCCTCGACCACTCACTGGTGGTGCGCGAGGACGGCCCGGCGGGCGTGCGCTACCGAATGCTCGACACCGTACGGGAGTACGGCGCCGACTGGCTGGCGGCGACCGGCGACGCGGAGCGGCTGCGCCGGCGCCACCGCGACTGGTACCTGGGGCTCGCCACCTGGTGCGAGCTCGACTGGTTCAGCCCGCGCCAGGCCGAGGTGGCGGTGCGGGTGGAGGCCGAACTGCCCAATCTGCGCGCGGCGATGGACCACTCGCTGGACTGCGGGCAGGACACGCACCTGGCCCAGTACCTGGCGGGCACGCTCTGGTTCTGCTGGGTGGGCTGCGGGCGGCTGGCCGAGGGCGCGCACTGGCTGGCCCAGGTCCTGGAGGCCGACGGCGGCCACGACAGCGCCCGGCTCAAGGCGCTGTGGGTGCTCGGTTACGTCTCGGTGCTGCGGGGCGACACGGCGGCGGCGATCGCGGCCCTGCACGAGTGCCGCGAGGAGGCCGAGCGCACCGGCGACGCGGTGGCGCGGGCGTACGCGGTGCACCGGATGGGCTGTCTGGCGCTGGTCTCGGACGACATGCCTAGGGCCTGTCCGGCGGATCTGGTCGGCTTCGGCGCGGGGTGCCCTTTTCGGTGCTGGTGAGTGGGGGTCTGGTGCGTCCAGCTGCAAGGCGGAGGAGGGCGACATGGCGGAGCCATGGCAACTGACGACAACGCCGCAGATGGGCGTGCCAGACCCCCGCGTGCCGACCAGATCCGCCGGACAGGCCCTAGGGCCGAGGAGCTGTTACGGGCGGCCCTCGCCCAGTACGAGGAGATCGGCGAGCTCAACAGCAATGTGCTGATGGCGCGGATCGAGCTGGCGATGGCGGTGGCCTTCCTCGGCCACCTCGAAGAGGCCGTCGTGATGTGCGGGCAGGTGGTGGAGGTCTGCGCGGACCACGGCGAGCGCTGGGCCCGGGCGTACGCGCTGTACGTCCTCGGGTACGCGGCCTGGCACGCCCAGGACCTGGGCCGGGCGCGGGCGCTGCTCTCCGAGTGCCTGGTGATCGACCACGCCTTCCACGACCTGCTCGGCACGGTGCTCGCGCTGGAGCTGATGGCGCTGGTCGCGGTGGACGGCGGCGATCCGGCGGAGGCGGCGGTGCTCCAGGGGGCGGCCGAGGGGATCTGGCCGTCGGTGGGGCTGCCGCTGTTCGGCTCGGCATGCTTCAACGCGGCGCACGTGCTGTGCGAGGAGCGGGCCCGGGGGCGGCTGGGCGACCCGGCGTACGAGACGTTCCGGACCCGGGGCCGCGGGCTCGGCCTGGACGCGGCGGTGGCCCGGGCGCTGGCGGGTACCGACGAGACGGCACGCGAGGCGCCCCCGGCCCGCGACGCACCTGCCCCGGAAACGCGAGGACCCGCCGCCTCCCGCTCCGTGCGGAGCGAGGGGACGGCGGGCCGGAGCGCGGAGCGCTGAATACTGCGCCTGACTCAGCGGGCGTAGTACTCGACGACGAGCTGCTCGTCGCAGATGACCGGGATTTCCTTGCGGTTCGGGTCACGGTCCAGGCGGAAGGCCAGGGCCTTCAGGTTCACCTGGAGGTAGCGCGGGGTCTCGCCCTCGCCGGCGTAGCCACCCTCGCGGGCAACCTGGAAGGGGTGCTTCTCGCGGCTGCGCTCGCGGACGGTGATGACGTCGTCCGGACGGACACGGAACGACGGCTTGTCGACCTTGCCACCGTTGACCTCGATGTGGCCGTGGACGACCATCTGGCGGGCCTGGTAGATGGTGCGGGCGATGCCCGAACGCAGGACCAGGGCGTCGAGGCGACGCTCAAGCTCGACGACCAGCGCCTCGCCCGTCTTGCCCTCGGCCTTCTTGGCGCGGTCGTAGGCACGCGCCATCTGACGCTCAGAGATGTCGTACTGCGCGCGCAGACGCTGCTTCTCCAGCAGACGGACCTTGTAGTCCGAGTTCTGCTTGCGGCCACGGCCGTGCTCGCCCGGCGGGTACGGACGGGCCTCGAAGTACTTGACGGCCTTCGGCGTCAGCGCAATGCCGAGCGCACGAGACTTCTTGACCTTGGGACGCGACTGGTTAGGCACGTTCTCCAAACCTCCATGGTTGGGTTAGGTTAGGCTCACCTTACTCAAGGAGATCGTATGTCTCGTCCGGGGAACACCAGTCACATCACGGACAGCACGAAGAAGGTCGACCCCGCGCAGGGGGTCGACTCCACCGGCCCGCAAGATGGGGCCGGTACCGGCGCGCAGCATGGCGCCGGTCACGTGACGGAGGTCCGATCAGATCGTGGTCAGCCGCGTCCCAGCGGACTTGAAATCGCACGGATGCCGTCAGCAGCCGAGCGCACACGAACTCTCGTACATAGTACCTGCTCGTCGGTGCTTCTCATCACCGGCCTCGACGGCGCCCGCCCGGAGCAGCTGGAGCCCCGGCTGCGGAACGTGGGGCCCGAGGGCGATCTGTTCCTGCTCTTCCCCGCCGACTCCCCCGCCGTACGGGCCGCCACGCACGCCCAGGACGACGAGCTGTCGGCCGTCCTGGAGATCACCGATGTGGCGCCGGTCTCTGTCCCCCACCGTATCCGGGGCCGCGCCTGGATCACCGGCTGGCTCACCCGCGTCCCCGGCCTGGCCCCGCCCGGCAGCATGACGCTGCGCCTGGAGGTGAACGAGGCGTACGTGGACGATCTGTGGGGCGCGAGCGCGGTCGAGCCCGAGGAGTTCGCGGCCGCTCTGCCCGATCCGCTGATCCGGGACGAGACGGAGCTGCTCCAGCATCTGCACGCCCACCACGGGGAGCAGGTGCGGTCACTGTGCGGGCTGGTCGGGCGCGAGGGGGAGCGGGGGATGAAGTCGGTCACGCCGCTGGCGCTCGACCGGTTCGGTCTGCGGGTCCGCTTCCAGGACACCGCCGGGCCCTGCTTCGACGCGCGCTTCGAGTTCCCGGAGCCGGTGGCGGACCTCGCCCAGCTGCGCCGGGCCATGCGGCGGCTCTTCGAGGCGGCGACGGACTGAGCCGGTCCGGGGGCCGGGGCGGGAGAGCGGCCCGCCGGGGCAGGGGCTCCGGGGGCCCGGGGCCGCTACTCCCCCCGGCCCAGCCTCTCGCGGACCTTCTCCACCACGTCCGCGTACCGCGCCTCCGCGCCATAGCGCGTCGGCTCGTAGTAGCGCTTGTCGGCCACCGCGTCCGGCGCGTACTGCTGGGCCGCGATCGCGCCGGGCACGTCGTGCGGGTACACATACCCCTGGGCGTGGCCGAGCTTGGCCGCGCCCTTGTAGTGGCCGTCGCGCAGATGCGGCGGGACGGGGCCGGCCAGGCCCTTCCGTACGTCCTCCATCGCGGCGAAGATCGCGTTCGTCGCCGCGTTCGACTTCGGGGCGAGGGCCAGGGCGATGGTGGCGTGGCTGAGCGTGAGGGCCGCCTCGGGGAAGCCGATCATGGCGACGGCCTGGGCGGCGGCGACGGCCGTCGGCAGCGCCGTCGGGTCCGCGAGGCCGATGTCCTCGCTCGCGGAGATCATCAGGCGGCGCGCGATGAACCGCGGGTCCTCGCCCGCCTCGATCATCCGGGCCAGATAGTGCAGCGCCGCGTCCACGTCCGAGCCGCGGATGGACTTGATCAGGGCGCTCGCCACGTCGTAATGCTGGTCGCCGTCCTTGTCGTACTTCACCGCCGCCCGGTCGACCGTCTCCTCGACCGTCTGGAGCGTGACCTCGGGCTCCTTCTTGGCCAGGGCCGAGCCCGCCGCCGCCTCCAGGGCGGTGAGCGCGCGCCGGGCGTCGCCACCCGCGATCCGCAGCAGATGCGCCTCGGCGTCCTCGGCCAGCGTCACCGCCCCGCCGAGCCCGCGCTCCTCCTCGACGGCCCGGCGCAGCAGGGCGCGCAGGTCGTCGTCGGTGAGCGGCTCCAGGGTCAGCAGCAGGGAGCGGGAGAGCAGCGGGGAGATCACCGAGAAGTACGGGTTCTCCGTCGTCGCCGCGATCAGCGTCACCCAGCGGTTCTCCACCGCCGGGAGCAGTGAGTCCTGCTGGGCCTTGGAGAAGCGGTGGATCTCGTCGAGGAAGAGGACGGTCTCCTTGCCGAAGCCGCCGATGGCCCGGCGGGCCCCCTCGATCACGGCCCGCACTTCCTTGACGCCCGCGGTGATCGCGGAGAGCTCGACGAAGCGCTTGTTGGTCGCCTTCGACACCACGTACGCCAGGGTCGTCTTGCCGGTGCCCGGCGGGCCCCACAGGATGACGGAGGAGGGCCCGGCGGGGCCGCCGCTCCCCTCCCCCACCAGACGCCGCAACGGCGAACCGGGCTTGAGCAGGTGCTGCTGCCCGACCACTTCGTCGAGGGTGCGCGGGCGCATCCGGACGGCCAGAGGGCTGCCCGCCGGGTCTTTCTCCTGGCGGTCCTCTGCGGCTGCGGTGAACAGGTCGGGCTCCACATCAGGAACCCTATGTCACCCCACTGACAACGCCCCCGGGCCCGGTACTGGGGCCCCGGTACCGGTCAGCTCGTCCAGAAGTCCCACCAGCGCGTC
Organism: Streptomyces sp. NBC_00224; assembly: GCF_041435195.1. Lineage (NCBI taxonomy): Bacteria > Bacillati > Actinomycetota > Actinomycetes > Kitasatosporales > Streptomycetaceae > Streptomyces > Streptomyces sp. NBC_00224. The sequence goes on from NZ_CP108106.1 coordinate 2,234,126, forward strand.
AGGACCAGCATTCCGATGATCCCGACGTGCACCACGGGCAGCACCCAGGTGAACTCCGACAGGAACGACTTCAGCCAGCCCGGCGCCGGCAGCAGGCCGCGGCGGATGTTGTGCGAGGTCACGTACCAGAACATGAAGATCGTGGCGACCCACGCCAGGCTGCACCACAGGCAGAGCGCGTTGATCCGGTACAGCGACTGGAACTGGAGCCAGGTGCAGAACCCGACGCCGAAGAGCGTGCCCGCGTTGAGGGTCAGCCAGTACCAGGGCCGGAAGCGCGCGCCCGCCAGCAGGCTCATGCCCACCGCGATCACGATCCCGTACGCCACCAGACCCAGCATCGGGTTCGGGAAGCCGAACGCCGAGGCCTGGTCGCTCTTCATGATGTTGCCGCAGGAGACCACCGGGTTGAGGCTGCAGCCCGGTGTGAAGTTCGGGTCTTCGAGCAGCTTGAACTTGTCGATGGTGATGACCCAGGCCGCGAGCAGTCCGGCGGCCCCCGTGATCACCAGGAGCCACGCGAACGCGCGGCTGCCGCCGACGGTGCCCTTGGTGCTCACCTGCTCCTGGCCGGAGGAGACGTCGTCAACTGTTGTGGTCATATCGCCGTTCCGTCATTCCGTGGCTGCTGGGCAGGGGCCATTGTGCCGCAATCCGTGGCCCGGCCACCGTTCGATGGAGATAAGGACGGCGACTTGCACCGCGCCAAGTCCGGCCCGCGACGACCGGACTTGGCACTTCGGCATCGGCGTCATCCATCAGGACGACGCCTTGCGTACCGGGTTGACCCGGCCGTCAGACCAGGCGCGTGCGCACGGCCTCGACGACCTCCGCGACGGGGACCGCCACCTGGTCGCCGGACTCCATGTCCTTCAGCTGGACCACGCCCTCGGCCAGGTCCCGCTCGCCCGCGACGATGGTGAGGCGGGCGCCGGAGCGGTTGGCGTTCTTCATGGCGCCCTTGAGGCCCTTGCCGCCGTAGCTGAAGTCCGTCGCGACCCCGGCCCGGCGCAGCTCGGTGACCACGCGGAACAGCACCCGGCGCGCCTCCTCGCCGAGCGGCACCGCGAACACGCTGGTCGCGGAGGGGATGTCGAGGGTGACGCCCTCGGCCTCCAGCGCCAGGACCGTACGGTCGACGCCCAGCGCCCAGCCCACCGACGGCAGCGCGGGGCCGCCGATCATCTCGGAGAGGCCGTCGTAGCGGCCACCGCCGCCGACCGCGGACTGCGAGCCCAGACCGTCGTGGACGAACTCGAAGGTCGTGCGGGTGTAGTAGTCGAGGCCGCGCACCAGCTTGGGGTCGTCCTCGTACTCGACGCCCTCGGCGTTCAGGAGCTCGCGGACCTCCTCGTGGTACGCCTTGCACGCGTCGCACAGGTAGTCGCGCAGCAGCGGCGCCCCCACCAGCTGCGCCTGCACCGCATCGCGCTTGTCGTCGAGCACCCGCAGCGGGTTGATCTCGGCCCGGCGCAGGGTGTCCTCGTCGAGGTCGAGGCCGCGCAGGAAGTCCTGGAGGGCGGCCCGGTAGACCGGTCGGCACTCCTGGTCGCCCAGCGAGTTCAGCAGGATGCGGAAGTTCCGCAGCCCCAGCGAGCGGTAGGCGTCGTTCGCCAGGATGATCAGCTCGGCGTCGAGCGCCGGGTCCTCCGCGCCGATCGCCTCGGCGCCGACCTGCGAGAAGTGCCTGTAGCGGCCCTTCTGGGGGCGCTCGTAGCGGTAGTACGAGCCCGAGTACCAGAGCTTGACGGGCAGGTTGCCGGCCTTGTGCAGATTGCCCTCCAGGGCCGCGCGCAGCACGGACGCGGTGCCCTCGGGGCGCAGCGCCAGCCTGTCGCCGCCCTTGGTCTCGAAGGCGTACATCTCTTTGGTCACGATGTCGGTGGACTCGCCGACACCGCGCGCGAAGAGCTCGACGTTCTCGAAGCCCGGGGTCTCGACGTACCCGTAGCCGGAGTTGCGCAGGGGCGCCGCGATCGCCTCGCGGACGGCCAGGTAGGTGGCGCTGTTCGGCGGCAGCAGGTCGTACGTGCCCTTGGGGGCCTGGAAGGTACTCATGGGGAAGCTTCTCGTCACATTCCTCGTCGGGGAGAGGCGATGCCCTCTCCCGGGCCGGCGGCCACCTGCCGCAGATACGGGTTGGTGGCGCGCTCCTGGCCGATGGTGGTCTGGGAGCCGTGGCCGGACAGCACCACGGTCGAGTCGTCGAGCGGCAGGCACACACGGCCCAGCGATTCGAGCAACTCGGCGTGGCTGCCGCCGGGCAGGTCGGTGCGTCCGACGGAGCCGGCGAAGAGCAGGTCGCCCGAGAACAGGATCGGAGGGATGTCCTCCGCCTCGGGCAGCCCGAACGTCACCGACCCCTTGGTATGGCCGGGCGCGTGCGACACGGTGAGCTCCATGCCGGCCAGCTTCAGCGTCGCGCCGTCCGTCAGCTCCTTGACGTCGTCCGGTTCGCCGATGGTCAGCTCGCCCATGATCTGCGCGCCGAAGGAGCGGCCGAGCGCCTTCTCCGGGTCGCTCATCATGTACCGGTCCGAGGGGTGGATCCAGGCGGGCACGTCGTGGGCCCCGCACACCGGGACGACCGAGGCGCAGTGGTCGATGTGGCCGTGGGTGAGGACGACGGCGACGGGCTTGAGCCGATGCTTCCTGAGCGCGTCCTCGACTCCCTGGGCGGCCTGGTGGCCCGGGTCGATGATCACGCACTCCTCGCCTGCGGCGGGGGCGACCAGATAGCAGTTGGTGCCCCAGGCCCCGGCGGGGAACCCGGCAATGAGCACGATCGTCCTCAATTTCTCGTACGACGGGTGATTGCGGCTGTTCAGAGCCTACCGGCGCTGCTCCTGTCACAGCGAACCCATATACGGTACGGGCACAGTCCGCGCGTACACGCGTCCGTACTCCACTACACCGCACAAGGAGACCACCGGTGGTCAGCAGCGATCAGCGCCGGCGCCAGCTCGCCCGGGAGAAGTTCGAGCGTCAGCAGCAGCGCCGCGAACAGGCCCGTCGCAAGTCCAAACGCCTCAACACCGTCATCGCGGCCACCCTCGCGGTGGTCGTCGCGGCGGGCGGGGCGGCCTTCGCCACGGGAGCCTTCTCCTCCGACGACGACAAGAAGAAGTCGGACTCCGCCGCGCCGTCCGAGACCCCGACGCCCTCGGCGAGCAAGGACTCCGCGCCGGAGCCGAAGATGGCGATCGACCAGAAGGCCTCGTACACGATGTCGCTGAAGACCAGCGCCGGTGACATCGCGTTCAAGATGGCGGCGGCGAAGACCCCGCACACGGTCAACTCGTTCAAGTCCCTCGCCGACAAGGGCTACTTCACCAACACGAAGTGTCACCGGCTGACCACGCAGGGCATCTTCGTGCTCCAGTGCGGCGACCCCAAGGGCGACGGCAGCGGCGGCCCCGGCTACACGATCCCCGACGAGAACCTGACGGGTCTGGGCAAGGCGGGCGCGGACGGCACCGTGACGTTCCCGGCGGGCACGGTCGCGATGGCCAACACCAGCCAGCCGCACACCGGCGGCAGCCAGTTCTTCCTGGTCTACAAGGACACCAAACTGCCGCCCAGTTACACGCCGTTCGGCACGATGGACGACGCGGCGCTCAAGGTCGTGCAGGAAGTGGCGAAGGCAGGGGTGGCCGGCGGCGCCGGGGACGGTGCGCCGAAGACGGCCGTCACCATCACGAAGGCCGCCGTCAACAAGGACTGACCCGCGGAATTCGGCCGCGCTGAGTGCGGACAGCCGGGCGGCCGGTCGCCTAGATTGGCGTTGTGCAGCGCGGTGAAAATCGCGTTGTGGAGGGCGGGCGAGGCCCGTCCCGGAAACTGTGGACGATGCCACGAGGGCCGAACCCCTCGCGCAGGCATCATGTGGAGGAGGCGCTGTGAGCAGCGACCCGTGGGGCCGCGTCGACGAGACGGGCACCGTGTATGTGCGTACAGCCGAGGGCGAAGTCGTCGTCGGATCGTGGCAGGCGGGGTCTCCCGAGGAGGCCCTGGCCTACTTCGAGCGCAAATACGAGGGCCTGGTTGTCGAGATCGGCCTCCTCGAACGACGGGTGAAGACCACCGACCTGTCGGCGAAGGACGCCCAGACCGCGATCGAGCACCTGCGCACCCAGGTGGACGAGCACCACGCGGTGGGCGACCTCGAAGCGCTTCGCAAGCGGCTCGACAAGCTCGTCGAGACCGTCGATTCGCGGCGCGAGGAGCGCAAGGTCCAGAAGGCCAAGCAGACCGACGAGGCCAAGCACGCCAAGGAGGCGCTGGTCACCGAGGCCGAGGAGCTGGCGCAGAGCGAGCAGTGGCGCTCGGCCGGCGAGCGGCTGCGGGCTCTCGTGGACACCTGGAAGGGCCTGCCGCGGCTCGACCGGAAGTCCGACGACGAGCTGTGGCACCGCTTCTCGCACGCGCGCTCGGCGTTCTCCAAGCGCCGCAAGGCGCACTTCGCGTCGCTCGACGCGCAGCGCGAGGAGGCCCGCAAGGCCAAGGAGAAGCTGGTCGTCGAGGCCGAGTCGCTGTCCTCGTCCACGGACTGGGGCACCACGGCCGCCCGCTACCGCGACCTGATGACGGACTGGAAGGCGGCGGGCCGCGCCCAGCGCGAGGCCGAGGACGAGCTGTGGAACCGCTTCCGCGGCGCCCAGGACGTCTTCTTCGCCGCGCGCGGCGAGGTCTTCGCGGAGCGTGACGCCGAGCAGACCGAGAACCTGAAGCTCAAGGAAGACCTGGCCGTCGAGGCCGAGAAGCTCGTCCCGGTGACCGACCTGAAGGCGGCCCGCGCCACCTTCCGCGGCATCAACGAGCGCTGGGAGGCCGTCGGCCACGTGCCGCGCGACGCCCGCCCGAAGGTCGAGGGCCGGATGCACGCCGTGGAGCGGGCCCTGCAGGAGGCCGAGGAGTCGGAGTGGCGCCGCACCAACCCGGAGGCACGCGCGCGTGCCGCGGGTCTGACGGGCCAGCTCCAGGCCGCCGTCGACAAGCTGCGCGGCCAGATCGACGCGGCGCGCGCGGCGGGCAACAACGCCAGGGCCGACAAGCTCGCCAAGGAGCTCGAAGGCCGTCAGGCGCTGCTGGACCAGGCTCTGAAGGGCCTTGAGGAGTTCGGCGGCTGACACACCCGCCGCCACGGCGAAAGGGCCTCCCGTACGTGACGTACGGGAGGCCCTTTCGTGTGTGTCGCTCAGGCCGTGGCGCCGGGCTGCCGGGTGGAGCGCTCCAGGCTGTCCAGCGCGTGGCGCAGCACCTCGCAGGCCTGGCTGTGGTTGCCGGCGGTCTGGAGCAGTTCGGACAGGCGCCGGGAGACGGTGACGGCTTCCGGGCCGAACCGCTTGTGGGTCTGGTGGAAGGCGCTCTCCAGGACCTGGATGGCCTGCTGGTCCTGGCCGGTCTCGGTGAGCAGTTCGGCGAGCTCCAGGTGCACGGTGATGGTGTCGCCGTCGGCGTCGGGCACGCTGTTCTGGAGGATCATGCGGAGCACCGGCAGGGCGTCCCTGCCGCGGCCCACCGATCTGAGCAGCCGGGCCAGTTGGAGCCCGGAGGAGACCATCGCGGCCTCGACGTCGGCGTCGATGACCGGCCCGGCCGGGGCTCTGGCCGACGCCTTCGCACGGTTGCGCACCAGCGGGAGCCGGCCGACGTCGTTCTCCTGGCTGCGCTGCGGACGCGGCCGGTTCCGCGCGCCGAGCCGGGCGTCGACCGCGCGGAACAGCGTTTCCAGGTCCAGGGTGTCGGGGGCCTCCGGGAGCCCGTTGTCGAGGACGTGCAGCAGCTCCCCGGTGAACGCGGTGTGCCGCTCGCCTTCCGGCGCGAGGGCGACATGGTCCTTGGGCGAGGCGGTGAGCACATAGGCGCCCTGGATGCCGGCCTGCGCGGCGAGGGCGCCCGGACCGCTCAGGGTGCGGGCGGCGCGCCCGCTGAAGCAGCAGTCGAGTACGACGATCTTGCGGCGGGCCGGGGAGGCGAGGATCGCGGCGCGCAGATGCCGGTACTCGACCGCCGTGTAGCCGGAGCTCTCGCGCGAGCCGGTGAGGGCGACATAGAGGTCGGCGGAGTCGGAGTCGCGCAGGCCGTGGCCGCAGTAGTAGACGAACAGGGTGTCCTGCGCCCGCTCGCCCGCCGCGTACACGGGGTCGAGGAAGGCGGCCGGGGTCTCGGGGTCGGCCACCGTCAGGGTGTTCCCGCCGGGCAGCCCCCACACGGTCGGATCCTGGAGGATCCTCGACAGGTCCGCGATGTTCGTCTCGACGGCCGGCAGCTGGGGCAGGTGCAGATAGCTGGACGTGCCGATCAGGACGGCCGCCGACGCGGAGGGGTCAGGCAGGCCCGCCGGCATCGCCCTGCTCCTCGTCCGCGGGCTCCCTCAGCAGCTCGGCGATGTCCCGTACGGTCCGCGCGTCCGCGCCGTCCACCTCGATCTCCCACCCGTCCCTGCGCAGCGTGACCCGGCGGGCGCCGCGCCGGCCCGCGCGCCACTGGTCGACGGCCAGGGATAGCTGCGCGGCGGAGAGCCCGCCGCTCACGCTGAGCGAGATGAGGTCGAGCAGTACGCCCAGGTGGTCGGGGCGGGCGGGCTCGGAGCTCGCCAGCACGCCGTGCACACCGCGTCCGATGTCGTCGTCCGCCTTGAGCCAGCGCAGCAGTGAGCGCAGCTCCTCCTCGGAGTCGGCCCCGCCGGTCACCCGGACCTCGATCTGCGTCACTGGCCCCTCATCACCTTTCGTCGGACGGATGCGGTTCGGCGCCCGAGGCGATCCGGGCGAGCTTCTGCTGGGTGAGGGCGCGGTGGGCCGCGGCGGACACGGTCGAGAACTTGGCGACCGCCTCCCCCGCGGCACCGAGCCGGGCGAGGCAGACTCCCTGCCAGTAGTTGCAGGTGAGGGTGGCGGGGTGGTCGGGGCCGTAGCTGGTGCGCCACACCTCGGCGACCACGGAGAGGAGCTGTACGGCCTCTTCGAGTGAGCCCCGCAGCACGAGGTTGACGGCTTCGCGCTGGCGGGCCTCGGCGGCCTCCGGCGACATGGCCAACAGGATCTGGCTGCGGGTGCTGCGGCTGAGGGCGAGCGGCTCGTCGGGCTGCGGCAGCTGCCAGGGGGGCGCCTCCCGCGCCTCCTTCGACACGGCCGCAGGCGGCTCCGGGGGCTCCGGGGTGGTGGCGGACCGGGCTTCGGGGGCGAGCGGAGCGAAGTTCTCGACGGCCCGCTGGCGCAGCTCCCCCGTGACCGCCTCCGCGACCAGTTCGTCGGCGTCCGCAGGGCAGCGGAGCAGGGGGATCGCCGCCTGGGCGGTGGGCCGCTTGGCCGGCTCCTTCTGCAACAGCGCCGCGACCAGATCCGCGAGGTCGTCCGGGATACCGGGGCTGCCGTGCAGAGGCGGCGCCGGCTCCTGAGTGATCCTGAACATGATGGCGTGCACCGACTCGGCCGCGAACGGCGGAGCGCCGGTCAGCATCGCGAAGATGCAGCTGCCCACGGCATACATGTCGGACTGCGGCCCGGACGGCGCGCCCATGAGCTGCTCGGGGGCCAGGTAGGCGGGCGTTCCGACCACGATCCCGGTGCGGGTGACCGCCGTGGAGTCGTGCTGCTGCGCGATGCCGAAGTCGTGCAGGGCCACCCGGCCCGTCCTGGTCAGCTGGACGTTGCTGGGCTTGACGTCCCGGTGCACCATGCCCGCCCGGTGCACGGCCGCGAGTGCCTCGCAGATTCCGGCGGCCACCGCGCGTACCGTCGCCTCGTCCTGCGGCCCGCGCTCCCTGAGCAGGTCCTGGAGGCCCACCCCCTCCAGGAGCTCCATCACCAGGTAGGGGACGTCGTCCTGCACCCCCGCCTCGTACACCGTGACGACATTGGGGTGGTCGATCCTGGCCAGCGCCCGCGCCTCCCGCGCGAACCGCGCGCCGGACTCGTCGGACATGAGCGCGGAGCGGATGAGCTTGACGGCGACCCGGCGGTCGAGTGCCGTGTCCAGCGCCTCGTAGACCTCACCCATGCCGCCGGCTCCCAGGCGCCGCAGCACCTCGAAGCGCCCGCCGATCAAGGTTGGCTCCGCCATCTCACCCCCCGCTGCCGCCCGCCCCGATCATTCGCCCAACTCGCCTGCACCGCAAGCTGATTGGACGATCCGGGGCGGACGCCGTGGAGGGGTCAGGGCCTGCGCGCCGAGGTCACCCGGTAGACGTCGTACACGCCCTCCACTCCCCGCACCGCCTTCAGTACGTGCCCGAGGTGCTTCGGGTCGCCCATTTCGAAGGTGAAGCGGGAGGTGGCCACCCGGTCGCGGGAGGTCTGGACGGCCGCCGAGAGGATGTTGACGTGCTGGTCGGAGAGGACCCGTGTGACGTCGGACAGGAGGCGCGAGCGGTCCAGTGCCTCCACCTGGATGGCGACCAGGAAGACGGACGACTGGGTGGGCGCCCACTCGACTTCGAGGATCCGCTCCGGCTGCTGCGAGAGCGAGTCGACGTTGACGCAGTCCGCGCGGTGCACCGAGACGCCGCTGCCGCGCGTCACGAAGCCGATGATCGGGTCGCCGGGGACGGGCGTACAGCAGCGGGCCAGCTTGACCCACACGTCGTCGACGCCCTTGACGACCACGCCCGGATCGGCGTTGGCCCGGCGCTTGCTGCGGCCGCGCGAGGGCGGCGCCGACTCGGCGATGTCCTCGTTGGCCGCCTCCTCGCCGCCGAGCGCCTGCACCAGCTTCTGCACGACGCCCTGCGCGGCCACATGGCCCTCGCCGATCGCCGCGTAGAGGGACGAGATGTCGGGGTAGCGCATCTCGTGCGCGAGGGTGACCAGGGAGTCGCCGGTGAGGATGCGCTGGATCGGCAGGTTCTGCTTGCGCATGGCGCGCGCGATGGCGTCCTTGCCCTGCTCGATCGCCTCGTCGCGGCGCTCCTTGGAGAACCAGCCGCGGATCTTGTTGCGGGCGCGGGGCGACTTGACGAAGCCCAGCCAGTCGCGCGAGGGCCCGGCGCCGGCCGCCTTGGAGGTGAAGACCTCCACCAAGTCACCGTTGTCCAGGGTGGATTCGAGCGGGACGAGGCGGCCGTTGACCCGTGCGCCTATCGTGCGGTGGCCGACCTCCGTGTGGACCGCGTACGCGAAGTCCACCGGTGTCGCACCCGCCGGGAGCGCTATGACGTCGCCCTTGGGGGTGAAGACGAAGACCTCGTTGCGCGACAGGTCGAAGCGCAGGGACTCCAGGAACTCGCTGGGGTCCTCGGTCTCCTTCTGCCAGTCGAGCAGCTGGCGCAGCCACGCCATGTCGTTGATGTGGTCGTCCTTGCCGGCCTTCTTCGGCACGTCGGTACGCACCTTGGAGGCGCCGGCGGACGGATCCTGCTTGTACTTCCAGTGCGCGGCGATGCCGTACTCGGCGCGGCGGTGCATGTCGAACGTACGGATCTGCAGCTCGACCGGCTTGCCGTTGGGGCCGATGACCGTCGTGTGCAGCGACTGGTACATGTTGAACTTGGGCATCGCGATGTAGTCCTTGAACCGCCCCGGAACCGGGTTCCAGCGCGCGTGGACCGTGCCCAGCGCCGCGTAGCAGTCGCGGACCGTGTCCACCAGGACGCGGATGCCCACCAGGTCGTAGATCTCCGCGAAGTCACGGCCGCGGACGATCATCTTCTGGTAGACGGAGTAGTAGTGCTTCGGGCGGCCGGTGACCGTGGCCTTGATCCGGGCCGCGCGCAGGTCGGACTGGACCTCGTCGGTCACTATGGCCAGGTACTCGTCGCGCTTGGGCGCCCGCTCGGCCACCAGCCGTACGATCTCGTCGTACATCTTGGGGTAGAGGATCGCGAAGGCGAGGTCCTCCAGCTCCCACTTGATGGTGTTCATGCCCAGGCGGTGGGCCAGCGGAGCGTAGATCTCCAGGGTCTCGCGGGCCTTCTTCTCCTGCTTCTCCCGCTTGAGGTAGCGCATGGTGCGCATGTTGTGCAGGCGGTCCGCGAGCTTGATGACCAGGACGCGCGGGTCCTTGGCCATGGCGACGACCATCTTGCGCACGGTCTCGGCCTGCGCGGCGTCGCCGAACTGGACCCGGTCGAGCTTGGTGACGCCGTCGACGAGCAGGGCGACCTGGTCGCCGAAGTCGCGGCGCAGGGTGTCCAGGCCGTACTCGGTGTCCTCGACGGTGTCGTGGAGCAGCCCGGCCATCAGGGTCGCCGGGTCCATGCCCAGCTCGGCCAGGATGGTGGTGACGGCGAGCGGGTGCGTGATGTACGGGTCGCCGCTCTTGCGCTTCTGGCCGCGGTGCCAGCGCTCGGCGACCTGGTAGGCCTTCTCGACCTGGCGCAGGGTGGCGGTCTCGATCTTCGGGTCGTTGCTGCGCACTATCCGCAGCAGCGGCTCCAGGACCGGGTTGTACGTGGAGGAGCGCTGCACACCGAGGCGGGCGAGCCGGGCGCGGACGCGGTTGGAGGAGCCGCCGGAGCGGGTCACCGGGCTCGCGGGGGGCGTGGGCTTGGGGGCCGGGGCCGCCGCGAGGGGCCGCTGGGGCGGCTGCGGCGCGCTCGGCTTGGACTCCGCCGCCGGCTGCTCGGGCGCGGCGGGGGCCGCCGTAGCCTGCTCGGCCTGCTGGTCGGGCCGCTCGGCGGACAGTGGCTGGGCCTCGTCTGGCAAGAGCGCTCCTCTGGGGGTCCCCCCGGACGAAGTTCGGGGGAGGATCCGGGTCCCCCGGTCAGGCCCGGAAAGCCCATGGTATCGATCCTGGGCGGCCGGTTCGTGTCGGGCGGGTGTGACGGGCTGTACCCGGTAAACGCGGAAGGCGGGCGCCGGATTCCTCCGGCGCCCGCCTCCTGGCGATTACTGCCCTGGTCAGAGCGTGATGAGAGCCTCCAGCGGGGCCCCGCGCAAGGCGGGTTCCAGCCGGTTCCGCCCGGCCAGGAAGGCGAGCTCCATCAGGACCGCGACTCCGGCCACCTCGGCTCCGGCCCGCCGGATCAGCTCCAGGGAGGCCTCGGCCGTGCCGCCGGTCGCCAGCACGTCGTCGATGACCATGACGCGGTCGCCCGCGGCCAGGTCCTCGGCGTGCACCTCGATCTCCGCCGTGCCGTACTCCAGCTCGTACGCCTGCGAGAGCGTCGCTCCGGGGAGCTTGCCCGCCTTGCGCACGGGGATGAAGCCGATTCCGGCGCGGACCGCGACCGGGGCCGCCAGGATGAAGCCGCGCGCCTCCAGACCGACGATCTTCGTCGCGCCGTGCCGTACGCACAGCTCGGCGAGGGCGTCGGTCAGGGCCGCGAAGGCCGCCGGGTCCGCGAGCAGCGGCGTGATGTCCTTGAACAGCACGCCCGGCTTCGGGTAGTCCGGCACATCACGGATGCGGCTGAGCAGCAGCTCCTGGGTGGAGACCGTCATCGGCGCTTCCCCCGGTTGTTGCGGGAGGGCTGGCGGCGCTGGCCGACGACCGCGCCCGCGGTCTCGGCCGCGTCGTCGTCATCGGCGCCGTCCTGCGGCTCGGCGTCCTGCGGCTCGCCCGTCTCGCCCTTGGCTGCGGCCGCCGCCCGCTTGGCGAGCACCCGCTTCTTGAGGGCCTTCATCTGCGGGTCGCGCTCCTTGAGGTCGGCGACCAGCGGGGTGGCGATGAAGATCGAGGAGTACGCACCGGCCGCGAGGCCGACGAACAGCGACAGCGAGATGTCGTTCAGCATGCCGGCGCCGAGGACGCCGCCACCGATGAACAGCAGGCCCGCCACCGGGAGCAGCGCGACGATCGTGGTGTTGATGGAACGCACCAGGGTGCCGTTGAGGCTCTTGTTCGCCATCTCGCTGTAGGTGAGCCTGGTCTGCTTGGTGATGCCGCGCTGGCCCTCCTTGAGACCGTCGAAGACGACGACGGTGTCGTAGAGGGAGTAACCCAGGATGGTCAGCAGACCGATCACGGTGCCCGGGGTGACCTCGAAGCCGACCAGTGCGTAGACACCGACAGTGATCGTGATGTCGTGGATCAGCGCGACGAGCGCCGCGAGCGCCATGCGCCACTCGAAGGCGATCGCCAGATAGATCACCACGAGGATCATGAACACGATCAGACCGGTCCACGCCTTGTTGGCGATCTGGTCGCCCCAGCTGGGACCGACGAGGTCGGCGTTGATGTCCTCGGCCGGGACCTTGAGCTCCTTGGAGAGCTGGGACTTGATCGCGTCCGACTTCGCGGTGTCGATGCCGCTGATCTGGATGCGCAGGCCCTTGTTGCCGAGCTTCTGGACGATCGCGTCGTGGCCGGAGGCCCGCTCCGCGACCTCCTCCGCCTGGGCGACCGAGGCGCTGGTCTTCGGGGTGGTGAAGACCGCGCCGCCCTCGAACTCGATGCCCATCGTCAGACCCCGCACCGCCAGGCCCACGATGGCCGTGATGGTGATCAGGATCGAGATGCCGTACCAGATCTTCCGCTTGCCGACGAAGTCGTAGCCGACCTCACCGCGGTAGAGCCGGGCGCCGAGATGACCGAGTCGCGACATCTCACGCCTCCTTCGGGTCGGTGGGGGCGGAGGTGCGGCGGGAGCGGCGCAGCGGCGGCTTGGCACCGAGGCGCTGCGGATCCAGACCGGACCACGGGTGGCCGTTGGCGAAGAACTTCTTGCGCGCCAGGAGCGTCATCACCGGCTTGGTGAACAGGAACACCACGACGATGTCGAGCAGGGTGGTCAGACCCAGCGTGAACGCGAAGCCCTGGACCTTGCCGACGGTCACGATGAAGAGCACCGCCGCGGCGAGGAACGACACGAAGTCGGAGACCATGATCGTGCGCCGGGCGCGGGGCCAGGCCCGCTCGACGGCCGGGCGCAGCGTGCGGCCCTCGCGGATCTCGTCCCGGATCCGTTCGAAGTACACGATGAACGAGTCCGCGGTGATGCCGATGGCGACGATGGCGCCACATACCGCGGGCAGGTTCAGCGCGAAGTTGATGGCCGGACCGAGCAGCGCCATGATCACGTACGTGAGGATCGCGGAGACCACGAGGCTCAGGATGGCGACCAGCGCCAGACCCCGGTAGTAGAGCACCAGGTAGATGATGACCAGCGCCAGACCGATGGCACCGGCGATCAGACCGGCGTGCAGCTGGTCGGCGCCGAGCGCGGCGGTGACGGTGGTGACGCTCTGCTCCTCGAAGGAGAGCGGCAGGGCGCCGTAGGACAGCACGTTCGCCAGGTCGGTGGCGGAGCGCTGGTTGAAGCTGCCGGAGATCTCGGCGCTGCCGCTGAGCGTCTGGCTCACCGACGGGGCCGAGACGACCTGGCCGTCCAGGGCGATGGCGAACTGGTTCTGCGGGGACTGCTGCTTCGACAGCTTGCCGGTGATCGACTGGAACTTCTTCGAGCCCTTGCCCGTGAAGTCCATCTGGACGATCCACATGCCGCGCTGCTGGTCGATGACCGCCTTGGCCTTCTTGACGTCCGTACCCTCGATCTCGGCCGGGCCGAGGATGTACTTGGCGTCACCCGTCTGGCTGCAGGACGCGATCGTGTCGGTGGCCTTGCTGCCGAAGGCGGCCTTGGCGCGGGACTCCTTGGTGGAGCAGTCGAGCGACTCGAAGTCCTTCTGGAGCTTGGCGACGGCGGCCGCGTCGTTGGCGGACGGGGTGGGCGGCGTCGTGCCCGGCTTCGAGGTGTTCGGCGTCGGCGTCGTCTTCGGGGACGGCTTGCCGTCCGCCTTCAGGGCGTCGGTGAGAGCGCGGCCCTGCGGCGTCGACTTCGAGCTCGGCTTGGCCGACGGCGTCGTGGACGGCTTGTTCTTGTCGCCGTTCTTGTCCGCGCCCTTGCTGGCCGAGGGGCTCGGCGTGGTGCTGGGCGCGGGCTTCGTCGGGGTGCCGGCGGCTACCGTCAGGACGGGCCGGAAGTAGAGCTTGGCGGTGGTGCCGACCTGCTGGCGGGCCTGCTCCGAGTTCGTCCCCTTGGGGATGTTGACGATGATGTTGCGATCGCCCTGGGTCTGGACCTCGGCCTCGGAGACACCCAGGCCATTGACACGACGGTTCATGATCGAAACCGCGGTGTCCATATTGGCCTTGTTGATCGCCTTTTCCTGGCCGGGCTCGGCCTTGGCCTTGAGCGTGATGCTCGTACCGCCGGCGAGGTCGATGCCCAGGCGCGGCGTCTTGTGCCCGGAGGCGAACATGCCGCCCGCGAGGGCCACCATGGCGATCAGGAACAGGACCAGGGTGCGCCCCGGCCTGCCCTGGGCCCCCGCCGGCCTTCGGCCCTTCTTCGGTGCTGCCACCTTGTCGTTTCTCCCTGTCCAACCGCCCGCGCCGGGTGTGCGCCTGGGCGGCCACGAAGTGTTGTGGGGACGTCCCCCGTGGAAGTCGTCACCCTCGGCGGGACCGGCGGGCGCGGGTGCGCGCCCAGCGGTCCCCGAGAGTGGTTACTTCGCGTCCGACTCGCCGTCTGCCTTGCCGTCCTTGGGCGCGGCGGCGTCGTCCGCCTCGTCCTTCTTGCCCAGGTCGATCTTGCCGTCCGCCGGGGCGGCCTCGGCCGCGTCGGCCGCGTCCTCGGTGCTCTCGGTCAGCGCCGAGGCGTCGTCCGGCACGGCCGGGAGGTCGGACGTCTCGGCCGATTCGCCGTGCACGATGCGGTTGTACTCCTCGTCGGAGAGGACCGCGCCGATCGAGTTCTTCGCGTATACGGCGTGGACGCCCGGCGCCACCTCCAGAAGGACCGTGTCGTCGCCGATCTCCTTCACGGTGGCGTACATGCCGCCGATGGTGCGGACGCCGGTGCCGGGCTGCATCTCATTGCGCATGGAGGCGGCCTGCTGCTGCTTCCTCTTCGCCGAGCGGGTCATGAGGAACATGGCCCCGATGAGGACGATGAAGGGGAGAAGGGTCACGAGACTCACGGGACGAACTTCCTTCGCACGACCGCGCAAGGAGTGCGGCCTGATCTGGGGGTGGGTATGCCGACCGGTAAATGTATGGGCGGCATCGGCGGAGTCTAAGCGAGTCCGCACAGCTGGAACAACGCCCAGCATCCCACCGGGGTTCCTCCCCGTGCACCCACCCGCGCCGTCACGGCCCGAAGAGCCCCTGTTGTCCGCTTCCCGAGACGCCGCCCGGGCCCTGCTGGGGCGGGACGAGGCCGAGGTGCGCCCAGGCGGCGGGGGTGGCGACGCGCCCGCGCGGGGTCCGCGCGAGCAGGCCTTCCCGTACGAGGAAGGGCTCGGCCACCTCTTCGACGGTCTCGCGCTCCTCCCCCACCGCGACCGCCAGCGTGGACAGGCCGACCGGGCCGCCGCCGAACAGTTTCAGCAAGGCCTGCAAAACCGCCCGGTCCAGCCGGTCAAGACCCCGGCTGTCCACCTCGTACACCCGCAGGGCCGCCGCCGCGATCTCGCAGGTGATCACGCCGTCGGCCTTGACCTGCGCATAGTCCCTGACGCGGCGCAGCAGCCGGTTGGCGATACGGGGCGTGCCGCGCGAGCGGCCGGCGATCTCGGCCGCGCCCGCCGGGTCGATCTCCACATCGAGGAGGCGGGCCGAGCGGTGGATCACGCGCTCCAGCTCGGCGGGCTCGTAGAACTCCATGTGCCCGGTGAAGCCGAAGCGGTCGCGCAGCGGGGGCGGCAGCAGCCCCGCGCGCGTCGTGGCGCCGACCAGGGTGAAGGGGGGCAGCTCCAGCGGGATGGCGGTGGCGCCGGGGCCCTTGCCGACGATCACGTCGACCCGGAAGTCCTCCATCGCCATGTAGAGCATCTCCTCGGCGGGCCGCGACATCCGGTGGATCTCGTCGAGGAAGAGGACCTCACCCTCCTGGAGGGAGGAGAGGATCGCGGCGAGGTCGCCCGCGTGCTGGATCGCCGGGCCGCTGGTGATCCGGATGGGGGCGCCCATCTCGGCCGCGATGATCATCGAGAGCGTGGTCTTGCCGAGGCCGGGGGCGCCGGAGAGCAGCACGTGGTCGGCGGTGGCGCCGCGCGCGCGGGCCGCGCGCAGCACCAGGTCGAGCTGCTCGCGGACCTTCTCCTGGCCGACGAACTCGTCCAGGTCCTTGGGGCGCAGGGCGGCCTCGACGGCCTGGTCCTCGCCGTCGGCCACCGAGTCGACCAGCCTCGGGTCGGTGGCGTCGGCTCCGGTCTCGTCCCAGTTCATCAGTGTGGTTCTCTCGTCGGCTCGGTCAGCGGGCGCGGTTGAGGGTCTGCAGCGCGGCCTTCAGGAGCGCTCCGATGTTCGGGTTCCCGGCGGCCTCGGCCTGCGGGGCGACGGCGGCGACCGCCTCGTCGGCCTCCCGGGTCGCATAGCCGAGGCCGATCAGGGCGGCGTGCAGCTGGTCGCGCCAGCCCGCGGTGACCGGGGCGCCGACCGCCGGGGCGCTGCCGACGGGCGCGCCGAGCCGGTCCTTCAGCTCGATGAGGAGCTTCTGGGCGCCCTTCTTGCCGATGCCGGGGACGGCGGTCAGCGCCTTCTCGTCGCCGGAGGCGAAGGCCCGGCGCAGCGCGTCCGGCGTGTGCACCGAGAGGACCGCCTGGGCGAGCCGGGGGCCCACCCCGTTGGCGGTCTGGAGCAGTTCGAAGACCTGCTTCTCGTCGTCGTCCGCGAAGCCGTACAGCGTCAGCGAGTCCTCCCGTACGACCAACGACGTGGCCAGCTTGGCCTGTTGGCCGATACGGAGACCGGCAAGCGTGTTCGGAGTGCACTGGAGGGCCATGCCGACGCCGCCGACCTCGACCACCGCGGTGTCGGGGGCGAGGGCGGCGACCGGGCCGCTGACGAAGGCGATCATCGCGTGACCTTCTTTACGGAGAGTTGGGCACGGCGGGCCTGCTCGTGCGCCTGTTGCAGCCGGTTGACGGCGGGGGCGCGCCAGATGTGGCAGATGGCGAGGGCCAGCGCGTCCGCCGCGTCGGCCGGTTTCGGCGGGGCGTCGAGCCGAAGGAGCCGGGTCACCATCGCTCCGACCTGGGCCTTGTCGGCCCGGCCGCTGCCGGTGACGGCGGCCTTGACCTCGCTGGGGGTGTGCAGGGCGACCGGGATGCCGCGGCGGGAGGCGCAGAGCATGGCGACGGCGCTGGCCTGGGCGGTGCCCATCACCGTACGCACGTTGTGCTGGCTGAACACCCGCTCCACGGCGACGAATTCGGGCCGGTGCTCGTCGAGCCACCGCTCGATGCCCTGCTCGATGGCGACGAGGCGGTGGCCCAACTCGGCGTCCGCGGGCGTCCGTACGACACCGACGCCCAGCATGGTGAGCGGCCGGCCCGCGACCCCCTCGACGACGCCCACGCCACACCGCGTCAGTCCGGGGTCCACTCCGAGTACGCGCACGGCCCCTCCCCTCGGTGATCTTTGACTTGCTGCCAGGCTATCCGCTGCCACTGACAACAGCGGCGGGCCGGTGGGACGTGTCCCATCGGCCCGCCGAAACCGCTCAGCGCGCGGCAGCGCTACGCGTCGACCTTCTCCATGACCTCGTCGGAGACGTCGAAGTTGGCGAAGACGTTCTGCACGTCGTCGCTGTCCTCCAGCGCGTCGATCAGCTTGAAGATCTTGCGCGCGCCCTCCTCGTCCAGCTCGACCTGCATGGTCGGGACGAAGTTGGAGTCGGCCGAGTCGTAGTCGATGCTGGCGTCCTGGAGGGCCGTGCGGACCGCGACCAGGTCGGTGGCCTCGGAGATGATCTCGAAGGAGTCACCGAGGTCGTTGACCTCTTCGGCGCCGGCCTCCAGGACCGCGTCGAGGACGTCGTCCTCGGAGAGCTCGCCCTTGGGGAGGACGATGACGCCCTTGCGGTTGAAGAGGTACGAGACGGAGCCCGGGTCGGCCATGTTGCCGCCGTTGCGGGTCATGGCGACGCGGACGTCCGAGGCGGCACGGTTGCGGTTGTCGGTGAGGCACTCGATGAGCACCGCGACACCGTTGGGGCCGTAGCCCTCGTACATGATCGTCTCGTAGTCGGCGCCGCCCGCCTCAAGACCGGCACCGCGCTTGAGCGCGGAGTCGATGTTCTTGTTGGGCACCGACTGCTTCTTCGCCTTCTGCACGGCGTCGAAGAGGGTCGGGTTGCCGTCGATGTCGGCGCCGCCGGTGCGGGCCGCCACCTCGATGTTCTTGATCAGCTTCGCGAAGAGTTTGCCGCGCTTGGCGTCGATCACGGCCTTCTTGTGCTTCGTCGTAGCCCATTTAGAGTGGCCGGACATCTGCCTGTCTCCTTCGCGTAACCAATTCTGCGTCGTTCGGCAGAGATCCTACCGGGAGCCGGTCACCGGGCGTCGCGCACCATGTCCACGAAGAGGGCGTGCATCCGGTGATCGCCGGTCAGCTCGGGGTGGAACGAGGTCGCGAGGGCGTTGCCCTGGCGCACCGCCACGATGTGGCCGCCGTGCTCCGCGAGGACCTCGGTCTGCGCGCCGACCGACTCCACCCAGGGCGCCCGGATGAAGACGCCGTCGACGGGGCCGACTCCGGAGATCTCCACGGTGGCCTCGAACGACTCGTTCTGCCGTCCGAAGGCGTTGCGGCGCACGATCATGTCGATGCCGCCGATCGTCTCCTGGCCCGAGCGCGGGTCGAGGATCTTGTCGGCGAGCATGATCAGGCCGGCGCAGGTGCCGTAGACGGGCATGCCGTCGGCCACGCGCGCGCGGAGCGGCTCCATCATTGCGAAGAGGACCGCGAGCTTGGAGATGGTGGTGGACTCGCCGCCGGGTATGACCAGGCCGTCCACCTCGGCGAGCTCCTCGGGGCGCCGGACCGGCCTGGCCACGGCGTCCGCCGCGGCCAGGGCGATCAGGTGCTCCCGTACGTCGCCCTGGAGGGCCAGGACACCGATCACGGGGGTGTGCGTCATGTCGGTACTACCAGCCGCGGTTGGCGTAGCGCTCGGCCTCGGGGAGGGTGTCGCAGTTGATGCCGACCATGGCCTCGCCCAGGTTGCGGGAGGCGTCCGCGATGATCTTCGGGTCGTCGTAGAAGGTGGTGGCCTTCACGATGGCGGCGGCGCGCTTGGCCGGGTCGCCCGACTTGAAGATGCCGGAGCCGACGAAGACGCCCTCGGCGCCGAGCTGGCGCATCAGCGCGGCGTCGGCCGGGGTGGCGACGCCACCGGCGGAGAACAGCACCACCGGGAGCTTGCCGAGCTCGGCGACCTCCTTGACGAGCTCGTACGGGGCGCGCAGGTCCTTGGCGGCGGCGTACAGCTCGTTGTTGTCGAAGCCGCGCAGCTTGGCGATCTCGTTCTTGATCTGGCGCAGGTGGCGGACGGCCTCGACGACGTTGCCGGTGCCGGCCTCGCCCTTGGAGCGGATCATGGCCGCGCCCTCGGCGATACGGCGCAGGGCCTCGCCCAGGTTGGTGGCGCCACAGACGAACGGGGTCGTGAAGGCGAACTTGTCGCTGTGGTTGACCTCGTCGGCCGGGGTGAGGACCTCGGACTCGTCGATGTAGTCGACGCCGAGGGACTGGAGGACCTGGGCCTCGACGAAGTGGCCGATGCGGGACTTGGCCATGACCGGGATGGAGACGGCCTCGATGATCTCTTCGATCATGTTGGGGTCGGACATCCGGGCGACGCCGCCGTCCTTGCGGATGTCGGCCGGGACCCGCTCCAGGGCCATGACCGCCACGGCGCCCGCGTCCTCGGCGATCTTCGCCTGCTCGGCGTTGACCACGTCCATGATCACACCGCCCTTGAGCTGCTCGGCCATGCCGCGCTTCACGCGCGCGGTGCCGGTCTCGGGGGTGTGGGCGCTGTTGGAGATGGTGCTGGACACGGGACCTCACTGGGGTGAAGAAGGGGGTGAAGAAAGGGTTCTCTACTGCCCATGAGGGTGGCTCCGCGGACCAGTCCACAGCAAGGGCCAATGTGGAGGCGGTGGATCGTTTTGGCGGGCCGATCGGCCGGCGGGGCGCGGTTCGCGCGGGCGCCTCTCCGGTTACGGCCCCAGGGTTACGGCTACGGGCCCGGGGGTGACGGCTACGAGCCCGGGCGGTCCGCCAGCGCGGCCGGGGGCTCGTCGTCCATCTCGAAGGCCAGGGGGAACGGGGCGTGCCCGGCCAGCCGGAACCAGCGGACCGTGCGGTGCCTGCGCAGGGCGCGGGCGGCGCGTACGGCGTCGTTGTGGAAGCGGCGGGCCATCGGGACCCGGCGTACGGCCTGGGCCAGCTCCTCCGCCGCGTCCACGCCGCCGGGGGCCTCACGGACCGCCTCCATCTGGGCGGGCTCGCCGAAGACGGCCCGCAGCGCCTGGCTGAGCTCGCTCTCGGCGACCTCCCGGTGCTCCTCCTCGGCCTGGCGCGCCGCGTGCGCCGCCTCGTACAGCACGATGGACGCGGCGGGGTCCAGGACGCCGGAGGTGGCCAGTTCCTGGGTGACCGAGGCGCGGCGCAGCAGCTGGGCGTCGAGGGCGGCGCGGGCGGCGTCGATGCGGGCGTGCAGGCGGTCGAGGCGGCCGGCGGTCCAGCTGAGATAGAGGCCGGTCGCCACGAGGGCGACGACGATCCAGATGAGGGTTACGGTCACGGGCGGCAAGGCTACCGGGCCCTCCGGGGGTGGGCGGGAGTAGAGACGGTCACCCTGGGCCTGCGCCCCTGGACCCCGTTGCGGGGCCTGCGGCCCCCGCACCCCGCTTTCGGGGCTGCGCCCCGGGGTTTCCGTTCGTCTGCGGACCGTCGGTGGCTGGTCGCGCGGTTCCCCGCGCCCCTAGGAGGTTGGGGTCACCGGGGTTGCCACAGGATCGCCCCGCAGGGGCGCACTCAGGGGCGCGGGGAACTGCGCGACCAGCCCCCACCCACCCGCAGACGAACCCCGGGCCCTCAGTCCCGCGCCAATCCGAACCTCGCCCGGAACCCCGGGCGTTCGTCCGTGGCCACCGATGCCGCGCCGTCCGTCACCGTCTCGTAGACCGCGAGGATGTCCGCGCCCACCGTCGACCAGTCGAAGCGGCGTACGTGGGCGGAGCCCCTGGCGCTGAGTCCCGCTCGGCGGGCCGGGTCGGACAGGAGACCCACGGCCGCCTCGGCCAGCGCGTCCGCGTCCTCGTTGGCGAAGAGTTCGCCCGCGCCGCCCTGGTCCAGGACCTGCGCGAACGCGTCCAGGTCGCTCGCCAGGACCGCCGCCCCGGCCGACAGCGCCTCGACCAGGATGATGCCGAAGCTCTCGCCGCCGGTGTTGGGCGCCACGTACACGTCGACGCTGCTCAGGAAGCGCGCCTTGTCCTCGTCGCTGACCATGCCCAGGAACTCCACGCGGGAGCGCATCTGGGGCGGGAGGGACGCCACGGCTTCCTCCGCGTCGCCCTTGCCCGCCACCAGGAGGCGGGTCTGCGGGCGTTCCGCGAGGATCTTGGGCAGCGCCCTCATCAGGACCGGCAGGCCCTTCCTCGGCTCGTCGATGCGGCCCATGAAGCCGAGCGTGTCGCCCTGCCACTCAGGCCTCGGCTCGGCCTTGGCGAAGAAGTCGACGTCGACGCCGTTGGGGATCACCACCGCGTCGCCGCCGAGGTGCTCGACCAGCGTGCGCCGCGCGTACTCGCTCACCGCGATCCGCGCGCTGATCTTCTCCAGGGCGGGCTGCAGGATCGGATACGCCGCGATCATCGCCCGCGAGCGCGGGTTGGACGTGTGGAACGTCGCCACGATCGGCCCCTGCGCCGCCCAGCAGCTCAGCAGGCCGAGGGAGGGTGAGGCGGGCTCGTGGATGTGGATGACGTCGAAGGTGCCCTCGTGCAGCCACCGCCGCACCCGGGCCGCCGAGAGGAAGCCGAAGTTCAGCCGCGCCACCGAGCCGTTGTACGGGACGGGAACCGCCCGGCCCGCCGAGACCACGTACGGCGGGAGCGGCGTCTCGTCGTCGGCGGGGGCGAGGACGGAGACCTCGTGGCCGCGCCGGATCAGATGCTCGGCCAGGTCCCTGATGTGGAACTGGACGCCGCCCGGTACGTCCCAGGAGTACGGGCAGACGATGCCGATCCTCACGCCCGGCGCTCCTCAAGGTCGGCGAGCCACAGTCGCTGCAGCATGTGCCAGTCCTCCGGGTGTTCGGCGATTCCGGTGGCGAAGGCGTCCGCCAGCGCCTGGGTCATCACGGAGGTCTTCTCCGTGCGGGTGCCCGTCTCGGGCACGTCGATCGGCGGGTGCACCCTGCCCTGCATGACGGGCGACCCGTCGTACCAGAGCGTCACGGGCAGCAGCAGCGCGCCCGTCTGCTGGGCCAGCAGCGCGGGCCCGGCCGGCATCCGCGCGGCCTCCCCGAAGAACTTCACCTCGACGCCGGAGGCGGACAGGTCGCGGTCCGCGACCAGGCAGACCAGGCCGCCCGCCCGCAGCCGTTGAGCCAGCGTGCCGAAGGCCGAGCCGCCGGTGTGCGGCAGGACCTCCATGCCCAGGCTCTCGCGGTAGGCGACGAACCGGTCGTACAGCGTCTCGGGCTTGAGCCGCTCGGCGACCGTGGTGAACGGGGTGTCCAGCTTGGTGGTGACCCAGGCGCCCGCCAGGTCGTAGTTGCCCATGTGCGGCAGCGCCAGGACCACGCCCCGCCCGGAGGCGAGGCCGTCGGTGAGGTGGTGGAGGTCCCTCGGCGCGAAACCGGTCTTCATCCGGTCCCTGCTCCAGGCAGGCAGCCGGAACGACTCCATCCAGTACCGCATGTACGAGCGCATTCCGGCCTTGGACAGCTCGGCCAGGCGCTGCGGGGAGGCGTCGGGCACCACGCGCGCGAGGTTGGACTCCAGGCGCAGCACGCTCTTGCCGCGCCGCTTCCACACCGTGTCCGCGATCCGCCGGCCCAGGCCCGTGGCCATCGGCTCGGGGAGCTTCTTGACGGTGGCCCAGCCCAGTCCGTAGAGCGTGTCCGTCAGCCGTTCCCTCATGAGGCGGCCTCACTGGTCCTGGCGGCGGCGTCGGCCTCCGCCGCCTCGCGGCGCACCGTCACCACCCGCTGGATCAGCGTGATCAGGCTGCCCACGGCCACGACCCACAGCGCGATCGGCAGCAGGATCTGGATGCCGGGCACGCCGAACTTGTGCAGCCCCGCGAGACCGGCCGCGACCAGCGAGATGACCAGGCGCTCGGCCCGCTCGATCAGGCCGTTGACGGCGACCGGCAGCCCGATCGACTCGCCGCGCGCCTTGGTGTACGAGACGACCTGGCCGCTGGCCAGGCAGAAGATGGAGACCGCGCACAGGACGTTGTTGTCGCCGCTGCCCGCGTACCAGAGGGCGAAGCCGCCGAAGATCGCGCCGTCCGCGACGCGGTCGAGCGTCGAGTCGAGGAACGCGCCCCAGCGGCTGGAGATCCCCGCCTGGCGGGCCATGTTGCCGTCGACCAGGTCGGAGAAGACGAACAGGGTGATGACGATCGTGCCCCAGAAGAACTCGCCCCGGGGGAAGAAGACCAGCGCACCCGCCATCACTCCGGCCGTGCCGAGCAGGGTCACGGCATCCGGGCTCACCCCCCGGCGGAGCAGAAACGCGGCGAACGGCGTGAGGACACGCGTGAAGAATGCACGCGCGTACTTGTTCAGCATGGCCTTCCCGACGGTCGGTGTGGCCGCGCGGCCCTGCTGGCCACCGGCTGGCCCATCGTAGCCAGGCCCGGGGACCTCCACCGCCGCGCACCCTTCCCTGCCCGCGTTCCCGTACGACGTATGGACGCACAGTGACCGGAGTGGAACGCTGGAAAGACCGCGGGCACGCGAAGCCGCCTCCGCCGGGGTTCTCCCTGGCCGGGGGCCGGGGGAGGATTCCGCGCGGCCGCGCCCTTTCACCACCTCACCGTGCAAGAAACGGAAGCTATACGGGAGGAACGGCATGGGCGACAAGGCGAGTGCACATCCCGGAGCCGCCGGCAGGGCAGCTACGGCCGACCACCCCTCATCCGTACGGAACGTGGTGCTGGTCGGCCACAGCGGATCCGGGAAGACGACATTGGTGGAAGCGCTCGCGCTGACGGCGGGGGCCGTCAACCGCGCGGGCCGGGTCGAGGACGGCGGGACCGTCTCCGACTACGACGAGATCGAACACCGGCAGCAGCGCTCGGTCCAGCTGTCGCTGGTCCCCGTCGAGTGGGCCGGCTGCAAGATCAATATTTTGGACACCCCCGGATACGCCGACTTCGTCGGGGAACTCAGGGCCGGTCTGCGAGCGGCGGACGCGGCCCTTTTCGTCGTCTCCGCCTCGGACGGCGTGGACGGCGCGACCCGGATGGTGTGGGACGAGTGCGCGGCCGTGGGCATGCCGCGGGCCATCGTGATCACCCACCTGGAGGCGGCCCGCGCCGACTTCACCGAGATGACCCGGGTGTGCGCCGAGGCGTTCGGGGGCGACGACCCCGACGCCGTACTGCCGCTCTATCTGCCGCTGCACGGACCCGAGGGGCCGGACGGGCACGCGCCCGTCACCGGCCTGATCGGGCTCCTTTCGCAGCGCGTCTTCGACTACGCGTCCGGCGAGCGCAAGGAGGCCGAGCCCGGCCCCGAGCAGCTCCCGCTCGTCGAGGAGGCCCGTAACCGGCTGATCGAGGGGATCATCGCCGAGAGCGAGGACGAGACCCTCATGGACCGCTATCTCGGCGGCGAGGAGATCGACGTCAAGACGCTCGTCGACGACCTGGAACGGGCGGTGGCGCGCGGCACCTTCCACCCGGTCCTGGCGGCCGCCCCGGCCGCCGAGGGCGCCCGCCAGGGCATCGGCACGGTCGAGCTCCTTGAGCTGGTCACGGGCGGCTTCCCGACCCCCCTGGAGCGCACCGCGCCCGAGGTGACGACCCCGCAGGGCGCCGCGCGCCCCACCCCGGTCTGCGCCCCCGAGGGCCCGCTGGTCGCCGAAGTGATCAAGACCTCGTCCGACCCGTACGTGGGCCGGGTCAGCCTGGTCCGCGTCTTCTCCGGCACCCTGCACCCCGACGAGACCGTCCACGTCCTGGGGCACGGCATGACCGACCGGGGCCACGAGGGCCATGCCCTCCACGAAGCGGACGAGCGGATCGGCGCGCTCTCCTCGCCCTTCGGCAAACAGCAGCGCACCCTCAGTTCCTGCATCGCGGGCGACATCGCCTGTGTCGCCAAGCTGACCCGCGCCGAGACCGGCGACACCCTCTCCGGCAAGGACGACCCGCTGCTCATGGCGCCCTGGGAGATGCCCGACCCGCTGCTCCCGCTGGCCATCCAGGCCCACAGCAAGGCCGACGAGGACAAGCTCTCGCAGGGGCTCTCCCGGCTCGTCGCCGAGGACCCGACCATGCGCCTGGAGCAGAACCCGCACACCCACCAGCTGGTCCTGTGGTGCCTGGGCGAGGCCCACAAGGACGTGGCCCTGGAGCGGCTGCGCAGCCGCTACGGCGTCCAGGTCGACGTCGTCCCGCACAAGGTGTCGCTCCGCGAGACCTTCGGCGACACCGCCACCGGGCGCGGCCGCCACGTCAAGCAGTCCGGCGGCCACGGCCAGTACGCGATCTGCGAGATCGAGGTGGCGCCGCTGCCCCCCGGATCCGGCATCGAGTTCGTCGACAAGGTGGTGGGCGGCGCCGTGCCGCGCCAGTTCATCCCCTCCGTCGAGAAGGGCGTACGCGCCCAGGCCGCCAAGGGCGTCGCCGCGGGCTACCCGCTCGTCGACGTACGGATCACACTCCTGGACGGCAAGGCGCACTCGGTGGACTCCTCGGACGCCGCCTTCCAGACGGCCGGGGCCCTCGCCCTGCGGGAGGCCGCCGCCGACGCCCGCATCCACCTCCTGGAACCCGTCGCCGAGCTCCAGGTGCTGGTCCCCGACAACTACGTGG
This sequence comes from Streptomyces sp. NBC_00224, assembly GCF_041435195.1. NCBI lineage: Bacteria > Bacillati > Actinomycetota > Actinomycetes > Kitasatosporales > Streptomycetaceae > Streptomyces > Streptomyces sp. NBC_00224. The sequence goes on from NZ_CP108106.1 coordinate 2,259,860, forward strand.
GCCCGGTCATGAGCGATCTGTCCGGCCGCCGGGGCCGCGTCGTCGGGACCGAGCAGGCGGGCCCGGGGCGCACCCTCGTACGGGCCGAGGTGCCCGAGATCGAGATCGGGCGGTACGCGGTGGACCTGCGCTCCGTCTCGCACGGCACCGGCCGCTTCGACCGCAGCTACGCCCGGCACGAGCCGATGCCGCCGCAACTGACGGAGAAGTTCCGTGAATCACTGGAAAAGACCGCTTAGGTACGGTAATTGACGGATCGTCGGAAACGCTGCCCGCCCAACCCCCTTGCGGCGGGCGGCATTCCGATGTCCCGTGTCGCGAGAGCGCCGACCCCGATACGCTGTGTCCCTGCTCAGCAGGTGTGCGGGGAACGGCAGTCGGGAACAGGCCGCAGAGCGATACAGTGCGCGGCGATGGGGGCGGCAGTGGCGGACCAACCATTCGACTTCTCACCCGGGGCCCAGGTCCCGCTCCAGGGCTCGGCGGGCCAGACGGCCGCGACCCAGGCACTGGCCTCGGCCGCCTACCGGGACAGCCCGGTCGCCGACATCCTCAAGGCCAACAACGAGTGGCACGAGTCGGCCGTCACCAAACCCCGGCTCTCCCTCTTCGAACCGAACCTCGGTGAGGCCTTCTCCCGCGCCGTGCAGTCCCGCATGCTCGGCGCCACCCGCAAGGCGATCATCCAGTCCTTCGGCACCGAACCGCAGACCGTCGTCGAGCACTGCCTCGCCGCGATCCGCATCCGCAAGGAGCGCGACACCAAACTCACCCTGGTCACCACCGTCTTCGGGGTGCTCTTCCTGCCCGGACTGCTGCTGTGGCTCGCCCTCTTCCAGCTGCGCCGCACCCTCGCCGGCGCCAAGGACCGCCGCGTCGGGGCCCTGGGCAACCTGCTGCTCGTCGCCTTCGCCGTGCTCGCCGTGATCGCGCTGGTCAAGCTGCCCTTCGGCGGCTTCCTCGCGATCTATCTGCGGGCCATGCTGGTGATGCCCGTCCTCGGCTGGTTCTGGGCCAAGCAGATCTGCGAATCCACCGCCAAGGACCTGCGCGCCCGCTGGAGCGGCCTGCTCTCCGGCGGCGGAGTCGGCGCCAAGATCCCCGAGGCCGTACCGAAGAACCCGCACGAGACCGCCGCCGAGCAACTGCGCCAGAACCTCGCCAAACTCACCGCCGAGCAGCACAGCAACGCCGTCTTCTACGCCGGCCCCAAGGGCATACTCGGCATGGGCACCCGCTGGGGCAGCTGGCAGCTCGCCGAGGAGCTCGTCTCCAAGGACCCCGGCAAGGAGATCCACGGCTTCCGCAGCTGGGACGTCATAAGGTCCATCCAGGACCGCCTGCACCTGCTCGAACGCGGCCCCCTGCACACCGGCGGCTTCCCCAAGCCCTCGGTCACCAACTGGGTCGTCTCCCCCGTCGGCGAGAACGCCAAGGAAGTCGCCCGGCCCACCGGCCAGGACGTCGACAACTTCCTGGTGCGCCAGCACGAGGTCCAGCGCATCTGCAACGAGCAGCAGTTCTCCAGCGGCAACCGCCACTACCTGGGCGTGCAGTTCACCCTCTGGGACGGCCAGCTGGTGATCACCATGATGATCACCGTGACCGTGCTCCACGAGACCCTGCGCATCGAGGTCACCGGACACGCCCTCGGCCCGGTGCACGCCCTGTTCACCACCAAGCCGAGCCCCAAGACCAAGTCGGTCGACAAGACCTTCAAGTTCTGGGAGAAGAAGGAGATACAGCTCCCGTTGGTCGAGCCGCGCGAGGTGGTCCGCCTCGCCGCCCGCGCCCCGCTCACCTGGTACCCGCCGCTCCTCGACCACCTCGGCGGCAAGCTGGTGCTGCCCGAGCCGTTCGGCCTGCGGCACGCCTGGGCCGACAAGCCCTGGCGCCACCGCTTCATGGCCGACGACGCGATGCGCGCGGCCACGCCCGTCCTGCGCGTGGTGCACGCCGCCGCGATGAAGGTGCTGGACGAGAACGGCGTGGACACCGAGCGCTTCAACAGCCGCTCGATGGCCCTGAGCGGCATGGTGCAGGACCCGGCGCCACGCAGGGCGGACTCGTACGACGCGTGAACGACGACACCTGAACCTCAGCCCCTGGGCCAGGCCTCCGCGAGCATCTTGCGGGTGTCGCCCAGGAGTTGGGGCAGGATCTTGGTGTGGCCGACGACCGGCATGAAGTTGGTGTCGCCGCCCCAGCGAGGCACGATGTGCTGATGCAGATGGGCGGCGATACCGGCCCCGGCCACGGTGCCCTGGTTCATGCCGATGTTGAAGCCGTGCGCCCCGGAAGCCGTCCGCAGGGCCGTCATCGCCTGCTTGGTGAGCTCCGCGAGCTCCACGGTCTCGGCGGCGTCCAGGTCCGTGTACTCGGCGACGTGCCGGTAGGGCACGACCATGAGGTGGCCGCCGTTGTACGGGTAGAGGTTGAGCACCGCGTACACATGCTCGCCACGGGCCACGATCAGCCCGTCCTCGTCGGATTTGGCCGGGATGGAGCAGAAGGGACAGCCGTCGCCCGCACCCGGGCCGGTCGGCTTGTTCTCACCCTGGATGTAGGCCATCCGGTGGGGCGTCCACAGGCGCTGGAAGGCGTCCTGGACACCCACCCCGATCTGCTGTTCCGGCTCACTCGTCATGCTGTGCAGCATATGACTTCACCTACGGGGACGAGGAGCGGCCCCCGGGGAGCAGGGCTTCCCGGGGGCCGCGTCGGGCGGGTGAGGGGCGTCAGACCTGCGCCCGCTCCTCGACGACCTTGAGCAGCTTGGCGATCGCCTCGTCGACCGGGACGCCGTTCTCCTGCGAACCGTCGCGGTAGCGGAACGACACCGCACCGGCGGCCATGTCCTCGTCACCCGCGATGATCATGAACGGAACCTTGGCCTTCTGCTGGTTCCTGATCTTCTTCTGCATCCGGTCCGAGGACGCGTCGACCTCGACCCGCAGCCCCTTCTTCCGCGCATCGGCGGCGAACTTCTGCAGGTACTCGACGTGCGCGTCACCGATCGGGATGCCGACCGCCTGGACCGGGGCCAGCCACGGCGGCATGGCGCCCGCGTAGTGCTCCAGGAGGACCGCGAAGAACCGCTCGATGGAGCCGAACAGCGCGCGGTGGATCATGACGGGGCGCTGCTTGGTGCCGTCCGGGCCGGTGTACTCCAGGTCGAAGCGCTCCGGCAGGTTGAAGTCGAGCTGCACGGTCGACATCTGCCAGGTACGGCCGATGGCGTCCTTGCACTGCACCGAGATCTTCGGGCCGTAGAAGGCGGCGCCGCCCGGGTCCGGGACCAGCGGGAGGCCCTGCTTCTCGGCCACCTGCCGCAGGGTCTCGGTGGCCTCCTCCCAGATCTCGTCCGAGCCGACGAACTTCTCCGGGTCCTTGGTGGACAGCTCCAGGTAGAAGTCGGTCAGACCGTAGTCGCGCAGCAGGTTCAGGACGAAGGTGAGGGTGCGGTCCAGCTCCTCCGCCATCTGCTCCTTGGTGCAGTAGATGTGCGCGTCGTCCTGGGTGAAGCCACGGGCCCGGGTCAGGCCGTGCACGACGCCCGACTTCTCGTACCGGTACACGGTGCCGAACTCGAACAGGCGCAGCGGCAGCTCACGGTAGGACCGGCCGCGCGCGTCGAAGATCAGGTTGTGCATCGGGCAGTTCATGGGCTTGAGGTAGTAGTCCACGCCCTCGTCGAGCTGCATGGGCGGGTACATGCCGTCGGCGTACCAGTCCAGGTGACCCGAGGTCTCGAAGAGCTTCCCCTTGGTGGCGTGCGGGGTGTAGACGAACTCGTAGCCCTCCTCCTCGTGCCTGCGGCGCGAGTAGTCCTCCATGACCCGGCGGATGATGCCGCCCTTGGGGTGGAAGACGGCCAGGCCGGAGCCGATCTGCTCCGGGATGGAGAACAGGTCGAGCTCGGCGCCGAGCTTGCGGTGGTCGCGCTTCTCGGCCTCGGCCAGGAATTCGAGGTGCGCCTTCAGCTCGTCCTTGGAGGGCCAGGCGGTCCCGTAGATGCGCTGGAGCATCGGGTTCTTCTCGCTGCCGCGCCAGTAGGCGGCGGCGTTGCGCATCAGCTTGAAGGCCGGGATGTTGCGGGTGGTCGGCAGGTGCGGACCCCGGCAGAGGTCCTTCCAGCACAGGTCGCCGGTCTTGGCGTCCAGGTTGTCGTAGATGGTCAGCTCGCCGCCGCCCACCTCGACGTCCGCGCCGTCGTCGCTCGAAGCGGAACCCTTGATGCCGATGAGCTCCAGCTTGTACGGCTCGCCTCCGAGCTCCTCGCGGGCGGCCTCGTCGGTGACCACCCGGCGGGAGAACTTCTGCCCCCGCTTCTGGATCTCCTGCATCTTCTTCTCGATGGCCTTGAGGTCCTCCGGGGTGAAGGGCCGTGCCACGTCGAAGTCGTAGTAGAAGCCGTCCCGGACCGGCGGGCCGATGCCCAGCTTGGCCTCGGGGAAGAGCTCCTGGACGGCCTGGGCCATCACATGGGCGGTGGAGTGGCGCAGGATGTTGAGGCCGTCCTCGGAGGAGATCTCGACGGGCTCGACCTCCTCGCCGTCCTTCACCTCGTACGCGAGGTCCTTCAGCTCGCCGGCCACGCGGGCCGCGACGATGGTGCGCTCACCGGCGAAGAGCTCGGCAGCCGTAGTGCCCGTCGTCACCACGCGCTCTTCCCGCTCGGAATCGCGTTGGATGATCACACGGACGTCTGACACCGGTCTCTCCTGACTGAAGGGGGCGCACCAGATTCATCTTCAGATGCGAGATGAATCCTACCGAGCCGGTAGGGCCGGTCGCGAAACGGTTTGTACGACGCCGCCCGCGAAGCCGCCCGCACCGGGACCCGCGCCCCCGCCTCACTCCTCCCCCGTGCACGCCTCCTCGAAGAAGGCCATGCTCTCCATGGTCCCCTGGATCGACTTCATCAAGCGGTCCCGCTCCGCGTCGTCCACCTGGACCGGCACCACCCCGGTCGCCCCGGCGAGCCGACGGAAGCCGCCCCGGCTCTCCAGTCGCCCGGCCACCCTGATCGGCAGGCCTACGAGGTGGGCGTGGCCCGCGATCCGGTAGGCCTCCTCGTCCAGCTGCATCCGTACGTACGGGATCTCCGCGCCCGCCAGGACCCGCAGCCGTACCGTCCCCGGGCCGCGCGGGCCCGAGCGCCGCAGCCGGACCACCGCGCCGGTGACCCGGACCGGCAGCGAGGGCTCGGCGCCGAGGTAGCGCGCCCCGGCCTCGCGCAGCGCGGGCAGGTCGCCGGGCGAGAACTCCACCGGTTCGGGGCGCGGCGCGCACCCGGCCGGGACGCCCGCCGCCGGGGCCCACTCCAGGGCGACCCGGACGCCCTCCGAGCCCGACACCAGGGCGACGACGGCCTCGGTGAGCTCGCGGCTGGCGCCCGCCCCGACGGCCGCGTCGAACGCCTCCATGCCGCCGGTGGTGCGGCGGTAGTCGATGGCCTCGCGGACCGCGTACAGCGCCTCGTAGAGCTGGACCACCACCGCGCGGCCCGGCTCCACGGGGACGAACGCGGTGAGCCGCCCGCCCGGTGCCGGGCCGACCAGGACGCCGTCGAGCGCGGCCAGTGCCTGTCTGCGGTGGCGGGCGCCGTAGTACCCGGCCCGGCCGCGCACGGCGAGCGCGCCCGCCAGGAGCATCCGGTGGGCGGCGCCCCGCAGCCGCTCCTGCTCGGTCCAGGGGGCGGCGCCGGAGGGGGCCGGCGGGGTGTCGCGCCACCAGCGGACCTCGTCGCTGGGCACGGCGAGCGAGACCAGCACCTCGCGCGCGGACGGCGCCGCCGAGCGGGCCAGCGCGGTGAGCGCCTCGCCGATCAGGTCCTCGCTGTCGGGGTACGCGCGGCTGTCGGGCACCAGCAGGCTCGTGCCGGAGCCGCCGCCCCCGGGCGGGGTCCAGCGCGCGTACCGCCCGGCCGCGCTGCCGCGCCGCTGCCAGCCGTGCCGGTGCAGCAGCACCCCGAGCACGGCCGGGTCCACCTGTGCCGGAACCGGCTCCACCGTCTCCGGCCCGCCGAACTCCCCGCTCGACAGACGCATCAGGGCCTCCCTCCCACCCCGACCCGGGTCATGATCTCGCAGAGCGCGTGATCGTCGAAGATCCGCGAGGTCGGTATCCGCACTGTGGTCCTGCGCCGCCCGGTCACCGCGTGGCCGGCCAGGTTGGTCCAGTAGCAGCAGTGCCGCAGCGCGAGCCGGTCGTGGCCCGCGCGCAGCCACTCGTCCCGGCTCCTGGGCACGAGCATCACGACCAGGATCTTGTGCACCGACACGGGTGTGCGGGCCAGCTTCACCAGGTGCTCGTTGTCGAGGGTGAAGGAGAAGGCCCCGCCCGGCGGGTGCGGCGGGATCTGGTACGTGCACTTGAGCTGCACCTTGATCGTGACTTCGTCGTCGACGGTGTGGCCGGGGGCGCTGTGGCTCACGTGCCAGTCGATTCCGTTGTCCGGAAAGGGCTGCGAGAGCGAACACCCGGCGGCGGCCGCCACGGCGTGGAGGTAGCCCACCTGGAGGGTCTCCATGCAGGCGGTGGTGGCGAGTGAGCCGCGCGGCGGGGCGATCCGCTCGGGCATCAGCCCGCCCGGCTCGGGCTGCGCGATCGCCATGGCCGTCGTACGCCTTCCGTCAACTTGCGGGCCCGTCACCTGTGTTGTTGCCGGAGGGCGTACGCCGCAAACGGCCCGGGTATCACGGAATCGGGCAGGGGACGCACGCCATCTGCCAAGGGCACAAAGGGAGTTGAACCATGACGTGCTGGTATGAAGGCCCCCTGGCCGCTTTCGACACCGAGACGACCGGCGTGGACGTGGAGCGGGACCGCATGGTCTCGGCCGCCCTGGTGGTCCAGGACGGACCGGGTTCGCGGCCCCGGGCGACGCGCTGGCTGGTGAACCCGGGCATATCCGTGCCGGAGGGCGCGACCGCCGTCCACGGGCTCACCGACGAGCACCTCCAGCTGAACGGGCGGTGGCCCGCGCCGGTGATGGAGGAGGTGGCCAGGGCGCTGGCGGAGGAGTGCGCGGCGGGGCGGCCAGTGGTGGTGATGAACGCGCCGTTCGACCTCACGCTGCTTGACCGGGAGTTGAGGCGCCACCGCGCCTCGTCGCTGGCGCGCTATCTGGACGGGGCGCCGCTGCGGGTCCTCGATCCCCGGGTCCTCGACAAGCACCTGGACCGCTACCGCAAGGGCCGCCGCACCCTCACCGATCTGTGCGCGCACTACGGTGTGACGCTGGACAGCGCGCACGACGCGGCGGCGGACGCGCTGGCCGCGCTGGAGGTCGTACGGGCGGTGGGGCGCCGGTACGCGGCGCGCCTTGAGCGGCTCACCCCGGCGGAGATCCACACCCTGCAGACCGGCTGGCACGCGGCCCAGGCGCGGGGCCTGCAGGCGTGGTTCACGCGCAACGGCACCCCGGAGGCGGTGGATCCGGCGTGGCCGTTGCGGCCCGAGCTGCCGGCGGCGGCCTGACCGGCGGACCGGCCGTCAGATGCGGAAAGGCCGGTCCGTCGATGACGGACCGGCCTTCTCCCGGTGGGCGATACTGGGTTCGAACCAGTGACCTCTTCGGTGTGAACGAAGCGCTCTCCCACTGAGCTAATCGCCCGGGAACGGACTGAACCATACAGGCCCGGACGGCCCGGGTTCAAACTCCGTTCAGGACAGCCGTCAGCCCCCGCCGCCCGGCGCGCATCATCAGGGCGTGGTTGGCGAGGAAGACGGGCCGCCCGGGGACGGCGAGCCGCCGCATCAGCGGCTTGCGCACCTCGACCTCCTGCTCGTACACCGCGCGCGTGCCGCCGCCGCAGGCGCTCAGCGTCCAGCGCGCCCAGCCGTCCAGGTCGCCGCTCATGGCCACTTCCAGGACGCCGGCCGCCTCGTCGCGGCGCCGCTCGCGGGCGGTGACGACCAGGTCGTACGGCAGGAGGGAGCGGAACCTGGCGGTGCCGGTGCGGTCGTCGACGGCGGTCACCTCGCGTATCTGCGGCCACCAGTGCGGATACGCCTCGGCGCGCTCCAGGACCGCGTAGACGGCGGCGGGCGGGGCGGGCAGGTGCCAGACGCTGCGGAACCGGTAGTGGCTCCAGCCCGCGGTTCTCGGCTTCATGGTTCAAGTCTGCGCCGGGGGGCGGGAAGTACACCGGCAGATGACCGGGCTCTCCGGAACGCCGAAGGCCCGGAGATCGTTGTCGATCTCCGGGCCTTCGGTCCGGGTGGGCGATACTGGGTTCGAACCAGTGACCTCTTCGGTGTGAACGAAGCGCTCTCCCACTGAGCTAATCGCCCGGGCGCACCGCAAACATTACCGCATGTCAGCGGGGCGTTTGACCATGGTGGCCGGTCCCGCCGTCACTCGTTGATCTTCCACGGCATGACGAGTCCGAACTTCCAGAGGTAGACCGTGGCGAGCGCCGCGACGATCACCAGGGCGATCGCCGTGAGGATGATGTTCCGCCGCCGCACCCTGGGATCGAGGGCCCGCTGGGCGGCCTCGGTGACCTTCCGCCTGGTCCAGCGCAGCACCAGCTGGGCCCAGACGAACTCGGTCGCCCAGATCGCCATACCGCCGAAGATCACCAGCCATCCGGGGCCGGGCAGCGGAAGCATGATGATGCCCGCCACGACCACCGCGAGGCCCACTATGAAGACGCCGACCTGCCAGCTCAGATGGAGCGGCCTGGACGCCTTGATGAAGGCGGGCGCCCGCGATCCCAGGACCGCCTCCGGCGCACCGGCCTGCTCGTCACTCCCCGTATTCATGCGCTCCAACCTACCCGACCGCGGACCCTCACCAGAATGGCCGCATAACCCAAAGTAATACTCCGCCGTACGAGCTACCTGAACGACCGCAAAACGGCCAGAGGGGTTTACAACGGCACCGTAGGTGGCATGTCGATTTCGCCGACGTGCGAATCCCCGAGCGCACACTGAGCGAAAGGCCCTGGCGCTTATGAACACCACGGTCAGCTGCGAGCTGCACCTGCGCCTCGTTGTGTCGAGCGAGTCCTCACTGCCTGTACCCGCGGGCCTGCGGTATGACACGGCCGATCCCTACGCCGTGCACGCCACCTTCCACACCGGAGCCGAGGAGACCGTCGAGTGGGTGTTCGCCCGCGACCTTCTCGCCGAGGGCCTGCACCGGCCCACCGGCACCGGAGACGTCAGAGTCTGGCCGTCGCGCAGTCACGGCCAGGGCGTCGTCTGCATCGCCCTCAGCTCCCCGGAAGGAGAGGCCCTGCTCGAAGCCCCTGCGCGGGCTCTGGAGTCGTTCCTCAAGCGGACCGACGCCGCGGTGCCACCGGGCACCGAGCACCGTCACTTCGATCTGGACACGGAGCTCTCGCACATCCTGGCGGAGAACTGAGCCAGACCGAGAACCGCACGGCGCCGTCCGACTCGGGGAGACGGCGCCGCGCGGACACCCGCATAGGCACGCCCACCGCATAGCCACTCCACCGACGCCCGTCCCGCGAAGACCCTCGCGGGACGGGCGCCGGTGCGCTCGCGCCCGAGCCGCTAGAGTCACCGGGCATCGGCGGGCACCGGCCCGCAGCAGGCCAGGGAGCGAATCGTGCTGATCCCTCACGACACCCGGATCGCCCTCGACATGGTGGTCGATCTGGTGAACACCTCGCCGGAGAGCGAGGAGCCCGACCGGCTCGCCGACATCGAGGCGCTGGACGGCTTCGTACGGGACCACGACATCAGCGGCGTGCAGAGCCTCACGGCGCGCGACCTCTCCGGCGTACGGACCGTACGCGGCCGTTTCGCGGGTGTTTTCGAGGCGCCGGACGCCCGGGCCGCGGCCGGTCTCGTCAACGAGATCGTGGCCGAGGCGGGCACCACGCCCCAGCTCACCGACCACGACGGCTACGACTGGCACGTGCATTACTTCGCGCCCGGCGCCTCGATCGCGGACCACGTGGCCGCCGACGGCGGGATGGCGCTCGCGTTCATCGTGGTGGCGGGCGAGCATGAGCGGCTGCGCCGGTGCGAGGCGCCGGACTGCGGGCGGGCCTTCGTGGACCTCTCCCGCAACCGCTCGCGCCGCTACTGCGACAGCCGCACCTGCGGGAACCGGCTGCACGTGGCCGCCTACCGGGCCCGGCGCAAGGAAGCGGCGGGCTGACCCGGGGCGCCGCCGCCCCGGGCGGGGCGCTCCCGTACCGCCGGTCACAACAGGTACAGGTCGTGCAGGGCCGCCATGAGCAGCAGGCAGCCGATCACTCCGAGGAAGATCATCAGGGGTGGCTGCGAAAGGGCGAAGAGACAGCCGCGCGGCTCGTCGGCCGGGGGCGTGGCGTGCGGTTCTTCGGGCGGCGCGGGGACGTGCCCCGGGGAAGTGTCCAGCATCTCGGGTGATGATGGACCAGCGGGGGCACCACGGGGCGCCAACACGCCCACTCGCAGCGGGAGTTACCTCGATGTTGCCGGACCGGCGCCGCGCCGGCCGCCGTCCGGGCCCGCGCCGCGTCGACGCCGGGGGCGAATTGAGGGCCGGGGCCGGGAAACGGTTCCGGAATCGGGTGTGGGAGCGCTCCCGTACGCTGGCCGGAATTCACTCCAACTGGAATTCCGCACACAGGAATTCATGACCGCGGAAATTCCCCGGTCAGGCCGGTCACGGCAAGTTATGGAGTGTCAGATTCCGACGCTCTTTCAGATTCCGCGCCGGGTTCCGTATCGGGTCCGGCCCCCTACCGGGGTTCCGTATCCGGACGTACGCGCCCTCGGCTCCGGGTCAGATCCCGTGCTTCTTCAGGATCGCCTCGATGTCGCTGAAGTCCTCCGCGCCGCCGGACTTGCCCTTCGCCTTCGGGGCCGGCTGTGCGGCGGACCGGCGACCCGCGCCCAGAGAGGGTGCGGAGGCCGCCGGGGCGATCGCCTCTCCCCCGGCCGCCTCGGCCGCCCTGCGCTCCTTGCGGGTGCCACCCTCGGAGCGCCGCTCCACGAGCCGGGTGGCGGAGAAGAGCAGCCAGGCGATGCCGAGCAGGCCGAAGCCCGCCCAGACGCTCGGCTTGAACACGATGCCGGACACCCATTCCACGACACCGGTCATGACCAGGGCCACGGGGACCAGCGAGTAGGCGGCGATCCGCGTGGCCGACAGGAAGCGCTTGCGGTACGCCGTGACGACAGCGATGCCCAGTCCGGCCGCGGACGCGGCGGAGCAGACGGTCTCGGCAAGCATCCGGTTCCTCCAGACATGGGGTGTGTGGCTCTTCCATCCTGCACCGGAGCGGGCCGTCCGGGCCACGGTGCGCCAGGACATCAGGGAGATCTCGGGGGCAGATCCTCCCCAGGTCCCGGTTGGGGCCCGTCGGCCGGGGCTGGAAGACTGGCCCCATGAGCGAGACCACCCCCGAAACCGCCCCCGGCTCCGCCACCCCCGTCGTCCTGGACGTGTGGTGCGAGCTCCAGTGCCCCGACTGCCACGCCGCCCTCGACGACGTCCGCGCCCTGCGGGCCCACTACGGCGACCGGCTCGACATCCGGCTGCGGCACTTCCCGCTGGAGAAGCACAAGCACGCCTACGCCGCCGCCCAGGCCGCCGAGGAAGCGTTCGAGCAGGGCCAGGGCTGGCCGTACGTGGAGGCGGTGCTCGCCCGCACCGGGGAGCTCGGTGAGCGGGGCGAGCGCGTGCTGCTCGACGCCGCGCGGGAACTCGGCCTGGACGCCGAGGAGTTCGACACCGCCCTCATCGACGGCCGGCACCTGCTGATCGTCGACGCCGACCAGGCCGAGGGCAAGGCGATCGGCGTCACCGGCACCCCCACGTACCTCATCGACGGCCAGCGCCTGGACGGCGGCAAGAGCCAGGAGGGCCTGCGCGCCCGCATCCAGGAGATCGCGGACCGGCTGCTGGGCGTCTGAGCCCTAGAGGAGAGCCTTGGCCCGGTTGTACTCCGTCGGCTCGTACCCCAGCGACTCGTACAGCCGCACGGCCGGGGTGTTGTCGGTGAAGACGTGCAGGGCCAGCGTGGACATGCCGTCGGCCAGCGCCGCCCGCTCGGCCAGCAGCATCAGGGCCCGGCCGTGGCCCCGGCCCCGGTGCTCCTCGGCGACCGCCACGTCGTAGACGTACGCGGCGGGCCCCGTCTCCAGCTCCTTGCGGGCGACCCAGACGTGTCCGACCACGGCGTCGCCGCTGACCAGCACCTCCAGGTGGACGCCGGGCGTCGCCAGGCCGTGGGGCAGCTGGTCGCGGTGGTCGGCCTCGGACTTGGCGCGGGCCTGGTCGGCCGGGACGCCCCGGGCGATCCAGCTGCGGGCGTAGTTCTCCTGCTCGTCGTGGTGCCAGACGGTGTACTCGGCCTCGGTCATCGGGCGCCCGGTGACCGAGGCGGGCAGGGCGGGCGGCTCGGCGGGCAGCCGCTTGACCATGTTGCGGCTGCGTTCGGTATAGCCGAGCGCGTCGGCCATTCGCAGGGCCGCGAGGGCGTCCGCGGGCACCGCCGCGCGCACCTGGGTGCAGCCCCAGCCGCGCAGCACCTCCTCGGCGGCGAGCGCGGCGACGGTCCCCCGGCCGCGGCCCCGGTCGGGCCCGTCGATGCGCAGCCCTCTGATCACCCCCATGGCGGGGCCGAACGCCGCGTCGGTGGCGACGGTGATGGTGCCGACGCGTCTGCTGTTCACACAGACGTCGTACGTACGGGAGGCGGCGCCGTCGGCGCCCTGCTGGAGCGGCCCTGTCGGCCGAATGGTCGTGGTCATCAAGGCCGTTGTACCTGCCGGACCGCCGTCCGTCACCGGATTTGTCGGGACGGGTCCGCTCGCTCGGGGTCTGCGCGGCGGCTACGGGTCGAGGTCGGAGGCGGCCCGCTCGTCGAAGACGCGCATCGCCTTGGCGGTGACCGGGCCGGGCGTGCCCGTCAGCTCGCGGCCGTCGACCCGGTGCACCGCCTGGACGTCCCTGAGGGTGGAGGTCAGGAAGACCTCCTCGGCGGTCTCCAGCACCTCCAGGGGCAGCTCGGTCTCCTGGGCGCCGGTCCACTCCACGACCAGCTCGCGGGTGATCCCGGCGAGGCAGCCGGAGGCGAGCGGCGGGGTGTGCAGCTGTCCGTCGACGACGACGAAGACGTTGGAGCCGGTCCCCTCGCAGAGCGCGCCGACGGTGTTGCCGAAGAGCGACTCGGTGGCCCCTTGCCCGTGGGCGCGGGCCAGCGCGACGACGTTCTCGGCGTACGAGGTGGTCTTGAGCCCGGCGACGGCGCTGCGCTCGTTGCGCGTCCAGGGGACGGTGATCACGGCGGTGGTGTCGGGGCGGCGCCGGGTCCCGCCGACCGCGACGACCAGCGTCGGGCCGGTGTCGCCGCGCTCGGAGCCGAGCGGGGCGAGGCCGCCGGTGTAGGTGATCCGCATACGGCCGAGTGCGACGGGGTTGGCGTCGAGCACGGCGGCGCAGGCGCGGCGGACCTCGTCCAGATCGGGGTCGGGCAGCCCGAGGCCGCGGGCCGAGCGGGTCAGCCGGGCGAGGTGGCGGGTGAGCGCGAACGTCGTCCCCTTCTCCGCCTTCACCGTCTCGAAGATGCCGTCGCCCGCGGTTATCCCGTGGTCGAGGACGGACACCTGTGCGGCGTCGGCGTCCCGCAGTCCGCCGTTCACCCAGATCTGCATTTACGCGGTCCTTCCACTCTGCGTATACGCGCCCGACGCTACCGCGAGGAGCCGTGCGGCCTTCAGCTCGGTCTCGGCCCACTCCCGCTCGGGGTCCGAGCCCCAGGTGATGCCCGCGCCGGTGCCGAAGCGCAGGACGCCCCGGGGGCGGTCGATCCAGAAGGTGCGTATACCGACGGCGAGCTCGGCCCGGCGCCGGTCGGCGTCGACCCAGCCGATGCCGCCGCAGTAGGGGCCGCGCGGGGCGGTCTCCAGGGCCTCGATGATCCGCAGCGCGCTGGACTTGGGCGCCCCGGTGACCGAGCCGGGCGGGAAGGAGGCGTCGAGGAGGTCCTTCCAGCCCGCTCCTTCGCGCAGCTCCCCGCGTACGGTCGAGACGAGGTGGACCAGGCCCGGGTGGGGCTCGACCGCGCAGAGCTCGGGCACGGTGACCGAGCCGGTGGCGCAGACCCGCCCCAGGTCGTTGCGGACCAGGTCGACGATCATCACGTTCTCGGCGTGGTCCTTCTCCAGGAGGTCCTCGGCCGTGCGGCCGGTCCCCTTGATGGGCCCGGACTCGACGACCCGTCCCGTACGCCGCAGGAAGAGTTCGGGCGAGGCGGTGGCGATCTCCACGCCGTGCGCGGGCAGCCGAATCGTTCCTGCATAGGGGGCGGGGTTGCCCCGGGCGAGCAGGGCGGTGAGCGCGTCGACGTCGGCGGCGGCCGGGTCGGGCAGCGGCGCGGTCAGGACGCGGCAGAGGTTCGCCTGGTAGACCTCGCCGGCCGCGATGTGCTCGCGGATCCTGCGCACGCCCGCGGTATACGCGGCGCGGTCGAGGGAGGACGTCCAGTCACCGGCGGCGGGCCCGCGCCAGGCACCCGGGACGGGCGCGGGGACGGGCACGGCCCGTACGTCCGCGAAGCGGGCACAGACGAGACGGCCCTCGAAGTCGGCGGCGACGGCCCAGAAGCCGGAGGAGTCCAGCGCCTCCGGGTCGGCGGTCACATCGCGGAGATCGGAGGCGAGGAGCCCGCCGAAGCGGGCCAGAGGAGCGAGGTCATGCACGGTTGTGAGTCTAGGGGCGCCGCCGTACCGCCGCCCCGGACCGGGCGCGGACCAGGCAGGACGCCGGGTCCGGGGCGGACCCGGCAGCGGGCACGGGGCGGGCACACCGCAGCACGCTGCACAAACGCGTTTTTGTACTGGCCCAGGAATCCGCTAGAGTTCAACACGTCGCCGGGACGCGCAAGCGAAACGGAAACGACAAGCGGACGTGGCTCAGTTGGTAGAGCATCACCTTGCCAAGGTGAGGGTCGCGAGTTCGAATCTCGTCGTCCGCTCGATGTGGGGGATCTTCCCGAACCCCTGCTCTCACTCCTGGTGGAGTGGCCGAGAGGCGAGGCAACGGCCTGCAAAGCCGTCTACACGGGTTCAAATCCCGTCTCCACCTCCAAGGACGATTAGCTCAGCGGGAGAGCGCTTCCCTGACACGGAAGAGGTCACTGGTTCAATCCCAGTATCGTCCACTGGATCTTCTCGAAGATCTGTACCCGCGCGATTAGCTCAGCGGGAGAGCGCTTCCCTGACACGGAAGAGGTCACTGGTTCAATCCCAGTATCGCGCACGCAGTACCACCCGGTCCGGAACCGTCCTGTATGGTTCTGACGGACCCCCGCGCGATTAGCTCAGCGGGAGAGCGCTTCCCTGACACGGAAGAGGTCACTGGTTCAATCCCAGTATCGCGCACAGCCCGAAGCCCCCGGCCTTCTCGAAGGCCGGGGGCTTCGTCGTGCAGGGGCCCCGCTGTGCGGGGCCGCGCCGCTCACGAGCTCAGGACGAGAAGAGCATGTGGCCGAAGCCCTTGTGGCGCTTGTGGCCGTAGTGACCACCGTGGCCGCCGTGCTGCTGCGGGGCGCCCCAGGCCGGGGCGTGCGGGGCCTGGGCCGGGTAGCCCTGCGGGGCCGGGGGCGCGGGGTAGGCCTGCGGGGCGGGTGCCGGCGGGGCCTGCTGCACCCACTGCGACTCCAGCCGGGTCAGCGACTCCAGCTCCCCGTAGTCGAGGAAGATTCCCCGGCAACCGCTGCACTGCTCGATCTGGACACCGTTGCGGTTGTACGTGTGCATGGGTGCGTGGCACTTGGGACACTGCATGACCGGCTCAACTCCTCGCCGTTTCTACGATGGGCAATCAGCACCCTACGTCGGCCGCCGTCACGGGAACTCGGGCGGGAGTGCTGCGATTCGGGTACAGCTCTCGATCATGGCCAGCTCCGCCTCGTCCGGCGCTCGGCGCTCGCTCGCGCACTTGGCGAGGGCCAGGGCCGCCGTCTGTACGGTCAGGGCGCGGGCGGGCACGTCGAGTTGGGGCCAGGGGTCGCCCTCCGGTGGGACGGCGGGACCGCCCGCTTCCCGGTACGCGGCGAGGAAGCGGGCCCAGTCGCCGGGGTCGAGCAGACCCGCCGCGTACCAGGCGGCGGGGCGCGCCAAGTCCCAGGCGGGGTCGCCGAGGCCGAGGTCGTCCACGTCGATGAGCAGCCAGTCGCCGCTCCCGGCCGGGTGCCGGACGAGCTGGCCCAGGTGGAAGTCGCCGTGGCAGAGCCGGGCGGGGCCGGGCCGCTGGGTCTCGGCCCGGGCCCACGCGGGGAGTTGACCCCAGGCGCGCAGCACGGAATCACCCGCCGCGCCCCGGACCCCGGCGCCCCGCATCCGCGCCACGGCCCTGGCCGCCTTGGCGGGCCCCCGCATCGCGGGCAGCGGCCCGGGCAGCACCTCGGCCGGCGCCCGGTGCAGCCCCGCCACCAGCCGCCCGGCCTCGGCCCAGGGGGCACTGTCGGGGTCGGTGGGGTCCACGGGGGTGCCGTGGGGCCAGAGGGTGACGGGCGGGCGGCCGGGTGCTTCGTCTGCGGGCCGGTGGGGGCTGGGCGCGCAGTTCCCCGCGCCCCTTGGGGGGACGGAAGCCTCGGGCTTGAGGGGTGGCAGCAGTACGCCGTGCAGGAGGGGGTGCGCGGCGATGGACAGGCGGACGTCGAGCGCGGGCCGGTCCGTGTCGGGGGCATGCGCCTTGGCAACGACGCGGCCGTGCCGGACGACGGTGCCGTCCGGGCGGTCGGCGAGGACCTCGGCCGCCGCGCACGTCCCGCACGGGTGGCGGGGTGCGGTGCGGTGGGCCGCCGTGCGGGCGGCCTCGGCCAGGGTGGCAACGAGTGAGGGGGGCATGGGTCTCCCAGCGTACGGCTCAGCCCGCGACGGCCCTCCTGCCGAGGTGCCCCGGCCCGGGCAGGCTCTCAGGGGCGCGGGGAACTGCGCGACCAGCCACAGACGGCCCGCAGCCAAACCACCGGGCCCAGCGGAGCACCCCCGCCCATGCAAAAGGCGTTGCCCGGCCGGCTCCCCAGCCGTCCGGGCAACGCCTTTTCTGCCGTCCGCCGCACCCCCGTCCCCACGGGGCTGAAAATGGCCGGATGTCCCCGACCCGGTCCGCTCTACCGGGTCCAGGGCGCCGCTCAGCGCCCCAGCATCACGCCCACGGACGACGCTTGTGTGACCACCGCGTCCCAGCCGCCGAAGACGACTGTCAGCAGGGCCGCCAGGGGAAGGGCCATGGCCGTCGCCACCAAGGGGTGGCGCGGACCGGACCGGCGGACACCGAACGCCGCGGCGTAAGCCCTGCGTCCTTGCGTGCGGAGAACCGTCCGCGTTGCCGTGTCCGCCATGGTCCCTCTCCTGTCGATTGGGCAGCGGCGGGCGTCTGACCTCGGGGGACGAGTGCTGCACCCGCCGCTTGACCTCAACATTAGGGAAACGGCGGCCGCCGGGCGTCATGCCCTCGTACCGATTGCCGGGCCTCCCAGGGGATGAGTGGGTCCCCACTCTCGTACTCCCCTGGGTGGAGACGCGGTCCTAGGACTTGGGGTCTTCCCGGAGGGGACGGGCCTGCGCCTCCGACGCGTCCTCCCTGGGGACGGGCTGCTCGACCAGGGCCAGGACCCGGTTCGCCATGAAGCGCGCGGTGCGCACCACCGTCCCACTACGGGTGACTTCGCTCACTTCGACCACCCCTCTGCGGACGGCCGTCTCCACCCTGCGACCCGCCCGGCTTGCCACCACTTCGTACGTCCGTGTCGTGTCACCCGCGTCCACGACTATCTCCACACGGTCACCCTTCACTGATCCAATCCCCCTTCTGCGACGGACGGTTGAGATCACGCTCGCGCCAGCGCGCCCCGCACGGCGGCTCGCTGACCACTCTTCAAGTTTCCCACCGGGCACTGACAATCGATCGGTGCGCGAGGGCGCGGCCTATGAGCACACCGGCCCGGGGGTACGTAAGCTGTGCCACGTCAACAGGACCGGGCAGCGGGGATGAAAATGGCGATGATGCGGCTCCGGCGCGAGGACCCGCGTGTCGTCGGCTCGTTCCGGCTCCACCGGCGCCTCGGCGCGGGTGGCATGGGTGTCGTCTACCTCGGCTCCGACCGGCGCGGCCAGCGGGTCGCGCTGAAGGTGATCCGGCCGGACCTCGCCGAGGACCAGGAGTTCCGCTCGCGCTTCGCCCGCGAGGTGTCGGCGGCCCGGCGCATCCGCGGCGGCTGCACGGCCCGGCTGGTCGCGGCCGACCTGGAGGCCGACCGCCCCTGGTTCGCGACGCAGTACGTGCCGGGCCCCTCGCTCCACGACAAGGTCGCCGAGGAGGGCCCGCTGGCCGCGTCCGAGACCGCCGCGATCGGCGCCGCGCTCTCCGAGGGGCTGGTGGCGGTCCACGAGGCCGGCGTGGTGCACCGGGACCTCAAGCCGTCCAACATCCTGCTCTCCCCCAAGGGCCCCAGGATCATCGACTTCGGCATCGCCTGGGCGACCGGCGCCTCCACGCTGACCCATGTCGGCACGGCGGTGGGCTCGCCGGGCTTCCTCGCGCCCGAGCAGGTGCGCGGCGCGGCGGTCACGCCCGCCACGGACGTCTTCTCGCTGGGCGCGACGCTGGCGTACGCGGCGATGGGCGACTCGCCCTTCGGGCACGGCAGTTCGGAGGTCATGCTCTACCGGGTCGTGCACGAGGAGCCGCAGCTGCACGGGGTGCCGGACGCGCTGGCGCCGCTGGTGCGGGCCTGTCTGGCCAAGGACCCGGAGGAGCGTCCCAGCACGCTCCAGCTCTCGATGCGGCTCAAGGAGATCGCGGCGCGGGAGGCGCAGGGCGGCGGCCTGGACGCGCGCCCGCCCGCCCAGCGCGACCGCTCCGAGGCGGACCGCCCCACCGGGCGGCTGAGCGAGCGCACCGAGCGGTACGAGCACGACGAGCGCACCCAGCGCTACACGGAGACCGGCCGGGGCACCGGCGCCGACCAGCGGGAGCGTGCTCCGCGGGGGTCGGCGCCGCGCACCGGAGGCTCTCGCCCGCCCGCGCCCCGCGGCGCCGCCCGCACCGGCAGCCGTACCAACGGCACCAACGGCCGCCCCGGCACGCGCCCGGGCACCCGTACCGGCACGGGCCGGCTGCGCCCCGCCAACCCGCGGCTGCTGCGCCAGCGTCTGATCGTGTTCTTCGTGGTCACGCTGATCGTGGCGCTGGGGATCGCGGCGGCGCAGCAGCTCTAGGCTCTTCGGGTTGGCTTTCGGCTGCGGGCCGTATGCGGCTGGTCACGCAGTTCGCCGCGCCCCTTAAGTGCGCCCCTGCGGGGCGCGCTACTCGGGGCGGCCCGTCGCGACCGCGTAGAAGGCGACTGCCGCCGCCGCGCCCACGTTGAGCGAGTCGACGCCGTGGGCCATCGGGATGCGGACCCATTCGTCGGCCGCGACCAGGGCCTGGGTGGAGAGCCCGTCGCCCTCCGCGCCGAGCATCAGGGCCACCTTGTCCAGCCGGTGGGGCGCCGCCTCGTTGATGGCGGAGGCCTTCTCGTCCGGGGTGAGGGCGAGCAGCCGGAAGCCCGCCTCGCGCACGGTCGCCAGGCTCTTGGGCCAGGCATCGAGGCGCGCGTACGGGACGGAGAAGACCGCGCCCATGGAGACCTTCACCGAGCGGCGGTAGAGCGGGTCGGCGCAGTCCGGCGAGAGCAGCACCGCGTCCATGCCGAGGGCGGCCGCGCTCCGGAAGATCGCGCCGATGTTGGTGTGGTCGTTCACGGCTTCCATCACGGCGACCCGGCGGCTGGTCGCGAGGATCTCCTCGGCCGTCGGCAGCGGCTTGCGCTGCATCGAGGCGAGGGCGCCGCGGTGCACGTGGTAGCCGGTGACGCGCTCGGCGAGGTCGGGGCTGACCGCGTAGACCGGCGCCGGGAGCTCGTCGATGACGTCGCGCATGACGTCGACCCACTTGGCGGAGAGCAGCATGGACCGCATCTCGTAACCGGCGTCCTTGGCACGTCTGATGACCTTCTCGCCCTCGGCGATGAACAGGCCCTCGGCGGGCTCGCGCTTGCGCCGCAGCTCGACGTCGGTCAGGCCCGTGTAGTCGCGCAGGCGCGGGTCGTCGGGGTCGTCGATGGTGATGAGATCAGCCACAGGGTGATACTGCCTTGTCCTGGGTGTGGTGCCAACGGCCCGGACCGAGATCCGTTACCGCGGGTTACGTAGTGGGGTGGGCAGAACCCACGGTGACGACGTCACCGATCACGATGACGGCCGGCGGCCGCACGTCCTGCGTGGTCACAGTCTCCCCCACGGTGGCGAGGGTCGCGTCGACCCGGCGCTGGGCGGCGGTGGTGCCCTCCTGGACAAGGGCCACGGGGGTCTCGGGGTTCTTGCCGTGGGCGATCAGCGTCCGGGCGATCGCGCCGATCTTGTCGACGCCCATCAGAATCACCAGCGTGCCGGTCAGCCGGGCGAGCGCCTCCCAGTCGACGAGCGAGCGCGCGTCGTCGGGCGCCACATGGCCGCTGACCACGGTGAACTCGTGCGCCACACCCCGGTGGGTGACGGGGATCCCGGCCGCGCCCGGCACCGAGATGGAGCTGGAGATGCCCGGGACGACCGTGCACGGGATGCCCGCCTCGGCGAGCGCGTGGAGCTCCTCCATGCCGCGGCCGAAGACGTACGGGTCGCCGCCCTTGAGCCGGACCACCGCCTTGCCCGCCTTGGCGTGCTCGATCAGCGCGTTGTTGATGGCCTCCTGGGCCATGAACCGGCCGTACGGGATCTTCGCGGCGTCGATCACCTCGACGTGCGGCGGGAGTTCGTCGAGCAGGTCGCGCGGGCCGAGCCGGTCGGCGATGACCACATCGGCCTCGGCGAGCAGCCGGCGGCCGCGCACGGTGATCAGGTCCGGGTCGCCGGGGCCGCCGCCGACCAGGGCGACGCCGGGGGTCCGGGTGCGGTGGTGCGGGGCGACCAGGGTGCCGTCGCGCAGGCCCTCGACCACCGCGTCGCGGATGGCGGCGGTGCGGCGGGGGTCGGGGGCGCCGCCGGTGAGCACGGCGACCGTGACGCCCTCGCTGCGGCCGGTGGCCGGGGTCCAGGCGGTGGCCTGGCTCGCGTCGTCGGAGCGCACGCACCAGACGCGGTGGCGCTCGGCCTCGGCGGAGGCGAGCCGGTTGGCCTCGGTGTCGCTGCTGGCGACCAGGGCGTACCAGGCGTCCGCGAGGTCGCCGTCCTCGTACGGGCGGCGGTGCCAGGTGATCTCGCCGGTGTCCGCCATCGCCTCCACGGAGGGAGTGGCGCCCGGGGAGACCAGGACGATGTCGGCACCGGCCGCGATCAGGGCCGGGAGGCGGCGCTGGGCCACCTGGCCGCCGCCGATGACGACTACGCGGCGGCCGGTGAGGCGCAGGCCTACGGGGTACGCGGGGTTCTCTGCCATGGCGGGTGGCTCCTGGTGCGGCGTCGGCGGGCGTCGTCGGAGGACAGGGGCGTCGCCCCGGACCCCATTGTCTGCGGACCGTCGCCCGGCGCGCCCCCCGTTCCGTACTGCGGAACGGGCGGGCACACCGGGTACGACAGTGGCTACTTCTCGGTAACTCCGGCCGAGTCGAAGGTCGCGACCTCGTGCATCGCCCGGGCCGCGCTCTGGACCAGCGGCAGGGCGAGGAGGGCGCCCGTGCCCTCGCCGAGGCGCAGGTCCAGGTCGACCAGCGGGCGCAGGCCCAGCTTGTTCAGGGCCGCGACGTGGCCGGGCTCCGCGCTGCGGTGGCCCGCGATGCACGCCGCCAGGGACTCCGGTGCGATGGCCCGGGCGACCAGGGCCGCCGCGCCCGCGCTCACGCCGTCCAGGATCACCGGTGTACGCAGCGAGGCGCCGCCGAGGATGAAGCCGACCATGGCCGCGTGCTCCAGGCCGCCGATCCCGGAGAGGACGCCGATCGGGTCGGCCGGGTCCGGGCTGTGCAGCTCCAGGGCGCGGCGGACCACATCGACCTTGCGGGCGTGCGTCTCGTCGTTGATGCCGGTGCCGCGGCCGGTGACCTCGGCCGGGTCGACGCCCGTGTAGAGGGAGATCAGGGCGGCCGACACGGTGGTGTTGGCGATGCCCATCTCGCCCGTGAGGAGCGCCTTGTTGCCCGCCGCCACCAGGTCGCGGGCGGTCTCGATGCCCACCTCGACGGCCGCGATGACCTCCTCGCGGGTCATGGCGGGCCCGGTGGTCATGTCGCCGGTGCCGGGGCGCACCTTGCGGGGCAGCAGCCCCGGGGTGGCCGGGAGTTCGCTCGCCACGCCCACGTCGATGACGCAGACCTCGGCGCCGACCTGGTTGGCGAACGCGTTGCAGACCGCGCCGCCGCCCAGGAAGTTGGCCACCATCTGGCCGGTGACCTCCTGCGGCCAGGGGGTGACGCCCTGCGCGTGCACACCGTGGTCGCCCGCGAAGATCGCCACGGCGGCGGGCTCCGGGATCGGCGGCGGGCACTTGCGCGAAAGGCCGCTGAGCTGCGCGGCGATGATCTCCAGCATGCCGAGCGCACCGGCCGGCTTGGTCATCCGCTTCTGCCGCTCCCACGCCTCGCCGAGCGCCTTGGCGTCCAGCGGGCGGATGTTGGCGACGGTCTCCTGGAGCAGGTCGTGCGGGTCCTCGCCGGGCAGGGCGCGGCGGCCGTACGTCTCCTCGTGGACCACCCAGGACAGCGGGCGCCGCTTGGACCAGCCCGCCTGCATCAGCTCGGGCTCCTCCGGGAACTCGTCCACGTACCCCACGCAGAGGTACGCGACGACCTCCAGGTGCTCGGGCAGGCCGAGCGCGCGGACCATCTCACGCTCGTCGAAGAAGCTGACCCAGCCGACACCCAGGCCCTCGGCGCGGGCGGCGAGCCAGAGGTTCTCGACGGCGAGCGCCGAGGAGTACGGAGCCATCTGCGGCTGGGTGTAGCGGCCCAGGGTGTGGCGGCCGCCCCGGGTGGGGTCGGCGGTGACCACGATGTTCACCGGGGTGTCGAGGATGGCCTCGATCTTCAGTTCCTTGAACTGCTTGGCCCGGCCCTTGGGCAGCGACTTCGCGTACGCGTCGCGCTGGCGCTGGGCGAGCTCGTGCATGGTGCGGCGGGTCTCGGCGGACCGGATGACCACGAAGTCCCAGGGCTGCGAGTGGCCCACGCTGGGGGCGGTGTGCGCGGCCTCCAGGACGCGCAGCAGCACCTCGTGCGGGATGGGGTCGCCGCGGAAGCCGTTGCGGATGTCGCGCCGCTCGCGCATCACGCGCAGCACGGCCTCGCGCTCGGCGTCGGCGTAGCCGGGGGCCGGGGCGCCCGGCTCGGCGTAGGCGTCCTCGCCGTCCGCGTCGATGCTCCCGGCCTCCGGGACCGCGTCGGCCTGGAGCGGCTCGCCCTGCTCGACGGCCTCGGCGGCCGGAGCGACCGGGGCGATCTCCTCAGCCGCGTCCTCGTCGTCCTCGATGATCACTGGAGCGGGCGCGGCCTGCTCCGGCTCGGCCTCGGCGGCCAGGGGCTCGGGCTCGTCCGTGACCAGCACGGGAGCCGGTGCCTCGGGGGCCGCCGGAACCGTCTCGGGCCGCGGCTCCGGGACGGACTCGGCGCGGGGTACGGGCACGACCGGCGTCGCGGCGGCCGGGACGGGCACGGCCTGCGGCTCCACCGCGTCCGGCTCCCGCGCCGGCGCCTGCTCGTGGACCTCGGCCACGGGCTCGGCGGGCACGGGCGCCACCTCGGGCTCCACGGCCTCCACGGCCTCCGGCGCCACGGCGACCGGTGCGACGGCCTCGGCGACCGGCTCCGGAACCGCGGCGGCCACGGCGGCGACGGGCTCGGCCACGGCGTCCGCGGCCTCGGGGCCCACGGCCACGGGCGCCACCGGCGCCGCGGGCTCGACGACCGTCACGGCCACCGGCTCCGGCTGCCCGCCCTCGGGCTGCGAGGGCCCCACGGGCTGAGGGATCTGCGGCGACGGCTCCGACGCGGCGGCCACGACCGGCCCGGCCACCGGCTCGGCGGCGGGCACCGCGACGGGCTCCGGCGCCGGTACGGGCGCGTGCTCGGCGGCGGGTGCGGCGACCGGCTCGACCGGCGACGGGGCCAGGTGCGGCCCGGTCGGGACCGAGCCCTCCACCGGCACGAACTGACCGACGGCGGGCGGCTGTACGGCCGCGACGGGCAGCACGGGCACCACGGGCGAGACCGGCGGCAACGGCGCCATGACCGGCGACGGCTGCTCGGCGGCGACGGCGTGGACGGGCACCCCGGCTGCCACGAACTCCGCCGGGACGACCGTTTCTGCGGCGCTGACCAGGCTGTTCGGTGACTGCTGGGGTTCCGGCTGCGCGAGGGACGGCTGGGGCTGCACGGCCTGCGGCAGAGCGGCCTCGGCTCGTACGGGCTCGGGCTGCCGGATCCGCTGGGCCGGCTGCGGCTCGGGCGCGGGCTGCGGCGCCGGGGCCTGCACGGCCTCCTGCGGCGCCACGGACTCCCACGGCGTCGCGCCCTGCGGCGGGAGCTCGCTCAGCTGGGGGGCGGGCCGGGGCGCGGCCGCCTCCTCACGGGGCACGTCCAGGTATTCGGGGCCGGTGGTCGGCGGGCCGGGGGTGCGCACCGGGGCCGGGTTCACCGGGGCGCCGGCGGCCGGGCCGCGGTCGGCGAGGGACCGTACGACACCGCCGGAGGCGTCGGGCACCTGCGGGCCCATGTGCAGCGGGCGGCGCGCGGGCGGGGGCGTCGCGGACTGGGTGCGGACGGCGCCCAGGTCCACCGAGCCGGAGTCGCGTCCGCCGGCCTCGTGGGCGCCGGGCTCGGCGGGCTGCTCCGGGGCGGGGGCGACGTGGGCGGCGTGCGCCGGGGACGGCACCGGCACGGGGGCCGCGAGCGGGGCGGGCGCGGACTGCGGGTCGATCCAGGCGCCCTGGGCGCCGGGCATCAGCAGGAGGTCGTCGTCGTCCGCGCCGAGCGCCGAACCGTCGGAGGGGTCGAGGAAGGTGTACGCGCCGGGAGCGGGGACGCCCGGCTGCTCCACCATGCCTGCGTCCTCCGGCAGTCCCTCGCCCGGGACCTGGCCGGTGTCAGTCATGCGTACCCCTCGCCCATCTGTAGTGCTTCCTCGGCCTGCGCCCGGGGACCGCCCACGCACGGCGCGCCCCGCACCCGTCAACAAGAACGAGCGGGTCCGCCGCGCGGTGCGAACGTCCCGCGAACACAAAGCATTCTCGCGGGAGATCGCCGACCTGGCGCCCCGTCTCGGCCACGGAACGTGTGGGGTGCGCCACGTTGCGCTTCCCCAGGATCCGACGTACCGCGACAGGGCCCCAAACCGGTTCCCCATTCCGGACATTGACGAACGTAGCGCCGAACGGCCCGGTGCGGTACAACAGTCGGCCAGCCTACCCCGGACGACACGCCGGAGAGATCACGGGGACCTTTCCCGGCGCCTTCCGGAGAGCAGGAAAGCGACCGAGCGTTCGCGTTCCGACCAGGCGCTCGTGTCCAGTTCCACGGACTGGAGGAGGGCGCACTCCACGTCGTACCCGCCGGCTTCGAGGGCGGCCCCGATCGCCTCGGCGCCGTCGCGGGTGGCGGCGTGCGCGACGATGCGTTCCGGGCGGCGGTCGGCGCACGCGGAGACGACCTCCGCTCCCCCGCCGCCGACGCGGACGACGTCGGGCTCGGGCAGCGACTCCAGTACGTGCGGGGCGCGGCCCGCACGTACCTGGAGCTGGACGCCGAAGCGGCGCGCGGCTGCCTCGGTGCGGGCGCAGGCGTCCGGGTCGGCGTCGACGGCGATGACGGCGGCCCCGAACCGGGCGGCCTCGACGGCCAGCGCCCCGCTGCCGCAGCCGATGTCCCAGACGAGGTCGCCGGTGCGCGGGCCGAGCCGGGCCAGCTGGGCGGCGCGCAGACCGGCCGATTCGCCCGGGCCGAGCCCGTCCCCGTACTCGTGCGCGGGCAGCGCCCAGCCGCGCACCTGCTGCGGGTGGCCCGGGTCGCGTCCGGCGATCCAGCCGGAGCCCGGTACGGCGCCGTGGCCGCCGCCGCCCATCACGATGACCAGGTTGGGGTCGCGCCAGGCGTGGTCGGCGACCTTGTCGGAGGTGAGGACGGTGACCTGCTCGCGCTCGCTGCCGAGCTCCTCGCAGATGACGAAGGTGCGGTGGACGCCTTCGAGGAGAAGGGCGAGCTCGGCGGGCCCGGCGCCCGGCGAGGTGAGGACGGCGACCTTGTTGTGCGCCCGGCACACGTTGACGGCTCGGCGCAGGGTGCGGCGGTGGGCGACGACGATCTGGGCGTCGTCCCAGGGCATCCCGGCCCGGGCGAACGCGGCGGCCACCGCCGAGACGGCCGGCACCACTTCGACTTCCAGGCCGTGCTCGGGGGCGCGCAGGGTGCGCACGACGCCGAAGAACCCTGGGTCGCCGTCGGCCAGGACGACCGCGCTGCCGCGGTGGCCGGCGATGCGGCGGGCGGCGAGGTCGACGCTGCCGAGGCGGATCCGCTCGGCGCGCGGCGGCACCTCGGGCAGCGCCAGGTGGTGGGCGGCGCCGGCCACCAGGGTGGCGGCGGACAGCGCGGACCTGGCCGCCGAGGTGAGCGGCGAGCCGTCCCAGCCGATCACCGTGACGCGGTCGGCCATCGTCGTCAGTCTCCTGGAGTTGTCGCAGGCCGGGGCGGCCCCGGTGGGCCCGGCCACGGTGAGAGTACCTGGTGCGGCGGGGGTGCGGTCGGGCGCGGCTGACTCAGTTCCAGTCGGCGTACGAGGCGTATCCGGCGTCCGCGAGCTGGTCGGCGACGCCGTCGAGGTCCTCGGGGAGCAGGCTCCACACGATCAGGTCGGTGCGGATGTCCGTCCAGCCGCCGTCCTCCGTCTGCGTCCGCGCTATCCAGGCGTTGCGCAGCACGCCCTCGCTGATGCAGCCGATCTTCTGGGCGACCTGCTGGGAGGCGGTGTTGTCGGCCGCGGTGCGCAGCTCGATGCGCTCGAAGCGCTGGTCCCGGAAGAGCCACTGCGCGGCGGCGAGCACGGCCTCGGTGGCATAGCCCTCGCCGCGTGCCCAGGGGGCGACGACGTAGCCGACCTCGGTGGCCAGGGTGCGCCAGTTGGTGTTCTGCAGGTGGATGACGCCGACCAGGCGCTGGGTGAGGAACTCGGTGACGGCGAAGACGATCCCGCGCCCCGAGGTGCGCTCGGCGGGGGCGTGCAGGCGTACGAACTCCAGGGCGTCGCGGGCCGTGTAGGGCTGGGGCACGGAGGTCCAGGCGATGACTTGCTCGTCGTTCATCATCTCGATGTGCGCCGGGATGTCGTCCTCGTCGAAGGCGCGCAGCACCAGCCGGTCCGTGCTGATGGAGATGTCCGGGAACACCGGGGTCGGGGTAGTCATGTGCCGCTCCATGCCGGGGGACGGTCGTCAGGCCGTAAAGGCACAGCATGCAGCATCGGCGCGGAGATGTGCATGGCCGGGGGGACGCCCGGGAGGTGGACGACCACGCCGGGGCCCCGCGCACCGTGCGGTGTGCGGGGCCCCGGCGTGGTGGCGGGAACTGACCGGCGGGGGTCAGGACTTGACGGCGCCGAAGGCCGGGATGACCGAGCCCTGGTACTTGTCCTGGATGAACTTCTTGACCTCGTCGGAGTTGAGGAGCTGGGCGAGCTTCTGGATCCGCGGGTCGGCCTCGTTGCCCTTCTTGACGGCGAGGAAGTTGGCGTACGGGTTGCCGTCCGACTTCTCCAGGACGAGCGCGTCCTTGGCCGGGCTGAGCTTGGCCTCGATGGCGTAGTTGCCGTTGATGACCGCGGCGTCGACGTCGTTCAGGGCGCGGGGCAGCGTGGCGGCCTCGATCTCCTTGAACTTCAGGCCCTTGCTGTCCTTGATGTCGGAGAGCTTGGCGGAGGTGCCGACGCCGTCCTTCAGCGTGATCAGGCCCTGGGAGGCGAGCAGCTGGAGCGAACGGCCCTCGTTGGTGGTGTCGTTCGGGACCGCGATGGTCTGCCCGGAGGTGAGCTCCTTGGCGGACTTGACCTTCTTGGAGTAGAGGCCGAGCGGCTCCAGCTCGACGTTCACGACGGGCACGATCGTCGTGTGGTTCTTCTTGTTGAAGTCGTCGAGGTACGGCTTGTGCTGGAAGAAGTTGGCGTCGACCTGGCCCTGCTGGGTGGCGGTGTTCGGCAGGACGTAGTCCGTGAACTCCTTCACCTCCAGCTTGAGTCCGGCCTTCTCCGCCAGGTTCTTCTTGACGAAGTTCAGGATGTCGGCGTGCGGGGTCGGGGACGCCGCGACGACGAGCGCCTTGGAGGTGTCGGCGGAGGCGCCCTTGGCGCTCGACGACTTGGGGTCGGAGGCCGTGCCGCAGGCGGTGAGGCCGAAGGCGAGGGCGGCGGTGGCGGCGGCAGCAGCGGTGATCTTGATGTTGTTACGCACGAAAAGTGCCTCTTTCTGGTGGTGCGGGTGGTCGCCCGGACAAGGAGTGCGGGCTCTGCGGAGAGAAGTTCAGGAGGTACGGCCCCGGCGGGCGAGGAGGCGTACGGCGCCGTCGCCGATCAGCTGGACCACGGTGACGATGGCGATCAGCACACCGACGGTGATGAGCATGAACGGGGTCTCGAAGCGCTGGAAGCCGTAGGTGATGGCCTTGGAGCCGAGGCCCTCGCCACCGACCGCGCCGGCCATCGCCGAGTAGCTGACCAGCGTGATCACGGTGGTGGTGAGCGCGGCGATCAGCGAGGGCAGCGCCTGCGGGAGCAGCACCTTGCCGACGATGGTCGGGATGGAGCCGCCCATCGACTGGACGGCCTCGACCAGACCGTGGTCGACCTCGCGGATCGCGGTCTCGACGAGCCGGGCGAAGAACGGGATGGCGCCGACGGCGAGCGGCACAATCATCGCGCTGGGGCCGATGAAGGTGCCGACCACCCAGGTGGTGAAGGGGATCAGCGCGATCAGCAGGATGATGAAGGGCATCGAGCGGCCGATGTTCACGATCACGCCGATGACCTTGTTCACCGGGCGGTTCTGGAGCAGCCCGCCCTTGTCGGTGAGGACGAGCAGCACACCCAGCGGCAGTCCGCCCGCGACGGTGACCAGGCTGGACCAGAGCACCATGTAGAGGGTGTCGATGGTTCCCTGGGACAGCAGCGGCTGCATCTCGGACCAGCTCACTTGGCACCTTCCTTGACCGGGGCGGCGATCTGCGCCGGGATGTCCACTACGGCGTCGGCCACGTCGGATTCGACGACGTCGACCTGGAGGCCCTGCTCGCGCAGGAAGCCGACCGGGACGACGTTCTCCTCGTACCGTCCGGGCAGTTCGATGCGCATCCGGCCGATCTGCTTGCCGCCGACGGTGTCCATCGCGGCGCCGAGGATCGAGATGTCGACGTTGTACGTGCGCGCCAGCTGCGAGATGACCGGCTGGGTGGCCGCGTCGCCGTGGAAGGTCACGTCGACGACGGTCCGATCGGGGCCGGTGGCCTCGCCGGTCACCGGGAACAGCTCGGCGGCGAGCTCGGAGCCGGGGGTGGCGAGGAGTTCGCCGACGGTGCCGGACTCGATGATCCTGCCCCGCTTCATCAGCGCGGCCGAGTCGCAGACCGTCTTCACGACGTCCATCTCGTGGGTGATGAGCAGCACGGTGAGGCCGAGCTGCTGGTTGAGGTCGCGCAGCAGCTGGAGGATGGAGCGGGTGGTCTCCGGGTCCAGCGCGCTGGTCGCCTCGTCGGAGAGCAGCACCTTGGGGTCGCCGGCCAGGGCGCGGGCGATGCCGACGCGCTGCTTCTGGCCGCCGGAGAGCTGGGCGGGGTACGCCTTGGCCTTGTCGGAGAGGCCGACCAGGTCGAGGAGTTCGAGGGCCTTGCGGGAGCGCTCCTTGCCGGAGACGCCGAGGATCTCCAGCGGCAGCTCGATGTTGTCCTGCACATTGCGCGCGGAGAGCAGGTTGAAGTGCTGGAAGACCATGCCGATACGGCTGCGCGCCTGGCGCAGCTCCTTGCCGGCGCGGCGGCCGCGCCCGGCGAGCGCGGTGAGGTCGACGCCGTCGACGGTCACCGTGCCGGTGGTCGGCCGCTCCAGGAGGTTGACGCAGCGGATGAGGGAGGATTTGCCGGCGCCGCTCTGGCCGATGACGCCGAAGACCTCGCCCTCGCGGACATGGAGGTCTACGCCGTCCAGGGCGGTGACCTCACGGCCGCGCGACTGGTAGACCTTGGTGAGGCCCGTAGTGGTGATCACAGGATTTCCGTCACTGTCGAGTGCGCGGCGCGGTGTCCGCCGGGCACGGGGCATTCGTGTTCGGGACGCGTCACAGCCACATCGGTGGTAACCGGGAGGCATGGCGTGCGCGGGCATGGCTCATGGGTCTCGCTTCGGGGCGCGAGGCTCAGGCGGGGGCCCTCAGAAGGCGCACATTCGACACATACAACGAGCACCGGGCGTGTTCATCGCCTCGGTCGCAAGGGTGCGGCTGCTCGTCGTGGTCATGCATGAAGTAAAGCAGAAGGAGCGAAGAGCGGATCAACGCTGTCCGTATTCCGGACAGCTATGGACCGCCATACGGACACCATCGGGACGGCCGGCGGACGGCGACGACACCCCGGTCAACACCCCCCTCCCCCGTCTGGCCTGGGCCGATACACCGGACACCGGCTGCCCGCCGACAGCGGCCACCACCTCCCCAGGAGTGCCGTCCTGTGGCCAAGGCCACGGCGGCCCGATCGGCCCGGCCGGTCCCGCCCGGGGCGCGCGCATCGGGCGCTTCGGGCCGTAATACGCTCGTTCTCATGCTTGACGCCCTGACGGTCGCGGTCGCCGCCGCCGCGCTCGCCCTCGCCGCCTGGTGCGGCTTCGCCGCCTACCGGGACCAGCCCACCAAGGACTGGCACTTCATCGGCATGGCCGTGGTCTCCGTACTGGCCCTGGCCCAGCTCGTGGTCGGCATCGTGCAGCTGGGGCGGGGCGAGCGGCCCGACCAGGGCATGGCGATCTTCATCGCCTATCTGGTGGGCTCGTTCGCGGCGGTCCCGGCGGCGGGTCTGCTCTCGCTGAGCGAGCGGACCAAGTGGGGTTCCGTGACGGTCTCGGCCGGCGCGGTGGTGCTCGCGGTGCTCGAAGTGCGTCTCTACGACATCTGGGGAGGGTGACCGTGGCCGAGTCCACCACCGAGTCCACCGGGCGGAACGAGTCCGACGACAGGAAGCTGGGCAGCGGCCCCGGCCGCGTACTGGTCTGGTTCTACGGGGTGTTCACCGTCGCCGCCGCCTCCCGCTCGATCGTCCAGATGATCCAGGACTTCGGCAAGGCGCCGCTGGCGTACGTCCTGTCGGCCGTGGCCGCCGTGGTGTACGGGTTCATCACGTTCTCACTGGTGCGCGGCGGCGAGCGGCTGCGGCGCACGGCGCTGGTGTGCTGCGCCGCCGAGCTGCTCTTCGTCCTGACCGTGGGCACGTGGACGCTGGCGGACAAGTCGGCGTTCCCCGATGCGACGGTGTGGTCGGACTACGGAGCGGGGTACTTGCTCATCCCGGTGATCCTGCCGGTGCTCGGCATGCTGTGGCTGCGACGCAATAGGGCTGCCGCCTGACGGTGTTCTGTGCCTGCGGGCTGTCTGTGGCTGGTCGCGCAGTTCCCCGCGCCCCTAGGAGGGCCCTTCGGGCCCCTTAAGGGGCGCGGGGAACTGCGCGAGCAACCCAGCACGGCCCGCAGACACAGCACCTGCCTCGCGCGGAGCGCTCACGCGCTGGCGACGAACTCCCGAGCCGCCGCATCCTTCTCCAGCGTGACCAAGGAAAGCCCTGGACTCAGCGCCTCCGTCGCGACGGGCGCATACCCGTGCTTCCGATACAACCGCAGGTTGGACTCGCTGCGATGCCCCGTGAGGAGCTGGAACCGCTTGGCCGACAGCTGACCGGCGAAGTGCTCCTCTATGGCGCTGAGCAGCCGGCTGCCCAGGCCGTGCCCCTGCATCCGCGGATGCACGATCAGCTTGTCGATCCGGCCGGTGCCCGACGCGTCCACGCTGCCTCTGACCGAGGCGACCACCTCGTCGCCGAGCCGCGCCACCAGCGCGTACCCGCGCCCGAGCTCGCTCCGCAGGCCGTCGAGCGTCTGGGTGAGCGGCTCGATGGAGTAGTCGCCGTAGAGCTCCGCCTCGCTCTGGTAGCAGAGGTACTGAAGCTTGAGGATCTGCTCGCAGTCGCCTTCACGCGCCGCAGAGATGATCACGCTCATGCCCATGTGTGCATGCCTTCCGCTCACCCGTCCGCCGGTTGTCTAACGCTCCATTCCCCGCAGGCCAGGAGCCGCAACCTCCGCCGCGAGCATTCTGCGCAGGCATCCCAGGCAACGGGAACGCATCGGCCCCAGACTCCCCTGTGAGATATCCAACTCCCCTGCGATTTCGCGGTAGGTGAGGTCGCTGGGCGAAAGAAGTGCGGTCAGCAGACGCGGGCAGTTCCCCGGGGTTCTGGCCACGGCCGTACGCAGAGCACTGCTCAGTTCCTCGCTCAGAACCTGGCGTTCCGGGCCTGTTTCCGGGTCGGCGGCCGGTTCCGCGGCGAACGGCAGCTCGCGCCGCGCCCGGCGGCGGGCCCGTCTCACTTCCGCCCGAACGGCCCAGCGCACCCACGGCACGGGGTCCGCCGGACGGCTTTCCAGCAGACGCACCCAGACGTCCTGTTCGAGGTCGGCGGGGTCGACTCCGGCGCCCGGCGCCTCCGCGGCGGCCTCGGCGGCCAGCAGCGGGCTCAGCTCTTTGACGAGGTCCATGCCGGGCGGGACGCGGCCGCCGCGCGAGGCGGTTTCGACGACGGCCGCATCTCACCCGTAAGTGAAGACTCGTATACGAGAGCTACTGGTACGGGACTAGCGCTTCGCGCGGAAGTCCGCTGCGGCGAGCAGCGCGGTGTCCGCGTTGTCGGAGAAGACCGCGTCGATGCCGGTGGCGAAGTACACCTTGAAGGCCCCGAAGGCGTCCCCGTAGGCGTTGGGGTCGGTGCCGCGCCGGAAGTCGGCGGGCAGGAAGGTGTTCTCGTCGCGCAACGTGTACGGGTGGAGGACGAGGCCGTGCGCGTGGGCGTCCGCGACCAGGGTGGTCGGCTTGGTGAGCCGGCCCGCCGCGTCCTTCGGGATGATCAGATCGAGGGTCGGGCCGATGCCCTGCGCGTACGAGGCGATCCACTTCAGGCCCTCGGGCTTGACCAGGTCGTCGGTCGTGCGCGGGTCGCCGCTCACCACGAAGTCCCAGGGCTTGCTGCCGGTGCCGGAGAGCAGCACGACCGACGGGGTGTCGACCAGCCGGCTCAGCCGCTGGATGCTGCTGGGCTCGAAGGACTGGAGGAACTGCGGGGAGTCGGCGCGGTGGCGGCCGTAGCGGCGCAGCAGCTTGGCGACCCGGTCCTCCAGGGGAAGACCGAGCCCCCGGAAGTAGGTGGGGTGCTTGGTCTCGGTGTGCAGCCAGATGCGACGGCCCAGGCGGCGGCCCTCGCGCTCGGCCCACTGGAGGACCTCCTCGAAGGTGGGCACGTCCCAGCGGCCGTCGTAGAGCGTGTTGCGCTGGCGGACGGCGGGCAGCCGCTCCTTGGCGCGCAGGGTCTTCAGCTCGGCGAGCGTGAAGTCCTCGGTGAACCAGCCGGTGACGGCCACGCCGTCGATGGTCTTGGTGGCCTTGCGGGCGGCGAACCCGGGGTGGTCGGCGACGTCCGTGGTGGCGGTGATGTCGTTCTCGTGACGGCAGACCAGATGCCCGTCCTTGGTGGGGACGAGGTCCTGCTCGATGACGTGCGCGCCGAGGTCCAGGGCGTGCTGGTAGGAGCCGAGGGTGTGCTCGGGGCGGTATCCGGCGGTGCCGCGGTGCCCGATCACGTACGGGACCGGCAGGTCCTTGTACGTGCCGTGGCGGCGCGCGTCGCCGTGCCCCTGCCGGGTCTGCGCGCTCGCGGCCGCGGCGGGCAGCCCGGCGGCAGCCGTGCCCAGAACCGCCGCGCCCAGCACGGTGCGCCGCCCGGGGCTCATCCGCTCACCCTGTGTCATGAACGCTCCTTGGAAGTGCCTGTTGTTGCATGTCCCGAACCTGTCAACGGGAGGGGACGAGCGTAGGCGTACCCCCCTTAAGGAGGGGAGCCCCCACGGCCAATGAGGGCGGAACGTGGCGTAAACACACGTCAACATCGCGTATCCACTCCGTGAACCCGATGTGCGATCAGACGCGGCCCGCGAGTATCGTCCTCACCTGCGCGGACCTCATTCCGCGCGGACCCCAGCCCACGACCCCGGAGGAAGCGTTGTCCCGACTCGCGCTCATCAAGGCAGTGCTCGGACCGATCATGCGCCTGATGTTCCGTCCGCAGGTGGAGGGCGTCGAGAACATTCCGGGGACGGGTCCGGTCATCCTCGCGGGCAACCACCTGACGTTCATCGACTCGATGATCATGCCGGTGTGTCTGGACCGTCCGGTGTACTTCATCGGCAAGGACGAGTACGTCACGGGCAAGGGCCTCAAGGGCCGGCTGATGGCGTGGTTCTTCAGCGGCGTCGGCATGATCCCGGTCAACCGGGACGGCGGCCACGGCGGTGTCGCGGCGCTGATGACGGGGCGTCAGGTCCTGGAAGAGGGCAAGGTCTTCAGCATCTACCCGGAGGGCACCCGCTCCCCCGACGGCCGTCTGTACCGCGGCCGCACCGGCATCGCGCGGCTGACCCTGATGACCGGTGCGCCGGTCGTGCCGTTCGCGATGATCGGCACGGACAAGATCCAGCCGAGCGGGGCGGGGCTGCCGCGGCCCGGCAAGGTGACGGTCCGCTTCGGCGAGCCGATGGAGTTCTCGCGGTACGAGGGCATGGACCGGGACCGCTATGTGCTGCGGGCCGTCACGGACTCGGTGATGGCGGAGGTCATGCGGCTGTCCGGGCAGGAGTACGTGGACATGTACGCCACGAAGGCAAAGGCGGCGTAGCCGCCCATTTTGGGGGCGCGGGGAACTGCGCGCTCAGCCCAGCACGGCCCGCAGCCATACGGCGACTTGTTCTCCGGCTGCGGGCCGTCTGTGGCTTGTCGCGCAGTTCCCCGCGCCCCTAGGGGGTACGGCTCAAGGGTGCTCCAGCCCCTCCTCCAGTTTCTGGCCCCGCAGCAGGAACCACGCCGCCACCGCCGTCGCGAACAGGACCGCGCTGCCGACCGCCGCCGCCGTCTGGAAGCCGTCCGTGAAGGCGTCCCGGGCGGCCGACAGCATCGGGGCCGCCTGCTCGGCCGGGAGCCGCGCGGCCACCTCCACCGCGCCGCCGAGCGAGTCGTGGGCCTCCGCGGAGACACCCGCGGGCAGGTCCGCCGGGGCCGTGAAGCCGCGGTAGATGCCCGTGACCACGGAACCCAGGAGCGCGATGCCGAGGGCCGCGCCCAACTCGTACGCCGTCTCCGAGACCGCCGACGCCGCCCCCGCCTGCTCCTTCGGCACGCTGGAGAGGATCACGTCGGCGGTGACCGTGAAGGCGAGACCGGCCCCCAGGCCGCCGACGAACAGTGCGATCCCGAGGGCGACGACCCCCGTGTCGGCCGATATCGCCACACAGGCCGCGAGGGCCGC
This sequence comes from Streptomyces sp. NBC_00224, assembly GCF_041435195.1. Classification (NCBI taxonomy): domain Bacteria; kingdom Bacillati; phylum Actinomycetota; class Actinomycetes; order Kitasatosporales; family Streptomycetaceae; genus Streptomyces; species Streptomyces sp. NBC_00224. The sequence goes on from NZ_CP108106.1 coordinate 2,295,400, forward strand.
GCCCACCGCCGCCAGACCCACGGCGACCGCACTGCGCACCGAGGCCCGGCGGGCCGCATAGCCCGCCGCGAGTCCGGCTCCCACCGCGCCCACGGCCGCGGGCAGTTCGATGAGACCGGCCTCCAACGGCGAGCGCCCCTGGACCAGTTGGAGGAACTGGGAGAGGAAGAACACCAGGCCGGACAGGCCCAGGATGGTCAGCAGATCGGCCAGGACCGCGCCGGAGAAGCCCCGGTGGTGGAAGAGCCGGATGTCGAGCAGCGGTGAGTCGAGGGTGAGCTGGCGGCGTACGAACCAGACCAGGGCCAGCACGCCCACCACCGCCACCCCGGCGATCTCCAGGCCGAAGCCGTTGACCGCCGCCTCCTTCACCGCGTACACGATCGCGACCATGCCGACCAGCGACAGAAGGACACTGACCACGTCCCACGGGCCCGGGTTGGGGTCGCGCGACTCGGGGAGCAGCTTGATGCCGACGAGTACGAGCACGGCCATCACGGGCAGGTTGATCAGGAAGACCGAGCCCCACCAGAAGTTCTCCAGGAGGAAGCCGCCGACGACCGGCCCGACGGCGGCGCCCGCCGAGGCCGCGGCCCCCCAGACGCCGACGGCCAGGCTGCGCTCGCGGGGGTCGTGGAAGATGTTCCGGATCAGCGCCAGGGTGGACGGCATCAGGGTCGCGCCCGCCACGCCGAGGAGCGCCCGCGCCAGGATCATCATCTCGGGGCTGGAGGCGTACGCGTTGAGCACCGAGACCGCGCCGAAGGCCACCGCGCCGCAGAGCAGCAGCCGTTTGCGGCCGATCCGGTCGCCGAGGCTGCCCATCGAGACGAGCAGGCCCGCGATGACGAACGAGTAGATGTCGCCGATCCACAGCAGCTGCGGGCCGGACGGCTTCAGGTCCTCGCTGAGGAACGGGGTGGCGAGCCCGAGCACGGTCGCGTCGACCGCGACGAGGAGCACGGCCAGCACGAGCACGGCGAGGGCGAGCCAGCGGCCCGGGTGGCGCACATCGGGGCCGGGCTCGGCCCGCCGGTCGGTACTGGTCATTTCTCCACGCTCCGTCGCGCTCCGCCGAGCAGCAACTCGACGATCATGTACTGGAAGTCGTTGGCGGCGACCCGGCCGACCTGGACGGCCCAGGCACAGGTGCCGATCAGGCCGTACAGGGCCTCGGTGAGCCACGCCGGGGTGAGGTCGATACGGAACTCGCCCTGCTCCTGGCCGCGCCGGAAGAGCGCGGAGACGCGGGCGTCCAGCCGGGCCCAGCCCTCGTTCATCTGGTCGCCCTCGAAGAGCTGGTTCTCGGTGACCAGGAAGGCGAGCAGCCCGGCCGCGGGCTCCACCTCGGCGATCAGCCGGCGCAGCGCGTCGGGGGCGGGCCCCTCGTCCAGCCGGGCCGCGTCCAGGGCGGCTTCGAACTGCTCGATGCCGAAGTTCTCCAGCGCCCTGACCAGCGCGTCGCGGCCGGCGAAGTGGCGGTGCAGGGTGGCGCGCCCGATGCCGGCGGCGCGGGCCACCTCGTCCATCGTGGCGGTCGATCTGCGGGAGAGCAGGGCGGCTGCCGTACGCAGCACCTGGTCGCGGTCCACGGTCATGAGACAACCATAGCCCGAATGAGACGTCAGTGTCTCATTCGAAATACTGTCGACTCGCGGCTCCTTGATCACTAGCCTGGCGGGCGCCCCCTCAACGCCCTCGGAAGGAACCCCAAATGACCGACAACCGCGTCCCGCCGCCCCTGCTCGCCGGTGAGCGCGAGACGCTTCGGGCCTTCCTCGACTACCACCGCGCGACGCTCGCGATGAAGTGCGAGGGCCTGACCGACGACGAACTGCGCGCGAAGTCCATGCCGCCCTCGACGCTCTCGCTGCTCGGTCTCGTACGGCACATGGCGGAGGTGGAGCGCACCTGGTTCCGCAAGGTCGTGGGCGGCGAGGACATCACGCTGGTCTACTCGGACGTCAACGACTACCAGGTGGCGTACGACGCGAGCGGCGCCACCCGGACGGACGCGTTCGAACGGTGGCAGGCCGAGGTCGAGCACTCCCGCCGCATCGAGCGCGAGGCCGAGTCGCTCGACACCGTCGTCCACGCCTCCCGGTGGGAGACGGACGTCTCGCTGCGGCTCGTGATGGTGCACGTGATGCTGGAGTACGCCCGCCACAACGGCCACGCGGACTTCCTGCGCGAGGGGATCGACGGGACGGTCGGGGCGTAGGCGCTCCGCTGGTAGTGCGGTGATTCGCCTGCGGACCGATGGGGGTCCCCCCTGCTCGAACGAAGTCGAGAGCTTGGGGGAGGCTGGTCGCGCAGTTCCCCGCGCCCCTACAGGGCGCGGGTGCTGCGCCGGCGCCTGCGCAGCAGCACGATCGGGGCCGCGCCGAGCAGGCCCAGTGCGGCGGGCGCGGCCGCCGCCACCGTGCCGATGCCCGACTGGCCGAAGGTGCTCGGCACCGGAAGCGTGTCCCAGCGGTTGATGGGCCAGGCGATGACGAGCGCGCGCCCGACGACCTTGTCGACCGGCACCGAGCCGCCGCCCGGCTGCTCCTGGTGGTAGCGGGAGTCCGCCGAGTTCTGCCGGTGGTCGCCCATGACCCAGATGCGGCCCTTGGGCACCGTGATCTTGAACTGGCTCTCCGGGTCCGTGCTGCACGGGGTGTTCCCGGCGAAGACGTACGGCTCGTTCAGGGCCTTGCCGTTGACCTTCAGGGGGCCCGTGCCCTTGCACTCCACGGTGTCGCCGCCGGTCGCGACGACCCGCTTGATCAGGTCCTTCTCCTCGGCGGACGGCATCAGCCCGACGAAGCTGAGCACCTTCTGAACGGCGTTGGGCTGCGGCGTCGGCTCGCCCTGGAGCCAGTTGCCCGGGTCGTGGAAGACGACGACCTCGCCGCGCTCGGGCGTGGAGCCGAACCACGGCGTCAGCTTGTCGACCAGGACGCGGTCACCGCGCTGGAGGGTGTTCTGCATCGAGTCCGAGGGGATCGAGAACGCCTGCACCAGAAACGTCTTGATCAGCAGCGCGAGGATCAGCGCGATACCGATGAGCAGCGGCAGCTCCTTCCAGAAGGAACGCTGCTTGCCGGCCTTCGGCGCGGTCCCGCCGACCGGCTGGGCCGACTCGCCGTGCACCGCCTCGGACGCCGTCGCCGTGCCCTCGGTCCCCTGGGGCCGGTCGAGCCCCTCGGGTCCCTCGGGGCCCTGCTGGGGCCGCTCGGCCTCCCCGTGTCCTTCTTGCGCGCCGACCGCCACGTCCCCCACGTCCACTCCCTCACCGCCGAAGGGACCATGGTCGCACGAAACGGGTGCCGCTGATCGACATCGGCGGCCCGTTCCATCCGTACGGGGCATGCGCGGCGCACACCCCGTACCGGTATCTCACTTCCTGGCGGTGGCCCAGGTGTGCTGGACGGTCAGGTCGGCCTTGACCTCGGCGAGTTGGACGGCGACGGCCGAAGGGGCGGTGCCGCCGCGGCCGTTACGGGACGCTAGGGCGCCGGGGACGTTGAGGACGGTCCGCACCTCGGGCGTCAGATGCTCGGAGATCTTGGCGAACTGGTCGTCGGTGAGCTCGTCGAGCTCGATGCCCTGCGCCTCGCAGACCTTGACGCACTCCCCCGCGACCTCGTGCGCCACCCGGAACGGCACGCCCTGCTTGACCAGCCACTCCGCGATGTCGGTGGCGAGCGAGAAGCCCGCGGGCGCCAGCTCCTCCATGCGCTCCCGGTTGACCGTGAGGGTCGCCATCATCCCGGTGAACGCGGGCAGCAGCACCTCCAGCTGGTCGCAGGAGTCGAAGACCGGCTCCTTGTCCTCCTGGAGGTCCCGGTTGTACGCGAGCGGCAGCGCCTTCAGCGTCGCCATCAGGCCGGTCAGGTTGCCGATCAGACGGCCGGACTTGCCGCGCGCCAGCTCCGCGATGTCCGGGTTCTTCTTCTGCGGCATGATCGAGGAGCCGGTGGAGAAGGCATCGTGCAGGGTGACGAAGGAGAACTCCTTCGTGTTCCAGATGATGACCTCCTCGGCGATCCGGGAGAGGTTCACGCCGATCATCGCGGTGATGAAGGCGAACTCCGCCACGAAGTCGCGGGAGGCCGTGCCGTCGATGGAGTTGGCCGCGCTGCCGTGCTCGAAGCCGAGGTCGGCGGCGACCGCCTCCGGGTCGAGGCCGAGGCTGCTGCCCGCGAGCGCGCCCGATCCGTACGGGGAGACCGCCGTGCGCTCGTCCCACTGCCGCAGCCGCTCGGCGTCCCGGGACAGGGACTGGACGTGGGCCAGGACGTGATGGGCGAAGAGGACCGGCTGGGCGTGCTGGAGGTGGGTGCGGCCGGGCATCGCCACATCGTGGTGCGCCTCGGCGAGGCCGACCAGCGCGTCCTGGAGCTCCGCGATCAGGCCGCCGATGATCCGGGCGTGGTCGCGCAGGTACATCCGGAAGAGCGTGGCGACCTGGTCGTTGCGGGACCGGCCGGCCCGCAGCTTGCCACCGAGGTCGGGGCCGAGCCGCTCAAGGAGGCCCCGCTCCAGGGCGGTGTGCACGTCCTCGTCGGCGATGGTGCCGGTGAACGAGCCGTCGGCGACGTCGGCCGCCAGCCGGTCCAGACCCTCGGTCATCCGGGCCAGCTCGTCGTCGGTGAGCAGACCCGCCTTGTGGAGCACTCGGGCGTGAGCGCGTGAGCCCGCGATGTCGTACGGGGCGAGCCGCCAGTCGAAGTGGACCGACGCGGACAGCTTCGCCAGTGCCTCGGCCGGACCGTCGGCGAACCGGGCGCCCCAGAGCCGGACGTCACCGTTGTTGCTGCTCACAGCTGTTGCTCCTCACAAGGGTGGATATGCGGCCGCCTCCCCGCCGCGGAGGATCGGGGAGGCGGCAATATCAACGAGTCGTCGTTACGCGAGGTCTCGCTTGGCAGCGATCTTCGAAGAGAGGCCGAAGATCTCGATGAAGCCCTGCGCCTTGGACTGGTCGAAGGTGTCGCCCGAGTCGTAGGTGGCGAGGTTGAAGTCGTAGAGGGACTCGCTGGACTTCCGGCCCGTGACAACCGCGCGGCCGCCGTGCAGGGTCATCCGGATGTCGCCGGTGACGTGCTGGTTGGCCTCGTTGATGAAGCCGTCCAGGGCGCGCTTGAGCGGGGAGAACCACAGGCCGTCGTAGACCATCTCGCCCCAGCGCTGCTCGACCTGCCGCTTGTAGCGGGCGAGTTCGCGCTCGACGGTGACGTTCTCCAGCTCCTGGTGCGCGGTGATCAGCGCGATCGCGCCCGGCGCCTCGTACACCTCGCGGGACTTGATGCCCACGAGCCGGTCCTCGACCATGTCGATCCGGCCGATGCCCTGGCCGCCGGCCCGCTCGTTGAGCTGCTGGATCGCCTGGAGCACGGTGACGGGCCTGCCGTCGATGGCGACCGGGACGCCCTCCTTGAAGGAGATGACGACCTCGTCGGCCTCGCGCTGCTCGGCCGGGTTCGAGGTGTACTCGTAGATGTCCTCGATCGGCGCGTTCCAGATGTCCTCCAGGAAGCCGGTCTCGACGGCCCGCCCGAAGACGTTCTGGTCGATCGAGTACGGCGACTTCTTGGTGGTGGCGATGGGGAGGTTCTTGGCCTCGCAGAAGGCGATCGCCTTGTCCCGGGTCATCGCGTAGTCGCGGACCGGGGCGATGCACTTCAGGTCGGGGCCGAGCGCGGCGATACCGGCCTCGAACCGCACCTGGTCGTTGCCCTTGCCGGTGCAGCCGTGGGCGACCGTGGTGGCGCCGTGCTTCTTGGCGGCGGCCACCAGGTGCTTGACGATGGTCGGCCGGGAGAGGGCCGACACCAGCGGGTAGCGGTCCATGTACAGGGCGTTGGCCTTGATCGCCGGGAGGCAGTACTCGTCGGCGAACTCGTCCTTCGCGTCCGCGACCTCGGCCTCGACGGCACCGCAGGCGAGCGCGCGCTTGCGGATGACGTCCAGGTCCTCGCCGCCCTGGCCGACGTCCACGGCAACGGCGATGACCTCGGCGCCCGTCTCCTCGGCGATCCAGCCGATGGCGACGGAGGTGTCCAGACCGCCCGAGTAGGCGAGTACGACGCGCTCGGTCACGGGTTTCTCCTTACGGTGCATTCGGTGATGGGTATAACTATGCAGTGCTCCGTATGTTTTGTCAACGAGAGGTGCGTCGAGGGGGTGAGGGGTCCACCCGGAGGCGGCCGGGAGCCCGTCGGCCACGCGGCTGGGGTAACGGTTCGGCCCCCTGAGAGGACGTCAGCGGGCGGGCCGCGTACGGTCTCGGGCATGATGCGTACCGCTCTCGCGCTCGGCGCGGCCCTGCTCGCGCTCGCGACCCCGGCCGCCGTGGCGGACTCCTGCCCGTTCCGCTCGCCGCACCTGCCCAACCGGATGGCCGACACCGGCGGCGGCACCCAGCTGATCACCGCCGAGGCATCGTCCACGGGCTCCACCACGGGCACGGTGACCTGGTGGAACAAGCGCGGGCCGCTGTGGGTGGTGGCGGGCCGGGCCGACGCCAGGTTCGGCTCCAACGGCCTGGTCGAGGGCACCGCCCGCAAGCAGAGCACCAGCACCACCCCGACCGGCCTCTACGACCTGCCGTACGCCTTCGGCACCACGGCCGCGCCCGCCGGGACCCGGTTCTCCTACCGCCGCGCCACCGACAAGTCCTGGTGGTGCGAGGACACCGCCTCGCAGGCGTACAACCGCTGGGTGGAGGGCCTGCCCGCCGACTGCCGCGCGAGCGAGTCCGAGCGGATCACCGCGTTCCCCACGCAGTACGCCCGCGCCCTGGTGGTCGGGTTCAACTACGACCAGCCGGTGCGCGGGCGGGGTGCGGGGATCTTCCTGCACATCAACGGGAAGGGGGCGACGGCCGGTTGCGTGTCCGTCCCGGCGGACGCGATGGCCCGCATCCTGGCCTGGGCGGACCCGGCCAAGCACCCCCATATCGCGATCGGCACGGCGTCCGGGCCGACCGCGATCACGCGTTACTGAACCCCGGGCCGGCTACCGGTCGTTCTGCGCCAGGCGCAGCAGGTGGTCGGCCAGGGCCTGGCCGCCGGCCGGGTCGCGGCTGATCAGCATCAGGGTGTCGTCACCCGCGATCGTGCCGAGGATGTCGTGCAGTTCGGCCTGGTCGATGGCCGAGGCGAGGAACTGGGCGGCGCCCGGCGGCGTACGCAGCACCACCAGGTTGGCGGAGGCCTCCGCGGAGATCAGCAGCTCCGCGGAGAGCCTGCGCATCCGCTCCTCCTTGGCGGACTCGCCGAGGGGGGCCTTGGGCGTGCGGAAGCCGCCCTCGCTGGGCACCGCGTAGATCAGCTCGCCGCCGGTGTTGCGGATCTTCACCGCGCCCAGCTCGTCGAGGTCGCGGGAGAGCGTCGCCTGGGTGACGCTCAGCCCGTCGTCCGCGAGCAGCTTGGCGAGCTGGCTCTGGGACCGCACCGGCTGCCGGTTGAGGATGTCCACGATCCGGCGGTGGCGGGCGGTGCGGGTCTGCGGTACGGCGGGGCCGCCCGGCTCGGAGTCCTGCGCCTCGTCGGTCATCGTCGTCTCATTCTCCGGATCTTCCGTCCCCGTTGGTCACTGCGTCGAGGACGCCGGGCAGCGACTGGAGGAACGCGTCCACCTCCGCGTCACCGATGATCAGCGGCGGCATGAGCCGTACGACATCGGGGGCGGGCGCGTTGACCAGGAAGCCGGCGTCCTGGGCCGCCCGCTGCACCTGAGCTGCGACGGCCTCGGTGAGCACGATACCCAGCAGCAGGCCCGCGCCACGGACATGGGAGACCAGCGGGTGCGCCAACGCCTCGATTTCGCCCCGCAGCCGCTCGCCCAGCCGCTTCACCCGGTCCAGGGCGCCGTCGGCGGCGAGGGTGTCCAGAACGGCGAGTCCGGCCGCGCACGCCACCGGGTTCCCGCCGAAGGTCGTGCCGTGCTGACCGGGCTTCAGGAGTTCGGCGGCCGGGCCGAAGGCGACGGTGGCGCCGATGGGCAGACCGCCGCCGAGGCCCTTGGCCAGGGTGACGAGGTCGGGCAGGACGCCCTCGTGCTGCTGGTACTCGAACCAGGTGCCGGTGCGGCCGATGCCGGTCTGCACCTCGTCCAGGACGAGCAGCGTGCCGGTGGCCGCGGTGATCTCGCGGGCCGCCCGCAGATAGCCCCTGGGCGGTACGACCACGCCGTTCTCGCCCTGGATGGGCTCGATGACCACCAGCGCGGTCTCCTCGGTGACCGCGGCCCGCAGCGCCTCGACGTCCCCGTACGGCACATGCGTGACGTCGCCGGGCAGCGGGCGGAAGGACTCCTGCTTCTTCGGCTGGCCGGTGAGCGAGAGCGCGCCCATCGTCCGGCCGTGGAAGCCGCCGACGGTCGCGACCATGTGCCCGCGCCCGGTCAGCCGCCCGATCTTGAAGGCGCCTTCGTTGGCCTCGGCGCCCGAGTTGCAGAAGAAGACCCGGCCCGGCCGCCCGAAGAGCTCGATCAGCCGCTCGGCGAGCGCCACCGGGGGCTCGGCGATGTACAGGTTGGAGACATGGCCGAGCGAGGCGATCTGGCGGGACACCGCCTCGACGACGGCCGGGTGGCCGTGGCCGAGGGCGTTCACCGCGATACCGCCGACGAAGTCGGTGTACTCGGTGCCGTCCGCGTCCCACACCTTGGCGCCCGCGCCGCGCACCAGCGCCAGGCCCGGGGTGCCGTAGTTGTCCGTCATCACCCGCTGCCAGCGCTGGGCCAGCTCCTGACCGGTCACTGTGCTTCCCCCTGCTGGTTGTCGGGCACGACCATCGTGCCGATGCCCTCGTCCGTGAAGATCTCAAGAAGGATGGAGTGCGGGACGCGGCCGTCGATCACGCGCGCGGTGGTGACGCCGTTGCGCACGGCGAACAGACAGCCCTCCATCTTGGGGACCATGCCGCTGGAGAGGTCGGGCAGCAGCTTCTCCAGCTGGCTCGCGGTGAGCCTGCTGATCACCTCGTCGCTGTGCGGCCAGTCCTCGTACAGACCCTCGACGTCGGTGAGGACCATCAGGGTCTCGGCGCCCAGCGCAGCCGCAAGAGCCGCAGCCGCCGTATCAGCATTGACGTTGTAGACATGTCCGTCGTCCTGGGAGCGGGCGATCGAGGAGATGACCGGGATCCGGCCGTCGGCGAGGAGCGCCTCGATGGCGCCGGTGTCGATCGCGGTGATCTCACCGACCCGGCCGATGTCGACGAGCTCGCCGTCGATCTCGGGCCGGTGCTGGGTGGCGGTGATGGTGTGGGCGTCCTCGCCGGTCATCCCGACGGCGAGCGGGCCGTGCTGGTTGAGCAGTCCGACGAGCTCGCGCTGGACCTGCCCGGCGAGCACCATCCGTACGACGTCCATGGCCTCGGGCGTGGTGACGCGAAGGCCCGCCTTGAACTCGCTGACCAGCCCGTGTTTGTCGAGCTGGGCGCTGATCTGGGGACCGCCGCCGTGCACCACGACGGGCTTGAGGCCGGCGTGCCGCAGGAAGACGACGTCCTGGGCGAAGGCGGCCTTGAGCGCCTCGTCGACCATGGCGTTGCCGCCGAACTTGATGACGACGGTCCTGCCGTGGTGGCGGGTCAGCCACGGCAACGCCTCGATGAGGATCCGCGCCTTCGGGAGCGCGGTGTGCTTACGGGTACTCATGAGCTGTACGCGCTGTTCTCGTGGACGTAGTCGGCGGTGAGGTCGTTGGCCCAGATGACGACGGGCCCGGCGGATCCGGCGGCGAGGTCGGCGGTGATCCGGACCTCCCGGTAGCGCATGTCGACGAGGTCGCGGTCCTCGCCGACGCTGCCGTTCCTGCAGACCCACACGCCGTTGATGGCGACGTTCAGCTGGTCGGGGTCGAAGGCCGCCTTGGTGGTGCCGATGGCGGAGAGCACCCGGCCCCAGTTGGGGTCCTCGCCGTGGATGGCGCACTTGAGGAGGTTGTTGCGGGCGATGGACCGCCCGACCTCGACGGCGTCGTCCTCGCTCGCGGCGTTCACCACCTCGATGCGGATGTCCTTGCTGGCGCCCTCGGCGTCCCCGATGAGCTGCCGTGCGAGGTCGTCGCACACGGTCCGTACGGCCTCGGCGAACTCCGCGTACTCCGGGGCTGCTTCGGAGGCGCCGGAGGCGAGCAGCAGCACGGTGTCGTTGGTGGACATGCAGCCGTCGGAGTCGACCCGGTCGAAGGTGGTCCGGGTGGCGTCGCGCAGGGCGCGGTCCAGGACGGGGGTGTCCAGGTCGGCGTCGGTGGTGAGCACGACGAGCATGGTGGCGAGGCCGGGGGCGAGCATGCCGGCGCCCTTGGCCATGCCGCCGACGGTCCAGCCGTCCTTGGTCACGACGGACGTCTTGTGGACGGTGTCGGTGGTCTTGATGGCGATGGCGGCCTTCTCGCCGCCGTGCGCGGAGAGCTCGGCGGCGGCCTTCTCGATGCCCGGCAGCAGCTTGTCCATCGGGAGCAGTACGCCGATGAGCCCCGTCGACGCGACGGCGACCTCGCCCGCGCTGTGGCCCTCCAGCACCTCGGCCACCTTCTCGGCGGTGGCGTGGGTGTCCTGGAAGCCCTTGGGTCCCGTACAGGCGTTGGCGCCACCGGAGTTGAGGACGACGGCGGTCACTTCGCCGCCCTTGAGCACCTGCTCGGACCACAGGACCGGCGCGGCCTTGACGCGGTTGGAGGTGAAGACGCCGGCGGCGGCTCGGCGGGGCCCGGTGTTGACCACGAGGGCCAGGTCCGGGTTGCCGTTCTCCTTGATCCCGGCGGCGATGCCCGCCGCCGTGAATCCCTTGGCTGCCGTCACGCTCACGGCGCAACTCCGATCGTGGTCAGGCCCGTGGTCTCGTCGAGCCCCAGGGCGATGTTCATGCTCTGCACCGCGGCGCCCGCGGTGCCCTTGGTGAGGTTGTCGAGGGCGGCGACCACGACGATCCGGTGGGCGCTCTCGTCGTACGCGACCTGGATCTGCACGGCGTTGGAGCCGTACACGGACGCGGTGGCGGGCCACTGCCCCTCGGGGAGCAGATGGACGAACGGCTCGTCGGCGAACGCCTTCTGGTACGCCGCCCGTACCGCCTCGGCGCTCACGCCCGGCTTCGCCTTGGCGGAGCAGGTGGCGAGGATGCCGCGCGCCATGGGGGCGAGGGTCGGTGTGAAGGAGACGGTGACGCGCTCCCCGGCTGCCGCGCTCAGGTTCTGGATCATCTCGGGGGTGTGGCGGTGGCCGCCGCCGACGCCGTACGGCGACATCGAGCCCATCACCTCGCTGCCGAGCAGGTGCGGCTTGGGGGCCTTGCCCGCGCCGGAGGTGCCGGAGGCCGCGACGATCACGGCCTCGGGCTCGGCGATGCCACTCTCGTACGCGGGGAAGAGCGCCAGCGAGACGGCGGTGGGGTAGCAACCGGGGACCGCGATGCGCTTGGACCCCTCCAGCGCGGCGCGGCCGCCCGGCAGTTCGGGCAGCCCGTAGGGCCAGGTCCCGGCGTGCGGCGAGCCGTAGAACCTCTCCCAGTCGGCGGCGTCCTTCAGCCGGAAGTCGGCGCCCATGTCCACGACCAGCACCTCGTCGCCGAGCTGCTCGGCGACGGCGGCGGACTGCCCGTGCGGCAGCGCCAGGAACACGACGTCGTGGTCGCGGGCGAGCACCTCGACGGTGGTCGGCTCCAGCACGCGTCCGGCCAGCGGCAGCAGGTGCGGCTGCAGCGCGCCGAGCCGCTGCCCGGCGTTGGTGTTCCCGGTCAGGGCGCCGATCTCGACACCGGGGTGCGCGATGAGCAGCCGCAGCAGCTCCCCGCCCGCATACCCACTCGCCCCGGCCACTGCCGCTCGTACCGCCATCGAAGCCTCCTCGTCGATGGCATGACTATACGCAGCTATGCAGTTTTATGCAAAGGTCGCCGACGCCGCCGCTTCAGTACCCGGTGGGCCGCACCAGCCCCGACTCGTACGCGAAGACCGCCGCCTGGGTGCGGTCGCGGAGGGCGAGTTTGACCAGGATGCGGCTGACGTGGGTTTTCACGGTCTGCTCGGCCACCGTCAGGGCTGTGGCGATCTCCGCGTTGGAGAGGCCCTGGGCGATCAGGGACAGGACCTCCGTCTCGCGTTCGGTCAGGGTGGCCACGCGGTCCTTGAGCGGGGCGCGGGGGGCGCCAATGGTGCGGGAGAACTCGGCTATCAGGCGCTTGGTCACACCAGGCGCCAGCAGGGCGTCGCCGGCCGCCACCACCCTTACCGCGTGGGCCAGTTCGGCGGCGGAGGCGTCCTTCAGGAGGAAGCCGGAGGCGCCCGCGCGAAGGGCCTCGTAGACGTACTCGTCCAGGTCGAAGGTGGTCAGGATGAGGACCTTGACCGTGGCGTCGGCGGGGGCGGTGACGCGGCGGGTGGCCTCGATTCCGCCGAGCTCGGGCATGCGGACGTCCATCAGGACGACGTCGGGGGCCAGTTCGGCGACCTTGGCCACGGCGTCGAGGCCGTCGACCGCCTGGCCGACCACCTCGATGCCGGGTTCCGCGTTGAGCAGCACCGTCAGGCCCTGCCGGACCATCATCTGGTCGTCGGCGATCAGGACGCGGATGGCGGGCGTCGTCATGGGGTTTCCTCGGTGGGGTTCGTGGAGGTGGTGGCGCGGGCCGTGGGCAGGAGGGCCGTGATCTCGTAACCGCCCTCCGGAGTGGGCCCGGTGGCCAGTTCGCCCCCCAGCATCGCAGCCCGCTCCCGCATCCCCAGCAGGCCGTGTCCGGTGCCCGGCGAGGGCGGGGCGGTCCCGGTGGGCGGGGAGTTGGTGACGCGGACGGTGACCGAGGACGGGTGGTAGCCGATCGCCACGTGCACGCTCGCCCCGGGCGCGTGCCGCATCGCGTTGCTCAGCGCCTCCTGGACGATGCGGAACGCCGAGAGCCCGACGCCCGGAGACAGCGGGCGCGGGGTGCCCGTGGTCTCGGTGGCCACCTCAAGACCGGCGGCCCGCACATTGGCGACCAGTTCGCCGAGCCGGTCGAGGGTGGGCTGCGGAGCGTGCCGTACGCCCTCCGCTTCCGGGGCCTCCGAGCGCAGCACGCCGAGGACCCGGCGCAGTTCGGTGAGCGCCTGGACGGCGTTCTCCCGGATGCCCGCCAGGTTCTCCGTGAGTTCCGCGGGCGGGTCGGCCACGAGGTGCGGGGCGACCTGGGCCTGGATGGAGATCACCGACATGTGGTGGGCGACCACGTCGTGCAGCTCGCGGGCGATGCGGCCGCGCTCCTCCAGGAGGGTGCGCCGGGCCCGCTCGTCGGCGGTGAGCACCTCCTGCTCGACCAGCCGGGAGCGGGCCACCCGGCTGATGCGCAGCGACGCTCCGACCACCACGGCGGTCCCGAAGGCGATGGCGGCCCGGGTGACGTCCTGGTTGTGGCTCCGGCCCGAGAGGGCCAGGTCGAGCAGCCCCGACCCGACGGTGACCGCCAGCGCAGCGGCGGCTACCCGGGGGCGGACCCGCAGCGACAGCAGGAGCAGCACCACGGTGTGCAGCGCGATCCCGGCGACACTCCACGGCCACACCCGGCCCTCGGGGACGGTGGCTCCCACGGACTCCGCCGATACGAAGAGCGCGGCCGTGGAGAGCCACCAGGCGGCCACCGGGCGCGAGAGCGCCATGACGACGGCTCCGGCCTGGGCCACGGAGCACACCGCGACGGCGGCCTTGGCCGACCCCGTCGCGTAGGTCCACTCCACCCCGTTGACCATCCCGACGCCCAGCGCGAACAGCACCACATGGACGTGCGGCAGCCAGCCCAGCACCCCCTGGCGCGGCAGCGGGTCGCGCGCCACCGTCCACAGCTCCCCGCGCATCCCGCGCGCCCCCGCCCGTACGGCCGCCACCAGCCGTTTCGTGTCCACCCGTGTCACTACTGCGCCCCCCTTGATCACATCGCTCACCCTAGGCATGCGGCACCGCCTTCTCGCTCCCGGCCCGGTGCACGCGCACGACCCGGCCGCCGCCGCGCGTGCGCCCGCCGCCCTGCTCGTACGTGCGGAACGCCGCCCAGCACACAAGGAGCGCCCCGGCGAACACCGGCAGCCAGGCGAGCCGGGCGAGCACCCAGCCCGCGCCGTCGGGCACGGTGTGCAGACCGGGCAGCGGGCGGCTCGCGAGCAGTCCGGTCGCGGTGACCGCGATCATCGCGGTCTGGTGCCAGAGGAAGACGGTCATCGCGTACAGGTTGAGCAGGGCCACCGCCGCCCAGAGCGCCGGGCGGGCGAGGACCCGCCGCAGCGGGCCGAGCAGCAGCAGCGCCGCGCCGCACTGGGCGAGGCCGAAGGCGACGGCCGCGAGGGTGGGCGGGTTCAGATTGGAGACGGCGGCGCCGGGCACGCCGACCATGGACGCCGGGTAGCCCGCGCACAGCACCAGAGCGGCGGTGGCGGCGGCGCCCCCGGCGAGGAGCACCCAGCCCGTGGTGCGGGAGCGCAGGCCGCCGCGCGCCCGCAGCGCGCCCAGGCAGTACGGGACCATCCAGCCCGCCGCCACGTTGATCCAGCCGAGGGCGGCGGGGCCGTCGAGCCCGAAGCGGAACAGGTCGACGTAGAGCACCACGGCCAGCGGCCACAGCGGGTGCATCCGGGCGAGCAGCGGGGTCGCCGCCGTCAGCGCGGTGAAGACCAGCAGGAACCAGAGCGGCGACAGGACCAGCTTGAGCAGTGCGTGCACGGTGTCGTAGCCGGCCCCGGCGGCGAACAGCGCGACCACGGCCACCGTCCACACCACGAGGACGGCGGCGACCGGCCGGAAGAGGCGGGCCAGCCGGGCGCGCAGCCACTGCCCGTACGTGGCGCCCCGGGCGCGTGCCGAGGCGTGGCCGCTCGCCGCCACCTGCCCGCCGACGAAGAAGAACACGGCCAGGGTCTGGAACATCCAGGAGACCGGCGCCAGTTCGGGCAGGTGCTGGAGGGGGCTGACGGCGCGCAGGGTGCCGCTGTCCGCGACCAGCGCGGTGACCAGCCAGTGGCCGAGCACCACGCCGAGGATGGCGAAGGCCCGCAGGGCGTCCACGGCACGGTCGCGGTCGGGTGGGGTGGCGGCGTCGATGCGCCGGACGAGCTCACGCATGGCGGCGCTCCTCGGTCGGGGTCTGGCCGGAGGCGATCAGGGCGATGTTGCGCAGGGGGACCGAGCCGGGCTTCAGGTAGTCGCTGTGGCCGCCGGTGCCCGCGTCGAAGATCCGCGCCCCGAACGCCTTGGACACCGGGTCGGTGCCGAACCCGACGGTGGCGGCCAGGAGCGGAAGCCGCAGATGGGGCACGTCGGCGATCCAGTCGCCCGACGCCCGGCCCGCCCAGACGTCGGCGCGGGTGTGCAACTGCCCGACGTCATCGGCGCCGGTGCCTGGACTGCCGTACAGGACCAGGGCGTCGGCGCGCAGCTCGGAGGCGGCCCGGGCGCAGACGACGGAGCCGTAGGAGTGACAGAGGACCGCCATCCGGGTGCCGGGCTTGGCCGCGCTCAACTCCCTTACGAACTTGCCCAGTTGAGGCGCCGCACGGTCGGCCCGGCCCGTCGTCACCGACCCGGCGCTGCCGGTCGCCGGGGTCGGGTAGCCGAGCCAGGCGACCACGGCGGACCGGGCGCCCATCTCCCGCTGGAGGGCCCCGGCCCCGGCCCGGAAGCGCCCGTACTTGTCGAGGCTGGTGTCCGAGCCCGGCACCAGTACGGCGATCCGGTCGGCGTGCGCGAGGTCCCCGACGACCTCGGCGGTGCGCCCGCCGCCCCGGCCGTCGAAGGAGAGGAAGTGCCGCCCGGGCCCGGCCATGGCGCGCAGCGCGGCGGCCCGTCTGCGGTCGCCGTGGCCGGTGGCCATCCGCTCGGCCGCCCTGATGCCGTCGCGGGCGGCGCCGTAGCGCGCGTCGAGTACGGCGGACGTCGCGGAGGTCAGCGGGGCGAGGGCGGCCGGGACGGGTGCCGGTACGGCCGCGGGTCGCACCGCGCCCGACAGCGGCACCGCCACCGAGGCGACGACGAGCGCGGCGAGCAGAGCGCGGAGCGCGCGACTGCCGACGCGGGGGCGGGGGGCCATGGGTGGGGGTCCTTCCGTACCGGGTGCCTCGCGCGACGGCCCGGGGGGGCGCCTGCGCGGTGACTCGCCTGATGGCTTGCCTGATCGGCTTGCTGATTGGCTTGCTGATTGGCTTGCCTGCTTGCGGTACCGACGTTATGGATCAAGCCCCGTCGCCCGCGTCGGACCAGGGAGGGCATCTTCCGCGTAGCTCCGAAGTACTACGGGTAGGGGGTGCGGGCCGCCGAACTGCCCCGCGGCGGCGGTGAGATCCTTGGTCACCAGGACGAGGAGGAGCTCCCGTGGGTGAGAACAAGCGGCTCATGCTGGCCGGTGAGTGGTATCTGCCCGACGACCCCGAGCTGGGCGCGGACACCGCCCGCCGGATCGCGCGGTGCGCCGCCTACAACGCGGCGGGCGGGGCCCCGCCCGCCGAACGGCACAAGCTGCTGGCCGAGTTGCTGGGCGAGGTCGACGAGAGCGTACGGGTGCGACCGCCGTTCCACTGCGACTTCGGCTACAACATCAGCATCGGCGCGGGTACGTTCGTGAACTTCGGCGCAGTGTTCCTGGACACCGGCCGGATCACCGTCGGCAGGGACGTCCAGATCGGGCCGAACGTCCAACTCCTCACGCCTACCCATGAGTTGGACGCCGAGCGGCGGCGCCAAGGGTGGGAGAAGGCCGAGCCGGTGACGATCGGGGACAACGTGTGGCTCGGCGGCGGGGTGATCGTCTGCCCCGGGGTGAGCATCGGCGCCAACACGGTGGTCGGCGCCGGGGCGGTGGTCACCAGGGACCTGCCCGCCGGGGTGCTGGCCGTCGGCAACCCGGCCCGGGTGATCCGCGAGCTCGGCTGAGAGCCTGTCTGTGAACCCCCGTCGTCCGCCCGCTATCCCGCCAGGCTTATCAGGCTCAGGTGCCAGCGGTGGGCGCCGCCGGTCAGGGTCACCGTCGACAGCGGCCGGACGTCGACGTTCCAGTACGCCGACGGCGGCGCCTTCAGGGCGTACACCAGCGCCGCCCGTACGACCGAGGGTTCGGCCACCGCGACCATCGCGCCGTCGTCGGCGGGCCGGGTGTCCAGCCAGCCCCCTATCCGGGTGATGAAACCGAGCAGCGGCTCCCCGCCGTGCGGGGCCGCGCGCGGGTCCGCGAGCCAGGCGTCGACGGCGTCGGGCTCCCGGGCCGCGACCTCGGCCAGGGTGTATCCGCGCCAGCGGCCCATGTCGCAGTCGCGCAGCGCGGGCTGGGCCATCGGCGCGTATCCGAGGGCGTCGCCGGTGGCCCGGCTGCGCGCGGTGGGCGAGCAGTAGCGCAGCTCGGCCGCGCCCAGGGGGACCAGGGCGTGCGCGGCGAGGGCGACCTCGTGCCAGCCCGCCCCGTCGAGCGGGCGGTCGTCGTCGAAGCGCTCGGCCAGCAGCGCCGAGGAGCGCGCCGCCGCGACCAGCGTCAACCGGACAGTCATGGCCGAGATCGTGCGACCGAACGGGCGGTTGGTCAAGAGCCCGCGACCGTGAGCGGTCCCGGCGGCCCGCTCAGACCGCTCGCCGGGCGCCCACCTCGTCGTACGCCGTGCGCAGCCGCCGTACGCCCTCGTCGATCTCGGCCCGGCCCGCCACGCCCGCGAAGCACAGCCGGAGGTGGGCGGCGGGGGGCTCGGCGCTGAAGTAGGGACGGCCGGCGGCGACGGCGACGCCGGAGCGCAGGGCCGCGGCGGCGACCGCGTCCTCGGGCGTGCCGTCGGGCAGCCGCAGCCAGAGGTGGTAGCCGCCGGAGGGCAGGTGCGGCACGTCCAGCTCGGGGAGGTGGACGGCCAGGGCGGTCGCCATGGCCTGTCTGCGGTCCCCCAGCTCCTGCGACACGGAACGCAGATGGCGGGGCCAGGCCGGGGAGCCGACCAGCTCCAGGGCCGCCTCCTGGAGCGGGCGCGGTACGAAGAAGCTGTCGACGACCTGGATCGCGCGCAGCCGTTCCAGGACCGGGCCGCGGGCGGCGAGCGCGCCGACCCGCAGGCTCGGCGAGGCCACCTTGGTGAGCGACCGGACGTGGACGACCACGCCGTCCGGGTCGTCGGCGGCGAGCGGCGCGGGCAGCGGGCCCGCGTCCGCGTGGGCGAGCAGGCGTGCGAAGTCGTCCTCGATGACGAACGCCCCGAACTCCCGGGCCACCGCGCGCACTTCGGCCCGGCGGGCCGGGGAGAGCACCGCGCCCGTCGGGTTCTGGAAGAGCGGCTGGCTGACCAGGACGCGGGCGCCGGTGGCCCGGAAGGCGGCCGCGAGCAGGTCGGGGCGCACCCCGTCGGTGTCGACCGGCACCGGCACCGGCCGCAGCCCCGAGGCGCGGGCCACCGCGAGCATGCCGGGGTAGGTGGGCGACTCCACCAGAACCGGCGCGCCCGGCGCCGCGAGCGCCCGCAGCGCCGTGGTGAGCGCGGACTGGCCACCGGCGCAGATCAGCACCTCGGCGGCGGTGACCGTGCCGCCGATCTCCCGGGCGAACCAGTCGCGCAGCTCGGGAAGCCCGTCGGTGGGCGGCCGCCCCCAGGCACCCGGGCGGCGGCCGGCCCGGGCGAGGGCGGCGGCCATCGCGCGCTCCGGCTGGAGGACGGGGGCGAGGTAGCCGCCGTTGAACTCGATCACCCCGGGCGGTGGTGCGGCGAGGGTGGCCAGGACCCCGGAGGCATCGACCGCGCGCGGCACCGCGTCGGTGGCGCCGTCGGCGCTGAGCGAGACCTCCTGCCAGGAGGTGTCGCCGGGGCGGGGCGCGGGCGTACGGGGCTCGGCGCGGAAGACCCCGGCGCCGGGCCGGGTGACGACGAGGCCCTCGGCGGCGAGCCGGGCCAGCGCCCGGGAGACGGTGACCGGCGAGACCCGGTACCGCTCGACCAGCACCCTGCTCGACGGCAGCTTTCCACCTACGGAGTAGCGGTCGAGCTCACTTCTGAGGATGGCTGCCAGTTCGGCCTCACTGCTACGCTCTTGCATGACAGCACAGGATAGCGCTACTGCCCGGACATCGATAGCGGTCGACGAGCCCTCGGCCCGCACCGCATCCGCCCGGACCACGTCCCCGGCCCCGAGCCCGGCAGCGCCTGCCGCTTCGCCTGCCACCGCCCCGGCCGCCGCCTCGCGGCAGGGCGCGCTCCTCGCCGGGCTCGGCGTCGTCGCCTTCTCCCTGACCTTCCCGGCCACCGCCTGGGGCCTGGAGACCTTCGGCCCGTGGTCGCTCGTCGCCGTCCGCAGTCTGCTCGCCGGGCTGATCGCGAGCGCGTTCCTGCTGGTGGGCCGGGTATCGCTGCCCGAGCGGCGGCACTGGGCCGGGCTCGCGGTGGTCGCGGCCGGGACCGTGGTCGGCTTCCCGCTCCTCACCACGCTCGCCCTGCAGACGTCGACGACCTCGCACGCGGCGGTCGTCGTGGGCCTGCTGCCGCTGACCACGGCCGCGCTCTCGGCGCTGCGGACCGGACGCCGCCCCTCCCGTGCCTTCTGGGCGGCGGCGCTGGCCGGAGCCGGGGTGGTGGTCGCCTTCACCGTCCAGCAGAGCGGCGGCGCCCTCTCCACTGGCGACCTCTACCTCTTCGGGGCGCTGCTGATCTGCGCCGCCGGATACACCGAGGGCGGACGCCTCGCCCGGGTGATGCCGGGGTGGCAGGTGATCGGCTGGGCGCTGATCCTCACCCTGCCGCTCGCCGTCCTCGGCTCGGCGGTCGCGCTCGCCGCCGAACCGGTCCATCTGAACGCGCACGGCGTCCTCGGGGTGCTGTGGGTGGCAGCCGGGTCGCAGTTCTTCGGGCTGTACGTCTGGTACCGGGGCATGGCCGCCATCGGCGTGCCCCGGGCCAGCCAGCTCCAGCTGGCGCAGCCGCTGCTCACGCTGGTCTGGGCGGTCCTGCTGCTCGGGGAGCACCTCTCCCCCGCCGCCCCGCTGGCCGCCGCGGGAGTGCTGGTCTGCATCGCCGTGACCCAGCGCGCGGCGGCCTGAAATCGCCCCGGCGGTGCCACGCGTGGCCCATCCGCACGGGCTCAACTCGGCCTGCGCGCCTTAGGATGGGCACATGCGAGCGAGCGTGGGCGACCGGCTGCTGGTTCATGGCAGAACCGTCGGACAGCACGACCGGAGCGCGGAAGTCATCGAGGTACTGGGCCCCGACGGGACACCGCCGTACCGGGTGCGCTTCGAGGACGGGCACGAGACCCTGATGTCACCGGGTCCCGACACCGTCGTCAGGCACCCGGCAGAGGAGTAGGCGGCGCGGTCACGGCCGCACCCGTCCCGGATAGTGGTCCGCGACCACGCGTGCCATCGCGCCGATCCGGTCCTGGGCGACGTCCTTCGCCGAGAAGAAGCAGTGGCCCCGCACGGAGCGGTACTTCCGTGCGAGCGTGAGGTGGCGGGACAGCTCGGCCGGGTCCTGCCACGCCGCGGGCTGGGCCGGGTTCCCGGCCTTGTAGAGGGCCTCCCCGACGATCAGCTGGGTGCCGCTGCCTCGCGCGACCGCGTCCCACCAGGGCACGAGCTTGGCGTAGTCGGCGGCCTGGAAGCCGATGTTCCAGTACACCTGCGGGCAGATGTAGTCGATCCAGTGCTCGCGCACCCATTTCCTGGTGTCGGCGTACAGGTCGTCGTAGGTCTGCACACCGGCCGTGGTGGGCGAGCCGAGCGGGTCGGTCGCCGCGTTGCGCCAGACCGCGAACGGGCTGATCCCGAACTTCACGCGGCGGCGGATCTGCTTGATCCGGGCGGCCGTCTCCCGCACCAGCTTGTCGATGTTGTCGCGGCGCCAGGCGGCGCGGTCCGGGAAGCCCGCGCCGTACCGGGCGTACGCGTCGTCGTCCGCGAAGGTCTGACCGGCCACCGGGTACGGATAGAAGTAGTCGTCCCAGTGCACCGCGTCCAGGTCGTAGCGCGCGACCGCGTCCAGCATCGCGTCCTGCACGAACCGGCGGACCTCGGGCAGCCCCGGGTTGTAGTAGAGCCGTCCGCCGTACGCCACGACCCAGTCGGGGTGCACGCGCGCGGGGTGGGTCGGCACCAGCCGGGACGGGTCGGTGTGGTTGGCCACCCGGTACGGGTTGAACCAGGCGTGCAGCTCAAGGCGGCGCCGGTGGGCCTCGCGGACGGCCGTGCCCAGCGGGTCCCAGCCCGGGTCCTGGCCCTGGACGCCGCTCAGATACTGGGCCCACGGCTCGTACGGCGAGGGCCACAGGGCGTCGGCGGTGGGGCGGACCTGGAGCGCCACCACGTTGAGTCTTCGCTCCGCCGCCCGGTCGAGGTGGGCGAGGAGCTCGGCCTCCTGCCGGTCCGGGGGCAGACCCGGTTGTGAGGGCCAGTCGAGGTTGGACACCGTCGCCAGCCACATCCCGCGGAACTCCAGGGGCCGGGGCGGGTTCCAGGGGCGGGCCGGGCCTGGGGTCGCCAGGACCCCGGGCGCACCCTCCGCGGCACTGGCCGCACCCGCTGTGACCAGCCCGTTCATCGCGCCCGCCGTTCCGGCCGCGAGGGTCCCCGCCAACAGTCCCCGTCGAGTGATCCGTCCCACTTGATGACCCCCTCGTCGCTACGAATGTCCGGTGTTGCGCACAGCATGCCCGCCCCACCCCGTGATCCACACGCAGGCGCGGAGTAACGTCGTGGGCCGGGACGGGCGCCGGAATCACACGGGGGACCCGCCAGGACTTTTCTGTCAGAAGCGAAAGGCACGATGTGACCGACATCGAACGCGTCGGAGTGGTGGGCTGCGGCCAGATGGGGGCCGGCATCGCGGAGGTCTGCGCCCGCAGCGGCTTGGACGTGAGGGTCGCCGAGACCACCGGCGAAGCCCTGGAGATCGGCCGTACCCGGCTGCACAACTCCCTTTCGAAGGCCGCCGAGCGCGGCAAGATCACCGAGCAGGAGCGCGACGAGACGCTCGCCCGGCTGAGCTTCACCACCGACCTCGGCGAGTTCGCCGACCGCGATCTCGTCATCGAGGCCGTGGTCGAGAACGAGCAGATCAAGACCGAGATCTTCCAGGTGCTCGACCAGGTGGTGACCCGCCCGGACGCGATCCTGGCCTCCAACACCTCCTCCATCCCGCTGGTGAAGCTCGCGGTCGCGACCTCGCGGCCCGACCAGGTCATCGGCATCCACTTCTTCAACCCGGCCCCGGTGCAGAAGCTCGTCGAGCTGATCCCGGCGCTCACCACCTCCGAGGGCACCCTCAGCCGGGCCCAGGCCATGGTGGAGAAGGTCCTCGGCAAGCACGCGATCCGCGCCCAGGACCGCTCGGGCTTCGTGGTCAACGCCCTCCTCATCCCGTATCTGCTCTCCGCGATCCGGATGTTCGAGTCGGGCATCGCCAGCCGCGAGGACATCGACAACGGCATGGAGCTGGGCTGCGCCCACCCGATGGGCCCGCTCAAGCTGTCCGACCTCATCGGCCTGGACACGGTCGCCTCGGTGGCGGACTCGATGTACGACGAGTTCAAGGAGCCGCTGTACGCGGCGCCGCCGCTGCTGCAGCGCATGGTGGACGCGGGGCGTCTGGGCCGCAAGACCGGGTCCGGTTTCTACTCGTACTCCTGAGCACACCTGCGTACATCGGGGACTTGTCGTCGCCGGGCCCGGCTCCTCTGCGTGAGGGCCGGGCCCGCCGCGTTCACACCCGGTGTGCGGCGCGAGCACGCATATGCTCTTCGCACACTCTCCCGCCCCTGGAACAGGGCGAGTTGACTCCTTGGCGAAAAGTCAATGGCATTCCGCCACAACGACGAAGGAGCCTCGCCGTGCCGAGCGACCCCGGCCATCCGATGGCCGTCGACGAACTGTTCGAGTTACGCCGTTCCCTGGAAGTGGGCCTGGCCCGCATCGATGGACAGCTGACACTGCACACCCACCGCGACGACCAGAGCGAACGCGAACTGACCGACCTGGGCGTGCGGGTGGCGTCCCTGGAACACACGAGGTGGCCGCTGCCCGCGCTCACGGTGCTCACCGCCCTCGGCGCGCTGACCGTGGCGGTGTGGCAGGCGCTGGGGCGGTGAGCGGGTGACGGCGGATCAGCCGTCGCCGAGCCGCATGTGGTGCAGGAGCAGGAGCCCGGCCGCCATGTTGGCGGCCGGGACCTCGCCGCGGGCGATCATGTCGGGTACCAGCTTGAGCGGTATCCACTCGCGCCGCGACGACTCGAAGTCGTCCTCGGGGTGGCCGATGTACTCGGCCGACTCCGACCAGTAGA
This sequence comes from Streptomyces sp. NBC_00224, assembly GCF_041435195.1. Classification (NCBI taxonomy): domain Bacteria; kingdom Bacillati; phylum Actinomycetota; class Actinomycetes; order Kitasatosporales; family Streptomycetaceae; genus Streptomyces; species Streptomyces sp. NBC_00224. The sequence continues at coordinate 2,318,645 of NZ_CP108106.1, forward strand.
GGTGGTGCCGGGCGTCGATGAGTCCGTTGGCGGGCTCGACGGTGAGGAGATGGCGCAGCGGGCCCGGCCGCCACCCGGTCTCCTCCTCCATCTCGCGGGCGGCCGCGGCCGCGATGTCCTCGCCGTCCTCGACGACCCCGGCGGCCAGCTCCCAGCCCCAGCTGTCGGTGATGAACCGGTGCCGCCACAGCAGCAGCACCTCGTTGGCCTCGTTGACGACGGTGGCCACGGCGACCGGGCGGAGCCGGATCACGAAGTGGTCGAGGTGCCGCCCGTCCGGGAGGGCGACGTCGGCGAGATTGACGCGGAACCAGCGGTTCTCATACACAGTTTGTTCACTCAGGTTCGTCCACTGCACGTTTTTGCCACCTTCCGACAAGTAGATGGCAATATCGCAGCAGGCGCACGCTCACAGGGGAACGCGCAGCGCCCCGTCGATCAGCTCGGCGGCTTCGTCGGCGCCGGCGCAACCGCTCTCCACCAGATGCTCGCGTACGACGCGCAACCGGTCGCGCAACCGCTGCGACTCCATCCCCCGGGCCCGCTCGGCCATCTCGACCGCCGTCGCGACGGCCCGGTCCGCCTCGCCCTGCCGGAGCTCGATCTGCGCGAGCATCGCAAGCCGGTGCACCCTGCCCCGGTCGTGCGAGGGGGCGCGCGCGGCCAGTCCCGCCTGCTCGCGCGCGGCCGGCAGATCGCCCAGCCGCAGCAGGGCCTCCGCCACCTGGACGTTGACCAGGCCCGGCTGGACGTAGCCGGTCTCGGCGGGTTCGTTCTTCGGCCGGATCCGCTCGGCCGCCCGCTCGGCGCCGCGGATCGCGCCGAGCGCGCTGCGCCCGTCGCCGAGGTGCGCGTACGCCTTCGCCTGCATCGCGTGCAGATCCGCGGCCAGCGCCGGAGTGAGCTGGTGGCCCGCCGTCCGCAGCGCCGCCTCCGCGAACGCGACCGCCTGGCGGTAGTCGTGCATGTACAGCGACTGGTTGACGAGCAGGGCGATCACATACGCGCCGAGCCCCCGGTCCCCGCTCGCCTTCGCCAGCCGCAGCGCCTGGTGGAAGTAACGCTGGGCCAGGCCCTGGGCGTTGGAGTCGTACGCGCAGATCCCGGCGATCGCGACCAGCCCCCCGGTCGCCCGGTGCAGCTGGCGGCCGGTCCGGTCGGTGTAGCAGCCGCGCAGCAGCGGCGCGGTCTCGGAGTTGAGGAAGCCCACGATGCGCGAGCGGGTGGCGATGCCCCCGGCCTTGCGGTACATCAGCTCGTAGTGCGCGCGGGCCGACCGCAGCATCTCGATGTCGCTCTCGCTCACCGCGGTCTGGCCGTGCCGTGACACATCGGTGTCCTCCGGCGGGTTCTCCCACTCCCACACCGGCATCACGGCCGGGGTGCCGGTGACCGCGGGCGCGCCCAGTATGTGCGGGCGCTGCTGCTCGTCGGAGCGCCACAGGGCGGTGGCGCGCTCCACGAACCCGGCGAGCGGCGAGCCGACCGGCGCGACCGGCTCGCCCGGCACGCCGAGCCCGATGTCGTCGAGGGTGACCGGCCGGTGCAGCCGGACCGCGAGCACCTCGCAGATCAGATCGGGCACCTGGCCGCGCGGCCGCTGGCCCTTCAACCACCGTGCCACCGCGGTGTGTTCGTACCTCAGTGCCAGCCCTCTGCCACGGCCGGCCTGGTTCACATGGGCCGCGAGCCCGGCGTTGGAGATGCCGGCCTCGTCGACCAGCGCGTCGAGCAGGGTATTGGGCTGCATCAGGCCCTCCGTTGGCTCGGTGCGCCCAGCGTAGACGAGGCGCGTTCACACGGGGTGTGAAGGGAGTACTCGCATTTATGCGCCGCGCACTCTGCCGCGAGGAAGCGGCTGCCGATTGACTGAACTGCCTCTCCACAGAGGCGTGCTGGGCCGCCGGCTCCCCCTCGTACAGTGCGGCGGCCCGCTCCCGGCGCCGCCGGTCCTGCCGAACTGCCCGTCACTCCGCGGCAGGACCGACGGCGCACGCCCGACCGGCTCAGCGCCGCGCCCGCGCGGTCGGGACGGCCGCGGTCTGTGCGGGCACGCGCACCCGGTCGTTGCGCAGCACCATCAGCGCCACGTCGTCGGCGAGCCGTCCGCCGGTGTGCCGCAGCAGCTCCCGCTGTACGCAGTGGACCACCGCGGCGGGTGACAGCGGGGTGTCCAGGGCCGCCCGGGCGAGTACTTCCTGCAGCCGGAAGAACCGCCCGGCGCGGTCCCGGGCATCCTCGGCGCCGTCCGTGTGCAGACACAGGGCCTCCCCGGGCAGCAGCCGGGTGCAGCGGTGCAGCGGCAGTTCGGCGGGGAGGGGGAAGGAGCCGAGCGGGGGCAGCGGGTCGCCGGGCAGCAGCGGCTCGGCGCCGCCGCACAGCCGGTAGGGCCACGGATGGCCGCAGTTGAGGGCGAGCACCAGGCCGTCGTCCCGGATCTCCAGGAGCAGTACGGTCACGAACTCCTCGGCGAGCGGGCTCTCGGGCTCGCCCGCGCAGCAGGCCGGATGCTCGCCGCGGGCCCGCTCGCGCAAGTGCCGTTGCAGCGCCCGGTCCAGGCGCCGCAGCACGCCCGCGAGGTCCGGCTCGTCGTGGGCGGCCTCGCGGAAGCTGCCGAGCACCGCCGCGACCGCGCCGAGCGGGCCGAGGCCATGCCCGCGCACATCGCCCATGATCACGCGCACCCCGTACGGCGTGGCCATCACCTCGTACAGATCGCCGCCGACCACCGCGCCCCGGGCCGCACAGAGCTGTCCGGCGGCCACGGTGAGCCCGTCGAGGCGGGGCGGCGGCGGCCGCAGCAGCACCCGCTGGGCGGCGTCGGCCACCTCCTGCACCTGCCGCAACTCCCGTGCCGCGCCCAGCCGTACGCCGTGCACCAGACAGATCACCGCGAGCAGGAAGGCCACGCAGGTGGCGATCCGCAGGCCCATGGACTCGTCGGTGGCCAGCGGGCAGGTCAGCTGCCAGCCCACCACCAGGGCCAGCCACAGGCCGGGCAGCGCGAGGGCGAGGCCCCGGCCCGTACCGAGGGCGCTCGCGCAGGCCGCCGTCCAACTCCTGGTACGGATCATGCCGTCGGCCCCCCTAGGCCTCTGCACCGTTCACCCCTGTACCGGCTGTCACCGGTTGCCCCGGCCTTCACGACCGGATTGATTCTGTCGACGGTGCGCCCCCTTTTGCGTACATCGCTCCCTCTTCTCACCCGAACGAGTGAGAACACGTGAGGACATGTGCGAAGGGCGCATCCGGAGATCCGGATGCGCCCTTCAGAGGTCCTGCCTGCCGGCGGGTTATGCCCCGCGGAGCACCGCGCCCGTGCGCTCGGCGGCCAGGGCCACCGCCGCGTCGCGGGCGGCCGAGGCCTCCTCGACGGTCAGCGTGCGGTCGGCGGCGCGGAAGCGCAGCGCGTACGCCAGCGACTTCTTGCCCTCACCGATCTGCTCGCCGGTGTAGACGTCGAACAGCCGGATGGACTCCAGGAGTTCACCGGCGCCGCCGCGCAGGAAGTACTCGACGACGGCGGACGGGACCTCCGTGTCGACGACCAGCGCCACGTCCTGGGTGGCCACCGGGAAGGTGGAGATCCGCGGCGCCTGCAGGGCGCCCTCTCCGGCCTTCGCGAGCAGGTCCAGGTCGAGCTCCATGGCGCAGGTGCGCTCGGGCAGGCTCAGCGCCTTGACCACGCGCGGGTGCAGCTCGCCCGCGTGCCCGATGACGACGATCTCGCTGTCGATGACGACGGCGAGCTCGGCGCACCGGCCCGGGTGCCACGGCCCGTACTGGCCCTGCTGGACGATGAGTTCGGCGCCGGCCTCGTGGGCCAGGGTCCGGGCGGCCTCGACCGCGTCGGCCCAGTCCGCCGGGCGGCCCTTGCCCCACCAGCCGGCCTGCTCGCGCGCACCGGCGAGGACCACGGCCGCGTGCCGGGGCTGCGAAGGCAGCACGGCGTCGAGCGCGGCGATCTCCTCGTCGGTGGGACGGCGGTCGACGGGCAGCTGGACGGCGACGCCCTGCCGCTCGGCGGGCTGGAAGACCAGACCGGTCTCGAAGAGGGCCAGGTCGTGGCTGCCACGGCCGTCGTTGCGGCGCAGCGAGGTGAGCAGCCCCGGCAGCAGCGTGGTGCGCAGCGCCGGCTCCTCGTCGTTGAGCGGGTTGACCAGCTTCACGACGCGGCGGGCCGGGTCAGCGGCCTCCAGGCCCAGCTGGTCGAAGACCTGCTCGGAGACGAACGGGTAGTTCAGCGCCTCGACGTAGCCGGCCCCGGCGAGCGCGCGGCCCGCCCGGCGGTGCAACCGCTGGCGCTCGGTCAGACCGCGGCCGGCGGGCGGCTTCGGCAGGGTGGAGGGCAGGTTCTCGTACCCCTCCAGCCGGATGACCTCTTCGGCGAGGTCGTTCGGCTCGGTGAGGTCGGGGCGCCACGAGGGCACGGTGACGACGAGCTCGTCCTGCCCGTAGACGTCGCAGCCGATCTCCTGGAGGCGGCGCACCACGGTCTCGCGGCCGTAGTCGACGCCCGCCACGCGGTCCGGGTGGTCGGCGGCGACCGAGATGGTGCGCGGCGCGGAGGGCGCGATGACCTCGGTGACGCCGGCCTCGGCGGTGCCGCCCGCGAGCAGCACGAGCAGGTCGACGGTCCGCTGGGCGGCCGCGGAGGCGGCCTGCGGGTCGACGCCGCGCTCGAAGCGCTTGGACGCCTCGGAGGACAGCTTGTGGCGGCGCGCGGTGCGGGCGATGGCGACCGGGTCGAAGTGCGCGGCCTCGATGACCACCTCGGTGGTGCCCCTGACCTGTCCGGTCTCCGGGTCGGTGACCGAGTCGGCGATCTCCGTGTTGGCGCCGCCCATCACACCGGCCAGGCCGATCGGGCCCCGGTTGTCGGTGATGACCAGGTCGGCGGCGTCCAGCTTGCGCTTGGCGCCGTCGAGGGTGGTGAGCACCTCGCCGGGCTCGGCGCGGCGAACGCCGATGGTGCCGTCGACCCGCGTGCGGTCGTAGGCGTGCAGCGGCTGGCCGAGCTCGATCATCACGTAGTTGGTGACGTCGACGGCGAGCGAGATCGGCCGCATGCCGGCCTTCTGGAGGCGGCGCTGGAGCCAGATCGGCGAGCGGGCCTCGGGGTCGAGGCCGCCCACGGTGCGCGCGGTGAAGCGGTCGCAGCCGATCGGGTCGGCGCTCTTCACCGGGTAGCCGTACGAGTTGGGCGCGGGCACGTCGAGCAGCGCCGGGTCGCGCAGCGGCAGGCCGTACGCGATGGCGGTCTCGCGGGCCACGCCGCGCATCGACAGGCAGTCGCCGCGGTTGGCGGTGACGGCGATGTCCAGGACCTCGTCGACGAGCTCAAGGAGCTCGATGGCGTCGGTGCCGGCCTCGTGCTCGGGCGGCAGGACGATGATGCCGCCCGTACCGTCGTCGCCCATGCCCAGCTCGTCGCCGGAGCAGATCATGCCGTGCGAGGTCTTCCCGTACGTCTGGCGGGCGGCGATGGCGAAGTCGCCGGGCAGCACGGCGCCGGGGAGCACCACGACGACCTTGTCGCCGACCTGGAAGTTGCGCGCGCCGCAGACGATCTCCTGCGGCTCACCGGTGCCGTTGGCCGTGCCGACGTCGACCGTGCAGAAGCGGATGGGCTTCTTGAAGCCCTCCAGCTCCTCGATGGTCAGTACCTTGCCGACGACCAGGGGGCCCTTGAGGCCGCCGCCGAGCTGCTCGACGGTCTCGACCTCCAGGCCGGCGGAAACGAGCTTGGCCTGGACGTCACGGCCGGTCTCCGTCGCCGGCAGGTCGACGTACTCCCGCAGCCAAGAAAGCGGGACCCGCATCAGATCTCCATCCCGAACGGCCGGGTGAACCGGACGTCACCCTCGACCATGTCTCGCATGTCTTCGACGTTGTGGCGGAACATCAGCAGGCGTTCGATGCCGAAGCCGAAGGCGAATCCGCTGTACTTCTCGGGGTCGACGCCGCAGGCGGTGAGCACCTTCGGGTTGACCATGCCGCAGCCGCCGAGCTCGATCCAGCCCTCGCTGGAGCAGGTGCGGCAGGGGCGGTCGGGGTTGCCGACGGACTCGCCGCGGCACACGTAGCAGACCATGTCCATCTCGGCGGACGGCTCGGTGAACGGGAAGAAGTTCGGCCGCAGCCGGGTCTTCATGTCCTGGCCGAAGAGCGACTGGACCATGTGGTCCAGGGTGCCCTTGAGGTCCGCCATGGTCAGGCCCTCGTCCACGGCGAGCAGCTCGACCTGGTTGAAGACCGGGGTGTGCGTGGCGTCCAGCTCGTCCGTGCGGTAGACCCGGCCGGGGCAGATCACGTACACCGGCGGCTCGCGGTCGAGCAGCGAGCGGATCTGCACCGGGGAGGTGTGCGTGCGCAGCACCGTGCCGGAGTTCGCGGAGCCGTCGGCGGCCTGGACGAAGAAGGTGTCCGCCTCGCCTCGGGCCGGGTGGTCCGGGCCGATGTTGAGCGCGTCGAAGTTGAACCACTCGGCCTCGACCTGCGGGCCCTCGGCGACCTCGTAGCCCATGGCCACGAAGATGTCCTCGATGCGCTCGGAGAGCGTGGTCAGCGGGTGGCGGGCGCCGGCCGGTACGCGGTCGTACGGCAGCGAGACGTCCACCGCCTCCTCGACCAGGACGCGCGCGTCGCGCTCGGCCTCCAGCTCGGCCTGGCGGGCGGCCAGCGCCTTGTTCACGGCGCCGCGGGCCATGCCCACGAGCTTGCCGGCCGCGGCCTTGGCCTGCGGCGGCAGGGCGCCGATCTCACGGTTGGCGAGCGACAGGGGCGAGGTGCCACCGGCGTGCGCGGTCTTCGCGTGTGCGAGCGCGTCGAGGTCACCGGCCGCGGCGAAGGCGGCGAGCGCCTCGTCCCGCATGCGCTCGATCTCTTCCGGTTTCAGCGCCTCGACCTCAACAGGGTCGTACGACTTATTGGGTGCCGACATCTCTTCCCGTACTTCCGATTGGCTTGGCTGGGGGTCCCGCCACCGCGACCGCGACTGGGCCGCGCGACAGCACGGACACGAACGCGCCAAAGGTCGAGTCTAACGGGGTGGGTGAATGCGGATGCGCCCGTGGGCGGCCCGGCGGTCGCTACTGGAGGTAGGCCGGGGCGCTGACGGGCAGGATAAATCGGAACTCGGCGCCGCCGCCGGAGCCGCGGCCCACCGCGATCGTCCCGCCGTGCGCCTCCACGATGCCCTTGACGATGTAGAGGCCGAGGCCGGTGCCGCCGCGTTTGCTGCCCCGCCAGAAGCGGGTGAAGACACGGCCCATCGACTCCTCGGGGATGCCGGGGCCTTCGTCGCTCACGGTGACGGCCGTTCCCTTCTCGTCGTGCTCGTCGATGCGGACGGGCGCGGGTGCCACCTCGATGGTGACGGTTCCCTCGCCGTGGCGCACCGCGTTTTCCAGCAGGTTGCCCAGGACCTGGTCGATCTTGTCCGGATCCGCCCACAGATCGGGCAGCGGCCGCTGGATGCGGACGAGGAAGCGGTCGGGGGCCTGACCGGCGGCGACATGGGCCTGGATGTGCCGGCCGACGGCGGCCGCTATGTCCACGGGCTGGCGGCGCACCTCAAGGCGGCCCGAGTCGATCCGGGAGATGTCCAGGAGCTCGGCGATCAGCCGGGTTACGCGGTTGGCGTCGGCGTCGACGGTCTCCAGCATCAGCCGCTTCTGGTCGTCCGTGAACCGCTCCCACTTGGCGAGCAGTGTCGCGGTGAACCCCTTGACCGAGGTCAGCGGCGAGCGCAGCTCGTGGGCGACGGTGGCGATCAGCTCGGCGTGGCTGCGCTCGGTGCGCCGCCGGGCCTCGGTCGAGCGCAGGCTCACCACGACCCGGCGCACCGGGCCCATGGGGTGCTCGCGCACGTACCGCGCGGAGACCAGCACCTCGCGTCCGCCGGGCAGCAGCAGATTGCGCTCGGGCTGGCCGACGCGGATGGCGAGACCGCCGTACGGATCGGTCAGCTGCCACCAGCGGCGGCCCTTGAGGTCCTCAAGCGGCAGGGCGCGCTCCAGCTCCACGCCCAGCGCGTCGCGCTTGGCGACCGCGGTGATCCGGGCGGCGGCCGCGTTGAAGCAGATGACCCGGCCCTTCTCGTCGGCGACGACGAGACCGTCGGGCAGGTCCTCGGGGTCTATCCCCAGGGCGCCTTGGCCAACGGAAGGGCACACCAGGGCGTTCTCACCGATGGTCCTCACGCCGACAGCCATCCCCGTATCCCACCTCTCCGAAGCGCACAGTGGGCCCCCGAGCCCGCCACACTACTAGCTGGAGGTGACGGTGCGGACCCCCTCAGCGAGGAGTGCGGGTGCGCTGGGCCCGAGCCGAGGCGTACAGGCACACCGCGGCGGCGGTCGCCAGGTTGAGGCTCTCGGCCCTGCCGTGGATCGGGACGCGCACCACGGCGTCCGCGAGGGCACGGGTCTCCTCCGGCAGGCCCCAGGCCTCGTTGCCGAAGATCCAGGCGGTGGGGCCGCCCATGGTGCCCGCGTCGAGCTCGTCGTCGAGGTCGTCCTCGCCCGCCCCGTCGGCGGCCAGGATCCGTACGCCCGCGTCCCGCAGCCCCTGTACGGCCTGCTCCACCGGCACCCCGACGGCGACCGGCAGATGGAAGAGCGAACCGACCGAGGCGCGCACCGACTTGGGGTTGTACAGGTCCACGGAGGCGTCGGTGAGGACGACCGCGTCGGCGCCGGCGGCGTCCGCGCAGCGCAGTACGGTGCCGGCGTTGCCGGGGTCGCGGACGTGCGCGAGGACGGCGACGAGCTTGGGCCGCGCCTTGAGGATCTCCTCGAACGGCGAGTCCAGGAAGCGGCAGACGCCGACGAGCCCCTGCGGGGTGACGGTCTGCGAGACCTCGGCGAGCACCTCGTCGTCCGCGTAGTGCACCCGGGCCCCGGCGTCGCGGGCGGCGTCCACGATGTCCGCGTACCGCTCCGCCGCCTCGACGGTGGTGAACAGCTCGACGAGCGTCGCCTCCCCGCCGACCCGGTGCTCCACGGCCTCCCGCACGGCCTGCGGCCCCTCGGCGATGAACAGCCGCTCCTTCCCCCGGAAGTTGCGCCGCGCGAGCCGCTTCGCGGCGGCGACGCGGGGGGAACGGGGGGAGATCAGCTCGGGCATGTTGGTCGCGGGGTTCTCTCTACGAGGGGTACGGGGTGCAGGGGGCCGTGCCCTTAAGAGCCTGGCCGTCGGTCGGGTGCGGGTCCGCTTGGGCTGGTCGCGCAGTTCCCCGCGCCCCTGAATGCGCCCCTTCGGGGCGCCCAGGGGATGCCGCGCAGCGGCATTCAAGGGGCGCGGGGAACCGCGCGAGCAACCCAGCACGGTCCGCAGACTCACAAACGCACCCGGACCCGCAGGCCATCGGCCTGCGGGTCCGGTCCGGCTCAACAAGCCGTCAGGCGCTTACGCGGCAGCCTTGGGCGCGTTGACGTCGCTCGGAAGCGCCTTCTGCGCGACCTCGACGAGCGCGGCGAACGCGTTGGCGTCGTTGACCGCGAGCTCGGCCAGGATCTTGCGGTCCACCTCGATGTTGGCGGCCTTCAGACCCTGGATGAGGCGGTTGTACGTCATGCCGTTCTGGCGGGCAGCGGCGTTGATGCGCTGGATCCACAGCTGACGGAAGTCGCCCTTGCGCTTCTTGCGGTCGTTGTAGTTGTAGACCAGGGAGTGGGTGACCTGCTCCTTGGCCTTGCGGTACAGGCGCGAACGCTGACCGCGGTAGCCGCTGGCGGCTTCGAGGATCGCCCGGCGCTTCTTGTGGGCGTTTACTGCCCGCTTGACGCGTGCCACTTGTTAACTCCTTGTAGCGGGGCCGTGGTTGGACTCACACGACCCGAAATCGAATAGGTCCCGGTCTCGACGTCCCGCCCCCGTTGACCGGAGGCGGAGGAACGTCACTTGCCGAGAAGCTTCTTGATCTTCTTGGCGTCGGCCGGAGCCACGACGACCGTGCCCGTCAGCGAGCGGGTCTTCTTGGACGACTTGTGCTCAAGCAGGTGGCGCTTGCCGGCACGCTCACGGAGCACCTTGCCGGAGCCAGTGATCTTGAATCGCTTGCTGGCACCGCTGTGCGACTTGTTCTTCGGCATAGCGCCGTTATCTCCTCGTCAGTGGCGCTCCCAGCCGGTCCGGGGACCGGCGCACGGGAGCGTCATATGTATCGGTAGTCCTGGGCGGGCTGCCCGGGATCAGGCCTCGGCGGGTTCCTCGGCAGACGCCTCGGCCGGTGCCTCGGCGACGGGCTCCGCGCCGGACTCCTCGACCTCGGCCTCGGCCTCGGCAGGCAGACCCTGGCGCTCCGCCTTGCGGGCGGCCTGCGCCTCGCGGGCTTCGGCCATCGCCTCGGTCTTCTTCTTGTGCGGACCGAGGACCATGATCATGTTTCGGCCGTCCTGCTTCGGGTTCGACTCGATGAACCCGAGGTCCTCGACGTCCGAAGCGAGACGCTGCAGCAGTCGGTAGCCGAGTTCCGGCCTGGACTGCTCGCGACCACGGAACATGATCGTGATCTTGACCTTGTCGCCCTGCTTGAGGAACCGGACGACGTGACCCTTCTTGGTGTCATAGTCGTGCGGGTCGATCTTCGGCCGGAGCTTCATCTCCTTGATGACCGTGTGCGCCTGGTTCTTGCGCGCCTCACGGGCCTTCATGGCCGACTCGTACTTGAACTTCCCGTAGTCCATGAGCTTGCACACGGGCGGACGGGCGGTCGCCGCCACCTCGACCAGGTCCAGGTCGTACTCCTGTGCGAGCTCCAGGGCCTTGGCAAGCGGAACAATCCCGACCTGCTCGCCGCTGGGACCGACAAGTCGCACTTCGGGAACGCGAATCCGGTCGTTGATGCGGGGCTCGGCGCTGATGGATCCTCCTCGGTAGCACCACACGACTGTCCGGCAGACAGCCGCGTATGTCTTCTCACTCGGACCAACCGGCGCGGCATATGAAAAATGCCCCGACGGGACACAGGCGGGGCTCCATGAACAACCGGAGCACCGCCGCGGTCAACCGCGGGGCGCACATCGGACGGCTCCATCGTCCGTACGGAACGATGGCGGCCGTCTGACCGGATGACCCGCCGCCCCGGAGGGCAGTCAGGTGGGAGATCGGAGCCTCCACTTGTGGGCCGGACACATGGGAGTGCCTGGCCGGTCGTTACACAAGGTTAGCAGGACACCGGCATGGGGGCCAATCGTGCGCACACCGCCCCACCGCCTATCGTGTGGGGCATGAGTGAGACCTCCCCCCAGTCCCCCGAGACCACCGACTTCGACACCATGACCCGCGACATCGCGGAGGTCCCGGCCGTCGAGGTGATCGTCACGGTCGCCGTGAACCTGATGAGCGCCGCCGCGGTGAAGCTCGGACTGACGGAGGAGGGTGACGAGCACAAGGACCTGGACGAGGCCCGCAAGCTCGTGCACGCGCTGGCCGGTCTGCTCGACGCCAGCACCACCGAGATCAGCTCGTTCCACGCCGCCCCGCTGCGCGACGGCCTGAAGTCGCTCCAGCTCGCCTTCCGCGAGGCCTCGGTCGTCCCGGACGAGCCGGGCCAGGGCCCGGGCGAGAAGTACACGGGCCCGGTGTACGGCTAGTCGCCGATCCTTCCCGTACGAAACGAAGCGCCCCCGGAAGAACCGGGGGCGCTTCTTCATGCGTCCCTACCGCCCGCGCTCAGCGCGTGAACAGGGGCTCGTTGGGCTGCGGGGCCGCGGCCGGGAGCAGGGCCAGGTCGAGGCCGCGGACGAGACGGGCGCGCAGCACCTCGTCGGCGGCGAGCAGCTCGACGACCCGGCGCGCGGCGTCGGCCGGCACCGCGCCGTCGGCCAGGACCAGGGCGAGCGTGCCGTCGGCGCTGCCGGGGCCGAGGTGGGCGCGCAGGACGGCCGGCTCGGCGGCGACCGCCGTGCGCACGGCCTCGATGACCGCCGGGTCGTCGAGCGGGTCCGCGCTGGTGCGCCCCTCGGCCAGGGCGAGCAGCGCCCCGCCCTTCAGCTCGTACGCGACGGGTCCCGCCAGATCGAGGACGACCGTGTCGGCGCGCTCGTGCGCGGCGGCCTGGAGCGCCTGGTGCAGCGGTACGGCGACGGGCCGGGCCTCCGGGTCCCACAGCGCGAGCGAGGCGAGGGAGGTGAAGGCGGGCAGCGCCTTGCGGTCGCCCGCGGTGAGCGTGGGCACCGCCATGTCGCTGGTCTTCTCGCGCCGCAGCCCGTTCTCGTCCGTCTCCACCTCGCCGAGCACGGCGACGACGGGGACGAGCAGCCGGGCGCCCTTGAGCGCGGCCAGGACGCGCGACTGGGCCGCGCCGCTCCCCCTGTCCTCGGCCCAGGCGGCGAGCGCCGCCGTGAGTTCGGGGTCGGCGGTGCCGTCGTCGTCGGAGAAACCGGGGTCCGGGATGTTCTTGAGCGCCACGGCACGAGCCTACGGTCTCAGGTTCCGGCGTGTTCGGCGGGGCGGCTGCCGCGCCACAGGGTCAGGGACGCGGTCAGGAGGAGGGCGCCGGCGGCGGCCGCGAGGGCGGCGAGCCAGTCGCCGCGGTGGTCGCGCTCCTTCTCCTTGTCGGGGCCCGCGCCGAAGTACGTGCGGGCGCGGCCGGTCGCCGTGTTCGTCCGTACGTCGGGCTTGAGTCGGGCGCCCGCGGCGATGGCGGCGGCCGGGTCGACGCTGCCGTAGCCCCGGGCGTCGTCGCGGCCGCCCCGGGGCGCGTTGCGGGCGGTGTCCGCGAGCAGGGTCTTGATCTGGGCCGGGGACAGGCCAGGGTGGGCCGAGCGGACCAGGGCGACGGCGCCGGAGACGAAGGCGGAGGCCGCGCTGGTGCCCCAGCCCTCGTAGTACTTGCGGTCCGGGTCCGCTATCACCACGCCCACGCCGGGCGCGGAGACGGTGGCGTACCAGCGGCGGGTGGAGAAGGCGGCGTGCGTGCCGTAGCGGTCGACGGCGGCGACGGCGATGACGCCCGGGTAGGCGGCGGGGTACGAGACGTGGTCGCCCTGTTCGCCGCCGTTGCCCGCGGAGGCGACGACGACGGAGCCCCGGGCGAGGGCGTACTGGATGGCGGCGTCCTCGGACGGCTCGGGGTGCGCGGAGGCGCTGTCGTCGCCGAGGGAGAGGTTGATGACGTCGGCGCCGTGGTCGGCGGCCCAGCGGATGCCCTCGGCGAGCGCGCCGCCGCGTGACTCGCGCGCCTTCTTGCGCGCCGGGTCGGTGGATTCGAGGATCACCCGGACCGGCAGGATCCTGGCTTCGGGGGCGATGCCGAGGACGCCGTCCTGGCCGCCGGGACCGTGTCCGTGGCCCGCGATGATCCCCGCCATGGCGGTGCCGTGCCGGGCCCAGTCGCGGCTGCCTCGGCCGGCCCCGAAGCCGACGAGGTCCTTGCCGGTGAGGACCTGTCCGGCGAGGTCGGGGTGGGTGGCGTCGACACCGGTGTCGAGCACGGCGACGGTGATTCCCTTGCCCTTGGTCGTCCGCCAGGCCTGCTGGGTGTGCATGGCGGCGAGCTCCCACTGGCGGTCCCGGATGGAGTCCGCGTGCGCGGGGGCGGCGGGCAGCAGGAGCGTGAGGGCGGCGGCGGTGGCCAGGGCGGCCGCGCGGTACCGCCCGGCCCGGCGGGGAGTGGCCCGTGGGGTGGTCATGACGGCTTCTTCGTTCCGGTGGCGGCGGTCTTGCGCAGGGCCCGTTCCACCCGGTCCGCGATGCCCTTGGCGTCGTAGGTGAGCCCCGCCTCGACGGGTGCGTCCGTCGCGCCCTCGTCGAGGGCGCGGTCGGCGGGCTGGGGGGCGGTGACGGTACGGGCGTCGGCGAAGCCGGTGACGGAGTAGACGACGACGGGGGCGTCGGTGAGGACGCGTACGGTCCAGCTCGCCCGCTGCCTGTCGCCGAACCGGGCGGCGGGGGTGCCCTTGACGGCGTACGGGCGCGGCATCAGGTCGTCGCGGTCGCCGAGGGACTCGTCGCTGAAGCGGGTGCGCAGCGCGGCCATCGCGTCGGCGTCGGCCTCGGTGAAGACGAGCCCGACGGTGGTGACGGCGGTGGAGGTGGCGTCGGTGTACGTGGCCCGCAACAGCCGTGCGCAGCCGACGGGTTGGAGCACCTTGAGCAGCAGCGGGTCGAGGGCCCCGGCGCACCCGGCGTCGGGCGCGACCCCGACGCGGTTCCAGACGCGGTCGGCGCCGCCCGGCCCGGCGCCGCCCCCGGTGATGGTCGGCGGGAAGAGGGTGTCCACGGGGGTGCTGTGCCACATCTCCCGGGCGGCGGTGTACCCGCCGCGCGCGTCCGCTCCCCCGGACCCCCCGCTCAGCCAGCTCCCGGCGGCGGCGCCCCCGAGCAGCCCGACCCCCAGCACGAGACAGACGGCCGCCGCGACGACCCGGCCACGACGACGGGCCGCCGGCGCGGCGACGGGTATGGGCGGCACGACGGGAACCGGTACCGGGGGAACCGGCAGCACGGGGTGCGGCAGCACGGGGTGCGGAACGGTCCCGGGGAACGGCGGCGCGGCGGACCGGGGTGCGGGCACGGCTGCCTGCGGCGCGGCGGGAGGGGCTGCGGTGGGGTGCGGCGGCGCGGCGGGCGCGGGCCCGGTGGACGGGGGTGGCGTCGGTGGGGCCGGGGGCCGGGTCGGGACGGGGTGCGGCGGGAGGGGCGGGCGCGCGGGCTGCGGGGAGGTGCGCGTCGGCGCGGCCGTGCGCACGGGGTCGGCCGCCGGAGCCGTCGGGGGCTTCGCGGGTATGCGCGGTCGGGGCGGCAGGGCGGTGTCCAGCAGGTCGATGGCCGAACGCGGCGGCGGCACCTCGGCGCGAGCGGGAACGGCGGGGCCGTCCCCCTCCGGGGACGGACGCCCGGGCACCGCGTCACCGGACGGTGCCCGGCCGGGTGCTTCGGCTGCGGGCCGGTGGGGGCTGGGCGCGCAGTTCCCCGCGGCTCTTGAGGGGACGGGGATCCCGGGGACGGAGGACTTGCCCGGGGTGGCGAATGGCGGGGCGGGCGTGGTTCCGGCCGGGGACTCGCGGTCCCGCTCCCCCTCTGCGGGGCGGCGCGCCGCGGACGGGGGGCGTTGTGCGTCCGTGGTCAATGGCCCCCCTCGTACCCCTCGTGCGTGCGCTGCGGATCGGCTTGGCCGGCAGGGCCGTTCGTCGCCGCGTTGGCGCTACTTTACGGGCTGGGGCGAGGGAGCAGGGCGGCGGTCCGGGCTCGGGGGATCTGCACCGACTCGTCCCCCTACCCCCGGGTAAGCCGTTCTGGCAGGCTCTGCGCATGACTCCCCGCGCCGCAGACCGGGCCCGGTACGACCGGGCCACCGCCCATCTCGACGCCCCGCTCGCGCTCGTGGATCTGGAGGCGTTCGACGCCAACGCCGACGACCTGGTCCGGCGCGCCCAGGGCAAGCCGATCCGGGTCGCCAGCAAGTCCGTGCGCTGCCGGGCGCTGCTCGAACGGGTGCTGGCCCGGGACGGGTTCGCCGGGATCATGTCGTTCACACTGGCGGAGTCGATCTGGCTGGCCAGGGCCGGGTTCGAGGACGTCCTCCTCGCCTATCCGTCCGCCGACCGGGACCGCTTCACGGAGCTCGCCGCCGACCCCAAGCTCGCGGCCGCCGTCACCGTCATGGTCGACGACCCGGCCCAGCTCGACCTCATCGACCGGGCCCGGGACCGCGACGACCTGCCCGTACGGATCTGTCTGGAACTGGACACCTCGCTCCAGCTGTTCGGCGGGCGCGTGCGCGTCGGGGCCCGCCGCTCCCCGCTGCGCGAACCGGCGCAACTCGCCGAGCTCGCCCGTAACGTCGCCCGTCGCCCGGGCTTCCGCCTGGTCGGGCTGATGGCGTACGAGGGGCACGTCGCCGGGGTCGGGGACGACATCGCGGGGCGGCCGGTGCGGTCGCGGGCGATCCGGCTGATGCAGGCCGCCGCGCGCAAGGAGCTCGCGGCCCGCCGGGCCGAGGTGGTGCGGGCGGTCCGGGCCGTGGCGCCCGACCTGGAGTTCGTCAACGGCGGCGGAACGGGGAGCGTGCAGCACACCGCGGCCGAGGACGCCGTCACCGAGATCGCCGCCGGGTCGGGGCTGTACGTGCCACGGCTCTTCGACAACTACACGTCGTTCACCGGGCGTCCCGCCGCGCTCTTCGCCCAGCCCGTGGTGCGCCGCCCGGGCGTGGGCGTCGTCACCGTGCTCGGCGGCGGCTATCCCGCCTCCGGGGCGGCGGGCGTCGACCGGCTGCCCGTTCCGTACCTCCCCGAGGGGCTGCGCTACGACCCGCAGGAGGGCCCGGGCGAGGTGCAGACGCCGCTGCTCGGCACGGCCGCCGACGATCTGCTGATCGGGGACAAGGTGTGGTTCCGGCACGCCAAGGCCGGTGAACTGTGCGAGCGGTTCGACGAGTTGCGGCTGGTGGAGGGCGACCGCGTCACCGCGACCGTCCCCACGTACCGGGGCGAGGGGCGCACGTTCCTCTGAGGACGCGGCCCTCGCGGTTGTTCACGGCGCCGGCACCGGGGGCGCCACGCTGCTGCCCACGCCGCCGCTCTCCTGGCCGCCGAGGACCCGGATCCCCGCCGTGATCCGGTCCAGCACGGTGAGCGGCGGGGCGCCCTTCACCGCGTCGAAGGCGAAGCGGACGATGATCATCGACTCGCTGCCGACGCTCGACGGGAAGGCCAGCGACTGTACGTAACCGCCGGGCCCCGCCCCCGTCCGCACGCTCCAGCGCACCAGGTATCCAGTGCGCCCGGCGACCACCACGGACGCGGACCTCACCTCGCGGTGCGAGACGATCCCGCCGTAGCGCTGACGCCCGATGCCGTCCTTCGCGAACGCGGCGTCGGCCGCGTCCGCGATGTCGTGCTTGGCGAGGGCCTCGGCGGTCTTGAGGTCGGTGCCGGTCGGCGTGCGGGTGTTGACCGTGGCGTGGTGGCAGAACGCGCCCGAGTCGCCCGGGCAGTCGAAGGTGTCCTTGGTCTGCATGGTGGGCAGGCCGTCGATCCTGGACTCGGCCTTCTCCCAGCCCGGCAGGACCGGCAGGGTGATGCCGTTGAGCTGGTCGACCAGGAGGTTCGGGTCGTCGCTCGCGGAAGACACCGGCGAAGGGGCCGCGGGCGACGGGGCCGTGCTCTGCGCCTGCGAGGCGGTCGTCCGGGTCGCGCCGCCGCCCGGCGCCGCGTCGGCCGCCGGTCCCCCGTCGTCCTCGTTCAGGACGATCACCCCGGCCACCAGCGCCGTGACGAGCACCGCGGCGGCCACGGCCACGGCGACCACCGGGCCGCGGCCGCGCTGCCGGGGCCGCGGCGCGACGGGTCCCAGGGGAACGGTCGGCGGCGCGGGCGGCGCCGCGGGCTGACCGGCGGCCCTGGTGTGCCCGGTCCAGGCGGCGCCGTCCCACCAGCGCTCCAGCACGGGGGTACCCGGATCCGGGTACCAGCCGGGCGGTGTCGTCATGCTCATCGGGCCACCCTAGGGTCTGTCCGGCGGTTCAGCCGCCGTACACCGTGTCCTGCTGGTCGGGTACGACCGTGCCGTCGGCCCGGCGGACCGGGGCTGCGGTGCCGTCGTGTTCGGTGTACGCGGTGGTGGCGCACGGGTAGGCGCCGCTCTTCTCGCCCTTGGGCTGGATGAACATGGGGTTGACGATCCAGCGGCCGTCGCCGTTGTCGTACGCCCGGCACATCAGCTCGTTCTTGTTGCGGTTCAGGACCAGCCGCAGGCCGGTCGCGTCGCGCAGGAAGGAGACGTCGGTGTCGGAGTCGCCGGCCGCGAACACCTGGCGCCGCGCGGCGGGCTGCACCCGCTCGGCGGCCGCCCCGCGCACCCCGAACACCTCCTGGTTGATCCAGCACCGCTTGCCGTCGATATACGTGATCATGGCGTCCTCGCCGTCCGCGACCGTGCCGCAGCCCTTGAGATGCGGGGTCAGGCGCCCGTGCGCGGTGACCGGCCGGATGCCGATGGTGTGGTCCGGCGCGACGCCGGCGCCGCCCGCCCACACGTCGACGACCGGCTCGGGCGACGCCGAGGTGATCCAGACGTCGAACCCGGCCTTCTGGAGGGCACGGATCAGATCGCGCTGCTGGTCGTAGTAGCGCACCCAGCCCGTCACCTCGGCCGTGCCGACGCGCTGCTCGGTGCCGATCGGCGCGGCCAGGTTCTCGGCGCGGGCGGCCCGGGCGAAGGAACGGACGTCGGCGGTGCGCCAGCCGCTCATCAGCTGGGCGAGCCAGGCGTACTGCGGCTCGATGGTGCGCCGGTCCCAGCCCGCGAAGGCGGTGGCACCGCCCGTGGTCTTCCCGTCCCCGTAGACCGTGCGTATCTCGTCGGCGCAGCGGGTGTCGGTGGCGGTGGGCAGGGTGGCGCCGTCGGCGGCCGGGCAGGCGGTGGCGAGCGCGGCGGCCGCCCGGTCGGTGAGGTAGCGGCTGGTGGTGTGCCAGTCGCCGTGCAGCGGGCGGCGGATCTTGGAGTGGCGCAGCATCCAGTACATCGTGGCGTCGCCGACGTCGTTCTTGACGACCGTGTTGTCCCAGTCGAAGACCGCGACGGGCTTGTGGCCCTTGGTACGGGCCGCGCCGCCGCACCTGCCGTAGGTGTCGACGAGCTCCTGGAGGCGGGCCTTGTTCTGCCCGTACCAGCCCTGCGTCACGGTGAGTTCGGGGCACGCGCCGGTCCGCGCCTGGGCGGTGGGGGCGGCGGCGAAGGCGCTGCCCGCGATCGCCAGGGCGGCGGCCGCGGCCTGCCAACGACGTGCACTGTGCATGAACACTCCTGTCACAAACGGAAGACCACCGGGGACGGTAGACAGAACAGCCGGGCGTCGTGCGACGCCCGGCTGTCGGGAGGGTGGAGTACGGGTGAACGCCTAGAGCGGCGTCACGTACGCGCCGGAGATTCCGCCGTCCACCAGGAAGTCGGTCGCGTTGACGAACGAGGAGTCGTCGCTGGCCAGGAACGCCACGGCGGCGGCGATCTCGTCGGCCTCGGCGAACCGGCCGAGCGGGATGTGCACCAGGCGCCGTGCCGCCCGCTCCGGGTCCTTGGCGAACAGCTCCTGCAGGAGCGGGGTGTTGACCGGCCCCGGGCAGAGGGCGTTGACGCGGATGCCCTCGCGGGCGAACTGCACGCCCAGCTCGCGGGACATGGCGAGGACGCCGCCCTTGGACGCGGTGTAGGAGATCTGCGAGGTCGCAGCCCCCATCCGGGCCACGAAGGACGCGGTGTTGATGATCGAGCCCCGGCGCTGCTCGCGCATGTATGGGATGGCCGCCTTGCAGCACAGGTACACGGAGGTCAGATTGACCTCCTGGACCCGCTTCCAGGCCTCCAGACCGGTCTCCAGGATGGAGTCGTCGTCGGGGGGCGAGATGCCGGCGTTGTTGAAGGCGATGTCGACGCTGCCGTAGGTGTCGTACGCGGCCTTGAAGAGCGCGTCGACCTGCTCGGCGTCGGTGACGTCGACGCGCACGGCGAGTCCGCCGACCTCGTCCGCGGCCTTCTTGGCGGCCGCCTCGTCGATGTCGCCGCAGACCACGTGGGCGCCCTCGGAGGCGAGCCGGCGCGCGGTCGCCAGGCCGATGCCGCTGCCGGCTCCGGTGATGACGGCGGTGCGGCCGACCAGGCGGCGGCAGGTGATGTCGTCGGTCATGTGCTCAGGCCTCCGTGCTGATGAAGACGTTCTTGGTTTCGGTGAAGGCGGCGAGTGCGTCCGGGCCGAGTTCACGGCCGAGGCCGGACTGCTTGTAGCCGCCGAAGGGGGTCCAGTAGCGCACGCTGGAGTGCGAGTTGACGGAGAGGTTGCCCGCCGCGACGGCGCCGGACACGCGCAGCGCGCGCCCCACGTCGCGGGTCCAGATCGAGCCGGACAGGCCGTACTCGGTCGCGTTGGCCAGCCGTACCGCGTCGGCCTCGTCGTCGAAGGGCAGGACGACGGCGACCGGCCCGAAGACCTCCTCGACCGCCACGGGGGCATCGGGCGCCGCGCCGGTGACCAGCGTCGGCGCGAACCAGAAGCCGGGGCCCTCGGGCGCGGTGCCCCGGATGCCCGGCAGGTCACTGGGCACGTACGCGCGCACCCGCTCCAGCTGGGTCCGCGAGATCAGCGGGCCCATCTGGGTCTTCTCGTCGGCCGGGTCGCCGACCACGACGGACTCGATGCCGGGGGCGAGGAGCTCCAGGAAGCGGTCGTAGACCGGGCGCTGGACGAGGATGCGGGTGCGGGCGCAGCAGTCCTGGCCGCTGTTGTCGAGGAAGGACATGGGGGCGGCGGCCGCGGCGGCCTCGACGTCGGCGTCCGCGAAGACGATGTTCGCGCTCTTGCCGCCGAGTTCGAGGGTGACCCGCTTCACCCGCTGGGCGCACTTGGCCATGATCTGCTTGCCGACCCGGGTGGAGCCGGTGAACACGATCTTGGCGACGCCGGGGTGCTCGACCAGCGCGTCGCCCGCGACGGCGCCCGCGCCCGGCAGCACCTGGAAGAGGTGCTCGGGCATCCCCGCCGCCAGGGCGAGTTCGGCGAGCCGCAGGGCGGTGAGCGGGGTGGTCTCGGCGGGTTTGAGGATCACCGCGTTGCCGGCCGCGAGCGCGGGGGCGGTGCCCCAGGCGGCGATCGGCATCGGGAAGTTCCAGGGCGCGATGACGCCGACGACGCCGAGCGGTTCCAGGATCGTGATGTCCAGGCCGCCCGCGACCGGGATCTGGCGTCCGGTCAGGCGCTCGACTCCCCCGGCCGCGTAGTCGAGCAGGTCGCGGACGTTGCCCGCCTCCCAGCGGGCGTTGCCGATGGTGTGCCCGGCCTCGCGCACCTCCAACTGGGCCAGTTCTTCGAGGTGTTCGTCGACGGCGGCGGCGAAGCGGCGCAGCAGCCGGGCGCGGTCGGCGGGGGCGAGCGCCGCCCACCTGGTCTGCGCCCGCGCGGCCCGCGCGACCGCCGCGTCCACGTCCGCGGCGGTGGCGGCGGGGACGGTCGCGATGACCTCCTCCGTCGCCGGGTTGAGCACCTGGTGCTCGTACGTGTCGTACGTGTCGGACAACGGGGGCCTCACAGGCGTTCGAAGGAGCGGCGGAGCTCCCAGTCGGTCACCGCGGCGTCGAAGGCGTCCAGCTCGACGCGCGCCATGTTGCGGTAGTGCGCGACCACCTCGTCCCCGAAGGCGGCCTTGGCGATGGGGCTGTTCTCCCACAGCTCGGCGGCCTCGCGCAGGGTGGTCGGGACGTGCTCGTAGTCGCCGGTGTAGGCGTTGCCGGTACAGGCGTCCGGCAGTTCCAGCTGGTGCTCGACGCCGTAGAGGCCCGCCGCGACGAGTCCGGCGACCGCGAGGTACGGGTTGACGTCGCCGCCGGGCAGCCGGTTCTCGAACCGCATCGAGCGGCCGTGGCCGACGACCCGCAGCGCGCAGGTGCGGTTGTCGTGGCCCCAGGCGGCGGCGGTGGGCGCGAAGGAGCCGGGCTGGAAGCGCTTGTAGGAGTTGATGTTCGGCGCGTACAGCAGCGAGAAGTCCCGCAGTGCGGCCAGCTGGCCCGCGAGGAAGTGGCGCATCAGCGGCGACATCCCCTCGGGCCCGTCGCCCTGCATGACGTTGCGGCCCTCCTCGTCGGTGAGCGAGAGGTGGATGTGACAGGAGTTGCCCTCGCGCTCGTTGTACTTCGCCATGAAGGTGAGCGAGACGCCCTCCTGGGAGGCGATCTCCTTGGCGCCGGTCTTGTAGACGGCGTGCTGGTCGCAGGTGACCAGGGCCTCGTCGTAGCGGAAGACGATCTCGTGCTGGCCCGGGTTGCACTCGCCCTTGGCGGACTCGACGGTCAGGCCCGCCGCCGCCATCTCGTTGCGGATGCGGCGCAGCAGCGGCTCGATCCGGCCGGTGCCGAGCACCGAGTAGTCGATGTTGTACTGGTTGGCCGGGGTCAGGCCCCGGTAGTCGGCGTCCCAGGCCTGCTCGTAGCTGTCCCGGAAGACGATGAACTCCAGCTCGGTGCCGACCTGGGCGGTCAGGCCGAGCTCGGCGAGCCGGTCGAGCTGGCGGCGCAGGATCTGGCGCGGGGCGGCGACGACGGGCGAGCCGTCGTTCCAGGCGAGGTCCGCGATGAGCAGCGCGGTGCCCTCGTTCCAGGGGACGCGGCGCAGGGTCGCGAGGTCGGAGTGCATGGCGAAGTCGCCGTACCCCCGCTCCCAGGACGACATGGCGTAGCCGTCGACGGTGTTCATCTCGGTGTCGACGGCGAGGAGGTAGTTGCAGCCCTCGGTGCCGTGGGCCACGACCTCGTCGAGGAAGAATCGTGCGGCGAACCGCTTGCCCTGGAGCCGCCCTTGCATATCGGGGAACGCCAGGACCACAGTGTCGATCTCGCCGCTCTCTACGAGGGCGCTCAGCGCCTCGATGTCGAGCGGGGGTGTGCGGTCTGCCACGGGAAAAGCCTCCTTCGGTCAGCCGAGAACCCATAAGGTATTGCCGAGAACCATTGCTTGGGAAGGGGGTGCGGCCAGATGTCGCAACCGGATTCCTCGGACCGGCTCGCGCCGGTACTGCGGACCGTACGGGCCGGCAACGGCTTCGAGGAGGCGCTGGAGCAGATCCTCCAGGTCGTACGCCTGGGCCTGGTGCCCGGTGGCGAACGGCTGCCGTCGGAGCGGGAGTTGGCCGAGCGGCTCGGCATCAGCCGGGTGACGCTGCGCGAGGTCCTGAAGGTGCTGACCGACCAGGGCCTGGTGGAGGCGCGGCGCGGCCGCTACGGCGGGACGTTCGTGCTGCCCAGGACCGAGTCGCCCGGCGAGGACGAGCTGCGGCGCCGGGTGGCCGGGGTCGACGTGGAGGACGCGCTGCGCTTCCGCGAGGTCCTGGAGGTGGGCGCGGCCGGGCTCTGCGCGGCGCACGGCCTCACCGACGAGCAGGCCGACCGGCTGCGGGACGCCCTGGCCCGCACCCATGACGCGCCGCTCGGCGACTACCGCCGGCTCGACACCCTGCTGCACCTCACCCTCGCCGAGCTCTCCGGCTCACCGACGCTGACCGCGCAGTACGCCGCCGTCCGCGCGACCGTGAACGACCTGCTGGACTGCATCCCGCTCCTGGTACGGAACCTGGAGCACTCCCAGCGCCAGCACACCGCGCTGGTCGAGGCGGTGCTCGACGGGGACGCGGACGGGGCGCGGGAGATGATGCGCGAGCACTGCGCGGGGACGGCGGCGCTGCTGCGGGGGTTTCTCACGTAACGGGAATCGCGCGGTCTTTCGGCTGCGGACCGTGCGTGGTTGCTCGCGCAGTTCCCCGCGCCCCTAGTAGGCGCCCGGTACCGCACCGCGCCCACCCCCCGTTTACCTCGACGTAACGCAAGGGGCTTGCTTTCCGGCCGGGTCCCCCGCAAAGGTATGGCCCCAGTCCATTGGCCCATCCCCGTCGGGAGCCGCGTCATGACCATCGAGTCCACGGAATCCGCCAAGCCCTCCGCCACCGAACCGGCGGACGACTACCTGGAGCGCCGCACGCTCCGCCGCGGCAGCGCAGGCTGGCTGCTGCTGACCGGCCTCGGCGTGGCGTACGTCGTCTCCGGCGACTACTCCGGCTGGAACTTCGGCCTCGCCGAGGGCGGCTTCGGCGGCCTCGCCATCGCCATGGCCCTGATGGGCCTGATGTACGTCTGCATGGTCTTCTCGCTCGCCGAGCTCTCCTCCGTCCTGCCCACGGCGGGCGGCGGCTACGGCTTCGCCCGGCGCGCGCTCGGCCCCTGGGGCGGCTTCCTGACCGGCACGGCCATCCTCATCGAGTACGTCCTGGCCCCCGCCGCGATCTCCATCTTCATCGGTGACTACGTGGAGTCCCTGGGCCTGTTCGGCCTCACCTCCGGCTGGCCGGTCTACCTCGCCTGCTTCGTCGTCTTCATCGGCATCCATCTGTGGGGCGTCGGCGAGGCGCTGCGGTTCAGCTTCGTCGTGACGGGCGTGGCGGTGGTGGCCCTGCTGGTCTTCGCGGTCGGCGCGTTCCTCGACTTCGACGCCTCCAAGCTCGACGACATCGCCGTCCACAAGGACGCGGTCGGCGCGAGCTCCTGGCTGCCGATGGGCGTGATGGGCATCTGGGCGGCGTTCCCGTTCGGCATGTGGTTCTTCCTCGGCGTGGAGGGCGTGCCGCTGGCCGCCGAGGAGACCCGCGACCCCGCCCGTACGCTCCCCAAGGCGATCCGCTGGTCCATGGGCATCCTGGTGGTCCTGGCCCTGCTCACCTTCTTCGCCTCGGCGGGCGCGCGCGGCTCGGCCGCGATCCAGGACGCGGGCAACCCGCTGGTGGAGGCGCTCCAGCCGGACGGCAGGGCCACGGCGCTGAGCCGGATCGTCAACTACGCGGGCCTGGCGGGCCTGGTGGCGTCGTTCTTCTCGCTGATCTACGCGGGCTCGCGCCAGCTCTTCGCCCTGTCCCGGGCGGGCTATCTGCCGCGCTTCCTGTCCCTGACCAGCCGCCGCAAGGCGCCCTACCTGGGCCTGCTCGTACCCGGCGCGATCGCCTTCTCGCTGGCGGCCGCGACCGGCGACGGGGCGCGGATGCTGAACGCCGCGGTCTTCGGCGCCACCGTCTCGTACGCACTGATGTCGCTTTCCCACATCGTGCTGCGCCGCCGTGAGCCGGACCTGGAGCGGCCCTACCGTACGCCGGGAGGAGCCCTGACCTCCTCGGTCGCGCTGGTCCTGGCGTGCGCGGCGCTGGTGGCCACGTTCCTGGTGGACGTGGTGGCGGCGCTGATCGCGCTGGGGGTGTACGCGGTCGCCGTCGCGTACTTCGGCCTCTACAGCCGCAAGCACCTGGTCGCGCGGGCACCCGAGGAGGAGTTCGCGGCGCTGGCGGCGGCGGAGGCCGAGCTGGAGCGCGAGTGAGTGTCCGGGCAGCACGGGATCGGCAGCACGAGAGGGAGAACGCGGTGGGACGGCCACTGATCGGTGTCAGCACATACCTGGAGGGTTCGGTGCGCTGGGGGGTGTGGGACTGGCCCGCCGCCCTGCTGCCCGCCTACTACCCCCGCCTCGTCAGGGCCGCGGGCGGCCTCACGGCGATGCTCCCGCCGGACGACCCGGAGACGGCCGCGGAGGTGGTGGCCCGGCTCGACGGCGTGGTCATCGCGGGCGGCCCGGACGTGGAGCCGCAACGGTACGGGGCCGCCCGCGACGCCCGGACCGGACCGCCCGCGCCGGAGCGGGACGTCTGGGAGACCGCCCTGATCGAGGCCGCGTTGGCGTCCGGGACGCCGCTGCTCGGCATCTGCCGGGGGATGCAGCTCCTGAACGTGGCGCTCGGCGGCACGCTCGTCCAGCACCTGGACGGGCACACCGGCGGCCACGGCGTCGTCGGCCGCCACACCGTGCACCCCGTGCCGGGCACGCGCTACGCGGGCATCGCGCCGGGCGAGGCGTCCGTGCCGACCTACCACCACCAGGCCGTGGACCGCCTCGCGGAGGGCCTGGTGGTGTCGGCCCGCGCCGAGGACGGCACCGTCGAGGCGGTCGAACTGCCGGGCGAGGCCTGGGTCCTCGGCGTCCAGTGGCACCCGGAGATGGGCGAGGACACCGAGGTGATGCGGGCGCTGGTGGCGGCAGCGGGGGCCCGGACGGCGGTGCCGGTGCCCTGAGCGCCCCAGGGCCCTCAGCCCGTCCCCGGCCCCGACCGCGTCAGCGACAGCAGGTCGCGGGCCGGGCCCGTGGGGCGGTGGCCGGTGCGCCAGACCGCGCGCAGGTCACGGCGCAGCCGCAACCCGTCCAGGGGGATGCGGACCAGCCGGCGGCCCGCCAGCTCCTCCCCCAGGGCGAGTTCACTCAGGACCGACGGGCCCGCGCCGCTCACCACCGCCGCCTTGACGGCCGTGGTGGAGGCGAGCTCCAGGAGCGGCCGGGCCACCCCGCCGTGGTCCGCGAGCGCCGCGTCCAGGACCTGCCGGGTGCCCGAGCCTTCTTCGCGCAGGATCAGCGGGGTCGCGGCGAGTTCGGCTGCGCCGAGCGGGGCGCGGCGCCGGGCCCAGGGGTGGGCGGGCGCGGTGACCACCACCAGGCGGTCGTGGCCGATCACGGCCCCGTCGAGCCCGGCCGGTACGGTCAGGCCCTCCACGAACCCGAGGTCCGCCTCGTCGGAGAGCAGCCGCTCGGCCACGAACACCGAGTTCCCGGCGAGCAGCGAGACGGCGGTGCCCGGGCGTTCGGCGCGCAGCGCGATCAGCCAGCCCGGCAGCAGATACTCGGCGATGGTCATGCTCGCGGCGACCCGGAGCCGGGAGTCGCGCCGCCCGCGCAGCGCCTGCGCGCCCACGTCGAACGCCTCGGCCGCCTCCACCACCCGCCGCGCCCAGTCCGTCACCAGCGCGCCCTCGGCGGTCAGCTTCGACCCGCGCGGCGAGCGGTCGACGAGGGCGACGCCAAGGTGCCGCTCCATCGAGCGGATGCGGCTGCTCGCGGCGGGCTGGGTGATCCCCAGGTCGCGCGCGGCGCGCCCGAGGCTGCCATGCCGGGCGACCGCGATCAGCAGCTCCATCGCGCTCAGGTCGGGCACCCGCTTCGACAGCGGACCGGCGTCCTCCGCACTGCTCATACTCATAAGCCCAGCTTATGTCCTCATAGGAAGATCCGGTCTGGCGACCCCCTCGTACCGGCGCGAAGGTGGATACATGGTCACCGTCACCCACCCCCGCGCCCACACCCTCGCCGCGCGCTTCGCACCCCTGCGGCACCTCGGTCCCAACTGGTACGCCACGGTCATGGGCACCGCGATCGTCGCCAACGCGGGCGCCGTGCTGCCGGTCCGCGTGCCGGGGCTGCCGGCGGTGTGGGCCCTGTCGCTGGCCATGCTCACCGTCCTCGTCGCCGCCCGCGCCGCGCACTGGCGCCACCACCGCGACCAGGCCCGCGCCCACCTCATGGACCCGGGCGTGGCCCCCTTCTACGGCTGTATGTCGATGGCGTTCCTGGCCGTCGGTATCGGCACCCTCACCGTCGGCAAGGACGTGATCGGCGAGGGCGCGGCGGTCCCGCTGGCCTGGGTGCTGTACGCGATAGGCACCGCGACCGGCCTCGTGGTCGCCGTGGGCATCCCCTACCTGATGGTGGTCCGCCACCAGGTCGCCCCCGGCACCGCCTCCCCGGTCTGGCTGCTGCCCGTGGTGGCCCCCATGGTCTCCGCGACCCTCGGCGCGCTCCTGGTCCCCCACGTTCCCGCGGGCCAGGGCCGTGAGGCGATGCTGCTCGCCTCGTACGCGATGTTCGGCATGAGCCTGCTCGCCGTCATGGTGCTGCTGCCCCTGGTCTTCGCCCGGCTCGTCCACCAGGGCCCGCTGCCCCTCGCCCTGACCCCCGCCCTGTTCCTCGTGCTCGGCCCCCTCGGCCAGTCCACCACCGCCGTGAACAAGCTGGCCGACGTGGCTCCTGGCGCTGTCGACGCCTCCTACGCGGACGGGCTCAGCGCCTTCGCCGTGATCTACGGCGTCCCCGTGATGGGCTTCGCCCTGATGTGGCTGGCCCTGGCCACCGCCATGGTGGTCCGCGCGGCCCGCTCCGGGATGCCCTTCGCGATGACCTGGTGGGCGTTCACCTTCCCCGTCGGCACCTGTGTCACCGGCGCCGAGGGCCTGGCCCACCACACCGGCCTGGACGCCTTCAACTGGCTCGCCTACGGCCTGTACGCGCTGCTCGCCGCCGCCTGGCTGGTGGCGGGCGCCCACACCGTACGCGGCCTGGTCAGCGGCAGGCTGCTCGCAGCGCCCCGCTGAGCGCGCCCGGCGCCGCCGCGAGCGACGGCCCGTACCAGGTGAGCAGGCGGCCGTCGACCAGCGCGGCGGGGAGTTGCGGGAATGCCTCCGGGCCGTCGTCGGCGGTGAAGCGGTAGGGCTCGTCGGGGAGGACCACCAGGTCCGCCCCGGCGGCCCTCAACTCGTCCAGGGGGACGCGCGGATAGCGCTCGGCGTGCTCCGCGTACACATTGCGGACGCCGAGCCGGTCGAGCAGGTCGCCCGCGAAGGTGTCGCGGCCGAGCACCATCCAGGGGCGGCGCCACACCGGCACCACGGCGGCGACCGGCTCGGCCGGGGGCGCCACGTGCTCCCACGCCTCGCGCGCCTCGTCGAGCCAGCGGGGCCGGGGCAACCCGCAGGCGTCCACCAGGACCCGCTCCAGCTCCGCGAACGCCTGGTCCAGGTCGCGGACCTCGGTGACCAGGACCTCCAGACCGGCCGCGCGCAGGGCGTCCAGGTCGGGCTCCCGGTTCTCCTCCTCGTTGGCGATCACCAGATCGGGGCGCAGCGCCGCGATCGCCTCCGGGTCGGGGTTCTTGGTGCCGCCGATCCTCGCCGCCGCGAGGTCGGGCGGGTGCGTGCACCAGTCGGTGGCGCCGACGACGAGCCCGGGGGCCGTGGCCGCGACCGCCTCGGTGAGCGAGGGCACCAGCGAGACCACCCGGGGACCGGCCGCCGGGGACGCCATCAGTGGCGGGTCTCCTCGATCGCCTCGATGTGGTCGGCGACCGCGACGAGCAGGATCCGGGTGCCGGGCACGGCCGCGCGCCAGCGGTGGCGCACCCCGCCGGACAGGCACAGCGTGTCGCCGCGTTCAAGGCGGTAGGCCCGCCCCTCCGCCTCGACCTCGGCGGCGCCGTCGGCCACGTACATCAACTCGTCGTTGCGGTGCTGGAATTCGCGCGCGGTGTCGTGCTCGCCGGTGAACTCCATGGCGTGCAGCTGGTGGTGACCGCGCAGCAGCTGGCGCACCCCGCCGCCGTCGCTGTCGTCGGCGCGGGCGACCTCGACCGTACGCGCGGTGTCGGCGGCGTCGTACAGCTCGGGGACCGTGGTGCCCAGGGCGTCGGCCACGCGCGCGAGGGAGCGGGCGCTGGGGCGGGCCCGTTCGTTCTCGATCTGACTCAGGAAGGGCACCGAGAGACCGCTGCGCTGCGCGACCGCGGCGAGCGTCAGCCCCAGCTCGCGGCGCAGCCGCCGCACCGCCACTCCCACCCGAAGAGTTTCCTTGTCGTCCATCTCTCCGGCTCCCTCCCCGTCACCTGGACCACTGCGGCCGCCGCACTTCCTGCACCCTACGCAGCTTCGGCGCCCGGGGGCACCATCACGTGGAAGAAGAGTGCCCGGACGGCGTGCTGGGCATACCTGCACGAATGGGGCCCCGCCGGTGTCCGGCGGGGCCCCATCCGTTGTGCGGGCGGCTGAAATCAATCGCCCGTTGTGCCTACGCGGCTACTTGCCGACAGGCGTCCACTTGTCCGCGAGCCCCGGGTTCGCGTCGAGCCAGTCGCGGACCGCCTGCTGCTCCTTGCCCTTGCCGGTCGACTGGATCTTCGCTTCGAGACCGGTGAGCTGCTGCTCGGTCATCTTGAAGTTCTTCAGCCAGGCGCCGACCTTCGGGTTGTCGTCCGAGAAGCCCTTGCGGGCCAGGGTGTGCACCCCGTCGCCCTTGCCCCAGCTGCCCTTGGGGTCCTTGAGCTTCGTCAGGTCGTACGTGCTGTACGCCCAGTGCGGCGACCAGAGCGTGACGACGACGGGCTCCTTCTTGTCGTACGCGCGCTTGAGCTCGGCGAGCATGGACGGCGTCGAGCCGTCGACGACCTTGTACTCGCCGTCCAGGCCGTACTCCTTGAGGACCTTGTCCTTGAGCAGGCCCATCATTCCGGCGCTCGGCTCGATGCCGATGATCCTGCCCTTGAACTGGCCGGACTTGCCCTTGAGGTCGTCGAGCGAGTCGACGCCCTTCATGTACGAGGGCACGCTGAGCTCCAGCGAGGTCGGGCCGTACCAGGAGCCGAGGTCCTCCAGCTTGTCGTGGTACTTCTGCCAGTACGTGGCGTGGGTGACCGGGAGCCAGGAGTCCGTCTCGAAGTCGATCTGGCCGCCCGCCATACCGGTGTAGAGCGCGCCCGCCTCGTACTGCTTGGTGTCCACCTTGTAGCCGCGCCGCTCCAGCAACTCCTTCCAGAGGAAGGTGGAGGCGATGCCCTCGTCCCAGGGGATGTAGCCCAGGGAGACCTTCTTGCCCTTGCCGACGTTCTCGGCGCCGGAGGCGGTGGCCGTCGACGAGGAGCCGAACATGCCCATGCCGCCGGCCACCAGCGCGAGGACGACCACGCCGACGACCGCGACGGCGGGCTGCGGGCGGTGGTTCCAGAACTTGGCGCCGGACGTCCTGGCCCGGGCCAGCGCCCGGCGGCCGACCGGCGAGACCTGACGGCCGAGCGCACCGGTCATCCGGTCGAGGTACATGGCCAGCACGACGATGGAGATGCCCGCCTCGAAGCCGAGGCCGATGTCGACGTTGCCGATGGCCCGGTAGACCGCGCCGCCGAGGCCGCCGCCGCCGACCATGCCCGCGATGACGACCATGGACAGGCCCAGCATGATGACCTGGTTGACGCCCGCCATGATGGTGGGCAGCGCCAGCGGGAGCTGGACCCTGAGCAGTGTGTTGCGCGGGGTGGTGCCGAACGCCTCGGCCGCCTCGACGAGTTCGGGGTCGACCTGGCGGATGCCGAGCTCCGTCATGCGCACGCCCGGGGGCAGCGAGAAGACGATGGTGGCGATGATGCCGGGGACCACGCCGACGCCGAAGAAGATGATGCCGGGGATCAGATAGACCATGGCGGGCATGGTCTGCATGAAGTCCAGGACCGGGCGGCTGATCGCGCTCACGGTCTTGGACCGGGACGACCAGATGCCCAGCGGCACCGCGAGGAGCAGTGTGACGACGGTCGCCACGAGGACCAGCGACAGCGTCGACATGGCCTCGTCCCACAGCTCGATCGAGTCGATCAGCGCGAACCCGCCGAAGGCGAGGACACCGGCGACCAGACCGCGCAGCCACCAGGCGACGACGGCGAGGATGCCCGCGAAGAGCAGTGGGTGGGGCGCGGACAGGACGGCGTCGATGCCGTCGTACATGCCGTTGACGACCTTGGTGATGGCGTCGAACAGCCAGGAGAGGTGGTTCTGGAGGAAGGTGACGGCGCTGTCCACCCACTCGCCGAGAGGGAGCCTAGGCACGGGCCACCTCCTGCATCGAGCAGGCGACCGGCCCGCGCTGGTCGTCCCCGAGGAAGGCGATCAGCCGCTCCTGCGGTACGACGCCGAGCAGCGACCCGTCGGTGTCCTTGACGGCCACGGGGTGCGGCACGCGCGCGGCGACGGCGCACAGGTCCGCGACGCTGGTGTCCGCGGTCACGGTCTCGCAGGCGCAGTCCCCGGCGTCGGGGCGGTGCGGTTCGGTCATCACGGACAGGGCGGTGAGCACCCGGGAGCGGTCGACGTCCTGGATGAACGAGGCGACGTAGTCGTTGGCGGGCGTCAGGAGGATGTCCTCGGCGCTGCCGAGCTGGACGATCCGCCCGTCGCGCATCACGGCGATGGAGTCGCCGAGCCGCATGGCCTCGTTGAGGTCGTGGGTGATGAACACGATGGTCTTCTTCAGGCGCTTCTGGAGTTCGAGGAGCTGGTCCTGCATGTCGCGCCGGATCAGCGGGTCGAGCGCGCTGAACGACTCGTCCATGAGGAGCAGGTCGGCGTCGGTGGCGAGGGCGCGGGCCAGGCCCACGCGCTGCTGCATGCCGCCGGAGAGCTCGTCGGGCCAGGAGTCGCCCCAGCCGGCGAGCCCGGTGAGCTCCAGGGCCTCGGCGGCGCGCTTCTCGCGCTCGGCGCGCGGGACGCCCTGGACCTCCAGGCCGTATGCGGCGTTCTCCAGGACGCTGCGGTGCGGGAAGAGCGCGAAGTGCTGGAACACCATGCTGATCTTGGTGGAGCGGACGGCGCGCAGCTCGCGCGGGCTCAGGCCGGTCAGGTCCTGACCGTCGTAGAGCACCCGCCCGGAGGTGGGCTCCAGGAGCCCGTTGAGCATCCGCAGCAGCGTGGACTTTCCGGACCCGGACAGACCCATGACGACGAAGATCTCGCCGGGCTCGACCGTGAACGACGCGTCGATCACCGCCGCGGTCGTCCCGTCGGCCCGCAGCTCGTCGCGGTCGGCGCCGCCTTCGAGCTTGCGCACCGCGTCGTCGGGTCGTCTGCCGAACACCTTGTAGAGCTGCTCGGCTTGCAGCGTGGACACATAAACCTCACGGATAGGACTGAGAACGGCCCGCATCCCCCGCGGGCGGGCCGTGGAGCGGCGCGGATTCGGTCCGTCGCCCTGTGTATGCGGTTCCGTAGTCGTTGAGACCGATACGAGGGTCCGCTCCGGCGCCGCGCCTGCCCGGCTTTACCTGGAGCAAACGCGAACGTGATCCAGTTCACTACGGCGCGTAGCGACAGTCGGCGCGCGGTGACTGTCAGTGGCGTACGGCATCATCGGGGTGTGACGCGACGCCTGATGCTCCTCGACACCGCTTCCCTGTACTTCCGGGCCTATTTCGGGGTCCCCGACACGGTCCGGGCCCCGGACGGCACC
The DNA here is from genome assembly GCF_041435195.1 of Streptomyces sp. NBC_00224. Lineage (NCBI taxonomy): Bacteria > Bacillati > Actinomycetota > Actinomycetes > Kitasatosporales > Streptomycetaceae > Streptomyces > Streptomyces sp. NBC_00224. The sequence continues at coordinate 2,351,034 of NZ_CP108106.1, forward strand.
CCGGTCAACGCCGTGCGCGGCCTGCTCGACTTCATCACCCGCCTGGTCCAGGACCACCATCCGGACGACCTGGTCGCCTGTATGGACGCGGACTGGCGCCCGCACTGGCGCGTGGAGCTGATCCCGTCGTACAAGGCGCACCGGGTGGCGGTGGAGACGGCCGACGGCGTCCCGGACGAGGAGGAGGTCCCGGACACGCTGGCCCCACAGGTCCCGGTGATCGAGGCGGTCCTGGACGCACTGGGCATCGCCCGGGTCGGGGTCGCGGGGTACGAGGCGGACGACGTGATCGGCACCCTGGCCACGGCGGCCCCCGGCCCGGTGGACATCGTCACGGGCGACCGCGACCTGTTCCAGCTGGTCGACGACGGGCGCGGGGTGCGGGTCCTGTACCCGCGCAAGGGCGTGGGCGACTGCGACGCGGTCGACGAGGACCTGATCCGTACGAAGTACGGGGTACGGGCCGATCAGTACGCGGACTTCGCGGCCCTGCGCGGCGACGCCAGCGACGGCCTGCCGGGCGTGAAGGGCATCGGTGAGAAGACGGCCGCACAGCTGATCACGGAGTACGGCGACCTGGCGGGCGTGCGCACGGCGGCCGGGGACCGCACCTCCCGCCTCACCCCCGCCAAGCGCCGGGGCATCGTCGAGGCCGCCGCGTATCTGGACGTGGCCCCGAAGGTGGTCCGGGTGGCGCTGGACGTGCCGCTGCCCGCGTTCGACCCGGCGCTCCCGGCCGAGGCGCTGCACCCGGAGACGGTGGACGAACTGGCGCAGCGATGGGGGCTGGGAAGCTCCCTGACCCGGCTGCTGGCGACGCTGGGGCGCTGAGGTTCGGGGGCCGGCAAGGCGGCCGGAAAACGGATGAGCCCAGATGGCCGGGATGCTAACTTAGGCAAACCTAAGAAGAGCAGACGGTTCAGCGCGCCGGGCAGACGGGTCCGGCACACATCAGGGGAGAAACGCTGTGGCAGAACGACCGGCCCGCAAGGGGTCACGGGCCCATGAGACGCACGTGGTGCGCACGGAGTGGATCACTCCGCACATGGTCCGGGTGGTCCTGGGGGGCGCGGCGGCGAGCGGCTTCGCCGTCGGCGAGTACACCGACCACTATGTGAAGCTGCTCTTCCCGGCGCCCGGGGTGACCTACCCCGAGCCGTTCGACCTGGAGCGCGTGCGCACCGAGTTCCCGCGCGACCAGTGGCCGAGCAACCGGACGTACACGGTCCGGACGTGGGACGCCGAGCGGGACGAGCTGAGCATCGACTTCGTGGTCCACGGCGACGAGGGCCTGGCCGGACCGTGGGCCGCCCGTGCCCAGGCCGGCGACGTCATCCACCTCTCCGGCCCCGGCGGCGGCTACGGGCCGGACCCGGCCGCCGACTGGCACCTCCTGGTCGGCGACGAGAGCGCCCTCCCGGCGATCGCCGCCGCGCTGGAGCGGATGCCCGAGGGCGCGGTGGTCCACGCCTTCGTGGAGGTTCCCGGCCCGGAGGAGGAGCAGAAGATCCTCGCTCCCGAAGGGGTCGAGGTGACCTGGCTGCACCGCGGCGAGGCCCCGGTGGGCGACGCGGTGGTCGCGGCGGTGCGCGAGCTGGCCTTCCCCGAGGGCGACGTCCACGCCTTCGTCCACGGCGAGGCGGCCTTCGTCAAGGAACTCCGCCGCCATCTGCGCCTGGACCGGGAGATCCCCCGCGACCGCCTCTCCATCTCCGGCTACTGGCGCCTCGGCCAGAGCGACGAGGCCTGGCGCGCGGTCAAGCGCGAGTGGAACGAGCAGGTCGAGCGGGAGCAGGAGGCGGCGTAACGCGAAAGGGGAGGGCACCTGTCGGTGCCCTCCCCCGGCTCCGCCGCAACCCCCTCAGGGGCGCGGGGAACTGCGCGACCAGCCCCCACCGACCCGCAGACAAAAACCCGCCCCCCCCGGAGGGCCCGTCAGCCCACCGAGCTGTACGCCACCACGCCCCTCAGCACCGCGTCCACCGCCTTGCGGGCGTTCTTGGCGACCGTGCTTCCGGCCGAGGAGCCGGGGGCCGCCGCCGCGATCTGGCCGAGTACGTCGATGACCTGCTTGCACCAGCGCACGAAGTCGCCCGCGGGCATCTCCGCCTCGCGCAGCACCTCGTCCAGGCCCTGGCCCGACGCCCACTGGAAGGCCGCCCAGGCGAAGCCGAGGTCGGGCTCGCGCTGGCCGACGCCCTCCGCCTGGTTGATCTTGTGGTCCTCCTCCAGCGCGTCGAGCCGGCCCCAGATGCGGACCATCTCGCCGAGCGCCGCCTTGGCCGCGCCCGAGGGCAGCTTGGGCGCCACGGCGTCGTCGGCCTGGCGGGCCTCGTACACCAACGCCGAGACGCAGGCGGCCAGTTCGGCCGGGCTCAGGCCCTCCCAGACGCCCGCGCGCAGGCATTCGCTGGCCAGCAGGTCCAGCTCGCCGTAGAGCCGGGCGAGGCGGCGGCCGTGCTCGGTGACCTCGTCGTCGCGCAGATAGTCCAGCTCGGTCAGGAGCGCCACGATCCGGTCGAAGGTGCGGGCGATCGTATTGGTCCGCCCCTCGATGCGGTGCTCCAGCTGCTGGGTGTCCCGCTTGAGCCGGTAGTAGCGCTCGGCCCAGCGCGCGTGGTCCTCGCGCTCGTCGCAGCCGTGGCACGGGTGGGCGCGCAACTCGGCGCGCAGCCGTGCGATCTCGCGGTCGTCGGCGGCCTCGGCGCGGCCCCTGCGGTGCCGGTCGGGCACGATGTGGCCCGCCTTGGTGCGCAGCGCGGAGGCGAGGTCGCGACGGGACTGCGGCGAGCGCGCGTTGAAGGACTTGGGGACCCTCATCCGCTCGATCGCCTCCACCGGCACCGGGAAGTCGATCGCGGCGAGCCGCTTGACCTGCCGCTCGGCGGTGAGCACCAGCGGGCGCGGCCCGTCGTGCTGGTCGAAGCCGCGGTGGCCGTTGGAGCGCCCGGCCGGGATGCCCGGGTCGAGCACGAGCGCGAGCCCGGCGAACTTCCCGGTCGGCACGTGGATCACGTCGCCGGGCTTGAGCTTCTCCAGGGACGCGGCCGCGGCGGCCCGCCGCTGGCTGGCGCCCTGCTTGGCGAGCTCCGTCTCACGGTCCTTGAGGTCGCGGCGCAGTCGCGCGTACTCCTCGAAGTCCCCCAAGTGGCAGCTCATGCCCTCCTGGTAGCCCTCCAGGCCCTCCTCGTTGCGCTGCACCTGGCGGGAGATGCCGACGACGGACTTGTCCGCCTGGAACTGGGCGAAGGAAGTTTCCAGGAGCTCGCGCGAGCGGTGCCGGCCGAACTGCTCGACCAGGTTGACCGCCATGTTGTACGACGGCCGGAAGCTGGAGCGCAGCGGATACGTACGGGTGCCCGCGAGACCCGCCAGCGCGCCCGGGTCCATGCCGCGCTGCCAGAGCACCACGGCGTGGCCCTCGACGTCGATGCCGCGGCGCCCGGCACGACCGGTCAGCTGGGTGTACTCACCGGGGGTGATGTCGGCGTGCTGTTCGCCGTTCCACTTCACCAGCTTCTCCAGGATCACCGTCCTGGCGGGCATGTTGATACCCAGGGCGAGCGTCTCGGTGGCGAACACCGCCTTCACCAGGCCGCGCACGAACAGCTCCTCCACGACCTCCTTGAAGGTCGGCAGCATGCCCGCGTGGTGGGCCGCGATGCCCCGCTCCAGGCCCTCCAGCCACTCGTAGTACCCCAGGACGTGCAGGTCCTCGCCGGGGATGGAGGCGGTGCGCTCCTCGATGATCTCGCGCACCTTCTGGCGCGCCTCGTCATTGTTGAGGCGCAGGCCCGCGTACATGCACTGCTGGACCGCGGCCTCGCAGCCGGCCCGGCTGAAGATGAACGTGATGGCGGGCAACAGGCCCTCGGCGTCGAGCCGTTCGATGACCTCGGGGCGGCTCGGCGTCCAGATCCGGGTGCGCTGGCGGCGCTCGCGCTCGCGGTCGGCCTCACGGACCATCTTGCCGCGCCTGCGGTCGCGCGGGTTGTACGTCTTCTGGTTCTCCATCCGGGCCATGCGCAGCAGGTCCGGGTTGACCTCCCGGCGGGCGCCGCCGCGGCCGCCGTGGTCGGTGGACTCCTCGAAGAGGTCGTACGTCCGCCGTCCGGCCAGCACGTGCTGCCACAGCGGGACCGGGCGGTCCTCGGAGACGATCACTTCGGTGTCGCCGCGCACGGTGTCCAGCCAGTCGCCGAACTCCTCCGCGTTGGAGACGGTCGCCGACAGCGACACCAGCGTGACCGACTCGGGCAGGTGGATGATCACCTCTTCCCAGACGGCGCCCCGGAAGCGGTCGGAGAGGTAGTGCACCTCGTCCATGACCACGTAACCGAGGCCGAGGAGCGACTGGGAGCCCGCGTAGAGCATGTTGCGGAGCACCTCGGTGGTCATCACGACCACCGGCGCCTCGGAGTTGACGCTGTTATCACCGGTGAGCAGGCCCACCTTGTCCGCGCCGTAGCGTCTGGCCAGGTCGGCGTACTTCTGGTTGGAGAGCGCCTTGATCGGCGTGGTGTAGAAGCACTTGCGGCCCTGCTGGAGGGCCAGGTGCACGGCGAACTCGCCGACGATGGTCTTGCCGGAGCCGGTCGGGGCGGCCACGAGCACACCCTTGCCGGCTTCGAGTGCCTGGCACGCCTCGATCTGGAAGGGGTCCAGATCGAAGTCGTACAGGTCGCGGAAGGGTGCGAGCGCGGTGGCCTGCTCGGCGGCGCGGAGCCGGGCAGCTGCGTACGCTTCGGCTGGTGAGAGGTCCTCTGTCATCTTGTCTTCGAGCCTACCCGCCGCCTCTGACAGAGGTCGCGATCTTTATCGGGACGGGGGCCCGGGACGGAGTGCGCGGCGACCGGGAACGCGGAAGCGGCCGGGTGCGCGCCGTGCGCGCCCCGGCCGCTTCGCGGCGTGGGATCAGGTGATGTCGTCGTAGCCGTTCACACGGCTGCTGGAGCGGCCGCCGTCGGCCTGCTCGGGCAGCGACGGGGTGGTGACCGGCTCGATGTCGCCGATGTCCGCCGGAGTGAGGTCGAGGTCGGAGGCCTCGTCGTCGGCGGGCTTGGCTTCCTCGCGTTGGCGGCGGCGCTTGTCGTTGAGCATCGACACACCGACGGCGATGAAGTAGAGCAGCACGATCGGGGTGGCCAGCGAGAGCATCGACACGGGGTCGACGGTCGGCGTCGCGAAGGCCGCGAAGACCGTGACGCCCATGATCATGCCGCGCCACCAGCCCAGCATCCGGCGGCCGGTGATCACTCCGCTGAAGTTGAGCATGACCAGGAAGAGCGGCAGCTCGAACGAGAGGCCGAAGACGATGATCATCCGCAGCACGAGGTCGATGAGCTCGTTCAGCGGGAGCAGGTTCAGCGCGTCGTCGGGGGTGAACTCAAGGAGGACCTTCGCGGCCGCGGGCAGCACGTGGTAGGAGAACCAGCCGCCGGCGACGAAGAGCGGGAAGCCCGCCGCGACGAAGCCCAGGGAGTACTTCTTCTCGTTCTTGTGCAGGCCCGGGGCGACGAACGCCCAGAGCTGGTAGAGCCAGACGGGGCTGGCCGCCACGACGCCCGCCACCAGGGACGTCTTGATCATCAAGGTGAACGGCGACATGAGGCCGGACATCGTGACTTGGCCGCAGTGGTCCTTGTCGCTCTGCTTGGCCAGTTCGCCGAAGCCCTGCGTGCAGCCGACCGACTCCTTGATCGGCTTGATGATCAGGTCGACGATGTCCTTGTAGTAGAACGCCGCCACCACGGAGCAGACCAGGATCGCGAGGACCGCCTTGGCGAGCCGGTTGCGCAGCTCACGGAGATGGTCCGAGAGGGGCATCCGCCCCTCCGGGTCCTTCTGCTGATTGCGGGCAGACTTCAGCAACCCACGTCCTCATCTCGTGCGGCAGGGCGCCTTGGTGATCAGCGCCTGCTTCGGCCCAGGTGTCAGCGGGTGGAGTCGGTCGGCTCGGTCACGGGACGCGAGCTGCTGACGTCGCCGGGGGCCGACTGGATGGTGCGCTGCACCGGCGGCTGCTCGCCCGGCTGCGGCGGGTCGGCGGGGGCGGTCTGCTGGCCTTCGGTCTTCATCGCCTTCGCCTCGCTCTTGAGGATGCGAGCGGACTTGCCGAGCGAGCGCGCCATGTCCGGAAGCTTCTTCGCGCCGAACAGCAGGACGATGACGACGAGGATGAGAATGATCTCGGGGGCGCCGAGCCTTCCGAACATAAGCTTTTACCTTCTCACCGAGGCGACATGGGTGGGGCTGCGTGGGTTCGACCGGACTGGTGTCCGATCGCATGCGTGCAGCGATCGTAACGCGCAGGGGTAAACGCTGGGCAATCCCCGTGCGTACTCCCGTGACACGGCCCACTGCCTCGCTCCGTGGTCCGCGCTCTGAAGCGTACCTAAAGGGACGGACGGACAGGAGTGCGCACGACTCCCCGCACGGTCAGCGCAAGGTCTCCCCGGTGGCCGAGAGTTCAACTGCGGCCCGCTCCAGGTCCTCGGCGGCCTTGTTGATCTTATGTGTGGTGTCGGCCACTTGGCGGCCGAGCCGCTGCGCCTCGACGAACACCTTGATCGCGAGGACACCGAGGACGGCGATTCCGAGGAACCCGAGGGCGATGGCGGTCATCGGCCAGAACATGAGCGGACCCTAGACGCTGGAGTGGAGGCGGAGGGTGCGGACCCCTCCGCCGGTGAGGAGTTCGACGATGCGCTCACCGGCCGGCTTGCGCACGGCGGAGCCGCACTCGGGGCAGGTGAAGGAGTAGAAGGTGGTACGGCGGCTGGCGCCGATGGCGAGGCGCAGCGCCCCCGCGGCCAGCTCGAAGCGGGCACGGCAGTCGGGGCAGGCGGCCTTGAAGAGCACCGACTGAACCGCGGCCATCTGACGGGAAATACCGGGCAATACCGACATATTCCGCATATCTCCTCAGCTCTGTCCGTCGTGCGCGCTCTGCTCTTCGTACGCCGCCAGCGCCGCCAGCGCCGCACTGCGGGCACTTTCGGCCAGTTCGCCGGGGGCGACGATCCGGCCGTCGCGGCCGAGGCGCAGCGCGAGGCGCCGCAGCGAGGCCGGCTCGGGGGTGCGCAGGGTGATCCGCAGGCCGCCGTCCGCCAGCTCCTCGGCGCTGTCGTGCGGGTAGTACTCGGCGACCCAGCGTCCGCCGGGCCCCACCTCGACGATCACCTCCGGGTCCTCGGCGGCGGGCTGCACCAAGCCCTCCGAGAGGTCCCGCAGCTCCAGCTCCGGCGGCGCGGCCGGCTCGTCGAGCAGTCGGATCTCGGCCACCCGGTCGAGGCGGAAGGTGCGCCGCGCCTCCGAGAGCCGGCACCACGCCTCCATATAGGTGTGGCCGACGGCGAAGAGCCGGATCGGGTCGACCTCGCGCTCGGTGAGCTCGTCGCGCGCGGGCGAGTAGTAACGCACCCACAGCCGCCGCCGCTCCGAGATCGCCCGGTCGACGTCCGCGAAGACCCCGCCCTCCGACTCGAAGGTCACCGACAGCCGGGAGCTGGCGCCCGCCGCCTCCCCGGCCGCCGCCTCCAGCTTGGCGGTGGCGCGCAGCAGCGCCTGGCGGTCGCCCTCGCGCAGACCCGGCAGCGTCGCCACCGCGCGGGCCGCGACCAGGAGCGCGGTCGCCTCGTCGGCGGCGATCCGCAGCGGCTCGGCCGCCTCGGCGCCCAGGGCGCCGGGATTGCGCCACCAGATGCGGTCGCCGTCGGTGTCGATGTCGAGGAGGTCGCCGCCGCGGAAGCTGGTCCCGCACATGGGCAGCACGTCGAGGTCCGAGATCAGCTCGTCCTCGGTGATCCCGAAGGCGCGGGCGACGTCGGCGACGTGCGCCCCGGGCCGCTCGCGCAGATAGGTGACGAGGGAGAGCATCCGCCGCGTCTGGTCGATGGCGTTGGCAGCCATGGTCGTCCGGTCCCCTCAGCCCTTGGCCACAGCGCGCAGCCGGTCCACCACGTCGGCCCGCAGGTCCGCGGGCTCCAGCACGACCACATCGGGGCCGAACTCCACGAGCCAGGCGTCCAGCCCGTGCCCGTACGGAATCTCCAACTCGTCCCACCCGTCGCCGAGTTCCCGCGTCGAGGTGGCCCGCGAGCGCAGCGGATAGCCGGCGCCCGCGCGCAGCCTGATCCGCGCGGAGCGGGTGGCGGTCTCCCCCGCCCAGCTCTCCACGGTCTCGCGCACGGTGACCACGTCGGGCACCGGCACGGTGAAGGAGCCGGCCCGCGAGCGCACCTTGCCGGTGATCCGGGAGAGCCGGAAGACCCGCTCGGCGCCCCGGTCGCGGTCCCAGCCCGCCAGGTACCAGTGGCCGCGCCAGCACTCCAGGGACCACGGCTCGACGTGGCGGGTCCCGGGGCGGGCGGCGGTGGCCTTGCGGTATTCGAAGACGACCGCGCGGCGGTCGCGGCACGCCAGCATCAATGGCTCGAAAGCGGCCTCGTGGACCGGGATCCGTGGCTCGATCGCGCTGTGCTCGTACGGGTTGTCCGCTTCCGGCATTCCGGCGGCGCGCAGCTTCTGCAGTGCGCCGCTGGCCGCGCCCGCGAGCCGGGCCTGCTGCCAGACCCGGGCGGCCAGGCCGAGCGCGGCGGCCTCCTCGGCGTCCAGCTGGACCGGTGGCAGCCGGTTGGAGTCACGGCGGGCCAGATAGCCCGTCTCGCCGTCGAGGTTCTCCACCGTCTCGATGACCAGGCCGAGTTCGCGCAGATCATCCTTGTCGCGCTCGAACATCCGGTTGAAGGCGTCGTCCGACCCCGCCGCGCTTTCTCCCGGCCCAATGGCCTCGACATACGCCTCGATGGAACCGCGCAGCTCGCGCTTGCTGAGCGGACGGCGCGTCCCCAGCAGACACAGCGCCAGGTTCATCAACCGCTCGGCCTTGGCAATCGCCATCGACGCCCTTCGCCTCTCCTCGTCATGAGGGAGCTGCTCCGCCGCTCCCGACCGTTGACCGTACCGTCCCCGGGTGTCGTGGCAAAAGCCGAGGGCCCGTGCCAGGCGGCACGGGCCCTCGGTGTGATCGGGTGTGATCAGACAGCGACCAGGTCGCAGACGAAGATAAGCGTCTCACCCGGCGCGATCCGGCCACCGGCGCCACGGTCGCCGTAGGCGAGGTGCGCGGGGATGACCAGCTGGCGGCGGCCGCCGACCTTCATGCCCTGGATGCCCTTGTCCCAGCCCTGGATGACCTGACCGGCACCGAGCTGGAACTCCAGCGGGTTGCCGCGGTTCCAGGACGCGTCGAACTCCTCGCCGGTGGAGAAGGCCACGCCCACGTAGTGGACCTTGACGTAGTCGCCGGCCTTGGCGACGGTGCCGTCGCCCTCCCAGATCTCCTTGATCTCAAGGTCCGCCGGCGGCTCGCCACCGGGGAAGTCGATCTCGGGCTTCTCGATGCTCACTGAACTGCTCCTCTTGAATACGTGCAGGGCAACCCGGACAGTCTTACATCTTCACCGTCACATCTTGGCCAGGATGTCGATCGAGAAGACCATGGTCGAGTTGGCCGGGATGCCCGACTGCTCCTTGTCGCCCAGGCCCTGGTCCGGCGGGACGACGACCAGGATGCGGCTGCCGACCTTCTTGCCGATCAGACCGGCCTTGAGGCCCTTGAGGGTCAGGTTCGGCAGCGCGAAGGTCTGCGTCTTGCCCTGCTCGTAGGTGCTGTCGAACTTCTTGCTGTCCTTCCACAGGACGCCCTCGTACGCCAGGACCACGCTGTCCGTGTCCTTCACCACGTCACCGTCGCTCTCCAGCACGTAGTTGGAGACCAGCTTCTTGGGCGCGTCGGTCTTGGGGACGGTCAGCGTCGGCGCCTTGCCGTCGGTGTTGGTGCCCACCTTCGGCAGGTCCTTGTCCTCCTGCGCGACCTCCTTGCCCTTGGCGGAGGCCGGGATGGTGGTCGCCTTCACGATGTCCACGACGAAGACCAGCGTGGCGTTGGGCTTGATGTCGCCCTGACCCTGCGCGCCGTAACCCAGCTCCGGCGGAATGCCCAGCTCGACGCGGCTGCCGACCTTCTGGCCCTCCAGGCCCTGGTCCCAGCCCTTGATGACCTGGCCGGCGCCGAGGGTCAGCGTGAACGGCTCCTTGCGGTCGAAGCTGTTGTCGAACGGCTTGTCCGAGTCCCAGGCCTGGCCGAGGTAGTTCACGGAGACGGCGTCGTTCTTCTTGAGCACCGCACCCTTGCCCTCGCTGAGGACGTTCACCTTGAGGGCCTTGGGCGGGGTGCCCTCACCCTTGGCGAGGGTCGGCTTCTCCCCGAACTTGGCGCCCGCGGTGATGGCGGGCAGGCCGTTCTTCATCGAGGCGGAGTCGGAGGTGGAGTCGGAGCCCTTGTCGTCGCTTCCGCAGGCGGCTGTGGCAATCAGCAGCAGCGGGACGGCGAGCAGGCCGGCAAGTCGGCGCACGTGTTCCTCAGATCTCAGACGGCACGGTAGTTTGCCCGCCACTCTAAGGCGTACTACGGGCCCCGTACGAGGAACGTACGGGGCCCGTGTTCACGTTGCCGGTCGCTTCCCGGTCACATACCGGCGATCAGTTTCTCCACCCGGTCGTCCACGGAACGGAATGGGTCCTTGCACAGCACGGTGCGCTGTGCCTGGTCGTTGAGCTTGAGGTGCACCCAGTCGACGGTGAAGTCCCGCCGCTGTTCCTGCGCCCGGCGGATGAAGTCGCCGCGCAACCGCGCCCGAGTGGTCTGCGGGGGCACCGACTTGCCCTCGAAGATCTTCAGGTCGTTGCAGATCCGGGCCGCCTGGCCCTTGCGCTCCAGCAGGTAATACAGACCCCGCTGGCGGTGGATGTCGTGGTACGCCAGGTCTATCTGGGCGACCCGGGGGTGCGACATGGTCATGTTGTTCTTCGCCCGGTACCGCTCGATCAGCTGGTACTTCATGACCCAGTCGATCTCGGTGCCGATCCGGTCCAGGTCCTCGGCGTCGATCGCGTCGAGCGTGCGGCCCCAGAGCTCCAGGACCTGCTCGACGGTGCCGGTGCGGATGCCCCGGCGCTCCACGAAGTCGACGGCCTTCTCGTAGTACTCCCGCTGCACCTCCAGCGCCGAGGCCTCGCGGCCACTGGCGAGGCGCACCTTGCGCTGGCCCGTGATGTCGTGCGAGACCTCGCGGATGGCCCGGATCGGGTTCTCCAGTGTCAGGTCGCGCATCACCGTGCCCGCCTCGATCATGCGCAGCACCAGGTCGGTGGCGCCGACCTTGAGCAGCATGGTCGTCTCGGACATGTTGGAGTCGCCCACGATCACGTGCAGGCGCCGGTAGCGCTCGGCGTCCGCGTGCGGCTCGTCCCTGGTGTTGATGATCGGGCGCGAGCGGGTCGTCGCGGAGCTGACGCCCTCCCAGATGTGCTCGGCGCGCTGGCTGACGCAGTAGACCGCGCCACGCGGGGTCTGGAGGACCTTGCCCGCCCCGCACAGGAGCTGACGGGTGACCAGGAACGGGATGAGGATGTCCGCAAGGCGGGAGAACTCACCGTGCCGGGCCACGAGATAGTTCTCGTGGCACCCGTAGGAGTTTCCCGCGGAATCGGTGTTGTTCTTGAAGAGATAGACGTCGCCCGCGATTCCCTCCTCGTGCAGGCGGCGCTCGGCGTCGACGAGCAGGCCTTCGAGAATGCGCTCGCCGGCCTTGTCGTGAGTGACCAGCTCGGTCACGTTGTCGCATTCGGGAGTTGCGTATTCCGGATGCGAACCCACGTCGAGGTAGAGGCGGGCGCCGTTCCGCAGGAAGACATTGCTGCTGCGGCCCCATGACACAACACGGCGGAAGAGGTAGCGCGCCACTTCGTCAGGTGACAGTCGGCGCTGTCCCCTGAACGTGCACGTGACGCCGTACTCGTTCTCCAGCCCGAAAATGCGGCGGTCCATGACTGAACATTACGCCCGATGGCCTCAGCTGAAACCGGGTTCGGCAGCACGGGTTGGATCATTTTGGTCAACTACCACGACACTTTCCGTACGCCCGGGAGCTGCGAGGACCCGTCGGGTGGCGAGCAGCACCACGAGCGCGGCCGCTCCACCGCCGCCCGCGACGGCGAAGCTCGCCGCGCTGCCGCCGAGTTCGACGGCGGGCCCGGCGACGGCCGTGCCGAGCGCGGTGCCGACCCCGAACGCGGTCACCAGCCAGGAGAACGCCTCGGTCACGGTGCCGCGCGGCGCGTGCCGGTCGACCACGATGAACGCGCAGGCGATGCACGGCGCGAGGAAGAGCCCGGACACCACGGCCAGTCCCACCATGGGTACGACACCGGGTACGAGCATCAGCGGCAGATAGCCGACGGCGAGCAGCGCGACGAGCGAAATCAGCCGTTTCTCGGGAGTTCCGGCCCACTGGCGCGCCCCGTACACGAGACCGCCGAGCAGCGCCCCGAGGCCGTTGGCCGCCATCAGCCAGCCGTAGACCGCGTCCCGGCCGTGGTCGTCGGCGTAGGCCGACGCCGCCACGATGATCGCGCCCAGCGCGAGGCCGACGAAGAAGAAGGCTCCGAGGAGCGCGAGCAACCCCGTGGAGCGCAGTGCGCCCAGCCAGTGCGCCTCGCGCGGGGCGGAGCGCCAGGCGCGCGAGGGTCCCGAGAGGACCACCGAGAGCGCGCCGAGCACCCCGAGCACGTTGATCGCGACCAGGGCGGTGGCGGGCGACCACAGGGCGATGCCGAGGGTGACCAGGAGCGGGCCGACCGTGAACATCACCTCCTGGGCTATCGCGTCCATCGCGTACGCGGTGTGCACCTGGTCCTGGCGGGTCAGGACGCTGGGCCACAGCGCCCGCAGCCCGCCCTCCAGCGGCGGTGTGCAGAACCCGGCGACCACCATCGCCGCGTACGCCACCGCGACCGGCTCGGTGCCGCTGAACGCGAGGACGGCCATGCCCAGCGCGCTGGCCACCGACGCCGGCAGCATCACCCGGGGCTGCCCGTAGAGGTCCACGGCCCGTCCGAGCAGCGGCTGCCCGGCCGCGGTGGCCACGCCGTACACCGCGGTGAGCGCGCCCGCCAGCGAGTAGCTGCCGCCCTCGGCGCGGACGAACAGGACCACGGCGATGGCCGCGGTGGCGTTCGGCAGCCGCCCCGTCAGCGTCCCCACCAGCAGTCGCGCGGCGTGCCGCGTCCGGAGGATCTCCAGATATCCCGCCGCCATGTCGCCTCTCGGTTGGATTAGTTTTACGTATAACGTCCGACGTCATACGTACCATGTCGACAACCCCCGGGTCCACCCCGGACCAAGGACACCCAGCCGCCACACCCCGCCGGAGGACCCCGTGAAGACCCAGCCGACCAGCCGGGACGTCGCCCGCGCGGCCGGGGTCTCCCAGGCCACCGTCTCCCTCGTCCTCGGCGACAAGTGGCGCGGCCGCGTCTCCGAGAGGACCGCCGCCCTCGTCCGCGACGCGGCCCGCGAACTCGGCTACCGGCCCAACCTCGCCGCCCGCAGCCTGCGCCTCGGCCGCACCCGTACCGCCCTCCTCGTCGTCCCCGCCCTCACCAACGAGTTCTTCGCCCGCGTCTACACCGGCGCCGCCCGCGTCGCCGCCGAACACGACTTCGGCGTCGTCCTCTACCCCTCCCCCGACGGCGTCGGCCCCGCCCGCGACCCCTTCGACTCCGCCCGCGCCGCCCTCGACGGCGTCATCGCCTCCTCCATGGCCGCCGACGCCCTCGCCGGCATCCGGGGCACCGACCTGCCCCTGGTGATGCTCGACAGCGACCCCGCCGAAGCCGGCCCCGCCGCCCGCGTCAACCTCGACATCGCCGACGGCATACGGCAGGTGACGGAGCATCTGCTCGGCCTCGGCCACCGCAGATTCGCCCACCTCGCCTCCGCCGTGGACTCCTGGACCTTCCAGGTACGCGGCCGCGCCCTGGAGGACGCACTGCGCCGGGCACCCGACGCCGAAGTCCTGACCGTGCCCTCCGCACTCACCGTCGACGCCGCCCGCCGGGCGGCCGAACACGCCCTCACCCGCCCCGGCGCCCGCCCCACCGCACTCATCTGCGACGACGACATCCTGGCGGCGGGAGCTTGCAAGGCCGCCCGACGGCTCGGTCTGCGCATCCCCGACGACATCTCGGTGGCCGGATTCGACGACCTCGCCCTCGCCACCGCCCTCGAACCCGAACTCACCACCGTCCAACTGCCCGCCGAGCAGGTGGGCGAGCGCGGTATGGCCGCACTGCTCGCCGTCCTGGACGGCCGCGAGCCCGAAGCGGGCGATCTGCCCGTCACCCTGGTCGTGCGCGGCTCCACGGCCCCGCCCGCGCCCTGAACCGGGAAAGGCCCGTGCCCCGCCGTGACGAACGGCGGGGCACGGGCCTGTACGTCGACTTGGCCGACGCTTCTGCTGTCTACTCGTCGTCGTTGTCCGACGGCACCTCGGTCGGCTCGGCGCTCGCCTCTTCCGTCTGCAGGAGACGGGACAGCTGACGACCGACGATCCGCTTGAACTTGCGCTGCTGCGGCCGCGTACGGTCGAGCACCGCGACCTCCAGACGCTCCGCGGGAATCTCCCGCTCGGCACCGTTGGTCTGGTTCGACAGCGCCTGCACGGCCAGCTTCAGCGCCTCCGCCAACGACATGCCGTCCTGGTGGCGCTGGTCGAGGAACGTGCTGATCTGCTCCGCGTTGCCGCCGACCGCGACCGAGCCGTGCTCGTCCACGATCGAGCCGTCGTGCGGCAGCCGGTAGATCTGGTCCTCCTCCGGCGTCGCCCCGACCTCGGCGACCACCAGCTCCACCTCGTACGGCTTCTCGCCGACACTGGAGAAGATGGTGCCCAGCGTCTGCGCGTACACGTTCGCCAGACCGCGGGCCGTCACGTCGTGGCGGTCGTAGGTGTATCCCCGCAGATCCGCGTAGCGCACACCGCCGATCCGGAGGTTCTCGTACTCGTTGTACTTGCCGGCGGCCGCGAAGCCGATCCGGTCGTAGATCTCGCTGAACTTGTGCAGCGCACGGGACGGGTTCTCGCCGACGAAGACAATGCCGTCGGCGAACTGCAGCACGACCAGGCTGCGGCCGCGCGCGATGCCCTTGCGGGCGTACTCGGCACGGTCGGCCATGGCCTGCTGGGGTGAGACATAGAACGGCGTCGACACCGGCTATCCGTCCCTTTCTGTCAGTGGCGGGGTCATCTCAGCGGCCTCAGAGCAGCGCGGCACGCGGGCCGTCGGGCTGCTCCAGACGCCGCTCCAGGATCGAGCGGGCGATCTCGGAGGACTCCGCCTCGGTCAGCCGCCGGAAGCCCTCGTCGCTGATGACGGTGACGATCGGATAGATCCGGCGGGCGACATCGGGACCGCCGGTCGCCGAGTCGTCGTCCGCCGCGTCGTAGAGCGCCTGGACGACCAGGGTGGTGGTCTGCTGCTCGGTCAGGTCCTCGCGGTACAGCTTCTTCATCGAGCCGCGGGCGAAGATCGAACCGGAGCCGGTGGCCGCGTAGCCGTGTTCCTCGGAGCGGCCGCCGGTGACGTCGTACGAGAAGATGCGGCCCTTCTCGCGGTCCACGTCGTACCCCGCGAAGAGCGGGACCACGGCCAGGCCCTGCATGGCCATGCCGAGGTTGCCGCGGATCATGGTGGAGAGCCGGTTGGCCTTGCCCTCCAGGGAGAGGGTGGCGCCCTCGACCTTCTCGAAGTGCTCCAGCTCCAGTTGGAAGAGCTTGACCATCTCCACGGCGAGACCGGCGGTACCGGCGATGCCCACCGCCGAGTACTCGTCCGCCGGGAAGACCTTCTCGATGTCGCGCTGGGCGATCATGTTGCCCATCGTCGCCCGCCGGTCACCGGCGAGCACCACGCCGCCGGGGAACGTCGCCGCCACGATGGTCGTGCCGTGCGGCGCCTCCACGTGCCCCTGCACGGGCGGCAGGACCCGCTTGCCGGGCAGCATCTCGGGCGAGTGGTCGGACAGGAAGTCCATGAACGAGGACGAGCCCGGCGTCAGGAAGGCAGCTGGTAGACGCCCTGTGCCACGGGTGTTGGCTTCCACGAGGTTCCCTCCAGGTAGGCGGCAGCCCGACGAACCGCGTCGGGATCGTCTCCCAACTTGCCGATGGCCGGATTGCAGTTGAAGCACCGTACGCCACGGACCTTACCCGTCCCGTGGCGGTGATCCACATGAACGGCGAGGGTGGAAAGGCGGGTTGGGCACACCGCGTGCCGCGCCCGCCGGGGGAAGCCGTCGCTCCCTCGGACACACCCCCCGCCGTTCACATCCGTGGACTACTGTCCACCCTTCTGAACGAAGGAACGGACAAAGTCCTCCGCGTTCTCCTCCAGCACATCGTCGATCTCGTCCAGCACCGAGTCGACGTCGTCGGAGAGCTTCTCCTGGCGCTCCTTGAGGTCCTCCGAAGCCTGCGCGTCCTGGGCCTGCTCCTCGACCTCCTCGGTGGAACGCGTGGCCTTCTGCTGTCCGCCGCCGGTGTCCTTGGTCGCCATCTACCTCACCCCGCTCGGTTCGATGTCCTTGATCAGACCCTACAAGCAGGGCCTGACATCGGCCCCGCACTTGATGGAACGTGCGGGGCCTACCTCTGTGTTTCCCACGCCGCCGGCTTTTCAGCCCCGGGTCAGCCGCCCGAGAGCACCCGGACCAGATCCTCGGCCGTCCGGCAGCGGTCGAGCAGCTCCTTCACGTGATTACGCGTTCCGCGAAGCGGTTCCAGGGTTGGTACGCGCTGGAGCGAGTCGCGGCCCGGCAGATCGAAGATCACCGAGTCCCAGGAGGCCGCCGCGACGTCGTCCGCGTACTGCTCCAGGCAGCGGCCGCGGAAGTACGCCCTGGTGTCCTCGGGGGGCTTCGCACGGGCCCGGGAGACCGCCGGCTCGTCGAGGAGCCGCTTCATCTTGCCGCGGGCCGCCAAGCGGTTGTAGAGGCCCTTCTCGGCCCGTACGTCGGCGTACTGGAGGTCGACGAGGTGCAGCCGGGCCGCGTCCCAGCCGAGGCCGTCGCGCCGCCGGTAGCCCTCCATGAGCTCTCGTTTGGCGATCCAGTCGAGTTCGCCGGAGAGGCTCATCGGGTCGTTCTCCAGCCGGTTGAGCACGTCCTCCCAGCGGCCGAGGACGTCCTTGGTCTGGTCGTCGGCGTCGACGCCGAACCGCTCCTCCACGTACTTGCGCGCCAGCTCGAAGTACTCCATCTGGAGTTGTACGGCGGTCAGCGTGCGGCCGCTGCGCAGGGTGACGAGGTGGCGCAGGTCCGGGTCGTGGGAGACCTGGTGGAGGGTGCGGACCGGCTGGTCGACGGCGAGGTCGACGTTGATGAAGCCGTCCTCGATCATCGAGAGGACGAGGGCCGTCGTACCGAGTTTGAGATAGGTGGAGATCTCGGAGAGGTTGGCGTCGCCGATGATGACGTGCAGCCGGCGGTACTTCTCCGCGTCCGCGTGCGGCTCGTCGCGCGTGTTGATGATCGGGCGCTTGAGGGTGGTCTCCAGGCCCACCTCGACCTCGAAGTAGTCGGCGCGCTGGCTGATCTGGAAGCCGTGCTCGTGACCGTCCTGGCCGATGCCGACGCGGCCGGCGCCGGTGATGACCTGGCGGGAGACGAAGAACGGGGTGAGGTGGCGCACGATGTCGCTGAAGGGGGTCTCCCGCTTCATCAGGTAGTTCTCGTGCGTGCCGTAGGAAGCGCCCTTGTTGTCGGTGTTGTTCTTGTAGAGGTGGATCGGCTGGGCGCCGGGGAGCTGCGCCGCGCGTTCGGCCGCCTCGGCCATGATGCGCTCGCCCGCCTTGTCCCAGAGCACCGCGTCGAACGGGTTGGTGACTTCGGGTGAGCTGTACTCGGGGTGGGCGTGGTCGACGTACAGCCGTGCCCCGTTGGTGAGGATGACGTTGGCGAGGCCGATGTCCTCGTCGGTGAGCTGGCTGTTGTCGGCGGCCTCGCGGGCGAGGTCGAAGCCGCGGGCGTCCCGCAGCGGGTTCTCCTCCTCGAAGTCCCAGCGGGCGCGGCGCGCCCGGTGCATCGCCGCCGCGTAGGCGTTGACGATCTGGGACGAGGTGAGCATGGCATTGGCATTGGGGTGGCCGGGGACGGAGATGCCGTACTCCGTCTCGATGCCCATTACTCGCCGTACGGTCATGCGGCCCTCCTTGCCCGGCGGCGCTCCCCTCCGGGAGCGGCGCTCAAGTACCGCTGTTTCTCCGGTGCGTGTGCGGTGCCCGTCCCCGCACTGCGCGACTCGGCGGTACGGAAGAGCCTAGAACGCCTTTGCGCTGGTGGGGAGATCAATTCCGTCATTGCTCTTGGTCTGTCTGTGGCCTGTTTTTGGCCGGAAAAGCAGTCGGCTGCGGATGCCCCGGTCGGGCACCCGCAGCCGCCCTGTGTGCTACAGGTACTGACCGGTGTTGGCCACGGTGTCGATGGAGCGTCCGGTGTCCGCGCCCTGCTTTCCGGTGACGAGGGTACGGATGAACACGATCCGTTCGCCCTTCTTTCCGGAGATACGGGCCCAGTCGTCGGGGTTGGTGGTGTTGGGCAGGTCCTCGTTCTCCTTGAACTCGTCCACGCAGGCCTGGAGGAGGTGGGAGACGCGGATGCCCTTCTGGTTGTGGTCGAGGAAGGCCTTGATGGCCATCTTCTTGGCCCGGTCCACGATGTTCTGGATCATGGCGCCGGAGTTGAAGTCCTTGAAGTAGAGGACTTCCTTGTCGCCGTTGGCGTACGTGACTTCCAGGAAGCGGTTCTCCTCGGATTCCGCGTACATCTGCTCCACGACGGACTGGATCATCCCGTGTGCCGCGGCGTCCTTGGAACCGCTGTGCTCGGACAGGTCGTCCGCGTGCAGCGGCAGGGATGCCGTGAGGTACTTGGCGAAGATGTCCTTGGCCGCCTCCGCGTCCGGGCGCTCGATCTTGATCTTGACGTCGAGCCGACCGGGCCGCAGGATCGCGGGGTCGATCATGTCCTCGCGGTTGGAGGCGCCGATGACGATGACGTTCTCCAGGCCCTCCACACCGTCGATCTCGGCGAGCAGCTGGGGGACGATGGTGTTCTCCACGTCCGAGCTGACACCGGATCCGCGGGTGCGGAAGAGGGACTCCATCTCGTCGAAGAAGACGATGACGGGGGTGCCCTCGCTGGCCTTCTCGCGGGCTCGCTGGAAGACGAGGCGGATGTGCCGCTCGGTCTCTCCGACGTACTTGTTGAGGAGTTCGGGGCCCTTGATGTTGAGGAAGTAACTCTTCCCCGCGGGCTGGCCGGTGACCTCCGCGACCTTCTTGGCGAGCGAGTTGGCGACGGCCTTGGCGATGAGCGTCTTGCCGCAGCCGGGCGGACCGTAGAGCAGGATGCCCTTGGGCGGCCGCAGTTCGTGCTCCTTGAAGAGGTCCGGGTAGAGGTAGGGGAGCTCGACCGCGTCGCGGATCATCTCGATCTGGCCGCCGAGTCCGCCGATCTTCTCGTAGTCGACGTCCGGGACCTCTTCGAGGACCAGTTCCTCGACCTCGCTCTTGGGGACCACTTCGTACACGTAGCCGGAGCGGGGTTCGAGCAGGAGGGCGTCGCCGGGGCGGATGGTGGCGTCCAGCAGCGGCTCGGCGAGCCTGACCACCCGTTCCTCGTCGGTGTGCCCGACCACCAGGGCGCGCTCGCCGTCCTCAAGGATCTCCTTGAGGGTGACGATGTCCCCGGCGCGCTCGAACTCCATGGCCTCGACCACGTTGAGCGCTTCGTTGAGCATGACTTCCTGGCCGCGCCGGAGCTCGTCGAGCTCGACGCTGGGGCTGACGTTCACCCGGAGCTTGCGGCCCCCGGTGAAGATGTCGGCGGTGCCGTCCTCGTTGGCGTGCAGGAAGACACCGAAACCGGCCGGCGGCTGTGCGAGCCGGTCGACCTCCTCCTTGAGGGCCACGATCTGGTCCCGGGCCTCGCGGAGCGTATTGGCGAGCCGCTCGTTCTGCGCGGACACGCCCGCCAGGTTGGTCTGCAGCTCGACGATCCGCTCTTCGAGAATCCTCGTATGACGCGGAGAGTCGGCGAGCTTGCGTCGCAGGACGGCGATTTCCTGCTCTAGATAGGCAACCTGGCCGGCTGGGTCCTCAGACCCCCGCCCGGGCCGGATGCCGCGGTTGATGTCGTCGTCGTGGGCTGCCACGGTCCTCACCTCCTCCAAGGGGAGCTGGACGCTTCCTGACCCTACCTGGGCGGGTGGTGATTGAAACCCCTAGATCACAAAGACTGCGGGGTGTGTCCGATCTTCACCCTTGCGCTCTCCCTCACGCCAGGGGAATACCCACCCATCAACATCGGAAAGCGGGCGGTTGTATCGTCGAGTCGGTCAACACCCGTCAGGACTGGTGCCGATTGCTCGGCTGTCCCGGCCGGTGTGGCACTCCGCACCAACACAGCACCGCGCACGAACGGCAGGCAACATGAACGACGCTCTTGAGGTCTGGATCGACCAGGAGCTCTGCACCGGCGACGGCATCTGTGTGCAGTACGCGCCCGAGGTCTTCGAGCTGGACATCGATGGTCTGGCCTATGTGAAGAGCGCCGAGGACGAGCTGTTGCAGACACCGGGCGCCGTGGCGCCGGTCCCGCTGCCGCTGCTCCAGGACGTCGTCGACTCGGTGAAGGACTGCCCGGGCGACTGCATTCACGTACGACGGGTTTCGGACAGCACCGAGGTGTACGGACCGGACGCCGACTGAGACGGTACGTGACGAAGTACGTACGCTAGGTGACGGATCAGGCGCCCAGCGCCTGGGACTGGGTGCTCCGGACGAACTTCCCGCCCTGCCAGCGCCACTTGGCCTTCTGCTCCTCGTCGGGGCAGCAGCGCGGCACGCTCGGCGACGAGTAGCCGAGCAGCGTGGCCGTGACCGTCCCGTCCTGGACCGCGAGGCCCGAGACGCCGAACTTCTCCCGGGGGTCGGCCAGCGTCGCCACCAGGCGCGGCGGGGCGCCCTTCACGGCGGGCCGGGTCAGGACGTAGATCCCGCTCGGCGGGGTGCCCGAGCCGGCCCGGCAGTGGACGACGGCCACGGTCTCGGGGCTGCCGTCGCCGTCGAGGTCCCCCGCAGCCTGGGCCGCTACCTGGGTGCCCACCGTGCCGCACTGGAGCGGGTAGGCGACGGCCGCCGCGTTCGGGGCCGGAGCCGCTGCCGTGCGGGCTCCCGCGGCCCCTTGGGAGGCCTTGGCGGCGTCCGGCTGCAGCCAGCCGGCCAGCGCCACCACCCCGGCCATCACGGCGGCCGTGGCCAGCCAGTGCACCGGGCGGGCGTGGGTGTGCGCGAGCTCGGGGACGGCGGCAGTCTGCACGCGGGAGGTCTCCTGTGAGGGGTGATGCGGGTGGTGGGAGTGGCCAGCATCGTGCCACACGTCACAGTCGGGCGGAACAGCGGGGTCCGGAGGTTCTGCGCCCCCTTCGGCTTCGCCGTGCCCGTACCTCCAACGGAAAAGCGCCGCCGCCGAGTTCCCCGGAGTGTCCGGGAACTCGGCGGCGGCGCCGGTGCGTTGAGCTGACGGGCTCGTCAGTCCTTGTTGGGGCCCTCGTAGTCGTCTCCGTACGCGCCCTTGGCGGGGCGGCGGCGGCGCATCGGGGGCTCGACACCGTCCGCGAGGCGGCGGGCGGTGACGAGGAAGCCGGTGTGGCCGATCATCCGGTGGTCGGGGCGGACGGCCAGGCCCTCGACGTGCCAGTTGCGGATCATCGATTCCCAGGGCTGCGGCTCGGCGAAGCAGCCGATCTCCCGGATGGACTCGACGGTGCGCGAGAGCTGGGTGGTGGTGGCCACGTAGCAGCAGAGGATGCCGCCGGGCACCAGCGCCTTGGACACGGCGTCCAGGCACTCCCAGGGAGCGAGCATGTCGAGGATGACGCGGTCGACGTCGGTGTCCGACAGGTTGTCCTGGAGGTCGCCGACGGTGAGCTGCCAGGCGGGGTGCGGTCCGCCGAAGTAGCGCTCCACGTTCTGCGTGGCGATCTCGGCGAAGTCCTCGCGGCGCTCGTAGGAGTGCAGCATTCCGTGGTCGCCGACGGCGCGCAGCAGGAACGCGCTCAGCGAGCCCGAGCCCACCCCGGCCTCGACGACGCGGGCGCCGGCGAAGATGTCGGCGAAGGCCAGGATCTGCCCCGCGTCCTTGGGGTAGACCACGGCGGCGCCGCGGGGCATGGACAGGACGAAGTCGGGGAGCAGGGGGCGCAGCGCGAGGTAGGCGACGTTTCCCGTGGTACGGACAACACTGCCCTCGGGAGCACCGATCAGCTCGTCATGCGGGAAGGAACCCTTGTGGGTGTGGAAATTCTTCCCGGCTTCGAGCGTGAACGTGTAGTGGCGTCCCTTGGGGTCGGTGAGCTGGACCTGGTCCCCGACCTTGAAGGGCCCGCGACGGCGGGCGGCACCGGTCGGTTCGGACATACGAACAGGGTACCGGCCCTGTTGACCGCGGAACGCCACGGCCTGCGCGGACAGGGGGCCGGGCGGTTACGGGGTGGGCCGGGCCATCGCCGCCACGAAGGCCTTCTCGACGTCGGCCGCCGAGAGCACTCCGTAGATCTCTCCGGTCTCCTCGACGACCAGGTACTCGGTGGCGGGGGTGGCGCGGAGCTTGTCGAGGAGCGGTTCGCCGGCCAGCTCGGCCGGGACGCGCATGCCATCGGTGAGGTCCTGGGCGAGCCCGCTGACCGCGACCCAGGGGCGGCGGTGCTCCGGTACACCGACGATGGCGGCCTCGCGGACCAGGCCGGTGGGGTCGCCGTGGCCGTCGACGACGACCAGGGCGCGCGCCCCGGCCTCGTTGGCCCGGCGCAGCGCCTCGGAGAGGGGGGTGGCCGACTCGACGGGGACGGCCCGGCGGGTGAGGTTGCGGGCGCGCAGCTCCGGCAGGTGCTCGCGCAGCCGGGCCATCCGCAGGCTGTTGCCCGCGCCGGTCCAGATGATCGCGGCGAGGATCGCGGCGAGCAGCGCGTCGGTGACGGTGTCCATGCCGTCGACCTCTTCGGGCGCGTTGCCGAGGGCGCCGGTCTGGGTGAGCAGCGGGAGGCCGATGAGGACGGTGACGGCGAGGGCACGGCCGACCCAGGCGGCGGCGACGGTGCCGCTCATGGGCTTGCCGGTGATCTTCCACACGACGGCGCGGAGCATCCGGCCGCCGTCCAGCGGCAGACCGGGCAGCAGGTTGAAGCCCGCCACGATCAGGTTGGAGATCATCAGCCCGGCGAGCAGGACCCCGGGGACGGTGCCGGGCTCGACGGCCTGCATCCCGATGTAGAACAGGCCGGACAGGACCAGGGAGAGCAGCGGGCCGACGAAGGCGAGCACGAACTCGCGGCCCGGCGTCTCGGTCTCCTTCTCGATCTCGGAGACACCGCCGAAGAACTGGAGCTGGATACGGCGCACGGGGAGCTTGAAGCGCAGCGCGGCGACGGTGTGGGCGAGCTCGTGCACCAGCACCGAGGCGTAGAAGGCGACCGCGAAGAAGAGCGAGACGAGGTAGCGGGCGGCGCCGAGCTCGGGCAGCACGCGGTCGAGCTGGCCGCCGAAGACCCAGGTGATGAGGGCGGCGACCAGGAACCAGCTGGGTGCGACGTAGACCGGCACGCCGAACGGGCGCCCCATGAGGATTCCGCCGCCCGGCTCGGGTCCACGGGGCGACTTGCCGTTGTCGGGCGCGGCGCCGGGACCTTCGTCCCCCGCGCCGGACTGCGGCCTTTTGCTGTCGCCGCTCTCGTCCACGGTGTCCCTTCGTCGGTGCTTCTGTCTCGATCATGCAGTGTGAGGGGGCTCGTCGTCGATGGTATTCCGCTCGCTGTCAGTGGCGGGTCGTAGGGTCTGTGTCATGGATACGAGCACCGGAGGGGCCGCGGCGGCCCAGCGCCCCGCGTCGTTGTCGCCGTCGCGGGCGAACGACTTCATGCAGTGCCCCTTGCTGTACCGGTTCCGGGTGATCGACAAGCTCCCCGAGAAGCCGAGCGAGGCGGCGACGCGCGGCACGCTGGTGCACGCGGTGCTGGAGCGCCTCTTCGACGACCCGGCGGCGGAGCGGACCGCTCCGCGCGCGAAGGCGATGATTCCCGGCCAGTGGGACCGGCTCCTTGAGTCGAAGCCGGAGCTCACGGAGCTGTTCGCCGAGGACACCGGGGGCGAGCGGCTGACCAAGTGGCTGGCGGATGCCGAGCGGCTGGTGGAGCGGTGGTTCTCGCTGGAGGATCCGACGCTTCTGGAGCCGGTGGAGCGGGAGTTCTTCGTCGAGACGGAGCTGGAGTCGGGGCTGCGGCTGCGCGGGGTGATCGACCGGGTCGACGTGGCGCCGACCGGTGAGGTCCGCATCGTCGACTACAAGACGGGCAAGGCCCCGCGTCCGGAGTACGCGGAGGGCGCGCTGTTCCAGATGAAGTTCTACGCCCTGGTGGTGTGGCGGCTGAAGAACGTGCTGCCGCGCCGTCTCCAGCTGGTCTACCTGGGCAGCGGTGACGTGCTGACGTACGACCCGGTGGAGGCGGATCTGCACCAGGTGGAGCGGAAGCTGCACGCTCTGTGGGAGGCGATCCGGCTGGCCACCGAGACGGGCGACTGGCGGCCGCGGCCGAGCAAGCTGTGCGGCTGGTGCGACCACCAGGCGGTCTGTCCGGAATTCGGGGGGACTCCCCCGGTCTATCCATTGCAGGTGCTCCCGGCCGGATCGACGCAGGATGAGCAGGGCAGAATGGACCCGGTCCAGCAATCCTGATGAGGAGTTCCCGTGGCTATCCGCGTCCTACTGGTCGACGACCAGCCGCTGCTGCGCACCGGTTTCCGGATGATCCTGGAGGCCGAGCAGGACATCGCGGTGGTGGGCGAGGCCGGTGACGGTCTCCAGGCCCTCGACCAGGTGCGGGCGCTCCAGCCCGATGTGGTGCTGATGGACATCCGGATGCCCCGGATGGACGGTGTGGAGGCGACCCGGCAGATCAGCGGCCCGGGCAAGGACGGCCCGGCGAAGGTGCTGGTGCTGACCACGTTCGACCTCGACGAGTACGTGGTGGAGGCGCTGAAGGCGGGGGCCAGCGGCTTCCTGCTGAAGGACGCACCCGCCAATGAGCTGGTGCAGGCGATCCGGGTGGTCGCGGCGGGCGAGGCGATGCTCGCCCCGTCGATCACGCGCCGCCTGCTCGACAAGTACGCGGACCATCTGCCCTCGGGCGAGGAGCCGGTCCCGGACACGCTGCACACGCTCACCGACCGCGAGGTCGAGGTCCTGAAGCTGGTGGCGCGCGGGCTCTCCAACGCGGAGATCGCCGCGGATCTGTTCGTCAGCGAGACGACGGTGAAGACGCACGTCGGCCATGTGCTGACGAAGCTGGGGCTGCGCGACCGCGTCCAGGCGGCGGTGTACGCGTACGAGAGCGGACTGGTCCGGCCCGGAGCGCAGTAGAAAAAAGGGGTGCGGAGGCTAAGCCCCCGCACCCCCTCGGGGCCGCGCCCCCGCTAGTTCTTGCTGATCTCCCAGAACCGGAACACGGTCGACGGGTCCAGGGTCCACTCCAGGCCGACCACGCCCTCGCGGGCCACCGCGTACTGCTTGCCCTGCCACAGCGGCAGGAGCGGCAGGTCCGCGGCGACGAGGTCCTGGAGGCGGGCGAAGTCGGCCTCGGTGGCCGAGCGGTCTTCCGTGGCGGCCGTCGACGGGATGATCTCGTCGGTGATCGCCTTGTTCACGTAGTGGTTGGACAGCACGTTGTCCTTGCCGAAGAACGGCGAGGTGAAGTTGTCCGGGTCCGGGTAGTCCGGGATCCAGCCCTTCACGTACACGCCGTACTTGCCGGCCGCGATGTCCTTCTCGTACTGCTTGAACTCGACGGACTGCACCTCGGCGTCGAACAGCCCGCTCGCGTTGAGCTGCTTGGCGATGGCCCGCATCTCGTCGTCGGTGCCCGGTCCGTAGCGGATGGGCGTGGACCACAGGGTGAGCTTCACCTTGCCGGTGATGCCGGCCTTGTGCAGGACCTGCTTGGCCTTCGCGGGCTGCGGGCTGCCGCCGTACATGTCGAACAGCGAGGTGCTGTGCGCGGTGATGCCGGACGGGACGATCGAATAGAGCGGCGTCGCGGTCGACTTGTAGACGTCGCGCACCAGCGCCTCGCGGTCGACGAGGTAGGCGATGGCCTTGCGGACGGCGGGCTTGCCGGCGACCGCGTCGTTCATGTTGAAGACCAGGTGCTGGACCTCGGCGCTGGTGCCCTCGACGACCTTGACGCCCTTCTTGTCCACCACGCTGGTGGCCTGGAGGTCGGCGATGTCCTTGGCGGTGAGACCGCGGTAGGCGAGGTCCACGTCGCCGTTCTTCAGCGCGTCCGCCAGGTCCTTCTGCCGGCCGTGGAAGAGCTTCATGGTCATGCCGGAGTTCTTGACCTTGGCATTGCCCTTGTAGCTGGAGTTGACCGAGAAGCTCGCCTGCTTCTCGCCGAACGCGTCCAGCTTGTAGACGCCCGAGCCGACCGCCTTGCCGTCGGTGCGCAGCTTGTCCGCCGGGTACGTCTCGTGGTCGACGATCGAGCCGGCACCGGAGGCGATCTTGCTGGGGAAGGTGGCGTCCGGCACCTTGAGGTGGAAGACGACGGTCTGCTCGTTCGGGGTGTCGATCTTGCCCAGGGTGGAGAGCAGCGGCGCGGGCCCGTTGGCGTCGTTGATCTTCAGTACCCGCTGGAACGAGAACTTGACGTCCTCGGAGGTCAGCGCGTGGCCGTTGGAGAACTTCAGACCGGAGCGCAGGGTGCAGCGGAAGACCTGGGAGCCGCCCTTGTCGAACGAGCAGCGCTCGGCCGCCTCGGGCTGCGGGGCGGTGCTCCCCTTGGGGAAGCTGAGCAGCGACTGGAAGACGTTGTTGAACAGCAGCCAGGAGCCCGGGTCGTAACCGGAGGCCGGGTCGGTGGCCAGGATGTCGTCCGACATTCCCATGACCACCGACGCGCCGCTCCCGGACGAGGACCCGTCCTCCGAGCCGCAGCCGCTGAGGAGACCGGCTGCCAGCCCCGCGGCGAGCGGGGCCGTCAGCCATCGGTTCCGTATCTTCACGTGCAAGTGCCTCACAGTCGTTGTTCGGCTGGGGTCCGGGTTGTCCCGGGGAGACGCAGCCTCACTGAAATTGCTTGCCGGCACGTGAATATCGCGGCCGGGTCCTGCGTTACTTCACGCCGCGGCCCAGCTCCCAGAGCTGGAGGTCGGCGGAGGAGTTGAGCGCCCACTCGGTGCCCGTGATCTCGCTGCGGGCGGCGACGTACTGCTTGCCCTGCCACAGCGGCAGTACGGGGACGTCGTTGGCGACGATGTCCTGGATCTTCTCGAACGGCTTGGAGGCCTGGTTGCGGTCGGCCGCGACGCGGGATTCCGGGATCAGGGTGTTGCGCACCTCGACGTTGGAATACGGCGAGTTGAGGAAGTTGTCGCGGCCGAGGAAGGGCGCGACGTAGTTGTCCGGGTCCGGGAAGTCGGGGAACCAGCCGAGGCCGTAGACGGCGTACTCGCCGGCCTTCTGGGCCGGGCGGTACTTGGGCCAGTCGGTCGCCTTGAGCGTGGTGGCGAACAGGCCGGTGGAGTTCAGCTGGTCCCGCAGGATCGAGAACTCCTTGGCGGTGCCCGGGCCGTAGTGGTCGCTCGTGTAGTTCAGCGTGAGCTTCACCGGGGTGGACACATTCGCGGCCTTCAGAATGGCGGAGGCCTTCTGCTTGCTCGGCTCGCCGTACTTGTTGAAGAACGAGTTGGTGTGCCCGGCGATCGAGGTCGGGATGAGCGAGTAGAGCGGCTCGGCGGTCGCCCCGTACACCTTGGAGGCCAGCGCGCCGCGGTCGACGACGGCGGCCATCGCCTGGCGGACGGCCTTGTTCTTCACCGACGGGTCGTTGGTGTTGAAGCCCAGGTAACGGATTTCCAGGCCGGGCATCTCGACCAGGTTGACGTTCTTCGGCGGGGTGACCGAGTACTTCTGGATCTGGTCCGGCGACATGGAACGCGTCATCAGGTCGATCTTGCCGGACTCCAGCTCGGCGCCCATGGAATCGGCGTCGGCGAACGAGCGCAGCTCGACCTTGTCGTTGTTGACCTTCAAGTCCCCCTTGTAATGGGGGTTCTTGCTGAAGACGGCCTTGACGACCTTGTCGCCGTCGTACTCGGCCTTGAGGGTGTACGGGCCGGAGCCGTCGACCTCGAAGCCGCCGCGCAGCGCCTTCGGCCGGTACTTGTCCTTCTGCACGATCGCGGCGGCGGGCGTCGCGAGCTTGTACGGGAAGGTGGCGTCCGGGGTCTTCAGATGGAAGACGATCTCGTCGTCGCCCTTGGTCTCCATCGTGTCGATGTTCTCAAGGAGCGCGACGGGACCGTTGCCGTCCTTGATGTTCAGGACGCGCTGGATGGAGTAGTGGACGTCGGCGGCGGTCAGCTTGGAGCCGTCGGCGAACTTGATGCCGCTGCGCAGCTTGCAGCGGTAGCTCTCGTTCTCCTTGTCGGTGAACGAGCAGCTGGAGGCCGCGTCCGGGACGGGCTCGCCGCCGCCGCGCGGGACGTGGACGAGCATCTGCACGGTCTGGCGCAGCACGTTCCAGGCACCGGTGTCGTACGCGTAGGCCGGGTCGAAGGGAGCGGGCGCGTCCTTGGTGACCACGAACTGGTCCGTGGTGCCCACGACGATGGCCTTGCCGCCGCCCCCACTTCCTGCCCCGCCACATGCGGCGAGTACGGGGGCGAGCAGGCCCACTACGGCCGGCAGCACCAAAGTCTTGCGGTTCATCCTGGACGTTCTCCCTATGTGTCCGGCACTGGGGTACAGCGGTGTACGAATCACTCCGCCGCGGCCGCCCGGTCGGGGCGGGGGCGATCGGGCCGGTACGTACGATCGGACCTGCGCGCCCGGCGGCTTGGTGGGTGCCGGGGCAGTTGAGGGTGCGGCGAAGTTCTCGCGACGAGATTAGTGGGCGGGCCGGGAAAGCCCGTACTGGGCCTGCTCCATTCACACGCCACGCAGTGGCCGGAAATAGCGGCCCGCCGATATCGAGGCGGCGGAATCTTTCGTACAGGAGATACCCAAACAGGACACAAGGGCACCTCCCGAGCGCCGCGAGATGCCCTTGAAGCCGGTCACTGACGGCAGATCAGGTGACGAACGTCACCCCCTTGACATGCATTGACGCGTCGTGAATTCCACCGTTGCGACGGTGCCGCGAAGCCCTTGCGAGGTCACGGAAAATGCACGGCCGGATGCGATGAGTTTGCGCCGCATTCAAGGGGCACGCTGTGTGAACGGATCAGTTCATCCGTGTGATCAGGGTCCGCAGAAAAGCCAGGTCGACTTGTTCGAGGGAATCGACGACGACCCGGCCCGAGGCGGGCTCGATGGGCGCGACGGACGGCACCGCCACCACCCGGCAGCCGGCCGCCTCGGCGGCCGCCACACCGGTCGCGGTGTCCTCGACGACCGCGCATCTGGTGGGGTCCGCGCCGAGCCCGGAGGCGGCGAACAGATACGGATCGGGGTGCGGCTTGGTGCGGCCGACCTCGTCCCCGGCGACGGTGAGAGCGAAGTTGCGCGCGCCCAGCGAGTGCAGGACCCGGTCGATGATCCGCCGGTGCGAGGCCGAGACCAGGGCGGTCGGCACCGAGTGCTCGGCGAGCTCGCCGAGCAGCCGGGCGGCTCCCGGCATCAGCGGGACCCCGCGGCTGATGCGCGCCTCGAAGCGGTCGTTGAGCAGCACCGTGAGCTCGGGGACGGTGATGTCGGCGCCCGTCGCCTCGATGAGGAACCCGGCGCTGCGGGTCATGGGCCCGCCCACCACGACATCGCGCCAGCTTTCGTGGAGAGGGTGGCCGAGCGCGGCGAAGACCTCCACCTCGGCGTCCCACCAGAACCCCTCGGTGTCGACCAGCGTGCCGTCCATGTCCAGGAAGACGGCTTCGAGGGCCGATCCTTCGGCCGTACCGGTAACGGGCACGGGAACCGTGGTGGTCATCCGGGCACACCTCCTGGAGGGACGAGAAGGCCGGTTCCCAGGGTGGGAACCGGCCTGCGCTGGACCGACAAGTGTACGTCTCGGCAGCGGGAAACGCTCGTGATAAAGCTCGCGGCCGCCCCGCGACCCGCTAGCGGGCGTTGAAGTACTTCGCCTCGGGGTGGTGGATGACGATGGCGTCCGTGGACTGCTCGGGGTGGAGCTGGAACTCCTCGGAGAGGTGGACGCCGATCCGCTCGGGCTGCAGCAGCTCGGCGATCTTGGCGCGGTCCTCCAGGTCGGGGCAGGCCCCGTAGCCGAGCGAGAAGCGCGCGCCGCGGTACTTGAGGGCGAACATGTCCTCCACGTCGGACGGGTCCTCCCCGGCGAAGCCGAGCTCGCCGCGCACGCGCGCGTGCCAGTACTCGGCCAGGGCCTCCGCCAACTGCACGGACAGACCGTGCAGTTCGAGGTAGTCGCGGTAGGAGTTGGCCTCGAACAGCTCGGCCGTGGCCTCGCCGATCTTCGAGCCGACCGTGACCACCTGGAGCCCGACCACGTCGGTCTCGCCGGACTCCTCCGGGCGGAAGAAGTCCGCCAGGCACAGCCGGCGGCCGCGGCGCTGGCGCGGGAAGGTGAAGCGGGTCCGCTCCGAGCCGTCCTCGTTGAGGATGATCAGGTCGTCGCCCTTGGAGACGCACGGGAAGTAGCCGTGGACGACGGCCGCCTCCAGCAGGTTCCTGGTGTGCAGCTGCTCCAGCCAGCCGCGCAGCCGCGGGCGGCCCTCGGTCTCCGCCAGCTCCTCGTAGCTCGGCCCGTCGCCGGCCCGGTTCTGCTTGAGGCCCCACTGGCCCTTGAAGAGCGCGCCCTCGTCGAGCCAGGAGGCGTACTCCTTGAGGCCGATGCCCTTGATCACCCGGGTGCCCCAGAACGGCGGCTCGGGGATGCGGTTGTCGACGGCCACGTCCGAGCGGACCGAGCCCTCGGGCTCCTTCTCCTCGGGCAGGGCCGCCACGCGCTTGGGCACCCGGCGCTGCTTGAGCTCGGGCAGGGTCGCGCCGGGCACGCCGCGCTTCACCGCGACCAGGGCGTCCATCAGGCGCAGGCCCTCGAACGCGTCGCGGGCGTAGCGGACTTCACCCTCGTAGATCTCGTGCAGGTCCTGCTCGACGTACGCGCGCGTGAGGGCCGCGCCACCGAGGATCACCGGGTAGTCGGCGGCCATCTTGCGCTGGTTGAGCTCCTGCAGGTTCTCCTTCATGATCACGGTCGACTTCACCAGGAGGCCGGACATGCCGATCACATCGGCCCGGTGCTCCTCGGCGGCCTCCAGGATCGCGGAGACGGGCTGCTTGATGCCGAGGTTGACGACGTTGTAGCCGTTGTTGGAGAGGATGATGTCGACGAGGTTCTTGCCGATGTCGTGGACGTCGCCGCGCACGGTGGCGAGCACGATGGTGCCCTTGCCCTCCGCGTCGGACTTCTCCATGTACGGCTCCAGATGGGCCACGGCCGTCTTCATGACCTCGGCGGACTGGAGGACGAACGGCAGCTGCATCTGGCCGGAGCCGAAGAGCTCGCCGACGACCTTCATGCCCTCCAGGAGGGTGTCGTTGACGATGTCGAGGGCGGGGCGGGTGAGCAGCGCCTCGTCGAGGTCGGCGGCCAGGCCGTTCTTCTCGCCGTCGATGATCCGGCGCTGGAGGCGCTCGTCCAGCGGCAGCGCGAGGAGCTCCTCGGCCTTGCCCGCCTTCATCGACTTGGTGCTGACGCCCTCGAAGAGCTCCATGAGCCGCTGCAGCGGGTCATAAGCCGGTTCGTCCCCCTGCTGGGGGCGTCGGCGGTCGTAGACGAGGTCGAGGGCGACCTTGACCTGCTCCTCCTCCAGACGCGCGATCGGCAGGATCTTGGAGGCGTGCACGATCGCGGAGTCGAGGCCCGCCTTGACGCACTCGTCCAGGAAGACGGAGTTCAGTACGACACGGGCGGCCGGGTTGAGGCCGAAGGAGATGTTGGACAGGCCGAGGGTGGTCTGGACGTCCGGGCGGCGGCGCTTGAGCTCGCGGATCGCCTCGATGGTGGCGATGCCGTCCTTGCGGGACTCCTCCTGGCCGGTGCAGATGGTGAAGGTCAGCGCGTCGATGAGGATGTCGGACTCGTGCACGCCCCAGTTGCCGGTGAGGTCGTCGATGAGCCGCTCCGCGATGGCGACCTTGTGCTCGACGGTACGGGCCTGGCCCTCCTCGTCGATGGTGAGCGCGATCAGCGCCGCGCCATGCTCCACGGCCAGCTCGGTGACCTTGGCGAACCGCGACTCGGGCCCGTCGCCGTCCTCGTAGTTGACGGAGTTGATGACCGCGCGCCCGCCGAGCTTCTCCAGACCGGCCTGGAGGACGTTCACCTCGGTGGAGTCGAGGACGATCGGCAGGGTGGAGGCGGTGGCGAAGCGGCCGGCGAGCTCCTCCATGTCGGCGACGCCGTCGCGGCCCACGTAGTCGACGCAGAGGTCGAGCATGTGGGCGCCCTCGCGGATCTGGTCGCGGGCCATCTCCACGCAGTCGTCCCAGCGGCCCTCCAGCATGGCATCGCGGAACTTCTTGGACCCGTTGGCGTTGGTGCGCTCGCCGATCGCCATGTACGAGGTGTCCTGGCGGAACGGCACGGTCTGATAGAGCGAGGCGGCGCCGGGCTCGGGGCGCGGGTGGCGCTCGGTGGGGGCGAGGCCGCGGACCCGCTCGACGACCTGGCGCAGGTGCTCGGGCGTGGTGCCGCAGCAGCCGCCGACCAGCGAGAGGCCGTACTCGCGGACGAACGTCTCCTGGGCGTCGGCGAGTTCCGGCGCGGAGAGCGGGTAGTGCGCGCCGTCCTTGCCGAGGACGGGCAGTCCGGCGTTGGGCATGCAGGACAGCGGCACCCGGGAGTTGCGGGCGAGGTAGCGCAGGTGCTCGCTCATCTCGGCGGGGCCGGTGGCGCAGTTGAGGCCGATCATGTCGATGCCCAGCGGCTCAAGGGCGGTGAGCGCGGCGCCGATCTCGGAGCCGAGCAGCATGGTGCCGGTGGTCTCGACGGTGACCGAGCAGATGATCGGGACCCGGTAGCCGGCCACGTCCAGGGCGCGCTGGGCGCCGAGGATGGCGGCCTTGGTCTGGAGCAGGTCCTGGGTGGTCTCCACCAGGAGCGCGTCGGCGCCGCCGGCGAGCATGCCCTCGGCGTTCTGCTGGTAGGCGTCGCGCAGCAGGGTGTACGGGGCGTGGCCGAGGGTGGGGAGCTTGGTGCCGGGGCCCATGGAACCGAGCACCCAGCGCTGCTGTCCGGTCGAGGCGGTGAACTCGTCGGCGACCTCGCGGGCGATCCGGGCACCCGACTCGGACAGCTCGTACACGCGCTCGGGGATGTCGTACTCACCGAGCGCGGAGAAGTTCGCGCCGAAGGTGTTGGTCTCGACGCAGTCGACGCCGACCGCGAAGTACTCCTGGTGCACCGAGCGCACGATGTCGGGCCGGGTGACGTTGAGGATCTCGTTGCAGCCCTCAAGGTCCTGGAAGTCCTCCAGGGTGGGGTCCTGCGCCTGGAGCATGGTGCCCATGGCTCCGTCGGCCACCACCACGCGGGTGGCGAGCGCTTCGCGGAGCGCGTCTGCGCGGGTCCGGCTGTCAGCGGAAGGGGTAGGCAACGAGGCCATGGATCTGCTCCCTGGAGTGCGACGGCTGTCGGCTTTGCGGCGTCCGAGGGGAGGCCGCACCCGGTCAGGGTAACCGGGAGCGGGGCGGGTGGGCACAGGTGTCCCACGGGGCGGACTGCGAGGCGGGCCGCCCGGGTGACGGCCGGATGGCCCCGGTGGGTCTGTCATCTGAACTGGCCGGATGGTGGCGGGGACCGTCCATCACGGTGACACGAGGTCGACAACGGCCGATACTGTTCAGCATTGTCGAACTCAACGTTCCGAAGTGGGAGGAAGCGCGATGGCGCGGAACATCCAGTCGCTCGAACGGGCGGCCGCCATGCTGCGGCTGCTCGCGGGCGGCGAGCGGCGGCTCGGCCTGTCCGAGGTGGCCTCCGCGCTCGGCCTGGCGAAGGGCACCGCGCACGGCATCCTGCGCACCCTCCAGGCGGAGGGGTTCGTCGAGCAGGACCCGGCCTCCGGCCGCTACCAGCTCGGCGCGGAGCTGCTGCGCCTGGGCAACAGCTATCTGGACGTCCACGAGCTGCGGGCGCGCGCCCTGGTGTGGACGGACGACCTGGCGCGCTCCAGCGGAGAGAGCGTGTACGTGGGCGTCCTGCACCAGCAGGGCGTGCTGATCATGCACCACGTCTTCCGGCCCGACGACAGCCGTCAGGTGCTGGAGGTCGGGGCGATGCAGCCACTGCACTCCACCGCGCTCGGCAAGGTCCTGTCGGCGTTCGACCCGGTGGCGCACACCGAGGCGGTGGACGGCGAGCGGACCGCGTTCACGCCCCGCACGGTGACCACGGGCGACGGCTTCGAGGAGCTGCTCGACCTGGCGCGGGCGCGCGGCTGGGCGAGCGACATGGAGGAGACCTGGGACGGGGTGGCCTCGGTGGCCGCGCCGATCTTCGACCGGCGCCGGATGCCGGTGGGCGCGGTGGGGGTGACCGGGGCCGTGGAGCGCGTCTGCAAGGACGGCGAGGTCCGCTCCGAGCTGGTGGCGGCGGTGCGCGACTGCGCCCGCTCGGTCTCGCGCGATCTGGGCGCCGGCCGCTTCTGACCCGGCCGCGGGTTTTTCACGGCCTGCCCCCTGGCCCCTCGCGGCCCGGCCGCCCGCCCTTCGCGCGGGCCTGACCAGCCACTTCCCGCCCCGTTCTGATCGTTTCCGATCCTGGCTGGAAGTTTTCGATCAATGTGGCCGAAAGATACCTGCTGGTAACGATCGGGATACCGGCCACAGAACCCTTGACGTCGACTTAACGCCAGAGCAACACTGCCGTTCATCGGTCGGCATTGTCGAACACCTAACGGCAATACGAGTTAGAGTGTGACAACGCCAAGGGCCGTCAAGCCCTCGACGTGAGGGCGCGGACTTCCGGAGCAACCCGGGGTTCGCCTTCCCCTGGACGAAGGACAAAGGAGTCGCGGGTGTCCAGCTCCGACATCTTCACCGGCGAGATCATCGGTACCGCCGTTCTC
Organism: Streptomyces sp. NBC_00224; assembly: GCF_041435195.1. Lineage (NCBI taxonomy): Bacteria > Bacillati > Actinomycetota > Actinomycetes > Kitasatosporales > Streptomycetaceae > Streptomyces > Streptomyces sp. NBC_00224. The sequence goes on from NZ_CP108106.1 coordinate 2,386,101, forward strand.
ATCCTGCTGGGCGGTGGCGTGTGCGCCGCCGTCACACTGAAGAGCTCCAAGGCACGCAATGCGGGCTGGCTCGCCATCACCTTCGGGTGGGGTTTCGCGGTGCTCACCGGCGCTTACATCTCCGCCCCGCTCTCGGGTGCGCACCTCAATCCGGCGGTGACGCTCGGCCTCGCCATCGAGGGCGGCACCGAGTGGAGCGACGTGCCCGTCTACCTCGCGGGACAGCTGCTCGGCGCGATGATCGGCGCCACGCTGGTCTGGCTGGCCTACTACGGCCAGTTCCAGGCGCACCTGACCGATCCGGAGATCGTCGGCAAGCCTGCCGACAGTGCCGACAAGCCGGTCGAGGGACCGCACAACGGCGCCGCCAACGCGGGCCCGGTGCTCGGGATCTTCTCCACCGGCCCCGAGATCCGCAACGCGATACAGAACCTCACCACCGAGATCATCGGTACGGCCGTGCTGGTCCTCGCGATCCTCACGCAGGGCCTCAACGGCGACGGCAAGGGCCTCGGCGTCATCGGTGTCCTGATCACCTCCCTGGTCGTCGTCGGCCTCGGCCTCTCGCTCGGCGGCCCCACGGGCTACGCCATCAACCCGTTCCGCGACCTGGGTCCGCGCATCGTGCACTCGCTGCTGCCGCTGCCCAACAAGGGCGGTTCGGACTGGGCGTACGCCTGGGTGCCGGTTGTCGGCCCGCTGGCCGGTGCCGCCCTCGCGGGCGGCCTGTACAACCTCGCCTTCGCCTGAGCCGTTGAGCTGTAGAGACCTTCAGACCTCCAGGAGAACCTCGTGAGCGACACCCACACCACCGCCTCGCACGGTCACGGCACCGCTTCCCATGGCCATGGGCCATTCATTGCGGCCATCGACCAGGGCACCACCTCGTCCCGCTGCATCGTCTTCGACAAGGACGGCCGGATCGTCTCGGTCGACCAGAAGGAGCACGAGCAGATCTTCCCGAAGCCGGGCTGGGTCGAGCACGACGCCGCCGAGATCTGGACCAACGTCCAGGAAGTCGTGGCGGGCGCCGTCGACAAGGCGGGCATCACCGCCGCCGACGTCAAGGCGATCGGCATCACCAACCAGCGCGAGACCACCCTGCTGTGGGACAAGAACACCGGCGAGCCCGTGCACAACGCGCTCGTCTGGCAGGACACCCGCACCGACGCGCTCTGCAGGGAGCTCGGCCGCAACGTCGGCCAGGACCGCTTCCGCCGCGAGACGGGCCTGCCGCTCGCGTCGTACTTCGCCGGCCCCAAGGTCCGCTGGCTGCTCGACAACGTCGAGGGCCTGCGCGAGCGCGCCGAGCGCGGCGACATCCTCTTCGGCACCATGGACTCCTGGGTCATCTGGAACCTGACCGGTGGCGTCGACGGCGGTGTGCACGTCACGGACGTCACCAACGCCTCGCGCACGCTGCTCATGAACCTGCACGAGATGGCCTGGGACGAGAAGATCCTCCAGTCCATGGACATCCCGGCGGCCGTGCTGCCCGAGATCCGCTCCTCCGCCGAGGTGTACGGGCACGCCAAGGGCGGCGTCCTGGACGGCATCCCGGTCGCCTCCGCGCTCGGCGACCAGCAGGCGGCCCTGTTCGGCCAGACCTGCTTCTCGGAGGGCGAGGCCAAGTCGACGTACGGCACCGGCACCTTCATGCTGATGAACACCGGTGACAAGCCCGTCAACTCCTACAACGGCCTGCTGACCACCGTCGGCTACCAGATCGGCGACCAGAAGCCGGTCTACGCCCTCGAAGGCTCGATCGCCGTCACCGGCTCGCTCGTCCAGTGGATGCGCGACCAGATGGGCATGATCAAGACCGCCGCCGAGATCGAGACCCTGGCGTCCTCGGTCGAGGACAACGGCGGCGCGTACTTCGTGCCGGCCTTCTCCGGTCTGTTCGCCCCGTACTGGCGCTCCGACGCCCGCGGTGTGATCGCCGGTCTCACCCGGTACGTCACCAAGGCGCACATCGCGCGCGCCGTGCTTGAGGCCACCGCCTGGCAGACCCGCGAGATCACCGACGCCATGACGAAGGACTCCGGCGTCGAGCTGACCGCGCTCAAGGTCGACGGCGGCATGACCTCCAACAACCTGCTGATGCAGACCCTCTCGGACTTCCTGGACGCGCCGGTGGTGCGTCCGATGGTCGCCGAGACCACCTGCCTCGGCGCCGCCTACGCCGCCGGTCTGGCCGTCGGCTTCTGGCCGGACACCGACGCGCTGCGCGCCAACTGGCGCCGGGCGGCGGAATGGACCCCTCGCATGGACGCCGACAAGCGTGACAGCGAGTACAAGAGCTGGCTCAAGGCCGTCGAGCGGACCATGGGCTGGATCGAGGACGAGGAGTAATCGAAATGACCACCCTGCAGAGCGTCCCTGCCCTTGGGACGCACCCGGCCTCCGGCTCTCACCCGAGCCGCGCCGAAACTCGGGAGCAGCTTTCCAAGGCGACGTACGACCTCCTGGTGATCGGCGGCGGCATCCTGGGCATCTCCACCGCCTGGCACGCCGCGCAGTCCGGGCTGCGGGTGGCCCTGGTGGACGCCGGCGACTTCGCCGGCGCCACCTCCTCGGCCTCCTCCAAGCTCCTCCACGGCGGTCTGCGCTACCTGCAGACCGGTGCGGTGAAGCTGGTGGCCGAGAACCACTTCGAGCGGCGTGCGGTGTCGCGTCAGGTGGCACCGCACCTCGCCAACCCGCTCACCTTCTACCTGCCCGTCTACAAGGGCGGCCCGCACGGCGCGGCCAAGCTCGGCGCGGGCGTCTTCGCCTACTCGGCGCTGTCCGCGTTCGGTGACGGCGTCGGCCACCTGCTGTCGCCCTCCAAGGCCGCGCAGGACGTGCCGGAGCTGCGCACGGACAACCTGAAGGCCGTGGCCGTGTACGGCGACGACCAGATGAACGACGCGCGCATGGCCCTGATGACGGTCCGCGCCGCCGTGGACGCGGGCGCGGCCGTGCTCAACCACGCCGAGGTCACCGGGCTGCGCTTCACCAAGGGCCGGGTCACCGGCGCCGATCTGCGCGACCGGCTCTCCGGCGACGAGTTCGGCGTCAACGCCCGCCTGGTGCTCAACGCGACCGGCCCGTGGGTCGACCACCTGCGCAAGATGGAGGACGCGGACGCGGCCCCCTCCATCCGGCTGTCCAAGGGCGCGCACCTGGTCCTCAAGCGCACCTCCCCCTGGAAGGCGGCGCTGGCGACCCCGATCGACAAGTACCGCATCACCTTCGCCCTGCCGTGGGAGGACATGCTCCTGCTCGGCACCACGGACGAGGAGTTCGAGGGCGACCCGGCGGACGTCGCGGTCACCGAGAAGGACACCGCCCAGATCCTCGACGAGGCCGCGTTCTCCATCCGCGACCAGCAGCTGTCGCGCGATCTGATCACGTACTCCTTCGCGGGTCTGCGGGTGCTGCCGGGCGGTCCCGGCGACACCTCCAAGGCCAAGCGCGAGACGGTCGTCACCGAGGGCCGCGGCGGCATGCTGTCGGTGGCCGGCGGCAAGTGGACGACCTTCCGCCACATCGGCCGTACGGTGATGCAGAAGCTGGAGCAGCTTCCGGGACGTCCGCTCGGTGACGACTTCGAGCCGATCTCCTCGCTCCCCGGCAAGCTGCCGCTGCCCGGCATAGCGAACCCGCGCGCCGTCGCCCACCGCCTGATGGTGGACGGCCCGGCGCCCGGCCCGCGCATGGCGGCCGACACCGCCAGGCACCTCGCCACGCACTACGGCTCGCTCTCCTTCGACATCGCGCGCCTGGCCAACGAGGACGCGGCGCTGGCCGAGCGGATCCACCCGGACGCGCCGGAGATCTGGGCACAGGTCGTCTACGCGCGCGACCACGAGTGGGCCGAGACGGCCGACGACGTGCTGCGCCGCCGCACCACGCTCACGATCCGGGGCCTTGCCACGGACGAGATCCGCGGCAAGGTCGACGACCTGCTCGGCAAGAAGAACTGACGTATAGTTAGTCCGGCCAGTCAGCGCCGGAAGGGGCGGTTCCCACGGGGGGAGCCGCCCCTTTCGCATGCGGGAGGCGCCGACGCGGCGCTGGGACGCATAATGGGGACCGATTCATCGGATGTATGCCCCTGTATGGAGGTCGCCCCATGGCAGTCACCGACGAGGCCATCGAGAAGATCAAGGAAATGATCGTCTCCGGTGCGCTGCGCCCGGGCGACCGGCTGCCCAAGGAGAGCGAACTCGCCGCCGAGCTCGGCCTGTCCAGGAACTCGCTGCGCGAGGCGGTCCGCGCGCTCTCCCTGATCCGCATCCTGGATGTGCGCCAGGGCGACGGTACGTACGTCACCAGCCTGGACCCCCAGCTGCTGCTGGAGGCGATGAGCTTCGTCGTGGACTTCCACCGGGACGACACGGTCCTGGAGTTCCTGGCGGTGCGGCGGATCCTGGAGCCGGCGGCGACGGCGATGGCGGCGTCCCGGATCGAGGACGCGGAACTGGACGCGCTGGCGGCCCAGTTGGACGCGCTGGGGCCTGACCCGTCGGTGGAGGAGCTGGTCGCCTGCGACCTGGAGTTCCACCGGGGGATCGTGCAGAGCGCCGGGAACTCGGTGCTCTGCTCCCTCCTGGACGGCCTCTCGGGCCCCACCACCCGGGCCCGGGTGTGGCGCGGCCTGACCCAGGAGGACGCGGTGGCCCGCACCCTCCACGAACACCGCGCCATCCTCGCGGCCCTGCGCGACCGGGACGCGGAGGCGGCGCGGTCCTGGGCGACGGTCCACATCGCCAGCGTGGAGCAGTGGCTCAGGTCGACCCTGTAGGCGACGTTCTGGACGCCCCGGACTACCCAGGGGCGCGGGGAACTGCGCGACCAGCCACAGACGGCCCGCAGACGAACATCAGTCCTGCTTCTCCCCGCTCGCGAAGCGCGAGATCACCAGCGCGACGATGATGATCGCCCCGTTCAGGAACTGGTTCCACAGCGCCGGGACCCCGCCCAGGGTCATGACGTTGACCACCAGTTGCAGCGTCAGCACACCCGTGAGCGCGCCGAACAGCGTGCCCCGGCCGCCCTTCAGACTGATCCCGCCGATCACCGCCGCCGCGAACACCTGGAAGATCCAGCCGTTGCCCTGGGTCGCGGCCACCGAGCCGTAGTGGCCGGTGTAGAGGATCCCCGCGAACGCGGCGAGCAGGCCGCCGATCGCCAGGACCGCCCAGGTGATCCGGTCCACCCGGATCCCGGCCGCCCGCGCCGCCTCCGGGTTGCCCCCGATCGCGTACAGCGCCCGCCCGTGGCGCAGCCAGGCGAGCGCGGCGCCGCCGACGGCGAAGAGGGTCAGACAGATCCAGACGGCGGCCGGGGCGCCCAGCCAGTCGGTCTTGCCGAGGTAGCGGAAGGACTCCGGCACCTCGGTGATCGACTTGCCCTCGGTGATGCCGACGTGGAGGCCGCGCAGCATCGTCAGCATGCCCAGGGTGGCGATGAACCCGTTGACGTTCAGCTTGAGCATCAGGAAGCCGTTGACCGTGCCGATCGCCACGCCCACCAGGAGGCAGAGCGGGATCGCCGTCCAGGAGGGCAGCAGACCGAGCCCGGCGAACCGGCCGCCCTCGGACGGCAGCACCAGCCACATCGCGATCACCGGCGCGATGCCGATCGTGGACTCCAGGGAGAGGTCCATCCGGCCGCAGATGAGGATCAGCGCCTGGCCGAGCACCAGCAGGCTCAGCTCGGAGGACTGCTGGATCACGCTGATCAGGTTGTCCGAGGTGAGGAAGACCGGCGACACGATGAAGCCGATCACCATCAGCACCAGGATCACCGGGACCAGCGAGAAGTCGCTCCAGCGCACATGCGCGAGCCGCCGCCGCGCGCCCGCGCCCGTCAGCTCGGCGGGCGCCGTGGTCACCGTCTCGGTCATGGCCGCTCCCCCACACCTTCCATGGCGGCGACCAGTTCCCGGTCGGTCCACCCGCTGTCGTATTCGGCGACGACCCGCCCGTGGAACAGTGCGAGCACCCGGTCGCACACCCGCAGGTCGTCCAGCTCGTCGGAGACGATCACGGCGGCGTTCCCCTCGTCGGCGACCCGTCGCACCACCGCGAGCAGCGCCTCCTTGGACTTCACGTCGACCCCGGCCGTGGGGCGCACCGCGACCAGCGCCACCGGCCTTCTGGCCAGCGCCCGCGCCACCACGACCTTCTGCTGGTTGCCGCCGGAGAGCCCGGACACCGGCTGCCCCGGCCCCCGGGTCTTGATGTCGAGCGAGGCGATCATCGACCGGGCGAACTCCCTCGTACGGGAGGGCAGTACGGTCCCCCACGGCCCGAGCTGGTCGGTGACCGTGAGCGTGGCGTTCTCCGCGACCGAGCGCTGGGGCACCAGGCCCTGGCGGTGCCGGTCCTCGGGGATGTAGCCGATGCCCGCGTCGAGCGCGTGCGGCACGCTGCCCGGCCTCACCGCCCGGCCGCGCACCGCGATCCGCCCCGCGCTCGCCCGGCGCATCCCGGCCAGGGTCTCGCCGAGCGCGGTGTTCCCGCTGGCCGCGGCCCCCGCGAGGCCCAGCACCTCGCCGGGGCGCACGGCGAGGTCGACCGGCTCGAACTCGCCGTCCAGGGCGAGCCCTTCGGCCGTCAGGACCGCGGCCGCGTCCTCGCGCACCGCACGGGCGCCCGCGTGCCAGGAGGCTCCGCCGCCCGCCTCGCCGGTCATCGCCGCCACCAGGTCGTCCTTGGCCAGCTCGGCCACCGGCGCGGTGAGCACATGGCGGGCGTCGCGGTAGACGGTGACGGCGGTGCACAGCTCGTACACCTCCTGGAGGTGGTGCGAGATGAAGAGGAACGCCACTCCCTGGGCCTGGAGCTCGCGCAGCTTGGTGAACAGGCGCTCGATGCCGCGCGCGTCCAGCTGGGCGGTCGGCTCGTCCAGGACGATCAGGCGGGCGCCGAAGGAGAGGGCGCGGGCGATCTCCACGAACTGGCGCTGCTCCACGGTCAGTTCACGGGCCCGTGCGTCCGGGTCGACGTTCACCCCGTACCCGGCGAGCAGGTCCGCCGCGCGCCGCCGCAGCCGCCCCCAGCGGATCGGGCCGCCCTCGAACCGGTTCAGGAAGAGGTTCTCGGCGACGGTGAGGTCCGGGACGACCATGGACCGCTGGTAGACGCACGCCACCTTGGACTGCCAGGCCGCCCTGTCGCCGAAGGCGGGCGCGGGCGCCCCGCCGAACGCCACCGTGCCGGCGTCCTGCCGGTGCAGTCCGGTGACCACGCCGACCAGCGTGGACTTGCCCGCGCCGTTGCGGCCGACGAGCGCGTGGGACTCGCCGGGCCGCACGGTCAGCGCGACCGAGTCGAGCGCCAGGGTCGGCCCGAAGCGCTTGACGATCCCCCGGGCCTCCAGGGCGGGCTCGGCGCTCACGGTCAGCCCTTCTTCTGGAGCTGGTTGGCCCACAGCGCCGGGTCACCGGCGTTGGCCCGGGTCACCAGGGGCGCCGGGAGCTGGTCCTCGTAGCCGCCGGGGATCTTGACGATGGTGGAGCCGTGGTCGGTCGGGCCCTCCTTGAAGGTCTTTCCGTCCAGGGCCGCCTTCGCGTAGTACAGCGCGTACTTGGCATAGAGGTCGGCGGGCTGGGAGACGGTGGCGTCGATCTTCCCGGCCTTGATGGCGTCGAGCTCCTCGGGGATGCCGTCGTTGGAGACGATGGTGATGTGGCCGGGGCCGCCCGGCGGCTTCAGCAGGTGCTTCTGCTCCAGGAGGGCGAGGGTGGGCTGGAGGAAGACGCCGCCCGCCTGCAGGTAGATGCCGTTCAGGTCGGGGTGGGCGGCGAGGGTCGACTGGAGCTTGGCGGAGGCGACGTCGCCCTTCCAGTCGGTGGCCAGCTCGAAGACCTGGATGCCGGGGTAGTCCTTGGCCATGCAGGCCTTGAACGCCTGGGACCGGTCGCGGCCGTTGATGGAGGACAGATCGCCCTGGAACTCGGCGACCTTGCCCTTCCCCTTCAGCTGCCCGCCGAGGAACGTGCAGGCCTTCTCGCCGTACGCCTTGTTGTCGGCCCGTACGACCATGTAGACGTCGCCCTTGTCGGGGCGGGTGTCGACACTGACGACCGGGATCTTCCTGCTGTGCAGGGCCTCCAGGGTCGAGGCGACCGCGCCGGTGTCCTGCGGGGCCATGATCACGGCCTTGGCGCCCCGGTCCATGAAGGCGGTGACGTTGGCGACGAGCTTGCCGATGTCGTTCTGCGAGTTGGTGAGCGGCAGCGCGGAGACCTCGCCCGCCTTGGTGCCCTTCTGGATGTACTGCTGGTAGGAGTTCCAGAAGTCGCTGTCGCTGCGCGGCAGGTCGATACCGACCTTCTTGTCCCCGGTGCCGCCGCCGGAGTCGCGGTTGCAGCCCGCCAGCGCCCCGGCCGCCAGAAGTACACAGCAGACGGCGGCAGTTGTCGTACGCACTCTCATGGTGATGTCCTTCGCGGTTCGCGGCTCAGATGGTGGGGCGCGGGCGCAGACCCTGCATGCCGCCGTCGACGGCCAGGGCGGTACCGGTGACGCAGGAGGCGGCCGGGCTCGCCAGATACGCGATGGCGGCGCCCACCTCGTCGGCGGTGACAAGCCGCCCCATGGGCTGGCGGGCCCGCAGCGCGGCCCGCTCGGCCTCCGGGTCCTCGGCCCCGGCGAGCAGCCGGGCGACCCAAGGGGTGTCCGCCGTGCCCGGGTTGACGCAGTTCACCCGGACCCCCTCGGCCACGTGGTCGGCGGCCATGGCGAGGGTGAGGGAGAGCACGGCGCCCTTGGCGGCGCTGTACAGGGCGCGTTGCGGCAGGCCCGCGGTGGCGGCGATCGAGCAGGTGTGGGTGACGGAGACGTGGCCGGGCCGCTCCTGGGCGGCGCGCCGCAGATGCGGCAGCGCGTGGCGGGCGACCCGGACCATGCCGAGGACGTTGACGTCGAGGACCCGGTGCCACTCGGCGTCGTCGTTGTCCTCGACGGTGCCGGTGGCGCCGGTCCCGGCGTTGGAGACGAGCGTGTGCAGGGCGCCGAACTCGCGCGCGGCCCGGGCCACCGCCTCCCGTACGCCCGCGTCGTCGGTGACGTCGGCCTCCAGGGCGAGGGTGCCGTGCGGGGCGCCCTCGACGTCCCGGTCGAGCACGGCGACGCGGGCTCCCCGGGCGACGAGCAGCCCGGCGGTGGCCGCGCCGATCCCGGAGGCGCCGCCGGTGACCAGCGCGGCCATCCCGGCGAAGTCCCGGGGTGCGGCCTCGGATGCGGCCTCGGATGCGGTGAACTCCCGCGGGGTGCTCATGAGATGACCTCCTGGGCCGGGCGGCGGGCCCGCCACTGCGGTCCGTCCGGGTAGCGGTAGGCGGCGATCGACTCGGGGCGCATCCGGGCCGAGAAGCCCGGGGCGCGCGGTGCGCGGTAGCGGCCGCCCTCGATGACGGCCGGGTGGATGAAGTGCTCGTGGAGGTGGTCGACGTACTCGATGACGCGGTCCTCGCGGGTGCCGGAGACCGCCACGTAGTCGAACATCGCCAGATGCTGGACGAGTTCGCACAGGCCCACGCCGCCCGCGTGCGGGCAGACGGGGACGCCGTACTTGGCGGCGAGCAGCAGGATCGCCAGGTTCTCGTTGACGCCGGAGACCCTCGCCGCGTCGATCTGCACGAAGTCGACCGCGCCGGCCTGGAGGAGCTGCTTGAACACGACCCGGTTGGCGACGTGTTCGCCGGTGGCCACCTTCACCGGCTGCCCGGCGCGTACGGCGGCGTGGCCGAGGATGTCGTCGGGGCTGGTCGGCTCCTCGATCCAGTGCGGGGCGTACGGGGCGAGCGCGGCCATCCAGCGCAGCGCGTCCGGCACGTCCCAGCGCTGGTTGGCGTCGACGGCGATGCGGATGCCGGGGCCGACCGCCGCGCGGGCCAGCCGCAGCCGCCGTACGTCGTCGTCGAGGTCGGCGCCGACCTTCAGCTTGATCTGCGCGAAGCCGTCCGCGACCGCCTCCTTGGCGAGCCGGACCAGCTTGTCGTCGTCGTAGCCGAGCCAGCCGGGCGAGGTGGTGTAGGCGGGATAGCCCTCGGCGCGCAGCAGCCGGGCCCGCTCGGCGCGGCCCGGTTCGGCGGCCCGCAGCAGGGCGAGAGCCTCCTCGCGGGTCAGTACGTCGGTGAGGTAGCGGAAGTCGACGAGGGAGACCAGCTCCTCGGGGGTCATCGCGGCCAGGAACTCCCAGACGGGCAGCCCGGCGGCGGTCGCGGCCAGGTCCCAGGCCGCGTTGACGACCGCGCCGGCCGCCATGTGCGTGACGCCCTTCTCCGGGCCGAGCCAGCGCAACTGCGAGTCATGGGTGAGGTCGTGGTGGAGGGCCGCGAGATCGGCGGCGCTTCTCGGCGCCGGACGGCCCACCACGTACGGCCGCAGCGCCTCGATGGCGGCGGCGGTGACATCGTTGCCGCGGCCGATGGTGAAGACGAGACCGTGGCCCTCGGTGCGGGCCGGGCCGTCGGTGCGCAGCACCACATAGGCGGCCGAGTAGTCCGGGTCGGGGTTCATCGCGTCCGAGCCGTCGAGCTGCTCGGAGGTGGGGAAGCGGATGTCGTATACGTCGAACCCGGTGACACTCGGCCTCATGCACGCCCCCTGTGGCTGAGTCCTGTCTGAAGAACTCTTGCGACGAACTTCTGCTCGAACATCCGACCTCTCACGGTCATCCGATGTATTCCGGATGTATAGCGCCGGACGGGCGGGACAGTCCAGGGGCGCGACAGAAACAGGGCGGAAATTTCCTCGCACAGCTCGGATGAATCACGAGAGAGATCACGCTCTGCCCCGGCTGCTGCCCGTTCATGCGGGGATCACTCCGGCGGGGACGGTGCCGTGCACGGGGGCTGCGGCGGGGTAGTGCTGAAGCCGTAAGGTTGGGGCGTATGCAAGAGAACTTCGGAGGGAGGCACTGGGTGATCGAGCTGGAGGGAGTTCCCGAGCTGGTCGACCCGGTCATGATCGCCGCGTTCGAGGGCTGGAACGACGCGGGCGACTCCGCCTCCTCAGCCGTCGCTCACCTGGAGCGCGAGTGGAAGGGCGAGGTCTTCGCCGCGCTCGACGCTGAGGACTACTACGACTTCCAGGTCAACCGGCCGACCGTGTTCCTGGAGGGCGGGGTCCGCAGGATCACCTGGCCCACCACCCGGCTCTCCGTCGTCCGGGTCGGCGGCGACAAGCCGCGCGATCTGGTCCTGGTGCGCGGGATCGAACCGTCGATGCGCTGGCGCTCGTTCTGCAACGAGATCCTCGGCTTCGCGCACGAGCTGGGCGTGGAGATGGTGGTGATCCTGGGCGCGCTGCTCGGGGACACCCCGCACACCCGCCCGGTGCCGGTCAGCGGGGTCACCTCCGACCCCGACCTGGCCCGCACGATGGACCTGGAGGAGACCCGGTACGAGGGCCCGACCGGCATCGTCGGCATCCTCCAGGAGGCGTGCACCCACGCGGGCGTCCCGGCGGTCAGCCTCTGGGCGGCGGTGCCCCACTATGTGTCGCAGCCGCCGAACCCCAAGGCCACGCTCGCCCTGCTCAACCGCCTCGAAGACCTCATCGACCTGCGCATCCCGCTGGGCGAGCTGGCCGAGGACGCCCGGGCGTGGCAGCTCGGGGTGGACCAGTTGGCGGCCGAGGACAGCGAAGTGGCCGAGTACGTCCAGACGCTGGAGGAGGCGCGGGACACCGCGGACCTGCCCGAGGCGTCCGGCGAGGCGATCGCCCGCGAGTTCGAGCGGTATCTGCGCCGCCGCGACGGTGGACCGGGCGCGCCCGGCGGCCACATCACGGACGGGGGCGAGTCCACGTCGTATCTGCGCGACACGAGCAGCGGGCGGACTCGGCCGCCGAAGCCGGCGCGTGAGGAGCCGGATGAGCCTGGCGAAGGCTCGGGCTCGGAGTCCTCGGAGGACTGAGCGCGTCGCCTGGAAGCGTGGTGACGTGACCGCGGGCCGGCTGTGGCTGGCCGCTCCCCCCAAGTTCGCGGCTTCGCTCGAACAGGGGGGACCCCCATCGCGGCGGAGCCGCACATGTCACAGTCCCGCGCCCCTGACACGGCCCGAATTGCACATGTTGCCCAACCCGCCTTTATTCCAAACCCAATTGGCCGTACGGGGTGGACGAGTCGGCATCCTGGTAGCAGGGTGTGCCGGGTACGGACGCGCGCGAACCCGATCCGATAACGGCATCAGATGGGAGCGGGAGCGGCCATGACCGACCAGGCACTCCCGGGCCAGGGCCCCGGAACGGCGGGCCCCGGACCCGATGGAGCTGGATTCACCTACCAAGGCGCCGAGCCGGAGCTGATCGTCGTCACCGGCTCGGACCCAGGAGCGGACACCACGGCGCTCACCATGTTCCTCGGCGACCAACAACTGGCACTCGAACCGCTCTTCGGCCGGGGCGCGCCGCCCGACCTGTCGCTCTTCCGCCGCGTACGCGGCGGGGCGGACCGGGCCGAGGAGATCGCCGCCCGGCTGGCCGCGCTGCCGGGGATCGAGACCGCCTATGTGAAGCCGGGCGCCGTCCCGGCCGACCACGCCGGTCCCGACGACGAGGCGGTGCGGCGGCTCAAGGAGGGCACGCCCGTCACCCCCGACTTCACCGGCCGCCAGGGCTACTTACGAGCCGCGCCCGAGGGTGTCGACGCGTACTGGGCCTGGCAGCGGCCCGGCGGCTCCGGCCGGGGCGTCACCGTCGTCGACGTCGAGGGCGCCTGGCAGCTGGGCCACGAGGACCTGGCGGACAAGCTCGCCGGGATCGTCGTCGGCACCCCGGTCCAGGACCTGGCGTGGCGCAACCACGGCACCGCGGTCCTCGGAGTGATCGGCGGCGACCGCGACGACAAGGGCATCACCGGGATCGCCCCGGAGGCGGTCACGGCGGCGGCCTCCTACGCCTCCATCGGCACGGCCGCGGCGATCCACGCCGCCGCCGAACGGCTGGCGCCCGGCGACGTCGTACTGGTCGCACTGCACCGGCCGGGACCCCGGTTCGCCTATGAACACCGCGACGACCAGGCCGGTTTCCTCCCCCTTGAGTGGTGGCCGGACGACTTCGCCGCGATCCGGCGGGCGACGGCCAGGGGCGTCCTGGTGGTCGCGGCCGCGGGCAACGGCGGGGAGAGCCTGGACGACGGGCTGTACGAGCGTCGGCCCGAGCGGTTCCCCCGGACCTGGCGCAATCCCTTCAACCCGGCCAACCCGTCCTCCGGCGCGGTCCTGGTCGGCGCGGGCGCCCCGCCGCCCGGCACCCACGGGCGCGACCACGGCCCGGACCGCTCACGGCTCGCCTTCTCCAACTACGGGGCGCGGCTCGACGCCCAGGGCTGGGGCCGGGAGGCCACCACGACCGGCGGGTTCTGGGACCGGGAGGGTGAACTCCAGGGCGGCGCCGAGGAGATCGCCTGGTACACCGACGCGTTCTCCGGCACCTCCGCCGCGGCGCCCGTGGTGACCGGCGCCCTCGTCTGCCTCCAGGGGATCCTGAAGGCGGCGGACCTCGCGCCGATGACCCCCGAGCGGGCCCGCGAGATCCTGCGGACGACCGGCTCGCCGCAGCAGGACGCGCCCGGGCGGCCCGCCTCCCAGCGCATCGGCAGCCGGCCCGACGTCAGGGCCGCGGTGACCCGGCTCATGCCCTCGACGGTCGGCACCGGCCAGGCCGAGCGGTACTGGGACGAGCTCCTCCCGTACCCCCCTGAACTCCCGCCGAGGCTCCGGCTGTTCGTCGCCGGGGCGTGGCGCAACCTCAACGACCCGGCGCCGGAGCTGCGCCGCGCGGTGCACGCCGCCTTCACCGGGGGACGGCCCGACGTACGCGTCTGGTTCTCGGACGACGAGGTCGTCGGTCTCGTCGTAGCGGGCTGACCGCTCCACGCGCCGGCCCACCACACC